>OY759675.1:0-4243401 GCA_963662515.1 Sedimentisphaerales bacterium
CTCCGACAGGGCATTTACTGCTGATACACCCACACCATGCAGACCGCCCGACACCTTATAGGAATTACTATCGAATTTTCCACCAGAATGTAACACAGTATGCACAACTTCCAAAGCCGACTTGCCAGTACTGCGCTCTGCATCAACAGGAATACCACGACCATTATCTTCGATCGTAATACTGCCATCAATATTTATTGTAACTGATATCTCGTTACAATAGCCAGCCATTGCCTCATCCATTGAGTTGTCAACGACCTCACTTACCAGATGATGCAAACCGCGTATCTGCCGGTCACCGATGTACATCTCAGGGCGCTTACGCACCGCTTCCATACCTTCCAGTACAGTAATACTACTGGCTCCATAGCCACTTCCGGAAACATTCTGATTATTTTTTTCTGCTTCGCTCATTTTACTTCTATATATTTTCTGGTGTGTACCCTGTGTGGGCTTACCCATAGAAACCCCGCAGGGCAACTTATAAATATTAAACGATTATATTTTATTCTCTGGCTGCACTTACCATTCTGAGATCCTGTTACCTTCTTCATCGAGATGATACCAGGTGCCCCGCTGCAACTTAATTGTAAAGGCATCGAGGGTCGGATCGATATCTAACACCTGATCTGCAAGTCCACAACGGACCAGCATGTTAAATTCAGCATAATGCGCCTGACTGTCAACTGTTATCTTGAGTGTATTTCTATTAACACCTTCGATACAACAATGTTCCTTTAATTCAACTGGCAACAGCTCATCAAGCACTGCCAATATTTTCTGCGTATTTTTATATCGCTTACTGACTTTCTTCTTAAAGAAGTCGCTTGCTATCTGACCGAGATTGCGTGCCGGGCGACGCTCCTGCTTCTTACGCATCTGGCTAACTTTACTTCGCAGACGATCTTCTGTCCAATACTCCATAAGCACACCTTGCGGTCCTGTTATAAAGCCACTGGCATTATAACATAAAGGAAATCATCTTCGATCCGCAGAATACCGGGCTTATTACCATCAGCCAATTCCAGCAAAACCTGCTCGGTTCCGGCATTCTTCAATACCTCAAGCAGATAGAACGGATTGAAACCGATCTTCACTTCCGGTCCGTCATAGCCGATCTCCATATTAAACTCAGCATCACCAGCTTCGGGGGTACTGCTGGTTAATTCTAAACGCCCTGCAGTAAAATCAAGGGCCATACCCCGACTGGTATCGGTGGTCATGGTCGAAACCTGACGAATACCACTGGCAAACTCACTGGTGTTGAGTATTACTTTCTTATCACAGCCGGTGGGGATAACATCTGTATATCTGGGGAAACGCCCCTGAACCAGAGAACTGCTAAGCATACACTTCTCTGTGGCAAATACTATCTTGTTTTCTTCCAGTGAAATTCTTACCTTCTCATCTGGCTTCTTCATCATCTTATCCATGATCATCATAGCCGTTACCGGCACAATGATAGACTGCTCCTGGGCAGATGAAAGCAGCTTGCCGTTGATCTTGGCCAACCGCCGCCCGTCTGTTGCAACCATAACCAGATTTTTTCCACTGATTTCCCACAATACGCCATTTAGTGCATAACGACTGGCTTCCTTGGCAGCAGCAAAAGTCGTCATCTTTATCATGCGTTTTAATATCCCGGCTTCAAGCTCGATAACATCTTCACCCAACACTATATCTAAGGCCGGGAACTGCTCGGAATCATTGCCATATATATCAAACTTACTCCGGTTCTTACCACGGATAAGGCAGACATTGTTCAGCCAGCTCAACTCGATATTTTCTTCAGCACATTCAAATAATATCGATGCTGTCCTCTGTGCAGGTAGTACCATATCGCCGCCGGATTCTACCTGAACCTGATCCACCTGATATTTGATCGTCATTTCGTTATTAGTGGCGATCACAGTCAGAGCCTGCTGCTCCTGATCAGCCCTGAACAATGCACAACTAAGTATCGGCTTGGTACTCCTCACCGGCACAATACTGCTTGCCAACTGTACCGCTTCATGCAGAGCTTCTCTATTACATTGTAATTTCATGTCTAACCTCGTAAGTGCATATTACTTATTATTAAGTAATTAATAAACTCTATCAGTATTAGTAATATAGCTTGTTAAATCTGTTACTAACTGAGCCTTTACATTATAACCTGCTTTAGCCAAGATGTTTAGAAAAAAATAAGATTGTGGATAAACTGTTTGATTTAAAGTTAGCAACCCCTGTTATCAGTACTGATAACAGTGTTGTATTAACTAACAGCTAACAAACCGACTAGTAAACCGGCAATTAATCGCAGGCATCTAACAGGTTATCCACAGCATTTCACAGGAATTAATAACACTGATAATAATTGTATGCAATAAGCACAAGAATTAAATAAATCTGGGCCGTCCAAAGACCTGCTAATTCTCAAATGTTTGTGAGTATTTTACAGCCAAATTACATACATAAAACTCAGGTCCTATAAAACATAAGATTATAACCTGAATATTTGTGAATTGATATTATTATTCCAGCAAAACAGGTGTAAGTATTATTGATTATGAATAGTTATGATTATCCCCAATATTTATTTTGATATAATGTTTATTATGGTTATTTATTAACCATAATGCGTTAAATATTTAAGAGAGAGGCTGATTATGAATTAAACTTATTAACATTTTATCCACATAAATTGTTGATAACTTTCAAGGTCTTATAATTATGCTGTTTTGGGCGTAATATTGGGGGTTTTGTTAGTATGTGGAAAACTTGTGTGTAAAGTGTTGCGACCTACAAAGTCCGATATTAATTGTTTCATGTGAAACATTTACTTACTGTATTTATGTGTGGGAAAGAGAAAAGATGAAACTTATGTTTCATGTGAAACAATTTATTGCAAAAATAAAAAAAAAGGTTAATATGATTTCCTGTGTTTCATGTGAAACAATAATTATATAGATTACTCCTGTCATTTTTGATTCAGGATAATAGCCAGGGAGATATTTAATATGGCGGATATAAAAAGAAGACTAGGTAGAGGGCTTGATTCTCTGTTGTCCCCTACTCGGTATGAAACAGTGGAATCAACTCCAGAAGAACAGGCAGCAGCTCCAGTGTTAACCACGCCGGTTGAAGAAAAGGTACCGACGGATAAACAAGAGGTGTTACCTAATATATCCGCTAATGGGGAATTGATAAATGAGATACCACTAGCTGCTATTCAGACCAATCCCCATCAGCCAAGATTAAACTGGGATTTAGTAAAATTAAATGAATTAGCAGAGTCAATCCGGCAGAATGGCCTGGTTCAGCCGATCATTGTCAGGGCTCATGGTAATGGATATCAATTGATCGCTGGCGAAAGAAGAATGAGAGCTTCGGAAATAGCCGGGTATAAAACGATTAAGGCTATTGTTAAGAGTGCTACCGAAGAACAAATGCTCGAATGGGCACTTATTGAAAATATACAGAGAGACGACCTTTCGCCAATGGAAAGAGCCAAGGCTTACCATAATTATATATCGAGTTTTAGTCTTACCCAGCAGGAAGCGGCAGATAAGTTGGGTGAAGATCGTTCTAATATCGCTAATTATATGCGTTTACTCACATTACCGGCGGAAGTGCAGGAATTTGTTAACTCTGGCACTTTGAGCATGGGCCATGCCCGTGCCCTGTTGGCACTGTCTGAACCTGCGGCTCAAATTAAACTTGCTTATCTGATTGAAAGAAAAGGTTTATCGGTCAGAATGGTGGAAGCTATTGTTAAAGATATGAAAAATGCCAGCCAGCAGGAAGAGAAAATACAGGAAACGCGGCAAGTTAAGCACCCAAATATAATTGAACTGGAAAATGAAATGACCCAGTCTCTGGGAACTAAGGTTACAATCCAGACTAAAGGCAAGAAAACACACCAAGGTAAGATCATTATAGATTTTTACAACCTTGATGATTTCGATCGACTAAGGGAAATGCTTGTTTAATTGTTCTTAGCGTATTGAGAGGGTATTATGCCCAAAAATAAGACAGATAATTTGGATGTTGAGTCCTATAACCTTGATATTGAACGCAAGAATAAGGTTATAGGACTTCAGCATCTTTTTTTTATCATTTCACTTTGGTTACTGTTTGGGGTTTTCGTCTGGCACTATAGTTGTAATGGTCTTTATGTTGGTAAGGGACTGGTAATTGACTCTGATCTGGCGGTAAATTCACCGCTTAAGCTTAACCCCAATCTTGCAACCTGGGAAGAGTTGGCTCTATTGCCTGGTATTGGACCGGCGAAAGCCAAGGCAATAGTGAAATATCGCCAGGACAATCAACGCGCGATCACTGATGGGCATTATATTCAAATCGTATTTGAAAAACCATCGGACATGGCCTATGTGCCGGGGATTGGGCCTAAAACTGTAGAATTATTGCAAGATAATCTTATTTTTGAATGATATTTTTACAAATTCATTATTTACAAATAGTTATAATTGGGTGTCAAGTTATAGTTATTGTCTGTTGAGTTAAAATAACAACCTGAAGATGTTAACTATGCTAATCTCATCGCTTTAACTAATTACCTGTTGCAATCTTTTTAATATAGGTTATTATCAGGTTTTAGGAATCTCCGGGTTAAATACAGTTATAATTTCTATATTTGGGGTATATAATGCTGGCAAGGATAGCAAGTTCGGCAATTGTGGGTATAGAGGCGATTAGTTGTGAAGTTGAGGTTGATATTCCGGAAGGGGGGACAGATCGGGAAAATCCTCGTTTTGTCGTGGTGGGTTTACCAGATGCCGCAGTAAAGGAAAGTATTGAGCGTGTGCGTAGTGCTGTCAATAATTGTGGTTATAATTTTCCTTATTGTGATGGTGTCATCAATCTCGCCCCAGCAGATATTCGCAAAGAGGGCCCTTGTTATGACCTGCCGATAGCACTTGGGGTGTTATGTGGTGCTAAGTATCTATCAATAGAGAAGTTAAGAGATACGGTTATAGTTGGAGAACTGGCTCTTGACGGCCGGGTAAGGCCTGTGCGGGGTGTACTGGCAACTGCCCTTATGGCGGCTCAGCAAGGTTATAGGACTTTAGTCGTGCCGGTTGATAATGCCCGTGAAGCAGCGGTGGTAAGTGAGATAGATGTTATTGGTGTAAGCTCGCTGAGTGAGGCGGTTGGCTATCTTAATGATCATTTACCCTTGGAGCCAACTTGTATCGATCTGGAAGAAATATTTCGGCAGGGTAGTATTTACGATGTTGATTTTTCCGATGTTAAAGGTCAGGAATCGGCCAAAAGGGCGATCACTATTGCTGCTGCCGGTGGTCACAATCTTATTATGTTAGGCCCACCCGGAACAGGTAAAACTATGCTTGCTCGCCGGATTCCAACTATTCTTCCCCCGCTCACTATGGCAGAATCGCTGGAGACTACCAGGGTTCATTCTGCCGTTGGTTTGCTCAAGAAGCACGAATCGCTTATGGCTCGTCGGCCGGTGCGTCATCCTCATCATACTGCCAGTGCCCCATCATTAGCTGGCGGTGGAACTGTGCCCAGGCCTGGCGAACTGTCTCTTGCTCATCATGGCCTGCTTTTTCTGGATGAATTTCCGGAATTTCCTCGTATTGTTCTGGAAACTATCCGCCAGCCATTAGAAGATGGGCAGGTAACAATCAGCCGGGCATCCGGCACCATGACCTTCCCGGCGAATTTTATGCTCGTAGCCGCTATGAATCCATGTCCATGTGGTTATGCCACAGACCCCAAAAGGCAATGCAAGTGTACACCGAATCAGATCGAGAGATATCTTTCTAAGATTTCCGGTCCGCTGGTTGACCGCATCGATATACATATTGATGTGCCCACTGTTCAGTATGATGCTCTGCATAGTGAGCGAGAGGGTACCAGTTCCGCCCAAATGCGGGAACAGGTTATGAATGCACGCAAGGTACAACAGCTCAGACTTGGTGATAACCCTAACGCAACTAACGGCAATATGACCAGCCGGCAGGTTCGCTCTTTCTGTAAGCTGGATGAGGCATGTCAGCTGGTGGTAAAACATGCCGTCTCTGAAATAGGACTTAGTGCCAGGGCTCATGATAAGATCCTCAAGATCGCCCGCACTATCGCAGACCTCGAGCAGGCAATCGATATACAACCATATCATTTACAAGAAGCTATACAATACCGCAGATTAGATCGGCAATTCTGAATATTATATAAATTGTTAAGTTTGTAATTATAAGTGTTTGACAAACAGTGAATTAGGTTATGTTTGTCCTATAATTATACATACAAACAACAAGTATTTATTATTACTTAAATGTATATGCTTAAGCCTAGCTCGATATAAGTTGTTGTAAATAAACAATTTATATTGAATTGATGTAATTAGAGGCTATCAATGTGTCATTCAAAAGATTGTAATATAGTGACAGAATAATACTAAAGAAACCGCCGAATACATACGATTAAGAAAAAGGTTGTTATATATAATCTGAAGGAATTTTCGTATGATAAACCACGGTTGTTTCGCTATATTTAAACTTGCTGTAAATCAAATCACAATATTACTGGTAATATTATTACTTACTATTGCCGGTCAATCATATAGTTCAACAGAGTCTCCTGGTAATGAACAAGGTCAAAGCCAGAATCAAACCGAAGTAGTTGATGAAGGTTCAGATATGAATAATGAGGAACTGTTTGACTTGCCACTAGAGCAACTGCTTGATATAGAGGTAAGTTCAAACATGTTGACCACAACAACCTTTCGCAAAATACCATCAACTATGACAATAATCTCAAAAGAAGAGATACAAAGCTCTGGTGCCAGAAGTCTATATGAACTGCTTGAAATATATGTTCCCAATTTTCAGATAATCTTTTCGCCTTACAAAACCAGACATATGGGGCTAAGGGGTATTATAGATGGTCGAGATGATAAATATCTGATACTGGTCAATGGCTACCAGGTTAATGAACATACTGATTACGGTGCATTAACCGAGCGTGACCTTCCTATGTTGAGCGACTTGCAGAAAGTTGAAGTTATCCGCGGTCCGGGATCGATACTATATGGTCCAGGTGCTTTGGCAATGGTAATTAATCTTATTGTTGAAACCCCAGAAACAGCACAAGGGACAGAAATAGTTGCACGAACTGGCATCGTAGAAAGGTTCAACTCACTTGAGTTCAACTGGGCAAAAATGCTTTCCAAAAGCAAAGGGTTATTGATCTACGGTGGCACCAGTCATTATCCGGGCGCAGACCCGGAAGATTCAGAAATTCGTTTTGGCTCAGAACGGGCTACTAAATATGGCGTGCCCTATAGCAGCGGCCAATATTACAGTGGTAGAATGAAAAACTATAATGCTGCCTATGGCGGGCTGCCAAAAGAAAAAGTTCATGTTCACTATACTCATAATGAAAATCTTAGTATATGGGCCCGTCATACTCAAGGAGGAGAATATATTGACGGAACAGAATGGAATCCACAGGAGAATGGTTTGCAGCAGCGTGATATTTTATATGGTATCGGCTATCAGCAGCAGACAATAGTAAGTGAATATAAAATGCCTTTGTCTGATTCATTTTCGATACGCTATCGTTTTGGTTATGATACCACAGAAGTTGAATCAGAACCATATCAGCTTGCCAGAGAACTGAAATACCGTGAAGACAAATATCGTGCCAGGGCAATAGCCAACTGGGAAATCAACGATTATCATCAGCTTGCCTTTGGTACAGAATATGTAAAAGAATACTTTGGTTTAAAGCCTAGAAGCGAGAATGAAACTTTAAACTATCGAATGGGTGATAAGACCGATATGCCAGAATGGTCCACAGACATGGTTTCATTTGTGGCAGAACATCAATGGACAATTACTGATAATCTGGTTTCATTCGTCGGTGCCCGTGTAGATGATCATACATATTCAAAGCCAATGTATTCTCCAAGAGCTACTTTGGTTTATACTCCGACAGAAATAGACACTTTGAAAGTGACTGGTTCACGAGCAACTCGAACAAATGTTGCTGAGGATATGAAGCTTTCTGACATAGGCGGGGAAACAAATAGTGACCATGAAGTGTTAGACACCTATGAGGTAAGATACGAACGCCAGCAGAATAAGAATCTATTGTTTGGAGTGGGTTCATTTTTTAACTCTCAGGATCTGGTATCATGGAATTGGACTACCAGCCATAATGATGTTATTGCAACATTTGAAAGTTGGGGACTGGAAGCAGAAGTAACCTGGAAGAGTGACAGATTTATGGCAGGCCTGTCACATAGCTATTCCAAACTGCTTGATGTAGAAATGAAAAATGGAGCAACGGCAACAGAGCTTACAGGTATGCCTAACGGTTATGGAGACGATTATGCAAACTGGTCAAATCATCAGACGAAGTTGAATTTTCAATATAATTTTATTGATCGTTGGACTCTATCAAACTCTTTAATAACATATTGGGGTTATCCTGGCGGCGAAGACTATGCTAAATTATGTGATGTCTCAAATGGCGTTATATATGACCCAAGGGCAAATGAGGCATTTAAAGCAAGTTGGTTCTGGAATATGGGAGTTCAATATGATCATAATGAAAACCTGTCTCTGCGTTTTGACGCCTATAATATTTTAGGCTGGATCGATAAAGATATGGGTAAACGCAGAAATGGAATACAAACAAATATTCCCGCAATGTATCGTGTTCAACCGGCGGCCTTTGGCTTAGAACTGAGGTTAAAGTTTTAACAGGGGCGGTTAGTATTTGCCTGTGACACTATGATCAGCAAAAGGGCTTAACAGCCATAACCACTCTAAAATCTTTATGATCACCTGTGCTATGTCCAATTTTGAACAAAGGTGGTTATGTATTCTGTTTTAAGAGGTTATAATATATATGGTTATGTGCCATTTGTTTTTTAAGCCAGTTTCGTGTATCTAAATTAAGCACAATTTTACCAGTGTTTTTAAAAATAATATTCCAATAATAGCTTCTATTTTGTATTTAGCTATGACAGATAGAGGAAAATGTTTTCATAGTGTATTACTTATAACCCGTTATAAGTGATAATACAGAGAGCTCAACAGGATTATTAAATGAAAGGGTGCACGAACTTATGTTATCCAGAATTATTTTTGTTTCAGTTTTTCTTATGATGAGTTTTAACTTATGCCTGGCGGTAGATGGGCAGGTCAGCGAGGTATCGCCCGGCATCTGGCGTGTGCATTATGGCCAGACAGATCCATTTACCCCAGATAGGTTCCGGGAAAAGGATATATGCAATGACTTGCTTACAGGGTTGCCGGAGGCAGGGGAGCTGCCGTTTAAGCTGGAGGAAATCCAATGCCAGATAAGGCAGGGTCGTACAATAGTATATATTCCATGTGATGAGCCCGATGACCAGATATATGGTTTTGGTCTGGATAGTGGGGCTTATGAGCAAAAGGGTCTTAGGAAATTTCTGACGGTAAGTGCACAGTCGATAGGTAAGACTGGTAGTAGTCATGGTCCGGTACCATTCTATATCAGCACGAAAGGATATGGCATATATGTTGACACTGCCAGAGTGCCCTTTGTGCATGTTGCCCGGCTGAGTCCAAAGGCATCAATGATAGCCGGTGGAGCCAGTGACGCATCATCAGGAGGCTCAGAGATAAAGACCACGATCGAAGAGCTTTATGCCGGGCGGGCGGCTGTAGGGCGGACAGAGGTGGTTTTTGATATACCGGGCGCTGCGGGCGTGGATATATATGTATTTGCCGGGCCGGAAATCAGGCAGGTGGTGCAGCGTTACAATCTCTTTTCCGGTGGTGGTGTTGTGCCGCCGATGTGGGGGTTGGGAATGAAATATCGTAATTTCGGCGGTGGCAACAAAGATACCGTAATGGCAGTTGCCAATTCACTGCGTAAGTTTGGTATCCCCTGTGATATGCTGGGGCTGGAGCCTGGCTGGCAGACAGCGGCATATTCCTGTTCACTCAAGTGGTCTCAAGATCGCTTCTCTGACCATGATGCTTTTGTTGCCAGTCTCATCAAGCAGGGCTATCGGGTTAATCTCTGGGAGCATGCCTATATCCATCCAAGTTCTCCGCTTTTTGATCCGCTCAAAGACAAATCTGGCGACTTTCTGGTCTGGGGTGGTTTGGTAGTTGATTTTGTCAATCCCGAAGCGTTCAATATCTTTTCCGACTATCATGGCAAGTCTTTCATCGATAATGGTATTACAGGTTTTAAGGCTGATGAGTGTGACAGAGAATTTGTTGATAATGCTACGCCGTTCAACTATCCTTACTGCTCCACCTTTGGCTCTGGCATAGATGGTGACCAGATGACCCAAATGTATGGCTATTTATATCAGCGTAGTATTCTGCGGGCTTTTAAGCAACGCAATCTTCGAACATGGAGTGATGTCAGAGCAACTTGCGGTTTATCATCACCTATGCCCTTTGTGCTTTATAGTGACTCATATGGATTTAATGAGTATCTTCGTCAGCTTGTCAATTCTTCATTTACTGGTTTGTTATGGTCGCCGGAGGTTCGTGAAGCAGGTTCACTGGAAGAGTTACTCAATCGTGTGGCTATGTCTTCGTATGCACATCAGATGTGTCTTAATCCCTGGTTCCTGCCCAATCCATTGTGGACCCAATATGACCGGGGCAGGAATGAGCGAGGAGAACTGCTGGATGAGGCCGGTCAGAAAAAGGTGGCAGAGGCTTTCACCAGGATAATTAATCGTCGTATGAGTCTGATACCTTATCTCTACGCCGCGTATTATGAGTATTATCTGCAAGGTCTGCCGCCATTGCGTGCTCTGGTAATGGATTTCCCGGCGGACAAAAAGTTAAGACGAGTCGATGATGCCTTTATGTTCGGTGCTTCGCTGCTGGTAGCCCCGTTAAAAGGAAATGCCAGTCAGCGAACTGTATATCTTCCGGCAGGGTGTCGCTGGTTTGACCTTAACGCTGATCTCTGGCGTGAAGGCGGTAGTGAGGTTGAGATAAGTCTGACGCCAGGAGAGGTACCGGTTTTTGTTAAGGAAAATTCTATAGTACCTTTTGCCAGACCTGTTGAATATGTAGCGGATGATACAGTATTTGCTCTGACGGTAAAGGTATTTGGCAATGAGCCTGATGACCTGACCTTATATGCTGATGATGGCATATCATGGAACTTTGAAAAAGGGGAATATAATAAGATCAAACTAAGCTGGAACGATGGCAAAGGATCAGTTCAGGAGACAGGACCGTATCAGGGTAACCGCTACGAGATCGTTAGCTGGGAGCAGAAATAATTCCAGATTTAATTTAATATAATCCTTTGCGGTTAATTATAGAAAGAGTAACTGTTCCCACCCTCGGGAATGGTTACTCTTTTTTGTTATTTTTGGCGACAGATATTTTTTCGTCATTTTGGATAAGTAATAATAAGTAATTACCATGATGCCAGAGGTACCATGCCAGGGAAAGGTATCAGATTATAGCGAAAAATAAGACACTTTTACCCAAGTGTGGTATTTATGGTTTATTTTATGGGTTAAAGTGGTGATGGGCTGTTTGTAAGTATTTTGATAATGAATAGATATGGCTGTGTTACCGGGTATAGTTTTCTTGATTCACTTGTTGTGAGATGTTAAAATGGAATATAGGCCAGGAGGGCTATGCTAATATATTGGAGGATCTGCGATCATACCACCGCGACGGGCTGAGTGCAGAGACAGGATAATCTAAATTAATATCAGGAAAGGCAGAGATGTATATGTTGAGATATCTGTTGGTGATTTTTTTATTAATGTCAGGCGTATCGGCTTTTGCGCAATCACATTCGAGTAGAGTGACAGAAAATTTTGATGCCGGTTGGCGATTTATTCAGGATGATGATCTGACAGATGGTCAGGAGGTTGATCTCGATGACAGTCAATGGCGTCTGTTGAACTTGCCGCATGACTGGAGTATAGAAGGGCCAATCGACCGTGATAATCCAACCGGTCGTGGTGGTGCGTATATGCCCTGCGGCATAGGCTGGTATCGCAAAGAGTTTACCATACCAGGTTCGGAGCAGGATAAAAAGATATTCATAGAGTTTGATGGTGTAATGGCCAATAGTAAAGTGTGGTTGAATGGCGAGTTGTTAGGTGAGCGGCCATTTGGCTATATTGGTATTGGTTATGACCTTACTGGCAAGATTAAATATGATAGAAGAAATATTTTAGCGGTAATGACAGACACCTATGATCAGCCGGCGTCTCGCTGGTACACTGGTGCAGGTATATATCGTCATGTACGCCTGATAAAGACAGAGCCTGTCTATTTTGAGAGATGGGGTGTGTATATTACCACGCCGGAAGTAAGTGAGCAAAGCAGTACTGTGTCAATCGCCAGTACAGTGATAAACAGTACGGCAGCCGGTTCATCGTTGACTGTTAAAACAGATATTGCTTTGGCAGCGAGTCCTGATGAGGTGGTATTGACATTAGAGTCAAGTGGCACTGTTCCGCCGGGCGAGTCTCTTACGCTGGAGCAAAAGGGAGAGCTGAAATTCCCGAAGTTATGGAGTATTGATAATCCAAATCTATATCTGGCGAAAAGTTCGATAGTGATCGATGGTTTATTAGTTGATACTGAGACTAATGTCTTTGGAGTACGCAGCTTTGAGTTTAAGGCTGACAGCGGCTTCTGGCTTAACGGTGAGAATATAAAGATCAAAGGTGTCTGCCTGCATCATGATGGCGGTGCTGTCGGTGCCGCGGTTCCCAAACGAGTATGGCAGCGTCGGTTTGAAAAGCTCAAGGCAATCGGTTGCAATGCAATCCGCACCTCACACAATCCTATGTCGCCAGAATTTTTGGACCTGTGTGATGAGATGGGTTTTGTAGTCATGGACGAGGTCTTAGATACCTGGCGTGCCCGCAAGAATAATGCCGACTATGGCTATCAGCATCATTTTAATAAATGGTGGTATGCCGATAATCGCGATACCGTATTGCGTGACCGCAATCATCCTTCGATAATACTATATAGTGCTGGTAATGAGATAAGGGATGACCTTAGCAGCCCATCAGGATTTGCCACCTTCAAGGGTATCTACGATCTGTTCAAAAAATATGATCCTACCCGACCGGTTACTCAGGGTGTGTTCCGTCCTAATCAGAGTAAGGTCTATGAAAGTGGTTATGCTGAACTGATGGATGTAGTGGGTCAGAATTATCGAGAAGAAGAGTTGGTTGCTGCCTACCATGCTCGCCCCACTCGTAAAGTTATTGGTACAGAAAACGGTCATAGCCGGGAAGCGTGGCTTGTTTTGCGTGATAATCCATTCATGGCCGGGCAGTTCCTTTGGACAGGTATTGACTATCTGGGTGAGGCCGACTGGCCTGATATCTCCTGGTCAAATGCCTGTATAGATCGCATAGGTAATATCAGGCCGATGGGCTATCAGCGAATGAGTTGGTGGAGTGATAAGCCTATGGTCAGTATCGCTCGTAAAGAGGTTGCCTCTGGCGGTGCCGGCAGCAGCATTAAAGGCGGCGAGACGGTCAGCCATTGGACACCACGCGATTATGATACATACGATCAGGCGACAGTCGAAGTATATAGTAATTGTGAGTCGGTAGAGTTGTTTATCAATGACAGGTCACTGGGCGAGAAGGTCATGCCCCAGGATGCTTCGCCTGTAAGCTGGGATCTTGCTTATGCTCAGGGAAGAATAAAGGCGGTGGGGAAAAATGGCGGAAAGCCGGCGACTCAGTTTGAGTGTAAGAGTGCAGAATATCCTGTGGCGTTAAATATGGTTGCCGATCGTAAGCGCATTGCTCATGACTTTGATGATGTCAGTCATGTGGAGATATCATTTATTGATGCTAATGGCGTTGAATGTCCATGGGCTGAAAAGCCGTTAAAGTTTGAGGTATCAGGTCCGGGGCGGATCATTGCCGTTGATAATGGTGACCCAACATATCATGATTCTTTTCAGGGCAATAAATGCCGGACCTATCAGGGTCGCTGCCTGGTTATAATCGCCGCTACGGCAGATGATGGTGAGATAATTCTAAAGGCATCAACTCGCGGTATGGAAAGTGCCAGTGTTAAGATAGAGGTTGAAAACCAAAGGTGATAACAGGCAGATCTATTTTTGAAATGATGCAGAAATAATCACTTTGCGGCTGGCTCGATAATGGTTTTATCAATGGCGGCTATAGTATATTTTTTATTACGCCATACTATAGAACGGGTAAAACCTGCCGAGATAATTACAGCCAGAGTAAAAGCATTAAGCAGAGGCTGACAGAAGATATCGATCAACGCTGGTATGATCAGTTTCTTCTGGCAGCCTTTTAATGTTTTAAGGGCGGCATATTGGCGTGCACCTGCCTTTATCATACCGCAAAGGTACATACCGGCTGGCAGGTAAGAGGCACGCAAGGCATTATCAGATCCGCTGGCAAGCAGATAAAGGAAAAAGGCCAGACCGCCCCAAACCGAGAGCAGATACATACTAAAGGCACCAAGGGCATACCACCATAATCTTGTCAGGCAGCAGCGGGTAATAATAAACTGTCGGCGGGCAAAGTTGAACAGATTTTTCCAATCTGTCTTTTCAAAGCTGGGTAACAGGCAGGCCGGGTGATAATAGACATAGCCACTGGTCTTGTGCTTGACGATCCAGGTCAGGGAATAATCATCAGATAAAGCCCCGCTCCAGATTTTATCAACATCAAATTTATAAAAATTATCTTTGGTGATCGCCATAGCCCCGCCCCAGGCAGAGTTCCATTTGTGGTCGCCGAGTTGACCGGCGAAAAAAGCGTTCATAGCACTTAGTGTGTAGCTGCTGAGTTTATTGTCTTCAGGGACGAACCAGCGATAACCGGTCGTTACACTATTTCGCTCTCGTCTTAACTGACTGCCAATAGTATGCAGGAAATATTCGTTCAAACAGGCATCAGAATCAACAAAAGCAAATATCTCGCGATCTGGCAGGGTAGCAGCAATAGCTGCCAATTGATTATGAACTTTTTGAGAATTATTGACAGCATGACCGGCAATAATAATTTCAACTTTTTGGGCTGTGGTTATATTGCGTTTTTGTTCGATAATGTTTTGCAGAGCAATATACGCCGGGTCTGAAATATCTTCAACGACAAAGATAACCTGATAATAAGGGTGCTTCTGCACCAGTAAAGAAGCCATGTTTTTTTCAAAGGCAGTGTCAATACCCTTGCAGGGACATACCAGTGCAGCGCGGTGCGGGGTGTTTTGGGGGTATGTTTTTGTCATGCGTAACGAAAATCTGGCCGAACGAATATTCTGATAGAGCATAAAGCCCTGAAATGCCAGAAGTGCTTTTGTCAGCGTCATATATGTATCAAATGTTAGCAATTAAAATACCTGCTCCAATTTAAACTAAACTTAACTTATTGTTAAATAGTGCGTTAGGCATATTATCAGAAATGCCGGATTTTTCAACCCCCGCAACTGCCAAACCGGCAAAATATAGCCATAAGGTGTAATTTTGGCAACTGATAACTATGTCAAAATGGCAGTGTTTTTAAAGGGATTAAATAGACAGCTTTATTTGGTTTTTATGTATGTCTCGTATAAATAACTACTTAAGTGTAATTAGATATTTTTGGCACGCAATTTGTTATAAGTATTAACGAAGAACAAAAGATATTTTCCAGGGCCCATGGAAAACTAAAAGAACAATAATTAATTTAGTGATTTACAACTGGATAATAATATTTTTGATCAAATGGAGGTGCTATTATGTTACCAGTAATCAGAAGAAGAAATAATAGTGATGCTTTGGCTGAGAGCAGAGACCTTTTCGGAGATTTCGACAGATTCCTCGATAGTTTCTGGCGTGGCCCGTCACAAATGACCAGTATGGTAGGTGGTCTTGATATCTATGAAGACAAGGATAGTATTCATGTAGATTGTGATCTGCCTGGCTTCAAAAAAGAAGATATTTCCCTGACGCTGGAAGAAGACATACTACGGATCTCAGCAGAGCGTAAGAGCGATCGTGAAGAGAACAATGAAGGTAGTTATTATGTTCGTGAACGCGGTTGCCAGAGCTTCTCACGCAGTATTCGTATGCCGCAGAATATAATGCAGGATAAAGTAAGTGCAGAGTATGATAATGGCGTGCTGAGAATAGCTGTAGAAAAGAGGCCGGAGAGCAAACCGCAGACAATTAGTATTAAATAGTACATTAAGGCTTGCAGGGGCCCAAGTGTGCCCCTCCTGCCTGATAAAAATTGATATCAACTTTTTTCATACCCCTCCCGAGAATCGCGGCAGTGCCCTAACTGATCTGCCGCGGTTTTTTTTTACTTATTTGCCCCGACACTATATAATATGAACAAGCCTGTGACCGCAGGTAAAATAAACAATTGGAGAATATAGAATGCCTATTTATGAATATGTATGCAAGAAGTGCGGCAAGAAATTTGAAGAACTTACTCTGAGTATGAATAATAAGACCAAGGTAAAATGTCCCGAATGCGGAGGAGATAGCGGCCGTCAGGTGAGTACTTTTGCAGCTCATGACAATACCGGCAAATCAAGCTGTCAGATGCCCGATGGTTCATGTGGTGCCTCTGGCGGTTCTTGTTGCGGCGGCAGCTGTCCATTTGGCGGTCATTAAGAGAGTAAGCCAGAGTAAACAAGGCAGGCCCAGTTTTGAATGTCATGGGATTTATGATGCCAGAAGACTTATATTGGTAAGTGTGTGCTTTGCTTTTTCCTTGAATAATTGCATTACAGGGATTAATATCATGGTTTGAGATATTAATGTATATTACTTACGGAGCATATAAATGAAAAAAGCCTTAGTTGTTATAGTTCTTGCGCTTACGGTTTTTATCGCTGGTTGCAGGAGTATGGAAGCCATTGAGCTTAACCAGAAGGCCAAGATATATATCAAGCATGGCCAGTATGAGCAGGCAGCGGAAGTTCTGAATCAGAGTCTGGACAAATACGCATCTCACGCCTCTACCCACTATTGGTTGGGGTATTGCTATGAAAAAATGGAAAATCTTACCAAGGCAACCTGGGAATATGAGCTTGCAGTAAAGTATGAGCCAACCTTGGAAATGGCCCAGATCGGCTATATCAGGGCTTTGGTTCGCAGTCGTCAGGAAGAAGAGGCTGTCAGGGTGGCTGATGCCTATTTCAGAAGGTTAAATGTTCCGACTGCTGAATATATAAGAATAGGCCAGAAATACCTGGAGGCTGAAGAAGAAATATTTGCCGCTAAGTGTCTGGAATATGCCTTCCGTAACAGCGGGTCAACGGTACCAAATTCACCGGTAAAAAAAGATGTTCGCCCTTTGATGGTTTTGGCTGACTACTATGCAGCAACTAAAAATCAGGAAAAAGAGCGGCAGTATCTTATGATGGTTTTTGAAGAAGACCCATCTTACGGTAATGTTGCACGCCGCTTGGGTGAGTTGGGTATTAAGGTTAATATTCCTCAGCCTGTAGTACCAACTGTATCACCTCTGGAAAGGGAGCTGAAGGGGTTGGACTGAGCCGGTTTTGAATTGCGGTTCAGGTTATTTTGATAAATCTAAGAAAATATAAAAAAGTGATCAGGTTCAGGCCGGATCACTTTTTTTTATCAGACTTTAGAACCTTACTTCTGAAAAATGAGAACGATCAGCAAATGGTTATTAACAAGGCGGCCCAAAGTCGTAAGAACGCCAATGTTATTATAGGTAATATAGGGAATTTGTATGAAGAAATGAGCGATTAAAAAACATTCCTATTTTAAGAAAAATAAGGAATTGTGAGATAAATTTTCTAAACCAGTATAAGTGTTGATTATGTCTTGAAAAAATGTGGATTAAATGTGGATAACTTCCGTATCCACTATGGGGTGGAGTAGTTGGTAAAGATATGTTAAGAAAGAGATAAATATTGGTAAAAAAGCAATTATTGGTCAGTAATCAGATAAGATGTTTATTAACATGTAGTTAAATTCATTATAAAATGGTAATTGGTCAAGAATATGCCTTATAAATAAGTAAAAAAATAATTTTCAGAATTGAAAAGAAATAACAGTAGAGTTGTAATTTAATAAATAAAATGTGGAAAACCTGTATAATGGAAAACGATTAGTGCTTCAAATACAGGCATTTGCGTCCTATAACATCGTGCTTTGCAGTGTGAATATATTATTAATAGTAATAATAGCTTAAAAGCAGTTAATTTGCTTGCCCGCTACGAGTATCTATTTAAAATAGTTTCAAACAGGAACGGTAAAAGGCAGGCCCAAAACCAGAGTTGGTCGGCCTAAAGAATAACCAGGCCGGGGCCCGGCGACAATAAGGTAGAAATGTTATCAAATAAGCATGTAAAATTTCAGGTAGATAACCTGACAGTAGAGGGCTACAGTGTGGCCGGAGAAGAAACCGTAATAAGCATACCAGAGTTGAACCTGTGCTTCGATATTGGCAGGTGTCCGGAACATGCTTTGCTGATGGATAATTTGCTCTTAAGTCATGGTCACATGGATCACAGTGCCGGGGTGGGCTATTACTTTTCACAAAGAGGCTTTCGCGAAATGTCACCAGGTACTGCATTAGTGCCGGTCGAATTTAAGGAGAAACTTGAAAGATTGCTTGATATCTGGGGTGAGATCGATGGAAATCGTCCACCAGCCAATATAATAGGGTTAAACCCGGGCGATGAATATCAGCTGAGGCGTGGTTTATTTGCTCTGGCATTTGAAACGAATCATTCTCGCGGCTCTTTGGGCTATACGATAATAGACCGTCGTCATAAGCTCAAACCAGAGTATGCTAATTTGAGCGGCCCAGAGATAGCAAAGCTGCGTCAGGGCGGTCAGGAAGTTACTTATGTCCTTGATGTTCCGCTAGTTACATATTTAGGCGATACAATGCCAGGCGACTATATGCAGTTGGATCATGTCAGGAACAGCCGAGTTCTTATTACTGAATGTACCTTTACTGAGCCGGACCATATAGACAGAGCCCTGGCGGGCCGGCATATCCATGTCAGTCAGTTAGCTGATATGCTTAAAGAATGTAATAATGAATGTGTTATAATAACACATTTAAGTCGCCGAACCTTTATCCGAGATGCCAAGCGGGTGATAAAGACGGAATTTGCACCTGAGATATATAAAAAGGTGATTTTTTTCATGGAGCGACAGAAAAAGGCAGCATTAATGCCTGATGAGTTAAAATAATATAGTTGTATTTATCTGATTTCAGGGTTATAAATAACGATATAATTCATTGATATAATTATTTTTACATTTATTCGGGCTGCCCATGCGGCCACTATAATAAGGAGTACCAGATGAAGCGTCTGTTTTCAATGTTGGCATTATTAGGTATGGTAAATTGTTCGGTTTGGGCCAGTGGTTTTGATGAGCCTGCCGGGTGGGATAGTATATCAGACAGTGAATTGCAAACGACGGTATTTACCGGTATGTTTTATGGTGGCGATATAGCTCGTGGGGTAGTTGATGCCGGGGGCGAAGAAAATCATATAGCTACTGATGATGGCTTAATGCTGGGTTTGCGTCTGGGTAAAGAGTCAACATATTGGGGTCTGGAAGGAACCGTTGCAGGGGTATTTGCCGATGAAGAAGTTACCAATGGTGTTGATGGAACCGTCAGCGGTGATGCTCAGTGGTATCTGGCGAATCTGAATTTATTATTGTTCCCAGTCGGCGATGATTTTGCAGATGGCATGTTGCGTCCTTATATCGGAGCTGGCCCGGGTATGGCATATTATAATTCTGATAGTGAAGCGCTTGACAGTAAGTTGCTGCTGGATATTAACCTGGCGACAGGCGTGAAGATATCATTGTCTCGTTCTTTGCCCGATCTGCGAATTGATTATCGCTGGCATTTCATAGACGGTGCGGATGAATATGATCAGCATTGTCATAAAGAAATATCGGTAGGCCTCTGTTTTGATTTTTAAGAAAAACCAGACATCAGCATGCTCAGAATGTGTGCGTCATGAAGAAGATAAGCAAGAATAAATGAAAATAGCACTGGCACAAATTAATCCGACAGTAGGCGATCTTAAGGGCAATATGCGTAAGATCGTTCAGGAGATAGACGCTGCGCGTAAAGCAGGCTGTGAGCTGATAGTATTCAGTGAGCTATCGCTTACAGGTTATCCGCCGCGCGACTTATTACTTAAGCCGCGATTTGTTGATTTGAATATATCTGCCCTTGAGACTATAGCACAAAGCTGTCAGGGTATTTCTGCTCTGGTTGGATATGTAAGTGTGCATACCGGGCCAACGGGTAAATGTCTGCACAATACTGCGGCCTTGTTACAAGAAGGCAAGGTAGTGAGCAACTATTATAAGCGGCTTTTGCCAACTTATGATGTTTTTGATGAGACGAGATATTTCAAGCCCGGCAGTGAAATACAGATCATAGAATTTGGCGGCGTGAAAATAGGTTTGACCATTTGTGAAGATATCTGGCGAACGAATGAAAACAGCAGTCGTCATTTATATGATACAGATCCATTTGCCGAGCTGGCTCGTGCCGGGGCGCAGATGGTTATCAATATGTCAGCCTCGCCTTTTGTTATGGGCAAGCATAATTTCCGACAGAACCTATTTGGCGAGCAGGCGATGAGATATTGCATGCCTCTGCTTTATGTTAATCAGGTAGGCGGAAATGATGAGCTGGTGTTTGATGGTGTGAGCTGTGTCTTTGACCAGAACGGTCAGTTAGTAGCTCAGGCCCGCGACTTTGCTGAGGACCTGCTCATAATAGATACTCAGGACACATCATCAGCTCGGGTAGAGCCGGTTAGTGAAGGTATTGAATCTGTGTATAAGGCCCTGGTTCTGGGTTTGCGTGACTATGTGCGCAAGTGCCGCTTTGAGTCGGTAGTACTGGGTTTATCAGGCGGTATAGATTCAGCGTTAGTAGCTGCCCTGGCAGTAGAGGCCTTGGGTTCAGATCGTGTTTTCGGCGTAGCGATGCCCAGTCGTTTTTCCAGCGACCACAGTGTTAATGATGCTCGTGATCTGGCGGCTAACCTGGCAATAGATTTCCAGATCATTCCGATCGAGTTATCGCATCGGGCAATGGAAGAGACTTTGTCGGTTGCTTTTGCTGGTACAGCCCAGGGAATAACAGAAGAAAATATTCAGGCTCGTATTCGTGGTAATGTGCTTATGGCCCTGAGCAATAAGTTTGGCCATCTGCTATTGACCACCGGCAATAAAAGCGAACTGGCAGTTGGCTATTGCACGATGTATGGCGATATGTGCGGTGGTCTGGCAGTTATAAGCGATGTGCCCAAGACTATGGTTTATGAACTGGCACAATATATTAATCGTAATAAAGAAATAATACCGTTATCAACTATTACCAAGGCACCCAGTGCTGAGTTGCGGCCTGACCAGAAAGATCAGGACAGCCTGCCTCCTTATGATGTTCTTGACGATATACTTCATCGTTATGTTGAGCAGGAGAATTCTCTGGCAGAGATCATCAAGGCCGGCTTTGATGCAAATGTGGTAGAGCGAGTTGTGAAACTGGTTGATCGTAACGAATATAAAAGAAAACAGGCGGCCCCCGGCTTAAAGGTTACCAGTCGTGCTTTTGGTATTGGCCGCCGAATGCCAATTGCTCAGGGTTATGAACCAATTTAAATTGTGTAATGTAGTAATATTAATATATGTGTATATTTGCATACAGGTATGGACAGTGATATCAGGCAGGTGTTCTGCCTAAAAAATTTGGAGAAGGTAAAATGAAAAAAACAGTGATTTTCCTGGCCGGTCTGGTTTTTATCGCCGGATGTTCCAATGAAGAGATGATACAGTGTCGTATGGAGAGGCAGAGTTTGCAGCTTGAAGTAGATCAGCTCAATCAGAAGTTAGCAGATGCTAATCTGGTGAACTATCAGGACAAGACCAATTCTGAGTTGAAGATAGCCAGTTTGGAAAGTACTCTCACTCGTGCTCGCCAACAGTTAACGGAAGCGCAGAGTAAGATAGGTACAGAATTGCCAGAGTTGCAGCAAGCATATAATACGGTTAAAGAACAGCTAGAGCTGGCTAATAACGCACTGCGTGAAGAGCTGGCCAAAACCCTTGCGAATCAGAGTGACCTTCAGGCATTGAAAGAAGAGGTTAAACGCCTCACCGAACTGCTGGCCAATAAGGAAGAGTTGCTCAAGCAGGCTAACGCCAAGCTGGCAGAAATGACTGCGGCTATGGCTGCAACCCCCGCGGCGGTTGTGGAGCAGCCAGTGGAAGAGGCCCAGTAATTATCTCTATATCTCAAGTGCGATATAGTAGCTGTGATTTTGAATAGAGGTCTGATTAAAATATAGGAGGTATCATGGCAGTAGAAGCATTGCCAAGTAAATTTTCATTAAGATGGAATATGATGTGCGGCATTATGCTGTTATTCATGGCGGGTTATTTTTATTATGATGGTCATTACAACCAGGCATATATCGATAAGAATACAGTTGATGGCGTACCAAATCTTGACCTCAAGATAAATCAGTTTTATGGTCCTGTTGGTTGTGTTATTACTGGATTGTATTTTGGTTATGTATGCTTTAATTTGTCCCGTAAAAAAATTACGGTTGATGAAAAGGGAATAACATTTTCTGATGGTAAGGTTATTCCCTTAGATAGTCTTACTCGTATAGACAAGAGTAAACTCAAGAGTAAAGGTAAGCTGTATATCGAATATGAAGCCGGCGGGAAGGTAGAAAAGATCGAGATCAGAGATACGGTATATGATGGTGTTAATGATCTCTTAGGGGAAATATTGCGACTGACGGGCAAAGATGCCGCGCAGTCTGAATAAGAAGAACGATCGGGCATTCCAGCTTAATGTTGAATGCCCGATTGACATTTAAATATTTCGACGCAACCGGTGATCCGGTCATTGGCAGAGTGACCGTCTATTATCAGGGCACGCAGTTGGGTGTTATCGGAAAAAGCAACGGCCTTAAAATCATCGTGAGGCTGATTCATCGGTCCAACTTCGAGAAATTCATTGGTATGTGTAAGATAGAGCCAGGCACTTCGAAGAATAATATCTGTTTTGCCGTTATCATCTTCGCCGCCGCAAAGCAGAAAAACACGGCCGGCAATTTCCGGGAGATCGCCATAAAGATCAACCATTTGTACATCAGACATTCCCTTGCATATACCATCATTAGAGAATGGCATGAGAGTGTGATTGCTGGTTAGCTTATCTTTGTCTGGGTCGTAGAGCCAGGTCTGATTGGTGCAGCCAGAGCTTCTGGTATTTTGACCGCCCACGATCAGCACTTTGCCATTATGGAGCAGTGCTGTTGCCTGATCATCATAATAGTTATCAAACATAGCCTTAGTTAGTGTAAAAGTTTCCAGATGCGGGTCGAATATTTCCATACTCTTTTGTCGGCCGGTGATGATGAGCACCCGACCATCAGCTAGTCTGACAGCGGCATGCTCATGACGGGCCTGGTTCAATTTATTTTTTACCGGCCTGATAATATATTTTCCATCTTTATTCTGTTCGATAATATCAGCATCTCTTGAATTGCCGGTTATAAGTATTCTGCCATCCTTGAGTGGAGTTAATACAGGGTTCTTGCGCTGACAGCTCATATTGCCCAGCAACAGACAAAGGTCACCAGCCTGTCCGACAGGATCAGCAGATGGGTCAAAAATCTCAACACTATTGATCCCCTGGTATTCCTGTGATATGCCGCCGGCAATAAAGATCTTGCCATCTGGTCTGCCGATTGCAGCCAGGTACATACGCGGAGTATTGAGCTTGCAACTGGAAACAGACCATGAATTAGTTTTGGTATTGTATATTCGAATCAAATTAGAGGCGATCGGTACAGCATCCATAAAATAGCCGTATCCACCAATTACATAAATATTATCAGCATGTCCAACAGCGGCTATGCCTGCGGCAGGTTGAGGCAGTGAGGCAGTGGTACTAAAACTGCAAAAGTCATCTGTTGCCTGAGCAAAGAGTGAAGCTGAGAAAGAAAGTAGTGTCAGAGTACTGGTTAAGATTTTATTCACTATGGCACTATCCCAATTTATGAAAGGTTAATAAGCAGTGGTTCAGTTACTGCTGCCGTAATAGGTTTCGATATTGATGCTTGTATGGCTTTGCACCTGGTGAGCGATTGCATCAAGCTGGGCATTAGTCAGAGGTTCGATAAAAGATTCCGCTGGCTGGCGGGCAACGGTATGCAGCTGCACCGCTTTAATATGTGCCCCATTGTCGGTAAGGAAATTCAGGCGATCAATATAAGCCGTTATTTCCTGCTGATCAGGAGCAGAGCCCATAATATTCATGAATAAGGTTTGTATTTTGATCGGTCTTTTTTGTGCTGCCCGAAGAATATTGTCCAGTATCTTCTCAAAAGCTACGCCGGATCGGTTAACAGTGGCATAATATTTTTCAGTCCCGGCGTCAAGTTTGGCCCATATCTCGCCATTGTTAAGGTCCAGTACGGCCAGGGCTTCTTGCACCTTGGGTTTATGCAATAAAGTAGAATTAGTGATCAGTACAATTTTAACATCATCGCGGGCATATTGCTTTTTAATGTTGGCAACCTTGGTACAAAGAGTATCAAAAATTTCCGAAGAGGTTGGTTCGCCATCACCGCTAAAGGAAATATCACAAAGTCGTCTTAATTCCTGGGGTACAGTGTCAAACGGAGCATGTTCAAATAAATCGCCTTTGTAAACCATTTGTATCAGGGTGATAAGTTCATTTTCGATCTGCTCTATTACCTGCTGATCGATCTTACTGTCAGCTGGTATTGTAGCTGGTTGATTTTTAACCTGGCAATAAACACAATTGAAATTGCAGACTCGGTTAGGAGACAGGTTAATGCCTATGCTGATGCCGCCACTGCGTCTGGACAATACCGGATACACGAAAGAGCTACCCAGAAAAGTGCGTGGGTGTGATTTATGGGCACAACTTATATTGTCATCATTTTGCTCAGTCATAATCTCTCATGCTGTTTTAGGTTAGGTACAGACACCTGGCTGTTATGTGTTCTATGACACAGTGTGTTACTGCTAAAATTGAGTTTGCCACTTCATTCAGTTATTAATCTGAAGAGAGGCCAGTGCCAGAGCGGTATCTTCGCTTACCTCAAAGAGAGAGTCCAGGCCGGTAAGAAGAAACACCCCCCATACCTGTATGGCTATGCCGCAAAGTCTGAGCCGGTTATCATTTGCCAGCAGGTTCTTACGCAGTTTAAGCAGTCTTGAGATGTTTGAAGAGTTGAGAAAATTAACACCAGCAAAATTAAGAACGACATCTTTGTGCTCGCTATTGAGGCGATCGGTAAGCTCGTTGAGCTGCTCGGTCAATTCCGGGTCGTCTGCCAGGTCAATAACAATGATTTTTTCTGACCAGTCTTGTGTAGTCATTAAATATTCCTTCGTTGCAGTTAGTAACTAAATTTTGCAAGACTGTATCGCGAAGATCATTAATTTATGATATGACTTTTGTTGCCATATTATCCTGATCTTCATCTCAGCCATGTAACCCCTATATTAATGCCGAAAATCAGATATAAATCCAGCTTAAATTATGTCTATAGTAAAAAAAAGCTCACTGCCGGCGGGCAATGAGCTTTCTTATTACCAAAAATACAAAGTATTAACGACACGCCAGGAACTGGGAAAGCCCTTGCCTTCTGCCAGATATCCAACCCGGCTCTGTCGAAAACTCTTTTTGTATCTTTTTCACCCCGCCTCCTTGCAGGAATAAACTGATTCAGTTAAAGGGTACTACTGTGTTAGAAGAGGCTGTAAGCTGCTCTTTGTCAACCTGATGAAGATGATCTATATATTCCTGAAGTTCGTATTCATCAAACTGGCTCAGGAATTCTACCGAAGCGGTTGAGTTCAGGCTGCGAATCTCTTCGATCATTTCAAATTTAGTCATTTTCATTCCCTTTCTCGTATCGGGGTTAATAATATTAAGTTTATTCTGCTAATAGGCAGGCCAGATAAAAGCCAGCCCCGTTTCTGCAAAGTTAATATCGACCCGTTTTTTTTTATACTTTAACCCTTTTACATAAAAGATTTTACAATTAATAAGTCCTATAATATCTGCGATATCAGGGCTGGCTGAAAAGTAATTATAGGACTTTACGAATAGTAGTACCACAAAGGTCCGGATTTATATTTTTTTAATAATTTTCGGCTGTTAAATGTGTGATTTTATGTTTTTGGAAGGCCCAGATATTGGCAGGTCTTATAATAATATCACAAGGGTGCGGAGAAATGTCAAATGTTGCATTTAGCCAGACAAGAACGCAGTATATCAGTATTTGTCAAGAACTTCAGATCAGCCTGGAATTTAATAAAAAAAGAGATGAAATTTGCTCTTGTTCGTTTTAAATATTACCTTGAAGGTGTAAGTACGATATGTAAACAAAACAGCTTAACGAAGCACCAGATATAGTTAGTTTTATCGCGTTAGAGTATGTTCTGCGCTAGTATGCCAGGGGGTTTTTCTCTCAGCAAGCAGGTGTGGAGTGCTTTAGCGAGGGTCGGACTGCGTCGCACTTTTGCGGAAGGTTTTTTGTGGCGAAGTCTGGCCGGATGATATTCTGCCTTGGATCGGGGCTTTGCCCGCGTGCCTCCTGTATGGGTGAAGCCCCGAGTCCTTTTGATTGAAAATT
The DNA here is from genome assembly GCA_963662515.1 of Sedimentisphaerales bacterium. GTDB lineage: Bacteria > Planctomycetota > Phycisphaerae > Sedimentisphaerales > SM23-30 > JAFGDI01. The sequence continues at coordinate 26,676 of OY759675.1, forward strand.
TATCTGCTTTTCTGTTTTATACAGAAGCGATATTTAACTTGTGCCCTGAATCGAGTCCCGCTTTGTTCACCTCCTGAACGGCGGGACTTTTTATTTCCCACTTATCATTTTCAGTCAATAATTCAATCCGATAAGCGATTAAAACTGCAAAAAAAGTTATTATTTATTGCGTGTTTTATTAAATGTGTTCGATTGCTGATGTGCAGTATGGTCCTATAATATTTGGGTTTGTCGGTTAATCATAAAATAATAATCGCGGTCAATTTTATGTTGTTGTAAATCGTTATAATAAAAGCATTTAAGGCTGGATATTTTTTGTAATATTTTACTTGTATAATTAGATTCGCTAAACTCAACCTGAGCCTCGCTATCGCCAATAACTAATTATATAGAAAAAGCTGTTAATTCAGAATAACTGTTAAAAAATTACGAAATATGTGAGGCCTTAGAATGAAGAAGTTTTGGTTAAGTCTGATAGTGCTGGTCAGTATATGTCAATACTGTCTGGCAACACTTACGGTTAGCAGTCCGGCTGGAAGCGATATTTGGCAATTTGACAATGTGGCCATCAACTGGACTTCGGATAATATTGCTGATGGTTCTCAGGTGTCGATAATTCTGTGCCAAAATGGCATAGACTATGACACATTGAGTAGTGGTCATGCAAATGTTATCGGCCCTAATAGTTTCTCATGGAGTGTTGGCCAGTCGGCGGGCGGTAATTATTCCATAAAAGTAATATCGGACTCTGATCCGAATTCTTTTGCTCTTAGCCCGACATTTGCAATAGTAGCTCCGACTATTACAGCCAGTGCTCCCGGGATAGCCCAGTTTGATAACCTGGCAGTTAGCTGGTCAGTCGCCGGGGCTATATCTAACGATGTTACTATTACCGTAGTTGAAAATTCTAAGTCGGCAGTAGTTTCTGATGGTTCAACCACATATAACTTCACCACGGATAATTCCGCTGACTGGTCGCCCGGCACATATACCATCGTAGTAACATCAAGCGATCAGCCAACAATTTCTGACAGTATATCTGTCAGTGTCAGTTCTACTGCAATTTCTGGAGTTAATTCTGTCAGTATTTCCCAGTATGAAAATCTTGCGGTGAGCTGGACCGAGTCAGGTTCACTGGGAGCATCGATTCTGGTAACTGCCAGTAATGGCGGATTCAGTCAGAGCACGACGGTATCAGCGGGAACGGGTTCGGCAACTTTCACAACCGATACGAGCTGGCCGGCGGGCAGTTACAGTATAAGTGTCAGTTCAGTAGCTCACCCGGCTGTATCATCTTCGACAAGTATAACTGTCGGAGCAACGAGCCTAAGCCTGGGTGCGGTATCATCAATAAATCAATATGAAAATCTTGCGGTGAGCTGGAGTGAGTCAGGTTCACTGGGAGCATCGATATTGGTAACAGCGACCAATGGCGGATTTAGCCAGAGCACGACGGTATCAGCGGGAACTGGTTCTGCAACATTCACAACCGATACGAGTTGGCCGGCGGGCAGTTACAGTATAAGTGTCAGTTCAGTAGCTCACCCGGCGGTATCAGCCTCGACGAGCATAACTGTCGGAGCAACAAGCCTAAGCCTGGGTGCGGTATCATCAATAAATCAATATGAAAATCTTGCGGTGAGCTGGACCGAGTCAGGTGCGGTTGGTGCATCGATTCTGGTAACAGCCAGTAATGGCGGATTCAGTCAGAGCACGACGGTATCGGCGGGGACTGGTTCGGCAACTTTCACAACCGATACGAGCTGGCCGGCGGGCAGTTACAGTATAAGTGTCAGTTCAGTAGCTCACCCGGCTGTATCATCTTCGACAAGCATAACTGTCGGAGCAACGAGCCTAAGCCTGGGTGCGGTATCATCAATAAATCAATATGAAAATCTTGCAGTGAGCTGGACCGAGTCAGGTGCGGTTGGTGCATCGATTCTGGTAACAGCCAGTAATGGCGGATTCAGTCAGAGCACGACAGTGTCAGCGGGAACTGGTTCGGCAACTTTCACAACCGATACGAGCTGGCCGGCGGGCAGTTACAGTATAAGTGTCAGTTCAGTAGCTCACCCGGCGGTATCATCTTCGACAAGCATAACTGTCGGAGCAACAAGCCTAAGCCTGGGAGCAGTATCATCAATATCCCAGTATGAAAATCTTGCAGTGAGCTGGAGTGAGTCAGGTTCACTGGGAGCATCGATATTGGTAACAGCGACCAATGGCGGATTCAGTCAGAGCACGACGGTATCGGCGGGGACGGGTTCGGCAACTTTCACAACCGATACGAGCTGGCCGGCGGGCAGTTACAGTATAAGCGTCAGTTCAGTAGCTCACCCGGCGGTATCAGCCTCGACGAGCATAACTGTCGGAGCAACAAGCCTAAGCCTGGGTGCGGTATCATCAATATCCCAGTATGAAAATCTTGCAGTGAGCTGGAGTGAGTCAGGTTCACTGGGAGCATCGATATTGGTAACAGCGACCAATGGCGGATTCAGCCAGAGCACGACGGTATCAGCGGGAACTGGTTCTGCAACTTTCACAACCGATACGAGCTGGCCAGCCGGCAGTTACAGTATAAGTGTCAGTTCAGTAGCTCACCCGGCGGTATCATCTTCGACAAGTATAACTGTCGGAGCAACGAGCCTAAGCCTGGGTGCGGTATCATCAATAAATCAATATGAAAATCTTGCAGTGAGCTGGACCGAGTCAGGTGCGGTAGGTGCATCGATTCTGGTAACAGCGACCAATGGCGGATTCAGCCAGAGCACGACGGTATCAGCGGGAACTGCTTCGGCAAGCTTCACAACCGATACGAGCTGGCCGGCGGGCAGTTACAGTATAAGTGTCAGTTCAGTAGCTCACCCGGCGGTATCAGCCTCGACGAGTATAACTGTCGGAGCAACGAGCATAACTTTGGGTGCGGTATCATCAATATCCCAGTATGAAAATCTTGCAGTGAGCTGGACCGAGTCAGGTGCAGTTGGAGCAACTGTTGACATTGAAGTGAAAGCAGGTAGCACTGTTGTTGCTGTAACTCAGGTAGCCACAGGAACTGGCACAGCGTCAATAGCAAGCGATGGGTCCTGGTCCGCCGGTACATATACGGTAACTGTTTCACTGACCGATCATCCAGCAAGCAGTTCGAGTCAGACTTTTGCAGTTGGTCAGACAGATGTGACTCTTAACGCGGTTGCCGATACATATCAGTATGACACGATAGATCTTTCATGGTCATATCAGGGCAGTTCTGGTAACAATGTTGTGGTAAAAATAACCAGAAATTCTGATAGTGTTGTTGTCAGCAGTCAGACATTGGCAACAACCACAACTGATTTGGAAATTAATACCAACAGTTACACTACCTGGCCGGTGGGCACTTATACTGCTACGGTGCAACTTGTTGATCGTCCGGCATGTGTATCGAGCCAGAATTTTACTGTTGGCCAGACAGCGATATTAACGGCGAGTTCCTCAGTCGATGGCAGTTCGGTCAATCAACTAGATCAATTAGCAGCTCTGTGGACCTCAACGGGCAATGTGGGAAATGTTGGGGTATATATTTATCAGGCAGGTGTATTGAAATATACAATTACAGGTAATACGGCCAACGATGGTTATTATAGCTGGAATACCACTCTTTCTCATGCTGCGGCCAGCGGCTATAATATCCGCATTGCTTCGCGTGATTTTCCCAATGATATATATTGTGATGCATTGGCAACATTTACTATTAACCCGACAGCTATTACAGTGGGAGCGATGGCCAGTGTAAATCAATTTGATAATATAGCGGTCAATTTTTCAACGGTTGGCTCTGTCGGTCCAACGGTTTCTGTTTATGTAATGAGTGTAGCAAATGGCACATTGGCTTCAGCAACCGGTGTCAGTGCTGCTGCGGGTACATATTCATTTACTACCGATCTGAACTGGCCGGTTGCAAGTGATTACTATGTCAGGGTTGTTTCCGAGCAATACCCGGTGTGTTATAAGCAAAGTGCCGGGTATTTCAGTGTAGCGGCAACCTCAGTGAATATTACTTCGGCACCAGATCTTTATCAGCTTGAGACACAGACGATAAACTGGACTACGACCGGCAGCTTTGGCACTAATGCTGTTGCCGAGATATATTATGGCGGCTCTCTGAAATTACAGCAGACATTAGCGGTTGGCAACTGTTCGTTTGCGACTAATACCTCCTGGCTGGCTGGCACATATACTATAAAGATCATGTCAGAAGCTCATCCTTCATGTTTTACTACTGATACTTTCGAGCTGGGGCCAACTGTGATCGACATGTATGAGCCGGTGGAGGCATGTAACTGGCAGGCAGGAGCTACTCATCGAATAGCCTGGAAACAAAGTGGGGCATCAGGTGGAACAGTTACTATAAATCTGTATCAGGGTAGTACACTGGTAACAACAGCTACAGCTACCGCAGCGACGGACGACAAAGAATATTTCTGGTCTGTGCCGATAAGTTTGCCAGAGGGTAACTATTCCGTAAAGATAATATCGAATCAGGACTCTGGCCTGATGAGCAGTTCCAGCGCGAACATAGCGGTAAACAGCATGTCATTGGGCGGATACATTTATTCTGACAGTGGTAATGTATATAGTTCCGGTTTACAGGGTATTATTGTATATGTTACCGGGCCAGATGGTGTGCAGACCGTCAGCACAAATAATTTAGGGTATTGGTCAACAGGTAAACTATCGGCAGGTGATTATCTGGTTAAGCCGCAGATGCCTCGACGCTACTTTGAAAAAGAGGGCAGTCCGGACGATGGAGATTATGAAACTGTGTACAGTCTGAACGGTTCGACTTATGCCTCCAGTCATGATCTGCGTTTTCTGGCCGGATATAAACTGGTATTTGTGACACCGGGTGGTGCTGGCGGTCAAGATGGCAAAAGCTGGAGCAGTGCTATGTCTGACTTGCAGGCGGCGATCAACCTGGCCAGTGCCGACCCTGATGATCGTTATGAAGAGGTATGGGTCAAGAAGGGCACTTATGCAGGTCCGCTGGATCTGGGGGAAAATTGTACGCTGGTCGGTTCTTTGGCAGGAGTAGAGGACCCAGCTAAATTTAATCTGAACAAGCGAGACTTACTTAATAATCCATCGATCATATCAGGAGCTGGCGGTACAGGCCATATTATTGATGGTACTGACCTGACTGGTACGACGCATCTTGATGGCTTTACTATTCGTGGTAACAGTAGTAGTGTTGGGGCGGGCATGTATATAGAAAATGCTACTTTGGCATTGGTCAGTAATTGCACTTTCTATCAGAACAAGGCCAGTAATACTGGTGGCGGCATATCAAGTCTGAACAGCAATGTGGTCTTAACTGGATGTAATTTTAAGGGCAATACTGCTGGTAATGGCGGTGGCGGTGCGGTTTATGCCGGAGCAGGTACAACAATAAGTATGTATAATTGCAGTTTCGCTGGTAATTTCGCTCCCTGGCTTGGTGCTGCTGTTGTTGCCAAACGAGCTACAACTCTGAATATGTATTCCTGCACCATAGTATCATCTCTGAGTTATGGCGGCAGTGCGATCGAAGTGCAGAACGGCAGCAGTATGCATATGGAGAACAGTATATTCTATTATAACGAAAACTATAAAGGGCAGGTACTAGACTCACAGTATTATAAGGATAGTACCAGTACGGTTAGTATGGTAAGTTGCCATGTGCAGGGGACAGGGGCGGCAGATCCAAAATTTCTGATCAATCCGACCAGTGGAAATGGCACCTGGGGCGATGGTGATGATAATTATGGCGATCTGCATTTGCAGGTTACCTCGCCTTGTATTAACGCAGGATATGGATCAGGCAGTACGGTGTATGATCGTGATGGCGATTTGCGTTTTGCCAATGGGGCGCTGGATATTGGCAGTGATGAATGTAATTTTGATCTGGCGACAGTAAATAGTAATGAACGAGTAACGCTAAATCCAGTAGGCAGTGGAACAGGAGCCTTAAATGAAGAGACTTATATAACTCTGGATAATACCGCAGGTGGCGATAACTCCAGTGTGGAAGCGATCCAGATCGGAGAGAATATTCACCCAGACCAGTCAGCATATCGAGTGGTAGGTTCAACAGTGATAGTTGAAACTACTCTGGCTGATGGTGATTATGAAATGACGCTGGTAGTTCCTTTCACCTATGATGACCTGGGCGGCCTGGCCTGGAACAGTATAGTGTTATCATATTTTGATGTGAACAGTTCCTCCTGGGTGTCAGCTGGTACAGGCACGCTTTGGGTAGAACAGGCAGTTATGCCTGCAATGGAAGAGTTGCGATTAAGACCGCTGGGCGACTATGGCGTATATTGGGATAGCAGCGAGCAAAAGGGGTTTGCCTGGGCCAATGTTAACCATACAACTGATTTTGCGCCGCTGGCATATAACCGCCCCGGCGACTTCGACGGCAGTGGGCAGATAGATGTTAACGACTTGATATTACTAATGGAGCACTGGCAGTTGAGCCAGTCGGACGAGAACTGGCAGGACAGATATGATATCTCGGAGCCTGCCGATGGCATAATAGATTTGAGAGACTTTGCGATAATGGCCAGTCATTGGCTGGAATAGATAAATAGATGACGATAAAGGTCAACACAAATATTTATTCCCTGATAGCACGGAACAATGTTGCCAGGGTAGATAATAGCCTGTTGAAGTCGCTGGAGCGATTGTCAACAGGTCTGCGCATAAACTGCGCCTGTGATGACCCCGCCGGACTGATCGCCGTTGAGAATTTCAACGCTCAGATAGCAGGTACCCAGCAGTCGATAAAGAACGGGCAGCGGGCAATGGCGATGGCAAATGTCGCCGAGTCAGCTCTGGGTGAAGTATCGGAAATGCTGATAAATTTACAGCAGCTTATCCATGAGTCGGCCAATACCGGTGCTATTAGTGAGCAGGAACGGCAGGCAAATCAGCAGGAGATAGATTCCATATTAGCCAGTATCGACCGGGCTGGTCAATCGTCGTCATTCAATAGTATTAAATTACTTGATGGTACAAAAGACTATACTATTACCGGTCAGGGGCATGTCGGTTCAGCTAAAGTTACTGATGCTTTGGGGGCTACTTTTACTTCAGGGTTCAATGTTGGTGAGATAACCTTAAAGAACAGCTACTATCAGCAGAACCTTGCCAGTTATGACCTTGATGTCAACTTTATGGTAAGTGGTGTGCAGGCGCATTATACCTGGAGTACTCAGTCTGACTTTATTGACGCATCCAATAATGGTCGTAAGGCCAGCCTGGTAATATCAGGTTATAAAGGCAGAACAACCGTGAATTTCAACGGTGGTACTAATGCCGCGGCTATTGTTGCCGGCATAGTCGCTCAGAAAGCTACCACAGGTGTATCGGCAGGTTTATCAGGCGGCAACATAGTATTCAGTTCGACGAATTTCGGAGCTGATGCCTTTGTTTCTGTGCAGGGTATAGAGCCGGCCGAGGTAGTCTGGACACCAGATAGTTATTTCTTCAATGGCGCCCCGCTGGGCGAGGCTGGTCTGACACTGGGTGGTCTGGATGGCAATCACAGTTATTATGCCGGGTACACTAATGCTAATGAGCTGGCTGCTCTTATCAATGCTGACACAGGTATAACTGGAGTGACAGCCCGGCTTAGCGGCGCAGATATGGTATTCTATTCGGCCGATCAGGGAGGAGCGCCTTTTATCTCAGTGCAAAAGTTTGCAACCTATTATAATGATGGAAATTTTGCTAATGGTTCACCGGCCAGTATGACCTGGAACTCTGTAAGTGATTATCTTAGTGTACTGGCTCAGAGTAATGGCTCACTGAATGTAAAAGGTATAAATGGAAATGTTGACATATCGCTCAGCAGCGGTGTCTGGACAGAGGCCGCTCTGGCCGATGAGATCAATAGTTATTCGGCGGCAACAGGTGTTACTGCCGCTGCGGGTGCAGGCTCGATCACCTTTACATCAATTAATGGAGCTGGACCTAACTTTGTATTTGCAGAAGCAACAGACAGTTTCAGCCAGACGGCTCAGACTGAAACCTTTAGTGCTGCCGGAAGCGGACATGCCATAGGATTTAACGGCGCAGATTTTGTGAGTAGTGATAGTGACTGGAATGATGTAACTGATATAACCTTGTCAAACTATATCGGCCTTATGGTTGATGGCTCCGGCGAAAGTCAGCAGTTCTCAGCAGCAACCCGTGCCACAATAAGTGCAACTGGTCAGTATCGCGGTTCAGGTGGTATGGAATATGCCCTGGATAGCTATGTACAGCCAGAAACAGATGTAGTGCTGGGTCTGCCAGAGATCAGTACCACAAATATGGGCAGTAATAATCTGGGCAAGCTGAATTCCCTTAAGAGCGGCGGAGATAATGCCCTGAGTACGGGCAACTATATTAATGCTGCTAAGGTAGTAGATATAGCTGTTAATCAGGTTGCCGCCTTACGCGGTCGGATCGGAGCGTTTACTAAATATACAGTTGAATCAACCATGCGGGTGCAGCAGACCAAGCTGGAAAATATTACCAGTGCTCGTTCTGCTATACTTGATACCGATTTTGCTACTGAGATAGCTAATATGACCCGACAGCAGATACTAAAACAAGCCGGCTTGTTTATGCTTCAGGCGGTAAATACCCAGAACCAGACCGTGCTGCAATTATTACAGAACAGGTGATGACAGGCAGAGATACTATTGATTGCTGATGAATACATTCGCCAGAAAGCGATCAACAGCAAGTTGAGCTACTATCAGGAAGCGACTTTGGACTTGTCTTTGCGGTCAAGTTCTTCGAGAAGTTTAAAGCCATTGACTTCTGCCTTTTCAAACAGATCGAATAGCTCGCTGTCGCCAGCTTTGCACATGTGTCTGGTCACCAGGGCGGCAATTGGTATGCGGTGGTGAAAGCTGATGTCGCTTATCTGCTCCAGAGTAAAAGTTCTGGTGCCATTGAAAATTTTAGACACCTGCCCGGCTGATATACCGAATTCCAGAACTATGGCCGTCTGGGTTATCCCGGCATCCTTGAGGCTTGTTACAAATTCATCGGAAATGTTTTTTAATATATTCTTATCCATAATTCACCTCAAAATACTAATTAACACTAAATGGCTTTTTCTTAAAGTTATCAATGAAGTCTTAATCTCGTTTGTTATCATCGCTGAATTGTCATCGGTTACTATTCCGCGATAATAAGCTAACTTCCCTATTTCCTTATTTATCACTGAGAGACAATTGAAACATTCCCAGTTTATAGCTTTTGTCGAAATCAGAGTTTCGATCCGAGCCGAAGAAACAGCACTGATATGATTGTAAGTGCTTATTTGTAAATCAATTATGTTTTTAATACTATTTACGCGTGACATTTCAGCCCCATGTTCTTACATATTCCAAGTCTCTATAAATACTATACATCCCATTTTCCATTTTGGCAAGTCGATATTTTCTGAACTTGTAATAATGTGCCAGAATTCGCTCAGATGGTTTTACAGCGAGTCACGACTGATATGCAGTCCAAATAAATATATTCAACTTATATCGATGAGTCCCAGGCATTGGCCGTATCTTTGGAGCATGTCTCTTTTAAGGACAGAGAAATCGGGGTTGGTCAGGTGCGGATCTTCTTTTATCAGGCTCTGGGCATCGCGACGGGCCATATTGAGCAGGTCAAAATCTCTGGTCAGGTCGGCTATTTTCATGCCCGGCAGACCATGCTGACTTGTACCAAAAAATTCACCCGGACCGCGGAGCTTGAGGTCCTCTTCTGCTATTTTAAAACCATCATTAGTACGGGTCATTATTTCCAGACGGGCGCGGCCTTCTTCACTGCGAGGGTTGCCAAAGAGCAAACAATAAGACTGTTGCGCACCGCGTCCGATACGGCCACGCAACTGATGCAGTTGGGCCAGTCCGTAGCGGTCTGCATGTTCGATTATCATTACTGTAGCATTAGGCACATTTACGCCGACTTCTATTACAACGGTTGATACCAGTATGTTTATTTTGCCTGTGACGAAATCGGTCATTACCTGTTTCTTTTTCTCGGCTGGCATCTGACCGTGCAGCAGTCCGACATTAAGGTCTGGGAATATATCATGCTGTAAGTGGTGATGTTCATCAACGGCAGCCTTGAGCTGTTGTGCCGGGTTGAGCCAGGGGTCATCGGTGTCGATCTCTTCCTGTTCGATTCGCGGGTAAACAAAATATGCCTGTCTGCCCTGCTTTATCAGGCGGCGCAGACCGCTATATGCTTCCGGCAGTCGGTCGTTGCGAACCCATCTGGTTTCGACTGGCTTCCTGCCCGGCGGCAGTTCGTCAATGATCGAGACATCGAGGTCGCCAAAAACCGTCATTGCCAGAGTGCGGGGTATTGGTGTTGCTGTCATTACCAGATAATGAGGTGCGCTTGCCTTGGAACGGAACGCCTCGCGCTGCTTAACACCGAATTTATGCTGCTCATCTATTATTACCAGTCCCAGTTCGTTGAAACTTACATCTTGCTGGAGCAGGGCCTGAGTGCCCACGACAATATCGATCTGACCATTACTGATCTCATCGAGTAGTTGCTTGCGGGCCGTGCCGCTGGTGCCGCCTTTTAGCAGTGTGATCTTAACCTGACTGTCAGTGAGATATTTCTGGATCTCATTATAGTGCTGGACTGCCAGTATTTCAGTTGGTGCCATTATGGCCGCCTGTTTGCGGTTGGCAATGGTAAGCAGCAGGGCATAGAGGGCGACAACGGTTTTACCAGAGCCGACATCTCCCTGAAGCAAGCGGTTCATTGGTTCACTTACGGCCAGATCTGCCACTATCTCAGTTATTACCCGATCCTGAGCATTGGTTAATGTAAACGGGAGCAGTCGTCTGATACGACGGTCTATTTCATCTGAGCAGGGCAGGGCGCAGGCTGGCAGTGAATATTTATTTCTGGCTTTTCGCAGAGCTACTGCCAACTGCATTTGCAATAGTTCATCATAGACTAAAGAACGGCGGGCCTGATCGGCCTGTTCCTGGTCTTCGGGTTGATGTATCCATTGCAGGGCTTCTTTGCGTGTTGGCAGTTTACGGTCCTGACGATACTTCTCCGGGTAATATTCTTCGACCTGGTTGAGCAGGTCGGGCAGGCAGCGGCGAATGGTACGCGATATTTCATTACTGTTCAGTTCGGCGGTTGCCGGGTATCGACATTGTACTGAGCCGTAACCGGACAGGTACTCATCGACATTTTCAACCTTTACCCATGCGGGGTTGGTCATTTGTAATTTATTGCGATAGTTGTTGACCTTGCCCCAGGCCGAGATAATATCGCCGGGCATGAGTTTATCCTTAATATATCCGGCATTAAACCATGAAAGCTGAAACTTGCCATCAGCATCTTCTATGGTTATATCAACTCGTGGGGGTCTGCTCCGCCGGTTCACATCTATGGTAATGACCTCGCCGATGACAGTTGCGGTGCAGTTAGCGTATAACTCGCCGGTACGCATAAGGTCAGGTTGAAAATCATAGCCGCGAGGAAAGTATTCCAGCAGGTCGCCAGCCAGAGTTACACCCAGCTTCTGGAATAGCTCTGCCCGATGCGGGCCTACCCCTTTTATGTATTGAATAGCTGTTTGGCTGGTGATCGTCATAAAATTCGAGTAAGTATTTTAAAGTTAATATTTTTTTGCAGGCGGTCTGATTTACCGGGCAAGATAATTAGCTATGCCATCAGCTATAGCAGTTGCCAGTTTCTGTTGATACCAGTTGTTTTTTAACTTAGAGGCATCATTCTGATTTGATACGAATCCGCATTCTATTAATATTGCTGGTCGCGAGTGGCCATCACAAACGCGTAATTCCTGAGAGCGAGTACCTCGGTACTCGATGCCGGCCTTGGAGAGAGAGGACAAGAGTATCTGAGCAGCCTGCTTGCTTTTGGCAGATGCTCTTGAGCCGGTTAATACTGTCAGCCCTGAGATGTGGGTTTTCTTGTTATAGTCAGCATGAACCGAGACGAACAGATCGCATTTGTACTTGTCTGCTGCTGCTGCCCGGTTATCCAGTTCAATATAGACATCAGTGCTGCGGGTCATAATTACCCGGCATCCTTTTTCCTGTAATTTAGCTGCGATCAATTTTGACATGGTCAGGTTAAAGTCTTTCTCTCGAACGCCATTGCCATTTGTGCCCGGGTCTTTACCGCCATGGCCGGGATCAACTATCACTATTTTACCGATAATAGATTTAGGGATTGTTGCTTTTTCTGTTGCAGGAGAAGTGACTTTTGGTTTATTGAAGTTGTATTCGCCGGCAGCTGCATTATCCAGGCTACCGTATGGTTTGTAGTCTGGCTCAGGCTTGTAACAGCCATTGGCAAGTACAAACAGCGAAAGGGTAACTAATATAAATAGTATTTTACGGGTCATATCAACTTTTCTCATCATTCTGCTGCAAAGATAGTTTCAAGTTTTGCCAGGACATCACCCACACTGATATTGTTTATATTGTGGGCTTCGTTCTGGCTGTATCTGCCTGTTCTGGCTATGCCAGTGCCGGCTTCGATAACATTATGTCTTTGGCTCACCGGGCCAACGACATCAGGGTTAGTTGCTCCATAAATTCCAAGTACTGTCCTGGGCAAAGCTGCGGCAACATGCAACGGGCCGGAATCATTACCAATAACCAGGCGGCAACGGGTTAGAATAGCCACCATCTCTGCCAGTTGGGTCTTTCCTACCAGATTAACCAGGCATTTTTGTTGGCTGCTGGCAATAATTGTATCAGAGATCATTTTCTCACGCAGCCCGGCACCAAGCAAAACGCATTTCAGCTGATACTTATTATATATAGCATCTGCCAACAGGCCATATTTATCCGCCGGCCATATTTTTTCTGCTGCGGTTGCCCCGGGGAGCAATACAATAAAGTCATTATCGAATTTTATCCCGGCCTGAGTTAAAATTTCTTCTGCTTTTAAATATGCATCTGCTCTGACCGGCACGCCAAAATCTGGCTCAACATCGCCTATGCCCGCAGCCTGAGCAATGCGCCAGCAATCGTCATTGGCATGGTTGATCTGGGGGGCATAGACTCGTTCGTTATAGAAAAGCCACGCCAGTTCCCTGGCCTTTCTCAGACCAATTCGTACCGGAGCTTTTGTCTGCCAGGTCATCAGGCCGCTTCTGAGCAATCCCTGCATATCCAGTACCAGATCGAATTTTCTGCTTTTGAGTTCTTTGCTGAATTGGTATGCCCAGTGCAGGCTGGAAAGGTTCAGGCCGGAAAATTTTTTCTTATCGAAAAGGATTATGTCATTTACGGCAGGATTGTCTTTTATCAGATCGGCAAATTCAGGCCGGATCAGCCAGGTGATATGTGATTGGGGGTATCGATCCCGCAGTGCTTTAACTGCGGGTATTGCGCGTGCTACATCGCCCAGAGCACTTGGTTTGATTACAAGAATATTGTTATAATCAGAAGCCATGCATGCTTTTTGATTATTACTATCATTGGTAGTAACAGGCCCGGCTTTATCTTTGTTTATTTCGTAATTCATAATTATGTGTTCCAGGTCTAATGATATCAGCTAATTATGAATTAATCAAATTGCCAGTATTAATTGTCACCAGGTGGTGTTAAAATAGTTCGCCTTGCTTATGTTCCATAATGGCTTTTATCCGTTTACTCGCCTGTTCGACATAGTTTTCGGAAATGTCGAAAGTGAGATAGCGGCGGTCGAGTTTACAGGCGACGGCGGCGGTGGTACCTGAACCGCAGAAGGGGTCGATGACCAGACTATCTGGGTTGCTGGCAACTTTGATAATTCGCTCGAGCAGTTTCTCGGGCATCTGGCAGCCGTGGAAACCCTGTCGTTCCTTGAATGTGCCACACACGCGCGGGATATGCCAGGTATCTTCCATTTCGTCAAAAGATCCTTTTTCCTCTATCTCCTGGGGACGCAAAATCCAGGTGTCATCTGGCACCCGGCCCCGGCTATCGGCTCGTTTGTCATCATAGATCAGTTGTCGGGCCGAAGGTACACGGATCTCCATATCATTGAAGATGAACTTCTTTGGATCTTTGGTATAATATAGTATATGGGCATGTGAGCGGGAGAATTTCTTCTTGGTATTCTGCCCGAAGGTATAATACCAGATTATCCAGTTGCGAAAGTGCATACCCAGCTCACGCAGAATAACTTTCAGTTCAGCGGCATATTCATCACCAATAGCGATCCACATTGAACCCTGCTGAGTCAGACAGTCCCGGCATACTTCCATCCACTGCCGCGACCACTTGATATACTCTTCATGCGCCAGCTCGTCATCATACTTGTCATAGCTGTAGCCAATATTAAAGGGTGGATCAGCAAAGACCAGATCCGCGAACGGCTGGTTATTATGTCTGGTGAGCAGGTCACGCAGATAGCCCACGCAATCAGCATTAACTATCTGTGATTCAATTTTAGGGGTTGAGGTCATGGGGTTATACTATATTGGTTTTGGGGTAATAGTAAAGTGGAAATTGGCTGGGCTGGGAGCTATAGTTTTAGATGGTGGTGAATTAAGAGATAGGACAAATAGGAGATAGGACTTAGAGGACGCAGAAGGCCGATATATAGGACAGATAGGGGCTTATAGGTCGCCAGTGGCAGGGTGTTGGCTTTGCCCTGCCTATTGATCCTATAGTATAGGTTCTCTGTGTCCTCTAAGTCCTATTTCCTATCAGTCCTATCTCCTGGCCGTAGTAATACCCCTAACAGCCTGTCAATAAATCACTTACCCACTAATTGACTACCCCTCTTCCTTGTGGTATAATGACTGGTTTATTGGCATTTAATACAAAAAAATTAACTGGAATTGGTAGAACAAATGAAGATATCGCTGAACTGGCTTAAGGATTATGTTGATTTCAATGGCTCTGTTGCTGAGCTGGAAGACATTTTTATGCGGGCGGGAATGCCGGTTGAAGAGGTTAAGCAGGTTGGCGATGACTGGATGCTCGATGTTGAGGTTACCAGTAACCGTGGCGATTGCCTGGGCCATATAGGTCTGGCTCGCGAGGTTGCTGCCGCGACCGGGGCAGAATTGAAAGTGCCGTCAGTTGATTTTCAGACGGGCGACAAAACCGCAGATTCGCTGGTTAAGGTGGTAAATCAGTCAGAAGGCCAGTGCAAACGCTACACCGCTCGCGTGATCGAGGGTGTAAAGGTCGGCCCATCGCCCGACTGGATGCAAAAGCGTCTGGAAACTATTGGTCTGCGAAGCGTTAATAATGCTGTTGATATTACTAATTATGTTATGATGGAGGTGGGTCAGCCATTACATGCCTTTGATTATAATAAAGTGGCTGGTGCAACTATCATTGTCCGTCACTCTGCAGATGAGCAGATGCAGATGATCGACCACAGCACCCATAAATTTGACACTGACTCGTTGTTTATTTGTGATGCCAATGGCCCGGTTGCTCTGGCTGGTATTATGGGTGGTTGTGCCAGCGAGGTAAGTGATGTAACAACTGATATATTATTGGAAAGTGCCTGGTTCAACCCGCTGTCGATCCGCAGGACGGCGCGTAAATATGTGCTGAGCAGCGATTCCTCTTATCGTTTTGAGCGTAATGTCGATATCTGGGGTGCCGACTGGGCTTCATGCAGGGCTGTTTCACTGTTGCAGCAGTTATGTGGCGGTACTATTGCCGCCGGTATGGTTGACAACTGGGAAAAAGATCAGGCTGACACAGTTACGACTACCCTGCGTATGAGCCGTCTGAATATGCTGACCGGCATAAAATTCGAGCCGCAACGAGCTGTTGACATTTTGTCCTCACTGGGTTTTTGCCCGGCATATGACAGCCAGACTGATAGCATTACCTGCCAGATACCAAGCTGGCGGCGTGGCGATGCTACCCGTGAGGCTGATATGATCGAGGAGATCATTCGTATTCATGGTTTCGCTCATATTCCTACTGATGAAAAGATACATATTAAGGTTAAGCAGCCAGATATGTTCCAGAAGACTCGCCGTCAGATTTGCAATTCACTTAATGGTGTGGGTTATTTTGAGACTATAAGTGTGAGCTTTATTGATGATGGCCAGTGGCAGTTGTTCGCCGCTGGTGGCGAGCCGATCAGCGTTTTGAACCAGACCAGGCGTGCTAATAATACTCTGCGGCCCAGTCTGTTGCCAAGTTTGTTGACTATAGCCCGAACCAATCAGGATGCCGGTAATGTCCGTTGCGATATTTTTGAAATAGCGACAGTATATAACCGGGAATCTGGCAAGACCAGCGAAGCCTCTCGATTGGCTTTACTTACCAATGGCGATTTCCGCTATTTGCGTGGCGCGGTAGAGCAGTGCGTGCGGGCTATTGACAAGCGTGCAGAAGTTATTTGCCGCCCGGCGAGTGTAAAGTGGGCAGGCACAGATGCCGGTGCTGAATTTGTCGTGGGCGATAAGGTCATTGGCTATGCCGGGCTTATAGCTGATAAGATCAAAACGGCTTTCGGACTGGATAAGGCTGTTGCCGTAGCTGAGCTGGACTTTGCCGCTCTGGCGGCAATGCAGGGACGGGTTCCGACTTGTCAGCCAATACTGAGATTCCCGGCGATTGTGCGTGATCTGTCTTTGGTACTGGAAGAAGGCGTAAGCTGGTCAGAGGTCGAACAGGCGATCTGGTCTGCTAATATCGAAGAAATGCGTGAAGTGAACTTCGTGGATATCTACCGCGGCAAGGGCATCGACAAGGGCATGAAATCTCTGACACTATCGATAACCTTCAAGAAAGCCGATGGCACCCTGACACACGAAGTAGCCGAAGAATACCAGGCCAGGGTGCTGGGTATTCTCAAGGACAAATTCAAAGCCGAACTAAGAGCGGTATAGTAGGACAGGCATCTTGCCTGTCGCCTGAATTTCGACGAAGTCGAAAAAGTATTATAGTCCTGGAATTTGGATATGGAATAGATTAATGTTTTGCCAGCTTAGCTGTCAACTCAGGTGTCAGGCAAGATGCCTGACCTACTATTTTTGTGGTGTCCGAATGAAAGATATATTTTACAATCCTGATTTTGCCACAGAAAGAAATAGACGACATTTACCTCACTGGCAGCAAAACGAGAAATTTTATTTTGTGACTTTCCGGCTTGCTGATTCTATTCCGGTTGAAAATCTCGTCAGACTTGAATGTCAGCAAAAAGAATTCTTACGGACTAACTTCCGTCCTTTTACCGCTAATCAGGAACAACAGTACCAGCATTTATTTTTTGAAAAAATAAATGGTTGGCTTGATAATTGTTATGGTGAATGTCTGCTAGAAAGAGCAGATATTGCCAGTATAGTTAAAGATGCGATTTTCTATTATAACGACAATAAGTATCAGTTGGATCATTGGGTAATAATGCCAAACCATGTTCATGTCTTACTCCTGCTTAATGGTGATATTAAAATCCAGAGTGTTACCCATAGTTGGAAATCATATACCGGATTACAGATTAATAAACTAGTTGGCAAAACTGGTTCGTTCTGGCAAAGCGAATCTTTCGACCATATAGTTCGCAGTCAATTTTATCTCGATAAATATCGCAATTACATTGTATCCAATAAGGAAAGAGTTGGGAGCAGAGCGATGTTAAGTACGGAAACAATAGTATAGTAGGACAGGCATCTTGCCTGTCGTCTGAATTTCGACGAAGTCGAAAAAGTATTATAGTCCTGGAATTTGGATATGGAATAGATTAACGCTTTGCCAGCTTAGCTGTCAACTCAGGTGTCAGGCAAGATGCCTGACCTACTTTCCCACAACATCGGCGGCGTGGTAGGTTATGATTATATCGGCGCCGGCTCGTTTGAAGCTGGTGAGGATTTCCATTACGGTTTGCTTTTCATTGAGCCAGCCATTAGCGGCGGCGGCTTTTACCATGGCGTATTCGCCGGAGACATTATAGACGGCGATGGGGATATTGAAATTGTCTTTCACTCTGCGGACGATATCGAGGTAGGGCATGCCGGGCTTGATCATGATTATATCGGCTCCCTGCTCAATGTCCTGCTGCACTTCGCGCAGGGCTTCATCACTATTGCGTGGGTCCATCTGATGACTGCGCCGGTCGCCGAAGCTGGGGGCACCTTGTGCCGCATCGCGGAACGGGCCATAGAACGCCGAGGCATATTTAGCAGCATACGACATGATCGGTATATTATCAAAGCCATTGCCATCAAGTGCCTGCCTTATCGCCTGCACCTGGCCATCGATCATTCCTGAAGGTGCGACCATATCAGCACCGGCCCGCGCGTGAGTGAGTACCTGCAATGCCAGATTGCGACATGTCGCCTCATGGTCAAGTATCATGCCGCGTGGCGAATTTGTCAGTACTCCGCAATGGCCATGGTCGGTATATTCGCAGAAGCAGACATCGGTAATAACATACATGCCGGGCACCGCCTGCTTGATCGCCCGCACCGCCTGCTGGACTATCCCCTTATCACTCATGGCATCACTGCCAGTTGCGTTTTTCTTTTCTGGTATGCCAAAGAGCAACACCGACCGCACCCCGGCATCATAGATCCGCCGGATATATTCGCAAGCCCGGTCGATCGAAAATTGATACTGGCCCGGCATCGAACTAATCTCGCGTTCGATATTTTCGCCATAATGAATAAACACCGGTTGCACCAGGTCGCTGGCCTGCACCTGATTTTCGGCAACCATATTACGCAATACTTCACTGCTGCGCAGCCGGCTCAATCTATTGTGGGGAAAGCTCATATTATTACCTTATCTGAATGCAAGTTATAATAGTAAAATGCGGGTTACTTTATTAATGCCTGAACCGCCTTGAAATGTTCATGCTTGCTGCCACCGATCAATTCCATAACCACAGCTTCTGTCGAGGTGATCACAGCGCCTGATTGGATCATTCTGCTTTGAGCCAGCTTACGATCTTTCTTTTTGCGTGAGCTTATGGCATCAGCAGCGACAAAAACATCATATTGATCCTGGAGCAGATCAAGCACGGTTTGTAAAACACAGACATGTGCCTCAACGCCGGCAATAATGACCTGTCGGCGACCGCTATTGGATAGTGACTCTTTTACCTGCGGCTGACCCAGGCAACTGAATGTCGTTTTTTCAATTGTAATATGGTTACTCAAAACATCGGCCAGTTCGGTAATGGTATTTCCCAGACCGCGAGGATATTGCTCAGTTACAATGGTCGGCATAGATAAGAGAGCGGCAGTCTGTGCCAATATTTTACAGTTGTGCACAACCCGGTCCATATTTAGAACAGCTTTAGAAAAAGCATCCTGTACATCAACAATAAGCAGTAAGGAATTATCGCATTGTATTTTCATTATAGTATCTCAACAGCTAAAGGTTATCTTAACGGTGTAAATAGTATCATACCTGTGCTGGTGGTGATATTCAATAAGATATTATACTGAATTTTCAGTTAAGACGCATAATGGATAGATTATGGCAGGGCAGGTATTAGTCGAATTTTGGTCAGTCAAAAGAGCGATAGCCCAGAGTGCGGGCATTGCGATTGAGCTTGTCGGTTATTGCCCGAAATTCAGAGCGGGTAAATACCCTGAGAAATTCTACACCAATGGTATTCCATTCTTTATTTTGAGCTTTAGAGCGAATGCACTTACCCAGTAATGACAGCACTTCAGACTCGACGCTGATTATCACCTGTATAAGCTGGCCTTCATTGAAGGGCAGGCGCGAGAGAAAACCGATACCTGAACGGGACATATTATATATGGTTACAGTCTGAATGTCGTCAGGCACCCATTGATTCTGCATGTAGCTCAGAGATTTGGCTTTTGCAGGGCAACGGAAATATTCTCGTTCATGGCGGCGGCCAGAGGGATTGGACGACTTGTCAACAACTCGCATAGAGGCTATCTCAAAGTTTATCTGACAATCTTCACTGAGATAATCGGTGTCAAGCAGATGATATCTGACAAAGCCGCTAAAGCAGTTGAGCAGGTCTTTGTCGAATTTGTCTGCCATGTGAAACTCAATTTCGTCTATAGCCTGTTTTACGGTCATTGGCTTCTCGCGATATGGTCTGACAGAGATCATGGCCTCAAATATGTCTATGAGACCTGCTACCTGACCGACCAGCGGTATTTTGATACCTTTGACCTGGTCTGGATAGCCGCTGCCATCATACCGCTCATGATGATATTTTATTATATCCAGAATTTCTTCATCCAGATCATCTATCTGGAGTAACTGCTTACAGCCCAGCATGACATGGTTGTGCAGTACTTTCCGTTGTGTGTCGTTCAATGGTTCGACCGCGTCAAGTAGTTCCGGTGGAAGATATATCTTGCCGATATCCTGAAGCAATGCACCTGTACCCAGGGTTGACAGAGTGTTTTTTTCACTGAGTCCGGCGTTAAGGGCAAAGCACAGCATCAGTGTGCAGTTGTTCGCCATGTGTACGGCAATGTCATGATCTTTGTGGTTGGCTACCTGAACCATATACCTCATCGCATTATATTCCAGATTCAGTAGGTTTACTACCAGCCGGCAATGAGTCATTATTCGGTTGATCATAGGCATGTCCAGTTGAGATTTTATTACCAGATTAGCCAGGGCAATGGTTGATTCGTATATTAACCGAACGCGAAGCTGCAGATCCAATGAGCGGTCCAGGGTTATATTGTCCAGTTGTTCATCAAATATCCCGGCGTAACCGGCAAAATCGTGATCCCGTATGTACACATACTCAATACCACTATTACGCAGCCGGGCATGATCGTCATTACTGAATCCCAGGCCGGTGTTTTTATACAGACTGTATTTATCGCCGCAATAGTAATAGATTCGCACCTTCTCCAGGGTATTTGCCGGAACATGTGATAAGGGTATGGTTATAAAATTATCATCATGACCCTGCTGAGTACTTATTGCGGGAGTTGTCTGATTGTCTGACTGTGTGTCTGTCATCGGCTTAAAAACTCACTAATACTGATGCGCATTAATATATACTTTGCAACCAGTTATATAATCGAAAAAACTTTCGCCCAACATTACTAGATAATAGCTAAATATGGTTATTTTGGAGTTCTGGTGTGTTACACTTGTTCTATGTTGTGTTATTATAGGACTATGCCTGGTCTTTGAAAACTGCTTCAGATATATATCATTGGGGCTATTACCTTGAAACGGGTTTATACTTGGTGTATTATTGCCAGAGAATCTTTGATATGTCGTGCAAATACAAGTGATAAATGATCTTTGCAATGATTTCTTTATAACAGAAAAGGAAAATGCTTTATGTCTAAGTATATTATTTCGCTGCTATTGTCTTTTACCCTGCTGGGCAATGTTTATGGAAAGATAATTTTCAAAGAATCTTTTACAGACAGCAAGGTAGATAATGGCTCGACAGTACAGTATTCAACCAAAAGTCTGGACTATAGCTATCATGTCGAAACTGGCGGCAGTCTGGTTCTTACCGATTGCGGCGATGGTGTCAGATTTGATATTTCAGGTATCGGTCTGGAGGATTACCGGACATATTATCTTAGTTTTTGTCTTAAGAGCCTGAATCTGCAGAATGGGGATAAATACGCCGGTCTTTTCCTTTATAATGACAATAAAGAAATGCTTGGCATGGGCAATGCTCACAGTTCCGATAACTATTCATTCTGGGGAGCAGATGGCAATGGGAAAGCTATAAGTGATGTAAGGCGTGTGGTTGATAGCCGGGTTCATAAAATAGTTATGAAAGTCGAAGTCAATGCCAATGGTCCGGAGAATATCGCAGTTGGGCTTGACCCGTTCTGTCGTCGCAGTGAGTATCGTCAGCCAGATCATATCTGGACGAGCTACACCGCCGAGCTGGCTTTTGATGAGATACGGATTCGCAGTGGTAATAAAGATTGCAGTTGGTCTTTTGATGAACTGGTGATCGCCGATTCCTGGTCTGATATTTGCCCCAGCGATGAAGAGCCGGGGGAATATATTGAGGAGATGACCAAAAATGCCAAAGCATCTCAGGTCGGCTGTTATATTGGCGACGAGGTTGTGAGATTTCTGCCTGAAGGTGTGACTGAAGCTGAGGTCATACCCTCAGTTGCTTTTTTGAAACAATATAAACAGACAGGTGATGTGGTTGCTGATAATTGGGAACTAAAACCGCAGTATGGCATAGCCCGTGGCAAGAAATTTGCCTATATCGCACTGCCGGAGGAATATGACCTTTATGGTACAGGCGAAGTTACCGGCTCTCTGTTGCGTAATGGCTATAAGATCTTACTGCAAAATAAAGATAATGCCTACTGGACCGATCATCATTTATATCAGTCTCATCCCTGGGTAATGGGCCTGCGTCCTGATGGCAGTGCTTTTGGTGTTATTTTTGACAGCACCTGGATCGCTGAGCTTGACCTCAGTTGTGGTATAATGTTCACTGTCGATGAAGATGCACCTTATTTTCCGGTGGTCGTCTTTGAAGGGAAAGACCCTCAGCATGTTGCCGAGAAACTCGGTGAGCTGGTTGGCACTATTGCTATGCCGCCCCGCTGGGCTTTGGGTTTCCAGCAGTGCAGACATTCCTATTATCCGGATTCCCGGGCCAGAGAGATAGCAGATAACTTCCGGGCCAGACAGATCCCCTGCGATGTTATCTGGTTCGATATCTACTATATGGACGGGTTCAGGGTATTTTCGTTCAGCCCGCAGCACTACCCTGACCCGACTGCAACAAACGATTACCTGCATAAACTTGGCTTCAAGAGCGTGTGGATGATCGACCCGGGAGTGAAAGAAGAGCCGGGCTATTTTGTTTATGACAGCGGCAGTGAGCTTGATGTCTGGGTGAAAAAAGCCGACGGCAGCAACTATACCGGTCGCGTATGGCCGGGCCAGTGTGTTTTTCCTGACTTTACCTGCCCGGAAGTTCGCACCTGGTGGGCCGGTCAATATAAAGACTTTATGGCCACAGGTATTGATGGTGTATGGAACGACATGAACGAACCTGCGGTATTTGATGCTCCGCACAGCACTATGTACTGGGACAATCAACATCGCGGCGGTGGATTATTGCCAGCCGGCAGTCACAGACAATATCACAATATTTATGGTATGATGATGGTAAAAGGTTCTCGTGAGGGTATCCAGGCGGCTAATCCAGATAAGAGACCGTTTGTACTGACCCGCTCGAACTATCTCGGCGGCCATCGCTATGCCGCTACCTGGACTGGTGATAATTATGCGACCTGGGACCATCTTAAGCTCACTGTGCCTATGGTACTTACTCTGGGGTTGTCTGGTCAGTCATTCAGCGGTCCGGATATCGGTGGTTTTATTTATGATGCAACGCCGGATATGTTTGGGCACTGGATAGCATTGGGGGCGTTCTATCCGTTCAGTAGAGCTCATGCTACTGATGGCTCTGCCAATCAGGAGCCCTGGGAATTTGGCCCGGCAATAGAAGATGTCTCCCGTGTTGCTCTTGAGAGAAGATACCGGCTTATGCCTTATCTCTATACCGCCTTCCAGCAGTCACATAAGACCGGTTTGCCGATAATGAGGCCAATGTTCTATGCCGACCCCAGCAATATTGACCTCAGAATGGAAGATCAGGCCTTTTTGGTTGGTGATGCTATGATCGTCATACCCAAGTGGGCTCAGAATGTGAAATTGCCTGGCGGAAACTGGCAGTCGTTTTCACTGGTGGGTGAAGACAGCGTTAATGATAAGTATCAGTGTGATATGCTTATCCGCGGCGGTGCGATCATCCCGCTTGGACCGGTGGTTCAGTCAACCGCCCAGATACCAACAGAGCAGCAGCTCTCTTTGCTCATCTCGCTTGATGATGAGGGCAAGGCTCAGGGTTCTCTTTATGAAGATGCTGGTGATGGCTATGAGTTTCAGAGCGGTCAATATCTCAATATGATTTTCGTCGCCGAAAAGACAGGAAATAAGGTCGTTGTTAAATGTGCCGGTCAGCAAGGTCAGCTCAAACAGGAAAACCGACTGGTAACGATAGCTCTGCTACTCAACGGCAAAACATATCATACCTTCGGCAATATCTGCTCAGATGAAGGATTGGTTGTGAACATTCCGGAGTAATGAAGTTACTGCTTCACTGAAATTTTAGTTAAAAAGAATTAAAAAGCCTGCGAGACAATAGTATCTCGCAGGCTTTTTATATTTATACTGCTTAGCTTAGAAGGAATTTATTCAGGCAGGTATTGAAAAAGTCGGCGAAGACTTGTTTTATTCTGGTGTAGGGCCAGTTGGAGCTAGTCGCGGAGTAGCCGAAAGTGAGTGCGAATTTTGCCAAGTTATTCTTAATTCTTGGCAATAATATTGACATTGAGTGTTAATAAAGTAAAATACTTGCTAATAGTGTTAATAATGGTCGGAGCTTGACCATTGTGTTATGAGAGCAATGAACAGAAGGAGTTTTTCGTGAGACAATTTTGTGTGTTAAAGGGATTAAGTGTTCTATTGTTGATACTTGGTATTTCTCTGGAGAGTGATCTATATGCTGCCAAAGGCATTATTCCCGGTCAAGGGACTCAGGATGAACCTTACCTGATCGAAGATATAACAGATTTGTATCAGTTTTTCCAGGTTGATAATCGTCAGAAATACTGGTCGTCCGGAGTCTATACTGACCTGATGACTGATATCGCGGTTGGTGAGAATGGTTCTGAGGCTCAGGATGATATTAACTGCTCTGAGACCTACGGAGTTATGGTTGGTAAGCAAACCAAAGACGGCGATTTTATTATTATTTATGACCATGAATGTGATCTTTCTCTGCCTCGGGTAGTTTGTCAGGGTGCAGAATATACTGACCTCTCTGGTGCTGGCAATAAAACAGGTTATTCCGGCGTATTTGATGGAAATAACCATTTGATCGCTGATTATGCGAATTCAGATGGTTCATATTGCGGTTTGTTTGGTAAGATAAACGCCGATGGCATAGTAAAGAATGTTTCGGTGGTAAATTACTTATATCAGAATTATCAGGGAATTACCGGCCTGATTTGTGGTCAAAACGAAGGTTTGATTGAAAATTGCACGGCTTTTGGCGCTATAACAGGTCGTACGGCAGTTGGTGGCATTTGTGGGTTGAATAAAGGTGTAATTGTAGGTTGTAGTTATGCCGGAAGGGTACAGGCTATAAATGACGCTGGCGGTATAGCAGGTCTGAATTATGGAGATATTGCAGAGTGTGCGGTTAAAGCAAAGGTTCGGGCTAAATCTTATGCCGGCGGAATAGCTGGTATAAATGGCGATTATGAGAATGCTGTGCCGGGCTACATATCAGATAGTTTTGTTATCGGAGATGTTCGGGCCAGTATGCAAGTTATGTGTATGGATGAGTATGGCGATGTGATTGAAGATTGCTTTATGCTTTGTGTGTGGGATAATCATTATAGTGGGGGAATTGCGGCTTTGAATGTGAGTGGAGGTATTGAAAGATGTTATGCCTCAGCAAACACCTGGTATTCTCAAGACATTCCGCTGTATAGTGAAGTAACCGCTCTTGTCGGAAAAACGCTGGAAGGGGCACTGTCTGTTTCTTTTGCGGAAAGTGAAATACCGGCAGATGAAACAAAGCTTAACCACGAGCAGATGACTACAGCAGCCACTTTTATTGAGGCTGGCTGGGATTGTGATAATCTCTGGACTGTTGCAGATGGAGCATATCCAGTTCTGGCCACGATCAGGTATGCTGAAGGTTGGGATACACTTTCAGTTATTCCCGCGGTTGAGCAGGATGATGATCAGCAGGTTGAATATAAATATCATAAATTCAGACTGGAAACAAGTTCTGATATTAAAACAATAAGCTATGGTGGCTCTACCGCAATTTCAGCGAAGCTGTATTATGATGGTGAACTGATAACTGATGATTATCAGGTGAATTGGACTAATAGTCGCAATAGTAATAATTATTATATTGAAGATGGTATATTGTATAATATCAACGATGATACATTTGGTGAT
Source organism: Sedimentisphaerales bacterium (assembly GCA_963662515.1). Classification (GTDB taxonomy): domain Bacteria; phylum Planctomycetota; class Phycisphaerae; order Sedimentisphaerales; family SM23-30; genus JAFGDI01. Next base: position 52,661 of record OY759675.1, read on the forward strand.
TGTCTTTCCTTGCATGCAGAAGTGAATTTTGAAGGTTTTACCATTACAAACTATCTTTCTCTGACCCTTTTATCAGAAGTTAAGCCTGATACATGTGTTATAAATAAGGCAACTGTAAAAGCATCGAAAAATCGTGATAATCCTGATGATTCTATTTCATTGTCGATAAGAAGTATCGACTATCCTACTTATGTCGCAGATGATCTAGAAAGAGATAAGCATATCACCGTTGAGGTTTATGAGGAGAATAATACTATTTTACCGGTAATAACCAGAACTTTTCCAATTAACGAAAATATTGTACAATATGGATTGAATAGAGGTTTAGAGGTAAGTTCGGTTAAGGTAATTAATGACGCGAAAGATAAAAATAATTATTTCAAATTTAACTCTAATTTTGCCAGAAATCAGGAAGCAGATATCAGGCTTAGCGGGCTTAATCTTTCAGGGCTGAAAAAATCGCTTACCGTAAAGATATACAACAGTCATTTTATTACTGTGGATACAGTTACTGATAAAAATGAACCATACAAGTCTCTAGCTGGTGACGATAAGATTAATGGTCGTCAGGACATTCCGGTGTCCCTGTGTATGGGGGTATCCGACAACATTTATCTTCAAAAGTATCGTGGCAGGGTATCAAGAGGCACAAAGCGCAATGGGTTCTGCAATTTTTCAGGAACTTTCTCGCTGGTTGATGTTAATAGTCTGGCTGAGAAGGGGCTGGCGTTTGAATTTAATGATAAGACTTTCTACCTTACAGCCAATGAAGTGCACTATTTTGAATCAACATCTGTTTATTATAAGTTTGTCTCCGAAAAGCCTCTGATTGTATATAAAAACGGTAAATACACTTTTTCATTCTCTTGTAATGCCAATGGAGTTGTAGAAGGAAAAAGTAAGGATGCGTTAATTCTGACTGTCAAGGGTGTTTTTGATACCAAAACAGGCAAGTATTCATTAAGCATCAAAGATATTCAACAGGATTATAGTACAGATAAGGGCGGCCTCAGATATGATATTGCTCCGTTTGAGGATGGTGCGATTACCGATATCTATAATGCTCATGGTTATCTGTCCGGAGGTGATGGTTTCATCGATGATGATGCAACTAGCTTATAAAGACCAGATAATATGGTGAGTTGCCCAATATAAACGGTTTTTCTTTTGGGCGATATAGCTTGATAATATGTGTAATTATATTTTTTGAATAAACAAGGGCCGCTCTCGGTAGGGAGTGGCTCTTTTCTTAGTGATTTGTAAATAGTCAGTATTCCCAAAACTATTTATTCAGGCAGGTATTGAAAAAGTCGGAGAAGACTTGTTTTATTCTGGTGTAGGGCCAGTTGGAGCTGATCGCCGGGATATGCAGGAAGAAGGCCGTTTTTAGTTTGTTGTGCCCGCCGGCCTGGTCGAGCAGTGTCCAGAGTGTTGCCTCGCAGACATACTGGCCGGGGTTGTCTGAGATGATGAAATGTTCATGTTCACTGCAATATTGTCGAATATGTGAGGGTATCTGGGAGTAGTAGGTGTCATTACCGGGGTATTGCTCGTATTGTTGGGGTTTACGGGCCATAGTTTCCAGTCTGAAAGTTTCGCCTGCGGCCAGTCCCATACATATACAGGCAGATGGTCTGACAGTTTCGAGCAGGGCTGACAATTCTTCGCGGGCAAGTTGATAATCAACTGGTAAAACCTTACCTGTGACCAGCTTGGGGTATCTCTCGCCATACTCAGTTGCCAGCATGCCGCTGGGGTTCTCTGTGAAATTATGAAATGGTGTAAATCCGGTTATCAGTATTTCAGACATGTTTTCTGCTTAGCCCTTTTTGATGTCAGCTCCAGATATCAGCTTCCTCTGGTAAATAATTTCAGGTGGCTTATGGGAATAGCCAGCAGGTATTTTAGGTAATGCCGTTGTCATTGTCAAAATATAGTTCAGCTCGTGAAAGTAGCTTTATTGCCGGTGGAAAAAGTGTTATAATGTGTTTTTGAAAGGATAGCGAGAGGAAGCGATATGAGCGGTAACAGTTTTACACACCTGCACTTACATACGGAATACAGTTTGCTTGATGGCGGCTGCGCGATCAAAAAGCTGGTAAAGCACTGCAAAGAGCTGGGCATGGAGAGCCTGGCTATAACCGACCATGGCAACATGTTTGGTGCTACCAGTTTTTATTCGGCGGCAAAAGAAGCCGGGATCAAGCCAATTATAGGCTGTGAGGCCTACATAGCACCCGGCAGTAGATTTGAAAAAGACAGTAAGGGTATGTCCGAAGCCAGTTATCATTTATGTCTGCTGGCAGAGAACAATACCGGATATAAGAATCTGCTTAAGCTCTCTACTTTGGCCTATACAGAGGGTTTTTATTATAAGCCTCGTATTGACAAGGAGATACTGTCAGAGTTGAAAGATGGTCTTATCTGTACCAGTGCTTGCCTGGGGGGTGAGATACCCTCACTTATACTGAAAGATAGATTTGACGAGGCCAAAGCTGCCGCCGAGTGGTACCTTAAAACCTTTGGCGAAGAGCGGTTTTATATTGAGATACAATGGCATTGTGAAGATCAGAATAAAGTTACTCCAATGCTGGTTGACCTGGCCCGTCAGGTAGGGGCGCAGTTGGTAGCGACTAACGATGTGCATTTTTTGACCAAAGAAGATTATCGGGCGCATCAGGCGTTGACCTGTCTGAGTACCGGCAAGACGCTGGATGATCCCAAGAAGATGGTCTATCCGCCGGAGCTGTATTTGAGGCCGGCTCAGGAAATGCGTGAGGTATTTTCCCGCTGGCCGGAAGCATGTGATAATACGCTCAAGATCGCCAATATGTGCGACCTTGAGATAGAAATGGGTGTTCAGCATGCCCCGGTGTATAAATGCCCGGCAGGAAAGACCGCTGATGGATATCTGCGTGAGCTGTGTGAAGATGGTCTGCGTAAACGGTTCGGTGAAATATCGCCAGAGCGTCAGGCCCGTCTTGACCATGAGCTGAAGGTTATTGCCGATAAAGATTTTTCCAGTTACTTTCTTATCGTCTGGGACTTTGTAAATTTTGCCCGCCGTAATAACATACCTGCTAACCCGCGTGGTAGCGGTGTGGGTACGCTGGTAGGTTATGCCCTTGAGATCGCCCATGTTGACCCGATGCGATACGGCCTGCTGTTCGAGCGTTTTATGGACCCGGAACGAACCGAGATGCCCGATATAGATATTGATATCTGTCAGAATGGTCGTCAGCGGGTAATCGAATATGTGCAGCAGAAATATGGTCATGTAGCACAGATAACGACCTTTGGTACACTCAAGGCCAAGGGCGTAATTCGTGATGTATGCCGGGTACTGAATATTCCGCTTTCAGATGCTGATAAGCTGGCCAAGCTGGTGCCTGATGACCTTAAGATGACGCTGGATAAAGCTCTGGAGCAAGAGCCGGAATTGCGTCAGTGGTGCGAGAGTGACCCCAAGGTGCAGGATGCCTTTGATATAGGCAAGCGACTGGAAGGTCTGACCAGGCATTGTTCTGTTCATGCTTGCGCGGTGGTAATTGCCGATGAGCCTCTAACCAATTTTTTGCCGCTATATAAAGTTACCGGCAGTGATGACCTGATCACCCAATATGAAGGGCCGCTGGTCGAGCAGGCCGGTTTGCTCAAGATGGACTTCCTCGGTCTGCGTACACTCTCTGTTGTTGACACTGCCTGTAAGCTCATCAAGTCTGGCAAGGGCATTGATATAGATGTGTATCGTGATATAGACCTTACTGATAAAGAGACCTTAGATCTGTTTTGCAAGGGTCGTACTCGCGGCGTATTCCAGTTTGAATCTGGTGGAATGCAGGATCTGCTCCAGAATATGAAGCCAGACCGGGTTGAAGACCTTATTGCTGCTAACGCTCTCTATCGGCCAGGTCCTATGTCTCTTATTCCTGACTATAATGCGCGTAAGCATGGTCAGGAATGGGAAGCGCCGCACCCTAAGATGCGTGAACTGCTGGAAGAGACCTATGGTATTATGGTCTATCAGGAGCAGGTAATGCAGATCCTGAACCAGTTGGGCGACTTGCCGCTGGGTCGTTCTTATCGTCTGATCAAAGCTATTGGTAAGAAAAAGGAAAAGATCATTCTGGCTGAATCAGCCGCTTTTGTAGATGGCTGTGTGGCTAATGGTATTGACCGGGACAAAGCAGTTGAGCTATTTGAACTTATCAAGAAATTTGCTGGCTATGGTTTTAATAAGAGCCATTCGACCCAGTATGCTATTCTGGCTTTCCAGACAGCCTGGCTCAAGGTTCATTATCCTACTGAGTTCATGGCTTCACTGCTTACCTTTGAAGGTGGTTCAACCGAGAAGATCGCTGAATATATCGATGAAGCCCGCTGCCTGGGTATTGAGATATTGGCTCCCGATATTAATCAGAGCAATATGGACTTTACTGTAATCTATGACCAGCCGGAAGGCAAGCGACAGAAGCAGGTTGACCCTGAAACGGGCAAGATTGTTGGTGAGCATATCCGCTTTGGTCTTAATGCTATTAAGGGGCTGGGCGAAAAGGCTGTAGAAGAGATCATTCGTTCACGCAATGAACATGGCAAGTTTGAAAATATTTATGACCTCTGCCAGAGTATCGATTTGCGAACAGTGAATAAGTCGTCTTTAGAAGCATTGATCAAATCAGGGGCACTTGATAGTCTGGGCGGCAGTCGAGCCCAGCACCTGGCGGTAATGGAAGAGGCTATAGCGGTGGGCAACCGTATGCAGAAAGACAAGCTCGCCGGACAGATGAACCTGTTTGGCGCCTTTGATCAGGCCGAAGAGCAGGTAAGTGAAAATGCCTATAAGCTGCCAGATGTCAGGCCGATACCACAGCCGCAATTATTGCAGTATGAAAAAGAAGTGTTGGGTATGTATGTAACCGAACATCCGCTGGCTGAGTATGCAGAGACTATACATGATTACAGTACGGCTAATACCAGTAATCTGGGCGAGTTCTCTGAAGGGGCTGAGGTGCTTATTGGTGGCATGATCTCGCAGGTGCGTCCTTGCGTTGTCAAGAATGGCAAATCAGCGGGCAGTAAGATGGCGATGTTCACTCTGGAAGATCTCAACGGCAAGGTTGACGGCGTTATATTCCCCAGCGACTTCGCCCTGCATGGCTATCTTATGCAGCAGGACAAAATGGTATTCATTCGTGGTAATGTTGATAAGCGGCGTGAGGCACCCAGTATTAAAGTTAATCAGGTCTATGATATGACCCGAGCTGAAGAAGAGCTTACCAATGAGGTTATGCTCACTCTGGAAAAAGACCTGGTCAATCATAATGTATTGAGCCAGTTGCGAACTATCTGTGAACATCATCGCGGTACGACACCTATGATCATGTCTCTGCGTACAAACAATAATATGCGTGTGTATATCCAGGCGGGCACTGGTGTAAGGCCTGACAGTGAGTTCAGACGCAAGGTCTGTAATATGTTCGGCCATACCAATGTAAAACTAACCGGCCCGGGTATTAATAAGAGCCTGTGATTGTGTTGTCTGATATTATTGCTGAAATGACTAAAATATGAATCTGATAATCCTTCAAACGCAAGATAATCGCAGGGGCGATGAATATGTTATCTCTGATGAGCGTGCCAGTCATGTGCTGGAAATATTGAAAGCTCAAGTTGGTGATACACTGACCGTTGGGCTGCTCAACGGGCCGATGGGTCAGGCTACGGTTCGTGACATTTCTGATAATGCAGTCACTATGGTTTGTGAGTTTGAAACGCAGGTGAGAACAACTACGGCTGGGACGATAGATGTTATCTGTGCCCTGCCCCGGCCCCAGACTTTGAAAAAGGTCCTTCATTCGGCGGCGGCTATGGGTGTGAGAAATCTCTATTTTATTCGTTCTAATCGGGTCGAAAAGAGCTATTTTCATTCGCCTGTGCTTCAGCCGGAAAATTACCAGCGATTCCTGATTGAAGGACTCAGTCAGGGCAAAAGCACACTAATGCCCCAGGTTAGTTTCCATCAGCGGTTCCGGGAATTCTTTGAAGACTATCTGCCGGGCGTAACGCAAAACGCTTCGGCTAAAAAAATCCTGTTTTCCACTCTGGGTAATAATGACCTGCTCCATTGTGGTATTACCGGCAATGATAATATTATATTGGCTTTAGGGCCGGAAGGGGGATGGGTCGATTTTGAAGAACAGCTTATGCTCAGCTCGGGCTTTGTTCCTGTCAAACTCGGGCCCTGGATACTGCGCGTGGAAAACGCTATGGTCGCAGCACTGGCACAATTAGAACTGGCTCGATAGTGGGTCTGCTGCGTATATGGGGTTCGGTGTTTCCATTTGGGCTGATATAAAAAAAGCGGATAATCCCCGTATCAGGAATTATCCGCTTAAATATTAGTAATCTTATTCTTACTGCTTATATATTTTCACATCGTCAAGCCAGCAGCAATCAAGCCCGGCTGAACCATCGCTGTCTTTGCTATAGACCCATTTAAACTCTCGTATGCCCGGCTCAACTGTGTAGCCTTTGGTCTGCCAGTTCGTAGTGCCGGAGAATGAATCTTTGAGCTCACCATCTATATAAAACCTCAGATAGTCATAATCTGTCTCACTATCATAACGCAGGGCAAATGAGATAGTATTTATTTCATAACCGGTTATGTCGCAGCTAAGCGTCAGAGAGGTCATCTGGGAATTAGTAATTGAACCTGTGCGAGCTGAATATGTACCGCTGTTCTTATCAGAGTCGGTTACTGTCCACAAGGCATCGCCATTTGTGCTCCAGTTAAGCCCAGTCAGGTCACCAGTTTCAAAGCCATCACTTAACTCGGCCAGCTCTTTTTCTATTGAGTCAGACAGCCAGGCACCAGCCAATATTGCCAGGTCGTTTATATTTATCTGACCATCAACATACCAGTCTGCCTGCTTGCAATTATCGCCAGATTCGCAGTCGGTTGCCAGCCAGTATTGGGCCAGTACGGCAAAGTCAAGTATATCAACCTGGTCATAAACCGTTATTATGACCGGCAGCCTGGCAATGTCGCCATTTGAGGCTGATATAGTCAGTTGGCAGGCATAATCGCCAACCGGCAACCCGGCGGAGTTTACCGTAATGTTTACTGTTGACAGATCTGTGCCGGTAAAGGCACCGGAAGACGGATCAATATTTGTCAGCCAGCTACATGGTTCGGCGGCTATCGACCATGTAAGAGACTGGCCGGTCAGGCAATTGAAATCACAAGCTAATTCGCCGGTTGAATTCAGTGGTACGCTTATGTTAATGTGGTTGTCATGGCCGATAGCTGACTGATAACTTAGTGAAGGATAATCAGTCATGGTCCAGTTTGTTGTCAGGTCCCAGCCTGCTGAAGTGAAGGTCAGGTCATCTTGCATCTCTGCTGTGGTTTTACCCTTACCGCCAGCTGAGGTCAGGACAAGGCTGGTATCTTTATCCCAGAAACTTGATGATACGGTACTGCCGCTATAGCGATAGCCAAGCAGTCCGCCATGATAAGTGCCCGGCGTTACGGTACCGGTAGAATAGCACTTGTCAATAGTAGTACTGGCTCCGCCGTCAGTAATGCCGACCAGTCCACCCAGATAACGAGGTGTATAGCCGGTTACTACATTGCCGCGGGCATAGCAGTTGCTTATTGTAGCTACATAGAGATTGCCGATGAGACCGCCAAGTTGTACGCTGTTATTTCCGCAATTTAGCTCGCTGGTACTATAGCATGACTGGGCTGTGCCATAGTACATCAGTCCTATTAATCCGCCGACCCCGCGACAGAAATCACCGATAGTTATATTCCCTTTGCTGTGACAATTTAACATCTGGTCCGTGGCATTGAGAGATGAAGAGCCTGCAAATCCACCTATGCCATAACAGTTGTCGTTGCAAGTAATATTACCTGTGCTGTAGCATTTGTATATTACTGGCTGAGTTGTCGTGATTACAGGTGTTATCGCACCGGCGAAACCGCCGCCATTATTTCCTGTAAAGGAATTATAAGGTGTTATCGTTACATCACCAGTGCTATATGATTCACTGATCACGCCGCTGAGCATACCGGCGAAACCGCCAACTCCTGAATTGCCAGACACCGCACCAGTTGCGTAGCAATTAATAATAGTTCCATTATTCTGATATCCAATAAAACCGCCGATCTGACTGCCTGACCCGGGTACGGTTACAGAAGCCGAACTGTGACAATTGCTTATAGTCACATTGCCATCGGTAGAGCCGATCAGTCCTCCCAGTCGTTGACCGCTTAGATTACCCGTAACTTTTCCTGCCGAAGAGCAGTTGCTTATAGTACCTGAAATTACATATCCTGCCAGCAGGCCGGTATCAGTGCTGCCTGTTATATTTCCCTGAATGTGGCAATTTGAGATCGTGCCGCTTATCTGCATTCCTACCAGACAGCCGCCGCCGGTTGCTGTGGCATTTACCAGTTTCACATTGCTTATGGTTCCTAATTTGAACGATTCAAATATTCGTTTGGGCTGATTGTATATGGTGAAGTTCTGCCCGTTAAAATGGCCAGAAAAGGAATATCCGCTCCCAATCGAGTTAAAAGTTTCTGCGGTATAATCTGACATGTCAATGTCATTCATTAAGACAAAGCAACGGTCCCAATTGTCAATGTCTGGCCCTATAGCATTAAACTGCTCTGGTGTGTATATTTCATAAGGGCTGTCGCTATAACCTGTGCCGCCGCCGTATTCGGCTGCCAATAGCAAAGTGCTGCTACATAATATCCCCAAACATAAATACAGACAGGATAAGATCTTCATAAAAAACCTCCAATATGTTGTTTCCCAGAACCAGACGATCTGGCTTGACAGTCTTTAGACACAAAGTGTATTATATCATATTAAAGGCCGATAACTATTGAAATTTTACGAAAGGTGTGGAAAATAAAAAAAGGTGGATAATACTCCGCAGAGCATATCCACCTTTGCTGATTTCAGTTGTTCACTAATGCTTATTTGAGCCAGCGGCCGGCGAAGATAGCCAGATCTTCTATGTTAACTATGCCGTCAAAGTTCATGTCGGCTCCCTGGCAGTCATTGTCCCAGCTGCTGCACCATTGATATTGCCAGTTGTGAGCAATGTTTACAAAGTCATCCAGATCTGTACCACTCAGAGGCGAGAGTGTCACTTCAACGCTCACTGGTTGGTCATATACTTCTACTGTTCCTTTGGCCACATCATAGATGTCGTGTACTACGCGGTAGTTCTGGAAGTTGCCCCACTCGCTGTTGCCAGCCAGTCTGGTCTGGGCCTGACCAGAGAGATCAGTTACCAGCTCGACATTATTAGAGGCATCCCAACCCATCGGCAGTACAATAGTTGCGTTGGCAACTGGACTATTTGCCTGATCTTTAACTGTGAATGTGACCGGGTAGTAAGTGGCGGCATGGAACCATGTGTGACCCTGAATAACACCATCTTTAAATATATACATATATAAACGGTCAGCAGGCAGTCCGCCAATAATGGTAACAGAAATGGTATCGTCGTTAATATAGGCATAGCTATATTGTTTGTTAAGATAACCATTGTCACCACCAGTTATCATTGCCGTATAGGTGCAATTGCTGAAATCTGAGCCAATGCCCGGCAGGTTCACTTCAAGTGTCAGGTCAGCTTCACTGGCTTCCAGAGCAGACATATCATTTCCCAAAAAGAACATTGAAGCAGGCTGAGAGTGTTGACGGTAAAGGGAAGTGCCGCCGCTTATATCCAGATCAACCCAGTCTTCATAGCCGGGGAATATGAGTGAGTATGATACTGCATCTTGCTGGGGTGTAATATAATATAAGCCATTCGAGGGGTCTATGGTTATGCCTTTTACCGGGTCAGAGTTGTGAAACTCAACGGTACTGTCATCTGTATATACGACTCTGAGGTAACCTTCTATAGGGAAGCCGAAATTCAGGTCGAAGTTATATAGCATTTTTACCGGGTCTTTATCAGTGAATGAGAATAAGGTTGTGCCGTCATTGAAATCTTTTCTCTGATGCTCTACTGGCTCACCATTATTACTAAGGCTCAATGAACAGGTGTTGTAGTGAGAGGGGTATTTATCTGCCGGCCATAATGTCAGCGGGAATACACCTTCGCCCTGCGGCAGAAATCTTACTACCATAACCGCTTCGTCTAAATATTGTATAGACCCTATGGTAATATTGCCGGTAAGGTTGATGGTTGCTTTTTTCCAGGTACCTTCCAGGTTTTCTGTGGTTACAGATGAAAGAGTCAGTCCGTCAGTAATGTCCTGAATGCTTATGCCATTTGGATTTATTACTGCCGAATCAAAATTAACTGAAAAAGACAGGTCGGTAAAAGTGGCATTTTCAACCAGCAAACTCACATCAACATAGCCATCTGTCACTGGCGCATGAAACCAGCAATGATTATACCAGTCTGACTGGTAATCCGTAGATATATAAGAATAGGTCTGCCCCCAACTGTTAGCAGAAAATACCGATCCAACCATAAGTACGATAAAAAATAATAATCTCTTCATCTCTCTTGATTCCTCGCTTAAAAGTTCAACTATAGAACTAAGGCCTTTTGCGGACTATTTAACAACATTAGCCCGATTTATTTATGATACAACATTCCAATATAACATAAAAAAATCATTACTGATGCTTATGTTAAGAAAAAAAGTCAAAATATATGAAAATTAGCAGTTAAGTCCAGCAAAATATATCGGGCATTTCGGATATGCATGTAATTATGGTTGTATCAGTTTTACTGGTCAGATTGGTAATAATGAATAGTCAGATAAAGCCAGTGAAATGGTAGGCCCTTTTCTGTTTCTCGTTTATAAAATAGTTGGCAAAAACCTACTAATAAGGTAAAATGATGCTCTAAATATATTAGTAGAAAGGTTAGTATGCATAACATATTGAAAAATATAAATTTAAGTCTTATTGTGATTTCCTTGTCATGTTTTTTAGCATCTTGTGACGATGAAGATAAGGTTACATTTGATTATAATTATGACAGTGTAGCGACGCTCCCGGCAGCAGAGCTCGACCTTAGCCAGGCCAGACGGATACAGGCCTCAGGAAAGCTCGAAAGTGTTGAGGTGACTGATGCTGTTGTGCCAACTGCCGACCTTGACGGGTCGGTCGATGGTGGTTCAGATATGATGTCAGTTGATGATGGGATGAGCGATCCGAACTTTAACTGAGCCTGATTTTAATTTAATATCAACCAGAGCGGTCCGGATGCGGGCCGTTTTTTTTTAGTGAATACAGCGGTTGACCGGCTATACCATGAAACCGCATGAAGGTAAGTGCTGTAAGAGGCAAAAGTAACGCAGATGAATAAAGAACAGTTCAAAGAATTAATTGCTAAGCGGGTATTAGTTGGTGATGGTGCAATGGGAACAATGCTCTATCAGGGCGGGGTATTTATAAATGCCTGTTTTGATGAGATCAATCTTACCCGCCCATCATTGGTTGAAGAGATTCACCGGCATTATATAGAAAGCGGAGCCGATTATATTGAAACCAATACTTATGGTGCAAATATTACTAAGCTCGCCGGGTTTGGTCTGGCAGATAAGGTAGAGCAGATAAATCGCGAGGGAGTTCGTCTGGCCAAAAAAATAGCTTCAGGTACAGATGTACTTATTGCCGCCTCAGTAGGTCCGCTGGTTGCCGGGCTCTCTCCTTTGGGACGAATAACCGACCAGGAGGCAACAGAGGCCTATCGTCAGCAGATAAAAGTGCTGGCCGATGAAGGTGCTGATTTCATTATGCTGGAATCGTTTAATGATCCCCGCTTGTTAATTCTGGCGATTCGTGCTGCTGGTGAGGTATGTTCCTTGCCGGTAGTTGCCCAGTTGACAGTTAATCAATATTGCCAGACTTCCTATGGCCATAAGGCAGAAGATGCCCTGGTAGAAATAGCTGCTGAGCCAAATGTCGATGCAGTTGGTTTCAACTGTTCCATAGGTCCGGCTATAATGCTTACCGCTCTTGAAAAGGTAAAAGATATAATTGCCAAGCCGATAATTGTACAGCCAAATGCCGGGCTGCCCAAAGAGATCGAGGGGCGTATGTTGTATTTGTGTACGCCGGAGTATATGGCGGAGTATTCCAAGCGGTTCTTTGAAAAAGGAGCGAGAATTATCGGAGGCTGCTGCGGCACAACCCCCGAGCATATTCGTGAGATAGCCCGCGCTATACACTCTGTTGATAAGGCCGACATAGCTGCACGCGTGGCAGTAATAGCAGAGCATAGCAAAGATAAGAGCAAAGAGCATGTTCCGGCAGTTAAGCTGGTCGATAAATCAAAGTGGGGTGCTAAGCTGGCTCAGGGACAGATGGCGGTATCGATCGAGATAACCCCGCCGCGCGGTTGTGATCTGACTACTATTATCGATAAGGCAAAACTTTGCCGCGACTCTGGTATTGATGCCATGAATATCCCTGATGGCCCCAGAGCCAGCAGTCGCATGTCCCCGATGATCACTGCCCTGGAGATACAGCGATTAGCCGGTATAGAATCGATCTTGCATGTGTGCTGTCGTGACCGGAATATTATTGGCTTACAGAGCGATATGATGGGTGCTCAGGCGGTAGGTGTTAAAAATATGCTTATGATCACCGGCGATCCGCCAAAGCTGGGTGAGTACCCAGATGCAACTGCGGTTTTTGACCTAGATGCTATTGGTCTGACCCACATGGTAAAGGAGCTCAACTGCGGCTATGATGTCGCTGGTAATCCACTGGCAGATCCGCTTTCTCTGGTACTGGGTGTGGGCGCTAACCCGGTTGCCTCTGAACTGGAACGAGAGATAGAGCGGTTCAAGCTCAAAGTACAAAGTGGTGCTGAATATGTAATTACCCAGCCGATCTTCGATGTGAAAATGCTGAGAGAATTTCTGGAAGCTACTAAGGATTATCGCATACCTGTTATTGCCGGTATATGGCCGTTCACCAGCTTTAAAAATGCAGAGTTCATGGCTAACGAAGTTCCCGGCGTAGTAGTACCCGATGAAATGCTCAAACGCATGAGTGCTGCTACCACCCGAGATGAAGGTCGCGAACTGGGCGTGCAGATCGCCAGAGAGATAGTCGAGGCTATTGTTGACTTGGTTGATGGATTTGCCATTAGTGCGCCTTTTGGTAACGCTGGTATTGCTCTGGATGTGATCAAGCCATTTATGAAATGATGAAGTAGTAGTGTAATCGTTGAAAGTGATAAGAAGAAAGTCCTTTATTATTGCTCAGCTTGAAATATTGGCATTAAGTATCGATATATATAGTAACCGCTGAGCTTCTTTGTTATCACTCGTTTTAGAAAGGCAACTATGACTGACTTAGATAAAGACACAAATAAAAGCAGGTTCATATCGGTCCTGCTTCTGGCAATTTTTAGTTACCTGCTGGTTATCTTTGCGGCTTTGCATAGTGCTGATAAGCCGGTAGGCGGTGGCGATACCTGGGTGGCTATGGCCTGCGGTCGTTATTTTCTTAATGACTGGGCGACTAAAGATCAGGACCGGACAGTGCAGATGAAGATACTGGACCTGTTTGGTATTCACCTGTCCTGGAATGACCCGTTCAGTGTGAATAGTCGGCCTTATGCCAAAGGCATTGAAGATTGCGAAGGCTGGGTTAACCAGAACTGGCTCAGTCATATATTATTTTATGAAATGAAGATGAACCTGGGCGAAGGTTCGATCGTGGTCTATAAATTCATTCAGGCGATACTGACTGCCCTGTTTGCCTTTTGGGCGGCTCGTGCTCTTAAGGTGAATTATTTTCTGGCCGCTGCCTGTGCGGCGTTCGGCGTTTTGCTGGCCCGCTCCTATATTGATATGCGGCCTAATATCAGTACGATCCTTATGGCCATTATCCTTATAACGATACTGTTTCGCTGGAAGACAGGTAAGGTCAGAGACATGCTCTGGCTTTTACCAGTTATGATCATCTGGTCTAATATTCATGGCGGTTTTATTTACGGCATTGTTGTATTGGCCCTGGCCTGCGGCGGCTATGCGCTAACCAATATTCTTTCGCAAATTAACCCGGCTGCTTTTGAATTTCATCCCTGGAAAGAAAAGTATAAATGGTTGCTGATCGGCTTTGGTATCAGTGTTGTGACCCCGATGATCTTCAGTCCTTATGGTGCTGAAAATTTACTTCACCCGCTGATGATCATGTTCGGGCATGATGGCAAAGAATGGCGCAATGTCTCAGAATGGCATCCGCTTTTTGGTACGGGCTTTGGTAATACCGGCTCGTTCATCGTTTTTGGTATTATCTTTATTCTGCTGGCGATAGTCTGGCTTGTTCTGCGCCTGCGTTATCAGATGCCAGTGCCGGTTGCTGCTATAGCCGGAACTGAAGTTAAAGAATCTTCGGCTTCAGAATACAAATGCCTGCCGACTTTAGATCTTAGCTGGATAGCTATTATTCTGTTGACCTTCTATATGGCGATAAGCAGTCGTCGGTTTGTTTTTCTTGCCGGTGTAGTTCTGGCCCCGTTCATGGCAGTCATGCTCCAGCAGATTTTTTTAATGAGCCAGGATTTCTGGCAGCGAGTTATTAATAAAGCCAAAGCCGAGATAGTCGCCATAGTTGCAGCTCTGTCTGGTGGTATTATTTTTGCGATAATCTTTGTTGCTGCTATGACCGATATCTACTTCACTCCATCGGCGGATGGTAATGATTTTACCGTATTTCGTCGCATGGTTGGCATTTTAGATCAGCCGGTACTTGCCGGCGAGTTCCTTGATGCCAATAAGGTGCGGGGCGTCGTTCTCAATGAATGGACTAATGGTGGTTATATTTCCTGGACACAGACTCCAGACCAGCAAACCGGCCGGCCAGCCTGTAAGGTTTATATCGATGGCCGGGCCCAGGCGGCATACCGTCTTAGTCATTTCCAGAAATGGCAGGCTATGAATATCAATGTGGTAGGGACACCGGCCCAGGTTGATCAGGATCTAAAAAATCGCAAGAACTATCTTGCCCGTCTGTTCCAGCAGACAGGTATAAATCCTGCGGCAGCTAATGCTTATGACCAGCTTATTGATCGCTGTTTGTCTAATAAAGACTCATACACAGCTCTTATGTATGCTATGGGCGGTGATGCAAAACTTTATGGAAAAATGCTCGAGCAGGAAAAGATCACGGTTGTATTGGCCAAAAATGGAAATAGCAGCAGGACGATAAATTACCTGCAGAGCCTTGATACCTGGCGTACATTATATGTTGATGACCGTTATACAATGATCTTCCGTATCAATGCTCCGGAAAATCGACAGTTGCTCGAAACGCCTGCGGAAGAGCTTATTTATCCTGATGATTTTGCTCGCAATCTTTCTCTGGGCGATTATTATAAGACCAGCAGTGTGAAGGGTGAGGCATACCGGGCAAATCTTATCAAGGCAGAGGCTTTTTATGCCGATATTGAAGCTGATAAGCGGGTACACGCTTATATTAGTATTTATCAGGTTATGGCTATGCTTGAAAGAAAAGTTCAGCTTAAAGAATTCTTTCTGGGTGAGTATGACCGGCTTAAAGCGATCATAGATAGTAACGAGCCTCTGGGCCGAATGAATAATCTGGTGGCGATGCATACTGTATGCCATTATCTTACCATTCTGACCGACCAGGAAAAAGACGCTAAAGCGGCTGGTGAGTTTGCCCGGCAAAAAAATGTATATGGCCAGATGATAGAAAGTCAGAGAGAAGCTGTTGAATCGAGGTTGTTCTGGTGAATAAGGTTATAGAAAGCCTGTCGCTTTTTTTCCCCTGTTATAATGAGCAGGATAATATCGGTCCGCTTATCCGCAGTGCTCTGGCGGTCGTGCCGCAGATCACAGAAGATTTTGAACTGATAATTGTCAATGATGGCAGTCGTGACAACACTTCGGCGGTAGCTGCCAGCCTGGCAAAAGAATTTCCTCAGGTCAGAGTTATTGAACATGAGGTAAACTCCGGCTATGGCGTTGCCTTGCAAAGCGGCTTTCGCGCCGCTACTAAACAGTGGGTCTTTTATACCGATGGTGATGGCCAGTTCGATATGAACGAGTTGAAAGATATTATCCCTCTGGCCGAAAAATATGATATTGTTACCTGTTATCGCAAAGACCGGCAGGATAATATTGTCCGCAAGCTGAACGGCTGGGCCTGGTGTAAGCTGGTGAATCTGCTCTTTGGTCTGGGGCTGAGAGATATCGACTGTGCCTTTAAGTTATATCGCAGGGAAATGTTTGATAATATGGAACTGGTCAGCAGGGGGGCTTTGATCGATACTGAAGTTCTTGCTCGCGCAAAAAAGGCCGGCTATTCTATGGTTCAATATGGTGTTTGCCATTTTCCCCGTCGGTTTGGCTCGCCCACCGGTGGTAATATTAAGGTGATACTTAAGGCCTTCGGCGAACTTTTCAAGCTGAGAAAAGTCATTGGCTGACTGTTGTTTCTACCATGCGATTATAGGGTTGGTAAGGTAGCTTTGTCAGCTTGTGCCAGTCTGGGGTTTTTCATGTCTTTGTCACTGAGCAAAGCTGTGCTCATATCTATTGGCCATTTAATACCGATCTCCGGGTCGTTCCATAATATGCCATAGTCATCGCCGGGCTTATACAGATCTGTGCATTTATAGCTCACATCTGCGGTTTCACTCAATACGCAAAATCCATGAGCAAAGCCCTCGGGGATAAATAGCTGACGATGATTCTCTCGTGACAACACTGTGCCTGTCCATTTACCAAAGGTAGGTGAGCCTATGCGAATATCAACAGCCACATCAAATATCTCTCCTGTAATGCAATACACCAGCTTGCCTTGCGGTTGAGTTAATTGATAATGCAGGCCGCGAACAGTACCTTTACTTGAGAATGAGTGATTATCCTGTACGAAGGGTCTGGTCAGGCCGGCTGCTATGTATCGTTCTGAGCTGAAGGTTTCCAGAAAAAAACCACGACTATCATTAAATACTCGCGGTTCAAATATGATCACACCGTCAATGTCTGTCTGTATAATATTCATTAATAATCTTGCCCGTATATTGTCTGTTTTTCTGTTTTACATTCGGTTGTTTTAATGCAGAAAACTGCTCACATCAAAGTCGCCTACCTTTTGTATAAAGTAACGGGAATCCTGCGACAGGTCAATATCGAATTTTGAAGGATCGTTTTTATCATCCGCTTCTTCCGGGGCTGCCTGTTGCTCTGTGGTTACGGCTGGCTGCTCGGTAGGTGCTTCTTCTGGTAGGGGCTGTTTTTCTTTTTGCTCTCGTGCTGCCGGTGATATGGCATCATCCAGATTTATCGGCCGCACTATTGGCTTGCAGGGGAAATCATCATTTACCTGGACAACAACTACATTTCGACCATCGTTTAAGGTTACCTGCTCTCCCGGACTGAAAGCCGGCATAGCCTTGGTAAATATGCGATATAGTTCAGGGTCGAACCAACTGGCATAACCAGGCTTCTTCATTCGCTTTAACGCCACTACGGTAGGGGCTGTCCGACCGTCAGGTAAATAGCGGAACGAATCAAAGTAATTGGCCAGGCACGCGATACGACAGAAAATATGGATCTCAGTTCCTTTTAATGGGAAAAATGGAACGCCAACTCCGTTAAGCTGCTTTCGTTTGGGGAAGCCGCTGCCGTCAAAATGTTGATGATGATTGACTATTACCTGGGCAGCAACCGGGTCAAGACCGGCTTTGAGCATTTCATACCCGATCTCTGTATGTTTCTGCCATTCCGGAGAGCCCAAATCCATCGCGCTTATACGAAAGGTCTGTAATTCTTCCGGCAGCATGGTTTTGCCCATGTCGTGCAGCAGGCAGCCAGTACCAAGTGAGGTCAGGTCTTTGGCCTGCTGGGCGTTCATATTGCTTCTGGCCTTGAGTAGTTGATTTTCACTACGCAGGCCGATCAGCATAGCCATTGACGCAACTGCGGTGCAATGACGGAATATGTCGTTTGATTGACCATGCAATTCATTTACAAATGCGGCTGATATGTTATCGTGCCCCAGTAAATTATGGAACAGATTACGCATCTGTTCTACAAATGGCCGGTAATCTATATTGGTTAGAGACTCCTGCTGGGCTTCATTGAAGCTCTCTTTCAGGGAGCTATAAAGCTCTTGTTGCTGGCTGATTACCTGGGTATCGAGTACATCATCAAGAAAATCCAGACCTGGGTAGTTTATCCAGATCGATGAGACGCCAATGGCTCTCAGGCGTGCTACTTTATCTGCCTCCATCTCATATCCCGCTTTAAGCAGGGTATGATCGGGTTTTTCCGGGTTTGCAACCGGACGCGCTAATACCATCCCGGGTTCTATTTGTTCTATGGGTACTTTGAGCATCTATCCGCCTGTTTTGTTTCTGAAATATTCTCTGTCAACATAAACAGTTCACATTTTCAGCTATATCCTTCATCTTCGCTATCGTCATAAAGTTATATATACTTTATAATTATGTCAGAAGAATAAAAGAAACAGATATTGATTGATCTTTCCCTCTTTTGAATTTAGATACCTGAATTATTCAGACCGGCCATAAATATACTCAATAATCAATTGATACTTTATTGTAATATCAGTGTAAATATATAGTGAATAATTGCGTTATAGTTGTGTGTTTAAGAATTTTACACTCAGAAATTATTACTTATAGGACTTTGCTAATTGTACACCCAGCTCATAAGCCTGAGCCAATATTTCGGGTTTATTATCGACCTCACCGGCTGCATCACAATTTCCTGCTGTAAGTGAGCGGTAAAATTCAGTATCTATGCTATCGAAAAACCAACGCATACTGGTCAAGGCTCCTGCGAAAACTGATTCAGTATTACGCGCCCCCACTCCTACGAATATTCCGCGACGCTTATATGATGCCTGGCTTAAAACCGAACTGCCTGTTGCATTTCGGTAAGCCCAATATCTCTGACAGCGATCTACTGCCAGTTTCAACTGAGCACTAAGACCCATAAAATATATCGGACTTGCCACTACCAGACCATGGCAATTTTCTATGGCATCATAGACCTGTTCCATGTCGTCGGCTATTGGGCACAGGCCATCACTTATGCAGCTATCGCAATGAATGCAAGGTTTTATATTCAGTATGGACAAGTCAATTATGCTGCAATCAGCACCTGCAGAACATGCACCCGCTAATATATTATCCAGCAGCCGGCGAGAGTTACTATTGGCTCTGGGGCTGGCCGAAAGTCCTATAATTTTAATATCTGTTGGATTCATTTCATCTGAAAATTATAACTGTTTTTCTAATCCTATGTCAATCAATTGTTTACGAAAAACTTGGTTTTACTTTATTTAAATAGTACGATTAAGTTCAGTAGTCATTGTTATCTGTCGATTCAAACTATGTGCTTTAAGGATCACTTTGTCAGGAGAAGTAGATGCGTTCGTTAATTATAGAAGATAATGCTATCAACAGGAAATACCTGCTGAATCTGCTTAAAGTTTATGGCCCGGTCGAAATGGCCGAGAATGGCCAGATCGGGGTAGATCTGTTCGGTGAAAATCTCGAGCAGGGCCAGCTGTTTGACCTTATCTGTCTCGATGTTATGATGCCGGAAATGGATGGTCAGGAAACCCTTAAGAGAATCCGTCAGTTGGAGGCCAGTCATGGTATATTTGGTCTTGATGGAGTTAAGGTAATTATGACTACTGCTATGGATGATAAAAAAACCATATTGCAGGCCTTTAAGACCGGCTGTGAAAGTTTCCTGATAAAACCGATCGATAAGAACGCTCTGGTGCAGGCTTTGAAAAATCTTGAACTGCTTACTGATGCCGGTACCGCAAAATAATACTCATAGTCATCTACTTCTGAATACAAAAAAAAGAGCCGCCGGGTTATATCCGACGGCTCTTTAATTTTATGACTGGCAGAGTCTTGCATGTGTGGATAATTCAGAGGTGATCTGAAACCGACAGTCATAATAGAGAAGAAGCTCTTGTAATTATTACATCTGTGCCTGGTCGAGTGTAACCAGACTTTATTTTTTCATTCTCCGACTTATCATTACTGCCCCACTTGCCAGCAATGCCATTGTTGCCGGTTCTGGTACTGCTGGTGCATCAAACGGACTGCCGTTAAAATTATCAAAGGCAAAATAGGTTGGCGTGTTTACTAATCCGTAGCTTGTATCACTCGAGTCAAAGCTGAATTCAAGACCGATAATATCTCCCAGAGAGCTAAGGTCCAGCCAGGTCCAGGTATCTATAATATAATCTTCTGAGTTATCATCAGAACGGAAATCTGCCAGATAAAATTCTACTGGCTTTTCAACATAGTTGCCATCGGCAGTTATGCCGGTTGCGGTTAATTTGAACCAGTCCTGATCGTTGCCGTCACTACCTCCAAATTTCTTACTATAGCCATAAGGGTCCCCTTGTGCCATTGTCAGGTAGGCATAGCTGGTATTTGTTAACCACATACCAGAAACGGTAGTAGCTTCTGACATGCTTATAACATCCTGGCTGGAAGCATAGTAAATCGAATATTGGTTGCCACTGGTATTATTCTGGCAGCCAGCAATGTAAGCACTATACTGATTTTCAAGACCGTTGGTTGTCATGTCAGTTTCATTGGAATATACAAATCCGTTCCACCAGGACATGCCATAGCCATAAGAAACAGTATGCGAAAACCAGGCATCACCGCTACTAAAGCCAATGCATTCTGTCTCGCTGGTATATGCCCCACCCCAATGGCTTTCTGGCGAAAGCCTCACATCTTCAAATGTTGATACGCCTGACATTGCTCCTTGTGCTGCTGTGCCTGCTAACAATAACAGTGATGTAAATATTATTCTCAGATTCATCCTTTATTCCTTTTGCTTAACTATTTATTAAATTAGCATGGCCGTACCTACGGCCAGTTATTATTTGTTACAGGCTGAATTGCAGAGAGGGCGTGAAAATAAAAAAGCCTTGCACTATCGCAGGATAGTACAAGGCTGGAAAATCTATTTATATAGATATAGAACTCAAGGGGATATTCCCTTGTAGTTTGCCAGTTGACCCAATCCGCGAAGTCTCATTCAGCAGTTCTGGTTTTCAGCAGGTCTTCTGGCTCTCGGATCTTCCTGGTTTACCTGGTCTTCCCATCTTACGACAGTGACATAACTCAGATATTTCGTCCCCGAATACAGCGGCGCGACCGCGACGGATTCTAACCGTCTTCCCTTTAAAGGCATCTGCCACTGAAAACAGTATTTACTTGTCATCAAAGATCACATCATAGCAAAGTATATGTGTCTGCGTCAAGGAATTAATTTGTGACTATGATTCGTCCATCTGACGCTGTTCCAGTGTCCGGCGAATGATCTTGGCAAATGCTTCAGGCAATATTTTCTCTGTATTACAAATAATATCATAAAGACCGGCATCATGAATGTCTTTGCCTACGAAGTCCATCGTGAAATTATACAGCTCCTTGTCGGCTTTCTTTACCTGGGCTTTGGCAACATCCAGTGATACATTATTAACCACTGTCATACGACGAGCGCGAAGATCGAATGGGGCGGTAATAAATACATTCAAGCCCTTGTCACGCGGTAAAAATAAACCAGCTGACCGGCCCAGAATTACGGCATTGCCATGCTTGGCGATCACCATCAGAGTCTCGCCTAGTTGCTTGAGAAATTCCTTGTGGGCGATCTTTTCTTTGGAATTGAAAAGGTTGGTTAAAGATTCGATAAAAGAGCCGCGAGTTTTCTCATCGACACTTTCTAATGTCTGAACATGAACATTGAGATTTTCCGACATATAGTTCAGTATCTCTCGATCGTAAAAGTCCCAGCCTATTTCCTGGGCTAACTGCTGTGCTATTAACGCACCACCAGCTCCAAGGTCTCGACCAAAAGTTACATAGTCGATATTGCAACCATCTTCCAGTTTGGCCAGGGGAGAACTTGGCTTCTCTGGGTTATCTTCACGCCAGAGCTGGAACTGTTTGGCTACGAACTCATCTATATTCACGCCGCGTTCTACGAGTTCCAACTGTTGTTTTTTGCTCTCGATCCTCATGTCAAAAGCACGCCAGATCAACTTGGCCACGGCAAGGGGTGATAGTTTCTCTGTGTTAAAGATCATGTCAAACGAGGTCAGGTCGAAAGCATCTTTCCAAAGGAAATCTTTGACAAATCGTTTCTGATTGTCATCGGCCTTCTTTACTATGTCACGCGCTTCAGAAACCTTTATCTTATTCTGGGCGGCTACTCGCTCAGCTCGCAGTTCAAAGGGAGCTGTTATACGAATACTCAAACCATGATCGCGGGGTAATACCTGACCGGCAGCACGACCTACTATTATAGCACGACCATGCTGTGCAATTACCAGCAGGGCTTCGATCAGATGTTTATAGTAGCTGTATTGGTCCAGATGTTCACTTCCCTTTTTATTAGAAAAGAACATGCTTATCGAATCTTCGATCCAGCCGCGGGTGCGTTCGTCAACAGTTTCCAGAACATCGGCATGAACGCCAAAATTCTCGGCCATGAAGTTTACGATACGCTTATCAAATACACTCCAGCCCATCAACTTAGCCAGTTCCTCGGCTACTTCTTCGCCTCCAGCACCAAGTTGGCGACTTAAGGTTATGTAGTTGATGCGGGCACCATCACTTAAATGATGCGCTGCTGCTTCTTGATTTTCCTGCCATTCCTTCATTCGGCGTTCGACCGACTGAGTGAAACTGTCACCTGAGAAAGCACCCATTACTGTGTACTCCGTTTTATTATCATATTGTCTCTTTACCGGATTATTATCAGTACAACTACTGAAGGTCCAATAATTTTTCACTGCATATTATGACACTTGCAAACAACTTTGTAAATCGTTTGTTATGTTTCATATCGTATTTTATTTCTAACACCTTTATTATAAAATGTTTATGTAATAATAAAGTTTTTGTTTCTCTTACTTTTACTTCCGGTTTTCAGGCAAATACCGTAACAATTATTCCAGTGGAATAGGCCCTTCTTCTTCATTTTTTTCGTGCGGTAAGTTAGCACTGCAACCTGAACCGCCGCTCTTCGGGGCTATTTTGGCACCTGGGGCATAAGGATTTACAGTTTTCCATTCTAATAATCTTGTTGCTATCTGCTTAGTAGCAGAGAAGCTGCGCCATTGTGATATGCCTATCAGTAAAAGTACTATCAGCCATAAGACGCAATGACGAGTGTAATAAATAACTGTTAGATAATTGTCGTCTGGATTGTTATTCTTTGTAATATAAGCACTTACAAGCTCGTTGAACCCGAAGAGCATACTTGGTGCTCCCGGATAAAAGGTTTTAGCCCAGGGGAGCAGCAGTAATACTGCCAGCAGGGCAGAGAAAAATGCACGCGTCGAATTGGCCAGCCCACCCAGACTGCCCGCCAGACTAAGCTGGATACTTATGAACAGGCAGACACAATACATTATTATTGCAAATACAATAACCACATTAGCGGCCTGTACGATATTTCTCAGGGTTTTCTTGACCAGCTGAGCATTAGCCGGCTCATTGTTATTGATTACTTCAATTTCAGTCTGTATTACCGGTTTTGGGGCAGGTTGTATTTCCGGTGCCGGAGTTTCTTCTATCTTGACCGGCTCTTTTGGGGTACTATCTGCTGTTACCTCAGGGGTTGAAGCAAATTCCTCTACTATATTACAGAAACTAAAGCTGCTATTGCCAATATTTAAATACTTGATCTCATTGATTTTTCCCGGCTTAATTTCCTGACATGGTTTGTTTGTCATAGTTTGATCCGAACATACTGGTATGTCCAGTGCCGTATCGATAACACCGCGGTCAACAGAGATAAATACCCCCTGAACTACCAGTAAACAGATGATCGTTATGCAGAAAAACAAGTTTCGGGCTGCAGAAAAGCTGTTCAAAGCCTCTAATGCATCATGTCGAAAGTGCCACTGGTGAATATTGTTGTTGTCGTATGGCATAATAGAGTCCTTTTTATCTGGTCAGGTTATTTCCTGGTAGTTAAACATATTAATGTTACGATATCTTGCGATCAGCTACCGTAACAATTATTATCGGATTATTAGTATAATTTTGATTGAGATTTACCGGGAATTTTTTTGGTCAGGCACTATAATACCAGTCTATGGCAAATACAGAGCAGACAAAGATATATATCGTAAGGCATGGTGAGACTGACTGGAATATCGAAGGGCGGATGCAGGGTTGGTTGGATATTCCGCTCAATGAGGCAGGTATTCAGCAGGCTAAGGCGGTTGCGTCGGGTTTAGTGGGGCGGGGAATAGAGCGAATATATAGTAGTGATCTGTGTCGCGCCGCTGATACAGCCCAAGAGATTGGCCGGGTTTTGGACCTGTCAGTTGGCCTTGAGCCGGGTTTTCGCGAACGACATTGCGGTATCGGCCAGGGGCTGACCTTAGCTGAATTGGCGGAAAAGTTTCCCCAGGTTTCTCATCAATTCTTTAATGGCGGGCCGGATTATGCGATACCGGAGGGTGAAAGTATCCGCCAGAGACATGAACGCTGCAAAGCAGCACTTGAAACGGTGGCAGCCCGACATCCGGGTCAGACCATATTAGTTGTAGCCCACGGCGGCACGCTGAGTTCGATCTTCAATTTCGTGCTGGGCCTGGCACCCGATACCCCCCGCCATCATTCCCTGTTCAACGGCAGTATAAATCGGGTAAGTATAAGGGCCGGCCACTGGCAGCTTGATACCTGGGGAGAAATATTACACCAGCAACACCTGCCCGAGCCTGGCAGTTTGCCCCGATATGTTTAAAGAATAGATGAATTGCGATGTTCGCCGTTTTCAGCAAGTGATACTAATCTATTTTTCTTCTGAGTTTGAATTGATCAGAGTTTTCCAGATCAGGCCCAGGGCTATCAGTATCAGGCCTGAGAACCAGATCATGGGGTCGATCCAGAAAGCCAGAGTCAGAGAGCCTGTCAGACCGGCGTAAGCAAAGAATGGAGAATAGAGCCGCTGATCTTTAGGCATACGCAGGGCTGCCAGGTTGGTTAGTGCATAATAGATCAGGACGGTAAAGGCACTGAAAGACCAGGCGAGTTTTATACTGCCGATCGCGGCGATCGCGGTAATAATAAATCCGATAGTTATTACCGCCTTATCGGGTGAGCCGGTAGCAGGTGTTATTTCGGTGAGCAGTTCTGGCATATCATTACGCCGGGCCATTGCCAGTAAGACGCGTGACAGGCCCAAAATCAGATTCAACAATACACCCAGCATAGCAGTGATCGCACCGATCGCGATAATATAGCGTGCTGCCGGTCGCGAGAAATTCGCTGCCACGGTTTCCAGAGGGGCGGCGGTAAGGGACACTGAACCAGCCAGAGCATCACTACCAGTCGAGCCGATAGCCACAACCGCAACAGCAATGTAGATCAAGGCAGAAATAGCCAGGGCAGAAAGTATTGCCAGCGGGATAGTCAGTTTGGGCTCGTGTACTTCCTCGCCCATTGTGGCGATTCGACCATAGCCGGTGAATGCTACGAAGATAAGAGCTGTAGCATTTAAAAAATTATGCCATGCACCAAAATTCTGAGGAAAGCTGAAGGTCAGATATGACTTGCCATTATTAAATGCGTGGCCTACGCCGCTCAAGACAAAATATAACAGCGAGCCAAGAGTCACTGCTACAATGATCGTATTAGCTAAACTGGACCGCTTAATGCCTCTGGTTATCAGTCGGGTTAGTGTTATGCAGGTCAGTACGGCAATTGGTATTACCAGCATATCGCTTATGCCCAGGCTATAGCAGAGATAACCGGCAAACCCCAGGGCCGCCGTTGCTGCTGATGCGCTTTTGGCCGCCAGAAACAGCCATCCCGCAATGAAACCGGCATAAGGGTGTATATATTTATAGCCATACTCGTATGTGCCACCGCTTACAGGGCATGCCGCTGCCAGTTGGGCACTTCTCAGGGCATTGCACAGGGCCAGCAGCGCTGCCAGCACTACACCAAATACCACATTAGCACCGGCATATCCGGCGGCAATTGCGATACTGACAAATACACCGGTACCTATTATGGAGCCAAGCCCCATCATTGTTGCATCAAATATACCAAGCGAACGCCTTAGCTGATCTTCTTTTTCTGCCATTTTCTTCATCATACTTGTGAGTATAGCAATTGTTAAGTTAACAGGCAAATGCAAATCTGACCGGCTTATATACTGTAAAATATCCCGGCTTTTTGCAGGCTAAATTATCGATTGATACAGCCGATAGTAATTATCGGCAGTGCTTTGCCATGAGAATTTCTCGGCTTGTTGTGTTGATCTCTGCCGCATTGACTCGTATGCTTCTTTATCTTCAAGCATATCTTTTACCGCGGTTGCTATGCTCATAGGGGTAGGTGCCGCAACAATGCCATTGCCATCGATAAGCTCATCTACTCCCTCGCAATGCGTGGTAACTATCGGTAAGCCGCAAGCCATAGCTTCGAGCATGGCATTTGACATACCCTCATGGGCGCTGCTCATTACAAAGATATCATTCTGGCGATATACCTCGGGCATATCCTTTGCCTCTACCAGCCCCAGGAAATTCACTCGGTCTGATATACCCAGTGATAATGCCAGCAGTTTCAGCTCTGCCATCATATTCCCCTGGCCTGCAATATTCAGTTCAACATCACAGCCAGCCTCGCAGCAGTGTTTAACTGCGGTTATCAGCAGATCAATTCGTTTGCGGCTGATAAGACGGCAGACAGTAAGCAGCTTTACAGGTTGCCCTATTTGTTTATTGCCGGGTGCATAGAATCGGCGCATATCTATGCCATTGGTTATGATAGGTATTTCTATCGATGGCATAAACCGCCTGCCCAGGTCTGACAGGCCGCGACTGTTAGCTACTACTGCTGCTGCTTTGGTCCAGATCCGGCGGAACAGACCAGCCAGTAGCAGATAGTCAAGACCAAGACGAATGTTATAGCCCGGCACATCTGAGCCCCGCAGTGAGATTATATAGGGTATCTTATCAGCGTTTTTATAGGGCAGATAGCCAGTGGGGAATCCAAAAAAGGCATGAGCCAGATCGTACTTGTTCTCTTTGAGCATCTGGCGATATACTTTACCAGCACGCCAGAGCCAGCTTATCACTTCAGACTTAAGCCAGTAATGCAGGTTCTTCTTGCTGATGCCAACGCGATATATCCTGATATTATCTGAGAATTGTTCAAGGTGAACCCCTCTTTCCAGGCCGCAGGTAAGTACATCAATTTCCAGGTCGGCAAAGCCGGCAAACTGATGCAGTATATTCTGATGAGCCTGGCCGGCTCCACCACCTATGGGCGGAAATTCATAATTGAGCATGATTATTTTCATATAACAGCTACATTCCTGTCAGATTTATAAAGCAGCACAAATATCTTCGCTTGAACTGCTTACTTCCTTTTTAGTACGACCATATTGCCAAATTTCTTGTATGGATTATAGTGTTTAACTATATATTCCCTGAGAGGAGACATGGCCTGATGTCTTTGCATTTCCAGGTCAGCCAGCTCAGCGGCTTTGGTCTCAGGCAATGGTCCGCCTGAACGATTTGGTCGCGTGGTCATAGCCATACAGGCCTGCTTAACTATATTGCTATAGTTAGCAAAGAAATAATCCAGCTCGTTTTTAGTTGTCAGTAATTTTCGGTCAGGTTCCATGCCCCATCCCATCGGCAGGGTAGGCCACAGATCAAATACCGGGTGGTCATAGAAGGGAAAATCCATTTTCTGCGAATCAATAATAAACAAAGGCATATTGGCAGTCAGGTCTTTTACTGTTGCTTGTATTACTTTACCTACCGCTTTGGGTGAATCGCTGTGCATGTCGCTATAGGCGGCTATTCTCGCCGGGCATGACCGCTCGGCAGCTACATATATGCCTGGAAACCAGCCCCAGACATATATCGTGTCAGTTGGCTTTGAATTATCTCGCAGGTAATACCCGATCTGTTCCCAGAGAGCTCCGTTCATTGACCGGCTCTGTGCGCTTTGCTCAAGTTTTTCGCCTATAGCTTTATAATTGCCGATGTTGCCAAGTAGTATGGACAGAACCAGAAGGGAGATAAATGCCGGGCGGGTAAATATGCCGCTTTTTGTTATGCAGTATCCGGCAGCAGCCAGAAGGGTTATTATTCCGCATATTAGAGTGGTTATACTGATATCATATATTGAACAACTTGCTGTAATTATCTCCACTGCAAGCCAGCCGATAGCTACAGTCAATAAAGCACCGGCTTTTTTATTCCATATCCGACTTATAATAAAGCCGGCCAGGAACATGCCTGATCCGTTAGGGGCCAGGAAATATTGCACATAAGCACGCGGAGATATCCAGACAAAGAGCATATCCAGCAGCCACCAGAGAGCCAGCAGTATAAAGATATTAACTGCAAGGTCATTAGAGGCCGGGCTACTGCTTTTGCTCTTGATCCTTTCGATCGCATACCAGGCTATAGCTGCCAGTGCCAGACCGATCATTATTACAAAACTATGAGAATATTTAGACACATCAGCCAGTTGAGTAGCAAAGGTACTTACCGACTGACTGCCGCTGACATAGCCATCACTGCTGAAGAGCAGGCTGTAAATGCTTTTTCTGAAGTTAGTCAGAAAATGACCGGCATCACTGAAAAGCCCGGCTATAAAATCATAGCCCCAGATATCTCTCAGAAAAAACTCACTCTGTCCCATACTGGCATAAACGATCGCTGTTATTATCAGAACCACTATTACCGAGGCCAGTCCTGCCAGTGCCAGTCTGGTATTGATCTTTCTGACACCAACTTTAATATGCTGCATAGAAACCCGGCAGATTTTCACCAGACCAATGCTTAGCAGTATTATGGTTATCAGATTGCCGGGAAATCTCATTAATAATAAGGAAGGCTTACCCAGCCAGAGATAAAACAGTAATAGCGGTATCAGCCCTATGCCGGCACCATAGCAAAGGTCGGCCAGTTCTCGGCCAAACTGCTTTATATTTCGCTGGCGAACCAGAACGGTTATGAGCAGGTAGATGAACAATGCAATTGCAAAGGAAAACCCCGTTGGCTTAAAATACCAGCTATTGATGGCAAAAACACCTGCCGCCAGAATCCAGAATTTCTTTTGTTTTAGCTCATAAAAGATAAAACTACTCACTGCCAATATCGTACAAGCGATCATATATTGATCTTTCACATTGCCAAATTTGGCATACGGCTGACTGCTCAGATAAAAACTGCCCAATATAACCGCTATTGATGCACCGAGGTTGCCATACAGCTTCCTGATCGCTATGAAGGCCAAAGCCAAAGCTGAGGCCTGCATGAGAGCCTGAATGATCTTTGGTCCGGTTTCCGAATAGCCAAAAACACTAACGCCGATCGTGTTGACCAGTAATGTGCCAGGTCCGGCTGAGACATTCACTTCGGTGCCATACTGCTTACCCTGTAACAGCTCGTGACTATGGTATATATTTAACGCACTGTCGAATGGGTCATTGGTGTTCAGCTCATAATATTTACCGATACAAAATGGTATCAGGGCAAGAATTAATGTTATCAGGCCGGCTAAAAGGCAGACCTTACCTGAACTGGGGCTGGTTTCACTGGTCAGCATATTATCGGCATTGATCATTGTCAGTATCTTCTCCCTCTTGGGCTAATTTTTCACTTTCTATTATAGTTCTTATTATATAAGTTGGTTTGGCTTGTGCCTCGTGGTAAGTTCGACACTGCATCTCGGCCAGCAGGCCCATGAGCATGAACTGCACTGCCATCATCATCAGCATAGCAGAGAGAACAGGCAGCGGGCTGCGGCTCATACTCATTTCCTCGAATATTTTGAGATATATCATATATAGTGCACTCAGGATTGAGCCGGAAAGTGAGATGAGTCCCATTCCACCGAAGATATGGATCGGCCGGGTACTGAATGTGCCCAGAAATTTTATTGTTATCAGATCGAGCATGACCTTCCAGGTTCGGCCCAGACCATATTTGGCTTCTCCATATATTCGCGGCCGATGGTTTACGGGTATCTCTGTAACATTGGCACCGGACCACTTGGCGATCGCCGGTATAAAACGGTGCATCTCGCCATAAAGCTTCAGATGACGAACTATGTCACAATGATACGCCTTCAAAGTGCAGCCGTAATCGTGCAGGTGTACGCCGGTGATTTTGCCAATAATGTAATTAGCTATCCTTGAGGGCAGTTTCCTGCTCAGGGCCTTATCCTTACGATTTACTCGCCAGCCGCTAACAACATCAAAGCCTTCTTCCATCTTCTTGAGCAGCAGGGGTATATCTGCCGGGTCATTCTGCAAATCGCCGTCCATGGGGATGACAACATATCCTCGGGAATATTTGAACCCGGCAGAGATCGCCGCTGTCTGACCAAAGTTTCGGCGAAACTCTATAATCCTGATCCGTTCGCCGCTTTTATCGTACAAGTCGCGGGCTTCGATCAGACGATCCATAGTCTGGTCTTTACTGCCGTCATTTACCAGGATAAGCTCATATTCCAGCTTATTACTGTGGGCTACTTCTGTTATTTGCCGCACCAGCTCCATGGCATTGTCCTGCTCATTATACATCGGCACGACTATCGATATTAGTTTTGATTTGGTATTTTTCATATTATTTAAAACCTGGAATCAGGAGATATGTGTATGTCTTGATCGTTTCATTCTATTAGTTTTTCTGATCGCCAGCTAGCGGACTTTAACATCTGATTCCTGCTAGCAATTAGTTATAAACACTGATACTCTTACTGTCCAACTAAATCCCGGCACGACCGGCATTTACCTTATTATCGGCATTTTATCGCTCCCTGATTAGCATACCTGACTCCGGGTTTTAGCTTTCTCTTGAGGTCTTTTGTTGGTTATAGGACTAAAAATATTTTAAAATTTCTTAAAAAAAATAAAAATCAACTAAAGGTCCGTTATTTCCAGCAGTTATCAGACGAAAAAAAACAATAATAAGTAAATTTACATAAGTATAGTAATTTTCGGTACTTATGTTGTTTTTGCTTATGGTCTTCAAAGTCCTATCCCGGTTATCACTACGATAAAATAAAATATTATCGCTCTTTCTAAAGTTTTTTTGACGGATTGTCGAAATACAAAAGGCGATGAAGAAGGCACAGTAAGCAAAGCAATTCCGGATTGCCTAGCTGATGCCCTCAGAGTTGCTGGAGTCTAGGAAAACAAGACTCATGGATGAGCATGCCAGTGATCCTGGAATTGGACAATCAGGATCAGGCAGATTGTGAAAAGGAGTTTGCAACGGAGTTGCTGCTTTATTTCGCTGACATATAACAATGCCTTTTTGAGTAAAAGGCAACGGTTGTTGTGTGTGGTGGAACCCACTTCAAAACATCTCGTATTTATTCTCAAGTCGTTTAAGTAATCAAAATGCAGGATCACCGCATATAGAGGTGGTCGTAAATGGCGATTCCTGTGTATCTACAGCTTTCAGGACGGCAAGGTTGTGTATATCTTGCGCTGTGGGTAGCAAACTGGCCAAGGGTGCTGGTAGCAACAGGAAGGATTCTATTCTTATGCTAAGGCACTTTGCAGGAATCGCTTAAATCCTGACAGATCGGACCAGGACGAAATTACAGGAATATCGATCTGTTTGTGTGGACAGGCAAGAGCCTGCCTTGTCACGGAGGATAAACCATGACGCGTATAAATACTAACATTTCAGCTTTGAATGGACTGAGTTCTCTTGCGAAGAACAACAAGTCACTCAGCACCAGCCTGCAGCGGCTGTCAACAGGTTTGCGAATCAACACCGCAAAGGACGATCCCGCCGGACTTATCGCTTCTGAGGTAATTCGCTCAGAAATGAAAGGTCTGGAGTCCGGTATCAAAAACTCTGAAAGAGCGATGAATGTAATCGCAACAGCCGAAGGTGCTCTTAATGAAGTATCCGCTCTGCTGATCGACATTCGCGGGCTCTTGATAGAGAACGCCAACACAGGCGGTATGTCCGATGAGGAACTGGACGCTAATCAGCTCCAGGTTGACTCTGCGATCAACACTATTCAGCGTATAGCCAACGCCACCGAGTTCGAGGGCATTAAGCTCCTCAACGGTAACCTTGACTATGTACTCTCTGGTGTTGATGCAAACTTCATCCAGGACTACCAGATCGATAAGGCCAAGCTAATTGATGGTGCAGCCATGTCGGTTGATGTCAATGTGATCGCCTCTGCTAACACCGGCTATCTGATGCTTTCAGTCAACACAACCCTGCTGACTGCCGCAGCTATTCAGATCGGTTCTAACCGTGGTAACACTGAGCTTACTTTTGCTGCTGGTACCAGTGCAGTTAATATAGCTGCCAGTATAAACTCCGTTAAGGAAGTTACTGGTGTCTCTGCTGCTGTAAGTACCAATGGTGACCAGATCAGGCTCAGAAGCGTTGACTTCGGCACTAATGCTTATGCCAGTGTTGAAATGCTCAATGCCGCAACTCAGAGCAATTCGATCTTCGAACTCAGAGATGCTGGTGTGGTCAAAAACTCAGCCAAGAACTATGGAACAGATGCCCAGGCTACTATTAACGGATCGGCTGCTATTGCTAACGGCAAGCTGCTTACAATTCGTACCAGTATGCTCGAAGGTGTCTTTGAACTGACTGATGCTCAGGCTCTCGCTACCGGTACAGAAAGTTTTACCGTTACCGGAGGTGGTGCTCAGTTTGCTATCGGTTCTAAGGTCGATGCGATCAATACCGAATCGATTGGTATTATGTCCATAGCTCCTAATAAGCTCGGAAATGCCGAAGACGGATATCTTAACACACTCAAGAGCGGTCAGACTAACGCCCTCACCGGCGAAAACCTCTACACTGCTCAGCGAATCGTCGATTCCGCTATACTCGATATCGCAGTATTGCGTGGCAAGCTAGGTGCCTTCCAGAAGAATACGCTTGAAACGAATGTTAATTCGCTCACCGTTACTCTGGAAAATGTGACCGCAGCTGAATCGACCATCAGAGATGCTGATTTCGCTAAAGAAAGTTCAGCAATGACCAGAGCCCAGATACTGCAACAATCTAGCACATCGGTTCTGTCTATTGCTAACCAAACTCCTCAGAGCGTCCTGGCACTACTTGGCTAATTGCGAACTCGGTGACTTCCCTTTATGGGTCAGCCATTCGCTGGTTCACAATTAGTCTCCGCAGCCGGGAAACTCACCGGGCCGTATTACAGGTCAGTAGTGTACCTTAACGGACACAGTCTGTACGGCCAGTCAGATAAAGTCCGGCCGGAGAACGCAGGAACTGCGGAGTTTATCCTGCAATCCGGTTATAAGGAGTTTCACTTAAGGGTGACAACTCTTTAGAGAGGCCCAAGCCTCCAACAGAAAAGTTTAACAACTAACTGTTGAGAGGCTTGGGTCATTTTAAAATATAAACTAAATGAGTACAGAAAAATCGTTCCCCTGGTTGGTGGGCCAGATATGTTTTGCATTATTTCCTGACTTTGACGCCTTCTGGCCAGATCGTTTCCAACTGATCACTCCGTGCAGCACGGTGTATTGCCTGTTCAGTTAAATTCAGGTTAGTTATTAAGGAACAATCATGCTTCTATCAAAAGTAAAAAACAGATGGTGTGGTCCAGGTGGCATGGCCCATGTTTTGGCTATTGCTATTCCTATGATACTGAGCACTTCAGCTCATACCGTGCAGATGTTCACTGACCGAATGTTCCTGAGCTGGCATTCTTCTTTGGAATTTGCCGCTTCTATGCAGGCTTCCATAACATCTTTCACTCTCATCTGTTTTTTTATGGGTGTGACCGGCTATGCCAATACTTTTGTTGCTCAATACACCGGCAGTGGTCAGCATCATCGGGTTGGCCCTTCTATCTGGCAGGCAAATTACTTCGCGATTATTGGTGGACTATTTATGCTTTTGCTCATTCCCTATGCAGACGATATTTTTCGCTGGGTTGGGCATGAGCAGCAGGTGCAGGTATACGAAGTTACCTACTTTCGTATAATGTGCATCTCGGCTATTCCTGCCGTACTAAATTCAGCCCTGGCTTGCTTCTATACCGGACGCGGGAAAACCTGGATTGTATTCTGGATAAATATTTCTGCAACTATCATTAATATTGTCCTGGACTATATTATGATCTTCGGCAAGTATGGCTGCCCTGAGTTGGGGATCGCTGGTGCGGGCTGGGCTACGGTTGTTGCCACTGTCTTTTCTACGCTGTGCTATGTATATCTTTTTTTCAGCAAAGAAAATCGCCAGATATATAATACTCTTGCAGGCTTAAAGCCTGACTGGCAGCTTTTTGGCAGACTCATTAAATTCGGCTGCCCGAACGGTTTCCATTTTCTGCTTGATGTTGCTGGATTCACACTCTTTATTATGTATGTTGGGCGTCTGGGCAATCTTGAGCTTGCTGCCAGTAATATGGCTTTTCAGCTCAACCACCTGGCCTTCTTTCCTATGATCGGGCTGGGTATTGCTATTTCAACTGTAACAGGACATGCTCTTGGTGCTGATAAGCCAGAGGAGGCGGTGCGTGCTACCTGGTCTGCTTGCATCCTCTCTTTTGGTTATATGATAGTTTTGGCTCTGGGCTTTGTATGTTGTTATGACTTTTTCCTTATACCCTTTGCTTCAATGGGTTCTGGCCCGGATGGCGGTGTATCGTTTGAGCAGGTCAGGCCGGTTGTTATAATTCTGTTGAGATTTGTAGCTTTATATTGCATTTTCGATACCGGCAATATTGTCTTTGCTGGTACGCTAAAGGGCGCGGGCGACACTCGCTTTGTTATGTTCTGTTCCCTGGGCCTTTGTTGGGGGGTAATGGTTTTACCTACTATATTACTGACTGAAAACCATATCGGCCCGGGCAATGGCCTCTATCTGAGCTGGCTGGCCCTCACTCTTTTTGTGTGTTTATTAGCCGGCGTATTTTACTTACGCTTTGCCTGTGGAAAATGGAAATCAATGCGAGTTATAGAACAACCCACACTCCCGGCACTTTCAACTATTCCATACGCTGAAATACCAACCGATCTGGAATAGAGCCTGAGATTATTCAGGTATTGAATCATTTATATAAACGATGATAAATCAGTTGTATGTAATAAAGTTAAGTGTACATATTCAGGAGAACGCGGTACAAAGCTACGCCAATTCTAAAAGGAGAATATCAGGTTATTGGTTGCTATTATAACTACTTATTGCTTCAGGGGTGGGTGAAAATGACCTGTTGAGTTCGTTTCTAAGGGCGTTTAGTTGGCTTTCGTATATTTCTGTTTTTTCTCTACTGTTAGAGCAAAGATTTTCAAGCAGAGGATACTCAGTGCCAAAATAGAGATTGAATATTAATCGATAGGTATTTACTGGTGAAAAGTCGTTGCTTACTACAGATGCTTCCTGGCCTGGCAGAAACATAGCATTGAGGTTGCCATGTGTTTGCAATTCCGTTATCGGGGTGCCGGGCAATAATATACGAGCCCTTATACCATGGTCTCCCTGAATAATTATGATCGGAGGAGTATTTGAGTTTGTTAATATTTTTTCTACTGTTTCCATCACTAGCTTATTGAGCCCGATTACCTGTTTCCGATAGTCACTTCTGAACTTTTCGGCATTAGCTTCTGTGCATTCTTCCTGAGGGTAGCAGAATTGGTAATTCTCATCTAGTTGTATTGGCGAATGAGGACAGCATATATGAGAAAAAACATAGAATGGTGAATTTTCTCCTTTGGCCAGCTCTGGTAAGACTTCAAGACCATGTCGTAATATTTTGTATGGTATTAAACTTTTATCGCCATTAAATATATGCCTCAAAGGGGTGTTTGACAGTACATTTGAATAGAATCTGTTGCTAACTGACTCACCAAGTTCTATATCTGCACCTCTTACCATTCCTTGTCTGACAAATGTTTCAGTTGTTATTATTTTATATCCTGCCTGACGCAAAGATCTGAAAGTGTTGTTGTTGTCTAATATTCTGTGAATCACCTTTTCGGTTTTTAATTTATGATATGATTGTATTTCGGCTTTGCTCAAATAATTAAAATTGAGCAAAGATGTAAGGCAAAATGGTGTGCCTCCGTAATTTGACCGGCTATCTGTGGTAATGGTAAAGCCAAGTTCTCTCAAGCGATTCAGGAAGTCTGTATTGTCAACTTTTGCCTGAGCTTGCAGTACCTCTGTGATGGCATACTCATCAAGAATGATGTGGTATATATCCGGCATGTTCTCGGGAGAGATTAATGGCTCCAGTTTCATCTCATTTGACAGGGGCTCATTACTTCCTGATAGCAACTGGTATTCCATTATATTGAAAGAAATTATACTGACAAGCCCGCTGGCTAACAGGGTGGCAGCAATAGTATTAGAAATGATAGTGAATTTTATATTTATTGCTTTGATTTTTATGAGCAGCCAGACGAGAAGAACGGTTATAGGCAGATATGACCACGCAACTATTTGGGAATATTTGCCCGACAGTGAATGAATATTGCCATAAGACAGAAAAGCTGCAACTAATACAAAGGTCAGCAAACCTCTTAAATGTTGTTCTGTTTTCAGCCTGCCGCAAATAAACCAGAATACAAACACTACAGCAATTGTTATTACTAGAGGTAGTGTAAGATAGCTTATGTCGTAACTGTACATAAATCTTGTGTACAAATTTAAAATCGCAGCTAATGCTATTAAGAGTGGGTAGCCGGGAAAAGTCCACATTGATTTTCTTCTCATGAATATTCCTTAAAGGTAACAGTGAGCTATAATATTTTTTTCGTACATATCATACTTAAAGATTGGCCAGATCAAACATCACTTTTCTACGAATTACCATACTCTATTTGTTGTTACGGCATGTATATTTCTTAACCCTTAATGCTTCATTTATATCAGCGAAGGGTTGGACCAAACTGGATCCGACCTTCTACTGGCTGGGCTGTCGGGGATTGTTGGGTATTTGATGATGGAATTGGCTCTACAGCAGGTTTTACTTCTGGTCCTACACTGTTAATTACTATTTCAAGGGCAACATAGTTAGTGGTAGGCTGAGGAATATTGTTGTCAGGCGCCTCTGTTGACAGTGTCGCAGCAACCTGGGCGGGCTTGTTGGGATTAGCCTGTAACTTTGTTGCTGGCAATTGTTTGTTTACTTGCTCTATGCCAGCCCCTGACTCTCTTGCTGCATTGACTGTTATTTCTGCTTTGGCAAGTAGATTGTCGGTCTTGTCATCATAGCCCGGCATATAGGGTTCTAATATCATGCGATATTTTCTGCTGATCTCCGCCTGATGGGCCAGGGGGGCAAGGGTTGCTAATTGCTCCCAGAGAGCCGGTTCTGGTTTATATTCTTTTTTCACCATCGAGATACGCTCCGCCGGCAAACGGCTCATTACATATTCCAGTCTGGCTGAAGGGGCGTTTAGTTCCAGTAGTGGAAATATCTCCGCTGGGGAAATATTTTGAATTGTTACAGACTTATACTTATCTGTCTCGCCCAGCTGCATATTTACCATGCCCGGCAGATTCTCGCGTATATTAAAATATATGTCACCAAAATCTTCTGCTCGGCAGACCAGGGCTAAACTGTGTTTTTCTCCGGAACTGAAAAATTCACCGTGATAACGATTGGTCAGATATCTGAGTTTTTCCAGTGTAAAACTATCTGACTTATCTATCGTCGTTTCCAGTTTAATATTGGTATATCTGGCAATGGGCAGCTGCATAGGCTTGAAGCTGAACTCTTTGATTACACTGGCAATTGCCATTGGCTCAGCTTGTGCTTCTTCGGCCTGAATTGTGCTTGACTGGTTATTGTCTGGAACACCTAAAAAACGGGCTGCATCTTTGATCGAGTTTAATACAACTATCTCATCCTCGCCTTTGCTGATTGGATGGTCAGATTTATGCTTGGTTGCTGACTCGGCTATATCTGTTGATGGGCCTGCTGAGCTTTCTGGTTCATGCTCCATTACTTTGGCCAGGGTGTGTTCGGGTTGGCTTATCTGTCCGGGTTTCAATATGCTATAGATTGCTACAAACACAGCGCTCACCAGCAACAGGATTATAGCGGCGCCCACAAAGTTTCGAATACGCAAATGACGCTCACCTGCCATCAGCGATGGATCATCATTACCATCGAGCAGTGTTTCTCGTTCCAGATCATATAGGACATCATCTGTCAGGTTTCTGGGTAGTTTTTGTTTTGGCAGAGAACGAACCTTGCCAGATACCATGAGCAATGATTCATACTGCGCACGCACCTGGGCATCGGCTGCTATCAACTGGCTTACCTTCTCCTGTTGCTGTTCGCTTAGCTCTTTATCGAGATATGCCGATAGCAATTCGATAAGTTCCTGATTGTCATTGTCATTGCTCATTGTCTTTATTTCAATATAGATCCTGTTTGCTATATCTTTTCCAGTTGGCTACTCAGCGGAGTTTCTCGCTCAGTTTCAGACGGGCACGCGCTAGTCGGCTCTTGACTGTACCAACTGGCACTTCCAATATTCTTGATATATGTTTATAGTCTAATTGCTCAACTTCCCGTAAAAGTAAGATCGCACGATCCTGTGCATCCAGCGATTCGATAGCTGTCAGTACCCGATGGTAATCATCTTTATTTATCGCCGTATCTACCGGCATCGGTTCACGCGATTCTATCAGATCAAATAAATTTCTGGCCTGATGTTCAGAGCCGGGCTGTGGCTCATAGTCTCCTACTATACGCAGTTTTTGCTTTTTTCCTTTATAGTCGATACATAAGTTCAGGGCGATACGGTATAACCAGGTATAGAAGATCGAACCACCACGGAATCTACTCAAAGATCGCAAAGCCCGGCAAAATGATTCCTGGGTCAGTTCCTGTGCATCATCATAATTACCAGTCATACGCAATATCATATTGAACAGCCGGTCCTGATATTTCTCTACCAGCTCGCCAAAGGCGGCCATAGAGTCATCCTTGCGACAACGAACTATTAGCTGCTCGTCGGCTCGCTGACTCTCTGCTGATAATATATTATTCTCGCTCGACATTAATATCAGACCGCCTGGAATCTCTTTTGTTCCATAAATTAACCAGAATATATTAAAAAATTCGGCCTTGATGGCTTTAAATACTGGTCAGATCTCCGCTAGTTATATAAAGCATCGGGAAAAACCCCTCCTGATCGCTTTATTATTCGACATTATGCATTATCTATTATCATAACTCGTCTGTCAATACGAAAGATAGAGTTCCTAACTGTTTTATCTGAAACAGGATACACTTTATTTTTTGGCTGCAACCTTTATTTGCAATGCCTTTAATGCAGATACTCTGATATATTTGGTTTTTATCTTAAAAAAATTAAAAATAATAAATCTTTGTGTTGACTAACAAGGTTTTACAGCGTTAAGATATGCCATTGATAAGTGTTTATCGTACGCCGGCATAAAGTGTGGTCGGCTAAACAGTTAATAATTCAATTTATTAAGGAGTTTTACAATGGCTCATTGTATTTCTGATGACTGTACCGCTTGCGGTAGCTGTATTGACGCTTGCCCGGTAGAGGCTATTAAAGAAGGCGACAAGTATTCTATCGATGAAAATCTGTGCATCGATTGCGGTGCTTGTGTTGATGAATGTCCAGTAGGCGCAATTTCCCCTAAATAAGGGTTATTTCGCGGATTTTCATGATCCAAACATTAAAACCTCTGTTATTTTTCGCAGGCGGGCGAAAGGCAGAGGTTTTTTTATTATAACATCTTACTTCTTATATAGGTGTAGTATATGGCAGATGGTTATAAGATCGCCGTTATTGGTTGCGGGGCAGTAGGAGGCTATTTCGGAGGTGCTTTGGCTCGTGCCGGGGCTGATGTTCATTTCCTGGCCAGAGGGCAGATCTTTAATGCTTTGCGAGATAATGGCCTGACTGTCAAAAGTATCAAAGGAGACTTTCATATTAAACCGGTACAGGTTTATGACTCAATTGAAAAAATTGGTACTTGTGATCTGGTTATACTTGGTGTTAAGTCCTGGCAAATAAATGAGATATCGTTGCAGCTCAAGCCCTTGCTCAAGCCTGGTACTACCATTTTGCCTCTTCAAAATGGCATTATGGCCGCAGATGAACTGGGCCGGGAGGTTGGATATGAATTTGTATTAGGTGGGTTATGCCGGCTTTTCAGTAAGCAGGCGGCACCGGGGGTTATTGATCATTTTGCCTTTGAACCTTCTGTTGAATTTGGAGAGTTAAATGGTCAGTTGTCTAATCGTTGCCGGGTTATACAATCGCTTTTTTCTGCGGCCGGGGTTAAGGTTGTTGTCCATGATGATATCCAGGCAGAATTATGGCGTAAGCTGCTCTTTATCTGTACCGGCGGTCTGCTGGCTGTCACTCGCAGTGATTATGGTCCTGTTCGCTCATTACCACAGACCCGCCAATTATTACAAGGGCTCCTTCAGGAGATATATGAGCTGGCATGTTCAATGGGTATAAAATTGCAAGAGGATATTGTCGCCAGAAATATGGCTGCTATCGACAAATTCCCGCCTGATACCAATTGCTCGCTAACTCGCGATATTTGGGAGGGCAAACCCTCTGAGCTGGAATATCAAAATGGAACTATTGTAAGGCTGGCTGATGAAAAAGGCATAGAGGTGCCGATCAATCGTTTTATTTATTATAGCCTGCTGCCGCAAGAAAGACACGCCCGCGGACTGGATGTTAGGTAGTTCGAGCGTCCCTGCTTGAGATTTGCAAGAGCGGCACGCTCGAGGCTGGATAGTAAACATGAGTGACTGGTTGTTTACATATCTGGCTTCTGCCTGATACTTAAACTTCATACTACTATCAACCTTCGGTCAGGGGCACTCTCAAGATAAAGGTTGTGCCTGCTCCGGAGGTTCTCACCAGTCTGATCTCGCCATTGATCTTGCTGGCCATTTTTCGAGCTATGGCCAGGCCCAGCCCCAGCCCAGAACTGTTATTTCCCGGCGTAAAGGGTTCATACATATCAGATTGCTGATCCTGATTAATGCCTGTCCCGGTGTCCTGAACACTGAATACTATATAGGGCCTTATATGACCACGCTCCAGAGATACTTCAAGTATAACCCGTCCCTTTTCCGTGTATTTTATTGCATTGTCGAGTAAGATCGCCAGGCACTGACGCAGCATGTCAGGGTCAGAATAGAGTTTTTCGGGAATATCATCTTGTATTATAGTATAGAATTCCAGATGCTTTTCATGGGCCTGTAATTCAAATACTTTCAGCTCATTGAAAAAGCTGCTCAGGCGAATACTCTGAATATCGGGTGTACATTGGCTCGACTCTATTTCGGCCATATCCAGTATATTACTCATTACCTGCATCAGCTCACTGGCATTTTTATGGATACTGGTCATGTGCTTCTGCTGCTGTTGCGAAAGACCATCTTTGGTCAGAAGGTTGGAATTTACTATTATGCTATTGAGCGGTGTGCGAACAACCTTGCTGATATTTTCTAAAAAGAATTCCTTGGCCTGCTCTGAACGCTGAACCTTCTCTATGGCAAACATAAGTTTCTGATTCATCTCTGCCAGGCGACAGGTTCGTTCACTTACCAGATCTTCAAGCTCTTCTTTTTTGATTCGGGCTTGCTGGATCAAGTCCCATTTACAGGACAAGGCAACTGCTGTTTGGTATATCTCTATATCTTCAAACGGTTTTTTAATTATCAGCAGTCTTTCTGATATACCCAGCTTACTTATCAACAATACCAGCTCTTCATTTCGATCACCAAAGATCACCACCTGAATATCCCTGTCTGTTTGCCATATCTCTTCGATCGTTGATACGCTGTCACGGGCGTTGGGCTGGCAGGTATCTATAAATACCACCTTATACGGTTCGTGGCTGGTGCGGGCCAGACGGATCATTTCCAGTGAGTCAAGGCCTATAGTGCAAAAGTCGATCTCAAACTCCGGCAGCAGACCTTCTGTATATTCACCACCGGCATGATAGTCTTCCTTACGCACGAACGACTCTACCGAATTAAAAATCTTGCGAAATTCTGTATGATTAGCCGGATCGCCTTCTACTATCAATATCTTGTGCATTGTCTTTACGCAACACTGCATACCTTGTTTACCTTAATATATGTTTTATGCCTGTTTTCAGGTTATGCCTTTATATTGTCTGACCTTTATGGCCATCTGCTCTCTTTTCCCCTTGTTCGACCAATTTAACCTATAAATTAACTAAAATTCCACTAAACAGTCTTGTCGAGATAGTTTGTGTATTTAAATGCATAGTTATCGGCCTGTTGTTCATTCTGCGGATTATGTTTGATGTTAGAATTAGTTTAGTCCTATAACTTCAGAGATGTATTTGCAGTTATCTCACTTATTACTGCGGGGATGATGTTATTACCGGACTGTCGTTTTTATGTTTCAATCGATTCACCTTTGTTATTTTTATTGCCGATACAATACCCCGGCAGGTAGTTTCGTGGGCCCATTGTCTATATGGGTTCAGGAAAACCTATATAGATAGTTGATTTATAGGAACTGGCAGTACTATAATTTCCAGTAGTGTAAGTAGTAAAATAAAAAATTCTGTCGGAAATTATTAAGGAACTGTTAACTAATGGCGACAAAAAAAGTTATAAAGATCGATGAAGAAAAGTGTATTGGTTGCGGCAAATGTGCCAACGCCTGTCCCGGCGGAGCTCTGGCTATGGTCAATGGCA
Organism: Sedimentisphaerales bacterium; assembly: GCA_963662515.1. GTDB lineage: Bacteria > Planctomycetota > Phycisphaerae > Sedimentisphaerales > SM23-30 > JAFGDI01. The sequence goes on from OY759675.1 coordinate 95,417, forward strand.
AAGCGAAGCTCGTTCGTGAAGATTTTTGCGATGGTATGGGTGTTTGTATTGGCAAGTGTCCGGTTGATGCTATCAAATTTATCGATGTTGAGATCAAGTCTCCAATGGCTTCCAGGGCTTCTGGCGGGTGTCCTTCTCAGCAGGCTGTATCTTTTGATCGCCAACATACTCAAGGCGGTGGTGGGTGTCCATCACAACGGGCTTTGAGTTTCGACCGTTCTGGTCATGGTTCGCCTTGTCAGTGTAATGGTGATGCGACCGCCTCTCGCCCGGTAAATACATCTGAGTTGGCAGCATGGCCAATTCAGCTGCATCTTATCCGTCCTGAAGCCCAGCAGTTCCAGAACGCTGATATACTTATCGCTGCTTCCTGTAGTGCCTTTTCCTATGGCTCATTTCATAAAGACTTCCTGGCCGGTAAAGGTCTGGTAATTGCCTGTCCCAAACTTGATATTCAGGATGGCTATCTTGAAAAACTTACTTCGTTTTTCTCTTATGGCAATCCTCGCAGTGTTACCGTTGTGAGAATGGAGGTGCCTTGTTGCTCTGGTCTTAGTGCGACGGTTCTCCAGGCTCGTAGTCTGGCTGGCAGCAGTTTGCCTGTTAATGAAGTTACTGTCACACTCGATGGTGCTATAAAACAGGAAAAATTGCTATAGACATAATTCGCTCTGGAAATTGCTGGTCAGTTATTTTCTGGTCAGCAATTTCCAGACCGTATAACTAAGGCAGGTGAGTGTTATGGAAATGTGTTGCTATCAATGTGAGCAGGGAAGTGAGTTTCGTAGTTGTGCTGTTGTCGGGCGATGTGGTAAAGAGCCAGATTGTGCCGCCCTGCAAGATATAATTGTGCATCAGGTTCGGGTTCTCGCCTGGTATGTCAGGCAGCAGCATAATGACCCGTCTCCATTTATGTCACTCATTTATGACAGTCTATATGCAACGGTTACTAATGTTGATTTCTCCACTGATCGCCTAATAGGCATTGTCGATCAGTTAAATGCTGCTATTAACAGGGTTAAAACTGCTGCCATTCCTCCTTGCGGCCTTATCATTATTGAATCGCTTGATCTTGCTGACCTGATGAATATTGCTCAGTATCATACTATTGCGGGACGACGCGGGAAATTTGGCGATTCGGTTGCCGGCTTACAGGAATTGATACTTTACGGCATTAAAGGCCTTGCATCTTATCTCTATCATGTTCTTGATCTGGGCTATTCCTCTGAAAGGATTGATAGCGGTGTAATAGAGACACTGGCCTTTTTAGCCGCCGAGCCTTCAGACCCTGATCAACTTATACCTATGGCCTTAAGGGTCGGTGAGTTAAACTATACAGCTATGGACAACCTGGACCGTGCCCATACTGAAACTTTTGGCCACCCGGCCCCCACAACCGTCAGGACTACACCGATGCTGGGCAAAGCAATTCTTGTTAGTGGTCACAATCTCCATGATCTTGACCTGCTCTTGAAACAAACTGCCGATAAAGATATAAATGTCTATACTCACGGCGAAATGCTGCCTGCCCTGGCGTATCCTCATTTCCAGAGATATCCACATCTGGTCGGAAATTATGGCGGCTCCTGGCAGGAACAGCAGCGAGAGTTTGCCGATTTCCCTGGTCCGATACTTATGACAACTAATTGTATCCAGCCGCCTGTTGAGGCTTATGCAGATCGTATTTATACTGCCGGGCCTGTTGCCTGGCCGGGTGTTATTCATATTGGTGATGATAAAGACTTTTCTCCGGTTATTGCCGCGGCTCAGTCAATGCCCGGCTTTACCCATACTCAGCCGGTGCATGATATTATTATTGGTTTTGCTCATCATACAGTTTCGATTATGGCTGACCAGATCGCAGGACTCATCAATGATGGTCGTATTCGCCATATATTCCTTATCGGCGGTTGTGATGGCGCCGGGCCGGGCCGCAGTTATTTCACTGAATTGGCTAAGGCCGTACCGCAAGACTGTATAATTATGACTATGGCATGTGGTAAATATCGCTTTAATAAGCGTGAGTTCGGCAGTATTGCCGGAATACCGCGATTACTTGATATTGGTCAGTGTAATGACACCTACTCCGCTATTCGCATTGCACTGGTACTGGCAGATAAGCTCAATTGCACTGTCAATGAATTGCCTTTGTCGATCATGTTCAGTTGGTATGAACAAAAAGCTGTGTCCATTCTGCTTACAATGCTATATCTTGGTATGAAAAATATTAAGCTCGGACCAACTCTCCCGGCATTTATCACCCCTGATATTATGGCTATTCTGACAGAGTCATTTAATCTGACTGCTGTAAGTACTGCCTCTGTTGATCTGGAGGCTGCATTACATTCTCACTTGTGCAGTTAATAAAAAGGCCCTGACTATTTCCTGCCAGGGCCTTACTTTCTTGTTATGTATCTAAAGAGTGGGTGTATCCTCCTCCTGAGATCGACTATACATTATTCATCATCGTCATTATCATAATCATCTTCTTCCTCGTCATAGTCACCTTCATCGTCTATCTCTATCTCTTCCAGACCTGCAGCCAGACGACTGGCATTTTGCTCTATTACCTTTTCATTAAATGCATCGGCTGTGAGCTTTTCAATATGACCATCGAAGAAGCCAACTATATATTCTGAATCATCATCTACCTTACTGGTGTACATAATGATCATCTGTGAGTTGCTTGCGGTGGTAAGACCATTACCGCAATAAGTGATCGGCCAATAGCCCTGTGGTGTAAGTATGCTTTCTTCTGCCAGATAATTACCCAGTTCACTCAGGTCTTCTGGTAGCTTGCCGTCATTATCGTTGGCATAAAGCAGAGCTGCAGCCGCTACATGTTTCATCTCACTCATGCAACTGACATCGGCAGCCATTTCTCTGGCTCTTGACAGGGCAGGCATTAAAACTGAGATCGCACCGCCATAAACAGTTACCAGTGAAGTGTATCCAAGTCCATCACTTACGCAGTGACTATGTACGCTATTGTCCGGTCTGATCGCTGTCCAGGCAAAAGAGGGTGCCAGTCCGGTAAACTTATCTGCTATCTGCGGCAGCATGGGCGGCAGGTTCAGGTCATTGCCAGAAGCCATCATGCTCAGTATCGGCCAGTAGGTATTAGCTGTTGAGCTTACTGCCTTGAGCAATGCCTCTGAATCAGTATAGTGAAAATAAACCTTATCTGCCGGCATTTGAGCCATAACAGACTGGAACTTGCTGTTACTCAGTATAGTACCATCTTCACTGCCGCTGTTGTACAACATAACTGCATTATTTGCAGTTGCCTGGGTCAGGGCTATTACTACATGTTCAGCGTCAAGAGCAGTAAAGCTCGGTTGAATGCCAAAGGGCATCAGTTGAGGGATATCTATTGTATAAAACTTTTTACCTTCTACTTCATTTTGTACAAATCTTGCCGGTACCTGGTCGCCAGCCTGGCTCATGGCAAAAGTTATCAGATCGCCTAATTCAGTTACAAAGCTATCGCTGTCCTTCACTGTTAGCATGGTATAGCCAGTTGTTCCGATCAATCCGGTAAACTGATTAACGGTAAAGCACGATACAGCCTCACCGGTAATGTTATCAAGCAGACCTGCCTGTAAGGAAACGCCGCTTTCACTTTCGAACTTCTCTATATCTCCTGTCATGCGTGCTATCTCTTCCGGGGGAGCCATCTGCTTGAACATGTTCTTGTACAACTCTATTATTTTCGGCAGATCGTAATTAAACTTGGTTACAAAAGTGGCATCAGCCGGTACTGCCTGCAAAAGCTCATTGCCCACCGGCTGCATCATGTCATTATACATGTGGCCGGCCATAACTGCGTCAAGTACCAATTGCTTGCCGGCAAAACCCAGTCGATAATAGACCCAACCCATGTTTGTGACATCAAAGTTGTTCATGAACGATTCAAATGCCTGTGTTTTAGTTTGATTGTCCATAAGTGTCTTAAGCATATTTATATACTTTGTCATATTTATGCCCAGATATATATCATCGCCCGAAGTTTTAATGCCATTAAAGAGAGCAAGTTCTCTTGCCGGACTGTCGCAACTGGCAGCGAGTATATCCAGATACTTTTGCTCAAAGCCGTTTTGAGTCAGAGCGGCAACGACATACTTACCTCTGGTTGCAATATTCAGTGATATAGAGAATTCATCTTTGGTGAATTTATAGCTGGAAACTTCGCCCAATGTGTTATTGGTAAGTGTGTTGGAACTTATTACCTCGCCTGCCTCAAACTCGGTTATGTTATTGGCCAGAAAAGTATTGAGCTTTGCCGCCCGTTCTGTACCACCTTCTGATATCATGTATAAACAGCCATCAAATCTCTTATTTTGCTTATCAATATTTTCCAGTATAAAACCGTAAATGCGGGCATCAAGATGCAGGCCCGCATCTTTCACTGACTGATGAAATTGTTTCAACTTTTCCAGTGGTTCATTGGGTATTTGCATTCCCCTGGAGATTGCCAGTTCTTTAAGGCTGCCAAAAAATGCCTTAACTTGCGGGTCTTTTACTATGTCAGCTATGAGTGTTGCTGCAAGTTCATCTTCCAGGTTAGCATAGCCGCTGCTGGAAAGTATTATAAGACTGTTTTCTGGTGCTTTTGCGGCCAACTCCATTGCTACAGAGCCTGCAAGGGTTATAGTGCTTACCGCCAAAGAGAACACCACTACCATTATTCCAATGAGCTTTTTCTTCATTTCTTCATATCCTCGATAAAGTTTTGTTTCACGAATGAACCACTAATAAATAAGTTAGACATATATATAATAAGACGCATGAACCCCGAAAAGGTTACAAAAAAAACATTTTCCCTCAAAATTACTCATACAGACTATGGTTATAATATTAATATACAACCCTCTGGTAGAACATAGGAAAGGAATAGTTAAGGTCTGGATGTTACTTGTTTAGCTATTTTAATTGTCAGAACATGCCTTGCACTCTACCGGTTTGCGGGTCGATGTCGATGCGTCTGAAGGCCGGGTCAGAGCCAGTGCCGGGCATAAGGCTGATATCGCCGGCAATTGATACTACCAGTCCTGCCCCACGGAAGATCATAGCATCATGTACGGGCAAGGCCCAGCCCATAGGCCTCCCTTTGAAGCTGGGGTCGTGGCTCAGGCTTAACTGGGTTTTGACCATGCAGGTTCCCAGCCGGGCGGTTTCCGGGTCTTTATCGTAGCTGTTGAGTTTTTCCAGAGCTTTTTCGCTGAATTCGACCCCGGCGGCGCCGTAAACCTCTTTGGCGATAAGTTCCACCCGCTTTTTGTGGGGCATGTCAAGATCGTAGAGGAATTTGAAATTATTTTCGCTCTGGCAGGCGGCCACAACTGTTTCGGCCAGTTCACGGGCACCCTCGCCACCTTTGGCCCAGTGGTTACTGACAGCGAACATGGCACCGTGTTTTTCTGAGATCTTGCGGATAAGCTTGATTTCGTCTTTAGTGTCTGTGTGGAAATGGTTTATGCAGACAACCGGTGTAACCCCGCTTTTACGAACTATGTCAATGTGTGCGATAAGATTCTCGCAGCCTTTTTCGACCAGAGCCAGGTCTTCCTGGGTATATGCCGGGTCCAGTTTTTTGCCGGGCTTCACTGCCGGGCCGCCGCCATGCATTTTCAGGGCGCGGACAGTGGCGACAATGACCACAGCATCAGGCTTCAGGCCGGAATAGCGGCATTTGAGATTCCAGAATTTCTCATAGCCAATTTCGGAAGCAAACCCACTTTCGGTTACCAGATAATCACAGAGTCGCAGGCCAAGCTGGTCGGCGATGACCGAGCTTTGCCCGATAGCGATATTGGCAAATGGCCCGGCATGAACAAATACTGGCTGACCCTCAATGGTTTGTACCATATTGGGCTTGATAGCTTCGATGAGCCAGGCGGCCATAGCACCGGCAACTTCCAGGTCGCTGGTGGTAACTTCGCCGCCATTTTTGTCGTACGCCACTACCATTTTGCCAATGCGGCTGCGCATATCTGCCAGATCTTTGGAAACCGCCAGGATGGCCATAAGTTCACTGGCTACAGATATTTGGAAGCCAGATTCCATCTCAAAGCCGTCAGTTTCGCTACCACGACCTATGACTATATTTCGCAGGGCCTGAGCGCAAAAATCGATCACCCAGCGTATCTGTATTTTCTTGGGGTCAATATTGAGCCGCCGGAGCTTTCGCTGGGCCAGCTTTTCATCATCGTAGTTACGCTCATGCTGCATTCTGGCGGTCAGGGCGACCATAGCCAGATTGTGGGCGTTATTGATCTTGTCTATATCACCGGTAAGCCCAAGTGAAAATGGGGTCATGGGAATGCATTGGCTCAGACCGCCACCAGCCGCCGAGCCTTTAATATTAAAGGTAGGCCCACCGCTGGGCTGACGGATCGTACCGCATACTTTTTTACCCAGTACACCCAAACCTTGCACTAAGCCTAGAACCGTTGTGGTTTTTCCTTCACCCAAAGGTGTTGGCGTGATTGCAGTTACATCGATATATTTACCAGTAGAAGCACCCTTTAGCCTCTCGAAGACAGCATGAGCATCTATTTTGCCCATGTAGTGCCCATAAGGTATCAGTTCGCTGCTTTTTATGCCCAGTTCATGCCCCAACTGCAGAAAAGTTTTCATGTTGGCTTCAGCCTGCTGGGCGATCTGCCAGTCGGACATTAGGGTCGGGTCAAGTTGGTGAATAGTGCCTGCCATGATATCTCCATATAAAATAAACACTTATACAATGAGCGACATCAACTCTATTATCGTTGTTTATGGCAGGGGGGCTTAACTTTATTTTTCTGTGCCGTTGAGCAGACGAACTATATTGCTCTTATGTTTAACTATTACCAGTATTGCCAGGGCGGTACTGAACACAAAAAGAGGTTTCATATTTTGAAATTCCCAGGCTGGTATTCGCCAGGTGAGAACGGCCAGATACAGAGGGAAGGCCGCAGCAGATACTATCGAGGCGATTGAAACGGTTCTGGTCCAGGCCCAGACGAAACACCACATAAGAAAGACGATTACTCCTGTTAGTGTGAAAAATGGCCAGATACCCAGAATGACACCTAAAGAAGTTGCTACTCCTTTACCTCCTTTGAATTTTAGATAGATCGGGAACATATGTCCGATAATGCAGGCGGTAGCGACGCAAAGCCAGAGAATCTGACCGGCATAACTATTTGTACCAGCAACTATCTCACCCTGCTCGGAGGTAACAGTCATTCGGCTGGCAATCACCTGACCGGCAACCAGGGTAGGGAGCAAGCCTTTGAGTACATCAAGGAAAAAGCAGGGGTAGCCCCATTTTTTGCCCATGACGCGAACAACATTGGTAGCACCAATATTACCGCTGCCATGCTTGCGAATGTCTATCCCCTTGATCTTACTGAAGATAAGTCCAAAAGGGATAGCGCCAAGTAAATAAGCAGGGATTATCAGGTAAGCAGCCAGTTGTAATGTCAATGTATCCATTATTATATGATATCCTCTATTATTAAGGTTATGTTTAAGTATTTCAACGGCGATATGATAACAGAATTACACTTTTATGGTTAATGATTTTTTTTCTGTTTGGATCAATGATATGCAATTGCTATTGGCTGGAAATTGCATATCAAAGCCCTTTGTTTTAAGTATTTATTCTGTATGGTTTTATAGTTGTTTTTCGGTTTTTCTCCATTTTTTCTTGAACCAAAGGCACGAAAATGTTCTAATGAGAGTGTTATAAGAGTGTCGATAGAGTATTTAAGGAGTCTGTGTAATGGCAGAAGAGAAGAAAAACAATAATAGTAAGGTTACGATAAAGATACCTCGTCAGTTATATGATAAACTTTCACTGGTGATAGAGGACAGCGGCTATAATTCAGTAACCGATTTTGTGACCTATGTGCTGCGTGACCTGATCGCCAGCCGCCGGGCAGGTGAAAAGACCGAGATAACCGGCAAGGATATGGAAGAAGTGAAAGACCGGCTCAAGGCACTTGGGTATCTGTAAGGTTACAGCTGGTGTCGTTATAAGGAGAATATTATGCCAACGAAATTCATGGTATTAAGTATAGATGGTGTGCCATTCTGGCTGATGGAAAAGATGTTTGCCGATGGCACGATGCCGAATCTGGCGAAGGTAGCTAAAGCAGGGCGGTTTTCGATGATGAAGTCGGTACAGCCGACGGTTTCGTCGGTAGCCTGGGCGTGTTATGCAACCGGAGTGAATCCCGGCATACACGGCAACTATGGTTTTATCGACCGTATGCCGGGCAGTTGGGACTTGCAGTTTCCCAATAATGCCACAATGACCGCTGACCATATATGGACGAAGCTATCCAAAGCTGGTAAGCGGGTATTTGGTATGAATGTGCCTTCGACCTATCCGCCCAAGCCGGTAAATGGTGTTCTGATCGGCTGTTTCCTGGCCCCATCAATAGATAAGGTGGCCTACCCGCCCAGTGAGGTGGAATATCTCAAGAGTATCGATTATCAGATCGATTCTGATGCTGGTCTGGCCCGGCAAGATAAGCGGGCAATGCTGGCGAATCTGGATTATACCCTGGATAAGCGGTTCGAGGCCCTGTTCCATTATCTCGACCGGGAAAACTGGGACTTTTTCCATACACATGTAATGGGCAGTGACCGGATCAATCATTTCCTGTGGGAGAAGATGGAAACGGGCGATAGTGAATTTGCCCCGGCGTTTTTTAAGTTCTATAGCCGGATCGATAACTATATCGGCCAGCTATTGGAGAGGATCGGTGACGATGTGCCGCTGATGATGTTCAGTGACCATGGCTTCTGCCGGATCAATTATGAGGTGCAGATGAGTCGCTGGCTGATCGAAAACGGCTGGCTGAAACCGGCGGACCAGGTACGCAGTCCGCTGAGTATCGACCCGGCCGGGACAAAAGCTTATGTGATGATACCGGGCCGATTCTATATTAATCTGGCCGGTCGTGAACCGGGCGGTATTGTGCCGCTGGCAGAATATGAAAAGACCCGGCAGCAGCTTAAGGCTCAACTGCTGGCGATGAAAGACCCGCAGGGTAAGGCAGTTATCGATAAGGTACTCATGCGTGAGGAAGTGTATTGGCCAGAGGGAGCAAATGGTCCAGGTGGCCTGACCCCGGAACAGGTAGCGACGGCCGGCGGAACTTATGGCCGGGCCTGCGACCTGATCGCCGTACCACACGATGGCTATGACCTGAAGCTGGGTATTAACCTGCCGGATGTATTTGTAAAAACCGCATTGGAAGGAATGCACACATACCCGGATGCGTTCATGGTAGCCAGAGGGATAGACCTGCCAGAACAATTGGTGATAACGGATCTGACCGAGAGGATAATAGGTAGCTCAAGCATCCTTGCTTGAGATTAGAAAGCTGGGAGATGGACGGAATGTTGATAAGTGATTTGAATTGCAAAGTTATAAGTAATAAATTTGATTAGTTAGGATGGGAAGAATCACAAGCATGGATGCTTGTGCTACCTATGAATGATATATTTTACAATTTGCATGACAGCCTTGATGTTCATAATCGCAATTTGCCGCATTGGCAGCAAAATGGGAAAATGTATTTTATAACCTTTCGGACGGCTGATTCTATTCCGGAAGATAAGTTGCTTGAATTACAAATCAGGCAAGGTGAATTCGAGAAAAATAATCTCAGGCCGTATAGTAAAGAGCAAGATAAAGAATATAGGCATTTGTTTTTTGAAAAAATCGAGGAGTGGCTTGATAATGCACATGGTGAATGCCTCTTGAAAGAAAGACAATATAGCGAGATTGTTAGAAATGCGTTGGAGTATTACAATAACAAGAAGTATATTCTCGATTATTGGGTAATTATGCCAAACCATGTCCATGTATTGGTACTGCTACTCGAAGGATTTGGTCTTAATGAGATCATGCATAGCTGGAAGTCTTATACAGCTACACAAATCAATAAGCTGTCTGGGAAAAAGGGACAGTTTTGGCAACATGAATCATTTGACCACATAATAAGAAGCGAATACTTTCTGGAGAAGTATAGAGAATATGTTATGCAGAACAAATTATCGACTGGCATGCAGGATTTATTATATAGTAACTCAAGCTTTAAGGTAGCTCAAGCATCCTTGCTTGAGATTAAAAAGCTGAAAGATGGACAGGGCTGAAAATAATGTTTGAGAATATTGGAGAAGGAAAAGAATTCCGTTTGAATGAGAAGGAGAGAATCACAAGCATGGATGCTTGTGCTACCTGAGATTAAAAAGCTGGGAGATATACGGAATTTGGATAAGTGATTTGGAATGCGAAGTTAGAAGTGTTAAATTGGATTAGATGAATGAAAAGAATCTCAAGCAGGGATGCTTGAGCTACCTAGGAGAATAAATATGGACAGGCTAGACCAACTGGAGGCTCAGAGTATTTATATTATTCGTGAGGCCTATTATCATTATAAAAATATTGCTTTGCTTTGGTCGATCGGTAAGGATTCGACTACGCTGGCCTGGTTATGCCGCAAGGCCTTTTTCGGGAAGATACCGTTTAAGGCATTGCATATCGATACCAGCTATAAGTTTAAAGAGATGTACGAGTTCCGGGACGAGTATTCCAAGAAGTGGGGCTTTGACCTGGTGGTAAGTCGTAACGAAGAAGCACTTGCCGCTGGCATGAATTGTGCAAAAAAGCTCGAATGCTGCACAGCGTTGAAAACAGAAGGCCTGAAAATGGCGATAGCTAAGTATGGCTTTGAGGCACTGCTGCTAGGTATTCGGCGAGATGAGCATGGTGTGCGGGCCAAAGAGCGGATATTCTCGCCCCGCAATGAGCAGTTCCAGTGGAACTATCAGGATCAGCCGCCAGAGCTGTGGGACCAGTATAAGAGCCAGGCCGAGGAGAACACTCATGTGCGGGTTCATCCGCTATTGGGCTGGACAGAGCTTGACATCTGGGAATATATTCGCCGGGAACAGATCCCGATAACTGACCTGTATTTCAGTAAGAACGGCAAACGATATCGCAGTATCGGTTGCACCACATGCTGCAACCCGGTAGATTCGATGGCCAGTAATGTAGATGAAATAATCTACGAACTCCAGCATACCAACACCTCGGAACGAGCCGGACGGGCACAGGATAAGGAAGATACTTATACTATGCAGAAGCTGAGGGCTCTGGGGTATATGTGATGGGTGAGGAAGAAGTAACAAGTAACAGGTAACAAGTAACAAGCTGAGGAAACTCGCTTCGCTCGAAGCTATTTAAAGTTAGTTAGTTTTGTTTAATTTGAAATTTGTATCCGAGGCTGATTTTCTGGAGTCATTATGAGTATGAAATCTTATCGTGAGTTGGTAGTCTGGCAAAGAGGGATAGAACTTACCATAATGATATATTCCGTAATCAAATGTTTTCCGAATGAAGAAAAATATAGTATAGCCAGTCAGATGTGCAGAGCGGCAGTTTCGATACCAGCTAATATAGCTGAAGGCTTTGGGCGTTATAGTCCGGCGGAATTCTCAAGATTCCTGAGAATTTCTCTGGGATCTGTTTATGAATTACAAACTCACCTTGATATTGTGTTACAGCTTGGCTATGTCACCGAGTCAGAATATTTAAAAGTAACTGATATAACTACTCAGATTGAAAAAATGATAAATTCGCTATTAGTAAAATGTATGAGTAAAAAATGAAAGTAATGTTATTGGGAGAAAGTAATAATTAACTGATAGCAAGTAACAATCTCAGAATACTCGATTTCATTGGGAAACTAAAAGCAGGCGAAGTCTGCAATATGAATATCAAATAGTCTCGCCCAGAGGGCGAAACCGCAGCTTGTTACTTGTTACCTGTTACTTGTTACCTGTTACTTGTTACCTGTTACTTGTTACCTGTTACTTGTTACCTGTTACTTGTTACCTGTTACTTGTTACTTGTTACTTTAAATCCAGGAACACACAAACAAAGGTACCAAATATGCGTGAAAACTTAAAATTTGTTGCGGTTGGTCATGTTGACCATGGTAAGAGTACTATGATCGGGCGGTTGCTCTATGATACTGGTTCGCTGCCTCCGGATAAGATGGAGGAAGTTCGGCGGATGAGTGAAGAGTCTAACGGTCAGCCGGAATTTGCGTTTGTAATGGACCATCTGGAAGAAGAACGCCAGCGTCGCATTACAATCGATACGGCCCAGACCTTCTTCAAGACAGCCCGTCGTGATTATACAATTATCGATGCGCCAGGCCATAAACAGTTTTTGAAAAATATGATTACCGGCTCAACCCAGGCCGAGGCTGCCTTATTGCTGATCGATGCCGAAGAGGGACTGCGTGAGCAGACCCATCGCCATGCCTATATCCTTGGCCTGCTCGGTATAAAGCAGCTTATGGTGGTGGTTAATAAAATGGATCTGGTCGGCTATGCTCAGGAGCGGTTCAATGAACTACATGCCAGTATAACCAAACGACTTACCGAGTTTGGTATGGTCATAAAGCCAGAGATGATAATCCCGGTTTCCGCTCAGCAAGGTGATAATATTGCTAATCGCAGTGATAAGATGGATTGGTATGAGGGTATGACCCTGCTTGAGGCACTTGATGTACTGCAGTGTGATAAGCCGCTGGACGATGGTGTTTTGCGATTCCCTGTTCAGGATATATATGAAATAGATGGCCGTAAGATAATAGTTGGCAAAATGGCCAGCGGTACGATCAAGGTCGGTCAGGATATTATGTTCCACCCCTGCGGCAAGTCAGGTGTGGTTGATAAGATCATGAAGTTCGGCGAAGAGCCGACAGTTGCCGCCGCCGGTGAATCGATCGGTATTACACTCAAGACTGACAGTGCCTTCAAAGCGGTTCGCCGAGGCGAGATAGCTTGCAGTATAGATTCATCACCTATGACCAGCTCAACACTGGAGGCGGTAGTCTTCTGGATGTCCGGCATGCCGCTGCGGGTCAAGGACAAGATCGATTTCAAATGTGCCACTCAGCAGGTTAGCTGTCAGGTACTGCGAATCGATAACCGGCTTAATACCTCGTCCCTGGAACTGATCGAAGGAGAGGCCAAAGAACTGCGGGAGACCGAAGTTGCCCGGCTTACCCTGAAGATGGACGACTATATCGCCACCGATAAGTTTGACCAGGTCCCGGAAACCGGCCGGTTTGTACTCATGCGTGATAACGACACCGTTGCCGGCGGCGTGATCCACTGACCGCCTACTTTGTGAGTCGGCCGGTAATAAGACATAGGGGCGACAGGCTCAACAGCTAATGCTTTTGAGCCTGTTTAATATTGGTCCTCTGGAGTTCTGTAAGTCTTATTTTCTATAGGTCTTATACGCCGCCAGATCAGACTTTTAAAACAAAAAAAGGACGACCCGCAATGGATCGTCCTTTTCAATTTTTAGCTTTGCAGCATGATCTTAGTAGCTCTTCTTGCCACCGAAGCCACCGCGGCTTCCGCCGCCGAAGCCACCGCGACCGCCACCTGAGCCGCCACGACCGCCACCGAAACCACCGCGACCGCCACCTGAGCCACCGCGAGATTCCTGAGGCTTAGCCTCGTTTACCTTCATGGCACGACCAGCACAGTCACGGCCATCAAGACCGGCAACAGCGGCCTGAGCCTCTGCGTCTGTGCTCATCTCGACAAAACCAAAGCCCTTGCTTCTGCCTGTCTCGCGATCGGTAATGATGTTGACACTTTCAACGGTACCGAACTGCTCGAAAGCGCTCTGCAGGTCGCTCTGGCCTGCGTCATAACTCAAATTACCAACATACAACTTTTTACCCATAATATTTCTCCATCAGGGCGTAATAACCTTATTTTTACTTTCAAGGTCTGTTCGAAAGAGCAACTCATTGCCAGAGGCCAGGTCCGAAACGATATAACTATTATTCGAACTACCTGACAGTTTATTTATTTATTCTTCGGTGATAATCTCTTGCTCTGGTTCAGCATTCTCTTAATAAAGGGTTACAGACCACAGCTGCGATTATCACTTACTTTTTATTACTGGTTATTCGCCTGGATATATTCCTGACGCAACTGCTGCATCAGCTTTTCAACTGATACGATCTCGTCACACTTATATACATTGCTGCCGGCAAAAGCAAAGGCATTTTCCAGATTACCCAGAGACGCCTGATGTAATACTTCAGCAATGCAATAAGGGGCATTTTTATAATCGCAGCTGCGCAGACATTGATATTTACATTTGAATGGAACTTTATGTCCGTTATTGATCTTTTTCACAAACTCATTTTGCACTACCCGACCTGGTAAACCTACCGGGCTGTGAATGAGAGTTATGTCTTCTTTGCGAGCATTAAGGTACATCTGTTTGAAGTTCGGATGAACATCGCATTCATCGGTACACACAAACCGTGTTGCCATCTGTACACCGTTTGCACCTAATTTCAACACGCGGGCAATGTCAGTACCATTATAAATACCGCCAGCAGCTATTACCGGAATCGGCTTATCAAAAGAGGCCGCGACAGGTATTATCTCACGCAGACTGTCATCCAGACTGCGGGCCTTATTGCCTAAGGCTTCATCGAAATCATAACCCAGATGACCACCAGCCATTGGCCCTTCAACGATAACGGCATCAGGCAGGCGGTTGTAGTTATTCTTCCATTTTTTTGCTATGATCGATAGGGCACGAGCAGATGAAACGATCGGTATGAGCTTGACATTGCTATCTCCCGCATGAGCAGGCAGATTCAATGGTAAGCCAGCGCCGGAAATGAGTATGTCGGCACCTTGTTCGACCGCTGTTTTGGCCAACTGGTCATAATCGGCCAGGGCGACCATAATATTCACACCTATTATGCCTTTGGTCAGAGAACGGGCTTTTTGCAGTTCGGCGGTAAGTTGCTCTTGATTGAGCTGAGCGTAAGTCTTGCCGCCTTCGCGGGCCATACCGCCTATACCAGCAGTTGCTATCACGCCCACTCCGCCTTGATTGGCGACAGCAGCGGCCAGAGATGAAAGGGAAATCCTTACACCCATACCGCCCTGGATGATAGGTGGATTGATCTCTAAATTACCTATCTTTAAAGTTGGAAAATCGGGCATTTAAAATTTATCACTATATATTTTGTTAGTAAATTCACACAAGCTGAGGATTTTTTATGAAGAAATTAGAATTTAAGGTTCCATATCTGCACAGTTCCGGGCCTGAAATCTGGTATTCTAACCCTTAATTCTTTAAGGAAATACGAGATTGTCTGGCGATTGTAACTGTACTGACATTGTTTGTCAATCAAAATGAAGTATCTCTTTTTCCGATTATTTTCTCAAAAGCGTAGAGCGGGTATAAATACTAATACGGGTTTTTTAGTCTAAGTCGTTATATGAATGAGAGATATGAGTCTGGTATTGCCTTTTCAGGCTTTGTGTCAGCTTGGAAAACGATATAATACAATAGTTTAATTAAGGAATATCTTATAGATTATCGAGGCAAGATAATAAATTACTCCGCTGATCTGATGTAATTTCGCAATTGATCAAATAGCTGGTTTTCCGGTTGTGTTTCGCATAGTTTTTGTACATTTATCCGGGCTGAGCTGATATTGCCCGACTGATATTCGAGCCAGGTGATCAAAAAGAGCAGGGAGTGGTTTTCGGTAAGGTCATAGCAGCGTTGCAGGTCTTTCATCCCGGCTAAAAAGCTCTGGTTTGAATCGAACAAGTTCAGCAGGTCAAGGTCTTTGGCCGCTGTTGCTTCAAAAGAGCGGTCAAATGCCTGATACAGGTTGATCGAAGCTCCGATATATTCACCTGCTGCGAAGCGAGCTACGGTCAACAGTCGCAAAGCCTCATTATTGTCAAGACCGGCATAGATCACCGCATGGCCAAAGCTGTCAACCGCTTTGTAATATCTGCCTTGCCGAAGATGGCTCTTGCCCTCATTGCACCAGGTCTGATACTGCTGGCGATGTTGAGATTCGGTGCCCTGAGCAGTTACGGCCAGACTCTCTGACCGCTCTTCAGGTGAAAAAATGCGGCTGCTGCTATCTTGCGGGAAATATAATTCTTTTTCCGCATCAGCCGGCATACTTGCTGATTGAGACTGCTGAGGATATGTCATCTGACCGCCGGAAGCGGAAGCATTATCCTGATAAATGGCTCTGAAATTCAAACGAGGTTCCAGTCGCCAGTTAAGAGCTGAGCGAGCGGAATATACCCGATCAGCAGCTATTTTTTCCGAGGAGATCAGCGACAGTTCAGAGGGCAGTAGTTTAAAGCTTCGCCCATCGCTGCTTCCGGATAATGAGTTATTAAGCATATTACCATAGCCCCGACTTTGCAGGCGAGGGTTTAGTATGGTTGATATGCGATAATCAGACTGCGGGTTCAATATGGTATTAGTACCAAAGCTCCCGGCAACCCCTGTGCCGGAATCAATATATAGTCCGGGCGTATTGAGCCCTCGCCCCAGACGGCTTATGTCAACGCTATCACGCCGAAAGTTGCTCAGCGTATTGGTATTGCTTGTGCCCTGGAACTGCATTGTGCTGCTGTATGGGGTTAATCCCTGAAAACTAAGACCGCCGCTGATATTGCCGGTCATTATATTATGATTGCGATTGTTTAATGCGTCTATACTGCCACTGCCATTCCAGCCCATGCTGCCAATGCGATTATTTGCATCGAGCAGATGGCCGTCCTGGGCCATATACTGCTGGCCCGACGACAGGCTCGCCAGTGTTAATATAATCAGTAATGATCTTTTGGCTGAATTATGCATTGTCATTATTCTCAGTACTGTCATATTTATTGTAGTCCGGCAAACGCCCCCAATGTAGCTTGCGATTAAGGACCTGCCATTGATTAAATCGTGGATTATGAAGCAGGTGAAAAGACTCACCCGATGGCTGAATGACTACATGTTCATCTTTGGTCATTGCCAGATTGATCTGTCCGTCAATAAGAGCTTTGGCCGCTGATGAATTGCAGCGGATAGATATTTTTTTATCTGTGCCTACCACTATCGGTCTGAAGTTCAGTGAGTGGGCAGCCAAAGGGGTAATGGCGATGCAGTCGAGGTTTGATTCCAGGATAGGACCGCCTGCCGAAAGATTATATGCAGTTGATCCGGTTGGGGTTGAAATTATCATGCCATCGCCGGAACAGTTGGACAGATGCTCATTGCCAATGCTTATGGTTATGTCGAGCATACGAAAGGGAGGCCCGGCGACAACTGCAACTTCATTGACAACCAGCGAACTTTCTTTTACCTTGCCATCACTTATCAGGTCACAACGCAATAGCTTGTGATCGCTGACAGAATTATGACAATGCCTGACCATATTTTCAAAATCACAGACCAGGTCATCACGCGAAAAGCGGGCCAGAAAACCCAGCTTGCCGACATTAACGCCGATGATAGGTATTTTAAAACCGTTGAGTTGACGAACTGTCGAAAGAATAGTACCATCGCCGCCAATAACTATCAGATATTGGCAATGCTTTATTCCAGCCAGGTCTATTTTGTCAGTGAGTATCTCATTCAGACAGGCGTATTTGCCAACCGGGCCATTGAGCAACTCTTTTGCCACTTTAACGGCTTCGGGTTTGTCGGCATTGGCGTAGATAGCTACAGACAGTTCCGGGCAGCTCATTTATCCTTCCCTTTCCGCTACTGCGGCCTGATTAACCAGATAAAGGACTGCCATGCGAATAGTTACTCCATTAGTTACCTGGCGGAGAATGGTGCTGTTGGGGCCATCGGCTACATTGCTCTCTATTTCTACACCGCGATTGATCGGGCCAGGGTGCATGACGATCAGGTCAGACTTGGCTCTTTCCATTCTTTTGCCGGTGAGGGCAAACATTCTCGAATATTCTCTTACAGTTGGAAAGGCGTGGCTTTTGATCCGCTCGAACTGGATCCGGAGCATATTGACGACATCCAGTTCTGGTAATATCTCATCAAAGTCATGGCAGATGGTAACTGGTAACTGAGAGGCGGCACTGGGCATAAGGGTTGGAGGGCCAACTAAAAATACCTTGGCTCCCAGCTTATTTAAAGCCCAGATATTACTGCGGGCTACTCGTGAGTGAGCTATATCGCCAACGATCGCAACTTTAAGGCCCTCGAAGCTGCGTCCCATCTCGCGAATGGTGTATAGATCGAGCAGGCCCTGAGTAGGATGCTCATGATAACCGTCCCCGGCGTTAACTATACAGGCATTTATGCTCTCACTGAGCAGGTGAGGTGCTCCGCCGGCGCTATGGCGGCAAATCACTATGTCAATACCCATAGCTTCCAGGTTGCGTGCGGTGTCTCGGAGGGTCTCTCCTTTTGAGATGCTGCTGCTCTTGGCTGTGAATTCCATGACATCAGCACTGAGCCGGCTGGCAGCCAGAGAAAAACTGGAGCGGGTGCGGGTACTGTCCTCAAAAAAAAGATTAACTACCAGCTTGCCGCGGAGTACGGGCGCCTTTTTAACGGTTCGCTGCGAGAGATCGCTGAAACCATCGGCTGTTTCGAATATGTGCAGTAGTTCCTCTTTGCTCAGATCTCTCAGGCCCAGAAGGTGTTTCCTGGTCCAGATGAATTGGGTGTCATCGTCTTTTGTTTGCTCTTGGATCATATTGTATAGTTACCTGTTATTTTCTGGCCTTGTTGCCGGGGCTGACCTGCTTTTGGCATTTTTTTTATCGATAGCATATAGTATTAGTATTCTTTTTCCACTAATATCACTTCTTCAGTCTCGTCGTATTCCTGTAAGAGTACTTGCACTTTAATTTCATCTGGAACATCAGTTACTGACTTGCCGACATAATCGGCACTTATAGGATACTCCCTTGCTCCACGATCGATCAGAACTGCCAGGCGAATAGCCTGCGGACGGCCCAGGTCAACCAGGGCATCTAAGGCGGCACGCACTGAACGACCCGTATTGAGTACATCATCAACCAGTATGATCACTTTATCGTCTATGCAAAATGTGATTTCTGTTGTGCCGACATGGATCGTGTGGGCGCCTGCCATATTAAGATCGTCACGATACAGGGTTATGTCTAGCGTGCCCAGATCTATGCTGTTTTGCAGGCGGCTTTCCAGCATGGTGTGAAGTCGCTGGGCCAGCACCTCTCCCCGGTCTCTTATACCTACCAGAGCCAGTTCAATATTTCTATCGGTATATCTGGCTGCTATTTTATCGGCCATCTGTTCCAGACTGTTGGCGATGGCCTGTTTGTCCATAAGTATATTCAAAACATACCTTTCCGGTTCTTTTATAACCTATTACTGCTTATGTGGTTATGTTTTATTTATTGTTACGGCTTATATCCGCATACAATCACACAAGTTTAATCATAAACCAATTCATCATACTGTCAAATGATAATTTCCTCCTTTGGCACTTTGACACGGATTTTTTTTAGACAGGATACTTCCCGACGGTTATCTTCTCAGATTTTTTCTATTATTGCCTGATTTTTTGGCTTGCTTACATTTAGTTGATTAGATATTCTGAATAAGTTCTACTATTTGACCAGTTCAGGTAAATGTGTTATAACAATTTGGGAGTATTACTATGGGGTATAGTATTTGTCTGAAGTTATTTAGTATGGGTTTTGTTGCTTTGACCGGTTTTAATGATGTGGTGTCTTTGAGTAAGAAAGAGCCAGTAGAGCCTTCGTGCAAGGTTAATAAGCCGCTGGTCAGGATATATGCTGCTCAGGAAAAAAATGAATACTTTGTTGTGGGTAAACCAGGGGCGATTACTACCTCATCTCCGGCGACAATATACATAAGCAATGTTAATGACGGGACCAGAACAGAAGCCCATCTTGCTGATGATTACAGCTTTATGGCAAAAATAAATGCTGCACCGGGTGATAAGCTCAGGGTGAATGCCCAGAATCAGCAGGGCAAAAAAAGCTATGGTACATTTGATGTTACTGGTGCAGAAGTGCCTTATCAGCAACAGGTTATAGTAGATAAAGCTCTTGCTCAGCCAGCGGTTAAGACCTATGATATATCTGACCAGTCTAGTGATACTTCCAATGATAACGCTATTGTTCCCGTTGGTTCACACGCTCAGGTACAGACAATTTATGCTGATGAAATGGCTTTTAATGCCCAGCCATCTCAAGGGACTAATCTTTCGGTTGTAGTTATGATAATTAATACCGATACCGGCGATGTTGTTTCAACGACTAAGATCAGTGGCAAATCCAGAGCTTATGCAGAAAAATCGCAGGATAATTTCCGTATTATGATAGATCGCATTATTGACCGTTGTACCAATATAGTTGAGTCGGAGATATTCCGGCCTGATTTCCCCAGAAACGATCATTCCGAACAGCCGTTAAACAATGATAATGGTGAGGTTTCGCCTGCAGCCCACTGAGTTCCGGGTCGCAACTGGGTTGACTCGGCTATTGGAGTTATTTGGTCTTTTCCAGCGGGGTTACTTCCTCGGTCCAGCCGGCAGGTGTTTTGGGCATGGCAAAGATCGTATCTTTTATCGAGCTGTCTATCTCAATATTTGACCAGATAACCGTATTTTCTTCATAGTCTTGTTTTACATAGCAGATCTGGGTGGGCAGGTAATTAGCCTGACTTACCCACAGTTCGACCAGCTTATATTCTTTGGCATAAGATGTTTCGGGTTTCGGGGTAAGGGTCAGGCAAACGGCATTTTCCTGGCTGGTACGGCGGGGGGTGTCGTTAAGTTTTACCTCGAAATATTCTCTGACATCATGGGTTTTTATGGCAAAGGGTAAGGGGAAAGGGCCATGGCCCAGTCTAAAAGCCTCTCGGTCCTGACGATTTTCGGCCACTTCCCATTTTTGTACTGTTTTGGTCTGGGCATTAGTACGAACTACCCAGAGGCCATCGAAATAATAGTCCTCATCAAACTTGATCGGTTTGGCCTGACTTTCAGGGTCCATAAGGTCGATCTCGGTAAGGTCCTCGAAATGTATGCGGGCCAGAATAGAGTTGGCATCGACCTTATAGTATAATTTTCCTGTTCTGACAGACTGAGAATCAATTAGAGATTGTATAATGTCATATTTCATATCTGCTTGATATGAATTAAGTTGCAGACATGCCTTTTCGATCTTGTCAAGTAATGTCACTATTTCAGTATCATTTTCCAAAGCTATACTACTTATGACCGCCTGGTTATTGGTTTTAGCCTGGCTTATAGTATTTGGCTCCTGTCCGTATAAATCAGGGCTCAGAAAAAGAGAAGTTATTAATATAAGTCTGCTTATCATATTTTACCTTAATTCCATTGTCGGTTAAAACTTTTGTTGCTTTACCAGTTGCACTATCCAACTGTAAAGTCGGTTTTATGCCCCACTTATTACAACAGGAATTAATGATATGTTCAATAATAATTGCGGTGGATAATTTAAGTTCTGGTATCAAAAGATACTCAGGTTGCGGCTTAGCGACTGTAACCTGTCTTACAGCAGGTAGTTATGATATGTTAACTCAAGGCTATATACTGTTGGCCAGCCAGAGTAAAGCTGGTTAGTTGCCAGACTTTGCAGGTAAGATCCTGTTCGTCAGCGGCCAGCAGGGCCTGGTCGCACAGGTCGCCGTGATTTACGCCGGAGATTATCGCCAGATGGGCAGGAGAGTCAGCTTTCAGGTTCAGATGCCGATAACGAGTGGCCAATACACCACTATGGTCATTGAGCCAGTTGCTGATTTCGTCTATCAATATATTTATGTCATACTGCTGGTAAAGGCAGCAGAGTAAGACAATTATCGTCCCGCCGGGCGTGGCAAGCAATCTGGCATTAGAGAACAGCTCGTTAAAAGACCGATGTTCCAGAGGTATGATACTGTCAGAGCCAGTAAGTGTTGCGAAATTGAGCGAAATGGCCCCGCAGATATCACTGTCATTACCGACCGAACAGTTTATAGCCAGTGGATTAAGCTGGGTTGGACCGGCTGAATGGCTTGTGCCCGGTCGCACTATGACCAGTTCACGATATTTCTCGCTTTTATTTTCCTTCTCGAGCGATTTTACATAATTGAGATAGTTAAATGTGTTATCTTCTCTGATTCCAGCTTCATTTTCTCTTGGGTCTGAGCAGGATGGCTTATAATTGCAGTTGAAACTGACAGTCGGTTTTTTATCTGTTAGTTCTTCATCAGTTTTGATCGTATCGCTGTCGATCGAATAAGTGTCGCTCTGGCAGACATAACAATCTTTATCACTGAGGGGTTGGGGTTCTGGCTGCTCTGTTTGCGTATCAAGACCGGCATCTGCCAGGTTCAGGGCCAGAGCCTCGCTTTCAGTAAGGCCGTTATCGTCCAGAGGCCTTATCTCTTTTTCAGGATAGGCCAGGACTGTTCCTGCCGGTACGATCACCCGATTGATGAATTTACGGGCCGTTTCAGAAAACTTATAGAATGCCCTGTCTGCTTGTTCTGTAGTTTCAGCATCACAGATAAAAAGCTGGATATCCTGGTCGTCTTCAATATTATTGATAACAGATTTCAGTGTTTGGTATGCCCTGACAATACCATCAGAGGTGGTGTCAGAGATTATGGTGACACAATCAGCCCGGCTGATTATCTCATTTATACGACCGGCAAAAGAAGGGTCTATATTGAGAATGATAATATCATAATTTTCACCCCGTTCATTTATCAGGGGTATGAGCTCGCTGGCTGGTCCTTCGGTTTCTGCTATTATTTCCGGCTCGGCGATTGTGTCGTCATTAAATATCTCTTGCAGGCTCAGTTCATACTGGTCAATACTGACAAGCATTATTCGCTGGTCATGCTGCGCCTGATATCTGGCATAATCTCTAACTTTGGTGTAAGGGTCGCGTAGATGATAGGCCAGTACTATCTCACCTGCCAGACTGTTGTCGAGGTCAGAGTTGTCCTCTGGTGTAAATTCTGAATTACCGTAGAGATTTGAGGCAGATATTATTTCTGGTTCAGATTGTATTGCCTTGAGTTCTGATACATCTTGTGCTTGAGGGGCCTGGCGAACAGGCCGATTGGCAGCCGGTTTATCGCCTTGTGTTTGGTCATTAAGTTGTGAAAGGAACAGATGAGCTATTGACTCTATACCTCTTTTTGCTCTTTCGCTTTTATTTTCGTCCATTATTCGCCCCCAGTGTTCATCCTTGAACACCTGATAACACATTTGCTATCACTGAAAAACGCAGTCTTGTAATAAACAGAAATACCCTGTGTCTTTTGAGACGCAAGGTTAATCTGTTTTTATCTTGGTTTTAGTATTTTATAGCCGCCTTCAGTTATGAATACATGAACTCTGGCAGTCTATGAATGATTATGTTGTTATTAAACCATTTCCAGTACAGAGTTCATTTCGCCAAACTCATTGGCAACTGCGCTGGAATTATATGGATCCTGCTGCCAGCGACCATCAACTACATAGCGATACTGATAGCGTCCGGAATCAAGCTGAAGTCTGGTGAACCAGCGTCCGTCCGGGCTTTTTTCCAGAGGAGTATCTTCCGGTTTCCAGCCATTAAACTCGCCAGCTATCTGAACATTTTTAGCATGTGGGTACATAGCAACAAAGGTTACATTTGAGCCTTCCTGTTTAATACCATAGAAATCGGCGATCTTCTGCTGAACATCTTTGGTAAGTACCGGCTCATGATTGTTCTTACTGATCGCCGGTGATGCACCGATAAGCAGCTCAGATTCAGCCAGAAGCTCATCAGCGGATTTGCTTATCTTACGCAGGGCTTTTTCAACAGTTTCAACTGCTGGTTTGAAGTTATCTTTGGCCAGATTAGCATTTTGTACGATCTCATTTGCCAGAGAAACAAAATCTTTCATACCCTTGCTGTTAGGGTCATATTCAGTAATAGGCTGACCGAAGCTGGCAGCCTCTTTGAGCTTGGTATTGAAATTGATAATGGTGTTAAACATTATGTCTGAGTAATTACGACGCAGTTCGTTGAGTATTTCGCGTGCAAGTTTGGTGCGAACATCGTACATACTTGCCAATACTTTGACAGTAATGTCCTGATGACATTGTTTTCTCAGCACTTCAAGGGTTTCGAGCTGTTTTTGCAGTCCGTGCATAGCGAAATAGCCAGTTTCAACTGGAATAACCACTTCATCAGAGGCTCTCAGAGCGTTGAAGGTAAGAATACCTACGCCGGGCGGGCAGTCTATAACTACATAATCATATTCCCGGGCGTCGCGAGCCAGTACGCTTTTGAGCAGGTCTTCGCGTCCTTCGGTCTGATTAAGCTGTGGTTCCAGGGCGGCCAGTTCTATGCCGGCTGGAGACAGGTCAAAGTTATGCGCTATCTGCCAATTGATGTTTTTTAGTGTGACTGGCTTATCAGAATTAACTGAAATAAGCACATCATATATATTCTGTTCGACCTGATCTTCAGGAACAGCCAGCCCCACGGCGCAGTGAGTCTGAGGGTCCATATCGATCAGCAGAGTTCTGTGACCAAGGCTGGCCAGGCAGGCCGCCAGGTTCATCGATACTGTTGTCTTACCACATCCGCCTTTTTGGTTTATTACAGATAAACACCGCATAAAAACACCTCTCAATAATAAATAACAGAGGCCAAAAATACATTACTACTTTTCGGAGCAGACTTCCGGGTCTGGTCCGATAACATTCTGCCCCAGATGAAATCAAACTGGGGTTATATTTCAAGGTAACAAAACAAACAGAGGGAATTGACCAGACCATTGCGTTCTCGCCCGAGCTATTGCTCCAGGTACAATGAGAAATATTTTGCCTGCTATGAGAGAGCAGGCGGCCTGTAATACTGCTGAGGGTTCCGGACAGGCAACCCAGCATTTGTCCCCATATCCCTGGGAACCATCGATCAATCCTTTGATTTTTACTGTTACAGCTTAGCTCCGCTAAGGTCGTACAGTATGCTGACAGCAGGCAAAAATACTTTTCCTGATGCTACTATCAGCATTCAATACGAGTTATCGGCTCACAATTTTCTAAAACTTTACTAATTTACCATTATTTTAGAAAAAAAGCTATTTTTAATACTGAAAATAAATAAAAAAGCGGGTTTATGGCCCGCTTTGCAAAAATTATTCATTATTAAAGGTCTTTTTTGGTCTTACCATTTAACCAGCCAGTCGAAAGCACCTCTTGTGTGGACGCTCATGGTGTATATATCGCTGTTTTCATGTTGTTCCAGGCGTATTTTACACTCCCCGGCGGTAGTATGTATATAGGTAAACCCGTTTTCAGTAGTGATATCAGTTATGTCTCGTGGGGCGGCTTCCAGTTTTGCAATACCAAGCCCCAACACCATTGATGCCAGGTTCATCAGGTCGGTTGTCTCCTGCTCATTGGAAAATGACTTTGTGTCATTTCTCAGTGATTCGTGACAGAAGCGTAAAATTGCCATATCTCGCTGGGCATTACTCTCATAAGGCTTGATCATAATATTTTGAGGCACTCTGGCTTCTACTACTATGCGTAGTTTTACATCATTGAAGTCTTTGGTACGGCTCATATAGACATACCGGCTTAAAAGTGAGCTGGTCGGATCAATAGTGGCTATAGCGGCTTCGCGATGGAATTTTCCTTTATTATTGAGCAGAGATATTTTATCAGTGGTCTGTAATACCTTTTCATGGGCAAAGAGATTGAGTATTTCATCACTGGTACTCTGGCCAACTGTAATCTGGCGGAAGTTAGCTTCTATAGGCATTGGCTTATTGCTCTGGCAGCCGGCAGAGAAAAAAGCTGCAACACTGAGAGCAAGAAATGCTTTAACTGTTCTTATCATAAATATATCTCCTGGTTTTAGTAGCTGTTTTATGAGTTATGAAACATATTAATATAGTATATTATACTACGAGCTATATGCCATGTTGTTTAACATAACAGAGAAAAACAGCCCGTCTGCAATTTATCTTTCTACAAAGTAGAAAGTTACAGTCATTAATACCTTACTTTATCGTAAATTTCAAGGTGATAACTTAACAAAACATTCCCGGTTAGATTTATTTTTTCTGACAGGGGGTATGAGTTCGGCAATCTTGGTGTTAGTGAGCCGATTTTGGCCAGGAGATCGTTTAAAAAGAAAAACCACAAAGCCTTTGACAATGAAATCGGCAGTAAGATACCAGATGTGCTGTCAATAGCTTTGTGGCTTGAAATTAGTGATCGGGGGTTGGTTAGTGGTTAACCGGCTCACCCAGCATGGCCTTAATTTCACTGAACTTTTCCTGAAGCAGTTGGGCAGACTTGGCTTCAACATTCAGTCTCAATAGCGGCTCAGTATTACTGGCCCGGCAATTGAACCACCAGTCGCCGCACTCAACTGTGACACCATCAAGCCAGTCGCCCTTGCCATACTTGGCTTCCAGTTTCTTCATTGTGCCTTCTTTATCTTCTACCTCGAAATTCACTTCGCCGCTGGTATGGTAAACCTTATAAGGAGCGAAAAGCTCACTTATCGGCTTGTTATTCATAGAGATAACATTAAGCAGGTGAACCAGGGTTATCATGCCGCTATCGGCAAAGAAGTTATCGCGATAGTAGAAATGACCGCTCAGTTCGCCGCCAAAGACTGCTTTTGAGTCTTTGAGGGTTTTTTTCATGAACGAATGGCCTACTCTTTCGCGTCTGGGCACACCACCACAACGAGTAATAGTCTCTTTCAGAGCCCAACTGCTGCGAAGGTCGTAAACTATAGCAGAGCCTGGGTTGGTTTTGAGGAAATATTCAGCCAGCAGGGCGGTGAATATGTCGCAACCGATAGTATTGCCTTTTTCATCAACAACTACCAGGCGGTCAGCGTCGCCATCGAAACACACGCCAACATCGGCATTATGCTCTTTAATTGCGTCTTTTAGTTCCTTTAAGTTGCCTTCTACCAAAGGGTTAGGGTCGTGATTAAATGTGCCGTTAGTTTCGGTATTGAGCAGTATAAGATCGATATCGAGGTCGCCGAATATCTTTGGTACTGACTTGCCGGCCATACCGTTAGAGCAGTCAACGACTATCTTGACTTTCTTGAGATCGCTGGTAAGGAACTGAAGCACATGAGCTTTATATGGCTCATAGAGGTCCATTTCAGTTATTTTGCCCTGACCGGCGGCAGCTGTATGTCTCAACGAGCTGGCAATATGCTGGATTTCTTTAAGTCCGGTATCAGAGCCGATCGGACGGGCCTTTATGCCGCTTATTTTGAAACCATTATATGGGGCTGAGTTATGGCTGGCAGTAGTCTGAACGCCACCGCAGGTACCCAGATAATTGATAGCAAAGTAGATTTGCGGGGTATCGATCATACCTATATTAATGACATTGGCACCT
Organism: Sedimentisphaerales bacterium; assembly: GCA_963662515.1. Classification (GTDB taxonomy): domain Bacteria; phylum Planctomycetota; class Phycisphaerae; order Sedimentisphaerales; family SM23-30; genus JAFGDI01. The sequence goes on from OY759675.1 coordinate 122,695, forward strand.
GAGCCGGTCATGCCGTCCATAAGGGCCTTTACCAAAGATGGGCTGTGAGTACGCATATCGTAGCCAACTACTACCGATTGAGCGTTTTGCTGGCCGCGTTCATAGCCTTCCAACAGACTGCGGAGAAACTGAGCCGAAGCATGACCTATCTTCCAGGCGGCATCTTCATCTAACTGTGAGCCGTAAAGCCCTCTGATGTCATAAGCTTTGAATATCTTCTGATCCATATATAGTTTTCCTTTTTGCTATATCTCTCTTAACGGCCAGTTTCATTGTGCCAGCCCGAAACAAATCAGCGCAATTATAATACAAATCTACCCTGTGTCAACCTTTATAAGGTTTTGCACATGTTTTGCACATAGTGATGTGATATGTTTAAGATGTTTCTCTTCAAGCAGTTATGATAAATCAGGGCGTGACGCACAGTCCCCAGTCATTGAGAAAATCTGTCAGATGTTGGGTTGTGTAGGGATTGAGCCATTGATTTGCGATAATTGCAAAGTCATTCAGATCAATTTTGCCATCAGGAAACAGGTCAGTAGTTCCGGCGTATGAGCATTGAATGACAGAGTCTGGCTGGTCAATGGGTGCAAGTGATATAACTAGCTTGTCGAGAATATATTGCTGTTGGGCGGCCCATACCGATATGGTGTGTATGCCAGGTGTGCTAATGTTAAAAGTTACCAACTGGCTATTGGTTGACCAGCTCCATTGACCGGTGCTATGCCCACTTATAGCCTGAGTACAAGGTGTGTCGTTTATGCCAATGTAGCAGCCGGGGGTGTCGGTATTGCCGGCCCATGCTCTGGCACAGACATAGTAATTACCCGGCTGGTCGAAATAAACGCGATATTGAAGAGCTGGTCCATCTGTGCTGGTAAAGGGCAGGTCGTATTGACCGGTTGACATGGCCGCTGTGCCGGTGTAGCCGGGAATTGACAGTTCGGTATTCCATTGGGCCAGTTCATGGCGGGCGTTGAAGTCCCAGGCTTCTGCCTCAAGAGCGATCATGCCATCGGTAGAATTATCAGTGGTACGAACCGGCAATGACTGGTAGCATGTGCCGCGAATATCGCTTGCTTCTCCGGGTATGCCGTAAATGTCAACCGGAACAACAAAATAATAGCGGCAGGTATTATATTCTGTTTCGTCCAGGAAATATTCATATTGAGTAGTGCCTGTCAGGGTGAATGGGCCGTTAGCGGAATCAGAGCTGAATATTTGATAATGATCAAAATTGTCATCTAGTGACGGCTGCCATATAAGAGATATCTGCCCGTCAATATTTGCCACAGTCAGTTCTTTGCAAGGCTCCAGTGTGGGAGTAGTTACAAAAACACTGGCGGTATATGGTCGAAAATTTTTAGCGGTAATAGTAAGGGTCATTTCGCCCGGGGTACTGGGTGTAATAGTGGCTGTAAGTTTACCCTGCTTGTTGGTCTGGCCGCGATAATAAATTTCATTACCCTTACTCAGGCATACCAGAGCCTCTGCTTTGTTTGTGCTGATAGAATAGTTTTGCTGGCCCAGTCCGATCTCTGTTGCTGCGCTAACGGCAAATTCTGCAGGGTTAGCGGTGTAGAGCGGCATTTCCGGATCGCCCATAAGTGCCAGGCTGAACTGTACCCATCTGCTTGAGTTATAAGAGCTGCAACCGCTGATCTTAGATGCCTTTGCCAATGCCAGTATTTCACCGATATGGCTATTGTGATTGTCGTCAAACAGGTATTGATAAAATGTCTGGTTATATTGCAGAGAGACTCCGGCAGATGAAGAATTGGGCCAGCCCCAGCCATAACGAGTGCCCCCGATATAGCTTACAGCTCCTCCGTCTCTGGTACGCAGGAAAGCCTCGCTCAAAGATGATTGTGCCTGGTCAAAGGCATTTGTCAGGCAGGCCATAGTAACTATATTTGCCGCATCAGGCCTCAGGTAAGTACCCTGATCGGGCATCAGATCAAAGATATTGCTGGAAGTGAGTGAGCCGCTTTCCAGTTGCCAGCTGGTACTGCTGCCATGACAGGCCATGTGAAGGAAGTTGTATCCATTATTCACCTGTTGAGCCAGGTTTGCAGCGTTAAGTGTGTATTCAGCTCCACCTGCAAAATCGGTATTAGTAGAGTAAAAGCGATATTTTGTGCCGGGCCAGTAAGGAGCGATATATTTGGACCAGAGCAATTCTGATTTTGCTTCAGAGTCAACCACATCGCCAATATCTCCCCAAAGGGTTGCACCGGCAATGAGGAATTTTTCCGCGAAGTTTTCAGTTGGGCAATTCTTTTCGTAATTTATGATCTTTGCTACAGCATTTCTGATATGTTCAGGATAGCCGGGGTAGGCACTGATACGACCGACATAGACATCGGGGTACATGTCGATAGTGTCGCCATCAGATTGCAGTTTGCCATACACGCCATCGCCATTATCGTCCCATTCGATATCATCTATGTCCGAGTAGTATAGTTCGGTAGGAATGTCATTGGTGATTGTGGGCGAAGGCGAAGTGTTGACATTGCCGTAACACTTCATGGCGGGAATGTTGTTATGGTCAGCACCCAGAACGACCCAGAGCGTTCCTCTGTTCTGGGCGTAATCAGCAATACAGAGTTTGATCTTTTCGGGAACGCTATCGGCAGGTGTACCATAACTGGCACAGATATCAGATACCAAAATAGCGGCGGCAGGCAGTCCTTTCTGGCTTTTCCAGTTTGCCAGCGGGGCGAACTCGCTCAGAAATTCCTGGGTAGTAATAATAAGGTATTCGACCTGGCTCATCGGCCCGGCGAAATATTGCGGTATAGTTGCAAGACTGGCTTCGGGTAGCGGCAGTGGTTCATCGCCGCCAGTAGCTTCAATAATATCTGAACTGGCAGAATAATTGATTATAGAATCTTTATGCAGATCAATCAGCGATTTTTTGTGGTTATGCTGCTTATAATGCCATTTTGGTTGTGGTCGTTCAAGCTCATATTCAACGGATATCTCTATACTGGTAGCCAGGAATATCTCGCCGGTGAGGGGTATATAGTCCAGAGGCATAAGGGTTACTGGCAGCAGTTTAGTGCCCTGCATTTTGCCTGATGTGCCAGATACGGCCAGTTGCTTGCGATAACGAACCGGCGAAAGATACACATCGGCCGCTTGCTCTGTGAATGAAGCTTTGTTTGCCTTACTGACAGGTACCGGCTGTTGCGTTGGCATAATATCAAAGACGCCAGATAGTTGCTTTTCGTTTGATATGCTGGTAGTGACATTAGTTACTCTGGCATTAGCGGGTAACTGGATATGGGCATAGCGAACAGGCAGCAATGGTTCGCCGGGTATGTCAGTATAATCGCCGCCATGGCCGGTGTATGAAATTATGTCATAACCATATTCACTGCTGATAATAAAATCAGATTCAGTAAAGTTTATCTGACAGTTAAGTTCAGCAGCACTGGCCGGGCCAATAATTGAGCCGCTCAGTGACAAAGCCAATAACATAACGACAGGGAATAACCTGTTTTTTCTTTTCTCTTTAAGCAATTCAGATTCTCAAACCAAACAAACCGATCACGGTTGCCATAAAATATAACTGCTAAAAATATAACTCTGGATCAGAAATTCCCAGAACAGGCCAGAGTTATCCTTTGCTGCGAAGTTCCCATTTTAACAGAAGTACCCGCCACAGGGCAAGTGAAAACAGTATTAACTTTGCTATTTTATAAACTCTGTGAACATTTACATTAATTCTGATTTATCTTAACTGAACTGGCCAGAGAAAGGCAGAAGGCCTGATATTGCTGTTCGATGAGCTGGTTATGTGAGCCCAGATATAGGTTGTAGAGATATTGACCGGCCTGCATATTCCATAATCTGGTCTTTTGCTCTTGTATATCAGCGTTTAGCAGCGGTTGAGGCAGTTTGGCAGAGCCATTATACAGGTCGGTGAAAATATTGAGGTATGGCTTACGATATATGCCATATTCAAACTCAAAGAAAAATCTGGCCAGAGCATAGAGCCGGGCATAGTAGGCAGAAATTATCATGTCGCTCTGTTCATTGGTCAGATGCATATTGCTGGTGATGACTGCGCCCGGGTCACTACCTGTCAGTTGTTCAATAGAAAAATTTATCCCGGCGTTAATCGATAATTTTAATGCGGCCAGTCGGTTGAGATTGTATCTGGGAGAAAAACTGAGCCCCTGGGCGTCCCATTTATAGGCTTCCAGATAGACCGCAGATGATTCTGCCAGCCAACTGGGTAATGTCTGACTGAAATTCAGGTCGCAATATTGATGCCAGGCTTCATGAGTGAGAACAGAAAAGTCAGCCTGACGCGATATCTGCCAGGCAACGCAAGTGCGGTTATGGCAATAAGCGCCAGAGCGAACCTGCTCGAAGATGTGAAAACTTTCAGGGGCAAATGCTCTGGAAAAATCAAGCCATTGCTGACGATCCCTGAAGTAATAGATATTGCCTTTAACTCTCTGCTCTGACTGATAATTGGGTGAAAAGGTCTGGAAATTCTGCCAGGCCGATTCCAGCAGCATAGGCAGTCTGCGGAGAATGAGCCGGTCTGTCACTGTGGTGTAAATGATATAATGGCTGGTGTTGATCTTGAGTGCTTCATATTGAAACTCGCCGACCGTAATAATATGCTTTTGCGCAGAAATTACAGTGGGCAGACCTTCCAGCATGGCAATATTGGTATTGTCTGTCTGCTCTAAGCCAGAGACCGTTTGGTTTTTACACCCCGGCAAAATCAAAAAGATAAAAATCAGCCATATAACAGTTTTTTTCATAACGGTATTTTAGCATATATTACCCCTTTCGTATAGCTAATCTTGTTATAAACAGGTGGTGCATCAGGGTTTAATGAATAATGTTTTGAGCTTGTGCGCAATTAATAGAATATGTGGTGTTGTCAGTTAATGAAATGAAAAAGAGTTATTTAATTTGACTGTATTGGCTATATTGTTAGAATGTAAGTTCTGGCAAATATCATTTTTTTGGTTCTAAACTTAATTTAACGATAAGTTGGCCAGGGGTATGGTTCGCTATCGGTTAAAAATATCATAGCTATTTATTCGAGTGTTTATTGGGAGCTTAATGTCGTTTGCAGACAAGGTAATCATATTATTAAGAGGTAAAAAATGAAAAAGTTGTTGTGTCTTTTGGCGATTTTGTTGTCGCTGGCCGTTTCTGCTTATTCTCAGAGCTATCGGGCTGTTATTGTTGGTGTGGCGGATTATCCTGGTTCAGGTGATTTGCAGTTTTGTGATAATGATGCTATAGATTTCAGGGCCGAGTTATTGCGAGATGCTAACTGGCAAGCTGGAAACATTTCTTTACTGGTTGATGCCGCTGCGACAAGTAGCAATATTCACTCGGCGATAAGTGCGATGTTAGCAGCATCAGGCCCAACAGATGTGTGCGTGTTCTTCTTTTCGGGGCATGGTACAAATCTTACCGATACTGTGCCGCTTGATGAAGTTGATGGTCAGGATGAGGCTCTGTGTGCCTACGATGGCAATATAACCGATGACCAGCTTACGCAATGGTTCAGCGGCAGCAGTTGCGGGACAGTTTGTGTTTTCATAGATTCATGTTTTTCTGGCGGCACTATTAAAAGTGCAATCGGAGCAGGTGTGCTCGCCAAGAGTTGCTCAGACAGTAAAGCTAAGGTGGCGGCAGGCGATGGCTTTGCCGCTGACTTGCAGATTAGAAAGAAAGATCTCAACAACGCCAATGTCTTTGTGATCACTGCCAGTGATGATGATGAATATTCCTATGAGATGGATATATATCAGAATGGTTTGTTTACTGAATATTTGCTGGCGGCTATGCGGTCAGAGCTAAGTGACATTAATGCTAACAATATGCTCTCGGGTGAAGAATTGTATAACTATCTTAATCCGCTGGTTGTAGGTGAGGGTTATGGTCAGTATCCGCAGCTCTATGATAATGACATATTATCTGAGAGCGATTATTATAGTATGGAGCCTTATACTCCTTCACTGCCCGGCAGCGGTATTATAAGTGATCCTTATCTTATCTCAACACCTGCCGATCTGATCGCAATGGGCGAGATGGTAGATGAGTATGACAGTTGCTTTGCTCTTGCCAATGATATAGATATGAGCGGTATAATATTTACTGATGCTGTTATTGCGGCTGAGGGTATCTTTACCGGCAGCTTATATGGTAATTACCATACTATAAGCAATCTTACAATTGAAGGTTCAGGGACAACTTGCGGCTTGATCGGTACACTGGGAGAGCCTGGTCTGATATCAGAGCTGGCCCTGACCAATGTCAATATAAGTGGTGAAAATTATACGGGCGGTTTGTGCGGTATTGTAGAATATGCTGCCTCGATATGGCAATGTCATGTCAGTGGCGAATTGAGCGGCTATGGCTATACCGGCGGATTATGTGGTAGCAATGAGGGCTTTATCGGTGATTGCTATAGTGCCGTTCAGGTTCAGGGTGATTACATTGCAGGTGCTTTCTGTGGTAGAAACTTAAATATGATCGAAAGATGTATTTCGCTGGGTAGCGTTTCTGTCGTCAGGCCGTTAATTGATGTATATTCATTTTGCGGAGTCAGTAATGGCGAGCTGGTAAATTGTTACTATCTTGAGCTGCCGGGTGCGAAAGATATTAAAGCAACAGGTCTGACCTGGAGTGAGATGATGACCCGTTCCAGTTTTATTGGTTATGACTTCACCGGTGACCGGCAGGACGGCTTGCCTGGTATCTGGTCGATCGAGGAGGGTATTGATTACCCTCGCTTGAGCTGGCAGGGGCTCAGCTTTATAGCAGTACCAGACCTTAAGGGGTTGGATGTGGCTCAGTCTCAGGATATGCTGCTCGGGAGCGGCTATAAGCTGGGTCATCAGATCGGGCTTTATAGCGATAGTGTCCCGACAGGTAAGGTGATCAGCCAGATGCCTGTCAGTGGAGAGCAGGTAACTCTCGACCGGAGTATAGATGTTTTTGTATCTAAAGGAAGATCACCTTATTCCGGCGGTAGCGGCTCAAGTGAAGATCCGCTCCGGATAAGCAGTGTTGGCGATCTGCTGTTGTTGTCATATCGTCAGCAAGACCTGGATATGAGTTTTATTCTTACCAGCGATATCGATCTGACCGGCTTGGGTGACAATCCAGATGGCAGCTTTAGTAATGCAGTTATTGCTGCCGGTACTGTCGATGTGGAATGGAACGGCACGCCATTTTCTGGCAGCTTTGATGGTAATGGCAGGACTATTTCCGGTTTGGTTATCAAGCCGGATATGATCCCTGATGAAGATTATTACGAATATAGTTATCTTGGGTTATTTGGTTATATAAGCACAGGTACTGTCTATGATCTTACAATAGACAATGCTTATATCAGCAGTCAGAAACAGTGTTATAATGTTGGCATACTGGCCGGTTGTATTGCTGCCGGCGATGTGACAGAGGTAAAGGTTTCCGGCAGTATACAGCTTTCAACCGCTGGTGGTAATGAAACCACGGGTGTTGGCGGTCTGGCAGGCCGGGCTTATTGCAGTTCGCAATTGAGCAAATGTCAGGCTGATGTATATATCAGTGTGCCCTATAATGGTTATTCTATTGGCGGCTTGTTAGGTAGTCTTGGTGCTGATGACTCTGAGAACAAATATGGTAGTAGTGTAAGTGAGAGCTGTGCCCATTCTTATATTCAGGGCGCTGATAGTAATAATATTGGTGGGCTGATCGGTTATGTATCGCAATATGCTACGGTAAGCGACTGTTATGCCAATGGTCGCATAGATAATTATGAGATGAGTGATGGCTGCGGCGGTCTGGTTGGCCATGCTTATAATGCCAGGATAGAACGCTGCTTTGCCGCTGTTGGTATGAATTATAGTGAAGACGATTTCTATGGTGTTAATGGCCTGATCGGATACTATGAAAATGATTGGTGGTCAGATGAGAGTAGCGATAAGGGTGTGTTCAATTGCTTCTGGGATCAGAGTATATCCGGCCTGCCTCTTGATAAGGAAAGTTATGATGATGGGCCGGTGCCGGGGGCTGCTCTTATTTCAGGTCTGATGAGAGATCGTGAGACATACAGGCTCGCCGGTTGGGACCTGGATCAGGAAAGTGATAATGGTACAGCCGATATCTGGGTAATGAATAATGGTTCATATCCTGGCTTTGCCTGGCAGAGCACGCAGACAATGCCGGATTTGCGGGGTATGACAAAGCAGCAGGCAATAGATGCTCTGGCTGCATCTGGCATAGCTTGCGGCTCAGTGTTGAATTGCTATAATAATGCAGTTAGTGCCCTCGTGATAGCAGAGCAAACGCCGGCGGCTGGTACTCAGCTTATAAGCGGTCAGAGTATTGACCTATATCAGGTGATCGGTCGCTCGCCCTATAGTCAGGGAGGCAGCGGCTCTCAGGGTTCACCTTTGAAGATAGCCAATGCCAGTGATCTGCTCTTATTGTCATATCGCGTGCAGGATTACGATAAGTATATTGAGCTTGTCTCTGATATTGACCTTGCTTATTGGGGCGAGAATTATGATGGCAGTTTCAGCGAGTCGTTGATTGGACAGGTACATGGTGAAATCTGGGACTGGAATTATAATTATGCACCATTCCGGGGCGTGTTTAATGGTAATGGTCATGTAATAAGCGGCATGTCGCTAAAGCCGGTTATGCTTGAAGATTGGGGTTATAGTGAAAACACCGGCCTGTTCGGCTTTGTTAAAGGGGCTCGTATAAGTGATCTGAAACTTAGCAATTGTGATATTAGTTTTGACGCGGGGGAAGATAATTATTACGAGATATACCGGGTCGGCTTACTTGCCGGTTATCTCTGGGACTCTGCTTTGAGTAATATCAAGGTGAGAGGTTCAGTGTCGTTAGGTGCAGACTGGTGTTCATCTGTTGGCGGTGTAGTGGGCAAGGTAACTAACAGCCATCTGGACAAGGTCTCAATGACCGGATCATTAAATATAGATAGTCGGGATTCTTATAGCATTGGCGGAGTTGCCGGCAGGTGCTATAGTTATTCATATCTGACTCGTTGCTCATCTTATGTAGCAATGCTGGTTAATGGTTGCAGTAGTGTTGGAGGTCTGGTCGGAATGCTGGGCTTTGATGAATCTGATGATATACCTGATGGCAGTTGTATTGACAGATGTTTTGCTTATGCTGATATTGTATCCGATTATGGCTATTTATCGGCAGGTGGTTTGCTTGGCTCGCTGTATAATGCTCAGGTGACTGATAGTTATGCCAGAGGGTCGATCACAGTTTTGCAGACTATGGATTATTGTGAAATAGGCGGCCTGGTCAATTACATGTATAATGGCGGTGTAAACAATTGTTATGCGGCGGTGGCCATGCAATACGACCCTGACAGCCATGCAGCCGGTGGTCTGGTGTCATATTGTGACTGGTATTCTGAGCAGGATCATCCCAGTATATATAATAGTTTCTGGGACACAGAGTTTTCCGGCGTAAGTGTTTCATTTGATCCATGGTTTCCAGATTATGGCATAGGGCTGACTACACAGGAGATGCTTACCACAGATATATATGCAGACTGCGGCTGGGATTTTGCTCAGGATACAGGTATCTGGCAACTTGATATACCCGGCAGTGAGTATCCTCGTCTGAGCTGGCAGCCGTATTTATCTGACCTTGATGGTTCGGGGGTAGTTGACCTTGCTGACCTGGCTATTTTAGCTGATAGCTGGTGTAAGCCCGGCTTGTTGCCGGCTGATATAGCACCTGTTGGCGGTGATGGTGTAACTGATCTGCTGGACTTTGCGGTATTGGGTTCAGAGTGGCTCAAGTGATCTGTAAATACTATATTTAAAATAGTGGCGACCCGGCTGGAACGATATTGTTCTCACCGGGTCGTTCATTTTTAACTCATCTCAGGCAGAAATATTTACCGCTGTCTGTTTTGTATGATGTTTTTGTAGAGGTTTATCAGTTCGCCAGCGTGCCTGGCCATTGATAAAGTATTATGCAGGTCTGAGCTGGACAGAGCCTTTTTGAATTGCTCTGTTTGTGCTGGTTTGGCAATAGCTATGAGGGCATCAGCTAGCTGGTTTATATTGGCAGGTGAATTGATCTCTATGCCGTAGCGGCCGCTGGCAAAAAGTTCTGAGGCGCCGTTATATGCGGTTGAGATCGCCGGTGTGCCTGCGACCAGAGCTTCCATTACCACCCGCGAGCAGGCATCGTCCCAGGTAGGTAACACCAGTGCATCAGCCATTTTCATCATAGCTGGTATTTCCCGGGTAGGGCCAAAGAATACAACAGAGCCTTCCAGTCCCAGCTTGCGTACCTGCTGATAATATTTTGTATAATCATAACTGCCAACGGCCAGCAGTCGCAGAGGTCTGGCATCTGATGGCTGCTGCTTACAGGCCAGGGCCATAGCGGAGATCAGCTCAGTGAGTCCCTTGCGTGCCGGGTCCTCTGAAACATGCACGATAAGAGCCAGGTTATTATCAGGGTCGAACCGGTCACGCAGTGCCCTGGCACTTTCAGCTACTCCTTCACTTTGGAATCGCTGAACATTGATGGCATTTCTTATCAGGCAGAGGCGTGACTCTGGCACTTTATAATCATTGAAAAACTGGCGGGCAACATAATTACTTAATACCGCAATGGTCGGTCCGCCAGGGTTTCTGCATAAGTTACCTTCTGCCTTAAGACGCATTGCTCTGGCTCGATTGCAATTGCTGGTAACTCTTTTCCAGAGCCGCTTAAGGCCGCAATATTGCTCCACATGACGGTTCAGGGCATGCAGTTGGCTGCCAGCTCGCGGTTGATATACATCCATCTTGCTAACCGGGGTAATAGAGTGGATAATGTCAAAAGAATGGCTCTTAAGATAATCGCAAAGGGCACGGTCGAATATGCCAAACCAGAGAGAGCGTGCGGCCTTCACTTGCAGGTCGATAATGTCAACACCCACCGGCTGAGGTATGTTATCTCCTTTTTCAACCCGACCGGCGATGATAGAGACGCAATGGCCCAGTGCTGCCAGTGCCGAGGCCATTTCCATACTGCTTCGTTCTGCCCCGCCTCGCAGCGGGTTATATCTTTCGATAATAATTGCTATTTTCATTGTTTTGCCATTAAAAACTAAGGCCCATCTTTATGACGAGCCTTGGTCTGGTTTATAATATTTCTGACCTTCATCGCTAAAGGCCATTGTGTTCAGGCATCTTAAATTCTGCCGGTATTATTTTAATGCCTTATCGCCAATATCTCTGCGATAGTAAGCACCGTCGAACTTTATCTTAGCTGCTGCCTCATAAGCTCTTTCGCGAGCGGCGGCAATGTCTTTGCCGCAGGCGGTCACACCCAATACGCGTCCGCCGCTGGTTTGCAATTCGCCCTCAGCAGAGAATCTTGTCCCGGCATGAAAGACCTTAACATCTTCCAGAGCCTCGGCATTTTCTATACCGGTTATCTTTTTACCCTTTTCATAGTCGCCTGGGTAGCCGCCAGCAGACATAACCACGCATACCGCCGGGCGAGGATCCCATTCAATGGTAATTTTGTCAAGTCGCTCTTCAACTACTGCCAGCATAATTTCCAGCAGGTCTGATTTGAGTCGCATGAGAATAGGCTGTGTTTCCGGATCGCCAAACCGTGCGTTAAATTCCAGAACCTTAGGACCACCTGCGGTTATCATTATCCCGGCATAAAGCACTCCCTTATATGGTGATCCGTTACGGTTCATGCCGTCAACTATGGGAACAAGCACTTCACGCTGGATTTGCGATAGTATTTTATCTGTGCATACGGGGGCGGGGCTGTAGGCACCCATTCCGCCGGTGTTAGGACCGGTATCACCTTCGCCAATTGCCTTATGGTCCTGACTGGTCTCCATGACATAAATGGTATGACCATCGACGAAGGCAAGAATAGAGGTTTCCTGGCCGATGAGTTTTTCTTCGACCAATATCTGATTACCGGCATCACCGAATATCTTATCGACCATTATCTTTTCGGCCGCTAAAATACCATCGCTGGGCTCACTGCATACATAAACGCCCTTGCCTTTTGCCAGGCCAGATGCTTTTACCACTACGCCAGAGTCGCGCGAGGCTATATATGCCTTGGCTTCGTTGAAATCGCTGAATACCTGACAGTCAGCAGTAGGGATAGAGCAGGCCTGCATCATTTTTTTGGAAAAGGCCTTATCGCCTTCCAGAGCGGCAGCAGCCTTGTATGGTCCAAAGGCTTTGATGCCTTTCTCTTCCAGCTTATCTACCAGCCCCAGTGTCAGCGGGTCTTCCGGCCCGACAACCACAAAGTCGATCTTCTTCTCTACGGCGTATTTAACCAGGCCTTCTATGTCATTGTCATTTATGCCGACATTTGTTCCAAACTGCGATGTGCCAGGGTTGCCCGGCGCAATATACAGATGCTTGCACAGTTTTGACTTTGAGAGTTTCCATGCCAGGGCATGTTCGCGTCCGCCGCTTCCTACCAGTAATACTTTCATCTTACATCTTTCCTGTCATGAGGTATTTAATTATCTCTCTTTGAACATGCAATCTGTTCTCGGCCTGCTGGAATACTATGCTATTGGGTGATTCGATAACCTCATCAGTTATTTCAAAACCACGATAGGCTGGCAGACAGTGCATTATCTTGCAGTTGGGTTTGGCCAGTGCTACCAGTTCTTTATTAACCTGATAGCCGGTGAAGTCTTTGATTCTCTTTTCCTTTTGACTTTCGCAGCCCATACTGGTCCAGGTATCTGTATAGATAACATCGGCATTAGCAGCGGCTTCACGCGGGTCGTGGGTTATATAGAACGAGCAATTATGCTTTTTGGCCTTATCTTCTATCAGGTCCAGCCTGATCGCTTTGTCAACATAGCCCTGCGGGCCTGCCATGACATAATTAGCACCCATTTTAACGCAGGCAATACCCAGAGAAGTTGCAACATTATTGCCATCGCCGATAAAAGCGATCTTGAGACCTTCCAGCGGGCCTACCTCTTCGTTTATGGTCATTATATCGGCCATAGCCTGGCAGGGGTGAGTGCTGTCGCTCAGAGCATTGATAATTGGAATAGTTGCATGGCGGGTCATTTCCAGCAGGTTTTCGTGGGCAAAAGTACGCACCACTACTACATCTACCATGCCATTAAGCACACGGGTAAGATCTTTGACTGGCTCTCGCTCGCCCAAAGCACCTATGTCTTCTCGCTTCAAATAGATTACATCACCGCCTAGTTGGTACATAGCGGTCTCGAAACTGATCCTTGTTCTACTGGAGGGTTTTTCGAATATCAAAGCCATGACCCGGCCATCAAGACACAGGTCATTTCCACCATTAAGATAGAGCTTCTTAAGTTCACCGGCATGATAAAGGACATCCTTTATCTCCTGACTGGTGAAATCTGCTACCTCCAGGAAATGCTTACTCATAAAAATACCTTTAAATTTGAGGATAAATCAGCCCGGCATAACAAGCCGTCTTAACGAACAGACAGCTCTGGCCCTGGCTGAAACAATTTTATATACTCATTTCTGTCATTACCGCATCAAGGATACCGACAGCAGTGTCGATCTCTTGAGCTGTTACCACCATAGGCGGCATGAATCTGATCACTGTATTCTGGGTACAGTTAATACGAACACCTTTGTCCCAGCAGGCAGCAACGATGTCTGCGCCTGGCCGGTCCAGGATAATACCCAGCATGAGACCCATGCCCCGAACTTCCTTTATGCAACTGTGACGAGTCTGTAACTCAGCCAGTTTGTCACGCGTATACTGACCCATTGCATTGGTGTTTTCTATTAACTTTTCTTCCTCGATCGCTTCTATTGTTGCAATGGAGGCGGCACAGGCCAGCGGATTACCGCCGAAGGTTGAGGCATGAGTGCCGGGTACCAGTGAAGCGGCTACCTCTGGCCGTACGCCGATAGCACCGATCGATATGCCACCGCCCAGTGTTTTCGCCAGGGACATAATGTCCGGCACAATATCATAATGCTGGTAGCCGAACCATTTACCTGTCCGACCCATGCCCGTTTGTACTTCATCCCAGATGACCAGGGCGCCGTTAGCATCGCAGAGTTCACGAATTGCGGTCAAGAATTCTTTGCTGGCTGGCCGAACACCGCCTTCTCCCTGGATAGGTTCAACTATCACCGCGCAAACCTCATCGTCGAAAGCGGCTTTCAGGGCATCAACATCGTTAAAAGGCAGATAAACAAAACCCGGTACCAGCGGCAGGAAACCCTTGTGATATTTGGGTTGAGCTGTTGCCGTTACTGCGCCCATAGTCCGGCCATGGAAACCGCCTTCAAAGCTGATGATCTTGTATTTATTCTTTTCAGTGTGCAGGCGTGAGAGCTTCAAAGCGGCTTCATTTGCCTCAGCACCGCTGTTGCAGAAGAAAAATTTGCCGCCAAAAGAACGCTCTGACAGCATCTTGCCCAAAACGGCCTGCTTTTCATTGTAAAACGAGTTGTCAATATGGATCAGTTCTTTGGCCTGATCGCAGATAGCATTTACAACCTTGTCATGGCAATGGCCAATACCGCTAACTGCCCAGCCGGGGAACATGTCCAGATACTCTTTGCCGGTAGTGTCCCATATTTTGCTGCCCTTGCCTTTGGCAATGGCAAAAGGTAACCGGCCATAATTGGCTATTACATAATTATCATATAGATTTTTAATTTCATCAAAATTCATTTTATTTCTTCCTGGTCAATAAACACCAGAAACAGGGATCCTTGACTATAGTAAATAAAAATACTACTGTCAGAAAGCGTCCTGCAGTTTGGTGTGTGTTGTTTTGTGGTAGGTTAACTCACTGAGTTATCAGTGTGCCTATGCCTTTATCTGTGTATATTTCTAAAAGCAGGGAATGTAGTATGTTGCCGTCGATTATGTGGGCTCGCTCTACGCCGCTGTGCAGGGCTTCGAGGCAGGCATCGACCTTAGGCAGCATGCCGCCGGAGATAACACCTGAGGCAATGTGCTGCTCAACTTCAGCTTGTGTCAATTTGCTGATATGAGTTGCTTCATCGCCTGGCTTTTCATATATACCGTGTGTGTCGCTCATCATTACCAGCTTGGCAGCGCCAACTGCAGCGGCAACTTTGCCAGCTACCGTGTCAGCGTTGATATTGAGCTTGGCACCGGCCTTATTAACACCGATCGGGGCGATCACCGGTACAACACCGGCATGGCAGAGCACCTTAAGCAGGTCTGCATTTACATCAGTTACATCGCCAACCATGCCTATGTCCAATTTACGACCATCTTCGCCGTCGAGCTGGATCTTCTGGGCTGTTATTACACAACTGCTCAATGAATGCAGGCCCATAGCCTGGGCTCCGAGAAAATTGAGCGATTCTACTATGCTCTTATTGATCTCGTTTACCAGTACCTGCTCGGCGATCAGAAGGGTCTTTTCGTCAGTATAGCGTCGGCCCTGCACGAAATGCGGTTCTATACCCGCTTCTTTCATTGCTGCACTTACGCTCTTACCTCCGCCGTGAACCAGTATAGGACGCATGCCGACAGCTGACATGAACACAATATCGTTAAGCAATTGCCTCTGTGAGTGGTCTTCTTCCATCAGAGAACCGCCCAGCTTGATCACTACGATCTTGTCCTTATACTGCCTTATGAAGCTCAATGCTTCAATCAGACCTTTTGCTTTCTGTGTCGCCTTATCCATTTTTGTCTCTCAAATAATTGTTTTTTCGAGTTACAGCACTCGAAGAAACCTTATATTATAGTTACTCAGCAAGCAAATTCAAGTAATTAACAATGAAAGTGACATTCTGGTTCTATTACTAGAGAAAAAGTTTAGTATTTGGTATTATTTTTGTTAGTGCTTGCAAAATAATTAGTTAAATGAAATTTGACCTATTGCCCAAAATTGAGTTTTGCAATATCCTTATTAATAGATAGAATTGTGCCTGAGATTTGGCCTGTTGCTTATTGATACAAAGGTTAAACTCTGTTTATTTTATCAGAAGAGCTAAATTCAGATAAAAACAATGTTGTGCCAGGTTTTTTGCCTTTTACAAGCACAATACAGTATGAAGGATAATTAAAGGAACTTATTATGTCACATGAACTTACAGAGCAGGATGTTCGTCAGGTCGCCAAATTGGCCCGTTTGAACTGCCCTGATCAGGAGATAAAGCAATTTACCGGTCAGCTTGGTGCTATTCTGGGGTATGTCGATCAGCTGGACCAGGTGAATACTGATGGTGTTGAGCCGCTGGCACATAGTTTGCCCGTGTGCAATGTGTTCCGCGAAGATGTGGTAAGGCCGTCGCTTACTAATGACCAGGCATTGCAGAATGCCCCGCAGCGAGATGGTGAGTACTTTGCCATTCCACGAGTGTTGGGCGAAGGCAGCTAACTAATTATAAATTAAGAAATTACCATCAATAAAGGTATATCTGATGAACATAGAACAACTTACAGCTATAGAGGCTGTTTCAAAAATAAAAAACAGAGAGATCACCAGTCGTCAGGCAGTTGAGGCGATCTTCTGCCAGGTAGAAAAGAGCGAGCCGACCGTAGGGGCTTATCTGAGCCTTTACAAGGAACAGGCTTTGCAAAAGGCAGATGCTATTGATGCCCGGATAGCAGCGGGTGACCCGGTTGGTATTCTGGCTGGTCTGCCCATTGCTGTTAAAGATAATATTTGCACGGCTTTTGGTACTACCTCGTGCGGATCAAAGATGCTGGAAAAATTTCATGCTCCCTATAATGCCCATGTGGTCGAGTTGCTGGATAAAGCAGATGCCGTGATAATAGGTAAGACCAATATGGATGAATTTGCCATGGGGTCGAGCTGTGAAAATTCTGCATTGAAAAAGACGGCCAACCCGCATGACCTTAGCAAAGTGCCTGGCGGCAGTTCCGGCGGCTCGGCCGCAGCAGTTGCAGCCAATATGGCCTTTGTCTCTCTGGGAAGCGATACTGGCGGTTCGATCCGCCAGCCGGCGAGCTTTTGCGGAGTGGTGGGGCTCAAGCCAACTTATGGCCGCGTAAGTCGTTATGGTTTAGTGGCTTATGCCAGCAGTCTGGACCAGATCGGGCCTTTTGGTCGTAATGTGGCAGATACGGCTTTACTGATGAACGCTATTGCCGGGTATGACGAAAGAGACTCAACCAGTATTAATACTGACCTGGCACCGAATGAAGATTATCTTGCAAAGCTCGATGAGCCGGTAGCCGGTCTGAAGATAGGTGTTGTCAAGCAGTTCATTGCCTCTGAAGGGTTGCACGACGATGTTCGCCGCACCGTTGATGCTGCTCTGGATGCCTATAAGAAGATGGGTGCCCAGATCGTCGAAGTTGATATGCCCAGTATGCCATATTCGATCGCAACTTATTATATGGTAGCTACGGCAGAATGTTCCAGTAACTTAACTCGTTACGACGGCGTACATTATGGCTATCGTACCCCGAACCCGAAAGATTATATCGATGTTTACAGTTCATCGCGGGCTGAAGGTTTTGGGGCTGAGGTTAAACGCAGAATAATGTTGGGAACCTATGCTCTTAGTGCCGGGTATTATGATGCTTATTATATTAAGGCTCTGAAAGTGCGTAATCTGATCCGGCAGGATTTCGAGAAGGCATTCAAGCTCTGCGATTGCATTATGTGCCCGACCGCCCCGGAAACCGCCTTTGCTTTCGGCGATAAGACCGATGATCCGCTGAAGATGTACCTGTCTGACATTTACACAATTGCGGTTAACCTTGCTGGTATCCCGGCAATAAGCATACCCTGCGGTAAGGGCGACGACAACATGCCAATCGGTTTACAGATAATGTCGTCCTACTTCACCGAAAGCAAACTGCTGAGGATCGCCCGAATGTATGAAAAAACTGCACCCAGTAAGTGAGATGCTTAATTAATTTTGTGATATTAACTTTCAGGCTTTTTATGACAGTTAAAGATATAGCTAAGGGCGAAGTAATACTTTACGACCAAAGTAGTCGCAAAGCCGGTCTGGAAGTTCATCTGGAGAATGACACCGTCTGGCTTACCCAGAAACAGATGGCCGATTTGTTCGATACAGAGCGAAGTGTAATAACAAAACATCTCGGTAACATATTTTCAAGTAAAGAGTTAGATAAAAATTTAGTATGTGCAAAATTTGCACATACTGCTTTTGATGGTAAACTATACCAGACACAATATTACAATCTGGATGCGATAATATCGGTTGGTTACCGGGTGAATTCTCAGAGAGGAACACAGTTTCGTATCTGGGCAACAGGTGTTCTCAAGGATCATCTGGTGATGGGCTATACCCTGAACGAAAAGCGATTGAAACAGGAGATAAAAAACTATCGCCAACTGCAAAAGACCATCAGTACGATAGGCAGGGTACTGGATCGTGGTGAATTGAACTCTGATCAGACTACCGGGTTGCTCAGGGTGATAACAGACTTCTCATATGCTCTGACTATTCTGGATGATTATGACTATCAGCGACTGGAAGTAACTGGTGTCAGCCGGAAAAAAGGTAAGGAACTGAAATATGCTGAAGTTCGTAGTATAATTGAAACACTTAAAGACCAGTACAAAGCTTCAGAATTGTTCGGCAGAGAGACAAGTCATAACTTAAAAAGCTCGCTGGGCAATATATTCCAGACTTTTGGTGGTAAGCAGTTATACCCTAGCCTGGAGGAAAAAGCGGCCAATCTACTGTATTATCTGGTAAAGAATCATCATTTTGTTGATGGTAACAAAAGAATAGCAGCATTTTTGTTTTTGTGGTTCATGGAAAAGGGCAAGGCACTTTATCGGGCTGATGGCACAAAAAGGATTGCCGACAATGCACTGGCAGCGATCACGCTTATGATAGCCGAGAGTCAGCCACAAGAAAAGGATACGATAGTTAAGGTAATAATTAACCTGATAAATGAAAAAAATTAGTTTGCGAAATATGGAATGAGTAAAGCATCGTCAGACAATTGCTAAGCAATAGTCAGTAATGACACGAATATACGAGGAAATAATGGAAGTTAAATTAGTTGTTGGAATGGAAATACATGTGCAGTTGGCTTGTAATACCAAGATGTTCTGCGGGTGCAGGCTTGGTTATGGCGATGCACCGAATAGCAATGTCTGTCCGGTCTGTCTGGGGTTGCCCGGTTCGCTGCCAGTTATCAATAAGCAGGCATTCGAGCATTCAGTGCGTACTGCCCTGGCCCTGAACCTGCATATAGCTGACTTTACCAAGTGGGATCGCAAAGGTTATTATTACCCGGACCTGCCCAAGAATTACCAGATCAGCCAGTATGACCTGCCCTTCAGCTATGATGGCTATATCGACCTGCCTCTGGCCGATGGCACGACCCATCGGGTACGGATCAATCGTGCCCATCTGGAAGAAGATGCAGGCAAGAACCAGCATGAGGGCCTGCCCCATTCGCAGATCGACCTGAACCGGGCCGGCACACCACTACTGGAGATAGTAACCGAGCCTGATTTGACGAGTCCTGAGCAATGCCGGGTATTGGCCCAGGAATTACAGAAGATCGTGCAGTTCGTTGGCGCCTCACATGCCAATATGCAGCTTGGTCAGATGCGCTTCGAGCCGAATATCAATTTGCAGATCACTATGGATGGCAAGGTATATAAGACACCGATAACCGAGGTGAAGAACCTCAACAGCTTCCGCGCGGTTGAGGGTGCGGTTGCCTATGAAGCATGGCGACAAGAAGAAGAGTTCAAGAAGGATCACAGCTTCACCCGTGAGAATCACGGCAAGCAGAATCGCGGCTGGGACGATGCCAAAGGCGAGACAGTATTCCAGCGTGAGAAGGAAGAGTCCAGCGATTATCGCTATTTCCCGGACCCTGACCTGGTGCCGGTAAAGATCGATGCCGCCTGGCTCAAGAATATTCGTGATAATATGCCCGAGATGCCGCTGGCGATGAAGGCTCGATTCGTCAATGAGCTTGGCTTGAAAGAATATGATGCAACGGTCCTGACCGCTGAAGCTCCGATGGCTCGCTATTTTGATGCCGCTGTCAAAGCGGGCGGCCCGGCCAAACGACTGGCCAATATCATCACTCAGTTTGGTATCAGTACCGCCAGTGAAAAAGGCTGTACGGTAGCTGAGCTTGGTATCAGTCCGCAGCGACTGGCAGAACTGGCCAAACTTGTCGAAGATGGCACGATCAATGCCACCGCTTCGGCCAAACTGTTTAATATCATGCTCACTGATGAAGCCCCGGCTGCACAACTGGCCGAGAAGCACAGCCTGATCCAGAAATCCGATTCCGGTGAAATAGAAAAGATAGTTGATGAAGTACTCGCTGCCAATGCCAAGGCGGTAGAAGATGTCAAGACCGGCAGTAAGAAAGCCGGAGCTGCGCGCGGGTTCTTAATGGGCCAGGTGATGCAGAAGTCCAAAGGCCAGGCCAACCCCAAGGTGGTTGGCGAACTGCTGGATAAGAAGCTGAGTTAGATGATCTGTTAATCAGTCGTTAATATACAGGAGTAATTATCATGACCAGTTCAGATGAAATACGCTGGCAGCAGCGTCATGAAAATTTTGGCAGAGCCTTACTTCAATTAGAAGCTGCTTGCAGACAAAAGACTTACTCGGAACTGGAACGAGCCGGACTGGTACGGATGTTCGAGTTTTCATTTGAACTGGCCTGGAAAACACTCAAGGATCTTTTGTTCTATGAAGGTTTTACAGTTGGTTCGCCGCGAGAGGCTATTCGGCAGGGTTTTACTGCCGGGCTGCTCACGGAAGAACAGTCAGAGGTTTTACTCGAAGGGTTGGAAAAGCGAAATCTGCTGAGCCACACCTATCAGGAACAGGTAGTGATCGAGGCGGTGGATTATATCCGTGGCAGTTATGTGCTGGCTATTCGTGGCCTGTATAATAATCTTGAAAGCAGACGCAAATGAACGATGGTCTTAAGGACAAGTATCGTCAGGCCATAGTGAAAATTCTGGCCGACAATCCCAGAGTTGAGCGGGCTGTATTATTTGGCTCACGGGCAATGGGAACATATACCGCCGATTCTGATGTTGATATTGCCTTGTATGGCCAGGAGTTGACACTGGCTGACCACGGTCATCTTGCCAGTCTGGTATCAGAACTGACCATGCCACATCAGGTCGATCTTGTGTTGTATCGCACTATAGATAATCCCAGGCTAATCGAACATATCAACAAGTATGGGCTGGAGTGGTACAAGAAGGCCTGAGCAAGCCCAGTTCTTTGTATGTTACATTTCTATTGTTTTTTTGCCAGCTTCGCTGTCAATTAATGAGTCAGGCAGGACGCCTGGCCTACTCTCAGCTCAGGAATATCTTATATGCCGGGTTGTCTTGTTCGCGGGTGAATGAGTATTTGCCGTCGAGCATTCTGGCTTCGAAGGTGGCACGGAATTGTTCTGGTATCTGTATGCCGATAAGTACCTGAGCATAAGTGCCGCCAGTGCGTCTGTAGTGCAGAATTGATACATTCCAGTCAGGTTCCAGCAGGGTCAGGAAATTTGCCAGAGACCCTTCGCAATCGGGAAATACCAGGCGATAGAGTACTTCATTGGCCACTCCGCCAGCTCTGCCGCCAACCATGTGGCAGATGTGTAGTTTGGCCAGTTCATTCTCGGTCAGGTCAGTTATCTGGAAACCGGCGTCACGCAGATTTTTTATTATTGTTATCCGATCTTCTTTTTGATCTTTTATCTGTACCTTGGCAAAGATAGTTGCCTTGACATCAGATTCATAGCGATAATTGAATTCGCTGATTTGATGCTTGCTCAGTGTCTTGCAGAAAGACTTGAGTATGCCGGGCCGGTCTTCGGTTATAGCGGCCATGACGATCTCTGTTTTTTCACCTATCTCGAAACTCTCGGCAATAGATCTCAGACGCCCGAAGTTGATATTGGCTCCGGAAGAAATAGTCAGCAGCGTCTTATTGCGTATATGTTTTTTGTGTACATAGTTTATCATCCCGGCGACAGAAAGCGCACCTGACGGTTCAGAGATGCTGCGGGTATTATCAAATACCTCTTTGATCGCGGCACATATCTCATCAGTAGTTGCGGTTACAACTTCATCGACCAGCTCGCGGGCTATGCGGTATGGCTCCTGACCGACCTGGGCTACTGCTACGCCGTCGGCGAAAATGCCAACCTTGTCAAGAGTAACTCGTTTGCCTGCTGCCAGGGCAGCTTTCAGGCAGGCAGAGTCTTCTGCTTCAACACCAATTATCTTTATTTCCGGCCTGAGATATTTGACATAAGCAGCTATCCCGGCGATGAGCCCGCCGCCGCCGACCGGAATAAAAATAGCGTGTATCGGTTCGGTTACCTGACGCATTATCTCCATGCCGATCGTTCCCTGACCGGCGATAACATCGGGGTCATCGTAGGGGTGAATGAATACCTGGCCGGTCTTTTGGGCTAACTGCAAAGCATATTCGCAGCTCTCATCGAATCGCTCGCCGTAAAGGATTACTTCACTGCCGCGCCGTTTTACAGCCTCTACCTTTATCTCAGGGGTTGTGCGCGGCATTACGATCGTTGCTTTTATCTTGAGCTTCTGGGCGCTTATGGCTACGCCCTGGGCGTGATTGCCGGCAGAGGCGGCGATCACACCGCGTTTCTTTTCGCGAGAGGTCAATTTTGATATTTTATTATATGCACCGCGAAGCTTGAACGAAAAGACCGGCTGTAGGTCCTCTCGTTTGATCAATACCCGATTGTTTATTCGTTCACTGAGTAAGGGCATATGATCGACCGGAGTTTCGATAGCAACATCATAAACCGATGCTTCCAATATTTTCTTTATATACTTTTCGGACATGGTGCTTTCTTCTGTGAAATATTGGCTTACTTCTTGCTTACCTGTACGAAGGCCATACGCAGGTCATGCAGAGTAAGTGATAATACATCAGCTTCTTCTTGGTTGAGGTTGCCTTTGGTTTTACCTTCGAGCATGGTCAGCAGGTCGATATAATGGCGAGCCGCATCGAGATCTTTCTCGGCCTCACCGGTCATGGGGTTGGCTATTACCCCCATCATTATCATTGCCTGCATGGCAAATGAATTTACCAGCACCACAAAATCAGCCGGCGGTATATGTCTGGCCTCAGCGGGCGACTCCTTTTGGAGCTTTTCCTTCTCCTTCTGTGCCTGCTGCTTCCAGTCATCATCGACAATTATCTTCTTTGGTTCTTCTGACATATCTTTAGCTTCCTTTTGGTCAATTTGCCTGTTAACTATATCCTTACAAGTCCAATTCTATACAACTTCTTATAGTAATATATAATACTATCTTTGCCACTATTGGCCAGAAAATTAAGCTGAAAACAACTTATTCTTCAGTAAGATTGGCAGATGTTTAATGTTAGGCCATTACTTACCATAAGATATGACTAATAATGTATTGAAGAAATTTATGCCGGTTTCTTTTTATGTTGTAAATAGAAATTCGTATTATTCAGACACCTTGCATATTTAGCTGATTATGTTATGATTGCCATCATCTTGATAGGTTTTAAGCGAATTTTGTGAATTGGAGTAATAATGAAATACGGAAAATATCTTGGTAATATCGTATTTACCGGTTGTGCTTTATTGGCCGTTGATGTTTATGGTGTAGATGATCCGGCCCGGCTAAATAGTACGGTTGATACCGAAAATAGTACTGCCAAGCCCAATATTATCTTTATTATGGCTGACGATCTGGGCTATGGCGATCTGAGCTGTCTGAATCCGGATTCGAAGATATCCACTCCTAATCTGGACGCATTGGCCGCCCGTGGTATGTGTTTTGCCAATGCCCACAGCCCTTCGGCGGTGTGCACTCCCACACGCTATGGTGTGCTTACCGGTCGCTATTGCTGGCGGACCAGGCTTAAAAATGGCACGCTCAACGGCTTTAGCAAGCGGCTCATCGATGAGGGGCGGCTGACTGTGGCTTCCATGCTCCATGACAATGGCTATCGCACCGGTTGCGTGGGCAAGTGGCATCTTGGCCTTACCGATACCCAGCCGGTCGATTTTTCCAAGCCGCTTGTCCCCGGGCCTAACGAGGTTGGTTTCGATTACTGGTTTGGCATTCCCAGTTCGCTGGATATGGCACCCTATTGTTATATAGAAAATGGCAAGGCCATTGAGCCGCTGAGTGCCACGCTGCCCGGCGAACCCATGCCGCGTTTCTATCGCGAGGGAGCCTCTATGCCGGGCTTTGATATTGCCCGGGTATTGCCTGATATTACCACTAAGGCCTGTGCCTTTATTAATGAACAGGTGAAGGACCATGCCTCTGAGCCGTTCTTCCTCTATTTCCCGCTCACCGCTCCGCATACGCCCTGGGTGCCGCTGGATGAATATAACCAGCGGAGCAAGGCTGGGATTTATGGCGATTTTGTTACGCAAGTGGATGCGACCGTTGGCCAGATAATAAGTACCGTCGAAGCGGCGGGCGTACGGGATAATACCCTCATTATCTTTACCAGTGATAATGGCTCGCACATTATGCATATTGGCAAGCATGATAATGACGTTTCTGATACTCAGCAGGATAATTTTGGCCATAGTGCCAATTATATATATCGTGGTCAGAAATCTGATGTCTGGGACGGCGGTCATCATGTGCCGTTCATTGTCAGCTGGCCCGGCATAGTGGCCGACAACAGCCAGTCAGACCAGGAAGTCTGTCTGGTAGATTTTACTGCCACCTGTGCCGATATCCTTGGCTATAAGCTCCCAGACAATGCCGCCGAAGACAGCTTCAGTATTCTACCTGCCTTAAAGGGCGTGGCTTCTGACAAACCCGTTCGTGAGGCAACCGTTTATCATTCTAACGAGGGTAAGTTCGCTATCCGCAAGGGCCAGTGGAAATTTATCGACTGTGCCGGGTCTGGTGGTTGGACTACCGGCGGCGATGGCCTGCCCGGCCAGCTCTACGATATGGCTGCCGATCCCGGCGAGACAAAAAACCTCTACCAGAGCCCCGAACATCAGGCCATTATCACCGAACTTAAATCCCTGCTGCAAAAATACAAAACTCAGGGCCATAGCCGCCCGATGGCGAAAACGCGAAAGTAAAAGAATGTTTCAGTTGTGGTATTGAAAAAATATTTCATTAATCATTAACTGGCACATTATGACCTTACTTATTTGGTTGGCTGGGAAAAGTCTGGCAGAGTTCCTGTGAATAAAAAAAGCCGTCTGCTATTGTTATAACAGACGGCTTTTTTATACCCCCTACGGGAAGCGAACTAAATTCTGTAACTAATTGCAATGCAAGTACTTGTGATGATGTTGATATGGCTCGTGGCACAGAATCCGGCACAGTTGATATTCGGTTGCTGGAAATAATAAAAAAATGGCCTGAAATTTCTTCAGAATTACAGTCCGAAATACTGTATTTGATACGCAATTGCGACACTGTTCGGTAATATGCTCGTCAGTGCAAGTGTGCCGGGCATATAGTACTGATAACCGTAAGAATATCCCTGGGGAGATTCCCTGTCTATAAATTGAGTGGTTCCCTGCTGTGACCGGCGGGGGAAGGGGCGTGGTCAGATCATTATTAATCATGCCTGTTTTCTGTTATCAATTCATATTATCTACCTTTTCCCTACTGTAAGTTTTCCTCTTAACTTTACAGACCTCTTTACACTTTCATTTTCCTGAAAAAATATTTTCTGCGTTCCTGGCTTGATATACCTGTTTTTTCCTCACAGCTTTAAATCACAGCTTTACAGTGGGCCATATACAGAGACTTAAAAAATATTTTTGGTTTCTGTGATTTTACAAAATGATAGTGCGCCTGTAATTGATGTTACCTCCGGCCTGATCTGGTAGGCCTGTTTCATCTATGGTTCAGGTGATAGAAACGGAAGGCCCAGGAAAATGCTGAAGAACAGAAGTGAACAGAATAATGAGCTGTCAGAATACATGCGACCCAGGGAACTGGCTTTTCGCTGGCAGGTATCTCGTTCGAGTGTTGACAGGATCGTGAGGAAGGCCGGACTGACGGCTCTTTACCTCGGGGATGGTAAGACCAGTGCGGTCAGATACAGTCGGGAGGAGGTTATTGCCTATGAACGAACCAGGCAGATATCTCTGAGGGAATAGCTGCTTACAACTTGATATCCATCGTTGCTTCCCTGTTCTGCAAGTCTTTCAGGGAAGCATTTTTTATACTGGTATATACCAGGTAAATATTGAAATCAAAATATGTAAATCGGGCGAACAAGGTAATCTGGGCAATTATTAATTTCGTATTAATTGCCTGTTGCTTCCTTCTGAAATATCTTGTATTCTCGGGCTGTGTTATTTTTCTTATGATGTAACTAGCACTGAAAATGGAACAGAAGGGGGCTCATGATGAAGTTGGTATCCGCTATTACCTGATAACGGTTCTTGTTATCCTGGTACATTTCATATTTATTCATTTCAATCTTATCTGGCTTTTTGTTAATAGGACATGGGAGCTATGCGCCTACATTTTAAATCAAGCCTGCTGCCAGGCATTTTAAATGCCATGCAATCCTGGAGGATCTGTCCATGGATTTGCAGACACTGATTAAAATGTGGCAAACTCTGAAGGACAGTCTGGCTGTTCTTGAGAAAGAGATTGAGACAAGATTGGGTGAGTGTTCACGCAAATCTTCCAGAGTATATTACTATTGTAAGAACCGTTTTGTCGAGGTTGATCCTAAAGCACTGGCGATGGCCTATGTGTTTATGTACCCAGATATAACAATTGAAGAACTGGCTGATAAGGTTGGGGTTTCCAGGCAGACCATTTATAACTGGAAAGAAGTTGCCCATACACTGGCTGCAAAAAATGCCAGGGATAACTTTGATAAAGACCGTAACGATGATGAAGATTGACATCAGGCTTTACGGCGTTGCAAAAAATATAAAAATTATTCCGCATTATTCCCATCAAAAACAGCGATCAGGTCAAATTCATATCATTTTTCACTTTACACTCGGCCATATATGAAGGCTTAAGAAAGCCAGCACATTGGCAAATGAATATACGGCTCCCCTAAAATTTGAAGCTGCTGCCGTCTCCGCTTTTTCGCCCTCGCGCAAGCGAATGGAGGGCGAAAAAGAAAGGGACGGTCAAGCAGCGTCGCTGCCGTTTTCGTAGGGGAGCCTGAGCAAAAAAGGTTTAATTTTATTACTTCATTTTTAAGGAGAGATTTTATGAATTTGTGTGATCGATTTGAGATTTCAGGAGTTGTCCAGAAGACCAGAGTTATCATGCCCAAGAAAGCGGATTCAAACTGGCGTCAGTATGTTATTGTTGTGGCAGGTCTGGGCAAGGTATTCCATTTGAAGACAGAAGATGAAAAGTTGTTTTTGTCAGTTGGTATTGGCCAGACGGTAAGGGCCACAGGTGATTTCAGTTTCTTTAACAATATCCCGCAGTTTGATGTTGCCCGCATTGAGCAGTTGGATGACTAGTTTTATACAGGAGAAAAATCATGATCTCAGTAAAGATTCCGGGGTTAAAGAGTTGGTTTGACCCATTGAGCGTTCCGTTTTTATCGTTTAACCTCGAAGACAAATTAAAGAAACGCATGAAAGGTCGTCGTGGGTTGTTCATTACTCTGACATATCGGCGTGATGATTACGATTCGCCCTGGGATCTTTACTGTCAGATGAAAGAGCAGCAGCATGTCCCATTATTCATAAGGCGTCTTGCCCGGCGATTAGGTGTATCCTTAACCGGAAAATGGATGAGAAAAATGGAGTTTCAAGATGGCGGCTGGATACATTTTCATCTGGTCATTGATCATGCCGGGTTCATCCCCCAGAGTGACATTCAGGAACTCTGGGGGCATGGATTCGTCTGGGTTAATCGCTGGAAAGAATCTATCGCTCCTTATATGACCAAGTATGTTGCCAAAGATGGTATGGTTCCGGGCTGGATCCTTTCAGAGAAGCCCAAGACCGTTAAGATAATTTCGGTAAGTCCTGGTTTCTGGGAAACTCCTTCGGTGAAGCAGGATAAGGAAAAGAAACAGCCCGACCCATGGGGCAAGTCTGGTTGTTATATCCCGATAGTTGTTCGCCTGGAGGAATATCGTAATAAGACCCTGTGTAAAGAAGGGGTGGAAGCACCTCGGTTTTTTACCCTTAATGTTCACATTGGTTTTCTGCTCAATGTCTGCCGGAAGTTCAGGGTGGATATTCTGGGCGGTGAAGATGGCTGGATCCACCTTGATGTTGACCGGTGGAATCTGGCGAGTTTAGCGGAGTTGGCGGCGGCGGATGCCGCCGCACTTCACTTGATAAATAGGAGAAAACCTGAACGCATGCCCGATTGGATACGGTTGATCCTGGAAGATATGCTTGATGAAGAGCGGTATATGAACAGTCCTGAAAGCAGCTTTGAAGATTACGGAGTTTAATATGGAATTTGTCAGTCCCTGGAGTTATGTGATCTATGGTTGGTCGTGTGGTTTTTTGTTCCACGCAGCCCTTCATTTTGTTGTTATTGCCTGCAACGGATTGAAGTTATTTAATTTCTGGCATGGAGAGAATATCTGATGGAAGCCCAAGAGAAACAAGGTAAGAATATTAAGTTCTGGTTGAGTCGGTCAGAATGTGCCAAGCTCAGGCAGTTTGCCGCAGAACTTGATATTCCGATAGCGGTTGCATTGCGAATGATAATCTTATCAGTCCTTGATGATGATGGATTCGAAGACATGGAAGATTTTAGCCTGGATGATTATTGCCAGGATGATATCGATTGAGTGTAAACAGTTTCGGCCAAAACTGAGTGTGTTTTAATTGTTGTATTTTTCTGTTTAGAAAGAAGGTGTTTTTATGAAGAGTCTGATGACTAAAGCCCTGGTGGGTGCGTTTGTTCTTGGTGCTGGTGCGTCCAGCGTTTTTGCCAGTGGTGCAACTATCCCTGATACTGGAATTGATATAGGTGCCTATATCACCGCCGGTATTACGGCTCTGGGTGCGGTTGCTGCGGTTGCAGTTGGTGGTTACTTTGCCTTCCTGGTCGTTAAGCGTGCCATGAAGTGGGGTAACAAGATCGGTTAATCTTATTTAACTAAGGACAGGAGTAAATGCCATGGAATTTGAGCTTAATGATATCAGTACCTTTCTGATCACGGTTGTATCTCTGGTCAGTCCCTGGCTGCTGCTGGCAATAGGCGGTTCTCTGGCATTTACCCTGATCCGGATCGGGCTTAAGTGGGGCAAGCGTTCCACTTAGGCCATTTATTTTCAAGGGGGAATTATGAAATACATTCTGGCGTTACTGCTGCTTTCCTCAAGCTGCCTGGCTTCTGTGGTTACTATTGACCCTAACCAATGGCAGACCGTGCAGGAAAGTATTTATGAGTTTAAATTCATGTGCAAGGTTCTGTGTATAACCTTAACGATAATCTGGGGAGCGATAACATGGCGATTAGTGCTTATAGCAAAAGATTCCAAAGTATTCTGGTAATGATCCTGCTGTTCTGCCTGCCGGTAAATGCCGAGACCTGGCCGGAGCCTGATGATGTGGATATCTGTGCTGGCGAAGGTGTTGGTATGTTCTATGGTTCCCAGGGTAGTGCGTATTATTATATAATGCCCACCGTATATATTTCAGCTAATGGCCAGCGGCGTTATTGCGGGTTGGGTGCTATGTACTGGTATAAGGGCAAGTGGACTAAATATACCGGCTATACCTATTTTCAATGGTCGTCTGAAAGTGGCGGCAAATGGTATCTTCAGGGTAGCTGGAGCGGTAACCCAACTAACTATTATTCTTCCTGTGACAATCCCCCGGATTATTCGCAATGGCTGGATGGTGATTATACCCCGCCGGATGATACCGATCTGCTGGGTGACTGGGTAAATGACCAGAATCACCCGTTCCAGGATGAAGATCACGATGGTATTGATGATAAATACGATAATGATTGCCCGATGCATGACCGGTTCAAGGCGGAATTGTGCCTGGAAAATCCAGAGGGGTGTAATGCCTGGGATGATCCAAAGAACTATGAGATGTGGCAGAATGATCATTATGCCTGGCTGGTGAATAACCGGGATGGTGCTTTGTATGATTATGATGGTGATGGTTTTTCCGATGGCTGGGAGAATGTCCATGGCTATGATCCGATGGATCCTGCCAGCCACCCTTCCGGTACAAAAGAACTTGATGCCGGGTCTGGTATTCTGACCGGTGATTATGATGGTAGTAATCTGGGCAACTGGCAGGGAAGGGATTCTGATGGCGATGGCTATACTGATGGCCTGGAATGGGAGCATGGTTCTGATTGGAATAATGCAGATGATGATCCCGGCTCAGAGATTCCGCAGGACTGGTATGATCAGGATTTCGATGGTGATGGACAGGACAACCAGACTGACCCAGACCCGATCGATTCAAATATTCACAGTCCGGGCTATTCGCCGGGCGGTTATACCGGTGATGGTACTGGCGAAACTAATGCCGATGCTCCCGGCGATGATGAAGTATATGAAGACCCTGACCAGTATGAAGTTGGTAATTATCCCACTAACCCGGGCAATTTCAATTTCGGTAATGAAGACTATGACAATATGCTCGGTCGGTTTAACACTATCCGGGGCAACTGGGATAACCTCAGACCAGATGAGCAAAGAGATTACCGGGTACTGTTCAATATTCCCTTCCCCGGCGGTGTTCGTCAGTTTGATGTAAGCCTGCTGCCCGATACCTCAACTTCGATGGGCCAGGCCGTGGATAAACTGCGGCAATGGCTCAGGATATTATTTATCGCTCTTATGACTTATTGGTTTATCAGAAATATCTGGCTGGTATTAAGGCAATATTAAGGAGGTTCGATCGTGTTCAATTTTATTTTAGCATCGGAGCAGCCATCCTGGTGGGAGACTGCAATTATAAACGCTATTAAAGCATTCTGGGAATGGCTTACTGATTCGCTGGGTGCAATGGTTAATGGTGGTTTTGATTTTCTGCTGTCTATGATCCCGGCCAACTGGCAGGCGAACCTTGAGCCGATGAAGGTCTGGATCGAGGTGGCCAACTCCTGGGTGCCGCTGGATTATGGTATTACCCTTTTAACAACTTACTATACCTTTCTGGCGGTTTTTGTCTCAGTGAAATTCGTTCTGAAACTAATTCCAACTATAGGATAGAAAAATGGCAAAGAGAAGTACAGTTTATCTGACTACTGGGGCGGCAGGTTCCGGCAAGACATACCGCAGGTGTGCCCGCTTCATGGTAGATGAATTCCTGCCCAAAGAGACCGGTCATATTTACACTAATTACCCGGTCTTTGCTGATAAGATGGCCGAAGCGGTAAGTAAAAAGCATAAGATACCCAAAGAAGATATCCTGGCCCGTATCCATATCATTCCCAAAGCTGAGCTGGATAAATGGATGCTGACCTGCGACCGGCGGGATTCTGACACCATTGAAGGCCCTTGGAGCTATTTTGAAAATATCGATATCAATAATGCCCATATTGCTATTGATGAGATCCATAACTTCTGCGGAGTCTCTACGCCCAAACATCAGCGGCAGAAATGGGGCAAGTGGCTCGGTGAAATTCGCCACCGGGGGGCGACAGTGGAGTTTCTGACGCAATCGCCCAATAAGCTGGCTGATGAGATCAAATGGGAAGCCTCAGTTCTTATCAGCCTGGTCAACGGTGAAACCAACCGTGACCCGCTTTTCAAGATCCTCATGTCAAACTGGTATGAATTGCAGGCGGCGATAACCGGCGTATATGAAAAGCGTATCCACCAGATCGAAAAGCGGTCTGTCGATGGCAAATGGAAGGTATCGCACCATGAGACCTTCACCCTGGACCCGTATTATTTCCAGTTCTATGATTCCTTTGCCGCCCCTCATACCGGCGGTATATCCGGAACTGCCGATAAACATGAGTTCCAGAAGCATGGCCGGGCCGGGGTTCTCTGGTGGTTTATCAGGTCCAATCCCTGGGCGGTGTTCAGCCGGTTATTCATCTTTCTGCTGTTTGTCTGGATAGTTCTGCTGGGTGGTAACCAGATACTATTCAAAACCTTCCTGGAAAAGCTCAGCTCTATGGCCCAGAAGCAGACGGCTATTAAGAAAGTGGAAAAGCCTGGCCCGGCCAGACCGGTTTTGCCGGTTGCTGCCAGTGATAAAACGCTACCGCCCGGGCAATTATCCACAGTGGAAAAAGAGCTGCAAAAAGTTATTCAGGAAAACCAATCGCTCCAGGAGAAACTTCAGGCTCAATCCATGGTGGCTTTAATGACAACCGATAGCGTACTGCTGAAAAATGGTCTGGTTCTGCGTAAAGGTGAAACAATTGATTCTGGTATATACCAGGGAAAGAAAGTTGAGAAGATATTATGGCTTCAGAGAACGGTAATGTTATCAGATGGAACTGTACTGCGGATGGAAAACTGATCGATAACCGGCGGGAATTTCTCAAGGTGGTTGCCCTGGTCACAATGCTGATCGACCATATCGGCATGATCTTCTTCCCGGATGTCCTGGCCTTGCGTATTATCGGGCGGATAGCGTTCCCGATATATGCCTATTTGGTGGCAACTGGCCTGGACTGGACGGGCAATAAATTCCTCTACTTCCTGCGGTTGGCAATTATAGCGGTTCTGGCCCAATATGGTTTTTCGCTCTTTGTGCCGGGTTGTTTTAATATTGTCTTTACCTTCGCCCTGTTTGTCCCGGCGTATTGGCTCTGGCGAAGCGGGCATAAAGCTGTTGCCCTGCTCCTGGCTTTGGCCAGTTGTCTGGTCGAATACAATCTCTATGGTCTGCTGCTGGTTGCGGTTCTGCGGCTGGCTGATCGTCATAAGGTAAGGGCAATGCTTTTATGTCTGCTGCTGACCGCTTTATATTGCGTGCTGGCTAATAATCCGGTCCAGGCTTTCTCGCTGCTGGCTCTGCCGGTAATATTCCGGGGGCCATGCCTGAATTACCAGATACCAAACTGGCTGTGGCGTTGGTTCTACCCGGTACATTTTCTGATCCTGATGGGAGTGAAATTATTATGCGTACATTGATGATCGTTATTCTCGCTGTATCTCTCTCTGGCTGTACCAAACTGGATAAGCTTGATACCAAAGTTGAATTCCAGCAATATTACACCGCACTTCAGGAGTCAGTCGAACCGCAGCCCGGCGGGTTGATCTCTGAAACTATGCTGACTTTTTCCTGTCAGGATCTCAGTTTGAAAATGTTCCTTCGCTGGCTTAGCAATGAGTCCGGCATAAGTGTAGTATGCCAGGGTGACCTGGACGAAAAACCTGTCAGTGTCGAAGTTCGGGATCAGAGCGTTTCAGATATTCTGGGCGTGGTGGCTCGTCGTTTGGGTGTACAGGTAACCAAAACCGGCAATCTCTACTTCCTGGGCACCCTTCAGCCAGAAGACAGGGGTGTTCTGGTCCGGGTGGTTAAGCGGATGCGGGCGGCTGACTTACAACAAGCTATATCGTCCCTGCTCTCCCAGCATGGCCGGGCGGTAGCTTATGATGATGGTCTGGTCGTTATAGGCGATACGGTCGAGGTTTTACGCCGGGTCGCTGAAATGCTCGATGGCATCGATTCGGCTCCCTCCAATAGTTGGGTGGTCCAGATGTTCATTGTTGACCTGCGTGATGAGCTTTCCGAAACCTTCGGGGTCGATGCCTCGCTCGATGGCGAACTGGCCCTGAACTTGGCCGAAAGCACCCGATCGGGTAACTCTTATGCCGCCGCTAACGGTGTTCTCAATGCCATTATCAAAGCCGACCGCCAGCGGTCTAATATCAGCACCATAGCCCGGCCAATGTTCGTGCTCATGGACGGCAGCAGCTCAAAATTCACCTCAGGCCAGCGGGTCCCGATCCCCAAAAAGGTAGTCTCCGACAACGGCACAGTCTCAACCTCCGGCTTTGAATACATCCAGACCGGCCTGGACTTCAACTGCTCCGTCCGAGAATCAACCGCCGATTCATGCAAGCTCGGTATTGATATAAGTATGTCATCGGTAACAGGTTATGTCGAAAACTCCGCCCCCATAACCAACACCCAGAACTTCGCCACCACCGCCTTTGTAAAAACCGGCGGCGTGTACCTCCTGGGCAGCATCAAAAAAGCCTCCCAATCCACCACCAACTCCGGCATATTCGGCACTATGCAAGGCCAAACCGACAACCAAGGGACGGTGCAGATTTGGGCTAAGTGTTATAAGGTAAAGGAATTAGGGGGTGGATAGTATTGTTTTGCCAGTTTACTTACTCTTTTTCCTATTGACCTACCTGCTGTCGATGTGGTATATTGACTCTCAGTTAGTCGGTACCGGTTCGACGGCCCCAAAAGCCCGCCAAACATCTCCAAGGACTTGTAAAATATACTTCTTTATTGTGAAGTCGTCGTGAAAGTGGTATGCTTACTGTTTTCAGAAGTAAGAACTTGTATATAAGTGACTTAGATGTATGGAGAATTAGATGCAAAAGCCTCGGACAATTCAGATATTTTTACCTGATGGTAATCCCAGAGGGGTTAAAATTGCTGAAATATCGAATCGGACTATTCAGGCTGTTCTTATACCAAGGGCAAGCCTGGATTATGCGATAACACGTCCAGAGCTTGCAAATGTAGGGGTATATTTTCTGGTTGGTCAAGGCGAAGATGAAAGTAAGCCATTTTTGTATATTGGTGAGACTGAGGAAACGATTAGCCGTTTGAAAGAACACAATAGGTCAAAAGATTTTTGGCAATATGCAATAGTGATTATTTCGCAGACAAAATCGTTTACAAAAGCGTGTGTCCGTTTTTTGGAATGGTATTGTATTGAGCAAGCGGGTCAAGCAGGAATTTACAGGCTTGAGAATGGTAATTCAGGCAAGGAACCACACCTGTCTGAAAGCCGTCGGGCAGACTTGTTGGATAATTTTGATGATATCAAAATACTGACCTCAACATTGGGATATAAGCTGTTTGATGTGCTTGAAAAACCAAAACGAGCTGAAATTCTATATTGTGAGGGTCCTGATGCCAAGGCAACTGGAAAATACCTGGAAGATGGTTTTGTTGTTTATGCAGGTTCAACTGCAAGGCTTGTACATAGTAACAGCTGTAATTCATGGATTGTTTCTCTAAGGCAAAGACTTATCGATGATGAGATTTTCGTTGAAAAAGATGGAGTTTTGATATTGCAAAGCGATTATACTTTTAATTCTCCTAGTGCTGCCGGAGCAACGATTCTGGCTCGAAGTACAAATGGCTGGACCGCATGGAAATATCAAGACGGCAGAACACTTGATGAAGTTAAAAGGCAGGGATAGTAATAATAAAGGATTGATGATAGATGGAATTTAAGCTTACATTGGCTCGATTAGAGAGCCTGTTATTAACCGCTTGTGACGACCTTCGTGGCAGTATGGATGCAAGCGAATATAAAGAATATATTTTTGGCATGCTGTTTCTCAAGCGTGCCAGCGACCTATTTGACCAGCGTCAGTCAGAACTTAGAAAAGAACTAGCAAAACAGGGGATGTCTGATGCTGATATTGCTATAGAGCTTGACGACCCGGATAACTATTCCGGCAAATACTTCTATGTGCCGCCCAGGGCACGGTGGAATGTAGGATGGTCTGAAGAGGTAATTAAAGACGGCCAAACTAAGACTATTCAGCACCCGGCTCTGAAGCATGTAAAAGAAAATGTCGGTACGACCTTAAATAAAGCTCTGGAAGCTATTGAAGATGCCAACCTTGACGCACTGGAAGATGTTCTAAAAGGTATTAACTTCAACCGCAAGATTGGCCAGCGAACTCTTGACGATGATACATTATCGAATTTTGTCCAGAACTTTGAGAAAATCCCTCTAAAAGATGACGACTTTGAATTCCCTGACCTGCTTGGTGCAGCTTATGAATGGCTGATAAAATACTTTGCTGATTCTGCCGGTAAAAAGGCCGGTGAGTTTTACACTCCTGCTGAGGTTGTCAGGATATGCGTAGAGATATGTGACCCACATGAAAATATGAGTGTCTATGACCCTACTGTTGGTTCCGGCGGTATGCTTATCCAGACTCGCGACTATCTGCGAGAAAATGGCAAAAAAGCTGAAGAGGTTGCATTATACGGACAGGAAAAGATAGGTACCACCTGGTCAATCTGTAAGATGAATATGCTGCTGCATGGCATATCCCATGCCGATATACGTCAGGAAGATACCATAAGAGAGCCGCAGCATTTAGATGAATCCAATGAACTAAAACGCTATGACCGGGTACTTGCTAATCCTCCATTCAGTCAGAACTATATCAAAAAGGACCTGAAATTCCCCGGTCGGTTCCCGGTAATGATGCCTGAAAAAGGCAAAAAAGCCGACCTTATGTTTGTTCAGCATATGTTATCTGTTCTCAAGCATAATGGTCGCCTGGCAACAGTTATGCCCCACGGCGTCTTATTCCGCGGAGGTGAAGAAGCTGAAGCTCGTAAGTATTTTATAGAGCATGGCTACCTGGAGGCAATTATAGGCCTGCCGAGTAATTTGTTCTATGGTACCGGTATTCCCGCCTGTATCCTGGTTCTGAATAAAGAAGGAGCAGCTCAACGCGATCACGTACTATTTATCAATGCTGACCGTGAATATCGCGAGGGCAAAGCCCAGAACCACATCAGGCCGGAAGATATTGATAAGATTATTCATGCCTATCGCAGCGGCGATAATATAGATGCTTATGCCCGCAAGGTACCGAAGGCAGAAATAGTTGATGAAGGTTATAACTGCAATATTCGCCGATATGTAGATAACGCGCCTCCGCCGGAGCCGCATGATGTAAGGGCTCATTTGCACGGCGGTGTACCAATTGTCGAGGTTGACAGTCTTGAGCATTTCTGGTCGAATTATCAAGGCTTGCGTGATGATTGCTTTGTGCCGCGAGATGAGACCTATCTCGATATTGCCCCGGCAATTAGTGAAAAACGCGAAATAGCAGATTTTATCAAAACGCATAAATCTGTCACTGCCAGGCATGATCAATTTATGCAGCAGATTGAAACCTGGTGGCAGAACAATCTGCCAATAGTAGAGGCACTTGCACCTGATGCTGACAATCAGAACGAAAGCTCTGGTAATGTCTATATTATGCGCAGCAGCCTGCTGCGTAGTATCGCCGAGGAACTCACAGGCCAGAATCTGCTGACTAATTTCCAGGTAAGAGGCGCATTTGCGAATTATGTTGATATCTTAAAGGCAGATTTCAAATCTATCGCTGCCAGTGGTTGGGGGCCAGAACTCATCCCGGATGAAGATATATTACAAAGCCAGTTCCCGGAAGTTCTGGAAGAATTGGAACAGGCACATACACGTATAGCAGAGCTTAACGCTCTCTTTGCTGCTGCCGATGAAGAAGACTTTGAAGATACTGACGATACCGGTGTGTTGCCTGGTACTGAGGTGAAAGCAAAAAAAGAAGACTTGAAAGAGGCCATTGCAAAATGGAAATCACACCTCAAAGAAATAAAAGCTCTGGCTGGTAATATCTATATCGAGCTCAAAGCTGCTGGTAATTTACCTAAGGACAAGAATAAAGCATATTATTGCAGTGAAGGTCTGTCTCAGACAGAACCGGAGTTTGATAATGGCAATCGCATACTGGAATTAGCAGAAACTTCTGGCCTTCAATCAGAATATACATCTAATATGGCCGATGAGATCGAACAGGGCAAGACTGCATATAGCCGGGCTCAGTCGATATTAAAAAGCCTTACCAGACATAAAAAACTGGAAGATGAAGCCAAAGAGCTAAAAGCCAAAATCAGGACAATCGAAAATAAACGCGATGAGCTGGTAGAAAGTGCCAGGCTAAAGATATCTGACGATGAGGCCAGGACTGTTATACTTGAACGACTGCAAAAGGTACTGATGCGAACCTATCAGGCTTATCTGCGAGCTGATGAACGGGCTTGTATAAAAGCCATCGAAAACCTGTGGAATAAATACGCCGTAACAGCTAAAACCATAACAGAGCAGCGTAATGCAGCTTCTGATAAACTGAATGAGTTTATGAAGGAGCTGGGTTATGAGTGAGTGGAAAAATGTATCGATAGGTTATGTTATAAATATTGCGAGGGGATTTGCATTTAAATCTGAAGATTATGCAGAAAGTGGCAATTTTATTCTAAGAGTTTCAAACCTGCAGAATAATGGAATAATAAATACAGATAATGCAGTTTATCTGCCATGTTCTAAAGTAGAAAAGTATCAAGATTATCTGCTAGAAATCAATGATATATTATTGGTAATGGTTGGGGCAACAACAGGAAAGTTCTGTAAAGTTAGGAAAGATGTCCTTCCAGCGTTACTAAACCAAAATTTGTGGAATCTAAAGCCAGCAACTAAAGCTTTAGATAAAATGTTCTTTTATTATAAATTGACAGAGATCATTCGTTTATTTTTAAATGAGTCTCAAGGTAGTGCAAGGGATTTTCTCAAGCAATCCGATTTTGAAAAGCAATCATTTATGCTTCCTACATTGCCTGAGCAACGCAAGATAGCTGAGGTTTTGTCAACTATCGATGAAGCTATCGAAAAGACCGAGGAGCTTATCGCTAAATATCAGCAGATCAAGGCAGGCATGATGCATGATTTGTTTACCAGAGGCCTTACATCAGACGGTAAACTACGACCAACCAGAGAGCAGGCCCCTGAGCTATATTATGAAACACCTATCGGCTGGATACCGAAAGAGTGGGATGCTGACTATATTAGACGCTATGTTAAATCTGCTGAATACGGTATTTCTACTAGCCTGCATGATTTAGATAGTGGTATTCCAGTTTTGCGGATGAATAACATTCAAGAAAATGCTTTCGACTTGACTAGCCTCAAATACTCTTATGACTCCGAAGCCTATAGGTTAAAACTTAATCCGAGAGATGTGCTATATAATCGTACAAACTCAATTGAACATGTCGGTAAAACAGCAATATGGGAAGCTGAATTAGATGAATGCTCATTTGCATCTTATTTGGTTAGGATTAATTTGTACGAAGAGAAGTTATTGCCAGAGTATTTTTCATATTGGATGAGCCAGGTCTCATCTCAGAATGCAATTAGAAGATTTGCTACACCAGCAGTCCAGCAAGTTAATATTAATCCTACAAATTTACAAAAAGTATTTATAAGTGCGCCTAATGATATTGGTGAACAGAAAGAAATAGTTGCAAGAATTAAGGCTAGTGACAGTTTGATCATTAGCGAGAAAGATAGTTTACATAAACTCCGAAAACAGAAACAAGGATTAATGCACGACCTGCTTACCGGTAAGGTGCCGGTTAGTGTAGATGAAGAGGTTGATAATGTCTGAATATACAGAAGTTGAGCAGCCATTTTTGCAGCAGTTAGCTGATCTCGGTTGGGTATGCATAGACCAGGGGCCAGATATCCCTCAGGATGCTGCGGAGAGTCTGCGTCAGAGCTTCAGACAGTTAATTCTGCAAGATGTATTTACTCAGAGTATATCAGCAATAAATACTACCTCAGAGGGCGAGCAGTGGCTTACCGGTCGCCAGTTACAGGATTTACAGGGCCAGATCAGCCGCCAGCCTAACCGTACACTGCTGGAGGCTAATGAAGATATACAGAAATTGTTATTTAAGGCTCAGGTTGATTTCAACGAGCTAACCGGCGAAGAGGACCCGGTTGTTAAGCTTATCGACTTTGCCAACCCAGAAAATAACCAGTTCCATGCGATTAATCAGTTTCGTATCGATACGCCCGGCGGTGTTAAAAAGTTTATCATTCCTGATATTGTCTTATTTGTTAACGGCATACCGCTGATAGTGGTAGAATGTAAAAAAGGCGGGCCGGTATGTTCTGACCCTATGTATGAAGCTTATATACAGTTACAGCGATATATGAGCAAACGCAAAGAGGCTCTGGAGCAGGGGCTAAAAGAAGGCGAGCCAAAGCTGTTTCATACTAATATGCTGCTGGTTCGGACCTGCGGCATAGAAGCTGACTATGGTACTATTACCTCCGGGATAGAGCATTATTTCCCCTGGAAAACACAATGGCCGGAAAGTGACAAAATAGCAGAAGGCATGACGGCCCAGCAGCAGCTTATCAACGGCATGTTGAATAAAGATAATCTGCTTCAGATATTGCGGACATCATCGGTATTTATGGATACAGATAGCGGGCCGCGTATCAAGGTTGTATGTAGATATCAGCAGTTCAGAGCAGCCAATAGAATAATTAAGCAGCTTCGGGAAGGTCAGACCAGTATAGAAAGAAGCGGGGTTATCTGGCATACACAAGGTTCGGGTAAAAGTTTGACAATGGTATTTGTGGCCAGGATGCTGAGAGCTTCCGGTGATTTGAGCGATTATAAGATAGTTCTGGTTAATGACAGGGTTGACCTGGAAGATCAGCTAGCTAAAACAGCGACTATTATTGGCGGTCGGGTAAATACTATCGAAAATACCCAGCAGCTACGCGAACATTTATCGACCGATAGTTCTGATATTAATATGGTAATGGTACATAAGTTCCAGCAGAGAGATAAGAGCCTGCCGTTATCTGTTGCCCAGGCATTAGGGACATATCAGGCGATACCTACGGCACAGAGCTTTGGGGTAGTAAATAACTCATCCAGAATTATCCTGATGATAGATGAGGCTCATCGTACCCAGGGCTCAGACCTGGGCGATAATGTCTTTGAGGCTTTCCCGAATGCCGCACGTATAGCCTTTACCGGTACACCGCTTATTACGGCCCGACATGGCGAGAAAAAGACTCATAAGCGTTTTGGTGAATATATTGACACTTACCGTTTGATGGATGCTGTTAAAGATGGGGCAACGTTACAGATTCTATATGAAGGCCGTACTGCAGATTCTGCCTTGAACGATAAGAGCGGTTTTGAAGCGAAATTTGAGAATTTATTCAAAGACCGCAGCGAAGAAGAATTATTGGCTATTAAAAAGAAATATGGCGATACCGGTGATATCCTGGAGGCTCAGCAGCGTATTGATGAAATAGCCAAAGATATGGTAAATCATTATATCGAGCATATTCTGCCGAATGGTTTCAAGGCTCAGGTGGTATGTCATTCAAAGCTGGCAGCCGTTCGATATCAGCGGGCTATAGAAAAAGCTCTTAAAGACAAAATAGAACAGTATAAAGAAGCTACAGAGCCTAACCCGGAACTGATCAAAAAGATCGAGTTTCTAAAGGCTGCTGTTGTTATCTCTGGCGATGGAACTAATGAAGCAGCTTATGCGACCGAAGCACGC
This sequence comes from Sedimentisphaerales bacterium, assembly GCA_963662515.1. Classification (GTDB taxonomy): domain Bacteria; phylum Planctomycetota; class Phycisphaerae; order Sedimentisphaerales; family SM23-30; genus JAFGDI01. The sequence goes on from OY759675.1 coordinate 163,955, forward strand.
AGGCAGGCAAGGGCGATGAATGCGGTTGATAATTTCTGCAAAAACTTTGATATGGATGACCCTGATAAACCATATACCGGCATTGCATTTCTTATTGTATGCGATATGCTGCTTACCGGTTTTGATGCTCCTATCGAGCAGGTAATGTATATCGATAAAAAGATTACCGAACATACACTACTTCAGGCGATAGCACGAACCAATCGAGTTAAAAAAGGCAAAAAACGCGGGTATGTTGTTGATTACATTGGGCTGACTGAGCACCTGACCGAAGCATTAACATTATATGCTGCGACCGATGAACTGGATGAATTGGCCGATGGCTTGAAGGGGCTTGAAACAGAAATGCCTGTTCTGGAAGAGCGGTATCAGCGGTTGTTGCAGCTGTTTTCAGAGCATAAGGTTAAAAACGTTGAGGAATTTGTTCAGGGTAAATTACCAGATATACATGCTGAAGCTGAAGTTGTCCACGAAGCGGTTAAATTGCTGAAAGATGAGAGAATTCGAGCAGATTTTGGAGTATATTTGAAGACTTTTCTAACCAGCCTGGATATAATACTACCGCACCCGGTTGCTTTTCCTTATAGAGTGCCAGCACGCAGATTCGGTTATATTCTGCGAGTGGCCAAAGAGCGTTATAAAGACAGCACTCTTAACCTGGGCGATGCCGGTCAGAAGGTGAAAGACCTGATTAACGAGCATCTGATCAGCCTTGGCATAGACCCGAAAGTGCCGCCGGTCGAGTTGCTGGCCGATGATTTTATCGAAAAGCTTAACGGCCATTCTGGCGGTAATGCAGAAGCCAGGGCAAGCGAAATGGAACATGCGATACGAAAACATTGCACTGTTCACCATGATGAAGACCCGGCATTTTACCAAAGGCTCTCTGAGAAGGTTGACGGCCTTATTGAGCAGCATAAAGATGAATGGATAAGGCTTGCTGACGAGCTTGAGAAGCTGCGTACAGAGGCCATTAAGGGCCGTGTAGCCGGTAATGAGGGCATGAGTAAAGAAGCAAGCACTTTTTACGACCATATTGCTAATGAAGCATTTGAAAACGGCAAAGTTCCTGCTGCTGATAAACAAAAGATGAAATTGCTAATGGAGTCGATAGTAGATACACTACAGGATAGCATTTTTAGTATTGACTATTGGAATAATGCCGATAAGCAAAAACGAACCCGCAGTACAATTAAAAAAGCCTTGACTATGACAGGTATCGAGCAGCTAAAAGAAAATCGTGAGCGTGTTGCGGTTGAGATTATGAAGTTAGCTAAAAATAGACATGATGATTTGATTAAAGGTTTACAAGATCAAGATAATGAATAAACGAAGAATAAAAGATATAGATTATCAGCTATTACCTGGCAGTGATCGTAAAACAACTGACATTATCATTGAGCGTAACGGTGAAGTTGTGGTGCGTCCACCGCTGGGGTTTTCTGTCGTGGAAATAGATGCAGTAGTCGATAGTAAGCGTATTTGGATATATCGTAATCTGGCGCAATGGCGTGATTTGAACGCAGCCTCCGTTGTTCGTGAATGGGTTAATGGTGAGGCCTTTTTATATTTGGGGCGGGCATATCGCTTGTCACTGGTAGCTGGCCAGGAATGTGACCTAAAGCTTAAAGAAGGTAGGTTTTGTCTTAGGCGCAGCCTGATAGATGATGGCGGCCCAGAGGCAGCTAAAAAGGCTTTTGTTGATTTTTATTGCAAGAAAGGGCTATTGCGTATTAAAGACCGTGTTAACTACTTTGCACCTAAGGTTGGAGTAAAGCCAAACCAGGTTAGTGTAAAAGAAATCGGCTACCGCTGGGCCAGTTGCAGCAAAATAAACAATCTGTCCTTTAACTGGAAGTGTATGATGGCACCGCTGACAGTTATCGATTATGTTGTCGTTCATGAATTATGTCATATTCACCATCGTGACCATTCTGATGCATTCTGGAATGAGGTTGATAAAGTAATTCCAGACTATCGCATAAAAAAGAACTGGCTCAAAGAACAAGGTGCTGGGTTGGATTTGTAAACTAGGAGTGTTTATTGTATGTTAAATGGATAACATGTTTATCGGATTAAACCCCAATGGCTGGATTGCGAAAGCCGCCCGCAGGGGCGGACCGTGACCCGGCCATTGGTGTTTTGGCCTGGCTGGTATCTATGCTTTCAGTTTCCCGGCGAAATTCCCTGTCGCTGACCTTATAATCTTGGTCGAAATTAAGATTTTTCTGAAAATAATCGCAGAATATCGAAAAAACTACTAAAAACACTGTAACGCTTTGCCTGATAAATAGATACAGTGATTTTTCTCGTCAATTCAGCTTCGCCCATAAAATCAGCATGGTAATGATGATAAATATGGTAATGATTTGATCTTATGTCCGGCATAATGGCTCGAATCTGGCCATTTGACATTTCCAGATCCGTGGTGTAGTATTTGGTAAAGGCTGGTGCTGATGGATACCAGCTTGTGTTGGGTTATTGATCCAGGTAAAATATACATGATAAGGCTTGCAGAAATGGAAGTTTTATGGAGATGTACACATATAAGGAAGTGGCGGACAAGCTCAGGGTTTCAGAGCGGACTGTCTGGGATCTGGTGAAAAAGAGACAGCTCAAGGCTTGTAAAATTGCCGGGCGGACCATTCGTATAAGCGAAGAAGCGTTGCGGAACTTTATTAAACAGGCGGAACTGGTATAGGAGAGGGATAATGGCAAGTATCGGAAATGATCAAGGCGGGAAGAAGCGTATATTATTTGTTGCCCAGGACGGCAAGCGAAAGACCATTCGGCTGGGTAAATGTTCGGTTAGAGATGCCGAGCAGATCAAATATCGGGTTGAAAATCTGCTATCAGCGGTGATCCAGGGTTGTGAGCCAGCCAGGGACGATGCCCAGTGGCTCAGCAGGGTCAGCGGTTCATTGCGGGATAAGCTGGTAGCTGCCGGATTATGCCGGGCCATTGAAGAACAGGCCAGCCCGACCTTAAAAAGCTGGGTTGATGAATATATCGCCAGTCGAATTGACATAAAGCCCAATACCAAAAGGAATATGCTCCTGGATGCCCAGAATCTTTGCGGGTTCTTCGGTGATGGTCTGTTGAAGGATTTTACAGCACAACACGCCGCCAATTTCCGGCTGTTTCTGCTGAAATTGCAGCTTTCTGAGGCTACAATAAGGCGGCGGTGCAAGCGGGCCAAGCAGTATTTTTCTGCTGCGGTCAAGTTGCGGATCATAAGTGAAAATCCATTCGATGATGTGCCAACCGCCAATCGGACATCAACCGCCCGGCAACGGTTCATCACTCACCAGGAGATCCAGAAGGTTATCGACGCCTGCCCTGATGCTCAGTGGCGGCTGATCTTCGCCCTTGCCCGATATGGCGGGTTGCGTATTCCGTCTGAGATTTTCGGTTTGACCTGGGAAAATGTCCTCTGGGATAAACAGAGGTTCATTGTTCATAGTCCTAAAACAGAACATATTGAAAATAAAGCATTTAGAACTGTTCCGCTCTTCCCGGAGCTGCTACCGTATTTCCGGGAAGTATTCGAGTTGGCCCCGGCTGGCGAGAATCGGGTAATAACCATCTATGAACCTGATAGTCTGAATCTGAGAACCCAGGCTCAGCGGATCATTAAGCGGTCTGGCCTTACCCCCTGGCCAAAGATATTCCAGAATCTCAGATCGAGCCGGGAAACAGAACTGGTCGAAGATTTCCCCATTCATGTTGTTACTGAGTGGATCGGCAATAGCCCGGAAGTAGCAAAAAAACATTATCTGCAAATGACCGAAGAACACTTCATTCGCGCGGCACAGAATCCGGCACAGCATACAGTTGAAGCCAGTTGCAAGCAGTCGCAGGGTGAAAAAGACCAAGGCAAAAAAAATACCGTAAGTTCCGGTAATTGCGAGACTTTGCGATTTTTCGCTAAGTCCTGCAATTCCAAGAACTTACGGCGTATACCCCCTACGGGATTCGAACCCGTGTCGCAGGCATGAAAAGCCTGTGTCCTAGACCTGGCTAGACGAAGGGGGCTTCAGGTCATGAGCTACGCATTATAGCAAGTAGTTTATGGCAGTCAATAGTTAATTTGAGTAAATAACAAAAAACTCAGTATCAATAATCGAATTAATTAACCGGCATTCGCTCTGTATCAATAGTAGCAGATATAGTTGTATTATCGGTTATACAATTGGGGCTGTTGATATGTTAGCGAAGATTCCGTCGAGTTTTTGACCGCATTTGCTGCATTTATTGTTCGTAATGCTATATTTACCAAGCTGATACCCAGCTCTTTCGATCACTGTTTCACCGCACGACGGGCAGATGGTATTTTCCATGCCGGTTCCTGGAGCGTTGCCGATATAGACATAATTCAGGCCAACTTGCCTTCCGATCTGGTAGGCCCTTTGCAGACTGTCGATGCTTGTAGGCGGAATATTAGTGCATTTATGTGCCGGGTGGAAGCGGCTGATATGCCAGGGAACATGTTTGCCTAGTTTTTCTGCGATAAAATTTGCGATGAGGAATAATTCGGTGGGAGAATCATTCATGTCGGGTATGAGCAGAGTTGTAACTTCAAGCCAGATATGGGGTTGTCTTGCAAAGTATTCGAGAGTGTCAAGTACTGGCTGCAAAGATCCTTTGCATTGGTTACGGTAGAAATCTTCAGAAAAGCTCTTCAGGTCGATATTGGCGGCATCGATAAATTCACTGGCACAGGCGGCGGCTTCTGGTGTCATATAGCCATTACTGACTATAATGTTTTTCAGTCTGTGCTCATGTGCCAGTCGGCCGCAATCTGCGGCGAGTTCAAGATAAACGGTTGGTTCGGTATAGGTATAAGATATGGAAGCGCATTTATTGAGCAGGGCCGATTCGACCACCTGTGAGATAGTGAGGGTAATCCCCCCCGAAAGGGGTATCGCTCCGGGCCTGGGCATGCTGATAGCGGCATTCTGGCAGAAGCTGCACTTGAAATTACAGCCTGGTGTAGCGATCGACATAGTCTTTGAGCCGGGGAGAAAATGAAAGAGCGGTTTTTTTTCGACAGGATCAATCGAGGCACTGCAAATATCGTAATAGCAGTGGTTTATCATTATGCCGCGTTCATTGTGCCGGCCATTGCACAGGCCATGCTGGTCTGGTGCCAACTGGCAATGATGAGGGCAGAGATCGCAAATCACATTATTGTCAGCATCTTTTTGCCAAAGCATTGCATTGAATGTCTGCATGATCGCTCCTAAAGCCATACCATTATTTGCCCCAGAATTACAGTAAATTATAGGCACGATGATAGTGACAGTAAAGGTATTTTGTATTTTGCCGTTGATCTGGCACCTTAAATTTTCATGCTTTACCTCTGAATCAGTGTGGATTTATGCTTGTTACCACAAATTTGAACAGTTATAATGGTCTGGTACTCAGAAGAATATGAGATAAATTTGTATATACTAATATCTTAACTTGTAAAGAGTTACGCCTATGTATGTCTTGCAGGTAGTTTTTATGCCTGCTTCGTCAGAATATTTATAAAAATAAGAGGAAGTATCTGTTATGGGTGATTTTCAGCCAATAAGTTCGATCGATTATTTACCACAGGCCCAGTTGCGCGAGCTTCAGCTTGCCCGACTGAAAAATATGGTATCTCGTGCCTATGACCGGGTCGCTTTATTTCGCAGCCGGCTTAATGAGCTGGATATCACGCCGTCTGATATAAAGACATTGGCAGATATTGCTAAGCTGCCATTTACCATAAAAACTGACTTACGAGACACTTATCCCTTTGGTCTGTTTGCCAGCCCGATGAATGAAATAGTTCGACTGCATGCTTCCAGCGGCACAACTGGTAAGCCGATAGTTGTGGCTTATACCCAGGAAGATATAAAGGTATGGGCCAGTGTTATGCACCGTACTTTTGCCTGCTGTGGTCTGGACCGCAATGATATAGTGCAGAATTCTTATGGTTATGGCCTGTTCACCGGCGGTCTGGGTGCTCACTATGGTGCAGAAGATATGGGTGCCACTGTCATACCGACTTCTGGTGGTAATACCGAACGGCAGATAATGGTAATGAAAGATTTTGGTGTTACCGCAATTTGCAGCACACCCAGTTATTTCCTGCACATGCTTGATATGGCCAAAGAGATGGGCATAGATATGCACGACCTGCCTTTGCGGGCTGGTGTGTTCGGGGCTGAACCCTGGACCGAGCAGATGCGGGAGCGAATAGAGCAGGCGGCCGGCATAAAGGCTTATGACATTTACGGGCTCAGTGAGATAATCGGGCCGGGGGTTGCCAGTGCCTGTTGTGCCCAGGATGGTCTGCATATCTTTGAAGATCACTTCTACCCTGAGATCATTGATCCGGTAACCTGCCAGGTATTGCCAGATGGCCAGGAAGGTGAGCTGGTGCTTACCACTCTGAGCAAACAAGCTATGCCTATGATAAGGTATCGGACCAGAGATATTACTATGCTTATGACTGAACAGTGTTCTTGTGGTCGCACTGTGCGAAGGATCAGACGCATTGGCCGTCGCAGTGATGATATGTTCATTATTCGCGGGGTTAATGTATTCCCATCTCAGATCGAAGAGGCATTGTTACGCATCGAGGGTACATTGCCGCATTATCAGATCATACTTACCCGTGAAAAAGATCTCGACAGAATGGAAGTGCAGGTAGAGATAACCGCTGAGCTGTTCAGTGATAATTTCAGTAAGATGGAAGGTCTCAAAAAGACTATCGCACATGAGATACACAATATTGTTGGCATAAATGCTTCTATAACACTCGTTTCGCCTAATACTATAAAGCGCAGCGAGGGTAAGGCCAAGAGACTGCTTGATATGAGACAGATGTAATAAAAGCTGGCGACCTCTTTAGAGGTTGGCCATAATGAAATATAATGTAATAGCTGGTGGCCGAATTTGAAGATCGGTTCGCCTTACGCAATGGAGTAATACCTATGAAAATAAATCAATTATCAGTTTTTTTAGAAAATCAACCTGGCCGTCTGAGTGAACCTTGTGCTGTTCTGGCTCGTGCCGGCATAAACATTCTTACCTTGTCGCTGGCAGACACGCAGCAGTTTGGCATATTGCGTCTGATCGTAAAAGATTGGCAAAGGGCACAGGCAGAGCTGGAAAAAGCCGGCTGTTTGGTAAAGCGTTCTGAGGTAGTAGCTGTTGAAGTAGAAGATACCCCAGGTGGTCTGGAAAGACTGTTGACCGTGATAGAGGAAGGTAAGGTTAATGTTGAGTATATGTATGCCTTCTCCTGTCGCTGTCAGGCCAAAGCGATCATGATATTTTGTTTTGGCGACCCGGATAAGGCTATTTCAGTAATGCAGGCAAAGGGCATTAATGTAATGAGCGGCGGTGATCTGCTGGGAATAGAGTAGGGACGCATAATTGCGAATCGAACCGATGGCAAGCCGGGTCTGAAAATTAGAATGCGGCATTAGTGTGCCAATGTAAAAAGCAGATATTGGAATGAAATACAGAGACGCAATTATGCATCTCTACAGTGGATATTATAATGGAAATAGAGAATAAAATTTGGGATAAGAACGAATGTCTCAGTCGAGATGAACTTAATGCCTTACAGCTTACGCGTCTGAAGGATACTTTATGCCGGGCCGGTCGAGTGCCGTATTATCGTGAGGTATTTAATCAATGCGGTATCGATCCTTGTAATATCCAGTCCTTATCCGATCTTAAGAAGATACCATTCACTAATAAGGCAGATCTGCGTGACCATTATCCGCTGGGCTTTCTGGCTGTTGATCGTAAAGATATCGCTCGTGTGCATGGTTCATCAGGTACTACCGGCAAGCCTACTTTTGTGGCTTACACCGAAGCTGACCGCAAATTATGGGCTGATCTTTGTGCCCGTTTCCTGACTGCCGGCGGGTTGCGTCGTGAGCACATGGTGCAGGTAGCCTTTGGTTATGGCTTGTTCACCGGCGGCTTTGGTTTGCATTATGGCATAGAGCGGGTCGGGGCTTCGGTCGTGCCGGTATCGGCAGGTAACACTCCGCGTCAGGTAATGATCTTGCAGGATCTGGGTGCCGATGCAATAATCTGCACACCGAGCTATGCTTTGCAAATTGCCGAGGTAATTGAGGAGATGAAAGTTGATATCAACAGTCTGAATCTGAAGTTCGGTCATTTCGGTGGTGAGCCCTGGACTGAAGATATGCGCACTCGTATAGAACAGCAGTTGAATATCAAGGCATTTAATAATTATGGTCTTAGTGAGATAATCGGACCTGGTGTCAGTGGTGAATGTATTTGCCGCAAGGGTATGCATATTCAGGAAGATCATTTTATTGTCGAATGTATAGATCCGGCAACTGGTCAGGAAGTAGCCCCCGGCGAATATGGCGAGCTGGTCTTTACCTCGCTGACCAAAGAAGCTATGCCCATTATTCGCTATCGCACTCGTGATATATCTCGTCTTATGTTCGATGGTTGTGCCTGCGGACGCACCACTTGCCGTATGGATCGAATAGTAGGCAGAAGCGATGATATGTTGATTATTCGCGGTGTTAATGTGTTCCCATCTCAGATAGAAGAGGCAATATTGCAGGTTGAGGGTGTTGCTGCTCATTATCTTATTGAGGTTGACCGACCGCATAATCTTGATGAGGTTACTGTTCATGTTGAGATGCAGCCGGAGTTCTTTTCTGATAAGATGAGTGAGATGCAGGCTATGCGAGACCGACTTTTACATGAGATACGGGTAATCGCCAACATAAGCGTAAAGATCAATCTGGTCGCTCCTCGTTCTATGGAACGCTCATTTGGTAAAGCTAAAAGAGTTATCGACCGCCGGGTAGAAAAAGGCATACTGTAAACTTGTTCAAATTGGTATGACAGATGGCTTCAAACAAATATACGCCACCATATACGATTACGCCGCATATTATTTCTCTAATTGCGCAGATTTGTGAATTGTTGGGACGATTGTCTGTCGTATCAGAGCAAAATGATTTGCGACTTCGTCGTATCAACCAGATAAAAACGATTCGCGGTTCATTGGCTATTGAGGGCAATACCCTGAGCGAAGAACAGATCAGTACGATTTTGGACGGCAAGCCGGTAATAGCACCGCTAAATGAAGTGCAGGAAGTTCGCAATGCCATAAAAGCCTATGACCAGTATATGCAATGGAACCCGGAGAGCGAAACCGACCTGCTCAAGGCGCATGAGATAATGACGCTCGGTCTGCTGGATATGTCGGGCCAATATCGCAAGGGCAATGCTGGTGTGATGGGGCCATCCGAAGTTGTGTATATTGCTCCGCCAGCCAAGCGAGTGCCTGGCCTGATGGCAGATCTGTTCAACTGGCTCATAGAAAGCAAGGAACATGCTCTGATCAAAAGCTGTGTGTTTCATTATGAATTTGAGTTTATCCATCCCTTCGCTGACGGTAATGGTCGAATAGGCAGATTGTGGCAGTCTCTTATCCTGACCAGCTGGAACCAGCTTTTTGCTGACATTCCAGTTGAAAGCATGATCTATGCCCACCAGCAGGAATACTATCAGGCTATCGCTCAGAGTACAAAAGATGGGCAATGTACGGTATTCATAGAGTTTATGCTCGATACTATACACAGAAAAATAATTGACTGTGCTAATCGCAGCCCCCAAGCCACCCAGCAAGTCACCCAGCAAGTCACCCAGCAAGTTAAACGGCTACTAGAAGTACTTAGCTCTGATATGAGTGGCCAGGAGATACTGGCAATGCTTGGACTTAAAGACCGTATGTCAATGACCAATCTGTATCTTCGCCCGGCACTGCATGCTGAACTTATCGAAATGACTATCCCTGATAAGCCCAACAGTCCAAACCAGAAATATCGAATTACAGACAAGGGTAAAGCGATTCTGGCAATAGAAACAAAGGATAAATAGCATTAAAGATTGTTTACGGTCGGATTTTATGAAGAAATACCTTTTTTTTCTGGTAATCTTTGAATTATTTGGTTATCTTCATAAACTCTTTTGCATTTTAACTGTTTCTTTTTCAGCCAGTTACGGACAATCTGGCATAAGTATTACTTAGTTTAATATTTTAATCTGGAGTTCTATATATGGAAGCTATTTTGGCATCTTCGGTGGGTTTTACTGAAACCTTTGTGGTTGTGGCTTATCTACTTATGATCATGTTCCTGGGTTGGCTGGGTTATCGTCATACAACAAATGCGGCTGATTATATGGTAGGAGGTCGTCAGACACATCCATATATAATGGCAATGAGCTATGGAGCTACTTTTATCTCTACCAGTGCCATAGTTGGTTTTGGTGGGGTGGCGGGCATGTTTGGCATGTCACTACTATGGCTGGTAGTATGTAATATATTTGTTGGAATATTTATATCGTTTGTGTTTCTGGGTGGTCCAACTCGTAAGATAGGTCATAGATTAGATGCACACACTTTTCCGGAATTATTAGGTCGTCGGTTCCAGAGTAAGTTTATACAGGTATTTGCCGGGCTGGTAATAGCATTGTTCATACCTCTTTATGCTTCAGCGGTTTTGATCGGTGGCTGTGAGTTTTTGGCCAGTCATTTCAGTGTGAACTATCAGCTGGCATTATTGGTATTTTCAATTCTCATAGCAGTATATGTGGTTTTTGGCGGCATAAAGGGGGTTATGTACACAGATGCCTTACAGGGGACGATCATGCTGGTGAGTGTGGCTATATTGCTTTTTTCTACCTATTCCCGTCTGGGTGGTGTGGTAGAAGGTCATCAGGCACTAACCGATATGTCGGCGAAGGCTTTTGCCGGGTTTAAGGCTATAGGTCATAGAGGCTGGACATCTATGCCGGAGTTTGGCTGGGGTGATGCTAAGTATAATCTGTGGTGGATAGTTGTTTCGACTCTTACCCTGGGTGTAGGTATTGGTGTATTAGCTCAGCCTCAGTTAGCGGTTCGTTTTATGACAGTTAAGAGTAAGAAAGAGCTTAATCGTGGCGTGGTGATCGGTGGAGTTTTTATTATGTTCTGCACTGGTACAGCCTTTACTGTCGGCAGTCTGTCAAATGTATATTTCCAGAACCATGAGGTAGTTAAAGGTAAGATAATCAGTACCAGCCAGCAGGAAGTAATAGCCAAGCGGACAATGGACGGCAATAAGACAGTCCCCTGCGAGCTGATTCATGTTGATATTAATGGTGATGGTATAGTTGATAGTGATCTGGTCTTAAAGGGCGTGGGTAAGGCAGAAGCTATTATGCCGATGGCTGAGGTCAAAGAGCTGGGCGATGGAATGGTAGAGATATGTCCTCGTGCAACAGCCTTTACCCGTGCTGTTACTCGCATAGGTAATGAGTGGGAATTTAATTCAGACAGTATAATACCAATTTACATACAATCAGCAATGCCCGGCTGGTTTGGCCTGCTGTTTTTGCTTACTTTGCTATCAGCGGCGATGAGTACATTATCAAGTCAGTTCCATGCGGTAGGAACCAGCATCGGGCGTGATGTATATGAGCAGATAACTGGTAAGCATGAAAAAAGTGTAGTATATGCCAAAGCAGGAATAATGATCGGTATTATAGTGGCTATGGTCATAAGTAATTACGCCAGAGGAGGTTATTTTATTGCTCGGGCTACTGCCATATTTTTTGGCCTTTGTCTGGCAACCTTTGGCCCGGCTTATATTATGGGATTGTTCTGTCGCTGGGTGACTAAAGCTGGTGCCATTGCCTCAATGATAGTAGGTTTTCTGGTTAATACCGCCTGGGTGGTGCTGATCAAAGAAGCAGAGGCGGGGCCTATTATGTTGGTGCGGTATATTACTGGTGGTAAGAATAGTCTGCTGGCTGATTATCCTAACTGGCCTAGTGTTGACCCAATATTGATAGCAGTGCCGATCAGTTTTATCACTCTTATCGTGGTAAGTCTGGTAACACGCAAACCAGAGTCTAAGCATCTGGACCATTGCTTTGATTGATTCAAAGAGATTGAGCTGAAAAGCTCATTTCAGATTTCATAACAATTTAGATATGGCGGTTTACTCATGAGGGTTGACCGCCATGTTTTTTTTCAGGAAGATCAGTCTTATCTCTCGCAGGGGATAGCCGCTGGCATTTAGTTTTTTTATCAGTTTGATCTTATTGATATTATTCTGATCAAAGAGCCGGCGTCTGGTTTGGGTTACTGCTGCTGGTTCGATCAGGCCGCACATTATATAGTATTGCAGACTCTGAACTGTAATGCCGCATGCTTTTGCAGTCTGGCCAATAGTGAGCAAACCGGCGGATCGGGCACTGTAGCTGTCACAAAATTTAGTCTTAGGGTTCATTGGTATGCTCTGCTTGTCAAACTTTAGTCCTATAACAAGTTATATCATGCTAATTTTTACATCAAATACAATTTTTTTATCGGGCCTCAAATTCCTTTTTTATTGTAAGTGTATGTTAATTAAAGACATAATAGTGAAACAGCTCTTGATAATGGCTATAGGAGAAAGTTAAAGAAATTTAGTAATATAGTCGATGTATTGGCTAGCTTTATAGGACTACAAAGAGTTACAGGACGACTCAGTTCTATATTTGAAAGATTCGACGGGTCTGGCCGACCGGTATCATCTTTCAGTTAAGCGTTATATAACTGTGTCACGACAGGAGGTCAGGCACGATATGAGTAGCTATGCTAAGTTCTAAGCCGCTGGGAGCACGGCGGAATTACCAGCTTTTGACAATATACAAGGATGGCCCGAATATGCATTTTGCAGGGTTGACAAAAAATATCAAATTGCTGACCATCGCGTCTGCCTGTCTGCTGGTTTCCGGCGGATGCAGTAGTATGACGCCTACCCCGGTGAGTGATTCCAGTTCAACCGTCGTAGTACCAGTAAGCCATTCGATCAGAGTGGGGCTGGACGGCGATCTGTCTGGCTATGATCCGATTGAATTCGATTCCAAACCCTTTACATCACTGGTACAGCATACCTTCAGTGAAGAGGGTGGTGATTATGACCCGGTTATCAGTAGCGACAATAAGTTACTGGCCTTCAGCTCACTGCGTCATTCACCAAACCCTGATATATTTATAAAGCAAATTAATGGTTTTGTTGCAACCAGACTGACAAGTGATCCGGCTAGTGAGATACAGCCGGCCTTTTCACCTGCTGGTGATAAGATAGCCTATGCCAGTAATCGTAATGGTTCGTGGGATATCTGGGTGGTTGGCCTTGATGGTTCAACTCCTACCAGAATGACCAGTGGCGTTGGTAATGATATACATCCTTCATGGTCGCCAGATGGCAAAGAAATAGTATATTGTTCATTTGGTCCGCGTACCAAGCAATGGGAACTCTGGACAGTCCAGGTTGAAAATCCCAGTGTAAAAAAGTGGATCGGTTACGGTTTGTTCCCCAATTGGTCACCCAATCCTAAGGTCAATAAGATAGTATTTCAGCGTGCCCGTTATCGCGGCAGTCGTTGGTTCAGTATCTGGACAGTTGACATTGTTGACGGTGAAGCCAAATATGAGACTGAAATAATAAGTAATGTTAACTATGCCTGTATAACTCCGGCCTGGTCAGCAGATGCTTCGATGATCGCATACTGTACTGTTGGCAAGAGTCTTTATGATACTACCAGCAGTGACGATCCTTCTACTCTGGTGCCCGATGCTGCCGGAGAAGATATTTGGGTTATTGATATATCAGGCCGGAATAATCATCGGGTTACAGGCAGTGATGCCGCTGATTTTACACCTACCTGGTCTCCAGATGGTAAATTGTTCTACTGTTCAGACAGGAACTATGTTGACAATGTCTGGTCGGTCAGGCCTGTTAAGACCAATCTGACCAGAAATGAGCCCTTAGAGATGAGCGGTCATCCTCTGGGCAGCGGAATACGGGCTAACTGATTACAGTTGGCAAGCCGGTTTCGAGAGTTCCCAGGTGGTTTATGCCGGTGGGGGCAGAGGAAGCTGTGAAACCGTATTATGACAGAAAAATTTATGTAAGTGTTTCGATAGACAGATGCTCATGGAAATTAGTGTGATGAACTAATATTGCATTATCGGACCATGGGTCCTGGAAGTGAGTTTTTGTGAAGAAAAAAGTAAATAGAGCATATATCAGTTTATTCCTGCTTTGGATAGCGATAAGTGGCTGTAACAGTGCTGATAAAGGCCCTCGCCTGGAATTCAGTAATCCATATCGCCCCAATGTCTGGACCGTAGCGGTAATTCCGTTCAAAAATGATTCAGGTTCAGAGGATGTCAGTTCGATAGCTATGACGGATGAATTTTATACGGAACTGGCTACTGTACAGGACAATATTCAGGTACTGTCAGTGAATCAGGTAATGGCAGCACAGAATAAACTGGGCTTGACCAGAATAAAAAGTGAAGATGAGCTTTCAATGATCGCTGAGGAGATCGGAGCAGACGCTTTGTTCGTCGGTAAGATCACCAGGTATCAGCCCTATCGTCCGCCATTGATCGGCGTGATAGTGCAGGTGTATGAGCAGCGAGTGCCAACCCGGGAGGCGGTAAGTGACCAGAAGGATTTTGACCCTTCATCCTTATCGCGCAGCGGCTCGAATTTCGAGTTAGCCGGTGATGGCCTGATGAAAGCAGTAGTACAGGTTAACGATGTTTTTGACGCTAGTGATAAGGAAGTCATCGCACAGATAGAAAGATATACAACCCGCCAGGCGAAGGAATCGCCCCTTGGGATAGATAAGGTTATGACCAGTTCAGGTTACATGAGATTTGTTTCTCATCAGGTCATCGGACGCTTGTTGTATGACTATAACATAAGGACAGGCCGTATTCGAGATTAGGATTTGTGATATGGCAAACGAAAAAGCGGGAAAAAGAGTATTAACGATACAAAAAGAGGGTGAACAATTTGTTTTTCGCTATATTCCAGGCAACGAAGAGAAATTACTGGACGCCTTCGTTGATCTGGCCAATAACGAGGAAAATAACTTTGACTGGTTTGATGCCGCGGTATTAAGTTTCCAGTTAAGTAAAAATCTCGTAGAGGAAGCGGATAAGATATTGTGCCCTAATGTCAAGGTTGACAGGACGCAGGACAAAGAGGACGACCTTGACTGGGACCGGGAGTTATAACACTCCTGAAAAAAAGTTACTCCTGGCGTGGGCTGGGCAGTGAGAAATTGTAGGCAGGACAGATATCAGACAACGGAGTTTCTGGTATTTATTGGACGGTCTTGTCATGGAGTTGAAGCTATTGCGGACAATCTGTTTGTTTGTGACCCAAACGGGCAGATCAAAAAGGACGCTGGACGCAATGCTGCGGTAAGTTTGGATTTTCGCCGTGAGAGTCTTGTTATGCTGGAAAATAAGTTAGATAATAATGTAGAAAGTCCTGATATGGATTTTCAAGCCGGAGCTGGCGGAACAGTGACAACTGTCAGTACTATGCCGGTTCAGGACAAAATTCTGGAAATATCCCCCGTAAGGGAATTTCTCGAATATTTACAGTATGAGCGTCATTTTTCAGCACATACGGTCAAGTGTTACAGTGCCGATCTGAGGCAGTTTGTCGAATATGTCAAGGGCGACCCTGACAGTAATACAGATCAGCACGGTACGATGTCTGTTACAGAAGGCATGAGTTCTTCTGCCGGTATCGCTAATGCCTTACTCGAGATGAATGTTAATACCATCAGGGCGTTTTTAGCTCATCTCAGTGAGAAGAATTATTCTAAAACCTCGTCAGCGCGTAAGCTGGCCACTTTGAGAAGTTTTTATAAATTCCTCACGCGACGCGGTTATTTAGAATCAAGTCCGGTGACAGTAATTCGTACCCCCAGGCAGGAGAAGCGACTGCCCAGGTTCCTTGAACCGGAACAGATACAGAAGCTCTTGAGTTGTCCCGATACTAACAACCTATTAGGTGCGCGTGATCGGGCGATCTTGGAGACGCTTTATAGCAGCGGCTTGCGTGTAAGTGAGTTGGTTGCTCTGAATCTGAATGATGTTGATTTTCTGGGTGAAGTTTTGCATTTGCGTGGAAAGGGAAAGAAAGAGCGTATTGCCCCTATCGGGCCATCAGCCCTGCAGGCGATACAACGGTATCTTACTTTCCGTGATGTAGATCCGCGTAAGCAGAGTTTCGACCAGCATGCTCTACTGATAAATAAGCATGGGAAAAGGCTCAGTACCCGTTCAGTTCGCCGAAAACTGGATAAGTATCTGAGACAGGCGGGTCTTGATCCGAGGATTAGCCCCCACACCCTCCGGCACAGCTTTGCAACCCACATGCTCAATAATGGTGCGGACCTGCGCGTGGTCCAGGAACTACTGGGTCACCGGTCTTTGAGTACGACACAGGTTTACACTCATCTTACTACCAGTCACATGAAGGAAGTGTATGAGAATGCACATCCACGAGAAAAAAGCTGGAATGATGATTGATAGCATAGCGGTGCGTTAAGAACAAAGAAAATGTCGAACTTGTAATAAAGTTTGACATTTTTTTTGGTCTGCGTTATAACTTATAGTGGAGAGAATTTGAGATAGATTTAAACTGTTGCCATCAGGTATAAAGCCCGATAAGGCTTAAAGGATAATAGTTTGTAACTGATTATCCCAGAGCATGATATGCAGTGATCGGCCTGGCTTGCAATAGCTCAGGTTCATAATCAGAGTAATTGATTATGATAAACTGGCTTGTCTGGCAATAGTGAGAGGTGAATAAAATGAGCGAAGGTTATAAAACCACTACTGATGAAAAAAAACTGGTTATATTAGATCAGAATTCAATTGCGGGGAATGTTAAGAGTTATGAGCCAGCTTTTCTGGGGATGCTGGAAGGTTGGAACTGCTGCCATGCGAAAAACTTTCATGAATTATTTTCTATGGTGAAAGATGCCCAGGTGGAGGCAGTGGTAATTTCTCCTGAAGATTGCACTGCTATCGAAGGGCGAATGTTAAAGAGACAGGCAGAGGAACTGCTTAATAGTATTGGCGAGGGTGTGTGTGTTAATAATCGGGATGGTGTGATACTTTGGGCTAATCAAAAGGTCAATGAGTTATCAGATTTTGTTAAGCAGTCTATCTCTGGTCATAGTGTTGATGCTTTCCGTTACTTTGAGAAGGAAGTAGGAGAAATATCGAAAAAGGATGTTATTTCCGGGACGCAGAAAAAGAGACGCTATTCCTGTCAGGACGAAAAGACCAGTCATTATTATGAGATGACAGTAACGCCGGTGATCGACCAGAATGGAAATCTGATCCAGACTTCAACTGTGGTTATTGATGCTACAGCCAGTCGTCGCTTGCAAATGAGGATAAATGCCATAGATAAAGCCGGGCATGAACTGGTCAGGCTGGAAGTAAGCGATTTTACCAGTATGAATGTTGAGCAGCGTATATCGCTGTTAGAAAATAAGATCGTGAAATATGCCAAGGACCTGCTCAACTTCGACCATTTTTCGATCAGGCTGCTTAATCCCAAGAATAACAAACTTGAGGTCCTGTTCAGTCAGGGCATACCCGGCGATCACGAACACGAAATTTTTGCCAGTTCGGAAAATAATGGCATAACAGGTTATGTAGCAGCAACGGGTCGTAGTTATCTTTGTAATAATAATGCCAATGACCCGCATTTTCAGCCAGGGATTGATGGTGGTCAGTCGTCTCTTACTGTACCGCTAAGATTGCATGATAAAGTTATCGGCACATTTAATGTTGAAAGCCATCACTGCCATTCTCTGACCGAAGAATCTCGCCAGATGGCAGAGATATTTGCCCGCTATATCGCTATTGCTATCAATATTCTTGACCTCATGGTCGTAGAGCGGCATCAGGTTACCGGCCAGACGGCGGATACTCTTTATGTTAATATTTCCAAGCCGCTTAATAAAATAATCAGTGATGTGTCGAGTTTGCTGGAAGAGTATATTGGTCATGATGAGCTCAGGCATAAACTGCAGGTTATTGTTGACTCTGCTGTAGATATTAAGTCGGCGGTTAAAGATGTTCAGTCCGGGCCGCGTGGCATATTTGATATTAAAGGTTCGGAAAATATCAAAACTGAAGAGCTCTGGAAAAAACGGGTTTTAGTGGCAGATGATGAAGAGTTCATTCGTGAGACGCTGGCTAATATTCTGGGTAATCAGGGCAGCATAGTTGATACCGCGGAAAATGGGGCTGACGCTATCACTCTGGTACATCATAACAGTTATGACCTGGTAATAACTGATATTAAGATGCCCAAGGCCAGCGGCTATGAGGTGTTTTTAGCTTCTCGTCAGAAAAATAAGGATTGTGCTGTTATTTTGATGACCGGCTTTGGCTATGACCCGAATCATTCTATAGTGCGGGCAAATCGGGAAGGGCTTAATGCTGTGCTGTATAAGCCGTTCAAAGTTGAGCAATTACTAACCGAGATCAAGCAGGCACTGGTGAAAAAATAAAAATCTTCGTAACCGTTCACGATTACAGATCATCTGTGTGCCAGTGAAAACTAATATAAAAATAAAACCCGGTACTGATATCAGTCCGGGTTTTATAGTAACTACAATTATTATCCTCACGCAGGAGGGATTGTCGGCCAGAATGAATTGCCGTAGCATTCTGACTGACAGTTATATGGCTTTGTCGTCTATTCCTTGCGGGGCAGAGCGATTATGCCGGTGCGGACAACATCTTTAATGCCGTAGGGCCGGCACATGTCAATAAATGCTTCGATCTTATCTGATGGCCCGGCGATCTCGACTGAAATGAACTTAGTGCCGATATCTACCACTTTGCCATTGAATATCTGTACCAGCGAATGGATCTCAGCGCGTTTTTCTGCCGGTGTGGCAACGGAGATGAGCATGAGTTCCCGTTGTACCAAGGATGCCGTACTAAAATCAAATATTTTAAGTACGGGCACAAGTTTGCCCAGCTGTTTACGAACCTGCTCCAAAACATTATCATCGCCAACAACGACAATCGTGATCCGGCTGATAGTCGGGTCCTCGGTACGGCCTACTGCCAGTGAGTCTATATTAAAGCCACGAGCAGCGAACATGCCGGCAACATGGGCCAGAACGCCAGATTGATTCTGTACTAATACGCTTATTGTCTTTTTCATCATAATATACCTTCTTATACTTGTAAGTAATAAGAAATATGAAATAAGTTGATAAGCTCATGTGTCGGCCTTGTGGCCGACTGCTATTTTAAAGCTTTACATCTTTAATGTCTTTTCACATTACCTGCTCTATATGCCTGCGAAGCCTTTAAAACAGGTCGCGTAGCGACACCGGAGCTTATTTCTTATTTCTTGTTACTTATTACTATTAATCATCTATTTCCAGTTATTAAAACATTACTCACACAAGCTTAAACCCGCTCGACTTTTGCTGTTGGCAGGCCGTCCATTTCGTGCAGGCTCTTACCAGCGGCAACCATTGGCCAGACATTTTCTTCCGGTTCAATGTGGAAGTCGATTATGCAGCATTTCTTTTCATTGAGCATTTGTTCAATAACTTTGGGTACATCTGACTTTTTCTTTGCGGTCAGGCCTACTGCGCCAAAGGCATTAGCAACAGCAGCAAAGCATGGGTGCTGGAGATAGCTCTTAGAATAACGACGCTTATAGAACAGCTCTTGCCATTGGCGAACCATACCCATGTAGCCATTATTCAGGACACATATTTTCAAAGGCAGCGAACGCTCAACGGCGGTCGGCACTTCGTGCAGAGCCATGCTGAAACTACTGTCGCCTTCAAAGCAGACAACGGTCTCATTAGGATTAGCTATCTGTGCACCGATAGCGGCCGGCAGGCCAAAGCCCATTGTGCCCAGGCCGCCTGATGACAGGAATTGACGCGGGCGACGGAACTTGTAAAATTGGGCCGCCCACATCTGGTGCTGACCTACGCCAGTTGTTACTATGGCATTGCTATTGGTCTGACGCGATACTTCTTCGACAATATACTGAGGCTTAATAACATCAGTGCTGTTGTCATAAGTGAGTGGGTAGCGTTCTTTAAGTTCAGCTATTCTGCCCAGCCATTTTTCTCTGGGCTTATTATCGATCATTTCGGTAAGTATCGGCAGTATTTTCTTAGCATCGCCAACTACCGGTATGTCAACTCGAATAGTTTTGGAGATACTGGCCGGGTCTATATCAATATGGACTATCTTGGCATTAGGGGCAAACCGCTTAACATCGCCAGTAACGCGGTCGTCGAACCGGGCACCTACCGATACCAGCAGGTCACATTCCTGGATAGCAAAGTTAGCGTAAGCTGTGCCGTGCATGCCCAGCATGTGCAGGCTCAGTGGATCTCGTTCATCATAAGCACCCAGCCCCAGCAGGGTTGTAGTTATCGGTGCATTGGTCTTTTTAACAAAGGCACGCAGTTCATCTGAGGCATTAGCCAGTATAACACCGCCGCCAGTATAGATAACAGGTTTCTCGGCGGCGTTAATTGCTTCGGCAGCCTTCTGGATCTGGCGGAGATGACCTTCTTCACGCGGCTTATAGCCCGGCAGATTCAGGGCTTCAGATGCCTTATCGCGAACTATTTTAGAGGCAGAGACATCTGCGGGCAGGTCGATCAGAACCGGACCGGGCCGGCCTGTGCGAGCCAGATAAAAGGCTTCTTTAACGATCCGGCCTAAGTCTTTGACATCTTTGACGATATAATTGTGTTTGGTTATCGGGCGGGTTATGCCGGTGGTGTCTGCTTCCTGGAAAGCATCGTTACCGATCAGGTGGGTTTTTACCTGGCCAGTGATGATAACCATAGGAATAGAGTCCATGTAAGCTGTTGCAATACCAGTAATTGTATTGCAAGCGCCTGGGCCGGAAGTTACCAGTACTACCCCGGTCTTACCAGTTGAGCGACTGTAGGCATCAGCAGCATGAGCGGAATTCTGCTCATGGCGAGTAAGAATGAACTCAAGCTCACTGTCATAGAGGGCATCAAAAATGGGAAGGACCACGCCGCCGGGATATCCGAAAACAACTTCGGTATTTTCTTCCAGCAAAAGCTCACAGAGATACTGTGCGCCGGTAATTTCTTTAGCAGCTGCCGGACAATTTCCAGGCGTACTGCAACCAGTAGAGGTATTTGTCATGGTTTGTCTCCTTATGTATGGTAACAATAATATCCGGTAATTTGCATTGTTCCGCCGGGCCGGGAAGCTACACTGTTAATCGTAAAGCCTTTACAGATAACCAGTTAAAACCTCTTGCGACCCTATAATGCAGTCCGTAAGTAAAACCATGGTACAATATTCAATTGTGACGACCTATTATATCGGCTAAAACAGCCGAAGACAAAATTAATTTTGGTCGTTGTGTGCATTTTTGGTTGTTACAGTCAATAAAAAAAGGCCAGCATAAACTGCCGGCCCTCATTTAAGATTTCTTTGATTGAGATTATTTCAATCTGAACTTCCTTATGCATGTAGTGCCTAAAGCAGCCAATAGCAGTGCACCTGGTGCAGGTACAGTTGGGTTCGGCTCTGATTTCAGTAGGTATGAAATACCATTAGCAACAAAAGTGCTGCCTTGAGTCTCATACATATAGGTATCGGTAAGCGGACCATAAAGAAGAGTGTTGCCATTATTTCCGAGAATAACAGCACTTCCTGTCCCTAAAGTTCCCAGACCAACAGCTCCACCTGTAGCTTCCCAGGATACACTGTGAACGCCCCAACCTGGATCTGAAAGGTAGATTTCCGACCCAATACCATCAAATATTTCATGAGCATCTGTTGTTATAGTGGAATAATTGCTGCCTACCATTGTGGCCTGCATAAGACTGCTCAGGCCACTATCACCCCGCCATGTGTCAGCAAGTAGTTTGCCTCCATTATTCACATAGCTATTTAGTAGGGTAGCAGATTCTGAAAATATAGAATTATTCTGCTCTGCAAAAATCACCAGATCCCATGTAGATGAGGTAAGGTAATTATTGAATTCTGTGCTGTCTGATGCGTAAGTGGCGTCAAGGCCAAGCATATTCAGGGCACCTGGTAATACACTTGTGCCTATGGAATGGTCTTGATATAACAAGACTGATGTGGTTGCATACGCAGATTGCGAAGCAACCATAAGTGTCATAAAGATAGCAACTAAAAATTTCTTCATCGGTTTTCACCCTTTCCCAAAAAGTGAGTAATAAAAATATTAGTACACAATACACACCGCAACCAAAGCGATGTTTTTACTATATGCTATATGTAAGCTCCTAGGAATTTACCCAACCGCTATTTTAGGGCCAATTTTGCAAAAATGCAAGAAAAAAAAGTCAAAAATTTCATAGTTTGTATTGGTGGGATGAACTAATGCTTTTCTGGAAATTTTGAGTGTTTCGGACCTGTTTTAATATAAGATAAATAGCTATAGGCAATTAAGAGAAATATACGAAAAAATCGCTTTTGGTCCATACCGGCTAAACAATGAAAACTACAGTACACTCTTTACCTAAACCCTAAACAGCCATTACCGCCGCAGACGACGCTTAACCAGATTTAATATGCCCAGGCCAAAAGTCAGAATAGATACCGGCTCAGGAACTACTATGGTTATATTATCCAGAACCACATGATTTCCATGATACTCAGTGAAAATATCAGTCCCTTCGGTACCGGGAATTATTACCAATCGGTTAATGCCTGTGAAGTTAAGGTCGAACCAGTAAGCCTTGTCCGATGATGTATAAATGGTTGTATTATACTTAAGTACGCTATCGGCATACCCTTTGATGTTTACATTTTGGTCGGTCTTCCACGCCGAGGTAATGTTTGCACCGATAAAATCAAAAAAATCGGAGTGACTGATAGAAATACTATTTTTCCATGCCTGACCAGAAGTGAAAGCAGCAACCTTTCCAATCATACCATTTATGTATCCTGGCCCGATAGTCTCATTATGGGCAAACTCTGTTGTCATAAGTCGTAATTTGCTGGAAAAAGTCAAACCTCGATATCCATCGGGTACAATGTAAGTGCTAGTTGGGCCCAATGAAGAATAAATATCCTCAAAATCCAGCACCGCAGCATTGGAAAAAGAAAACAGACATAATGAAAGAGCAATAGAAATAAAAAGTACTCGCAACATAGCAAATCTCCCATTTTAACACGGAACAACAGCAATATCAGGAAGCCATTTATAAAGATTTATACCTCACAAGACATTGTTTATTGTAATAAAAAAGCAATGAGCCACCAAGCGAAATATGTGAGCGAGTATTCAAATATGTAAAAATGGGCAGTAAAAATCCAACGAAACTTGTACTAAGTACAGTTTTGTTTATCTTTCGGCATACCATATCTGCTGGTTCTCTTTTTATTTAATGGTAATTACAACATAGTTGCCTTCAGGGAAACTGTGGAGTATAATATGCCGGTGCTGTCTGGTACTGATATTATGGTGTGCCTACAATAATGATATCGTTTTTTAATAGGGTTTTAGTAACAGGTAGGTTTTATGGAAAATTCGGCTGGTTACAAATGGGCCCTTAAGGCCTTTGCTTATCTGGTATTAGCAGTAGCTTCGGTGGGCTTTATTGTATATAGCAGGTATTTGCTGATCGATCAGGTTTTTGGCGATAATGAGCTTACTGCTCCGCAGCGGTACAATACCTTTGAGGTCTTTTTGTGGTCACTATTTGCTCTTCTTTCGGCCTTTGCCGCAGTGCATAAGCTAAATGTAAAATTGCTGGCACTGGCAATTACTTTTGCCTTGTTCGGCCAAACAGATGTAGTGGAAAATCAGACCGGTGCCTGGTGGCGACCCTGGTGGCTTATGCTGTGGAAGGGCGGTTGTATAGCTGCGATCTTTAGCCTTATATATATGCTCTGTCCGAAACGGTCTAAAGATGATTCAGTTACACAAGATAGAGTATAGATATTACCCCCCCCCTGGCTATAATAAGAGAGCAAATGCAGTACTAAGTACAGATTTACTTTCATGCCAAACTATTCACCTATTATCTTGACCAATACTCTTTTTTTTCTGCCACCGTCAAATTCGCCGTAGAAGATCTGTTCCCATGGACCGAAATCGAGTCTTCCGTTGGTAATTGCGACAACGACCTCTCGTCCCATAATGGTGCGTTTGAGATGAGCATCGCCGTTATCCTCATAGCCATTATGCCGGTATCGGTCATAGGGTTTTTCCGGGGCCAGAGCTTCCAGCCAGTCGTCGAAATCCTTATGCAGTCCGGGTTCATCGTCGTTAATAAACACGCTGGCGGTAATATGCATGGCATTGCAGAGCAGTAGTCCTTCGTTCACGCCTGACTCTGCCAGGCATTGTTCGATCTGGCTGGTAATATTTATCATCTGTCGTCTGGTAGTGGTATTGAACCATAGCTCTTTACGATAGCTTTTCATTTCGATCATACTCCGTTGTTTTCTGCATTTTTGGTTACAGTAGATAAATACTAATATCGTGGCTGGTTCATAATATGTCAAGTATGAATTGAGTGATATGATTCTGTAGCTCCTGCCCGAAAGTCGATCAGAATAATTTTTTAGCTGAATTTCGCTCATAATTGGTCTATACTCATAAATATGGTAATATTAACCTTTAGCTAAAGGGGTGTATGTAATGCAAGAGTACTCGGAATATAATGAGATGTTAATACACTATGGTTTTACATTGGCTATTGCCCTGGTTATTGCCTGGCTGGCTTATTGGCAGTTAGTGCGTATATTTCGACGCATGTCAGGTCAGGGGCCAGATAAGCGGGTGTATAAGGCGATAAAGTCGAATTGTGGTAAGCCGGTGTTGATGTTGTTTATTTCAGTTTTTATTTTGCTGGCGTTTAAGCTGCATCTGTCAGGCAGTATGCGCAGTTCGACTGCCGATACTATTCGCCAGATAATCAGTATATTTATCATGGTGAGCTTTGGCTGGCTGATGGCGGGTATTGTCAATGCGGTAGAAGTATATCTGACAGGCGTTTATGATGTCAGCAGTAAAGATAATCTTAAAGCGAGAAAAGTTCATACGCAGTTACGCATAATGAAGAAGATCGCTTTTGTGGTTATTTTCGTTATCTGTTTTTCTTGTATAGTAATGACATTTGAGAAGGCTCGTCAGTTTGGTACCAGTTTACTGGCCTCTGCCGGTATCATCGGTATCGTTATAGGTCTGGCAGCTCAGAAGTCGATCGGGACGATCATTGCCGGGTTGCAGATAGCGATCACCCAGCCGATACGGATAGATGATGTTGTAATAGTTGAAGGTGAGTGGGGTAATATAGAAGACATTACTATGACCTATGTGGTGGTTCGTATCTGGGATAAGCGACGCCTGATCGTGCCGATAAATCATTTTATCGAAAAGCCATTTCAGAACTGGACCAGGGTGTCTGCTGACCTTATCGGTACGATCTTTCTGCAGGTTGATTATAGTGTCGAACTGGATAAGCTGCGTGAATATTTTATGTCATTACTCTCAGGTAATAGCAAGTGGGATGGCAAGGTAGCCTGTATGCAGGTGACTAATTGTGGTGAGCGTACTGTCGAGCTGCGTTTTCTGGTTGGTTCGCCAGATGCTTCTCTGGCCTGGGACCTGCGTTGTGAAATGCGTGAGAAGCTGCTGGTTTTCGTGCGTGATAACTATCCAGATTCATTGCCAAAGTTCAGGGCCTCTGTGATTGGTAAATCGTGAGCATTGACAGCCAGAGTATTCCGGTTAATTTTTGTGACCTAAAAACTGGATCTCGGCGGCATTGCCGTTACCTCTGACAGTTGACAGAAAACGAACATATCGAAAGGCGGCTGGGTTGTTAATTTTCTGGTCAGTGAACTTTCCCTCAACTGGCGGGGTTGTTATTGTGAACAGATCAATAACATTTCTGCTGAAGTCGGCAGAGTCAGAGCCCTGAAATTTACCTCCGATCATTCTCTGGCTCATTCCTGTGCGTGGGCAATATCTGACTAGCGTTATGATGGCTTCATTTCCCTGACCCAGGTCAAGGCCTCCCCAGGCCGGTTTGTTCTGACCTGTTGTGTCGGCATCAAAGAAATTGCGTAGCGAGCCATCAAAGAGCAGGTGTATGTCAGCTCCCATATTTTTATAAGAGCCTGGCGAACCTATGACCGTACCAGTAAGCTGATCTTTGGTCTGCACAGATATTTCAGAGCTGAGATATTTCTGCCCGTCCTCACATTCAGCGGCAATGACATAATAGTAAGTCGTATCTGGTTCAAGGTTGCTATCGGTATAATATGTGTCCCGTGCCCCGGTCGTGGCGATAGTTGAATATGCTTTGCCAGTGGTATTGCTGCGTAATATATTATAGCTCTGGGCGTATGCAGTGCCATGCCAGGCGAGAGTGAGCTTAGTACCGGTTATATGGATAATAATATCAGAAGGTGCGTTTCTGATATCAGTCTGGTCGAGTGTATGGGTCAGAGTGGTAAAACCCAGTTGGTCAAACCCACCGCTATTTGAGCCGTAGCTGAACCCGCCGGCTTCGGGCCTGACCTTGCCGGCATATTCCTGGGTATAGGGTGCGGCTATGCCTTTACGGTTTACATAGTGGTTATAGACCATTTCCCAGCCGGGTCTGTTTGCTCCCCGGCCATCAGGTGAGATGGAAGTATTGATCCAGTATTCGCAGTTAATATAGGTGACAAAAGGCACTTCATGACCGAGATTGTATTTAGCGATATATTCGCAGCCGGCCAGGAATCGACTGTTGTTATAGCCGTAGAGATCGTAGCCCTGTTTCCAGGCTATTTCGCAGATGGTGCCCATGAGCGGCACACCCATGGTAGTATGTCCCTGGTCCCTGCCGCTTTCCTGCCATTGGCCCAGACCATCAGGATGAATATAATGAACAGCATTGCTGACAGCGCCATTGCCGGAGCTGTTGTAGAAGTGGTCGAGAGCCTCACTGAAAATTTTCTCATTATCGCAGAATACACCAATGGCCATGACTGAGGCAATATTAGCCAGGTCCCAGTTAGCCCAATAGTGGTCGGGGCAGGTGCCATGATGCTCAGTAAGAAAGTAATGGTTTTTCTGATAGAATAATTCGATCAGCCATTTTTTGAATCTGCTGATATCAGACTCACTCCAATTGGGATAATCTCGCATCAGTTCGGCGGTGCATGCCAGTTGATAGCCATATAACCCGGCA
Organism: Sedimentisphaerales bacterium; assembly: GCA_963662515.1. Taxonomy (GTDB): domain Bacteria; phylum Planctomycetota; class Phycisphaerae; order Sedimentisphaerales; family SM23-30; genus JAFGDI01. The sequence goes on from OY759675.1 coordinate 191,066, forward strand.
CGCAAGCTTACATTGGTATCGCCCGCCCATTGGCTCATGGTAGCTGACCAGGCATTGAGGATAGAAACAGCTTTGTCGGCAAATACTTCGTTGCCATCGATATTATAACGAAGGGCACACTGGTAGGCTTTAGCACAATCTCTGGCCAGTAGTATATAATTTTCAGAGAGCTTACCGCCTGCTCTGACAGTTGTTTGTGCTCGTGGTTCATCGTCGAGAAAACTGTCGGTATTATTTACAAGAATGTCCCAGCTTTCTTTCCATGGCTGTTGAGCGGCAGACACTTTGATCGCCATTCGTTCCAGATCGCGGCTATCGCTCAGGCAGCCGGGGTGAACAAATGCAAATGCCCGGTTTAGATAAATATTAATGAGTAATAGTACTGTTATAGATATGGCTCTTGAGGGCATGGTTGTCCTTGTGTATCGGATAATGGTAAGAGTGGGATCTGTTTATTGTTCCGTGAGTATCTTGTTGAATATTGCCGTTGCTGGTTCATCTACACTGACAGCAGCATTAGCCATAATAAAAATACCTGTCTTGCTATTTGGTTCAAAGGCAATGAAGCTGGCATAGCCGCCAACCAGTCCGCTATGCTGATATATGCTGTGACCAGTGGGCGATTTGATAATGTGCCAGGCCAGTGCCACTGAGAGATTTTCTGATACAGTGTGTTGAACATTTCGTGTTGATTCGAGATATTCCAGATTAGCTGGCGGTTCGATGTTTGCCGCCAGAAACTGCATCAGGTCATCAGCGGTAGAATACAGCCCGCCGGCGGCAGAGAAGTCACCCATTTGCCAGGGAGCGTTCTTTCGCCATTGCCTTTTGCCATTGCTGTCAATTGGAGCAAGACCTTGAATAAGCCGGCCTTGTTGCTCAGTAGAAAGTGTCACGCAGGTGTCGGGCATGGCCAGTGGGCCGGTAATATGCTCGTGTATCAGTTCATCGAAAGTTTTACCTGACCGTTCAGTAAGGCAGCAGCCAAGCAACGCATAGCCCAGATTAGAATATTGATAGTTACTGCCAGCTCGGGTTAGTAGTTTTATCTTGCCCAGATAGTTATACATATCAGAGGCGGTGTAATATGCATAAGGATTTTCAGGGTCATTTTTAGACAGGTTGTCCGGCAGGCGGGGGAGGCCGCTGTAATGACAGGCCAGGTCAGACAGTGTGATCGCTCTTTCATGACTTATGGGCATTACAACCCCGGCAGGTAAATGAAATACGGCTGTGTCGCTCAATTGCATTTTACCAGACGATACCGCTTGAGCCAGTAGTGAGGCAGTAAATGTTTTGGAAATAGAGCCGATCTGAAATATCGTTGTACTGTCAGGCGGGTTAGAAAGATCGTTGCTATAGTCATAGTGGCCAAAACCGGCTATCCAGCGATCGCCTTTATTATATATGCCTGTCACCAGGCCTGCACCCTGGTTGATATTAAGCCAGTCAGATACTATCGGGCGGCATATCAGGGTGTAGTTCTCTTGAGGCTTAGGTATTATGTCTTTGGGTAATAGGGGAGAGTGTTTTTCGGGAATAGGTGAGGGCGTGTTGTATTCCGAACGGGTGTCAAAAGAGGTTTTGTCTTTATAAAGTCGTTCTGACAGCGGCTGATATATCAGCCAGAGGGCCAGCAGGCAGAAGATATATGTCAGGGCCGCGGTTTTTTGCCTCAGCAAAAAAAGCACAAACAGATACACAGCCAGCGCGCCATAGTATATCTGGTCGTTGGGAGCTATGCCAGATATTGGCCTGTAGAGAAAAAGCAAATGGAGCAGGGCCAGGCAAAAAAACTGTACTGTCAATAATATCTTTTTCATACCCAGTCTTTCCAAGCGTGATATGAGCACAGCTTATCGGAACGCAGCATGGGAGACCCTTGGTTTCTAATTCAGAGCCTTAATAACTACGAAAGTCAACAAAGAAATAACGACAATATTGATTATCGGCTATAGTGTCTTTATGTCAATAATTTTCTAATGGCCGGAAAGCCAGTTCTCCGACATTATTTGCAAATCGGTCAGGTTGACGGTCGAATCCTGGTTGATATTGCCGGTTAAAGCATTACCTGTTTTGAGCCAGTTGGCAGAGAGAGCGGCCAGGTCGGCCAGGTCAACAAAATTATCCCCAGTTATATCTGGCTGATCAAAAAGCATAAAAGGGCGGTAGCGGAAAACTTCACCGCCATCTTTGCCATAATCTTCGGCTATGTAGAGCTCTTTGCCCTTTACTACTATGCCTTCCTGGTCAGAGCCGGGTAGTTCCCACTGACCCAGTAGTGTCATACTGGCCAGATTTGTTGGGTTAAGCCGAAAGGCAGCCAGCAGGTCATGCTTGTCATAAATTATATAGAGTATGTTCTGGGTTGAGCTGTAGTACATATCGGAGAGGCCATCATCGACTGTTTTAACGGTCTGAAGATGAGTAACGCTGGTTGATGTGCTGCTGCTAAATATTGGCAGTCTGAAAATAAAAACCCGACCATTATCCTGCATGCCGGCATAAAACAAGCCTCCCTCACTGCTGCTGCTGTCAGGTATGAAGGTCAGGCCTTCCAGACCATTATTATCTGGACCATCCATCCAGTCGGTCAGATCAAATACGCGGGTTATCTGGTTGGTATTAATATTGTACTCATAAATACTGTCTGGGTCTTCGATGCCAATATAGATGAAGTCGTTTCGGCCTGGGATCATGGTTACCGCTTCCATATTGCCATTTACTGGTATATGGCTGAGTATTTGCCCGGCGGAAGTCATTTTGGTAAGATAGTCATTATCGCTGACCAGATAGAATATCTGCTGTGTATTATGCCAGATAATACCGCTGAGTTCTTTTTTGTTAACAGCTCCATTAGTCAATGATATTCCCGGCAAGGATGAGGCGGGGAAACTACTGGCTGATATGGCCCAAGTAGTAAAAAGAAACAGACCAATTATTATGGCTGATTTAATATTAACTCTCATGTTCTCTCTTTGATCGGCCTTTGCTTGCCGGTTAAAATTCGATTTTTGAACTGTCAAATATAGTTACACTATATTATACCAGATTAGGCATTAAAACCGATGAGAAAAATTGCCCTGCGAGCAGCTTACGCATTTTAAGTATAACGCTATATATCGTAATGGGTTATATTGTGTAGTTCAGTTATATTGATTGATTTGTCTTTACAGGTTAATTGCTGAACTCTCCGCAGTCATCTGGATGTTCCTGAAGAGAGATATTGTCGCCATTTTCATCTTCCAAACCGAGTTTGGCAGTGGCAAAATAGTCTTCGAGCAGGGTGGTCAGTTCGGCTGCTGTGGTCCTGCTGTTTACAGGTATGAAAAGCCCTTTCTGGCGGTCCGACCGATTTAGTAATTGGGTTAGCCAGGCCAGGAGGTGATAGTCTAAGTTTTTGTAACAGTCTGCTTTTTCAGTCTTTATGTTAGTTAGCAATTCACGGCAGACATCTTGAGATTTGTTAAGGGCAAAGGGCGGCAGTGTTTCTGCGCCTTCAGGACGGATAATAACCGGTCTGATTCCCGGCTGTTTGCCTTTGGTGCCTTCTATTTTTATCTTCTGGTCGGGCTGAAAACTGATTATGTGGTAATTATTCATCGGGCCGGACCATTTATATACTGGGTTGAGCATTTTGCGGCAAAGCTGTAAATTGCGATGCAGTTTTTCCGCCAGTTCAAATTCCAGCTGACTGGCGTGAACCTTTATTTGCTGTTCCAGTCTTTCTATGTTATCTGTCATAGTTACGCTAAGGAAGCTGCCGGCATTTTCAAGCAGCTTGTTATAGTCGTCCAGCGGCATAGTGCCATCACATACTACGGGGCATAGTTTCATCTGTGCGTAGCTACATGGGGTAGCATGAGGTACTTGTGCCAGGTTTTTATTATTCCGGCATAATCCGCATACAATTACCATTGTCTCCAGTAGTCTTTCGGCACTGGTCTTTGTGGCATAAGGTCCCCAGCATTTCTCTGAAAGTGCAGATGGTTTGTCGGTCACCTTGAAAACCGGTACGGTGGCATTTTTATCCAGTACGATAAACCAGCAGTTGAGTCGGGGAAAAAGTTTATGCCAGCGGGTTGGATATATGCTTCTGACAATAGCAAAATAGTCGAGCTGAGTTATGAATTTACTATAACTCATCTTATAATATATGTTTGCAACAAGAGGCCTCAGGTCAGCTTTTTTACTCTTTTCAGTACTATCCGCAGGTTCCAGCCTGCGTTTAACCTGAAGTTTAAGATTTGTGCCATACAATATTAATATGGGTTTGTCGTCACTGGTGGCCAGCATACAAACACCTGGCCTGCTGGGTATTGTCTCCAGCAGCTCACTCAAAGGAGTATTGTTGTTTGCAGTGATTTGATTATCAAATAGTTCAGCAAAAGCCATATCGTACCTGTTGTGAATATTATTGAAACTGTAGCGAAATTGCCAGGTTTTGCCTGCTTTTGGCAATCTTCCATCTAAATATATAAATGCCAGTATATTATATTAAAAATAATAGAAAGATAAACCTTTTTGCTTGACACAATAGCTTATTTTGTGAAAATGGTGAAGCTGAAGCGATCGTACTGATTGCATTTAATGGTAATATTTAGTTCTAACTTAATTACGAAAGTTTGAAAGGATTTAACTTATGTCAGACGCAAAGAAAAACAATAACGAGGCAGCAGAGGGTGCTCAGATCAAGATCACTCTGGACGATAGTAATGTAGAGGCTTCATACTCTAATTTCTGCCGGGTAACTGGTACACCAGAAGAAGTGCTTATCGATTTCGCTCTGAATCCTAATCCTTTTGCCCGTGTAGATCAGACTGTTGTTGTTGACCGTCGTCTGGTTCTGAACCACTACACCGCCAAGAGACTGCTGGCCGCTCTGCAGCAGACCATAATCCGTCATGAGCAGAATTTCGGTGTTATAGAGCTTAATGTTCAGAGAAGACTGAGCCCGGCCGAAGCTAAGTAATTTGATTTTTATTTAGTATATCATTATCTGTCTTTGTACAGGTAGGTGAAATATATACCGAAGGTGCTGCAAGCCGGTGCCTTCGGTTTTTTATTCTCGATATTGAAAGCAGGTTGAAAATGAAAGTAGTAGCATTTAACGGCAGTCCCCGTAAGCAGGGTAATACAGCGTCTATGTTAAGTCTCGCTTTATCTGAGCTTGAAAGTCAGGGGATCGAAACCGAACTGGTTCATATTGGTGGTCAAAGTGTTCGCGGCTGCACCGGCTGTCGTCAGTGTCGTCAGCTTATGGGTCGTAAATGTGTTATCGAGGACGATTTCGTTAACTCATGCATTGAAAAGATGATAGCAGCAGATGGAATAATACTGGGCAGCCCTACCTATTTTGCCGATATTACAACAGAGATGAAAGCCCTTATTGACCGTGCTGGTGTGGTCTGTCGCTCTAATGGCGATTTATTGGCCAGAAAAGTGGGAGCTTCAGTAGCCGTGCAGAGGCGTGCCGGAGCGATCCATGCTTTTGATTCTATGAATCACTTTTTCCTTATAGAGCAGATGATAGTAGTAGGCTCATGCTATTGGAATGTGATCAATGCGAATAATCCTGGCGATGCTCAAAAGGATGAAGAAGGCGTTAAGACGATCAAGACCTTAGGTCAGAATATGGCCTGGCTGCTTCAAAAGCTCAGGTGATGTTAAACAGTTACAGACTTGCGGTCAACTTATAGTGGGAATGCAGGAGAAAATCGGCTGTAATTGGTAATTATCAGCCTTCCAGGCAGATATGGCTGCCAATTTCTTCGCCAAGTATTTCCTCGGCTGAGAGAATGTCATTAGAGCTCAGGCCCTGACTGGCAGAATCGCAGTCGCCGGTAGCAAGTTTTTCCAGAAGCATAGCCCAGGTTTCGCGCATGTGCCTGAGTATCTTGATGGCACTGTCGAGCTTTTCTATATCTCTTCTGAGATTGGCTTCAACCAGCTGGCGATAGCAGAACATATACAAGGCCCTCATTTTCCCGGCAATATCCGGGTCATACTCATCTTTCAGAGTTGACATGAATTCCGAGACGATATTTTGAGCTTTGACTATGAGTTTGTAGCTGTTTTCATAGTCTTTGTTCAAAAGAGCCTCTCTGGCCTGCTCAGAAAATCTGACAACACCATCGTAGAGCATCATAGTGAGCTGCTCAGGCGAGGCGGTCATGACCTTGGTTCTGAGATATTCATTTGTATTTGCTGCATAGTTCATCGCTGCTTTAGTTATCGGCTGTTTGATAATGCGACATTACTTTTTTTTAATAAAATTTGGGCCTGCCACATTGATGTTTTTCTCATCTTATGCGGTTATACCGGCAGAACTAATGTCAGGATAGAGTTTTATATGTCATAACTGACTGATAAATAAGCGGATAGGGTTGTTGAGGTTTCAATCCTGGCAATTTGGGAGATATCGGCTGTTTAGGTAAAAATATACTGATAAATGGTTTAATTGGCGCGTGACAGCTAAAAAAAACAGTAGTTATAGGATATAAAAGCGAAATGGATTGACTCAAAGGTATGTTTTTATTATCATAAATGTTCAAGCCGGGCGGGGCGAAGAGAGAGTCAGAGAAGCCCTGAAATGCCGACCAGCCTGTAATTTACAAAAGTTCTCGCCGACATTACAAAACCAATTGAGGTGAAAAATGCTGCACTTGGAAGCACTTGAAAATCGCTGTTTATTGTCTAATAACGGCGGCCTGTTTGTACTGGCCGCTGCTGCAAGCCCTGCAGATATTACTTATGTAGATACCCAGGGTAATGCAACCGACAGGGTTATAGATTTTGGTACGCTACAAGCGGGTATTCAGAGTACGCCGCAGTATGTCCAGCTTACTAATAATTCAGACGATACTACGATCACTTTGTATCTGGAAGGTCAGGATCTGGCTGATTTTGATATTACCAGCTACACTATCGGTTCTGAAGTGACAGAGGTAGATATGAGTCAGAACCTGGTATTTGATCTGGCTCAGAATGAGACTGTTAGTTTTGAGGTTATATACAATCCTCAGAGCAAGTTTCAGACGGTAGAGAGTTATCTGAAGTTCAAAGAGCAGAACGCTCCTGAGCTGGCTCAGGTAATTTTGCGGGGTAAAAGTGAGACTCTTACAGCCAGTAATCTGGCAATAAGTCAGTTGGTAGTGTCAAATGCCTTTACCGCCGAGGGATTGGTCAATGATGTAGTGGCAATCGATAATCCAGTTGAACTGGCCCTGACCCTGAACAACCTAACGGGTAAAAAGGTAAGCAGTGCAGATCTGGATATTAATTTCTATATGGATGGTGCACTGATCGGTTCTACCCAGCTCGGTGAGCTTGTTCCCGGCACTAATACCAAGTCATATACCATCAACCTCCCGGCTGATACTGTTGCGGGAACATATAGTATAATTGCTACTATTGATGAAGATAAAGATGTAATGGGGTCGTCCAAAACGGTTACCAGCGGTGACTATCTGATGTACACAGGCAGTGTGCTGGTTTTGGATTCTACTGATAATAGCATAGACCGTCTTGCTGACTTTGGCAATACGGCATTAGGTATTAATTCGGCCAGTGAATATATAACTCTGGCTAATGCCAGTGATCAGGCTATAGTTGTTTCTCTTGATCTGCTGGCCGATAATTTCAGCTTTTCTTATGAAAAGCCAGAGGTATATCCGGTAGGTTATTCAGACCTTGACAGCCTGACAGTATCGCAGTTCAATAAGGAATATACCCTTGACCCGGATGATGCCAGTTGGATCAAATTCAGTGTTCCGCGAGCCAGTACTATTACAGCTTTGGGCGCAACAGGCACAAATGACCTGCGCGGCCTGACGGTGTATAATCAGTATGGTGATATACTATTGGATCTGGCTGATGCTATGTTCTGGGATGCCAGTTTTAATGTCCCGGCGGCAGGCACATATTATATTCATTTTAACAATTTAAGAGATGAAGTTGAATTTACTCTCGGGGCCACTCCACTGTTGTCTGTTGGTACAGATACCTCTGAAGGGGCTGGTTTTACCCATAATATAACCAGTGAAACCTATTCCGTAATCCTGGCTCAGCCGGGCAGTTATTCTGTTACAATGCAGCCGGAGATGGCAGACAGATTGCAGCGTTACTTTGAATTCTATCATGTAGATATCAATAACTATGTTGATCTGCTCAACAATCTGGATGATGATATAGATGAACTTGGCAGTTGGGATGTTGATCTGCCAAACACTACCGATAGTGTATTCCGCTTTGTCCCAGATACTACCTTCCGGGTTTATAATTCTGCCGGCGTTGAGGTATTTTCAGAAGTCTATGATTTCAGTGAATTGTACCGCGATTATGTCACTTATTATATTTATGATTTGAGCCAGAAAACTGATGTGACAGATCCAGATGCACCTGATTTCTTTGTTAAGCAATTTGACCTGAATCTACTTGAAGCTGATACTTATACCTTCACCTATACTTATGATGATGGCTATGATCAGTTGATCGCAGACCCCAATGATCCATATAATTATGGACAGTATGATTATCGTGCTGCTGATGTGGTGACGAGTTTTGTTTATGCCGGTTCGCCCTATGTGCTTGAGCCGGGAGAGGCCCTGAATGTGCCTCTTACCTTTACCCCTGATTTTTATGGCGACTATACTGGTAAATTATTGATAAGCAGCAGTAGCCAGTCAGATGTCATTAAAGTTGATATTGCCGGTCGTGGAGTATCAGGCAACCTGGCTATAGAAGAGTCTGAAATAGTAGCTGATTTCCCGACTAATGTTCAGTCTGGAGCATCGTTGCGGATAGCGACTTCGATATCGAATGCCGGTCTTGGTTTGGTAAATGCCGGTTCAAGTCTGAATTTCTATCTGATATCAGCAGAAGGGGTATCAACTCCTGTTATGCTGGCTGATGGCAGTGCTTCCTTCGACTTGATATCTTATCTCGATAGTGAATATGACCGGTTGAGCCTGATGAATACTGATGAGCTGTTATTCACAGTTGATCTTGACATTCCGTCAACCGTTGCCGATGGTGTATATGATATACGGGTTGAGCTGGTGCAGAATGATCCGGAGCTTGTCCAGGATGCCCTTACCGATGTGGTAGTATTTGAAGACATAGCCATAACACCTGCCCAGGCATTATTGATAGATTCAGAAAGTGATCTGGTAGTTGCCGATGGTATGGGCGACACCTCGGTTAATTATATCGGTTTCTATCTTGACTCAGTTAACGGTGTTGGCGGCATACCGCTCAATGATGTTAAGGTTGGCTTTATTGATGTTTTCAATCGCAGTGCTGAGCCAATGAGCCTTACCAGTATAACCTTGCCGGTTAATACTGCTGATGGTTATTATCTCAGCCTTAATGAGAATTCAACCAACTGGCCCATTGGTGATGTAGTGATCGCATCAGGCCAGTATCAGCGGGTGTTTATTAAGTTCAATCCGCAGCAGTTTAATGACAACAGTGAGCCCGGCGATGAATATCGTATTGATGGCCAACTGAAAATCGTTACCAGTGATGAGTATGTTTATAATGTTGATCTGCATGGCGAAATAGCCGGTGGTGACCTGGTTGTTTCTGAAGGTGCTAATATCAGTAATGGCGTTATTGTAATGCCTAATTCGCGTCTGAACCTTACCGAACCGACCAGCAAAGTTGTTCTTACTCTGAAGAATCAGGGTAAGGATCCGCTGATAATCAGAGGTATTGATTTTGCGGAAAACTCACCGTTCAAAACTGAAGAAACAATTACTGCTATAACTCTGCAAGCAGGAGAGACCTATGATGTTACGATATGCTTCAATCCTGAGTCTGTAGGCCATTATAGTGAAAAGTTATACATAAGAAGTAATGACCCTGCAGATAATTTCAGATATGAGATGACTATTACCGGTGCTGGTATTAATCCACTGATTAATGCACTCGAGAATAATGGTGTTGCTAATGACTATTCACTGTCGTTTGGTAATCAGTCTGCTCAGCGTGCTTCTGACACCAGTGAGCTGGTGGTTTTGGCCAATGGTGAGCGAGATATAAATGGGAATTTAATACCAGGTGCAGCAGATAGCTTTGTGATCGATAGTATGGCTTTTGGCCGCTATGAGCTTGTTAACGGTGTTCAGACATTCATACCTGTTGATGGTTTTGAGGCTCTTATTGTTACTGCTGATGGTCTGCTCTCAGAGTCTGCTTACCGTCAGTTGCATGGCGGTTCTATAGTAATAGCTCCGGGAACTACTCTGGATTTGAATGTTGATATGATAGCAGAGGTCGTTGGTGACTATTCTGGCATATTACGCGTTGGCTCTGAGGCTGATGGTTATGTTGAGGTAGTAGTGGGCGGCTCTGTTACTCTGCCGCAATATTCTCTGAATGATGCTGCTGGTAAGCAGGTAACTGACAATGCGATCTCTCTGGGTGATAAAGCAGTTGCAAATGATCTGTCATCAGATGAGCTTAAAGAAGTAAGGACCTTTACCTTCAATCTTAATGGTAAAGCCACAATGCGTGTTGATAGTGTAACAGTTGCCGGTACTGGCTATTATCTGATAGATAGTAATGGCAATGTTGATGCCGATGGTCTGATCGATATAGACAGAGTGCTTAACCCAGGTGATAAGGTTTATATAACGGTTATGTACAGTGCCGGCGATGCCGAAGCAGGTGTACATAATGGCGTTCTTAAGCTGGAAGGCTCAGAAAATATCAGCTACAGCATTACCACAAATGTTGTCGAGCCTGATATCGATATTGATAGCTCAGTGGTTATGTTCAATGACACACTTATTGGACAGCGGTCGATACAGTATGTAACGGTGAAGAACACAGGTACGGCTGACCTGAATATAACAGGGTTTGTTTGTACTGATGAACAGTTCTCGCTGGTAGATAATAATGTAGTTATTGCTGCCGGAGCTGAAAAAGCAGTTGGTATTTATTATGAACCTAACACTCAGGATTCGCCGGAAGCAGATTTTGTACTTCTGACTAATGATCGTGACGAAGCTTCAGTGACCGTTACTGTAATGGGTAATAGCGGAGGCAATTTACTCACTCCTTCAAGAGTTTCTGGTAATACTTACTATTATGTATTTAATAATCCTGATGGCGATCGTGTTAAAATGACCATCAAATATACAACCGATATTGTTGCTGGTGCCAAATCAGCAGCTGCGGTTGCTCCATTGGTATATCTTGACAGTAGTTCAGACCGCGGCAATATTTCCTGCATTAAGATGGCCGATTCTAATATGGCATCCAGCATAGTCATAAGTGGCAATGTAAGCGTCGGTGATATTTATGCCGGCAGTCTTTCAGCTATAAATGCCAGCGCTGCTGACCTTACTGGTAATGTTAATATCGCCGGGACGATCGGCAATATTCGTATGGATGATATAGAGGCAGGCTCAAGGATAACTGTACTCGACGCTAAGAGTGCAGGTAAGTCTGTTAGTATTAAGGTTGACAGTATCGCCGAAAATGCTGAATTCAACCTGGCCAGTATGAATATTAAGACCTTCCAAGCCACAGACTATAAGAGCGGAAAGATTTCAGCTCAGAATATTGGCAGCCTCCTGATCAAAAATGGTGATCTGGGTGCGTCAGTTACCAGTTATGATGATATCAAGACCATAAATGTTAAGAATGATATTACTGCTAACATCTCAGTTTATGATTCGATCGGTACAATAAAGACCGGCGGAAACATTGACGAGGTAATGATCATGGCGGGTCGTGAAGATCTGGCCCATAGTGCCAAGAGTGCTATGGCTACCGGCTCGATCAAGAGTGTTCAGGTGGGCGGTGATATTAACGGTGATATTTATGCACTTAATGGCGAGATCGGCAAGATATTGGCCAGTCGTGGAAATATCAACGGTGGTGTATATGCCGATAGTCTCAAGAGCATTAGTGCCAGAAATATGACTGGCGCACTCATGGCTATAGACAATAGCGTAGGTAAGTTCCAGGTCAAATATGACATTGTCGATACTGTTATCGGCGTGGGTTATAACTTCAGCTCACTGGCCAATACCGGATATAATGCTGGTGATGTGGCCTCTATCGTTAATAATGGTGCAGCTTCTGCCAAGGCGGTTAGCAGCTATAAGATCGGTGGCGAAGTGAGCGACTCTTCTCTTCTGTCATTTTTGAGATAAGATATTTAATAACAATTAGATATAAATTACAGCAAGCCGGGTGGTGATAAACTTATCCGGCTTGTTTTTTTGCTTGCGCAACTGGCAGGCCCAGAAGGGTTAGGGGTGAGTCTGGCTGGTATATTCGTTACAAACTGATTAATCAAAAATCTCTGACACGAAAAATCAAATGTGAAATAAAAAAAGACATATTTGGCGATTACTCAACAAAAGTCACCTTCGGGTTTACCCGATAGTAATCCTGTCAGCTGGAAATACAGTTATTTTCAGGGAAACAAGACAGGGGAGAGACAAAATGTCAGAATATGTTAAAACTAAAGAAAACCGTAAGGGGCAGGCGAGTCTGAAAGATGGCTGGCCGGTCGGTTTTGACTACCCGCAGTTCAGATGGTATCCATCTGAGATAAATACGGTCAATAGTCACAGGAAAAACGCTGATAATCTGGTAATGCCTCCTGCTGTTGTGAGAAAAGCCCCCTGGCGTGGTTGATGCAAATATCAACGATCATAAAGTGTAAGATAAAAACACAGGTGTTATGCCTGTGTTTTTTTTTGCCTGAGTGGTGATAGTCGGTTACAATCGCAATACTATGATCAATAGTAAACAGATAAAGGAAAAGGCGATAGAGCTGGGTTTTGCTCTGGCGGGAATAGCTCCGGCTCAGGTCGTATCTGACAGAGCAGCTCAGGGGTTGTATGACCATCTGGCTTTGGGCAATAATGCGCAAATGCAATATCTAACCCGAAATATCAACAAAAGGCTTGATGTTAGAGAGCTTGTGCCCGGAGCCAGAAGTGTTATAAGCTGTGCGGCGAGTTATAAGAATGAACAGGCGATGAATGATCGGGGCGATAGTTCTGGCCTGTATATTGCTCAATATGCCCGGCGAAGGGATTATCATATTATTATTCGCCAGCGGTTGCAGGAGTTGGCCGGTTGGCTGCTCGGCCAGTTAAGTGGTAAGGTGCAATATCGCTGCTTTGTTGATACAGCTCCTTTAATGGAGAAATACTATGCGGTTGAGGCAGGTTTGGGCTGGTTGGGGCGTAATAATCTGCTGATAAATGAGGAATATGGTTCGTGGCTGCTCTTAGGTGAGTTAGTGGTGGATATAGAGCTGGAATATGATAGTCGTGTTGCAGGTGCAGGCTGCGGCAGTTGCCGGCGATGTCTTGATGCCTGTCCGGGCGGAGCTTTGCAAGAGTCAGGTCAGTTCGATTCCCGGCGGTGTTTGTCTTACCATACCATAGAGTCAAAGGAAGAAGTTCCCTCGGAACTGGCGGCGGTTTTGGCCCACCGGGTTTTTGGCTGCGATCAATGCCAGTTAGTATGCCCATACAATCAGAATGCCCGGTGCAGTAATGATCGGGCGTTTGCAGAGCAGTTTGCCGCTCTGAGCAAAGAAGAGCTTGACGCTATGACTCAGGCAGAATTTGACAGCCGTTATAAAGATACGCCATTGCAGCGAGCCGGACTGGAGCGAATGAAGTATATTGCCAGTTTGGGCATGAAAGACTGATATCTGCTATCAGACACGCTGTATTAGTAGCCTTTTCTGACAACCGCGCCGGGATAATAGAAATTGAGTATCTGAAATTCATTATACCCTTGTTCGGCCATGCGTTGAGCGCCTCGCTGGCACATGCCGGTGCCGTGGCCCCAGCCTTTGCCGTTGAAGATAGTCCAGCCGGATTTATCGGGGTTTTCTTTGATCTCGAACCAGGGGCTGTAAATCTTGATCGTACCAGAGTGGAGTGCATGCCTGAACTCATCGGAGCGAATGCGGGCTGACTTGCCTTTTTTATCGGTTAGTTTCAGATAAGCGATCCTGCCGAACGAGTTTGCCTGATCTATAGTTATTTTGTCGATCTGGTCGAGATTATATTGTCTGGCTAGTTTGCTGGTTACTAAAGATTTGCTAAGTGTTACGCTGGGCCAGCGATATTTACTTGCCGGTGCGGTATGCTGGCAGTGTGGGCAGGCTTTGGCGGGCAGTTCTTTAATATCGTATCCGAAAATGGGAGCACCTGATTCGGTAGAACCACCGCAGATAGCGCTATAAAAGCAGGGCAATACGGTTGGCCTGTTGCTATTGGCCGGGGTATAGGTCAGAACCAGACCTTTGGTCTGACCGACAGCGGCGATGACATTGGGGTGCTCGCTGGCGAGTCCTTTGTAGCATTGGCTGGCCTGGTCAGAGCCTATGTCCCAGTGTTCGCTGGTATGGCGGCCCATTTCCCAGATGGCATAGCTGCGTGCGGCTATGGCCTGAGCGCGCAGGGCACTGCCCGGCCAGGTGGGGTATATCTCTGAGCCGATAACCGAATTGAGATATTGTTCGATATGAATAACATTAACTACGGCTATTTTGCCCGAGGGTAAGGCTATGCAGCGGATAGTTCCGCGATAAGAACCGTTGAGGTCCGTTTTGCCGGCAATTGTCGTAGTGATCTTCGCCGGGTCGGTCTCGAAGATTGCGTTAAGGTCAAGCGGCGTGCTGGCTGACTCGATCACCCGGTCGTTAATGACCCATTTATTGTGTTTGAGCGAAATATTCCAGGCAAACAATGCGGTGGGGTACAGGCTTCTGATAACCGGATTTGTGGTTTTAACAGCACGAGGTCTGGGGCTGGAGCTTAATTTGACCGTGTCCGCCTGGGTGAGCAGAATACGGATCTCCTGGGCACTTTTCTGGGCAGGAGTTACGGTTTTGGTAACAGGTTTATAGTCTGGCTCATAACGATAGCAGCCGACGACGCAAATAGCCGCCAACAGCAGTAAGACTGAACTAAATATCATTAAGCTGGTATTTTTCATGATCCGCTGTCGTTTCTATAAATATATGGCCCTGATTAACTAATATAATACTGACAACAGGATACCTGAAACAGTTAAATGGGGCAATAAAAAAACAAGCGACCGGCATATATGCTGATCGCTTGTTGATTGTTATATAGTTGTCAGGTTTATCACCTGAAGACAGTTATTAGCTGTCGAGTTTACGCAGGGCTAGTCCTTTTTCAGACAGCTTCTCGTTAACTTCGGTAAGACTGGTCATGCCAAAGTTTTTGCAGCCGAGCAGTTCTGCTTCGGTGCGAATGGTCAACTCGCCGATAGTGCGAATATTGAGACGGTCGAGGCATTTACGGCTGCGAACTGAGAGATTGAGCTCGTCAATGCTCTCGTCGAGTAATTCCTGATCGACATTGTCCTCTTCCACGATTTCCATGCCGGGCTTGAGTGATTTGCCGCTGTCTTCTACTAACTGGCCCAGACGCAGGTTCTTGCTGCCGAGAATCTGTTTGATCTCGAGCAGGCTGGTCTCGCCGAAGTTTTTATAAGCCAGCAGTTCGGCTTCGGTTACATTGAGCAGGTCGCCGACAGTGCGGATATTCATCTTACGCAGGCAGTTGCGGCTGCGGACAGAGAGCTCAAAGTCGGAGATCGGAATTTCGAGAACCTTGTTCCGGCGGTCAACTCGCTTCTCGCGGTCTTCATCGAAGTACATGAAGCGGCTGGCTTCAATGTCTTTGGCGAACATGCGAGCGCGTTTATTGTTAGGCCAGGCGGCCAGAACTGTCTTAACGCACTGGGCGGCCAGTTCTGCCTGATTCTTTTCTTCGTAGATCACTGAGAGGTTCAAGAGGGCATTAACCGAAGGAGCCGGGCGGTTAACGCATTTTTTATAGTATTCGATGGCACTGTCTTCATCGACATAGAGGTCGAGCATATATGCCAGGTGGAAATTAGCCTTTACATTGTCCGGGTCGAGCTTGGTAGCTCTTTCCAGCTCGGTTATGGCCATCTGATGATCGCCCTGAGCCTGTAATAATCTGCCCAGTTGATAGTGGTATTCGGCTCTGATCTCACCGATCCGGCTGGCACGATTGAGCTTGTCATGAGCTTCATCGAATTTCCCGGCGTGTCTCAGGGTGCAAACCACTTCCATTGATATGTCAAACTGGTCATAGCCCGACTTTTCAGCGGCTTCAAAGTTTTGACATGCCAGGTCATATTGGCCTAATTCTCTCTGTGCCAGAGCTTTAAGGTAAAGAACATTAGCGTCCGGATTCGCTATTTCGCCCAGCCAGTCGATCGACTTTTCATATTCACCTAATACTAACCAGCCTTGAGCGACCTTATAGGCTTTGTCCGGGCTGTTTTTGAACTTTGCGCCATTGGAGATTACTTCCGCAGGGAAAAACTTCTGGAAATCGTTGAAATTATATACATTTGCAGTTATAAACTTCTTATATTTCCCGAATTCCTCAGCGGTGAATGGTGTGTCACTGCTGAACCACGCCTGAATATTCATTGGTTCCAGCGTAGTGTTAGAGGTGCTTATGTCCGCAACTGATCTGTCGGTCATATCATACTCCGTAACTAACAGGTTTAGATTGTAAAGTAGCTCTCATAACAAATTGAGAGTTTGCAAGCCGGAGATTATACTTAAAATAGCATTTCCTGTCAAGCTGACCTGCAGGTGATGGAAACCAGGGGGGTAGATGGGTATTTTCAGACAGGATAACCGCCGGGGGTACCGGCTGGATTTTTATAGTAGTTTGGGTTGAGATTGGTGATGTTGGTTAGATTGTTATTGTTCCGGCCTGGGTTGGTGATTGTTTTTTTGTTTTTGATTGTATTTGTGTGGTATATATAAATGTGTAATTGTAAGATAATTAGCTAGTTAAGTAGTTTAATAAAATAAATAATAACTTGCAAGCCAGGGTCGGAAAGGTAGTATGTCAAGACAGTATAATATGTCTGCATAAACTACTATAAAAATCCAGCCGGTACCCCGGCGGTTATCCTGTCGTAAAATTAAATAGCGGGTGTGGGCTCAAGCGATCAATTTTAAACTACCTATATTAACGGTAAACTGGTTAATTTAGGTAATATGTGATGTTTTTTCTGAATTTAGTAATTATTTTGCCGAATATTTATTTCCTAAGGTGATAATGACGACATATAATACTGTCACAGGAGTGGTTACGGCGAATTGGCGAGTGTTGCTGATGGTCTGTAATGCCTGTAGTGAGTTATAAATTGTGGAAAGAAAGGTGTGGTGTAAGCCGATCTGGCTTGAGCACCTGGATCTCGATGTCGGCCTGCTGCGATTGGCGGCGGAGAAAATAAAGTACTGATAGATACAGTCAGTAATAAAAAAGTACCGGCATATTACATTTGATTCTCTTTTCTCCTCCTTTGCTTGGTGAGGCAGAGCAACCCCTCCTGTTCTGCTTCACCGTTTTTTTTAACTGAAATACTTTTTTAACCACGAAGCACACTAAAAACACGAAAAAGAAGAAATAAATATCAGATAAGTTGTTTATTTGTTGTTAATTAGAAGATTATATTAAAATTATAATTCGTAATACTATCCTGCAGAATATTGTTTTTTCAGCTCGATTATTTTTCTTAGCGTTTGTAAATGTCTGATAAATAAGGAATAAAAACCGTTTTGCAAACAGTCGAACATTTAAATAAATTAGTCTGCCCCGCAGGGGCAAACCGGAGCTTATCAACTTATATCTTATATCTTATTACTTTTGGTTGCGGCTTGACCGCCCTAAGTAGTTAGTAGTGTTTCTAAAGATTAAATTTAGTGTTGTTCGTGTGGTTCGTGGTTAAATAAAAACTAATTTGTGTACCTGTTGTGGTTCGTGGTAATATAACACTGTTTACATGCAGTAATTATTTAAATTGTGGTATGTTTATTATGAGTGAAATTATATATAAACAAGAGAGTTATGATATATGTGGTGCGGTTTTTGAGGTTTATAATGAGATGGGTTGCGGGTATCTTGAGGCGGTTTATGGCGAATGTCTGGCTCGTGAGTTTGCCGCCCGTGGTATTGAATATGTCTGTCAGCCGGAACTGGTTGTAGAATACAAGGGGCATCTGCTGGAGCAGAGGTATAAGCCGGACTTTATATGTTTTGGTAAGATCGTGGTTGAAATTAAGTCTGCTAAGCAACTGGCCCCAGAGCATGCAGCCCAAACCATGAACTATCTTAAAATGGGTAAGATGAAGCTGGGGTTACTGGTGAATTTTGGTCATTGTCCCGGAGTTGAGATTAAACGGATAGTGCTTTAGTTATTTTTTAACCACGAAGCACACAAAAAACACGAAAAAGAAGAATTTAATATAAGTAATATGGTTAAGTTGTTTATTTGCTGGTAATTAGCGGTTTATTTTTTTAATTAAAATTCGTGTAGTTCGTGTGATTCGTGGTTGAAAATAAATTATGTATGCAGTTTGCTTCGTGGATAGCGTAATTTACAGGGATTAGCGTTTATGCCGGTTATCAGGGCTGATAACTGTTTTTTTATGGGCTTAATACAAATTGTGTGAAATTATTTATTTAGCCGCTTGACATTGGTCTTTATTCTTGTTATATTTACTTAAGTCAATGGATGATATCTGAATCATCAAGCAATGGACGCGAGATTTCTTTTAGGTTGATTTATATGACTTGTTATTTATAAGTTGTTTATATTTGTTCTTTTACAAGTTAAAATGAGGAAAATAGCTATTATAAAAGGTAGCTCAGGCAATTGGCCTGAGATCGACTTATTATGAGGTATTCGCCTGCGGCTCATGGGTAAAGAATATAAGAATTCTTTTTTGGTATTCGCTTTGCTCATGGCTTTAAAGAACCGACTAAAGCTCGGAACTCTTAAAGGCTAAAGCCGGATTAATAAGTTAACTGAGAATTAATTTTGGACGAAAGTGTATATATGTTATAATATATAGCTGAGGACAAGGTTTTCTTAAAAGGTGGACTCAGTATCGTGCCTTTGTGTGAGAAAGGTTCAAAAAAGGAAGAATAAGCACTGCTTGGCGACAAAAAGTGTTTATAACGAGGTGTGATTTTCTCTCGGAGGAAGAGGGGAGGTAAATGCCCGACGAACGAACAATTTTCTGTTATCTGGCCCTGTTCTGGTCTTGAGGCGACTGTAATCTGTGTTGGATTCAGTAAAATTGTTTAACTAAGTTTTAGTTTTCTGTTCAACTAGGAGTATTTTTAAGATGAAGAAATTAATTGCTATTTTAGCCCTTATGGCCGCTGGTTCTGCTTATGCTGCTGATGTAGATTTTGTATCAGTTGATAAGGCTGACGGCACCGCCGAAGTAACCTGGACAGCAACCGGCTGTACAGTTCTGGGCATGGGCCTTGAAGTTGCTGTTGACTCTGCTGATTCACTCACAGATGTCGATGTAGATAGCTTCAATGTATTTATTGATCAGGCTTTTGATATTGTTGACGGCGGCGGCACTCTGACAGAGCCATTGCCAACCAGCAATGCCAAGGCTAGTGTAGGCGCCGCTGGCAGTGTAGCTGCTTTTGACGCTGATTTTGCTCTTTGTGCCGGTTACCTGGCCGAGAACAATACCGGTCTTGCTTCTGGTAAGATCACTTTCACCGCTGACGCTGACAGCTCTGTCACTCTGACAGAAAACGCCACACGCGGTGGTGTTGTTGGTATCAAAGATGGCGCCGTTGCCCCTCTGACAACCAACCTCGGTGCTGGTCTTGTGGTTGATATCACTGCTGCATCTAGTTGTCACTTCACTGAAGGTGATGCTAATTGTGATGACTCTGTTGACTTTGGTGATATTCAGACAGTGCTCAACAATTGGGGTATGACTGACACTGCATCACTGGCTGCTGCCGATGTTAATGGTGACAGTTCTGTTGACTTTGGTGATATTCAGACAGTACTCAACAATTGGGGTATGAGCTGGTAATTTTTATGTATTTTTGTTAAAAGTTTTATTAATAATTTCTAAGGAGAAATGTTATGAAGAAGTTTTTTGCTTTTGTTGTTGCTATGGCTATGACTGTTGCTGCTAATGCTGATTTGATTAGTTTTAAAATCGCTGATGATGCGAAGTCTTTTGATGTTGTGGCTGATGCTTTAGTTGTTGGTGCTACTTTCACAATTAGTGGTGCAGATATTGATTTTGCAAGTGCTGTTGTGGAAGACTATGCAACAGCTAGAGGTGTTCAGTTCCCTAACGGTGTATATGAGGGTGGCCCACTGAAGTATTTAGTGGCACCTGCTTATGATGCTGGCAGACCGGGTTGGTATTCATTTGCTACTGGTCTTCCTGAGAACGAAGGCGATGTTCCAGCTGATGCTTACACACTTATGAGTGGTTTTGCTCTCGCGGACATGACAGATCTTTCTTTCTCAAAAGATGCTAACGGTGCTATTGCTGAGATCGTTCTTAGTTTGGCAAATGGTAGCTATTCAAATGCTGATGTAACACTTTCATCAGCAGTTTCACCTTATACTACTTCAATTTACTTGGTACCTGAGCCAATGACCATGGCCCTTCTCGGTCTTGGTGGTCTGGTAGCAGCTCGTCGTCGTAATGCCTAATTGGTTTACGAAGTGATAGCTAATAGCTAGATAGTACGCTTAAGAGGCGTATTACAAAAACACAAAAACGGCGTGGATCGCAAGGTCCACGCCGTTTTCTTTTTAAATTGAATATAAGAGGATATTAATTTGAACCACAGAGTCACAGAGTTCACAGAGGTTTTAGAGAATTTTATTTAAGAATAGTATAAATCGTAACAGTTATAAATATTTGTTTTTTAATAATTTAACTCTGTGTGTCTCTGTGTCTCTGTGGTTTAAAAATATTAAATTTGAACCACAGAGTCACAGAGGACACCGAGTTTCTTAAATTTTAAATCTTGTTATGCCTTCTACGAGCCTGGTGACATTGAAATTAATTAATAACCCTGTGCTTACGCCCGTAAGTTTCATATATGTAAGTATCTGTGCCTTACATACATCATGGACTTTATCTACAGCTTTAAGTTCAATGATCAGTTTATCCGGTATGACAATATCTGCTCTATACCCACAATCCAGATTCAGGCCCTTATAGCTTACCGGAATTTGATATTCAGTCAGACAATCGATACTTTGCAGTTTTAATTCATGGGATAAACATTTTTCATAAGCAGATTCAAGTAAACCTGGCCCCAATGCCTTATGAACTTCAATAGCACAGCCAATGATTTTTTCGGTGAGTGGATCTCTGTCCATATGCCATACCTCAAAATTAAAAGTTAATAATTAGAATTTAAACCACAGAGTCACAGAGAGCACAGAGGTTTTAAGAGAATACTTTAAATAATATTTTTATAAATTATTATATTCCAGTATCTTATCTCTGTGCACTCTGTGACTCTGTGGTTCAAATTAACCTTCCCCTATATTGATTCAAAAATAATAATCAATTCTAGTTCACCATGATATATATGCAAGAAATTTCCCTATAAATATAAATGTCTTCCTCTGTACTCTCTGTAACTCTATGGTTCAAATTCTTTGAGGTTTTTATTGATCGGGGATTGGGTTGGTTGTTTTATTGTGGGTGGCGTAGTGTTTTTTCTGGGTGATGGTATTTTCTGGCAGATGGGTATTATTTACTAATTTACACCCCGGCATTTACCGATAAGTATCTCCGGTACTAAAAGTATTTAGTAAGAAAGATTTATTGGACCTTATTCGGAGTAGTGATAATGAAGAAGTTATTATTTATATCTGTTTTTGCCCTTGCCTTTGCAAGCTCTGGCTGCCAGAATGCTGAATTGGATAATTGCAAGTCTGAGAATGCAGAATTGAGAGAAAAGAATCAGTATTTGGAACAACAGATGGGGGAGTCGTTAAAAGTAATTGAAGCACTTGGTCAAAAAATTGGTCAGAAGTAATAATCAAAGGAGTTGATATGAGTAATATAATTAAATATCTATTTTGTTTAGGTATTATGTGCGTTTCGGCTTTTGCACAATTATCTATACATCTTGATGGGACAGATGTGTCGGAATCTAATGCTGATAGTTCTGGTTCTCTCGGTATTGGTGTATATCTTAATGAAGGTGATTCATGTTTTGGTCACACTTTGTTAATAAAAGTGTCTCAGGGTTCAGTTAACGCCGAAAATATGGAAGTTGAAATTGATTTTGCAATCAACACATCTGTTATTGGTGCGTCTTCGGGGTCAATGGTAAGGATTAGTGGTGGCACACTTTTTGGCGATGCGCCGGTTGGACCTGGATATATTGCAGACAATATAGTTTACGACTTTGAAGGTGCAACAGGTGATGTTGTAATTACTTTAGAAGCTATTGCTGGTGGTACAACATTAAACGGTGTAGCATTAACCCAAAATACAATCCTCGACACCGTAACTATCCATCACCCGGCAGGTAATAATGACGACGACACACCGGTGTGGACGCTGCTCTGTGAGAGTGCCGGTCGTTATGCTGAGAATGGCAGTGTGGAATATGATTCCGAGGTAGGCCAGGGCGATGTTGTGACGGTGGTAGCTATGCCGGACGAGGGCTATCGGGTACAGCGTTGGCAGGGAGTAGATGGTCGTGAGCCAGGCAATGAGCAGGAGGTAACGATCAAGAAGGACAATCAGCGTGTGCGTGTCTATTTTGAGCCGATCCCAGAGAGTAAGGTAACCAAGGCAATGTTCAAGGCGGGTAAGAGCCGCGGTTTGGACAGCTTTACGATAAGCGGCGTATTGGGTATGAGTTATGACGATATAGAAGAAGGCGCCTCGCTGCTGGTTGAGATATTGAATGATGAAGATGAACTGCTGTTCAGTGAAGAGCTCGCAGCCGATGCCGAGGGAATGCGAGTTAACTGGCCGGTCGGATTCAGCTATATGAATAAGAATATGGATGATGGCCATTTGAATATGGTAAAATATTCGTTCAAGACAGGAGCCTTGAGCCTGGGCGCGGTTAAGCAGGATCTGAGCGGCTGGTACAGTCCGCTGACCTTGCGAGTGAGCCTGGGAGCAGCGAGTGCCGAAGTGGTAATGTACGATGGCGATGATGAAGAAGGAACCGATGTGATAAATGGCCGCGGATATATGCCCGGGGTATTTATGGCCGGCCTGACCGATGCCGTTACGGTTGACAGTTACAGCGATAAGGCTAAGGTCGATCGTGAAACTGAGATGGAGCTGTACAGCGGCTTTGTCAAGGGCCGGGTCGTTACCGCCGGCGATGCTGCGACGGTAACAGGCTTTACGGTAATGACCGGCGGATATACCAGTGAAGTATTACCGCTGACTAAGGCGAAAAAGGGTAATAAGTACACCTTTAAGCGGGCAAAGGGCGAAGACGGACCCGACAGCCCGATCAGCAGTGCAACTTTTGACTTTGATACCTGTACCTATATGGTCAGATATACCAAAGGCGATTTCGGCGATATTGAAGACCGCGAGTTCGAGCTGGAATTTAGCTGGAACGAAGAATAACCCGAAGGTTTAAGAGTTCCGAGCTTTAGTCGGTTCTCTAGTCATGAGCGAAGCGAATACCTTACTTTCCCAGATAATGGTAAAAGAGTAAGAGTTTCGCTTCGCTTTTTTGTTTATGGATTGACTGAAGATTTCGTATATTTATTTATTGAGTTAAAATGAATAGAGAATAAGCCCTTCGGGCTGTTTTTGGTATTCGCTGCGCTCATGCTTTAAAGAACCGACTGAAGCTCGGAACTCTTAAGGCTCGCTGCGCTCGCGTTAATCTATATCCCAGTTATCGCCGTAGCTGGTGATTGGGTAATTGTGCCATTTATTGAGAGCGAAGTCATGGCCAACTTCCTTTAGGTAGGAGCGGGCACTGGAAAATGGCCAGTCTTGCCATTTATCGACATAGCCATGTTTGACCGGGTTGTGATGGATATAATTGACACTCGACCAGAAATGCGACTCGCAACGCATAGCTCGCTCAATGCAATTATGCCACACCTTTCTACCTTCGGCCTGCTCGTCATGATTCCATAATCTACTCGTCCGGCCGTGCAATAGTCTGATCTGATATCTGAGCTCAGGCATAATGTCGGTATGTAATAGTAAGTGATAGTGATTTGGTAAAAGACACCAGCATCTGATCCTGTCAGAATGGCTGGCACAAACCTCCAGCAGCTCATTGCAAAATCGGGCCATTCGGTCAGAATTGTAACCTATATGACATTTATGCTCATAACAAGCAGCAGTGAGTATATACCATGCCCCCTTACCGTGCATATCAAAATGAGGAGGAGAGTGCCAGGGGAAAGGCTTAATGTATCTGTCAACAAAGGCCGTTTCTCGTTCCGGGGCCGTCATTTTTCGCCAATCATACATACAGAAGGATATGAAGTCAGGCGGGAAAAAGTCAAGAGGTGTGAGAGTATTTTATTATTTTTCTGCCCTTCGGGCTGTTTTGGTATTCGCTGCGCTCATGCTTTAAAGAACCGACTGAAGCTCGGAACTCTTAAGGCTCGCTGCGCTCGCGTTCACGCTTTAAGAGTACCACGCTTCAGGGCTTGTTGCCCAGAAGAAATATACTGTTTTTCGCATAACTATTATGCTAATATGCTCAACATAACCAGCAATGCTACACTAAGAATCACAAGCAAGGATGCTTGTGCTACCTTTGGGCAACACGCCCTTCAGGTGGTTCTCTAGTCATGAGCAAAGCGAATACCTTACTTCAAGCTCTTACGGGTGGATTTTGGTTGTTATGAGGTTGGATTGGTATTAGAATGTAACTTATGGTGTGTAATAAGTGTAGAATAACAGAAATGAATATTGGCGGAATGAGTCAGTTTTAATATAACTTCGTATAGATAAGGGGTTTAGTGATGAGTGAAGAATCAGTGCAAAATATGTTGAAGCCTGAGGTGGTGTGGTTTTTGTTGGGCGTATTGATGATCTTTTGCGAGATGTTCATGCCGGGGCTGGTAATAATCTTTTTTGGCGCTGGTGCGATTTTGACGGCTTTGTGCTGTATGCTGCTGGGCATTTCACTGAATGTTCAGTTGGTAATATTCGGCGTGTCGTCGGTGGCAATGCTGCTGCTGTTACGAAATACGGTGAAGAAGGTCTTTGTCGGCCAGAAGGTACGAGAAGGCTCCGAGATGCCGGTGAGTATATCGGAGTTTATCGGCAGTCGCGGTACGGTAGTGGAAAAGATAGATGCCCGGCTGGGCGGTCGCATCGAACTCAATGGTTCTGAATGGAAAGCACAGAGTCAGCAGGAGATCGCAGTGGGTATGCCGGTGGTGGTGATCGGCCAGGATAATCTGACATTGATCGTCAAGGCGGTCTGAAGAGAATGTGAAATGTTGCCAGTTATAATTATGAGACGGTGTTATACCTAAGGAGTATGATATAAACCTGATCGCTATTATGTAACTGGTTTATTGTAACTATTAACATCCCGGCCTGCAGTGCAAATTCATTAGTGAACAGTATAAAAAGATAAGTCGGGAAATAAAAGACGAAAGGTAACAAGCAGATGGAAAATATGTTAGCAGCACAGGTTAGTCCCTGGACGATAATATTTTTAGGTATTGTCGTAACGGTGGTCGTATTATTCTTTAAGGTGGTGCGAATTGTACCGCAGCGGTCGGCAATGATAGTTGAGCGATTGGGAAAATATCAGCAGACGCTGGAAGCCGGTATGCATATATTAGTGCCGTTCATTGACAGAGTGGCTTATACTCATACACTTAAGGAGCAGGCAGTTGATGTGCCGCCCCAGACCTGTATAACCAAAGATAATATCTCGGTTGAAGTTGACGGTGTGTTGTATATGCAGGTGGTTGACCCGCAGCGAGCCTCTTATGGCATTAATAATTATCGGTTCGCATCAATACAGCTGGCCCAGACGACCATGCGTAGCGTAATGGGTAAGCTGGACCTGGATAAGACCTTTGAAGAGCGCGAGTCGATCAATCATCTGATCGTTAATGCAGTTGACAAGGCATCAGAGCCGTGGGGTGTTAAGGTCACTCGCTATGAGGTTAAAAATATTGTACCACCGCCAAGTATAAAAGATGCAATGGAAAAGCAGATGAAGGCCGAGCGCGAAAAGCGGGCGACTATCGCCGAGTCTGAAGGTTATCGTCAGAGTCAGATCAATCGTGCCGAAGGTGAGAAGCAGGAAGTTATCGCCCAGTCCGAGGCAGAGAAGCAAAAGCAGATCAATATCTCTGAGGGTAATAAGATCAAGCAGATCAATATGGCTGAAGGTGAGGCCGAAGCAATATTGCGGGTAGCGCGTGCCAAGGCCGAAGGTATCCGCGAGATAGCTCAGTCATTGAACGAGACCGGCGGCCTGGAAGCGGTGAATATGCGGATCGCAGAACGCTATCTGGATGAATTTGGCAAGCTGGCCCAGACTAATAATACAATGATAATACCGACCGACCTGGCCGATATCGCCGGGGTGGTTAAGGCAGCGACCAGCGTAATAGTCAAAAGCGAAAAGCCGAGCAAATAAGAGCGGTTTAAGTAAGGCAATGAAATCAAGGCGAATATTCTGGCGAGTCTGGGGTATTCGCTTTTTTTGTTATCGTGCTGTAAGAGTTCAAACCGTAAGAGTTCAAACTTTAGTTTACTAAGATTAAGAAGATTAATTAGCAGGCTGAAGGGCTTGTTGCCCAGAAGAAACATACTGTTTTTCGCATAACCATTATGCCAATATGCTCAACATAACCAGCAATGCAACACTAAGAATCACAAGCAAGGATGCTTGTGCTACCTTTGGGCAACAAGTCCTGAAGCCTGAACTCTTACGGGGAACTCTTATGCGGAAGTGTCTTGTAGTTCTGGTTGGTTGTGTGTAAAATATGGTATATGAAAAACTGGTATCGAGTAAAAATAAGCATATCCCTGGCGACTAAGTGCCTGGTGGGTTTTTCCGCGGCTATTATTGTAGTGATAACGGCGGGTTTGTATTTTCCGTATTTGTGGATGGATAAGCTGGTCGAGGAAGGTAAATTTGACCTGGCGCGTATAGAGGTCGATCATGTTTTATGGCAGCATTGCCAGGCAATGCCCAGCCCGACCCTGCCGCCCTTGAGTAAGGCTCAGAGCAGTGTCCGGCCGATAACCGAGTGGGTTCGGCTTGGTTCAGAGCGTGAGAGCATTTTGGCTGCCGATAGATTTCTGGCACATGGAGTCTCTGTTTTTGAAGCTGAAAAGGGTCGGGAAGAATATTCGCGGTTCAATAGCGAACAGGAAAATATAATTCCCCCTTCTTTGGTAGATAATGAGCAGATAACTGAACTTGGCCGCAGTCCGCTGGCCAGTCCGGGCCGATATCTGCGTGCGCTGCGTGCTGAGCGAGACTGTCTGAAATGTCATGGCAGTCAGGTGATCGAGTCGCGACTGGCGAGTATTCGTGAGAGTTCCGATGCGGCTGAGATAAAGCGAAAAGAGGAGGAACTTCCTCCAGCCTTCGCAGAAGATGAGCTCGTTGGCGTTATCAGTGTGGTAATACCAGCCGGTCGGAGCAGTCAGGTACTATTCATTAATCGAACGATAATAATTGTGGGTGGTCTGTTCAGCGGAATATGTGCGATCATGGCGTTTTATCTGATCACCCAGCGGTTCATTTTACAGCCGGTGCGAGCCCTGCGTGCGGCTGCCGAGCAGATAATAGTGCCGGATTATGATAATGAAGAGATAATCCACCTTAAAGAGCCTTCGGTAGAAGATCAGGAGAAGGACGAGATCGATACCTGGCTGCGTGCGATCGAGATAACCGGTCAGATAAACACCGGCGATGAATATGAGCAGCTGGCCGTAGCGTTCAATCATATGCTGAGCCGACTGAAAACAGCGCACGATCGTCTGCGGGAAAGCTATGTTGCACTGGATAACCGGCTGGGCGACCTCGAAGCACGCAACATAGCACTGTATGAATCGAATAAGTTGAAAAGCGAGTTCCTGGCCAATGTCTCGCACGAGTTGCGTACTCCGCTTAATGCGATAATCGGTTTTGCCGAGGTACTGCATGAACAGGCCGAAGCCAGAGAAGATACGCGTGGCAAGCGTTATAGTCATAATGTAATGCAGAGCGGTAAGTTATTACTGCGAATCATAAATGACCTGCTGGAGCTGGCGCGAATAGAGGCTGGTCGGGTAGAGTTGCATGTTGAGCAGTTCAGCTTTGCCGAAGTAGTGAATAACCTGTTCAATATAATCAGACCTCAGGCAGAAGAAAAACAACTGGTTTTGGAATCAAAGATCAGTGAGCGGATCGGAGCTATAGAAAGCGACCCGGGTAAGGTGCAGCAGATCGTATTTAACCTGATAAGCAATGCGGTTAAGTTTACCCCTAATGGCGGTTTGATAACCGTTGAGGCTGATCTGGCAGAAGATGGTCCACTGTTGGGAATAGAGATATTTGTAACTGATAGTGGCCCGGGTATAGCCTATGAAGATCGAGAGATAATATTTGAGAAGTTCCGTCAGCTTGACGGCTCGGTAACTCGTCGCTATGGCGGGGTTGGCCTGGGTTTGGCTATAGTGCGCGAACTGGTAACTATGCTGGGCGGCGAGGTAGGCGTGGTTGATCATGAGGGCAGCGGGGCAAGGTTCAGGGTATTTGTGCCTGTGAGATAAGGTCAGGCCGGAGAATGGTAAGCAGATGGTAGATAGCTGCTGGGTTGTAGTATTGTCTGTAAATTACTTTTTCATGTTATAACCATGTTGCGTCTGGTGATTTCCTTGACTTATTGGCTGTATATAATAATATTATGTGTCTGGGCAAAATATAAGGCTATAATAAGTCGTACACTGCTAATCAGGTGAATTAGCTGCTTATATATAATGATAAAAAAAAAGCACATTCCGGCCCTGCTATTATTTGGCTTTCTATCGGTAACTCTAACAGGCTGTAAGAAAGATACGACCATAGAGCAACTGCGGGCGGAGAATCCGTTCAGACGGCCAGAAGCCCAGGAGCAGGAGCGAACTAAAAAGCCCCGTATTTCGACACTGAGCATGAAGCTGGTAGTACCAGAATCGGTAGGGGTTAGTGAACTGGAGATATTCAGGAAATACAAACTGTCGGACCTGGTGGCAAAACGAGGGTTCAACGCTCTGGATAAACGACAGTCAGAGCTATGGTCGGCCAATGGCTTTGAGGTGGCAATAGCACCTAAAGTAATGTTTGAAAAGACATTAGCTAAATTGAGAAGATATTATGACCAGGAAACTATACCCTGGCTCAATATATATAAAAATGCCAAAGAATTTTCCGATCTGGAAGTAAGGTCTGTTTCGGGCGAAAGTAATATTGCATTAAAAGATACTAAGGGTGAATTGGGATTACTTAATTTTAGCGGTGGCGATTATTTGTTGCGTTATCAGGCTACGATCTTCAATTTATCTCAGCTCGAGGAAAATCAGGTTAATTTTTTCATAATACCGGTATTTCGTCCGAATATGCCGCATTCGTCTTTGAGTGTAATAGCGGGTGTGGAGAATCTGCCAGTGACAGGAATAGAAGAGTTGGTATTATCAGGCACAATAGAAAATGACCAGGTAATAGCAATTTCGTGTAGTGAGTCTGGTTTGGCAGGCCCATGCGTAGCCAGTGAGATGTTATATGATCGGGAAATGAGAAGCGTAAAAGTGATATTTATTATGCCCGAAGCCAGGATGGTAGAGTAAGAAGAGGGTTAATGAGCGGGTACATCAGATTTTGAGCCAAGAAAGTGAAAATGGGTAAAATAACGAGATGAACGAAGACCATTTTAAGAATATGTGCGAAAGTGCCTGTTATGGCATAGTTCGAACGAATCGTCAGGGTTGTGTAGAATATATCAACGGTTTTGCTCGTAGGATATTGGGCGTACCAGAAGGCAAGCAGATTAATACTATGCCATTTTCCGATTATATACCGTTACAAGAGGTACGAGTTTATAATAAGATATTTAATATTTACCCGGATGTAGTCAATAGCAATCAGCGGGCGAATGAGGGATTTCTGGAGCCAACCCATCTTGAGTTTGAAAAACCTGACTCTAGTATGACTATGTCGATACTGATAAAGTTGTCTATAGTTCCCTATTATATAAATAATGAGTTAAGTGGTTTTAATATCTGGATTAATGACATAACCCGTCGCAAGAAATTATTGACCCAGTTGGATCAGGCTGAGAAACTGGCCTCATTGGCAACACTGGCATCTGGTATAGCACATCATTTTAATAATATAATAGGTGGGGTAGCGACTTTTGCCGATTTTGCATTGAGCGGCAATAATCATCAGGCGCATCAGAGGGCTCTAATGATGACCATTGAGGCCGCTGACCGGATAAGCAATATAACCTCATCACTATTGACCTTTGCTGAGCAGGATTCTCGTGAGGTAGAGAAAACTGATCTGGCCGAGATCGTGAGAACTTATTGCCACATGGTAGAAAAGCGTCTTTGTGTCCAGAATATAATTCTGGAATTAAAGATAGATCCGGTGCCGTATTATGAAGTGCCGGGGACTAAAATGCATCAGGTACTGAGTAATATAATAGAAAATTCGTGTGAAGCAATGCCCAACGGCGGTATATTGCAGATCCATTTATATCGAGATACAGATAATATCATACTGAAATTCCGTGATAATGGCTGCGGTATAGAGTCGGACCATTTACCCCATATATTTAACCCGTTTTTTACGACGCGAGGTGTGGGCAGCAACGGTCATACTTCCCATAATAATGGCCTGGGATTGTCAGTTGTTTATGGTATAGTGAAGGAGTTGGGTGGTACTATAAGTGTGACCAGCGAGCTGGATAAATGGTCTGAATTTGTTATCAAGTTGCCATTAAACCGCAGTTAACCTGTGACCAGGGGTTGAGGGAAGATATTGCGAGTAATTGTAACTTGTTTTTAGATAAGTAAATAAGTCGTTACTTGTTTTTCTTTTTCTTTTCTTTTGTCTGATATGGAATGGCTCTGCCCTGTAATTGTGCTACGATAGCCCTGGCATCATCTAATTTAACAGCCAGTCTTTTGAGTATTTGTTCGGCGACGCAGCCTTTTTCTCTGAGAATAGCCAGAAGCAGGTATTCAGTACCGACTTTTCTGTCGTTGAAAGCCTCTGCTTCTTCCAGAGCCAGAGAGATAACCTGTTTAAAGTGGGGAGTGCCAGGCAGTCTTCCCAGTACCCATGATTCTTCCATGCTTTTACGCGTAAATTCATGAACCATCTTTTCGACAACAGAGAAAGTAACACCGAATCTGGCCAGCATTTGCGCGCCATGTCCGACACCATGGTCTAAAATGGCCAGAAGAATATGTTCTGTACCGATATATTCAAGCTCTTGCTGTCTGGCTTTTACGCCGGCGATTTTAAGAACTGCCTTTGATGTTTCTGAAAAGTGCTGATACATGATCTCTACTACAATATAAGCCCCCAAATTGCCCTGATGCTGCACGGCACAGCACCCGCCATCGGATATATCGGACCGAAACGGTGATTATGATGATAAAAAAGGAAAAATGGTGAATAAAATGCTCTTTGTGGCTGTTAAGGTGTAATTTGTACGAGGTTATGAGACGGCAGGATGCATTATTTATGGCTTAGTTATATCGACTTTATATTTCTCAATAACTTCTTTTAGTTTGCCGCAGGTCAGTTTGCCTTCAGGGCATTTACTGGTGGCGAGGCATTTTGGGCCTGCCAGATTGAAAATAGAGGGCATAGTGTCTCTGAGAATGGTGAGCATTTGGTTGGCTACTTCTCTGATTTCCCATTGAGCGCGGTTGCAGAGCCTTTCCTGGAGGAAATGGAGCAGTTCCCGTGCGTTCATGGTAACGAATATTTTGGTTTCGCAGGCGTTGGGTAAGACATATCTGGCATCTTCATTGGAAGATTCTCCCTTGTCGCCCAGAGCAGAGGCCAGTGTGTTGTAGGCGACGGCGATATCGTTCATAACCTGTTGGTAGTACTGAGGTGCGGGGATGTTCTGTCCATTTATGGTAACGATTTTACCTTCAAGCTGGGGCGGCATAATATAGTCGAAGGAGCTATGATTGACATAGCGTTGGCTGCGTTGTGAATAGCTTGCAAGTCTATGCCTGACAAGCTGATGTGTCATAGCTCGAGATACGCCTTCGATATAGAAGGTGAAAGATACATGTTCGAGAACACTGAGATGCCCGATATTGGTAATCATGGAGATGAACTTATTACAATCCTGTGGGGAATGCTGGAGTATATTATCGGTATCAGCAGCGTAGCAGAGTTTCCCGGCAGAAGCGATAACCTGCTCAGGGTTGGGTGTATGTTGTACGAGAGTTACTTTAGCGTTTACATTTCGGTTCAAGTTATATGCTCCTTAAAAATCTCTGCAAAAATTAACAAGAGAGTATAAGAGTTGTCAGGAAAATAACTTTTATGTCCTGATAACGGAATAATATTACAATAATGCTGGTGCTGCTAATAAAGCATAACCGCAAGCATTATATCAGGTTATGTTATAATGGCTAAAGAGAAAATAAAATCTATTTGTTTATTTTAACTAATATGCCGATTTGAGCTATTGACCCGGAAGAGCCAGAGCGATATAATTTCCGATTCCGTAAATAACTTACAGGAGAAAGTATTAAGGAAGAAGTCTGGGCCGGAACGATGAGCGAAAAACAGGCAGATAAGTTTCAGGCGAAAGAACAAGGCAAGGGTTCGCGAGAGCCGATGCGATTTATGCTTACACAAAAAGATCGTGTAGTAATGAACAAGTTCTGGAGTCTGGGTATTGAATTTGTTGGTGTTATCCTGATCTTCGGTTACTTTGGATATAAAGCAGACCAATATTTTGACTCAATGCCTTGGTTGACCATAACGGCGTTAATTTTTGCCATAGTTGGACTGGTCTATCAATTTATAAAGGATTTGGGTAGTTTGGATTGAAAAGAATAATTTGTAAATTTTTTTTGTATATTCTATTTTTATGGCTTGTCTGGTTAGTGGGCTGGCTGTTGGTAAGAGGATGGTACAATGAAAGATTTGCAAATAGTTATGAGCCGATCCTAAATGGTTCAGCCGGCCCTGCTATAATAACGGCTGTAGTGTGTCTTGTAATTGAGACACTGTTAAGCAGCCTGGCAGTAAATCCCGCCCTGGTTTTGCTTATAATGTTCGTTTTGCGTATAGCACTAATGCTCGGCCTGTCGGCGGTTGCATTTGTGATAGTAGTTTCCGGAGAGAATACCGGTAAATATGACATGATAAGTTTCGTACTGACAGGATTTTGTTTTTACGGAGCGTTATTGTCAGCCTATGTAA
Source organism: Sedimentisphaerales bacterium (assembly GCA_963662515.1). GTDB lineage: Bacteria > Planctomycetota > Phycisphaerae > Sedimentisphaerales > SM23-30 > JAFGDI01. The sequence goes on from OY759675.1 coordinate 224,347, forward strand.
TTGGCAATGTTGTTGTCGAAAAGCTGACAGAAAAGCAGAACATATGAATATGGAAACATACATACTGGCATCAAGTAACCCCATTAGCCATGTTGCAGCTCATGAGTTGTTCAGCATAACGGTTGGTTCGTATCATATACCATTTACCAATCATATGCTTATGCTTTCTATGGCAGCTTTGCTTCTTGTGACAATATTGCCTTATGTGGTGCGTGGTCATCATATGGTACCACAAGGTTTTTATAATTGTATAGAGAGTGTATGCTCGTACCTTCGTGACGAAATGGCTATCCCTTTATTGCATGACAAAGCGGATAGATACATTAAGTATCTGTGGACATTGTTTTTCTTTATTCTTATCTGTAATGTTCTGGGTATGATCCCGCTGGATAGTATAGTTTATCTGGTTTCAGGTAGAACTATAAAGCATGTAGGAGGTACAGCTACAGCCAGTATCTGGGTTACCGGAGCAATGGCGGTAGTTTCGTTTTTTATGATCCATGTTAATGGAATAAAGGACCAGGGTTTATGGCATTATATCAAGAATTTCATACCTAAAGTTCCATTGGTTATGGTGCCAATGTTCTATGTGCTTGAGATTGTTGGAGCTTTGGTAAAACCATTTTCACTGGCGATTCGACTTTTTGCCAATATGTTGGCAGGGCATACAATGCTGGCGGTGCTTACAATGCTGGCTATGATGAGTCATAGCTACATAGTTGGAGGTGTAACTCTGATAAGTTGTACGGCTTTGTCATTATTGGAATTATTTGTAGCTTTTTTACAGGCATATATTTTTACTTTTTTAACGACATTATTCATTGCTTCGGCAATCAACCCTGAGCATTGATCGTCAAAATATATAGTTAGCAGAGTTCGGATGTTTTTCCGGCAAGATAAAATAGAAAAATAGTTTACAGGAGAATAAAAATGCAGATAGATCCATATCTCGGATTAGGACTGGCGATTTTGGGATCAGCAATTGGTTGCGGCCTGGCTGTAATAGGTGGTGGTCTAGGTATAGGAAAGTTATGCGGTAGTGCTATGGAAGGTATGGCTCGTCAGCCGGAGATGGCAAGTCGGTTGTTTACAACTATGCTGATCTCAGCGGCCCTGATCGAAGGTATAGCATTGTTTGCGATCGTTATCTGCCTGCTGGGCGTATTGTTCGGTTTTGGTGACATTGATAAGGTTATCCAGACAATAGTAGATGCCAAAGTATCGGCAGGTGTCTGATATTATTATGCATAATGCCAATAATGTTAGGGTAGATAGCATAATAGCAGAGGCTGGGCTGTAAAAGCCTGTAAACATTATACCAAGATCCAGCTTAGTATTAAAAGTGTATTCGGAACAAGATCTGCATACGAAATGAGGCAGTTGACCTCATTTCGTGTGTGGAGATAAAAGCCGGTAGAGACTGAGCGAGAGAAAAAAAGAGTCTCTGGAAATATTACAGAGGGACATCGTGAAAGATATTGTATCTAAAAACAGTTTAAAACTGACAGCTCTGCTGCTCATATCGATGAGTACGGCATTGCTGGCCTCAGAAGGTCAGGAAGAGCCGGGGATCTGGGCAGGCGATGTATTTACATCGATATTTGCCATACTTTTATTTGGTGCTATGGTATTTGTGCTGGGCAAATATGCCTGGGGACCGATACTTAATGGTTTGCAGCAGCGAGAGAGCTATATCAGTCAGCAGATCAAAGATGCTGAGCAGGCCAAGAGTGATGCCGATAAGGCATTGCGTCGTTATGAGAACCGGGTTGCCCGGGCAGAAACAGAAGCCCAGGAGATGCTTGATAGGGCCCGCAAAGAGGCAGAGTTGGTGGCACATCGACTGACCGAAGAAGCTCAGGCCAAAGCAGCTGAGATAATCAGGCAGTCGCAGGCGGCGATCGAGTCGGCCCGTGAGCAGGCAGTGCGTGATCTGCATAATTATAGCGGAGAACTGGCGGTAGAGCTGGCCGGTAAAATACTGGGTCGAGCTATAAGTCAAAGTGACCATCAGGAACTGATCAGAGAGAACCTGGAGCAATTAGGCGAACAGTAAGATGGCAAAAGATCATGTACAAGCAGTAGCGGATGTTTATGCCCAGGCGATATTTCAACTGGCTCAGGAGCAGTCTTTAACTGAACAAATCGGTGATGATCTGCGAGGAATAAGCGAGTTGATCGGGAAAGAGGCAGATTTTGCCCATTTCCTGGCCAGTCCGGCGATATCGCAGGTTGATAAGTCTGAACTGCTGAAGAAGGTATTTTCAGGACAGATAGAAAACCTGACCGAAGATTTGCTGATGGTGTTGGCCCAGCGAGACCGTCTGAATGTTTTGCAAGAGATCGCTAAAAGCTATCAGGATATGTTAAATGAAGTAAGCGGCATTTTATTTGGTAAGGTTACCACGGCAGTGCCGCTATCTGAATCTGAATTTTCAGATCTCACCGGCAGGATAGGGTCGAGTCTGGGCAGGAAGGTAGAGCTGGAACGCATAGTAGAACCGGCCATAATAGGCGGCATGGTCCTGCAGGTAGGTAATAAGAATATAGATGGTTCGCTGCGGCGGAGATTAGAGCAGGTATCAGTACAATTAAAGAGCCAGAAGATAGCAGATGTGCAGTTGATGATAGAGAACGCATAATAGCGAGAGTTATGTTAGCTGTCTCAGGGCAAGAAGGATCAATAAGGTAATATTGCAATGAAGTTCAAAGTTGAAGAAATAACCAGCGTGATCAGGCAGGAGATATCACAGTATCGTCAGAAACTTGATGTCTCTGAGATAGGTCGTGTTGTTGAAGTTGGTGATGGAATAGCCAGGATATACGGTCTGGATAATGCGATGGCCGGCGAATTGCTGACCTTTGCCAATGGTGCGACAGGGCAGGTATTTAACCTGGAAGAAGGTTCGATCGGAGCAGTTATCTTTGGCGACTATCTGGGTATAAAGGAAGGTGATGAGGTACGCACAACTGGTGATCTGTTGCGGGTGCCGGTAGGCGAAGAGATGCTGGGCCGGGTAGTTGACCCGTTGGGCAACCCAATAGATGGCGGCCCGGCAATAAAGCCGGCTGGCTTTCGCCCGGTAGAGATGATCGCCCCGGGTATTGCCCATCGTCAACCGGTAACGGAGCCATTGCAGACAGGCATAAAGGCTGTTGATGCGATGATCCCGATAGGCAGAGGTCAACGCGAGCTGATAATTGGCGACCGCAAGACAGGCAAGACCGCTATTGCTCTGGATACTATAATTAATCAGAAGGGCAAGGGTGTGATCTGTGTCTATGTGGCTATTGGTCAGAAAGAATCAACTGTTGCTGGTGTGGTAGAGACGCTCAAAAAGCATGGTGCTATGGAATATACCATTGTGGTAGCGGCCTCAGCCTCTGACCCGGCACCATTACAATATATAGCACCTTATTCTGGTGCGGCGATGGCCGAGTATTTTATGTATGAAAAGAACGGTCATACTCTTTGTGTTTATGATGACCTGACCAAGCAGGCGCAGGCCTATCGTCAGGTGTCATTGCTGTTGAGAAGGCCGCCTGGACGCGAGGCGTATCCTGGTGATGTGTTCTATCTGCATAGCCGTCTGCTGGAAAGGGCGGTAAAGTTGAGCAATGAACTGGGCGGCGGGTCTATGACCGCTCTGCCGATAATCGAGACGCTCGAGGGTGAGGTTTCGGCTTATATTCCAACTAATGTAATTTCTATTACTGATGGCCAGATATATCTGCGTCCCGACCTGTTCTTCGCTGGTATTCGACCGGCGATCGATGTAGGTATTTCGGTATCGCGTGTAGGTGGTAAGGCTCAGGTGCCGGCGTTAAAGAAGATCGCCGGTATGTTGCGACTGGATCTGGCGGCGTTTCGTGAACTGGAAGCTTTTGCCCAGTTAGGAACAGACCTGGATAAGGCAACTCAGGCACAGTTGGACCGCGGCTATCGTATGGTGGAATTGCTCAAGCAGCCTCAGTATCGGCCGATGGATGTATATGATCAGGTAATAAGTATTATCGCTGGTACTGCCGGCATTCTCGATGATATTGACCGTGATAAGGTAACTGACTTTGAGAAGGAAATGCATGAATATCTGGCTGCTAATTTCAAGGAGCTGGTAAATAACTTTAAGCAGGTCGGAAAACTCGAGAATGAAATTAAAGAAAAGCTTATAAGAGCTATCGAAGAGTTTAAGTTAAGAAGTAAATACCATAAGGGATAGGAAGAATAAGTAACAAGTAACTGTTGACCGTAACTTGTTACTTATTACTAAGAATAAAATGGCTAATACCAGAGAAATATTACAGCGGAAGAATACCATAGGCAATATCTGTAAGATAACGCGTACTATGGAGATGGTAGCTACTTCCCGTTTTAAGAAGGCTCATGATAAGTCGGTGGGTTTGCGCAGCTATACTGACAATATCACATACCTGGTGAATTCTCTGGCCGGCGGCAAAGAGACTCGGGCGATAAGTCCGCTTTTGCAGAGAAATAGCAGTAAGAAAGTTGTACAGTTAGTATTTTCGAGTAATCGCGGCTTGTGCGGCAGTTATAATAGTAGTTTGCTGCGTCTGGCTGAGCGGAATTATGATAATTTGCGGGCTTCCGGACACATACCAGAGCTGCGGGTAATAGGTAAAAAAGGAGTGAGCTATTTTAATTTTATTAAGAAATCTCCTAAAATAACCTATACACATATTAATGAAAAGACAACCTATCATGAGATCGAGAAGATCGCTAATGAGCTGATCGATCAGTATGAAAGCGGTATGATCGGCGGGGTTGATGTAGTATATACCTGTTTTGATTCTTCGAGCATATTTTATCCAAAGAAGGTGCAGCTGCTGCCTTTTGAAAGTAGCGAATCGAGACTGGAACGAGAGAAAAAGACTATGCCGGTGGAGAACTATATCTTTTTACCAGAGGCAGAAGAGATATTGAAAAAACTATTACCTGCGGCAGTTCGCACCAGATTATATCAGTGTTATTGTGATTCGATCGCCAGTGAACAGATGTCACGGATGAGGTCGATGAAGGCTGCGACTGACAATGCACAGGAAATGATAACAGAACTGGCCAGCCAGTATAATAAGGCGCGTCAGGGGCAGATAACCGGTGAGCTGCTTGATATAGTAGGTGGCGCTGAGGCATTGAAATAATTTAGGAAGTAATAAGAAATAAGAAATAAGAAATAAGCTCATGTGTTCGCTTCGCTCACTGCTAGTTTAAAGGCTTTGCAATAGTGAGATGCGGCTGATAAGGTAATTCAAAATGATGCGTAGCCTTTAAATAGGTCACGCAGTGATACAGGAGCTTTTTACTTGGTTTTGTTACTTATTACTCAGTATTACTTTTTTGTGAGAACAAGATGAACAAAGGAAAGATAACACAGATAATCGGCAGTATCTTCGATGCTAAGTTTGACGAAGATAAGATACCGGCTATCTATAATGCGTTAAAAGTTGACACTGAGATCAAAGGTCAGCGGATCAGAGTTACCGGCGAGGTGCAGCAGCATCTGGGCGGCGGCAAGGTTCGGGCTGTAGCATTAGGTTCGACCGATGGTCTGGCGCGTAATATGGAAGTATTGGATACAGGTGCAGCAGTAACCGTTCCGGTAGGTGCAGGCACGCTGGGCCGGGTGTTTAATTTGCTGGGTGAGCCGGTTGATGGCCGGGGCGAAGTTAAGGCAGATGTATTCCTGCCTATTCATCGCGAACCGCCTTTATTTACCGATCTGTCAAGTAAGACCGAGATGTTCGAAACAGGTATAAAGGTTATTGATCTGTTATGCCCGATGGTTCGTGGCGGCAAGTGCGGCCTTTTCGGCGGTGCGGGTGTAGGTAAGACAGTAGTTATTCAGGAGCTGATCGCTCGGTTAGCTCGTTTTCATAGCGGTTATTCTTGTTTTGCCGGTGTTGGAGAGAGAACTCGTGAGGGTAATGATCTCTGGCTGGAAATGCAGGAAGCGATGATCGGTGATACGGGTAAGAGCGTACTTGATCAGACGGTAATGGTGTTTGGCCAGATGAATGAGCCGCCAGGGGCGCGTCTGCGTGTGGCTCTGACAGCTTTGACAATGGCAGAGCATTTCCGGGACCAGACCGGTGCTGATACGCTTTTGTTTATTGACAATGTGTTCCGTTTCTCACAGGCGGGTGCTGAGGTGTCGGCCTTGCTTGGCCGTATGCCGTCAGCGGTAGGTTATCAGCCAACCCTGGCAACTGAGATGGGAGCTTTGCAGGAACGAATTACTTCTTCGAGTAAGGGTGCGGTGACCTCGATCCAGGCGGTTTATGTACCGGCGGATGATTATACTGACCCGGCACCGGCTACTACCTTTACGCATCTTGACTCATCTGTTAACTTACAGCGTTCGATAGCGGAAAAAGGCATATACCCGGCGGTTGACCCGCTGGAATCTACCAGCCGCATATTGGACCCGAACTATGTCGGAGAGCGTCATTATAAGGTAGCTCGTCGGGTACAGCAGAATTTGCAGCGATATCGTGACTTACAGGATATTATCGCGATCCTTGGCGTTGATGAGCTTAGTGAAGATGACAAGATAGTAGTAGCTCGCAGTCGTAAGATAGAGCGTTTCCTGTCGCAGCCGTTTTTGGTGGCAGAGACTTTTACCGGTATGCCGGGTAAATATACTTCGCTGGAAGATACTATACGCAGCTTTGAAGAGTTATGTGATGGCAAGTGGGATCATTTGCCAGAAGCGGCCTTTATGTATATAGGTTCCATTGAAGAGGCTGAAGAAAAGGCTAAGAAGCTGGAATCAGGCGTATAACCGGAAAGTATCGCAAGCAGGCATAGTAATAGTGGTTAACTGTTGAGCCTGATCGTGCAAAAGAAGAGAACGATATGTCAGATGCAAAATATAAATTATTAAAATGCCTGGTGGTAACTCCTGATGGTCTGGTAGTAGATATCGAGGTGGCCGAGGTGATCATACCGACAGTTGAAGGCAAAGTAGGTGTGTTGTCTGGCCATGCCCCTATGTTGTGTGAGTTAAAGCCCGGCGTCTTTAAGTATAAGGATAGACAATGGGATGAGTATCATCTTTTTGTTGATGGCGGCTTTGCTCATGTGCGGGATAATGAAGTTATTATCCTGACTCCGGCGGTGATCAAGCCCGGTCAGGTTGAGGCATTGGTAGCGCGTAAAGCTCTGGAAGATGCCTTTGCTATGCCGAGTGGTATGGGAATGTCAGATAGTCGTCGTCAGGCGATCGATCGGGCGCATCAGATAATGTTTTTTGTAGAGACGCATAAGTCATAACTGTCAGAGAATAGAAAAGGTCGATGAGCGAGAGTAGTAGTAATAGTATGAAGCATATGCCGGAGTTATTATCTCCGGTGCGAGATGAAGTATCTTTTCGGGCCGCAGTATCAGCAGGAGCCGATGCGGTATATCTGGGGCTGGGCCAGTTGAATATGCGTGTTAATTCTCGCGGCATAGACATAGCTGAATTGCCGGAGCTGGTAGCCTTTGCTCACGACCATGGCGTAAAGGTATATGTTACCTTGAATGTTCTGATCTATGATCAGGAGACAAGTTATCTGGCGGAATTGGTTAAAAAGATAAAAAATGCCGGTGTTGATGCAGTGATATGTTGGGACCCGGCGGTAATAGAGACTGCGCGTGATGCTGGTCTGGAGATCCATATTTCTACTCAGGCCAGTGTTTCTAATGTAAAGGCGGCGGCATTTTATAAGTCGCAGGGAGCCAGTCGCATTGTGCCGGCGCGGGAACTGACCTTAGAGCAGATAAAGTATCTGAAGGATAATTCAGATGTAGAGTTGGAAGTGTTTATCCATGGCGCGATGTGCGTGTCGGTCTCAGGGCGATGCTTCCTTTCGCAGTTTGTACATGGCCATAGTGCTAATCGTGGTGATTGTCTGCAACCATGCCGGGAGAAGTATCAGGTAATAAGTGATGAGAATCAGATCGAGTATGAGTTGGGTAGTAATTATGTGATGAGTCCCAAAGATCTGTGTACACTGCCTGTGCTTGATCAGGTGGTGGCTACCGGTGTTGATTCGTTAAAGATAGAAGGTCGCAGCCGCTCGCCGGAATATATTAGTAAGGTAGTGAGTGTATATCGCCGCGGCCTGGAGGCGATAGAGGCAGGCACTTTCGGTGAAGAGCTGGTTACTGGCCTTATGACCGAGTTGACGCAGGTATATAATCGCGGTTTTTCTCGTGGTTTTCTTTTTGGCCGGCCAACGGTAAATGACTGGACCGAAAGGCGAAATAGCCAGGCGACCGAGAAAAAGATCTATGCAGGTAAGTTGATCAATTTTTTCCGCAAGACTAATATTGCCCATTGCCGGGTTGAGGCAGAAGAACTCTCTGTCGGTGATAAGATACAGATACATGGTAATAAGACCGGGGTTGTGGAGATGACCATAAGTAAGATGAAAGATGATAATGGCAAGGCAATAGGAGCTATCTATCGCGGCAATATTACCTTTCCGGTCGAAGGCGAAGTTCGTACCGGCGATTCAGTATATAAGATAGTTCCAGTGTGAAATGCCGGCGAATAAGGTGTGTTCACTATTTGCGAATTATGGGACTGAAATAGAAATATAGTCAAACGGTCGTTGGGTTTAAGTGCTTTTTCTGTTGAGTGTTAAGTTTAAAAGGGTAAGGTTTTTTTATATTCATCTTTTGTTAAGGTCGTATTTTCCCGATATGCAATGAACGGAGACTGACCCGTTGGGTTTCGAGTTTGCACGAAAGGCAGATAAGATGAAGATGATACGGATAATGATTTTAACATTGCTGTTATTCGTAGCAGCAGTTCAGGCAGAGAGCGGAATAACAGAAACTGAGATACTTGTAGGCCAGAGTTGTGCCTTGAATGGCCCGGCCAGTGCTTTGGGTAAAGGGATGAAGTATGGCCTGCTGACAGCATTTTCTCAGGTTAATGATGCAGGTGGTATTAATGGTCGTAAAGTAAAGCTGATAAGTCTGGACGATGGCTATGAGCCGGAGAAGGCGGTAAATAATACCAAGATATTCATACACGATGAGAAAGTGTTTATGTTAATAGGTGAGGTAGGTACGCCAACTTCTAATGCGGTAGTGCCGCTGGCAGTGGAATCTGGTGTGCCGTTTTTTGGTGCCTTTTCTGGTGCAGAGAGCTTGCGCAGTCCGTACAATCATCTTATCGTGAATCTGCGAGCCAGTTATAATCAGGAGATGGAAAAGCTGGCAGAATATCTGGTCGATAAACAAGGCCTGATGCGAATATCTTGTTTTTATCAGGATGACGGTTATGGCCTGGCTGGTTTGAGTGGATTGAAGCAGGCATTGAAGAGGCGAGGTCTGGAGCTGATAAGTGAAGGGAATTATAAGCGAAATACTCTGGCAGTAAAGCGAGGTTTGCTGACAATACGCAAGTCGGGTCCGCAGGCGGTGGTTATGGTAGGAGCATATCGCCCTTGTGCAGAATTTATTAAACTGGCCCGGTCGTTAGATATGAGTGATGTGGTATTTTGTAATATCTCTTTTGTTGGCACTGCTGCCTTGCAGGAAGAGCTGGCGGAGCAGGGAAAAGGTTGTGTTGTCTCGCAGGTAATGCCCTTGCCCAGTGCGCAGCATCTGGTGATAGTCAGGGAATATAATGAGGCGCTGGCTAAATATCAACCGGGTGTATTGCCCGACTTTGTTTCGCTGGAAGGCTATGTTGCTGGTCGCTTGTTTTGTGAATTGGCTGGAAAAGTTGAAGGGGAGCTGACCCGAGAAAGTTTTTTGGCAGTAGTAAAGGCGACAACGGAACTGAATTTGGGCGGTATGGAAATAAGCTACGGCTCGGAAGATAATCAGGGCTCTGATACAGTATTTTTAACAGAGCTGACCGAAGAGGGTATAAAGCAGTTGCAATAGGTTGTCGGAGCGGGCCGGATAAAGAATTTATTCGTGTATGTTTTTGCCAACGGCAAACTGGACGAATTTTTCTATCTCACCAGCGAGGTCGGAGATATCATCGATCTGGAAATCTTCATAATGGCCAGGAATGAACTCGCCATTACTGTCACGCGTGAATAATTTTACCCTTATAACCGCTGATGAATGTTCGCAGGCAAGAGAGCCTTCTCTTTGGGTAAGTTCTACTCTGGTTTCCTCACTGATAAATACCAGGGCTGTGCCGGTATAGACAGCAGTGGGGAAATAATCTCTTAATATTTTCAGTCTTTCGTTCATAAGTCTTATTCAATATGATTGTCAAAATGGTATCAGAAGGATCAGTTATTACATAATGAGTGAGCCTGTTAGTTCTGCAGGTGACTTAAAGCCATAGCGCCGCAGATAATCATGAATACCATCAACGATCCTGGCAGTGGCCGCAGGATTAACGAGCATATTTGTACCGATGGAAACCGCCGAAGCACCAGCGATAAGAAATTCAATGGCATCGTCAGCACTGGCGATGCCGCCCAGACCAATAATAGGTATGCCGGCGTCGCGAGCCACATCCTGATATACTCTGCGAACCATATTGAGTGCCATAGGTTTAATGGCAGGGCCGCTGAGTCCGCCGGTAATATTGCCCAGCACAGGTTTGCGGGTATGGATATTAATTGCCATACCCATGAAGGTATTAACCAGACTCAGGGCATGGCTGCCTGCTTCAATGGCGGCCCGGGCGGTAACGGTAATGTCAGTTACATTGGGGCTGAGCTTGGTAATTAGCATAGTTTCCGGGCTGGCCTGTTTAACAGCAGAGACCAGCTCAATGATAAGTCCGGGATCAGTACCGAAAGCCAGGCCGCCATGTTTTACATTCGGACAACTGATATTAAGCTCCAGTCCGGTAATGAAATCGTACGATTTTAATCTGCTGGCTACTTCTACATAATCTTCGATAGTCTTGCCGGCGACATTAACAAAGACTGGCATGTCCATTTTTTCGAGCAGGGGCAGCTTCTCTTCGATGAATTTATCCAGGCCGACATTAGCCAGGCCAATAGCATTTAGCATACCGGCGGCAACTTCAACCGTTCGCTGAGGTGGGTTGCCGATACGCGGCTCAGGGGTAATGCTTTTGGTGATGAAGCCGCCGAGTTTGTTAAAGTCAAAGAAATCTCGTAACTCGAAGGCATAGCCGCAAGTTCCAGAGGCGGTTAAGACCGGAGTTCTCAGAGTAGCGCGTTCCAGCTTTACGCTCATATCAATTGTACTATTATCAGTCATATTATCAGCTCAGTTTTTTCTGTTTATGGCAATAGTGTTAAAACAGGGGTCATTCCCAAACGATCTCGTCGGCATTAAAAACAGGGCCATTAACGCAGACCAGTTTATAATGAGGTCCTTTAGCAGTTACATAGGAACTCTTTGAGGCAACAGCACAACTCTGGCATAAGCCAATGCCGCAAGACATAAAGGCTTCCATGCAGACAAAGCAGCCAACAGCATTATTTTTGGCATATTCAGCGGCGAACTTGAGCATGATGCCAGGTCCGCAACAGTAGATGTCAGCATTTTTCCAGTCTGGATTATCATTTACAAAGAGCTTGAGCAGCTCTATGGCATTACCTTTAAACCCGCAACTGCCATCATCAGTAGCTATGAGTGAATTGGTATTACTGCGAACAAAATGGGAGAGCCTTTTGCCAGGCACAAGAATATCAGCTCCGGTTTCAGGGCATGACAGGGCATCTTCGATCATATTTACGGTTCGAGCTGCGCCAATGCCTATGCGTTCGATCCCGGCTTCAGCCAGCATATCAGCCAGAAAGAACATTGGTGGCAAGCCAATGCCGCCGCCAATGAGAATAGCTTTGCGTGAAGTATCTTTGGGTATAGTAAAACCATTGCCCAGGGGGCCAAGTACATCGATGGTATGACCAATATCCAGTTCACTGAGTCTGGTAGTGCCAGGACCGATAATGCGGAAGATGATGTCGATCTCAGTTCGGTCGGGGAAAACTCTTTTCGCAGCCATACTGACCGGACGGCGCAGCAGTGGGGCAAAATCTCTGGTCTGGTCAAGATTTCGGCAGGCGAGATTGATGAATTGACCGGCTTTAGAAGCTGCAAAACTTTCAGCCGCCTCGCCCGTAAAGGCAATGGTCATTGCTTCATGGCCCTGGCCAAACTTTGAGCGATTGGCAACGGTGCCGATAAACTGACCTTTTCTTTTAGCTTTAGACATGATATTTTTCTGTAACTACTTGTAAATAAACTGCTAGCTGAAAATGTCAACTAGAATCATAAATGCCATATAGACGGTCAATGGTAGCTGGAATAGCCATAATTATCAAGACAAATCCCGGGTCGGTCATATAGTTCAATGTGTGTTATAGCAGATGACATTTGGCTATTAATAGGAGAATTGCTCTTTGAGGCTGAGGAAGGCCGGGAGGTAGTTGGTGATGAGCAGAGCGTTTTTGTTCTTCATCAGGGAAAGCAGGTCAAGCCCTTGAATTTCAAGTCCGGGTTCCGAGCAGGTAATGTGAGCGATGAGGTCGCCCTGTGGGTCAGTGGCTTTAAGGTCTGCGTGCTGCATATTTCCTTCAGGGTTAAATTGAACCAGACCATTAAGAATGACAGTGAGCTCTTTAGGGTCACGTTGGCCCTGCGTTATAAAATGTATTTTTAGATTAGTCAGCAGTACCTGATGTGGAATTGTGAATTGCAGATTTTTAAGATTGGTACTACCATCAGGGAACATGTAGATATAGATATCGCCATTACAGCATTGAATATCTTTGAGAGTCAGTGAGCTATTGTTTATCTGGACAGGTGTCAGGAACAGGTAATTACAGTCGAGCAGCGGGGTCCCGATAAGTTCGCCTGAGTTGTATATTTTAATGTCGGAAATAGAATAGCCGCCATCGGGGTGAGCTTCTATCAGTCCGATCTCACTGTTTAGTTGGTATTTAAGGTAGATGGCAGCTTCAGCCAGTCTGGTCAGGGTCCAGCCATTAAGCCAGGTTTTCCAGTTCAAGCCAGCCAGCAGGCAAAAGGCAATGGTGACAATGAATAGAGTTTTTCTATAAGGCTTTACAGTCATTTTTCCTCTCAGAGAAAGCAAAGCCGCAGCCTGATCTTACTAATGGGCAGCGGAAGGGGGCAAAATGATAACTAATTATCTCTGTCAATAAGCATAATGGCCAGTTGTCTGAGCTGCTGGCTATTAATTCCCGGGTGGTCAAGGTAATTTAGTGCCTGTTCATAGAGTTGCCTGGCCTTGGCCTTTGACTGTTCGATACCGATAAGAGCCGGATAGGTCATTTTCCCGGCTTGAGCATCTTTGCCAACCTGCTTACCCATTTTTTCGGCGGTAGAGGTGACATCAAGCAGGTCATCAACTACCTGAAAGGCAAGCCCCAGGGTAAGCCCAAAATTAGCCAGAGTGTCAACTACTTCCTGAGAGGCATTCGCACAAAGAGCTCCCATTTTCATGGCAGCTTCAAAGAGTCTGGCGGTTTTATTAGTATGGATATATTCGAGTTTTTTCAGGTCGTCTGGTTCCTGCTCACCGAGAATATCGGCTGACTGGCCGCCAACCATACCGGCAGCACCTGCACCATAGGCAAGAGCAGCAACCAGTTTACTGGCCAGTATGCCATCATTTATATATCTGGTAAGAACGGTAAAGGCAAATGTAAGCAGTCCATCACCAGCGAGAATAGCCTGAGCTTCGCCGTACACTTTATGATTGGTGGGCTTACCTCTGCGAAAATCATCATTATCCATTGCCGGCAGGTCGTCATGGATAAGCGAGTAGGTGTGTATCATTTCAATGGCCGAAGCAGCGGGCAATGCCTGGTCGATCTTGCCGTTACAGGCCTGACAGGCCAGCATTACCATAACCGGTCTTAATCGCTTGCCCCCGGCGTGAATACTATATAGCATCGCATTTTTTAGCGTTTCTGGTATGCCGTCCTGTTCATTTATATGACGGTCCATGGCCTGGTCGGCCATAGATGCGAACTGCTGAAATAAAGCACTGAACTCTGTATTTATATTAGTATTAGTCATAATTAAAGGCAATTTTACCGTTGGCAGTGATATTTTTAAACAAATAAATAACAAATGGGCAGTTTGTAGCGGGTTGTTGGCTTATTTCTGTGAATTTCGTTCCCAGAATACCCCGTCGCTATAACCTTGTATATTTTTATTTTGCTGAGCAGATTGCAGCCTTTTTTCGGCCAGCAGGCAATAGGTTTCATCCTGCTCAATGCCAATATAATGTCTTGACAGTTTCGCAGCGGTAACAGAGGTAGTACCAGAGCCGAGAAATGGATCAAACACCAGGTCGCCGGGGTTAGAACTGGCGAGAATGAGTTTGGCAATCAGCTTTTCGGGCTTTTGCGTGGGGTGTTCGGTATTCTCCGGCATAGACCAGAACGGCACCGACAGGTCGGTGAACATATTAGAAGGGCAGGTATCGCGATAATTGCCATTTTCAGATTCGAGCCAGTCTTTGGGCTTACCATCTACTTTGTAGGGTGCAATGACCTTTCTTCTCACCTTAACAGCATCAAGATTAAAGGTATATTGGTCAGAGCTGGTGGCAAACCATATGTCCTCATGAGCGTTTTTCCAGTTGGCCTTGCAGCCTCTTCCCTTTTCTCTTTCCCAGGTAATTCTATTTTGGATCATAAAGTATTTACTGAGTACATCTTGTATAGCACCCGAAGATCGCCAGTCGCCGCAGATATATACCGAGCCTGTAGTTTTGACGATCCGGGGCAGTCTGGCGATCCAGGAATCGAGCCAGTTGGCATAACTTTTTTCATCTGAGCTTTTGAAAGTAGTGCTTTTAAATGTTTTTGTAAGATTATAAGGGGGGTCGGCGATTACAAGGTCCACGGACTTGTCTGGTATTAGGTCAAGCAGTTCAAAGGTATCGCCATTAATTGTGCGATCGATGATATCGTTAATCTGAAAAACGGTTTGAGGTTTTCCTTTAACCAGCTTAGGTGAAAGTTGAGTTATGTCATTTTCGGAGAGAAAAACGGTGCGATTACGCGCGGCTTTAGTTGTAATGTCTTTAATTGGCATAGCTTATAATGGTAATGATAACGGATCAGTAAAGCGGAACAATAAAACCAGTTTATTTCACTAAGTTGATATTATAGCTTGAATTGCATAATATGTCTATAGCAGGTTGGAATGGGCAGGCGGGTCAATAAATGAGATAAGGGTATTTAAATGAAATAAGCCCTGACTTCTTTGAGATTAGGAGTATCAAGTGATAATTTAGAAGTCAGGGCTTATATGTGTTTATAAATAGAGGCTAAGCGTCTCTATCAGTCAGCAAGTTCGGTTGCCAGCCAGAGGAAAGGGGCCTGGCCATGGAAATCGCCGGTAATTCTTCTTCTGTTCATATAAAATTCGACATCGTCTTTCTGGCCTGTGCCTTCACAGACATCTCGAATACTGCCATCACGATTGATATTGGCACAGAGGGCGGGCCATGCTTTTTTTACTGCCGGGGCATATTGAGCTTCAGGCAGAATGTCACTTTCTACGCCAATAGCCATGGCATAGGCAAACATAGCGGTACAGGAAGTTTCAGTCCATGAGTACTGATTATTGATCAATTGTCTCCATAAACCATTGTCAGACTGATATTTCAACAGACCAGCCATCATTTTTTTATAGCTTTCAAGAATAGGTGTATAATGCTGATTGTCTTTGGGTAGGTCTCTGAGCACTTCAGCCATAGAGACGGCAACCCAGCCATTACCCCTGCCCCAGAAATGTGGGAATTTCGGGCCATGGAAAAACAGGCCGTTGGGCTGCTGCAGTTTGTCGATATAAGCATGTAAAAGTCTGGCGGCTTTGTCTGCATACTCAATATCGCCAGTAGCGCGATAGGCCTGCATCTGCAAGCTGCCTACCATATACATATCATCGATCCACCAGCGAGTCTGCCAGGTGAGACCTCCTTCGATCTCTTGTTTCCACTGATTATCAGCAAAAGAAAGACCGGACTTTTTGTAGCCCTCATTTTTGTTAGCCAGGAAGATCTGTAAAGGAACTATGCCGCGGACATTATAGTCCACATGCTCAATGCGATCGATAAGCTGGTCATCTTCATTGAGGAAGCCAGAATATCTTTCGATGACTTTATCGAGATCGGCGGTATTGCCGGTAACCTCGGTAAAACGCAAAGCGCCCAGTCCGGCACAAGCCTCGGCATAATGCAGGCCTTTGTCACCTTTATAAAGCATATAACCACGGTTTAATAAATTATTTACCACCATATTGCCATATTTGACAATAGTTTGTGGATCATCGATCTTGATCTGACCGGCATTACACAGGCATGAGCCTAACAATAGCATTAGCAATACTTTGAGCTTCATTACTACTTTCTCCGTTAAAAATAGGTTTATATATGAACTTATGTCGATCACTTAACGACTTATTTTACTGGCAGTTAAACCATTTTAAAATAGAAAAACACCATAATGGCCATTCTTTTCTTTTCACATTTGAACCACCAAAAATAACAGACATTATGATACTACGGAAAGTAGTATGTAAGTAAATGATAGGATAGTCAAAGTAAAAGTAATAAAGATGATACACAAACCAGATAAATAGTTTTTAATCGAATAAGGGCGGATATATAATAAAAGCGGCTGCCAGATGCCTGTAGCTAAGGATAACCATTGGGCAGTAATAAAGATAAGGAATAGAGTTGCGTAAAGTAATAGAAATAGAGTCTGAGACAGTCGCAACCCGGAAAAAGTAGAGATACGCATGAACTCTAAGAGCAAAAAGCCAGTTAAGACGCTTCGTCGTTATCTGGCACATATAGATACAAGTCGCATGGGCCATATATTTTCAGATTGTATAGTAATAGGTTCGGGAGTTGCCGGCTTGCGTGCGGCCCTGGCTGCCTCAGAGCAGGGAAATGTGATGTTGATCACTAAAGGAGATATCCCGGCGAGTAATTCATATTATGCTCAGGGCGGCATAGCAGCGGTAATGCGTGCTGATGATAGTTTTGAATCTCATATAGATGATACTTTGCGTGCCGGGTGTGGATTGTGTGATGAGGATGTGGTTGAGCGTGTCATTCGTGAGGCGCCAGGCCAGATGCAGGAATTATGCGACTGGCATACCCCATTTGACAGGACTGATGGTGAACTGGAAGCTGGTCGTGAGGGCGGTCATTCAAATTATCGTATAGCACATGCTCATGGTGACGCTACCGGCCGGGCGATAGTAGAATCGCTATGGGAACAGGTAAAGATCAATAAGCGGATCAAGATATTGGATAATTGTTTTTGTATTGATCTGTTGACAGCAGAAGGCAGGTGTGTGGGAGTAGTAACCTGGCATAATAAGTATCGTATGCAATGCTGCTGGTCCGGTTGTGTGGTGTTGGCCAGTGGAGGAGCTGGTCGTATCTGGCGAGAGACGACTAATCCAGAGATAGCAACTGGTGATGGCCTGGCAATGGCCTGGCGAGCCGGGGCGATATTATCTGACCTGGAATTTATGCAGTTTCACCCGACGACCTTATATATAGCCGGTGCCGATCGTTCACTGATAACAGAGGCCCTGCGTGGCGCTGGTGCATATCTGGTGAATAGTGATGGTAATCGTTTCATGGATGAGTATCATGAGATGGGCGAGCTTGCTCCGCGAGATATTGTTAGCAGAGCGATCTTTGACCAGATGGCCCGGAGTAAATCAACCAGTGTGTATCTTGATGTGAGACATCTGGGCAGTAAAATGCTGGCTAGTAAGTTTCCAACGATAAGTGCGTTATGTGATTCTTTTGATATAGATGTTGATCATGACCTGATCCCGGTTCGTCCCAGTGCCCATTATATGATAGGTGGAGTTAAGACTGATGCCCAGGGTCGAACTAATCTGCCGGGTTTGTATTGTTGCGGTGAGGCGGCCTGCACTGGTCTGCATGGCGCAAACCGGCTGGCGAGCAATTCACTGCTGGAGGCATTGGTATTTGGTCGTATTTGCGGTGAGAATGTATGTAAAGATCTGGCCAGCGGTATTCGTCCGGCAATGTTTACAATGGATTATGAGATCGAGCTTTCGCAGCGGACTCGTCTTGATGTTCCTGATGTAACCAATTCCCTGAAGGCCCTGATGTGGCGTAATGTCGGTCTGATGCGGGAGGAGGGTTTGCTCAGTGAGGCGATAGAAATAATAGATTTCTGGCAGCGATATGTAATGGATAAGTTATTTGACAGTCCGGAGCAATGGCAATGTCAGAATATGCTGACGGTAAGTGAGCTGATAACAAAAAGTGCTCTGCAGCGAACAGAGTCGCGTGGAGTGCACTATCGAAATGATTACCCTGAGACAGATGCCGGTCAATGCAGACATTCACAGACAGAGCCGGTATTGCTGAGCTGAAAAAATAATTGCCAGTTCGGTGAAAGAACTGGCAATTATTTAATTTATGCAAATAAGAAAGAGTTGGTCGATTTTTTTTGCAGGTCAAATATTAACAGGTGACCCTTTAAGTCTGTCAATTACCTGCTGGATATCTTCGCGGCAGGACAGATCGAGTACGCCGTCACGGACGGGTACGACTTTATAAGTTTCGTTGAGTTTTTCACAAGAATAAGAGACTGCATCTGGTAATTCAAATTCTCCTCTGGGTGATTTTGAGATATTGGCACAGGCCTCGAAGATAGATGGGCCGAATCGCCAGCAGTTCATACTGAGATAGTGAGGCAGTGGTACAGAGGCGAGTTGCTCGCTGGTAGGTTTTTCGATAATTCCGGTCATGTTATTCTCACTGTCAATATTAATAACAGCAAAGGCATTGACGCGGCTTGCGGGTATGTTGCTATGGGCAATAAGAGCTTCTCTTTCGAAGCCGGCCAAACCACAGCAGTTGAGTTTCCTTAGTCCGGCGAGGGCATTAAGCGGGTAATAGTTGTCAGAGTTAATAACGATGAAGTGATCGTTTTGGGCAAAATCCTGAGCGGCTGCTACGGCATTAGCAGTGCCCAAAGGTTCTTGCTGAATAGCAAACGAGACCTTAACCCGGCTGGTTTTAACCTCTTTGGTGTAGTAATTTCTGACAGCATCATGTTCCGGGCCAATAACCAGACAAACCTGCTGGTAGCCAGCTTCGGCAAGATTGTGTAGGACATAATCGAGGAAGGGGCGGTCGATAGGGATAAGAGCTTTCACGCCGGTTTCAGCTATTTTAGCCTGTTCGGCGGTAAGAGCGGCATTTTCATTACTTTTTCTCATACGGGTACCCAGTCCGCGGGCGAGTATAACGGCTTTGGTCATTTCCTGACTCATGATCTTTAAATCTCCTGTTGAAAATGATATGGCTCCTTGCTTGCAGTGAAGGCAGGGAGCGGTTTATTTGAGGTTATTCCAGAAAAAGGCGTAGATATCGGCCTGCTCCTGAAGTATTATTCTGGTAGGTTTGCCCGAGCCATGACCGGCTTTATGCTGTACACGAATGAGCATGGGTTTTGTTCCCTGATAGAGTTCCTGTAATCGGGCGGCAAACTTGAAGGAATGTCCCGGTACGACGCGATCATCAGTGTCGGCGGTCATGACCATAGTGGCAGGGTAATCAATATTTGGTCTGATATTGTGGTAAGGCGAATAGCTCAGCAGGTAACGGAACATTTCCGGGCTTTCACTGGCACTGCCGTATTCACTGACCCAGAATCTGCCAGCTGTGAAGTTGTCATAGCGGAGCATATCGAGTACGCCGACCTCGGGAATCGCAGCGGCAAAAAGCTCTGGCCTTTGTGTCATGCAGGCAGCGACAAGCAGTCCGCCATTAGAGCCACCCATAATTCCCAGATGTTGAGGGCTGGTGTAATTGTTCGCTATGAGATATTCAGCAGCGGCAAAGAAATCGTCAAAGACATTTTGCTTATTGAGTTTCTGGCCGGCATTATGCCAGCTTTCACCGAATTCGCCGCCGCCACGCAGATTGACTGTAACCCAGATGCCGCCCTGTTCCAGCCAGACCTGCCTGCTGGTACTGAACCCACCTCGGAGAGAAATGGAAAAGCCGCCATAGCCGTACATGATGGTCGGATTTGTGCCGTCCAGTTCGATATCTTTTTTGTGAGAAATGAACATCGGGACACGAGTGCCATCTTTGGAGGTAAAGAATATTTGTCGGGTAATATATTCTTCAGGGTCAAAAGCCACTTTGACGCGGTCGATAAGCTGTGAGGAATTTGTTTTTATGTCATAGCTATATATCGAAGGTGGCATGGTGCAGGACTGGAAGGAGTAAAATGTCTGTTCTTCCTGGCGTTTACCGGCAAAGCCACTGGCAGTGCCCAGACCAGGCAGTTCTACCTCATGCAGAAAAGAGCCATCAAGGGCAAATGCCTTTACAGCGGAGGTGACATTTGAGAGATAGCGACAGATGAGCCTGTCACCAAAGAGATTAACGCTTTCGATCACAGCATCACATTCCGGCACAATTTCATGCCAATGCGAGCTGTCGCGGTTATTAACATCAACAGCGATGATCCGGCGTCTGGGAGCATCGTGGTCGGTTAGCATATAGAGTATATTATCATCATTTTCGATAAGGCTAAAGTCACTGACGAATTCTGGTACCAGGTCTGAGAACTGAGCGTCAGACTTGTTGAGTTCTTTTATCAACACTTTGCTTTTATCGCAGTTTTTAGCCGAGACATAGAGCAGGAGATATTTGCCATCATCAGTAACCTGAGCATGGTAGCCCCAGTCGCTATGCTGTGGGTCGTAGTATATGACAGAGTCATTTGCCTGTTCGTCGCCGAGTTTATGATACATTAGTTTCATATCAAGATTAGGCGAGGTGAACTTTGCATTTTCTTCTGGGTCTGGATATTTACCATAATAAAAGCCGCTGCCCGAAGCGTCCCATTGGGGTGAGGTGAACTTGAGATTATTTAGAGTGTCGGGCAGGTCGGTGCCAGTGTCAACCTGTCGAATGCGCCATTGACGCCAGTCAGAGCCGCTGGTTTGAATGCCGTAGGCCACGAAGCGGCCATCTTCACTGAATGACATATCGGCCAGAGTGACAGAGCCATCAGTTGACCATTGAGTTGGGTTGAAGAGTATTTCACGCTCTCCTCCCAGTTCTTTCATTTTATATACGGTTGAGTGATCGTCCATGCTGTGTCTGATCGACTGGATATAGTATTGACCATGTCTGGCAGGCAGACCGATCTTGTCGTAGTCCCATGAGGCCGCCAGCCGGTCATGGAAGGAGCTTCTTTCAGGGATATTATCCAGGTATTTTCTGGTTATTTTATTTTGGGCATCAACCCATGAGCTGACCTCTTGTGAGTCGCGGATATCATTTTCGAGCCAGCGATAAGGATCAGCTACCGGCTGACCATGATAGAAATCTACCTGATCGACCTTGGCAGCAGCCGGATATTTGTAGCTGGTGTGGCACCCGGTAAGAGTGCCGGCTAATACGATACCTGTTAATATTTTAGCAAGAGTATTCATATATTCCTTTCCATGTCTCAGGGGAGATCTTAACACGGTTAAAACGGAGTTAGAACCAGTTATCTTAAAGGAAATATTATACTCAGATATGGAGGTACAATAAATTCAAAAATAAAAAATATGGTACCTGGTAAGCCAATTGAATTGTATCGTAAAATATCCTTGAGTACAGGTAATGAAAGTCAGGTCAGATGAGCCCTTTGAGGTATTTCTGACGGGTCGTTTGCGGGAATTTTTCGATGGCATAGCGTAAGGCGGTGCGCGGCATGGTTTTGTATCTGGTGGCGAGGAAGTTTTCCAGTTCGGTTTGAGAGCGTTTTCCCATTTCTCGCAAGAGCCAGCCAACGGCCTTGTGAATGAGATCGTGGCTGTTATGAAGAAGTATGTCTGCTATGGCCATTGTGTCGGAGAACTGATCTTTGCGGATGAAGTTCATAGTTGAGACTATGGCAATGCGATTAGCCCAGAGGCTGTAGTGCTGATAGTCGCTGTGAGAGCAATTACCGTGATGGGCAAGAGTGTAAAGGTCGGAGCGGTCTTTGTCGCTGAGAAACTCACCTACGATATGATAGCAGCTCAGATCGACAAGGTCCCAGTTATTGATCCGGTTAATATTAGACAGATATAGTTCGTAGATCTCCCTCTGAAATTCTGATTGGTCGCTACTACTGCACTGGAATCTGGCTACAAGTATCAGCAGGGCGACAAGCCGGTCTTCATGATATTTAGATTGGAGTAATTGCCCGGCCTGCTCCAGTGAAATATCTTTGTAGTATTTTTTTACCAGCATACGCAGGGGAGGTACTTTTATGCCGCGAAATACATCGCCGTGGCCGTACTGACCCGGGGCTGTCTTGAAAAAGCGAGTCAGATGAACTGCCTGCTGAGGATCGGCCAGTGCGGTAATTTCTTTTTTAAGTTCTTTTAATGGCATATTGGTTTATGGTGACTGGAAGATAGTAATTACTCATCATTGCCGCTGTCATCATATTCATTTGTGTCTTCGTTAACAGAATCGATCGTCTCTTCTGAGTTGGTGTCATCGTTATCTTCTTCATCGTCACCATTTTTACCGCCTTTAGTGCGGCTGGCTTCCAGTACGATCTTCATGTTGTCGAGCATAATATCTACCTTATCATCAGGCAAAGCGAGAATGTCGCGAATGGCTTCGCCGATAGCGGGCAGGTATTTTTTTATATAATCGCGTTTTTTGGCCTCTTCTTTGGCTTTTTTCTGGCCGCGCATATAAGAGCCCAGCCGACGGCCGCATTCTGAGAGTGCCAGTTTTATCTCTTTGATGATCTCAGGGTAGTGAGCAACAGCCTCTTTGCTTTCAGAGGTAAACGGTACCCATACAGAAGCGATATGAACAATGATAGTAACAGGCCCGGCAGGTAATGACCCGCGAGACTGGCTCAGTCCGTAAAGCCGCCAGTTAGTCTGGATGATACTTTTGGTAACGGCGCAGGCACTTTGCTGATAGAGAAGCGGCACGCGGTTAGCAAACCGCAATATTCTCATAAGGTCCTGGCTGTCATCATCATCTTTTTTATTGCTGGAATTAGCAATAACTCCGGCTGTGGCATATCCTCTGCCGCCATAGGCAAGGGCAGCCTCTATTTGGAACGGGTTGCCACGATAAACAGCTGCTGGTCTGGTGCAGACGGTATAGAATTCGGCGTCAACTACTTCCTGAAGCCCTTTGAGCAATTCATTTTCCCCGATAGGGACTACGCAATTGGTGCTGGGAGCCATGATCTTAGTGTCGTTAATAGACTTATAGAGCCTGTCGGCAAGTTCATGGTCAATAGTAACAGGTTTGGCATTAACAGATATCTTTGCCCTGCTGAGTATTTCAGTGGCCAGTTTACTGCTGACGCGTGAGAATTCATTGCAGAGAAATTCTCTGACGGTTTTAGCATTAGTGTCCTGGCACATTTTCATGAGAACGCCCAGCTCAACGCCATATGGGTGCGGCTTGACCGCTTCAGGCACATGCACTACAGTTTCAACGGCACGATTATATACATGTTCCACGCCGTCGGGCATTTTATAGGTTATTCTGACATGGGGGTTGGCAATAGCGGTCTGGGCGAGGTATTCATCAACGCTCTGTCTGCCACGCTGGTAGCGGGCTTCCATTTCGATCTCGACTCTGGTACCGCTTTTAACATCCCAGTCAACGGGTTTGTCCTCGATGATCTCGGGGCGGTTGATCCTGGTGTCAATTCTCAGTTCGCAATAATAAGCCTGAGCTTTAGGGCCGGTTTTACTGGTGATGCAGACATTTTTTCCGGTAGTGAGCATGCCATACATACCGGCGGCGGAAATACCGATACCTTGCTGGCCGCGAGACATTCTCAGAGAATGAAATTTACTGCCGTAAAGCAGTCGGCCAAAGATGTTAGGTATCTGGTTTTTAACGATACCCGGTCCATTGTCCTGGATAGCAACACGAAACCGGTTTTCGGACCGCTGCTGGATCTCAACGATGATCTCCGGGAGAATATGGGCTTCTTCGCAGGCATCAAGCGAGTTATCGACAGCTTCTTTGATGGTGGTAAGCAGGGCTTTACTGGGGTTGTCAAATCCCAGAAGATGTCTGTTCTTGGCGAAAAATTCACTGACAGCAATATCTCTCTGCTTATCGCCCATAGACTTTGCCTTGGCTTCTATCTGGTCGTCAGAGATATGTCCGGCGTTAGCTGTTTTACGCTGGGCTGTCTTACGCTTGACCAGGACAGGCTTTTTTTCCTCTTTAGCGGGCTTGTCGTCTTTCAGGGTGAGCCGCTTAGTTATGCCTTTGGCCGGAGCGGAATCATCCTGCTCGGTTTTTTTCTTTTTCGTCTTTTTAACCGGTTCGTCCTCACCGAAAAGATTCATCTGCGTATTTGAATTATCCTTAGCTGCCATTAAAATATCCTGTAAAACCTTTAATTGCAAAATCTTATATGTAAATGCGGTAATAATATAATCAATTTTTGCCCGTAAAGCAATGAAAAAGCACATAATGGCGGTTTTGGCCTTCTTTAGTGGGATGATGAACAGGTTGTGTAACGGTTGTAGCTGTGGCGGGTATGCAGGTAGTGATTACTATGGCTTGTAGTATTTATGTAACATATTGGTTTTTAAGTATATATGAAATGTTGTGGTGCAACTGTTCAACTGGCTTGCTCAAATATTGATTTGCGGGTATAATTGAACGGCTATGAATAATGAAAATGAAAATATAACGGATGAGCAGGTCAAGGCTCTGTGGAATATTGACCCGGCAGCAAGCAGGCAATTTGCTATCGACCTGGCGAGGCTGGCACATAGTCGTCATTGTAACGATATTGTGGTTCTGGATCTGGAGGGACGCAGTCCGGTGGCGAGATTTTTTGTGATCGCCAGTGGTACCAGCAGTCAGCAGGTTCGTTCAGTGGCAGATGAGATGGAGGTCACTGGCAAGCATTCGGGCAATCGGGCTTATGGCAGTGCCGGGTTACAGGAAGGTCGCTGGGCTGTGGTTGATTTTGTAGATGTAATAGTACATCTGTTCGACCCGGAGTTTCGCACTTTCTACAATCTGGAAATGCTTTGGGGTGATGCACCGAAGGTGGACTGGCTTACTGGCTTTGACGCTGAGCAGCGTGATGGCTTTGGCCCGGGTGTCGAGATACACTAATAAGGTGTGACAGGCTATGACAGGCTGAATATACCAGAGGCGATGATGCTGAGTGAGAGATCTCGGGGCATTGTGTTTGGTGTGGAAGTATTGTTATATGCAGTTTTTGTGGGCAGGGAATAAAACAATCTCAGGTAAAGAACCTGGGCGAGCTAAGCAAGAGATTAACGACTATGCAGGCATTAATAGAGGAATTGGAAAGTCGCGTAAGTGCGGTCATGTCAGAGTTGGCAGGTGAGCGAGTGTCAGCTCTGGTTAAGCTGTCGCAGAATGCTAAGTTTGGCGACTATCAGGTGAATGGCGTTATGTCACTGGCCAAGAAGCTGGGAATGAACCCTCGCCAACTGGCAGATAAAATAGTTGTGAAATGCGAATTATCTGATATTTGCGAGCCGGCGGAGATAGCTGGTCCGGGTTTTATTAATCTGCGTCTGCGTAGTGACTGGCTCACTGAGCAGTTGCAAAAGGCGATAAGTGACTCTGACCGGCTGGGAGTTGACATAGTGCCGGTGGCTGGTCGTACGGTAGTTGATTTTTCCGGACCAAACCTGGCCAAAGAGATGCATGTTGGTCATTTGCGTAGTACGATCATAGGCGATGTTCTGGCCAGGGTGTTAGAGTTTCTCTGTGGTGACAGTGACAAGGTAGTGCGGCAGAATCATGTCGGCGACTGGGGTTTGCAGTTTGGTATGTTAGTTGCGTATATTCGCGAGACAGAGCCAGAGTCATTTGAGGACCCCAGTGTATTACGCGTTTGGGATCTGGAGCAGTTTTATAAAAATGCCAAGAAGCGTTTTGATGAAAATGAGGAATTCAAGCAGTTCTGTTATAAGTGCACAGTAATGCTGCATGAGAAAGATGCTGCGACAATGGCGGTATGGCGGGCGGTGCTGGGCGAGTCTCGCAGGCATTGTAAGGTTATTTATGACCGCCTGATGGTTAATCTTAATGAGAATAATGAGAAGGGCGAAAGCACATATTGCGATGATCTGCCGGATGTTATTGCAGATCTTGCCAAAGCGGGTATGCTGACTGAGTCTGATGGAGCCCAGTGTGTGTTTATGCCGGGCTATAATACGGCGGAAGGTGAGCCTTTGCCGCTTATTGTGCAAAAGAGCGACGGAGCGTTTTTATATGCTACTACTGACCTGGCCGCGATACGCTATCGGGTGAGTAAGCTGGGAGCCAGTCGGGTGATCTATGTAACCGATTCCCGGCAGAAGCTGCATTTCCAGATGGTCTTCGATTGTGCGACCAAGGCCGGTTGGGCAGGTCAGACCAAATTGGAGCATGTGCCTTTTGGTTCAGTGTTAGGTGAAGATAATAAGCCGTTCAAAACTCGCAGCGGCGAAAGCGTGAAGCTCTCTGCTTTGCTTGACGAAGCCCAGAGCCGAGCCCTGGCAGTTGTTAGTCAGAAAAACCCTGAGCTGGACGATGAGTCTAAACAGGAGATAGCTCGTGTGGTTGGAATAGGTGCGGTAAAATATGCTGACCTGTCGAATAATCTGATCAGCGATTATGTTTTTAGCTGGGATAAGATGCTGGCGATGGAGGGTAATACTGCCCCCTATATGCAATATGCCTATGCTCGTGTCCAGAGTATATTCCGCAAGGCGGCCTCTGAGGGCATGGCAATAACAGCTGGAGCTGCTATTTCGCTGCGGGAGCCGGCGGAACTGGCCTTAGCCAAGATCCTGGTTCGTTATGCTGAGACACTTAGTGCGGTATCTCGCGAATTACGGCCGCATATTCTGACTGGATATTTATTTGAGCTGGCAGGTGAGTTCAGTACTTTTTATAATGCATGCCCGGTATTGAAGGTGGAAGAGCCTGTTCGCAGCAGTCGTCTGGCTTTGTGCCGGCTGACGGCTGACACATTAAAGCATGGTCTGTCAATGCTGGGAATCGAAACTATAGAGCAGATGTAAGGGAATATATTATGCTGGAAGCCAGGGGTGTCACAAAAAGTTTCAAAGAAGGCAATAGCCGGCATGAGGTATTGCGCGGTTTGAATCTGACGGTTGATACCGGTGATTTTCTGGCGATAATGGGGGCCAGTGGTTCAGGCAAAAGTACACTGCTTCACATTATGGGGTTACTGGATAAGCCGGATAATGGTAAGGTGTATATTGATGGTGTTGATGTCTCAAGCCTGAGTGGTCGTAAGCAGGATCGGATCCGAAACGAGCATTCTGGTTTTGTCTTTCAGTTTTATCATTTATTACCGGAGTTAAATGCTCTGGAAAATATAATGCTGCCGTTAATGATAAAGACCCCGGCATATAAATGGATGTTTGAGCGGCGCAAAGCGACCAGGCGAGCACAGGAACTTTTGGAGATGGTGGGGTTGTCTCAGCGGGCCAGACAGAATGTTACTACCCTGTCTGGTGGTGAACGGCAGCGGATCGCTCTGGCGCGGGCCTTAGCTAATGAACCGAAATTACTACTGGCTGATGAGCCGACAGGTAATCTGGACCATAAGTCTGGTGGTGTGATTTTGGATATATTGCAGGATCTGAACAGACAGGGGCAGACAATAGTAATGGTGACACACGACCGGTCGATAGCAGAGCTGGCGAGCCGGACAGTTACGCTGGTTGACGGCGAATTGGTGAGTTAAGGTATATAGGCAGGGAAGTATGCTGGTGATAAGACCATATTGTTCGCAGGATAAGGCCGGAGTGCTCAAGCTATGGCGTGATTGTGGCCTGACACATCCTAATAACGACCCGGAGAAAGATATAGCCAGAAAAATGAAGGTTGATCCCCAGTGGTTTTTAGTGGGGTTGCAGGACAATGAGCTGGTAGCAACGGTAATGGTTGGTTACGATGGTCATCGCGGGTGGATCAATTATCTGGGGGTAAAGCCAGAGCTTCAGGGCAAGGGAGTTGGCCGGGCTATTATGCATCAGGCAGAGATAATACTACGGGCGGCGGGCTGTCCGAAGATAAATTTGCAGGTGCGTAAGAGCAATGCCGGGGTAATTGACTTTTATCAGAAACTCGGTTTTAGTGTTGATGAGTGCCTGAGTATGGGCAAACGCCTGGAAGATGACACCAGGGTTGATAGTTGACCTTATGTATTTGGGGTTTGTCAGCTAACATGTGCGGTTTTTGGTAATTCATAACTGTCCAGAGATAGCGGGTGGGGCATAGTTTAGTAAATAAAAGAACCTTCAGAATATGTTCCTGAAGGCTCTTTTACATTAAGGTTGTCTTACTTTTTCTATTAAAGAATGGCTCTTGTTTTATTTGCCAGTTTTCTTCTTAGCCGGAGCAGTTTTCTTTTTAGCTGGTGCTTCAACTATTTCCAGTTCAGCTTCCAGTTCCGGGTCCATTTCCTCATCATCATCTTGCGGTGCAGGTTGGCCGCCAGTAAGCAGAGCGTGTTTGGCTAATATCTGTTCCTTGATCTCTGCAAAAATTTCCGGGTTTTCACGCAGATAGTCTTTGGCCTTTTCGCGTCCCTGTCCAATGGTTTCGCCCTTGTATTTCAGGAATGCGCCGCTCTTCTGGATAATGTCTTCCAGTACAGCCAGATCGATCATATCGCCTTGTCGGCTGATACCTTCATGGAACATAATATCGAACTCGCACGATCTGAATGGAGGAGCTATCTTATTTTTTACCACTTTAACCCGCACATGGTTACCGATCGCTTTATCGCCTTCGCTCATAGTGCTGACCCGGCGGATATCAAGCCGCACAGAGCAGTAGAATTTCAGGGCACGACCGCCGGGTGTAGTTTCCGGGCTGCCGAACATTACACCTACCTTTTCGCGGATCTGGTTAATGAATATCAGGCAGGTCTTGGTCTTGCTTATGATAGCAGTCAGCTTACGCATTGCCTGGCTCATAAGTCTGGCCTGCAACCCAACATGTGAATCGCCGATCTCGCCGTTAAGCTCCGCTTGTGGTGTCAGTGCAGCAACAGAGTCAACGACTATTATGTCAACAGCATTACTCTTGACCAGCATTTCGACAATACCCAGAGCTTGTTCGCCGCTGTCTGGCTGGCTTACCAGCAGACCTTCGAGGTTAACCCCCAGCTTCTTGGCCCAGGTAGGGTCCAGAGCGTGTTCGGCGTCGATAAAGGCGGCTACGCCACCAATTTTTTGTGCTTCAGCTATAGTATGTAATGCCAGAGTGGTCTTACCACTTGATTCGGGGCCGAACATTTCAATAATTCTGCCTCTTGGAACGCCTTTGCCACCCAGGGCCAGGTCAAGCGACAAAGCACCTGTGCTGATACAGTCGATAGTAACAGGTGCATCATTGTCCAGGTGCATGATCGTACCTTCGCCAAATTGCTTTTCGATCTGGCTTAAGGCGTTTTCCAGTGACCCGGTGCCATTGTATGATTCTTTTTTGGCTTTTGCCATGCTAAGGCTCCTTAAACTATTTGCCGTTATGGTCTGTTGACCAGTTGTGTATTATATTCCTGACAAGCACGATAACAGATTATTCTGTTAGGTGTTTGTTAGGTGTAATATTATATCGTCTGCCATAAGAATGCAACATTAAATTTAGCAGTGATTTTATTGAATATCAAGGCATTTATAGTAAAATAACAACTTATTGTGGTCTAAGTAGCTGCAAAAGCGGATATTTAGTGTGTGCGAAATTTGTTTAAAATTCCGCCATCACAGAAGAAACTTATAATATGAAATATTTATTCAGAACCGCCGGGCTTGACTGATGTTGTTATAAGTGGTTGGTTGGCTTTTTCTGGGCTATCAGTATCAGAGGGTAATATGTGCCGGAGAGTGCCAGTGATTCGATGAAGAGCCACTTCAGGGGACCTGTATAATAGGCGGCTTTTAGCAGGTTGCGCAGCAGTTTATGATCTACCTTGCCGATCTGTTCCAGATTAAAACTCTGTCTGAATTGTTTTTTACCCAGAGAGAGTACCTGAACATTATTATTGTGTTTTTTAAGTACATGATGCAAGGTTGCAGGTTTAACAATGTTAAGTGTTTCGTAATAGTCTGAATATTTTCGCAGTAATTTCAGATATATGCGGCCAGTCTTTTTAGACAGGAAGGGCAGCCAGGGCACTTTAAAATGACCTTCATAAAAAGAATGATAATTAGGGCAGACATGGTACATTATTCCGCCTGGTTTGAGTAGTCGCAATGATTCATTTATTACGGTATCAACCGAGCCTACATGCTCGAGAACCTGAAAAGAGACTATCAGATCAAAGTTCTCATCTGGCAATGGCACATTATTACCATCATATAGAATAGTATTAAGTTGAGGGTAATTCTTATTGACCTGATCATAATATCCCTGGCAGACTTCCAGCCCGGTAGCTATCATGCCGGCCTCCTGGCAGACATTCAGAAATAGGCCATCTTTAAATCCAAACTCCAGAATATGCAGGCTTTTTTCAGGGTTGAGCTGACAGGCCTTCAGGCAGGAGTTGAATTGATACAGTGCCTTTTGTTGTTTCTTATTTATATCCATCATTATAATTATCGGCCAACGGGGTGGAAGTCCTTATACAAATTCTGATTATTCCGCCTGGTCGATAATAGCAGGCATATTATTGGTTGCCTGCTGGGTAAGTGTTCCCCCTTGCATGAGCTGAAAATGTGATATCTGGTCATTGGAGCAAGGCTGACCGTTGAATTTCCTGTTGATTATATAGCAATTGTCGGGCGAATTGTTTTCGGTAATAATATTGAATTTATTGCCATTAGCCAGACTAATAGTTATAGAGTCAAAGACAGGGCTTCCCAGTTCATAGAATGAATCCGGAGTAATGCCGCCATCAATCTGGAACAGGCCCATGGCGGCCATTACGAACCATGCACCCAGTTGGCCCTGATCTTCGTCCTGGCCAAAGCCATAACCGTGTAGTTCTTCAGTGCCATAAAATTCATTACAAATAGCACGAGTCCATTTTTGGGTAAGGTCTGGTCTGCCGGAGCGATTGAAGAGCCATGCGATATGCAGACTGGGCTGGTTGCCATGATTATAGACAAATCGCAGGCCGGAGAAGGCATCGACCTCTTTGCCGCCGCTGAACCCATTTTGCTGTGCTATTTCAAATATCTCGTTGAGCCTTTGATTAAAAGTGTCCGGGCCGATAAGTTCGACCAGCTCACTTACAGCATGGGGCACATAGTAGGTATATTGCATGGCATTGCCTTCCTGAAAACCGCGCCAGGGTTGGTATGGGTCAAAATCAGGAAGAAAATTACCATCAGAGTCTTTGGGGTGTATCAGCCCCAGTTCGCGATTAAATATGGTTTTCCATTGACCGGAAAGTTTGAGCAGTTTTTCGTAGTCCTGAGTTTTACCCAGCTCTTTTGCCCATAGAGCGGCAGCATAAGCAGAGAAGCAATATTCCATTGTGCGCGAGGCGCAGAATTGTGAGCCATTGGCACTGTCTTCGGTCTGAGAATAAGCGATAAAGCCATTTTCAACAAAACCCTGCATGTCGAGTTTACCCGCTCCGGCAGGACGGTCTTTATATGTCAGTTCGTTTTTGCGAGTTGCCTCATAAGCCAGTTCAACATCATAGTCGCGTATGCCCTTCTGCCAGGCAGAGGCCAGCATAAGGCCGACAAAGTTTGTGCCTACACCAGAGACAAAGCGGCTATTGGCCAGACCATCACCCAGCCATCCGGCATCCTGAAATACCTGCAAATGAGTTTGTAGCTGGTCACTGAAATATTCCGGCCAGGCCAGCGGCCAGAGTTGGGTAAGGTTCCAGAAGCCGCCCCAGATCGCATCAGTATTGCAGAATACAAATGAAGGCTTGCCGGTTTCATCGGGAGCTATCCGACCTATACTACCATCGTTACGCGGATAATCTCCGTTGATATCCATAGCGCAGCCGCGTCCGAGCAGTGCATGATAAAGGCCGGTGTAAAACTTAACTTTATCTTCCTGACGGCCGCCCTGAACCTGAATTTTGGCCAGTTCATATTCCCAGGCGTTCCGGCATTGGCTAAGGGCTTCATCGAAGTTGAGTGAATCAGCTTCAGCGGCGAGATTGGCCCGGGCATTGGCCAGAGAGGTATATGATATGCCTATTTTAACCTCTATGATTTTACGGTCTGTATTGTTTGCTTCAGCATTAAAAGAGCAATAAGCACCACTGCCCGGCCCGGCTATTTTTTTCTGGCCGGGGAATATATCTTTGCCTTTAAATACACCCCATTGGGCTTGCGGCTCATTTAGCTGGGCAACGAAATAGATCGGAACAGTTGCACCGTTTTGATACTTATTGACATATACCGGATAACTAATGACAAAGCCTTCAACGCAATTATCCGCGACTATCTCCACGCCGGCGTCGAGTATGCGGCCGCTTTCACCCTGGACATTACCAATATCAAAGATGATATTTCCGGTTTTGCCTGCCGGGAAGCTATAGCGGTGGAATGCAACTCGTTTGGTAGCGGTAAGCTCAACATTAATGTCGTAGTCACTGAGTAAGACACGATAGCTGCCGGCAGAAGCCTTTTCGGTTGATTTGCTGAATCTGCTGCGATATCCGCTGTCAGGGTTGTCTAATTCGCCGGGGATCGTCTGTAATGCTCCGGTAGTAGGCATGAGAACAATACCTCCGACCTGGAACTCATGGACATTGGCAAATCCTTCGATGGAATCGTGGCGACCATCGTAGCCGACTGCTTCCCAGCCGCCCTTATTACCATAATGGGCATTAGTAGTCGGCCCTGCCTTAGCCATGCCAAAGGGCATAGAGGCCGGAGTGTAAAAGAACCAGCGGCTATGTACCGAACCAATATTGGGGTTGACATAATCACAGAGGTTTTGTGCCTGTATATTACTTACTGTCAGTAGCAATAAAAAAGAGAGTGAAAGAAATGCTGATACTTTTTTCATTTTAATTTTTCTCATATTAATATTCAGTTATTATCGATTATTACTATTTCTGATTTTATTGTTCCTGCACTGTTACGGTCCATTCTTCGTGCAGGTCTGTGAGGTGCTTAACGATATCAGGATTATCCTGAGCAAGATTGATTGTTTCTGTTACATCTTTACTCATATCGCTGAGGAATAATTCTTTATTATCTTTGACCAGCTTCCAGTTTCCGTCGCGAACAGCCCATTTATCGGCATATTGCCAGTAAAGAGTATGGTGAGGTGAGCTTGCTTCAGGTGATTCGATAACAGCACGAATATCAGAACCATCAATTTTTCTGTCTGGCAGCTTAGTATTGCAATATCCTGCAATGGTGGGGTACAGGTCCATACTGCTGGTGACCTGGTCGCGTACCTGTCCCTGGGGTATATGACCAGGCCAGGAAATAATGCAGGGCATACGCAAGGCACCTTCCCAGAGTTGGAACTTATGGCCGCGATATATTCCGGCACTGCCGCCGCCGCCGAAGTTTCTTTCTTCTGTAGAATGGCCCTGATCGCTCAGGAAGATAACAATAGTATTGTCGGAGAGTTGATTTTTCTTAAGTGAATCGATTACCATGCCAACTTTTTCATCCAGAGTAGAGACGAAAGCGGCATATCGCTGGCGATTCGGGTCTTTAATATGGGCATACATATCTCTGTATTTCTGAGTGGCCTGCAAGGGATAATGCGGCAGGTTAAAGGTAAGGCACAGAAAGAATGGTTTGTCCTTATTTTCAGACATGAATCTGTCTGCTTCTCTGACTATAATATCAGGGAAATAAGTACCGTCTTCAAAATGCTCGGTTTCGTTTTGCCACAGGTCGTGTCGATTTGGGCCATACCAGTAATAGAAGTGAGAATAGTTATCGATACACCCTACCTTATGGCCCAGAAATTCATCGAATCCCTGGTTGTTGGGGCTCAGCGGCATTACATCACCCAGGTGCCATTTGCCAAACAGGCCTGTTCTGTAACCATTGTCGCCCAGCAGTTCAGCCAGAGTATATTGTTCGGCAGGCATACCATGGTCGCCATAGGCATTGTCTGTTAGTTGGGCTCGTTGGGGATATCTGCCAGTCAGGATAGCAGCTCTTGATGCAGAGCAGATCGGAGCCCCGACATAAAACTGGGTAAACCGGGTACCTCTTTGTGCAAGTTGGTCAAGGTTAGGTGTGTACAGGTCTGTTGCTCCATAGCAGTTAAGGTCAACTGCCCCCTGATCGTCAGAGATCATAAGCAGTATGTTTGGCCGAGATGTTTTATTGTCAAGGGCACTGGCTTGCCCGGGGTCTGTTATCTGGGTTGCTGTAAATAGCAGTAATCCAAATTTAAAGTTTCTCATTTGAGTGAACATAATAATTCCTTTCAAGTTTACAATTCAGGTGCATCAGAGCAAAAAGAGTTAATACACACAGTTTACCGGTTATCTCTTTAAAAGGAAAATTAATACATCGCTGTTTTTTTGTATTTCTATGAGTAAACAGGGAATCAGCTATAAATATATAATGTAGTAACGAAGGTATTATTGAATAAGAAAATAGTATTAAATATAGGCTAATTGATACCTGAAGTATTTATTTTGCCAGATCAGAGTATTCTTTTCTCATTTGCATGAATCCCCAGGCGGAGAAGGTCATACCAACCGCAGAGGCAAGAGTGAGCCAGGTGCCGTTATGACCGGCCCAGGAGAATTTTAGCAGATAAATGCCGATAAAGGGAGCGGCCATACCGCGAATCCCGGCGAGCATCTGATGGGCGGACATGTAGAGACCATCTTTTTCGGCTGGTGCAAAGGTCATGTGCCCCAGTCGCCAGGCGAGCTGCCCAAGGCCCATGCTCACTCCGGTGGCTACTCTGCTGAACATAATTATAGGAATGCTTTCAACGAATAATCCCCAGGCTAAAATAACCCGGCTGGAGGACCAGAGTATAGCAGAAACCGCTCTGGAAGTGAAAATGTCATTTTTGTCGTAGTATCTGGCCCAGATCACCGAGGAAAAGGCACATACCAGTTGGGGAAGTGCGGCCAGGGCTGTACCGCTCCAGAGCCATTTATGGGTTATGTCAGATCTGGATTCAAATAGTCTGGCCAGAACAATGACCAGGCCGGCTTCTATCGAAAGGCAGCAGACGCCATTGAGCATTTGCCAGGCCATGAAACGCCTGAAGCGTCTATCGTCTTTTAATACTTTGAACCCGGAAAAGAATTTTGCCATTGAGCTTTGCTCTCTGGCCTGGTCGTTATACTGGATCAAGTCGAGCTTTTCACCGCTGACTCGGATCTTACCCAGCCACCAGGCAGCAGATAAAGATGCACCGGCGCAAAGCAGGTATATCAATCGGAACGAAACACCTTTATCCATAAGGAAAGAATAGAATGAAAGTGATAAGCTGGTCATCGAGGTCAGAATGAGATAGCTGGTGACCAAAATCTTGGCCCGATGGGCTTCAGGGTAGTTTTTTCGCCAGATGGCGGCCCGGACCGAGCCGCTAAAGGCCAGTAGGGTTTGAATGAGAAATATCTGGACAATAAAAATATGACCGGCATAAGTGGTCTGGGGAATAAAATATATAGAAGCGAGAATGCAGGCGATAAATACGAAGATCGCACTTAAAGATTTTGACCTGCGATATTTAAAGAGGAATGCTGAGCCTATGCCAGTGGCGACGAACCCGGCTTGATTCATTGATTGCAACAAAGCTACCATGCCATCTGACATATTAAGAGCTTTGTGGCCAGCCAGACCTGCATAAGCATTGCCCATTACTCCAAATACCATGGCCATGGGAATACTGGCTCTAAGCTCCTGGTTGATGCTCAGTCGCGCCCGACCGGGTAAGGACTTATACCACTGTAATACTGATCTGATCAAAAGCATAAAAACTCGTAACGCATGGGCAGAAAGAGTCTTATAGAATTATTCTATAACGATCGTATGCCACATGCCCAAACGAGAATTACGCTCTAACATGAAGAACTTATCAAAGTCGTCGGCCAACATTTTTCTGTTAACTTCGGCTACGCGGCCATATTTTTTCATCTGCTGTTCGCTGCTATGAGTGGTTGATTCACAACCTGTTACAACAAAAGCACTTACGATTATAGCAGTAGCCAGGATAGTCTTTGCAATTTTCCGCATTTTTTCGCTGCCCTTTTTCGCTGTGGGGTTATTAATATAGATAGGCATTATATTATACCATCGTACTTATGTCAACCAGTCGTTTATTATTTGTAAACTATGAAACCATAATTAATAGTATTTCCTTTGACCCAGGCGTAGTTCAAAATTATAATTGCGATGCGTTAGTCCCGCTTTTGACAGCAAGAGTCACTGGCTTTTGCAGCGGCGGGGTAATAATATGAATCAGGACAGCGGGCAGGGTAACTGCCGGATATATACGAAAGAAAATAAATATGGACATGGTCCTTCTGGAAACCAGGAACCTGATAAAGAAATATTCGGGCAGGACAGTTGTAAATGGCGTATCTATAGCTGTTTATGGACGGGAAAGTATAGGGTTACTTGGCCGAAATGGTGCAGGTAAGACCACTTCTTTTCGTATGACAATAGGTATGGTGCAGCCCGATGATGGCAAGGTTATTTTTGAAGGTCACGACATAACCCGCTTGCCGATGTATCGTCGGGCTCGAATGGGGATTGGATATTTATCACAAGAACCCAGCGTTTTTCAGCGTTTGACGGTTGAGCAGAATTTATTGGCGATATTAGAGACAATGAGCCTGACAAGAGCTGATCGCAAGAGGCGTGCCGATGAGCTGATCAGTCAGTTTGGTCTGGGAAAGGTGCGAAAGTCACTGGCGCGGGTATTGAGCGGCGGAGAACGCCGCAAGCTGGAGATTGCTCGTTCATTGGTTACAAATCCTTCGCTGATACTGTTAGATGAGCCTTTTAGTGGTGTTGACCCGATTGCGGTAGAAGATTTGCAGCGGGAGATCCGCAGCTTGCAGGATCGGGGTATAAGTATTCTGATAACCGATCATAATGTAGAGCGGACTCTGGAAGTGGTTGACCGAGCTTATATTATTAATGAAGGTCAGGTATTGGCCTCTGGCACACCCAAAGAGCTGGTGAATAATGAGCTGGTGCGTAAGACATACCTGGGGCAATCGTTCCGCGGCAATGAATTTGACTGATGTTTGAAGTTTAAAGGTTTTTTTACCGAAGATAATACTGATACGGAGTAAAATAAGCCACGATAAGCATTCGGGTGTCCAGTATCAGGAAAATGAAGGTGTAGCGAGGTCAGTTCTTTGCAGCAATATATAGAATTTATAACTACCCACGAGATAGGCCCGATACTGATCGAAATGTTATTGATCGGTTTTGTCGTCTGGTCGGTTCTGCGTTTTCTGAGTGGAACTGGCGGCGAGAAACTGTTTCGCGGTGTAGTTGTTATCTTGTTTACCGTGTGGGGGTTTAACTTTATTTCCAATGCTCTGGGGCTGGAGCTGGAGCGGATACAGCTTTTACTGAAGTATTTTCTGGTCTCAGTATTACTGATCTCAACAGTGGCGTTTCAGCCGGAGATCAGGCGTGGTCTTATCCGGCTGGGTGGTACGAAGTTTGGTCGTACGGAGCATACCCAGACTGAGCGGGCTATAGAGGACATAGTAAATGCTGTAGCTGCTATGAGTCGTGCCCAGATCGGTGCGATAATAGCAATTGAAAGGGAAGTGAAGCTGGGTGACTGGATCGATAATGGAACTCCCCTTAACGCAGTGGTGAGTGTTGATCTGCTGAATACTATATTCTGGCCTGGTACTCCTTTGCATGATATGGCGGTGGTTGTAAGTAATGGCCTGATCTCGGCAGCAGGTGTTCAGTTTCCGCTGGCAGAGCATGGTGAATATGATCGCCAGTTAGGTTCTCGTCATCGAGCGGCGATAGGTCTGAGTAAATTCACTGATGCGGCAATAGTGGTGGTTAGCGAAGAGACGGGTAATATTTCTCTGGCCTTGCATGGCAGCCTGGCCAGATTTCTGACCGTGGAGCAGTTGCGTCAGCAATTGTATGACCTGACGGTAAAAACAGACGATAGCAAGAACAAGAAGAAAAAGAAAAAAGCGTGATGGATCTGGAAAAAGTAAAAAATGCAGCGATAGTTATTATCCTCACCTGTTTGATCTGGGTTACAGCAGAGCAGGCAGTTACCCGGTCAGACCTGGTACGCGTTCGGTTGCAGATACCGCAGAATGATGGTGATACGATCATAGAGTTTCTCGATGATAAGGGCCTTACTCTCCCGGAGAATAAGCTCGATGTAAAGTTTACCGTAGAAGGTACTACCAGTCGGGTGAGTCAGGCGGCCCGGTTGAACTCAACCGTATTTGATATTAATACTGCGGCAATAGATATTGTGCCGCAGCCAGGGACCAGTGAAGTGGTTTCGGTAAAGGTTTCGGACCTTATGGGCGGTAAGTTCAAGGTTGATGATAAGGATCATTATCTGCTGATAAGTGAATCAACACCGCATACAGTAAATGTGAAAGTTACCCGGCTGGTAAAACGCATGGTGCCGGTGGTGGTATATCATCTGGATAAAAAACTCACACCTGAGACGATCAGTCCCAAAGAAGTTGAGGCTTATGTTCTGGGCGATAAAAACACCGAGGCTATTGTAGCCCTGACTGACAAGCAGCGTTTAGAGGCCAATGAAAAGGCGATAGATGTAAAAGCGGTAGTATTTACCCAGTATAGAAATCCAACAGAGTTCAATGTGTCGGTGAAGATATCTCCGATCGTTAGTGTGATACCAGAGCGGGCAATAGATTCGCCGCGATTTGGCGTTCTCTGGCCATTGACTATGGAAGGTCAGTATCGGGTGGTAATTGATGATAAGTCGGCTCAGTATGATGAATATCAGCAGGCGATAATCTGCCGGGGCACTAAAGAGCTTATTGATGCCTACTATGCTTCGCCGGTACATCTGATGATAGTGATGTCAGCAGAAGATCTGGCTATCATAGATAAGCCGATCGATCGGATACCGATCTATAATCTGCCCCAGGGCGGCAGTGGTATTGAGATAGTTAACCAGAAGAAATCGCCTATCCGTTTTACTATAGAGAAACTTACGGTTAACTAAAAGTATTGCGATCAGATGTATAATGCAGGTAAGGGTAGTAATCGTCAATGAGTATATATGAGATAACTATGTTGGTGTGTTTTGGTGCTGCCTGGCCGGTTTCGATATGTAAGTCATGGCGCAGCGGCAAGGTAGGCAGTAAGTCAGCTCGTTTTCTGGTTATGGTGCTTATTGGTTATACTGCTGGTGTTATACACAAGGTGAAGTATAATTTCGATGGAGTGACCTGGCTTTATGTGCTTAATGGCCTGATGGTCTCAATTGATCTGGCTTTGTATTTTAGGAATCGGAAGCTGGAGCAAGCCAGACCGGCCACTATCTCTGACCAGTGTGAAAAATAGTCTGAGATGGTGAGCGGTCATGATTTTATGCTATTTGTTCCGAGGTGAAACCTTAGTCTTCTCCGCGTATTTTTTTATTGAGATTGCTCATCATATGGGCATAGCCGCGGTTGAGGTGGCGATAGTCGCGAAGGCCTATCTTGCAGCGGACAGCTTCAATAGTAGCGTCGTCAGGTCCTTCGATCTCAATGAACATTCCCAGGCGGTTGACCTTGTCAAGACAGACCTGGCAGCCGTCTAGTTCATAGATCTTTCTTAACTTGTCAATTACCAGGGTCGGATTAAGCGTCAGTTCCTGTAAGAGGGTCAGAGCCTTGTCAGCGTCATCTACTTGCAGTTCTATCTCATTTCTGCTTTTGAACTCACCACGCAGTCGCGGCCCTTTGAAGGTTATCCAGGTGATCTCGTCCTCAGCTGTTTTTTCTTTGCGTATGCGCATACCTGTTCCTTTACGCATTACTTTATGGCTGCTAAAGTAAGTGTCAGTCTGGCGGACAATGTGTACAAAATCAGCTTCCAGCTCTATGAGTGTTTGTTCAAAGGGTTCGATGTCTTTTACTTTAAATTTTGCTTCAACTTCTAAATTCATTATACACCTGGGTCTGAACCTGTGGTTCAGTACTACTATGGAATTCTTATTTACTTGTCATGGTACAGGTTAAATGCAAACAACACAATTAACCGGCAGGCACACATCTTTCTGTGGCCCACAGCCGCAGATCCTCAACCTGTTCGGCCATAGTAACCGAAAGCGGCGGGGAATTTTCTATTATCTGCTTTAAAATTTCATTATTAAGGTCAATGCCCTGATCAAATGCCTCATGCAGACTGGCGATTATGGCCTGTTCGATCTCAGCGCCGCTAAAGCCCTCTGTAAGCCGGGCAAGATGGTTCAGGTCAAACCTGTCAATATTTTGTTTTCTTTTACGCAAGTGGATCGCAAATATTTCCTGCCTGACTTGCATGTTTGGCAGATCGACGAAGAATATCTCGTCAAATCGCCCCTTTCTCAGTAGTTCTGCCGGCAAAGAGCCAATGTCGTTGGCTGTCGCAACCAGAAAAACTGGCTGGTCATGCTCCTGCATCCAGGTCAGAAGCGAGCCGAACATTCTTCGCGACAGACCGCCATCAGTATTATGGGAGGCGGCTGAGGCAAACGCTTTTTCTATCTCATCGATCCAGAGTACTATAGGCGACATACTTTCAGCCTGCTTCAGAGCCATACGAAGATGTTTCTCTGATTCGCCAATATAGCTGTCATATAATCTGCCCGGATCCATTCTCAGCAGAGGTAATTGCCATGCAGTGGCAATAGCCTTGGCACACAGACTTTTGCCGGCACCCTGTACACCGAGCATTAGTACGCCGCGAGGCGGGTCAATGCCCAGTTGGGAGCATTCCCCGGTAATGGCCCTTTTTCTCTGGTTGAGCCATTTTTTGAGGTTAGCCAGTCCGCCGATATTATCCAGATCGGTAGGTGCTTCAATATAATCGAGCAGGCCATCGCTATGAAGGACCTGTCTTTTTTTTGCCATAATTCTGTTTATGTCTTCATTGTCGAACTTGCGCTCACGCCCGACAGCATCAAGTATTACTTCTCGGGCTTGTCTGCGGGTCAGGCCGCGCAGGTTGCGAATGATAGTATTAAGCCCTTTGCGGGTAATGTCGATCTGTATCGGTTTTACCTGGTGTAATTCGCGTAAGGTGTCTTTTATTATTTTTTCCAGTTCCGTTTCATCTGGCAGCGAAATATCAAAGCGATTGATATAGGGCCGGGCCGAATCTGGTATCTTATCTGAATAGTCGATAAGGATGAGTTTACTGCCGGTTTGTTCAAAGCGGAAGATAACATCTCTGAGTAATCTGAGAGTGCGAGCATCACCCAGGTGTTCAATGAGGTCTAACATGATATATATCATGCGGTTATCGTTATTCATCATTTGATACAGGGCGGCGGCCGGGTGTTCTGTGCCTGCCTGTGGTTTACTTGACACCAGACCATCGCGCAGGCCGCTGACTACAGACCATCGCTGTATGTCGAAGCCCAGATTAGCGGCCACTGTTGTCGCCATTTCTCGAGCGTAAGGCTCTTCCTGGGTAATAATGGCAACGCAGGAGTACCCGGCAGTGAGTACTTCTTCAAGTCTCTTGTAATCTTCCATAATCCCTGTAAAATTAAAATGTGTCAGCCAGACTCTTAGTGTCCGGCAGTTTGACGCGCATTATAGTGCATTATTAAATCTTTGTCAATTGACCGATATAAAATAATAGGATAGAATAGTACAAAAAGGCAAGTTAAGTATTTTTGTTATGCTGGTAACTGTAGCTAAAGTTATAAAAATAAGAAAGTTAAGAGTGAAATTTATTTATGCTGTCTCAAAGTCTCAGTGTAGAACAGTTAAGAAGATGTGATGCTAATGCCGTTGCAAAGCTGGGAATACCTTCGATCATTTTGATGGAAAACGCCGGGATCGATGCCTTTAATGTAGCCTTGTGTATGATCAGGCAGGAAGAGACAGCCAGTGTAGTAGTCCTGGCAGGCCATGGCAATAATGGTGGTGATGGCCTGGTCCTGGCTCGCCATATGTGTAATAATGGTATAAAGGTCGATATCTTTACCTTATCGCCCTTTGACAAATTTAAAGGAGATGCCCGGACTAATCTTGATATATGTCGAAATATGGGGCTTGCAATAACTGAGTATAAAGAAAGTTTGGCGGTAAGTTTTATCAATAAGCTGGAAAAAAAGCTCAGGCATGCTGATCTGGTGGTAGATGCTATGTTGGGGACCGGTGTTGCCGGCGAATTGCGAGAGCCTTATGGCCAGATAATAGACCTGGTAAACAGTGAGGTAAGAACTATTCTGGCGATCGATATACCCTCTGGTCTTGATGCTGATACTGGTAAGCCCACAGGTAGCGACGCTATTCGCGCAAATTGTACAGTTACATTTGCTGCTCTTAAAAAAGGGTATGATTATGAGTATGCCGTTGAGTACACAGGAGATATAATACTGGGCGGCATAGGCATAAGCCCGTATTTTCTACTTGATGATCTCAAAAGCATAATTGGGGAAGAAGGTGCTTCAGCTGCTGGCGAGAGCCCGGCTTAAATTCTCTGGCAGATCTGATATGGTTATTTTTCTGGTATTTTCATCCACATGCTCAATGATAACATGAATTGGATCATAGGAATCGACGATGGAACTGGTTCGGTCGGCCCATTCTACCAGAGTAATGGCAGGCCCAGAACAAAGCTCATCGAAGCCAACGGCCTCTAACTGGCCAGAGCCGGTGAGTCGCCAGGCATCAATATGATATATCATGAGTCGTCCTTCATACTCGTTCATGAGCGTAAAGGTCGGACTGGTAACATCCTGATAGTCTGGCACATCAAGGCCTTGAGCTATGCCTTTGATAAGGTGTGTTTTCCCGGTGCCCAGATTGCCAGCCAATGAAATGACAGTGCCGGGCCGAAGGTTTTTGCCAATAAGATTACCCAGTTCAATTGTCTGCTGAACGCTTTTGCTGATGATAGTGATACTATTGCTCATAGTAGTTCGTGAAAAATATCTCTTTTTGTTATGGTTTAAAACTGTTTGCGTTTTCGGGCCGGTGGTATGTTCATTATATCGCGGTATTTAGCTACTGTTCTTCTTGATATCTTGAAATCGAGTTTCAGGAGCATATCGGCGATAATTTCGTCTTTGAGTGGATTTTTCTTATCTTCGTTATCGATAAGCTCCTGCATTTTGGCACGAATGGCATCCCAGCTTACGGTCTCGCCATCTGCTCTTTCTTTGCCGCTGGTAAAGAAATAACGAAGTGGGAATATCCCAGAAGGGGTCTGCATATATTTTTCTGAGACGGCGCGTGAGACAGTACCGACATGTATTCCCAGCTCGGCGGCAACATCGATCATAGGCAGCGGTTTGAGAGCCTGCGGACCTGAGCTGAAAAATTCCCTCTGGGTTTTGAGAACGATATTTACGACTTTGAGCAGAGTAGCTTTTCGCTGTTGTACTGCGTCAATGATCCATTCAGCAGAGCGAACATTTTTGCGGAGATAGTCGCGGTCACTGGCGGCAATATGTCTGCTTTTGAGCAGGTCGGCATATTCGCTGTTGATCTTCAATATTGGGTTGCTGCCATCTGAGAGTCTGGCAGAGTAGGTGTCATTATCTTCATCATATTCCACTATAATTTCAGGAGTTATGAAATTGGACTGTACATTGCTGAATTGCAGTCCCGGCCTCGGGTCGAGACGAGAAATGTTTTTTATGGCATTTTTTACTGACTCAACAGAGCATTTGAGAGCTTTAGCAACCTGTGGATAATGGTTAAGCTCAATTTCCTTGAGATAATGGTGGAGTATTTGCAACTCGAGTTTGTGTTCTTTATTATCAGCCTTGAGCTGGATTGTGAGACATTCGATAAAGTTGCGTGCGCCTACTCCAATGGGCTCCAGAGTTTGTACGAGCATCAAAGCATCATTGAGCTGCTGATCGGTTACTGAGACATCGAGATACTCGCGTATTTTGGGCAGCTCGACAGAGAGGTATCCGTTATTATCGATAAGTTCGATAATTTTTGAGCCGATCTTGTGTATCAGTTCATCGCATTCAACAAATACCCATTGTTCATTAAGATGGTCGATCAGGTTTATGCCAGGAGCGGCGGTATTGCCCATGGCATCGAGTTTACGGTCAATGTCATCAGAGTTTTTCTGTTTACCGACATAATCTCCGCGGTCGAGATATTCGGAAAAATCTTCGGTCTGACCAGCTAATCTTTCATAGGAATCGGTTTTTTCGTTATCATCTTTAACTATCAGGTCTCGTTCACTGTCGTGAATATCGTCATACG
The DNA here is from genome assembly GCA_963662515.1 of Sedimentisphaerales bacterium. GTDB lineage: Bacteria > Planctomycetota > Phycisphaerae > Sedimentisphaerales > SM23-30 > JAFGDI01. The sequence continues at coordinate 268,675 of OY759675.1, forward strand.
AGTCTGGTGCTTCCTGATCGAGTGAGCTGACAAAATCAGCCGGTTCTTCCAGTTCCAGGGTCGGGTTACTGAGCAATTCCTGCTGGATCCTTTCCTGCAGGGCGAGCATAGGCAGCTGGAGAATTTCCATCGACTGGATCATTCTGGGAGCCAGCATCATGCGTTGTTCAGTCTTTAGTTGTTGAGAAATATCTAATCGCATTTTATATCAGAGACGATAAAGCGTCTGTAAGTCTTTTAATCCATTAAAATTCTTCGGGTAATAGCTTCAGAGAGAACTTCTTTATTGGCAAATTCTATACTGCCGCCGGTTGGCAGGCCGCGTGCCAGTCTGGTAATTTTTACTTTTAGCCCACTGAGTAGTGAACTGATATACAAGGCTGTGCCATCGCCATCAAGGTTAGGGTTTGTGGCCATAACCACTTCAGAGATATTCCCGGCTCTTACCCTCTTGATCAGAGCATCAATAGTGAGATCATCAGGGGTTATCCCTTCCAGAGGCGCCAGGTGTCCGAGTAAGACATGGTAAACCCAGTTACACTTTCCGGTTTCTTCCAGATTGATCAGGTCTTTGTGCTGTTCGACAATACAGATAATACTCTGATCTCTCTGCTGATTACGGCATATATTGCACAGCGGTTCTTCGCTGAGATTAAAGCATCTTTCGCAATATCTTATCCTGGTTTTAACATCACTGATAGCTTCAGCGAGTTTCATGGCCTCATCGACAGGTTGTTTGAGTACATAATAAGCCAGTCTTTCGGCGGTGCGAGTGCCAATGCCTGGCAGTCTGGCAAACTCTGCCATGAGCTTATTGATGCTGTCGGTATGAATATTCATATAAGTTAGCCTGTAAAAAACTGCTGGTATTATCTCAAAAGCTGGTCCATGCCGGGCATATCACCGAACTTGCCAGCCATACGCGACTTGACCTGTTCCTGTGCTTTTTGAGCGGCCATATTAACAGCAGCCTTAACCAGATCTTCGAGCATGTCCAGGTCGTCTGCCACGCCGGGAATGTCGCGGTTAATTTTCAGGTCGATCAGTTCCAGTTTACCGTTAACTTTGGCAGTAACAATTCCGCCGCCGCTGGCTGCTTCTGCTGAGATGAACTTCATCTCCTCTTGCAACTGTTGCATATTCTCTTTGATCTTGGGCAACATGCCCATCATTCCAGCAATATTTCCGAAATTAAACATAAATCCATCCTTGCTTTACCCGGCATAAAAACTCATCTGCCAGGTAGTGCTGAACTATTCTATTATCTTTTCAATATTGGTTATTCTTCCACCCATGTGTTCCAGTACCAGCTTAACATTCTGGTCACAGGCAGCGGTATTGTTTTCTTCCTGGCTTGGTCGGGCACCAGGTACTACTACAGCGGGGTTTTTACCGTTTTTTTTTAACTGCTCAGCATTGCACTCAGTGAGCAGAGATATTTTCATATTAAGTATTTTGCCCAGAGCTGCTTCCAGGCCGACTTTCACCGCGTCAAGATTTGACATGGCGGTTATCAGCCCGGCTTTATCTGGCGGAAAGATCAAGGTCAGTTTATCGCCTTGAATACTGCTGACAGTAGCCGGTGCAATATATCGAACAAGATTAGCACTGCCTTTGCGGACTATATCGAGTATTGTGGGCCAGTTTTCAATGAGCCATGAGGTAGTTACCGTCTCAGGGACATTAAGCTGGCTGTTACCCGGGCTGACTACTGACGGGCTGGCTGTATTAGCATTTGACCTGGCAGCGAATGGGGCGGCAGTCTGTGTGGTTTTGGGCTGATTAGGCAATGGGGCGGCAGTCGAACCAGGGTTATAGGTTCTGGCTGCTGGTATGCCGGTTGCCTGACCTGGTCCAGGTTGCGGGGAGGCGGGCAGTTCCTGTAGTTTTTTAATAAGCGAGGAAGTGTCGCTGAACCGGTCTGCGGCACAAATTCGTACGATAGCCGCTTCAAGTATTGATCTGCCGCTGAGACCGGAGCGTAACATGCGTTTGAGCTCTTCCATTACGGTTATATAATAAACCAGAGCCTGATTATCAAACTTCTGGCTTTGTTCTTCCATTTTTTTGCGTGTTTCAGTGTCAACTTCGTCAACCAGTTCGGTATCAACCCCGCAAGAGCGTATGACCATGAGGTCGCGGAAATGATTCTGGAAGCTATCGGCGATTTGTTCGAGCGACAGACCGTCGAGCAGTGCCTTGTCGGTTAGTTCCAGAGCCAGCCCGGCATTATCAGCGATCACGGCATCTGTCAGTGTGATCACCCGTTCCCTGTCTGGGGTGCCCAGCAATTCATTGAGCATAGCCAGAGTTAGTGTACCCTGGGCCATACTGAGTATCTGGTCGAGCAAGCTCAGGCCATCACGCATAGAGCCATTGGCCAGGCGGGCTATCCGTCGAATGAGTTTCTCTTCGGCCTGTACTTTTTCAGAGCTGAGTATATTACTGAGATGGCCGGCAATTTCAGTAATACTGATATTACGGAAATCAAATTTCTGGCATCGACTGAGAATTGTGGGCAGTATTTTATTTGATTCTGTAGTTGCAAATATAAACTTTACATGAGCTGGCGGTTCTTCCAGGGTTTTGAGCAGGGCATTGAATGCTCCAGACGAGAGCATGTGCACTTCGTCAATGATATATATTTTGAACCTTGCACGCGCGGGTTTATATATGGCGTTTTGTCTGAGTTCGCGGATGTTTTCAACGCCAGTGTTACTGGCACCGTCGATCTCAATTACATCGATATCTTCGCCTTGAGCAATAGCCAGACAGCTTTCGCATTTACAGCAGGGGTGGGTGGTAGGCCCATCTGATTCCAGGCAGTTCAGAGCCTTGGCAAATATGCGGGCCATGGTGGTTTTGCCCACACCTCGTGTGCCGGTAAAGAGATAGGCATGAGCTACGCGATTATTTTCTATGGCATTGCGGAGCGTCTGGGCGATGGCCTCCTGACCAACTACGCTATCGAAGCTCTCTGAGCGGTATCTTCTTGCAAGTACGGTGTATGACATAGTTTATGGCGTAAGTGATAGACTGCTAAACTTGAGCAGGCTCAGTTTTTCAGTCGTTATAAGGCGTCTTGGATAGAGAGACAGCCAGGTCAGACAGGGTTGATCCTGGCACAACGAACGATAAGCTTATGGCTGCTCCGTTCCCGGCCTGACCAGGTTCACTCTGTCCGCTTGTCAGGGACCCTGCCTGAACTGGCTGTCTCATTACGATCCAGTTAATTCATTTTATTACAAAGACTTAGGTCAATAGCCCAATATCTTGTTTCCTGGCTAGCAAAAACCTTGCCAGTTCTTGCCGCTAAGAGTGCCCATTATATATGATTAATTTGATTTGTCCATCGATTTTTATTTACTTAATGATGTGAAATAGCCGATTAAAGTTAACGAAGTGAGATATCAGTAGTTATTTCTGGATTAATTCAGTTTTGTAACAGATTTATAAGTTATTGGAAATTTGTTAAAAATAGCTATTGAACAATTGACTGGATAAGTATTTCAGTTATAATTGCGCGGGGGTGTGTATTTGATGCTTGAGGCATAGGCAGTAATGGGGTGTCTGATCTTTGAGCATATTTTATTTTAAATTTCAGTTATTATTCTGAAGAGTTAAGCGTTAAATAATATGGCAGAGACAAATGTAGATTCAATGCTTGGCAAAGTAGTTGTCGAGAGTAACTTATGCACAGATAAGGAAGTTCAGTATTGTATGAAGAAGATCAAAAATTCTTCAGGCAGTAGTGATAAGCCCCTTAGTCTGGCTGAGGCACTGGTGGGCGATGGTTTTATAACTCAATCGCAGTTGACCAGGGTTCGTAAGATAGTAGAAGATACTCGACCAACGCAGCAGATACCAGGTTTTCAGATATTGGAGAAGCTGGGTGCCGGTGCTATGGCTACAGTGTTCAAGGCCCGTCAGGTATCATTGGATCGCTATGTTGCGATCAAGGTATTGCCCAAACGACTGAGTGAAAACCCGGAATATGTAGAGCGTTTTTATAAAGAAGGTAAGGCAGCTGCCAAACTCAATCACCGAAATATAGTTCAGGCTATCGATGTAGGCGAGTCAGGTGGATATCATTATTTTGTCATGGAATATGTCCAGGGCAAAACAGTTTATGATGATTTGGCCGCCAATAAGGTTTATTCTGAGCAAGACGCCATAGACATAATATTGCAGGTAACCGACGCTCTGATCCACGCTCACGAAAAAGGGCTTATCCACCGCGATGTAAAGCCTAAAAATGTAATGCTTACTGAAGATGGAACGGCCAAGCTGGCAGATATGGGTCTGGCGCGCGAAGCGGCAGATATGGAAGCCGCTCGTATGGAAGCTGGTCGTGCCTATGGTACGCCGTATTATATTTCACCTGAGCAGATACGGGGTGAGGTTGACATTGATTTCCGGGCTGATATTTATTCTCTGGGAGCAATGTTCTATCATATGGTAACGGGCAAAGTGCCGTTTGAGGCTTCAACCCCATCAGCGGTAATGCATAAGCACTTGAAAGAGCAGTTAGTGCCGCCAGACCACATCAATCGGTCTTTAAGTATAGGAATAGCTGAGGTGATCGAAACTATGATGGCTAAGCGGCGTAAAGACCGCTATGCGTCAGCAGCTATGCTCAAAGAAGATCTGCTCTGTTTGAAAGAAGGTATGCCGCCTTTGCATGCTCATAAAGATTTTGATCCGGGCATGCTTGATTCGCTGGAAACCAGCGGCACAGAAATGGAACTTGATCTGGATGAGGTAGCAAATGCTCAGCCGCAATTATTGGGCCTTAAGATAGCCGTTCTCATACTGGCTTCACTTCTGGGTATTTCTATTCTGATCATTTTCCTGTTGATCGGCAAGGGCGACTGATCTTTGTCGGACCATCAGGCAGTAAAAACCAAAACTTACATCAGGGGCCGCATGATCATGTGCCCCTTTTTTTATTAATAACTGTTTAGTATAATTATAAAAAAAGCCGGTGCGGTACAATACCCGCTCCGGCTTTTCTTTTGATCTGTGTACCGCTCTTAGTACATGCCGCCGCCTGGCATGGCTGGCATTTCTGGTTTATCTTCTGGTATTTCAGAGATTATAGCATCGGTAGTGAGCAGCAGGCCAGAGATAGAAGCAGCATTCTGGAGGGCTGTGCGTTCTACCTTGGTCGGAACGATAATACCGAACTTAACCATATCGCCGTATTTGCCTTTAGCAGCATCGTAACCAAAGTTATTGCCGCCTTCGCCACCTTCGAGTATCTTCTGGGCGATAACTGAACCATCAAGTCCGGCATTAGTAACGATCTGTTTGGCCGGAGCGCTCAGGGCACGACGAATGATCTCTGCACCGACTTTTTCATCGCCAGAGAGTTTGAGAGTGTCGATCACTTCCATAGCACGAAGCATAGCAACGCCACCACCTGGCATTACACCTTCTTCAACGGCAGCACGACAGGCGTGCAATGCGTCTTCTACACGAGCCTTCTTCTCTTTCATTTCAGCTTCAGTAGCAGCGCCAACATTGATCTGTGCAACACCGCCGCTGAGCTTTGCGAGTCTCTCCTGGAGTTTTTCACGATCGTAGTCGCTGGTGGTAATGTCGATCTCGCGATTGATCTGGTCGATACGGCCTTTGATATCAGCAGTAGAACCGGCACCTTCGATAATGGTGGTATTCTCTTTGTCGATAACAACTTTCTTAGCCTGACCCAGATCGGCTATGCCAAGCGATTCAAGCTGTATGCCCAGGTCTTCAAATACTGGCTGGCCGCCGGTGAGAATAGCAATATCCTGTAACATAGCCTTGCGACGGTCGCCAAAGCCGGGCGCCTTTACCGCACAGACATTGAGTACGCCTCTGAGCTTATTGATAACCAGAGTTGCCAGTGCTTCTCCTTCGATATCTTCAGCAATGATCAGAAGAGGACGACCAGCCTGTGCTACCTTCTCAAGTATTGGAACAATGTCTTTGATCGAAGAAATTTTCTTTTCGTTGATCAGAATGTAAGGCTTGTCCAGTTCGCAGGTCATGTTTTCTGGCTTATTAACAAAGTGCGGTGAGAGATAGCCCTTGTCAAACTGCATACCTTCAACCAGGTCAACTGTTGTCTCGAGGGTCTTGCCTTCTTCAATGGTAATGACGCCATCTTTACCAACCTTGTCCATAGCCTCAGCGATCATCTTACCGATCTCAGCATCCTGATTTGCGGCACAAGTGCCAACCTGAGCGATCTGCTTGCTAGAATCAACTGGAATGCTCATGGTCTGGAACTTGGCAACAACGGCTTCAACTGCTTTGTCGATACCGCGTTTGAGCTGGGTGGGGTTAGCACCGGCAACAACATTTTTGAGACCTTCGCAATAAATAGCCTCAGCCATTACAGTTGCAGTTGTTGTGCCGTCACCTGCGGCGTTAGATGTTTTAGAGGCTACTTCTTTAACCATCTGGGCACCGATGTTTTCGCAGGCGTCTTCCAGAGTTATTTCTTTGGCCACACTTACACCGTCTTTGGTTACCAGAGGCGAACCGAATGATTTTTCAATTACCACATTACGGCCGGCAGGTCCGAGGGTAACCTTTACAGCACGCGCCAATTTCTGTACGCCGTCACGAATTGACTGACGAGCTTCGTTATCAAAAATGATCTTTTTTGATGCCATTTTTTATCTCTCCTGTTTATTTGAGACCTATCGATCTCATTTATCTTTATTTAAGTCGAAAATTGGTAATGATCTTCAATTAGCCGATAACAGCCAGAATGTCAGACTCATCCATAAGCAGGTATTCCTGACCATCGACCTTGACTTCAGTCCCGGCATAAGAGCTGAACAATACTACATCGTCCTTGGCGACCTGGAATTTGGCCCGGGTGCCGTCGTCCAGCAGCTTGCCATCGCCCAGAGCTACAACCTTGCCCTGTCTTGGTTTTTCCTTGGCACTGTCTGGCAGAACGATACCGCCCTTTGTTGTTGACTCTGCCTCAAGTCTTTTGATCAATACTTTCTCTCCGAGTGGTCTGATTTTCATTTTTGCTTAACTCCTGAAATTAAAACTGTTTGTTAAAACTTTTATTATACTGATTATTTTCCTCGTCTGATCCTGATTGAAAATCGAGACGATATACTCTTGTTGGGCAGGGGTACACTATGGTTCTTAAGGTATTCTCTCAGGTCATTCTGGGCGGCCGCAAACACTGAGCTGGAGTAATACTTCCTGAATATACGGTCCATTTGCTCAGCTAGTTGTATAATATCAACTGGTTTGGCTAATACGGAGCATACATGAAGGCTCAGGGCTGTGGCCAGAAGTTTATTGTTCACTTCGCCAGCCAAGAGAACGCAGGGTAGCAGTCTGTCCTTTTTGCGAATTATCTCAAGTGCTTTCAGGCCGCTTTCGTTGTCTATTGACTGGTCAATTATGGCCAGATGTACCTTGCTGTTGTCAATAATGCGAACAATATCATCAGTGCTCTCAGCCAGCAGGGTGTTAACGCCCCGTGGCTGAAATATCTGCTGAACAGCCTGGGGCCACGCCCAGGCGCTGTTGCTCATCAGGATATTTACACTATTCGGTTGTGCAAGTGATATTGACATAATACAGCCTGTTCTAAAAAATGTACTCCTGTACATGCTTCTATATGCAATTCTTATGCCAGACCTGAAAGGTGTGTAGTGGATTAAGGTGTTTTATTTGATTTAACTTATTTTTTATCAGTAGTTTATGTTTTTTATTGTGTTGTGTCTTTTTTATGTGTTATGCCTGCTGTTATTTCTGCCAAAACTGATAAAAACCCTTCATTTCAACTGCCAGCTAGGCAGAGGCACTTAAGTTGTAGCGGTAATGATGGTTGTAGTGGTTGTATTGTATAGGTAATATGGATAAGTGGCTGTAATTTAATGATTAATGTTTTTTCGCTTGTAAGTCCGGTAATTTATAAATTATAATCTAACATGTTGTTAAAAGGGTATTGATGAGAGAGGAAGGAAATTTCAGTCTGATGGAATCAGAGTTGTCGCAAAAGCATATAATAATAGTTGCTCCTTTGGAGGTGCAAAGGCAGTTGTCGGCGCAGCTGGACATGTGCCGGGCCTTAGTAGAGGTTTGTGACAATGTATATCTGGCGACGGCGATGGTTTTTAAGCACAAGCGTGCCGGGACATGTAAGGCTCAGGCTTTGTTATTACTGGTTTGGCTTGATAATTTATCGCGATCACAGATGGGCTTTTTTAAGGTGATTGCTGAGTCTGGTTTTGGTCAGGCAATAGCTTTATCAGGGCATAGTGAGGAGAAGTTACAACAAGCACTGGAATCAGGGGCTTGTCATGCCCTGTGTTATCCATCGTTTAATGGTTCGTTCATTAATGATATCTATGATAAGGTGGCAATTGCTAAAGGTAACAGCCTGGTATCAGGTGAAGTTGACAATACCTTGTCGGTGCAGGAGCAAGTTGGATCAATAATAGAAAAAGAGAAAGGGTCGGGAAAGGTTATAGATAGTATGTCTGTATTTGATAAAGAAGAAATCTCTTTGAGTAGAGAGGAAATAGATTCTTTATTGTCAGACGACCTGGAATGACTGTTTTTACGGAATAATGAAGATCACCCCTGACAAAAGAATAATCAGCATATTTCTGCTGGCCGATGATGGTCAGATGGAAAGGCTCTTACGCAGATCGACCGAGCAGTCGCAGGCAGAGATAGTGGTTATATCTGATATATTATCAGGCATAGCCTGCACAGCCGGTGAGCAGCCGGATATTATACTGATAAATCTGTCTGTTTCAGGCACAAACAGTGCATCTATCGTTCAGGCTTTGACCCATGCTTCGCCCCGGTCGAGAATAGTTGGTTATGGCGAGGCCTGGACCGAGACTTATTTTGCCGGTCTGGAGAGGCAGGGTATGAAAGACCTGCTGATAATGCCCGCACCTCTGCATGAAATACAGCGGATAATCTTTGATGGCCAGTTTCATTATGAGCCGGTATATGTTCGCAATAAAATATCATCGTCAGGTACAGAGATAGCCCCGGAAGATGTGTCTGCTCTGGTAGGTGTCTTTTCTAATATGGTTCGCGGTAGTTTTCTGAAGATATGTCAGGAGTTGTCAGTTGCCATTTCACAGGGCCCTGATATTTTATGTCGCAAGGCCGAGCGGGCCTTTGAAGACTTTTTGCAGGTTAAGAAGGTCAGCATATACAATGATCTGCGTGATTCAGCCAGTGACACTAATGAGTTTGGCATAATTGATTATTATGATGAACGGTTAAGTTCAGTAACTGGTGAGTTTATGGGTATTATGCGTATCTGGCCGGGCGAAAATAAGCCAGATGCGAAAGTGGTTAATTCTCTTGCCGGATATCTGGCGGCTCTATTGGCTTTGGCCTGGCGAGATCAGAACCTCAGGTCACTTGCAACTGTTGATGAACTTACCGGCATCTATAATCGCAGATACCTTGAGTCCTTTTTACGGCAATTACTGGAAAAGGCTCAGGTGCAGGATATAAAAATATCGGTGTTGGTCTTTGATATTGATAACTTCAAATATTATAACGATACTTATGGCCATATTTCAGGCGATTACATATTATGTCAGGCGGCACAGCTGGCAAAGCAATGTTGTCGCAAATACGATGTAGTAGCGCGTTTGGGCGGAGATGAATTTGCCGTTTTATTCTGGGACTCACCAGAGATCAGTCGTCCAGCTAAAGGGGCGGAGACCGGATCGGAGCAAATGCCCTCTAATTCAGAGATGGCATTGCGAATGAGTAATCAGTTTCGTGATATGATGTGCAATAGTCCCTGTGCCAGTCGTTTTGCCAGTAATGCCTGCAAGTTGACGATCAGTGGGGGGGTGGCGACCTATCCGGCTGATGGAGATACGGTCAGGCAGTTATTACTGGCGGCCGATACCGCTTTACTGAAGGCAAAAAGTGACGGTAAGAATAAGATAAATGCGGTAAAATAGGTTGTTATCGGAATTATCTGGCTTTATTATTTTACCCATTTTAAGCGTTTTTATGGTTCGGAACATTTTTTTGATCTTTTTCCAAAATTTTCAGGCTAATGATCAGTTTTTTCTCCATTAATAAGTATAGAGATCAATTGCGATCGCAATATTTATTCTCAGGAGAAATGTATGAAGAAGTTATTAGCCCTGTTTTTACTGGTATCATCAACTATTGCCCCTGCTCAGTCGCATCTTGTAAATTGCCCCTCAGGTGATATATCAGGTGATTGTATTGTTGATATGAATGACCTGACGCAACTGGCAGTAAATTGGCTTACCGGCCAGAATGATCTGGATATGTTTAGTTATATTGCCAGTGACTGGCATAAGATCGGCTCTTCGGTAATAGTTATCAATGAGATCAATTATAAGCCAGAGGTTAATACTCTTGCCCTGGAATATATTGAGCTGCACAATACGGCATCAGTGAATATTAATATTTCTGATTGGTCGTTTGATAAAGGTGTTGATTATACTTTCCCGGCCAATACATATATACCTGCGGGAGGGTATATTGTTGTTGCTCAGGATAAGCCTACGCTGGCTGGTTATTATGCACTTGATGCCAGTGTTGTTTATGGTCCCTATTCTGGTAAGTTAAGCAACGATGGTGAGACTCTGCGATTGGTTGATAATTTGGGAGATATTGTTGATATTGTTGATTACTCGGTTGGTTTCCCGTGGCCAACGATGGCGTTGGGAGAGGGTTCTTCGCTGGAGCTGGTCAATCCGCTTGTTGATAACGACTTGGCGGGTAACTGGCGGTCATCAGGGTATAGTACCGGTATTTATTCTGGCTCGCCCACACCGGCAGAAGTAAATTCAGTTCTCATATCGAATAATGCGCCTTGTATCAGGCAGGTGGTTCATGAACCGTCAGCTCCGGCTGCTGGTGAGCCGGTTGTTGTGTCAGCTAAGGTGAGCGATCCGGAAGGAGTTGCATGGGTAGTTTTGAAGTATCAGCAGGTAGTGCCGGGCAGTTATATACCTGCCACTTTGCCCAACTATCCGCAAACCCAGCCGGCCACTATTGCTAACCCAGCCTATGATGCCGCTGCCAATTGGGTTAGTATGAATATGAATGATCTGGGTAACGATGGAGATAAAGTTGCCGGTGACGGCGTGTACAGCGTTACTGTGCCGGGCACAGTGCAGCAGCATCGGCATTTGTTGCGATATCGTATAGTTGCCGGTGATAATAGTAATAAGTCAGTAACTGTTCCATATAATGATGACAGCCAGCGTAATTTTGCCTGGTTTACCTATAACGGCATACCAGGCTGGAGTGGTGCTATTGATCCCTATAGTTCAGACACTGCATATAAGACCAAGAGGACATTCAGTGCTGAACTGATGAACTCAGTACCTGCTATTCATCTGTTGTCAAGAAATACCGATGTTATGACTTGTCAGTATAATAGCAGCTATGATAATACCAGTTATTATTTCAGTGGCACATTAATATATAATGGTCGGGTTTATGACAATATTCATTATCATATTCGGGGACAGGCCTCAACTTTTGTCTGGGGTAAGAATAAGTGGAAGATCAAATTCAATCCTGCACATGACTTTATAGGTTGTGATATATATGGTAATGAATATGCAAATGGAGCAGATACCCTTAATCTGGGAAGTGGGGTGTGTGCCTGGTGGAAGTATCCTCATCCTAATGGCTCCTGGGACAAGGGTGCTGGCGGCATGGTGCTCAATGAGATGCTGGCTTATCGATATTATCAACTGGCAGGAGCAGCGGTGAGTAATACAGCTTTTGCCCAGTTGCGCATAATTGATAATGCTATTGAAACTTCCAGTTCCGATCAGTTTGAGGGCGATTTCTGGGGTTTGTATATTACGGTAGAACATGCCGATGGCTCATTTCTGGATGAAAGAGAAATGGCTGATGGTAATATATTCCGTATGGATGGAGGTTATAATCAAACTCATCAGTGTGCGACGCAGCCGGATGATGGTTCCGATATTAATTCATTGCGTTATGTATTAAACAACACTACGCCTACTGAGCAATGGTGGCAGAGTAATTTTAATCTGGAACATTATTACAGCACGCGGTCAGTAGGTATAGCTATCAATGATGCTGATCGACGAGTAGATGCTAACTGTATTTTCTATCGTGACTCTGAGACCAATCTCTGGTGGTATATACCCTGGGACCTTGATCTCGTATTTGAGCCCGGCGGTCACTACTCGCCTTCAAGTTGGGAAAATGTGCAGAAGGCATTAGCATACAGCCAATATAAGATGGAGTATCAGAATCGCGGCCGTGAATTGGTTGACTTGCTGTTCAATGGTGAGCAGGCGGCTCAGTTGGTAGATGAGATAGCGGCCCTTATTTATACGCCCGGGTCATTGTCTTTTGTTGACGCGGAGCGTGCCCGCTGGGATAATTGTTCTTTCGTTGCCAGCGGCTATAGAAAATTGTGGTATAAACATAATGAGTTTCTTCCATCTGAAGATTTCACCGGTATGGTTGCTTATATGAAACGGGCTGTTAGTCCGGCTGGGTTTACTGCTGCCGGCAGTGCATATAACAGTCTGAATGTTCCGGCTCTTATTGCTGAAGTTAATAATGTCAGCCCGGCGATCGCAGCTACGCCCACGATCAGTTATATCGGGCAGGCTGGTTATCCCAGTAATGGCCTGTCATTTCATTGCAGTGATTTCAGTTCCAGTGCCGGTCTGAGTTTTGCTGCTGTTTCATGGCGAATTGCCCGGGTTGAGCCTCAGGGTGAACTGGCTAAAGGCAGACCTCTATTTTATGAGATCAAGAGTCACTGGCAAACTACTCTTACTACTTATGATACTACCATTACTATACCGCATGAAGGTCTGGTTGATGGAGGTACTTATCGGGTTCGCTGCCGAATGAAAGATAGTGCCGGACGCTGGAGCCATTGGTCAGCTCCGCATGAGTTTGTAGTAAGCGTGCCTGCTCAGGCTCCGGCGGTGGAGTACCTGCGGGTGACAGAGCTTTCATATAATCCAGCCGATCCTGACAATGATGAGCTGGCTGCTGGTTACGATGATAGTAAGCTCTTTGAATTTATCGAACTCAGTAATATTAGTAGTACAGAAACTATCGACCTGTCTGCTGTAAAAATTGAAGGGGGGATAAATTTTGATTTTGCCGATTCGGTTTATACCCAGCTTCTGCCGGGGAGGTCGATATTAGTGGTTGCAGATGAAGCCGCCTTTAATGCCAGATATGAAGCTCCTGCCGGGGAGTGTTTTGTTATTGCCGGTGATTTTGACGGCTCTCTTAGTAATGGCGGTGAAACTATTATTTTGAGTTATGATGATACCGAATTTATCAGTTTCACCTATGATGATAGCTGGTATCCGGAGACTGATGGTAATGGTTATTCTTTAGAGCCTATAGACAGTGCCCTGCCCGACCAGATATACGGCTCACTTGATAATTCAGCTAACTGGCAGGCCTCCAGCGAGATCGGTGGAAACCCTCAGTCAGAAATATGTAATTGATCAATATATTGAAATGCGAGAATATATAGTTTGGCATGCTGACTGATATCACAAATAAAAAAGGCTGGTAAATCATATTACCAGCCTTTTTATATTTTATTTCACCAGTTCTAAACTGGTATTATTGTTCATTCTACAGCTTCTACTTCAGTTTTAACTTCAGTTTCAGTTGCCGCTTCAGTTTTAATCTTTACTTCTGCTTCATCTTCCATTTCATCTTTCACTAATGACTCAAAGCCATTACGGGCATCGATGTTTTCCTGAATGAACATATCAAGCAATGGCTGGAACTGGCTACGCTGCTGAAGCTGAATTGCGATACGGCCTTTATTCTTGGCCAGATCATCCTGGTTTGCCGGTGTTACTTCCAGTTTATCAAATACTCTTACAGTGTATTCGCTTTCAGACTGAGCCAGTAAGAACTCATTGCTTTGGGCCTTACGGTAGGCAGCCATAACGGCATTGAGGGTCTTGTAGTAATAATTCAGAGAGCCCTGATAACGCTGAGCGTTCTGCTGATCCTGCTGCATACGCTGGCGAATAGATTCCAACTGGCTATAGAGAGATTCCAGAGTTCTGGAAGCCAGCGGATTGGCGGAATCGCCTTCACCCTTGATATTATTACCTACAGTCTCGATTGCAGCATCCCAGCCATCTTTAGCCAGAGCCTGGAACTCTTTGGCGGAGGCCAGAGCCATCTCGAAGCTCTTGACATTGCGCAGGTCAGTCTTTATCTGATCTTTCAGTACATTTTTGCCATCGGCCAGAGGTGCAACCTGAGCTGAACCCTGACGACCATCATCGTCTATGCTTACGGCCTGACGAGACTTATCGAAACCAATTATACGAACCGCATAAAGATTGCTGATGTTGGTGCCATAGCCAGCCTCAACAAAGAGCAGTGGTTCACGCAGTTTCAGCGGTTCGGCATCGAGTTTTGATGCCGGCTGGTCACGCATCGGCTCACTTGAGAATAGTACCTGGCCCAGCGGGGCATTGTTCATGAGGGTTACTTTGGCCACACCAAAGCGTTCAAAGCTGTTCAGGCTCTCATAGCTGAGGTATTCTGTTACATTGCGGGTAACATTATCGCCGAGCTTTCCTGCAACTTCCTGCCAGTCGATATTAGCCTGTAACAGTTCATTAGTGTTACGCACTGAATCGCGAATGTCGGCCATGAGCTTGCGACCTTCATCGAGTGCCAGGCTGTTGATGTAATTTCTCTTGAGAATAGAGTAGCTTTCATCGAAAGTTCTCTGCTGCATTACCGGCTCACTGCCATCTGTCGGACGCGACATGGTCTGATAGTCTTGCTCTGACTTATGCTCAGACCAGTATTTCTGTAATGTTTCTTCCTGCTCTGTAGCTGGTTTTGCTGCAAACTCATCCTGCTTGGCTTTCGATATAGCAGAAACATTTATGTCAAGGAACTCAACCTGTAAGCGGTCTGGCAGCATATAGCTGAATCCAAACTTATTGCTTTCATCGTCAGCTTTGATATTCATTGGGTCGATTGCTTTGTAGTTCTCGAAGTGAGCAACTATTTCAGCTTCGTCTGGGTCAGAAACCTTGTCTCTGAACAGTGAACTGCTAAACTCAACATAAGAGCCGCTGAGCCTGTCAACTTCGACATTGTCTCTTACTCTGCTGCGTATTTCATTTTCGTTTACGCCGCCAATTTTGGTAATTTGATCGGCATAGAGTATGATTGAGATCAGGTTGCTGATACCTTCCTGGAAATTACTCAAGGTCATGCCGGCGTTGGCCAGAATATTGGAAAGTTTCATACCGCCTTGATTAACCTGCATACGAGCTATGTCAGTAATGAAGTCGATCTGCTTTTGCGTGGCGTAGTAGCCGTTGCGATGAGCTTCTGCACTAAGAATGAGGAAGTTTTCGCCGCCCTGACGGGTACCGTCGATGAGCTTGACTATTTTGGCATAAGTAGCTTCAACTTCCTGGGCATCTGCAGATAAATATCTGGTAGCGTCCATCAGGTATGAACGGGTCATATATGAGGTGCGGGCATCGCCAAAAACCGCATTGCATACCAGATTGGTAGCTATCGGATTGACCAGTGCCAAAGACTCATCATACATAGCGCCTTGTAGTAAAAGCTGTGGTATCTGTAATTCCAGCATGCTCTTGAGCTGAACCGCAGCATAACCCAGGTCCTGGCTGGTATATATAACCTTCGTACCATCGGCCCCGGCAAAACTGCCGATCTCGCGATCGATCTTATTACGCTGATTGCCCATATAGCTTGGCAGGCCGAAACAAACGGCGAAGATTACTACAAAAACGATCAAGAGAGCCTTGCGGTGCTCGCGCATAAATTGCATCATGACATATTACTCCAATATTTACAGATACTTATAACCTTTTTTTCTTACGGAACGCTCATTTTATGAGCTTTTGCGAATTATACAATATAGCAACTATCACCCTTAATATCAATTATATTTAGCGGGCAGGTATGGCACCCGTCCTTGTTTTCGGCATTAATTATCTATAAGTTTATAATTAAAAAGTATTTATATGTGTTATGGTCTGCTGTTTAGAGGTTGTTAAATTGCTTAACTTGTTATTTCTTAAAGTGTTATGTTAAGTGCATCTGCTTTTGTGGTTTTCGATCAGGCGTTCTTAGCAGCTAAGGTCATTTTATGGGCTCAACTTACGACTTGACATAAAACTATATTGACATGTATCATGGTTTGTCGCTTTAATGAGATATTATTAATAAGGTTTAAGTGTATAGTAATGTATTATCTGTCACTATTTGTAAAGTGCAGTTATGTAATGCTTTAAGGAAGAACAGATGAATTTGAAAGCAGCCGTCCTGATTCCTGCTGCCGGTAGTTCAAGCCGGTTCGGTGGTAAAAGACCCAAACAGTTCGTTGATCTTGATGGACGGGCCGTGTTTATTCGCACGATCGAGGCTTTCGCTCAGAGAGATGATGTAAAAAAGATTGTCGTGGCTATCTCTCAGGATGAGCAGGAGATGTACGAGATCAAATGGGGCGCTAAACTCGATTTTTATGGTGTTACTACCGTTATTGGTGGGGCAGAACGCTGGCAGACAGTGCAAAATTTATTGGCGGCGGTAAAAGATATAGATCTGGACCTGATCGCTATTCATGATGCGGCCAGACCCTGTATTTCTGATTCGCTGATAACCCGGGTTTTTCAGACGGCTTATGAGACCGGAGCGGCTTTGCCCGCATCTCGTCTGGTAGGTACGATCAAAAAGGCGGGTGCTGATCTGAATATTGAGCAGACGGTAGATCGTTCAGAACTTTGGGAGGCCCAAACCCCCCAGACCTTTAAGCCGGAGATCATTTTCAAGGCTTATGATAACCTTTCAGACCAGATGAAGAATATTACCGATGATTCGCAATTGGTGGAAGCGATGGGTGTTCCGGTTAAGATAGTTGAAAGCGATTCGACTAATCTCAAGATAACTCACGGAATTGATATGGCTTATGCTACAGTCATAATAAAGAATATGGCTGCGGCGAAGGAACAAGAGATGAAAAAGGCTGATAAGGCTTTTAACCCTTTCGCTGAAGACCATATGTGGTAATGAGTCAAAACAGAGTACAGACATCTTTATCTCGCTGCATTTTGGTTTTGAGCTTGTATTTGCTCTTGCTACTTGTGGTGGTATTTATAGCCCTGGCGGTAGGTAGTGAGTCGGTAAATATTGGCCAGGCCTGCCGTGATCTGTCTGATAATAATGTCAGTTCTATAGATGTTCGTATTATTTTTAACCAGCGTTTGCCGCGTATTGTTATGGCACTGATCGCCGGGGGGGCTCTGGCATTGATCGGTGCTGTTTTTCAGACTATATTGCATAATCCTCTGGCCGATCCTTATACTTTGGGGTTGGCTGGCAGTAGTTCAGCTGGTGCGGTTCTGGCCCTGTCATTACCATCATTGTCGGGTATGAGTATAGCCGGTTTTGGTTTGGTGCAGATATTTTCGCTGCTTGGTGCTGGTATGTCGGCAGCGTTCATTTATCGTCTGGCCCGCAGATCAGGTGCCATGTCAGTCAATACCCTGCTTTTAGCGGGTGTTGTTATAGGTATTATCTCTTCGGCTTTGGTAATGTTGATCCGCTATCTGTCCAGCCCGCATCTGCTGGTATCTATGGACCGCTGGATCATGGGTGGCCTTGACATAAACCGGTTGGGAGAGGTATTGCCCTTATTGCCTCTGATATTGCCCGGCTTGGGCGTTCTTTTTTGTCAGGCGGTAAGTCTTAATCATATTGTCTTTGGCGAGGAGCTGGCAGCCGGGCTGGGCGTGTCGGTTAATTCGGTGCAGAAATGGTGTTTCTTTGGCGGGTCAGTTACTACCGCAGCTATAGTATCTCAGACAGGCCCGATAGCTTTTGTTGGCCTGATTGTTCCTCATATTGTGAAAAAGATTAATGGGACAGATCATCGTTTGCTTTTGCCGGCGTGTTTTCTGGCTGGTGGGTCATTTCTGATATTGTGTGATACTCTGGCCCGTACCATAGCCGCCCCGGCGGAAATGCCCGTTGGTATCATTACTGCTGCTATTGGTGGTGTATTTTTCATTGCTTTGCTGGTATCACGGAGGTAATTGCTGTTTATGATCTACTCACGCGATATAAATATTGAGGGGATAGGTAATATTACTCTGCGTAAGTATCGTCAAAGCAGATGTTTACGCATGACTGTAAAGCATTGTGGTTCAATAGTTGTCTCTATGCCATGGCGATCACCCTGGCAGGAAGCTATCAATTTCGTAAACAGTAAGAAAGACTGGATAATAGACCAGCAGCAGAAAATAGCCGTATCTCGCCAGCAGGTTGAACCACGGCCGGTGCCGGCCAGAGCTGAAATAGAAGCTGCCGCTAATGCACTTGCCAGTCGCCTGCAGGAACTGGCTCGCGAACATAACTTCCAGTTTGGCAGAATAACATTTCGCAATCAGAGCAGTATCTGGGGCTCATGCTCAACGACAAATAATATAAGCCTGAACATAAACCTTATGTTCTTGCCGCCGGAATTGTCAGATTATATCTTATTGCACGAACTGGTGCATACCAGAGTCAAGAACCATAGTAAGCTATTCTGGCTCGAGCTGGATAAATGTCTGGGTGCTGTTGGTGCAGGCAAGGCCTGCCAAAAACGCCTCAGAAGTTATAGGGTAGGGCCTATAGCCCCTTAAGTTGGGCGATGGCTGATACTATGGTAAATAGTAATTCTGTATCACATTTAATGATGTTATATAATAATAGTGCCGATAGTATAATGATATGGAATGCAAAAAGCCGGGTAGCTGGCTTAATTATAATTTTAATATAGTAAGAGGTAAGAACATTGAATAAGAATAGTGAAGCCTTCCTGAAGCAGTTTCTGGAAGAGCCCAGTCCTTCAGGTTTTGAATGGAATGCGGCCAAATTATTTCGTGATCGTGTAAAGGGTTATGCCGATGAGGTTTACAATGATGTGCATGGCAATAGTATTGCGGTGTTGAACCCCAAGGCCCCGTTTAAGTTTATGCTGGCCGGTCATATAGATGAGATCGGTCTGATGATCTCATATATTGATGATAAGGGTTATATTTATACTCAGCAGATAGGCGGTATGGATCCGAATCTGCTGGTTGGTCAGCGAGTAAAGATAATGACCGAAGATGGCTTTGTGACCGGCGTGATCGGGCGCAAGGCTATTCATAATATGGATGCTGAAGAGCGCGGCAAACCGTTGAAAATGACCAATATCTGGGTTGATATTGGAGCGAAGGACAAAAAAGATGCCGAAAAGCGGGTGCGTATAGGTGACCCAATGGTGGTTGATGTACCTTGTATTAAGCTCAGCGACGACCTGATAGCTTCGCGTGCCACTGATGATAAGGTTGGTGCTTTTATTGTTGCCGAAGTTATTCGTGCCCTGGCCAAACGCAAGCTCAATATATCAGTAATCGGTGTGGCAACGGTTCAGGAGGAAGTAGGTCTGCGGGGTGCTATTACCAGTACTTACAATGTCAATCCAGATGCAGGTATTGCCCTGGATGTGAACTTTGCTTCTGACCATCCTGATACTGACCCTAAGACTCTGGGTGATATCAAGCTGGGTGCCGGTCCGAACCTGCATCGCGGTCCGAATATTAACCCGGTAATGGAAAAGGCATTAGAGAAAACCGCAAAACAGCTTAAGATGGATTATCAGATCACCGGTGACCCGAGGGCGACCGGCACTGATGCCAATGCTATGCAGTTAGTGCGTGGTGGAGCGGCTGTCGGTCTTATCAGCATACCCAATCGCTATATGCACACTCCGGTTGAGGTTGTCTCTCTCAGTGATATTGATAATATTATCAAGCTGCTGGTAGAGTTTCTGGCCAAGCACCCGGCGAAGAAAGACTATCGTCCCTGATAATGAAAGTCAGGCAGCGGGTAGTAATATTTCTGCCTGCTGCCTGTACTATTTTTGTGAGTATAAATAATATATGCATCTGTTGATCTTATATATCATTCTGACTGTTGGTCTGTCGTTTTTATGTTCGCTTTTAGAGGCGACCATATTGAGTGTGACTTCGGCCTATATTAATGTTATCAGTCAGAGCAGGCCGCGTAGCGGTAAATTATTATTCAGATTAAAGAGTAAGATTGACAGATCGCTTTCTGCTATTCTTACTCTTAATACTTTTGCCAATACCCTGGGAGCTGCTGGTATTGGTACTATGGCAGGCAAGCTATTTGACAGCCAGGTTGCAGCAATGATCTCTTTTGCCCTGGCTTTGGCTATTCTCATCTTTTCTGAGATCGTGCCCAAAACCCTAGGGGCGGTTTACTGGCGTAAGATCGCACCCTGGGCTGCATATATTATCGCCGGTATGATGTTCCTGCTTGGTCCGATCGTTTTTATGACCAGGCTCATAAGTCGAATTATCAATCCTGGCGGTAATGGTCATAATGCTGTCTCACGAGAAGAGATACAGGCTGTTGCTGATATGGGCCATGACCACGGAGCCCTGCATCAGCAGGAAAATAAGATCATACAAAATCTTTTGTGTCTGCAAACGATAAGAGCTAATGACATTCTCACTCCTCGCAGTGTTGTCTATGCCTTTCAGCAGGATAAGACTATCGCGGAAGTTATCCGTGAAAATAAGCAGGTGCCGTTCAGTCGGATACCAATATACAATGACGACCTTGATGATATTACCGGTTTTGTCCTGAGGTATCGTATGGCTCAGGAGTATAACAGCGGCAGTGGGCATCTTACGCTCAAAGAGATCGCCAGGGAAATTCACGCTATACCTGATACTGCTAATGTTGCTAATGTTCTTAATGAGCTGATCACCAGAAGAGAGCATATATTTCTCGTGGTAGATGAGTATGGTGGTACTGCTGGTATAGTTACAATGGAAGATGTTATAGAAACTTTACTTGGTGTCGAAATATTTGACGAGAATCAGCCGGTCAGTGATATGCGGATGCACGCTAAACGGCTTTGGGAAAAAAGGCAGCAGGACCTGAAAATGATAGAAAAGACTATTAGTAAGGGAGAATGTGATGGAAAATAAAAAGATCGCTGTTATTGTTCCGGCATTTAACGAAGCGAAAAGCATAGAAAGTACCTTGTCCGGACTGAAAAGCATCGAAGGCCAACTAAGAGATATGGGTTTTGCCTTGTTAGTTTATGTCGTTAATGATGGTTCTTCCGACAATACTGCTGTTTTAGCACAGAGTTCTGGTGCTGATAAAATAATTACACATAAGAAAAACAGAGGATTAGGTGCTGCTGTTCGCACTGGATTGCTGGCCGCCAGAAAAGACCAGATCGACATAGCTATCAAATTTGATGCTGATTGCCAGCATGACCCTCAGGACATTATCAGGATCATTCAGCCTATTATTAATGATGAGGCTGAGATCGTTTATGGCAATCGCTTTGAAAAGATAGATTACAATATGCCTATAGTACGCAAGATAGGCAACAAGGTGTTTACCAGGCTTATGGCAATGCTCACAGGCTGGCCGCTCAAAGACAGTCAGCCGGGAATATTTGCTGTCTCACGAGACTATCTCGCGGTTTTTCATCTGCCTGGCGACTATAACTATACTCAGCAGGTTTTGCTCGATGCCTATCATCAGGGAATGAGATTTGCCCATGTTGATGTTTCCTTTCATAAGAGAAATACTGGTAAGTCTTTTATCTCTCTCAAATACCCAGTGAAAGTTTTGCCGCAATTGCTTATGGTTATGATAAGTATTAAACCGATGAAGATCTTTATGCCTGTAGGGCTGGTTTTTATCGCTCTGGCAACAGTCATATTCTGCTGGGAGTTTGGTCTGTGGCTCTTTGGCAATGCAACCAAGCCGGTAATGCATGTTAACATGGTACTTGGCTCAATGCTCTTTGGTATGCAGACTCTCTTTTTTGGAATGCTGGCTGAACTGATAGTGTTTTTTAATAAGGATAAATAATGGGACATGACCATGACGATCATAAAATAAGAGATGGCCTGTTGAGCGGATATCTGCGTTATGCCAGGTTGAGGCTTGCCGCAAGGTATGTTGTCGGCCGAAAGATACTTGATATAGGCTGTGATCGTGGATACTCGCTGGCTTATCTCAATAAAGATATCGAATATGTCGGTATAGATAGTTGTCAGGAGGCGGTTCATGCGGCTATCGCTAAATATCCTCAGCATAAGTTTATTGCTATGGTGGCAGATAATGATGCGATTGATGAACTGCCGACCGATTTTGATGATATTTTGCTCATTGCTGTACTGGAACACATGGAAGACTCTACGGTCTTTTTGAGGAAATTAAAAAAACTGCTCAAGACTGGCGGGCGGGTAATTATAACTTCGCCATCGGCTCGTTCTCATGGCCTGCTGGTGTTTCTTGCCAAAATAGGTCTGGCTCGAAACGATAAGCATGAGCACGAAGGTAATTATCTGGGACATAAAGATATAATGAAATTGATTAACAAAGATGACTATAGTCTGGTTACTCATAAGCTCTTTCAAGGTGGAATGAATCAACTTTGGGTACTGGAAAAAAATTGATAAAACAGATTGGCTCAGTAGCAGCCAGGATCATTGTTCTGGCTGCTTGTCTTATATATCTGTTGAGTTGTGCCAGAGATCTTAAAGCAGATAGTTTTCGGTGGTCATTCCTTATTGTTGTTCTGGTCGGTTCACTGGCTTATTGGGGTACAACATTTATTTTGGCCTTTAACTGGCGTTATATTGTATTATTGCTCAGTGATAATAAATGTTCTAAAGGATTTTTCCTTAAGGTATATTTTGAAAGTGTGCTGGCAAAATATATCCCTTCAAATGTAATGCATCTGGCTGCTCGTCACTATCATCTGAAAAGAAAAGGATTCAGCCATCAGACGGCTTTTCTGTCTAATGTGCTGGAGCTGGCTTTGGTCATTATATCTTCGGCAATTATTATTATGCCGGCAATTTTTAGTCAAAAAATGGTTTTGCCAGATACTATTGTCGAAAATAAAAGCTGGCTGGGGTTGCTCATAACCGGCGGTACAATATTTTCCGCGGCTGTTTTGATTTATTACTGTCGGAAGAACGGCAAGGTCTCTCCTTTACAAATGCTCGTTCAGGTTATAAGAATAATGAGCCTGTATGGTGCGTTCCTGATATTGTCAGGTCTCATTTTTTCTTATATTTCCAGTTGTGTTATTTCTGAGTGGTCCTGGGCCAGTATGCCAGTGTTTATGTTTGCCTATGTATGCGCCTGGTCAATAGGTCTTGTCACCCCCGGAGCCCCGGGGGGACTGGGGGTCAGAGAGGTAATGCTTGTAGTATTGCTTGGCGGCTATGCCCAAAGGCCTGAGATACTTCTGGCTGCATTATTATTTCGCATGGCCTCGGTAACGGGAGAACTGCTCGGCTTTGTTTTTGCCAGGTCGATATCGCCGGACAGTGGAGCCCGGTTATCTGACTAAGGTAATATTGTGGCAGGTGAGTTGATAGTCTAACTCTTAAAAACAAACCGGCCATTATCCGAAACGATCAGTGCTTTTTGTATAGTTGTAGAGCGATTGGGCTCCAGAACTATATATACCACCTCTTTGCCGTTTTCATTAACTTTTATCGCCATTGGTGGAGAGTAGAACCCTTCTGTTGTTGTTCCGTAAAAAGCTCTATACCTTTTGATGTATTTCCAGTCATGTTTCTGGTTGTCTGTTGTACGCATTAATATTGGGGCCATTTCTCTTCTGGCCTGCAATACTTTGGCATAGTTTTCCTGGGTAATACTGATATTCTGCCCAAACTTCGGCTTTTCAGTCACATAAACAAATAAAGAGATAGCAGCAATAAGAATAAAGATATTTCCCAGAGATATACTCTTTGACTTTAACGATATGGTTTTTATGTTAACTTTGCCCCATAAGTAGAATAGTGTGCAGAAAGCCATAATTATCGACATTACATAACACACAGTAAAATAACGGGACAGTACCCGTTCCATTCTGACAAATGGGTATGCTCCAAGTACGGCATAAGTAAATATGAAATATGCCGGTATGTATATGATCGCCATTTCACGCAGCTTATTGTTCTTTATCATAAGCAGGGCGAAAGAGAGCAATATCCCGCCATTAATTAACCAGGCATTTACTGGCGGCACATACTTATGGTATGCCATGAAATATAACAAGTATTCCTTTAATGTCTCGGCCTGGGCACGCCAGTCCTCATGCCCTCTCTGGTGCAGATATTGGGTGCGAACCTCCAGGTCACCCTGGCCATTTAATAAGCAGCCAAATCGGCCGCCAGTTACTGTTGTAATGTTTTGGAATACGACACATTCAATAATGAATAAGATCAGAAAAGCCAGACAGAAGATCGCCAGTGGCTTAAATGTCTTGAAATTCCACTTTCCGCTATAGCTTCCTTTTAATATTATAATGAAAATACCGGGAAAGAAGAAAAATGCTGTTATTTTAGCTCCGTAGGCGCAAAACATCATGATCGAAGATAAGATCAGTAAGAGCCAGCTTTTACGGTCGAGCCAGCAGAACAGGCAGTAGATAGCTATGAGTGTGAACATCAAAGCAGTGCCTGTTGGCATTACCTGAGAGCCATGGTAATTAGTCATAGGATACAGCATTACAGTAAGGGCGACTATTAGTGCTGGTATCGTTGTCGTAAGTTTTTTGGCAAGCAAAAATGAAAATACGGTTGTGATCGTAGCAGATATGATCGGCCATAGGAAATAAGAAGCTGGATGAGCGTTAAACATTTGTTGAGAGATCATCATCGGTATAGATAATGCCCATCTTAACATTCTGTGATCCCACACTCCTGGTGGGGCAAAAGGGGTGCCTTGTTCGATAAGTTCCCGGCACACACGCCAGATCCAATAGGCATCGCCAGAAGAATCCAGAGGGCCGACAGTCAGAGTTCTTAATATTAAAGAAACTATCGTGATTATAAGAAGTAATATAGGGGTAGAGCTTAATCTCTGAGCCAGGCTGAGATGGTTAGCCGGTTCGTTCTTTTTCGTTTTTATTGACATTGATACAGATACCTTATGTTTATTTAAACAATAGTTGCTGGTTTAGTATAGATGATAAAATCATGCGACCCTGTGTTATTATTTATAACAGAGCGTTATGGAACTGATCCATAGATAAACCATACATGGCCGAATCAGCCATACACAGATATTGATAATCGACAAAAAAGTCTCATATCAGCATTTTTTTGAGTTTTTCTGTTAAAACCGAAATTATACCCTGATAAGGATGGGTTTCTGGTTTTATTGCTGTTTTTTTGTGAGCAGGTCATGCTGATAGCTGTTGTTTCTGGTCAAGATATTGTGCAGCTCTTTCATGCGATAATTTACCGTATGTAACAAGACACCCAGGAAAGCAAAACCAAAGGCCAATAATACCATACAGGCGGCTAATATGGCTGAGGGTACATGGCTGACATAGTGGTTCGGGTCGGTCATATAGTCTCGTATCGGTAATATGCCAACCATTAAACCCAGGATAAAAGTTACAATGCTGGCTATGCCGAAAAAGGTCAGGGGTTTATAACCGCAGAACAGGCTAAAGAGTTTCCATAATACCCGGAAGCCATCAGAAAAAGTATTGAGCTTACTTACGCTGCCCTGTGGACGCTCCTTATAGGGAACATTTATCTCCACTATCTTCATGTGGAAGTGCAGCATCTGTATGGTCATTTCTGTTTCTATTTCAAACCCCTTGGATACCACCGGTATTTTTTCCACTACCTTGCGATTGAATACCCGGTAACCACTGAGAATGTCTGTCAGCCGGGCGCCGCCGATCCAGTTTATCAGCATTTTTACCAGATTATTACCCAGTACATGCAAAGGCCGGAATGATTTTTCCGTATATTCTGACAGGCGGGCACCAATAGCCATATCGGCATGGCCACTACTTACCATTGCCAGCAGCTCATGCACATGGGCTGCCGAATAGGTGTCGTCACCATCAACCATGATATAATAATCAGCATCAATAGAGCCGAACATCTTTTCAACGACAAAGCCTTTGCCCCGACGCGGCTCGCTTATAACTCTGGCCCCGTTCTCCAGTGCGATCTGGGCGGTCCGATCGGTGGAGTTATTATCGAATACATATATTTCAGCAGTTGGCAATTCCCGGCGGAAATCCTGGATCACTTTGCCTATGGTTTTTTCCTCGTTCAGACAGGGGATCATTACCGCTATTTTATCTTGTTCTGACATGCAAATTTTCTCATCTGTTCTGTTAGTATTCTGATTTGCCAGTAAATCGTCAGCTATGCTGCAATGGCAAAGCAATATTATAACCGCTTTTGCCGGATTAATAAACTATTCTTAGCTCACCCATAATTTATCAGGGCTTGATAATAATATGGTTTTTTAGCTATAATAATATGAAAGTTATAGGTGCTAAAATGAATAAGATTTGTAACTTATTGTTAATAATGGGCTTATTGGTGTTTCTGCTCTTTTTTGGGCAGATGTTTTTAATAGCTCGATCTTATAACCAAACAAATTTAGGCGAGATAATGATGAAAGACTTAACTGCACTGGAAAAACATGTAATTATTGATAAAGGTACGGAGCCGCCTTTTACTGGTATTTATAATGACCATTTTGCCAGGGGTATTTATTCCTGCCGGCAGTGTGGTGCGGCTTTATTTACTTCTGACAGTAAATTTCCTACTGAGTGCGGTTGGCCGGGGTTCGATGATGCTATTGCTGATGCAGTAGTTCAGACCCTTGACCCAGATGGTGTGAGGACAGAAATTACCTGTGCCCGCTGTGGTGGACACCTTGGCCATGTATTCACTGGCGAAAAACTGACACCGAAAAATACCAGGCATTGTGTTAATTCTGTCTCACTGGATTTTATTCCGGCAGAAAAGCTCGAAACTGCTGTTTTTGCTTCTGGCTGTTTCTGGGGTGTGCAGCATCATCTCAATCAGGTTAAAGGTGTTTACTATAGCACTGTTGGTTATACTGGCGGCAGGGTAGATAACCCCACCTATAAACAGGTGTGTAATGAAAATACCGGCCACGCAGAGGCTGTTATGGTTGTTTTTGACCCTAATCAGGTGAGTTATGAAGATATAGCTAAAATCTATTTTGAGACACACGATCCAACTCAGGTTGGCGGGCAGGGGCCTGATCTGGGCGATCAGTATCGCAGCGAAATATTTTATCTTACACCCCAGCAGAAGGCGACGGCTGAAAATCTTATTCAAATATTGAAAGATAAAGGCTATAAGGTTCAGACAAAATTAACCCCGGCACAAGTCTTCTGGCCGGCGGAAGATTATCATCAGCATTATTACAACAAAACCGGCAAATTACCTTATTGTCATATCTATCAAAAAAAGTTCTGATCCAATAAATGTATTTTATCGTGGCAAATCCTTTTATGCCAATGAGTAATAATGTTTCTACAAGTGAGCTCAAGGCTAAAACTATCTTATCTGAAAATTTTTGTTATGTTTTTTACCTGGTTGAGTGGTCAACCAGCTCACTGTGTTGTATAATTTATTGAAGAACAAGAGACTATATGATATTAGTCAGATTAAGTGTTTTTTATGATGAAAGGCAGGTGATGTTGGGCCGAGGAAAGTTTTGATCAGTCAGTAGATGACACGATACGACGCTGTAGATCAGTCAGATCGATCGGAAAATGCCGATATTCTGAGAGTACCTTTACCGTTATCATTTTATTATTATATTATTTCTCAGAGTGTTTAAGTTAAAGCTGTATAGGTAATGGCTTTATGTTCTTTTCCGGTTGCTTGTGGTTGTTCACCGGCTTTAGTATCGGTTCTGCTGGCTTTGCCAGAGTTCTTGCCCTGGTTTTGTGAGGGCTTCGAACATTCCGCGGAATCTTTTTGGGTACTAAACAGGAGATTAACCATTTAGAAGATCGGAAAGGAAATTTTGCCTATGACCTAATTATTTGTTTGTATATGCTGAATAAGCAGGCAATCAAATGCAATTTTTTTTATTATAAATTAAATACAATTTAATCAGGCACAGTCGGACTTGGAATTATCCAGGCCCGACTGTTTTTTTTACTGATTATGGGCCTGTATGGTAGTATATGAAAGAGTGTCTGTCGAATTATGTCAACAAAATGCGGATATGACAGGCTATTTATTGTCTTATGATAAGATGACCGTCTAAAAGGGCAACAGGGGCTATAGATATTTGAGAATTATTAGGTTTTGTCTATAGTAGTTATGTAATTTGAATTGATAAATACTTAACTCTGTAATAGTATTTTATTCAAAAAAAGTAAAAAAATAATTGTTTTATGGCAAACATAATGATATTATTGCCCCTGAAATTCCATTGTATCGTAAACTGGTTCGATTGATTGTATTGCTTTTTAGTGCTTTTAGTAGTACTTATTTGACGCAATTATATAGGTATAATGGGGGTTCAGACAGGGTTAAAATTTATAGGTAAAGGTTTTATTGTTAGGAGTAAACTATGCGTATATATTTATTGTTATTATTTATGATCTGTTATTGTATGGGTTTGGTTGGTTGTGCTACACCAGGTAATACATCTCAAAGTCATACACAAATATTATCTCCGGATCAAGCCGATGATGTTGGTGGCAGTTTCTTGGGAAGTAATGATATAAGGACTATTTCTCAACAGATGTGTACTGAATTGTTGGCATTGCCTGACATTTCTGGCAATGAAAAGCTTGTAATAGCAACAGATAAAATAGCAAACTCTACAAGGTATTTGATTGATACTGATATTCTTATGAAGAAAGTAAGGCTCGAGCTAAACAAATATTCAGATGGAAAAATTAGGTTCCTGGCTAACCAAGCAGGTCAAAATGCAAGAAAAGCTATATTAACAGAAAGAAATAGTAAGGATATAGAAGAAGCATTAGATGAATTAGCTCAAGCAATTGTTGATAGTAGCTTTATTAAGAATGCTGACAAGCAAGTTGTTATATCGTTGGCAAAAATAGATAACACAAATCTGTATAACATGAATGCAGATAGCTTTGCAATTCTTTTGCGATCAAAAATTAAGCAGTGTGCCGGCGAAAAGATTGTTTTTACAATGCCCGGATCAGATGTTAAGTATGATTATTTGCTGACAGGCCAATTTTATGCTGAAAGTCTTAAAACAGAGGGTGTGGCCAATACAGTTAATGATTTGAAGTGGGCAGAAGAGAATCAGGAAAAGTGGAGAGGTTATGAGAATTCCACAAATGTCAATAATACAAATGGAATACAGGTTATTAATGGCAATGTAAACAAAGACGGATCTATGGTTGGACCTAATGCTTTTCACCGGGCGATTTCACCAGAGCTATGGGAAAGTCCAAATGTCAAAAAAACATTTAATGTTATGTTAGTAAATAATGATGACCTTTCTGTATTTGAGAAGGCCATTGACTTAGAGAAGAAGATTGATAGTGGTAAAGGCAAGGCTAATTACATCCTTACAGGTGAAATTAGTTCAATAACCAAATCTAGCTCAGGTGTCACATCTGATTATATTGTTGTTGAGTTTGTTGTTATAGATCCAGAAACAAATGATATAATACTGGATTATGGATATGAAACAAAAAAACAAACAAGTAAGTCTGTATTATATCGATAAATGAAATTTCTATTATTCAGGAAGGAAATTATGAAGTATATATTGTTATTATTTGTTGCAATAATTGGGGTAGGATGTAGTACAACCTATTCCCCGCACAGAACCGATACGAGTGAAATTAAAAATGAAGGTAGTGTTGTATTTGTAAGACCTGGCAAGTACACAATATTGGGAAGTAGGTCTATAAGGGACTATGTCGAAATTGCATATGAAACTATGAATGAGAATAGTAATGGGTACCCAACTCTAAATATTGGATTTAGGAATCGTGGTGGTCAGCATTTCTGGGATGTTAGGGGGGGAGATGTGCAGATTTCAGTTCAGGTAAAGTTTTATAAATCACCTCTTAATAATAATGGTTATGCTTCCGGGCCGGCGGCTTACACTAGCAATTGGCAGGCGGTTAAAATGGTAAGAGGTGAAACAATTGATTACCAAGTCAACTGTCCTGTAAAAGAGGCTATTTATTATCAGGTTACGGTGTCTGAGTTTCTTAAATAATAATATTGGGAGATTGTTATGCTAAAGTTTTATATATCAATATTGATTGCAAGTATGTTGATTTGTGGTTGTGGAAATCCATCTCAAGTTAAAAAACTTAGTGAGAAAGAGATTGCAAAACAGGAACAAGAAGCAGATATTGCTAGAGATTATTTCTTTTGCGGAAATTACCAAGATGCAATTGGAGTTATTGAACCTCTTTGCGTTGAAATGACAACTAGTCAGCCGTTATATTTGTGTGAGTTAGGAACTATATGTTTGGCAGAGAATAATAAAGAAGAGGCCAAAGATAAACTTATGCAAGCCTATAAATCGATTCAAGGCTTTTTTGACCCTAAAACAGAAAAAGAAGCTGTAAGTTTATGGGGGGCTGAGAGTAGTAAGGTTTTCAAAGGTGAACCACATGAACAGGCTACCCTTAGCATGCTAATGGGGTTGTTGCTGCTTGAAGAAGGAGATGTTGATAATGCAATTGCATGTATTAAGACAGGACAAATAGCGGATTCAGATTCAGAAAAAGAACAATACAAATGTGATTATGCTTTATTACAGTTTTTAGAAGCATTATGCTATTCGCTACAGGGCGAAAGTGATATGCGTGATAGATTGCTGGAATTGGCTTTAAATTCATTTATAAGCTCTCATCCTAAAGTTGATCACTTCCGAAAGGGCATTGAGACTTCAATGGATAAAAATGGGCTAAGCGAAGATGAACAGTATGCTTTGTTTGTTGAGGAGGTAGAGAAGTATAAGTCCAGCATTGAAACCGATTATCTTGATTATTGTAGCGGCTTAGGTAAACCTTTCAACACACTTGTGCTTGTATGGAGCGGTAGTTCGCCGGTATTTGAAAGAGTTGGCGATTATGGAGAAGAAAGAGTACTGATCAAGTCTCCAGTAAACGAAATAATGGTTGAAGCCCAAATTGATTCAGATTTGTGGTATGATGCGATATCAGGTGTAGCTGATATCGGTTTTCAGGCATCTACCCGCGGCGGAAGAGAGATGGATAATGTTCTGGCAAGCCAAGCGCAATTTAAGAGTTTTTCGCACAACCTCGGAAATGCTATGTTTGCTGCAGCTGGGAGTACTGATAATGCGTCTGCACAATTAGTACTTATAGGAGCAGGTCTGATATCACATGGTATTGGTGCGGCAACTAATGTTAAGGCAGATATTAGAAGTTGGAAAATGTTGCCTGATAATATATCTGTCATTCCTTTAAATTTAACTCCAGGGGTTCACAAAGTTAGAATTGATTGTTACGACAACTATCTTCAATTGTCTAAGACGATAGAAAAAGACTTTGTTAAAACTGGCAACGGGTTTCAATTTTACAATATCGTTGTTCCTTGCAAGGCTTCTATTGAAAATAATGCGCAGGCAGAAGAATCAAGCTCGCTTAATTTGTGAAATGCAAAATAGGGTACTGGCTTGGGAGATTACTCGGGCGAATTGCAAGTTATTTAGTATTGTAAAATTTTTATGTACTTCATTATGATAAGGATGGTTTTTTATATGTCAAAACTTTTGCAGATTATACTAATATTTACTGTTTTTATTGCTGGGTGTGCAAAACTTCCTAGATATTCTGAATTGTCGCCTGCACCAGACTATTCTAATCCAGTGCAGGGGTATAATACTGATGCAGTATGTTGGATTGCCGAGAGTCCAGATTTTAATTGTCAATATATTCCACCCTACTACTATTCGCAGGATAATACGTTGCCAACCTATTATGGAATAGAGTTGGAAGTGACTGGAATGATATTTAATGAAATGTCAAAAGCAGGGTTTACAGTTTATTCAAAAGAATTTGATTACTTGACCCGTAAAAAAAGACTTTCTGTTGACAAGGTAATTGTCGTTAAGTCCGTTGTAATAAATTGGATTCAAGTGAAAGAGGGGTTTTGTTACGAAACAAGTGTATTGCTAGGTGTATCAGATGCTAATGATTTTAGCAACTCTGCTGAATGTGTTATATTTAATAGGGAGTTGCTGGATAAGAAGCAAATTGGGAATATAAACACATTGTTGGCAAATTGTTTATCTAACATTACAAATGTTCCGGAGCTAAGAAGTAAGTTGAATGTTAACTGATATTATTTAATCCATGCTAGATGTTGTTCAAATATTGGTCATCATTTTTAGTCTCAAAGAATGTCTGATTTTCGAGATTTTTTGTTTATGAGCCATAGGCGTGTACCGATTTAATCAGCAAGCCCAGCCTTCTTTCCATTTTTTTTGTGGGGAAAAGTATGTTTTGTATTGTTCGTTTGCCAGAACGATATATCAGATACAATCTGGACTGATATGAAATTAATTTGAAAAAAATACGCAAAAATGGTAGAATGGTTCATGATATTGTGTAAAAAAAGAGAGTTGCGCAATATAAAAGACTACAAAATATATACTTATGTGTAGTCTTTTGCTGTTTTGGCTTGAATTAGTTGTAGCAGCAGGTGAGTAATAAAAAGCAAAGGCGTTTCTTTTGTCAGTTCATGGTGGATTGATATAAAGGAACAATAGAGAGCAATGGAGAGAATGATAATGAGAAAGATGTTTTTATTTCTGGCAGTAATTGCCCTGACGGTAGTCCCGGCGTTGGCCGGTCCGACAAACACATTCAATGATATTGAATATGTTAATGGCTGGTGGCAGGTTAGTGGTGTTAAGATTGCTGGTACCAGCGTGAAACCAACCATACAGGTAAGAGTTACTGGTGCTGATGCCACACTGGAAACAGAGCTGGGCAATTGGGACGGTGCTTACGACCTGCACGATTGGCAGGTTCCGGTTTATACAGTGAATGCTGATGAGACCTTCAAGGTTGATGTCAAATGGAGTGGTGGTAGCTGGGTGTATTTTTATTCTAAAGATCTGGTAGTATGGGAAGGCGACGCTTCTGACAATGACAATGCTATTGTTAATCAGGATTTTCTATGGAGTAGTGGCAATGGAAGCTGGTCTAGCTCTCTGGCAGCCGGTGAGTATTACTCATGTCTGTTCCAGGTCAATAATACATCAAGTCACAACAAGATCGCATTACCGTTCATTATTCAGGCGGCCCCTGAGGCTGTGGTAGCTGTTCCGGCTCCTGCCGCTGTTCTGCTGGCAGGTTTTGGTACAACCATGATCGGCTGGATGCGTCGCCGTGTTCTGTAATGATTTCGTGTAATCATTTACAGTTACACTTTTCTATACCAATAGATAAATAAAACAAGCCCGTTCTGCAAGATATAAAGCAGAGCGGGCTTGTTGTTTTATAGGGAAGTAACAGCCGGGGTAAATCTCAGGTATTTCCATGGGTATCTGCATAAGTGTCAGTAAAAATGCTGCACACATTTCACTTTTTCCGGGGTTAAAGAATAAAATTGACATAGTAGAATCTATGCTCGATAATTAGAAATATTATGAGATTATGATTGTCGAACATGGAGTGATTATGTCTGTTAATAATGTTGATGAAGGAGCTTTACCCAAACAGTCAGGCTGGCAATGTCGATTAGCTGGTATTCTGGGTGGTTTTTTGCTTATGGCTGGTAATTTTTACTCACCGCT
The DNA here is from genome assembly GCA_963662515.1 of Sedimentisphaerales bacterium. GTDB lineage: Bacteria > Planctomycetota > Phycisphaerae > Sedimentisphaerales > SM23-30 > JAFGDI01. The sequence continues at coordinate 302,389 of OY759675.1, forward strand.
GGCTATACTGCAATTAGTAGCTTTTTTGCCGCTAATGATTGTGATCTTGCGTAATAACGGTACCAAAGCAAATGCTGCTGTTGTTGGTTTGTATATGTCACTGGCATACATTATGCCACAGATGTACTATCTGCGTATGCCGGTAGTCATTACTGTGATTTTGATGGTATATATGGTTGCCGTTGTGACTGTGCTATGTCTGATCACGGGGATGCTTATCAAAAGACCGGCTATATCGGCCAGCATACTTATTGGCATTGCTATGTATTCAATCGACTATCTCAATTGTACGCTTTTACCGGTCTGGGGTCTGGCTCAGTCGTTGGTCAGGTCATGGACTGCATATCCTCTGGCAATTGGATTTACCTCTATTACCGGTATTTGTGGTGTGATTTTTGTTATTGGTAGTATGCAAAGTCTTGCAGCTCATTATATTTTCCAAAAGAACAATCGCAAGGCTATTATTCTTACTGCTATGCTGATCGTGGCAGTTTGTGCCGGAGCTGATTATCTTACTTTGCCAGCCAAATCTGATACGCTCAAGGTTGCTACGATTGGCTGGGTTCTGGATGAAAATAACGATCTTTCTAACCCGGCAACAGATGAGGGATTTGCTAAGCTATTCTTAGAACCAGCCAGTCAGGCCGCCACTCAGGGGGCCCGACTGATAACAACTGGTGAGTTAGGTTTTTATGTGAATAAATTTACAAGGCAAGAAATTATAGGGAAGTTTTCTACCTTTGCTCAAGATAAAAATGTGTGGCTGGTCATTGGCATATTTGATCTTACCGAAAATCATAATAAATTGCTGTTTATTTCACCAGATGGGGTTATAGCCGATCAGTATTACAAAACGCACCTGACTCCGTTAGAGCCGGGTAAAAAAGGGCCGGGTCATTTGAAGAATGTAAATATTGATGGGCATTATGTAGGAGCTATGATCTGTCAGGACGATAATTTCTACCAGCAAACAGCCTTTTATGGCAGAAATGGCACGGGTCTGGTAGTATGCCCGACAGCCGATTGGACTACCGTGAGGTATGGGCATTTACAGGCTGTGCGGGCCAGAGCAATCGAAAACAGATACAGCATTGTTCGGGCAGCAGCCAATGGTATAAGTGCTATAATCTCTCCAACTGGTGAGATAATAGCACAAATGGACCACTATAAGCAAGGTCCGGGCTACCTTATAGCCGATGTTCCGGTATGTACTAATAAAACTATTTTTAGCCAACACGGTTTCGCTTTACCTTTCTCTGTTTTATCACTGGTGGCGATTTTGATACTGGTCAGAAAAGTATAAATAGAGCAGAGATATTGAAAATGTATATGGTTTTTCTCGTGATAGTGTGGTTTGTATAGTTTGTAGAAGCTTCACGGAGCCGAAATTCCTGGTCTTAAAGCTTGTAGTTGATCTGGGTGATTTGAAGGGTTGCATTGCTGTTGAAGCGAAAAAGAAAGTGGGTTTTGGTTACACAATTATAAACCGACCAGAATCGCGGCTGCCCAATTTCTCCTACGGTTCCCGCATAAGTGTCAGTAAAAATGCTGCACACATTTCACTTTTTCCGGGGTGCTTTCTGTAAATACAAATTGAAATTAGACGGCAAAGCAATCAGTCTGGTTGCTTACATGAAAACTCTCTCGCTGCAAATTTTGGGACAATAATTCAAAAAAATAAAAATTTTTTGTTACGAAATTAATATTTGTTCGTCTATTATTATGGCAAAGATGAGGTTGATATGTGTCCTTATGTCTGGCGATTGGTCCGGGCGGGCGGTAAAGTGTTTATAATATATTCATATTAAAGTAATTATGAATGGAATGTAATCCGTTTATTCAGGAACTTTTTAGGAGCTAATGTAATGAAAAAGTTGGTTATGGTTCGGATGATGGTCGTGTTTTTGCTTTTGTCGAGTATTGCTTATGGTCGCTATTGGCCGGGCTATGATGATGGCTATAATGGTAAGCGATTGACTTTGGATGACAAGACTTATAACGCTTATCTGTCGGCAGCGGAACGAGGTGATAAGGACGCACAATATATAATAGGTGGTTTATATCTCAAGGGTCTTGGTGTTGGTCAGGATATAGACAAGGCAATTGGCTGGCTGACTGTGGCGGCCCATGCTGATCAGCTGGACGCACAGAAGTTACTGGCGAAATTGTATTTTCTGGGCGAGCGAGTAGAGAGAAATGATGCACTGGCTTATAAATGGCTGGCAATTATGGGTGCCAGGAATTTATGGCTCAGATCGCTGATGAACGACTGTAAGGTGCAGATCGATAAGGTCGCAGTTGAGCAGGGTCAGAAATTAGCACAGGTTTGGCTGGAGCAGTGGAAAGATAAGTGCATGACAGACCCAAGGTGTACTTTTGAGGCATTTGAAGAAACGATCGGGATAAGTTGTTTTTATCCGGGCAACGGTACTGTCGCCAGAAAGGAATTGGCCCGAAATAAAGACAAGCTCTTCCAACTTGGTAGTGGAAATGGTTATGGCTACGGAGATACCCGGCGAGAATTTGGCCAGACGCCGATAAATACCGCGGCAATGAGCGTAGCATCTGATAAAAAGGAGCAGGTAGATGCTCTGCTGGCCTTAGCCAAAGCAGGCGATGTACGCTCGCAGACTCGGGCGGGAGTATGCTTTTTTTACGGGACCGGCTATCGTGAAGATAATTTAAAATCCTTGCATTGGTTTACTATCGCTGCTGATAATGGTGACGCAGATGCGATCTTCTGTCTGGGCAGAATGCATTTGCTTGGTATTGGTACGGTTCAGAACCCTGATAAAGCAGTTGAGCTACTGACAAAAGCTGCTGCTAAAAAACAGGTTGATGCCATGTATCTGCTGGCCAGGGAATATTACTATGGTGATATTCTGCAAAAGAATAATGCCAAAGCATATAAATGGATATCGCTGATGGCAGCTTCAGACAAAAAGGCAGAGGAGATCAAGAGTAAGTGTGAGTCGATTATGTCGCGTGAAGATATTGAGCAGGGCCGGCAAATGGCTCAGAAGCCAGTTAAAGTTGACCGTGTTAAAGTGGGTGTGTTTGTAAGTCTGTATTCGGCTAAGGGGCCGTCATGGTGGCAAGGCAGTGAGATCGGCTGGAATCATGTTGGTATCGCCGGTCGTTTTAATGATACGGAAGATTACGAGCTTTATGCCCTGATTGATCCGGGTACTGCAGATGATCCATCGTTAAAAGAGCAGTTAGCGAACTATAATTTCTCCAGTATGCTGCTGGACGCTTCCAAAGTTGAGGATCTGCAGAAGGTTGATGTTATGGTATCGGGTAACTGGCATGTTAATATTAAGTGGGAGATTATTGATGCCGTTATCGAAGCGGTGAAGAGCGGTGTGCATCTGGTAAACTTTGAGCATTTTGGCCTGGTTAGACCAGCATATGCCACTGGCTTTGAGGCGACCAAAGCGACCTGGGCCTCGCATATGAATAATGATATCAAAAATAATGCTGCTGAAACAGAGAGATATAAGCAGAAGATGACCGAACTGTTTGGCCTGAAAGATCCTCGGTTCATCTGGCATTTAGGGCTTAAAGACTGGAAGATAAATAATAAATACCCGGCATTAGATTTTGTTGCCGACGGGATGGTTACGAAAACTTGTGGGGTAAATGGGCTGGTGGGTGACTATGTTGAAGGCCAGTCATTTGTTCTGGTTGATGATAAGCTGACTGACCAATGGGATGGCCGTGCCGTAGCCAGAAAAGAACTCAACCCATTTACGGTTTATCGTTGTGGTAAAGGGCTGGCTGTGAATATGGGTATTGTAGGTGAGTTCAAGAATCTTGGATTTCCGGAACGAGATGATTTTGTGAAGTATTGTGTTGACTGGGTAGCTGAGCATGGTGATTTTGATGAAACAGTTGCCAGTGAGCCAGTGAAAGTCAGGGATAGTGTCTGGACGATAAATCAGAAACTTATCAGCAGGGGATTGTCAGTTACTGGCGATTATTCAACTGCTGAGATATTGAACGATTTTGGCTGGCCATATCGAACCGAAAAAATTGCTGGTCTGGCTATATGGTACTATAAGATAGCAGATGATATTCAAGTGCCGTTCTTTATTGTAGATGATGTGCTTATAGCTTATGGCGAAACATTTTTCCAGACTATGCAATGGAAGATGATCGTTAATCACTGAAAGTGACAGTTGAGTTTTGTAGTGGGGTGGCTGTTCATACGGAGTAGCCACCCTTTATTTTTAATTAAGGCTCGTTGACAGGTAAGCATGGTCTGGTTAGAATTTGTCATTGTTGGTTTGTAGTTCACATATTGATTCGAGGAGTAATAATGCGGCATAGTCTATTAGTTGGCTATTTTATGGCAATGGTATTAGCGGCTGGTTGTGGTACAGGTCAGGTTAAAGATACTGGTGGTTCATGTGTTTGCTAGGTTAATTGTCTTGTGCAAAAGTATTTATGATCATATTTTCCCAATATTAAAGGTTTCGTATCAGGCTTATGAAGCAGGGTGATTTGACATTTATTACACTAGGTGGTATAATGTAAATGTGGAAGAAGTTAAGCAGATTTGCAGATAAGAATTTGGAAAGATTCTGGAAAGAAGGAAAAGCCAAGGCTTTACCTGCCGGTATTGAAAAAACGCTCAGACGCAAGTTAGTTATGTTGATTGCAGCAGTTACTTTAGATGATTTGCGGATACCGCCATCAAACCATCTTGAAAAACTCAGGGGTGACCTGGGCGGTTTGTATAGCATAAGGGTTAATGACCAGTGGCGATTAATCTTCAGTTGGGAGGCTGATATGGCCTGCAATATTCAATTGATCGATTACCACAAAGGATGAGGGCTATGAGTAAGAATACGAATATGATAATACCAGCGATCCCGGTTCATCCGGGTGAAGTATTGCAAGAGGAGTTTCTTGATCCATCTGGGATCACGCAAGTAGCCCTGGCCGAGCATCTGGGTGTGCCAGCTCGTCGTATTAATGAGATATGTCGGGGGCGGCGTTCGGTTTCGGCCCAGACGGCATGGCTCTTATCGCAGGCATTTGGTACCAGCCCGCAATTCTGGCTGAATTTGCAGTCGCTTTACGATCTGGCCGTAGCCCAAAGAGATTTAAAGCTAACGCCAGTGGCACGGATAATTTCTGGCAATGGAAATGCCGCTATTGCCGCGAAGCTCGACTAGTCTGAGAAAATTTGTGATTAGTTTTGACTCTGTGTAATGGAATAGTATTTGGTTTGTCTTTATATAGACAAAGCCGGTTGCCGGGTAATTTTCGAGGTACAGGCGGTTGGCGGATAATTACTCCCGATATAAGGAAAACGAAAATAATGAAAAAGATGGTGTCAGTTCTGGCGGCGGCGTGTCTGGTGGTGTTGGTATGTGGTTGTAATTCGCCCAAGCCGATATTAGGTGCCGGTGTGTTTGACAGCAGAGGTATTCCGCAGAAAAAGTATCTGGTGGGAGGTGGGTTAGAGGTTGATTATGAAGTACCTGTGGATGGGACAGTATATTGGGTGGAAGAGCATAGTGGACGGATATTGATAAGTGAATCACTGGAAGAGGGAGATAGTTTTCAACAGAGCCTGCCTTTGGAATTAGAATTAATTAAACTGTTTGGTGAAGATAATGCAGCCAACCAGAAAATGAGTTTGTATTTCGTGCCGAATCCGGTGGAGAAAGAGAAAACTGAATAAAACAGGTTCCGATAGACTTATACAAATAAGAACGACCGGTCTGGATAATCAGGCCGGTCGTTTTTTGTTTTTTGTTGTGATAGAATGTCTGTTCTATCAGATCTGGTCGAAGCCGGTTAAGGCTTTGATTCTGGCCTGGGTTGTCGGGTGGGTGCGGAACAGGTTCATGGCCTGCTGGCCGCTGAAGGGCTGGACGATGAACATATTCTGGTAGCTGTCGGCAACCTTCATGGGTATGCGGTGGCTGTAGTTTTCCAGTTTTTGTAGGGCACTGGCCAGACCATAGGGGCTGCCGGCCATTGCTGCTCCGCCGGCGTCGGCCATGAATTCGCGACGGCGACTGATCGCCATCTGGATTATCGCCGCGGCGATGGGGGCCAGGATTATAAGTGCCAGGCTTGCCAGCGGATTGGAGTCTTCATCGTCACTATTTCCCAGAGGCAGGAAATAGAGCATATACCCGATAGAGGAGATAACACCGGCGACAGTGGCGGCGATGGTACTTATCAGGGTATCGCGGTTCTTGATATGGGTCAGCTCATGGGCCAGAACGCCGCGCAGCTCATCGGCGGAGAGGCATTCGAGCAGCCCTTCAGTAACGGCGACGGCGGCATGGCTGGGGTTGCGGCCGGTAGCAAAGGCGTTGGGTGCCTGCTGCTGGCAGATATAAACGCCCGGCATAGGCAGCCCGGCATTAGTGGCCAGCTCTTCTACAGTGCCATAAAGACGAGCGTGACTCTGGCGGTCAACCTTACGGGCACGCATCATGGTCAGAGCGATCTTATCGCTGAAGAAATAGCTGAAAAAGTTCATCATACCGCTCAATATAAGGGCGATTATCATGCCATGCTGGCCAAAGAATCGCTGGCCAACTATGACAAAAAGTGCCATTAGCGCAGCCATCAACATGGCGGTTTTCAAATTGTTCATAAAGCTACTCATATGTTTTTCCTCTTATTCTTTTGTCCATCTGGTTGTTTGGGAGACGCAAATGTGCGTCTCTATTAGTATCTTATTTCAAAGCGGTGGTATTTACCACCGACGGGCATATCCTGGAAATTTACTTCCCTGATATTGCCGCTCATCATATCGGCCAGTTCGTCGCAGAAGTTCTGTATCTCGGTTTTTGTGCCCTCGATCTCGACTTCTACCTGACCGCCGGGTAAGTTTCTGACAAAGCCGCAGACATCGTGGTTAGCCGCCACACGCACAGCGGTGAAGCGGAAACCAACGCCCTGTACTCTGCCACTGTAAATTATACGCCTTCTTATCATATTGGTTCTTCTTTTACTATACTGGGGGGCAGTGTTCTTAAGAGACTATTACTCTTTTGACCAATGTCCATTTTCGTCGAGTCGTGATTGTGTGGTATCGCTTATCCTGCTGCCTTCAAAGCATTTAACATTCTTTCTGGATACCAGTTCCTTAAGGTAGTCATAGTGAGGGCATTTTGGCCCGTGAAAACTTTCCCGGCAGATACAACTGGAAAAGTGCAATGCTACCTGTTCAGGCTCAATCCCTGCCCGCTTTTTGAGCAGTTTAAGGGCGTTAGACAGTTTACGCAAACTGGCACGCCCACAACAGCCGCCACAGGTTATACTCAAATAGCGGATGTCTGTATCTTTGGGGTAATGGGCGAACCCACCTTGCCGCAAATGAAATGCTTCTTCGCATAAGTAGCCGCTACATCGCTCTTTAACTATATGGCATTGCAAAGTTATTATATATTTTATATCGTCCATCTCAGATGTATGCTCCTGGTTCTTTTACCAGCAGGCGAAACTTGGCTGCAGGTAGGTCAACTGTTTGCCATCGCGTGCTTCTTGTTTTCATTACTGATTGATAGTCATTAACATATATCATATTAAGCCAATATTGTCTGCCCATATAATCAAAGCTGTCTTGGTTTGTATTTGGAACCGGGGTTTCATAATCGAATAACCAATAGACAAAAACAAATACGGCGCTATGACCCGGGCCAAATATCTTCTGCCATTTGAGCATAGAATCGACATCGGCTTGAGTAACCCAGTTTTCGCCGGGACGATGAGCGAGAAAGTCGGCGGTTTTCAGTTTTCGGCCTTTAATCTCTACCAGCAGGGCGTCGCTATGGTCCGGGTGGACAATATAATCAAAGCTCTTGAGCTTCTCGCCGTGCATTATTGCCTGTCTTACCTGTGATAAAGGTACAAAAGGCAGTTCGCTGTCAAGTAGCCAGCTTTCAAAGGCTGATTCATAATGTCTGCTGTTTTGAGCTGTCATTAATTAAGATAATATACAGAAAAACTGGTCCAGACCAGTATAAACTAATATCTATAGGTTATGAATGTTTAGTTTGTATTGAGGTTTAGTCCGTGCAAGAGCGGGTTCAGGATTGTTGTTCCCTGATATGTTGTTTTCTGTTGTCCGTCGTACCAGACCATTGTTGTCAGGGTATCATCTGGCGAAAGTATTTCGGCAAAATGTTAATGTTTTATGTAAATTTCAAGTTGTAGTTTTGATTTACATAAATATTACCACTACCGTAAAGCCAGCTTTCAAAGGCTGATTCATAATGTCTGCTGTTTTGATCTGTCATTAATTAAGATAATACACTGAAAAATATGGTAGGACCAGTAAAATACTAGTGTGTAGTGATTTTGTAAAAAACAGGGATAAATATTGTTGTATGGCACTAATTTTTAATCTTTATTGCCAGTGGCAGAGTTAGTAAAGGTGCAATATTAAACAAAAAAAGTCAGGTTATGGTCTTATAATACTTTATTTTTGGGAGATATTGGCTATAATCCCGACATAATTGGCCAATGTATGGGGCATGGTCCAGATGTGCTATCTATGGTGGTAGTGCCGGAAAAATGGTTATTGGAGAGAGTTTTGTATGCAGAAATGGATCGTTCTGGCGGCCGGCGTGATCTTACAGATGGTATTGGGTAGTGTTTATGCCTGGAGTGCCTTTGTTCCTTTTTTGAAAAATGATCATGGATTAAGCAGTAGTGAGTGTAGTTTAATTTTTGGTGTTACCATAGCCACATTTACAGTGGTAATGATCCCGGCGGGTCGAATGCTGGGCCGTTACGGAGCCAGACCAGTGGCTGCTGTAGGGTCAGTGTTATTTTTTTTGGGATATTTAGTGGCTTCATACTCAGGGGGCAGTTATCCAGTTTTATTGACAGGAATAGGCTTGATAACAGGAATGGGAATAGGGGCTGGCTATGTATGTCCTCTAACCGTAGGTATGAAATGGTTCCCGGATAATAAGGGTCTGGTAACTGGTGTAGCAGTAGCGGGGTTTGGTGGTGGCGCTATTGTTTTGAGCAGTCTGGCAGAGTATATGCTGGACATGCATGACGGTGATGTCCTTATGTCATTCAGGGTTTTAGGGCTGGCATTAGGGGGAGTGGCATTTTTAGCCAGTATGTTTTTGAGTGAGCCAAAGTGTATAGTCAGATGTCAGGCTTCTGATGTCAAAAATATGTCGATCAAGCCATATTTGGCTACCAGGTCATTTTGGCTGTTGTGTCTGGGTATGTTTGCCGGTACTTTTGCCGGTCTTTTGACTATAGCCAATCTGCACCCATTGATCCATAATATGGGTTTTAATAATATGGTGGCTACTCTGGGTATATCGACCTTTGCTCTGGGTAATTCCCTGGGGCGTATATTGTGGGGTCAATTTGCCGATAAGTATGGTAGTAGCAAGATCTTAATAATATCAACATTATGGCTGGCAATTTCCTTATTGCCTCTGACTGTCAGTCAGAGTTCCAGTGGTTTGCTGCTGGTAATGACAACGGCAGCAGGTATTGGTTTTGGTGGTTGTTTTGTGGTCTATGCTTCCTGCATTGTGCAGAGGTATGGAACAGAGTTTTTCCCTCGCTTGTACCCGGTTTGTTTTCTGGGTTATGGCTTTGCCGGTTTGGTGGGCCCAGTGATTGGTGGAGCGATAGCAGATGTTACGGGTTCATTTAACTGGGGTATCTGGTTGGGTGTGTTGCTGGTGTTTGTGGTATTGATAATCCGTCTGTCAATTAATTATTTCGAGCAGAAAGAAAAATCTTAATGATTTTTATCAGTTATGCTAAGTGTAAGGTTTATAGTGTTTATTATTGCCGGAGAAGCGTTTAAGTGAATGTGCAATAATAAGGATATCTTGACTTGGCGGGTATTTCCCTTTAAAATGTCGCCCTTGGCAAGTAGTGATGCTGTCATGCTTAACTTTATATAACAATAGTGAGATAAAAGAGTTAAGATATAACCTACATCTCTTTCGATACAGCAAGAGGAATAAATGCACGAACATAGTGACCAGTCAGCCACGGACCATGGTGTGGTGATAAGCGGGCCGGATAAAAAGGAAAACTGCGGGGTGGTAGGCATATACGGTCATCCCAGTGCTACAGATCTTTGTGTGCTGGCAATGCATGCCTTACAGCACCGAGGTCAGGAGTCAGCGGGAATAGCGGTAAGTAATGGCGAGGATATTCGCGGTCATGTGGGAATGGGTCTGGTTTCAGATGTGTTTCCTAAAGAGCAGCAGCAGAAGATGACGACCTGGGGAGATACAGCAATTGGTCATGTTCGTTATTCAACGGCGGGTTCGAGCAATATAGCCAATGCCCAGCCGATGCTGGTGGAGTATTCTCTTGGTCAGATGGCCCTGGCGCATAATGGCAATCTGGTAAATGCCATGTTATTGCGAGATGAGTATGAGGCTCATGGTCATATATTCAAAGGGACAAGTGATACAGAGGTGATAATTCATCTGCTGGCCAAGCCGACGCATATATCCAAGCCAGATACATTTGCCCATGTATGTCGTCATTTGCAGGGCTCGTTTTGTCTGTTATTATTGACTCCGGATAAGATCGAGGCTGCCCGTGATGCCAGAGGCATAAGGCCGTTATGTATAGGCAGATTTGCTAATGGCGGTTATATAATAGCTTCTGAGACTTGTGCCCTTGATATAGTAGATGCTGAACTGGTGCGTGAGGTAGAGCCCGGCGAAATAGTAACTATAGATAAGAACGGATTAAGAAGTCGCTTCTATGAGCAGCCAGGTACAGTAAAGCCGGCCCATTGTATCTTTGAGCAGGTTTATTTTGCTAATCCTTCGAGTATGGTCTTTGGCGAGAATGTACATAATGTTCGCCTGGCAATGGGTCGCCAGTTGGCGCGTGAGGCTGGTGTAGATGCCGATATAGTTGTGCCTGTTCCAAATTGTGCAACATGTGCCGCTCAGGGTTATGCCCAGGAAAGCGGCATACCATATGACCGCGGTTTTACGGTGAGTCATTATGCCGGTCGCAGTTTTATCGAGCCAGAGCAGCCTATGCGAGATCTGGCTGTAAAGATGAAGCTTAATGTTATCCGTGAGGTAGTAGAGGGTAAACGGGTAATAGTAATAGAAGATTCTATAGTTCGCGGTACAACGACTCGCGGCAAGATGAGTGCATTGCGTCGTGCCGGAGCCAAGGAGATCCATCTGCGTGTGGCCTCACCGCCGATCAAGAATCCTTGTTTTTATGGAATCGATTTCCCCAGTAAGAAAGAGCTGATCGCCAATGAGCGTTCTGTGGAAGAGATAGCCAAATATCTGGGAATAGATTCTCTGCATTATATATCGCTGGAGGGAATGCTCGGTTGTGTGAGTAAGCCGGCTGACCATTATTGTAATGCCTGCTGGTCGGGTAAATATCCGATCTCAGTAGATGAAATAGTAACTCGTTATTCTCAAGATCGGTTTCAGAAGAAGTTATTTGAATGATGTAGAGACGCATGGTTATGCGTCTTGGAATATTCAAGCCGGGCGTGAATAGGGTTGAGCATATTTTATAAATATTCCAGCCAAAACAATAGATGTTTGCCCGAAAATGAGACACATGATTATGCGTCTTTACAAAATATAAAGGACTACCCCTTTGGGTGAAGTATTAACAAATATATGGGACAAGATCCTGCGAACTTTTCAGCAGGAATATAATGCACTCTGGCGTCATTGGTTTGAGCAGTTGGAGCCATTAAGTCTTGATGGTGGTATATTGCGAATCGGGGTTGCTGAGGAGTCATGGCGTCAGTATCTCAGTTTGCGTTGCAGCGGCGGTCTTACCAGTGCCGCCCAGCGTATAACGGGTCATTTTGTGACGATCGAATATGCGATGCCGGGCGAGCGGACAGATGCCGACCGTCGCCAGACCAGCGAGCAGGCGGTAGTGCTTGATGCCAGTGAGATAACTTATTTCAATCCGGATTATACTTTTGATAATTTTGTGGTAGGTCCCAGTAATCGTTTGGCCCATGCTGCCTGTGTGGCGGTGAGTGAGTCGCCGGGTGAGACCTATAATCCGCTGTTCATTCACGGTTCGGTAGGACTGGGTAAGACCCATATTATGCAGGCTGCCTGTCAGGCATTGAAAAAACGCAATCCGGCCTCAAAGATATTGTATCTTACCTGTGAGACATTTGTAAATGATTTTGTGCGTGCCTTGCGTCAGGGTGATCTGTATGATTTTCGGTATAAATATCGTTATGTCGATGTACTGGTAATTGACGATATACAGTTCCTTACCGAAAAGGAGCAGTCGCAGGAAGAGTTTTTCCATACTTTCAATAGTCTGTACCAGAGTCGCAAGCAGATCATCATTTCAGCAGATAGTCCGCCGTCGGAAATACCCAAGCTGGAAGATCGCCTGATAAGTCGATTTAATCAGGGTTTGGTTACCCGCATAGATAACCCGGCTTTTGAAACGAGAATGGCCATCTTATACAATAAGGCCGCTCTGCGAGGCATAAATCCGCCAGAAGATGTTATCAGTTTTATTGCCGAGCGTATCACCAGTAATACTCGTGAGCTGGAAGGAGCATTGACTAAGGTTTACGGTTATGCAATGCTGGGCGATGGTAAGATCACAATGGAGCTGGCGCGTCAGGCATTAGGAGTAGAGTCTATTCCTCGTCATTCGCAGGTAACTATATCTCAGATCATAGATGCCGTTACCACTCATTTTAATGTTAAGCTCAGTGACTTGCAGGGCAAGCGTCGCAGTCGGAGTATAGCGTATCCGCGTCAGATATGTATGTACCTGGCGCGTGAGCTCACCCGGCATAGCCTGGAGGAGATCGGCGGCCATTTCGGCGGTCGTGACCATACAACGGTGATGCATTCATGCCGGAACATTGATAATCTCTGTGATCATGACCCGCAAGTGCGTGACCTGGTAGATTCACTGGTGGCGAGCCTGACGAAATAAGCCTGACTATTTCAATGTTTAAATACTGAACATGGGGGAAGGTATTATGAGTCTTAGTGAAATGACATCTGACAAACAATATCGCCAGTGGCTCATCGATATTAAGCAGCGGATCCGGAACGCCCAGATCAAGGCAGCCGTAGCAGTCAATTCAGCTCTGGTCGAGTTTTACTGGTCGTTGGGTGAGGATATTGTCCGGAAGCAGGAGCAGGCCGTCTGGGGTAGCGGTTTTTTGCAGCAGTTAAGCAAAGACCTTATGGCAGAATTCCCGGAAATGAAAGGGCTGTCGTATAGAAATCTAAGAACGGTTAAGGCATGGTATATCTTTTATTCACAAGGAGATATAATTGGGAAACAACTTGCTTCCCAATTGGATGGCCCAGATTTTAACCAGAACAAAACTGCCTGTAAGTTGGAAAATCCATCTGATGATATAATTTGGCCACAACTTGCTGCCAAATTGGACGGCCCAATTGCGAAGCAAGTTGCTTCGCAATTAGCTCAGATACCTTGGGGGCACAATATTGCAATCGTCCAGAAATGTGATACGGTGAAAAAAGCACTGTTTTATGTGCAAATGACAGTAGAGCATAACTGGTCGCGCAGTGTACTGGTTCACCAGATAGAGTCGGGGTTATACGAGCGGCAGGGCAAGGCTATTACTAATTTCAGTAATACGCTGCCCGCTCCGATGTCTGACCTGGCCAGAGAGATAATTAAAGATCCGTACAATCTGGATTTTCTCACTCTGGCTAATGATTACAGTGAGCGTGAACTGGAAAATGGACTGACGGACCATCTGTCCCGTTTTTTACTGGAGCTTGGTGCCGGGTTTGCTTATGTGGGTAAGCAGGTTCCGCTACAGGTAGGTCAGCGAGAGTTTTTTCTGGACTTGCTTTTCTATCACATTCGTCTGCATTGTTATGTTGTGATAGAACTGAAGGTGGTGGAATTTGAGCCGGAACATGCCGGGAAGCTGAATTTCTATATCAAGGCGATAGATGAGCAGTTGCGGGGCGAAGGTGATAAAGCAACTATTGGTATTCTGCTATGTAAGGGCAAGGATAAGGTGGTGGTTGAATACGCTCTCAGTCAGATCAATAGCCCGATAGGGGTTTCTGATTACCAGCTTACACAGGCTTTGCCAGATGAGCTAAAGTCAAGTCTGCCAACTATAGAGCAGATCGAGGCGGAATTCAGTAAACAAGAAAATGAGGATAAAGGAATATGAAGATAATCAAATTTCTGGCTGTGTCGATTTCGTTAATGCTTTTGGTAGCAGGTTGCGGGTCGGCGGGTAAGTGTCCCGTGTTTTCGTCTGATAATGTGGTAAATACGGTATTTGGTGATATGCGGGTTAAGACCGATCTGCCCCAGAACTGGGTCAAGATAAGAGAAACTATTGGGGCAGTTCATGTCCTTATTTATACTGTTCTGGCAAGTGAACAGCCATCAGCCCAAAATGATGCTCAGGCCTTTTTTAAGGCTCAGGGATGCGATGCCAGAATGGAGCTGGATATGTACAAGGATTATATTTTATTTGGTAAGGAGTTTACGCCCGAAAGCGGCAATTTCATACTCGTCTCAGAGCGGGTCAATGATAATTACTGGCGTATCAAATGGCAGGGTAAAGGTCCGGATCATGATTATCTGATCTGGGACATTATCGGAGTCAAAGATGAAGTAGCTTTGCATATTCGGTTGACCTGTCCGATGATTGATGAGTATGAGCCGTTTGCCGACAGGCTCCAGTGTGATCTGGATCAGATATTCAACACGCTGGATATTGTTCCGCCGACGGAGGAGACTGCTCCGCCAGCAGACACTGTGTCAGAAAACGCTTAGCAGATTCGGACCATCTAAACGATCAGAGGAATATATGGCTCAGACAGAAAGAGATAAAAAATATAAGTCAGGGGCGGGTAAGAGTTCGTTTTTACGAGCCTGTATTTTACCGCTGCTGAGTATGGCCCTGCTCTGGAGCAGTCAGGAGCCGCTGGGGTGGAGCCTGTGCAGTTGGTTTGCCTTAGTGCCCTGGCTGATAGCTTCAGTTCGTAATGAGCGATATATCCAGTCGGCGATGGTTAACCTGGTATGTGGTACGGTATATTTTGTGATCAGTCTGTTGTGGCTGTCCAATGTGACGGCAGCAGGTATGGCAGGTCTGTCAGTTTATCTGTCATTGTACATTGTTCTTTCAGGTTTTATTTTGCGCCGGGTTTATGTAACGACCAGTTGGTGGTTCATGCTGACTTTACCGTTGATATGGGTCACTCAGGAGTATTTGCGAGCAACGGTAATGACGGGTTTCCCCTGGTTGTTTATCTCTCATGCCCTGATCGATAATACTAATCTTGTGCAGATAGCTGATATCTGCGGTGCTTATGGTGTAACTTTTCTGGCAGTAATGATAAATGGTTTTATTGCTGATCTGCTGTTGCGTTCCCAGTTTCGGTGTAAGCCCGGAACTGATAAGCGTGTGAATCTTTTACTGGCAAGATCTTTTGTAGTGCTGGTTATATTTATCAGCGTCTATTGCTATGGTATGTATCGCAATCATGAGTCAGGGCATACCATGACAGCTGGTCCGGTAGTGGCGGTTGTTCAGGAAGCGATACCACAGTATGTCAAAGAGTCTGGCGGCAGCAGTATTCAGGAGATAATAGACCGGCATATAGAGCTTACCCATCAGGCTTGTGCCGGTGTGGTTAAGCCCGAGCTGGTAGTATGGCCTGAGACTATGGTCCTTAATGCGATCAATGATGAATTTCTGGCTCTGGCAGATTACAGGGAAATGTTTGTCAGTGCATTTCAATCTGACATTGACGACTCGTTAGCTACAGACCGGGCATTATCTTCGCTGGCAGCTCAGTATAATGTAGCCTTGCTGATCGGTACTCCCGGCGTGCTTTTGGATTTCAATGCAGATAAGAGTGAGTTGGTGAATAATGGCAGAACAAATTCGGCAATAATGTATAATCCCGATGGATCACGCAGCAGCTTGCGTTATGATAAGATGCACCGTGTGCCTTTTGGTGAGTATGTCCCTTTTAAAGAGAGTTTTCCCTGGCTTAATCGCCTGCTGCTGAAGTTCACACCTTATGGCTATGATTACAGTATTAACGCTGGAGTTAAGCCGGTGAAATTTACTTTTACCGCTTCAGATGGCAGTGAATATTCTTTTACCGTGGCTATTTGTTATGAAGATGTTACCCCGGTTGCGGCAGGGTATCTGGCCAACTGGGATAATACCGATTTTATGCTCAACATAAGTAATGATGGCTGGTTTGTAAATGAGCGGGCAGGTAAGATCGAGCCAACTGCTGAGCTGATGCAGCATCTGGCAATAAGCCGCTATCGGGCCATTGAACACCGTATCGGCATAGCCCGGTCTGTTAACTGTGGCGTTAGTGCCATGGTCAGGCCCGATGGTTCAGTGCAGAGTGCTCCTCTGTCAGCCAGTTTGCCGGCATCTGATATAAGGGCCCGCCGCTGTGTCGCTGGATATATTACCGACCATGTCTGGCTAGACAGCCGTAAAACAATATATAGCAGGGCAGGCGATGCTTTTGCTCTTTGCTGTACCGTATTGACCGGATTGATAACAGTAATTACACTGAAAAGAAAAAGCAGATTAAATAACAGAGGCGTTCAACTGACGCAGAATTGAAAAGATGAAACCGATACTAGACTACAACATAGATGATATTACCAATTTACTGATCTCACTTAAGCAGCCAAAGTTCCGGGCTGGTCAGATTGCCAAATGGCTCTTTACTGAGCGTGTGAGTTCTTTTGAACAAATGACTAATCTGTCTAAGGAATTGCGGCAGATGCTCACGAGCGAATATATGGTTCGCAGTGGTGAGATAGTTAATACTGTTATTTGTCGTGATGGCACAAAGAAGTTTCTGATAAAGTGGCCTGACGGCGTATTGACCGAGACGGTGTTAATGGAATATCATGATCGCAATACGGTATGTATTTCAACTCAGTCTGGCTGTCCGGTTCGATGTGCGTTCTGTGCTTCCGGTATAAATGGCCTTACTCGCAGTCTGACGGCAGGGGAGATAATTGAGCAGGTAATAATTGCGGCAGAGTCGCTGGGCGAGCAGCGGTTAAATAATGTAGTGATCATGGGTATGGGCGAACCATTTGCTAATTATGCGAATGTAGCCCGGGCGATAAAGACCATGAATGCCGACTGGGGTATGAATATAGGCTCCCGTCATATTACTCTCAGTACGATAGGCATACCAGACCGGATAATTCAGTTTGCTCATGATTTTCCGCAGATCACTCTGGCGGTTAGTCTTCATGCCCCTAATGATAAGCTGCGGGCAGAGTTGATCCCCTGGGCGGTCAATTTCCCCATGCGTGACATTCTTACTGCCATTGACGATTATTATGAGATCACTCATCGGGAAGTTACTATTGAGTATGTAATGCTTGATGGTGTTAATTCACTGCCTAAACATGCTGAGGCTCTGGCCAAACTGCTGCGTCCATACCGGATAAATGTAAATCTGATCAATTATAATACGGTAAGCGAAACTGGCCATAAGCCAGCCCATGAGAACGCCGTAAATAACTTTATGGAGATACTCAAAGACAGGGGTATAAATGTTCATCTGCGTCAGTCAAAGGGCATAGACATTAATGCCGCCTGCGGTCAGTTGCGTAATAGCCATAACCAGTGAGCCAGTCAAGGCTGGTTATGGTTGAAAAGACTTTACACCAGCACTACCGGTTTGCCGGTTTGGGGGTGGCTGGTGATGATTATGTCCTGGTGGTAGGCTCTGGTGATGTACTCTGGGGTTATTACTGCTTCGGGAGTGCCATCGGTGAGCATTTCCCCTTCGTACATGAGTATAAGGCGGTCGCAATATTTTGCGGCCAGGTTCAGGTCATGAGTTACTACCATGACGGCCTTACCGTTCTGTGCCTGTCGTGCCAGTAGCGAAAAGAATGATGATTGATGATGTAGGTCCAGACCGGTGGTGGGTTCATCAAGCAGTAGTATTTCCGGTTCCTGGGCAATAACCGAACCGAGTAATGCTCGTTGCTGTTCGCCGCCGGAGAGGCATTCAATATTTCGGTTGCGAAATTGAGTGACCCCGGCATCAGTCATGGCTGCTTCGATCGCTGCCATGTCAGATTTGCCGACAAATCCCAGTCCGTTAAGATGGCTGTATCGGCCCATAGCCACTACCTGCTCAACGGTATAGCCGGGCACTATGTTAATATGTTGGGGCAGATATCCAAGTTTGAGGGCGATTTGTTTGCGGTCAATATGGTTCATATTATCGCCGGCGAGTATTACCTTTCCCTCAAGAGGTTTGATGATCCCGGCGGCAATCTTAAGCAGAGTGCTTTTGCCTGCGCCGTTTGGTCCTATAATGCCGGTAAGTTCGCCGGAGGTGAGAGCTAAGGATACAGCTTTTACCTGTAAGCCGGAAGGGTTATACCCAAAATGTATATTGTCTAATTTAAGCAGAGTATCTTTCATCTTATCTGATTCTAAAGTAAGGTCAGCTTGCTAACAAGCAATAAGTCTTTATTTTTGGTGGGCGTGTATGCAGTCAAAGAGCATCTGGGCGATCTTGCCGCTTCTCACTCCCGGGCGGTTAAGTATATTTTCATCCATCAGAAAAACTCTTTTATTAGCGGTGGCAGGTACATCAAGAGCGTACCATTGTCCGATAAGCTCAGCAGAACGCTCTTTAATATTCTGGGAACTGGTCGCTTCAATAATGATGTCCGGCGAACGAGTTATCAGTGATTCCCTGGAAATGTCAGCATAGGGCAGGGGCAGGTCATTGAAGATATTTGTTCCACCAGCGATCTCAATAAGTTCAGTCAGACAGGTATCCGGCCCGACAGTGCCGATATTGGTCAAAGTGCCGGGCTTGCGATTGAGGCATAAAAAGACTCTTACGGGTTCTTCCTGTTGGTGTCTTGTATTAACTCTGGCAACCTGCGATTTAATACTCAGCAGTTCATTAGATATTTCCTGGCAAAGTGTTACGGCTTTTTCCGGGCAGTTAAGAACCTCGCCGATGTGGAGTATGTCATTGTAAAGGCTGTTCAGGTCGGTCATTTTCAATCTTTCAAACCTGATCTTATTGGTATCGCAGAAATCTTTGATTTTTTTACTGACCCCCAGGCTGATGACCAGATCTGGGTTAAGAGCGGTAATAGTCTCGAAATTAGTATCGAAAAAGCTGCCGACTTTAGCGATCTCATTAGTTTCAGGAGGATAATCGCTGAATATATCAATACCACAAAGCCTGTCTTGACAGTCCAGAGCATATATAAGTTCCGTGCCAAGTGGGGTAATGCATACTATTCTTTGTGGAAAACCTGTGGGAAACTCTGAACTATTGTCCGTAGTATGTGTTTTTTGCGGATTTATAACTGTTTCGGTGCTGAGATTGCCAGTAATTAGCATGGCAATACCAATGAATGTGAGAGATAAAGCGGTGATAAGTGTCTTGTCTTTGAACATTATTTTCATAACTCAAGATGAATGTGCTAGTTAAGGTTATTAATTCGTTATTTAAGCTATCCGTATCGGCTATTATAACATGTCAGTAGCCAGATCATATTGCGTCATCCATTATAGTATTAGTTATATTCGATACAATCGCTAATTACTTGCTGACCGGACTATTCGGAGGAGATTATCTGGATAAAGTTCAAAATCATAGTAAATGCCTGATTATTCATTAATTGCCATTATGATGAGAGTCGATGTAAAAGTTGGACTGATTGTTAAGCAAAGAATCAGGGAGAGAACCGTTAAAAAAAACTGGAGGCTCGGTAGCGATGCGAAAAAGGAAATTTGTAGTTGGTAAAGAAACGCAGAATTTATTACAGACTGCGTTGATGAAGAAAATGCCGCTGACCATAACTCGCAAACATGGCGAGGACTGGGAGATGTATAAATCACATATAATATCGATCCTGGGGCATAGAATGGTAATAGCGATGCCGGAAGGTCGTGCCGATCAGCCAGTGATGGCTTATGATAAGGGGCAGGAGCTGGCAATATCGTTCAAGAAGGGTTATAACAAGTGTTTGTTTACCAGCCGGATCATATCTCAGGGTCGAACCGAGCTTGAGCCGGGTAAATTTATCGAAACACTTATGGTTTATATACCCGAGCAGATCGAGAAGATCCAGCGTCGTATTTACGAGCGGACAATGGTGCCGTCAGGTGAGCAGATCTCAGTTAGCTTCTGGCCGATAAACGATAGTAAAAGTCGCTATGTAGGTGAGCTAACCGATTTATCGGGCGGTGGAATTGGCGTAGTGGTCAATAATTCAGTTAATCCTGAGATAGAGCCTGAGCAGCATTGTACGGTACAGTTTGTTCCTTTGCCAGGTCATGAGCCGATAATAGCAACTTCCATATATCGTCACATAACCGAGCCAGAGTCTGATGGCCGCAAGATAGGTTTTCAATTTATCGGGCTGGAGACTACCGAACAGGGGCGTATGATCCTGCGTCGTATAGGTCGTGTCGTGACTATCTATGAAAGACGAAACAGTATATCAAATAACTATTCCTGTCAGCATTATTGACAGATATACGGACTGGTTGTATTTAATGAAAAAAAGCAGACTCGTTTGTTCGAGGCTGCTTTTTTTCGTTATAACATATATATAGCATTATAAGGTTATTTGATCAGAGCAGAGAGCATTTCTCTGGCTTTGGCCAGTGCTTTTTCTACATTTTCCGGTTGCTTGCCACCGGCTTGTGCCATTTGCGGCTTACCGCCTCCTCCTCCGCCAACTATTGGTGCGATCTCTTTAACAATAGCCCCGGCCTGTACGCCCTTTTTGATCAGGTCGTCAGTTACCGCGGCAAAAAGCATGACCTTGCCCTCTTCTTCAGCTACGGTAGCCAGTACAGAAACGCAAGACTGAGCCTGGTTCTTGATCCAGTCTAACTGTCCGCGAACGACATCAACATCGACTTCTGGCAACTGTCCGATAATTATTTTAGTTCCATTAATGTCAGCTGCTTCATTGAGCAGGTTAGCGACGATGGTTTTAACATCATTTCCAGAACCTTTTTTGAGCTGCTTCTGTAGCTTTTTATTATTTTCGATCAGAGCTTCGACGCGTTCGTTAAGCTCTTCTGGTCTGGCTTTAAGAGTAACGCAAAGATTAGTAACGATCCTGCTTTGACTATAGAGCATATCATTGAGTGATCTGCCGGTCATAGCGGTAATTCTTCTTACGCCGGTAGCAACGCTTTCTTCACGGGTTATCATGAAGGCTCCGATCTCGGCGGTATTATCTACATGGCAACCACCACAGAATTCTCTGCTGAAGGCATTGTGCAGGTCATCGCCAACTGCGA
Source organism: Sedimentisphaerales bacterium (assembly GCA_963662515.1). GTDB lineage: Bacteria > Planctomycetota > Phycisphaerae > Sedimentisphaerales > SM23-30 > JAFGDI01. Next base: position 323,702 of record OY759675.1, read on the forward strand.
TAACTCTTACCTCATCGCCGTATTTTTCGCTGAAAAGAGCCATAGCACCGATTTTTTTGGCCTCATCAAGAGGCATGACATTTGCATTGACTGGAACCGCGTTATTTATTTTCTGACGGATAAGTTCTTCAACCTGGCTGATCTCCTGAATGGTGAGAGCTTTGGGGTGGGTGAAGTCAAAGCGGAGGTTCTCGCTGGTAACCTGGGAGCCTTCCTGGTGGACATGGTCTCCTAGTACTTGTTGTAAGGCCCACTGGAGCAGGTGGGTAGCGGTATGATTTCGGGCAGTATCAGCTCTGCGGCTATCAATAGAAACCGATACTGTATCACCGGTTTTAATGCCAACATTGTCGATCTGTCCGAAATGGATAATTGCCTTACCGGCCTTTTTGGTTTCGCTGAAAGAGAAAACTGCCGGTCCGTTAACAATAGCACCGCTATCGCCGATCTGTCCTCCGCTTTCGGCATAGGCACAGGTGTTATCCAGGACCAGTCCTACTTTTTTGCCAACAGGTATCGCACCGCTGGAGAAATAATCATTACCATCAACAAAGCCAAGCACTTTGGCAGTAAGGCTGCGGTGCTGATATTTATAGCTGTCATCGGTTTGGGGCAGCTTATCAGCCAGAACATCACCTTCATAGACAGCACTTTTCTGAGCGGCGCGTGCACGCTGCTTCTGTTCAGTCATGAGCTTGTCAAAACCATCAGTGTCAACAGTCATGCCGGCTTCTTCTGCGAGCAGGGCGGTGAGGTCCAGCGGGAAGCCGTAGGTGTCATAGAGGCGGAACGCCTTATCACCAGGCAGGCAGTTTTGCCCTTTGGCTTTAAGGTCAGTAACATCATTATTGAACAGGGCTATACCTCTTTCCAGCGTGCGGGCAAAACTTGCTTCTTCGGCCTGGATAACGGTCATAACATGCTCTTTACGGGCAATAATTTCTGGATAGCTTTCGCCCATTAGTTCAACAACAGTCGGTACGAGTTTGTATATAAAGGGTTCGTGCAGGTCGAGAATAAGGCCAAAGCGAGCTGCTCTTCTGAGCAGTCGTCTGAGTATATAGCCTCGTCCTTCGTTGCTGGGCAAAGCAACGTCAGAGATGGAGAATGTGAGCATGCGAACATGGTCTGCGATAACGCGGAAGGCATTATCGGTGTCATCACCAAGTTTGCTGGTGTATTTTTTGCCTGAGAGTTTACCTATAGCGTCCATGATCGGTGTGAACAGGTCGGTGTCATAGTTACTGAGCTTGTTTTGCAGAACAGAGACGACTCTTTCCAGGCCAGCACCAGTATCGACATGCTTTGAGGGCAGGCTTTTCAAACTGCCATCGCTAAGCCGCTCCATCTGGATAAAGACCAGATTCCAGAGTTCCATATAGCGGGCACAATCGCCATTAACCTGGCAGACATGGCCGGGAACTCCTTTTTTATCGCAGAAATCCGGTCCGCGATCGATATGTATCTCGCTGCAGGGGCCGCAAGGTCCAACTTCGCCCATTTCCCAGAAATTAGCCTTCCGACCAAAACGCATTACATGGCTTGGGTCAATGTCGGTGAGTTCTTTCCAGAGCTTTTCGGCCTCTTCATCGGCTCCCAGCCCATCGGCCTCATCCCCGCCAAAAACGGTGGCGTAGAGTATGTTTTTATCTAATTTCCAGACTTCGGTGAATAATTCCCAGGCCCATTTAATAGAATCGGCCTTAAAATAATCGCCGAAAGACCAGTTTCCCAGCATCTCAAAGAAGGTATGATGGTAGGTGTCACGACCAACTTCTTCCAGGTCATTGTGCTTGCCGCTGACGCGAATACACTTTTGACTATTGACCGCACGGGGATATTCGATCTTTTTTGCCCCGACAAAAAAATCTTTGAACTGGTTCATCCCGGCATTAGTAAACATCAAAGTAGGGTCATCATGGGGTACAACCGAGCTTGAAGGTACATACTTATGGGACCTGTCAACGAAAAAATCAATAAAGCTTTTGCGTATCTCTTTAGCAGTAAACACGATATAAAACCTCGTCTCTGGCTAACTATTCCCTGCGATATTTGTTGCCATAGGCTAAAACTTATGCCGGGAGGGTAATTCTATTTAAAACACTATTACTAAAGCGATTAGCATAACATTTTTTCTTGAAATTCTCAAGGAAATATCGTTTTTCCCGGCACTATAGTTCATTTTGACAAATAGGAAGTTATAGGCCTTTACGTCAAGTGAAAAAAAATAAATTTATTTTTTAATAAAAAAATATATTAAAAAAAAGCATCAACCCGGTCGATAACTTCAGTATTAGAAGGAAGAAAGAAAAAATGAATACAACATTAAAACAACCAGAGAACAGACGGGCATATCGAACAGAGATCGATTGCAGCTTGAAATTTAACCACAAACCCAGCAGTAAGTCACTGCGTGGCAGATGTCTGAATATATCTGAAACCGGCGCATTAGTAATTGTGCCGATGCAGGTTCCGGTTATCGCCGGTCAGACAGTAGAGATGAGCTTTTCCGCCAACGGCATGGAGCAGTTGGAAAAAGTTAACCTCGAAGCCCCTGCCAGTCACATGACAGCAGTTGTGACCCGTATAGACCGGTCAAATCTGCTTCAAGACGCAGGAGTAAGAGTTGGCGTGGAATTTCGTCGTTGATTGATTTATTATTGGCCTGACGGCTTTGATATTTTCGCTGCTGTGCTTTCTGGCATGGTGGTTTGTTTCTGATAGTTCTTTACTATTGTTATTGCTTTTTGGTTAAGACCGTAGTTTGCTTTTATTTTTGTCTGTTGTTATAATCTGAATTATGACAGATATAACAGATAATAAGGTACTCGTTGCAATGAGCGGCGGGGTTGACAGTTCGGTAGCTGCCGGTTTATTGCAAGAACAGGGCTATAGTGTAAGCGGCTTATTTATGCGTCTTGGTCAGAATCGCAGTTCGCAGGCTGATCAGCAGCTGGCTGAAGATGATGCCCGTCGTGTAGCTGATGTTCTGGGCATAGAACTGATAACCATTGATTTTCGTCAAGAGCTGGAGCAGATAATAGATTATTTCGTCGCGGAGTATCGCAGCGGTCGTACGCCTAATCCCTGTATAATGTGTAATCGTCGGCTGAAGTTTGGCCGGGTGATCGACTATGCCCGGGAACAGGGTTTTGGCCGAGTAGCTACAGGGCATTACGCCAGAGTGGAGCATAATGCTGATAGTTCGCGTCTTTGTCGTGCTGTTGATCTGAGTAAGGATCAATCTTATTCACTTTTTGGCATGGGTTATACCCGGCTTGCCAGTGTATTGTTTCCTACCGGTAATTATCATAAGACAGAAATACGAGAGATAGCCCGGCGAATGGAATTGCCCGTACACGATAAAGGCGATTCTATGGAGATATGTTTTGTACCTGATGATGATTATATTGCCTTACTGGCTGAACTTGCCCCAGAGCTTGACCGGCCCGGTGATGTGGTGGATACTTCGGGTAAGGTGGTTGGTCAGCATAATGGAGTGCATCGATTTACGATCGGTCAGCGCAAGGGTGTTAATATACCTTTGGGTTATCCGGCGTATGTTATTAGTATAGATTCGGCTACAAATACCGTTGTTGTTGGCGGCAAAGAAGATGCCTACAGTTCTATCCTTTATGCTCGAGATATGGTGTGGCTGTCAGAGTTACCCCCGACGGAGCCTTTTGAGGCTGCCGTTCAGGTGCGGTATAATAATCGCAATGCCGCTCGTGGAATAATATATCCGATCTGGCAGGATGGTCAATATACAGGTGAAATGCGGGTTGAATTTTCTGAGCCGGTATTAGCTGTTACACCTGGTCAGGCGGCGGTAGTTTACGATGGTCAGTATGTATCAGGCGGCGGCTGGATCAGTTCTTCTGCCGGGCAATAAAGGTTCTCATTACCTGCTCAGCAGTTCTGCTGAGATTTTTGCCGGCGTTTTTGATAGAATGGGAAAGAGGCATTGGGCCGGGGCAGATCGAGTAGGCAGCGGTAAGGCCTCTGTTATATAGAGCGGAAATGTCGCCATTTATACTGCCGCACAAGGCAATAACGGGAATGCCGTTAGCTGTGTCAATGATGCCTGAGATCACTTTGCCTGAGGCCGTTGTTGAGTCGAGAGATCCTTCGCCAGTTATTATGAGATCAGCGTTTTTAACCCGGTCGAAAAAATCGGTTATTCTCAGGATGATATTTATACCTGGCTCCAGTTTGCCATCGAGAAAGGCAAGTAGTGATATGCCTATACCACCAGCAGCACCACTGCCTGGTATATTGCGAAGTTTTCGGCCGAATTCATTTTCTATCTTGGAAACGATCAGGCTGTTGGCCTGTTCTATCTGTAATATTTGTTTGTCATTTGCCCCCTTTTGTGCAGCGAAGACAAAAGCTGCTCCATCTTTGCCCAGTAGCGGATTGCTCACATCGCAGATGGCGGTGAAACGAGAGTTCATGACAGGTATTTTCAGATTTTTGCAGCTGATATTTTTTACCTGAGTGTTCAATGAGGCATTCATGTATGGTTCGATGAGCAGGCCGGAGTCATCGAAAAACTCTATGCCTAAGGCCTGAGCCATACCTGTGCCGCAATCGCAGGTAGCTGAGCCACCTAACCCTATATAAAAATCACGACAGCCTTTATGCCAGGCATCAAGGATAAGCTCGCCAACGCCGTAGGTAGTGGTCAATAGCGGGTTTCTCTCTTCTGTGCTGATAAGTTCGATGCCGGCAGCAGCAGACATTTCTATTACAGCGGCTTTTTTGCCAAAACGATCGATAATAATATATTCAGCGTTAACACTTTTGCCTGTTGGCCCGGTTACCTGTGAGATGATCTTTTCATGTTCACCGGGAAAACATTGCAGCAGCCCCTCTCCGCCGTCAGAAAGAGGTATTTGTACTATCTCGCTGGCAGGACAGCTCAGACGAACTCCTGTAGCTATGGCTCGTGCTACATCTACAGCCCGACAGCATTCTTTAAATGAATCTGGTGCTATTACTATTTTCATTTTGTCTGTTTTTATCTGTCTGTTCATTTTGGGCTTAACCTGATGCCACGCTTAACGGTTTTTAATCGCTTCGACTATTTGTTCCATTTTTGCTGATCGAGAACCTTTGGCCAGAATTGTGTCACCTGGCTCAATGATCTCCAATAGTCGCTCTGCTGCCTTTTTGCTGTCTGGTGCGGTTATTATTCTTTCTGTGTTAAACCCGGCTTCAATGGCGGCCTGAGCTGAATAATTGGTAAGCGTTCCGGCAGTAATAAGATAATCGGTTTTGCTCTGTGCAATTTTTTGGCCCAATTCGCGATGCAGCTCTATAGTATTATCACCTAGTTCGCCCATGTCGCCACAGCAGAATATGCGGCGATTGCCGGGCTGGTCGTTCAAAACATCAAGGGCTGCGGCCATGCTGGCTGGGTTGGCATTATAGCTGTCGTCAATCATGGTAAAACCATTAATGGTTTTTATATTGAGCCGTCCGCTGACAGCATTGAAATCTTTGATCAGTTCAGCGAAATCGGCGGTAGTAATATCCATACGACGACACACCGCCAGAGCCGCCAGGGCGTTGCTGACATTATGTCTGCCTGGTACTGCCAGTCGCACTAAAACCCGGTCATTGGTCTCAAAGCTGATACCACCTTTACCATCTGGTTCTATTTTAGCGGCCCAGAGCTGACAATTTTCTGTCAGGCCAAAGGTAATGGTTTTATGTCCGCCTCTATCCAGAATAGCCAGGGCTTCAGGGTTAGCTCCGTTACAGATGACAACGCCGCCTGGCTTCATGCCATGAGCGATAGCTGTCTTTTCGATACATACTCCAGACAGGCTCTTTAGCCCTTCGAGATGAGAAGGGCCGATAGATGTTATTACTGATATGTCAGGCTGGGTTATCATCGAGAGATAATTTATTTCTCCCGGTGCATTTGTCCCCAGCTCAATAACCGCAAAATCATGGTTATTTTCAATTTCCAGTATGCTCAAGGGCGCGCCAATGGCATTGTTAAAGTTTTTTTGCGATTGCGTTCCTTTATACTTCTTACTTAGAACATGGTAGATCATTTCCCTGGTTGTGGTCTTGCCATTAGAGCCGGTTACGGCAATGGTCTGTACCTGACTGACATGGTTAGTCCTATAATATTTTGCCAGCTTTCCCAGGGCCTCAACTGTATCGGCAACTTTATGAACATTAACCTTTCGTTCATAGATGGCTGGACTGATAGTGATATCTCGCTGAACCACCAGTTCGACAGCGCCATTGGCTACAGCTTTTTCGATATAATCGTGTCCATCGAGATTTTTACCGACTATAGCAAAGAATATCTTATCGGTGAGGTCTCCTCTGGAATCAGTGGCGATACCATGGACAAGATTATTTTCCAGAGGATTTTTCAGCGTTGAATTTATCGCTGATCTGATTTCGGCAGACATTAAAGGTCTCAATATGTACTCTCCTGCTTGCTTTCATTAGAAATATTCTTCAATCTGATGGTCCAATTCTTCCAGAGGGCAGCCCTTACATTTTGCTTTGGGTTTGCAATGGTCTTTCCCAACCTGAACCAAAAGTGCGTGAAATTCATTATACAGTTGTATGTCAGATTCAAGATGTGATATGCAATATTCTCTTATCTGTTCATAATCAGCTTCAGGCTCAATAAGTTTATGTCTGCTCAATACTCTGGCAGTATAGGTATCAACAACGAAGCTGGGCATACCAAAGGCATAGAGTAAGATGCAATCGGCGGTTTCGCGTCCAATGCCGTTAATTTCTAACAGTCTTTCTCTTAATGAGTTGAGCGAGTAACTCTTGAGTATTTCCAGGTCACCTTCAGTTTGTTCCATGATCCATCTGGTGAGGTTTTTTAGTCTGTTTGCCTTGATGTTATAATAGCCAGCCGGTCTTATCATTTCTGCCAGTTCATTGCTGGGCATACCGTTTATGGTCTGGAAATCGAGAGCCTGAGCGAACTTAAGGTTATCCAGAGCCATTTCCACATTTCCCCAGTTGGTGTTTTGCACCAGAACTGCCCCAATGATGATTTCAGTTACAGAGTCGCCGGGCCACCAATTTTGTGGTCCATATTTATTGTAAAGTGTTTTGTATATTGTATTTAAGTTATTTTCTTTCATAACTGTACTAATGTCTTATTGATTTTTTTTTTTAATCTGCTATTAAAGTAGTCTGCAAAGAGAAATATAACTGTTCATCGCTCAATTAGCAATGGTTATTGCCCGAAATAGCCAGAGTATAGCTTAAAAACGGTATATTTGTTAACGATCGCGAAAAAAAATAAAAAAGTTTTAAAAAGCAGAAATTTTGTCTCAGAAAACTGGGCCAAAAGGCCGAAATTTACAGAAATATTATAGTGTATTAAGTTAGCAGTTAAGGCATTTTTAGAGAGGACCTTAGGAAAATGGCTGAGGATATGGCTATTTTGATAGTTGTTAATAGTGAGAGCAAAGCAGAATTTTATCAGACAATGATGGAGGACCACGACATTCCGGTCGATATAATAGACCAGGACAGTGGTGAAATAGCTGTCCGTGTGCCTCTTGATATGATAGAAGAGGCCAAGTATGTACTGTCTCAATCAGATGAGTTTGTAGAAGAAGAATCGGTTTTTGACGATTTTGACGAAGAAGATGATGATGACGATGATGACGATGATTTTTCTGACTACAGTCCATTAGATGATGATGAAGACATGGGCTTTGAAGATGACGATGACGACGATGATGATGATGATGACTATGACGACGACGATGATGATGATGGCTATGGTCGCTTCGGCGGCTATGACGATGACGACTATTGATAGTTGCCATGTCCGGCATGTCAGCTCAAGTTTCGTCAGTAATTACTCAGGAGTATAAGAGATGGCAGAGCAGGTGATGGACATACAGGAAGATGCCGGGAGTAAAGGGCCAGATAAGCGAGCCGATCAGGATAGGCGTAATAAAAGTGAGAGACGCAGCGGCATGGATCGCCGCTCAGGTGTTGGAGCGGAGTATAAAGGTCCTGAGCGTCGTAAGGTTAAGGAGGAGCGTCGTATAGGCGATATGGAGCGTCGCCGTGGTCCTGGTCGTCGGCGTTGTGACGAAAGACGCAGTGCCGAAGAAGGAGAAATGACAGACGAGCAGTTTATATTTATAAAAGCCATAGAAGAATATAAACGGATAAATAAAAGGCCATTTCCCAGCTATACAGAAATACTGGAAGTGGCGATCGCATTAGGTTATCGCAAAGTTGCCGAGCCGACCGCGATCAAAGCAGCGCAATAAATACTACCAGCCGGGCTTTGTGCCTGGTTGGTTTTTTTGCTTTTTGGGTATCTGGAGGGGAATATGTTCAGCCGAGAGCCAAATAAAGTGTCTTTACATCTTTCGCATACCGCCGCACTGGCTATACTCTGGGGTGAGAGTGTCTATCGCGACAGGTATGCCCGTCAGTATCTTCAGCGTCTTGACCTTAGTGAAGGTCAGATTCTTATGGAGTCTTGCAATGCTATTTGTCCCTGGTATTCAGAGATAATTGTAAATCGCAAGTTTTATATTCGCAAGTTGCTGGAGCAGTATTATCGTCGGGCAAAGGGTGCCTTTCAGTTGATCATACTGGCTGGTGGGGCAGATCCGCTTTCATTGGAGGCTTTAGACCGTTTTGGAGATAAACTTGATCGTGTTATTGAAGTTGATATAACCGATTTTACTGCAAAGCAATATGTCATGACCGATATTGCCCCGGAGCTGGCTAAGCACATCCATTTTATTCAGGCTGATGTTCGTGACAGGGAGCTGATAAAGAAGCTGGAAGTTTTTGGCGACTACGATCCGGAGAAGCCGGCATTTGTAGTGGCAGAGGGCCTGAGCTATTTTCTCTGCAAGGTCGAATTAGAGCGGTTATTATTTGAGTTCAGCTCTGCGAAAAAGCATAATATGTTCGTTATGGACTATTTGCTTTCTGATATGCATATTGGCGCTGAATATGTGAGTATTCCCCGCCAGATAGTTGAGGCAGTAATGAGCTATATATCTGATATGCCTAATCATTATCATTATCAATCATACAGTCCCGAAGAGATAACACGCATGTATGAGAATAATAATTGCTATACCAGTTGTTTTTATCCTCAGAGTATTATGGAGCATTGCCGTAAGGGTATTTATGCTTATTTCCACCCGGATAATGATGGTTGGGTGGCTCTTTCAGCCGGTAATGTCTGAGGGATTAACTTATCTCAGAGCATAATCATCTAAGGCAATATACAGCCAGCTATATCAGCCGCGGTTTATTTCATTTTGATAGCGTGATATAAGGTCGGCTCTTGTTATCATGCCGGTAAAATCATTTCCCTGTCGAACAGGCAGCGAGTTTACCCCGAATCTGCTGAACAGGTTGAGTACATTGTCCAGTGTTTCTTGTGGGTCAAGAGTTGGTATGTCTTCTCGAGTAAGTTCGCCAGCCAGTAATAAAGGAACAGCTTCAGGCTGGAGCAAAGCGTCGCGAAGGTCACATTCATTCAGTGTGCCGCAATAATTGCCATTATGCATTATGACAAAGTCGGCGTGCTGATGACCGATAGCCAGATTAATAATGTCTGGCAAAGGTGTGTTATAGTCGGCAAGCAGTATATCGCGATGCATAATTTCCTGTACGGTAATATTTCTGAGCAGGCTCATATCGGTGATCGCCTGATAATTTACCCCGCGTCTGGTGAGTTTCATGGTATAGATAGAGTCACGGCATAATAGTTGAGAAATGAACAGAGCGATAGTAACTGCCAGCATAAGAGGGAGCATAACCTGGTAGTTTCTGGTCATTTCAAAGACGATCATAATTGCAGTCATAGGTGCGTGAGAAGAAGCAGCAACAACAGCAGCCATGCCTACCAGGGCGTAATTTTCTGGCTGAACAGCTGGGAAAAGGCCTGTCAGGTTGAGTGTCATGCCAAAAAGATTGCCAGTTACCGCACCGAGCATTAGGGATGGTGCAAAAACGCCGCCGCTGCCGCCGCTGCCCAGTGTGAAGCAGGTGGCAACCGTTTTCATTAGTAATAAGGCAATTAGTACCATGATAGAAGGTTTAAGCCCTGTTTCTTCGCCGGTGCTTGACTTAATGCACTCACTGATAACATTATAGCCATTACCAAAGATGGCAGGTTTTACACCGCCCATTAGTTTTACCATGATAATGCCGACAATGCCCAGCAAGGCAGCGCCAATTACCGGTTTGAGTATATAGTGAACTTTCACATATTTATCGAAAAAGTCTTCGGTTGCATAAAGAGCCTTGCAGAACCAGATGGCCGGGAAGGCACAGGTAAGTCCCAGGAGCAGATAGAAAAAGGTTTCATACCAGTTAAAGCTAAAGGCTGAACTGGTCAGTGGGAATATTGCTGAGTTACTACCAAGCATAGTACTGACAGTAACCGAGCTGATAACTGAAGCGATCAGAACGGGAGAGAAAGTCTTGAATTTAATATTACGAAGAAAGACTTCCAGGGCAAACAGAACTCCGGCGATTGGGGCATGAAATATTGCTGATATGCCCGCAGCCGCTCCGCAGCCGACAATAATGCTCATATTAGCCTTTTTCAGGCCAAGTAACTGACCAGTGCTTGACCCTATGGCAGCTCCGATCTGTATGATCGGTCCTTCAGTACCGGCACTGCCGCCTGAGCCAATAGTAAGAGCAGATGAGATAGACTTAGCTATTGCAACCCTGCCGCGAATAATGCCATTTTTTCGGGCGATAGCGTCCATAACTTCTGGTACGCCATGGCCTCGAGCCTCTCTGGCAAATATATAGGTTATAGTTCCAACCAGCAAAGCTCCCAAAGCCGGCAGAATTATCAGGTAGTACCATTGCCCGCTGAAGATACCGTGAATATGTTCACTGCCATAGCAAAAGTCATTTACAAATTCTACCAGCCAGGTAAAGATCAGAGACCCCAGGCCGGTGAGAATACCGATCAGCATGGCGATCATGATGAGCATAGAGTCTTCATTAATACCATATTTGCTGAGATGAGACAGTAAATTGCTGAATATGGTCGGTTTGCCGGTTTTATTGCGATTAAAAATCATTTTTGGCTCTGTCGTATTGTGTTGTCTTTTAATATTTTCTGCACTATAATACTATACCGTCACCTGTTAGGTGTCAACATAAGATATTATGTAAAGAACCATTTATCGGCTGTTTGAGCTGAAAATTTAATTATTCCAGTCATTTTGGCAACAAATAGTAATAGGCTATGATCGGTATATCAAAATTATATTGCGGAACAGTAGAAGCATCTGATCCATTGCGTTATAGTCGCCATTCCGGTCGGCTGCCCAGCCATTTATTGCAGTTTTCTGCCGATAAAAAGCCAGTTGTGGTGTGGAATATAACCCGTCGGTGCAATCTTCACTGTCAGCATTGTTATTCCCAGTCAGAGAATCTTAGCTATGCAGATGAGCTGACGACAGAGCAGGGTTTTGATCTGATGGACGATCTGGCGGCTTATGGCTCGCCAGTGATATTGTTCAGTGGTGGTGAACCTTTGACCAGACCAGACCTGCCAGAGCTTATCGCTCATGCCCGGAGTGTTGGTCTGCGTGCTGTAATATCGACAAATGGTACTCTGATAAGCCAGGAGAGGGCAGAGGAATTTGCGTCATTGGGTTTGAGTTATGTAGGAGTCAGTCTTGACGGTATAGGGCCGACCAATGACTATTTTCGCGGCCAGCAGGGTGCATATAGCAAAGCCCTGGCCGGGATCAGAAATTGCAAGGCGGCAGGGGTTAAGGTAGGTCTTCGCTTTACCATACATAAAAATAATATTTCAGACATATCAGGTATATTTGATCTGCTTGAATCAGAGGATGTGCCGCGGGTGTGTTTTTATCACCTGGTTTATGCCGGGCGTGGCAGTGAGCTGGTTGGAGATGACCTTACTCATGCCCAGTCGCGAGAGGTGTTAGACCTTATAATGTCTCGTACGGCAGATATGTTTTCTCGCGGCCTGAAAAAAGAGGTTCTTACCGTTGATAATCATGCCGATGGTCCATATATCTATCTGAAGCTATTAAAAGAAGGTAAAACAGACCGTGCAGCAGAAGTTATGAAATTGCTGGAAATGAACGCCGGCAATAGTACCGGTCTGGGTATAGGTTGTGTCAGTTGGGACGGCTCTGTTCACCCCGATCAGTTCTGGCGACATGAAACATTGGGTAATGTAAAAGAACAGAAATTTTCTGAGATATGGTCAGGTAACCCAGGTGGATTACTCGATAAATTGCGAAATCGCAAACAATATCTGACAGGTCGTTGTGCTCGATGCCGCTTTTTGGGTGTTTGCAATGGCAATTTTCGAGTTCGGGCCGAAGCCACTACCGGCGACCTCTGGCAGCCGGACCCGGCTTGCTACTTAACTGATGAAGAGATCGGTATTGTATGACGATGTTACTATTTATAGAAGCGTAGCGGCCTGTAATTTGTTTTTTTGTGAATAAAAGCAAAATACATTGTCTGATCTTAAGCCATTCTATATAATAATCTTTCCGTGTTAGTTTTCATTGTATTGATCTAGTTCAGAAAGGCTTATTTATGAAAAGAATATTGCATTTAGTTGTATGCCTTGCGGCCATGTTTGTTTTTGTCGGTTGTCAGAAAGATGATGGCGCAGCAGAGACAGCCAGCGGTTCTGAAAGTATAAATCTCACTTATAGTGTGTTTTTCCCACCAACTCATGTTCAATGTCAGGCAGCTCAGGAGTGGGCTGATGAAATATCTGCCCGTACTGAAGGGCGGGTAAAAATCGCTGTTTTCCCTGCCGGGTCGCTGACAAAGGCTCCGCAATGCTACACAGGCGTAGTTGATGGTATCTCAGATATTGGTATGAGTTGTTTTGCCTATACTCGCGGCCAGTTCCCCTTAATGGAGGGGTTGGATCTGCCTTTGGGCTATCCAGATGGGATGACCGCCAGTAAGATAGCGACGGAATTATATAATAAGTATCAGCCGGCCGAGCTTAACGATGTTAAGGTTTTGTATATTCACGCGCACGGGCCGGGAATACTGGCATCAAAAAAGGAAGTCAGTTCATTGGCAGATCTGAGTGGAATGAAGGTAAGGGCGACAGGTCTTTCTGCCACTATTGTTGAGAAGTTGGGTGCTATTCCAGTGGCTATGAGCCAGGGAGAAACATATGAGGCCTTGCAAAAGGGCGTGGCTGAGGCTACTCTTTGTCCGATGGAGACTCTTAAAGGTTGGAAACAGGGTGAGGTTATCAGTGCCGTAACTGATTCATCTGCTATTGGCTACACCACGGCAATGTATGTGGTAATGAATAAGGGCAAATGGGATTCACTGCCTGATGATATAAAGCAAGTGTTTGAACAGGTGAGTATGAAATGGGTAGAAAAGCACGGCGTAGCCTGGGACAAAGCCGACATTGAAGGCCGGGCGTTCGTTGAATCGCTGGATAAGAAGTTTATTGAGCTTAGTTCAGAAGAGCAGGCCAGATGGGTAGAGGCCGTTAAGCCGGTGATAGATGATTATATTAAAGTTACCACTGAAAAGGGCTTGCCCGGTCAGGAATTTGTAAATGATATTAAAGAAATGATAATATCTTCCGGATCGGTTAATTGAGGTTTGATGGTTAATTAAAGGGCAGCCAGTAAAATGGTTGCCCTTATATTTTCAAAGGCAAAGAGAAATTGACATAATGGATACTGTCATAAAATTTTATGTTCGTTTTTTGAAAGCAGTGGTCATGGTTTTTGGGGCGATCTCTGCACTGGGCATATTGGTAATGGTTGGCATAGTTGTAGTAGATGTTATTTTACGCATGCTGCGTTTACCTGTTAAAGGTGCTTATGATCTGGCGGCAATAGCCGGCACAATAACGATTGCAGCAGCCTTCCCCTATACGACGGCGATAAAAGGTCATATAGCGATCGAATATTTCTTTCAGAAATTTAATCGTGCCGGTCGTTTGCTGGTAGATACGATAATGCGATTGATGTCGATAGTGTTTTTTATCTGTGCTGCCTGGCAGTTTATTTGTTATGGTAGTTCGTTGCGTGCTTCTGGTCAGGTGTCTCCGACATTGCAGTTGCCGGTATTCTGGCTGCCGTGGTTTCTGGCTGTTGTTTTTGTGGTAGTTACTTTGGTAACTGTCCAGCATTTGTTAACTCCGAATAAGGAGTTTATGAAGCCATGACACCATTAGAGATAGGATTAATTGGCTGTTTGGCCATGATAATATTGTTAGCATTGAGTATGCCGGTGGCATTTGCAATGGCTATTGTTGGCGTGACAGGCTTTGCTGTATTGGTTAACCCTAAGGCCGCGATGAGTATGATGACCGTAGATCTGTACGATACTTTTTCTAGTAATTCCCTTACAGTAATACCTATGTTCATCTTGATGGGCCAGGTCTCGTTTCATGCCGGTATAAGTTCTCGATTGTTTGATGCCGCATATAAATGGCTGGGCCGTTTGCCAGGTGGTATGGCAATTGCAACTGTTGGTGCCTGTACAGCCTTTGGTGCGATCTGTGGTTCAGGCCCGGCTACCGCGGCAACGATGGCCTCTGTGGTTTTGCCGGAGATGAAAAAGTACAAATATGACATGACCCTGGCAACCGGTGCTGTTGCTGCTGGCGGCAGTCTGGGTATGCTTATACCCCCTTCGGTAGTGTTCATTGTCTATGCTTTGCTTACAGAGCAGTCGATTGGTGAGTTGTTTATTGCCGGTATAATGCCCGGCGTTTTGATCGCCATACTTTTTTCGCTGTCGATCTTTATTAGCTGTATTCGTCGGCCGGAGTATGGCCCAGTTGGTCCGAAGTTCAGTTTGAAAGAGAAAATTCATTCGCTTTTGGGTATCTCTGAGACTCTGGCCCTGTTTGTTCTGGTTATAGGCGGTATGTTTACCGGGTTATTTACTCCAACTGAGGCTGCTGCGGTGGGAGCGGCAGGATCGATCGTTATAGCAGCTATTCGGGGTAAGTGCACCGTCAAGATGCTCAGGCGTTCATTGTTTGAGACTATGCGAACATCTTGTATGGTGATATTGATAGTTGCCGGAGCAACGGTTTTTGGTCATTTTCTGGCAATATCGCAGCTACCGGCTGAGCTGGCCAGCTGGCTGGCGGGTCTGCCTTTGCCGGGCTGGACAATAATCGGTCTGATAATATTATTCTATTTACTGGCTGGTTGTTTTATTGATGCCCTGGCTCTGATCATACTGACCACGCCGATCTTTTACCCTGTGATAATAGAGCTTGGTTTTGATCTGGTCTGGTTTGGTGTTATTTTGGTAGTTGTTACCCAGATGGGTGTTATTTCTCCGCCTGTCGGTGTTAATGTATATGTTGTAAGCGGTATAGAACGAGATATACCATTACAGTCGATATTTAAAGGTGCTTTGCCATTTCTGTTCATGCTGATAGTGGCAGCAGTGTTACTGATAGTCTTTCCTCAGATAGCTTTATATCTGCCGTCACTGGTAAGGCAGTAACAGACCTGATGGATTTATGTGAATAATTATTTTGGGAGTATGATATTATGCTCAGACATTATTTCAAAAAGGTTCTTATCTGTAGCGACTTTTCGGCTAATTCCGATTTTGCCTTTGATTACGCCCTTGAGATCTGTCAGCGTTCGGAAAGTACCAGCCTGTATCTGCTGCATGTCATACCAGAGGTAGATGCCCAGTTCTGGAAGACATATATTTATGAGGTAGAGGACGATATTGATGCCAAGGCAAAATCAGATATAGACAAGCGGCTTGAGCCGTATAAGCAGGCCGTACCGGCTGGTCAGGAATTTCATATTGAGATCAGGATCGGAAAAGATCATCGTGAGATACTTGATTATGCCCGTGAGATATCGGCAGACCTGATCGTACTTGGCCGCCAGAGCAAAAATAGTTTCCAGAAGGCATTTATGGGTGATATAACCGAGAAGATATGCCGGAGTGCCGACTGTGCCGTTCTGGTTATGCCGGCTTCATATCAACAGCGGCTTGATGGAAAGGGCTGAGGTAACCTAAGGTCTCTCATATAATTGTAATTGTACATGACTTACATCTTTCAAATTTTCATTTTGCAATTATAATGCTATCGCCTGCCTGCTGGTGTGGACAACCAGAGGTGGTTATTTGGATATGTGTCCGTTATTTTGCTGTTTGCAGGTGTTGTTTGTATGAAAACATTTCTTATTACTGCTGCTATGCTTATCTGTTCCAATGTGTTTATGACCTTTGCCTGGTATGGCCATCTCCATAATATGAAGTCTCGTCCCTGGTTTATAGCGGCAATAGTAAGCTGGGCTATAGCTCTGGGGGAATATCTGATCCAGGTGCCGGCTAATCGCATCGGGCATGAACAGTTCAATGTCGGTCAGTTGAAGATCTTGCAGGAAGCGATAACTCTGATGGTATTTGTTCCATTTTCAATACTATATCTGAAGGAAGAATTCAAGACCGACTATATCTGGGCCGGCCTGTGCATTATCGGTGCAGTTTATTTTATATTCAGAAGCCACTGAAGGGTGGTTTGGTTATAATTTTTAGTGATAGAATAGCTAAAAATTTATCAATTAATGCCAAATAGTGCATTTGCTATTTGTCGTTTAACCATTTGAATTGCAAGAAACATGCTTGTTATGGGACTAATCCGTTTTTCGTGAAAAAGTTTATTATTTTATTTTTGGAATAAAAGCATATTTATATGGCAGTAATGGTGTATTAATGTTACACAGCTAGCAATGACCATTTTTAACTGGCATAATCAACAGTTTCAGTATTGTTTTTTATGTTTTTATTGACAGTTTAATTTTCTTTGTTTGGGTTGTGGTCTATTTTCTTTGTGGTCATTATTAAATAATAAAGTAAAGCGATATTTTTGGAACAATTTGGCATCGGTTAATTATTTCCTGTTTTATCGTCGAGAAGAGTGGCATAAGGTATGAGAAGTTGTTAATGATCATTTCAGTTTTTAGTGATCATTTTATTTCATGCGTAGGTCCCCGTAAAACAGGAGTATAAAAATGAGAAAGATGAAATTGAGTAAGAAGATGTACTATGGTTTTGGTGTTGTAGTTTTGTTGCTGGTTATTGTCGCTTATGTTGGCTTTTATTCTTTATTGTCGGCTCGAGATAGTATGGCGATAATGCAAAAGCAGGTAGTTATTGCTCAGGATGTTAATGCGATATTGACTCATGTGCAAAATGCTCAGGCCGCATCAGTGCGTTATACGCTATATCGCAATGATGTATATGATAAGCAAATATCAGATGAGCTGAGGTTGGCGATCGATAAGGCTCTGGTTGTCAAAGATAGTCTCAACTCTGAAGAGAGAAAGCAGGATACCGCTCAGGCTATTGCAAAGATCGAAGAATATATAAAAGCCAATCAGCAGACATACCAGACATTTCAGGCAATGGATAAAGCTCAACAAACAGGTGATGCTGAAATAGCCAAAGTGTTCGAAGCATTGGCTGGTATTGTTACTGTTGCTGAAAAATTCGTTCAGGATAATGTAAAGGAAGATATGATAGCGTTTAGCATTGTTCAGAGGTGGCAGGGTATTGAAAAGTTCGAGCAGGACTTTTATGATATAACCCTTACTCTGAATGAATATTTAACAGAGCGGTCTTCAGATAAGAAATCTGCTTTTGTAAGTAAGATAGATGCTCAGGTTGCCGCACTGGTTGATTCGCTTAAACGCGGCAGAGAGACGATGGCTTCAGATGTTACCAAGGCACATATAGATAATGCGGTGGCTGCCTTATACTCTTTTAAGGCTGAGTTTGATAAGTATGTCCGTTTGGGTAATGAGCAGGATATGCAGCGTGATACGGTATTAAGGCCGTTAGCTCTGGCTGTGGTGGATTTGGCTACTAAGGTGCGTGATGGTGTTTATGCAAATATAGATGAGGTTGAGCGGCAGTCAAATGAAGAGATAATAGCAACGCTTTATAAGATAGGCATCATAAGTTCTATAGCTGTTCTTGCTGGTATGGTAGTAGCATTTCTGATATCACGAGGAATAGTTATTTCACTGACCAATATTATTGCTCAGTTATCATGCAGTTCCGATCAGGTTTCTGCCGCTGCTTCGCAGGTGTCAAGTTCTTCTCAGTCTCTGGCAGAGGGTACTACAGAGCAAGCAGCAGGTTTGGAAGAATCGTCGAGTTCTCTGGCCAGTATTACATCTCAGGCCAAACAGTGTGCTGAAATTGCAGATAATGCTAACCGGCTTGCACTGAGTGCTGAGAAAGCATCTGGCGATGGTTCAGTTGCTATGTCGGAGATGAGTAATGCGATAGTAGATATTCAGAATTCGGCAACAGAGACCAGTAAGATAGTTAAGACTATAGATGAGATCGCTTTCCAGACTAATCTCCTGGCACTGAATGCCGCGGTAGAAGCTGCCAGAGCTGGTGAAGCCGGCAAAGGTTTTGCAGTTGTTGCTGAAGAGGTTCGCTCTCTGGCTATACGCAGTGCCGAAGCTGCTAAGAATACATCTGGCATGATCGAGTTATCTATTCAGAATGCTAACCGAGGTGTTGATATATGCTCTCAGGTTTCAAAGAGTCTTGGAAATATTGCCAATACGGTAACTGAAGTTGTAAGGCATATAACAGAGATAAATGAAGCCAGTCATGAGCAGTCTGATGGTATAAATCAGATAAGTACGGCAATGGATCAGATGGGGCAGGTCACTCAGCAAAATGCTGCTAATGCCGAAGAGTCTGCCAGTGCCTCAGAAGAGCTTGAGGCACAAGCCGTACAGATGAAAGATATCGTATCAGAATTGGCTGCTATTCTTAACGGTTCAAATGATCCTGAAACAACTTCAGCAAAAAGCCTTTCTCCTTCTGATGAACTATATCATAAGATATCAGCAGGTAAAGGAGCCAGGGAAGTGAAATATACAAATTCCTCTTTACATTCTCTTTTATAACAATGTTTGACCTTCTCACTGCTATTATAATAGTAGGGTAATGTATCTGAGTGCATACTGCGTTACTATTATAATATCAGAGTCGAACATAGCCGCTGGTTGAACAGTTTCGATCAGCGGCTGTTTTTGGTATCAGTTTGACAGTTTTAGTATGGTGCCGGTTATATTCATGGCGTTAAAGGCGGCGTGCATAGTTATGGCGGTCAGGATAGAGCCGGTTTTTGAATAGGCATATCCAAAGCAGCAGCCCAAAACTATAAGTGCGGGAAAGTGCTGGGCGTTAGCGTGCATCAGGGCGAACAGGACGGCACTGGCAATTATACCACGCCAGTTACTGCCTGAATATTTGATCAGGGAATTTTGCACTATACCCCTGAAGAGTAGTTCTTCCATAATGGGTGTAACTATTGCCGCCGAAAAATACATGGTGACGATGCCGGTTATTCCAATATTGCCGCTGTTGAGTTCTTTGAGAAATTCATGCTGCTGAATATTATCATAACCAAGTAGTACGCAAACCGAAATAGTAACTGAAAGAGCGAAGGCCGCCAGGCCAAAAGCCGGCACGCTGTATAGTAGTGCGGTTATAATATTTTTACCAGGGTTTTGGAAGTCAGCAAAAATAGCTTTGGTCCCACCTGTGAATCTGGTTTTGATGATAAAGCCAAGTATGCAAATAGTAATAATGTTAAGACCGGCTAATAACCCGGCCCGAATGGATAAGCTGGTATTTTCGTTAGTAAAAACTGTAGTCAGGCCCGAAATACAGATAAACGACAATATGCCCAGTGGAATATCGGCCAGAGACAGGTTGTTGTCAGGCAGGTAGGCATCTGTTAGTGAGTTGCGTCCCAGATTATGACGCTTAAGCCATTTAATTAAGGTGATTAGGGAAAATAATATCCATATAAGTTGTATGGTTTCAATATCTGTCATAGCATTTATAATTTTTTTATAGCTGGTTAATTTTGTCAAAAGCCAGCAGGTATTGTACTGATAAACGGACAAATGTGAAATGATGTTTATTGAAGTATTTTCTCTGCTATAATAAGGATATGGATTTGTTAACTGATATTCATTGTCATTTGCATGAGCCCGACTTCGAGAGCGACCTGGGAGAGGTAATAGCTCGTGCGCTAGAAAAAGGCATAGGGCAGTTCGTTTGTAATGCCGGAGCGATATCAGATTTTGAGCGACTAATTACTATAGCAAAACAATATGATGGTATAGTACCTTGTTTTGGCATTCATCCCTGGTTTTGCGGCGATCTGCCGGACGGTTGGCAGAAAGAACTGGCTGATAGGCTGGTCAGTCATAAAGCTGGTATAGGTGAGATCGGTCTGGACAGTTGGAAGCCCGGCATACCATCACTGGAGTTGCAAACGAAGATATTTCGTGAACAGTTGGCTTTGGCACGCGAGCTTGACAGGCCGGTGATGATACACTGTCTCAAGGCTTATGATGAGTTATACCAGATACTTACAAATGATGGAGTGCCGATGTCGGGTTTTTTGCTTCATGCCTACAGCGGGCCATGGACTATGATAGTTCCTCTAGCTGAACTGGGCGGCAGATTTAGTTTTTCTCATCCGTGTTTTGCCCCGGACCGAAAAAAAGCCCATAAAACAATAGCTGCTGTACCTGTTGACCGGCTGTTATTGGAGTCTGACAGTCCCGATCTGGTAGGTCCGGATCCGTTGCGGCCGTATTCGATCCGCCGGTCTGATGGCAGGTTTCGCAATGAACCGGCGAATATATCGGCTATAATTGAAATACTGGCCGCGATAAGGAGAACAAGCCAGTCCGAACTAATACAACAAATAATTAAGAACACCAGAGAGTTTTTAGCTCCTGTAGTATAGTTTTTTGGCTCTGGCCTTATATTTTGCTTCACATTATTGCTGTTTCCTAATAGAATCACTGAACTTAGGATTTTTCCTTTGTTATAAACTTAGTTTTTAGAAGCCCTGTTTGGCTAATGGCCAGGTTTGTGTTCAGGTTGCTACTATGTTAGATAGTAATTTGTATCTGGTTTTTTAATAATAAGTTATGAATGACATAGTGTTTTAGCTGTCAGGAAGATTTATGGACATATTTATTAACGATGAGCCGGTAGAGCTGGAGTACGAGGCGGGAAAGTCTCTGTCAGAGATATTGATGCTTGTTCAGGATAATTGTTTTGAGCCGGGAACGATAGTAACAGCCATTTTACTGGATGGTGAGATGTTAGAGCCTCAGCGGCTGGCCGAGCTTAAAACTCAGCCAGTGAGTGATTTTACCGAATTGAACTTTGTTGTTCGGCCTGCCAATACCTTTGCTGCTGAAGGATTGATAACAGTTTGTGGCCATCTGGATCATAGTATAGCCTTGCGTAGTGAGCTGGTAGAGTCATTACAACAGGGCAATACTCGTGTGGCTATGCAGAAGCTCAATGATTATATAAAATTCTGGTCTGGTTTACAGTCAACGCTGGCCAGTGCGTGCCGGATCGTTAATGTTGATGTTGAATCGCTCGAAGTGGTCGATGAAGATCAGGGAGCGACTCTGGTGGTAATGGAGCATATAAGCAGTTTGTCGGATCAGTTGTCAGAGGTAAAATCGGCTCTGGAATCAGGCGATATGGTATTGCTCAGTGATATAATAGAGTATGAGTTTTCGGATCTTACTGCTAACTGGCGCAATCTATTGTACAAGATGGCTTTACAATTTGATCCGAATTTGGAATGATCCGAATGAATATAGAGTCTCTCAAGGGTAGATTTATAGTAATAGACGGCCCAGATGGTGCGGGTAAGAGTACGCAGGCCCAGATGCTTGTTAAGTATTTGCAAGAGGAGGGTCTGGAAGCGGAATTGGTGCGCGATCCAGGCGGAACAGAGATCGGCGAGAAGATTCGTGCCATTTTATTGGATAATGCCAATGTGGCTATGAGTGTCCGCTGTGAAACTCTGCTTTATATGGCTAGTCGGGCCCAGTTATATCATGAAAAGATAGCACCGGCATTAGCCGCCGGTAAGTGTGTGATCTCTGATCGATGGGTATCAAGTACCTATGCCTATCAGGCTATTGCCGGCGAGGATGGGGCCGAGTTGGTTTTGACCCTGGCCGATGCTGCTTTAGAGAGGCCCTGGCCAGATCGCACAATTTTATTGGACCTGCCTTCCGAGTTGGGGTTGACAAGGGTTGGCAAAGAGCGGGATCGTATGGAGAGTAAATCGCTGGAGTTCCATAGAGCAGTCAGGCAGGCTTATCTTGACCTGGCCAGTATTCGTAATGATTTTAAAGTATTGAGTGCTTCTGGTTCGGTAGCTGATATTCATCGCGATATTCTGAATTGTTTATCTGAGTTCTGAGCGTGCAAGGGTTGTGTTCTGGGCCGACCTTATGCTGTGGTGTAAGGATATAGATGTCGGGTAAGGTCCAATAATTTTTTGGGTTATATTTATTTTTTTATTGTCTGATTTTGTTTAGTTTTAAATGAGTGTGTCTTTAGTGGTGGGTATAGAATAACTGTTTTATTCACATATACTTAGTTATTGTGGGATATTCAAGCATATTTATATGTATATCCGGCATGATTAATTCAGGTATAACTGGTTAAAAAAGCAGATTATAAGTTATATGTCCGGCTATTTAAACCGATAGCTTCTTTATGGAAATGTGAACTATATATAGTTAAGGCCTGAAAGACAGATGATAAGAAAACATATCCTTTATACAAGATTAGCTATATTTGCGGCGGCACTAAGTATGGCCTTATGGCACATGGCTGGTGAAGTTGGTCACAATACCGATGATAGCGGTGTTATTCTGGCCGATCGTACCAATCGATATCTCGATCTTAGCCTGGAAGAACTCTTGACAATAGAGGTTGTATCTGGTGAAGGTTCTAATCGTCAATCCTGGCTTGATAGCCGGAGAGGTTCTTTCCTGGTTTCAGGTTTAGAAATTACAATGGTTTATCCAGCCGATAAGATAAACAGTTCAATTATAACAGGTGATAATGCAGTATGTTAGGAACAAAATAATACTGGCAGTGTTAAGCATGCTGTTATTTGCTATTCCGGTTATCGGGCAGGAGAGTTTAGCTGCCGGAGACAAGGAAAAGGAATATAAGGTAAAGGCTGCCTTTGTCTATAATTTCATGAAATTCGTAGATTGGGAAGGTATGTCGATAGCTGGCTTTAAGGATAAGCCAGATTTAGGTTTGGGGGTAGTTGGTGATGATCCGTTCGATGGCGGTCTGGAGGCGCTTAAGAGTAAGACGGTTGGAGATAAAAAGATAGCTGTATATTATTTCACTTATGATTCATTAGCCGACGAATCTGAGAGTAAGCAACTTTCCAGTTGTAATGTAGTATTTGTAAGCAAGTCGGAACAGAAGCATTATGCAGAGATAGCGAGCAAAGTAGCAGATAGCAGTGTTCTGACGATAGGTGATGAAGATAGTTTTGCTAATTCCTGTGGGGTAATTAGTTTTGATATTGAAAAAGGTAAGGTCTGTTTTGATATTAATCTTAATAATGCCAAAAAGTCAGGAATAAAGATCGATGTTAAATTACTAAAATTGGCGCGTAAGGTCTATAAAGACTGACAATGTGCCGGCAGGACGGTAATGATGGCTTCAGGAACGATTAAGAGTAAACTGATAAAGATAATAGTTGGCGTATCGCTGATATGTCTGATCGTTTCCAGTTTATGTTTTTTGCTGTGGTTCTCATATATATTTAAGGATAACCTGGTAAAGACACTGGAGGTGCAGGCACATATAACGGCGGAGAATTGCAGTGCGGCTTTAGCCTTTGAAGATAAGGATGAAGCTGCCAGTGTTTTATCTGCATTGCGCCATAATAAAGAGATCGTCAGTTGCATATTATTTGATAAGACACATGAATTTTTTGCAGCATACCCGGCTGATACACCTGCTGATTTTAATGGCGAAGACTATTGTGTTATTAAATATATGGTTAACCTGGAGGGTGAGCATCTGGGTGAACTTACCATTTTTGGATCATATAGTAAGTTTTATTCGACTATATACTATGGTGCGGCTTTAGTATGTGTTATGTCAGTGTTTTGCTTTTTCCTCTCGCTGTTATTAGGTGGTAAGATGCAAAGGCTGATCTCAGTGCCCATCTTGAAGCTAAAAGATGTTACTTATGAGATAACGCAGAGCAAGGATTATTCTACTCGCATTGAAGTTATAAGTGATGACGAAGTAGGTTCACTGGCGGGTGCGTTTAATGAGATGTTAATGCAGATACAGGATCGAGACCGGGAATTACAGGTATATAATAAGGAGCTGGAAGCCAAGGTAGAAGAGCGTACTCGTGAGCTGGAAGAGTCGATGCACAAGGCTCAGGATCTGGCAGATAAAGCCCAGATAGCTAACCGGGCCAAGAGTGAGTTCCTGGCCAATATGAGTCACGAGCTGCGTACCCCGATGAACGCTATAATTGGCTTTACTTCTGTAATATTATGTGAAGAAATATCTCCGCAGCATCGTCAGTATATGATGACAATAGACAGTAGTGCTCGAAATCTGCTGAAAATATTAAATGACATACTTGACTTTTCCAAGATCGAAGCTGGTCGGCTCGATATAGAAGCGATACCGTTCAGCCTGCTGCATGTGTTGGAAGAGATAAGGTCAGAGATGAATCCTCTTGCCGTTGATCGAGGTATAACACTTGAGGTATCATGTGATAATAAGGTTCCGGTGGCACAGATAGGCGACCCGTTGCGTCTGAAGCAATGTCTGGTGAATCTGATCGGTAATGCGATAAAGTTTACCCACGAGGGTACGGTCAGTCTGAATGTTAATTTTGAGCCGGACACGAACAATAAAATGCTTCGTTTTGAAGTTAAGGATACCGGTATTGGTATTCCTGAAGATAAGATAAAGTTGATCTTTGAGGCATTTTCACAGGCAGATGGCAGTACCAGCCGGAAATATGGTGGCACTGGTCTTGGCTTGTCGATCACGCGTAATCTGGTGAAACTGATGAATGGCCGGCTGGCCCTGGAAAGTGAATTTGGCGTTGGCAGTACATTTTCAGTTGTGATGCCTTCCAGGCCATGTACTACTGAGGAAAATGCAGAGAGCCAGGAAGAGCCGTTAGTTAAAACAGAAACAGCTTCTGAGCAGATCGATGAATACACTTTTGAAGGAGCCAGGATCCTGATAGCAGAAGATAATATGTCTAATCAGGAGTTATTAAAGACATTTCTATCTAAAACAAAGATAGAATATGAGATTGCACCTAATGGTCTTGATGCTGTTAATAAATGGCAGACAAGCAAAGATTATGACATGATATTTATGGATATACAGATGCCGATAATGAACGGTTATGAAGCAGTGATAGAGCTGAGAAAGAATGGCTGCACAGTGCCGATAGTAGCTTTGACCGCTAATGCTATGCAAAGAGATGTTCAGCAATGTCTGGCGGTAGGTTGTGACTGTCATGTAGCCAAGCCCCTGGACCGTGATACCTTCTTGTCGGTATTAAAAAAGTATCTCATTTCAGTTAGTGCAGGGGCTGGTAATATAGATGAGTCAAAGTGAGTTGTTATGTGATATGTCTGAGGAAGTTGGAATGCGGTATGTTATAGGACTATGTCGTTAGCTAAGGATTCAGTTTTTCATATTAAGATACTTGCTTTGTTGTTGTGATGAAGATGAAAGCTAAAATAATCTTTGATTTTAGATTAATTACACGAAGTAATGAGCCGAAATAATAGATAATGAAGTCTGATAATACAAAACGGAAGATACTTGCGATTGATGATAACCCAGTTAACCTTCAATTGTTACAGGCAGTGATCAAACGAGCCCAGGACATAGAGGTTGTTGTGGAATCTGATGAGCGTAAGACAGTAACTCGTGCTATTGAAGAAAAGCCCGATATTATTCTGCTGGATGTAATGATGCCGCAGATAGATGGTTTTGAAGTTTGCCATCTGCTCAAGAATAATGAATATACGGCGAATATTCCCGTTATTTTTCTCACAGCAAACAGTCAGACTACAGCTCAGATAAGTGGTTATGCCAGTGGTGCGATCGACTATATTACCAAGCCGTTCGAGCCGGAGATATTGATGAGTAAGATCCGGGTTATACTCAATATGATAATTCACCTGGAAAATCTGCTGGAAGAGGCAAACACTGATAAGCTCACCGGCTTATACAACCGCCGCTATTTGCAGGAGGTGCTTTCGCCGTCAGTGCGGGATGCAAGTTTGCATGACCGTGATCTTTCACTTATTATATTTGATATCGATTATTTTAAAAATATTAATGACACCTTTGGTCATCTTACAGGTGATCTTGTACTTAAACGCATATCGGCTAAGGTAAAGGAAAATCTCTATGCTAATGATATAATGGTTCGTTATGGCGGCGAGGAATTCCTGATAATCCTGAAAAACACTGAGATAAAAGTGGCCGAAGAAATAGCCCAGAAATTGCGTAAGGTGGTAGAGGCTATAACCTGGGAATTTACGATAGAGCCATTAGCAATAACCGCAAGTTTTGGTATTGCCAGTACCCGTACGGTTCAATCAGATGATAGTGAAGATCTGATAAGGGCAGCGGACAGGGCTTTGTATGTAGCTAAAAATCGCGGTCGTAACCGGGTTGTTTGTAATAATCAGATAATTGCCGAAGATGAGGAGCGACTGGACGAACAGCAGACCGCCAGTGAGCTGCGTAATAAGGTAAATGAATTAGCTGGTAAGCTCAAAGAGCAGATATTTGAGGTTTTAAAGGTATTTGTGAAGACTCAGGAGATGCGGTCCCCATATCTGGCTCAGCAGTCATGTAAGGTTGCTGGTTATGTAAAAAAGGTGGGAACGCATATGGGCATATTTGAACGACACCTCGATATGATCTATAACGCGGCCATTTTGCATAATGTTGGCAAGTTGTCATTGCCAGACAGTATAATCCAATGTGGTAATATGTTAAGCGAAAGTGACCAGAAGGTGCTCAAGCGGCACCCGCGGATGGCGGCAGACATTTTGGGTGTGACCGAATTGTTCCGTGATGAAAAAGAGATCGTATTGCATCATCAGGAATATTATGATGGTACAGGTTATCCGCGTGGCTTGTCTGGTCGCGAGATACCATTTGGTGCCCGGCTGCTGTTGGCAGCGGTAACCTGGGACGCGATATTGAGCGGCCGTGGTTATAGAGAGCCCAAGAGTGTTGCAGAGGCAATGGAGATATTCAAGACTCTGTCTGGCACACAGCTTGACCCGCAGATAGTAGAGGCTTTTGTCGAACTGGCAGAAACAGGTGACCTGGTCTGCAATGATGAGATGGTAATGTTCTGATCAGGCAGGGGCGGTTCTTTAATTGCCCACAATGAAGTCAAATATATTGCCCAGCATGCTGGTTTCGGCTTTGTATATCTCGGTGTATTTGCACTGGGTGCAGGTTACAGTTGAGAATTTCTTATTCTGGATGTCGAATAATTTGGAAAGTCCGCCGCCAGTCGCTGCAAATTGCCCAACCTCATAATTTGTATTACCGCACTTTATACAGTGCCAATTTTTATTACCTTCACTCATTATTATTACCTTTCCTTATTCATTCTTGCAGGTTCTTTATTTGTACTTGTTGAACCATATTTTTCGGTCGGTATTGCAGTAGCATTTTCTGCTTACCAGGATAATACTATCTATTTTTAATTTGTCTGGCAATAAAAATGTTGTATTTAACCGTTTACGGTTACTGTTGTATTATATTTAAATAAGCTTTTTTTGTTGTTATTTTTTCATTTGTAATACTATAGTCGCAGGTTATAATAATACACAGAAGGATCAGTTTCGCCTGAAGTCCTTAATGTCTGGGGATTTTGGCCACTGTATAAATCTTGTTACAGGTGTAGTTATGACTGAATCACAGGTTAATGGCAGGGATGTCGGTTTGCCAGGGAATGGCAACGGTAATGGCGGTAAGTTTTTCTCCTCTTTTTTCACATCTGGTAATGTGCTATGCCAGGCAGAGATAGGCGATCGTGAAGATATAATCATGCGTCTGCTGAAATTGCTGGCTATGGAAAAAGGCATAGGCAATGTACAGCAGGCATTTGATGCTATAATGGACAATGAGAAGATAATGCCATCGATAATGGTGCCTGGTCTGGCTGTTCCTCATGCTCGCTTATCAGGGGTAGATAATATCACTGTAGCGGTAGCTACCAGTCGTAAAGGTTTTAGTTATGCCGATACAGTGGCAGAGCCTGTGCATGTGGTCGTGCTGATATTGTCGCCTAAAACCGCACCAGGTTCCCATTTGCAGTCTTTAAGCTCGCTGGCCCGTATATTTAGAGAGCCAGAGGCTGTGCGGGTGGTAAGTGATCTTGAAACTTCCGCTGAGGTCTGGGAGTTTTTTCATTCGGGCGGGGTTTTGCTGCCAGAATATTTGCGTGTGCGAGATGTGATGAGGCCGGTTGAGGTGGTATTACATGAAAATGATACGCTGGCCAAGGCGATAGATCTTTTTGTTAAGTATGGTCGAATAGATCTGCCGGTGATAGATAATGAAAAAGAGCTTATTGGAGTAGTGACTTCTTATGAACTGTTAAGAGTGTGTTTACCTGACTATATTCTCTGGATGGATGACCTTTCGCCAATCCTGAAGTTTGAGCCTTTTGCCGAGGTGTTAAGGAATGAGAGCCGTACCTGGCTGGTAGATATTATGGCCAGCGATTATGCCACTTGTGAGGTTGACAAGCCGGCGATCCAGGTTGCCAAGGAGTTTACTCGCTGGAGAGTTGATCATGCCTATGTGCTGGAAGGCAGAAAGCTCGTTGGTGTGGTGTCGCTGGAAAACTTCCTCCGGCAAATATTGCGTGAATAGCAGCGGTGCGAGTTTGTCAAGTTATAGTGGTCATATAAGCATTGTCATTTATAAGGTGCGTATATTATGTATGTAGATGCAGAGAGCAAAAAGGAAAGAATGGGTTTTATAATACGCGGCATAGCTATGCTGCTGGTAAGTTGCTGTGTTGCCGCTCTTACCCATTCTCTGGGCCTGAATACATCCCAGGTGTTATCATGTGGCATATTCATAATGATAATTATGGCGACATTGCTTTTCTGGAAGTTTCGCCTGGCTATAGCCTTTGTTGGTATTGGTTTGCTTATGGGCACAGGTGTCCTTGATCTGCCTACTTTTCTGGAAGAGTGTAAATTAGATGTTATTTTATTTCTGGTTGGCATGATGGTAACAGTGGGTGTGCTTAAGGAATTAGGCCTGTTTACCTGGATAATTCAGTTAGTGATAAATTCCTCGCACATGACCGGTCCCCGTTTTGTTGTTATTATTGTATTGCTTGGGGCATTAATGGGCTGTGTGGTCGATGAAGTAACTTCCATCGTTTTTGTGGTTACGCTTATATTTCAGGTGTGCGACACTCTCAAGGTTCGCCCTATACCATTTGTTATGATAGCAGTAATGGGTACTAATGTAGGGTCATGCGGTACTATGCTGGGTAATCCTGTTGGTATCCTCATTGGCCAGAGTGCTTTACCACCTTTGAGTTTTATAGATTTTCTCACCTGGTCATTTCCAATAATGTTCGCTTCTTTGCTGACCACTCTGTTATTATTGTGCTGGTGGTTTCGTAGTGATATACGACATTTTTCTGAGCGACTGACTACCCGCCGGGAGATGGGGCTTGGTCTTGGTCCAATGGTTCAGGTACCTTATCGTCGTGGTTTATTTGTGCTGATAGGTTTGATCGGTTTTATAGCGATGCACCATCAGATAGAGCAGGCTCTTGGTTTGGCTCCTAATACAGTTATGATCGTTGCGCCCCTGGTAGTAGCAGGGCTGCTTATGATCTGGCGACATGAACGAGCCCGGCATTACATTGAGGCCGATGTTGAATGGTGGACCTTGCTGTTCTTTATGATGCTTTTTGCTGTTGCCGGAACATTATCTCATACTCATGTTACAGATGAGGTGGCGCGTGGTTTCCAGGGTGTTTTTGGTAATAATCAGGCTATACTCATACCGGTCATTATGGCCTTGTCAGCTATAGGTTCTGCTTTTGTTGATAATATAGTTTTTGTTGCGGCTTTTATGCCGGTGGTTAACTCGCTGGAATATACCCCTTTGCTATGGGCTCTACTACATGGTGCGTGTTTGGGTGGAAATATAACCATGATAGGCTCAACTGCCAATATAGTAGCTCTGGGTATGCTGGAGAAGCGGTACCGGGTACAGATAAGGTTTTTTGAGTGGTTTAAGGTTGGCATAATAATAGGTTTAGTGTCATGTCTGGTGTCATGGATCGGAATAGCTGCTTTTGCCCATAAAATGCCGACTAAGGAGCAGCGAATGGTTAAATACCGGCAATTAGAAGAGGCGCATCGGATGCACTCTCAGAAAATTGGAGCAGAACAGACCGAGCCTAAGCCCAATGAATAAGTTATAACTTGTAACTTGTTTAACTGTTGAGGTTTATATTGTGTATATTTATAAGTGTATTTGATAGTTGATTTTTTGCTGTGAATCAAATATGCTGGTGTAATCCCTTGCAGGCAAAAGGTTTATTGTTAAGATGAGTAAGAATGTCCTGCGGGATCAAACCTAATTAATATAGTATGCAGAATATAGATATAAGTAAGCTCACCCCGGCAATGCAGCAGTATGTTGGCTTTAAGCGTCAGTATCCTGAGGCTATATTGTTATTTCGTATGGGCGATTTTTACGAAACTTTTTATGATGATGCCCGCACTTGTGCCCAGGTACTGGGTATTACTCTGACATGCCGCAATAAGAACAGTGATAATCCTGTACCGCTGGCCGGGCTGCCCTATCATGCTATTGACAGTTATCTGCCCCGTCTTATCAAGGCCGGTTATAAGGTGGCTGTCTGTGAGCAGGTAGAAGACCCGGCAATCGCCAAGGGAGTGGTAAAACGCGATGTGGTGCGATTGATAACGCCGGGCACATTAACTGAAGATAATCTACTTGGCGGTGCGGCAGAGAACTATCTCGCTGCTATCTGTTTTGAAGGTCAGGGGTCAGGCAAAAGTGGTTCCAATATGGTGGGGATATCCTGGGTTGACCTTTCTACAGGGCAGTTTTTTGCTCAGATGACTGAAATACGCTTTTTGATCGATGAGCTGGTTCGGATAAGTCCGTCAGAATGTCTGATCACTCAGGAGCGAGAGGACCTTCCGCCAGATTTTGCCCGGCAATTAGCAGAAGTTATTGGGACGGTGGTTACTGCCCGCCCGGGTTGGTCTTTTGATTCGCGTCAGGGCTATGAGGAATTAACTGGTATTTTGCGTGCCGGGTCATTAGAAGGCTTTGGGTTTTCTGAGCCTGACTGCTCTATTGCTTCGGCCGGGGTAATTATCGATTATCTAAAAGAGACGCAGAAGATCGCACTGGATCATATTACTTCGCTGCGAAAGATAAAGAGAGAGTCATTTTTACAGTTAGATCAGGTTACTTTACGGTCGCTGGAAATAGAACGGACTATTCGTGAAGGGCATACAGCCGGTTCCCTGCTGGGCAGTATAGATGAGACTCGTTCAGCAATGGGTACAAGGAAATTGCGACATTGGATATGTTATCCACTCAATAATCTTAACGAGATACATCGTCGTCAAGGGGCAGTAGCAGAGTTGGCAGGCTTTGACAATGTTCGGGATAGTCTCCGTTCAGTACTCAGGGAGGTTACAGATATAGAGCGCATTGCTACCCGTATCAGTACTGGCAGAGCTGTACCGCGAGACCTGCTTGGACTGGCACAGGCATTAAGGCAATTGCCGGTTTTGAAAGAGGTACTGTCAGGTTGTAGCAGTGAATTACTGGTAGAATTGTCTGGGCAGTGCGATAATTTTGAGACTTTGACATCTCTGATAGAGTCAGCGATCAGTCCTGAGGCTGGCATGTCTATTCGAGATGGTAATATAATTAATACTGGTTATGATCCTGAAGTTGACCGTCTGCGCGGCTTGTGTCATGATGGTCAGGCCTGGCTGGCCAGTTATCAGAAAAAGTTGATAGAGCAGACCGGTTTGACAAATCTTAAGGTTGGTTATAATAAGGTCTTTGGCTATTATGTCGAATTGAGTCAGGCTCAGGCTGAAAAAGCACCTGTTCATTTTGTGCGTAAGCAAACTTTGAAAAATGCCGAGCGATATATTACCGATGAGCTTAAGCAGTATGAGACAGAAGCTCTTACTGCTGAGCAGCGTAGTAAAGAGCTGGAAGAGCGAATATTCCATGAGGTTCGTCGTGAGGTGGCAACCTATACGCTCAGATTGCAGCAGGCAGCCGAGACAGTAGCAGAGATTGATGTGTTGGCCAGCTTTGCTTATATAGCGCGAACCAGAAATTATTGTCAGCCTGAGGTTCATGCCGGTCACGATCTGGAGATAAAAGAAGGGCGGCATCCGGTGCTTGATGTTCAGTTGGGTGGCAAGTTCGTTCCCAACGATGTTGCATTAGGTGGCCGTTTTGGTGATGTTGGTATTATTACCGGTCCAAATATGTCAGGTAAGAGTACTTATATTCGTCAGACTGCTTTGCTGGTATTGCTGGCGCATACCGGTAGTTTTATACCGGCCAGGTCGGCCCAGGTCGGGCTGACTGATCGCATTTTCACCAGGGTTGGGGCTGCTGATGAACTTACTCGTGGTCAGTCAACCTTCATGGTAGAGATGCTCGAAACGGCTAACATAATAAATAATGCTACAGATCGTTCTCTGGTTATTCTCGATGAAGTTGGCAGGGGGACAAGCACTTATGACGGTCTGAGTCTGGCCTGGGCAATAACTGAGCACATTGCTGGTGTTATCAAGTGCCGCACTTTGTTTGCTACTCACTATCATGAGATAACAGAGCTGTGTGAGTTGTATGATAATGTGAAGAATTATAATGTTGCAGTGCGTGAATGGAAAGATGATGTTGTCTTTCTCCATAAGATATTAAAAGGCCGAACAGACAAGAGTTATGGTATTCATGTAGCCCGCCTTGCGGGAATGCCCCAGAGCATAATTTCTCGTAGTAAAGAGATATTGCAGGAGCTGGAGAGTAATTTTTCTCGTGAGGCTCATCGTCCGCAGCTTACCGGTAAGTTGGGTAAAAAAGATACCGCCGGCCAGATGTTGCTTTTCAGTAATCAGCCAACCGACCCGCTTTTAATTAAGCTCAAAAATATGGATCTGGATAATCTTACCCCTATGCAGGCGATCAATCTGCTGCATGAGATAAAAAGCGATCTTGAATCCCGCTAGCAAACGGTGAATATAAGCCCAGAGTCTCACTGTATTGAGTTTTCACAGGTTAATGTATGATTGAGTGTTATCTATCTTGATTTTGAGACAATTCGACTTAATGCTTATATCTTATTGCTTTCGCCTGACTTGTATTGTTATGTTGAGTGTGTTTTGAATAGTTTTTTTACGCTGGATAGAATTAGTGGTTTTAAGGTTTGTATGGTTTGCATGGATTGTTTTTGAGTCCTATAACTATCTGGTTCTCTAAAAAAAAACTAAAAACCCTGATTTATTGGTTTTTTTTATTTAACTTGTTTATTCGTCATATTCATCATACTTCATATCTTAATGTTCAATATTCAGGCCTTTATCTCGTTTATTATTGGACTTATCCCTGTTTTAATGTTTTTCCGTATGGTCTTTAAGTTAAAAATACATTTTTAAACAGTAAAATCATTAAATTCCATTTTCACCTTTTAAAGTCGGTCTTTAGCGTCGTCGATGTGCTTCATGTCATGGGAGAGGCATAGAGCGCCCAGGCAGGAAAAATTAAAACAGGAACGAAATATAATGGTATGCGTTAGACACAATTTATCGAGCAGTGACAACCGGTGGAGGGAAGGGCCTATGAACTGACAAAGTCGAGACCGGCTCAGTCCGGTATGCGTTAACGATATACACTAGATTATGATTATTTGTTGATATTTGAAAATTAAACCAGATTGTAACCTTTGCTAAATTCGTCTCCGGTGGGTTAAACAGTAATACGGATTTTGGAAATCAGTACCCGGTAAAGAAGGTTGCAATCAACAAATGAAACCCCAGGAGGTAACATTATGAGCAGAATTAACACAAATGTAACGGCTATGACCAGTACCCGAATCCTTAACCAGAATAATGATTCATTGAATGTATCACTGGAAAGATTAAGTACCGGTTTGAAGATCAACCGCGGTGCTGACGACCCGGCCGGTTTGATCGCGTCTGAGAATCTGTCAAAGCAGATCAAAGGTACTGAAACAGGTATTAAGAACGCAGAAAGAGCTAATACCATTATAGCAACAGCAGATGGCGCATTAGGCGAGATAAGTGACATGCTTACCGAGCTGCAGGGCCTTCTGGGTGAAGTAGCGAATAAAGGTGGTATGAGCCAGGAAGAAATTGAAGCTAATCAGCTTCAGGCAGACTCGATCCTGAATACGATCGATCGTATTGCTAACTCAACCGAGTTCCAGGGCATTAAACTGCTCAATGGTAACTTTGATTATACAGTAAGTGGTGGTACAGCAACAACCTTTACCAGTGCTGTTAACGACCTCAAGGTAAATGGTGCCAAGTTAATTGATGGTGCAGCTATGACTGTTACCGTATCAGTTACAACATCTGCTCAGACTGGTAAGGCATACCTCTCTGGTGCTGTTTCTGGTGCACTGACTGTTAAGGTTGGTTCTAATCGTGGTAATACTGAGCTGACCTTTGCCAGTGGTACTTCAGTTGCTAATGTAGCAACCAGTATCAATGCCGTTAAAGAAGTTACCGGCGTATCAGCTACAGTTAGTTCAAATAATGTAACCATTAAACTTAATAGTGTTGATTATGGAACAGATTCTTATGTTAGTGTTGAGAAATTGACCAGTGGCAATAACAGGCTCAGAATTCTGGGTTCTAATGTTACCACAGGTGCCAAGGCAGCAGAGACTACTAACATGAAAGACTTTGGTGTTAATGCTATCGCAACTGTCAACGGTACAGAGGCTGTGGCTAATGGTAAGAAACTGTCGATCAAGACTGCTATGATTGATGCCGAGATGACTCTGGCTGATGGCAGAGCAACAACACTGGGTACCAGCTCATTCACTATTACTGGTGGTGGTGCAGACTTTGCGATCGGTGCTGTAGTAGATGCTATCGGTCTGGAAGCTGTAGGTATTAAAGATGTTTCATCTTCTTCATTGGGTACTACTGACGATGGCCGTCTCAGTACGCTCAAGAGCGGTGGTGATAACTCACTGAGTTCTGATAACCTTTATACCGCCCAGAGAATTCTCAATACCTCGATCAAGGATGTGTCTAAGATGCGTGGTCGTCTGGGTTCATTCCAGAAGAATACTCTGGAAAAGACTATAAATACCCTGACCGTGGCCAATGAGAATCTGGCCAGCGCTCAGTCTGCTATCAGAGATACAGACTTTGCCAGTGAGACATCATCAATGACGAGGTCTCAGATCCTGGTTCAGTCTGCTACCAGCGTACTGGCTCAGGCCAACTCTGCTCCGCAGAGCATACTCCAGTTGCTGTAATAGTCAGAAAATATTCAGAATGTATAAAAGGGTCTGGCGCAATGATGCTGCCAGGCCCTTTTTTTGCGCATTTACGAAAATGGCTGGCGCAAAAATTGCGCATGCTTGACAATATAAATAGAATTTTACTTCAAGAAATTTTATATTTACAGTGAGGCGGTAAATAGTGGTACTGTAAATCATTTAAATAAGATATTTTGTGTATTATTATACAATAGTAGATGGGTTGTGTTGTAATTTTGACTTAAATCGCTTTTCTGGCATGCTTTTTGCTTTTTTGTAATTGCGGACGATTTTATATCTATTAAAAATAGGTCCGGCTCTGTGGACAGGGCGGCAAAATTAAGACATGTGGCTATATCGTTTAGCGATATTGCCAGTAATAAAACTGTAGGATCAGGTGAAAAACAACATTACAACGGAGTTGATGTTGTCTGATGGATCGGGCAAGGATGCCAACAGTTCAGGATGGGCTGTTACCAGGATCTTTCGGACCAGGAGAGGCAGGTATTTGCTGATATTGCTGATGCAGATGGCGTTGGCAATGTTTTCTGGCTGCGCCGACCTTGAGCCTAGCAGTTATCAGGAGGTAGAGCGGTTTTTAGCCGCCGGGCCGATAACCCCGGAGCTTGATGGTGAGCTTATGGTTGCTTCTTGTTGGAAGCAGCAGCATTATCGGTTGGTATGTGGGGACATTATTGAGCTGGAGATGCCAGCGATAATGAAGGTCAGTGCCAGTGAATTGCCAGAGTGGTCGGGCAAGCGAGAGCCGTATAGTTGTCGGGTCGATGACAAAGGGCGGATAAATCTTCCTGTTATTGGTCAGGTATCAGCCGCGGGTCTTACTCTTACCGAATTGGAAAGCAAGTTATCCCAGATCTATTACCCGCGTTATGTGGTCACTAATCCTTCAATAGTTGCATCGGTGCGAGAATACTGCACTGCCCGGGTATCGGTTGTTGGTGCTGTCAAGGAAAGTGGTATCTATGAGTTAAGGTCAAATGAAATGTCACTGGTAAATCTGCTGATGAAAGCCGGTGGTATTGCAGAAGATGGTGCTGCGGTTATTCGGATTGCTCATAGTGATGGTGGCGATTATAGTAAGCCGATAGTATTGCCGGTGAAGGGTTATAATGTCCCCTTTGATGATGCGGTTTTGAAAAATGGTGATACGGTAATAGTTGAGCCGCTGCTGGCCCAGACTTTCACAGTTGTTGGCCTGGTCAAACGACCAGGTGCTTTTCCATTTACACCCGGTATCAGATATAATCTGATGCAGGCTCTGGCTTATGCCGGCGGGTTAGATGAAGTTGCTGCACCTAAATATGTTCGTATATATCGACAGGCATCCGATGGCGAGATAGTTTCAGCCTTATTCCCGCTTCATGGCAGAGAGGCCGAATCGTCATTGGCAGTTAATCTCAAGCCCGGCGATGTAATTGCTGTTGAGCCTACGCAACGAACCCGTACCCGTAAGTTGTTGGCAGAGATCGTACAGTTCAATCTGGGTATGCAGACAATGTACCGTCTGGATAATAAGGATTCAGATTAAATATAAAAAGGCAAGTAATTAGTAAATTGGAATATCAACCGATACAACCAGAATTTAAGAATGAATATGCTCTGCAGGATATGCAGCAGAGGCAGGGGATGTTGGCGCGGGTGGTGTCGAAACGCTGGCGAATAATTATGGCCTCAGCGGTTGTCGCATTTGGTATTACTTCAGCCTGGACTTATGTCAGCCCGACAAAGTACAGCGTTTCCAGCAGGCTCTTTGTTGAGCATAAGTCGCCACGACTTATGGCTGAGCAGAATAATCTTATGTCTGGTTCGCGTAATTTCCTCAGTGCTCAGGCAGAGATGGTCCGTTCAATGCCGGTTATTTCCGAAATGCTTGCCAATCCTGATATTGTGTCATTGCTGCATCAGGCGGGGATTACTGATCAGATCGATTTTTTGCGTAATAAGATAAATGTTAGTGCCGGTCTGAAAGATGATATCGTAACGGTGGCTGGAGTAACTACTGAACCGCTCTGGCTGGCAGATATAATAAATTCCATGGTCGATACTTATATTGCCTATAATAATCGGGTGAATAATCGGACTTCACTGGCTGTTG
This sequence comes from Sedimentisphaerales bacterium, assembly GCA_963662515.1. Taxonomy (GTDB): domain Bacteria; phylum Planctomycetota; class Phycisphaerae; order Sedimentisphaerales; family SM23-30; genus JAFGDI01. The sequence continues at coordinate 361,333 of OY759675.1, forward strand.
TACACTTATTGCAGAAGGAAAAAGATAAAACCGATGTCGAACTGCTTACCAAGCAGACCAAGCTGCGAGAACTGGCCCGTGAAAACGGCGTTATCGACTTTGAGCGGGAAGGTACCAATATAGAGATAACCCGACTGGCAAAAATATCTGAGGTACTAACCGAGTCGGAATTGGAACTTGCTTCGGTGCAAACACTATATGATACGGTAAATGCCCTGGCTGATAAGCCGGATCAGATCCGTGCTATGGCAGTAGCTGAAGGTAAGTACGCTAATTATCTTACACAGGAAAACAGTCTTCGACTCCGGCTGCAAGAGCTGGAAATGCAGTTGGGCCAGCTTAATCAGCAGGCAACCCTGGAGCATCCGGCGGTTGCGGCTACCTGGGAGGAAATATCCTCTGTTCGCCGGCAGTTAGATGAGATAACCTTCAGATTGGCCCGCGAATATACGGATAGCATTATCCATAAATGGGTGGTCTGTACGCGTAATGTAAACGAAAATAAACGCCGACTGGAAGAGCAAAAGTCTATCGCCTGGGCACTCAATTCAAAGGCTACGGAATATGCCCTGCTCAAAAATGATATTGATCGTTTGGAAGATATCTGCTCAACACTCGACCGGCGTATCAAGGAAGAGACTGTTTCGGCTGGCTCTGAGTCAATGAATATTACTATATTGGAGCGAGCAGATGTTCCTTCCAGCGTCCCGGTTTCGAGTCGGGCAAAAGCTATGGCAATGGGTCTTATCGCCGGTTTATGGCTGGGGCTGGCTCTGGGCTTTATTCGCGAGCTTACCGATAAGAATGTGCGGACTACTGAAGATGTTAATGAGGCTACTTCTTTGCCGTTGCTGGGAAGTATCCCGGCGTTAGATACGCAGGATGGTATTCGTAAACATGGGCTTATAACTCAGGTAGATGCCTCTTCTCAGGCGGCTGAGGCCTTTCGCGAGATATGGTCGGCTCTGTATTATCGTGGTATTCGCGATAATCGTCGGGCTGTTATGATCACTTCGCCACAGGCCGGAGCCGGTAAGTCGTTTATAGCGAGTAATCTGGCGATAATCATGGCTCATGCCGGGCAGCGGGTATTGTTAATTGACGCTGACCTGCGTAACCCGACCCAGCATAAGATACATGGCAGTTCGGCCTGGCTGCGTGCCGGGCTGGCGGATATACTTGAGGGCGGGCTCGATGTGCTGCCCAATTGCATTATCAGTACATCTATAGCTAATCTTGATGTGCTCAGCAGCGGCTCAGGCAGCTTTACTCATTCGGAGCTATTGGCTGGCGATGTATTCCGGCAAATGCTCGAGGTATTGAAAAACAGCTACGACCGGATAATTATCGATACTCCACCAGTACTGGAATTAGCTGATGCCAGAATAATGGCCAGTGTCTGCGATAGCACCGTTCTGGTAGTGCGAGCCGATAAGAGCCGCCGGGAACAATGCACTCAGGCAACGGCTATCTTATCCGCCATCGGAGCCGAACTCGCCGGCGTAATTGTGAACGATATCGCTGTTAATAAAAACAGCTATAACTATAAGAGCTATCAATACGATAATAAAGATTCTGTCCGCTAATCCCCCTGCTTTTGGTCTTTTCCTTTCCGAAATCCAGGGTAGAAATGAATATTTAAGCGAACCGACGGGGACGGAGTCTGCGCGGAGGTGTGTGGAATTGGTGTAATAAATGCGTATTTGATAACATATCAAGGGCAGACGGCAATAATATAACATGAAAGAATATTTAAATTGTTCAGGATAAGGAGGATTTTACAGTCAAAAGCAACGCAGGCCTGTTCTGTGATTTTTGATCAAGGCTTATGTAGTATTGCGAATTTCTATGTAGGAGTTATGGTTGCAAGAGCCTGTGATAAATCAGAATATGGTATATTTATACTTGGTCTGACAATCTTGCGGGTTATTACAGGAATTCAGAATAGTATTATATCAGTACCGTATGCAATATGCTATCCAAGATGTAAAGAGAGTGATTCTGGGGAGTATCTCGGCAGTACTTATGTTCACCAACTGGCAGCATGTTTGATAACTGGTGTTGGTTTTTGTTTTTTTGCAGGAGTAGTTTTCTGGCGTGGCGATAGTCAGAATATGGCATTTACTCTGCTTGTGTTGGCATTAGCTTCATCAGCATTTATGTTGCGGGAATTTGTCCGTCATATAATGCTGGCAGAATTACGCTTCTGGCCCAATATGTCTATGAGTCTGGTTGCTAATACTGTTACAGTTGTGGTGATATATTATGCTTACAAAGCAGAATATCTTGATACAACAAAAGCGTATTTAATCATTACGATGTGCTCTGGATTACCAGCATTAGTGATGACGATAATATATGGTAAAAAGATATGTATTATTAAAAGTAAGGTAATACAGGACTTTAAAAATAACTTCCGATTGGGAAAATGGATTGTCGCCAGGAGTCTGGTGAATACAGGTGCGGTTTCATTATACCCATTTTTACTGACATATTTTTTCGATACGGCTCAGGCTGGTGTATATGGGGTATGTATTCAGTTTTCCTCGTTGTTAAATCCCATATTTATGGGCTTAGGAAGTTATTTGCGGCCAGCGACTTCACATCTCGCTGCTTCCAGGCCTGATTTATTGCAAAGGTATATAATTAATGTCTTTCTATGGTTGATGCTGATAGTTTTTATAATATATGTTGCCTGTATCTTCTATGGTTATGAATTGCTATTGTTGGTATATGGCCAACAGTACACTGATAGTAAGATTGTGCTGTTAGTGTGTTTGTTTGGCGTTTCAGTTTCAGTATTAACCAGTCCAATATTGAGATATCATGAGGCATTGGCAAGGACAGATATCCCGTTTAAAGCAGGTCTGGCTGGATTATTCATGACGGCGACATTGGGAGTTGTTTTGGTTGCAAAATATGGGATAATTGGTGCAGCGGTAGGTTTTAGCCTGGCACATATAACAGTTTTTGGTGTAAATGTTTTTATGATTAAAGGTCAATTGAGATGTAAGTTCTGAGCTAGTGTTGTCAGTTAATAATTATTAGAGAAATTGTAATGGATTTGCTCAAAATAAATTCAAATAGATTCCAGTCCACAAATTGCACAATTCCTGTCAGAAATTGGTTAGATGGTTTGGTAACGGCGGGTGTTCCCGGTTTATTAATATATATGTGGGTACTCATTCCGCAGTTATTTACCAGCTACCGTTCCGGGGATGAGTATGCAAATATTGACAGAACGGCAATAATACAGTTGTCAGTAATTGCAATTGGCACGGTGTATCTTGTTTTAACTTATGCTGCTTATCAACGAAAAATTAAGGAAATTATCTTACACGCTCCTATGGTATGGTTTTTTGCGTATTGCATATTGTCCATACTAAGTTCTGTATGGTCAGTTGATCCATTGTATTCTCTGGCAACAGCGCATACCGCTTTAGTTTTTTATTTGCTAAGTATCGTTCTTTGTATCCGTTATGAAGGAAATATGTCTGGGCTGATTAACTGGGTTCTGTGGTGGGGGATTATAGCAGGTTGTTTGCCTGTTATTTTAAAAGCGGACAAACAATGGAATACCCTGCAATCCTGGCATGGGTTTGCCATATTCTATATATCGCCAATAATGTTCCTGGCTTTGATCGATTATCATAAATTTAAGTGGCATTTTATCTTTCTACTCATAATAGCAGTTGTTTCGACATCGGCGAAAGTGTATTTGGGTATTGTGATGGCTATAGTAGTGTATAGTGTATTTAGTAAGAAATGGTATTTGCATTTGGCCGTTTTGCTGCTAATAAGTTTGCTGGTGATTTTTTGGGCTCTATACTCAAATTCAGGTGAAAGGTTGCTGGCAATTTTATTTTGGGGAAGAGACACCAGTGTGTTAGAGACGGCTAATGGGCGTACATCTATTTATCCTTTGTTTATAGAACTTGTTAGTGAATCACCTATACTAGGGTATGGTTTTGCAATGGGTGAAAAGGTAGCATACCAAAAAACCGGAATATATGTCTCAAGTACGCACAATGTATTTCTGACATCACTGCTTTACTCTGGGATTAGCGGGCTGGTCTTAATCGGTATGTTTTGGTTGAGTCTTTTCAGAAGTAGTTTACAATATATTAAAGATAATACGGCATTGATCTTTCTCATGTGTTACACTGTAAGTTTTGTATTTACTGTATTTGATCAGGGGCTGGGTAATAAGATTATGAGTAGTTGGATTTCACAGGCTATTTTGTGCGGTATTGGTTCACAGTGGTATCTGAGTAGAAAACCAGGGAAGAAATAATGCGTTTGTATTACCTATCATATAACGACTGAGATGATTTAGTTGTTGAGTATTGCGTTTTTATGAGGATGGTTTCAAGGACGAGGAGTCTGTTAATGTTTATATCAGTTTTCTGGACACATTGTTATGAGCTGGCATGCATATTGTTTCGACATATATTTAAATGGCACAGTAAAAGACCCTGGATGAGAAAGAGGGAATTAGAAATTGTCACAGAAATATTGCGGAAGAAACAGCCTGAATATTGTCTGGAATGGGGGGCAGGGTACAGCACATTGCAATTTCCAGTGCTAAGCGATCAGGTTAAACAATGGATTTCAGTTGAACATGATGATGACTGGGCAGTTAAGATCAATTCAATGAATATGAACAATAAAGTTTCTGTGGTTTGTGTTAAGCCTAATAATGATGTCAGCCCTGGGGCAGAAAAATATAATGATTATAAAGATTATATAGAGTATCCTGATAGTTTGGGATTAAAATTTGATTACATTTTTATTGATGGACGGGCCAGGTCAGAGTGTCTGGCAAAGGCAAGAGCATTACTTAATACCCAAGGAATAGTTGTAGTTCATGATGCTAATAGGAGCGATTATCATAAGGCGTTTACTCCGTATAAAGAACAGATATTATTCTCAGATATGAGATATGTAAAAGGGGGAGGTTGCTGGATAGGTAGTAACGATCTTGATTTGAAGGAAGTACTTGACATTGATAAGCATACTCGTGTCTGGAATTGCTATAATAAAATCTATAATGTCGTCAGATCGGTATTGGGTGATCAGGACAGTTCAATTGGTAAAATAACTTGCCGGGATATTCATGTATAAAGTGGCAATCGTGCAACCTCTTATCCCTCATTATCGGGAAAGTTTCTTTTTAGAATTAGCTAAGAAGCTGGATCTGGATGTTTATGTGTATATGAATAGTGAAAGCACAAATATTCAGGTGTCATCTGCGTTGCCGGCAATTAAAATGAAAAGTATATTTATTGGCAAGATGGTCATTTATGATATTAGGCAATTATTTTTGCAAAAATATAAGATCATTGTAATTGCCAGCGAGATGAAGCTGGTATCTAACTGGCCGATTTTGCTGATTGCCAGGCTTCTGGGCGTAAAAGTAATCCTTTGGGGGCACGGTTTTAATGCCAGATATTATGATGAATATAATAATAAGCTGCCGATCATGCAAAGGCTAAGCTACAGGCTGGCAGCTGGTGCCTGGTTCTATACTGAAAATGAGCTTAAGATCTGGAATAAGTATTTACCCTCCCTGAAATCAGTTTCGCTAAACAATACCATAGATGTGGAACCCATATTTAATACCATGGATTTTGATAGAGACTTAATCAAAAATAAATACAAGATAAATACAAAGATCAATTTGATTTTTTGTGCAAGATTCAGTAATTCCAACCGTCGCGCAGATCTGCTGGTTAAATTAATTGAAAAGATTGATAAAGATAAGTTTGGTTTTATTATCATTGGCGGCGGCACCCCCAGACCCGACTTTTCGAAATATGTTAATGTGTATGATTTTGGTGAAGTATATCAGAAAGAGATAAAGGACGAATTATTTGCACTGGCAGATATATATTTTCAGCCAGGTGCTATTGGTTTATCTGTAGTAGAAGCCATGGCTTATGGCAAGCCTGTAATGACATTCAGAAGGTCGTCTGAGATAACTCAGGGCGTAGAGTATAATTATATTCATGATCAATATAATGGAAAGTTATTTGATTCATTTGATGAGCTGTATGATTACTTACAAACGCTGGATATGCAAGTTGTTGAAAGGCTTGGCAGTAATGCCAGACAATTTGTAAAAGATAACCTTACTATGACAAATATGGTTGAACAGGCATTGAGTAGTATTGGGTCACTGGTTTGAAGCAGAGAATACTTATTGTTCACAATCACTATGGAGACTATGTCGTTGGCGGCGAAGCTATGGTTATGCGGGCTGAAGCAGACATGCTCAGGGATAATGGGCACGAAGTTTGTGTCTATGAAAGAACAAACTCAGAGCTTGCTGAGCGAAGCATTTGGGAGCGGTGCATTGCATTAACGAATTGCGACTGGTCGGAGGAGGGTTATTGTGCTGTTGCAAAAGTTATTACTGAGTTTGCCCCCGATGTAATGCATGTGCATAACTATAAATATCTTCTTTCCCCATCTATTTTTAGGGCAGCCAGGGAGAAAGGTGTGAAAACCTGTCTGACTCTTCATAATTATCGAATGGCCTGTCCTGCTGGTATGTTTTTGTGTCGTGGTAAGATTTGTGAAGATTGTTATGATGGTCTGTATTATAGAATGCTCTGGCGAAGATGCATTTCAAATAATTTATTCCACAATTTGGCCCAATTCAAGTTATATCATGGGACTAAGAAGCGTAATATGCTCAATGAATGGATTGATGGATATGTCTGCCTGTCAGAATTTGCCAGGGATAAGTTTATGAGAGCAGGGGTTAATGGAAATAAACTTCATGTTAAACCCAATTTTATATCTGATCCGCTGGCTGGCGGTGAAGTATCCGGTGAAGGTTATGGTGCCGTATTTGTCGGTCGGTTATCGCCAGAAAAGGGAGTTGGTGATTTATTAAAAGCCTGGGAAGGTATCGATTATCCTCTGACGATTGTAGGTGATGGCGTGTTGCGCAAGCATCTCGAGCGATACTCTCCTGCTAATGTGAAATTTTCCGGCTTGCAAGATAGAAATGGGGTTATTGCAGCAATTTCGCAAAGCGCCTTTGTGATTTTTCAGAGTAATTGTTATGAAGGATTTCCGATAACGCTGCTGGAAGCAATGGCTTTAGGCAAACCGGTAGTTGCCTCTGATCTGGGAGCCAGAAGTGAGATTGTTATTGATGGTGTTACCGGTTTATTATTTGAAGCTGGCAATATATCTGCTATGAGAAAGGCATTCTCTAAAATGATTAATGATAGAAAGTTGGGTCTGGATATGGGCATTGCCGCAAGGCGGGTGTATCTTAATAGGTATGTCAGTGAAGTGAATTATAAGCAGCTAATTGAAATTTATGAGCAATTGTGAAAGAAATAAACTAACTAGGAGGAGTTTTTATCCCTCAGTAGTTTGTTGTCAAAGATTACTACCATGTTTGTCTTTGGATCTGTGATGAGTTTTGAAGATACAATAATACAATGGAAAACAAAAGTCTATAAAGATGTTCCTTTGCCATTGCGAAATGGTTTGGGGAAACTTTATAATTACATGCCATATTCAATCAGATATGGCAAGTTTTACAAAGAATATTTACACCGGATAAATGCTTTTTTTGGTAATTTCAGATCAGCAGAAGAGATGAGTCAGGAACTTCTATTCGATGGTATTAATCAATCTGTTGCCGATGTTCCGGGTTACAAAGATTACCCTAGGGTCAAAACTAGGGCCGATTTTAAGAAGTTACCTATTATCTCCAAAAGTGATATAGTATCTAATCCAGAAGGTTATTTAAACCCAGGCCTGAAAAGCATGGGATTGCCAAGTAATACAGGTGGCAGCACTGGAACGCCGATGGCCTTTTATGTACAAAAAGGAATTACCCGGCCCAAAGAGAAAGCACATTTTAATTGGTATTGGGGTTTGTATGGTTATAGACCCGGGGCAAAAATTCTTATGGTAAGGGGCAATCCGCTGGCAAAGAACAAAATCTTTGAGGTGCAGCAGCCTGGCAATATACTTTCGGTGTCGTGTTATTCGTTAAATGAATCTAATGTTAATCAGATTATCAGGGCAATAAACCAATTTAAACCGGAATATATTCATGCCTATCCTTCGGCGATTAAAATAATGATCAGTTATCTGGGTGATAGTATTGAAAATATTGATTGTGATATTAAATGTGCATTTCTTGGTTCCGAGAGAATAACACCGGATGATAAAAAAATGATAGGTGATTTTTTCAGTACAACCGTTGTGAGTTGGTATGGTCATTCGGAGTGTATCATTCACGGTGGTTATTATCCCGGCGCTGATGAGTACTTTTTCTTTCCATTTTACGGTTTTGCTGAATTAGTTGATGAAAACGGCAATGAGGTTTTGGTTCCAGGTGAAGAAGGAAGAATTATTGGTACGAGTTTTGATAATGAGGTCTTTCCTTTTATTCGTTATGATACGGGTGACAGGGGGATTTTGTCAGGAAATAGAACTACCCCCGATGGATTACCGGCTTTGGTGTTAAAAAGTATTACTGGGCGGGGGAATGATTACATTTATTTGTCTGATGGCACCAAAGTGAGTTTGACGGCTTTGATTTACGGTCAGCACCTCCCTCAATTTGCATGTATCAGAGAGATGCAGCTACAGCAGGAGCAGCGAGGGAAATTGTTGGTCAGAATAAGGCCTATTGATAATCAGATAAATTTTTTGTCAGGTCTTGATTCTTTGCTGCTGAATGCAGTAGATAATAAGTTGAAAATTGAGTATGAAATAGTTGCCGAGATTCCTAAAACGGAAAGAGGCAAGCATAAATTCTTAATACAAAATTGCCATGAAGTATAATATATGGAACAATTAACACAAAAACTCAAATCCGGTGAAATGGTTATTCAGGAATTGCCTATGCCTTATGTACAGGCTGGTACTGTGCTGGTAAGAAATCATTATTCGCTGATCAGTGCCGGGACGGAAAGTTCGACAGTAAAAACTGCGCGTAAGAGTCTTATTGGTAAGGCCAAAGAGCGTCCGCAGCAGGTTAAGCTGGTATTTGATACTCTAAAAAAGCAGGGGCCGGTCCAGACCTATAGAGCGGTGATGAAAAAACTCGATGCTTATACTCCGCTTGGCTATAGTTGTGCCGGTGAGATTGTGGCAATCGGTGCCGGGATTAATGGTTTTGCTATTGGCGATTTAGTTGCCTGTGGCGGCCTGACGGCCAGTCATGGCGAGGTTGTGGCAGTGCCGGTAAATCTTTGTGTAAAACTCGCTAAAGATGCAGATATGAAACTTGCCAGTTATAATACACTGGGGGCTATTGCCCTGCAGGGTATTCGCCAGGCAGATCTAAGACTCGGGGAAAGCTGCGTGGTGATCGGCCTTGGCTTGCTGGGGCAGTTGACCTGCCTGATGTTGAAGGCCGGTGGGATAAAGACATTTGGAATAGATGTCGATGATGCGGCAGTGAATACAGCTAAAACATATTGTACAAGTAATGCATGGAATCGCACAGAGCCCGGCATAGAAATTGCAATTGATTCTGCCACCGGCGGGCTGGGAGCCGATGCGGTTATAATTACCGCTGGTACCAGTAGTCTGGATCCGATAAATCTTGCCGGAACTATTGCTCGCAAGAAAGGGACCGTTGTGGTAGTTGGTGCCGTGCCGACAGGTTTTGACCGCGACCCGCACTGGTATAAAAAAGAATTGCAACTGAAAATGTCATGTTCTTACGGGCCGGGCCGCTATGATCTGGACTATGAGGAAAAGGGCTGCGACTATCCGGCTGCTTATGTCCGCTGGACTGAGAATCGTAATATGCAGGCTTTTCAGGATATGGTCCATTCCCGTGCTATTGACATAAGCTATCTTACCAGTCATGAAGTTTCTCTGGATAATGCTCCGCAGGCTTATGATATGATTATCTCGCAAAGCGAACCTTTTCTGGGTGTGGTAATTAAATATGATATCTCAAAGCCTTTGCAAAGTGAAAAAATAACGGTTGGTAAGTCTGTCCCGGCTGGCAGAGTTAATCTGGCCTTTATCGGGGCAGGTAGCTACGCACAGGGCAATTTATTGCCAAATATTCCGCGTAATGATAAAGATATTACCTGTAAAGGGGTACTGACAAATTCCGGTACAACCTCAAAAAGGGTAGCTGAAAAGTTCGGATTTGAATTCTGTACTTCCAATATTGATGATATATTGAATTGCGATGAGATCAATACCATATTTATCACCACCCGGCATGACAGCCATGCTCATTATCTGCAGCAGGCCTTAAACAAGAAAAAACATGTCTTTGTGGAAAAGCCGATCTGTTTGACATCGCAGGAATTAACAGAAATTCACGAATTGTATAATAGTCTGGTAATCAGGCCGCAAATTATGGTCGGTTATAACCGTCGCTTTGCTCCGCTTGCCGTTGAAATGAAAAAACGATCCGGAGGCGGTGCGATGTCAATGATATATCGCATCAATGCTGGTTCTATCCCCGCTGAAAGCTGGATACAGGATGTCGAGATTGGCGGCGGGCGAATTATTGGTGAAGTGTGTCATTTTGTTGATTTTCTTACCTGGTTTTGTGGTAGTCTGCCGGTTAGTGTTCATGCCAATGCTCTTGCTGATCCTTATAACCATAATGATACAGTAGCGATAAATATATCATTTGCCAATGGTTCGATCGGTACACTATGCTATTTTGCCAATGGTTCAAAAACACTTGCCAAGGAATATGTTGAAATTTATACCAATGGAACAACATCAGTTTTAACTGACTTTAGTAAGTTGGAAATATTTGGCAAAGGCAAGCCCTTACGCAAAAAGATTCTTAATCAGAATAAAGGGCAGGGGCAAATGGTCAGTGAGTTTCTCGATGGTATTAAAACCGGCAAGTCAGCATTGATCAGCCCCCAGGAGATATTTACTGTTGCCAAAGCTTGTTTTGCCATTATTGAATCGATACAGACCAGGCAGGTAGTAAATATATAAGTCTGGAAGATTCGGAATACATACAGAATGGATATAAAAGATAGAGTTGACAAACTAAAGAGTTTTGTAGAGGCTGCCGACTATGCCGGTTATGATCCATTTGATGCTTTGAATAGTCCTTTTGTTAAAGCGGTCAGTTCTAGGTCTAAAACTCTCAGAATGGTTTTTACTCAGCTTTTGAGACGTAGCCCGGTCAATTTGCGCTCTGTCCTGTCAGTAGAGAAAGGGCATAATCCCAAAGGAATAGGTTTGTTTCTGGGAGGTTATGCTAAACTATACAGCCTGAATAATGATGAAAGCTTAAAACCTGAAATTGAATATCTGCTTGAACTACTTGAAAGTCTCAAAGCAGTTGGTTATAGTGGAAATAGCTGGGGGTATAATTTTGACTGGCAAAGCAGAACGACATTTCGGCCCAAAGGAACGCCAACTATTGTCAATAGCTCTTTTATTGGTCATGCTCTGCTGGATTGTTATGAACTCACTGGTTCTCAGCGAGCTCTGGAAATGGCACTGCCGATCAGAGATTTTATCTTGAACGACATCAAGCGTGTTGATGAAGGACAGACCTTTGGCTTCAGCTATACGCCAGTTGATAACTCAGTGGTTCACAATGCCAATATGATGGGAGCTTCAATTATTATTCGCCTGAATAAATATGCTCCGGATCAAAGTGCCCACCAGTTGGCATTGGCCGCTCTGGCCTATTCGATGAACCATCAAGAGTCAGATGGGAGCTGGTATTATGCTGATACCGATTGTCAGAAGTGGATTGACTCATTTCATACTGGATTCAATCTTCAGGCTTTGCGTTATATTATAGCTGATGGTGAAGGTGCTGAATATCTGAGAAATTATGAAAGCGGAGTAGAGTTTTACGCTGATAATTTCTTTTTGAATGATGGTACACCAAAATATTATTATAATAAGATATACCCGGTAGATATTCATTCTCCCGCCCAGGCAATATATTTCTTTTCCGGTATGGGAGAAAAGTATTTAACTCTTACCGAGAATGTTTTGCGATGGATGCTCAATCATATGCAAAGCCCCGAAGGTTATTTTTATTTCAGAAAAGGGCGATTGCATACTAATAAAATATGTTATATGCGTTGGTCACAAGCCTGGGCGTTTCATGCTCTCGTTGAATATATGTTTCAAAAACAATCGGTTCTCAAAAGCGTAAAGCCAGGCTAAAGAGGAGAGTGTGGATATGGATATAGCTGAGAATGATAAATACGATCTGTTTGGTGTGCCATTGACGAATCTGAAGTCATATTCGCACGCTCTGGATAGTATTGTACAAAGAATTAAGCAATCGCAAAAGACTTTTTGTGTGGCGATAAATCCCGAGAAGATACATCGTGCCCAAGGTGACCCTGAACTGCTGGATTTACTGAATTCTGCAGACTTCCATATTTGCGATGGTATTGGTGCTGCTCTTGCTATTCGTTTAATGTATGGTAAAAAAATTGCCAGAGTAACGGGAGTACAGCTTTTCTATTACCTGATGGAGTTGGCCGAAAAAGAAGGGTTTAAGGTATTTCTTCTGGGAGCATCATCCGAATCGAATATTGGTTCATGCACTGAACTGAAGAAGAAGCATCCGCAATTAAAGATCGTCGGTAGCCAGGATGGCTATTTCAAAGATGACCGGCAGGTGATTGAGCATATTAATGCTTCGCAGGCCGATATGCTTTTTGTAGCAATGGGGTCGCCAAAACAGGAGATATGGGTTTCCCGGTATAGAAATGAAATAAATGCTCCATATTGCATGGGTGTTGGTGGTACTTTTGATGTTGTCAGTGGTAATGTCAAATGGGCACCGGTATTTTTCAGAAAGACCGGTACCGAATTTCTCTATAGACTAATATGTGATCCAAGGCGTATCAAAAGACAGGCATGTTATCCCATATTTATGCTCAAGGTGCTCAAAGTGAGAATGTTTGGTAAAGCCAAATGATGATGTTATGCTCTGGACTGAGAAAGAGGCTTTGCTTTGAAAATAATTAATATAGTTGGTGCCCGCCCGAACTTCATGAAAATCGCCCCGCTGATGGAGGCTTATAAGGCATATGCTGATATTGAGCCGATACTGGTTCATACCGGTCAGCATTATGATGAGAAAATGAGCGATCTGTTCTTTCGCCAGTTGGGTATCCCGACTCCTGATATAAACCTCGGTATCGGTTCAGGTTCTCATGCCGTCCAGACCGCCGAGATAATGAAAGCCTTTGAGCCGGTCTGCCTGCAATATAAACCAGATGCCGTGCTGGTAGTTGGTGATGTTAACAGCACTATAGCCTGTGGTCTGGTAGCTGTTAAGCTTGGTATAAAATTATTTCATGTGGAAGCAGGTCTGCGTAGTGGTGACCGAAGTATGCCCGAGGAGATAAATCGGATATTGACGGATTCAATTTCAGATCTGCTTTTTTGTACCGAGCAGAGTGGGGTGGATAATCTTATTCGTGAAGGTATCGCCGCCGACAGGATTCATATGGTTGGCCATGTGATGATCGATACTTTGCTGAAAAATCTGGAAAAGGCCAAAGCATCAGAGATATATAATGAAATTGATAAACAATTTAAGATTAATTGTGCAGATGGTTATGTTCTGTTGACTCTGCATAGGCCTTCAAATGTTGATGACCCTGAGGTATTGGCAAGCATACTTGAAGCTCTGCAGGTAATTCAGCTGGATATGCCGGTACTTTTTCCGATGCATCCGCGTACCAGAAATAATATCGCCGGGACCAGCATTGCTGATACTGTTTACAAAATGAAGAATCTGCATATACTCGAGCCGATGGGCTACCTGGATTTTTTGAAGCTTACTTCCGGAGCCAGACTGGTCTTGACTGATTCGGGCGGGATTCAGGAAGAAACTACAGTGCTGAAGATACCTTGTCTTACTCTGCGGGATAATACTGAAAGGCCTGTTACTGTCGAGGTTGGCTCAAATAGAATAGTTGGCGTAAAGACAAATAATATCCTGAAAGCTTATTGTGATTTTAAAAACAATAAACTGCGAACCCCTCAGATTCCTCCCTTATGGGATGGTCATGCTTCAGAGAGAATAGTGAGTGTAATCGTCCAGTGAAAATTATTATCCTTACTCAATATGATAATCTCTATCAGCCGCAGGCTGTTGCTGAGGTTTGTCAGGCTCTGGCTTGTGAGCTTGTGGCTATTGTGGCTTTGCCCACGATGGGAACTGATTCCGGCGGTGTTGCCGGGTTGAAGAAATATATTGATTTCCTCGGCTGGCGGGCATTTATGGTGTTTGGCTGGCGGACCTTTAAGGCCCGGTTGATGGCTAAGCTCTGCTCTGGCAGGCATAAGGGGAAGTTTTATTCGATTGAGCAGGTGGCCGGTAGCTGGCATATTCCCTATTATCATTTCGACAGTGTAAAAAGCGAATGCTTTAATAAGCTGCTCAATGATACGGCCCCCGAGCTGCTTATCTCGCTGAGTTGTCCGCAGATCATCGGTAAGTCTGTACGCGAGCGTTTCCCGGCGGGCTGTATAAATGTGCACGGGGCGCCGCTGCCAAAATATCGCGGGGTTATGCCTTCGTTCTGGATGCTCAAAAACGGAGAAAGATACGCGGCTGCTACAGTTCACGATCTGGAAGCAAAGATCGATGATGGTGCTATTATCTGTCAGCAGTCAGTTGCAATTGCCCCAGATGATAGCTGGCACGACCTGCTGGTTAAAACCAAAGCCGCCGGGGCAGCCGCTTTGATACAAGCGGTATCTCAGATCAAGGCCGGCACGGTGGTACGCAAGCCGAATCCGCAGGAGCAGGCAACCTATTATTCCTTCCCCACCAAAGCCGACCGCCGGGCATTTATCGCCGCCGGTAAAAAGTTCTTTTAGTCCTCGTAAGAGTGTCCTTACGCCGGGCGGGCGGTCCTTACGCCGGATGGGCGGTCCTTACGCCGGGCGGGCGAAACTTGCCGTGGCGACTGGGGAGATGGAATGGAAAGGTGAGACAGAAAACCTCAGCCTGCTTGATTATTAGCAAACAGAAGGGCGTGTTGCCCAAAGGTAGCACAAGCATCCCTGCTTGTGATTCTTAGTGTAGCATTGCTGGTTATGTTGAGCATATTGGCATAATGGTTATGCGAAAAACAGTATGTTTCTTCTGGGCAACACGCCCTTTACGCTGCTAATTCTTTTTTCAGACAGGCCACGCAGTGAGCGCAGAGCGATAACCGCTCGCATATTCGCTTGATCTTTATAGTAGTTTGAGTTTATCAGGTTTCAATTGAAGCTGATTTAACCATTCCGGCCCCGTCTGGCTTTTGATTTAAGATTTGTAATTAATCAGCCTCGAGTTCCGAACTGCCATCGCGAGCACAGCGAGCCTTAAGAGTTCCGAGCTTTAGTCGGTTCTTTAAAACCATGAGCGCAGCGAATACCTCTAAGATTCTCTTTGCGTCCCTGCGTTTAAATATTTGTTTTATCTTTTTAACGCAAAGTCGCCAGGGCGCCAAGGCGCGAAGATATGGTTTCGTTGGTCGGCTATGGTCTGATAATTTATTTTATGGCAGTTGAAACTTTATTTTTAATTGCAGCTTCGGCAATATCACAGACCAGATTTCCTTTGTCGTCTTTCTTACGGCGGCGTGATAAAGTGAACTTGCTTTGCCATTCCGCTGAGAGCGGCGCGATAAAGTGAACTTACTTTGCGACAAAGGAGACTTGCTTTGCCATTCCGCTGAGAGCGGCGCGGCAAAGGAGACTTACTTTGTGGCAAAGTGAACTTACTTTGTGACAAAGTGAACTTACTTTGTGACAAAGGAGACTTGCTTTGCCATTCCGCTGAGAGCGGAACGACAAAGTAAACTTACTTTATGACAAAGTAAACTTGCTTTATGGCAAAGTAGATTGCAGTTATCGGAATGTTGGTCTGTTTTGCGGCGTTTTCAGTATTGAAAAGGGCTGGATGGACCTAAAACAGCCCTTTCGGGCTGTTTTAGAGCAGGAGAGCAGGAGAGCAGGGGAGCAGGGGAGCAGGAGGGAGAGGAGAGCATAGGACCGATAGGATAGAGGACTCAGAGGATGGATAGGACCAATACAGTAGGACGCAGAGGAAGAGAAAACATAGGTCCCATAGGTCCCATAGGTCACATGTGTCTCATAGGTCCCATTCTTCAATCTCTGTGCCGGGACCAATGGGACATATAGGACTGCTGAGACCCATGTTGAAAAGCAAGATAACCAGCCTGCTTGAATTTAGCAAACTAAAGGTAGCTCAAGCATCCCTGCTTGAGATTCTTAGTGTAGCGTTGCTGGTTATGTTGAGCATATTAGCATAATAGTTATGCGAAAAACAGTATGTTTCTTCTGGGCAACACGCCCTTTCAGCCTGCTTGAATTTAGCAAACTAAAGTTTGTACTCTTACAGTTTGTACTCTTACAAATGAAATGAAAGTGTGTAAGACAGAAATTAGCGAAAGTTGACTTCACTAATATTGAGATTATTTCTATGAAGATATTGATAACAGGTGGCAGCGGGTTTATTGGCACCAGACTGCAGAGACAATTGCTTGATGCCGGGCATAGTGTGAGGGTCTTTGATCGCAGGCATTCTCCGCTTAATCTTACGGCTGATATTGTTATTGGCGATGTTCGCGATTATGATGCTCTTGCAGCAGCTATGTGCGGATGTGATGGCATAATACATCTGGCGGCTGAACATGCCGACAATGTAACCCCGGCTGAACTCTATGATGAGGTAAATGCAGGCGGGGCAGAAAATGTTGTCAGGGCTATGGATGCCATGGGTATTACCAAACTGCTCTTTACCAGCAGTTCGGCAGTATATCCGCTCTTTGTAGAGGGCGACCCTTCGGAGGATACAATTCCAGAGCCCTTTAATCGCTACGGCAAGAGCAAGTATGATGCAGAAAATGTGCTGCGTAACTGGTATGAAAAGAGCAGCCCAGGTAAACAGCTGATAATAATTCGGCCTTGCGTGGTATTTGGTGAGAATAATCGGGGCAATATCTATCTTATGCTGGAACAAATATACAAAAAACGATTCCTGGTCATTGGCGATGGCAATAATCTTAAATCAGTCAGCTATGTGGGTAATATTGTCAGTTTCATTCAGTATGCTGTAGATAATCTTCTGCCGGGTAATTATCTCTTTAATTATGCCGATAAGCCGGACCTTACTACCGGGCAGATGATAAGGATTGCCAATCGAACATTGGGCCGGGGAGATAAGCTCGGCCTGCGGGTGCCTTATTGGCTTGGTCTTATTGCTGGTGGCTGTTTTGATCTGCTGGGCAGAATTACCGGTAAAAAATACCCGGTTAGTTTGATAAGAGTTAAAAAGTTCAGAGTGTCATTATGTTTTGATAACAGTCGGGCTATGGGCACAGGTTTTAAGCCCCCCTATAGTCTGGAAGAGGCCTTCCGAAGGACGGTGGAATTTGAGTTCTGTGGAAAGAAATAGAGAAAGCAAAAAGATAGCGGCCTTTGTCATGGATGTCGAAGACTGGTATCATCTTGATTATATTGATCGCCGGCGTGTGGATTGTCATCTGTCTGTTCTGGATGGGGTTGATCGTTTTGCCGATCTGCTGTTAAGTAATGGCATAAACAATGCCACCTTTTCTATAGTTGGTGATCTGGTTGCCGAGAATGCCGTTCGGTTTGAGCGATTATATCAAGAGGGCTTTGAACTGGCCTGTCATGACTGGGATCATGTTCGGCCGGTAGAAAAAGACTCTGAGACATTTCGCTCAGATACCTTGCGAGTGAAAAAAGCCCTTGAAGATATTACCGGCAGCGAGATAGCAGGCTATCGCGCCCCCAGCTACGGCATCGACCGCGAAAGAGTTGATATTCTTAAAGAGTTGGGATTCAAATATGATGCCAGCCGCATAGACTTTCGGGCACATAAACTCTATGGCCAGGTAGATATGACCGGCTTCCAACAGATAAGAAAAAATGTCTGGCATAAGTCAGGGTTTTATGAATTTGGGGTTGGCACTGTTACAATGGGCGGGATAACGGTTCCTGTTTCCGGCGGCGGTTATATCAGGTCCATTCCCTGGCCGGTTATGTCTCTGCTGATAAAACGCTATATAAAGGATCATGATTTTTACCTGTTCTATATTCATCCTTACGAAATGACCACTAAGCCCTTGCCCGCCCTGCATAGCGGCATAAAGCTCACTACTCGGGTTAAGTATCGTATCAATAAAGACAAAACTCCCGCACGCATTCAGAATCTTATCAACCTTTTGAATGAAAATGACTTTACCTATATGTCTTTGAGGCAGTGTGCAGAGTATTATCAGCACTTACAGTCTGCTTCAGGCTAATTTCAATCATGAGTCTCATCAGGTGGCCGCTAATTGTCGGAGGCAAGCCTCAGGCCTGTCATAATGTTGGCAGTGAAGTTGAAGGCCCTGTTATTTAAATATGCAATGTTGTATTAAATGGTTAAGTTATTTGCTTTTAACTGCAAAATCTGTCTGTTATCACCTGTTTATACTATTTTACAGCTTTTTATTGGCGTATGGTATAAATTGAGATTTATCCTTTATTAAGGATGGTATTTTGCGGCATCATATCGAGGAAAATCATTATATTTTGTTTTTTTTAAGGGATTCAGTTTAGTTAACCCCTTTTTTGTGCCGATAACAAATTGCATCAAAGGTAATAAGCTGAGGAAATAGAGTTAAACTGAAGATGCTGTTAAAGGTTGTAAAGTAATGGTGCAGGCCACAATTGTTAAAGAAATGTCGTCCGCTTCTTCCAGGATTTTTCCCAGGGAGGTGTCGGGTGGTACGATTCCGCTTATTCGCTGGGTGGAGGTTGAAGGCACCACCCGGAATAAGTTTGATTACAAAGCCTTATTGCGGAGTTTTGTTAAAAATTCACTCACTATTTCGCCCTTAGGTTGGCAGGCTTATGAGTCAATTGCAGCAATTATATCTTTGGCTCTGGCTTATAGTCTAACTCCATACGATAGTCTGATAAACTCTAATCCTGCTAAGTATCTGGCTGTAGTATTAGTCAGTGCCCTTGCTTCTAATGTTACCGGCCTTCACGAAAGGCGTAATCTGGCTAACAAATTCAATCTTATCTCCAATTTGCTGGTTTCGTCATTGTCCTCGACGCTGTTGTTCGCCTTATTTGTGAATCTGGTTTTATTTGAACATATTGGCCGCTGGATCCTGGTTTTTTATTGGCTGATATTATTTGCCGGGTTGGCGATACCAAAATTGCTGATGGCTTTTGCCGCCAGTAATATTAGAGTAAGAATACTGTGGGTTGGCTCTTATGAAAGTGCTGAGCAATTCAGCGAGTTTCTGGCCAAGCATGGTCGTCATTATCGTCTTGCTGGTTATTGGGACGGTCAGTTGCCTAGCGGTTTTGGTAAGGAAGACCTTGATTCTATGTGGTCTTTTTACCGTTCTCTTGATGTTGACCAGATAGTATTGTCCAAAAATGCTTCCGAGTATGGCGATGTGTTGGGGTATTGCTACAAAGCAGCGCAGGCCGGTTGCACTATTGTGGATGAATGTACTTTTATGGAAGATGCTTTTGAGCAGGTTCCAGTGGAACAGATAAATGAAAACTGGTTTTTCCGCTCTCACATTACAATTAATGGCAAGTTTCAGGATATAGCCAAAAGAACAGTTGATATTACTCTTTCAGTTTGTGTATTGACGCTGGGCCTGCCAGTTCTTGCTCTTGTCTGGCTGGCGATCAGGTTAGGTGGTGAAAAGAAGGTCTTTTTCACGCAAGTGAGGATGGGGCAGTTTGGTGTACCGTTCAAGATGTATAAGTTTCGCACCATGACATTCGGCTCTGAAGATAAGGCCGGTTGGACTAAAAAACGCGATATCAGGATTACCAGAGTAGGTCGCTTCTTGCGTCGTACCCGGCTCGATGAGCTGCCACAGTTCTGGAATGTGCTTAAAGGTGATATGTCGGTTGTTGGACCCAGGCCTGAGATACCAGAGCTGGTTTCGGTTATAGAAAAAGATGTACCGTATTTTTCATTCCGCTGCTGGGCCAAGCCCGGCATCACCGGCATGGCACAGATCCGCTATCGCTATTGCTCTGATATCGCTGATGCTCGCGAAAAGCTCAAATACGACCTGTTCTATATTAAAAACTGGTCGATCCTTATGGACTTACAGATCATTTTGCGTACGGTTACAGCACTTATGAAAGGCTCTCGCTGATTTTGTACAAGTGGCAGTCATTGTCAGATTCAATATAAATACTTTAATTATATATTGTTATATTGATGTTGATAGCTGGTCGGTTATTTTTTTTGTTTTTTTTCCAATTTAAGGTTTGCAAGGCCGGCAAATATCTGCTATATTTCTCGTCTCACAAGTAAATACGAATTAGAAATAATTGCGGGTGTAGCTCAGTGGTAGAGCGTCACGTTGCCAACGTGAATGTCGTGGGTTCGAATCTCATCACCCGCTTTTTTCTTTTGGTTTCAAACCAAAGGCTTACAATTGAATACTAAATAGTATCTGGTCAGACCAGATATGCGACAAAGAGGTATCGGACAGTTTTTCTGTCTGGCGTTGGTCCAGTCGCGACTGAGGGCTGTTAATAAAACCTTCTCCGCCGACGGGCGTAAATGAAGTTTTTATTGTCAGCCTTTTTTTATTGCTGTTAAAGCATATTACATTCAATCTTTTGCTGGAGATCAATTATGGCAGACGCAAACACAGATGCACCAAAATTCAATTGCACCGTCAATATTACTGACAGTGGTGTATGGAAGAAGAAAATATCAGTAGTAGTTCCTCGTTCTGAGGTTGATGCTGAGCTGGAAAGACAGTTTGGCGATATTCGTATGAATGCCCAGCTTCCTGGCTTTCGTAAGGGCAGAGCTCCAAAAAGACTTGTTGAGAAAATATTCTCCAAAGATGTAGTCAATCAGGCCAAGTTCCGTTTACTGGCTCGTGCTTTTGAGCAGGTAGAGGATGGCGAAGATTTTGATATTCTGGGCGAACCAGATCTCACTCCGGATGATATTGTTCTGCCAGAAACTGGCGATTTTACCTTCGAGTATGAAGTTGAGGTTAAGCCGGTATTTGAGCTGCCAAATCTGGAAGGCATCAAGGTCGAAAAGCAGGTAGCAGAAGTTACCGATGAAAATATTGACAGTGCCGTAGAAATGCTGTGCAAGCGTTCCGGTTCAATGGAAGAAATTGAAGTTGCCGAAGCTGATGACCATGTAATGACAGACATAGTTCTGACCATTGATGGCGTAGCAGAGCCAATGGATCTTAAAGAGTGGCCTTTATGGGTCAGCCCCTGTACTGTAAAGGGTATCAGGGTTGAAGATATGGCATCTGTTCTGGCTGGAGTAAAGAAAGGCGATGTTAAGAAGCATTCAGTAACTGTTTCAGAGGATTTCAAGAACGCCGATTGGGCTGGCAAGAAGGCTGATATGGTAATTACAGTTACCAATATTAAGCGTCTAAAACCTGCTGAGCTGACAGAAGAGTTTATAAAGTCTCTGGGTGTTGCTGATGAGGCAGAACTTCGTCAGGTTATAGCAGAAGACATGGAAAGTCGTCTTGATGCTGAGTCTCGTCGCCTTATGGCTGAGCAGATATATGACTATCTGGAGGCCAATACCAATTTTGACCTGCCAGTAGGTATAACTGCTCGTTATGCTGACCGTCTGGTAAGTCGTAAGATCCAGGAGTTGCTCAATAAGGGCGTACCATATACAGAGCTGGAGCAGAAGATCGAAGAGATCAGAGCCAGTGCTGGTGAGAGCGCTGCCAAGCAGATGAAGATGTCATTTATTATGGAGCGTATCTGCGAGAAGCTGGAGATAACAGCAACTGAGTCTGAGGTTAATGCCTTCATTGCACAGTTGGCCTACAAGTATGGTCGTCGTCCGGAAAAGATGCGTGATGAACTGGCCGCCCAGAATCGTATTGCCGGTATTCGCGACAGTATAGCTGAGGAAAAGGCTATCGCCAAGATACTGGAAACAGCTAATGTGGTAGATAAAGAGCCGGAAGCTGCTGACAAGAAAGATGAAAAGAAAGCAGCTAAGAAACCAGTTCGTAAAAAAGCATCAGAAACTGAGAATAAGTAATAAAAAGCTCATAAGCAAGTCCAAAAAAGCCGATAAATATCAGGCGGACTGGCTTGCCTGAAGATATAATAAAATGGTATTGCCGGTCAGAACTGGTGATACCATTTTGTTTTTATAGTGTTTACATAACGGTAAACTATTAACACGCAATAAGTTAACTAGAGTAATTAAGGGCAGATAATGCAATTCAAAAATCCACAGCAGATTTATAGTGAAATACTCAGACCTCAGGTGTCCGGCTCATCTTATCAGCGGACTCGTGAAATGGGTTTGAATGAGATGTTGCTTGAGAACCGGTGTATCTTTCTGGATATGCCTCTTGACCCGTCTTATGTTACCAGCCTTGGAACAGTAGCAACAGCGATAATCAAGTCATTATTGTATCTTGATAATCTCAAGAGAGGCAGTGACATACATCTCTATATCAATTGTCCCGGCGGCAGTGTAGATGATACCATGGCCATCTACGATACTATGCAGTTCATCAAGTCAGATGTCTGCACTTACTGTATTGGTCATGCAGCCAGTGGCGGAGCTATCATATTAGCAGCCGGTACTAAAGGTAAGCGTTTTGCTTTGCCGCATTCCAAGGTTATGCTGCATCAGCCCTGGGGTGGTATTGGTGGACAGGCTAGTGATATGGAGATACAGGCCTCAGAGATAATTAAGACCAAAAAGATGCTAAACGAGGTTCTGGTGAAACATACCGGTCAGTCGCCAGAGAGAATAGAGAAAGAACTGGAACGAGACCATTACCTAAGTGCCCAAGAGGCAAAGGATTATGGCGTTGTTGACGAGGTTCTGGTAGAAGATAAGACCCAGAAATGACAATCTTTTCGGATAATTGTACCAAATGTACAAAGGTCTGATAATAAATAAAGAAAATTAGGAGACAAAAATGTCGATGTTGATACCCATGGTAATTGAAACCACCGGTCGAGGTGAAAGAGCCTACGATATATATTCTCGTTTGTTAAAGGACCGAGTGATATTTTTGGGAGGCCCAGTTACAGATGATAGTGCAAATCTGATCATAGCTCAGTTATTATTTCTGAGTAATGAGGATTCTAAGGCCGATATTCATTTTTACATTAATTCTCCGGGCGGCTCTGTATCAGCCGGTTTGGCTATCTATGACACGATGAAGTTTTTGCGTTGTGAGGTATCGACCTATTGTATCGGTATGGCAGCGAGTATGGGAGCAGTATTGTTCCTGAGTGGCCAGAAGGGCAAGCGTCATGTTCTGCCTAATGCAACTGTTATGCTGCATCAGCCGTTGGTTCGTGGTCAGATAACAGGCCCGGCAACCGACTTGCAGATCGAAGCAGAAGAAATGCTCCGTGTGCGTGACCGTCTGTATCACATAATAGCAGAGCATACAGGCAAGAATTATGAGCAGGTTCTGATCGATTGTGACAGAAATAATTGGCTTTCTGCTCCTGAAGCAGTAGAATATGGCTGTGCTGATAAAGTTCTGGAAAAGCTGCCTGAAAAGAGCAGTTGACCGGAGTGAGATAAAAGGATAAGATAAAAGGGCGAACTGTGTTTTGCCCTTTTTTTTGCACTATACAGTCGTACCAGACTGGGGCATATTATGAAGTCAAATCGAATAATATTGAGTTTCCTGCTGCTGATAGCGGGCTGTGGTCATGTTTCTGTTGACCAGATCGATTACCGGGCTGAGAATGCCTGTTTGAAAGAGCAGCTTGCTCAGGCCCAGGCTACCATAGAGCAGAAAGATCGTCAGATCGCCAATCTCCAGGCTCTGCCTGATGGAGTATCAAGTAAGATAACAAAAGTTGATCAGGTCGATCTGGGGCGTTATTGTCGTTTGGTAGATGATAATAACGACCTGCGTGCAGAGCGGCTGATAGTATATTTGCAGTTGTATGATAATGCTGGCGACCTGGTAAAAGTTGCCGGTAGTGTAGCCGTTGAGCTTTGGGATCTTAATCTCAAAGGAGATAATCGTATAGGTTACTGGCAATTGTCCTCTGATCAATTTGAGGATAGATGGGATGGCGGTTTCCTGGCAGGTCACTATCGTATAGAGCTGCCTATGAAAGGTATTGAACCGGCAGGTGAGCGGCTGACCTTGAAATGTGTTTATACCGAATTGCTTACAGGTCGAAGCTGGGAAACTCAGAAAGTTATTAATAGTTTATCTTCAGAGATAGCAGATAATGGTAAATAACTGCCTTTGATAATGTCAGGTAGTATGATTATATCTAATGAATGAGGGAAAAATTATGCCTTGTGATTGTAATCCGAAATTTCACCCAAATACCTCAGGAGATGTTCCCAGTGTTCACCCAACGGCTTTTGTAGATCCGACGGCGAAGCTGGTAGGCCATATTGAGATCGGCCCTAATGTGTATATAGGAGCTAATGCTGTGATCCGGGCAGATGAACCAGATGAGCAAGGCAATGTTGTGCCAGTGGTGATAGGGGCCAATTCCAATATTCAAGATGGTGTGGTGATCCATACTCATGCCGGTCAGGGTGTAAAGGTTGGCAGGGGATGCTGCCTGACGCATAATTGTCTGATACATGGTCCCTGTACGATCGACGATAATTGTTTTATAGGGTTTAAGTCTATTATCTATATGGCACATCTGGGTGAGAGTGTATTTGTTAACGCCGGTGTTGTTGTCCAGAATGTTGAGCTTCCTGCTCGTACACTTGTGCCTGCGGGAGCGGCGATAACTCGCGAGTCTCAGGTAACTGATCTGCACGAGGTAACCCAGGATGAGATAGAAATGATAAGTAAGGTGGTAAAGGTTAACCGCCATCTGGTAAAAGGATATAGCAATATCTGACCTGCATTTATGGGGTTGGGTTATGTCGTGTCTTTATGGCTGTTGATTTTGCCAGGGTATGAAAAATAAAAAAGAACCATGTCGCTTTCGAGCAGGCATGGTTCTTTTTTTATAGTTAGTATAGAGTTTTACTTCTTCTGGCTGATGATGATCTTGTCGAGAACGACACCCGGATCAATCATCCATACCTTCAGGGTATGTTTACCGGCAGAACTGACATTATGTTCAGTTCTGGTTACTGCCTGGCCATTGACAACATTAACCTTCCAGTCTGGTGCATATTCTTTGGTGTCAAAAGCTACCACCTTCTTTTCGCCACCATCAATAGCGACAGCATAACGCAGACCTCTTTCTGAGTTGATCGGATGAGTTGGCAGGCAGTTGATCTGTACCTGCTGTGATCCAGGCTCATTGCAATAGAAGTCATATTCCAGACAAGGACTGTTATTTTCCAGAGCATTTACATCGCTGATAGTTGCTGCTGTTGTTGGAAGAACAGTAACCGAAGAGCCGCTAATACCCAGATGAGGTATGGTTTCCCAGTTACAATCTTTGCCGGCTGTTTTGCGAGAGAAGTTTTCAGCTTCAATAGTGGTAAAACCGTTGGTAATAACAGCAAATCCGCTGAGTTGCTCTTTCGACTGAGCATCGGGTTTGTAGGCATTAACTGTTATGTGCGAGACAGTTGCTCCGGCCTTAATAACCAGTTCGCCAGATGAATTACCTTCTGGCAGCAGGTCATAGTTAACTGAAACAAGAATTCTATCCTGACTGCTGATCTGACCCTTATTCTTGTCAATGGTTATCCATTGTTCAGAAGGTTCGATCTGATAGTCAAAGGGGTAGTATCCTTTATTATAGAGGTCAAAATAATAGCTGTTTTGAGCAAACTGACTGAACATAGGAAATGTTCCACTTTTACCCGAGTCGATCAGGTCTGTTTCCTGGCCTTCAAGTATTATGCCCGGAGCTGCTCCTGCTTCAGGGTCAACTGTAGCGGTCTGCGGCATTTGATAGGCTCGCTGATCGCGTGGATTCCAGCACATTACTCCGTCCCATTTGCCGTTAGCTATTTTCTTATTATAGAATTCAGTTTCAGTTTTTATTTGTTCGTAGGCAGATTGTGCCATTTTGGCGTAATCATTAGCTACGACCCGGCCCTGTTTAGCATAGAGGACACTGCGAGCGGCATTTAATACCTTGGCACTCATGAGCCCGGCACAACGCACCGGGTAAAGTACCAACTGGTAATAACTATCCCGCATATTGTCAGGCAGGTTATTGTAGATTGCTGTAGCTCTCTGGTCGAGTTGCTGAAAATGGCCAACTCGCCGAGCTGCTTCATCGCCATTGTCGTTCAGGCTGAACCCGATGCCATAGCTGGTTGAGTGTTCCGGTTTGCGAGCCTGACCGAGTTGATAATATTCAGTCATGATCTGGGCTATTTCCGGGCCTTTTTCACTGCCGAACCACTTTGAGAATGAGTCAACGAGTGATTTATGGCCATCGTTGCGGCTGTAAGAATTGATGTCCCAGCCCAGATTGGTGAAAAGTTCGATAGCTATTTCGGCAGGTTTTATATCGCCAACATTTAGTACCCACAGGCTGCGGGCATTATAGTCATAGGCCTTGAGCATTTCTTCTAATATCAATGCCGGTGGAGTTGAGCAGAGCCAGAGATAATCTTCCGGTTCGCCCCAGTAAGAGACATGATAATACACACCAGATCCGCCGCTGCGTTTTTGTTCTTCGGGTGTGCAGAGGTAGCGAATATAACCATGATTGTCATCTGGCCAGACAAGTATAACATCTTCGGGCACTTTCATGCCTAAGCGATAGAGGCCGAGCACTTCTTTGTAAGGGCAGAATATCTGACCGATCATGGACATGTCTTTATTGTAATCATTGAGCATTTTACGCTGGGCTGGAAATATCTCATTTTGCATGGCCAGCATTTTCTGATGATTGTCAGCACCTTTGCAGGGCATGCCGCTATCGTGAATGCCGCGCATGCCCAGGGTGTACATTCCTTCAAATCCGGCGGTGTATTCTACCCGCTGACGCCAATATTCGATAATGGTGTCGCTGTTAGTGCACCAGTCCCAGTCGCCGGGTTTCTCGCCATCGGGTTTGGTATAACGACGCCATTCCCATTCATTGTTTCTGAGCATCTGCTCACAATGAGATGAGCCGACAACAATAGCGTAGTCATCGGCGACATGCTTGTTTTCCGGGAAGGTATAAAAGCCTTTAGTACACAGATGCATAGCCGGCCAGATATAGTTGGCTTTCAAACGCAGGAGTAATTCAAATACTCTGGCATATACCCTGGGGCCGATATATTTATCTTCTGGCGAATAATTATCGCGAGCCCAGGGGTGCAGTCCCCAGTCCTCATCATTTATAAAAATGCCGCGATATTTCACTGAGGGAGGGCCTTGCTGTTTACTGCCGGTTGATATTGCAGGTGAGTCGTTATGGGCGACTGCGACATCGGCCCACCATGCCCAGGGGCTTACGCCTATCTGCTCAGAAATATCAAATATGCCAAAGGCAGTGCCGCGGCGGTCTGAACCGGCAATGACTAATGCCTGGCTTATGTTGGCGTAAGGCTGGTCAACAGTTGTCTGGATAAAGGTTTCCCATTTGCCAGATATATCTGTAACATTGATCTTTCCCTGAGCGATAAGGTCGTCGATAAGGGAACTTTTGCCAATAGTGCCAACGATAATTGCCGGGCCATTGACAGATGTTATGTCATTACTGATCTCCGGGCGGACATCTGACACCATTTCAATATCATCAGCCAGACACGAAGCTGATATCCGGCATACGGTAAAGTCATTACTGTCAACGATAATAGTGGCAGCTTTGCCGTTTTTCACCAGGCTCATCGTGTTTTCACTCTGAGCCAGGAGTGTGTTGCTGATAAATAACAACAGAACACTCAGACATATATTTATCTTATGTTTTATTTGCATTGTTTACCTTTCCTATTTGAACACTGTTATCTAAAACTATTCAGAAACTATTTTAATGGTATGCACAACTGGGTGGAATGCCTGCTTGATCCTTTCAGCTCGCTGGGCGCGTACTCTTTCGGTCAGGGCAACTGTAGCTTCCATGTCGAAATTACCTTCGTCGCCATGGAACAGGGTTTTTATCTGACGGGTTTCGTATGACTGTTTGCTGGCTACGGCATCGTCAACGGCTTTGAATGCTTCACTGAATGGGTTGATCTCAAAGTCATCAGCCAGGTTTATGCCTTTTTCCAGTTGTTCTTTGCTATAGCTTTTGCTTTGTTCACCCCAGGTTACTGT
This sequence comes from Sedimentisphaerales bacterium, assembly GCA_963662515.1. GTDB lineage: Bacteria > Planctomycetota > Phycisphaerae > Sedimentisphaerales > SM23-30 > JAFGDI01. The sequence continues at coordinate 389,550 of OY759675.1, forward strand.
GTATTTTTGAGCACGGGCATTAGTTGCCTTCAGGGTAAGTCGATTAAGCTGCTCGTTAAAAGGTACAAGAGACATACCAGAACGAATAGTCTTAAATGAGCTTACATCACCAGTAGCACAGAAAGGGTAACGCTGGCTGCTGATAGTAATTTCAGCTTGGGAGTTTATTTTTTGCTGCCCCTGAATTTCTACTACTGATTCACTGGCTGAGGTCGAGGTTATATTGTGGCCTTCGCTGGCAGTTGCCTGGCCATTGCTCAGGTCGATAGTAAATGTGCCTATCTCACCATCAATGCCGAAGCTCTTGAGAAAGGCATAAGCCATGACCAGGTGCCCGGCCCAGTCTGGGTGTACACCGTCTTTGCCGGAGATGTGATAGTCGGGATCATTATATTTGACTTTAGCTTCAAATCCAGCAACTATCATGGGCACAAAGACATCTGCAAAAGTAACACCTTGTTCCTGTGCGATCCTGATACCGATGTTGCGGAACTCACAGAGGCTCTGGTTCATCATGTCTGGTGTGAAATCAGGTTTGCTCCAGCCGGGTTTTACCCCAATAGCACCAGGTGAACCCTGAACAAATTTCACGCCAGCTTCTTTAAAGGCCTTGGCAATGGCGGTTGAATGTTCATAATAAAGGTTGCCATATTCTTCTTTATATGATTCGTAGCGATGGTCATTCATGCCGTAGCAGGTGGTCGCCAGGGTAGGGTTGAATCTCAGGCAGTCATTAGCCATTCTTTTGCTGAAGCCATCTGCCCTTTCTCCGCCCCAGCCATACTGCCGGCAGGTTATCTCATACTGTGGAACACAAACAGTCAGATAGGTTTCCATTATTCTTGAGTACATTTTCTGTTCTGTTATTGAGTCTCCGATTATTGCCAGGCGATCACCTTTGTCTAATAATAGTTTTTCGGCCGGTGGAGCCTGAACAGGCTTGAACTGGGCAAAATACTGATCGGCAGGCAGTTTGGTGTATTCCTGGCCGGAAAGTACGCAGGTTGACAGCAACAATGTAACGATAGTACACAGGATTCTTTTCATTTAATAACTCCTTAGGGTGTGAAAAAATATGTATATTTAAGGATACTGTTGCTACTATAATAACTTGAAAATATAGACTTCACAATAAGCAGTTTATTAAATAATGATATTAGAGACGGTTTTTTTTGAGGTAAAGATGAGGAATATTGTTTTTTAATGTAGTTTTAGTATTACAGGATAAATTAATTGCACAATAGTGCTATGAAATCCAAGATGAGGATAAGTTGATGCAAATAGGTGAATTTCAGCAGTATATCAAAGATAAGTATTATGAAGTTGATAGTAAAAGAGGTACAGCCGCTACTTTTATGTGGTTTATTGAGGAGGTGGGCGAGCTGGCCACAGGTCTGGCCGGTGATGACCGGGCCAATAAAATAGAAGAATTTGGTGATGTTATCGCATGGTTATGCACGCTGGCAAATATCAATGATATTGACCTGGAAGAAGCGGTACAAAGCTATGTGAATAAAAATCACACTACACATAAATGATTTATAAATAGATGTTTATGTAATATTAGGTGTGCCCTTGTAATTGTTGGTTGAAAATAAGGGATAAAATTGCTTGACAAAGTTAGCCTTGCCTTATAATATAAGAATGAACTTATGAGAAGTTGAAAATTATATGAGTAATGAAAGTAAACAATTAAGCGCAAGCCTGGAAGACTATCTTGAAACTATATATTGGATAGCCTCTGACAAGGGAGCTGCGAGGGCTAAAGATATTGCAACAAGCCTGAATGTAAAGGCCGGCTCGGTAACAGGAGCGTTGCAAACTCTGGCTCGCCTGGGACATATAAATTATGCCCCGTATGAGGTTATTACCCTTACAGAGAGCGGCCGGGAGATAGCTCAGGAAGTTGTTCGCAAGCATGAGACTCTTAAAGAGTTTTTTGGTGATATATTGGGGATTTCGCCGGGTGTGGCAGAAGAGGGTGCCTGTAAAATGGAACATTCTGTACCTGATGAAATTGTTGATAAATTGATAATGTTTACCGAGTTTATTCAGTCTTGCCCGCGTTGCGGTAATAACTGGGTAGAACAGTTTCATTTATATTGCAAAGAAAAGGCGATCGGCAGTATGGATAAATGCCAGAACTGCCTGGAAAAGTGTGCTACGACATTTGCGGAGGATAAAAACAAATTGCAGAGTGGAAATATTGTTACCGACCTGACCAGTGTAGAGCCGGGCAATAAATGTCAGGTTCGTAGTGTCAAGAGGGGGCCTGCCTCCAAGCGTCTGGCTGAGATGGGCATAAGCAGAGGTACGATAATTGAAGTTGAGCGAGTGGCTCCATTGGGTGACCCTGTAGAGATAAAGGTTAAAGGTTATCATCTGTCGATAAGGAAAGAAGAAGCTGAGAATATTATAATTGATCAGGCCTGATATTATCGGCGAGATCCATTTTTTTTAGCAATAAAGTTAGTTTTAACTAAAAAAGTTAGTAGGTTAAATAGATGTCATCAAAGAAAATAACAGTAGCTCTGGCAGGTAATCCCAATAGTGGAAAGACTACAATATTTAATGCTTTGACGGGCGCTCGTCAGCATGTGGGCAATTACTCAGGTGTAACGGTAGAGAAAAAAGAGGGCATTCGTAACTATAAGGGATATGAGATAAATTTTGTAGATCTGCCCGGCACATATTCTCTGGCGGCCAATTCGGTTGAGGAAGTGGTAGCCCGTGATTTTGTGATATTGGAAAAGCCCGATGTAGTGGTGAATGTAATAGATGCCGGTAATTTTGAGCGAAATCTGTATTTGTCAACGCAGATATTGGAATTGAATGTTCCGCTGGTACTGGCCTTGAATATGGCTGACATTGCTGAGAAGCAGGGGTTTGCCTTTGACCGGGATAAGATAGGTCAGTTTTTTAATGGGGCAGAGGTAGTGCTTACGGTGGGTTCAAAAGGTACAGGCCTCAACGACCTGCTTGATGCCGTTATAAAGAAGTCTCAGGAAGGCTGCTCTGAAATTGCAACTGGTGGTGTCAACTATGGTGAAGACATAGAAAAAGAACTGAGCCTGCTGGCCAATGTAGTTGATGCAGAGCATAGTCTGGCAGAGCGGTATGGTAATCGCTGGCTGGCTCTGAAAATGCTGGAGCAGGATCAGGACATAATGAGTAAGGGGCATAAGTCTGATGTGCTTTCGGCAGTAAATGAAAGTATAGCCCGTCTGGACCGGCTGTTTGGCGACCGGCCGGAGGTTATTATCGCAGAAAAAAGATACGGTTTCATATCCGGTATATTTAATCAATGTGTAACCCATACCGCCCAGCGGCATCATGATATGAGTGATACTATTGATAAGGTATTGCTTAACCGGATTTTGGGTTTGCCGATATTTATGGTATTGATGTATATAACCTTTAAGCTGGTATTCTGGGCTGGTGATCCGTTGATGGGATATATTGAGACTGGCTTTGGCTGGCTTGGCGATATTATCTCAGGGTTCTGGCCGGCTGGCAGTGACAGTTCCTTAAAGTCGCTGCTGGTAGATGGCATCATCGGCGGAGTGGGTGGAGTGGTAGTCTTTCTGCCTAATATTGTGCTGTTGTTCCTGGCTATTTCTGTATTGGAAGATTCAGGCTATATGGCACGGGCGGCTTTTATTATGGACCGGGTTATGAAGAAGATCGGGCTGCACGGCCGCAGTTTTATTCCTATGATAATAGGTTTTGGCTGTACTGTCCCGGCGATAATGGGCACACGCATATTGGAAGATCGTAAAAGTCGGTTCACGACCATCTTGATCATGCCCTTTATGAGTTGTGGTGCCCGGCTGCCGATCTATGCTCTGATTATACCGGCTTTCTTTGCATCCGCCTGGCATGGCTTTATATTATGGCTGATGTATATTATAGGTGTGGTCGTGGCGGTTATTGCTGCCACGGTGTTAAGACGCACGATATTCAAGGGGCCCAGCGGGATATTTCTGATGGAGCTGCCGCCATATCGTATGCCTACTTTGCGGGGGCTGATGATACATATGTGGGATCGGAGCTGGCAGTATCTGAAAAAGGCAGGTACTATTCTTCTGGCGATTTCCATACTGTTATGGGCGATGGCCAGTTATCCCAAACCCACTGAAGATATGCTCGCCGGTCTCGAGGGAGAGCAGGCGGTTCAGGTTGAATTACAGCATTCTGTTTCGGGCAGACTGGGTACTCTGATGGAGCCGGTAATAAAGCCGCTTGGTTTTGATTATCGGATAGGAACAGCTCTGATCGGAGCCCTGGCGGCCAAGGAAGTGTTTGTGGCCCAGATGGGTATAGTTTATTCTGTAGGTGAGGCAGATGAAGAATCTACGCCTTTGCGTGACAAACTGCGTGATAATTATACTCCGCTGCAAGGACTTTGCATTATGCTCTTCTGCCTGCTCAGTGCCCCCTGTGTGGCGACGCTGGCGGTCTGCAAGCGAGAGACAGCCTCATGGAAATGGGCTATGGGCCAGTTCATCGGCCTGACCCTGGTAGCTTATATTATTACCCTGGCTACCTTCCAGATTGGTTCGGCTCTGGGGCTGGGTACTGAAAAGGTTAATGCCCAGGCGGTATCAGCGGCAACCTATGTTATTGATTAGAGTTTTGCGGCCTTTGCGGTTTGAATTTATTTATATCTGACAGAGAGGTAGAGACAAAATGGAAACTATAATAGTATTGACATTGATCGTTGCTGCCGTGGGCTATGTTTCTTTCTGGTATTATCGCAGGTCAAAGCACAAAGGCGGCTGCGGCAGTTGTAATTGTAAATGCGGCAGTAAGGTGACAGATAAAGGTATTTGTAAATAAGTAATGAACAGGAAGCCAGTTAATTGAAGAATCCAAAGATAAGTTTAAGTGTCGTTACCGTATTATCAGCTCTGACCGCCGGTTTATATGGTCAGGAAAATAATCAGAGCGTTGACAGTGACCAGTTGTTCTCTGGTATTGAAGTTGGCTTTGGTGCTACCAGTGTTTATATGCATAATCTGCATAATGGTCTGAGCACCAGCAGTAATCGCGGCGATCTGACAGGCAGTTATGATCTGGAACTTACCTTCTCACTGCCCGAGCTGCTCAATGTCGAAGGTGAGATATTTTTACACGGCGAAGGCGGCTGGGGTAACCCTGATGAAGGGCCTGATGAAAGTTCGATCGGCTCAATGCTGGGCGCTAATGCCGATTATATCGGCAGTCGTTCGCTGGATATTGTCGAGCTGTTCTATCAGGCTGATCTGACCGACTCATTTAGTCTGACTGTTGGTAAGATCGACTTTACCGGATTTTTCGATGCCTCGGCTTATGCTAATGATGAGGCCAGTCAGTTCCTCAATGGTTCGCTGGTTAATAATCCTTCGATCCCGTTCCCGGATTATAGTCTGGGTGTTATCGGTGGTCTGACCCTGACCGATGAGCTGTTTGTGCAGGCTGGTATTGCCGATGCTCAGGCAGATGGCCGCGAGACAGGGTTTAGCACGGCCTTTGGCGGTGAGGATTATTATTTCTATATCGCCGAGGCTCAGTATTCGCTGGCTAATGAATTGCCCTCGGCCTTTACTCTGGGCCTGTGGCATGATGGTCAGCCTAAGGCCGCGGCGGGCGTTGCTGATCCTTCCCGCAGTGATGTGGGTATGTATTTCAATATCGACCAGAAGCTCATCAATGAAAGCCAGGATGCTCAGCAGGGGCTTGCCGTGTTCTTCCGCTATGGGGTTAATGACCGCAAGAAGAATGATATACATAATTTCGTGAGCGGCGGTTTCCATTATCAGGGTCTGTTACCCGGCCGCGATGCTGATACCTGTGGTATAGGTTATGCCAATGCCCGACTGACAGATTATGTGGCTGATGCCTACCCGGCGGCCCACGAAGGAGTGTGCGAGGCGTTCTATAACTGCTGCGTGAATGATTTCGTGGCGGTAACCCCGGCGATCCAGTATATAACCAATCCCGGCGGTGGAACAGATGCCAGCAGTGCTCTGGCCGGCTGTCTGCGTATGCAGGTAAGTTTCTGAGAAACCCGTGCTTTCAAATGCAAGCCAAAGAGTCAGGAGATAAGTAACGATATGGATAATATCTCAGTTTTTATACATCATTTATATGAGTATCGCAAGGGCCTGCGTAATCTGATCCTGTTCACTACCTGGTCAGAGAATCTCAGTGTAATTAAGGCCAGGCTGGAAAAGTATAAGATAGACTATCTGGTGGAAAATGTTACCGATAAGAAGATAAATGTTTTCTTCGGCAGTGGTCATTGTATCGAGGTGCTTAAGTGCATTGGCAAACCGAAACTGTCAGACTTTACCCCCGAAGAAGATTATATCCTGGGTATTATGCTTGGCTATGACCGGCTCAAGCAATGCCAGCGATTCGTTAATATGAAAAAGCCCGCAACCGCTCTGCAATTGAAGCGGGCCTGATAAGTTGCGGTTCATGACAGACTTTACTACTACTTCCCTTTTCGACCGACATGAAATAATGTCGGGACCTTTCCTTTGCCGGTAAATACGACCATATCTGTGCCGGAAGTATTTACCACAACTGATGAGCCATGCCCCCCGGCAGTCATCAGTCAGAGACAGGGCCATAACCGGTCCTGTCTTTTTTTATCGCCCGGTCCTTACGCCGGACGGTCGAATCATTATCACTCTTGCCCTTCGATGAGGCATTTTGTGCTGCTGTATTTTTTTGTCTTACACAACCAGCCTGATCTCGATTGTCGCCACTGGCTGCAATTGTCAGAGCAGACTGACAACCGGGAAGAATCTCAAGTCCCGAAGCGAGTTCGGGATTTCGGAGTACCTCAACCGCTTGAGCTACCTTGTCTCGCCTCCCCGGCGTAAGGGGGCTTATCTTTTTCTGATTGCTGAGTATTCCAGGATGGCGATGAGCAGCAGGGTCATGATCGTCTGGGCGATTATCAGGATAAGGCCGACGGTATTGACCTGGGGTATGACAAGAGCTCCCAGTCCGGTCAGTGCGGTAGCCAGCCAGATAGTCAGTACAGCGCCGCGCGGGCTGAGTCCCCGGTCAGTAAGCCGGTGTGAGAAATGCTGCTTATCTCCGATGAGCGGGCTGCGTCCCTGCAGCAGGCGGATAATGACCACGCTGATAAAGTCGTAAAGCGGCACCGCCAGGATGAGCAGGGGCATAGCGGCGGCATGGGCCGGAGTGCCGGAGTCACCCTGATAGTAGGTGGTCTTGATCGAGGCTGTCGCCATGAACATGCCGATCAGTAAAGAACCGGCATCACCCATGAAGATCGAGGCCGGATTGAAATTGAAAAAGAGAAAGCCAGCTAAGGCACCGGCAACTAATGCCAGGAAACAGGCCAGATAAAGCTGGCCGGAACTCAGGGCGGCGGTCATGATCAGCAGCGAGCAGATCAGAGCGATGCCGGCGGAGAGGCCGTCCATATTATCCAGAAAATTGAACGCATTGACTATTACCATTATCCAGAGGGTAGAAAGCAATACCCGCAGCGGATAGCTGGCAATGAAAAAGTCCAGACACACCCCGCCCAGCGTGGCCAGCAGCAGGGCCGAGCCCAGCTGAATTATGAGCTTGCTGTATGGCCCCAAAGCCTTGCGGTCATCTATTATGCCGGTCAGGTGCAGTATGACAGCTACTGCCAGAAAGGTCAGATATTCAGTAGAGTTGGCCTTGAACAGGGCCAGGGCCGCATCAGTCTGCAGATAGAATTGCCGGGTGAGTTGGGCCAGCGGCTGACAGTACCCCGCCAGAGCGGCCAGGGCCAGAGGAGTTATTATCGTAATGAACAGGGCAATGCCGCCGCCCAGAGCGATCGGCTGATGATGGATCTTACGCTGGCCGGGTGAATCGGTGAAGTTCAGGCGCCGGGCCAGTCTGCGTACTGACGAGGTAAGTATCACACTGGCGATAAGGGCATAAAGCCAGGCACTTAAAATCAGGGTCAGATCGTTTGCAGTCAGTTTAGTGAACATATATACTGTTTATCCTACTTATGGAGATTAACCTCAACCCGGGCTTCAATGAATTTATCACGGGCGGCATTGAGAAAGTCAAAGTAAGCACCACTGGCGAAATCGGGATAGGTAAATGGCCAGCTATGCCATTGATCATCGCAATAGTGCAGCGTAGTTTCTGCATACATATTATCTCCGATATATATGCGATGGGAATAGTCTTTGGTCGTTACCAGAACCAGTTTACTGCTGTTGAGATAGCCGGGGTCAAGATTTATCGCCCGTTTGACACCCAGAGCCAGACCCGAGGGACTCTGGTCGATCGCCAGCTCCAGGGCATTGCTCTGGTGCTTGATCCGGGCGATATCCGGAGGCATGATAAGATTACTGAACGAGACGAATTTCCGCAGCAGCCCCTCACCCATGGCCTTATTATAGTAGCGGGTAAAGGTAAAGGGTATTATCTCGCTGATACAGTCTGTGGGCCCCCATAGTTTTACCATTTCAGCTTCGGCCAGATCAAAGAGACTGGAATCGGTACTGAGCATGCCGACCATTAACTTAACCTGCCGGGGCGGATATAATTTCTGAGCCATAATATTGTGCCTGCCTTTATTGATAAATAAAAAAAGGCACAGAAGTCTTTGCCTCCTGCGCCTTTATGCTCTTATTAGAGAGGCTGTCAGTTGATAACCTGTTTTTTGCTGTAGCCGATAAAGCGGAAGAAACGCTGGGTATTGAATGAAGGTACACCCAGTCTGAGTGCTTCATCCAGGGCCTTGTTGTATCCTTCTGCTCTGTCATCGGCAGGTTCATTGCCGTAAACGATGAAGTCGGTATCAACGCTGACGAAGTCCTGTACCTTGCCGCCCCAGCCGGTGATCAGTGTTTCAATACGGTTGGCACCATCGATATCAAGCTCACCATCCATATTGAAATCAAAGTCGCCTACCAGGCAGAATACGAATTCGCGGTTAGCGTCCCAGATCAGATTGGCGATTATGTCGCCTTTAATGACCGGGTTGCCTTCCGGGTTGTCAACTATCCGGCAGCGGGAAATGCTGTCTAATATCTCTACCACCTCAATAGTGGCTTTGCCCATACCAGAAGAAGGGACGGTTTTGTCCAGACCATCATAAACGCTGAAGGTCAGGCCGCGATAGATCTTGTCTTTGGCACAGAGGTTGATATATACCATCTGCTCGCGGGCATCAACCGAGATTATAGTACCATCCGGGTCGAGAGCTTCTACTTCCTGAGTTGGCTTCTGGCGGGTATCTCTCAGGAACTTTTCCATCTGAGCGGTCTTTTCACGCAGGAGGGCAGCTTCCTGAAGTTCAGAATCAAGCTGCTTGCGATATTCCTGGGTGTTGCTGACGATCAGGTCTTTTTCTTTCTGAATGCTGCTTATATGACTTTCAAAGCGGCCGCGAATGTCATCAATATTATCATTGGTCTGATTTTTCATATTGGCAACGGTCATACCCAGACTGTCGATCTCAGACTGAAGCTGAGCGATCTGCTCTTCATTCTTTTGCAGGCTTATCTGATCTGAACTGAGCTTGGCTGCTACCTGATCCTGATAAGAGGTAAATTCTGAAGCCATTTCGTTGAGTAATGCCACTAATGACTCAGCCGCTCCGGCCAGACCGGCGGCTTTGGCTGTTTCAACCTCCAGCCCTTGAACTTCGGCGATCTTTTCCCAGAGGGTTTCCAGCCGGGCATAAGCGGTGGCTTTGGCAGTGGCCATGCTGTAGTTTACCGCATCAACGCCAACTATAGTCTCGCTGAAAAACTTAACTACGGCATCAAGTTTGTCGAAGGTGCTGCCATTATCCAGACCGGCACTCTCGGCTAACTGCTCGACCGCCGTTATCTGGGTGCTGTTACCCATTCTCTCCAGCTTCGCGGTCGCATCACTGGCCCTGCGGTTGGCAGTTTCCAGATTGACATAGAAGATGATAGCGAATGTAGCTGAGATCAAAAACAGGACAATGAAAATGATCATTACGATCACTGAGGTGTTGCCGCTGTCGGAGCCGCCCTTCGGTGCTGCCATAACTTATTTCTCCTAAATACTTTAAGGTGTGAAATACTGGTTGGTTTTAATCATCTGATACGCCAGAGTTTTATTGCAAAACCCCAGAGTTAAAGACAAGGAAGTAATATATCCAAAAAAATATAGCAGGTCAAGAACAATTCATATATATAAGTAGTTTGAGACTGCTGCTGGGCCTGCCAAACAGGTCGTCTGGATTTATCTGGTTTATTTGATTAATTTCTTGACTGCCCAGACATATATTCTATAATAAACCCGGTTCAGGTTGGCTCAATGCCATTCTGACGGTATCTTACCGTGATATGTTTTTGTAATTACGCATCACGCCCCGGTATGCTGACAGCTGTAAATTCGATGAAATAAAGCAAGGTTCCTTATTTGCAGCTCACACCTGGATTTATATTTAACGCTGGCTTAACTGCTTTAGGAGTAATAAATTGAGTACAATAACAAAAGTATTTGCACTGTTCGTATCTCTATTGTCCATATTTCTTTGCGGCGTGGTGGTAACCTTCATGGGTAAAGCAGAGAATTATAAACAGCGTTATGAAGAGCAGAAGATACTGGCTGATGCCGCCCAGGTTGTTGCTTATGCCGCTGAAGATCGTCTGAGTAAAACCGTTACGAACTATGGTAAGGCCGCTGAGCTTAACAGTGAAAGGCTCAGAGATATTCGTGACAATTATAATGTGATCAGTTCCGAACTGGCTCAGGCCCAGCAGGAAAAGATAATGGAATCAAGCAAGGCTGATACCGCCATCAAGCTGGTATCGACCATGCGTGACACTATAGCCAGTATGCAGAGTGCTCAGGAAGACCTGTGGGCCAGCTTTGATGAGAATCGTGCTAATATGCTCCGGGCTCAGACCCAGGTTACTGAACTGACCCGTCAGTTAAATAATGAGCTGGCCAAGACCAATCAGTTAGAAGACACTAATCGTCGTCGGGCTGAGCAGATCGCCGGGCTGGAAGAGCAGATATCAAAGCTGAATCAGCAGCTAGACAGATATAATCTGGCCCAGAAAGACTTTGACAGTGATGTAGCTGTGGCCAAGACCGCTCCCAGTATGGCTGGCGTGCCGATCATTGGCGAAGTAATGGAACTCGATAATGAAAATCGTGTTGCTATTTCTGTAGGTTCTGCTTCTGGTGTTCGTGAAAACATGAGATTCTGGGTTGTTCGTGGCGATAAGTTCCTGGGTAATCTCGACATTATTTATGTCGAAGCTGATGGTGCTGTTGGCCGTTTGAGCAATAGTCAGGGTGTTATTGTTGAAGGCGATATGGTAACAACTGATTTCAACTGAGTCAGACAGGGCTTGTAAGATAGTATTATTCTCTCGCGGTGAAATTTGGCCGGCCGGAGAAGACTATAAGAGATAGGAATAAGAAAAATGGCAAAAGCCGAGATAGCAAAGAAAAAACCACAGGGTAGTGCCGCCGGTGCTGATAATGATGTTTATACTGCTTTATTAGGACTGTCTTTTCTGGCAATGGCCGGGACATCTGTTTGGGTCTGCATTAAGAGTATGGCCTATTTCGGGCAGATATTCTGAGGTCTTTTGATTTTATGATTGAAACAAACGGCCGTTAGAGTTATTCTGGCGGCAGTTTTTATTTAAACGATATTCAGATTAATAAAGTTTGTGAATGGAAAGGAACTTTTATGATAGAATATGATATGCTCAAAAAGATGGTAGCTGAAGTTGAGGAAGATGTAATCAAAGCTGAGGGCGGCAATAAAGCAGCCGGAACTCGTGTTCGTAAGAGCATGCAGGAGATCAAGGCCCAGGCTCAGGAAGTCAGGGTTAAAGTGCTTGAGACCCGCGAGCAGTAATTAACAGTATTAAGTTGACGATCAGGCCGCAAGGAGGATGGGAATATCTCTCTTTGCGGCTTTTTCCCTTTATAGATCGGAGTTTTTATGCCACCCAAATGGTTGTTTGATATCAGTGATATTGATTTTAATAATGTTGTGCTTGATACCGCTGCTATTGAGTCTATTAACCCTCAGGCATTTGAAATGCGTCAGATAGATGCTATTGTCCATTTTGATCAGGATACTCTGGATATAATAGCACTGAAAGAGGTTAAGTCTGATGAGTTCTGGGTCAGGGGGCATATTCCCGGGCGACCTTTGTACCCCGGCGTTCTTATGGTCGAAGCGGCTGCCCAGATGGCTTGTATTGCCGCCATTAAAGCCAGTAGTGAAACCAGGTTCATTGGTTTTGGCGGTATTGAAAATGTTAAATTCCGCAAGCAGGTGGTACCAGGCGACAAGCTCTATATTCTCGGTAAGTTCATCAAGAGAAGTTCACGCAAGTTTGTCATGGCGGTCCAGGGGATTGTCGATGGCACTATGGCCTTTGAAGGCGAGATAATTGGTATGCCTTTATAAAACCAGACCTGTTTATCTGTTTTTTTTGGATAAATAAATCTTGAAATATTCAAAATATAGATTAAAATACTGGTCTGCATTTGAGGCTGGATAGCTCAGATGGCTAGAGCGGCGGATTCATAGCCCGCAGGTCCCCGGTTCGATCCCGGGTCCAGCCATAAATCCTAAAGCCCTTGTAAGTAGTTACTTGCAAGGGCTTTTGTTTTTTTATTTTGATCCATAATCATTTCTAATAGGCATTTTTCACCTGTATTACATATCGTGCCAATTGGCATTTGAGCCTGACAGCGGTTCTTTTACTATGGAAAATGCAAATCAATCAGGAGTTTCTCAATAATACTCTTTAAAATGATATGAAGTTATGCTAACTTAAAGTACTAGTTGTTAACCTTTTAGATTATGATATTGTTTTAGAGTATAGCAATTTATTTACTGCTGTATTTTCATTCAGAGGTGAAGAGTTTGTCATTTATTTCCTTTGAGTTTTTAATTTTTCTGCCGGTAGTATTTGCTTTGTATTGGTCTCTGGCTGATAGAGGTTTGCGGTGGCAGAATCTTCTGGTCGTGGTTGCAAGTTACATTTTTTATGGCTGGTGGGACTGGCGTTTTTTATCTTTAATTCTGGTCAGTACGCTTATCGACTATAGTGTTGGGCGACTTTTGTTAAATGAACAGCAAGTCGGCAAACGCAAATTGCTATTATGGGTTAGCATACTAATGAATCTGGGATTGCTGGGTTTCTTTAAATATTGCAATTTCTTTATTGATAGTTTTGTTTCAGCTTTTTCGGCTTTTGGATTCCAGACAAATCTTTATTCTTTGAATATTATTTTGCCGGTAGGTATAAGTTTTTACACCTTCCAGACGATGAGTTATACGATCGATGTCTATCGAAAGAAGCTGGAGCCTACTAAAGACCTGGTGGCTTTTGCGGCCTTTGTCAGTTTTTTCCCCCAGCTTGTAGCTGGTCCGATAGAGCGTGCTACTAATCTTCTGCCTCAGTTTTATGTTAAGCGCAGATTTGATTATGCCGGTGCGGTTGATGGTATGCGGCAGATACTGTGGGGTTTTTTCAAGAAAATAGTAATAGCCGATAATTGTGCCCTGCATGCCAATGATATATTTAATAATTATGGTGAATATTCCGGCAGTACGCTTATTTTAGGGGTGATCTATTTCGCTTTTCAGATTTATGGTGATTTTTCAGGTTACTCAGATATTGCCATAGGTACATCAAGATTATTTGGCTTTGATCTTATGCAGAATTTTGCCTGTCCCTATTTTTCGCGTGACATAGCAGAGTTTTGGCGCAGGTGGCATATATCATTATCAACCTGGTTCAGGGATTATGTGTATATTCCCTTGGGCGGCAGCAGATGTTCTTTGTCAAAGAAAGTCAGGAATACCTTTATTGTATTTATGGTGAGCGGTTTATGGCATGGTGCTAACTGGACATTTATAATCTGGGGCGGGTTACATGCCCTGTTTTTTTTGCCTTTACTATTGATTGGTAAAAACAGGGTGAATGTTGACATTGTTTCATCTGCCCGTATGCTGCCAACAGGTAAAGAGTTTTTGCAGATGTTCATTACTTTTGCTCTGGTATCATTTGCCTGGATATTTTTCCGGGCAGAAAATATGAGCCATGCCTTTGATTATCTGGCAGGTATTTGCAATGAAACGCTGTTTGAAAGTACGAAATTTGCCAGTAAAAATGTTGCCAGAGCGACTAATTTTGCCATTATCTTTTTATTGTTTCTGGAATGGTCCGGCAGAAAAGAAAAATATGCGATAGCCAGACTGGGACTGAACTGGCACTGGTGCTGTCGCTGGTCATTTTATTCATTTCTGGTTTTTCTGATGTTCATGCTGATGGAAACTGACAGCTCGCCATTTATTTATTTCCAGTTTTGAAGATATGATAGCCAACTTTTATAAGTATATACGATAAGAAAAAACTCTAATGAAACAATTTATCATTAAATTATGTCTGGCCTTTTGTTTTTGTGTTGTCTTTTATCTTGTGTGTTTATTGCTGTGGGGTAAGTTTGCCTCTAAGCATTTGCAAAAAAATGTCTGGCCTTATGAGAGTGAGGCACTGGCAGTTAAGCTGGAAGAGTTGCAGAAATACAGGGATGTTGATATTCTTTTTCTTGGTTCATCTCATTGCTCAGATGGTTTTGATCCCAGGTTATTTAAAGCGGCAGGTTATAATAATGTATTCAATCTGGGTACTGCCAGTCAGACACCGGTAAATACTGAAGTTTTACTTCAAGAGTACCTGGACAGTCTCAATCCCAAGTTAGTGGTTTATGAGGTTTTTCCCAGTACCTTTTGTAATGACGGAATCGAATCGTCTGTTAAGTTTTTGGTAAATTCTGTATTTGGGAATAAGAAATTGGAAATAGCCCGTCAAAGGAACAGTATGCTGATCTACAATTCTCTTTTATATCACTATCTGCATAATTTGATATTAGGTGGAACGGATGTTATCCCGCTCGCTAGAAAAGGGGTTGAGTATATTGAGGGCGGATATTTTGAGTCAGAAAATCTTGCTAAAAAGGAATATACTTTTAGGGAACAATCATGGAGATTCAGACCAGAGCAAAAAGCCGCTTTTGAACGCATAATTGAAATGCTGCGAAAGAGAGATGTAAAATATATTCTTGTGCAGTCACCAATATCAGCAGTTATGTATAACTCATATAAAAACAATGCAGAAATTGACAGTTATTTTTCCAGTTACGGCTGGTATATAAACTTTAATGGTAAAGTGGAGCTTGACGATCAGCAGCATTTTTTTGATGCGCATCATCTCAATAAATATGGAGTGTCTATATTTAATGAAAAACTGATAGGAAAATTAAAAGATGCCAATTGATATTGTTCGATCTTTTGGAAACTATCGACAGTTATTTCTCGCATGCCAGACCTTCTTTTAGGATCTGAATTGTATTAAATATTAGTTACTATTATTTTTTTGAGAAGAAATCTGCATAAACAATATTTTTTGTCAGCACACAATATGTGGTGGGTTGTTTTGTATTGAGGGTCAATAAAATGGGTGGGATGATTATTGTGTGTCTCTGGTATTGTTCTATAAATCTTATAAGGTCAAAAAAAGTACTTTAAATTGAGGTTCTAATGCTTTAACCTGTCAATAGAATGATTATAGATCGTAATCCTTACGCAAAGAAAGGACAGGAATGAAAATGCCCTGGAAACAAAAAAAGATCTTGTATAGAGTTCTTGATAAGTTTCTTACCGCTAGAAATTTTCTCCAAGTTCAGAGTGTTATGAAGAACCACAGACTTATCGACTTTAACAATCCCAAAACTTTTAATGATTGGTTGCAGTGGACTAAACTTTACAGTTATGAGCCATGGTATGCGCAATGAGCTGACAAATATGCTGTGCGTAGTTATGTGGCCGATAAGATAGGTCAGATGTATCTGGTGCCATTGTTGGGTTGTTACGATTCTGCTGCTGATGTAGTTTTTGACAGGCTGCCTTCGCAGTTTGTGTTCAAGAGTAATCATGGCAGTAATCAGGTGATAATAGTTAAAGATAAAAGTCGTCTTGATATTGAGTCGGCCAGAGAAGGAATGGCCAACTGGCTCAAGACTGATTTTTATCGTTTTACCAAGGAACGCCAGTATAGAGATATACCCAGAAAAATTATTGCTGAAAAGTTGCTGACAACTCCTGATGGCCAGATACCATTTGACTATAAATTTCATTGCTTTAATGGTGTTGTACGCTCGATACAGGTAGATCTGGACCGATTTAATGGTCACAGAAGAAATTTCTACGATCTTAATTGGGTTTTGCAGCCATTTATATATTGCAAGTTTGGCAGGCTTGGTAATCCCAAGCATCCGCAGGGGCGTCCTGTGTCCAAACCAGAGCAACTTGAGCTAATGGTACATCTGGCGGAAAAACTTGCTTCTGGTCAGAGTTATGTCAGAGTTGATATGTACTGTCTTGCCGGGAAGATATACTTTGGCGAATTGACCTTGCATCATGGCAGTGGATTTGAAAGGTTTCAGCCTTCGCAATATGATCGTGAATGGTATAGTTATCTTAATATGTAGTTGATCGAATAATTTCATATTATGGTGAAATGCTATTTATGATGAAACAGCAAACAGGCCAGCTAGTCTGTTTGTAGTTTATTGCATAGTCCTGATCACTTGAGCCGGATTGCCGCCAGCAATACACATAGCCGGAATGGTTTTGGTAACTATAGAGCCAGCGGCAATTACAGTGCCCTTGCCTATCGTTACGCCGGGTAATACAATGCTATTAGCTCCGATCCATACATCATCTTCAATTGTTATTGGTTTGCTGTCGCCGCTGGTATTGATCCGATTTTCAATATTATCGAAACTAAGGTCGTGTCCGTTGCTATCTAATATCTGGCAGTTTGCAGCTATCAGGCAGCGTTTGCCAACAGAGATAGAATTATAAGCATGTAGGCATGAGCCATGAATTCTTGTTTTAGAGCCTATAGTTATTGTTGCCCCTGGTCTGTCGGCAAATAATTTGACCGGGCTGTGCATGTTCAAGTGATATTTATAATTGTCGGAGTCCAGAGTTACATTATCGGCAAGACAGATCTTTCCACCGTTGCATACATTGATGATAGGGATGCCGCAAATTCTGAGCTTTTTTTCAACTATAATTCCCCTTATAAAATTTATTTTTAGCAGGTATAGTCTTTTAGCTATTTTGTTGTATATTAGCTTTAACATGAAATCAGACTTCCTTCATAATATGTAAGAGCTGAAGGGTATGCTTTAGTTTAAACTGAAGCCAGGAATTGATCAAGGATCTCAAAGTTTCTAAAAGACAGATCAATATGTTTATTGAAAATAGTGGGGTTATGCTTTTGCTTTTCGCTGAGTAGATCACTGAAGATCGACATGAGGTTATTAGTGTCAATGTTTTTATCAATCACCCATTCAGGGACACCTAACTGCCGGTAGAATCGCTGGGTCTTTTGGTGGTTAGGAATAGATACCACTTTTTTCCCCAGTCCTGATGAACATATGCCCACATGCAGTTTGTCGGTTATGACCCAGCTAAGATCATTGAGGGTTTGCAGCATGCTGGTCATATTGCTGTATTCGATAGCAGAAAAGTTATTTATTTGTTTTTCTGTTAAATAGCTGATTATCTTTTTTTGTGTTCTTCTCTGTGAATTAGCATCAGCATCATCGGTGAAAAGTGTTATTTTGAATTTGTATTGCTTTGCTAACTTGCAAATGGAATCAAGTATTCTATATTTTATCTCAGGATTGATATTTAAAGTAGCAATATGTAGCCCGACCACGGGTAAGTCGTTATTGATGTTATCTTTGATAATACTATGTTTTTGAAGGCTCAGGGCGGCATCAGGTAAGACTAATATGGGTCTGGTCACGCCATAGGATTTCATGTATTCTGCTGATTCATTGTCACGCACAACTACGGTATGAGCGTTATTAAATATATAGGTAACGGCTTTTCTCGTTATTTTAGGAGTAATTGGCCCGGCACCTACGCCCATTATTGCGTAAGGAACTTTATTGTGAATGAGTCTGAGGAAGGGGGTTATATACCAGGAAAACAGACGGAAGTGGGCCTTGATCATTCTTTTGGTGGTGAGGTTGGCAGGTTCAGAAAAAAAACCGCCGCCATGATAGACAAAGGCATCGACCTGTGAACATTTTTTGCCAGCATTTTTCCAGTCGCAATTAATGAGCTGTGTGTTAAGCTCAGGACAGGCGTGAGGCATGAAAAGATTGTTATTGCTGTCGATCACCCTTTTGCCATAAAGATATGCAAGTAGGGTGTCGCCGAAATTATTAGTGCGATGTGCGCCGCAAAGTAATATGTTTTTCATATAATTTAAACTGATTATGTAATTGGTCGGTGAGTGTTATTGTTCTTTAAATTCTTTAAGTACATCAACTAATTGCTGGCTTATGACATCGGTATCGAAATTAGCCTTGATCAATTCTCTTCCTGCTGTGCCGTATTGGCGGCCTATGCCAAGGTTTTCTATGAGTAATGACAGTGCGTTGAGCCATTGGTCATTATTTTGGGCGAACAGTCCGTTAACTTCATGCATTACCATATCACCGCTTTCGCCGACCGGGCTGGCTACTATTGGTATGCCGGCTGCGAACATATGGCGAATATTCACTCCACCAAGCATGCGGGCGAACCTTCCCTCTCGTAAGGGGGCAATGCCTATGTCGCAGTCGGAGAGGGCGTTGTAAACATATTCGAGCTTATTACGCACGGGCTCAACACACATCTTTTTCAATTTGAAATATTTATCTGAAATAACCCGCAAGACGACCTCATCATAACGAGTGCCGATCTCTTCCAGTACCGGGGCTATATTCAGCAGATAAGGCAGTGTGCTTTCATTGCCGATCCATACCAGGCGTATCTTGCTGTCATAAGCACGATCGGCCATAGGCAAATATCTTTTCACTTCCACCGCAGTTGGCAATGTGACAACATCGTTGGCATAGCGCAGGGCCTGATCGGCACTATAATTATTACTGGCGATGACCATGTCTGAAACTTTCATCTGGGCGATAAAGTTGATATTATCCGGGTCATTGCTCATTAGTTGCAGCAAGTCAGTGCCGGAGATATCAGATATGAGCTTTTTAGCCAGTTTTCTCAAAACTGACAATTCCAGCCCTCCCAGGATAAGCCCGGCAAGAATGACAACATCATATTTTCGGCTCGAGGCGAACAGCTTAAGACGGGCTGTTTTTTTGAGCCCCAGCTCTTCAATGTCCATTTCTATGCCGCAACTGGCCAGATAACCCTGGTATCGTGCTATGCGGAGCAAGAATATCTGCTCCTGAATATTATTTGTAAGTACCAGTATTTTCACGATGTTATTATAAGTAATGCCCCTCGAATTGCAAGGTATCAGATAAAAACCAATGCAGCCTGTTATAAGTTAAACTATAAAAATATTTACACATTCGCTATTTGCCCTTATTATAACGACTTATGCAGTCGATCCTGATAATTCAGCCTGGGGCACTGGGTGACAGTGTTCTGACCTTGTTTCTGGCCGATGCCCTGAAATGCGCATATCCCTCAGCAACAATAACCATGGCCGGACATAAGAGCTATTGTCGATTTATGGTAGGCCGTAGTGCGGTCGATCGTGTGGTTGACCTGGATAATTTGCCCTTGCATTTATTTTTTGTGCCTATGTTAGGTGATGAGCAACAGGATTGCCGGCCGCCGGAAGGTGCCCGTGAGCTTAGTGGGCATGATCTGGTAATTTCCTTTTTATTTGATGAATCTGGAATATTTCAGGCTAATGTACTGGCTCGTAATCCCGGGGCAGTTTATTGCCAGTTGCAGCTAAGGCCGGAAAAGGGTTTTGTCGGACATGTCACGACCAGTTGGCTGGGCGAATTAGCCGGGAAGGTTAAAGATATTGCCCGTCTTGAAAGTGCTTATTATGCCAATAATCTGCAAAAACTTCGCTGCGGCCGCATAGTTACTGTCTCGGGCAGAAATCTGATAACTCCGGCGGCTAATGACAGAGAAATAGCTGATAAGCTGATGGATAAGTGCGGAGTTGAACTGCTGGGCCGAAAAATGGCAGTTATTCACCCTGGTAGCGGCGGAGTAAACAAGACCGCACCGCTGGAGTGGTTTTTGAATCTGGCCCGGCGTTTAACAGATATTGGGGTTAAGCCGGTTTTTATTACTGGGCCTGTTGAAAATGAGAGAAACCCGGAGATGCGAGCCAGGATCGAGCAGGTATATTGCCTTTTACCTGAATTGGATTGTGAGGTTCTGACAATTCTTTTAGAACATGCCGACTGTTATTTCGGTAATGATAGTGGCCCGGGGCATATTGCCGCCGGCTGTGGTACGCCTACGGTCACCATATTTGGGCCAACCAGTCCCGACAGATGGCGGCCGGTGAGCGAAAATAATAGTGTTATCAACTTTGGTAAAGTATATAATTCATTGGCAGGCAAATAGATTAGAGACAATGCCGGCCTGAGGAATCATTACTGAAACTTAACGGAATAAGGAGTATCTCATGATCGAGTTGTTAAGACAAAGACGCAGTGTGAGAAAGTTTACCGGACAGGCCATAGAGTCGGAAAAGATAAAGATCCTTACTGAGGCATTACTGCGCAGTCCATCTTCGCGCGGGTTTAATCCCTGGGAATTTGTTTTAGTAAAGGACAAGACCAAACTTGTCGAACTGGCAGCGGCCAAGGAGCATGGTTCATCTTTTATCAAAGATGCGGCTCTGGCGGTAGTTGTCTGCGGTGACCAGACTAAAAGCGATGTCTGGGTGGAAGACTGCTCTATAGCCTCGATTATTCTTCAGCTTACCGCCCAGTCGTTGGGTTTGGGCAGTTGTTGGGTGCAGATACATAAGCGAATGCACAGTAATGGTATGACCAGTAATCACTATCTGAAAGAGTTGTTGGGCCTACCTGATGATATTGCGGTTGAATCGATAATAGCGATAGGCTATCCGGCTCAAGAGCCAGAGCCTGTCAAGTACGATTTTCTTGACTTTGACAAAATACATACAGACAAATGGGAGGAAAAGTAATAGCAAAACGGCAATGATAATTTATGCTCAAAGCTGTAAACTTTTACTTATTCGATACTTATGCATCCAGAATTAATTACTATACCCGGTGTGAACCTGGTAATACAAAGCTACGGTTTTATGCTGGTTATGGCCTTTATCTTTGGTGGGATTCTGTCCCGCCATAATGCCCGGCGGGCGGGCGAGAACCCGGACCACATCGCCAATCTTATGGTATATGCCATGCTTGGGGGAGTGATCGGTGCCAGAGTTTTCCATGTGATCCATTTTTGGGACAATTATCAGGATAATTACCTCGATATCATCAAAATATGGAAGGGTGGGCTGGAATTTCTCGGTGGTATGATAGCTGCGACATTGGCTATGCTTTTTTATGGATTTAAGAATAAACTGTCTATTCGTAATTTTATGGATATTTTTGCCCCGGCACTAATGCTCGGCCTGGCTTTCGGACGGATCGGCTGTTTTCTCAATGGCTGTTGCTATGGCAAGACCTGCGATCTGCCCTGGGCAGTGACCTTTCCGGCTATAAATGATATAACTGAGTTAGGGCCATCGGGCGGAGCTACTATAAGGTATAGTTTCCCATACTATAATCAGCTTACCTATGACTTTTATCGAGATCGTGAGCCACTGGTAACTTTGCCTGGCAGCTATTATAAGGGCTATATTAATAAGGACGGCTATTATGTTGAACAATTGGCCGATCTGCCTGCCGAATACCAGTCGGAATTTAAGCCCAACCCAGTGCCGGCTGACGAACTGGCAGATAAATTGGTAATACCATTGCGTCAGGGAGAATATCCCATGCATAAAATACACCCGACCCAGTTATATTCATCGCTTAATGGCCTGGTATTATGTCTGATATTACAGTGGCGATTCGGTCTCCGCAATAACAGGGGTATAACCTTTAGTCTTATGTTAATATTATATGGTATGGCCAGATTTATGATAGAGGGAGTGCGAGCAGACAGTCCGCTGGAGTTTACCGGGCTGACCATATCGCAGAATTTATCTCTTCTGTCGATAATAGGTGGCATGGTGATGTTTGGCATATTCAAGAAGTATCCGCAGGTGCCGGTTATTCAAAAAGAAACAGGAGATAAAAATGGCAAAGGTAAATGTTGATCCGGACGAATTAAGACGCTTCGCTAAAGAGCTTAATCGTTTCAATGAAGAGTTGGGCAAACTTTTTGGCGGCCTTAAGGCCAAGATGAATAATCTGGAGAAGAACTGGAACGATCAGGAGCAGGTGAAATTTTCCTCTGAATTTGACCTGACAACCCGGTCATTGGGGCGTTTTCTGGAATTAAGTGAAGAGCATACCAAAACCCTGTTGAAAAAGGCTCATCATATTGAAGAATATCTCCGGCAAAGATAGTATATATGCCGGTATTTAATGATAATGTTTACCTTTTGAGGTGATATATGTCCGGCTCGGCCAAAGTTGCATCAATAGATAATCTCAAGGAGTTTCGGAGCAGACTGATAATTGCCCGTGAGCGTATCAATTCGGCTTTGAGTGAGGCTCAGGCTGATGCCCAGCGTTTGAAGATATGGCTCAGTCAAGAGCAGAAGGATCACTGGCAGGGGCAGTTGAGTAAGCGGCAGGAGCAATATCAGATTGCTCGCCGGGAGCTGGCCAATCGTAAGAACCAGAAGAATATGATGGGTAATCGTCAGGATTATTCTGATCAGGAGAAAGCGTTTAAAAAGGCTGAGTTTTTACTCAATGAGGCCCAGGAAAAGCTCAGATTAATCCAACGCTGGACTCAGGTATTAGATAAGGAGATGTTTAGTTTCAAGAGTGCCATACAGCCGATAACTACGCTGGCCCAGGAAGAGATGCCGCGTGCTGCTGCTGTTATTGATGCTATGGTAATATCACTGGAGAAATATGCCGAATATGACACAGGCCAGATCGATTTGCTGGTCAGGGGTGGAGAGCTTATGGCGGATCCGGAGAGGTCCGATAATGATTTAGAAGTCAGTCCTGATAGTAGTGAGATAATCCGGAAGGAGCAGGCAGATGAGCGTGAATGATGCCCATGCCAGGCTGAGTAAGGCCGGTCGAGATCTGTTATTGCAATGGAACGATCTGAGAACTGGATGGCAAGACGAGGCGGCTGAATATTTCGGCTGTAGATATATAGAGCCGCTGGAAAATGAGTTGCGAAAAAGTGCAATGGCCCTGGAACAACTGGCGGCCTTGTCAGCGAAGATAAAGAGCCAATGTAGTTAATTTTCGGATATATGCCCATCTGGATCTGGGATTATCTGATATGGAGATATAATGAGCGATAGCATAAGAGAGTATATAGCTCGGGAAATAGCACCGGCAGAGAATAACGGCTTAACAGCTGTTACAAGGGCGGCACTGCGAGAAATTATCAATTTGAAAAGAGAGTCGGTAGGCCCGATCTTAGATGAGCTTTTTAGTGTTCGTACAGAAGCCGAGACGCTGGCAAGAAACATCTATCAGAAGGATACTGAAGCGATAACGGCAAATTATGATCGGCATAAGAAGCAGGCAGAAGCTAAACATCAGCAGCAGCTGGCTGAACTGGCTAATCAATATGATAGCAAGATCTCAAAACTGGAAGATGAGCTGAAAGATCAGCAGTATGAAATACGCAATCAGGCAAGTGCTGCGATGCGAGAGTTAAAGGCTGGTAATGAGTATGAACAACTTTCGATAGAGACAAGTTGTCAGGCAATTGTATCTCGCTGCAATCAGGACAGAAAAGAAACAGAACAGGCTATGCCGCAGGCCAGAGAACATATTGCCCAGCAGCAGGAAAAAGCCGACTGGCTTATGCTTCGCTATCGAATTGGAATAAATGAAGTAAAACCGGATGAAGTGAATACTCAGGAGATACTGGAGCCTGACACTGCCTTTGTTCATGCACTGGAACATGCCAAAAAGAATCTTCACGCTTTGGAAAGAATAACTATCTGTCGCTGGTTTATCGGTATTTTACCTCTATTGAATGTTACGATTGTGTCTTTGCTGGCATTGGCTCTGAGCTGGTTTATCAGTAAGGCAGAGCTTGAAGGTATGCCCTCTTTTGGGGTGTTGGGAACTGTAGCAGTGCTTGGTACTTTTCTGATGAGTTCACTGGCATCATTTTTTGTCTGGCGTAAGGGTCGGAGCAGGGCATTGCCTGTTTATGAACAGATATGTAAAGACCTGGCTTTGGCAAGTGCTGCTTTGGGATTGCGATATGAGAAGGCCACTTTTGAATTACAGACTAAGAAGGAAAGAGCAAAGGAGACGGCAGCTAAGCAGTTGCATGACCTGATCGAGAAACATAATTCCGCAATCAAAGATATCCAGCTTAAGGCTGAACGGCAGCTTAAAGAGTTGGATGCAAAAGGTGGTGTTGAACTGGCAAGGCTGAAAGAACAGCGTCATATTCAGCTGGGCCAGATAGAACAGGCTTTTACCGATGATACGACAGCGATCGAACAGGATTATGCAAAAGCCAGCGCCAATGCATTAACAGCCTTTCAGGCCCAGCAGCAGAAGTACAATGAACAATATGATAATGACCTTGAGCTTATCAAGCAGCAGTGGCGGAAAAGTACTGATATCATACAGTGTGCCCTGAATATGATAGATGATCTGCCGGTGAGTGTCAGACAGGATTTTTCTGACCTCAGTTGGTCATCATTTTGCAGTTGTGAAAATCTGGACAAGATCCGTTTTGGCGAATTGCAAATTGATACTACGGTTATAGATCAGCGGGCATTGCAGGCCGGCAGTCTGGAATTGCCGGCTAGTATGAAATTTCCGACGGTATTGAGCTTTCCTGATAGATGTTCCTTGTTATTGCATACCAGGCGTGAGGGTCGCCAGCAGGCAGTTGATCTGCTTAAGGCAACTGTCTTGCGACTGTTTACTTCATTGCCGGCTGGTCGAGCTCATTTCACTATTCTTGACCCGGTAGGGCTAGGTGAAAATTTCGCCGGGTTCATGCATGCCGCCGATTATGAAGAGGCTCTTATTGGCGGCAGAATATGGACAAGTCCGGCTCATATTCGTGAGCAGCTTGAATCTCTCACTGCGCACATGGAAAATGTTATTCAGAAATATCTGCGTAATGAGTTTAAGACAATTGAAGAATATAATCGACAGGCGGGCGAACTGGCAGAGCCATATCGCTTTTTAGTGATATCTGATTTTCCACAGAACTTTACTGAAGAGAGTGCCCGCTACTTAAAGAGTATAATTAATAGTGGTGCCCGCTGTGGAGTCTATACACTTATAGCGTATGATTCAAGGCAGGAATTACCTGATGGTATTGACCTTGATGACCTGCGGTCAAATGCAATATATCTGAAGTATAAGGAGAATGATTTTGTCTGGCAGGATAGTATTTTTGAGCAATATCCACTGACAGTTGATGCACCGCCCTCGGAGGAGTTGATAACTGCCATAATGCATAAGGTTGGCAAGGCCGGTCAGGACTCGCTGCGAGTTGAAGTTCCATTTATAGAGCTTATTCCCAAAGACGACAGACTCTGGCATGGAGATAATGGTCTGGAATTAGTAATACCAATAGGACGGACGGGGGCGACTCGTTTGCAATATCTCAAACTGGGCCGTGGTATGGCCCAGCATGTGCTGATCGCCGGAAAGACAGGTTCAGGTAAATCTACTTTGCTGCATGTGATAATTTCTGCACTGGCCGCCTGTTATTCGCCCAGTCAGGTTGAGCTTTATCTTATCGACTTTAAGAAGGGCGTTGAGTTCAAGAGTTATGCCGAAAATCGTCTGCCTCATGCCCGGGTAGTAGCAATAGAATCAGATCGTGAATTTGGTTTAAGTGTTCTGGCCCGGCTGGAACAGGAGATGAACAGGCGAGGAAATGATTTTCGTAATGCCGGTGTGCAGGATATAGCCGGGTACAGACTGGTTACAGGTGATGAACTTCCGCGAGCTATATTGATCGTAGATGAGTTTCAGATATTTTTTACTGAAGATGATAAGATATCCCAGGATGCGGCTTTGCTGCTGGAGCAATTGGTGCGTCAGGGTCGTGCCTTTGGCATACATGTTATTTTGGGCTCGCAGACTTTGGGCGGTCCGGCGTCATTAGCCCGCAGTACGATAGGTCAGATGGCGGTGCGTATTGCTATGCAGTGTTCTGAAGCTGATTCGCAGTTGATACTTGACGATGATAATACTGCTGCCAGATTACTGACCCGGCCTGGCGAAGCTATTTACAATGATGCCGGCGGTATGGTTGTGGCCAATAGTCCTTTCCAGACTGCCTGGATAAATGATGCGGTAAGAGATAGTGTAATTCAGAAAGTAACAGATAAAGCTCATGAGCTGGCATTGCCTGAAACTGAGATGATCGTGTTTGAAGGGAACGCCCCGGCCTGTCTGGATGATAATAAATTACTGACCGGCCTCAAAGCAGGAGATATACAGCCAGAGCCACTTTCTCCTGTAGCCTGGGTAGGTGAGCCGGTAAGTATAAAAGAGCCGACTGCCGCTGTGTTCCGTCGGCAAAGCGGAACTAATCTGCTCATCGTGGGCCAGCGAGAAGATACGGCTTTGAATATTATAAAGGCATCGCTGCGGTCATTGGCGGTGCAGGTGCCCGATGCCAGGTTTATGATCTTTGATGGCAGCCCGGCAGGCAGTTCCACGCAAGGACAGCTTGCCAGTTTGGCCCAGTCGCTTGGTCTGGACTATGTTGATGTACCGGTACGCTCAGTTGCTGAAGCCCTGGAAGCGGTGAGTGAAGAACTTAAGGAGAGGACCATAAAAAACGCTACTACGGCAACTGCCGTTTTTAATGTCATTTATGGTTTGCATCGCTATCGTGACCTGCGTAAGGGTGAAGATGATTTTAGTTTTTCATCGGAAAGCGGTCCGGCTAAACCTGATAAGATCTTTGCTGAGCTTTTGCGTGAGGGCCCTGTTTTTGGTATTCATTCTTTGTTATGGTGTGATACGCTTAATTCATTGGAGAGAGCTCTGGACCGTTCAACAATGCGAGAGTTTGACCAGCGAATATTATTCCAGATGTCGGCAGCTGATTCCAGTAATCTTATCGATTCTACCGCAGCCAATACCCTGGGCTTTCATCGAGCTTTATATTATAGCGACGAACAAGGAATACTGGAAAAGTTCAGACCTTATAAATAGTAAAAGAGTATGTTTATTTGAATATATCTGAAATTCATTTATATTTCAAATGTTTGCGTGATCTTATCCGCCAAAATCGTCGAAGAAAATATCGGTTTCGGACAGCCCTTTATTTATAAGTGTCTGGGTAACGGCCTTGATCATCATAGGCGGGCCGCAGAGGAAGGCTTTTGCCCCGGGATTGTCAGGTAGGTGTTTTTCAACCGCCAGATGGATAAAGCCTGTTTCGCCGGTCCATTTTTCTTCAGCACTAAGCTGAGACGACAGGGCATAGATAAAGTCGAAGGTTGGGTGTTGTAGTTTGAACTTATGGAACATGTCCAGATAGATCGTGTCATAGGTATTGCGGCAACCAAAGTATAAGGTGCACTGTCGCTGCGGCCATTTTTCATATATAGTATAGATGATATTTTTGATAGGGGCCATGCCGGCTCCGCCGCCTACGCAGATAATCGGAGTTTCCGGGTTCTCATCCAGTATAAAATCACCATAAGGTCCGGTGAGTGTAATGGTATCGCCAACCGTCAGGTTGTGCAGATAGGTTGAGCCTGTTCCGCCCGGCACCAGCCGGACGAGTATTTCGACAATATCAGGTTCGCTGGGAGGAGAGGCAATAGAATAAGCTCTATATACCGGACCGTCATCGCTGGGGCATTCGATCTGAACATACTGGCCGGCTCGCTGTTTCATTTGCTGAGGATTGGTCAGTCTGAACCTGATCTCCTTTATGTCGGTTGTAAGTGAGACTGAGCTTATAACTGCAGCCTGAAATTCCTGTACAGACAGATATTCTTCTGGCATGATCACACTAAGGTCATTTCTCACTTTTACCTGGCATGCCAGTCTGACATTGTTTTTCAGCTCAGCTCTACTCAGGTAGGGTAGTTCGGTAGGTAAGACATGACCTCCGCCAGTTATGACTCTGACCTTACAAAAGCCGCAGGTTCCTTTGCCGCCGCAGGCTGAAGGAATAAATACCTTTTGAGAATACAAAGCTGACAGTAGTGATTGGCCGCCATCAACTTCCATTTCTTTGGTGCTGGAGTTTATGTCTATCTTACAGCGGCCATAGTTAACCAGCCATTTTTCTGCCAGTATAAGAACTGAGCTGAGAATGACAATGATCGCAGTGAATACTATAATTGAATACAGATAAAGCATATCGTTAATTTATCATTACCATTCCGGAAAAACCGAAAAAAGCCATAGCCATCAGGCCAGTTACTATCATTACTACCGCCACGCCTCTGAATGGGCCGGGCACATTACTATATGCGAGTTTTTCTCGCAGGCCTGCCATGAGTAATATGGCAAAAGCCCAGCCGGCTCCACCGCCAAAGCCAAAAGCAGTTGACTGCCAGAAGTTATATTCGCGATAGACCAGGAACAGGCTTGCCCCCAGTATGGCACAGTTGACGGTGATCAAAGGCAGAAAAACGCCCAGGGCAAAATACAGCTTCTGACTGAATTTTTCGATAACCATTTCAACGAACTGGACGAATGCAGCTATTACCGCAATGAAAATAATAAAGGTCAGATGTGTCAGGTCGGCACTGCACAGTGGTGCATTTTCTACTATTATGCCATAATATATACCATAGTTTATCATGGCTGTACAGCCGGTGACAAATGTTACTGCTGCCCCCAGGCCTGCTGCTGTTGCCATTTGGCTGGAGCAGGCCAGAAATGAACACATACCCAGAAAATTACTCAAGAGTATATTGTTAGTGAAAATGGCAGCAATTAAGATTATCCAGGCTGAAGTTTCCATTTTATGGTTTTTTGTCCTCTTTTTTCTTTTTGCTGATGATATTTGCTACTGCGATCATACAGCCTAAAACAATGAAAGCCCCCGGAGCCTGTGCCAGCAGTTGATTGGGCTCATACCAGTTTGGCTTGAGTATTTCATAGCCAAGTAATTGTCCTTTGCCAAGTATTTCTCTTGTACTACCTACCAGACATAAACCAATTGTATAGCCCAATCCATTTGCCAGTCCATCAAGAGCCGAAAGCAGTGGTCTGTTTTGCAGAGCGAAGGCTTCGGCACGCCCCATGATTATACAGTTAGTGATTATCAGGCCGACATAAGGGCCGAGCTGACGGCTCATCTCGAACTGATATGCCTTCAGGTATTGATCGAAAGCGATAACAAAGGTGGCGATTATGATCACTTCAGCTATCATTCTTATGCGGCGGGGTATGTGGTGACGCAAAATTGACACGACAATATTTGTACCAACGCTCGTTAGCGTAAGGGCAATGCTCATTACCAGAGAATTTTTCAGAGTAGTGGTCACTGCCAGAGCCGAACATATACCCAATAGCTGAACTGAGAGTGGGTTGTTTTTCCACACCCCGGCTATAAGTGTTTCAGTTCCCTTGCCGCTACAAGGTCCTTTACATGTTTTACAATTGTTTGACATAAGATTATTTTGATCGACATTGGTAACGATAATAAATTATCTGTATATGCAATATTGCCAGGCTTGAACTTTGTCTTAAGGCCTGGTGCATGGTTTTGGACTTATTGGTTTAATTTCTGACACAGGTCTGCCAGCATGGCCTGCACTTTATCGCCGGTTATTGTTGCTCCGCTTATACCATCTATTTCCGTTTCGCTTTTTTTCATTCCCGGCTTTACGATGGCTATTGCCAGTTTGCCCTCAGCGTTTTTAAATGGCTTGCCCACAAATTGTTCTTTGAACCAGTCCTGCTCGATCTCACCGCCCAGGCCGGGAGTTTCTTCATGTTCATAAAAGGTTATACCCTTTATTGTTGTCATCGTCTCATCTAAAGCCAGATATCCATGGATCTTATTCCACAGGCCCGGCCCATCGAATGGTATTATAACCGTCTGAACTATGCCATTATCTATATGTTTATATATTTCTGTTCCTTGGAGCTGATCGGTAATTATATTGGTTTCATACAATCTGTTAACCTGAGCTGCTGAGAGTTTGCCTGGCAGTGCAATATTGGCTACCTGCAAAATATTGGCCCTCTGAAAAGCCAGTTTATTAGCTTTTTGGCGATCAGAAGTCATTATCTTCATGCCTGTCAGCAGCCCGGCAGTGATCACTGAAAGCATAAGAGCAAATACAATTATTTTTATATTATCTTTTGTCACATACACCTGCTGCTATGTCTTTATTCTACATAGTGATTTACTGCTATCATATTGTTGCCGAAGAACTTAGGCTTTCCAGTATGATTCCGAACAGTTACAATGGCTATCATACTATTGGTTAGGCTTTATTGCAAGAAAGGAATCGGTGTGGATGACTTTTTATCTGATCTGTTTGGACTGATGTTTTCAAGGCAGGAATTGTTTTGTTTTCCTGCTAATCAGGTCAGGATCACTGTGTTTGAGATAAAACTATAACGGCCAATAAAGGAACTAAAGTTCAAAATATATGGAGTGTCAGGCGTTCATTATTGTCTGGCAACATAACACACCAAATTGTTTATATATTTTCAGACTATAGGTTGTAATTATCGGGCTATTATGTGCCTTATAAGTCAGGTTATTTTCAGGCTTTTAACTCAAATTGGTTATAAGATTGGGGTGTTCTGGTTTAAATATGAATATTATAAGATATTTTATGTTATAAAAATGCAATTTTGGTATTAAGTTGTGTTGTATCGGGGTATTTAATTTGTTACGATTGATATTAGCGACAAGGACCCGCGACTGAATTGTCGGCTAATGGATCTGAGTAAAAACCTGGTTATGCCGGGTGGGTATCCCGGCATAACCAGGTGTTTGGTTTTCAATATAGGTTTGGTTTTTTTTTGGAGAAAACAAAAATGAAGAGACAATTTTTAGGTGTTTTATGCGCCTTGTCGATGGTATCGGCAATGGCCAGTGCTGCAACAGTGGCACATTGGGATTTCGAAGATGGAACGCCGGGTACGGCCTTTACTCCCGCTGGTATGGCAAACGGTAGCGGTGGCTCGTATGATTTGGTTGGCGGCTATCTGATGAGGGGTTATAATGCCACTTATGGCCCATCGTTTGTGGAAAGTGTTTTGCCCGGTTCGGATGTATCTTTGGGTACTGTTCGTCAGGATGGCTACTGTTATGACCCGGCTGTTTTGGGTTTTAGTTCTTCAAGCTGGACAGTCGAGTGTTCAGTGTATCTGGAAGAAGTTGGTGGCTGGAATACAATAATAGGTCGTGACGGGTCAAGTCAGAGTGAGCCGGAATCTGATTTTTACTTGTCGAATAATGGAATAGATGATAAGTTCCGGATCAATTATGATTCAGTAGGTGGTCAGCGTTGGATCTTAGATGGTAATTATGCTGTTCAGGCCAGTACCTGGTATGGTCTGGCAGTGGTGAGTGACGGTGTTACATTATCAATGTTGCTTGACGATGGTTCAGGATATGAGGTGATCGGTTCACTTGATATATCAGCTCAGACTCCAGAGCAGAATGCCCTGATAGCATCAGACTTCAACTGGACCTTTGGTCGGGGTTGGTATAATGGTGGACAAGCTGACAAAATAGTTGGCATGATTGACAATGTTCGTTTCAGCGATGCTGCCCTTGCACCTGAGGATTTGATAACAGTTCCCGAGCCGGCCACAATGGCTATTTTGGGTCTGGGTTCAGTGTTGGCAATGCGTCGTCGTCGTTGAACTGCTGATATTTAGCTATATACTATAGTTTATTATAAGGCTCATCTGTAAGGATAATACAGATGGGCCTTTTTCATTTTAAAGCCAGTTTGGTCTTGAAATAGAAGTTGTGATAATTTATAGTCTGAATCGGTTGATAATAAGGCAGTACGGTTCAATTGGAGTGAAACATGAAAGAAATACGAGAGAATTGGGGCTCGCGTGCCGGTTTTGTTTTGGCTGCGATCGGTTCAGCGGTTGGATTGGGTAATGTCTGGCGGTTTCCGTATGAGACTTATGCTAATGGCGGTGGGGCTTTTCTGTTGCCATATTTTATCGCTATGCTTTCAATAGGTATTCCTCTTTTGATCCTGGAGTTTTCGCTGGGGCATTATACCCAGCGTTCGGCCCCGTTTGCCTTTGGCAGGCTTAATAAAAAGCTGGAATTTATCGGCTGGTGGGCAATCGTATCGAGTTTTATAATAGTGTGTTATTATGCGGTGGTATTGGCCTGGTGCCTGAATTATCTGGTAGATAGTCTGGGATGTTTATTTACCGGTTCGGATCTGCCCTGGAAGGCCAATGCTTCGGCTGCGTTTTTTAAGGATTATCTGGGTACTAATGACAAGTTTTCCTTTGGCAGTTTTCGTATGCCGATCGTATGGTCACTGATCGGTGTCTGGTTCTTTATGTTTATGAGTACCTATCGCGGCATACGGTTTGTGGGTAAGCTGGTGTTATTCATAGTTCCGATCCCCTGGCTGATGTTATTTCTTTTATTGTTTCGCAGCCTGAGTATGGAAGGGTCTATTGTAGGGGTGGATTATTTTTTGAAGCCGAACTGGTCTTGTCTGGCAGATGTTAACATCTGGCGAGCGGCGTTTGGCCATGTGAGTTTTTCGATGTCGATCGGTTTTGGGGTAATGATAACCTATGCGAGTTATCTGGATCGTAAAGGAGATATTAACAATAATGCGTTAATGATCGGTCTGGCGGATCTGGGGACGAGCTTTGTCGCCGGTTTGACGGTATTTGCGACGATGGGAGCATTTGCGTTTCAGCAGGGAATAGAGGTTACTAATGTTCTTGATAGTGCCCGCAGTCTAGGTCTGGCGTTTGTGGCATTTCCAGAGGCATTGGCCAATATGCCGGCCCCGGTATTTTTCTCGGTTGTATTCTTTCTGACTTTATTTATCTTAGGCTTGGATTCTGCTTTTTCGCTGACAGAAGCGGCATTGGGCAGTCTGATCGATAAGACGGGCTGGTCACGAGTGAAGGTATTGGCGGTAATGTCTGTGGTTGGTTGTGGTTTGGGGTTGATCTATGTGACAGAAGGCGGGTTGAGCTGGTTTGATATGATCGATTCGTTTATCAACGAGGGCGAGTTTGGTATAACCTTTGTGGTTCTGGCCGAGTGTGTCGCCCTGGGCTGGTTATGCGATCTGAAGGTGTTGCGAGACCATGCTAATCAGAGAAGCGACTGGCTGCTTGGCGTTTGGTGGCAGATTATGATAAAGTATGTCTTGCCGATGATATTGATCGCACTTATTTTCTGGGGATTATATGACAAATTCACTTCAGGTAAAGGATTTATAATAGATAAGGAAGGTCAGTTGATCGGTCGTGACATATTTGGTTTGTCGATGAATGCAATGGCTGTTTTACTGGCGTTGGTGCTGGCACTATGGCCCAATAGCAGGTTGCAGAATATAAGTGAGGTAGATTAAAATGGCAGAGATGATAATGTTGGCTCAGGCGGTTAATGGAGCTGTGAGCGGCGGCGAGTCAGGCGGATTGTCTTTTTCGTCATTGATGACTTTGATTATAGTGGTGGTGATTTTGGCTGGCGGTCTGGGCTGGAGTATATATCGTGCCTTGACGGCCAGGACTGTACCCGATGAGCGGCAATTTGCCCAGGAGGTATAGGTGAGGCTGCGGGATTTTTTTAGCCAGATCAGTTTGTTGTCAGGCCAGACGATCAAGTCGTTTGTTAATTATCACTGTTAGTTGCTGCTGCAATCCTGACGATAATTGCGATTCTTTTATCATATTGGCCAGATCGCCCTGCAGTTCAAGTAGCTCGCGGATTTTCTTTTCAGCATAGTTTGCTTCAACTCCGATAGTATGAGCCAGACGCATAAGGTCATTTTTATTAATGCGATCTTTCTTGCCACTAATGGTTAGTGCCGTTTCGACGTCTTCTTCTGGAATGGCCAGTCTGGAAGATACCAGATCATATGCCGGACTGAGGGCAACTATACCTTTTTCGCTGGTCAGAAGTGAAAAATTTTTACGATGAGCATCGCCGTTACCGATGGCAAAATTGAAAACTATCGTTTCGAAATATCGCTGTAATTCCAAGGGTGCAAAAGTGCAATATTTCTCGATTATTCTGCCGATCTGCTCGTAACTGCCGGCGTATTTATCTGGCCCGCCCAGTATCTGCTGCATATCTTCGCAGGCCAGCTTTTCCATGTGTCTCCCTTTTTTGAATCTGTCGAATCGCTTTACCAGATACGCCGGTGTCCCATCTGATAATTTCAGTAAAATAGATTCGGCAGTGTTAAGGCCAAATCGCCTACCCATTTCCATGCAAAGATATTCGTTTTGTGGTAGTTCTTTGAATAACTGCGTTTGTGGCTTCAGAATGAACTGACCATCAGTGGCAACAACTTGCAAGGTGTCATTTTCCAGCCGCATAGAAAGTTTGGGCTGAATACCGGAAATGCTTAGCTTGCCAGCGAGTTTTTGGGCTTCCATCGCTATCTGGTTCAGGCTCAGAGATATCGTCGGTAAAATTGGTTTGCCAAACAATGCCCGCAGTTGTTTGGCGGTGTAGTTATTCTTGTTCATTATCGACCTCTTTCAGGCTGATCGCCCCAATGCAATCACCACAGGTTTTCATTAGCAAACCAAAGGTGTCATGCTCGTCAACCTTGATTGTCGCTGCGGCAATGTGTAAATACCAGCCCTCCGGAACCAGTCCGGCAAAAAACGGGAATATGACTTCCGAGTCAAAACTTTCCGCCTGAAGCGGTAAGGTAAGAGATATTGCCGGGCCTTTGGTTAGATACTCAGGGTCATAAACAAAACTGTACCGGCCGTTATCGTTTTCGCTCAGCAGCCCGGCATATTGCTTCCTATAATATACCTTTATACTACGCATTATGATTTACGCCTTATACTAAGCTCACAACCAAACAAGCCAAGTACCTGGTCAACCTTATCTAGCCGGACTGTCGGCTTACCCTGCTCCAGCTCACGAACAAATCGCAAACCAACCCCGGCACGCTCTGCTACCTGAGCCTGGGTAAGACCAGCATCTTTACGCATCCGTTTTATCTCGTTTACAAAGTCCATAATAGCCCCTTTAGGGTATAAATAAGCCTTTTATATCACCATTATCGGCTATTGATCCGAAATAATAAAGCATTTTATACCCTTTAGGGTATTATATTAATGATTATATCAGGCTTATGCAAACATCAGGTCGCGAAAATGGTATATTTTATACCCGATAGGGGTTATTTAATCCATCTGTCGGCCCAGAGCTGGAGCATGAGTAAGGTCCAGAGTTGTTTGCCGTTGTCTTTTTGGTGGTTCAGGTTTTGTTGGAAAAGTGTTTCAACAGCGGTTTTGTTTATGATATTGCTGGTTATGAACGAGCCTGTCAGTACGGTGTCGCGGAACATGTTGTGCAGTTCTTTTCTGAACCATTGGCCGGTGGGCAGGGCAAAGCCCATTTTGGGTCTGCGGGCGATAGAAGGCGGCAGTATGTCTTTGAATGCTTCGCGTAATATTTTTTTACCGTTCTTGCCGGAGCTTAGCCATGAAATAGGCAGTGAGCTGGTCAGTTCAATTAGCTTATGGTCCTGGAAGGGGCAGCGTACTTCGAGGCTGTGTGCCATACTGGCGATGTCGGTTTTAGTGTTCAGGTCGCCGGGCAGATAGTGCAGATTGTCGAGCAGCAGGGCGGCGTGAGACGGGTTTTTATGACTGGCAAAAAGTTCACGAGCCAGTTTGCTGCAATTGTCAGGCAGTGTCAGGTTTGGGGCAATTGCTTTGAGGTAATCCTGGTCGAATACGCCCAGCCAAGAGGTGTAACATTGCCAATCGGGTTGCCCGGCATAATCCAGGAATCGGGTGATATAGCTCAGGCGGCTGTGATGCTCATTGGCAGAAATGCCAATTGTCCTGCCAAGCCCGATAAGTTTACTCAATATTAAACTACGACCAATAGTGGAAGCTAGTCGTATGGCCTTATGTCGTCGATAACCGGCAAAAGCCTCGTCGCCGCCATCGCCGCTGAGGGCCACTGTCACTCGCTGGCGTGTTAACCGGCATAGGTGGAAAGTTGGCAGAGCGGAGGCATCGGCAAATGGTTCATCGTAATATTCGAGCAACTGGCAGATAGTGTCATGGCATTGCGGTTGGATAATATGTTCAATGTGGTCGCACTTGAAAGCATTGGCGGCAATCCGGCTGAAAGCCAGTTCGTTATACTGTTCTTCCTCAAAGCCGATGCCGCAGGTTTTTATTGGCTGATCAGAAGCCTGTGCCATTATGCCGGTAATGATAGTGGAATCTGTACCGCCGGAGAGGAAACTGCCCAGCGGCACATCGCTGACCATACGGATCTGTACGGCATGTTTAAGGGTTTCTCTTACTTGCTCGCTTGCCTGCTGATAAGAGCCTTGATAGTTTCTTTCTTGAGGAATATGCCAATATGAGACCGGACCGGAGGTGTTGCCTTTATGATCAAAGGTTATATAGCTGGCTGGCGGTAAGCGGTTGATATTGTCAAATGCGCTGCGAGGGCCGGCCAGATAGCCGTAGAGGAGATATTCAGCGATAGCATTTGTGTTCATGCAGGCAGAGTGCGGGTTGGCTGCAAGAATGGCTTTACATTCGGAGGCGAAGGTCAGAGTGTTTTTGTTGTTTTGGTAAAAGAGCGGTTTTTGGCCCATGCGGTCGCGAGCGAGAATGAGCTGTTTATGGTTTTGGTCCCAGATGGCCAGAGCGAACATGCCGCGGAGATGTTGGAGGAAATTCAGACCGTATTGTTCATAGAGATGGACAATGACTTCTGAATCACAATGGGAGCGAAAACAGTGACCAGCTTGTATGAGCTGGCTTCTCAGTTCAGCAAAATTATAACATTCGCCATTATAGCTGAGCCAGACAGAGCCATCTTCATTGCTGAGCGGCTGTTGCCCGGCGGTCAGGTCAATAATGCTCAGACGGGTATGGCCCAGGGCGCAGTAGTTATCAGGTGAAATGTAGATAGCCGAAGCATCAGGTCCGCGATGCCTGAGAGTAGCGGTCATTTGTTCTATGACCGCTCGCTCGATTTTTTGGCCGAAGTTAAGTTGTCCAGTTATGCCACACATATTCCGGAGTATTATAACTGGCAATGAGATGAATATCTATAGTGAATTAGAGGAGATTTGAGTGTATTATATTTGGAGCGGTAAGGAGCTTTTCGAGATGCTGTCATTATTTATTTTCTGGTGACAAGTTCGGATAGTTCGGTAACAATAGAGTCTAGTTCAGATGTCTGCTGATTTAGCTGTTCGGAGGCATGGACACCCATTTGGGCATCGGCCGCATTATTTTGGGTGAATTGGTCAATATGGGATACGGCTTTAGATATTTGCTCAATACTGTGAGCCTGTTCGGTTGAGTCAGTAACAATAGTATCGATAAGGTTAGAAGTTAGGTCGATGCCGTCGGTGATATTTTGCAGTAGCTGAGAAACATTAGCGGCGATCTCAACCCCGGTGCTGCTGCTGGACACGGCTTTTTCGATCATACCAGAAGTGCTTCTTGCTGCTTCAGTGCTTCGTATAGCGAGATTGCGTACTTCTTCGGCAACTACGGCGAATCCTTTACCTGCTTCGCCGGCGCGAGCTGCTTCAACCGCGGCGTTGAGTGCCAGCAGGTTAGTTTGGAATGCTATGCTATCGATAACAGAGATTATCTTGACGATCTCCTGTGAAGAATCTTTGATCTGAGCTACTGCTTCGTTCATCATAGCGGTAGTATCTTTGCCGCTTGCTGCAAATTCTTTTACTTTAGATGAATGGTCACGAGCCATTATTGCGTTATTTGAGTTGTTTTTGGTTTTGATGGATATTTCTTCCAGGCTGGCAGAGGTTTCTTCCAGACTGGCTGCTTGTTCGCTGGCAGACTGGGCGACAGAACGAGATGATTGGGAAATGTTTTTAGAAACGAGGTGTACACCACGAGAAGTATTGGCGACCGCTGAAATCATTAATTGCATGGGTTTAATAATGTTTGAACGGAAGAGCAGGAAGATGGTAAGGCAAAGGATAAACATGCCGCAAACAGTGATCGCTGCTGTATAGTTCATAGTTTTATGGAAGTTATTTTTTTGTATAGCATTAAACTGGCTGATAAGCTGTTGAATACGATTTTCTACCTGCTGCATCTGGTTGGTGATGGTAGAGTTATTGCGGTGAATATGAACAAGTCCAAGATTTTCGCCTTCAGTGTTGTTGATATTGACAGTGAACACATCGTTTGATGGTTCTGTACAGGCTGACCCTGCCAGAACCTTGTGATTATTGTCATAAATGGCAATATGTTTGATCTCGGGATCAGATTCTGCATTTGCTACCATAACAGCCAGATTGTCATAGTCGAAAGATTCGATCATATTAACTGCATTCAGAGCCATAACTGCGGCAATAGCCTGGCACTTGTTTTCATAGCTGTGTTGTAGTAATTGTATCTGGTTATCAAGCTCAGTCTTTAGGGTTTCTATCGTAAGCCTGGCCTGAGACTTTTGTGTGTCGTTATTAAGCTTGAGGAAAAGGCCTGACAGTATGCTGATAAGTACAAAATTTGAAAGGAAAACTATGAGCATAGCCCTGTTCATAATATTTTTATGCGAATGAGAAGGCATATTCATTTATCCTGTATTATTGGGTCAGAAAGAGTTTTTGTTAAAGTGTTGAAATTATGGTTTAGGTTTTATTTCTTTCAGGTCGATAGCGATCATCATGCTATTGGTGATCTCTTTACCCTTGTCCGTTGCTATAAAAGCAAGTAATTTATCAGCAGCAAGCGAGTTTTGTTTGTCGTAAATTATATAGTAGGTGACTGAAAGAGGGTATGAGCCGTTGGTAACAGTGTCAACATCAGGCTTGTTTCCGTCAATAGATATTATAGTGCCGTATTTGGGGTCGTAAGAGTTCATTCCCATAAAAACAATAGCCCCTGGTGTTGCCTGGCAGAAATTGCCAAGATTGTTAGGAGCTTTGAGCAAGGTGGCGTTGGCTGTAAGTTTATTATTTTCGCCTACGGATGTTTCCTTGAAAACGGTAACAACGCCACTCTCGACGGATTCATCAAGGTAACCGACTTTGATGTCAAGATCAGCTCCGGAAATATCTTTCCAATTGGTTATCGTTCCAGAAAAAATATCGCAAAGTTGCGGCATAGTAAGGTTGCTGACCTTGCAATCGGGATTGGCTACAACAATGATAGGGTCATGTGCGATGGCAACTGTTGACCAGCTTGAGATTATGTCTTTATCGAGCTGGAACTTCTTTGCCAGTTGCCAGTGGGTCTTGCATGTGAAGGCAAAGTTGATTTTTCCTTCGAGCATAAGTTCAATAGCTTTTTTATTGCCGGTAGAGGCTGGTTTATAGCTGAGATCATTTGATTGCTGGTTGAGGGAGTCGGTTATTTTTTGGATGAGGAAGAATTCGGTTTTACACCCAGCGCAGTGAATTTGTTCAGCTGCTCTGGCGGCGTTGAAACTGAAAGCAATTATTAATGATAACATGAGAGACCTGGTTAAAATAACAGCCCGGCAGAAAGAAGTGTGAATAATCATTATGTTCCCCATAATTAGTTTTTATAATTATAAAAGTTGGACTGTGCCCCATTGCACCATCCAACTATCATATCGTAGCTAATATAAAAGCAGATTAATAGGTTCTTAAAAAAAACGCTCTATTTTTAGCAGAGCGAAGCTAAAAATAGAGCGTTGATCATAACTAAATATATGGCCAATAGTTATCTTGCGTTT
Organism: Sedimentisphaerales bacterium; assembly: GCA_963662515.1. GTDB lineage: Bacteria > Planctomycetota > Phycisphaerae > Sedimentisphaerales > SM23-30 > JAFGDI01. The sequence goes on from OY759675.1 coordinate 429,436, forward strand.
AGTCAGTTATTATATAGTATTAAATTGAGGTTATGCTGAAGAATCAACAGGTTATGGGGCGTTTGGTAATACCTGTTTAGCAGTTGTGTTAAAAATTATTACCATGATTTTAGTTGCTCTGTTGGTCGGAGCTTTCCAGTTGCAGTTCCTTTTCTTTGAGCATATTGTTTATGCCGGTCTCGTATTGTTCGAGGTATTTGTCGATAGTATCTTGCATCTGGTCGTTGAGTTCATCGATCTTCTGCTGGAATTCATCTTGGAAAAGATAGGTTAGCTGGTCCATTTCGCTGATGATATCGCTGACTATATCAGCATCAATATCAGTTTTTTCGTAAAGGTTATCGAGCAGTTCCTGTGCGGCATCAATAGCCTTATCGGTTTTTTCGGAGAAGGATTCTGATACCTTTTCGGAGAGGTCCTGAACTTTTTCTATAGCCAGGTCCATTTTTTCGCTATAGAGATTATTTATCTCGTTGAGCAGTTCATCATATTTTTCCAGGTCGGAATGGTTTTTGATGAAATCGCTCTGTTTTTTTATTAGTTGTTTAATCTTGGCAGAAGATTCGCGCAGTTGTTCGGCCGAGTCAAATAACTTCTTTTCTATGGAGTTAAGAGTATCGGCCTGGGGTTGTTGAGTAGATTTGTCGATGGCCAGCATGACTTTTTTTATCAGTTCCGGGTCTTGACCTTTCAGTTCAGTAAGAACATTTTTTTTGACTATGACAATATCAACAATATTGGCTGGTTGTTCTGGGGTTGGTATAGTCTCTTGAGCCAAAGCTGAGATTTGACATAAAAGTAAAGCGGTGAGCGAAAGTTTGAGAGTAAACATAATAGTGTAGTGTTTCATAGCATATCTCCAGTTATTTTTCTATATATATATAATCATAGTCGTACTGGGCGTAAAAGGTTACGATGCCAGTATGATAAATGTGTGATAGAGTAATTCATATAGAAAAATATTTTTTTTGAAACATTTTGAGAGCATGCAGGTCTAATAATATAAGCAGGGTGATGACTAACAATTGTCTGGCCTGGTGTGAGTATTAGTAGATAATAGAGTTCCTGGACTACGAAACAGAAAGAAAATAACGGAGCAAATAATGAAAACAAAAAATATGATGAATCTGATAGTTGGATTTTTCGGCTGCTATTTGGTATGCCCAGCCTTGTGGGCGGGCATTTCGGTTACAATATATAATGATAATTTTGGAGTGGTGCGAGAGACTCGCCAGTTGAGTTTTGATGCCGGGGTTAATACTATAAGATTTACTGATGTTGCCAGCATGATAGATCCAACCAGTGTGAGTTTTAAGAGTCTGGACATGCCAGGCGACATAAGGGTATTGGAGCAGAATTATGAATATGATCTGGTAAGTCCTGATAGTTTGCTGTCGCGGTATATTGATAAAGATGTTACTGTGACAATAATGGGTTCGGGTAGTACCAGTAATGCTGTGGTTCAAGGTCTGCTCTCTGCTTATGTCGGCGGCGATCTGATAATAAAGCAGTCAGATGGCAGTGTGCGTATAGTTGGCCGGGAAATGGTTGAGTCTATAGAACTAGCCTCAGCCCCAGGTGATTTGGTTACTCGTCCTACACTGGTATGGTTGGCATCTGCAAGTACTTCAGGTACAAGTAATTGTGAAGTTACCTATACAACTGAAGCAATAGGCTGGAAAGCCGATTATACTGTGGTACTAAATGGTGATGATACAGCTCTGGATTTTTCCGGTTGGGTGACAATCAATAACTATAGTGGCGCAAGTTATAAAGATGCTCAGATTAAGTTGATCGCAGGTGATGTTCGTCGGGTTGAAGAGCGGGTTCCTCGTGGAATGCGAGTAATGGCTGCAAAAGCCTTAGAGTCTGACATGGCATTTGGGGCGGGTTTTGAGGAAAAGTCTTTTATGGAGTATCATATGTACACTTTGGGCCGACCATCGACGATTGGTAATAAGCAGACCAAGCAGATCGAGTTTATTGAGCCTGTGTCTGGGGTAAAAGTTGAGAAGGAATATGTATATGAAGCAGGTCGTGAGTATTACGATAATAATCGCAAAGGTAAGGTGCAGATAAAGATCAATTTTGATAATAAGGAGGCGCAGGGGCTGGGAATAGCGTTGCCCAAGGGTAAGGTAAGGACCTTCAAGGCAGATCCGGCAGATGGGTCGCTGGAATTTGTTGGGGAAGATACCATAGAACATACGGCAAGAGAAGAGGAAATATCGCTATATATAGGTAATGCTTTTGATATAGTGGTAGAAGATATAGTGAAGGATCAGAGAAATGGCGACAGTTTCCGTAGTATAACGCGTGAGGTTAAGGTGAAGAATCGCAAGGATGAAAAGGTTAAGGTGAATATAGACCAGTATGTAGGCAGGTATAGCAACTGGCAGGTAACTCGCTGTGAGCAGGATGGCAGGTCATTGCGTTACGATAAGTTAAGTGCTGATAAGTTCCGTATGGAGGTGCAGGTTGGTGCGGGTGAGGAAGTTAAGCTAGAGTACAGTTATACAGAAAACTGGCGATAAGTTATTTATTAACAGTATAATATGTATAAATATATGGGCGGTTAAGTAATTAGTCGCCCATAATTATTTTAAATGAAGTCTAAATTTGGAAGTATAGCCTGTTGGTAATAGAAGTTGTGCGTAAATCCAGGGCTGGGCCTGCCAGATTTCTGGCCAAATTTGGTTTTATAATAAGATTTTTTATTTGCAAAAGAGTCAACACTATAATAAACTTACAATCCTAAATACCGTATATTAAGATACTGCCACTATACCTGCCAAAAAAGCTGGTTGAGTTCATTGGGAATGGACCGACACCCACCGCAGTATGGAATAAAATTAGCCGTCACGAGGTCTAAGGATAGAATAAACCCTTGTAGTTGATGAATTGCTACACAGTTGGAGAATAATATGAAGTCTAAATCCTCTAAGTCAGTTTCCAGAACAGGAATTGTTTCTGTGCTATTTGCGATGTTCGTTGCATTTTCAGCACTAAGTGTAAGTGTGAATGCAGATGAACGACAGAAGGCTGATCAGAAGCGATCCCAGGAAATGCTGGACATTGTATCAGAGCAGGTTAATCGTCACATGTATGATGCGGCTTTGTCAACAATAGCCGGTATAGAGGCCACTGAAGATCTGGTGCTGAACGATAAGCAGTCGGGTCAACTGGCGGTATTTAAGGGCGAGTCCGAGGCTGGTGTTTCAGCTCAGTCAGAGGCCGTAAGACGATTTGCGGCTTTAGAGGGTTTTCTGGCAGATGAGGATTATGCCGGGGCTGAATCTGAGTTGAATGCCTTAAGGGCGTTGAGCGGGTATCTTACCGAGGATATGGCTAAGGGGTTAAAGTCAGCTCAGGGCTCAGTAGCAGCATTACAGAAGTCATTAAAGGGCAGAATGAAAAATTTATTTGCCCAGAGTAAGGGATATTACAAGCAGGGTCAGTATAACGAAGCCCGGATAGGATTTGAGACAGTAAGCAGCAGCGGCATAGAGTTAACCTTCATGGATCGTGGCGGTGATTTTGGTACAGCTGAAACTTATCTGGCTAAAATAGATGAGAAGGAATCAGCCGGAGCGATGGGCTCAGTAGCTGCAGAAATAGACACTGAACCAAGTGTTGACCTGGCCAAAGAGGTAGCCAGGGCGCAGGAAGAAGAGCTGACTCAGGAAAATATAAATGAAGAGACTGAACTGGTTGCGGCAGTTGAGCCAGAACCACAGGTATCAGTTGCAAGTGAAGTATCAACCCCTACTGTGTCAGGCAGCGAAGTTGCAGTAAAAAGCAATAACAAAAAGTCATGGTGGTCATTAGGTCTGGGATCGTCAAAGTTAAGTGAGGCTCAGGCCCAGCAGGTTGAACGCTTACTGGCCTATGGTGATCTGGCAATGAGCAAAAAGAAATATGAGCAGGCACGCGAGTATTTCAAGGAAGCTCTGGCGATCAATCCTGAAAATGAGACAGCCCAGAAGTTTTTGACTGTAGCTGAGTATCATATTTCTCGTCCGGTAAATACTGAAGATTCAGCGAAGCTGAGTATTATCGAGAAAGTTAAACAGCGTCAGGCCTTACAGGTTCAGGCGGTTAAATCGAATTGGGTGAATACTCGTGAGCGTACTTCAGTGCTGGTAGCAGAGGGTAAATATGCAGCGGCCCTGAGCGAAATAGTACAGGCTCTGGCCAGTATAGAGAGCAATCGTCAGTTATTGGGTGATGAAGTATATGTAAGCTTGAAGTCAGAGGCAGAGGGTCTTCGTGCCCAGGTAGAGCAATATCGCAATGAAGCGGAAGCTCGCGGCCAGGAAGAGAAGATCAGAACTGCTGCTACTTTACAGAAGCAGATAGCAGACAAAGTTGAGCGTGAAAGACAGGAGAACATTGACAATCTGTTCAGCATAGCCAATCAGTTTGCTGAAAAGCGTCGTTTCCAGAATGCTATAGATACAATGGATCGGGTATTGACTATTGATCCTAATAATGAGACAGCTAAGTATTTGCGTAACAGTTATGAGCAGTTTTTACTGTGGCAGCGTCAGCATGAGGCTGCGCGTCAGGCAGATAAGAATGTAGTTCAGTTATTGATCGAGGCAGATGAGTCATTGACACCGCCAACTGGCAAGGTGAATTATCCTGATGCCGCTGAATGGCGTGAGAAGTCCAAGCGTATGCCCAAGCCCTCTGCTGTAGCTGGCAGTAAGACAGCAACAATGGAGAGAATGCGTACTGTTCGTATTCCGGTAGAATTTGATGATGTCTCTCTTTCTGAGGCTTTAGATATTATTGCGGCTCAGGGTGAGGTTGTTGTTCTTCCTATGTGGCCAGAGCTGGACCTGGCGGGCATTACACCAGATGATCTTGTAACTGTAAGAAGCAGTACTATGTCAATAGGCAAGGCCCTTGATTTTGTTTTGAACTATGTATCAGCAGGAACAATGGGTAAGGCTGGATATAAGGTAGATGAAGAAGGTAATGTAGTTATCAAGGTCGTGGGCGATGATTACGGCTATGAGTTCCGTACCTACTATATTGGTGACCTGGTGCGTCCTACTTATTCAGGCGGCGGCATGGGCGGCGGCATGATGGGCGGCATGGGCGGCGGTATGATGGGCGGCATGGGCGGCGGCATGATGGGTGGCATGGGCGGCATGGGCGGTATGATGGGCGGCATGGGCGGCGGTATGATGGGTGGCATGGGTGGCATGGGCGGTATGATGGGCGGCATGGGCGGCGGCATGGGCGGCGGCTATGGCTTCGACCGTATGAATGATGGAACAAATGGTAAGAAGGGTGTGAAAGGTCAGGATAAGACCGACAAGACAGACCTGATCAACCTTGGATATACAGAAGGCCAGGACGAAAACTGGCACAATACTGCTATTGGTGGTAATAGTAACAGCGGTAATAATAGCAGCAGCGGTAATAACAATAGTAACAATAGTAATAGTAACAGTAGCTTTGGTAATAGCAATAGCAGCCGTGGCGGTGTGAGCAATTACATGCAGGTCATGGAGCTTAATCAGCTCTTGATGCAGTCTATATCGCCCAATAGCTGGCGGTTTGGTATGGGTACCAACCGTATGAATGCGACTGGTAATCGCGGTGGCTTGGATGGTCAGGATGACGCTGCTCAGTTGAATCAGCGTGGTTTTGGTCAGATAATACCGTTCCGTAATATTTATTTTAATATTTATCAGACACCGGAAGTTCATCAGGAGATCGCAGATTTTCTGGCTTCATTGCGTGCGATGTTTGGCGATCAGGTTTCACTGGAAACTCGCCTGTTGACTATTAACAATAATATGCTCGAAGATATTGGTGTTGATGTTGACTTCCTGCTAAATGCTTCTGAGCATGGCTGGGATAAGTGGGGCGATATAGAGGTTGAGCAGCAGCATGCAGAATGGGCCAGTCCGAGTGCCTCAACGGGTATGACCGGTTCGTTGGGTGGTGGTGCAGTGCCAACTGCGTTCCAGATGTCAGGTTCCTTCCTGGATAATATTCAGGTAGATTTCCTGATCAGAGCGACCAAGGCCAACAGCCGCAGTCGTATGTTGACAGCTCCGCATGTAACTGTTTTCAATGGTGAAAATGCCTATGTAAACTTCAGCCGTCAATTCGTATATGTATCAGAGATGGATCCTGAAGCCGGCGTTGGTGTGGTAGGTTATGATGTTGAGACTGATACTCTTACCTCTGGTATTGAGATGAATCTGACACCATATATAACCTTTGATAAGCGTTATGTGGTTATGAATATTGATTTCAGCCAGGAGATCCTGGATTCGATGTTCGATTTCAGCTATGTAAGCACTGAAAATTCTACAGTTGATCAGGTTGACGGTACAGATATACCAAATCAGGGTGACATGACTGTTCGCATTCAGTTGCCGCAGACTTCTGTGACCCAGGTTGATACCAAGGTATCAGTTCCAGATGGTGGTACGCTGTTGCTGGGCGGCCAGAAGTTAGTCGGTGAGGTTGAGCAGGAGAGCGGTGTGCCGGGTCTGGCTCATATACCGGTTTTGAACAGGTTGTTCTCAACTCGTAACAAGACTAAGGATGAGAACATTGTACTGGTATTGATCAAGCCGAAAATTATTATCCAGAGCGAGATGGAAGAAGATAATTTTGGCTCATTGGAACTGGATCAGAATTATTGATGATCTGATAAGATTAAAAGATAAAGGCCGCATCGGTTATGAACTGATGCGGCCTTTTTGTTTTTTATAATGTATGGAACAGAGCTATGACGAGCGAAGTAAGGTAATGGTGAGGTTTAATAGAGCAGCTTACAGGTTTTCGAGTCGTTGCTGTTTGTCGAAATCTATAAGAGCTTTGATCATCTGGTCCATATCACCGAGCATGAATTTATCGAGAGCGTAGAGTGTGAGATTGATTCTGTGGTCGGTAACGCGATTTTGAGGGAAGTTATAGGTGCGTATTCTCTGCGACCTGTCGCCTGAGCCAATCATGTTTTTTCTCTGGTCAGCGCGTTGAGCGTTAACTTCCTGAGTCATTCGTTCAAAAATTCTGCTTTTGAGAATACGCCAGGCCTTATCGCGGTTTTTATGCTGACTTTTTTCGTCCTGCATACTTACGGTAATGCCAGTGGGGACATGCTCAAGTTTAATAGCAGAGTTAGTTTTATTAACATTCTGGCCGCCAGGTCCGCTTGACCGGCAAACATGTTCGACGACATCATCTTTTTTTATGTCGATCTGAACATCTTCTGGTTCTGGCAGTACTGCAACGGTTGCGGCTGAGGTGTGAATTCTGCCTTGTGATTCGGTGGCAGGAACCCGCTGCACACGGTGTCCGCCTCCCTCGTAGCCCAGTGCCTGCCAGACGCCATCGCCTTTGATGCCAAATATAACCTCTTTATAGCCCCCGATAGGAGCAGAAGAGAATTCCATCGGCTCGACTTTCCATCCCATTTTTTCGCTATAGCTTTTATACATATCGTAGAGGTTGCCGGCGAAAAGAGCGGCCTCATCACCCCCGGTTCCAGCCCGTATTTCAACAATAACTGAGTCAATAGCGGCGTCATCGCTCATGACGAGCTTTTCTTTAATAGCTTCAAGCTGGATAGACAGCTTATGCTGGAGATCATCAATTTCAGCTAGAGCCAGTTCGATCATGTCATGCCCGGCGGTCTTATCAGCAGCTATTTCACAGGCTTCAAGATACTGGTCATACGATGATTTGAACTTATAGTAGCCATCGACCATGGGCTTGAGTTTGCCGTGCTCTTTAGCCAGGGTGGTTATCTCGTGGGGATTACTGGCTATAGCCTGGTCATTCATTTTTTCTTCCAGAGCTTTGTATTGCAGGGCAATTTCAGCTAGTCTGGCAATGATCTTTTTGTCGGTATTGGATAATGATAATGACGCCATAAGATATTGTCTCAAAGGGGATTATTGCAAATTTGCTGAGTATTTCTCGTCAGATATTTAAAAAAAAGCACGCTGGGTACAGACTGTCTAAGCAGTAATACTCCAGCGTGATATATTCTGGCAGATGGCTATTTTTTGAAGTAGTTGCCGCTGAATTTCTTCTTGAACTTGTCGATACGACCGGCGGTGTCAACGAACTTCTGTTTGCCTGTATAGAATGGGTGGCAGGCTGAGCAGATTTCAACATGCATTTCAGGCAGAGTGCAACGAGTAGTGAACTCATTACCACAACCGCATCTTACTTTGCACTCTACATAATCAGGATGAATGCCTTGTTTCACTGTAAACTCTCCGTTTATAATAAATTACAAATTATTTCATATAACTTGGAATTAAGTATTATAGCAGGTTGCAAATGGAAGTAAAGTATTTTTTTAGCTGGATGCGAATAATATATGTAAGTAAGGTAATGACAGTGGCATATAGGCGATAAATAATTGATAGTTCTTCCCTGGATTCAGGTGAAGTAAATAAATGAGAAATTCATTATATTGGCATAGATGGCCGATAGATATATATTGAACAGGAGCGAAGAAGGCATAAAAGGAGCGGAAAAAAAAGGCGCATTCTATGATCCTTTCTGTTATAATGTCAGGTTCCAAAAAGTGCAGGAAAAGATCATTTTTCGTGATTTTATAATATAATTTGTTACAGCGAAAGGGTTTAACGAATGTTTGATATGTTTTTTCTGGCTCAGGCCGATGCCAATCCTCAGCAGTTGCAGGGATTAGAGGGCGAAACTCAGACTCAGATAAGTGTTGCGGCTGATGGTCAGGAAGGTACTGAGGTGCCGGCCAAGGCTCCGGAGAGTCCGTGGGTGTCACTTATGCCCATCATTTTGATGGTGGTTATAGTGTACTTTTTTATGCTTCGCGGTCCGCAGAAGAAGGAAAAAGAGCGTAAGCGTATGCTGGGTGAATTGAAGAAGAATGATAAGGTAAGGACTATTGGCGGAATAATTGCGACAGTGGTAGAGGTGCGGGATAAGGAAGTAGTATTAAAGATAGATGAATCTAACAATACGCGGATCAAAGTGGTTCGCGAGGCGATAGGTGAAGTTTACGCAGAATAAGTAGTAAGGCAGGGCGGGAGTATGCCCTGTAGTGATAAAAGTAAGAAAGCTCTTAGTGTAATACAAGGGCAGAGTTCATGTAGTTGGGGATCAGTAGAATCTGGCTGATCGCCGGCTTAGTTAACAGAGGCAAAAAGAAAGTCTAATATATGAACAAGGAACTTAGGTGGAAGTTTTTTCTGGTAGGAATATTGGTGTTAGTATTCTGTCTGGCGATATTCAAGAATGGTTTGAAGCCGGGCATTGACCTGGCGGGCGGTTCGAGTTTGTTGTATGAGATCGATACGACAGATATGCCAGAATCAGAGAAGCGGGCAATAAGCGAAGACATGATCCGCATTTTGCGTCAGCGAATAGACCCCAGTGATCAGATGGGTCTGATCTGGCGTCCACACGGAGTAGATAAGGTTGAGATCCAGTTGCCTCTGGCAACAGAAGAGACTCGTCGCCTGCGAGAGGAATATAAGCAGTCATTAAGCGGGCTGGAATCTGGCAATATTAACATGGTTAAGGTTAAAGAGGCCCTGGTTCACCCGGCGGGCAAGAGTCGTGAAGAATATGTTGCAGCCCGGGCAGCTCAGATAGAGGAATTATCAGCAGGCAATGAATCTCGTAAGGCTATCCTTGATGAGTTATGTGCTATTACTGATAAGGTAGAAGAGGCCAAAGCTGCCTTAGCTCCGATCCTTGAGAAGGTAAATGATCTGGCAGCCAAGGCTGAAGAAGGGGGAATATTCCCCGGTCGCCTGGATTCATTGAGCTATCGCTGGAACGAGCTTGATGAGCCAAACCGTGCAGCTGAGATCAGCAGTCTGGCCAAAGAAGACCCGGCTTTAGAAGATGTTGTGCGGGAGTATATGTCAGCTAGAGCCAAGCGAAGCAGTTTGCGTAATGAGCTTAATGCTGAAGGTGGTCTGATAGCTCAGCAAGAGGAAATAATTCGTAAGCTCGAGCAGAGTAATATTAATCTGGACCGTTTTGAGAAGTATCTGGCTGCCGCTCCGCAGAGAAGGGCAGAAGAGATCAAGGCTTTGGTCGATGCCCATCCGGCTCAGGAAGTTACGATCAAGGAGATCGTTGCTGCTTATGACAGATATGCAGGTGTTTCTGGTCGTTTAGATGATCCGGAAGACCTCAAACGCAAGCTTAAGGGAAGTGGCGTACTGGAATTTCGTATATTACCATCGGCAACAGATGAATCTCTGGCTGGTCGGGTAAGTGATTATATTGGTAAGCTGGCGGAATTTGGTCCGGTAAAGGCCAGTACAGAAGATTATGTCTGGCGTAAGATCCGTGACATTAAAACATTCCGTCAGAGCGGCGTGATCATGGGTAACTATGTAGAAGATACTTATGTTTTAGCCTCGAATAAGAAAGATGAGATACTGGTAGGAAGTGGTGAGAAGACCTGGAAGCTCAAATCAGCTCGTCCCGATCAGGATCAGTATGGTTCACCTGCTGTATCATTCGCCTTCAATACCCCTGGTTCTGAATTGTTCTACAATCTGACCAAGTCGCACATTGATAAGCCGCTGTGTATATTATTGGATGGCGAAGCGATTTCGGCACCAAACATTCAGTCGGCAATTCGTGGTTCAGGTATAATAAATGGTTCCTTCTCATTCAAAGAGACTATAGAGTTATCAGATAAGCTCAAGGCCGGTTCACTTCCGGCAGCACTTAGCAAAGAGCCGATCGCTGAAAATAACATAGGCCCGACACTGGGTAAAGACAATCTCCAGGCTGGTATGCGTTCAGCAATGTGGGGTATGATAGCGGTAGTGATCTTTATGCTGATCTATTATCGTTTTGCCGGTACTTTGGCTGACCTTGCACTGCTGATGAATGTATTGTTCATAGTTGGTTCGCTGGCGTTCATGCGCAGCACCTTTACACTGCCTGGTATTGCCGGTTTGATATTGACAGTAGGTATGGCGGTTGATGCCAATGTATTGATCTTTGAGCGTGTTCGCGAGGAGCTCAAGAGCGGCAGTTCGCTTCGTATTGCAGTTAAGAATGGTTATGACCGTGCATTCTGGACGATCTTTGACTCGAACTTGACGACATTTTTGATCGCATTGATATTGTGGGTATTGGCCTCTGAAGAGATCAAGGGTTTTGCTCTGGTATTGATGGTTGGTATTGTGAGTTCGATGTTTACAGCCTTGTTTATTACCCGTTTGGTATTTGACTGGCTGATCGACCTGGGCAAGCTGGGCAATAATCTGAATATGATGCACTGGCTGGCCAATGTGAATTTGAACTGGATGTCATATAAACCTGTGTTCTGGGCATTGTCAGGTATAGCGGTGATCGCAAGCTGGTCAATGTTTATGTCTCGTCAGGGCGACAGCAACAGTATGTACTCTATTGAGTTTACCGGCGGAACCAGCATTCAGATCCGTCTGGAAGCCGACAAGGCCAATGGTCTTCTCAGTGAGCAGCAGCAGACATTATCTCAGGAAGAAAAGGGTTTGCTGTTGCGTGGCATAATCGAAGAACGAGTGCAGAAAGCTGCTAAAGATCCTGAGATCGCTGCCAGTCGCGTACAGCAGGTAGGCCCGGTCGAGAATCTCGAGTATGAGATTGCAACCCCGGCTACTAACCTGGTAACCGTTCGGATAACTCCGGGCGAGGGCGAGGGCGGGTCACTGGCCGAGATCGAGGCTAAGTTTGATGCTGTAGCTCAGGATATGGGTGATGATCGTCTGGCTAATAATGAGTTTTCTCAGGAGTCTGGTGTAATAACCATGGTTACTCATCAGACAAGTATGGCCCAGGTGAAGAGGGCGATCAAGCGGGCGATGCCAAATGCCGTATATGAAGAACCGATGATCGACAATGTAGTTGGCGATACTGTTATAGCTGCGGTAGGTGATTATCTTGATATCATAGAGGATCTTGAGCCTGCCAATATTGAGGCTCTGGTAATAGATGAAGAGCTGATCGCCCGCAAGCCTTATCTGGGTGCTTATGCTGGCGGAGTATTATTGAAAGCTGATTTTGCTCCTGGTAAGAATGCCAGTCTGGCGAGCCTCAAAGACCGCTTTGAGCGTACCAGACTTCGTTCTGACTTTGAGAAGTATAATTACTATGCCAGTGAATTCTTTGCACCTGACAATGTCACCGGTGCTGAGTTACTTGGTGGCGTTGAGATGGTAACCCGCAGTGAAGATGTGGTTTACGGTATAAGTTCTGAGGAAGACTGGGGTGCTTTTGTTGCCAATGAGAAGGGGCGTTTTGCCGATGCTTTGAGTTTGCAGACTTCGTTTACCCGTCTGACCCAGATCGACCCATCTGTTGGTGGCCGTGCTATGACCGATGCGATTATATCAATAGTTGTGTCATTGCTGGCGATCATTGCTTATATCTGGCTGAGGTTTGGTAATATTCGTTTCGGTCTGGCAGCGGTAGTAGCTCTGTTACACGATGTGAGTATTGCCCTGGGCCTGCTGGCTGCTACAGCTTATCTGGCAGATACCTCATTAGGTCGTATGTTATTGATAAGTGATTTCAAGATCGATCTGCCGGTAATTGCTGCTATGTTGACGCTGATAGGTTATTCGATCAATGATACGATCGTTATTTTCGACCGTATTCGTGAAAACCGCGGCAAGAAGACAGTCTTGACCAGAGATATGATCAATAGCAGTATTAACCAGACAATGTCAAGAACAGTACTTACCTCAGGTACAACTCTGCTGGTAGTATTGGTTATGTATTGCTTTGGTGGTGTTGGCCTGCGTCCGTTCAACTTTGTACTGTTGTTTGGTATTATAGTTGGTACTTATTCTTCAGTGGCGGTTGCTGCCCCGATATTATGCGGAGCGGTTGATATCGAACCTGAAGACCTGAACGAAGGTCCGGCATCAGAAGGTGTACCGATGAACTGATTTGGTTTTTATTATGTAATCAAATAAGAAGGCTGGTGAGCGATCACCGGCCTTTTTTTATTGATTTACAGGAGCTTAAGGTGGTTTATTTGTGAATTCTCTTTAAATTTTCGTATATTTCTGATATTTTTTGTTACATAAGCAGTGGTCATTCCGTCTCTTAATTGTATGACTGGTTATCATGGGCCGGGTTTGCCTGGGTATGTAGTCATTTAAGGCTGGAGTTTGTATGGTGTCAGAAAAGAAAGATAATTCGCTTGATAACCTGATCGGTCAGGCTATGGAAGGTAATCTTATTGCCCGCAACGAACTGACCGCTTGTATCTCACCCCGGCTACGCAGCTATATTTATCGCAGCGTTCTGGATGATAATGCCTCTGATGACATACTGCAAGAGACTCTAATTGCAGTATTTAACTCAATAACCAGCCTGAAGAACGCCGATGCTTTCTGGTGCTGGCTGTTTAGGATCGCCTCTAACCAGGTAATGAACTATTTCCGGGCACAGAGCAAAAACAAGCGTCATCAGAGCTTTCAGGATATACTCATTGAAAAGGCCGCCAGTGGAGATGACCCTTATGGCCGGCTCATGACCGCAGAACTGGGCGACAGCGTACGACAGGCGATCTCGCAATTGCCCGCCAGGCAGCGGCAGACAGTTGCCCTTCGCTGCTATGAGAACCTGAGCTTCAAAGAGATCGGCTCGGCTCTGGCTATTAGTGAGCCACATGCCCGGGTACAGTTTCACCGGGCACTGGAAACCCTGCGCGTGGCACTGGGCAAACAAGGGTTCAGTAAATCGTCTCTGCTGCTGGCCCTGGTATTTTTCGGTAAGATCACCGCACCGGCCCAGGCCGCCGAGAAAATAACTGTGACAGCCGCAACCGTGTCAGCAGGTGGCGGACTGATGGCCATTGCCGCCAAGGGCACAGGAATCGCCCTGGCCCATAGTGTCAAGCTCATCATTACCGCCATGCTCGCCGCTTTGGCAACTGTCGGCACATTGTGCTATCTTAATCAGCGGGCGTTTATTACCAGTGTAGTCTATACCGAGCTTGGCCTGGATGTGGTTGACCGGCCAGACGAAGCTCTTATCCCACCTGCTTTACGCCGGGTCGATTTCGTTTCGGCCTCGCAGGTTTTCCTGGACAATATGAACAATAATACCCGCTATAAGGCCAAGGCCCTGTATGAGCAGCGGGTGGTTTTCCCACAAGGGCCTGACGGCCCTATGCTCCGCCATATGATCCGCTGGAGTATGGACGGCAAAGAACCGCTCTGTCACTGGCTGCAGGATGGTAATGCCTATTATTATTACAGTGTCGGCGACCGCAAACTGTATCTGACCAATGACCCGGTACGCATGCTCATTCTGCCAACTGACAAGCAGGAGCAGGTTGACTTCATCTATTCGCAACTTGGACGCGACCATCGGTTCACACAGGAGCGTGGTTTCTTTTTCGGCAGGCCTAAACATAGTATAGACAACCGGGCCGAAGATTATCCCGGCATAGAAACCGGCTATGTTTACAGCTCGATGAGAACCGAAAACCTTACCGACGACTGGCCTGCTCAGTTCAGTGAAATAATCGACAAGCGAGACCAGATGCACAAACGAGGCTGGACTTATTATAATGTCAGTGGCGAACTCAACGGCGAGCCGGTATTTGGTTTTGGCCGCATTCCCTTTGCGTATAATAAGTATGATACCTGTTCGCCCTGGCTGGTGCTGACCATCGGCAAAAACCAATACATTGACTATCCCGGCAATGGGCCGGTCGCGGTTAAGATCGATGGCAAAGATTCATACTGGCCCGGCGATAGTCTGTACGATGGACTGGGTCGGCCCTGGAGTGGCTTTGCTCTGGTGGATTCGGTATGCCGGGACGCTGCTATTGAGAAGCTGGACTTTTCTATCGATCTGGACATTGACACTGATGGGCTGGTAACGCTCTATGTGCCTGTTCAAGATGATGAGGTAAAATTGGTCTATGATATCAACCGCTATGATGACCTGCTCCGCTCGATAAAGATCGTACAACAGGATAGAATACTGGGCAAACTGCGATTCCATTATCTGCAGGATGTAGCGGGACGGGATACGGATTACCCCGAACCACTGCCGGCAAAACTGCCCGCCGAACTGAAACTAGAAAACGAGCCGGGCTTCTGGCTGGGGACCTTGATACAAACAATTGGTGGACAACCATGAAGGGTATTTCACCCTGCGAAAATATGATTTAACCGATATGAATAATTATACAAACTGAAAGGATTTTTATGGTAACGGTATCTGTAATATATGCAATCTTGACTATGATCTTAAAACTGGTTTTGCTGGTGGTATTGCTGACAATCCTGACAAAGGTTATTCACCTGCTTGACCGGCTTGATTCAAGTATGGCTATGCGTGTGAAAATGCAGGCCATGTTCGCTGACGAACTGGTCGAGATAATTCCGTCACTAAAAGAAATAGCCCGGCATTATGCCGGGAAAACTACTGATGGTATAGCTGATAGTGAAAATAATACGAAGAGTTAAAACAGTTTTTACACTCTGATGAAATAGAATATAATAACAGAAAGGGCACCGTTATGAAAACAAAGATGATGTTGGTTGGCGTTTTGTTCTTTATGCTTTCACTGCTGGTGAATGTGACAAGGGCAGATGAAGGCAGAAAGTTTGAGTTTCGGGTTGTGGATAAGGCTGGCGGTTTTCCGCTGGCTGAGGTTGATCTGAATATAAGGATCAATGATAAGGAATACTCGGCCCGGACTGATATTGACGGCCTGCATGTGATCGAGTTACCTGCTGAGACGCCGGGCTATTTCAATATAAATGTCCGCACTACCGGCTATGTGCCAACCAAGGTGACATGGCGCAACAGTGAAAGCAAAGTCATAATACCAGAACAATACATTATGCACCTGGAAAAAGGAACGAGTATTGGCGGAATTATCCAGAATGAAGATGGCAAGCCGATAAGTGGTGTGCGGGTTAATCTGCTGGTACCCAGTGATGGTGCAATAGAAAGATGCAGTATCTGGGATTACGAGGTATTTACCGATGGACAGGGGAAATGGCAGTGCAATATCATGCCGGCGGAATTGGAAGAAGTGTGGATAAAACTTGTTCATGATGACTATATCAGCGACCCGATGTATGGCTCAACGCCTAAACCATCTATGGATAAGCTGCGTGATATGACCGGCATAATGGTAATGAAAAAGGGGCTTACCGTTGCAGGTTATGTCACTAACGAAGCTGGCAAACCGCTGGCCGGTGCTGAAGTTGCCCAGGGTTCAGACCGTCATGGTTCAGATTATCCTCTGACTAAAACTGATGCCAGTGGCTATTATCGTTTTGACAATTGCAAGCCGGGCCTGATGATATTGACTGTTAATGTGCCTGATGGCAATGGCAGTAATCGCTCGTGCCAGCCGGAATTTAATCTTACACCAAGAGCAAAGGCTGGTGAATATTATGCCCCGGACCTGAAAGAGATAGAAGTTTCCAAAGAACTTGGCCAGGTCAATTTCTGTCTGGGAAAAGGCAACACTATTAAAGGCAGAATATTTGATAAAGAGGGTAAGCCATTAAAAGACATTCCTATATCAGCCGATGACTGGCGCGGTCATCGTTCGATAAGCTGGTATGGCAGAACTGATGCTGAAGGTCGTTTTGTCTGGAACAGTGCCCCGGCAGACGAAGTTAAGTATGATATTTATCCACAAGGTTATATGAGCCTCAGAGATACCTCGCTGTTAGCGGGCGATACCGAACATTCATTGACATTATTGCCAGAGCTGGTGGTTAGCGGTAGTATAAAAGATGCCGGAACAGGTGAGCTTATTAAAGGAGCAAAGTTGATTCGTGGTATAGTGTTCGATATTAACAGTACACAAACTCATTGGCAAAGAGACCGAGAGACAGTCATGGCTGATGATGGTTCATATAAAACAATTTATGATTACCCATACCCCGGCCATAAACTGCTGGCCCAGGCTGAGGGCTATCTGCCGCAAGAGTCTCGTTTGTTCAAGTCAGACGAAGGACAGATCGAGATAAACTTCGCACTGGAAAAAGGCACCGGCCCGGCAGGTAAGGTACTCAACCCGGATGGTACGCCCGCAGTCGGTGCGGTTTTAGGAATCTGTCCGAAAGGTGAAAATCTTTATATAGAAAACGGTAAAATAGGCAATGATGCTGCGATCAAAGCCAAAACAGACGCTAACGGTTCATTTTCATTCCATCCACAAAATACGGATTATGTGATAATAGCTCTGGCCGAATCAGGTTATGCCCAGATAACTGATAAGCAACTGTCAGCTAATAATGAAGTACATCTTCAACCTTGGTCTGTAGTTGAGGGCAAAATTATGGTGGGTGACAAACCAGAATCAGCAGGTTGTGTTAATATTTACAATGGTAATTTTAACAGTAATAATCCATTCAATAATATATCATGGCATGGCTATACTGATACCGACCCTAACGGTTTTTTCACCGCCAGAAAAGTACCATCAGGTAAGGTTTCAGTTGGCCGCCGGGTTTATCTCGATTCCGAAAACTGGTCATCAACTTCCAGTCATAGCCGGACACTTGAGCTTGAGCCGGGTGAGAAAGCCACTGTAAATATCGGAGGTACAGGCAGACCGGTTGTCGGCAAGATAGTACCACCCGCCGATTATCAGGGTAAAATATACTGGGACTATGCCCATGGTGCCCGACTGGACGAAAAGTCAGGGGTAACAGATAAATTACAAACGGTAATAAACTCCTTTAACAAAATTAAGATCAAAAAGTCTGTTATACATTATGCCTGCAAGGTAAATCCTGACGGCACTTTCAGATTTGACGACATCCCGGCGGGCGATTACACACTCGAAATCATCGCCACTAAATCCGAGAACAGATGCGGCTGGGTTCAGACAGGCCAGACATCTCTTGATTTCACCGTTGAACCAATGCCGGGCGGGCGTAGTGATGAGGTGCTGGACATCGGCCAGGTGGAAGTTGAACTGAGCCAGAAATAAACAACAGGTTACAATGTTTTCCTTTTTTTACAGGCGAAAGATGCGTTGATATATGCATCTTTCGCCTGCTGTAATTTCGGGCCGGCAAAAGTGAGATATAATTTCTGTTTTTTAACCGTTCACACGGTTTTTCTTCTCTGGGAACGCCGAGCCCCAGCTCGGCAAGCGAAACGCATTATAAGCAGGCTTTTCTTTTTCTTGCTTGCATTTATTATTTGTAACTCTTGAACTAAATTTATAAATGAAAAAGCCCCCGCCTGTCGCTATAGTTGAGTTACGGCCTGTATAGCTTAAGGCAAGGGGCTTAATAGATAAGGTCGGTTTTCTTAAAAGGTCATTGAGCATATTTTACTGAACAGCCATAAGGTTTGGTCTCAGTTATCGCTGGTGTTTTACCCGCCAGCAGGTCATCTACCGTCACCTTTATATAATTCACAATTGTATCAGCTTCCTTATCACCATAAGGGTTGTCATCTATAGCCCCCTGATATGCCAGTTTTCCGGCAGTATCAACTATGAAGATATGAGGTGTGGTCTTAGCTCCATAGAGTCTTCCTACCTTACCTGTATGGTCATCAAGTACCGAGTATTTGAGATCATTGGCTTGGTGCCATTCTTTGTTCTTTTCCTGATCGAAATAATGTGTACTGTTTATTGCCACGAAAACAACATTCTTGTCTTTGTAGTGGTCAGCCAGTTTAACTACAGTCCGATTTTCAGGTGCGTAATGCCGTTTAGTGAAAGGGCAATCAGGGTTGACCCATTCCAGCACCACAACCTTTCCTTTATAGTCAGATAGTGTAACTGCATTTCCGGCTTGATCGTTAAGAGTGAAATCAGTCGCTGCCTTTGGCCCATCGGCAAACAAAGGTATCGATAAGGCTAATGTCAGCAATCCCACAATTGTCAGAGAGAATCTATTAAGTTTCTGTTTATTCATAATTTATTTACCTTTCAATAGTTAAAGTCTTTTCAACAAGCTCCGGATCAAACTGGTAGCTCGTATCATACCCTTCATTGAATTATAGCAATACACAATCGGAAAATTCAAATGACTTGTATTATCCGGAAGTTTACGGTTTTATCCGTTATTGTGCTTTCTTTTCTCAGTTAAAATCATTTTAAGCATCAGCTCCGTATTTGAATATAATTGCCATTGTCTCAAATGCTACTAAAGGTATAATCTCTATTACAAAATGTTATCATTATGAGCAGGTTTTTATAAGTCTGTAGATAATGGTTATTAATAATCACCAATTGGTGAATTGCCCATTGTGCCAGTGAGTTTCTGGTATTGAACAGGAAAAGCAGATATGAAATACTTTCTAATAACAGGTATTATAATTATGGCGATCATTTGTAAAGGGCAGAGTGTTTTGGCTCAAACCGGCGATGGCGATCAGTTTCTTGATGGTATTGGCGAGACGGCCCTTATCGCACGCTATGTTCTGGCAGGGGATCTTAATGACTGGAGCAGGAATGCTCTGCATGCTGAGCCTGTCGGCAGTGTCAGTTTTGTTACTGATGAGAGATTTGGCCAGGTATTGGCATTGCCCACCGGCTCAGAGAGTGGTTATGTGAAACTGCCGGGCCACACCTTTAATGGCTGCAAGAGTATCAGCATAACCGGCTGGCTCTGGCAGGAGTTGTCAGAGAATCAGCAGGGTATCTTTAAGCTGGGTCACAATGCTGATAGTTATATAAGTTGCATACAGAGCATTAGTAGTATTGGCAATACCATCAAACTAATTATTAGCAATAATGGCTCTGAAAATGGCCCAGTCGTTCTGGTTGGACCGATTGCTGATCGTGGCTGGTTGCATTTGGCCTTTGTTCTTGATGTGCCTGGTAAAAAGGCCAGACTCTTTATTAATGGCAAACTTGCAGATAGTGTCGATATAAAATACTCTCTAACTGACATACTCAGTCAGGACGATCTGGATTCTAATCAGATGTTTCTGGGCCTCCCGGCAAATACTGCCTCCTCGGTGAGCAATGGTCTTATACACGATATTCGCTTTTATAATATACCACTGACCAATGACCAGATAGCAATGCTCAGCGGTCAGAAAGTAGCTGGCCCGACAACTGAAACTCAGCCGGACAGGAAAAGTGAGGTGGCCAAACCCCACCTGCTCATCGATGGTCTGATTGCAGTGCCTGATATACAGGTCAATACCACTGTTGGTAATATTCCTGAGTTGCCTTTGTTTGTGACGGGCGTTTATGAGGATAATGCCGCCGGTTCTCTCGTTCGGGTTATATGGCCCTTTGCATCTGAGTTTCATCCTGTAGATAAGCAAGGTAAATATATAGTTGCAGGAACTGTACCCGGCAGTGACTTGACTGTCCGGGCAGAGGTTATGGTAAATGCCGCGCAAATGGAGATGCAAAAACAAAAGAAGCTGGCCTTTTTTGCACTGGGGCAGGTAACTCTTGACCCTGACAGCCGGGGGAGTTCAACACCCTTTATCCGACACCGGGATAAGTTCATTAATACTCTGGCTGGAACGAACCCCGATAATTTTCTCTATAATTTCAGAGATGCATTTGGTCAGTCTCAGCCCTCAGGGGTAAAACCGCTGGGTGTCTGGGACTCTCAGACCACTAAGCTCCGAGGCCACGCTACCGGCCATTATCTCTCGGCTTTAGCACAGGCCTATGCCTCAACCGGCTATGACAAAACACTGCAAGATAATTTTCGCCAGAAGATGGATTATATGATAAGCATCCTCTACGAACTGTCACAAATGTCAGGTAAACCCGCTGTTGCCAATGCTTCGTGCAATTCTGACCCTGTTCTCATCCCAATCGGACCGGGTAAGAGCAATTATAATTCTGACCTGAGCAAAGAAGGCATTCGCACTGACTATTGGAACTGGGGTAAAGGATTTATCAGCGGCTATCCGCCAGACCAGTTCATTATGCTCGAACATGGTGCCAGTTATGGTGGAGGTAATGATCAGGTATGGGCTCCTTACTATACCCTGCATAAAATACTTGCCGGTCTGCTTGATTGCTATGAAGTAGGGAATAATGCCCAGGCTTTGGAAATAGCTCAAAATATGGCTGGTTGGGTGTATCAGCGATTGAGTAAGCTATCATCTGCACAGCGGTCGGCCATGTGGGACAGATATATAGCAGGCGAGTACGGTGGTATGAATGAGGTGATGGCCCGGCTCTATCTGTTGACTGGAAAAAGTGAATTTATGGAATGTGCAGGTTATTTTGATAATGTTAAATTCTTCTTTGGCGATCATCAGCACAGCCTGGGCCTGGCCTGTAACTATGATACTATAGGCGGCCGACATGCTAATCAGCATATACCGCAGATAACCGGGGCATTGGAATATTATCTGGCCGGCGGAGATCTGGCATATTATAAAGTTGCCGTAAATTTCTGGAAGAAAGTTACAGGCAGTTATTCCTATAGCATTGGCGGTGTGGCCGGGGCAAGTAATCCCAATAATGCCGAATGTTTTACCGCTGTTCCTGACAGTCTGTTTGTCAATGGCTTTTCAGTTGGAGGGCAGAATGAGACCTGTGCTACTTATAATATGCTCAAACTCTCACGATTGCTTTTCCTCTTTGAGCAGAAGTCTGAATATATGGATTACTATGAAAGAGCTTTATATAATCACATACTTGCCTCCGTTGATAAAGATGATCCGGGTAATACTTATCATGTACCTCTTAACCCCGGGGCATATAAGAGTTTTAGTAATGCCCGCATGGATGGTTTTACCTGTTGTAATGGTACAGCGATCGAAAGCGGCACTAAATTACAGGATTCGATCTATTTTCGCTCTGAAGATGATAGTGCCCTGTATGTTAATCTATATATATCTTCAACTCTCAATTGGCATCAAAAAGGTATAACGCTATCGCAAAATACCGATCTGCCCTATAGTGATGAGGTGAAACTAATAGTTTCCAGCGGCAGCGGCAGTTTTGCCCTGTTCCTGCGTGTGCCATATTGGTCAGTAAATGGTTTTACTGTGTCTGTCAATGGCAATGTTCAGCAGGTCGATGTCTGCTCTGGCTCTTATCTGAAACTTGAACGACTATGGCAGCAAGGCGATGTTATTTCTCTGCAAATGCCTATGAGTTTCCACCTTATGCCGGTTATGGACCGACCTGACCTTGCCAGTGTCTTTTATGGCCCGGTCTTATTGGCAGTGCAGGAAAGTGAGCCTTTGGCCAACTGGCGCAAACTGGCTCTGGACCTTGGCAACCTTGACAGTTGCTTCACAGGCGACCCGGCATCTCTGACATTCACCTGTGACGGTCTTGCTTTCAAGCCCTTCTATGAGTCTTATGGCTGTCATAGTGTTTATCTTGACATTGACAATATTGCTGAAAAATAACAACCAGCCTGCTCTGAAATATATCTTAAAGCACAAAAAGACCGCCCAACAAACTATGGACGGTCTTTTTGCTTTTATCATTATCAGAACTGAGTTCTATATTCTACATGCCTGACTTTATTCAGGCTGGTAGTCATCACACGCCGGGGCTGAGCAGTTCAGCCAGTTAGCGGCCAGCATTGCAATATCTACCATGTCAACATAACAGTCATGGTTGACATCACCTAATGGATAAGGATGCTCCAGGTCGCCGCAACGAGGGTCAGGTGAAACCACAGAGAATTTATACTGCCCCAGATCCTGATAGAGCTTAACAAATGTCTCACCGGCCGGAAGGTCAGCAGTAAAATCAATTTTGCCATCAGACCATACTGACATGAATCTTTTTTCACGCAGTATATTGTATTCATCTAAGCTATAGATCTTTATATACTTATACGCCTTATTCACTTCACCTGAGAGGCTGAAGTTGTATGTCCCTGCTATCGCTGCAGTAAATCTGAACCAGTCTTCATCTCCATGATAGCTAGATACGAAATCTATTTCGCCATCTATCTCTGTGCCGTCTTTGGCTATAGTTACTGCCTGGTCATAAGTGTTGGGGAAGTCATCATGGCAATAGCCCAGATCAACTACTTCAAGATTGTAGTAAATGGCAAGATAGCCAAAACTGCAAGATACCTTTATTTTGTATGGCTCTCCATTCCAGCTGGTAACGGTATAACTGGTACCATCAGGTATTATTAAATTACAATTATCATTGTAAACACTTATGTATGGATAAGAGTTGCCGGCCCGGGTAAGCCTGATCTCATATTTATGCTGCGGCTCTGTGCTGAACTGATACCAGTCGATTTCTGTTGAACTGGAAGTGATGTGAGTGATTATGCCATCAACAGCCCCGGCATCAACTGTAATGTTTCTGGGATTGGCGCAGGTGTCATCAAACCCGTCCGGCTGATAGCTGCCCAGCTTCTCAACTGCAAACTGGTAATTACCGATATCTTTGAATAGCTTTAAATATACAACCTGCTGCTGCTCAACGAAGAAAGTTCTTACCTGTGTTTCATTTGACCAGTTAGAAAAGTTTATTGTATGGACCAGGTTGTCATATTCATCGGCTAAATATACATAGATATCTTTATATCCTTTATTAATTTCACCCGACAAACTCACCTGGTATAAAGTATTGGCCTGCGGCTCGAATCTGAACCAGTCTTCATCGCTTTGGTATGTAGCTAAATAATTAACATTGCCATGGATCGTTGTGCCATCAGTTGGAATTGTCTGGGCCCCTGCATGGGTGTTATTGTATTCGTCTTCCATTAAGCCCAGATCAACTACTTCCAGTGTGTAATAATTGCCCAGGTAACTGGAGCTGCTGCTTATGCGAATCTTATATGATTCTCCGAACCAGCTGGCAACTGTAAAAGTATTTACAAGGTCTGTTTTTAATACTCCGCAATCTTCATTGAAAAGAGCCATATATATGTAAGTATTATCACTGCGTGTGTTTTTGACCTCATATTTGTGTCCGGCGACAGTATTAAACACAAACCAGTCCTCTTCCGGATTGTTGTCTGATTTGTGTTCGAGAACTCCGTCAAAAGGACCGGTGCCTACTGAAATATATGTAGGCTCAGCACATTCGTTGGAATGGTCATCAGGAATGATCTGTTCGCTCTCTACTACATCAAAAACATATTGGCCCAGATTGCTATATACCTTAATATAAACATCAAAGCCCTTTTCAATATAGAAACTCCTTATCTGTACTTCATCACTCCAGGTACAGAAGTTAAGTGTCTGATGTAAAACTCCAAGTTCATCTGCCTGATATACAGATATATACTTATACCCTTTATTCCATTCTCCTTTTAGTGATATGGAATACAGGCGATAAGCTGGATTGGTTATCTTGAACCAATCCTCATCGCCACTGATTAGCTCGCCGCTAATGCTTGTACCGTCAACGGGAATGACCTGTGCATCAGCTGCAGTATTGCTGAAATCCGGGCTTTCTGCATAAGCAGAACTAACTAACATCGACAATGCTGCCAGAAGGCAGACCAATACACCTCTTGTCTTCTTCATCATTTTAATCTCCTCTTTGCTTAACAAAATACTACTATAACCAAATAGAAGTGCATCTTAGCAAATTAAGTCAGTATTTCGATATAAAAAAATATAAAAATATTGTAATTAAATCCATTAGCAGAGAGTTTCTTATTATTGTCAGCTCTTCAATCAGTATTTTCGTTACAATTGTGAATTGAATGGGCAAAACCTCCTGAGGTTCAAATGTGGACAAAAAAGTATGCTATAGTGTAATGTAAATAAGGTGGGATAATACCTTCGTTTTTGACCTGAAAACATTGGTTGTCACGATAGTGCAATGTTTTTTATTTAAATATGAATATTCAAGTTGTCAAAGTCGTTATAGTGCAATCTAAAGTTGCTTTAATGGTATTGAATCTATGGTCCTATTATTGGTATAATGCAACTATTCATGTAATAAAGGTTTTTTTATCTGTTTTTTTGAAAATAGCGAGGTTAATTATGAAAAAAAAGGGTTTTACTCTGATCGAGTTGCTGGTGGTTATTACAATTATAGCCTTACTGGTGTCGATCCTCATGCCGTCACTGACCAAGGCTAAGATGCAGGCTTACACTACGGTATGTAGTGGCAACCAAAAGTCATTGATCCAGGCCTGGATGATGTATGCCGGCGACAACGGCGATAAGCTGGTACAAAATTATGTTGCCCAGGAAACAATGAAAGGCGGCACAGGTCAGCTGCAAAAAGGCGCATGGGTTGAGCCGCCGCAACAATCAAATGGCATAGAGCCGGATTATACTATACCGCCTGCAACCAGATATCGTGGCCGTATAGGAGATTTGCAAGGCCGGGCAGATGCTGTGGAATTGCGCAAAAAAGGCATAAGGGCCGGCTTGCTCTATAAATATCTCAAAACCGAAGAAGTATTTCATTGCCCGGGCGATAAGCGTGAAGCTAAAGGCACTATGCGTGGTAATACTGAAGATTACAAAGTTTTTCGCACCTATTCCATTGCTTTAGGTGCCGGGCCATATAAGAGCACTTCTGGCACATATCCTCATAAGGCACATGCTAACGGCGGCTCGATCAAACAACCGCAGGACAAATATGTATTTGTCGAACATTCTTATGATTGCCTGGCCTGTAATTACCCAGACCGCTGGCTGTTTAATGTCTCTCTGGTAACCGACCTTAATGGAGATATTCAGCTCTGGTCAGCCGGTACCACCACATCGCACGGTATGACAACAACCTTTGGCTTTGCCGATGGGCATGTAGAAACCAAGAAATGGGACACCAAAAGTGTGCGTATCTGGTTTGGCTCAGACAGAACCGAGCTGCCGGACTGCCCGGACTTTGTTCGTGGTGTTGATGACAATAAGATTGTGCTCCGTAATAATGAAGATGCCAAGTGGATATACCTGCATAACCCGGGCAGATAAGCAGGAAATCAGAACATGCCCTCTGTAATTGTCACAAGTTGACTATAATTTACCAGTTTTCTCTGTCTGACTATGTACTCCAGGTCTGTCAGGCAGCGTTTAATTCAGATCATAGAATGTGAAGGATATTGTTTTGATCTGACAAATATGCGGCACAGGCATTTCATCTGCCTGTGCCTTTTTTTATTAATGCATTGTAAAATAAGTATTTAAAGGTTAGTAAGGCCTATCTGACTGCTTTCAATTGATTCATCCGGAGATAGTGTAAAAAACATCTGATAATCTACCAAAATTGCATCATAGCTAATGCACTAAATAGTACAAATAATTGATGTAATGACTTATAAAATAGGTATAATATCAGGATTCAGGAAAAATACGGCTTGATCGATAAATATTTCGGTCATATAACCGATAATAAAAGAGATTATTAAATATATTTCGGAAAGGATATTAGGACAAAATGTCAGAAAAATTACAAAAGCTCGAGGATCTGGTTTCGCTTTGCAAGCGGCGCGGTTTCATTTTCCAGTCGAGTGATATATATGGCGGTCTGGCAAGCTGTTATGACTACGGCCCGCTAGGTGCAGAGTTAAAACGCAATGTGAAAAATGCCTGGTGGAAGCATACCGTCCAGATGCGTGATGACATGGTTGGACTTGATTGCTCGATACTGATGCACCCTATGGTATGGAAGGCTTCTGGCCATGTTGATAAATTTGCTGATCTGGTAGCTGAATGTAAGAAATGCCATACCCGTACCCGGGCCGATCATCTGGCTGACGCCCAGGGCAATACCACCGAGGGAGCTAAGACCGCAGAAGATCTTATCAAAAAAGTATGCCCAAAATGCGGTACTACCGGCCAATTTACTGAGCCTATGCCTTTCAAACTCATGTTCGAGACACAAATGGGTGCCAATGCCGATGACTCTATGACCGTTTATCTGCGTCCGGAGACTGCCCAGGGTATTTTTGCCAATTATCGCAATGTATTAGATAGTACCCGTGTGAAGGTTCCGTTTGGTATCGCCCAGATCGGTAAGAGCTTCCGTAATGAAGTTACTACCAAGGCGTTCATCTTCCGTACTCGTGAATTTGAGCAGATGGAGATAGAGTTCTTCTGCAAGCCCGGCACAGAGGAAGAATGGTTTGAAAAATGGAAAGAGGCCCGTATGAGCTGGTACACATCTTACGGTATTCGCAGGGAAAATCTGCGGATGCGCGAGCATGAAAAAGATGAACTGGCCCATTATGCCAAGGGCTGTGTTGATATCGAATATCTCTTCCCGTTTGGCAAGGGCGACTGGCAAGAGCTCGAAGGTATCGCCAGCCGCACCGACTATGACCTGCGTCAGCATCAGCGAGGCATGAGAAGTGTGACCAACTGGATCGAAAATGGCCGCGATGCCGTTACTACGCCATTGAAGGCTGAAGATGCAGATTGGGCTAAAGGGCCGCTGAGCTATTTCGATGAAGAGGCTCGCGAGCGGTATATCCCTTATGTTATCGAGCCGTCAGCCGGTGCCGACCGCGGCACACTGGCGTTTCTGGTAGATGCCTACACCGTTGAGACTCTGGAAAATGGTGAGGAACGCAATGTGTTCAAGTTCCACCCATCTCTGGCCCCGATCAAGGCGGCTATTCTTCCTTTGGTGAAGAAGGATGGAATGCCGGAGAAGGCTACTAATCTTTATAATGACCTGAAAAAATACTTCCCTTGTTTCTACGACGAAAAGGCAGCTATAGGCCGTCGCTATCGTCGTCAGGACGAAGCCGGTACTCCATACTGCGTTGTCATCGACGGCCAGACCAACGAGGACAACACCGTAACTGTTCGCGATCGCGATACCATGAAGCAGGACCGTATCAATATCGATCAGGTAAAGAGCTACCTGAGAGAAAAGCTGGATATGTAAGAAAATGCGAGGAAGTAAGGATGTAAGGTTGAAAGGATGTAAGAAAAAATTGCGTTCCTTTTAGCCTTGCGGCCTTACTTCTTTTTTTATAAGGAGTTCCAATGACTGGTATCCCCCCGATAGTATGGCTGGTGTTTTTGTTTGTGCTGGGTGCCTGCATAGGCAGCTTCATTAATGTTGTGGTATGGCGTATGCCGCGTGAGATGTCGCTATCGAAGCCCGGCAGTCATTGCCCGGCGTGTAAACACTCACTAGCCTGGTACGACAATGTGCCTATACTGGCCTGGTTTTATCTCGGCGGTAAGTGCAGGTATTGCAAATGCTCCTATTCATTCAAATATCCGTTTTTTGAGTTTTTGACCGGCGTCATGTATGCCGGCATTTACTGGCTTTATTTTGTTAAGGGTATCCGGGCCGATATGCCTGCATTTGAGCAGGGCGGCTGGTCCATTTATGCCGCTCATATTATTCTGCTGAGCTGCCTGTTGGCCGGATCATTGATCGATGCTATTTTCTTCATTATACCGCTTTCTATAAGTTACTTTGCCGCTCTTTGTGGTCTTGCTCTGGCTGGGGTTGAAACCAGAGCGTTAGCTATGAATAATATTCTTCCGGAAAACTTCTGGCTGCTTGCCCCTTCTGCTGGTTCTAAAACCGCTGCTCTGGCTATCGGTGGCAGTATTGGCCTGCTAAGCTCTATGCTCCTGTTGAAGTATGGTCTTATTCGCCGCAGTTTTCTGGAGTTGGAACAATGGGAGCAGGCAAAGTATGAAGCCGAAAAAGCGGGCAAGCCGTTCCATAGCCCTGAGCCGGCAGTTAATGCCAGAGCAGAAATGATAAAGGAAATGGCTTTTTTATGTTTGCCGGTAGTATTAGGGCTGGCAGTAATGAAATATCTCACAGCACCAGAAAGCGAACTGGCCTTTCGCTGGACGACCATGCTTTACAACTATCCCTGGCTCATGGGAATATCAGGCAGCGTTTATGGCTACTTGATCGGTGCAGTGACTGTCTGGGCAACTCGTATTTTCGGCTCTCTTCTCTTTAATAAAGAGGCAATGGGTCTGGGCGATGTTCACCTTATGGGTGCAGTGGGCGCTGTGCTTGGCTGGCATATTCCGCTTATCGCTTTCTTTCTGGCTCCATTTGTTGGACTGGGCTGGGCCTTAGTCCGTCTGATAACCCGCCGCCAACATGAGATACCTTATGGACCATTTCTATCTGTGGCAACCGTAATCGTAATGCTTTATCACGATAAACTACTACAGGTACTGATGAACCATTTCATAGGAAATTAACGCTGTGTCGTCCTGATATAAGACAAGTCGTTCCGCTTGACACACCAGAGTTCCGACGATGTAGATAATAATTCAAGATGGGAACAATCCCGGCATTTTTGAATATATCAGGAGGCTCATAGTCTTGTGATATGTAAATTGATTCTGGCTTAGCAAGGAGGAATCTACTCTCCAGGCTTTTCCAGTTATTCAATACACATTCCACGGCAGACAATAATCGTTTTCTGATAATTTTAACATTCGCTGGCAAGGGCAAATTACCAGGCCCGGCATAACATGCTTATCATTGATAGATTTCCGCAATGAGCTTATACCTGAGGTGTCTTTGCGGGTCGGGTTGCCGGTGAGTTTAATTTCGATCGGATAGAGTTTGCTGTCTCGTTCCAGAACCAGATCTACTTCGGAAATACCGCTGCGCCAATGATGCATGGCCGCCGGTGTGCCCAGCAGGTTATTGAGTTTTCTGATCTCATTTACTACCGCTGTTTCAAATATTGAGCCGATCTGAGGATAACCTGCCAGAGATTTTGGTGTTGGTATCATATTGAGATTGCAGGCCAGACCGGTATCGGTGATATAGCCCTTGCTACGCATACATACTCGTTTGAGCGTGTTAGTTGTATATGCCGCCAGCTCGAACCATTGATATGTGGCCTTGAGCATTCCCAGCCACCGCTGGGCGGTCTGGTATGATATCCCCATTTTTTTACCGAACTGGCTGTAGTTCACTTCCTGGGCTGTCAGAGCTGAGGCCATCTGCACAAAATGCCCGAACTGCTGCCAGTCTTTTACATCAGCCTGCATCCTTGCATCTCGTTCTATATATGTTTGCAAGTAAGACTTATAATAACGCGGAATATCAGCGAGCTCTAATTGCTCAGTTTTCGGCATCCAGCCACGCCAGAGTTGCTCGTATAGCGTTCGGTCTGTTTCAATTATATTTACTGAACTGGCGAAGTTCTGGATGTCGTCCTCCAGCCATCTTTCCAGCCAGCTCCGCTCTGTGGTTAGCTCGTATATCTCGGCCAGAGAAAAACTGTCCAGATCTAAAATAATGGCTCGCCCGGCGAGACTCTCTGAGACATTCTTCATTACCGACCACTGTTGTGAGCCTGTCAGTATGTACTGGCCGGGCTTGCCAACCTGGTCAACCCGCCTTTTGATCGCTGATACCAGCTCTGGCACATATTGTATCTCGTCAAAAACCGCCGGGGCAGGGTGGTTGTCCAGAAACAAGTCAGGTTCATGCCGGGCGTTGTGCACATCCAGCACCGGGTCAAAAGTAATGAAATTATACCCCGGGAACAAGTGCCGCAGGAGCGTACTCTTGCCAACTTGCCGGGCACCGGTCAGAACCACTACCGGAAACTGCCCCATTAGTCGCTTTACCGTATCACTGATAGATCTTTTCTTATACATATATGTAAATTAACCGCGCAATAGTTAATTTGCAAGAAATTATTGGAAAATCAGGCTAATTTTACTGCAAATTAACTACTGTATGGTTAATTTGCACACTTTTTAAGTCCTATAATAGTAGAACAGGCATCTTGCCTGTCACCTATGTTTCGACGCAGTCGAAAACAGCATTATTTTGGCACAAAATCCCCATGGCCGACATGGAATAGCTTGCCAGCTTCGCTGTCAATTCAGGGGGGCAACCAGGATGGTCGCTCTACTTGGTCCCTGACTGCTGGAATTGTTCGGTGGTTACATTGGCGGATTTTGATAACATAAGTTTCATTCACCAGTAATGTGCAGATACATTACGGTAACAGGTTTATTGGTGACTTCATAGAGTATTTTCAGGAACATTCGATCTGGATTGTCTGGCTCGTTCTTATCGTAGCTTACGGATGTAAACTCAATTGTGTCATCGGGCCGGAACCAGCGGTTTCTTTGTCCGTCATTCTTATTTGTCAGGCAGCGGCTGTCGTTCGAAATAGTATAATTATCTGCTGAGAACAGCCCGGCAACACTTTCTGTCGGCACCTCCAGCCGGGCAAAGATGCAATAATCCAGCCAACTATAGCAATCCTGATGGGTTATTTTTGAGCCCTCTGGAAATTCGATTTTAGATACTTTTTTAAGACCATTAATGTCAATATAAAATCGAGTTTCCAATAAGCCGACATTCCGTACCACACAGACAAACGCTACTATGGCAAGTAACATCAAAACGATAGCAATTTTTATAAATATACGCATTTGACCTCACAAACTGAGTCGATCAACAACACTGACAATATGATATACAACTTCTTGCAAAACAGGAATTAATTCCTATTTTACAAGAACATAATAGAAAATTAGGCGGATTTTACTGCAAATCAACTATGGTGTGGTTAATCTGCACACTTTTCAGGTCCGATAATAGTAGGACAGGCATCCTGCCTGTCACCTAAGTTTCGACGCAGTCGAAAACGGAGTTGAGCTTGATATGCAAATTCGGCCGCCAGCCGCTGTGAGGGAGTTTGCCAGCTTCGCTGACAATTTAGGTGTCAGGCAAGATGACTGACCTACTTGACCTCATTATTCAATATCCCCACCCGGTTCTTGAAACGCAGGGATTGCTCGGAACTTACATTAGCAAAGCAGGGCAATCACCATGCTTGTCTTTTACTTTCTGTATCCGTGAACGGTTACAGCTATTGTTTTCAAGGCTTAATTATAAGCAAAACAAAAGCCATCTGACATGTAATTATTCCCAGGCAGCCGACTATATACAGCCAGTGCATATTGTCGTTTTGCGTTATAGTTTGTCTGGTAAGGCCAAAGCGTTTTGCCGCTATCAGGTAGCCGGGCTTAAAGACCAGATCGGCAAGAATGGCTCCGTACAGAGCTGATAAAATTGAAGTTGCCATTTTCGGGCCAATCGATGATGGGTCGTCCAAAACCATCATCATGGAAATAAAACCTATCATGCAGCCGAGAAAGCCGGTTGCCAGAGCCACTCTGGAACCGCTTTGTAAGAAGTTGCATAATGCCTGTGCTTGCTCGTTTGATACTTCGCTGTGACCAGCGGATACTCGCTTTTTGCCGCATAGAAGTTGCCATAAAGACCGCCATTGCTTATTACTGCTTGTAGTAAGCAGAAAGCCAAAAGATACGCCAATAACTATCATAGCCGGGATGGTGCCGAAAAACACCTGCCAATGAGGCCCGGCACTAGAAGATATTGACCAGACAAAAATAGCGATTATCGAAATAATGCCAGATATTTTACGCATATTATATATTTCCGTATTTGGGATATTATTAGCAACCAACTACATTGTAACGATTAGCGGCTATTCTGTATGCCGGCATGAAAACAAGCTCAGACAGTATCAGGCCATAAAATACGGTAATGAATGCCACAGCTATTGATGGTGCAGTGTTTTGCAGGTCACTCATATTCATAAGGATAATAACAAAACCAATTAATGTTCCAATGAAACCCGAGGTAAGTGAGACTCTGGCAGCACTGGCCAGTAAGGCACAAAGAGATTCGGCCTGCTGAGTGGTAATGCCATTAATTTTATCTTCAACGGCAGGCTTGGCCCCACAGATAAACCGCCACAAGACCTTCCAGTCGCCATCATCGCTTACTATCAGCATAAAGCCAAGTGTAATTACAATAACGATTAAAGCCGAGGGGATATAGATAAACACAGGAGACCATTCTTTGGCACTGCTATAGATAGAATACCAGAGAAAGCCAAACATCAATAAAAGTCCGATAACCTTATTCATAGCATTATCTCCGCATCTGATTATTTTGTATGTATATACTTATCGGCAATAGGAGAAGATATATTGAAATGAAACAAAGGTTAGTCCTTAATCTGATTATTCAAAATCCCCACCCGATCCTTAAACCGCTGGAATTGTTCGGTGGTTATGTCGGCGGATTTTGAGAGCATTAGGCTGTGGTCGTGTAATAGTGGTTCGTCGGGGTCGAGGTTCATCATTTGGCAGGCTTTGCGGAACATTTCTGTGCCGGGGATGGGGGTGAACTGGCATAGTCTGGCTTTTACACCGGCCCGGAGGACGGCCTGGGCGGATTTTTCCATTTGCTCTAAGCTCTGGCCCGGCATACCGTTCATAATGTACGCCCCGATCTGGCTGGCCCGGAACCCGGCGGTTTTCAGGTTAGCAACCGCCTGACTGAAGAAGTCATCGTTCACTTTGTTATCACTGGCCGCCTGATATTCCGGTGAATCGTCCGAAGCCTCATAGCTCAGTTTGATCGATTCAAACCCGACTCGGTGCATAAGCTTTGCTATCTCCGGGGTTATGAACCGGCAATGCAGACCGTTGGGGCTGTGGATACGAAAGGGCAGGGCGCTGGCGATAAGTCTTTCGCAGATCGGTACAAATCGCTTGGCGGCATTGACCAGCAGAGCATCATCCTGGAAGGCGAAATTTATCTTGCTCTGGTCGGTTACATACCGGCTCAAGTCAATGACCTGCCCGGCGAAAACCTCCGGGTCAGCCTGCTGAAATTTCGGCTGTAATATGCAGCTGGCACAATACTCGCAGCGATAGGTGCAGCCCAGCGATGAGGCCATTGACAGGTAATTCAGTTTTTCATACAGGTCGTAAGCCGGGGCAGGCCAACTGGCGAAATCTGACGGCGGGACAACGGTGGTTTGAGTCTGGCAGGTTTCGTCAACTATGCGCAGTATCTCAGCCATGTCGCCGGTACTAACTACCCGGTCAGGCTCGCAGACACGCAGGGCGTGGCCCGGCATAAGACTGGCATATATCCCGCCCAGCAATAGCGGCGTGCCCGGCATAACCTCGCGAATTACCCGGATCGCCTCCTTCACGCCCAGATACCAGTAGGTCATTACACTGGTCACCAATATAGCATCAACCCCGCCGGCCTTATACATTTCCAACTGCTCACGCAGGATATCCACAGGCATGCCGTAATGATAATAATATCGATGAACATCTTTTACTAACTCAGGTTTTGGTAATCGCTGAGCATAATATTTGCCGCAGCCATCAGCACGAGTCTTCTCTTGCGGCAAATGACTCATCGCCGGGTGGTTGCGATCCAGACAATCAAGTAAGGCTATATCATAACCAGCCTGTCGCAAATAAGCCCCCAGATACAGTAAACCATGCGGCTTGGCAAACAGGTCATACGCAGCAAAGTCAAGTATCGGCGGATTCACTAATAATAATCGTTTTGACATGGCGACATTATATGGCCAGCGGGTCAGACAGTAAAGTATATTGAGGCTTAACGGGTATTATCTATTAATAATTCTAGTCCTATAATTCGTAGTTATGCTAACTTGATACTTAGTTATATTTGATTATAAAGATCTATTTGTCAGTGAGATAGCAATTGTAAGGGTTAGACGGTTCAGTGAAACAGTTATGTTTTAAGTAAGGATTGTCGATGCATACAGTGGCGGAAGTGACAGAATAATGGGGTATTGATAATTTCCGCCGGAGTTAATAAAAAACTGGGGGTAAGTATTTATGTACAATCAACAGGAATTCGGCAAGGTCAGCCTTTTCTTACTGGCGAGCTGGTCAGTAATTCTAAGTGGTATTGCCTGGCTGGTAACAATGTTTGAGCCGCAAAAAGACAAAGTCGAAAGTGAATCAGATTTCACCTTCGACTTCGATGATTATATTGCTGGAAAAGTTTAACGGGCAAGTTATTTACCTGCCGATCACTTTTTCTTACATATTTTTGATCGCCTGGGCCTTGTCTTTTACTCCGGGCGTGATCTCTTTGAGTCGGTCAATTCGTTTGCTGCTTGCCGGGTGCGTACTGAAGAAGTCAGAGCTTCCCTGTTCACCCTCAGACATGCTCTGCCAAAACTCAACCGCAACATCAGGGTTATAGCCAGCCAGAGTGCTTACCAGTAATCCTATTTCATCGGCTTCATACTCATGTTTGCGGCTATAGGGTAACAGAAAACCATATTGTGTGCCTGCTCCGATCGCCATCTGGAATATCTGCTTGCGAGACTCACTCTGCTCTTTCATTGCATAGTCACTGACCATAAATACTCCCTGGGCCGCTAACTCATGGCTCATGCGCTCAGCTCCATGCCTGGCCATAGCATGG
The DNA here is from genome assembly GCA_963662515.1 of Sedimentisphaerales bacterium. Taxonomy (GTDB): domain Bacteria; phylum Planctomycetota; class Phycisphaerae; order Sedimentisphaerales; family SM23-30; genus JAFGDI01. The sequence goes on from OY759675.1 coordinate 464,567, forward strand.
GCAACTTCATGCCCCATTACGATCGCCAGCTTATCAGGAGTATCGGCATGTTTCAGTATGCCGGTATAGACCACGATTTTACCACCGGGCATACACCAGGCATTAACTGTCTCATCTTCTACCAGTTTAACTTCCCAGGCAAAACCACTGGTATCTACGCCGATTTGCTTTTGATATTTATCTACAGCTTCGCATATATTTTTACCTACCTGTTCAACCATAGCGGTTTTGGCCTTATCTTCCGATAATTTGGCTGTTGTGAGAAACTCCTGATATGAACTATCTGCCATATTATTAATATAGCTATCCGGCACAAAATTCAACTGACTCCTGCCGGTCAGGGCTACATCACTACAACCTGTAAATAAGCAAACAAGTAAAACTGCAACCAAACTCTTAATACATCTCTTCATAATTGATTCTGTCCTGAAACTAAAATAAGTATCACTATAAAATATCAGCTCACACTGAAAAAATCATTCCGGATTTTCATCGCCACATAAATCCAGCCAGAAAATAATAAAATCGAACAGGTCACTAAGGTCAACTGTTCCATCAAGATTATAGTCTGAATTCATCTCTTCTCCACTACTAAGCCATTCTCCTGCCAGTAGTGAAAATTCATATAAATTTATCGAACCATCACCATTGCGATCTTTTCCGCAAACCAGCTCACTATATTGCAATGGCGTTAAAAGCGCACAAGCAGGAACTATACTCCAGTTAGTACTGGGATTATATTTTGGCTTATCAACTCCATTAAAATCAGTACCGGTATAAGGTATGACAGATGGGCCGCTATCGGGTAGCAGCCACCACAGTTCTATGCCATCATAACTTGGCCCTTCATAGAACATGACCTTTATCTGGTGATATCCCACCGAAAGATATAATGGTGTCGCCGGGTCATTGCTATTATTTTCAGCCATATTATCTTCCCAGTCGTACCATTGGCCCTCGCCATTATCGACGATCATTTCGCCGTCGATCCAAACCTGCGAGCCATCATCAGAGATAGTGCCAAAGCCATATTCGCCTGCAATTGCGATCCAGATATAGCCCGTCCACTCTACCGTATAATTATCGCCACAACCGCTTATTGGTTGCCATCGGTAACTGGCACTGCCATTCCAATAATCAATATTTGCATCAATACGGGAAAAATTTTCGGTGAGCCCTTCTGTAGTTATCACTTCATCTTGAATAGAAGTGCCGCAAAAATATCGGCCCGCAAGATCAGCCCAAACTGGAGAAATGGTAAGGCATGATATAACGCAGAAACAAAATGTCCTGAAAAACATATAACACCTCAGTAATTCCAAATAAGTTGTATGAACGATATAAGCAACTACTAACAAGGTACTTGCAAAAAAAGCCCGTCGCACTGCCTTGCCTTGGCAAGTTTATACGACGAGCTTGATTTTACCGCAACTCTATGAACAATGCAACAAACATTAAAGCATAGAGTTATCTGCTTACGAATCACTGAAATATTATCAGGCACATTATTCTACCGTAACGCTTTTAGCCAGATTGCGAGGTTTATCCACATCATGCCCACGAATTACCGCGGCATGATAGGCCAGCATCTGTAAAGGCAGCACGGTTAGTAATGGTTGAAGCTCTTCCAGTGTATCGGGCACATAGAATACATGCTCAGCATACTTCTTGATGTCTTCATCGCCCTCAGTAGCAACAGCAAGAATGCGACCGCCTCGGGCGCGAACTTCTTCCATATTACTCACGATCTTATCGTACTGACTGCACTTAGGCACAATAAACACCACAGGCATCTCTTTGGTTATCAATGCGATCGGGCCATGTTTCATCTCAGCGGCCGGCATACCCTCAGCGTGAATATAGGATATCTCCTTGAGCTTCAAGGCGCCTTCCAAAGCCACTGGGAACTGATAGCCGCGACCAAGGAAAAGCCAGTTTTCCTTATCGCAATAAGGCTCAACTGTCTGACGGATATAATCGTTTTGCTCCAGGATCTTTGCCATCTGATCCGGTATCCGGTTCAGAGCATCGAGATAAGTATGCAATTTTTGCTGTGACATGTGACGGCGACGAGCTATGAACAGGGCCAGCATGGTCAGAACCGTTACCTGGCCGGTAAATGCTTTTGTTGAGGCTACGCCTATTTCCGGACCGACATGAAGATAAACACCGCAATCAGTCTCACGGGCTATAGTTGAACCTACAGCATTAACTACGCCTATACACAATGCGCCGCGATTTTTTGCCTCACGCAGGGCCGCAAGTGTGTCAATAGTCTCGCCCGACTGACTGATAACCACCTGTAGTGTATTTTGGTCGATTATCGGGTTGCGATAGCGAAACTCTGAGGCATAATCTACTTCGGTCGGCAGCATAGCGAGCTCTTCCATTATATACTCAGCCACCAGGCCGGCATGCCAGGCTGTTCCGCAGGCAGTAATATTTAACTTACGGGCCTGAACCAGCTCTCTAGCATGATCCATTACACCGCCAAGTTTTATAGAGCCTTCTGTAAGGTCGATGCGGCCGCTCAGGCAGGCACGGATCTTTTCGGGCTGCTCAAATATTTCCTTTTCCATATAGTGCTTATACCCGGCAAGCTCTATCTCATCGAGAGTATATTCAATTTTCTCGATCTTGGCTGCCACCGGTATATTATCTATTGTGGAAGTTATGTATCCATCACGAGTTATAACTGCCATCTCGTTATCACCCAGATAAATAGCCCGTGAAGTATGATTCACTATTGCAGCGGCATCTGAGGATATGATATATTCGCCATCACCCACACCTAATACTAGTGGGCTGCCCTTACGAGCTGCGATCAGCATATCCGGCTCTTCGCTGCATATTACAGTTATTCCGTAAGTTCCAACCAGTTCAGTCAAGGCCAGACGGGTAGCCATTTCCAGTTTTTTAGCATTGGTAGTACCAGCTTCGAACTGATCTTGCTTATGATAGAAATGACTTATCAGATTCGGGATAACCTCAGTATCGGTATCGCTGTGAAATGTAGCTCCTTTACTGATCAGCCACTTTTTCAATGAGGCAAAATTTTCGATTATACCATTATGAACTACCGCTATCTTACCAGTATGGTCAAGATGCGGATGGGCATTTTTTTCGACCGGGGCGCCATGTGTGGCCCAGCGGGTGTGAGCTATGCCGGCAGTGCCGAACAAATGGCCCTTATCGAGTTTTTCAGCCAGATTACTTATCCGACCTACGCTGCGAACCAGGTTCAATTGACCATCAGCATTACAAACTGCAGCGCCAGATGAATCATAACCTCTGTACTCCAAACGCTTTAACCCTTCAACTAATATACTCTCAGCCTGTTTGTCTCCCAGGTATGCGACTATTCCGCACATATCATCTTCTCCAAATATCTGGATAATATTACAACTTCATACAATATAGTATGTTATCGTTCAGAACACTTTATCACTTTAGCAATGAGCATTATAGACTAATAATATTCAAAATGCATTATATTTACCTTTTTTAACCTGTAAAGTATTTAACACCTGCATGGTTTTTTATAATACATTTAGTTATGCCCCACCCCAATTGGCTAACTGCCTTAATTATAAGCGTTTAATGTATTTGTTCTGCTTTTCTGTCATAGCCATATACTATTGCAGGTGTAACAATCAAACTTTTAAGAATATTTTTTTGCGGTAGAGGAAATACAATACCAGCCACTCTATCAGTAATATTACGGCGCTATGAAGAAGCCAGTGATATTGCCCTGAGAATTTACCGATCAGGCCGCCAAAGAGGAAATCAGCCGTATGACCGAAGTCTATCAGGCGGCAGGCCATGTAGATTGTAATAGCGTTAACACCTACGACAATAAAGACCAGGGCCCATTTCTTAATGGCCAGGCAGTCTATGATCACATAGAAAAATGTCAGAAGTAGCATACTCAGCCCGCCGGTTAACAATACAAACGAGCCAGTCCAGAGATTCTTTATGATCGGATAATAATTACCTGCCAGCAAGCCCAGAACTAAGCATATAAGGCCGCCCAGGAATAATCCTGCTGCCTTGGCCCATTGTCCGGTATTGTTACGCCTGAGCCAATAGCCGGTAATCGCTCCGAGCAAGGCCGTGCTGATGCCTGAGATGCATGGGAATATTCCCTCTGGGTCAAAATAGCCATGATATAATCTGCCCGGCATAAACTGCTGGTCAATATAACTGGCAATTGACCCTTGTGGGGTAAGGTCGCCAGCAAAGCCGCCGGGAACCGGTATCAGATAAACCGCTAAGCAATATCCTGACATTATCCCCAGAAACCAGATGGCCTGGCCAACAATAGCAAAATTCATTACTATTATGGCGGCGAAGAAATAGCCTATGCCAATAAAGCCCAATACGCTGCAAAAACGCGTCTGATCTATACCTGAGAGGCTCAATCCCCCGTTGTATATTATTCCCAGTAACACTAACAGGAGTAATCGAAAGAATACTTTCCCATATATTTTGGGCTCTGATATACCCCGATTGCGTTGTGAACCGATAGAATAGGGAATGGCTACGCCGACTATAAATAAAAATAATGGGAATATTTGGTCATACAAGGTGTAACCTTCCCATTCCGGATGTTCCATTTGGCCGGAAAGCCAGGTAAGCCAGGGCCACTGAAAGCATTTGGCCGCAGCTTTAACCAATTGGTCAAGTCCGACGATCCAAAGCATATCAAATCCTCTCAGGGCATCGAGTGAAGTCAGTCTGGTACTGGCAATCTTTGGTGCAGTTTCTTGTGCTTTTGTTATCATTTTTTCAATACAGATTCCCACACTTGTTAAATGTCCGAATATTTGCTCGTAATAGACGCAATCTCATTCTGAAATCTTATGATATAAAGCCTTTATCACCATATAATCTATAAGCGGGGCAGCTATATTGCCCAGTAAGATAGCGAACATCATGCCTTCGGCATAGCCGCCCAGATTGCGAATGAGTATAGTAATAACTCCGATAAGAATACCGTAGATATATTTACCTGTGTTGGTTGCCGGCCCGGTTACCGGATCTGTTACCATAAAAACTGCCCCGAACATTATGCCGCCAGCGAGGAGGTGGAACCAGGCTGAGGCAAATCTTTGCGGGTCTGAATAGTGCATGATCGCAGCCAGAGCAAAAAATGAGACTAAGGTTGAGAGCATTGCCCGCCAGTTGGCAATTCGAAATGCCAGTAATATTACAGCGCCTATTATTATCGCAACCGCTGAAGTTTCGCCTATACAACCACTGGTATTACCCAGAAATAAATCCAGCCAATGGGGCTCTTGGCCGGTTTTTACCGCCAAAAGAGGTGTAGCCGATGTAATTGCTTCTGGTGCCGTTGCTCCCCAGAGCATACTGAAAGGCCAGAAGTCGAATACTCGACCAAAAACAGAGCTGCCCGGTTCTATCCAGCCAGACATGTGGGTTGGATATGCTAAAGCTACAAAGCAGCGACCAGTTAACGCCGGGTTAAATAAGTTGCGGCCTGTTCCGCCGAAGATCTCCTTGCCAAAGAAAACCCCGAAAGCTACTCCGATAGCAACTATCCATAGTGGGGTATCTGGCGGTAGAGTCAGCGGGAAAAGTAAGCCTGTTACCAGGAAGCCTTCGTTTATCTCCTCTTTTCGCAGGCAGGCAACTAATACCTCTACTATACCGCCAACAATGTATGAAGTTATGATTATCGGGATTATCCGCCAGCCGAACAGGTAAAAACCTGCCAGAACGCAGGGCAGCAGGGCAATAATTACCATCGACATAAAGCGTTTAATATCCATCGAATGGCGGACATGCGGGCCAGTTGAAGTTGTCAGTCCGGTAGAGAAGAAAAAGTTTTCAGTAGCGTCAAAAAGTGGTTTTAATTGGCTCAGTTTGCCATTGTCTGAAAAAGCCGGTCTTACCGAATTAAAAATGTCTCGTATGAATTTCATGCCCGGCCCTCTGCTGTTTTATCTTGTTCTGATTCCAGTTGCCCCTGGCCTTTTATAAATTGCTCAGTGAGGTCGATCTTCGATACACAGATGAATGAGCAGAGTCCGCAATGTACACATTTATTGAGACCGGCAATTTGTGCTCGATCCAGATCATTACTATAAAGCAGTTTATGCAGATAGTCGGGCAGCAGGCCTGCCGGACAGACAGACTGGCAATACCCACATGAAACACATGCCCTTATTTCACCTTGCATCTCTGTAGTGAAATAATCTTCAAAACGCATGTTATCAAGTCCGAAACGGGCAAATTTCAATAATTTCCGTTCAGGCCTGTTCTCTAATACAGTAAGCCCGGCTATATCTCCGGTTACTCCTGTCTGAGCAGCAGGCAACTCAACGCCGCTCATAACTCCACCATTTATCACCCGTACCGGGCAATCTTTTACTTTACTGGCTTTTAAGAGGTCAGCTATCGGATAGCCCAGGGGAACTTTATAATATTGGGGGGCGTTCACTGCCGGGCCGCTGACGGACAGATAGGTATAGGTGTTTATCTCTCTCTGATTAACAGCTCTTGCAAGGGCAAATATTCCCTGTGTTGAAATTGACCAGATATTATGGCCAGCCTGATAGCCCGCTCTGTCAGCCAGTAAGCGAGGGTTATCAAGACCGTAACGAGGGGGAATAATTACCAATTCTGTGTTGTTAAAATCACCAGTATTGGTTTTTATTATCTCAGCCAAAACGGCTTGTTTTTTAGTTACTACGATGTATAGTTTCGTGTTTTCGCTAATACCGGACAGTAATTTAAGCCCGTCGATAAATTCTTTATGAGAGCCCATAAGTTCTACTTCGCCAGCCATTACATAGTTATCCAGATTAGCGATCCGGACAAATATGGCCTGTGGAATAGCTTTTGCAGGTATTTTACCTGAATAAACATCTTTTATATGTACATAAGAGCCAGAAGTAAAGATAGTTTCCCATGTACTGTCTGTGGTATTATTGGAGTTAACTATGTCGCTCTTTAGCTGGTTCATTATGATCTGGTCATCGTTTATGCCTGCGATGTTTCCAGACATTGGAGCCAGCAGGGGGAGCGAGTCTTTACCTCCCTTTGCCAGAACCTGGCCTTTGTTTACATTTTGGTTTGGGCCAACCATTATTTCGTTGAAATATACGCCTGCTATATGGCGGTTCAGGAATAGTTGCTCAGGGGTTGGTAAAGCTGTGAGCATACCTTTGGGGGCATTGCTTAATCTTATATTGTAGCCGCCTTTATATTTCATAAATACTTTATCGACAGTCAGTTTAGTTTTAATGATTAATTAGCCGAATCCTACGGTCAGAGCAGTTTAATCACTCTGAAAACGAGCATCTGGCTAATCTTCAAATTTGATCTCATATTTCACTTCAAGTCTTTTATAGTCGCCAGAACCATAGAAGTAATCTCTGCTTCTTTCATATAGTTCCTGATTTGGGTAATAGTACCAGCGGTCCCAGTAAATATCGGGCATGGGCTCGCCAATATATACATCATTGGCGGTATCAACGAAACGGACAGTCCATTGCCCTTTTTTCTCTGGCATTTTAATGTCATTATTAAGGTCTTTTTGCTTCATTGCCTTAATGAGCTGGGTTTTAAGGTCATTATTTCCAGGCATGTTATAAACTGGTATGCTCCCCGGCAAGCCAGGTAAGTCAAGGGTGCCGATCTTCTCCGGGGTAAGGTTGCCTGGTAATAATACCAGTTCTTCCTGCGGGGCAGGGTCAGCGGCAAAACCAGTATATGATGCTTTTTCCTTCATCATAAATTTGTATTCTATCTTAGAATGATTTTGCTCAGGGCGCAGGGCTGTTATTTGCATAAGAATATAATTTTTATCAGCGGTTATGAGCAGATAAGTGGATAGCCCATTCTCGGGGTGCATGGGTGTGTATTGTGTCTGCGGCATCAATCTTTTTATAAGGATGGTTATTTTGGGGGCTATCCAAAAACTGTTGTCTATGGCGGTAACTGAGCAGTTAACTGCAACTGGCTCGTTGAATGGCTTAACAGGCAGTTCTTCGATAGTAATACCATTAACCAGATCGAAGCCATTCTTTATAGCATCAGAGAGTATATTGTCGGATTTAGTCTGGTCAGAAAGTGTTTCAGTTGGCGAAAGTATCATTCCGGTTTCCAGGTCAAGTATAAAGGAGTTCCCTTCGGTATTCAGGGTGTAGATATTGTCGATATGGTTTGGTTCTGGCTGTTGGAGTATTGCCTCGTGGCCAGTTTCTGGCAGCTGGCATTTAGCCAGTTCGGCTGAAAAAGCCGTTGCCATAGTGCCGGTAATAAACATGGCTGTAAAAGCGGGTATATACCGAGTAGCGGCTAATCGGGAGAGGATTATTGTGTTTATATTGATCTTATATCTTTTCACCGGTGCAACCTGCCTTTCTTTTCCTAACCGTTATGGTTATGATTAATATAACACGCAGGCAAATACAATTCCATATTAATATTATACTGCTGAAAGGGAAAGGTTGTCTGTGGTCTTTATATTATATCAGATTTCTATATACAATGGAGAATTGAGTCTTACTTATGTTCCACGAATATATATGCGTTTAAATATACTCAGATATATTTTTCTCAGCATGCTTTTTAAACCTTCGTGTTTGAAGTACCAATATGCCCGGATAATATTGTAGACTGATTTTGCAATAAGCCAACATATAAATGGCCAGAAAGTGAAGATGGCAAACAGAAATCCGCAGGGAAGATCTATTACTGGAATACTAATCAGATAGACCAGCAAGCCGATCAGCATTCCGGCGGGTATTGACCATCTGATAGTTTTTCTGTTTTGGGTTATTCCGGCCAATATGCCAAGACATATGCTGGATATTGTGAATATAATTAAAACAATGGCCAGGTCTGGCAAGTTGAGACAGCCGTGAAACCAGTAGTAATCCCATGGACTTTTTTCTATGTCGGGTAGTTTGTCAAATTCAGTCTGGGGATTCAGGAATCTCAGTGCTTTTATCCCCAGTTTATCAGCCATAAAGTCGGTGAAAGCCTGCTCATCTGTAAATGTGGTGCTGTTTTCAACATCTTCTCCGTAAGGAATATTAACTGCTTCACCGGATGGTTTTGTTGTTTGGAATACGAAATATATATTTGGCGTTCTGCCGTAAATGTATCCATCCGAATAGCCGTAGCCTGTCACTTGCTTAGCTATGCAAGAAAAATGTTTCTGTCCGTATCTGAAATCCGCGTAGCCGATATTCCATTTGTGTTGGTTATTATTGCGAGACTCGAATGCATAGAAATTGTTGGCAATCTCAAAGCAATGAATAAACCTACCGCCATAACTGTCTATATGATTCAACTCAGGCAAGTCATTTCCAAAGGGACTTGTCTGTATCGTACTGTTACTATTTGCAATATTGTCAGTTGCAAGCAGGATAGTGCCTGAGAGTGCCAGGCAGACACTAATCCCAAGTAGAACCACAAACAGATATTTTGATGCTATATGAGCCATTTTGTCACCAGGCTTTATAGATTTTGCATTATTTCAGAATACACATCTCATAACAAGTAGTATGAATTGTAATATAAATGCGTTAATGTGTCAATCAAGAGATGGTGTAAGCATGTGGAGGTGCTTTCCGGGAAGCCTGTATTGATGGTGTGACTGAAAATGATGCCGAGCTGGGGCTCGGCGTTCCCAGAAGGGAAAACAAAAAAGGCCGCAGCTGGTTAAGCTACGGCCTGGAATGTTAAATTGTTGAGCTTGATTTAGGATTTAGCTCTTCTTACTGGCGAAGTCCTTCATCAGGTTGCAGAGAGCCTCAACGCTTGACTTAGGAACTGCGTTATAGATGGATGCGCGAACGCCGCCTATGCTGCGGTGACCAGCCAGACCGAGCATGTTATTGCTCTTGGCGAGCTTGAGGAATTCTTTTTCCAGCTCTTCGGTCTTGAGATTGAACACGATGTTCATTTTGGAGCGGTCTTCCTTGGCGATAACATTGGTATAGAAACCGTTAGAGTTATCGATAGCACTATAGAGCATAGCGGCTTTGTCGTTGTTGATCTTTTCCATGCCGGCTACGCCGCCATTGGCTTTGACCCACTTGAGTACTTTGCCCATCATGTAAATACCGAAACTTGGCGGGGTATTGTATAGTGAGTTCTCATCGATATGGGTTTTGTAGTTGAACATGGTTGGCAGGCCGCTCTTGATCTTAGCAACCATATCCTTGCGGATTATTACCAGAGCCAGCCCCGATGGGCCGAGGTTCTTTTGGGCACCGGCATAGATCAGGCCAAATGGCTTGGGGTCAAATACCCGTGACATAATATCGCTTGACATATCAGCTACCAGTGGGACATTGCCGGTATTAGGGAACTGGCTCCACTGGGTACCGTAAATGGTATTATTTGAGGTGATATGGCAGTAAACTGAATCAGGGTTGAGTTTCAGGTCGCTCTGCTTGGGTATGGCACGGAATACGCCGCCTTCCAGCTCGGTATTGCCAGCAACATTAACCTTGCCGAACAGCTTGGCCTCTTTGATAGCCTTCTTGCTCCATGTGCCGGTATTAATATAGTCGGCGGTAGCGTCGGCGGCCAGGAAGTTCATTGGTATCAGAGCAAACTGGGTGCTGGCTCCGCCCTGGAGCATGAGCACTTCAAAATCATCGCCCAGGCCCATGAGTTCCTTAACCAGATTGATCGCTTCGTTATGTACGGCATCAAAATCCGACGAGCGATGTGAGGTCTCCATGATACTTGTTCCAGTGCCCTTATAATCCAGCATTTCCTGGGCGGCTTCCTGCAGAACTTCAGCGGGTATCGCAGATGGCCCGGCATAAAAATTATGCGCTCTTGTCATTTCTGATGTCTCCTTGTTGGGGTAAAAATTATAAACTTATGGAAGAAGTAATAAGTAATAAGATATAAGTTGATAAGTTCCGGAGTTCGCTTCGCTCACAACTTTTTTTAAGGCTTCGCATCTGTAAGTCATTGTTAGATGAACATATCTTAACCCTTGCGGAGCCTTAAAAACAGGTCACGCAGTGACACCTGAGCTTATCAACTTATATCTTATATCTTATTACTATTCCTTTTTATCTAACCTTATTAACAGTCAAGCCTGAGAATATTTTCGGATAGAAGAATGTAGATTTCTGCGGCATTTTTTCGCCGGTGGCGGCAACATCTTCTACTGACGATGGCGGTACGGTATTCATCAGGAACAGGCCCTGAGATTCGCCGCGGTCAACCTTGTCAATGGCATACATAACTGCATCACCCAGGTCTTTGATATAATCTACATTGCTCTCGGCTTCCAGAGCGGCCTGATCAATGCCCAGGTGCTGCTCGAGTATCGCCTTGTGCAGGATCGACACATCGAGATTACGCCAGGCTTTACCATTATCCGGGGCCAGAGCATCCATGATCGACACATCTTTGAGTGTGGCGATATAGAAGGCACCGTCATTGAAGTACATACCAAAGGCGTGATTGCCGGTTTCCAGCTCGACCTTCATCGCATCAATAACATCTTTGAGCTTGTTCTTCTTATCAACTATATCACTGTATTCCATCCGGGCGATATCGAAATCCTTGCTCATAGCGGTCATGAGCTTGCCGGAATTGAAATTCTTCACATCACGGATCAGACGGTGGGTCGGCAGCACAACCAGACCTTCGTTGTGAGTGTTAACAAAAGTCATCATGCAATATTTCGTCGATTCCAGTTTGGTCTCATTCATGAAGTTCAGTGAAGTTTCATAGCGATGGTGGCCATCAGCGATGAATACATTCTTCTGCTCCAGTGTTGTTTGCATGGTCTTGATATCAGCCGGGTCGGTAATGGCATAAAGCTCATGTACTACGCCGTCATCGTCAGTGCCCTTGAGCAGAGCAGTGCCGTTGCAGGCTCTGGCCAGAATAGCATCGATAGTTTTTTCCGGGTCAGAATAGAGCATGAATATCTGACCTTCCTGTATGCCGGTAGCACGCATGAGGTTCAGACGGTCAGCCTTTGGGCCTGCCAGAGTCTTTTCGTGCGGTTTGATATTCCCGCCGTATTCCTGTAATTCACCCAGGCCGATAAAGCCTGTCCGGCGATAGCTTTCGCCGTTCACGGTGAAAAGCTGAGAATAAACATAAAATGACTCTGTCTTGTCCTGAGCCAGAGCACCATCATTCATGAAATCTGCCAGATGGGCGGCGGCACGAGTATAGACATTGCTGTTAGCGTTATCAGTTTCATACTGCTTGCCGCACATGATACGAACTATATTATAAGGATTACGCTGATAAAGCTCTTCCTGCTGATCTTTGTCAATTACATCGTATGGAGGGGCAATACACGCCCCGGCATCATGAGTAACATTGCCATCGAAACGGTAGGCACAAAACGGTTTAACTTTCATCTTATTTCCTGTATCTTATTGTTCCATAACCACTTCCGAGATACTCACCCCGGAACGGCCTTTTATTTCATATTCGATCCTGTTCTGCTATACCCCATGCTTCCTTGCAAAGCGACAGAACAAGGCCGGTATTATACCGCTATGGCAGTATTTAGTCAATTACTGAACAGAAAAAATTGATATTTTTTTATCAATTAGGCCGTAGTGTTAGTTATTATATGTAGTTACAATGTGATATGTTACAAAATGACAGGTTTGATATTAAAAGTCAACAGGCGAAAGATGCATTAAAGTTCTGTCAAACAGAACAAGTAGTTAATGCATTTTGTCAGCTTGGATCCTACCGTTTTGGCATCTGCTGAGCTTATGTGAACCGCAATATTTGTCTCTTTGCTTTAGAAATACAACCATGTTTTATGCCTTTTGCTTTAGAAATACAACCATGATTGTTTTGTTTAAGTGTGTAAGTGATTGTTGTTTAATGGCTTGTAAGAAATGAAGTTTTTGCAAAATAAACCATCGCTGGCTTTATTTGGGTTTATAGGTAGGATTCTACGAATTACTTGCTGGTAAAGCTGATGAGCATTAGTCAAAGAATTGTCAGCGGATTGGCTTTGTTTACTTTAATTGTGAGTTAAAGTTACGCAAAAACTTGCTTGATTTGTTGGTCTGATTCGCTATTATTTTGCATGTGGTTAAATTGGTTACCTACTTTTATTTTTAAGTTACGCGTAGCGAGTGGCGTGCAGTTGTTAATCGTAACTAGTACATGATTTTCGGGTATATTATGAGAAATGTCAGATATGTGGTATTAATTTCTGGGGCCTTATTGGTTTCTGGTTGCGTGGAAGATACTAATCTGGGTAAGTATGATCATTTCAGAATTGATCAGGAAGCACTCAAGACGGTGGAGAAAGTCGAACTTAACCCGGCGGCTGAGCAGGCTCAGGGCGCCGAGCCCAATTTAGTGCCGATTCAGGTTGCTGCCGTAAATAAACTCACTATCGAACAATGCCGGGTTTTGGCTCTGCAGAATAATCTGACACTCAAGATCGATTCTTTCGATCCGCAGATGGCCAGAGAATCACTCAAAAGGGAACATGCCAGGTTTGAACCACTTTATATTTCTGGCTTTGATTTTAGCAACCGAAAGTATTATGGTGAGTCGTATTCACCCAAAAGTAATGAATTTAATCTCTTGAATCGCATTAGTGTCCCTTTGAACACAGGTGGCCAAGTGGATTTAGGTTACAATATTGAGCAGTATGATTCTTACTCTTATTGGGGTCTTGGAAGCATAGATAAGTTGACCAGCTACAGTACTTCTCCTGTGGTAAGTATAAGTCAACCTCTGCTCAAAGGAGCTGGTCCTGAAGTTAATACTTATAATATTCGCCTGAGCAGTTATTCCCTGCAGCGAACTCAGGTGAGGAGCAAGCTCAGTGCTATGATGGTCCTGGTCTCAGTTGATAAGGCCTTTTGGCAGCTATATTATGCCCAGGAAGCCCTTAAGGTTCTGAATATTGAATACGATTTGGCCAAGGCCCAATATGAACTGGCCAGTCGCATGTTTGACAATAAACAGGTTGGGCAAATTGAAGTGATGCGGGCAAAAAATGCCATGTCCCCGGTCAGTACAGCTATTATTGTTGCAAAGAGCAATCTGATACTTTCGCAACGAGCTCTCAAGCTTGTGCTGAATTCCGCAGGACTGGAAGCTGAATCAGAGAGTGAAGTTGTGGCGGATATTCAGCCAGAGCCAGTCAGCTATTCAATCGACAGAACCAAACTGCTGGAATATGCAATGGAGCATCGCCTGGAGCTTCTTGATTATGAAATTCAATTAGCATCGCAGCGAGATAGCATCGATTATGCTAAAAATTCACTTCTGCCTTCACTGGCACTTTCTTATGCATATTCTGGAAATAATACAGGTAGTCATTTTGACGACGCTGTTACCGATAGAGATAGTATCAGCAACAGGGTAGGTTTAGATCTGTCAGTTCCACTGGGTAATCGGGTAGCAAAAAGTAATATGCGGCGAGCATTACTTGAGCAGAACCAGTTGTCAATGGAGAAACAGCAGAAGGTTGAACTGATCAAGGGTGAGGTTATGGATGCGGCAGAAACACTTAATTCTGCCTGGGAAAGAATATTGTCCACCCGGAATGGTGTTGAGATTGCCAGGTCAACCATGGATGCCGAGCAACAGCTGTTCAACCATGGTGCGCAGACTTCCACTGACTTGCTCAGGGCTCAGGCAGACTATTCCAGAGCCCTGCTGAATAGTCTCAGTGCGCAGGTTGATTATCAGGTCGCTCAGATAGACCTGTGTTATCAAGTCGGAGGTCTCAATCAGGCTGCTCGTTTGCAGTTTGATTATAATTACCGGCATTGAACTATTTCTGGTTAGTCAGGCCTGGGGCATTTGAAAAGCAGAGTATAGTATTGTCCTGGAACAAATTGAATCACAAGCAAGCTGCTTGTGGTACCAAAACAAACGCCTGAGATTTCTGGTCTCAGGCGTTTTGTATTGTATGGTATCGTCGCAAAAGCTGTTGCCGCAGTGCGTTATTATTGCAATTGGAATGCAGCTTCCTTGCAGTCGCGTGAGTTGGTTCCGATAAAGACCCTAAACTCGCCCGGCTCTGAGATATGCTCCAGTCTGGCATTATAGAATCTCAGCATAGGCTCGGTGATCTCGAAGCTCACCTTTTTGCTCTCACCTGCTGCTAAAGCTACCCGTTCAAAGCCTCGCAGCTTTTTCAATGGCGGGGTTATACTGGCAAATACATCGCGGGTATAGAGTTGGACAGTCTCTATGCCGGGCCGGGTGCCGGTATTGGTAACAGTTACTGTTGCGGTTATCTTGCCATCGCTGGTCAGGGTGTTCTTATCCAGAGTAATGTCGCTATATTCAAAGCTGGTATAGCTCAGGCCATAGCCAAACGGGAACAAAGGATCGT
The DNA here is from genome assembly GCA_963662515.1 of Sedimentisphaerales bacterium. Lineage (GTDB taxonomy): Bacteria > Planctomycetota > Phycisphaerae > Sedimentisphaerales > SM23-30 > JAFGDI01. Next base: position 479,916 of record OY759675.1, read on the forward strand.
TCGGAGCGTCGGTATAAGCTGAGCGGAACAGAGAGCCTTCACCCGGTATAACCGGCCGGCCAGTGCTCTTATGATTATAGTAGATCGGTATCTGGCCGACATTGCGTGGGAACGACATAGTGAGCTTGCCCGATGGGTTATATTCGCCGCAGAGCACATCAGCAATAGCGTTACCACCTTCCATGCCGGCAAACCAGGTTTCCAGTATGGCATCGGCATTGGCATATTCCCATTCCAGGGTCAGAGGCCGGCCATTCATCAGCACCAATACCAGCGGTTTGCCAGTCTGCTTCAGAGCCTGCATCAGCTTCTGCTGTGCCTGCGGAATAGAGATATCTGTCCGACTCTTTGATTCGCCGCTCATCTCGCCATGTTCACCGACAACGGCAACGATAATATCAGATTTATCCGCCGCCGCCAGAGCCTCTTTTATCATTTCATCTGCCGGGCGGCCATCGCGTACTATCCAGCCACCCATGCGTTCGAGCAGGAACTTATCATCGCTGACATCACTGCCGCGTGCCAGCGTAATAGCATCGCCGCCGATCATATTTTTGAGACCTTCATATACACTTACCGCCAGTTCTGCCCGGCCGGCCGCACCCCAGCAGCCAATCAGGTCTCCCCGGCTATTAGCCAGCGGGCCAATAAGAGCGATCTTTTTGCCTTGGGCCAGCGGCAGGGTATTATTGTCATTTTTCAACAGGACAAAGCTCTTTCTCGCCAGGTCGCGGGCAAAGTCGCGGCTCTCATTAGTAACCCCTCCCTTTTCTGCCCGGCTCTTATCCAGATAGCGATATGGGTCAGCCAGCAGGCCCAGCTTATACTTGGCTTCCAGAATACGACGACAGGCAGTGTCGATCTGGCTTGTGCTTACCTTGCCGTCAGCGACAAGCTTTTCCAGATTATTCAGCATACATTCATCAACCATGTCCATATCTATACCGGCATTTATCGCAGACTCGGCGGCATGATAACCGTCCGGGCTGTAGCCGTGTGCGATCATTTCAGAGACAGCGTTATAGTCGGTAACGACAAAGCCCTCGAATTTCCACTGATCGCGTAGCAGCTCGGTCAGCAGCCATCTGTTAGCAGTTGCCGGTATGCCGTTTATGTCATTGAACGAACTCATGGCCGAGCCGACCCCGGCATTAACCGCCGCCTGATAGGGGCCCAGATAATCTTCGTACATCTGCACCATGCTCATATCGACGGTGTTGTAATCGCGTCCGGCAATAGCAGCGCCATACAGGCCAAAATGTTTTACACAGGCCAGAATAGTATTCGGAGCTGACAGGTCAGTGCCCTGATAGCCGCGTACCATGGCCTCTGCTACCAGTGAGCCATAGTAGCTGTCTTCGCCGGCTCCTTCGGCTACCCGGCCCCAGCGTGGGTCACGAGCTATATCGACCATAGGCGAAAAGGTCCAGTTGATACCATCAGCTGACGCTTCGGCTGCGGCTATTGCGGCACTGGTCTCTATTGCTTTGAGATCCCAGCTTGCAGATATACCCAGTGGTATCGGGAAAGTTGTGCGATGACCGTGGATAACATCCAGGCCAAACAGTATGGGAATATGCAGGCGGGTTTCTTCTACTGCCATTTTCTGCAGCTTCTCAACTACCGGCACAGTATAAGAATTCAGGATCGATCCGATCTGGCCGGCCCGTATCTTCTCTTCGACATTAGCGCTTATGCTTGGCCCGGTTACATCGAACCCTATCGAAGCCTGATTAAGCTGTCCGATCTTCTCTGTCAGTGTCATTTTGCCCATCAGGTCGTCAAGATAATTATCCATCTTTTCATCTGCCCGGCATAAACCCAGCAGACTTAACACTGTCAGTGTACCTAAACCCAGTTTGAATTTACTTAAATTGCCTGTCATGTAATACTCCTTGTTCATTAGTATTGATATGATTCAATAGCATAAGTTTACTGGCATGATATCGTTCATTCCAGCTAAAACTACTGTTTATTTCAGGTTATTTGTCGCCGGAATGCGATAGCGATGAATAAGTGATTGACCGTGTAAGTTTCGTGTAATATCATTACAGTTTTAGCGGGTAAAATTCAGAAAACATTCAGGAGTATAAATGGAGGTCAGAAAATATTTTGGCTTTATATTAATGGCGGATCTGGCAGGTGGTTGTGGTATTGCCGGTTCGGGACTTACAGCTTGCCTGAATAATTGTTGCAGTTAAAGTATATGTAACAATTATTAACCAGAAACATTGTCATACAAATGGATCTGTTTTACTTTTGGGCAACACGCCTTAATCTGTCTGTAACATAAATTGCTGACAGGAATGTCGGGAAATTCGTACAACTTTTTCAATAGTAAATAATGCTGAAATATTATGGTATGGTCTGGAATGACGGTCTATATCGGTATAGTTATTGTACTATAATCATATTATTTCGTATAATGGTTAGTTGTTTTAGAAATATGGTTAGTTGATGGTTTTGTGCCGAATTAAGATGTTTGGGAAAATACTTGTAATGCGTAAATGTTCGTGTAAACTGCGTTAAGGTAATATAAACCTGCATGAATTTACGCAAGCGGAAAATCTAATACAAATTGGAATAAGGATGCGATAAATGATGAAAAAGTTTCTTTTGATATTGGTTCTGTTTTATTCTGTTAGTAGTGGTCTGGCCGCAGTCAAAAGTAAGCCAGTCTGGCTCGACACTTCCCGGTCATTTGAAGAACGGGCCTGGAGTCTGGTTGATGAAATGACTCTGGAAGAAAAGGTCGGTCAGATGATGAACGATGCCCCGGCCATCAAGCGGCTGGACATCCCGGCCTATGACTGGTGGAATGAGGCCTTGCACGGCGTCGCCCGGAGCGGTTTTGCCACTGTCTTCCCCCAGGCTATTGGTATGGCGGCTACCTTTGATCGGCAGCAGATGTTCCAGACCGCTGATATTATCAGTACCGAAGGGCGGGCCAAATATCATGAGGCAGTCAGGAATAATATACACCGCATCTATTACGGGCTGACCTTCTGGTCGCCTAATATTAATATTTTTCGTGATCCACGCTGGGGGCGGGGCCAGGAGACCTACGGCGAGGACCCGTATCTGACTGGCCAGATGGGAATGGAATTTGTAAAGGGCCTGCAGGGAAGTGATCCTAAGTATTTTAAAACTGTGGCAACGCCCAAGCATTTTGCCGTACATAGTGGCCCGGAACCGGAACGCCACAAATTTGATGCCGTTCCCTGTAAGCGGGACTTATATGAGACTTATCTGCCAGCCTTTGAAGACCTGATCGTCAGGGCTAAGGCATATTCCATTATGGGTGCCTATAATAGTGTTGATGGCGAGTCGGCATCTGCCAGCCAGTTACTGCTCCAGGACATTCTGCGTAATAAGTGGGGGTTCGAGGGATTTGTTGTTTCCGACTGTGGAGCGATCGGTGACATCTGGCAGCATCATAAGATAGTGGCAACTGCTGCTGAAGCTGCTGCTCTGGGTGCCCGGCGTGGTTGCGACCTGAACTGCGGTGGTACTTATGCTGCGCTGGTTGAGGCCGTGAAACTGGGCTATATCGATGAGGCCGAGATCGACCTGAATATATACCGTCTTATCATGGCTAAGATGAAGCTGGGTATGTTCGATCCTGACGATATGGTTGAATATAGCCAGATACCATACTCGATCAACGATAGTGCTGAGCATAGTGCCGCTGCTCTGGCGATGGCGCGCAAGAGTATTGTTTTGCTCAAGAACCAGAATGAGACCCTGCCGCTGGATAAGGCAAAGATTAAGACTATTGCTGTTGTTGGCCCCAATGCTGATAATATTGATTCTCTGCTGGGCAATTACAATGGTACTCCCTCTACGCCGGTTACAGTACTAGCTGGTATCGAAAAGGAGGCAGGTCAGAATATTAAGGTGATCTACGCTCAGGGTTGTGACCTGGCCGAAGGTTTTGTCGATATCAATCAGCCGGACTTGGAAAAGCCCGTGTTCAAGACCGATCGCAGTGGTGCCACCGATGGGCTGACGGCTCGTTACTATAATAATATCCGGCTTCAGGGCGAACCGGTTTTAGTGCGGGTTGAAAATGATATCAATTACGATTGGCAGATATTGTCGCCGGTTGAGAAGGAGCTGTCCCAGGGTATTCTCAGTCGTGACAAGGCAGTGAATCGTGACAATATCTCGGTGAGCTGGTCTGGCGTACTGGTTGCTCCAGACAGAGCCGATGCCAAAATGTTAGTTGGCAGTGATGATGGTATCAGGGTTTATATCGACGATAAGCTGGTATTTGAAGACTGGACCACGCACGCCTTCCGTATCAAGACGATTGCACCGGAACTTACTCCCGGACAGAGCTATGATTTTAAGGTTGAATATTTTGAAGGTCAGAGTGAGGCTCGGGTCATGGTTGGTTGGGAAGCGGCGGGCCAAAAGTCAGACTCAAAATTTGAAGAGGCTCTGGAGCTTGCCCGCTCTGCTGATGTGGTGGTCTATGTCGGCGGCTTGACCGCACAGATCGAGGGCGAAGAAATGCCGGTTAATTATCCGGGCTTTGCAGGCGGCGACCGGACAGATATTTCTCTGCCCGCACCGCAGCAGAAGATGCTGGAGGCTCTGCAAGCTACAGGCAAGCCGGTAGTATTTGTTATGCTCACTGGCTCAGCGATCGCCTGCCCGTGGGTCCAGGATAATATATCCGCCATTGTCTGCGGCTGGTATCCAGGCCAGTCTGGAGGCACTGCTGTTGCTGATGTACTCTTTGGCAAGTATAACCCCGCAGGCAGATTGCCCGTTACTTTCTATAACTCAACGGATCAGCTCGGCAGTTTTGAGGATTATAACATGGATGGCAAGACCTATCGCTATTTCAAGGGTCAGCCGCAATACGCCTTTGGCTTTGGCCTGAGCTATACCAATTTTGCTTATGACAGTCTCAAGGTCAGTAAGAAAAAGGCCGCTGCTGCTGATAAGATAGAGGTCAGCTTCAGGGTGACCAATACCGGCAAGGTAGATGGTGACGAGGTTGTACAGCTTTATGTCCGCGATGTCGAGTCTGATCTGGTAATGCCGATCAAACAACTGCGGGGCTTTGAACGCATTCACCTCAAGGCTGGCGAGAGTAAAAAGGTTAAGATGTACATCAAACCTGAAAACGACATGCGCTATTATGAACCGCGTCAGGAGAAGTTTACTGTTGAACCTGGCGATTTCGAGATCCAGATCGGTTCTGCTTCAGATAATATCCGCCTCAGGCAGATAATAACCGTGAAGTAGCCCATTGTGGGAACGCCAGGCCCCTGACCGGCAAACGGAACGAATTCAGATATGGGTTTTTACTTATAGACAAACAAAGAGGTTGCGACAATATCACAAGTTACAACCTCTTTGTTTTTTTTAAGAAATACAACCACAGTATAGTTGATTACCGAGATATTTGGCTCTAACTGCTTAATGGTAAGTATCTTATATGTTTAGTGATTGGCGTAAAAGTGTTTGTCAGTTTATTTGAAGTAAACACTCTCTCCTGGTGCTGGTTTCAGCCGATGTCAGAGGGAAATGATAAGAAGTGTAAGTTTGACCAATCTTTTTGGCACTCAAAATCAGTCTATCCTTGTTTATTCGGAGTGACTATCCGAATAAACAAGGATAAATAGTCTTTCCAGTTCCTATAATAATTTTGCTCAGAAAATTTCACTTTTGGGTAATTGTCTGCCTATAATTGACCGAAGTTATCAATAGCACGCAGGCGTAAATGAAGTGCGAAAATGATGTAAGGTATTGAAAATATTGAGGATATAAATATGAAAATCATCGTGGTGGGAATAAATCATGCCGGTACTTCGGCTATTCGTACGCTTCTGGCCCAGAATAAGGATCATCAGATAACCGGCTATGACCGTAATACTAATATCTCGTTTCTGGGTTGCGGTATTGCCCTGGCCGTTGGTGGCGAGGTATCTGATATTGACAAGCTGTTCTATTGTAATGAGATCAAGCTGGAAGATCAGGGTGCTGATATCAGGATGAATCACGATGTGATCGCCATCGACTATAAAAAGCAGGTAGTTACGGTTAAAGACATGGAGACTGGTAAAGTATTTGAGGATAACTACGATAAGCTCATCTATGCCGCCGGTTCATGGCCGCTGGAGATACCAGGTGTACCCAAAGCCAGCCGGGCACTGGAAAATATAGAAATATGCAAGCTCTATCAGCATGCCAAAGAGCTGATCCGCAAGGCAGACGACCCGAATATCAAGTCAGTTGCCGTTGTTGGTGCCGGGTATATTGGTATCGAGCTGGCCGAGGCCTATCAGAAGAAGGGTAAGAAAGTTACCCTGGTCGATTTTGCACCACGGGTATTACCCCGCTATTTTGACCCGGAATTTACCGACACTCTGGAATCTGACATGCGTAAGGCGGGTATCACTCTGGCAATGGGCCAGAAAGTGATCGATTTCGAAGGTAAAGATAATAAGGTTACTAAAATCGTCACTGATAAAGGCTCATACGATGCCCAGCTTGTTATCGAATGTGTCGGTTTCAAGCCCAATACCGAGCTGCTGCCCGATGCCAATAAGACGGCCAACGGGGCGATAATAGTCGATGCCCACATGAAAACCAATCTGCCCAATATCTATGCCATCGGCGATTCGGCGGCCATGTATCATGCCGCACTTCAGACCCATCAGCAGATAGCACTGGCAACCAATGCTGTGAAATCTGGTATTGCCGCGGCCAGTAATATAAATGGTAACGAGCTGGTACGAGTCGATAGTGTTGTGGGTACTAACGCTATCTGTGTATTTGAGAACAAGTTGGCCAGTACCGGCATAAATGAAGAGACCGCCGAAAAAGCGGGTATTAAGGCTGCTTCCAGTTTCGTTGAGGATAACGACCGCCCGGAATTTATGAAGTCTTATGGGCTTACCAAATTCAAGATAATCTATGAAAAGGACACACTCCGCCTGCTGGGTGCCCAGATCGGGTCTTACGGCGACAGTAATCATACCGAGGTGATCTATTATCTGGCTCTGGCCATCCAGCGGAAACTGACTCTGGTTGATCTGGCTTTCACCGATGTTTACTTCCTGCCACATTTCAATAAGCCGTTCAATTTCGTTCTGACCGCTATTATGCAGGTGCTGGGCCTGAACTATTATAAGAACTGATGAGAACTGAGATATGAAAAACACAAACGCCGCAGTTGAGATAGGATATCAAAAACTGCGGCGTTTTTTTATGCCAGAATGTTCAGGACCATCAGAAATATCATTGTCAACAACAATATGAGGTTGCACCAGGATAGGAAGTTTACAGCTTTATCATTTGTTATTTTAAATACCAATACGCTGGCTAATGAAACGACGAATTTTGACAGATAAACAGCAAATATTACCAGTAATGAAATAAATATTATGATTTCCATGGTAAACTCCTGTTACTTGAATTTGACTATATGTTCACGATAAGGCAGTTGGTCAGGGGCTGTCTGAAAGATAATATCCTCTGTCATTTGCTCTGGTTTGAGTGTTGACTTGCATTTCATCAACCAGAACTGGCCGGGTGGTATCAGTCTCCCGAAATACTTGGGGGTGATCTCTTCTTCCAAAAAGAAAAAATGGTCCTGTGTTACTAACTGTGTAGCACAGCGGAGCTCAAGTTGGCTGCATGTCATTTTTCTGTCAGTCAGCAGATAAACAAGCACCTCGGTGTCGAATCCGCCGGTCCCGGTCAGTACCATAGGATAGACAGGATCATTGCTGGCAAAGCGGAGTATCAGTGGTGAAGGTATTCCATAGTCAGAGATTGTTGAGCTATTGTTCTGGTCGGATATGTCAGTTTTAACTCTGGCAGCAACAAAATACCAGCCTTTTGCTGTGTATGTGCTTAAGGCTTCCTTGTCGCTGTTTTGATATTTAAAACCGTTGTCATTCAGCCAGTCCGATATTGTATCTGCATTGCCCGATCTGATCACTGCGGTACTGTAAATACCAACATCTCCCCTGGATATTACCTCGACATCGTTGCTGTTAGTGTCTTTGCTCCTCGAAAGGGTTGGCAGTAGTGTGCCAGAGAGGATCAGGATTATTATTATGCCTGAAATGAAATTTGTTATATTGGCCTTCTGTTGATAAAATCTGCTGTCGGGGTTATTTCTGTTCTTGAGGATTAAAATAGTGAATAATAATGCTGTTGCAATAAAGATAATAATAGTAGTTTGGATTATTATCTGGCTGATGATAGTAACTCTGGGGCTTGAACGCCTGCTCATTTCCCAGAATAGGTAATGGGCTGTTTCGCTGTCGGTACTGGCCAACTCCGGGATATCAGGTACTGGCACTATCCAGGCTAGTTCGGATATGTCAGGCGTTTCATCTGTTATAGAACCACTTATTCTATAGCTACTCTGCAAGACCATGGTTTCGGTTCCGCCAGTATGTACTATCAATGCCCGTTGGTATGGTATTTCTGTGTTTACTTGTTCAACTGTGTACTTAGAGTACATTTTACCGTCAGCATACAAGCATTGTGAAGTGCTCAGTACTGCTATGAACGATAATATATTGAGGATTATTTTCATGTGACACTCTTTCGTTATTCCAGATCAATCGAGCCATTTTTTAAGTGTTTTTCAACCTGGCTATGATCTGCCACCTGGCCCTGATCAGCCTGTTGAATTCCTTTTTCTATTTTGGCAAAAAGTAACAGCTTTTCCATAACTTCTTCAATGGAAGTGTTTTCCGGAAGTGCTTTAATAATATTCTCTATGTCACTTTTTTTACAAATTGTCATATTTCGGCCTGGGTAGATGTTTGCCATTATTATAATAAGGGTATTATAACATGCATATATAAATGTCAATTATAGCATATAAAATATTTGAATTAATGTATAATCATTGAATTGCCAATTAGTTGAGAGGTCTCTGGGCTTGGTTGTCAGTTGCTGTTGTTTGCCAGTTGCCGAAGTGTAAAAGCACTGGTTTTGCCTGATACTCTTGTTTATTTGTGTGGTTTGCTAGTTAAAAACCTGGTGTTGGAGTGTAGCCTTGCCAGTTCTCCGCATTGTCGCCGTAGTGCCATGTTAACAGTGATAATATTTAGTAATTGTGGGGGGAAGTGGTATGGGTGGGGGTTAGTGGTTGTGATTGGTTGTTAGTAAATAATTAACAATGTGTAAAACCTGTGTAATAGTTTGTAAATAGCTAAAAATACTGATTTTAGTACTGATAATAGTGGTTTAAATATTTTGTTTATTGATAATTTATTAACAGTCTGTTAAGGATTTGGTATAGGTTTGGTAGTAATGTAGGGTTTTGGTCCTATAATTATTTGTGTTTACTGGTATTTGATATGCCATTATATTGTGTTAGTAGTTGAGTGTATATACTATATATAGGGGAGGGCTTTTTATGTCGTTAAAAGGGCGGAAAATCTTTAATTTTTATTTGTTTTTTGTGGGGCCATGTGGTACATTATGGGAGTGAGTGGTGAGTAATACCATTTACAGTACTGAAAAGAATCGAAAAAGCAAGTATCATGCTATTGTTAACCGGAGAATATGAACTGTCGCTGGACAGCAAGAACCGTCTTGCAGTGCCGGCGAAGGTTCGCGAGCAGATACCAGATGAGCTGTTAGGAGATGGTTTCTATCTGGTGCCGGGAGCAAACAGGATACTGAGTTTGTATCCAGAGAAGTATTATCAGCGCATCGCCCTTGTCGTGGCCCCAGGGACGGCGGCCCCAGACGAATTGATCGCTTTCGAGCGAGTAAATTTTGCACTGGCCGGCAAGGTTGAGCTGGATCGGCAGGGACGAGTGCTTTTACCTGAAAAAGCACTTACTCGAGCCGGGCTTATCAAAGCAGAATCGCAAACGGAATCCGAAAGGGTGACGCTGATAGGAGCCAGGGACCACCTGGAGATCTGGAACCCCCAGAGGTGGGAGCGGTTTGTGGAACAAACCATGGCGTCTCACGAAAAAATGCTCATGAATGCCAGAGTGGAGTTGCTCAGGCAGGAGCAGGCCCAGGTGAATCAGGGCCGGTAATGGCATGGCTATTAGTGCAGGAGGCACTACCTGAAAGGATTCAGGTAAAATGGCCGTGTTGGAGTTCCTGTCGGTAAATCATTCAAAGACAGTGAGTTATAAGGTTCAATTATGGACAAGACCAGAGCGAATATGCGTCAAATGCAAGAAGCAATTGATGGTGATAATATAGTAAGCAGAGAATTAAAGGACTATATAAGTCGGTTGCAGGATAAACTTGCCAAAGTGAGGTCGCTGGGCGGCAGTTATAGTCAGATCGATCTGTCTCCATATATTAAAGATATACAGAGGCGGGAACTGGAGCAGTCAGAAACAGTAATAGAGAGCAGGCAGCGGGCAGGAATTGGCAAAACCGCACGATCAATTTGAAGATAGTGAAAACAACTGGTCCCAGGAAGAATCGGACTCAGATAAGGTTTTGCATATCCCGGTTTTGCTCGATCCGATATTAGAGCTTTTGGACTGTCCAGAAAATGCCACTATTGTAGATTGTACAGTGGGTCAAGCGGGTCATAGTCGGGCGTTAGCAGGGCGTTTATCTTCTGCCGGTCATTTGTATGGGATCGATGTTGATACCAATTCGCTTTCTCGGGCCAGTGAGAACCTTTCTGGCGTTAGTTGCAGTTGGAAATTATTGCATTCAAATTTTGGTCATATTTCCCAGTTAGTAAATGAGCATAAAATAGGTTTAGTCGATATAATTCTGGCAGACCTTGGCTTTAGTTCGGCGCAGATCCAGGATCCGTCCCGTGGAATGAGCTTTTTGCATGATGGTCCACTGGATATGAGGCTTAGTGGTTCAGACCAGCCTGATAATGGCGGCCATCTCAATACGGCGGCTGATCTGGTAAATCGACTGGGTGAGAAAGAACTGGCTGACATTATATTTCAATATGGCGAAGAGCGTAAGAGCAGGCAAATTGCATCGGCTATCGTTGAGCGCCGTCGAGTAAAACGGTTTGAGCGAACAGGCGAACTGGCGGATCTTGTGGCAAAGGTAGTTGGTTTTGGTCCACGAGATAAATATCGTAAGCGAAAGCCGATACACCCGGCGACAAGGACATTTCAGGCATTGCGAATAGCGGTGAACGATGAACTGGGACAGTTAGAAAGATTATTAAAAGCGGCCCCGGAAATACTTGCACCTGGTGGTAAGATAGCGATAATATCGTTCCATAGCTTGGAAGACCGGATAGTGAAGAATGATTTTCGTGAGAAAAAACAGCTAAATATTTATGAAATAATGACTAAAAAGCCGATAGTAGCGGACGAGGCAGAAATGTCTTCTAACCCGCGAAGTCGCAGTGCCAAACTGCGGGTCGCTCGTCGGTTAGCAGATTAACAGGTATAATAACTGGAACATAAATGTTGCAAAAGGCGTTGCGACATGATTTACGAACAGAATGTGAAAGGTTGCTGAAGTCAGCAGGGAGCATGACATGATGAGCAAGGAAGCTAAAATAGGATTGCTTTTCAGCTTGGTATTTATTGTTGCCATTGCGGTTATTTTGCGCAATGTGCATGAAGGCACAATGGACGCCTACAATAAAAAGAGCATAATGAATGTTAGCAGTCAGAGCCCGGCGAATAATGACCTTTCTTCTACTGTCAGGGCGCTCACTCAGCCATCTTATGCTCGTCATCAGGCTGAAGTAAATGGCGCCCCGGCCAAAAATGAAGCTGCTGATCGATCTCATGCAGAAGCTGCTAATGCCAGCAGGCATCAGGTATTAGATGCCCATTTGCGGCCAGTAAATCGGGTAGCAGCAGATACTCAGCCGGTTAATGATGTTGCAAGCCAAGAGGTTGCAACAACTAATACTGTACCAGGTGAGTCTCGTTTTGTAATGGCTCTGCCAGGTGGCAGTATTCCTGAGAGTAATCCAGCACCGCTTTCTGCTGGCGAAGTTGAGAAGGCTCTCAATGAATTGAAAAATAATATTCAGGATCCGGCCCAGAGGAATAAGCCGGACCTGGGGAAATATCAGCAGATAAGAGATATGCTGGAAAAGAGCCAGAACCCGGTTGTTGCTAATGGCAGTGCTGCTCAGTCGCAAGAGCCAATTGTGCATATAGTGGCTAAGGGTGAAAGCCTTACCTCTGTTGCCATGAAGTATTATGGCAAAAAAGAAGGTAATCGTCTGGTAAATATAGAAAAGATATACAATGCCAATCGAGACATACTAAGCTCGATTAATTCTGTTAAAGTTGGTCAGCGTTTGAATATACCCAGGATCGATGGTATGGAATACGGTCAGGGGCAGGTCAAAACAGGCCAGGTGACTATGGCGATCAAGCCTGTTAATAAGACAGAGGTTCAGTCAGTGGTCCAGGCGGCAGGTTCAAGCCGGATATATACTGTAAAGGAAAATGATTCTCTGTGGAAAATAGCCCAGCGTGAACTTGGTAATGGCAGCAGATATACAGAAATTATCAAGCTTAATGCGAAGTATCTGGAGAATTCCGATAATCTTAAACTGGGTATGAAGCTGGTATTACCAGCGAAATAAACATACCCGTATTATGTAATGTCCTGATATAGTGACAAATACTATGGAATGAGTGTTTGTATCAGAGGTTCAGGTTGGCATAATAATTTGGGGCCAGTTGTTTGTAGAACTGGTTTTGTCATCATTGTTCCCGCGAGATAGTATAATGGACAGTCGTAAGATCACATATCTCATTTTACTGGCTATGGCCACTGGTCTTCTTGTTGTCCACCTTGAGACGATACATATTCAGTCTGTCAATCGCATGATAAGTATGCAGGCAGATGAACAGGAGCTGGCCAAAGAGATAGCCCAGCAGCAGGTCGAGCTCAATAGTGAAATTCATAGTCCGGAAATACTGCTTAAGCGGATCAAAGAACTCAATCTTGAAATTAAACCTCTTATAGAGGCTGAACTTCAGGTCAGGGATAATGAGCAAGATGGTATTGAGGACGGCCAGAGTGTTTCTGGATCTGGCTTTGATCCAGCTCAGGGGTCAGTAACTCGGTTTGACGAAGAGGCAATTGATAATCCTGTAGTACCAGTCCTTCGCAGTTGGGGTGATGCTCATGTCGAATCTGAGCAGCAGTATAATGAAGATCCGCAGGAAGAATATCGTCCCGAAGATGATCCGGAAGATAATACTGGTGCTACAGATGAGTTCACTGATTATTTTGATCTGGAAGGTGAAATTCAAGATGGTCTGGAGTATGATGATTCAGAAGGGGATGATACAGTCCGAGATAGTTTTGAATTTGATCCTGAATATTAAAAGCTGTTTTTCAGGAAACTGCAAAGTTATGAGTGTATTGTTTTGGTCTTGATCTGGTATTTCTGTTGACCGTCAGAATAATTTCCCAAGTAATTTATTAATATATCTTTGTGAAGATCTGTCTGTATTATTAATAGATAACAATTATGTTATAAAGAGATGGTTGCTTAATATTGGGTGCCGGTTTCTAATCAGGTATGAGCCAGTATAGCTGACTGAAAAAACAAGGCGGCAGGCCAATATCAGCCTGCCGCCTTAACTAATCAGAAAGATAATTTACAATACATTAAGTATTAGTCAATAGCATCGTAAATACCGCTGTTAAGCCATTGAGAAGCTATGAGAGCGAAGTCGGTAATGTCAACTTTACAGTTGCCATCAATATCATAAGTTGGTCTGTCAGACTCAATGCAGAGAGTGCTGGCAGCTTCAGGCACATAGCCAACATACTGAGCGGCAACTTCCAGATCGCTCATGGCATAGTTATAGATCTTGATCTCGTCAAGAGCGCCATTGAAGTAGTTGCTGTTTGCCCTGATCTTACCAATGGTAAGGTAGTCAGGAACACTCTTGTAAACACCAGCATCAGCAGTAGATTTGTTTTCAAGATGACCATTGATATATACTTTGCAAGTACCGGTGGCCATATCACGAGAGGCAACGCAATGTATCCACTCGCCGGTATTTATTGCGGTAGTAGAGTTAAGTGTATTACCGCTGGGGCCAGAACCGTTAGCGAACTTATTGCCAACCAGGGCAACGCCAAAGTCAGCCACGCCGCCCGGCATTTCACCGTCAACCAGGCCAGCACCATTCCACCAGCCGCCAGAACCCTGAGTCTGAGTGGTCTTAAGCCACATTTCAATAGTGTAGCTTTCGCGGACCATAACAGGAATGCGAACTGATTTCTGCTCAGCAGAGTTCAGGATAAGTGCATTGCCAACTCTTCCCGGGCCGTAGGTCACAGGAGTGAGTACTCCGGCATTATTATAAGATTCACCCTTATAAATATCGCCTAGGGTATTGATAACATCGGTGTCAGCAGCTGAATCCTCAAAGGCATAGTGAGCGATCAGGCTTTCGACATCGAGATAGGCCAGAGCAGAGTTTACCGGAGTAACACTGCTGTTGACAACGACGCAATAATAGTATGCTCTGTCAGCAGTAGTGATGCCCGTGAGTTTGAGTTCATTGCTATCTCCGCCAACGGTAGTATCATCTTCAGAGATGATATTGTCAGCAGATTTTTTCCAGGTGTAAGTAACGGAAGTCATACTTTCGACATCGACGCTAAGAGTGAACTCACCGTTGATTTTAGCCATGCCTCCCTGTGGATTAGATGTGATAACCGGCACAGAAGCCAGTGAATCAAAGGTCCATACCAGACCGGGGATAGTATTAGGATCGTCGAAGGCCGATGTAGTTCCATTAGGTAGTAAAATACCTTCATCGATGCGCCACTTGAACTTTTTGTCGAGATCCAAACCGGTAACTGTTTTTGAGCCAGTAGCACCAGAAGCGGTAATAGCTTCAACATAGGCCAGATTTGCGTCTTCGTTAGAGCTCATATACAGATAATGTGTTTTTATGGCAGAGTTATAGTTAGTTGGGTTAGCCGGGTCTTTTGCGGTATTCCAGCTCAGGTCAACTGTAACTGAAGAACCAGAGATAGAGCCAACCATAACAGCGTTGTCTGCCGGGCTTGGATTATAAGCACTGTAAAGAGCGGCACTGGAAGCGTCAGCGCCCAGAGTATAGTTTCTGGTTACCTCAGCTTCAGACAGAGCATTATTGTAAATACGGAAGTCATGAGTAGAACCTCTGAAAGAAGGATCTGGCCAGGGTGAGCTGCTGTTAATATCGATAGAAGTAACAAAAGAGCTCATAACCACACCAGGCTTTGTCAGGGTTGTGACCAGTTCGCCATTAGTGAACATTTTGAAGGTTGTACCATCATAAGTCAAGGTGATCTGGCTTTCACCTGGCAGGCCAGCTACTGGCAGGCCGTAAATTTTGTTATCAGCATTAACAGAAGGGTTTAGGATGTGAACGCCACAGTTGTCTGTAACTGGTCCATCGCCGCGGTCACTGACGCAGATGATAAAGTTGCTGGTAGTGCCATCATCAAAGGCAAACAATGTTTGCCAGTCGCCACTGGTAGCACCGCTGACCCATGTTTCAATGGTGAAAGCCGTAGTTATCTCATTTATAGCAGAGACAGGCAGGTTAACACCAGTGGTTGAGCCATCGGTGGTTAGTTTACCATCTGCAATAGTTCCGGTTCCCAGTGTGCCATGAGCTGTGCCGATACTGTCGTTAGCATTGCCGTTGAACTGATAGCGATGTACCAGGTCGGCATTTGCCATTGTCCCCAAACCAGCCAGAGCCATGAGTAGTAACAGTGATTTTTTCATTCCGATCTCCTATTCCAAAAAAATGAAATATACAAGCATGGCTTAAGAAACCTATCTTAAGCTAACGCTTGATAATATATTCAAAAATAAGTAAGCGCAGACTCTCCCTGAAGGAATGAATTGATATCCTCTTGAGTCCTCCCGCAGATCGCAACACAATTCTTCTGCATTTACATCGATCGTATTTGGATGGTATTGTAACCTAATGCCCAAAAAGATCTACCGCAGCAAAAAGAGATCTGACGGTTTTGCTTTTCAAAATTACTTTTCAAAACCACAAAGGCCAGAATAGCCTTAATTTGATAATATACTTAAATACCTAAAAATCCTATATTAAATTGGCACATGATATGCCTGAAAAAACACAAATCTATTTGATAATTTAATTGTAACAATTGAGCGAAAAAATGAAATAGTATTATTGTGCTTACTATAGGACAATAAATCCATTTTTGGTTATTTTGTTCTTGGGTATGGTAAATGGATGAATGTTTTCAGCAGCTGTATTCTTAGTTAAGTGGTTTACTGTCAATATGATACAGTTTAGATTGTTTTGACGGGAAATGGTTAATCTTTTTTTTTTGCTATTTTTATTAAACGCAATTTGGTTTTAGCAGGATTTTGTTTTTTTACCAGTCAGTTCGCATTCTGGTGTTTATTGTGCCAGATTGTTTGATCTGTAAAAGCGTGCCTGGGCCGTAGCTCTGACTTTTTCATCCTGTATTATGCTGGCTGTCAGGCAGAATATGCCATGTGATTGGCTGATGAGTTCTGCAGTTGCCTGGGCTGGTTCGTTAACTATGAATGGATGCCGGTAGCGAATATTCATTTCGATAGTAACAGCGCAGATATTGCGGGCGAACAGGCAGTGAACCATGGCGCAATCGAGAATGGTTGCGATAATGCCGCCATGCACCATATTATTATAGCCCTGGTAGTTATGGGGAATAATAAATTCACTGCTGACCCTGCCTTCCTGGTCAGCAGTGAATTTTAGTTTAAGCCCATTGGGGTTGCCTTCTCCGCAAGCAAAACAATTGTTATGCAGTTTGTGATATAGGTCAGTCATAATTTATCTTCATCTTATATTTATCCAAACTGATTAATATTAAGCTTGGGATATTTTTGTAACGGTTATTGTTTTGAGGGCGTCAACGGTTACGGTCATATTATTAGTGGTCACAGGCATTATCGCCGGTGACTAAGCTGTTATTGAGATATGCCTCAACCGCTGCGGCGGCGTCCATAGCAGGGGCACCGGTAACGACTTTGATATTATTCTGGGCAAAGAGGCTTTGAGCTCTCTGGCCCATGCCGCCGGCTAAGATAACATTGGCACCAATTTCACTGAGCCATGCCGGCAGTACGCCTGGTTCATGGGGAGGAGGGGTAAGTTCTTCGCGTCCTGTTATGTTATTATCTACCACAGTGAAGATTAAGAAAGTCTGGCAATGACCAAAGTGCATACATAAGTTTCCGTTTATAGTTGGTACTGCTATTTTCATCTTATTATCCTTGTTGAAAAAAGTTGTTATTGAATAAGTCTATAGGTTAATTATTAATAAAAGTCTGCATATAAATGTATTGGCTGATATTTGTGCAGATGTTCCTGTCCATATTTACAGCCTGACATAGTTCCTCTGGCGAATATTTTATCTCAGCAGGCGGCCCGAAAGGGGCGGGCTTTTTATCTATTTCAACAATAGCCAGAACGCCAGAAGGTTTAAGTATTCGCCTGGCTTCGGCAAGAAAGCCTTTTTGCTGTTCCGGAGAGAAGCCGTGAAAGACCATAGAAAGGTATATGATATCAACAGAATCAGATTTAATATCAGTTTTCTGAGAAAGATCTGTATTTCTGGCAATAATGTTAGTGTCGGCTGTTTCTCTGTTAAGCTGGTCAATAGATGGCTGGTGCGCATCCAAGGCATAAACCCTTCCGGAGCTGCCTACAATCTGAGAAAACTCTTTAGTCATATAGCCATTACCGCAACCGGCATCAACCACTGACTGACCGACTTTGAGGTTAAGAGCTTTTAGTATTATCTTCTTATCAAGAAGATGCTCTGAAGACCTGCCGCTATGTTCATGTTTGTTTGGCATACTGAATCCTTGTTGTAAAATATTCTCAAAGCAGATAATCACAGAATAAAATTACTTTTTATGGATTTTTGCTTTCAGGTTTTCTACTATCTTTTCCATTTCCTGTTTAACTGGCGGACAGGCCTGGCTTTCGCTTATGCTCAGACCGGCATCAGCACCGATGACAATACCCGGATCGATCGGCAGGCTGCCTAATAAAGACAGGCTCAGCTCATCAGCCAGTTTTTTGCCGCCATCTGATTTGAAAATGTCAAAGCTCTCACCGCAATGGGGGCAGATTACAGACGACATATTTTCTATTACACCCCAGATCGGCAGCATAACCTGATTGCAGAAGGTTATACACCGGCGAACATCACCGATCGATACCTGTTGTGGGGTTGTTACGATAACAGCTCCGGCATTAACTCCAACCAGTTGGGCTGTGCCCAGAGGTTCATCACCTGTGCCTGGAGGGGCATCAATTACCAGATAATCAAGTTCGCCCCAGACGGTATTGGCAAGCAACTGCTGAATGACAGAGTATTTCATCGGTCCGCGCCAGATAACTGCCTGGCTGGTATTTTCCAGCATAAAAGCTATGCTCATTACCTTAAGGTTGGCACTGACTTCCAGTGGATAGAAATTGTCGCCATCGCCGCCAATCCGCTGACCTTCCAGGCCGGTCATGCGAGGTATGCTGGGACCATGCAGGTCAACATCGAGCAGCCCAACTTTATGTCCCTGTTTACTTAGTTCCGTTGCCAGGTTTACTGCAACTGTGCTTTTACCTACGCCGCCTTTACCGGATAATACTAATATTTTTTTGCCGATTGCTGACATGGTAGCATTTAATTTTTCTGTATCTGCTTGTGGATGTCCCTGTTGACTCATGCTATGTTAAGTTCCTTTTCTATTTTATTCCATATTTCTCTGATGTGCCCGGCAATCTCACTTGTCGGAGCATATTCCAATATTGTTTTACCGGCTTGCTGGGCGGCATTAAAGTCGTTTGAGTAATTCAAATTACCCAGTATTGCCATATTATTTTTGCGGGCATAATCTTCAATTGCAGTGGCCATCTCGCTATTGAGGTCAGCTTTATTAACAACTACACCAGCTTTAACCTTGAAATGACGGCACAGGTCGCCTATTCTGCCCAGGTCGTGCAGTCCCGATACTGTTGGCTCTGTGACCAGGACGACATAGCTTACTCCACCGATGGAGGCTATGACCGGGCAGCCAGTGCCAGGTGAGCCATCAATGATTATGTCGCAGCCTTTTACTGCTGCAAGTGCCTGGTTACGGACTGTTGTTACCAGTTTGCCGCTATTTTCCCGACTGGGTGCCAGAGTTGCATGGCTCATCTTGCCAAATCTGGTATTTGACATATATAGCCGACCATCGATGGAAGGGCGGGCGTTTATTGCTTTTTGCGGGCACAGTTCCAGGCAGGCTCCGCAACCTTCGCATTTATCCTGGTCAATACGATAGCCATAGCTGCCAGTTTTTTCAACTGCATTGTACTGGCAGATATACTTACAATCGCCGCAGGGACGACATTTGCTCTGGTCAATCTGCATGACCTTGCCGCCGATGAATTCGCTACAGTTTTGTATTTCCGGCTTGAGCAAAAGATGCAGGTCTGCGGCGTCAACATCACAATCTGCCGAGATTGTGCCTGTGAGCTGTGCCAGGCAGGCCGCCAGTGAGGTCTTGCCTGTTCCGCCTTTTCCGCTTAGTACTGCTATTTCGCGGGCATCAGAGTTATTTTCCGCTCTGGCATCTGCATCTTTACGCTGGTTTGGCTCTGCCAGATATATGCCGGCTCTCAGGTCGCCTTGTGCTTTGGTCTGGCCCTGGGTGATACTGTAGTTTATAAGCTTTTGCGCTATTTCATTGAATGTCTGCTTAAGCTCAGGTATGAAATCGCCCGCCAGTTGCCCTTTGGAATAATAACTGGCTATCTCGCGACTGTCATTAACTTCGCCTAATATGGTGAGTTTTTCCAGCTGACAATATTTTCTTAGTTTGTCGATATCGCCAATGCCAATGCGGTTAATTATGAGTAAAGGTTCAATATTCATTTCGCGGCACATGGCTACTGACAGTTTCAGGTCATGCTGGCCAAAGGCTGTGGCATCTGCAGCGAGAATGACAATGTCAGCATCTTGTACAGTATGCACAACAGGGCAGCTGGTGCCGGGCGGTGAGTCGAGTATAACGATCTCTTGTGTGGTTTTACTGGTCAGCCCATCAATGAGCTTAACGGTCAATCCGCCAGCTCCGGTTGCCAGTTTGGCCCAGTTTAATTTTATATTATCTGCTGTGCCGGAAAAGCTGCTGCCCATTGGCCTCAAGCCTTTAACCATAGCATTCTGAGGACATACCACCTCGCAGGCAGCGCAATAGCGACATAGCTCAGGAAAAACCATAATGCTTTCCCGGCCTGCTAATATGGCTCTGCTGTAGCAAGTCTTCGCACATTTACCGCATAGTATGCATTTGTCCATGTTAACAGACTCAATGCAAGTGCAATCCTCTGGAGTCTCTTGAATGTTTTCAGGTTTGAGGAACAAATAACCGTTTGGAGCTTCGACATCGCAGTCGATATATTCGGTTGGCTTTAGTTTGGCAAACTCTCTGGCCAGATGTGTGGCTATGAATGTTTTGCCACTGCCGCCTTTGCCGCTGGTTATAGCTATTTTCAATTATCTGTTTCCTTGTCTGCGTCCGGGGCCTTTGCCGTGAGCCTGACCGAAACCTTTGCCCTTGCCTTTGCCGCCACCAAAGCCATTACCAAATCCGCCGCCAAAGCCGCCTTTGTTTCCAACTCCGGCGTTGAACTGGCTGTTATTGATAAGGCTTGACAGACCCTTGCCGCGTTTGCGAGTTCCGTCACAAATGCCATTAGGGGCTGGCTGGCTATTGTTTGGCTCGGTCTGGGGTTCCGGCTGCTCTGTCGTGTCAGTATTGCTGGCTTCTGGCTGGGCTTGTTCTGGATTGGAATTACAGCAACCCATTCCACGACCTGTTCTGGGGCCTTTGCCCTGCGGCCCGGTTCCATTTAGATTAGGCATGATTAATTCTCCTGTCAGTTAAATGTTTTTATTACCATACTGCCTATCGGTAGGCCTATGTTTTGGGCTACTACCGGGCATTTAACTTTTAATAAGAAAAATATATTCTTCTTAACTGTATTTAATGTTTCAAAATTGCCTTGTCCCTTGGCTATTATCAGGTCAGCATTTTCGAATTCGCTACGGAACTTATCGCTGCAATCTTCAATAATAGTGCCTGGTGCTCCAGAACCATTATCGATTACTCTGACTATGTCGGTGAGTCCGGCAGTGTGAGCATCGTCCATGGTCACATCATTTATGATCGGTCTGCCGCGAACAACAGCTGTAACTTTACCCTTTGGCAGTTGCTCTAAGAGCAGGCGGTCAAATACGATCTCGCCGGCATTGTCCAGCAGGTATAAGATCGAGTTAGCCTTATTTACCTGGCTCTGGAGTGTTTTAATGTTGTCTGTATTCATCGGCATGGTAAGTGAAGTGCTAACCACTTCTTCTATCATATCGTCAGATACATGGCTTTTGGCTCCGAAGTCAATTATATTTCCTGCAATAGCAAGTCTGACTGCAGTTTCAAATTTACATTCAGATCTGCTTATTTCGCTGTGCATCTTGTCGAGCAGTTCCATGGCTTTTTTATTAGACCATTCTTTAGTCTGTTTGTATATGTCTGTTTCGCCAGTGTAGCGGAATATGACTTCGTAAAGCCATGATGCTATCTGGGGCGGAGTAGAGTCATAATCCAGTTGGCTGCAGCGAAGTAATACCTGCTGCAT
This sequence comes from Sedimentisphaerales bacterium, assembly GCA_963662515.1. Lineage (GTDB taxonomy): Bacteria > Planctomycetota > Phycisphaerae > Sedimentisphaerales > SM23-30 > JAFGDI01. The sequence goes on from OY759675.1 coordinate 501,560, forward strand.
TATTTCTTTTTGTATGGTTGTGTCGCTGGTGGTTCTTTTGGCTGCTTCAACCATTTGCCGCACAAAGCATGGTAAGCATTCTATATATGTCTTCATAATATAATGTTATGGAACTTATCCATAGTCTGAGTCTTTTCTGATTATTTCGTAATTATTTATTTGTTTTCAGTCATTATTTGCAGTTTAAGAGATTACCAATGGCCTTCGACATTAGCCTCGGTTATTTCCTGCAGGCGTCCATCCTGGAGCATTTTGATTACTTCTATGCAGCTCAGTCCGGCAACAGCATTGTAAACTTTTATCTTGTTTGCCTTTAATGCTTTCATAGCCTTTGGTCCGACATTCAGTGCCAGTAGTATTTCAGCGCCACTATCTATAATGTACTGGGCTGATTGTATTCCTGCTCCCTGAGCAGCCTGTAAGTCTTGCTGGTTGTCTATATAATTCCAGCTATTGTCACGGTCATCATATATGGCAAAAAAGTCAGCTCTTCCAAAGCGATTAGAAACAGGAGCTCCGGGGTTTTTAACGGTGGTACATATTGCTATTTTCAATTTTTATCTCCAAATCTGGTCATGGGTATTATGCTACTAAGGTTATTTTTTATTGTCGAGCTGACCTAGTCTGTGACATCTGCCTATGCCGCCTCTCCGCCTACAGAGTTCCTGGTCTGAGCTGTCAGATGATTGGCCTTCACGCGTGAAATAGCAGCAGGGTTTCTCGTTTACAGGTCCGCCCTCTATTTGTATTGCCATTCCTTCGGTTAGTGCCTGGGCTATCTTCTTTCTGGCACCGGCATAAATGCGTGTTACTGTCGGGCGAGATATTTCCATTAATACTGCGGCTTCCTCCTGCCCTAAGCCCTGATAGTCTAATAAGTTCATAGCCTCATATTCATCCAGGGTGAGGGTCACGCTTTGCAGCTGGTTTATCGGCACGCCGGCAGGTTTATAATATACCGCGCCGGGCGGACATGATATTCTTCGGTTTTTATGAGGTCTTGGCACAGTTGAATTATAGCACCATTATGAACATATGTCCATAATAAGAAGTGTTTTTTTATAAAAAAAACTGCCAGGTCAGTCTTGCTGTTGTGGCAGTTTTTTGTATATCTTGTTTTATTGTAGTGATTTATGGATTATGGAGCCATTCTGGTAAATCTACGATTACCGATAGCCGCTTTTTCGTAATTATCTGGCCATACGCTTATCTGGAATGAGGCTGAGTCGCGGGTTGCGTCCCATCCGCAGCTAAAGGCGGTGGTCCAGCCGGGCAGCCGTCTTAATATGACAAATTGGCTGTAGGCATTAGCATTGTTTTCCAGGTCATACTGGGTCGAAATAGCTACTGTATATTTGGGGTTAAGCTGATAGCTGGCACCGGCTGTTAGATACTGAGCGGCCTTGTGGTAAAGTGGGTCGCCATTAGCCAGATAGCGGTGGCCTATGTAATAGCGTACCAGGGTTTCGTGGCCGAACGCCAGTGAATTGTCCAGGCTGCTTAACTCAGAGTCGGTGAGGTTGTGGTTGACGGCACCGGCATAATTAACGGTATCTGATATGCTCCAGCTCCAATCGGCATTAACAAAATCATGCATGCTCTGATTCAGTTGGCGACGACTTGTGAGTCCGAGATTGTAAAGGTCGTAATTGGCATAAGGTTCAAAGCTGTATTGGTATTCTGGGCGGGAGTATATGTATCTGCCGGGCAGGTCGCTGTTTTCTACTTCGTTAGTTACATGAGTTATGCCGGTGTTTAAGGTCCAGACATCAACCTGGCGTTTATTACCCTCCGGGCCGCGATGGGTTTGCCACCTTTGATTAAGGTTAAAGTGATATATGTCTTGTGTCTGGAAATCTTCCAGGGTTGTTTCTGTCTGGAAGATGCTTAGTTCCGGCCGTACAATGTGTCGCATGCCGTCGAGATTGAACAGGTCTGATTCTACTGACCTGTCTAGTTTCCAGAATTGGAGCGAGCTGCGGAATCCATAAGCTATCTGGCCGAAAGTGTCTTTTTCGCCTGGTTCATAGTCTATGCCGTTTGTGCCTTCGTAATCACTCAATACGCCTGTGGCTATAACAGTGGGGACAAAATTAAATGAGCCAATATTGAGCGGCAGGGTCAGTTCATGGCGGCTAACGCCAAAGCTGGTCCGGTCGGGATTGATCATCTGGTAAAAATCACTCGGTTCTTCTGTCGGGCCAAAGCCGGGCGAAAGTCTTTCACCGGCGTATTCCTGATATCGGGTTATGTAGCCATCATGCTGATAGACCAATAAGTCACCAAGGTTTTGGCCTGCCAGGTACAAACCGGCCTTAGGTTCGTTGAGGTAATTATATTCAAAGTCGTTGACATTAAAGCCATAGAGCAGGTCGAATGCCAGGTTCTTATCTTGCTGCTTGAGATAAATACTGGTTTCCGGTTCGCTTTCCCGGTCGAATTCCCGTTCATACCAGCTTTCCAGGAAATTCTGGTCACTTATATAGTTGTATTGCAGGGTCGCTTCCCAGTTATAAGGCAGATATTGCCGATGCTGCCATTTGATCCGACCGCGAAAAACATCATCGGGCGGTACATTGTCTCGGGATGACAGTTTGCCAAGTTGGTCTTCGCCATCGTCATGCAGCATATATCCGGTAAAGTTGCCAAAGGAATCTTCATTTTTATACTCAGATTCTATGCCCGCTCCCGGTCCGCGTTTAGTGTATTCATCTATTAATAGGTTGGTACTGCTCCCGGCTGGCTGTTTAAGGCCCAGAATAAAGGGCAGGTCCCATTCGCTTTCAATTGAGAAACCAAATTCTGAGTCGAGCCCTGAACTTAATCGCTTTAGTGGTGTAGGGCTGTTTTGCAGATTTCCTGACCCTTTGGGCAGCCAGAACAATGACCCGATACCGCTGGCATTGAGGGTAAGGTCCTCAATGGTTATGCTGGGTATTTTCTGTCCGTACTGGTTGGGGGGGGTGTCCTGCTCAATTTCCAGCTTATTAGCACCCAGCCACAGGTGCGGCTGATAAAACGAATCGTTACTTAGTTTTAGATTTCGGGCCTGTATTGTGCCCTTATCCATATAGCGGATCTCTTGTGCTCGTATATAGATGGGCAGTTCTTCTTTGCCCATGTCAAATTTTAGTACGCCATCAAGAATGAACAGTTGGCCGGTCCTGAAATCGTAGTATATCTTATCGGCGGTAAAGACCGTATCGAGTAGGGGCTTGTTTTTTTCGGTCATTACCCGGTCAATGGCTACGCGAACATCGCCTTCCAGATATATGCCCAGTGGTGAGTCGAGCTGGGTTTGATTGCCGCTAATCGACTGCATAAGTCCTTGCTGCCAATAGAATACAACAGCATTTGTCGCCTGGAAGTCTAGGCCCGGAATGCCATTGATAGCCCGCCGGCTGGCAATAAAGCCACCGGTGCAGATAAAGGCATCACTGCCATCAGGCAATTTACGCGAGTTGAACTCTTTATTCATTGTTATCAGCAGGGGGCTTGAAACAGCGGCAACTGCTACTGGCTGAGCGTTAGTGCCCGCAGGTGGTGGGGCAATGTCGGCAGATACTTCCTGGCCGGGGCTTGCCGCTGAAATAACCATAAGGAGCAGAGGTAGTAAAGGATATTTACCATCTGCTACTGCTGCTTTGAACGCATTTATCTTAAAACTCATAAGTACTTTACTTTCAAAAACTTGACGACTTATATCATCAACAGATATCTAAGGTCTTAGTTGTGCGTATGCTCCGCTGAGAGGGCGCAAACGCAACCTTTTGCTAATTATGCGATTATAATCACAATCAGCTCTTTTTCCAGTAAAAACACATATTGCGTAATTTTCAGAGCCGGTTGAACAACCAATTTATTGGAGGATAAAGGAATTCCTGCTATTCATCAGAACGCAGGTGTGAAGTTATATAAAAAAAATTGATCAGCTTTTTGCAGGTTGACCAGTCTGTCAGGATCATTTAAGGGATTATACTGAAACCTTCTTTTGAATTGAATTTTGATATCTCATTATGTATTTCTTCTGTATCGTGTTGTATTTTTTATAGCAGGCTCTCTGCTATTATGTATTCATTTGTAGTGAATTGCAGCGAACGAAAAAAGGCAGCCGAGGCTGCCTTTATGGTCGGTTAAACTTGCGTTTGTCCGGACATTTTTATTTTTAGACGAGAAGAGTAAATGTTGGGTTTAGGCTATATCAGCAAAAACTATGCCATATAAGAGAAGGTCCTTGGCAACTTGTTTAGGAGAGATATCTTTGTTGAATTTTAAGAATTAATTATGGACAAGAGTGTTTTTCGCTCGAAAAATAAAATCCACGCTGAGTAATATTATGATCTAGGTTAATGTATGGCGACATATTGGATAAGTTATAATTGTAGTGGTCCGGATTAATAAATAGCGGATTCAACGATTTGTTTTCAAGTTCATCATCCAGCCAATTATTAATGCAACAGTATTTTGGTGTTGGAGTGGGCTGTAATGTCCCTTGTTTATTTCCCCAGATAATACAGTTGGAAATTATTGCACTGGTATATCCATTTAAACCGTAACCACCATTGTCTGCAATAGTGCAATTAATAATCAGGCCATCACATCCATGTAACCCGGTTGAAGTATTTTTTACAACTAAACAGTTTTTTATTGTACCATCAAAATTATTAATCCCAATACCGAGACCATCTCTTATTATGCAATTTTCAATAAGACCACTATTGCCATTGCCATTTATTACATTTTCGGAAGATGAAATTGTCAGACCTACTAAGGATGATTGGTTATTAATTGTGATTGCACTACTATTTATAATTGTGTTTTCTACTGTTAGCAAATCGTATGGGTTTATCGATTGAAGAGTTATTTGTTTGTTTATTATCAGATTTTCCAGATGGGTACCTGGGCAAATAACGATAGTCTGGCCTGTTGATGCATAATTAATTGCCTCTTGAATCGAGCCGAAGCTGTCTCCTGTGATGTTTGAATTAACATCCTTGATATATGCGACAGGGTGAATCATTTCTGCATCTACATCGATTTGCCAGTCTAATAAAATATCTTTCATATTTTGTGATATTTTATAGTATTCTGAATTTGGGTCTGTTGTATATAAATTAGTCATTTGAGATATATCGCCAACAATTACACCATGGTTATTAGTTGTTTGCCTGTCATTTTCAATATTATATATGATCAATCCCTTACCTTCGTTTATTGGCCAGTGTGCTATTTTTTTTCCTGATTCTGTGATGGCAACATCTTTTATTATACCGTTGAAATAATCTTTACCATTGCAACCGCCAATATGTAATATATTTGGGGTATAAGGCAATACGGTAATTGTCCCCAGAGTTTTATTGTCCGAGTGTATATACAATGCCCCATTATTGTAGGAGAAGTCTAAATTGATATTGCACCAAATATCTTTATTTAGCTTGATTCCAGTTGAAACTGGATTCTCTTTCTCTCCATTTTGTATTATTAATTCTGAATTATCTAAATATATTCTTAATAATATATATCTTTCTTTGTCTAAAAAGGTTTTTTGCTTATTATCTAAGCACGATGCATACTCCCAGGCGAGTATAGTTCCTTCTTTGCTTTGTGGTTTAATGGAAAAACTACAGGACTTTGTTGATGAGCCAGGCTCCCCTGTGTATCCTGTGACTAAGACTTCACTGCCACCATTGAAATTCAGGACCTTATCATATCCTTCCTTAACCCATTTAAAATTTGGGTCAACTTTAAACAGTTCGTATTCAGGAGGAGTGCTTTCTGGCTCATACTTAAGTCGCATTTTTTTTATATCAAAATCATTTGGCCAGTTATATTTAGGGGCACTATATCTTTTAAAAAGCCAGAAACCATCTTGCTGAACAAAAGCAGAAGGACAACTATAACCTTTTGCTGAATTGCTTTCATCCGATTTACCGTAAAATGGGAATCCGATATTAGTGTGTGGGTTAGGGCAATTCCAAAATATCGCATTATCACCTTGTTTAATGCGTGTTCTGTTTTCACGGACTGTATTCGTGGCTATTGCCCCTGTTGTAGAATCATAGAAACTAATGCCATCAATATCATTTGGTAATTCATATACTCCTGCCATTTTACATATAGTAGGCATTATATCAATTACAGAAAAGGGCTTGTCACAGACCATATTAGGTTCAGTATTAGTTTTGCCGTTCCAATAAACCATCATTGGGACCCTTACTGAACCAACTTCATAGACAGCTTTACCTTTATATAAAGGGTAGTTTTCTGTTATATTATTGATTAATATACCAGATTCGCTTTTAGAAGAACCTTCCATCCCTCCATTATCGCTCAGGACAATTATGACTGTATTTTCGATAATATTTTTTTGTTCGAGCTGTTTGAAGATAAAGCCAATACTCTTATCGAAGCTGTATATCATGCCAGCGTACTCCCGGGTTTCATGTAGTCCCCTCGGGTCGCTTTTGTCTTGAAATTTTTTTGTGATATCTTTTCTGCTGCTTATAGTTGTATGTACAGCATGGTGGGGCAAATACAAGAAAAACGGGTCAGTGTCTATAAAAGAATTGGTGGTGTCAATGGTAGTTTGCATATCGATATATTCAAGAGCTCTTTTTGTGATGAAATCCGTTAAGTAGCCAGTTTTCGCTCTTTCATCAACATTTAATTTGTAGCCAAGCTCATTTTCAAGATATGCATATTGTCTGTAAACCCAATTTTCCCCTGGGGAAGCGAGATTGTCATTGTGAGACATGTTATTCGAATAACCGGAATTGCTTGGTGAACCAAGTCGTATATCAAAACCCTGGTTTTCTGCACTATAATAATATTCATCCGGTAGAGCTATTTCAGAACTCAGGTGCCATTTGCCTATCATACAAGTATTGTATCCATGTTGTTTTAAAACTTCAGCTACTGTAATTTCCTTTAATGGTAGAGAGCTGAATCCAAACCCTGGTAACATATTCTGGCAATTATTACTATGGTTATCATGGATTGTTCCCGGGTTATTATCTGTAAGGTATCCATATAGGCTTTTGCCAACCATATTTGTCATTTTAAGCTTACTAGGATATTTTCCTGTCAGCAAACCAGCCCTAGTAGCAGAACAAAAAGGATAGACACATGCGTTTGTAAATCTTAGGCTATTTTTTCTCAGTTCTTTAAGGTGTGGAGTTTGATAGTAGGTGCTATCAAACTCTCCTCCTGGAGTAGGGCTTAAATCATCATTTCTGCAATTAATGTCTGTCCAGCCAAGGTCATCAGCCATAATTAGTATGATATTTGGTCTTTCAGGGTCAATACTTACGGCTCGTGCTTTATGAATGATTGGTGATATGGCAAAAACTGTTGCCCCAGTAAGCATACTTCCAACCACGCACTTCTGCTTTTGTGTTTTCATTTGATTTATATTATTTAGAACCATAGTATTACCTGTAAGTTAAATATACGGCTAATTATGTCGATTTAATACCAACCAAGCTTTGGGTTTAGGTCTATTTATCGGTGTTTTTGTCTTTATCCTTTTTGAACAGGTCGGTAATTCCTTTGCCGGCATCTTCTATACCTTTGCCCAGGTCTTTAACGCCTTTTTCTATTTCTTTGCCTGTTTGTTCCAGGGCATCAACAGTGCCTTCGCCAACGGCTTTGAGTCCTTCGCCGGTCGCTTCAACGGCTTGTGCTCCGCCTTTAATAACTTCACCAGCTCCCTTGAGTCCGACATCGCCTACGGTAGAGAGACCTTTAAGTAACTCTTTTGTGCCACTGCCCAGAAGTTCAGCAGTCTTATCAACAGAATTTTGCAGGCCTTCCAAAAGTGCAGCCGGGATATCAGATGCAATAGTCTTAAGAACCGATTGGGAGATGGCAACGACGAGCTTACGGACGACTAAAGCTGCTACCTGACCTTTATTGTCATCACTGGAAACATTTTCGATAGTGAATGGAGCCATGCCAATGGTAAAATCAGACTTCTGGCCGGGTATAGGCAGAAGTTTAACATGTACCTTGGCCCCTTCGATATAGAAGCGGTGAAGAGTGATCTTTTTAGCAGGTGCTTCCTCTTGGGCCGGAGTTTCCGGTTCAGTCGGCTCGGCAGGTTCCTGGGCCGGTGCCTGGCTTTCCAGACTGTCAAGCAAAGCCTGAAGATTACTGGTCATGCCTTTTTGCTCAAAAGTTACTTCCATGTCCTTTATTACCACACTTTTTACCTCTATTGTATCACTGGTCAGACTGGCTATGTCAACCGCAGTGCCGCAGTGTCCGAGCTTGAAGAGGTATTCGGTGTTAAAGCCTTGTGGATTACCTACTTGTAGATTATCGAGCTTTACTTCCCCGTGAATGAAAGATATATGCAGTTTTTCCATGGTGACTGGTACGCCCAGTGCAGCAGATCCACCTTTTTCAACAGCAATCCGTCCCAGGCTGTCCAGCCATGAAATGATGAGGAACAGCCCTAAGACAATTACGATAAACCCGATCAGTAAGATTCGTTTAATTATTGTGCTTTTTTTCATGACTTTTTATCCTTATTATATGCTTTTCAAAGTTATTTAAGATTATTAGGCGGGTTACCCCGTATGTTTATCGGTAAATAGCATAAAATGATATTATAAGTAGTAGAAAAATAAATGCAAATTGAGAGAATAAAAGAAAATATGAAAGCAGACGCAGGTTTATGCCCTTTGCGGCTGGTATCGGTATTGCTGTATCTTCCTTGTCTGGTTTTCCTGGTCTGGGTTTCTGGCTGTCAGCAGTCACAAAGTATAGAAGGTGAAAGCGGATGTATGCCGGTAGCATATAGCCGGGTGATGCCAGAGAATATTTATGGTAAGGTTGACGACCAGAGAATAAAGGTGATGTTTGCTCCAGTGAGTGAGGTTTTGGCTGAATTTGGACTTGTTCAGGCCAAGCAGATAGATACAGACCCATCACTTGCAGGTAATGATGATCCGAATGTGATAAAGGCTTATATATCATACAGACGCAGTTCTGGTACGCCCATAACGGAGCTGGAAAAGCAGGAACAAGCCAGAGCAGTAGAAGTACTGGAAGATTACGGTCGTCGCTACAGTCATAATGTTACCTTGCAGAAGGCATTGGCAAAGCATAATTTTGAGAATGGTAAGTATTATGCCAGTTTGCGTTATGCGAAAGCAGCGGTTGGTCTTGACCCCAATGACATAGAGGCGGCGTTATTATGCAGCGATATATATATTGAGCAGCAGCGCTGGGACCAGGCCCTGCTTTATGCTGAGCTGGCAGGCAGGAGTGAGCAGGCTGTCCCGGCTAATGAGTTTACCGCTCTGGCCAGGGCCAATATGGCAATAAGTCTCGAGAAGCTGGGCTATTTGCAGGCGGCGGCAGAAAGCTATCTGCAGGCCTGGCAGCTTATGCAATATCATCGTCGTTTTGGTTATCTTGATATTGAAACTCAAGAGAAGATCGGGCGTTGTGACTTTCAACTTTTGTTGGCAAGTCGCTGTTATTTGCAGTGCGGCCTGGTGCAAGAGGCGGTTGATTCTCTGGTCCGGGTAGAAAGAGGGCCGAATATTCTGACATTAAGCGGCTATCTTACAGATATGATGATCGAGTTGCCGGAGTCGAGACAGGCCCGTTTCAATATGATAAAGTATTTTTACCGTTATATGCTGGCAATAGGAAAGTATAAGGAGCACAGCCTGAGGGGCTTTGCTGCTGCCAGTAAGAAAATGGAATTTATGGTTCAGTACAGGCGAACCTTGCAGTTGTGGTATAGTGTTCGCCCGGAGTCATGTCCGGCTCTGCTTGATAAGGCCGATTATGCTCGTGGTCTGGAATATGGCGGTGAGCATATTCTTGCTCGACTGGTTTTGAACAATGCCCAGAGAGAGGAAAAGACGGCAATTGTATGGCTGGAGTTTGCCCGTACGGCTCGTCAGTCTAAAGACTATCAGTCTATGCTTGATGCATATATTTCTTGTCTGGATAGCGGCTATTCTGATAGTGATGTTATTGTGAAAGAATTTGATAATATATTAAGGTTAGATATTTCTGCCCGCGATTGGCTGGCCGGCTATAGAGTGCCCATCAGGGACTTATTGCGTGAGAGTTTTGGTTCTGCTTTACTCCACAGCATTATTTTAGTTGCCAAAGGTCTGGAGCTGGAAGCTGAGAGTATGTTGCGTGAGATTGTCGCAGACAGGCCATCGGAAACTTCAGCAGTGCGATATCTGGCCGGAGTGCTTTTTGAGCAAAGGCGTTGGCAGGACACTTTACTTCTGACCCGTAATTTTACCGATCGGGAGAGCAGGTTATACAGTGCCCGTTCTTTGCAGCAGTTAGGTTATCTTGATCGGGCGGAGGAATATTATCTGGCAATACTGGACTCAGACAGTGGTGATGAGCAGGTAATAAGCTATCTGGCTGGTTTGTATCTGGCCGATGGTCAGCGAGACCGGGCACAGGAATTATTATTGCGTAGTGCCCGTCTTTATCCGCATTACGATCTGGTGCAGTTGGAGATGATAAAATTCTATGCGGTAATATCAATGACTGAGCCGGTTCTGCCATATAAGGCTGCCGGGCCAGATACCGCACAGGGCAGGTTTTATGAATTATGCAGTAAGTGGGAAATGCGTTATAGTGATAATGCTCCTAAAAATAAGCGGGCCCGGACTATGCTCCAGGATAAGCTCGAAGAGCTTCTGGTGGCGTATCCTGATTGTCGGGCGGCACATGAGATGTTATGCCGCAGTTATTTAGCTGATGAGCAGCTTGATAAAGCCCAGGTTCGGGCTAACTGGCTTATGGCTAATTCAGGAGATAATTATACAGATTTGCAGCTTGCCTCTGAGGTGTTTGAAAAGGCTGGTCGCTATGATAATAAGGCTCTTGCATGTCGTCTTATCTGGCAGAAGCATTGTCGCAGTGCCAGTTGCCTTAGTGCGGTACTGAAGTCTGCCCGGCTGGCAGGTGAGCCTTCGTCAGCTCTGGAATTATTGCATGAAGGATTAGAAGAGCTGAAAATTGACGCTGAGTTTCTGAGGGTCGTACAGCCAGAGTCGGTAAATATCTTTTTTGTTCTCAGAAATTATGATGAGGCAATAGATATATTGCGTAGCTGGCTTGAGGTCGGTCGCAGTGACAGCAGCATATCGGCTGATAAATCTTTGATGTGTGCAATGTTGGAGGACCTGGCAATATTTGAGACTTATGCCGGTGATTATGATAATGCCAGAGCCACATTACAGGAATTGTACCGGTTAGATGCTGGTTATAGTTTTGGCAGTCTTTTTGTGCTGACCAGGAATCTGAATATTCGGGGCTATTATGACCAGAGTCTGCTGATACTGGATGAATTGATCAGCACACTGGAGCGTCAGGATGTGTTTTTGTACCATGAATATGCCTTTACGCTGATTGATGCCGGTCAGCCCCAGGAGGCGGTAGGTTATATACTCAACTGGCAGCAGGCTCGTCCGGATGCCGGTAATCGCCGCTTTGTCTTGCTTGAAACCTATCAGAGGGCAGGATATTTTGATAAGGCTATTGACCTGCTCAAGGAGCAGTTGCGTAATACTCCCGGTGACATTGAGCTTATGTGTGATTATGTGTTTAATCTGATCTGCCAGGGAAGTGAGCTGTCGCTGAATGAGGCTACGGCGGTACTTGATGAGCTGGAGCGAAATCAGGCAGATCCATATAAGTGGTTCGATTACCGGATAATCCTGGATATAAATGCAGGGAATAGCGAGTTGGCATTTGACAGGCTGTTAGCTATGGGAGCAGATCCAGGTTCAGTTGCAACGCGAATGTTGCAGGCTCGTATATCTTTTTTATCAGGAGATACCCAGCGGTCAGCTGAGCTGTATTATGAACTGCTTAATGAAGATCCCAATAATCCGGAGTATCTGAGTCAGTTGAGTTTTGTTCTGGAATATGCCGGGGAGATCACTGATGCACTGGCCCTACTCGAAAAGGCTCTGGCCAATGATAAAGATAATGCCATGACACGGAATAATCTGGCCTATCTTATGTTGGTTCACGATGTAGATATAGAACGGGCAGGGGCTATGCTGCGGGAGGCCATCTATCAATCGCCCGGCAATGTGGCAATACTCGATAGTGTTGGCTGGTATCATTATAAACTTGGTGATTATGAGACAGCTTTGGAATATATATATCATGCTGCCGCTGCCGACACCATAGTTGACCCGGAAGTTATGGAGCATCTGGGCGATTGTTTAGAGAAGCTGGGCGATATCGGGCGGGCCAGAGTGTATTGGCAGCGAGCCTTACAGGAGCTGGACCGTCGTATGGTAATGGAAAAGTATCTGGCCAGACAGCGCGATCGGATAGCGGCGAAACTGGCAGGGGAATAATCCCGGCTAACTGCCCGGCGTTTTAAATATAAGCAGTCAGAGCCGCAGTCAATTCCGCAACACTCACACTGGGAAACACCGTTGGATAAGCGGTAACACCATCGATAACCTTCTGGGCCAGATCAATAACCCCATCTTCTGTGACTGGATATACAGCCATAATAGAAAACTCCTTCTGAAAAAGTTAATAATGTGCCCGACCCCAAAGGCCCGGCCTCGCTATTCTCTTTTTCCCCCCTGGAGTCTATCCCGATGAACATCGGGACCGGGTGGCGAAACTTTATCACTCCTGCCTTCTGCTGAGGCATTAAGTGCTATTGTTATTTCAGTCTCACACAACCAGCCCAATCTCAACAGTCGCCACGGCAAGTTTCGCCCGGTCCTTACGCCGGACGGGCGAATCATTAGTACTCTTGCCTTTTTGTTGGGCTTTTAGTGCTGCTTGGGTTTTCTGTCTGACGCTTACTCATTCAATCTGTCCAGTCGCCTCGCAAGTCCCGCCCGTGCGGCGTAAGCACCCGGACGGGCGAATCATTAGTACTCTTGCTTTTTGTTGAGCGTTAAGTGCTGCTTGGGTTTTCTGTCTCACACTTTTTCATTCCATACCCCCCAGTCGCCTCGCAAGTCTCGCCCGTGCGGCGTAAGCACCGTGCGGCCCCGAAGCAAGTTCGGGATAAACTCCAGCACCCTTTGCTTTTTTGCCTTCGACCACAAAGGATCGGCACTTGAAAAGAATTTTATTTTTTTTAACCACGAAACACACGAACCACGCGAAAATTAAAATAAATATAATCAGAAGCTACGCAACTTTCGCCTCCCCGGCGTAAGGGGTCGCCTCCCCGGCGTAAGGGGTCGCCCGTGCGGCGTAAGCACCCTGCCCGGTCCCGAAGCTAGTTCGGGATAAACTCCAGGGGGGATTGTTCAGAAAAGAAATAAATTTATCTGCGTGCATCTGCGTGCATCTGCGGTTCAAACTTTTTTTTCTTCAATTCGCGTGGTTCGTGTGGTTCGTGGTTCAAAAATCTTCTTTTCTCGTTTCTCCGGCTCTAAAACCGGCTGGACGGCCTGTTTTTGGCACTACCAGCGATTATCAGTACTGATAAAGCCGCAAAATAAATCCAAATTCCGATAACTGCAAAATGGTTTGCCATTCCTGCTAACCAGCCGTCGCAAAGTGAATTCATTTTGTCGTTCCTGTGAGCCAGCCGTCGCAAAGTGAATTCATTTTGCCATTCCTGTGAGCCAGCCGTGACAAAGTGAATTCATTTTGGTCCTTACGCCGGACGGGCGAGACTAATGAAACTTGGTTGGCGATGGGACATTAGCTGGGATCATTAATAAGGTTTCAACTGTGGTAATATTAATAGGTTGGTCCTGGAGTTTATCCCGAACTCGCTTCGGGACCGGACGGGCGAGACTAATGAAACTTGGTTGGCAATGATACATTAGCTGGGATCATTAATAAGGTTTCAACTGTGGTAAAATAAATTGGTTGGTCCTGGAGTTTATCCCGAACTCGCTTCGGGACCGGACGGGCGACCCCTTACGCCGGGGGGGCGAAACTTTATATATATGGTTGGCGATGATACATTAGCTGGGATCATTAATAAGGTTTCAACTGTGATAATATTAATAGGTTTGGCTCTGGTACAGAGGCTGGAACAATAAAACATATTCCCAATAAAATATTTTAAATATATCTTACTTCAAAATAAACTTATTGGACCATAGCCGACCAAACAAACCATATCTTCGCGTCCCCGCGCCCTGGCGACTTTGCGTTAAATAAATAATACCTTAAAACAGGTGTTTTGCCTGAATATAATAGAAGAAGAGTTTACCATGAAGGGCACCCTTCGGCAAGCTCAGGATAGATGAGTTCATGAAGAAGAGAAGATTAAAACCTTCACGACCTTCAATAACTTCAAGGTTAAAAATCTTCTCTCTGCATCATTGCGTTGAATAAAAGAAAATGCCGCTTTATGGACGCTATGGACATATAGATATTATAGACAAAGATTAAGAGCGATGGACGAGATGGACGCGGCGAAGAGGGAAACTAGTAACAGCCACCAGTTAAATGAATAATGCCTTAAAACAGATGTTTTGCCTGAATATAATAAAAGAAGAGTTTACCATGAAGGGCACCCTTCGGCAAGCTCAGGATAGATGAGTTCATGAAGAAGAGAAGATTAAAACCTTCACGACCTTCAATAACTTCATGGTTAAAAATCTTCTCTCTGAGTGCATCGGCGTTAATTTGCGGTTCAATAAACTCTTTCATTTTCTCTGTGTCCTCTGAGCCTCTGTGGTTAATAACCAGAGTCCGCCGCAGGCGGAAAGAATTAAAGCACCCGCTTTATGGACAATATGGACGCAATAAATAAAGATTAAGAGTATGGACGATATGGACGGCGGCGAAGAGGGATAACCGGAGGGTACGGATAACCGGAGTGTACCAGGTACTGTTTCGTTTAAGGTTTTTTAATATAAGTGCTTATGTGAGTTTGTCTGTCAAAAACATACATTGTTTTTAGTATTGATTTTTGGTTTTCTGATATGGTTCTGGATGGTATATAAGAAGGGATTTGGCACCCTTCCTGGGTAATAGGTTAAGGGAATGCACCCTTGTATTTACCCTCTTAATCCGGTATAGAATGCGAAACTGTACTTAGTGCATTATTTTGTTTTCCGGAGATATAATCCCCTGGCTCGGATATAAGACCGCTGATAAATGCTCCTTTCTGACCTGATATCTTGCTCGCGTGTCAGAGAATAATGTTATGCATGTTCTAGTTTAGTGAAAGAGTTCTGGTTCAGGATTTTACTATTATTCCGGGGGGATTGAGGTATAATGACCCTTTTACTTGCATTGATGAGCAAGGTAGTTGGATATTTTTGGCATTAAAGCTCTGTTAACTACCTGCTGTTTTTGTAACTACCTGCCTTTTAATTAGATATATTTTACTAGAGAGGTGAACAATGGTCTCAAGAGTGACAATAATATTAAGTTTATTGATAGCAGCCATTTCAGGTTGTAAGACCAGTCAGGAATCAGCCAAACCTCAGGAACTATCGCTGAAATATGGTGATACCATAAGAAGTGTTTGCGATCTGGCAGGTTATGAAGGTATTCGTGTAAGTGGTTATTCTCTGGTCTGGGGGTTAAAGGGTACGGGTTCAGCGGAATGTCCGCCGGATATCAGGAATGTACTGGTTAAGCACATAAAGGTATTAAAAGCCTCAGGTAAGAAATATCTCTCAGAAAAGTATGCCAGAATGACAGCCGAGCAATTGATCAACAGTCCGGATACTGCGGTTGTTCGCGTTGTGGGTACCGTACCGGCAGGAGCGCCGAAAGGAACGGTATTTGATGTAACAGTATCGATACCATTTGCAACCCAGACAACCAGTCTGGAAGGGGGTATGCTATTACCTACAGATCTGCGTAGGGTGGTAAGTGGTATTCCCGGCAGTAAGGTGGCAATAGCCGGTGGGCCGGTTTATATTGACCCGCTGCCGATCTATCGTGATGGCAAGTCTGAAAAAGCTGATCCTCGCTTTGGTGTGGTTCTGGGTGGTGGCCGTAGTGATTATGACCGCAAGATCAAGCTGGTATTATTTGAGCCAGATTCCCGTACGGCTAAAGTGGTAGAAGATCGAATTAATACCCGATTTCCGGTAAATGCCGGTCCGAAAGTGGCAGTGGCAGAAGATCGCGAGTCGATAATGATCAATGTCCCCAGAGTATGGCAGCGAGATTACAACTATTTCATTAAGATCGTACTTAAGTTATATCTTAATAGTGATGCTTCCTATCAGGAAAAGGCCCTGCGGGAACTGGCCGAGCGTGCCAGTGATCCCAAGGCAGATTTTGAGGACATAACTCTTTCCTGGGAGGCGATCGGAAGGGGTGCATTACCCTATCTGAAGAAGATCTGTGAAGAGGAATCCGAGCCCAAGGCCTATTATGCAGCCCGTACCATCTTAAACATGGGCGATTTGAGCGTAATCAAAACTATGTCAAATATAGCGCGTTCAGAGAGTCACCCCTGTCGCTATAAGGCCGCTTCAAGTCTGGGGGTTGCTGTAGATGACCCTATGGCATCGTGGACTTTAGCCGGGTTGCTCAATAGTTCTGATGATACAATGCGATTACTGGCCTATGATGCCCTCAGAAAAGGGGGGCACATATATGTGCAGAGTAAGAAATTGATGAGCGGATACTGTCTTGATGTGGTTAAGTCTAGTTCTGACAATATGATATGTGCCTGGGCGGCTCTTGAGCCTCGTATGGTATTGATGGGAGAAGATATGGGAGTAGCCGATGATCTGTTCTATCAGAATGACTCTTCGGGGTTATTGATCAATTCGCCAGCCGGGGAATCGATAATAACAATAACCAGACAGTTGCCCGGCGGGAGTAAGTTTGTTAAAATACTGTGCAAGCCGCGGGTTGAAGATATGATCAGAGTTTTGGGCGGCCCACTAAAAGATGGCGAGGGAGCTGGTCTTAGTTTTGGCCAGACGATCGCTGTTATTTATGACCTGTGTGAACGAGGTTTTATCAAGTCGAGTTTCAAGATGAAACGGCTGAATGATAATCTGGAGAATAATCCGGTTAATACGGTAAGATAGTTTTAGATGTCCGGCATGATTGATAACAAGCCCAGGCTTATGTTTTTACGGATCAAGACTTGCAGGACGATCGCAACGGTAGATTATGAAGTTAAAAAAAATAGTAGTATGCGGCTTTAAGAGCTTTGCAGATAAGACGGAATTTGATTTTGGTGATGGCATAACGGTTATCGTTGGTCCTAACGGCTGCGGTAAGAGTAATGTGGTCGATGCTGTAAAGTGGGTATTGGGAGAGCAGTCAGCCAAGAGTCTGCGTGGTAACCAGATGCTTGATGTCATATTCAATGGCTCTGGTACGCGTAAGCCCATGGGCTTTGCTGAGGTTACCCTGGTATTCAGCAATGAGGACAGGTTGTTTTCGGCTGATTATGATGAGATCGCGATCACAAGAAAGCTGTTCCGTTCCGGTGAGAGTCAATATAAGGTGAATGGCAAGAATGCCCGTCTGAAAGACATAAAAGACATGTTCATGGGTACAGGTCTGGGCTCTAATGCTTATTCGATAATAGAGCAGGGTCGTGTAACTCAGTTATTACAGGCGCCCAAGGAAGAAAGACGGGCGATCTTTGAAGAAGCGGCTGGTATAAGCAAATATAAGGCGCGCAAGAAAGAGACGCTGCGCAAGCTGGAGCGGACAGAGCAGAATATGCTCAGGTTGCATGATATTATTGCTGAGTTGGATAAACAGTTACGGGCGATCAAGATACAGGCAGGCAAAGCGAGAAATTATCAGAGCTATACTACCAGACTAAATGAACTGAGATTGAATCAGTATCTTAGTGATTATCGCAAGTTGCAGCAGTCAGCCGAGGTGGTTAAAGAAAAGATAATAACTATTCAGGATGAGATAATTGTACTCAGTACTGAAATAGAGACCAGAGGAGCTCGTCTGAGTGTGCTGGAGCATGAATCTGGTGAGGTAGATCAGGAGATCAGGCAGGGCGAAAATCAGCTTATGCAGCTTACCAGCCGGATCGGTCAGCAGCAGGACAGGATTGAGATGGGGCATCGTCGCTGCGAAGAGATACAGACAATGCTTCAGCAGAACAATAAGCGGATAGATGAATTGCGTCGCCAGTCGCAGCAATTAGCTCAGCAGATGAGTGAGGCTCAGGAGCAGGTTGATAATTTTCAGGGTGACCTTGATGGTCGTCAGTTGCGATTGAACGAGTTACAGGGAGAAAGAGCTCAGCAGTCGATGGAGCTCAATGAATATCGCAGTCAACTTGATGATGAAAAAAGCGGCCTGATGGATATTGTCCGCCAGACAGCCCGTTTGCATAATGAGATAAATGCTATTGATATCCGCTGCGATAATCTTAATAATCAAAAAGACCGACTGTTAGGTCGAGCTGATGTTATTCGTCAGGAAATGCAGGATCTGCTTTCGCGTAAGGCGGCCTTTAATGATAAGGCCCAGCAGATAGCCGTTGTTCAGGAGAGTTGTGCGGCTCAGTTAGAAGAAAAGCGTCAGCAGTTGGCATCGGTTAGTCAGCAGCGGCTGGAGTGTGCGGAAGAATTATCAACCGCTCGCGAAGATCGCAGCGGCTTGCAGAGTCGAAAGAATCTGCTCCAGGATATGGAGGCCAAGTGGGAAGGTGTTGATAAGGGTGTAAAGAGTATTCTTACTGCCCGTAAGGAAAATGCCGATAATTATTATTATGTGCGTGGTCTGGCAGCAGAGCTGATCCGTTCGGAGGTAAAGTATGCTGCGATAGTTGAGGCAGCCTTAGGTGCAGCAGCTCAGAATCTGGTAGTGAGTGATTCAGAAGAATTGCTCAAGGATCAGGATCGTTTAGGTAAGCTGGCAGGCAGGGTGTTTATGACCTGTCTTGACCTGGTAAGCGGTCAGGCCGGGGTGGCGGAGCCAAAAGCTGACAGCCGCATATTGGCCCGCGTATCGGATCTGGTAACAGAGCCTGATGACTGCCGGGGGCTGGCCCGAAGCCTGCTTGGGCAGACATTATTGGTTAATGATCTTGCTGATGCCGTAGCATTGTCAAAAGAAATGGGGGCCGGTTGGCAGTTTGTAACTGCCAGGGGAGAATTGCTGGGAGCTGATGGTACTGTTGCCATAGGAGCACAGGTGGCTGGCAGTGGTCTGATCAGTCGTAAAAGTGAGCTGCGTGAGCTGGATGGTTTGCTGGTACAGGCAACAGAGCTTATTGCCTCTCTGGAGCAGCGCAATCAACAGCTTGACAGTCAGACTGAGCATCTGGAAAAGAACTTACAGGATCTGCGTACTGCGGTATATGAGGCCCGAACTGAAGAGGTAGAGGTTCGTGGTAATTTAGATCGTATAGAACAGAATATAAAACGCCTGAGTCAGGAAGAGCCGCTGATCGCCAGTGAGATAGCTATGCTCGAGACGCAGGTTGCCAGTTCGCTGGAGACCCAGGAAAGTGGCCGGCGGCAGCTTGATGATCTTAACCGGCTCAATAGTGAGAGGCAAAGTCGGGTGGAGTTTCTCGATGAGCAGATATCTGCCCTGGAAGCCAGGGACAATGAGTTTGTCGAGCAGATAACTAATCTTAAAGTTGAGCTGGGCCAGATGCGTCAGCGAGACTTGGCAATGCGTGATAAGATCGCATCATTGCGCAGTCAGGTGCAAATGGCAGATCATAATATGCAGACCCTGCAAAGGGATCTCGATAATGCCGATAGTAACTATCAGGAGACCCAGCGGTCGATATTACAGGCTGAAAACCAGATAAGTGAATTGTTTGGCCAGCGGCAGTTGTTGCAGGAGCAGGTTAAAACTCAGCGTGACCGTTTTGAGGAGCTGACCGCTGAACGCAAAGAGCTGGCATCAGTGATCCGTGAAAGCGAACACAGACATAATGAATGCCAGCAGCAGTTGCATAGTTTGCAGTTAAGCTATAATGAGAACAGACTTCGTTGTGAAAATATTGTGCAGCGGGCGATGGAAGAAATGACCCTGAACCTGGAAGAGCAGTTGGCTTCGACCGAGGTGCAGGAGATGGACTGGGACGCAGTTAATGAGGAGATAAAAGACCTCAAACAGAAGATAAGTCGTCTGGGTAATATTAACCTGGGTGCTATCGAAGAGCAGGATGAGCTTGAAGGCCGGGTTGAGACCTTGAATAAGCAGTATGTTGATCTTGACGATGCCCGTAAGCAGATGGAAGAGTTGATCGAGAAGATCAATGTTGAAAGTACCGAATTATTCCGTAAGAGCTTTGAGGCGATCAGAGTGAACTTCTCTGAGTTGTTCCGTAAGCTCTTTGGCGGTGGTCGGGCAGAGGTTATTCTCGAAAACCCGGATGATATTCTGGAATCGACTATAGAGATAATTGCCCGCCCTCCGGGCAAGCAGCCTCGCAGTATTACTCAGCTCAGCGGTGGTGAAAAGACTATGGCCGCGGTGGCGCTGATCATGGCTATTTTCAAGAGCAAGCCCAGCCCGTTCTGTTTGCTTGACGAGGTTGATGCTGCACTTGATGAAGCTAATGTGGAGCGGTTTAACAGTGTGGTTCAGGAATTCCTCACTGAGTCACAGTTTGTGATCATTACCCATTGCCGGCGTACGATGAGTATTGGCGATGTGATCTATGGCGTGACTATGCAGGAGCAGGGCGTAAGCAAGAAAGTGTCAGTTCGTTTTGACCATTACGATGAAGATGGCACACTGGAAGACCAGGGTGACGCAGTAGCTTAATTAAGATTATCTGGCATTTTTAATCATATCGATGAGGTATAATATGAATACGGAAATAATGTTGGCGGCTTTTGGTACTTTGGAATGGGTGGTTATTGGCCTGGTGGCTTTGCTGATCTTTGGCCGTAATCTTCCTTCGGTGGCTCGCAGTCTGGGTGCCAGTATAGTTGAGTTCAAGAAAGGGCTCAATGAGATCGATAAGGCAGGTACAACAGAAAAGCTGCCCGAAAAGGAACAAGAACAAGACAAGGATAAACAGTGAGCAGTATTTTGACTTTGGTTATGGGATGATTATGCCCGGTGATTGTGGCATGATCGGGGTTTTCCTGCGGCTTGTTTTGTTTAAGAATATAAAAGCCCGGCATAGACTTTATATGTTATGCCGGGCTTTTTCTATTTTAAATTTGTAACCGCAAAGGTTCGTGTGACTATTATATGTCAGCTGATCACTACTTTGCCGGTACCGGTTTTAACCTGGCCGATCTGGTATGCAGTCTCGCCATTAGCTTTGAGCAGCTCCATTATGCCTGCTGCCTCTGATGGTTTGACTACGATCACATAGCCTATGCCCATGTTAAAGACGCGGTACATTTCTTCCATCTCAACCGGGCCGGCCTGCTGCAGGTATTGGAATATCGCCGGGACTTCCCATTTGCTTGAATCAAGATGGGCATCAAACTTACCGCCCAGTACTCGTGGAATATTGCCAACCAAACCGCCGCCAGTGATATGGGCCATGGCCTTGACCACCTTGTTAAGCGGATATTTATCGATCATAGCCATGATGCTTTTAGCATATATTTTTGTAGGACGCAGGAGAGCGTCGCCCAGGGTTTCGCCTAGCAGGTCGATATGGTCTGAACAGTTGAGTCCTTCCCGCTCAAAGCATATCCGGCGAACCAGGGCATAGCCGTTAGAGTGAATACCGCTGCTGGCCAGACCAATGACCACATCGCCATTAACTATATTGTCCGGGGTCGGCAGATTATCTTTCTCGATCACGCCTACGGCAAAACCAGCCAGGTCAAACTCGCCTTCGGTATAGATAGCTGGCATTTCAGCGGTCTCGCCGCCGATCAGTGAGCAATCGCTCATTACGCAGCCGTCAGCTATGCCCTTAACGAACTGGTTTATCAGTGATGGGACCAGCTTGTTTACCGCTACATAGTCCAGAAAGAACAGCGGCTCAGCTCCCTGGACGATCAGATCGTTAACGCTCATCGCGACCAGGTCGATACCGACGGTGTCGTACTTCTTCATCATGGCCGCGATCTTGATCTTGGTGCCCACGCCATCGGTACAGGCTACCAGAACGGGGTTTTTATAGTTTCTTTTGAACTGGGCATCATTGTCCAGTCGAAACAGCCCGGCAAAACCATTTTGCAGGTGCATAACCCGCGGACTGTAAGTCCTTTTAACATTTTCGCTGATAAGATCTACCATCTCATCATTGGCCTCAATGCTCACGCCAGACTGCTGATATGTTATTGCTTCTTTTTTGCTCATAATAATATTTCACCGCCATGGGGGTAAAGTTTCAAGCCGGGTGAATTCCCCGACATTGTCATGTCTTTTCAAACCAAATATTATACCCTAGAAATAAGTATCGGGCAACAAGAAATGATGTATTGAAAAATAGGGGGGGTGGTCCGCTGGTTACTCTTGTGGGAAAGTAGATTTGATTGGACGGGGGGAAAATGGTATAATAAGGTATTGTCCGGAATCTGATTGGAGCTGGATTTTAATAAAAATTGTAAATTGTGCGAGCAGGAGAATTGGTTTTGCGTAACTTTATATTATATCTGATGTTAGTGTTAAATTGTCTGGCCTTCACCGCCGCAGGTGGCGAGCTTATCTGGTCAGATGAATTTGATGGTCCGGTTCTGGATTCGGATAAATGGACCTTTGACACCGGAACGGGAAATTGGGGTTGGGGTAATGGTGAGCTGCAGAATTATACCGCCCGCAGCGAAAATGCCCGCATAGAATCAGGAAATCTAATCATTGAGGCCCGGCGGGAAAGCTATAATGGCAGTGCTTTTACTTCCGCCAGGATCAAGAGTATCGGCCGGATGGGCTTTACTTATGGCACGCTGGAAGCCAGAATAAAAATTCCTGATCTGGCCAATGGTCTCTGGCCGGCCTTCTGGCTGCTGGGTGATAATATCGGCACTAAGGCCTGGCCGGCCTGCGGAGAGATAGATGTGCTGGAGATGGGAATGAAAGAGGCGATCGTTGCCGGAACGCAGAATCGGCGGACTAATTCCGGAGTATTCTGGGATCATCTGGGCAGTCTGGCCAATTATGCCTTGCAGAAAGAACATAGTCTCGATCTGCATAATGATTATCATGTCTATAAGCTTCAGTGGACACCTGAGACGATCAGCACATACATCGATGGCAGTCGGGTCTATGAGATCGCCATCGCCGCCCAACCCGGCGGCAGTATGGAAGAATTTCACCGGCCGATGCACCTTTTGCTCAATCTGGCAGTCGGCGGTCAGAATTTTGTAAATATTACCGATCCGGCGGCGATAACTGCACCGATGCCGGCCAGAATGTATATCGACTGGGTCAGGCTCTATGATAATGGTCATACTGTGCTGAGGGGTAATGAAACTCAGCAGCGTGGTAATTTTGGTGTTTATACCGAAACAACACCAGTTGATGGTAAGGTTACCTTTGGCACAGATGCGAATTTGTATATCTGGAATAATATGACAGCCACGACCGCACCGGCGTATGAAGGTACGCAGGTCTGGTCGTTCAATACTGCTGCTAATGTCTGGTGGGGCATGGGCGTGGCATGTACTGTGGATAGAAATATGAAGAGATATTCTGATGGCTGTCTGCACCTCAATATGAAGATGGCATCAACTCAGTCGTTCCGGATCGGTATTAAAAGTACCGCGGCCGGAGAGAGCTGGCTTACTGTCAAGGATGGGGCAGAGCAGTTTGGGCTGGTAAGGGATGGCAACTGGCATGAAATGCTTATCCCGTTGAATCGATTTGATAATATAGACTTCAATACGATCAATCAGTTATTTATGATCGCCAGTGATGGCGGACCAGCCAGTAATATTGCTATTGATAATGTATATTGGGTCGAGAGTGGCACCCGGCCAACTCCGGCTAATGGCAACTATGGAGTGTTTACCGAGACGGCGGCTCATAAGAATGCCGGTGAATTTATCTCTGGTACAACCGGCAGTTTCTATATCTGGGAAAATACTCTTACCGGCATAAGTAAAAGTCCCAGGGAGGGCAGTGATTCGTTGTCATTCAAATCTGCCGCCGGTCTCAACTGGTTCGGCGCGGCCTTTACCGCTACGGTCAAACTAGATCTCAGTGCCTATCGCTATCAGCAGAGTTATTTGCACTTTGCCCTCAAGACCAGTTCGGCAGTTCCCTTTCAGATCGGTATGAAAAGCGGTAATGTAAAAGATATCGGTCAGAAATGGATCGTCTTTGCCCCGGGACAGGATCCTTACGGCTTTGTGCGAGATGGCAGGTGGCATGAGATCAATATTCCCATGAGCGATTTTGCCGGTGTCGATCTGAGCCAGGTCAGTCAGGTGTTTGAACTGCTGGGTACTTCCGGACCGATCAGTGCTGTTGAGATAGATGATATTTACTTTGGCGGCGGGGGAATGCCTCTGCGTGAGCTGACTGGCGATATTGTCAGTGATGGCAGAGTAGAACTTAACGACCTGGAGGTTATTCTCGGGCAATGGCTCAATAGCAACTGCTCTTTGGCCGATGACCATTGCCAGGGCGCCGATCTGAACTATGATGGCCAGATCGATCTGGCCGACCTGAGCCAGCTTGCCACCCACTGGCTCTACTCCCTCTAATGTGCTCCCCCCCCTGAAGTAAGGGGCGATCATTGAGAACGGATCGGCATTTCCTTTTTCAACATAGTTCACATTCTCATGTTTCTCCCCGTACTGGCTTTTAAGAATGGGACCTATGCGACGCATGAGACCTATGTGACCTACGGCGGCCCTGCGGGCGGTGGAGGGTGATTAAATGGCAGTATCAGTCGTTTTCAGTATTGAAAACCCTGCCAAATATTTTAAATTTAATACACTCTGAAATAATTAATTGGAATATAAATAGCAGAAAAAAATAACCACGAACCACACTAACTACACGATTTTTTTCTTTTTTTAGTGTATTTAGTGTGGTTCGTGGTTGCAAAAACTCAGTATCGTAAACGCTGAACTCTTACTTTTCATTTTTTAGTTTGTTTCGTAGATGAAAAGCATTATTTTGATTCGATATCCACTGAGAGTATGCCGATGCAGGTGTCCTGGTGGGCGGGTGTGAGGATCAGGCGGATTTTATTGGTAATGAGTTTCCCGGCCGGATGGACCAGGTTATAATTATCTGCCAGGGTACTGTACTGATCGGTATTATATATTTCCACTTTCTGCCATTGCCTATCTTCGGTGGGTGTTTCAATATGCCAGGCGGCGGGCAGTTGCACTCCGCCATTGTCATTATACCAATAGATGCTGATGGCCGTTATCTCGCGGATATCAGCCAGTTCTATTTCTACCCACTGGCTTTTCCCCTTTTGCGGCCAGCTCGTCCAGCGTGGTATAGAAGTATCGCCGGAGCTGCTGGGCGTATGTTTCATGCGAATCGCTTCGGTTGTATCCTGTTCAAAGGTATGTGAGGCTCTCACCGCGGCGAACTTGAGATTAGCCGGGTCCCGCATATCGGGCTTTGCCATTTCCGGCCGGGTGGCCAGCCAGGTGATCATGGAGCTGCGGTCGCGATTACTCCATGCAAAATAGGGAATGAGCTTCAGGGCTGCCGGGGCAAAACCAGCGGCGGTCAGTTCGCGGACCGGCAGAGATATCTGGCTGAGACCGGCGAGCTTACCGGCGGTAATTTCACTGATGAAAACCTGATCGGTCTGCTGAGTTGTTCCCGGGTTAAATATGAATCGCTCAACCGATCCGCCATTGTCAATGCCTTCTGCACAGTAGAGCAGCGGGCCGCGGGTTATAGCTCTGCGGTCCCGGTTAGCCTCAACAGCAGTTATGCAGATATTTTCTTTAACCTGCAGCGGCAGTTTTAAAGTGACAGTATCGCCGGGCTGCCAGAGGCGTCGGCAGCTGGCATAGCCCTTTTCGACAGCGGCCTGTATCGGCTGGCCATTGACCAGCAATGACCAATTGTCAGAAGGCAGGTCATAATGATAAAGCTCACCGGGAACGAACTGGCTGCCGGCCCAGGTTGGTATTCTGAGCTTGAAGTCAAATTCCAGAGGAGCAGCCGGGTCCAGGGTAAAACTTATATCGCCGGAGAAGGGGTAGGCTGTTTCCTGCTGTACGGTCAGGTCGATGTCGTTTATCTTTATTGTCGTGGAGCTGCTGCCATAAAGAACCGTATAAAGGCTTTGGCCATCGGTGGCATAGATAAAGCCGGGTATCTGGGGTATGAGCCGACTGATATTGGAAGGGCAGCAGGCCGTACCGAACCAGCCTGAACGCGGCTGATGATTATAGTCGGCCGCCAGAGGGTTGGGGTAGAAAAAGCTCCTGCCATCGAGCCCGATGCCCGATAGACAGTTGTTGAGCAGGGCGACCTCGGCAACATCAACATATCTGGCATCATGATATTTCAGGAACATGCGGAGATTGAAAAAGACATTGCCCACCGCTGCGCAGGTCTCGAGATAGGCTTCCTTATTGGGCAGGAGATATTCCGGGCCAAAGCCTTCGATACCGGCGATAGCACCCAGCCCGCCATTGATATGCATTTTAGTGTCAACGATATTATGCCAGATGGCATTAAGAGCGGCGGTGTATTCATCTGAGTGCAGTAAGCTGTCAGTTTCGGCCATGGCGGCATACTGATAAGTGGCACGAACAGCGTGACCAACTGCTGTTGTCTGTTTTGCAACCGGGTTATGCTGCTGGGCGTATTGCGGGGTGCTGACATGATCGCTGCTGTCGGGTATGAAGGTAATACCTCTGATATCGAGGAACTTGCGGGCCATATCCAGATAGAGCTTATCGCCGGTGTAATTATAGAGCTTGACAAGTCCGATCTCAATTTCCTGATGACCAGGCGCCTGCATTACCGGCTTACCGTTATTATAGTTCGGATCACCGATAAAGAAGACCTGATCGACATGCCTGGCACTCTTGAGAGCGACTTGCAGCAGCTTTTCTTTGCCGGTTGCCTGAGCATAGGCAACGGCGGCCTCATAGAGATGGCCGATATTATAGAGCTCATGACTGTGGATGACATGGCTGTAGGGTTTCTCCCCCATCTCACTGATGATCGGATTGCCGCAGATATGAGAGACATATAAATAGCCATCATCTTTCTGGGCCCGGGCAATGATATCAATAATGCGGTCCATCTCAGCTTCAATAGACGGGTCAGGTTCGGCTGCGATCATGAGGGCGGCGCCTTCCATAACCTTATAGAGATCTGAGGTATTGAATCGATGCGGTTCGGGCAGTTGCGTTCCTTTGTTTTCCAGAAAATCGCCGCATAATTGCAGGCGCCGCTGAGCAACCTGGGTTTGCGTGAAGGCGTGGGGCAGGGTTTCGCTCACCAGCATTTTAATGCGGGGAGCCCAGATATTATCGCTCATTTTCACCTGCGGGAAAGGAACCATTTTAATGGTATTATCAATAGAGGTGCTTTGGGCTGCGATAATAGATGTCTGGGTTAACAATATAAGCAGCAAATAAAATACAGTTCGCTTCATAACTCTTCCTATTCCATGTAATTACACTATTCTTCAAAACAAAGGCAGTCTCAGTCAGCCTCAATGGGGTAACTATAACTGACAATAAGGTAATACCATGACCGCCGGTGTTTTTTGCGGGGAAGAGTAAAAAAAATGCTAAGGGATGGAAAATCAGGCAAAAGCCTTTTCCAGCCGGTTTAATACTTTCTGTTCGGCCTCGGATATTTTATTAAAGCCCAGAAAGCCGCCTGCTGCCTGAGCGACACTGCGGGCATGACCGATAACTTCATCGCGCAGAGAAAGCCTCTGTTGCTCGGTCATCTCCCGGCAGAGGGCAGAAGTGTATTGTTCCCAGGCTTCGATAAGCCGGTCATCGGGTTTGTGTTCGAGCCATTGCCTGAGTATGGCCATGTCAATACTGTCGGGGTCGAAGAGCTGGCTGTCAGCTTTGATTATGGCTTCTTTTTCTTTGGCATCGACAAAGCCATCGGCCCAGGCTACTTCTACCAGCGGTATCAAAGCCAGAGATGCTACGATATCAGGGCGGACATTGAGCTGAACGAGTCTTTCCAGCACGGCATCATCGGTAATGCCTGATACTGCAGCGAGAGATTCTTTAGTCTCTTTCATGGCCTGCATCTGACGGAACTTTTCCATGAGTATCTTATCTTGCTGCAGGAAGAAGGCGTCTTCGATATTTTTAGTTTGCAATCCGAAAGTGAGAGGTTTCTTTTCCATGCTCTGTTCCATTTATAATTTCAGATAATACTGATCTGTATTTAATTTCAGTTTAAGGGTGTCTGGCCTTTACCCAGAGCCAGCCATAATGCCATCGCCACCGCCGCCAGAGCAGCCAGTGCCAGTATGACCGTAGTGGCAAAGAGTTTACCGAACCGTTTATTCTGGGTATCGATCATATCCTGCAGCCGTTTCTGATTCTCTTCGAGCATATTGCCGATATTTGCCAGACTGGCAGCCTGAGCCTGACTGTATTCTGAAACGCTCTTTACGCTGCTGCTGAACTGGCTGAATAATTCAGCCTGGCCAGACTGATGCTCTAAGGAGCTCTCCAGAGAAGCGGAGATCCGGTTTAGGTTTTCCACCTGTTGGCGTGAATCCTCCGGCAGGGAACGCAGTATATTGTTACATTCCTGCTGGAGATCGGTCTGCTCTTTGAGCTGCCCGGTTAGCTGGGTTATAGACTCATTCTGCAGGGCCATGTTTTCGGGTAAGGCATCAAGCATGGATGTTATCTTGCGGTTCAGGTCTGCTGCCTGTTCCCGATGCTGAGAGACATTCTCATTCATTTCCCGGATAACTTCAGTCAGGCGGGTGAAGCCCTCTTGCACTGCTGCCAGCGGGGTGAGCTTTTTCTTTACGGTTATTGGTTCATCGCTGCTGTCTGCGGTCATGTCAACCAGCACACCTTCGGCATCGATACTATTTATATCATCGCCGATCTTGGCAAAGCGGTTGCCCATGATCCAGCCGCCAACTCGTTTAAATATCGATTTGTTTTCCATATCTTTCACCGATCCGTTCTTTTTCTCATTTGCCTGCAAATACTTGTTCTTTGCGGGCTTATACTCTCATGTACGATATTATATATGACTTTGTTCTTTTCTGACAATAAAAAATGGCATTTGTTCACGGTTGCATTGGGCATGCGATTATTTTGTAAAAAAGCCACGGCTGATTACCGTGGCTGAAATTCGATCTGTATTTAACTTTTATTCAGCCGCCGGTAAAAGCGGGTGAGCATTTATTTTTGCTGCTCTTTACGCCAGGTTTCAGCTACGGCATCGGCTATTTCCTGATGAATACCGCGGTCAAGCATGTCAGGCAAGAGCAGCGGTTCAATGGCTTTTTCTGCCAGTTTGTAAGCACAGGCCAGCTGCATAGCCGGGGTTATATCTGTGGCGTGAGCATCTAAAGCACCGCGGAACAGGCCAGGATATGCCTGGGCATTATTGAGCATACGCCCATCTGCGACAATAGCAGCTCCGGCATTTAAGGCCTCCAGTGAGTCGATCTCTCCTACCGGATTGCTCATAGGAAATACGATCGGGTCTTTGGCCATCGACTTCACCATTTCGGCAGTTACGGTTTTTGGACGAGAAACACCAATGAAAACATCGCGGCCAGCAAAACCCTCTGCCAGCGACAGCCGGACATTGTTAGGATTGGTTATTTCAGCCAGTTCGTTTTTGATCTGGTTCATTTTTTCGGTACGACCGCGATAGATCGGACCGAAAGAGTCATAAACTACGATATCTTTTATGCCATAGGTCAGCAATATTTTGGTTATAGCAACGCCGGCGGCTCCGGCGCCAAGTATAAGAACTGTGGTCGTCTCTGGCTTGCGTCCTGTTCGTTTTAAGGCTCCGATAAGAGCGGCCAGGGCTACTGTTGCTGTACCATGCTGGTCATCGTGCATAACTGGTATGTCCAGTGCATCCTGCAGGCGTTTTTCGATCTCGAAACATTCCGGAGCGGCTATGTCTTCGAGCTGAATTGCCCCGTAAGATCCTGCGGTGCGAATTACAGTATCAATGAGAGTGTCGGTGTCTTTGGTGTCGATCAGTACCGGAACGGCGCTGATATTGGCAAATTCTGCGAAAATAGCTGCTTTTCCTTCCATTACCGGCAGTGAAGGCAACACGCCAATGTCACCTAGTCCTAAAACCGCTGTGCCATTGGTAACAATAGCCACGCGGTCGCAAATGCCAGTCAGAGGCCATGCGGTTTTGGGGTCAGCTTCTATCTTCTGGCAGATAGAGGCTACGCCTGGGGTATAGATCATTCTCAGGTCGGTAATAGAATTGATATTAACCCGGCTGACAGTCTTGATCGGGCCGCGATTGTGTATCTCAACTACTTCATCAATAGTATCAAGCACTTTTACGCCGTCCAGAGCATTTATATTTGACAGGGTATCGGAGAGCTGTTGTTTATTCTTACAGAAAACTCTGATATTGCGTACTTTATGGGTTTTGCTTACTTCAATTGTGTCCAGAGTGTCAATATTAACTCCGGCTTTACCGATCGCACTTACCACTTCACCGAGTTTGCCTGGTTTATCGATTATCTCACATTTTATGCAGTAAACTTCCGGGGCATGGTAACGATCCTGCCAACTGATTTTATTGGTATTCATTTTTAGATAATTCTTTCTGTAAGTATTCAAAATGCATTATTTATTTTTAGGCTGGTGCAAACTGAAATATTTTCAGGTTAATAGCGATGTTTTTCAAGTGAAAAATGAGAAATAGAAAAGGCCAACAGTTGTAACTGTTGGCCTTGTAGTTGTTTATCTCAAATTGCCTGGTTTTGAGCCAGACGATTTGTTTTTGTGTTTACTGAATCAGAGAGGCAGAGGCATTTTGTTGAGAAATAGACTTTTTAACCGCCTGAATAATGTCTTTAGCCGGGTAGTTCAGTACTACATTGACATCACTACCATCAGCAGATACCTTTATCTGCTGGAGCATGCCAGCGATTTCCGGTGCATTCTGGGCAGCCTGCATGGCAATAAAGGGAAGCATGCCCTGTGCCATCTGATTGATCTGGGCGGCAGTTGCCTGGTCCAGGGTGGAAACCTTTACATTGAGAAAAGCATTACCCTGATTTTCGCCGACGAAGCAGGTTATGGCTGATACTTGTTTGATCATCTGAGCCTGAGGGTCCTGTGAATCGCCTGCAATGTCTTGCAGTCCGGTAACTTGCAGAGAGAAGAAGCTGCCGGCAGGAGTGGTTGCCAAGGACTTGAAGCCGCCATTTTTCGCAGCAAAAGTCTTAAGGGCGGTATTGATCTGCTCGTCACTGTCTGAAAGCATAAGTGTTTTCTTATCGATAAAGCAGAGTTTGCCGGTCTTTTCATCAGAGCCAATGGAATAAATGGTATTACTGCCGCTTTTAGCTGAGGTAACGACCAGATTGGGATCTTCGGCCTTTATGGTGTCAATTATCTTAGTGTCGATCATAACCGGGTTAGTGGCCTCTGCAATGATAACGCCGCCATTATTTTCAACATCGAGTCCGCTGGCATAGGCTGTGACTGAGCTGAGTTCAGCAGTAGGGTCAAAGCCGAGCTTTGCGGTCATTTCCTTGAGGCCGTCGATTTCGTCAGAGTTATTGTTAGCCTCTTCGATGATTTTGCTCAGTTCAGCCAGAGCAGAGCTTCTGAATGCCTCAACATCGACATGAGCGACAATTTTGGAATCTGCCGGCACTACATTGCTTTTAATAGAAGCGGCCAGAAGTGGCGAACAGGTTGCAGCGGCCATAGCCAGCAGAGTAAGCATCTTTTTCATAAAATCATTCTCCTTAAGTATTAATATAAAATAAATTATTATCAAAGTGGAAGTTTATTGAGCTTTCTACACAGAAAAACAGTTTCAGGTTACAAAAAATCCACGCTATATTTTGAGTTGGTAATTATATATCCGAATGACAAAAAAAGCATAAGGAAAAACAAAAATAATGGAATAAAAGGCGAGATGTATATTACAGTTTTAACCATTTCCAGATGATTAAACTGTTTTAATCTTGCTTTTAGTTTAAAAAGATGTGACCCGCACGGCAGGTCTGGGAGTTCCCTGCTGACTTTCGTCGGGGCGGGTCACGAATATCCTGAGAGTATCTAGTACTCCCCAATTAATTATAGCATATAATATTAACAATGGCTATGATTATTTGCAACTATTTGTTGTTTATATAGTTGCATAACCTTAGGTGCAATCTTATCAAGACTTATGATCAAATCAACGCCTCCAAGCCTGACAGCTTCTTTGGGCATACCATATACAACGCAGCTTGCTTCGTCTTGAGCAATATTATATGATCCTGCGTCTTTCATTTCTTTCATGCCAAGAGCACCATCGTCACCCATGCCGGTCATGATAACGCCGATAGCATTTTGTCCGACATATCTGGCACCTGAGCGGAAGAGTACATCAACAGAAGGTCTGTGTCTTGAGACAAGCGGCCCATTTTTAACTTCTACATAGTACCTGGCACCAGATCTTTTGATCATAGTATGTAGCCCTCCCGGAGCGATAAGGGCTCTGCCCTGTAGTACAGTATCATTGTCGGCAGCTTCCTTGACATTGATATGGCAGGTTTCGTTAAGTCTTTCGGCAAAGCTGGCGGTGAATTTTTCTGGCATGTGCTGAACGATTACTATGCCGGGCGCATCAGAAGGCAGTGCTTCCAGAAATTCACGCAGTGCTTCAGTACCACCAGTAGAGGCTCCGACCAGAATGATCTTTTCAGTGGTTTTGATCATTGCCTTGCCGGTTGGTTTTTCGAGAACGGCATCAGCGGTAAGTTTCTTCTGGACAGGTTTGCTGATGGCTCTTCTGACTCTGAGATTTGCCATAGCAGCGGCCCGAATTGAGTCGCAGATAGTAACTCTGAAATCCTCCAGGAATTGCTTAACGCCCATTTGCGGCTTAGTAATAACATCGACAGCTCCATACTCCAGAGCTTTCAATGTTGTTTCGCAATTTTTTTCAGTAAGACTGGAGCACATAATTACTGGCAAAGGGTGTTGGCTCATTATCTTATGAAGAAAAGTCAGCCCGTCCATTTTAGGCATTTCGACATCGAGAGTGATAACATCTGGCAGTTCTGCTTTCATTTTAGTAGCTGCAATATAAGGGTCAGCAG
The DNA here is from genome assembly GCA_963662515.1 of Sedimentisphaerales bacterium. Classification (GTDB taxonomy): domain Bacteria; phylum Planctomycetota; class Phycisphaerae; order Sedimentisphaerales; family SM23-30; genus JAFGDI01. Next base: position 534,627 of record OY759675.1, read on the forward strand.
CAGTTGCCATGACAATCATGTCAGGCTCATCGTTAATAATTGCAGAAAGGGTTTGGCGGACAACAGAGGAGTCGTCAACTACTAATACTTTAATTTTTTTTGTGGTATCCATTTTCAGGTTAACTCTCGCAATATAATTTTGTATTAAACTTAACAGGTCTTCTGAAATACAGTTGGCACAATCTTTTTTAAGGGCAGGTCAACGCCGTTGAGTGTTTCGGAATGACCCACAAACAGGTATCCGCCAGGTCTTATTTGATTATATAACTTAGTAATAACTTCGGTTTTAGTTTTCCAGTCGAAGTAAATAATAACATTTCGGCAAAATACGGCATCCATGGTCATGTCGATGCCATAGTCCTCGTCCATGAAGTTTAATCTGCCAAAAGTTATTTTTTCTCTGAGTTCAGGCTTGATCCGAAAAAGTCCTTTTGCCTTTCCGGATCCGGTGAGCAGGTATTTGCTCTTGTACATGCCCGGTACAGGTAAGACTATATCTCGAGTATATACAGCTTTTCTGGCTTCGAGCAATACTTTAGTAGATATATCAGTAGCCAGAATGGAGAAGGAGGCATCATATCTCTCAAGAAAGTCGTCCAGTACCATGGCCAGGGTATAAGGTTCCTGACCAGATGAGCAACCGGCAGACCAGAATTTCAGTTTCTTTTCCTTTTTGAATTCAGGCCTGCTTATCATTTCCGGCAGAATAGTCTGTCTGAGCAGATCGAAGTGTATCGGTTCACGAAAGAAGTCGGTTTTATTTGTGGTGATAACATCGATCAATGACACAATTTCCGTAATGCTGTTTGTGGCTTCCTGGAGATGGTCGTAATAGTCCTGAAATGATTCAAGGCCCAGAGCTCGTACCCTTTTGAATAATCTGGAAGACATCATAGATCTTTTTTCATCTTTGAGATGTATGCCGCATTCTTCGTAGATAAGTTCTTTGAACAAGTCAAGTTCCTTGTCTGACAGGAGTGGCATACAATTATGGTGGCTATGATGTTCCTTATTAGTGTTTGTCATGATAGTTTAAGGTGCAATATATAACAGTTATAATAATTCAATGTTTCATGTCGGCATCTGGGCATACTCAGTTAACCTGAATATGCCCCTGGCCTTGATAGGAGTTCACATTAGCTTTCAATTATCAGCATTAGAGCCACTTGCCGCTTTAAGTACGGTAAGTTCCTCTGATGATAATACTTTATTGATATCAAGAATGATAATGAACTTGTCATCTCGTTTGCCCATGCCCTTGATGAAATCGGTATTAAGGTTAATTCCTATTTTGGGGGCTGGTTCGATATTGTCAGGATCTATATCGATCACTTCCTGTACTGAATCAGCCAGAGCGCCTATCTGCATCGCCTCACCATCAAAGTCAACTTCAACGATAATAATACAGGTATCTACAGTTCTTTCTGCTGATTCCATTCCCAGGTTAAGCCTCAGATCGATAATAGGCACGACATTACCTCGCAGGTTAATGACACCTTTCATATATTCTGGTGTTCTGGGTATTTTAGTTATGTTAATGAGGTCCAGCACTTCACGCACGGTATTGATCTCTAATGCGAAGTCTTCCTGTCCTAATCTGAAGGTCAGGTACTGGCAGGTTTCCATTACATTTGCAACGCTCATGTTTATATTCCTTATAAAATTATGATATTTATATTTTATAGTGGCTGGCATTGGGCCTGTTACAGCCCAATGCCACATTCCACAGGCTTGAAAGGTTTAACATGTTCAACTGAAATCGGCGTCACTGTATTCGTCATCGCCTTCCAGATTGTAGTCTATGCCGCTGCCTGAGCCAGAACTGGCTGGGGCTGGAGCGGGAGTTTTAGCGACAGGCTTGACAACTTTGGCAGGTTTAATGGTTTTTGCCTTCGGCTTTGGCATGGTCCTGCCGCCGGCATTACTGAGTACGAAGAATTCAGCGGTCTTAAGCAGCTGTTCTGCCTGCGAAGAGAATTCCTCGCTGGTTGAGGCCAGTTCTTCGGTAGCCGAGCTGTTCTGCTGAACGATCTGGTCCTGCTGGTGAATAGCCTGAGTAACCTGTTCGATACCGGCAGACTGTTCGGAGCTTGAGGTATTGATCTCTTCGACCAGTTCGGCAGTCTTTTGTATGCCGGGTACGATCTCTTCGAGCAGCTTACCTGCCTGCTCAGCAATCTCAACACTATCAGTTGACAGAGTAGAAATTTCCTGAGCTGCGTTCTGGCTGCGTTCAGCCAGTTTGCGAACTTCGGCAGCCACAACGGCAAAGCCCTTACCATGTTCGCCAGCTCTGGCTGCTTCGATTGCAGCATTAAGGGCGAGCATATTGGTCTGGCGGGCGATCTCCTCGATGATATTGATCTTTTCCGCGATAGAACGCATAGCCTCGACGGTCTGCTCTACGGCCTTACCGCCGTTTTGAGCGTCGCCAGCAGCCTTATGGGCAATAGCGGCGGTCTGCTGGGCGGAGTCTGCATTCTGCTTGACCGTACTTGACATTTCTTCCATCGAGCTTGATATTTCTTCGATACTGGCAGCCTGTTCAGAAGCACCCTGAGCCAGAGATTGAGCCGTAGAGCTCATCTGCTCTGAGCCTGAAGCTATCTGTGCTGAAGCGGTCTGCACATCAGAAGCGAACCGGGTTAGATTTTCGATCATAGTGCCAAAGGCTTCCAGCATACGGTCCTTATCGGAGCGTTTTTCAGCATTGACAGTCAGATTACCGCCGGCGATCTCTTCAGCCATCTTGGTAACTTCGCGGAGAGCTTTAATAACTTCAGCGAAAGCCTCAAGCAATCTGTCTTTTTCAGAACGCTTAGTGATATTCATTTCCAGATTGCCAATAGCGATTTCATGGGCGGAATCAGCCACTTCGTTCAGTGACTTTATCAGGGTGTCCATAGCGCCCATAAGCTGACCGATTTCATCTTTGCTGTCACTGGTGACATTGACATCCAGGTCACCTCTTGCCATTTCGGTCATTATTTCAACAACTCGTTTAATTGGTTTAGTGATTCCACTAGTAATAAAGTATGCCAGTAAGGCACCGACCAGAACTGCTACTGATAATCCACCGATCATGATCTTAGTAGATTTGGATAAGGAAGCAACTGCGGCATCAGCGATTTCGGTTGTATTTTTTATGCCTGCATCAGCCGTTGTATTGCAGGCGTCAAGCACTTTTTGTGATACGATAGAACGCTGAACACCGATCTCTTGTAGTTTTCCCCACTGGTCCAGGAAGGTCTTGAGTCCGGCTTCGTATTTATTGCCAGCGACAGTTGTGTCGTCGATCTGTTTTAGATTAGATGCTCTGCGGGTAATAGCGCGTAACTCGGAAATCTTTTCATTAAGTTTCGGGAATACAGCCAGAGCCTCTTCCATTATAGCAGGTGATCTTAAGGCCTGAGATTTATAACCCTTTATTCTTGCCTCGTTACCCAGGTCAACAATGTCGTTAACTATAGTTATCTTATCATGTCTTTCCAGCATATCTTTAGCTAATTTTTCCTGCTGGCTGTTAAAGAATGACTCGCATTGAGCTACATAAGCACCGGCAGAATGATCCATAGCTTTTCTTATGTCAGCAAGAGATGTAAAGCTGTTTAGATAATCCTGCATCGCTGCCTGATAATTATCAGCAGCAGCTTCAGTGTTGGCTATCTGTTTGAGATTAGCTTCCTGCTTTGTAATTCCTCTTAGTTTTCCTGTTGCCTGCTTAATATCAGTAAAGATAGCGAGAGCATCTTTCATGAGTTGTGGGTCCTGTGTAGCCTGAGCTTTGAAATTAGCTACTCTGACAGCGTTTCCTGAATCAATGATATTATTTGTCAGTGTTATCTTTTCCAGGCGTTCAGTCAGATTTGCCCCTTCCTGATTCAGCTCATTTTTCATAGCTTCATTCTGACTGGCTAAAAAGTCATTACAGTTTTTCATATAAGCTGCGGCATTTTCATCCATTTTTTTGCCTGCTTTAGCCATGGCATCATTTGCTGTAATATATGATTTCATATTATCGGAATAGCTTTTAGCAGCTTTTTCTGTTTCTGCGATCTTGTTAAGATCATCAGCATCTGTAGTTATTTTCCTGAGTTCATCAGTGTATTTGTTAAGGCCTGCTAATAGCGTGACAGCTTCATTCATCATGGTCATATCGTTAGTACTCTGTGCTTTGAAGTTTGTAACACGAGCTTTTGTACCCAGATTAACTATCTCTGTTACCATATTGACCTTTATCTGCCTGTCCTTCAGATCATCTTTGAATGCCTGATTCTGTTCAGAGAGAAAGTCAGAGCAATTTTGCATATATGAAGCAGCATTCTCGTCCAGAATGGAGCGTTGTTCGTTCATGTTAGCAATTGCTTTTTCTGTGCTGATCATAAGTTCTGCATAGGTATCAACGGCTGCTTTAGCGGTATCAACCTGACTTTGTAACTGTGTCAGATTCTTTGCAGTTTTAGCCAGCTCATCAGCCTCGGTCAGATTCTTCTTGACAGAGATCATTTCTTCTTTGGCCTTAGTGTAATACTGTTCTTCTTCACTTAATCCATAGCTGCGCATTTCGAGCATAGTGCGGTTAGCAGCTGAGCTAAGGTCAACAGCCACTTTTACTTCCGGAACATATTCATTGGCCAGTTTTGTAGATTCTACCCCTACATTATTCATATTGTAAATAGCTAATCCACCCAGCGTTATTGAAATGCCTATTAACGCGGCAAAACCTAAAGAAATCTTAACACCTAATTTAAAGTTCTTAAACATTTTTTATACTCCAGTATATTGTATTTGCCCATTCGGGTTATTTAAGTGTCCCCATTACACATATAATTATTTTAAGGTGACGCACGGTCAGAAGCTCTGTTTGTTTTCAAGTTTTTCCTCTTTTGCAGATAGTCTAAATTGCTTTATTGTTCAGTTTTGCATTTGAGTATTGAACCTGACGAGTGTCAATACAGTCCTTAATTATCATTCCGATATTTTGCGAGGATTCGGCATTCTGCACACAATTATTTTCGTTCCCTTTATCTGTTACCCATATGACATTTAGTCCATTGGATGAATAGTCATAGATGACTCTGGCATAGTTGGCCTGAGGATTGTATAATACACTGATCTGTGAGAGCAGGATCCCCTCACTTACCAGCTTGTCAATAATTGATTCCAGACTATTCAGATGTCGTGCTATAATGACGAATTGTACATAGCGTCTTTGATATTTGTATATATCATAAGTTTTTATTTTTTTTGTTATAGAGCTGATCAGGTCAGTTCCACTACCGCCATAAACACTGTCAAGAGTGCTGATGTGCGCGAGATAGGCAAACTTTGCCGGATACATTGCCACTACAGCGGTACAGGTAGATACACCCATTGTCTGTAATATTTCATTATGCTTTGCTCTGACATACTCATCCATATCAACTCTTCTTATTTCTTTATTGGTCAAAGGTATGTCTTGTGTCTGACTGAATATTACCGGCTTGCTGTTTAATGATTTAATTATTTCTTCATTATAATATTCCCGATGTTGCTGGTAATGTTCAGTTGTGATCTGGGCTTCATCTATTTTGGCTACTACCAGCCATTTAACGCCCATGAAGTCAAATACTTCAAATGCGGTCAATACCTTGCAGCCGCGATAGTCCGTGACCATTCTGTTGCCCCGGCCATCCTGGAATTTTGGCTCGATATTACCTTCATCCAGTCGAGTCTTTAATATGGTTTCATCGCTGACGAAGTTTGATTCTGTCAGCATGTATCCCTGTCGATTAACCACAAATGTTTCGCAGGTAGCTCCCAGACTTTCCGTGCTGGCAAATAAAGAATTTATCTTATTGACTGCTAACTGCAAAGCGATCCAGCCGATCTGTTTATTGTCGTTGAAGATTGGCTCGACGATAAAACTGGCAGCTTCTTTTGATGCCCCATAGAAATGAAAGTCAATAAAATGTTCCTTATCAGGTCTGGCAGCTATGCATTTTGACAGCTCAGTGTTAAACTGATTATTCTTTATTATATTGGTTTTGTAGTCAGCTTCTTTCCGAATGCTATAGAATATGTCGCCGTCCATGCTTATGAATAGTATATCATAGAAAGCAAGCCAGTTTCTGATATAGTGTTCCTGGAAGGCTTCGTGGAGGGTATTGATCGTTTCGGTCAGTTCTTCAGGCGGTGTGCTTTGTGACGCAGCCTGATAATACCTCAGGTTCAGATCGAAAAAATCGATCAGCTGCTGCTGTTTTGCTGCATTTTGTGCCTGCTGGTGAACCCGGTTGCAGAAGCCCCTGAGCTGTACGACCTTTTCGTCACGCAATTCATTAAGATGGACAGAAGCCCAGTCATATGGTCCCATGTCAGCCTGAACAGGGCCGGTAAATACTAATATTATTAATACTATGTATAGGATTTTTTGCATCTTGTTGCCTGAATTTATGGATTTGAAATTATTGGTCGTTTAGAATATCAGTTGAAATCACTATCATTAACATCGTCTGGTAGTTCAAGGTCATAGTCTATTCCACCGGTACGGCAGGTTGAGACTGGTTGTAACTTCTTATTTGTTGGTTTGTTATCGGCTTTAATCGGTGCCTTTTTATTATTTTCTGCTTTTACTTTTGTTTTTATAGTCTGGCTTTTTATTGGCTTATAATTCTGTTTGTCCAAAACGAAGAACTCTGATGTTTTCATGAGTTGTTCTGCCTGCGATGTGAATTCTTCGCTGGTTGATGCCAGTTCTTCGGTAGCAGAGCTGTTCTGCTGCACTACCTGGTCAAGCTGGTGGATCGCCTGTGTTACCTGATCGATTCCACTGGATTGCTCAGCACTTGAGGTATTGATCTCTTCGATCAATTCCGCAGTCTTTTGGATGCCCGGCACAATGTCCTGGAGCAGCTTTCCGGCTTTCTGGGCAATATCAACACTTTCGGTTGATAGCGTTGATATTTCCTGTGCTGCATTCTGGCTGCGTTCAGCAAGTTTGCGTACCTCTGAGGCGACAACAGCAAAACCTTTGCCATGTTCGCCGGCACGGGCAGCCTCGATCGCGGCGTTAAGAGCCAACATATTGGTTTGGCGAGCAATTTCTTCTATAATATTTATCTTTTGAGCTATTGAGTTCATTGCTGTTACTGTCTGGTCAACGGCTTTGCCTCCCTGTTGAGCATCGCTGGCAGCTTTTTGGGCGATGGCAGTGGTCTGCTGGGCAGAATCTGCATTCTGCCTGACCGTACTGGCCATTTCTTCCATAGAGCTTGATATCTCTTCAATGCTTGCCGCCTGTTCAGAGGCGCCCTGTGCCATTTGCTGTGAGGTAGAACTCATCTGTTCAGAGCCGGCGGCGATCTGTGCCGAGGCTGTCTGGACATCACTGGCGAACCGGGTCAGATTATTGATCATATTATCGAGTGCCTCCATGAGCACATCTTCCTCGGAGCGTTTAGAAGCAGTTACAGTCAGATTACCAACTGATATCTCTTTAGCCAGGTCTGAAATGTCTTCCATGGCCTTCAACAGCTGCGATAGAGAGCTGGCCAGCTGGTCAAATATTGCCTTGACGCTGGCAGTGTCATCATCAGCAGTTGCGGCTGTGTAAACTATTTCCAGGTCGCCAACGGCCAGTCTGTTTAGGGCTGCAGCAAATTTATTGACCTCATTCTTTTGGTATTCATCGACCTTCTGCATCTTACGCTGAGCATTTTTTATGTCGGTTATATCAACGATATATTCGAGAGCGCCAACAATTTTACCATCGGCATCCTTAATAGGAGCACCAGTGTACATGATCGGTATATTAAGATTGTCAGGGTCAACTACGGTTTCGCCAGTATGGTTACGACCATCAAACATTGCCTTATGGCAGCGGCAGTTCTCGGTCTGGCAATGGCCTGTCTTGAACAGGCTGTAACATTTCTGGCCGATGACCTGCTGTGGTGTCTTGCCAGTTACAGCAGCTCCGGCTGGGTTGATATAGGTAATATTATATTCATTATCAACAGTCATAATTGGTGTTGGCAGATTATTCATGTTATCAACCGATTTTTGAGCTTCAAGCATAGCCTTTTTAATTTCGGTCTGATCTACTACTATTTCCAGGGCCCCAATGATATTGCCATCATCATCTTTGATCGGTGATGCTGAATATTTAATTGCGAGAGTGTTGCCATTTGGGTGGGCGATGGTCTCTGAATCGCATGGGTTGCCAGTCTGCATTGCTTTACTAATGGCGCACTTTTCACTTTGGCAGTCGCCTGTCTTGAATATATTGTGGCATTTCATCGTGTCTGCGCTTCTGGTTTCTATACCACCAATATTACAGCCTACTTTGTTTAGATATTTAACATTGAACTCACGGTCAACTATCATGGCTGGTACCGGGAAAGCGTCGATATAGCTCACCAGCACATCAGCCAGAGCGTTGAAGCCATTGACCAGCGATGAATAACTTCCCTGTAAATCAGTTGCGTCAGCCCGATGACGCAGTTTCCCTTTTTTTATGATCGAGCTTGTTGAGTTCAGCTCTGTTGTCATTTTAGTGAAATTCTCTGAGATTACATCGAGGTCATTTGATAGTTCTGCCAGAATATCTTTGTTCTTAAAAGATAGCTTACAATTGAAATTTCCCTGTGACATATTCTTAGTTTGCTGGCAGACTATGGCGATCTTTCCAGTGAGATATCGATTAAGTGCGTAAGAATAGGTAGGAGCTGCAACGATAGCGGTTGCAAGGCCCAGTACGACTGAATTTGAAAAGCTGATATCAAACAAACTGAAGGCTATAGCAATAACTGCTATTGGTAAAGCAGTTAATGTTATTGAAAGTATAGACAGATTAGTTTTGAACTGCATGGTTATATCCTCTGTGGTTTTTAATTGTTATTATTCGATAATTAAGCTATAACTGATTCTATCGTTTTTGCTGTTTCCATTATGCCGCTGATATCCAGTATCAGGGCAACATTACCGTCTCCCATAATGGTGGCTCCCGAAATCTCGGTTATATCTTTATACATCTTGCCTAGTGATTTAATCACTGTCTGGTGGTCGCCGATGATATGGTCAACTACAATTCCCAGTCTGGAATCATTGCAGTTGACGATTACGGCTTCCTCAATATGCTGATATGCACCTGGTATGTTGAATATTTCCCGAAGGCGGATATAAGGCACCAGTTCACCTCTTACCTGTATCAGGTTGCGATCATCACTCAAAGCGACAATGTCATGATTCATTTCCAGGCACTCTTCTACCATGCTTACCGGTATAACATAATTATCTCCATCGACATCTACCAGCAGACCATCAATTATTGCCAGGGTAAGCGGCAGTGTCAGGGTAATGGTGGTGCCATTGCCTTTTTCGCTGGTAAGGTCAACTTTACCTCTGAGATTTTCAATTTCCCTTTTGACAACATCCATACCAACACCTCGACCTGAGATATTGGTCACAGCTTCAGCAGTAGAGAACCCTGGTGCCAGTATAAAGTTATATATTTCCCTGTCTGGCAATTCTGTGTCAGGTGCAACCATGCCCTTGCTGATAGCTTTGGCGAGGATCTTATCCTTGTCGAGCCCTTTGCCATCGTCATGAATCGTAATGACAACACTTGCCCCTTTGTGAGCGGCTGAAAGGGTTATCGTGCCTCCGCGTGGTTTTCCTGCTGCCTGTCTTACCTCGGGTGATTCTATGCCATGGTCCAGACTATTGCGAATAAGATGAACCAGAGGGTCGGCCAGTCTTTCGATAACTGTCTTATCCATTTCGGTTTCAGCACCGCAGGTTACCAGTTCGATTTCCTTGTTGAGTTCCTGAGACATATCCCTGACTAACCGGCGGAAACGGTTAAACTGTGTGCCAATCGGCATCATGCGTATATTAAGTATGCTGTCGCGCAGGTCAGCAGTTAACCTTTCGATCTCTTCAGCTGGTTTGGCCAGTTCTGCTATGGTGTGGTTGGCTGATATCTGGGTGAGCTGGGCCTGAGTTATTACCAGTTCGCCAACCAGATTAATGAGGTGGTCTAGTTTTTCAGAAGAAACCCTGACGCTTTCCTGTTTAGCGTTATTCTGTTTTTCTTTTATCTGTCCTTGTTCATTCAATACTTCTTCAACTTCTTCTTTGGTTACCTTTCCTTCTTCGATTAGTATTTCGCCTACTCGTTTACGGACAGTTTTTTGCTTGTCAAGTGCTTTGCCCAGAGTTTCGTGGTTGATAATATTTTTCTTTACCAGCAGATCACCCAGTTTAGGCGCTTCCATTTCCAGAATTGCAGTGTCATCAATTGACTCAGTATTTTTCTGGTCAGCTGCTATTTCGTTAATTGTCAGATCAGTCTGATTCTCAACGAATATAAATACATCTTTAACCGCTGTGATACTGTTGCTTGTTTCCAGGTCGATCTGCCAGGACCAATAGCAGCTTTCCGGGTCCAGGTTTTCCAGGCTGGGAATCCGACTGATATCGGAGCTTATCTGGCATTTGCCCATTTCACTGAGTTCTTCCAGCAGTAAAACCGGGTCCATACCCGAGTTGTAAATGCTGACAGGGGCATCAAAGTGTATCTGGTATTTATGTATCGCACTTTTACCACTTTCCGTTTTGTTCTTATTCGCAGTGGAGTTTGTTGTTTCCTCTTGCGGTGTACCCATCAGGCATTGCAGGGCAGCAATAATGCTTTCGTTGGTTTGCATGTCATAATTAGTGCCGTCGAGCATAGCCATTATCTGGTCGCGACTTGCCAGGATCAGGTCGATAAGATCCTTGGTTATGGCTACTTTGCCATCTCTTACTTCATCAAGGCAGGTTTCAATATGATGAGTGAACTTTGCTATCTCATCGAAGCCGAACATTGAGCCTGAGCCCTTGATCGTATGCATGGCCCGGAAGAGACGGTTTACGGCATCTTTGTCGTGCGGGTCGTTTTCTATATCGAGAATGCATTCTTCAATATTTATGAGCAGTTCTTCTGCTTCCTGTTTGAAGACCTCGCTGAACTGGTTGTTATTTATTTCACTCATTGTGTTTATGCTCCCAAATTTTAACGCAATACTTTCTGGATTACTGCTATGAGCTGGTCTGGCTTGAAGGGCTTGACGATCCAGCCGCTGGCACCGGCAGCCTTTCCTTCCATCTTTTTATTATCCTGTGATTCAGTAGTGAGCATAATGATCGGTATGAATTTATACTCCGGCTTACTTCTCACCTGTTTGATCAGTTCTATCCCGTCCATATTTGGCATATTCAAGTCGGTAATGAGCATGTCAATGCCATTAAGTTTGCCCAGAGCATCCTTGCCGTCGCTGGCTTCGACAACATTGTAGCCGGCTTGCTTTAGTGTCATGCTTACCATTTGTCTCATGCTTGCAGAGTCATCTGCGGTCATTATTACTTTACTCATGGTTCTACCCTTCTATAACATCTTTAATTCTGTGTGATGTCCTGCCAGTTAAATCCCAGTTTATTGACGAACCCGGCGATGTCCTGTCCTGGTTCGGTAAGTTCTAAATGTATATGCCTGGCTTGCGCGGTTTTGGCCGCAGCCAGTAATAGTTGTACGATGGAGCTGTCGCAGGAAACGGCACTACTCCAGTCAACAGTTACTGAGCTGGAGGTTTCCAGTGCACTTAGCAGTTCATGGTGTAGTTGTGTTACATCATATATGCTCAACTTGTCTTCAAGTTTTAGAGTGCATGACTCGTTATTCTTTTCAATTGTCATTTGCATGGTTATATTTCCTGTAAATCAGAATAACTCAATGTTATCATCAAACTCATTACCTGCATTACTGGCTGCTCCGGCGGTTACTACTTCAGGTATGTCATCTTTTATGCTATTTACATTGTCTTGACTGGCTAAGTTAAGGGCTTTGTTGTGTATGGCCCTTTCCTGTTCCATGGTGTAAGACTTATGCAGCTCGTTTATCTTCTGGTTTGTATTGGTGTCAATGTAGCTGGCATAAGGGGCCAGATGTTTCAGGCACTGGTCAAGTCTGTCTTTTTGTTCACTTAGTTTACTGTGTATTTCATCGATGAACTCGACATAGTGAATAATTGTCTGAGTCTTAGTGTCTATTTCACTAATACTGCTGGTGGTTTCTTGCAGGTCAGCTTCAAAACTACTATATTCACTATCCATTTGAGCTGTTGCCTGATGCAGCTTGTTTATATTGTCATTGAGCTGGTTATCCGTATCGTTACTTGATAGTTTGCTTGAAAGCTCAGTGATCTCTCCTAAAACATTTGTGACTTCATCACCCAGTTTCTGTGCCCGTCCGGCACAGCTATATACCTCTTCGGTGAGTACCGCCAGAGATTTTCCTTCTGAGCCGAGTCTTTCGGTAAGGACAATAGCATTCAGGGCCTTAAAGCTTAATTCCCTGCTTATAGTTCTTATTTCCCGGATATAGCTTGTCAGTGCCATGGTCGTTTGTTTGACCATGTCTATTGCACGCCGGGTTTCCAGGTTAAGAGATGAGGCTTCATTAATGAAGTTATTGAATTGGCCCAGTTCATTGATAAGTGTGCCAAATACATTGCTTTGACCAACTTTATTATTTCCCATCGAACAGGCTTCGTGTATGTCGATTTTTGCCAGTTCATTTTTAATGTTACTGAAAGCTACTCTGATGCTTTCACCGGCATTGCCGACCTCCTGACAGACATGATCTATCTGGGCCATTTGTAATTGTGCGATAGAATAGGCATAGGCCAAGTCGGTTTTGTCTTTTTTCTCCTGAGTGGTGCGGATCTGAATGTCTTGCAGAGCTTCTATTACATGCTCAAGTTGCTGGCGGAAAATATCATGAAATTGCATTGAGATTATCACCTGACTAATGTTCTGGGCTATAGACTGGAAATTCCTGGCGATACGCGCCAGCCAGTTACCAGATAATTCCATCAGGGTTTTTGCCTGTTCTGTTGCCGAATTAATCCTTGTTTCTGCTTGCACATGTAATTGAGCTATATTGTCTAGTTCTTCTCTGATCTCTGTTTCAGCTTTTCGCTGATTGTTTTGAGCCAGATTCAGGTCGCCAGCCATGCTGGTAGATATCTCGTTTATCTTTTCAGATAGTTTCTGTATCTCATCAGCCAGTGAAGAGAAAAGCTCGCGGGAGCGATCTGTTCGGACACTCTCCATGGAAATATTCGTCCTGATTATTCTCAGATAATTTGAGCTTTCCCGGAATTTCTCGGTATGTTCTGCCAGTATTTCTATCTCGTTTTTAAGTGATGATATAGAATTGATCGAGTGTGAAATGTCCCGAGTGGTATCTTTGAAAGAACTAAGGGTGCCGGCTGCAAGTGTTTCCACCTGCCTGAAGGAGCAGTTCTCATCCTTCATGTTAAACAGGCCGGCAACTTTTACAACTCGTTTTTGCAGTGCTTCTATGTTGTTATAGAGTTCCTGGGAATCAGTGCAGAGGCTCATAAAGCCGGGGTCGGCATCTTTGAGTATTCTGGTCAAAGATTCTATTATTTGCTGAGTTTCACGGGAGGTCTGTTCATGAAGGCATTTCTTATTGCTCAGTCCCAGTTGAGTCAGCAGCCTCATAATTTTACAATTTTTTTTCAGCATAACTGTTACACACTGCCTTGACTATAATTGGCAAGGCACTTCCTGTCTGATCATGGCGATAATATGAATCTTATCGCCATGCCGGCCAATTTGTTACTTTAGTTCTTTTAACTGCCCTAAAAGCAACTGTTTATGTATAAAATTGCACTTTTTTGAATGTAAAGTTCAATAGTTTCCAGTTTGTTTCTCGACAGAAAGTCAGGATTCTTTTACTGGATTAAATAGTCGTTGATAGTCTGTTTGGTTGTAAGTATAGATTAAATATGTAGATATGTTTCTTAAAAATATGTTGAATTATATGTCAATATTCACAATTTTATAAATATTTTCCTTAATATCGGACTAATGAAACACTTTGATTCCCTGGTATTGAGCTTTGTTTCTGTTAGTTATGGGACAATGGTTATGGTTATAGGACCTGGTTTTATTGGGTTACACACAAAAGCGTATCAGCCGACAGTGCTTTATAGTATCAGGATTGAATTATATTATCTTGTTATAGTATTGCGGCTGAATATAATAACTGTGTAGCGAATGGCCTTAAGGAACAGGTCATTTTAACATGATATTTAAGGAGAAGGTGCTTATGATATTGACTACAAGTATAATGTCAGCTCAGGCTGAAAACGAATGGGTAAAAAACATAGTGGATTATGTTACAACTAATGGCCTGGAGGCTTGTAAAAACCTCGCTTTGGCTATTGTTATTTTCTGGCTGGGGCGAATAGTTGCCCGATTACTTTCTGGTGTTTTGGCGAAAGTATTGCGAAAGTCAAAGCTGGATGAGACTTTGGTTGTGTTTGCCAAAAATGTTTCTTTTGCCGTTCTCATGGTCATTGTTGTGGTGGCGGCATTAGGTCGCATGGGAATCGAGACAGGTTCGGTGGTGGCTGTAATAGGTGCCGCCGGTTTGGCTGTAGGCTTGGCTCTGCAGGGGTCACTGGCAAATTTCGCGGCCGGTGTATTGCTGATCATGTTCCGTCCTTTTAAGGTTGATGATGTTATCTCTGTTGGTGGGGTTGTAGGTAAAGTTGTTGATATTGACATATTTACAACAAGTATAAATACCCCTGACAATGCCAGGATCGTATTGCCTAATGCCAGTATAACAGGTTCAAATATAACCAATTTCAGCAAAAATCCAACCCGTCGTGTTGATATGGTAATGAGCATTTCCTATGGTGACAATATCAAAATGGCCAAAGAGACGATCGAATCTGTGCTTAAGTCTGAGCCGCGTGTTCTTGCAGAACCGGCTTATACTGTAGCTGTGGGGCAGCTCGGTGACAGCAGTGTTGATATTCTGGTACGCCCATGGGTGAACTCTGCTGATTATTGGGATGTTAAATTCGCTCTTACCGAAAGACTCAAGGTCGCTCTGGAGTCAAATGGTATAACCATACCTTTCCCGCAGAGAGATGTGCATATCAAAACTGATTCCGATAATATGAAAACAGTAGTATAATAGTGTTTCGTGTCAATTAGTACGACAGTTATTGCTGTCAGGGTTGACAGCCTGGTGGTTAAGATGTAATATCTTGTTAATAAAAGATTTATATTGTAACGCGGTTTTCTGTCTGGTATTTAAGGCAGTTGTTGCTGGTGTAACAACTGCCTTTTTGTATTAATTAGTTAAATATTCGTTATGGTAACAGGATTCAGCAGGTAATTGGGTCGATAGAAAGTCTGTGGACAAATTAAAAATATGAAAGATAAATAGTAACTGGGAAACGAGATTGTGAATAGTCTCAGAAAAACTGTGTTATTCATTGTGGGGATGCTTTTTTTTATCTCGGGCGTAAATGTCTGGGCTGATGGGGGAGTGCTGTATCTGAACTCATATCATCGGGGTTATCGTTGGTCTGATGAGATATATCGGGGATTTTCAGAGGTGATTGGGGGGCGAAATCCGGGTATCAAAATAAAACAGGAATTTATGGATACCAAGCGATTGGCCTATGAGCAGGTGGAAGACACTTTTGCCGATAACATCAAGAGCAAATATCCATCTAATAGCTATGATATTGTGGCAGCCTGTGATGACAGTGCGTTGCGATTTGTTATGGAGAACTATGAAAGTCTTTTTATTGGTAAGCCGGTTATATTTTGTGGCGTTAATGATTATAAGCCCAATGATATATTGGAAATACCGAATTTGGCTGGTCAGATAACAGGTATAGTTGAGTTGACAGATTTCAAATTGCTCTATCAGGCGGCCAAAGAGATTTACCCGCAAGCTAAAAAAGTATATTGTCTGGTAGATAACAGTGAGACAGGGTCAGGTTATCGTCGTGATATAGTGGAGCAGTTAGTGAAGGAGCTTGGCATTGATGTTGAGTTTCTCGATGGCAGTGAATGTACTTCCAATGAAGTTGTTACTGCTATCTCTTCGATACCCAGAAACAGTATAGTAATTGCAAATGTATGGTGTCACGATCGAACCCAACAGAGTGTTGACCCGGCAGAATTTGTACAAAGGTTGTGTAAAGTCAGCCCGGCACCAGTGTTTTCCACCTACTTAATAGAAGACTTTAAGGGGCCTATGGGCTGTTATGCTGTTGAGGCAGAGTTGCTGGGCAGGCAGTTTGGTGAATTAGTCAGTCGTATATTACGGGGGACGAAAGTTGCAGATATCCCGGTGGTCAGCAGTGGTTATACGCGTTTTGTTTTTGATCTTGATGTTTTATCTGAGTGGCAGGTACCTCTTGCCAAATTGCCTTCGGGGGCAGATTTTATTGGTGAGATGGTATATTCTGAGGTCGAGTCTATGCCTGGGAGGATAGAGCTTTACAGTTGGGAAATGTCATGGCTGAAAGAAAATGATAAGATCAAATGTGGTATATATGACCTTCCGCCTTTTATGATTCCCGGCGAGCCTGCACAAGGTTATTGTGTTGATCTTCTTAACAGTATAGCTCATAAACTCGGAGTTGAAATTGAATATAAAGAGTTACCCAAAGGAAAGGAGTTTGATTCTGGTTTCGATCTCCCTGACATGGCATTGTGTATAGAAAAGTATGAGAGAGATGCCCGGCTGTATGATTACAGTTATCCGTGGATGAAAGTTAAATATACGCTTTTTTCACATGCTGACAGGACCTTATTATTTTATAGTGGCTTAGGGTCATTGGCAGACAAGACCATAGCAGTAGAAAGTGGTGCTCAGATAAGCTCCTTACTTGCAGAGCAGTATCCTGAGATAAAATTATTGCAGGTCGAAAGTATAGAAGAGTGTTTTAATGCAATATCTTCAGGCCAGGTTGATGGTTGTATATGCAGTTATCTGCCAGCGGTATATATTGCCAGATCGCATGGATATAGTGATATAGCTATGGTGTCAGAAATAAAAGAATTCTCCGACAATAATTATTATCTGGCAGTGAAAGGCGAGAAGGCAATATTGAATAATATAATGAAGAAAGTATTATCATCGCTGCCAGAAAATGAATTGGTCAACCTGAAGAACAAATATCGTATAGAAACATTAACGGTAAACAGTATAAGTTATTTAACCTTTGCTATCTGGTCGGTTTTTGCTCTTGTTTTTATAGCTGTTGTTCTGTTTGTTTTTTCATTATATTTGCGAAGATTGCGTCAACAGTCTCAACAGGAGCAGGATAATCTCCGAATAACTTTTGAGTCATTGCATGATGCCGTAATAATAATTGATCTCAATGGTACTATCATGCAGATGAACTCGGCAGCTCAGAAAATACTTAAGATCACAGATGGGCCGGGAAAGTCAGTCGTAAGCATATTTGATTATGTTTCCGAAGATCAGGTATCGATCAGGCAGGTTTGTAATTGTATAATGCAGGCTGACAGTGAATATCGCTTTAAGGCTAACGGCAGGGTAGTGTTGGCTGATGATGAGGTTATTCATGTGTCATTAGGTGTGACAATGGTGGTTGGCGGTACATCTGGTTTATATGGCGCTGTTTTAGTTATCCGCGATATAACCAGCAGTTATTTGATCCAGCAGCAGCTTCGTATAGTTGAACAGGAGCGGGAGCTGATATTGAGTAATATTCCGGTGGGTATTTGTTTTCTGGATAATGATTTTCGCATATTGAAGATCAATCGTCAGATGGAAAAATATTTTGGTCGTCCAGCTCCGGAAGTATGTGGTATGAAATGTCATAAGGCCTGGTTCAATCGCAGCAAAGCATGCACTGATTGTGTGGCAAGGCAGGCAGCCGAATCGCTTAAAGTTTGTAAAGGACGCCCCCCTTATATGACTGATGATTCTGTTTGTGAAATGGTGGTAGTCCCGATTATAGAGGATGGTAAACTGACCGGTTTACTGGAGATGATGATCGATATTACCGAATATACCAGAGTTAGAAAAGAGTTGGAGTCGGCCTATTCCAAGTTGAAGAGTCATTCGGTGAAACTGGTTTCACTGGTAGAAGAGCGTTCGCAAGAGTTATTAAAGAGCAATCGAGAGCTTAATGCCGCATTAAACGAGTTGAAAACAGCTCAGAGCATCTTGATCCTTTCCGAAAAAATGGCGGCGTTGGGGCAGCTAATTGCCGGTATAGCTCATGAGATTAATACCCCTCTGGGAGCTATAGGCTCATCAGGTGAGAATATTTCAAGTTGTATGCTGTCAGTTATTGATAATATGCATAATCTGGCCCAATGGCTTAGAGGGGAAGATGGCAGTCAGATAGCCGGACTGCTGTCAGAATCGCTTAGCTTGCCGGTTGATAATATTATGAGTACTCGTGAATACCGTGCCAGACGCCGTAAAATAGAAACTCAATTACAGAGTGCAGGTGTTGTTTACTATAGTGAGATAGCCAGTTATATAACAGATTCGCATTTGGGAGATAACTGGCAGGAATATCTTGATCTTTTCAAAGAGCCTGACATATTAGATAAGCTGAATGTTATCATTCGAATACATGATATAATAAATAGTTGTAACACTATTGAGACTGCGATCCAGAAGGCATCAAGAATTGTGCGTGCTCTGAAAAACTATATTCATGCCGGAAGTGATGATGGTAAGTTGCAGGAAGAGAAAAAGCAGATAGATATAAGGGTTTGTCTGGAGACGGTACTAACCCTGTTTCATAATAAGCTTAAAAACGGAATTGAACTGGAATTGGAATTTGAAGATGTGCCGGAGATATATGCATATTCAGATGAGCTCAACCAGGTCTGGACAAATCTGATCCAGAATGCCATTTATGCCATGAATGGAAAAGGTAAGTTGATTATTCGTATAACTAACTCTGCTGAAGGCATATCTGTTGCTATTGTTGATAATGGCTGCGGAATGCCCCAAGGGGTAAAAGACCGCATGTTCGAGCCTCTTTATACCACAAAGCCGGTAGGTGAAGGAACTGGTCTGGGTATGGATATTGTCCGTCGTATTGTTGTTGATGACCATGGTGGCAATATCGAGGTTGAGAGTGCCCCTGGCGAAGGTACTTCTATTATTGTTTGGCTGCCTGTAGGCGTACCGCAAGAGACTGAGGAGCATATAAAGGTGTAATATGGAGATGCTCACTAAAATCAGGCGATATTTTATTCTGCTGGCTTTCGGTCTGACACTATGTATGAATAGTTTGTTGTTAGCTGTCGGGCCGGATCGCAAAGATATACTCATTCTCGATTCTTACTATAGTGGATATAAATGGTGTGATCTGCTGATCTCTGATCTTACCGATGTTTTGGCTGAGACTATTGATGTTAAAGGTTATTCTTTACATATCGAGCATATAGATAGTCGGAATGTTATTAGTGACAATAGTAAAGCGGAGCAGGCCGAGCAGCTGCGATCTAAATATAGCAGGATTTCGTTTGATCTGGCGATATTGCTGGGTGATGGTATGCCAGATTATGCTGGTCATTATCTGGCTGACAATATTTTGAATAAGGTACCGGTTATATCTTATGATGTAAATTGCAATGCTCCATCTCAAACGCATTTTATTGACAGAGTAGATATGGAAATCCCCTGTGACCTTGATTTGCAATTTGGTACGATACAACAGTTACTGCCAGATCTGGAAGAAATAGTAGTAATTGCCGGACGCAATGAAAGTTCTTATCTTGGCGATATTGATGATTATCTGACGCGAATTGCCGATAGGCCTGAACGGTTAGTTCTTTCTGTTTTAAGTGGTAAGGAAATTACTACGCGACAGTTATATGATCGTATTGAGGCGGTAGAAGGTAACAGGGCTATTATTTTTGCCGGTTGGTCGGGCGGGGCTGATAACCTGTTTACCGATACTTATTATATATGTCATAAGGTAGCAGAAGAGAGCGAAGTTCCGGTTTTCGTGTTGTCATCAGACTATATTGGTACTGGTGCTGTTGGAGGCTATCTGGTATCAGTAGAAAATATTGGATGGACTATTGGGCAAATGGCTATATCTGAGCTTGGTTATAAGTATCTGCATGACAAAAATAAACGAGCTTTATGTGGCAATTATTTTGTACTTGAAGAGTTATTAAAGTGGAATATACCTGTTTCAGCATTACCTGCCGGCTCTACGGTTACAGATTTTCTGCATGAAGTAAGTAATCATGATGAGGGTGTTGGTGTGGTAGATGGGCTTACGCCACAGGAGAATCAGTGGTTGGCGGAAAATCCTTTTGCTACTTTAGCGGTTTTAGTTCGTCCGCCGCTGATAATGCCTGATAAAGAGCCAGAGGGGCTGGCAATAGATTTTATTGAATTGTTAGCAGACAGAGCAGGAATTGAACTGGAGTATGATTATAGTTATAAGAGTATTGAAGACTATCTTGCAGCGGTAAGGAATGGGAAAGGTCCTGATATTGTTGCGGCTATGGAGTATAGTAAAGATCGTTCTGACTGGCTCTTATTCAGTAAAGACTGGATAAGTATGTATTTTTCTGTTTTTGTAAATAAGTCAGTCAGTAAGCAGGCTATTGACAATATAGATTCGTTGACCGGTAAGGTCATTGCAGTTGATCGAGGCAGTTATATTCATGAGCAATTGGAAAAAGAGTATGGCAATATAACTCTGTTATTAGTAGATAATGTTATTGAAGGGCTCAAGGCCGTATCGGAGGGTCGCGCCTGGGGTTGGCTGGGTAATCAGACTGCAGGTATGTATTGTATTAATAAATATGATATTGAAAATGTCTGGCTGGGAGCTACTCTTTATGAACTGGGTCGCAATGATCTTTCTTTTGCAGTTCGCAAGGATAAGGATATTCTGTTTAGTATTCTTAGTAAGCAGATGGCCAGGATATCGGTAGAAGAAATGGACCTGTTGCGTCGCAGTTATTCTGGTGAAACAAATTATAGTTCGGGCATATCAACCGAACTGGTCATTGATATTATATTAGTGGTTACGGTATTATTCGTTTTTACTCTAATTGTTATTTTGCTGCGAATTAGGAAAGCTGCTCTGGCAGTGTCGGCTAATAAAGAAAAGCTCAGTATTGCATTTGAGTCTATAGGCAATGCAGTGGTAGTTATTGGCCAGAAAAATCTGATAATGCGAGTTAATCGCGAAGCATTAAAGCTTACTGGCAGAGAGTATGCTGAGGTGGCAGGTAAACGGTTTGATGAAATATTTGATCTGGTAGATGCTGTTACAATGCAAACCGTAGCGTTACCTCTGGAGCAGGTTATGAAAAGTGGAATTGCTGTTAGCGACTCGATAGCTGCCATTATTGCCAAGGATGGCCGCAGGTCTTATATATCATATAATATATATCCGATCAATGCGGAATTGGATCAGTGTAGTAGTGTTGTTGTCTTTTTCAGAGATATTACAGATAGCTATGAAGCTTCATACCGTGTGAAAAGAGCTGAGAAGGAAAGGGATATAATATTTGATAATATTACAGTTGGTGTTTGCTTTTACGATGAACATTTCCGGCCGGTGAGATATAATAAACAGATGGAGAAATTCTGCGGAGAGTTGCTACATGAGCGGTTCAAACATGCAAGTGCAGAAGAAAATGGAATTGAATTGCCAAAGCAAATGAAAAAGTTTAATGTCAGTAAGGGGCCGCAAGGTGATAATAGCGGATATGAACTTGAAGTTACCACGATGCCAGTGATTGATGGTAATAAGGTTGTTGGTGTGCTGGAGATGGTTGTTGATGTAACGGAATACCAGCGTTTGCAATCTGAATTAGAGAGGGCTTATCAGGAATTGACATACTATTCCGGCAGTCTGGAGCAGCAGGTTAAGTTAAGAACATTTGAGCTGCAAGATAGAAATGATCAGTTAGCACTGGCAATGGAAGAGCTGAAAATGGCTCAGGGGCAACTGATAATGTCGGAAAAAATGGCAGCTCTCGGACAGTTGATCTCCGGTATTTCGCAGGAGATCAATACGCCTCTTGATGTTATCGCTTCTTCTGTTAACACTGTTCGTCAGAGTGTAGAGCATTTGGTGAATAACTTTCTTACAGTTGAAAGCTGCTTTAATGGTGTTAATGGCCAGTTAGCCCAGGAGTTGCTCCGGTTTGCAATTAATTATCGTAATTCTGGCGTTAATCTGTCAACTCGCGAGAACAGATATGTTCGCCAGAAGTTGATTGCTGAAATGGAGAATAATGGCATTGCTGACAATGCTGAATATTATGCTTCTATATTTCTCAATATGGGAGTAGCAAACAATTGGCAGCACTATCTGCCTCTGCTAAAGCAGGATAATGCCCTGGAATTGATGCATGAAATATCAGGGATTGTTAATGTCAGTGGTAGTTGCGCGATGGTCTTGAGTGCTGTCAGTAATGCTTCGCAGATCGTTCAGGCTTTAAAGAGTTATGTGCACAAGAGCAGCTATAGTAGTAGAAGTGAAATGGGCTGTTCGCTTATCGATATTGTAAGTGGTATTAAAACCGTCTTGATACTATTTAATTCCAAATTGAAAAATAAGATCGAACTTGAGCTTGACCTTCATGATACTCCAATGGTCAAAGGTGTTTCTGATGAAGTTAATCAGGTCTGGACCAATATTATTCAGAATGCTATTAGTGCTATGCCTTCTGGCGGGCGTTTGTTAATATCTGTTTATGAATCAAATGGCGGTGCTTGTGTAGTCTTCGCCGATGATGGTTGTGGCATGTCACCGGAAGTTAAGGCCAGGATATTTGAGCCTTTCTTTACTACCAGGCCACAGGGTGAGGGCACAGGGCTCGGGCTGGATATAGTACGGAGAATAATTGAAGATAATTTACATGGTACTATAAATGTCGAAAGTCAAGAGGGAGTGGGTACTACTTTTACTATCTGGCTGCCTGCTGCTGAGGCATGATCAATTATTTGCCGGCAGGGATAATATACTTGAATGGGTGTCTCTGGTTGGCGTTAATATATATGCCTTTTATTCCAGGTCGAAACGCTTCAATGTTTACATAGTGGTACATCGGTATGATCGGCATTTCGTCCTGAATGATTATTTGTTCTGCCTTTGATAATATGTTTAATCTTTCTTGCGGGTCTGAGCAGAGACTGGCCTGTTTTAGCAGCTGGTCATACTCTTTATTGGAAAAGGCGCATGAATTCTGAGTGTTATATGTCTCCAGCAGGTCGAGGAAGGTAGTCGGATCTCGATAGTCTCCATACCAGCCGGCCCGGCATACCATATAGTCATGTAACTGACGATCTGTGTTAAATATCTTCCATTCCGCACCGCGAAGCGTTACATTGATATTCAGGTGCTTTTTCCACATCTCTGCTATAGCTTCACTTATCTTATTGAATATGCCATTGGTGCTGTAATATATCTCTATGGTCATAAGCCCCTTACCTTCTGGGTAGCCTGCTTCGGCCAAAAGCTCAGCAGCTCTTTCGGGGTTGTAAGCAGGTCCGGGTATGCTTTCGTAGCCAGCAATGATTGAGGGCGGGACTAGTACCAGTGCGGTACTGTTGCCGGTGCGTAATACGGCATCTATGATCGCCTGTTTGTCTATAGCCAGATTCAACGCCATACGCAATTTTTTATCTTTCAGCGGGTTGTCGCGGCCATCGTTGAGCTTATCAGCACAGTTGAACTGAAAATAAAATGTGCCCCAGGCATCGCAGACATGTATGTCTTTACGCGTGCCGTCTTTCATTCCCTGGATCAGGCTTGAGACAAAGCTCATGGTCGAGAGATTATTCAAATAATCAATTTTCCCTCGTTCGTAGGCCAGAAAGCAGGCTGTTGACTCAGGGGTTATCTTGGCCATAACATTCTGGCATTTTACATTATCCCGATCCCAGTAATGTTCATTTTTCCCAAAGAGCATATAGTCTTTGAATCGCCATTCGGTAAGCTTGAATGGGCCATTGCTTATCAGGCCCGGGTATCCATTATGGTGGTAGTTGTGCTTAACCCATTGCGGGTCATAAACTCTTAATGTATAGTAATTGATGATCTCGTCTTCAGTGATCAATAATCTTTCTATTGACGGTTGGTGGATAGGTGAAAAGGTAGGAAAAGCTACCAGGTCTTCAAAATAGGTAATAGAATGAGTCAGTTCAACCTGGAGTGTATGGTCGTCAATGGCTTTGACGGCGACTCTATTGAACATTTCTTCCGTTTGGGCCAGATGCTCCTGGCGATAATCATCGGCAATTGCCAGCCAGTCGGTCTTGCCCTCTTTCAGACCGGCAAGTTCTGCGGCATAGAGAAAGTCTTTGTCTTCCTGGCTTATATCCTTGCCGCGTGAGTAGTCCAGTAATATTCCCAGTATTCGGACAGCATCATTACGCCATTTTACATATTCGGCTGCACCGACAATATTGTCCCTTATCAGGTAGGCATAGTCATTTGCTGTACCTGGTTCTATGGCCCGACGCCAGCCAAAGACAAAGTCATGTGCGGTCACCGGGTCGCCGTTGGACCATTTGGCCTCCGGCCTTAAATGGAAGGTCCAGCTTTTATGGTTATTGCTAACTTCCGCCGGGTAGTATGCTACACCCTCCATTGGCGTGCAGTCGATTGGATTGTAAGTGAACAGACCTTCCCATAAACCTTGCCAGATCTCTATTTCAGTGTGCAGCGACATGGCGGCTGGATCTATAGTCTTTACTGAATCGACCATAGCAAAAGTGAAATCTACTTTAGGAGGTGTGCCCTGAGAGCTGGTTATATAGAAAACTATAAGTGAAAACAGACTGACTACAGTTATGATGGAATACTTTATCATACAGTTTTATCTCTTCCGACTCAATTGCTTTACAGATTCGATCTGTACCAGTTTATACCACAAACCAGCAGGCTTGAACTCAGCCAGGGGTAATGATAACAGCATTTAGGTTTAGCGGTCGGCTTGGGGTTAGTGCTTTTAATGGGCAGGCAAAGGTCAGCCCAGTTCTGATTTCAGATCTCGGCTCATAAGGTCTGTCATTGCCTGGCCAACTGGTTTGTTCTCTGCAACTATCTGATATACCGCCTTGGTTATGGGCATATCAACCTGATATTTCTCTGCCAGTCGCATAAGTGCCCGGCAGGTATTGACGCCTTCCACCTGGCCAGGAATATTATCCAGAGCCTCATCTACGCTTTTGCCTGAGCCTAATGCCTGGCCAAAGCTGCGATTGCGACCCTGAGGGCTGATGCAGGTGGTGACCAGGTCGCCTAATCCGCTTAAGCCATTAAAAGTAGAGGGTTTAGCACCCATTTTCTCGCCCAGTCGTTTTATCTCTACCAGACCGCGAGTCAAAAGGGCGGCTTTGGCGTTATCGCCGGCTTTAAGCCCGTCTATTATGCCTGCCGCTACTGCGATTACATTTTTTGCCGCACCGGCGATCTCCACTCCCGCAACATCGTCATTTGTATAGACACGGAACCAACTGGTAGTAAAGAGTCTTTGCACATGCTGGGCCAGAGTTGGGTCATGGCTGGCCGCGGTAGCAGTGGCAGGCAGTGACATAGCCAGTTCACCGGCT
This sequence comes from Sedimentisphaerales bacterium, assembly GCA_963662515.1. Lineage (GTDB taxonomy): Bacteria > Planctomycetota > Phycisphaerae > Sedimentisphaerales > SM23-30 > JAFGDI01. The sequence continues at coordinate 560,080 of OY759675.1, forward strand.
ATATTCGGACCAGAGAGAACCGCGATCTGCTTGGTCTCTACTATTTCGCCTATTATTGAGGTCGGGCATTTGAGCGATTCACAGTCTATGCCCTTGGTTACTGATACTATCGGGGTATGCTGAGGCAGATAGCGGACCAGCCTCTTCCAGACATCTTTGAGGAACAGGCAGGGAACGGCCGAGACGATAAGCCCGGCATTATTGAAAATACTGCTGTCGTCAGAACTTATATCTATTGCGATGGGCAGAGAAACCCCGGGCAAAAAACGAGTGTTTTCCCGATTCTCCCGAATCAGACGAACCTGCTCGTCATTGTAGCCCCACAGGGTAACGCAGTATCCTTTATGTGCCAGCATTAGTGCACACACCGTACCCATGGCTCCATCGCCTATAACTGTTATTCTTTCTGACATTTCACAAATCCACTAAAATCAGTAACTTAACAAAAACAACAATATCCTGAATGGCTATTTTTATGAAACCTGACGAAATTTACAAGAAATTTTTTTATATTTTCCCATATTATCACCCCTTTTGCTTAAAAGACAAGAGAAAAGTGCAAAAAACCGCTCGTGGGCCTACCTTTTGGCCAGCCTTTACTGTTGTACTTTCAGTTCTCAGTACGATGTAAATATAACTTATTGCTTGTTAATTAGTTATTTGTTGCTGAAGAATTAGCAGCTCAAACATACGCTTTATGATATTTAATTGATTTTTTGGCCGTTTGAAAATAGAATCTACCGAAATAAAGTTTAGTTTTAAAAGAAAACCGCATAAATAGAGAGAAACGATGACATTTACCTATATAGGCGAAAGCGTTCATGCTTCAATACCTAAAACAGGCAAGGCTATGCGAGAGTTGGCTGGAGCCGGTCCGGAGGCATTTGAGCAGGCCAGTGACTCACTGGATTATATCATATCATTAATAAAGGATCAGGCATCTGCCGGGGCGGCTTATATTGAGGTTAATGTTGATGAATTTGTCAGCGAGAGTGTTTCTCTGGCAATAGAACAAATGCAAAGATATGTCGAACTTGTGGCTGTTCATGGCCAGAAAGTTCCGGTTTGTGTTGACAGCAGTAATGATGATATATTGCGTGCCGGTCTGGAGAAATGGTACGCCCTCAATACCGGTATTGTGCCAATGCTCAATTCGGTCAAGACCCATACTGCCGATCTGGTATTGCCCTGGCGTAAAGAATTTGCCTTCAAGTTCATTGGAATGTTGTCGCCGGAAGTGCCTTTGGGGGTTACCCTCTGGCAGGATATTCATGCTATGGCTCGCGAGATATATGACAAGGCTGTGGCTCAGGGTTTTACCGCCGATGATATTTATTATGATACTATGGTTTTCCCGCTGGCTATCGATATGCCTATGATGCCCGGCGATACCGGTTATACCTATAATACTATGCAGGCGGTTAAGGCTATAATGACCGACCCTCACATGACCGGTGTGCATACCTCACTGGGACTGTCCAATTGTGTGCAGAATTTGCCCGGTCGCAAGTTGGGCGTTTGCCGGGCATACCTGGAGGTGGCTGCTAAATATGGTCTTGATGGTGCTATTGTCAATATGTTCCATCAATACAGCAGTAAACCGGCGGATCCGGACCTTGTAGAGCTGGTTGAACGATTTGCTGCTTTGGACGGCTCGGCTGAAAATACCGATCAGGCTATGATGACTATGGCCGATTTCTGCCAGAAATGCCGATGATCGCGGGGCGATGCTTTATCTTTTACACAAATACAGGCTTGTATGAATAATATCAGAAAATATATAAATGAACATATTGAGGCGGTATATTATCTGTCGGAAAATTGTACCGATGATATTATTGCTATTGCCAATACTATAATTGAAAGTATCAGTAATGGGGGAAAACTACTGATCTGCGGCAATGGCGGCTCCGCTGCTGATGCTCAGCATATTGCTACTGAGCTGGTGTGCCGGTTTACTCGTAATCGCAGGGCTCTGGCAGCTCTGGCTTTAACCTGTGATACCTCGGCGCTGACGGCAATACCAAACGATTTTGGCTATGATATAGTTTTTGCCCGGCAGGTTGAGGCATTAGGCAAGCCCGGCGATGTGTTACTCGCTATTTCTACCAGCGGTAAATCGGTCAGTATTGTCAAAGCCGCAGAGCAGGCCCGACAGATGGGCCTTAAGGTCATTGCCTTTACCGGCATCCCCGAAAGTCCGCTGCAAAAGATAGCTGACCTCTGCTTCTGTGCCAATTCTACGGTAACGGCTATTACCCAGGAAATGCACCAGATCGCCTATCATATTATCTGCGACAAGGTCGAAAATAAGTTTGCCCAATAACGGTTTTCGCCTCCTTACCTAACTTACCGGCAGGTTTTTTCCCGTTGTTCTTATTGCCGGTTTAGTAAATGAACCGGCAGCGTGCCTTATTTTTTCGGCCAGGGCATTACACGAGAACTTATCAACGATCAATTGCTGAGCTACTGCGGCAGTTTCGGTCCTTTCCTGCGGGTTCTGATCCAGGTAATAATGCAATATCTTTTCCAGTTCACTGTTATGACAGAAACGCGGCATGATGTTCTGGGGCAGATCATTGAGCAGGGCATTACTTTCGCCCGGATGATTTTCTTTTAAGATAGAAAAAGCTCCGCAGGCCATTGTGTCTAATATGCTGTAATTATTGTTGCCATCAGCGTGTATCACTATCTTACAGCGATTAATCTCCTGGGCCATGAGCCGATTGTAGCCGGCAAACGGCAGGGTGCAGGGTGCGAACTGTTCTGATTTGTCCCAGTATTTCCCCATAATGCCAAATTTCCATTTATGTTTGCGGCCCAGATACGACAATCTGCGTACAAGCTCTGTCTGCATAACACTTGTGCGTAACTCAGTATTGATAAAACCTGATAATTGCTCTCTTGGTCCTTTGAGTGTGCAATTAACGCTTATCTCTGCCAGGTTTAACAGCTCCTCTGCCGAATGATACTTCTGGCTTTCCTGGTCATTGGCTATCTGCCGGGACATTGCTTCCAGATAGGGCCGCAGTATATCCAGGTTCTTCTGATCTAATTGCGGCAATGGGTCAACATAGTTAAAAGCAACTGCGATATCTATATCTTTATCTGTTCCGCTGCTTGTCTGATCGTAATATTGGTCATACCAGGTGCCGGGAGGAATATAGCCGGGCCAAAGGGCTTGCCGGTCGAAGTCTATTGTGTCAGTTGATATTCGCGGTTCTGATTCATTGAATAGCAGGCGATAATAGGGGAAGTTTTCCGGAATAAATAACTCCTCGCGGGTGGCATTGACAGAGAATACCTCATTGATATTTTCTTTCTGATAAAATTCATTGAGCAGATCCCTGTCGCATTTGGCCAGTAATTTTTCACTCAGGCCGGGTATTTCAAATACACAGGCATCTATACCCTTTTTTGCCAGGGCTTTGCCCAGATTGATAGCCAGATTACGCATATAGCTGGTATATGGCAGCATAATAGCACAGCGCCGCTGAGAGCTGTGCCCCGGCTGAGCCTGAAAACGCCAGCAATGATATTGCCCCGGCTGTTTGGCTGGTGGTGTCATATTGACGATTTCTTTATAAGGGGCAGAGAAATGCTCACAGCTCTTACGATATTCATTTATAGATTCCAAAAAGCTCTTATTGTCATCACAATAGGTGGCATTTTTGTAATGGTCGAACCAGTCAACCATTATATCGCTGCGGCCGCGGCAGTGTTTGCAGTGGATATATCTGTTGTTTGTTAATGTGCCATACAGGCAGAAGTTTTCATAATGACAGAGCCGGCCGCAATGAGGGCATTTAAAGCTGAAGCTATAGATCGGGGTCGAGCGGGCGAAATCAAAACCAATTTGCTCTATCTCATATTCTTCCGGCAAAAGCAGCAGATGATTAGAGAAGCTCGATATCTTATCGTATATCAGGGCAAGTTTATTGTGGCTCATTTCGGTAAGATTAATAGCTCCACAGCCATTTTTTATATATTTCAGCCGGTCGGCTATCCGCCCGGTTTCAACGGCATAGCGATAATCACTGCTGTCGGGCAGGGCAAACAGGGGGGTAAGCTGTATTCTGTGATACCAGCGTTTCATAGCCCATAATATGGATTGTTCTGCTGTTTCTTCGGTCTCGCTCCGGTCAGAGAACAGCAGATTGCCCTGTAAACTTATCCCTGCCTGATAGGTCAGGTCTAAAGCCTTTTCTACCTGCTCAACGGTAGTGTTCTTTCTCATACTTTTTAGTATATCGTTATGAGCACTTTCTATGCCATAGCTGATCAGATAGCAGCCTGATTCCTTCAGCATTGCCAGCATTTCGGTATCAACGCTATCGACCCGCAGCTGACCCATCCAGCGCAGATGATACTGACTTATTCTCCGGCAAAATTCTACCAGCCGCTCTCTTTTGTGACAGAGCAGCTCATCGAGTACCAAAAGCCCGTTAACATTATAACGGTCGATAAGATACTCAACCTCATCAAAGAAATTATCCAGATCCCGACTGCGGTATTTGTTCCCTAAGGGGTGATAGCAAAAACGACACTGATAAGGGCATGACCTGCTCGATATTACCGGAATTATGCGCGGTTCATCATAAACATGCATATTAGTTGTGTCGCTGGGTAACTGCATATCGAGATAGCGGTCCAGCTCAAAGCCTTCATAGTCCGGCATGGGCAGTTGAGAAATGTCAGATATTGCCTCACGGGGCGGGGTTCTTATAAGTTCGTCCTGACTGTTCCTGAAAATGAGCCCGTTTACTTCAGAGGGGGCTGTGTGGTTGGCCAGAGCCCGGGCCAGTTCTACTATTGTCTGGTCACCTTCGCCCAATACGCCGCAATCGACACTGAGATTCTCAAAAATCAGTTCCGGCTCACAGGTTATCAGCCCGCCGCCCACTATGGTCATGGTATCGGGGGCATGTTTTTTAACAAGGTTCAGAATATTGTTGATTATATTGAAGTGCACTACCAGTCCGCCCGTGCAGACTATATTGATATTATGCTGATCAAGTGCCTGGCAGATCATTTTTTCATGATCTTCATTGGGGTAATGGTTAAGATTAAGGCACCAGACCGAAAAGCCGGCCTGTTTCAATGATGCTGAAATAGAGGCCAGCCCAACCGGGAATTCATAATACACCCATACCGGGCTGTACTTTGGTACGATTATAAGAAAATTCATGCAAAACCTCTGCTTTTATTCTGATTATAATTGCCGATGCCTGTTTTATCTTATCGTTATTTAGCTTGTTATTTCAATAGCAAAAAAAAGTTAAATATGATTTTTACCTTTTCCCCGGGCTCAAAAGGCCGTTTAATAATTATTTACGCTTAATGTTATGAATAAGCACTACAGATAGTGTTTTTATTATGCCGCAACACAATCATTTGTCAATGTTAATTTGCGGTGGAAGTTTATATATATACAACATTTATACTTGGCGATAATAATAGTGACTGGTATAATCTTCTTACAGGTAAACCTGTTTATACAGCAACACACTACAAAACACCACAGCAGAGATTTAGCCAATGAGTCGGATACTGTCAACTGAGCTTGCCGACCTGCTTATGCAGGCTAAATATTCTCCGTATATTAAGCGAAAGGCCCAGTTAGAAGCCTGCCAGAAGCTGTTAATGCTGATTTCGCCGGGTAAGAGCTATCCTTTCGAATTTATCCGGACTACGCTGACAGGTTACCGCCCGGAAAAGACCTCCCGTAAAGATATTGAAGATAATAAGCTGCTGAGCTACGACGCTCTGGTCAATGATCTGGTTGCCTATTGTGAAGAGCTCAGTAAAAATATGAATATACCGGCTCAGGAGATGACCGGTAAGCATTATACCGTTGAATCGCTCTCTAAAAAGTATCGGGTCTGTACCAAGACCATAAGGCGATGGCGTGATAAGGGGCTGGCAGGTATATACTTAACCTATTCAGATGGCAAGGCCCGTCTGGTGTTTTCAGAGCCGATAGTTAATCACTTCATCGCTCTGCACAATGAGCAGATAGTTCGCTCAACTGAGTTTACCCGATCATCTGATCAGGATCGCCGGCAAATGCTCGACCGGCTGGCCAAATGGTCCCTGAGATGTCCGGAGCATCGACAGGAAGCCATCAGACGGACAGCTAAAAAATTCGGCCGGTCGATTGAAACTGTCCGCCTGCTTTTGGTTCAGGCCGAAAAGGCAGGGCAGGTCAAAGGGTTCAGGAAAAGATCAGCCCAGGTTGCAGAAGAAGCCCGGCAGGAGATATTGGCCGGGCTCAAAGCCGGCAGAAATGTTAATCAGATCGCCCATGACCTGGCAATGCCCCGCGCGCAGATAGCTCACATTGCCAATATAGAAACCGCCAGTCGGCTAAAGACGCTGACCATTTTCTTTATGGACAGTGCCGAATTTCGCAAGCCGGGCTTCGAACAGCTTATACTGGGTTCACCGGAAGATTCCTTCGCCGGACTGCTCAGTAATGACCAGGCCATGAAAGATATTCCCCCGGGAGTATTAAATCTATTACAGGTATATCATAATGATCTGCGGCGTTTTAACCCGCTGGCACCGGAGCATGAGCGGGAATTATTTATAAAGTATAATTTCGTTAAGTTCCGGGCCGATCAGCTCCGCCATGAGCTTGACCTTAATGACCCCGATGAGACAACTATATCATATATTACTAATTATCTGGGGCTGGCAAAGAGGTTTAAAAATAAGCTTATTCGCCATAATCTCCGGCTGGTAGTGAGTACTGCCCGCAAACATGCCCGCGATGATCTGGATATGTCAGAGTATATCAGTGAAGGTAATATGGTATTGATGAATGCCGTAGATAAATTCGATTATACCCGCGGGTTCAAATTCTCAACTTATGCCACCTGGGCGATCGTCAAGCGGTTTGCCAATCTCAGGGGCGCTCTGCTGCGCCGGGCCGAGCAGATAGTCTTTGTCGCTGATGAAATCTTAGATCTCGCTCATGATCTGCGTACTCAGGACAGTCAGATCAATGAGGTTGAACAGGCCAATATGGAGCTGGTCAAGGTTATGAACCGGGTTCTCGATGAGCGTGAGCGAACGGTGGTCTATGGCCATTACGGACTGATAGAAAATAGTGATAAGTCGCTGGCGGTCAGGCCCAAAAGCTTCAAAGAGATCGCCGATACCCTGGGCCTGAGCAAAGAGCGAGTGCGCCAGATCGAACTGCAGGCCCTGCAAAAACTCCGCAATATCCTGACCACCGAACAATTCGATTCACTCCTCAAACTATAACCCCCCCCCCTGGAGTCTATCCCGAACTCGCTTCGGGACCGGGGGGGCGACCCCTTACGCCGGGGGGGCGAATCATTATCACTCCTGCCTTTTGTTGAGCGTTAAGTGCTGCTTGGGTTTTCTGTCTCACACTATTTCAGACCATCTGTAAGAGTTCAGCGTTTAGGGCTTGTTGCCCAAAGGTAGCACAAGCATCCTTGCTTGTGATTCTTAGTGTTGCATTGCTAGTTATGTTGAGCATATTGGCATAATGGTTATGCGAAAAACAGTATGTTTCTTCTGGGCAACACGCCCTTTACGCTGCTAAATTCAAGCTCTTACACTACTAAAATCAAGCAGGCTGAAAGCCTGAACTCTTACAGTCTCGCCCCCCCGGCGTAAGGACCGGGCGACCCCGAAGCAAGTTCGGGATAAACTCCAGCACCCGCTTTATGGACGCTATGGACATATAGATATTATAGACAAAGATTAAGAGCGATGGACGAGATGGACGCGGCGAAGAAATATTTCAACCTCCTGACCCTGGCGGTTTTGGTCGGGTTGGTTAACAAAAATCTTAAACCAAAAGCCAGCCGAGCTCGGAAAGATATCAGGTTACAAAGGCTAACCCGGCATACTCAAACTACTATAAAGATCCTGTTATCCTGTCAAAAAAGAATCAGCCCCGAAGCGAGTCTGGGATTTCGGAATACCTCAACAGCACATAATGCCCAGTGAAGGACGCGAGTGATAATGTTTCGCCCGTCCGGCGTAAGGACCCCCGAAGCGAGTTCGGGATTTCGGATTACCTCAACAGCGTAAAGGGCTTGTTGCCCAAATATTTATTAAAACATGAACTTATTAATTGTATCTGTTTTGATAATGTTTAAAATATATCTGTCTGAATAACAGGAGATATATTTATTATGATGGGTAAAGCCAAGGACATTAAGCCGAAGTTGTTTTATGGGATTTCTCTGGAGCAGAAGGTTCCGGCGGATCATCCTTTGCGTAAGATCAAAAAGGCCATAGACTTTTCTTTTGTGCGTAAGCGTGTAGCCGGTCTTTATGGAGCCAGGGGTAATACCTCGATCGATCCGGCTGTGATCATGAAGTTGATCTTTCTGTTATTTCTGGAGAATGTCAAATCTGAAAGACAGCTTGCCGCTCAGTTGCCTTTGCGTATGGACTGGCTGTGGTTCTGTGATTATGATCTTGATGATGAGACCCCTGACCACAGTGTCTTGTCCAAGGCCCGCAAGCGTTGGGGCCGGGAAGTATTTGCCGAGTTCTTTCAGATAGTACTTGATCAGTGCATAGAAGCCGGTCTGGTTGATGGCGAGATAATTCATATTGATTCTACCACGATAACGGCTGATGCCAGTAAGGACCATTTGCGTCCGCAAATACATCAGCTCAGCGACAGGCTCTATGAGCAGCTTGATGATCAGGACAAAGTGGAAGATAACAGCAAGTCGCAAACCGAGGTTAAGCCTGCCGATGCCGAGCTTTGCCAGCGGGCCAGCCAAAGTGATCCGGATGCCCGTTTAGCCACAAAGAATGGCAAAACCACGCTGGGCTATAAAGACCATCGGGTGGTGGATGATGCTCATGGAATTATAACTGCCACTGTGACAACACCGGCCAATGTGAATGATGGCAAAGTATTAGAGCAGGCGATCGAGACTCACGAATCAAATACAAATAAAGCCGTTGAGACAGTAGTTGCGGATAAGGCTTACGGCACTCTGGACAATTACAGATATTTGCAGGATAAAGGAGCTATGCCCTGCATTGATCATGTAAGATATCATTCGAGTGGCCAGAGCCGGGAATTTCAGAAAGACCGATTTGTTTATGATGGAGTACGCAATTGTTATATATGTCCTGCGGGAGAGAAGCTGGAATTTACTGGGATAAAAGGCAGTAGTCATGGCAAGCACTATGCCTATGAGGCTGATCGTAAGGTATGTGAACAATGTCAGTATTTCAGTGAATGTGTAAAGAGTAAGAGCAGCGGCCGGCAGATAAGCGAGCAGCTTGATATGGAATATTCGCGTTGGGCCGATGGTTGTTTTACTTCTGCAGAAAGATGCAGTCTGAGACAAAAGCGAATGGCCCGCAGCGAGGGCAGTTTTGCTGATGGTGCAAACAATCACGGCCTGAAAAGATGCCGGTGGCGAACTCTGATAAAAGCAGAGATCCAGAACCTGATCATCGCAGCAGTGCAGAATGTGCGCAAGCTGATTACGCTGGCCGGAGGGAAAAAGGCTCAAACAGTAGCTAATTCCGTTTTAGCCGCGATTTCAACCCTGATTTTAGCTCAGCTTATGCATCTGCCGGGTAATCCAACTGCCCAAACCTCATCCTGAGCCAAATTCCGATTATTCCAGATAAAATTCAACTGAAAACAGAATATACAAAAACAATAAATAACCCCCTCCCAAAAAACACCCAGGGCAACAAGCCCTAAACGCTGAACTCTTACGAACGCTAAACTCTTACGAATGCTGAACTCTTACGAAAACTGCTATTAAGGCTGAGGCTGAAAAGGCAGCAGCTGGGCAAGCCTCACAGGAGCGGGAAAAGTCGAGTTGCAAGTGGGCGGGAAAAGTTAAGAACAAACAGTCACGCTTAGCCATGCTACTAATCCATTGGCAGCAAGATATAGTAAAGCAAACCTGGGTTTATACTCTTGCAAGATCAAAACTTCAAAATCCAGCCCAAGCCATCACTTCAAGAGCGGGCATTTATATTTGACAAAGCTATGGTCGGGAAATATAATTGGATTGTTGATTTGTAAGGTGTGTTCATAGCAGAGTTTAAGATCAGAGGCGGTTAAGTCTCAATATTGGCTGGCAGTGGCGTTTTTTTTGAGGGCAGACGGAAAGAACATGCCGGAGTTGTGGAAAAAATAATTTTTTTGTAACGAAACAGTGTCTGCTGCGTCAAATACTATATGGTATTGATCGGCAGGTCAGTAAATTATATGCATTATGTATGAGCAGAACGCTTCGATCGTTCAGAATACAGGCTTGAGCCATCCGCCTGCGATGGATCCCTGACAAGGAACGAGACTGAAATAAGCAAACAAAAGGGCTTGTTGCCCAGAAGAAATATACTGTTTTTCGCATAACTATTATGCTAATATGCTCAACATAACCAGCAATGCTACACTAAGAATCACAAGCAAGGATGCTTGTGCTACCTTTGGGCAACACGCCCAAAAGTTTGTACACCTGCAATCACGGCCTGCAGACAAAATCAGTTGTGAACAATATTAAAAAACAGCATGTCACGGTACCGCAAGGTTGCAGGTCGTGAAAACTGGGATTGGGAAGGTTCGATATGGGAAAAACAGAAGTTTTGAACCAGAAATGCAGGATATTACGCTGGCGATTATTGTGGGTGCTGTTTCTGCGTTATTGCTGTAGTCGCGTGGGCGTATTCTTTTTTGTCTGGGGAATAGTAATATTAGCAGCAAAGGCTCTGACCGTTGGCGGATTGATAGCCGAAAAGGTCCTCTGCGGTGGTCTGCTGGTATTTCTGCCGCTGGGCTGGGCGTGGTATAGCAGTTGGCGGCGTATGCCGAGCCAGGGAGTACTCAAGGCGGTATTGGACAATTACGGTAATGCCGGGGGATTACTGACCGCTTCGGAAGAGCTGGCCTTGGGCGAGTGGTCGGTAAAAGCAGTTGTAAGGGCCGTACCGCAGGTGAGCTGGAACTGGAAACGCGGCACATTCTTACTGACCTCGGGTCTGGCCTTTGTGATCGCAGCGGTTTGTATCCCACCTCGATCTGCTCAGGCGGCCCGGCCGGTATATGATATAAGTCGGGAATTGACCGAACTTCAGGAGAAACTGGTGGTCTTACAGGAAGAGCAGGTAATAAATGAGCAGCAGGTGCAGGAATACCAGAAGGATATTGAAAAACTGGATCAGCGTCGCAAAGATGGCGATGCCGCCGGTTTGTGGGAGGCCCTGGACCATCTCGACAGTGATCTGAAAAAGACGGCCGAACAAAAGGCCAATGAATTGCTCAGGCAGATCCAGGAAAGTGCGGCGGTCAGGGCTGCTGCCGAGAGCCTTGCCGGGCTGCTGGATAAGCTGGATAAAGATGTAAAAGCTCAGGCCGGGGCGGAGCTGGCCGAAATGGCAGCCAGGGCGATAACCCCGGAAGATATGAAAAACCTTGGTCTGACCCCGGAGCAGATGAAAGAACTGCTCGAGCAAATGGCCAATCAGTGTGATGCCGGGCAATTGTCGCAGATGCAGCAGATGATGAGTCAGTGTCAGGGTGGTAAATTCAGCAAGATGGGTAAGATGGGAAAGTGTAAATTGATAAATCCCTCAATGCTGAAAAAAATGGAGAAGATGTCGCAATGTGATAAGGAGGCATTGGCGGCTTATCTGTCGCAGTGTAAGAAGGGCGGATTATGTCAGGCATTATGCAGTTGCAATAAGCCGGGGCGGGGCGGGGTAAATCGCGGGCGGTGTGATGCACAGCTTACCTGGAAAGATCCGACGGCGGTGGAGAATATGAAGTTCAGGGAAGAGCAGTTGCCGCCAGGGGCGTTTTCATCGGCAGAGAATAGTGAACTGCAGGGCATGTCGATAGGAGATCCCGGCACAGAGGCCCAGGAGCTGGAATCTGGCAGTGGGGCGTTATCGGGGACGGCGGCTCAGGGTGGATCGGGGATGTCAGGAGTGGTCTTGCCGGCCCATCGCAAGATAGTAAAGAATTATTTTGAGCGGACTAAGGAGTAATGGCAAGTATCGAGTGAATAATAAACGGGTCGGGGAAAATGGTCTGCCATTTTTTACGACCTGAGTTCTGGACTAAAGAACAAGGAACGAAAATGGCAAACAGACAAGATGAGTTGATAACGCCGGGCGAGCTGGAGCCGGTAACGAAGCTGTTAAGTGAGATACTAACCCGAATGGATGCTATGCTGCTGGGTCGGAGCCAGTTGCATAAAATGGTCCTGATCGGCCTGATAAGTCGCGGGCATATTCTGCTGGAAGGTGTGCCGGGCGTAGGTAAGACGGCGTTGATCCGGGTATTAGGTCGGATGTTGCAATTGCAGTTCAATCGGGTGCAGTTTACCCCCGATCTTATGCCGGGCGATATATTGGGCAGTCATATCTTACAGGAAAGCCAGAATGGCCGGATAATGAAGTTCGAGCCAGGTGCGATCTTTTGTAACTTTCTATTGGCAGATGAAATTAATCGAGCCTCACCCAAGACACAATCAGCATTGCTCGAAGCGATGCAGGAAGGAGCGGTAACGCTTTTGGGTCAGAATCGCAAGCTACCTGTGCCATTCTTTGTAATGGCCAGTCAGAACCCGATCGAGCAGGAAGGCACTTATCCACTGCCAGAGGCTCAGCTTGACAGATTCCTGTTCAAATTGCAGGTACTCAATACCCCGGCAGGTGTATTAGAAGACATTATAACCGGTCGGCGGCGGGGCGAGATCCCGCAGGATGATTTCCAGGTAAGCCCATCTCAACTTGAAAGTATTTTTGCCGCGATGGAACGAATATTCCTGCCGCGAGCGGTGGCCCGGTATATATCAAGATTAACAGAGGCGACCCATCCAGATTCGTCTGAGGCCAGCGAGCAGGTGAAAAAATATGTCAGTTTCGGCGCTTCACCGCGTGCGGCGATCGCTATGGCCGAGGCTTCGCGCGGCCATGCTATGCTATCAGGCAGGCCGACAGTTGGCTTTGAGGATGTGCGGGCAGTTGCCCCGGCGGTACTGAACCATCGGGTACTGCTCAATTATAATGCCAGATTTGACAAGGTGAGTAGTTATGATGTGATAGATTCGCTATTGATGGGTATGGATGAGGCGGGTTTGGATCTGCCCGGCGAGGTAAGTCTGAAGTAGCCTGAGTAATACCTTTAAGTATTTTGGGAAATTGATAATTAAAAATCAGAGTGAAAGCCGGCATAAACAGGGTGTTTGTGCCTGTTTACTGAAAGGATGACAGATTGCGTACAATAGTATTATTATTGACCATGTTAGTATTGGTTTGCGGTGCCAGCCAGGTTGGGGCTGTTGTGATACTGGAAGAGGCGCCTTATATTGAGATAGATACCTATTCACCGCCCAGATCGACCAATATGCCGTGTGGTTATCATCGGTTTATGGTTTCGATAACCAATCGACACAAGGACCCGGCCAGTATAGAGCTTAAGTGGTCAGGCCATTATAATGTCACCGATCTGAGCAGAACGGTAACTGTGCCCGGCTCAGGTTCCGTGACCGTACCGATATATACGCCGCTGGCGACCATGGATTTTTCTATGATCAATGTATATGTTGATGGTGATTTTTCCGGCAGAGTTCCCATGGCCTTCGAGAATACCGGCTATGAGGAAAGGTTGCCGGTATTGGTAAGTCAGACGGTGCAGCAGTTTGAGGCCGCCTGGCGTGATGTCAGAGATCGTGGTAGTGCAAGCAGAGGTAAACAAATATCTCTGGATGGCAAAGAACTGTTGAATATCGAGCCATTGGTTGAGAATATCAATACCTGGAACAATGACTGGCTGGCATATACTGCTTATGCTGTGGTAGTGGTATCGGCAGACGATCTGAAAACTATGGCTGGGCCGGTGCGTATGGCACTGGATAATTATATTGAAACAGGTGGTATAGTAATAGTTATGGGCAGCTATAGTCCAGCGGCCAACTGGAGTGATAGTGATAGTAATACTGACTATGGCCAAAAATACCGCAAAGGGTTTGGGGCTCTGCTGGTAGCAGATCAGGCAGATCCGGGGCAATGGTCAACTGATCTGTGGTCTGCATTGCTGAACGAATGCGATATATCGGCGTATTTTGAATACGATAAGAAGGAATATAATTCGAATCAATTAAAAAATACGGTGGTAAAGGGTGACCGGATACCGGTTGGCCTGTTATTTACCGTTTTGCTGGTGTTTGTGTTGGTGGCCGGACCGCTGAATGTCTTTGTTTTTGCTCGTGGGGTAAAGCGGATGCGGATATACTGGATCATGCCGGTCTGTTCGCTGACGGCAACGCTTCTGATAGTGATCACGGCGTTGGCAGCCGAGGGTATAACGCCCAGTATAAAGACCAGCAGCATAGTGTATCTCAATGAGAATACCGACCGCAGCGCAGTTTTATCACTGGCGGGCTATTATTGCCCCGTACCGCCCAGAGAGTTGCTCTTTGATAATGATATAATGGTATCCTGTCAGGTATTGGGCAACAGGTATGATCGGGGCAGTCGCAGTGTGGACTATACCAAAGGTCAGTCTTATGTTGGCTGGGTAAATGCCCGGGTAGAAACCTATTTTGCCTCGCGTAGCAGTAAAGAATGCCGGGATCATCTGGTAGTGCAAACAGAGGCCGATGGCGGCACTTCGATAGTGAATAATCTGCCCGGCGAGATCAAGAGCCTGATTATATGCCGGGAAGATGGCAAGTTTTATAGCGGGAAAAATATAGTCACTGGTTCGTCCCAGGTATTGCAACCTGAGCCTGATAAGATGGTAACAAGAGATAAAAATTATCTGCGTAAAGTATATATGAATAATAGCTGGCAGAGTATTAATCCTGATCTGCCGGCGTGTGGCACTTATATCGCGGTTATGGACAGCGACCCATATACCCAGACAGGACTGGGCCAGGCCAGAGTTAAAGTAACCGGACGGAATTGTGTGGTATTCGGAATAATGGAAAAACAGGGATTCTAGTAGGTAATAAGATACCTCTGGTAACTTGTTACTTAGTAATAGAAAGGGATATAAATGGAAGTTGTAGTAAAGAATCTGGTGAAGCATTTTGGTAAGACGCGGGCGGTAGATGATCTTTCGTTCTCATTTGCCAGTGGCAATATATTTGGTTTTGTCGGGCCTAACGGGGCAGGCAAGACCACAACGATCAAGATACTGGCTACCATGCTCGATGCCTCGGGCGGCGATGCCTTTATTGATGGCCATTCGGTAACGGAATATCCCGAAAAGGTGCGTAAACGCCTGGGCTATATGCCCGATGGCCTGCCGGCCCATGCCGATATGACCGTGCATGACTATATCGATTTTTATGCCCGGGCTGCCGGGATAAGCTTCAAGAAACGCAAGAGCGTGGTTGATGGTGTAGAGGAGTTCACGAATCTGCTGGGTATAAAGGAGAAATTCCTCAAGAGTCTGAGCAAGGGTATGAAACAGCGGGTTTCGCTGGCCCGGGCTCTGGTGCATGACCCGGCGGTATTGATATTAGATGAGCCAGCCAACGGTCTGGACCCGCGTGCCCGTATCGAGCTGCGCGAACTGCTCAAAATACTGGCCAGTCAGGGCAAAGCAATATTGATCAGCTCACATATTCTGTCGGAACTGTCAGAAATATGCCATGGTGCTGTTATTGTGGAGCAGGGCAGACTTTTACAGGCCGGAAGTATTGATGATCTCAAAAATGGCAGTAGTCGTTCCGGCGGTCATGCAATTACTATCCGACTGGTCGATGACCAGTATGAAAAGCTCAATAAACTGCTGTTGCAGCAGGCGGGCGTGGAAAAGACGGTGGTAAACCCCAATAATGTGCAGATCGAGTTTGTCGGAACCGATAAGCATGCTGCCGAACTGCTCAAGACGATCATGGCCGCCGAACTGCCTATTGCAGAGTTCCGGCATGAAGCTACCGACCTGGAAGATATTTTCATGAACCTGACCAAAGGAGGGGTACAGTGAGCGAACTGATAAACAGAGTCGATGGCTGGCTTAACCCGATACTGGTCAAGGAGCTACGCCAGAGCGTTAAAGGCCGGGGCACAGTAATAATAATGAATCTGGCAATGGCGATCCTGCTGGGTGCCATGCTGATCTCGATGGGTAATGTTGATGTGCTCAGTGACCGGGCGGGTATGATGATATTTTCCCTTATATCCGGGCTGTTGAGTTTTGTGTGTTGTCTGGTCATTCCGCTGGTACTCTATGCCCGTACCTCCGGCGAGCGAACTCTGGAAGATCAGGACCTGATGTATATTACCAATATGGTACCCAGCCAGATAATACTGGGCAAATATGCTACGGGATTGAGCTTGTTACTATTCTATGTCTGCCTGGTTTTGCCGTTCATGGCTTTCTCGTATATGTTCAAGGGTATCGACATGCTGACCATTCTTATTTCGGTTGGCAGTTTGCTGGCAACTTCGTTTACCGTGGTGCAGCTGGCAGTAATGCTCGGTGCCATTCCGATGAAAAAGGGGATTGGCAGCCGGATCGGCGGTCTGATCTTTTTGTTATTTTTCTTTGGTCGCGACCTGGCTTATCCCATTATGTACGCCACTGGTGGTCTTTCGCCTTCGGGGATCTCCTGGGGCGGCCACATGACCGGGAAAGCTATTCTGGGTCTGGCTTTATTTGTTTTAATGTTCAATATACCGGTGTATTTACTTAATATTGCCATATTGCGCCCGGCAACAACCGACCGTACCAGAACGCTCCGACTGTATTTGAGCGGGCTCTGGCTGCTTGTTCTGACAATAACCTATTTCGTGTCAGGTCTGGTTACAAGCTGGTTTGTCTATTTTCTGTTACTGTCGCTGTTTTCGCTACTTATTTCTCTGGCTGGTCGAGATGAAATTGGTATCAGATTGCGTCGTTTGATTCCGCAGAACGACTTTAAGCGTCATGTGAGCTTTCTGCTCTATGGCGGTTCTGCCGGCGGAATTATCTGGTCACTTCTGCTGGCGGGACTAACGGTTGGCTCTGCTATGGGTTTTAGTTTTACCCGGCGTGAATTGGGCAGTCTGCTGGGCGGAGATATAAGCGGTAAGTTACTCACTTCAGGGCTGATGATAAGTAGTTATTGTCTGCTGATCTACTTTATCAGTCGCAAGATCAGAAAGCTCAAAAGTTATAATGTAGTACCGGTCGCGGCCTTTGTTTTTATGATGGTACTGAGCGTGGTGGTAACTATTGCTCATGAGGTAGAGCGTGATCTGTCGAACATCTGGTTATTTATAAGCCCACTAGGCAGTTTTATAGATTATCAGCCGGATATGCCATTTTTTGCCGCATGTTTTATGGGATTGAGCCTGCTCTGTGTAATTTCTGGTCTGGTCAGACAATATCGGGCCTTTAAGCCGCTGGCGGTTAAACAGGAGGAGACAGCATGAATCTATCGGAAGTGATCAATAGCCGTATGCTTACCAACCCTGTAGTCGTGCGGGAATTGCGTCAGACAGTTAAAGGAAATATTGTCACACTGGCAATGAATTTCATTCTGGCGATCTTACTGATAATAGTGAGCCTGAGTTTTGCAGGTAATGAAGAGTTTACCTCCGGCTATACAAATAACACCATGGGCCGCGAGCTTTTTGGCGGTCTGCTGATATTCCTGATGATAGTTATCTGGGGGGTAATGCCTCTGAGTGTATATTTCAAGTTCAGTAAGGAGCGAGATCCCGATGACCCTGACCTGATGTTCATTACCAATATGTCCGCCGGGCAGATTCTGCTGGGCAAATATTATACCGCGGCAACCCAGATGGGTCTGTACTTTTGCAGTTTCCTGCCCTTCCTGCTGATCTGCTATATGTTCAAGGGTATAGATGTTCTGACCATGCTGCGGGCGGTAGTGCAGGTATTGGTTTTTGCCGGGCTGGTTGCCCAGATAGCTATACTGCTGGCGGCTATTCCCAAACGCAAGTTTCTGCTGTTTACTTTTGCCGCGGCCATTGCGGCATTGGCCTTCTTTGCCATGATCCTGTTCGCTGAAGAGATATTGCCTTCAGTATATCGCTCCTACCGAAGCCGTCCTGATCCATTATGGGCCTGGTATTGGCTGGTAGTGGCAATTATCCTATCGATCTATCTGTTTATTCTGACTCGGGCGTTCATTATGCCCGATACCGCTAATCGGGCGCCATTACCCAGAATATTTCTGACGGTCCTGATAATCGCAGGCTATGGTGTCTGCTGGTATATATCAGATATACTGCATGGCAGTAATGATCCTCTGATCGCCTGGGCCATATTCACATTCATGTTTTGCATAGCGGCAATGATATTCAGTATAAGTGAACGAGACAGTCTGAGCGTACGGGTCAGGCGGACCATACCCGGCGGGGCCAGAAGGTGGATGTACTTTCCCTTCTATAGTGGTTCGGCCTCTGGTATTGCCTGGTCGCTGGGTTTGTCGGTAATAATCTGGCTGGGTGTAAGCATAATACCTGTGATAAATCCAAAGATGAATAGCAGTGACAGGGATTATATTATGTGCCGGAGTATGGTATTTACGCTACCATATTTTTTCAGCTATTGCCTGCTGGTCTATCTGATCACCCGGCAGTTCTGCAATGATACTGGTCGGCGGCTGACCTGGCTATGGTCGGCTATTGCTCTGGCGGCGATGTTATTCATGACGATATTCATGCGGGAGGAGCTCCGCTATTCAGATAATGTGTATGTTTTTAATCCCGCTGCGGTAATGATATTTACAGATGTCATTCGGGGACATTCAGCCTATTTGGGTTATCCGGAAGTTATCCTTACCATAAGCACTCTGGCTCTGGCAATATTACTGATCTTATCTTTGAAGTTTACCTTGCCGCAGATCCGGAGTTTTAAGGCATTAGCAGAAATACAGCATGATGTGTCTCAGAATACCATGCCGGGCGGGGATGTGGTAATTGATGCTAATAAGGAAGATGTTAAGACAGGTTGTATGGATTGAGTTTGTTTGAGACGCATAATTATGCGTCTCTACGGAAGATAGTAATGAAAAATATCACAGATATAGATATAACCGCAGCGCAGGCGGCGGGTATGGCTGCCGGGCTGAGGTATCGGCTCGTCCCGCCACTGCAGAATCCGCAGGGGTTCACCGGTGAGCGGCTGGGTAATCGGCCCGGCAGTTCGCTGGAATTTATGGACCACCGGGAATATATGCCCGGTGATGACCTGCGCCGTATCGACTGGCAGGCCTATGCCCGCAGTGATAAGCTCAGTGTTCGGCTCTATCGTGAGGAAGTTGACCCGCATGTTGAGATAATACTCGATGGCTCGCTGAGTATGGCCCTGCCCGGCAGTAGCAAGGTGCAGGCGGCAGTAGCGGCGGCGGCACTATTAGGTCAGGCGGCGGCCAACGCCCATTTCAGCCATAAGCTCTGGCTGGCCGATGAATATTGCCGGGCAATCAGCAGTAGTAGCGAAATACCCGGCCAATGGCATATCCCGGCATTCACCGGGCGAATGTCGCCAGCAGGGTCGATCGCCAGACCGATAGGACGGATGCGGCCACGGGCAATGCGGCTGTTTATCAGCGATCTGCTCTGGCCGGGTGAGCCGATGGAGGTGATGCAGGCCTTATCTGAGCATAGCTCCTGCGTAATAGTAGTGCAGATACTGGGACGGCTGGATATTGACCCGCCGGGCCCGGGCAATACCCGGCTGATCGATTCGGAGACCGGCAATATGGTCGAGGTCTATCTCGATTCGGTGGCCCGCAACCGATATATAGAAAGATTTAAGCGACATCAGCAATTATGGCAGGATGCCTGCCGACATTGCCAAAGTGTAATGACAACCCTGGTCGCCGATGAGTTCCTGATGCAGATGCAGATGGATGATCTGGTGGCCAAAGGGGTGATATGTTAAAGAAAGAAATAAGAAATAAGAAACAAGAAATAAGCTCATGTGTCACTGCGTGACCTATTTTAAATGCTCCGCAGCATTTAAGACTTGTAAGATTATATGAGTCTTGCTGTTGCGAAGCCTTTAAAAAGCCGTGAGCAAAGCGAACTCCGGAGCTTATTTCTTATTTCTTGTTTCTTATTACTACTTAGAGGTTAAACAATGTATTTTCTTGGCTATCCCCTGGCCCTCTGGGCCTTGAGTTCGCTGCCGGTACTGGGCGGCATATATTGGCTGCGTAATCGCTATAAGCAGGTTACGATCAGCAGTTCGTTCCTGTGGGATCAGTATAATCTGGCGAGCATGGGCGGGCGAAAGTTCCAGCGTTTGCAGACGCCGCTGCTGTTCATTCTGGAGATGATAATTCTGACCCTGCTGGCAGTAGCTGGTACAGAACCGCTGCTACCTCTGGGCGGTGCCAGTCGCGAGCTGGTGATCGTATTGGATGATTCCTGGTCGATGCAGGCAAAGGCAGGCGAATATAGTATCCGGCAAGCGGCTCTGGAAAAAATATATAAGGAATTTGACATAGTGGCCAATACCCGGGCCGCAGTTGTATTGGCGGGCAAAAACGCTTCGCTGGCAGGTAGTGACCTGACCGACCGGGCGGGGCTGGATAAGGCCCTGGAGAAATGGACCTGCGGTAGTTATGCCTCGGACCTGAGCGGCGGGATCGCTCTGGCTGGCGGTATGAGTACGCAGACAGTTGATATACTGGTAGTGAGTGATAAACAGCCGGATTATGAATTAGCGGCTGACAGCCGGATACTCTGGCAGTCGGTAGGTAAATCGGCAGATAATATGGCTATAACCAATGCTTTCCGCCGCAGTGATGAAAATGGCAGTGAACTGCTTATGCTGGAGATAGCAGCCCGGGGCAGTGGTCAGATGACAAGGCAACTGGTGATCGAGGCTCAGACCAGCGAAGGCTTTTCACAGTTGCATAGTCAGGAGGTAGCCCCGGAACCGGGTTCAGCTTTACGACTGGCAGTAAGTGTTCCCAGAACCCAGATGAGTCTGAAAGTCTCGCTGACAGGCAGGCCCGATGCCCTGTCAGCCGATGATACTGCCGTCTTGCTCAGTACGCATCAGCCGCCTCTGAGGGTAGCAGTAAGTTTGAGCGATAGTGATAGCCTGAATTATGTCAAGGCAGTTATCGAATCTTCCGGGCTGTGTGAAATATCCACTACCAATCCGGAGCTGGTGATCAGTGACGAGATCGAATATCTCGAAAAGCCCGGCCAAAGCTGGCAGATGGTGCTGCTCAACGAGCCTGATGCCGTATCGTTTGGCAGTCCGTTCCTGCTGGATTCTGCCTCACCGATACTGGATGGTGCAGGCTTTGCCGGCGTGATCTGGGGAGCAGCCCGGGAATATAAGGCCCCGGCAACAGCTGTTCCTGCTGATGCTACGGCCACTGAGAGCCAGACTGATGCGGTTATGCCGGGCAGGCCACTGGTTATGGTCGGTAATGTCACACTACTGAGTTTTGTTGAAGTATCTGGCCGCCGTAACGACCTGCTGATGCGTTGGAATCCGCAGGTATCTACTTTGCAGAATACCATTATCTTTCCGGTGATCTTTGCCAATTATTTCCAGCAGTGCCTGCAAAGCAGGCCGGGCGCAGTGCAGGCCAATGTTAATACCGGCGATGATATGGTCATCAATCTGCCGCCGCAGACGGTTTTGCTGGCGATGACCGCACCGGATAAAGAAGTTACAGATTTTTCACTACTGGATTATAACAGTGAAACATTTACTGCCCTGGCTGCTCTGCCGGGCATATATGAATTTTCTGCCAGAGATGCAGGTGGAACCGAGACTGTCAGCCGGGTATCGGTTAATAGTTTCGCTCTGAGTGAATCTGACCTTACCAATTGCCAGCAAGGCACAACTGGCGGTTATGACAATCTCAGTATGAGTCAGTCAGTGTATGTTCGCAGTTCCTGGCTGTTTGCTCTGCTGGCCTTGTTAATATTAGCCTGGCATGGCTGGCTGCTCTGTCGCAATGGAGGTGCTTTATGAGTTTCACCGATCCCTTCTGGTTTATATTATTGCTGCCCGCTGCGGTACTGTCGTATTATCGGCCGCTGCCGGGTAAGCTGCTCAACTGGCTGCGGGGCATACTTCTGTTTCTGCTGATCCTGCTGATGACCCGCCCGGCCTTATATCTGGGCGATATACAAGGTACGGTGGTAGCGATAGTTGACCGCAGTGCCTCCATGCCGGATGATTCTGTCAGAGAGATCGTGCAGAATATCGGTATTATGCAGGATAATATGCCTGCCGGTAATTCGCTGGCGGTTATCAGTGTAGGTGAAAAAGCGGTTATCGATAAACCAGCTTCCATGCCGGTATTTCAGGATTTTGTTGCCCGGGTAAATCCCGATAGTTCCAATCTCTATGATGGTATTGCTACAGCAGCCTCACTGATCGAGCAGGGGACGCCCGGCCGGCTCGTGGTATTCAGTGATGGCAAGTGGACTGGCTCAGCACCTTATACGGCAGCAGCACCTCTGGCGTCTCGTCATATAGCTATCGATTATCGCCATTATGGTCGTCCACAAGGTGGAGATCTGGCCATAGCTTCGGTTGAAGCCCCCCAACAGGTTACATCCGGCGAAAACTATATGATTAATGCCCGGATCTGGTGTTCTGAGGCGGTAGAGGCCAGTTACCAGCTTATTCGCGGTAATTTTGTTGTTGCCCGCGGCAGTCAGCAGTTGCAGGCTGGCGATAATGTGCTGACCTTTCGCGACCGCAGCGGGTCCGCCGGCAGTTACAGCTATCAGTTGCTGATAGAGGGTATGGAACAAGACAGTATTAAGCAGAATAATCAGGCGAAGTTCATTGTCAGTGTGCAGGGTAATAAGCCGCTTCTGGCTTTGAGCCAGTCGGATAACTCCGGCCTGGTTCGCCTCTTACAGAATGATGGTATTAACCTGGATAATCGCCGGCCCAATGAAATCAACTATTCTCTGGATGAACTGGCAGGCTATTCGGCTATATTACTGGAGGATGTCAGTGCCAATGATATTGGTACGGTTGGCATGGAGAATATCGCTGCCTGGGTGACCCAGACTGGCGCCGGGCTGCTGATGACCGGCGGACCACGGAGCTTTGGCCCGGGAGGCTATTTCCGTTCG
The DNA here is from genome assembly GCA_963662515.1 of Sedimentisphaerales bacterium. GTDB lineage: Bacteria > Planctomycetota > Phycisphaerae > Sedimentisphaerales > SM23-30 > JAFGDI01. Next base: position 583,144 of record OY759675.1, read on the forward strand.
CCGATCGAGCCTATAATGCCGGTCTCGATGGAGCTGCGGCGTGAACATCGCAAACTGAATATGGCGATAGTATTAGTGCTGGACCGTTCTGGCAGTATGGCTATGACCGTTCAGGGTGGTCAGACCAAGATGGACCTGGCCAACGCTGCTTCGGCTGAAGTACTGGGTATGATGTCCGAATATGATGAACTGGGTGTTATTGCCGTTGACAGCTCTTCTCACATTATTGTCCCTTGTACTCCCATCGGGAATGATACCTCAGCTTTATGTCAGAAAATACTGTCGATCGATTCTATGGGCGGTGGCATATTCGTTTACGAAGGGTTATCAGCCGCTGCTTCGGAACTGGTAAATGCCCAATCTCAAACCAAACATATAATATTATTCGCTGATGCGGCAGATTCAGAAGAGCCCGGGGACTATATCAACCTGCTGGAAAAGTGCAAGGCCGCCGGTGTCACTGTGAGCGTTATCGGTCTGGGCACAGAAACAGACAGTGATGCCGGGCTACTCGAGGACATTGCCCTGCGCGGCCAGGGCCGGTGTTTCTTCACCACCGATGCCTTTGACCTGCCGCGTCTCTTCGCCCAGGATACCTTTATGGTGGCCCGCAGCAGTTTTATTGAGGACCCGACCCCATTTGAATTTACTGTTGGTCTGAATACCATAATGGACCTGCCCGGGGTAGTCTCAACCAAAGGCTCGATCGGTGGTTATAACCTGTGTTATCTCCGGCCAAACGCCCAGCAGGGCATGGTTACCAGTGATGAATATACTGCCCCGCTACTGGCGAGCTGGCAGGCCGGGCTGGGCCGGGTGGCCGCGTATTGCGGTCAGGCCGATGGTAATTATGCCGGGCAGATGGCGCAGTGGCCTCAGGCGGGTAAATTCTATAGCTCGCTGGTCCGCTGGATAATAGGCGATAGCGGCCAGTTGGGAACTGAGATAGTGGCCCGGCAGAAAATGCGAGATGGCATCTGTCAGGTCATACTGGATATAAACCCCGAAGCTCGTGAGATACTGTTCAGTGAGTTGCCCACCGTTAATATAGTGCGGGAACAGTCAGGTTCGGCCCCGGAGAAGTACACTTTGCCCCTGCGTTATGCCGGTGTCGATAAACTTACCGCCGATATCCCACTGATTGGCGATAGTGTGGTTTTAGCGACTATTGATGCCGGGCCGCGTGGTCGTGTGAACTTGCCGGCGCTGTGTGGTATATATTCACCGGAATACAAGCCGGCAGCCGGCGATGGCCGTCAGTATCTGCAGCGACTGGCCGATATGACCGGTGGTCGGCAGTTGACCGATCTGGCCAAAATCTGGGGACAGATACCCGAAAGGCCGGTTTTAGTCGATCTTACTCCCTGGCTGGCGGTAGCCGCTACCGTTGTCTTCCTGTTGGAGATACTGCAAAGGCGTAGCGGAGTTCCGGCATATGTAGCTGGATGGATAGCGGCCAGATTGCGGCGAACTCACCAGGTTAAGATCGCGGTAAATAAAACGACAACGGTTGATACTGTCGAGCAGAAGGAATTTCAGACTGATCTGCCACAGCTTAGTCGGCCCGGCATATTAAGCTTTCTGCCCAGAATCAAACGCAACATATCCGGCAGAACACCAGCAGACCATGTTGGGCCCGATCCTGTAGTAACACTAGTCCAGGAACCCAAAAATAAAAACCAGCCAACCCGGAGCGAGCAACCGACCTCAACTGAAGGCGACCTGCTCAACGCTCTGAATAAGGCCAGAAAAAACAAAAGATGAGGTAACCGTTCACACCTGTTCGAGATGGCTGTCCTACTATTTATCGAGGAGAAAATAAAGGTGTCAGGAGTAGATAATATAATGAATTGATGGGTAATTACTTATGGCTGTTTTTTTATGATGGTAAGCCAGAAGAGTTACTTGCTGTATAATGCCTTGAAAGAGGTGTTTTGCATAAGAGCAGGGATAAAGAGTCAGAACCACAGATGGGCCTAGATTCACGCAGATTAAGAAACCTGGCATATCTGCGTTAATCAGAGGTTGAGGGATAGTTATTGGTTTTAAGTTTCGCCTGTCTGGCGTAAAGACATCTGTGTTTACCTGTCCCGAAGCGAGTTCGGGATTACGGTGCACCTCAATAGCGAAACCTTAACTTTTAACCTTAAACCTTTAACTATTTAATTTTAGTGTCTTTAGTGTGGTTAGTGGTTAATAAAACTCAAATGCATGCCGGGGTCGGAAAGGTTAACCGGCTGCGAAGAGCATATTAAATAAACTCAAACTACTATAAAGATCAAGGGCGTAATCGCCCGGTTATCCTGTCCAAAAAAAACAGGCTGATACTCAATAGAGTGTCAGCCTGTTGGTTGTTAAACGGAAATTATTTTGCAGGATCATTTCTGCCGGAAATAGGATTCGGTCGGTATTTTGGTCATCTTACCGCCGGGCACCTGCACAAAGGCATGTACCTGCTCTGTAACACTGCCTTCAAAGTAGAGGACCTGTATCTTATGCAGGCCGGCTTTCAGAGCTGCTTTGCCGTACTTGGCCTGTTCGCCATGATAGCCATCATTGTTCACGATCATTTCTGAATCGATGAGCAGGGCACTGCCATCATCTGAAATAGTGCCAAAGGTATAAAGCCCATCAGTCGGTGCCAGATAATAGCCGGTAAATCTCAGGCCAAAGTTATCCTTGAGGTCTGTTACCTTAACAGTTACATCAGAGGCCTGTACCTTTTTCACAGGGTTAGCCCGGCCAAGCTGTCGCACACTGGAAAAATCACCCTGGAATATCTCGCAATTCAGGCCATTTACCAGTCCCTCAACCTTAAGGGCCGGTTTGGGTACCAGCTTCATCAGGTTCGAGCTGAGTATCATACTGGGGAATGAACCAGCCTTGAAGGCACGAGCCTTTATAGTGGTAGTCTCTGTTGCGGTTATAGGTTTGCTATAAAGCATAGAGCTGGTGGTCGGCTCACTACCATCGAGGGTATAGTATATCTTTGCATTACTGTCATCGCATTTGATCTCTGCTGTGATAGTATCCAAAAAGCCCAGTTCATCACTGGCGATATAGGGCATAAGGGTCAGGCTCTTGCCGGGGTTAGAGCTGGGTCGATCTGCTGGTTTCTTACCAAAGCTCAGGTTGGGCTTATTACCCATAACAAAGCTAAGCTCACCGCCGTTCATAATGTCAGTGTGAGCGATATAGCTCTTAGTATATTTCCTGCCGTTGAGGCTTACTGACTGGATATAGATATTCTCCGGCGAAACATTCTTAGCTGTTACCTTAAAGCTCTTGCCGCTTTCGAGATTGACCTGGGCTTCAGGGAAGCGAGGTGAACCAAAGACATAGATCGGCTCACCGGGGCACACCGGGTAGAAGCCCAAGGCACTGAATACGAACCAGGCTGACATCTGGCCGCAGTCATTATTGCCGCAGACACCATCAGGGGTATTAGTGAAAAGCTCTGTGCATATCTGACTGACTCGCTGCTGGCTCTTATAAGGCTCACCGGCATAAGCATAGAGATATGCAAAGTTATGACAAGGCTCATTGCCCTGGGCATACTGGCCGATCAGGCCCGATACATCAACATGGGCCCGGCCCGGCCGGGTAAACAGCTCATCCATCTTGGCAGTAAAGCCTTTGTCGCCGCCAAGCAGCTCGATCAGACCATTTACATCATGCGGGGCGAAGAAGGTATAATGCCACGAGTTACCCTCGGTAAAGTCTCTGGCTCCTTCTGAGCTGAGCTGATCCGGATCGAAATCGGAACGCCAGGCGCCGTTAATGTCTTTACCGCGGATAAAGCCGATTGACCGGTCAAAGAGATTACGATAGAATTGAGAACGCAGATTGAAAAGCTCCATATCATCTGTGCGGCCCTGTTCTTTGGCAACCTGATATATACACCAGTCATCATAGGCATATTCCACAGTGCGTGAAACTGACTGGCTGTCATTGTTGAGAGCTATATAGCCCAGCTCTTTATATGACTTGAGACCCTGATGGTCCTGCAGAGCAGATTTCTTCATGGCTTCCATGGCCAGGTTAATATCAAAGCCGCGAATACCCTTCATCCAGGCATCAGCGATTGGCGGTATGGCGTGGTAGCCGATCATACACCAGGTCTCACCGGAGTGCAATTCCCAGAAGGGCAGCAGGCCGTTCTGCTTATACTTATTGAGCATGGAATTTATAAAGTCATTGGTCCGCTGCTGGTCTATGATCGTGAACAGCGGCAGCTGCGCGCGAAAAACATCCCAGAGCGAGAAGATAGTGTAATTGTCGAACCCTTCTGCGGTGTGTATCTGCTTATCGGTGCCGCGATACTGCCGGTCAGCATCTATGAAGATATTAGGTGTGAGGAAGCAGCGATATAAAGCGGTATAAAATACTGTCTGGTCATCTTCTGTTGAACCCTGCACAGTTATGCTGGCGAGTTTTTCCTGCCAGGCGTTCTGGGCCTGATCAACGATGGCGGCAAAGTCCCAGCCGGGACATTCGGCCTGCATGTTTTTTGCGGCTCCTTCCCAGCTTACTGCTGAGAGTGCTACTTTGACTATTAACTCACGCTCCTGGGTAGTATCAAAGCCAACAAATAGCTGGGTATTGCGATTGTCGCTGCTCTTATTATCGCCGGGCTGCAGCTCGCCGTTATGAGCTATGCCGCTGCGATTGAACGGACGAGAGAAATCAGCCACAAAATAGAGGAAGCGGTCAGGTGACCAGCCTCTTTTGCGCACATAGCCTTTTACCTGCTTATCGCCAACTATCTCCGCAGCACATTCGGTAATGTTACTGCCGCCGATATGATGGGCCAGATCGATTATGACATGGGCTGAATCAGTGGCCGGGAAGGTATATTTATGTACGCCCACCCGCGGGGTAGCAGTCAGTTCCACCGCTATCTTGCTGTCCTGTAAAAAGACAGAGTAATAGCCGGCAGAGGCCTTCTCCTGGGCATGACTGAAACGAGAGCGATAACCCTCATCCGGATTGCGTTTAGAGCCGGGCTTGAACTTCAATTCGCCCACACCGGGCATGAACAGGAAATCGCCCAGATCGGCACAGCCTGTGCCATCGAGATGGGTGTGGCTAAAACCCATAATAGAACTGTCAGTATAATGATAGCCTGAACACCAGTCCCAGCCATCAGTGCCGGTGTCAGGGCTGAGCTGTACCATGCCGAAAGGAGTAGCTGCTCCAGGGTAGGTATGGCCGTGGGCATCAGTGCCGATAAAAGGGTTTACTTTTTCAGCTAGCGGGTACTTAGCCGCCTGCACCTGACCCAGCCCCATACCTGCCAGGGCAGTAAGGGTTAGTAAGTAATTCAAGGTTCTTTTCCAGTGGGATTGTTTCATGTTTTTTCACTCCTGAAAATTAAAGGTTTTAAACCAATCGAGGTAAGAGTATATGCTTAAGCCTGCTGATTAAATAACATATCAGCAAGTCAGAGCTTTATGTTCGCCCAACGAAGATATGTACTCTTACTGGCTTACTATTTTGTGTGTACGATTGCGGGCAAAAAAATGGTCTGACCACAAGCCGGTCAGATGAACTATTTATAGATATGATGATATAGACAAGTTATATATCTTGGCAAGTCTTTTTCTGCATTTTAACCCGATCAACAGCAGTATTATTTCAAAACACCCAAATTTGAGATACAATAGTTTAATCCGCGTTACATTAAAACTAGTGCTTGCGCCGCACGGGCGAAACTCGCCAGAGGCATCAGGGGAGGTAAGAGTACAGGCTTTCAGGGCGTGTTGCCCAATACAAGGTCAGGCATTCCCGAAGCCAGTTCGGGCACTTATGCTATTTGATTGGCTCATGTCAGATATTATTTCATGTGTTAGCCCTGGGTTTTATGGCTGGCTAATATTTCCAGGATATCTTTGCCGTACTGATCGGCTTTTTTCTGGCCGATACCTTTTATCTCGAGTAAGGCTTCTTCATTAGTGGGTTTATAGCGGGCCAGTTCGCGGAGGGTGGCATCTCCGAAGATGACATAGGTGGGCAGTCCCTTACTGTATGCTTTGGCACTGCGGAAATCGCGCAGCTTCTCGAATAGGGCCATATCAACGCCTTGCCAGTCTTGTTGCGGTCTGGCTGAACTGGCGGCGGTTTTGCTGACCTTTTCCTTTTTGTCCAGCGGTTTGATCAGTCTTGGTTTTTCTTTGCCGCGTAACAGTTCGAGCCCTTTCTCGGTTATGTGCAGGACATTATATTCACCGGCCTTAACCAGAAAGCCCTGTCCGCAGAGTTGTTCGATCCAGTTCTGGATAATACTGCGATTAAATTCCCTGAGCAGTCCCCAGGTACTCAGCTCATTATGTCTGGCCTCTAAGATACGCATATCTTCTGACCCGGTTAATACCTGAGCGGTATAGTTACCGCCAAAGCTCTGGCCCAGACGGGCAACGCAGGAGAGTATCTTCTGGCCGATCACCAGAGAATCAGCCACTTCTTCCAGCTCGCCCAGACAGACATCACATGCCTGACAGTTGTCCTTGTCGAGTGTCTGGCCAAAGTATTTTAATATCGTCTGATGGCGGCAGTTGCCGCTGGTGCAGAAATTATACATGTGTGAAAGTTTGGCCAGAGCTATTTTCACTGCCTGATCATTATCGCTATCAGAGATAAGTCGTTTCCAGAGCATATAATCGCCCGGGCCATAGAACAGCCAGCATTGAGCTTCCAGACGGTCACGACCGGCCCGTCCGCTTTCCTGCTGATAATGTTCCAGACTCTTGGGCATGCCGGTATGGATCACAAAGCGGACATTGCTCTTATCGATGCCCATACCAAAGGCTACGGTTGCGACGATTATATCTACTTTTTCCTTAATGAATTTATCCTGATTGCCCTTGCGGTCTTTATCACTCATCCCGGCGTGATAGGCGGCGGCCTTATAGCCCAGCTTATTGAGCTTTTCGGTCATGTCTTCGACATCTTTGCGGCGAATACAATAAATGACGCCCGACTGGTCCTTATGTTCATTGATAACGCGTACCACTTGTCTGGTAATGTCGCCACGCTGACGAATAGTGTAGCTGAGGTTGGGCCGATCGAATGAGCCAACGAGCATTTCCGGGTCTTTCAGGGTTAGTTGGGCACATATATCGCTTCGTACCTGGCTGGTCGCGGTGGCGGTATAGGCTCCGAATACTGCCTTGGGAAAATGCTTTCGCAACTGATTGAGCTGCCGATATTCCGGGCGGAAATCATGGCCCCACATACTCACGCAATGGGCCTCATCTATCGCAATGAAGCTGACTCTGGCTTTTTTGAGCATGTCCAGACAACCGCCGGTGAGCAATCGTTCCGGCGAAATGTATAATAGTTTCAGCTCTCCCTGCAGCAGGTCATAGATCGTGCCCCGCTGTTCCTCAGGTGAAAGGGAGCTGTCCAGCCGACCGGCGGATATGCCGTTTTCGTGCAGGGCATCAACCTGGTCTTTCATTAGCGAGATAAGCGGAGAAACCACCACCGTAACGCCCGGCATCAGCATGGCCGGTACCTGAAAACAAAGAGATTTACCGCCGCCCGTGGGCAAAACCACTACTGTATCGCGACCAGATAATACCGCCATCATAGCCTCCTGCTGTAAAGGCAGAAAGCTGTTATAGCCCCAATATTGGTGTAATACTTGTTTTATCTTATTTTTTGACAATTGGTTAGGTGGCCAAAGCTAAAAAGACAGTTTGCAGGACTATATACCGGGCAAAGATACATATATTCCTGTAATAATGTCAGCAATGGTCTGGCTATCATCATATCATACTGAGCTGAAATCGTCAATCAACTATATAGAGGGCATCACGATTGATTAAGGCGTGAAATATTATGTTGATTATAGGGCAATTCAGGAAAGATAAGTGTTCGATTGTTGGTTAGTGGCATTATTCTGAATTTACTATTATTTTTTCTGAGAATGTCAGAAACGCGATTAAGAGTTCTATTATCACTAACAAGAAATACCAGATCTGTATTGTTTGTTTTGTATGAAATTTTGCTTAATATCGTATCGGCGGATGTGTAAGTTGGATATTGTTCTTTAGAGCAAGTGGTAAAATCAATATTATTGTTCAGATAAAAGAGCAGGCCATCAGTTCTCTTGTCAATGGGACATATTTCTATCTTCTGGTCAGGTAAATACTCGGTCAGTTCTGCAGCCAGAACTTTCATGTCATTCTTCTCAGAAACAAATGGCATTATGATACGAGAGCACAGTAGTAGAGTGCACCATATTGAAAGCCAGATGACTGGTTTGCGATATTCAGATAAAAAGGCTGCGAGGTTGGCAGGGCAAGCTCCAGTAAGCTTCTCAGCCCAGACTTTTGCACAAGCTATGGCTATGGCAGGGAATGTCGGCAGTGCATAAAGCCCAAGTCGAGAGCTGGCCAGACATAAAATTATCATGGGAACAAAGAACCAGCATATCAGCATTAATTTTGGTCGATGGTTCAATAGCTTTGCCCAGGCTGATTTATTAGAAAATGTTGTTTTAAAAATGCGATATTTTTCGATAAAAACCGTCGTCCAGGGGAAGGTGCCAAACAGAATGATGGGTAAATATATGAACATACCTGAAAATCCGGGGTTACGCCTGAATTCGTTCGAGACCAGTCGTCCCCAGATCTGGCTTTTGAACATATAGCCAAAAGCACCGTCAAGAGAAATGCTTACCCAGATATACCAGCTCAGTCCGATAGCCATAAAAAGGAGCAGGCATGGTATTGTCCACCAGGTAAGAAAAAAATGTTTAATATGTCGGGAGAGTAAGAGAAATACAAACATTCCACCGCAAGGGATTAGTACTGCCGGGCCTTTTGTTAAGAATCCCAAGCCGAGCATAGCATATAACAATAATTGCCAGAGAGGTGCTTTGTTGTTATTCTCAACGCTCATCCAGAAGCAGAACATTGCTGCGGTTGTCCATAGGGTCAGAGGTGTGTCAGGGGTGACGAAGTTGGATGCGGAAAAAGGCATCGTCATTGTCGCATAGATAAGGGCAGCGAAAATCCCGATTTTATTGCTTCGGAACATTCTGGCAGCTAAAATTCCGGTCATTATGCAGGTAAGAAAGAAAGTCAGGGAATTAAATGCACGGAAACCGGTTTCGCAATACCCAATAGATTTCAGCCCGGCAATAATCCCCCAGTAGAGTAATGGCGGCTTATCGAGGAATATTTCATCGTTACCAAGGTAAGGGATTACAAGGGTGTTGTGCTTAATCATAGACTTGGCGATAGCAGAGTAATACCCTTCATCTGGTTGCCATATACTGCGACAATTCTGACAGGAAAAAGCCAGTATAGCGACGATCAGTACACTAATTACAATCAGATATTTAGGTGTTCTGTATGGGTGCAAAATGATGATTCCTACGAGGTTGTTAGTGTTTTTTTCTATTAATCTTTTTTTAGCTCAGCTAAACCGTAGGTTGTTATAAAAGAACAAAATATCACCGTAATGAAAAATAAAAAAGCAAACTCGGTAATGGCCTTGTGAGGGTGGTAAACAATGCTGTCTATCCTTCCCTCCGAGATCAGCAGGGTTAAAGTCCAGACGGAAATAGTGTTCCACTCTTTGGTGATCCAGTTGAAATTAAAACCTTCTGGCCGGAACAGTAGTAGCGAACGGATATCGGAAGGTTTTGGGAAAAGGCATGGTGTTATTTTGCAGTAATCAACATAAGGCTGACCAAATTTGTCACGCAGGAATATCTGCTCATGGTGAATTTGCCAGGCATACCAGCTTAGGAATGCCACAGTATAAAAGATAGTTGCCATCAAACTCAGCAGGGTAATAGAAAGGCCAAGTCCGATCAGGTAACTACCAAGATACATCGGATTACGAACCAGGCCATATATTCCGGTATTTATCAAAACCGGTTTATTTCTATGACATAAGCTTTTATACCCGCGGGCCATTATTCTGATATTCTGCCCACATAGTGCCAGAGTCAAACCCAGGCAATCCAGTAAAACATCAAGCGTAAATGGTTGTCTGGCAGGTATAATATAATCACGAAACAGATAACAAGCCAGCCCGGCAGATGCTATTGTTACACCATTTACAAAAATACTTCTTTTTTTGTACTTCATATTCCTTTTTCCTTTTTTAACAATAATTATTTTTTTTATAATAATTGTTAACACCTTAAGCTAAGATTAATTATTCATGGATAAAATATCAGAAAAACGGATATGATATTAAGTCCGGTAAATATAAGGAATTGTAAGTTTATGCGTATATTAATAATAGAAGATGAAGTTCGGCTGGCGGATAATATCGCTCAGTTTCTGCGGGAATCCAGTAAATATGCTGTGGATGTTTGTTATAATGGTACCGAAGGTTGCTACATGGCTCTGGCTAATCCATATGACCTGATAATTCTTGATTGGATGCTGCCGGGAATAGAAGGTATTGAGATACTTGCTAAAATGAGAAAAAAAGCGATAAATATCCCGGTTCTAATGCTCACCGCTCGCGATTGTCGGCAGGATATAATAAATGCTCTGGATTGCGGTAGTGATGATTATATGTGCAAGCCATTTGATCTGGATGAATTGCAGGCCAGATGCCGGGCACTTATTCGCCGTAGTTTTGGGGTGTCAAATCCAAAACTCATCTGCGGGCCGATCGAGATTGACCCGGTGGCCCGCAGAGTTACTGTTGCCAGTACCACTATAGAACTGCCCGTAATGGAATATCGCACTCTGGAATATCTTATGTTCAACAAAGGCAAGGTGGTCTCAAAAGAAGCTATTCTGGAACATCTTTACGATTTCAACTGGGAGAAATTTTCCAATGTGATCGAGGTCTATATTTCCAATATAAGAAAGAAAACAGATCCTGATAAAAAATATAACCTGATAAAAACTCTGCGAGGGCATGGTTATCTTATGAGCGAGGTGGCTGACTAATGCTTAAATCGATAAAAGGGCGTATAGTTCTGTTGTTATCACTGGCAATGCTGGTGGTTATCGTAACCCTTTCTTGTTTTGCCAGCTATGAATACAAAGAGTTGATGTATGACGATGTGGATGAAAGACTAAAAAATGATAATGCTATTATTAAGGATTTCGTAACTCGTAATGAAGATTCCCAGATAATGTTAAATTCCATTGAAGAATGGATTATTCAGCGGAATTTAATATGTCGGATTTGGTCTGGAAGTTCAATAACTATTTATGCTTCAGAAAATATCCCGACTGGCTTATTATCAAACTTACCAGAAAAGTCAGGAAAATGGAGCTGTGAGATTGATAACACAGTATATCGCTGTCTTTATGATGTTATTCAGGTCGAAATGGCGGGCGAAGCAGCGGATCTGCACTTTTTTCTTGCTCAGGAACCTCTTGGAGAATTGCATGAAATTGATGAATTTGTCAAAGTGCTGATCTTTCTTGGCTTGGTAATTTTTCTTATTTGTGTTGTTTTTATCTATTCAACAGTAAGGCAGAGTCTGCTGCCTTTACAGAAAACGGCGCAATGGATGAAAGATGCCTCAATTAATTCGCTGGAAGAAATTGCTAACTACGAGTATATTGGGGCTACTGAGCTGATTCCTTTTGTTGATTCATGGAAAACAATGCTAACTCGTCTTTCTGATGCTATGAAAGAAAATCGCCGGTTTACCTCTGATGCTTCTCACGAATTGCGCACGCCACTGGCAGTGATAAAAAGCTCACTGCAACTGGCGCAGAGCCAGTCACGCACTAATGAATATTATCAGCGAATTATTGCTGACACTCTGGATGATATCGATCGCCTCAGTGTTCTGGTGAATAATTTGCTTGAACTCAGCAGGCTGGATAACATAGCTTATAGTAAGACTTTCGTTAATGTAGAGCTTGGTCCTGTAATTGGTTTTGTGGTTTCCTCGCATAAGTCTGCCGCACAAAAACGCCGCCAGGAAATCTCTACCGTTTTAACTGAGTGTTGTGTTAGAGGAGATCTGATACTGTTGGAAAGAATGATTAGCAATTTGCTGGATAATGCCATTGAGTATGGGCCAGTCAATTCCAGGGTCAAAATAGCACTCAGCGTGGAAAATGACTCTGCAATAATAACTGTTTCAGATACTGGTGGTTCTATCCCGCTGGATAAGCAGCAACAGATATTTGAACGATTCTATCGGGCCGATCCATCACGCACACGCCAGACTGGTGGAACAGGGTTGGGGTTGGCAATTGTCTGTGAAATTGTCAAGCTGCATAATGGTACAATATCTGTAACATCGAACAACTCTGTCGGAACGGTATTTTGTATAAAGATACCACTTGCAGATAACCATTGATGAAAAAAGGGGGCTGGTAGGAACAGTGGGACTATTTTACATCATTTCGGTTAGCATATGCTGATTATCTCAGAGCTTGTGCACCACACTGGTTACTACGCCCCAGATGTGAAAGTCCATTTCAGGAGTTATCTCCTGAGTCTGATATTGTTTATTTTCCGGCTGAAGTGCCAGTTTTTTATGGCTCAGTTTAAGTCTTTTTACGGTTAATTCGCCATTGATCACTGCTATGACAATATTGTCGTTACGAGGTTCCAGGCTGCGGTCAACTACCAGCAGGTCATTATGGTGTATTCCGGCGTTGATCATTGAATCGCCTGATACCCGTACGAAAAAGGTTGCCGCCGGGTTATTTATCAGGTGTTTGTTCAGATCGAGTGGCATTTCCATGTGATCTTCAGCAGGCGAAGGGAAACCTGCCGGGACACAGGTAGAAAATGAGGGAAGGGCATTCTGACTTATTATTTCACAAGGACTTATTTCACTTATCTTTATTTTCATAACGCCATTATATCTTGCCGACTGTTGTTGGTCAAGCCAGCTCAAGTCAGCAAGCTGGGGCGACGCATTAAATACGATGGTCTATTTCAGTATAAAAATAAAAAAGCCCTCTGAGACTTGCGTCCCAGAAAGGCTTTTTGAAAAAGGAGGTCTGGTCTATCGTTATTATATTGGCAGTTTCAGGTCCAAACGGACATACAAACCGGCAATATACATCTATTTTTTTATATAAATACTTTTTGGTATGAGCCTTTGGCTGTTATTGTTACGCCCGCTGGCTGTCGGTGTGCGGCCTAAAATATAATTTATTATTGTTAGGCTGTTATTATCGGTGTGTTATTTTATTGTCAGTAAAGATCTTATGCTAAGATCAGACCGGCAAATTCTCTACTGGCTGATTTTTTTTATCAACCATGATAACCGCAGGTTTGAAGTTTATCGCCTGCTGTTGTTCCATTTCTGCCCAGGCCATGATTATAACCTCATCGCCGGCACTTACCAGGTGGGCAGCAGCCCCGTTTGAGCAGATAACGCCGCTATTAGCCGGGCCGGGTATGACATAAGTCTCGTGGCGAGTGCCATTTGACATATTTGCAACCAAAACGACCTCATTCTCGATCAGGCCGGCCAGTTCCATGAGATGTCTGTCTATGGTAATACTACCGTAATAGTCCAGATTGGCTTCGGTTACTGTCGCTCTATGAATTTTTGATTTCAATACCCTGATACGCATGTTTTTTGGTGGGCTTTTCTAATTTCTGCGGGTAATATACCTGTCTTACTGCCTTAATACCCATTAAGGCAAGGAATTATACTCCATAGATTTATCTTTGTCCAATATTTATTAAGACTTTTCCAGTTTTATTGTGTTAATATAGTTAGTTTGTAACGATTAGCTGATACCGGGTTAGGGTTGCAGTATATGGGCTGATTATAGCGATCCTGTTTGCTCTGGTTTGACCACTGTTGTTATTGCTGATATAATGAGATCGCGAATTAATACTGTATCTTTCATGGAGTTTGATAATGAAATTACTGTTTATCACGCCGGGCTCAGGCGATAATTTCTACTGCGAAAATTGCATGAGAGATCGGGAGCTGGTCAGGGCTCTGGCTCAAACGGGTGTTGATGTAGTGTTTATGCCGCTATATCTGCCAGTTGAGCTGGAACCATCTGAAAATAAAGAAGATGCACAAAAGGTACAAAAGTGTCCTTTGTTTTTTGGCGGTATTAATGCCTGGCTGGACCAAAACCTGCCCGGCTGGTCGAAAATGCCTGCCTTCCTTCGTAAATGTTTAGACAGTAGTAAGTTACTAATGTTGGCTGGCAGAAGTTCCGTTGCCATGACCAATCCATCTAAATTGGGTGCTATGACCTTATCAATGCTTGAAGGCAAAGACGGTCGGCAGAGTAGGCAGCTAGCCGAACTGACAAACTGGCTGAATATCGCTGAAAATCGACCTGATGCTGTGATACTCTCTAATGCTCTTCTGGCGGGTATAGCTCCGGAACTTACAAGGTTGCCTGCCGATGTCAGGGGGCGTAAGGTTGCCGTTTTTTGTCTCTTGCAAGATGAAGATGCTTTTCTTGACTCTCTGGGAAAATATGCTGATGAATGCTGGCAGCAGTTAAGGCAAAATAGTCGCTTTGTGACAAAATACATAGCCGTGAGTGATTTTTATGCCCAATTGATGCAAAAGCGGATGGGCCTGCCTGATGAAAAGATAGCTATGTGCTATAGTGGTGTAAGTTTCGCCGATTATGCTGAAGTGAAAAATAAAGTGAGCGGCCCTCCTGCTGTTGGGTATTTGTCGCGAATATGTTCGGCTAACGGTTTCGATCGGCTGGTTAAAGGCTTTATCGCTTTGCGTCGCCGAGAGGGTTTTGCCGATGCCCGGCTTATTGTCAGTGGCGGCGAGATCGGGGCCAGGGCTTTTATCGCCGAGCAAAAAAAACTGCTGGCTCAAGCTAATGCTTTGGATGCCGTTGAATTTCGCCCGGAATTTCGTAAATTGCATGACAGGCTGAGCTTTTTCTCTGATATTGATGTTTTATGTGTGCCCCAGAGGGGGCAGGTTGCTCACGGGCGTTTTTGTCTGGAGAGCTTTGCCGCCGGTGTGCCGGTCATTGTGCCCAGGTCTGGCGTTTATCCCGAACTAATTAATAGTGTTGGTGGGGGTGTCTTATGCAATAATGAGCAGATGGAAGCCCTGGACGAAGTGATCGCCGCTTTTTTTGCTCAGGAAAAAATGGCTTCCACCAAGATCAAAGCTCGTGCCAGGGAGAGATTCGATATTGCGGCAAATGCTCTGGAATTGCTCAGAATATTAGAAAGTAGCATAGAGTCTGAATAAATGATCGCACTGGTAGATTGCAACAATTTTTATGTATCATGTGAGCGGGTATTTCGTCCGGAGCTTGAGGGCCGGCCAGTTGTGGTTCTTTCCAATAATGATGGCTGTATAATATCTCGTTCTAATGAGGCTAAAGCCCTGGGTATTGCTATGGGCATACCATTGTTTAAGATAAGAACGCTTATTGAAAAACAAAAAGTTGAGGTATTTTCTTCAAATTACACCCTTTATGGTGATATGTCTGCTCGAGTCATGCAGACACTGGCAGCCTTTTCGCCTGAGGTTGAGTGTTATTCGATAGATGAGGCTTTTGTGTCGCTGTCAGATACAGGAGATAATACTGAGCGGGGTCGTAAGATAAAAGAGACAGTGGGAAGGTGGACCGGTATTCCGGTTTCGATCGGTATTGGACCTACCAAGACCATAGCCAAGCTGGCGGCGGGTATAGCCAAAAAATCCAGTAAGGCCTGCGGTGTTTTGGATCTGGCCGGTAGTAGTTATTATGATCACGCATTGGAGATAACCCCGGTGGGAGATGTCTGGGGTATTGGTCGGCGTATCAGTGATAAGCTCAATAAGTCTGGTATAGTAACGGCTTTACAGCTCAGAGATATGGACGATAAATGGATATTGCGACATTTTAATATAAATGTGTTGCGAACGGTGCTGGAATTGAGGGGTGAAATGTGCCTGGAATTAGAGCCTTGTCCGGAAGCTAAGAAGAGTATAACGGTATCTCGCAGTTTTGGTAAGCCCATCAGTGACCTTGAGGATCTGCAGGGGGCTTTAGCTCAGTTTGCTGCAAGGGCGGCAGAAAAAATGCGTCAGGAAAAGCTGGCAACTTCTGTGATAAATGTTTTTCTATCTACCAACCGGTTTAACGAGGAATATTATGCCAATGTGGCGGTAGCTGGTTTTGAAACGGCCACCAGTGACACCGGCGAGATACTGGAGCAGTCTCTTAAACTGCTTGCTCGAATATATCAGCCCGGCTACAAATATGTAAAGACAGGCATTACCCTGCTTGAACTATCGGATGCCGCCTGTTGTCAGCGAAGTCTATTCGATGAAAGGGATCGGGAAAAGTCGGCCCGCCTTATGGCCGCTATTGATTCACTCAACCAGTCTGCGGTAAAGAATATTCGCTGGGCCAGTGAAAGGCTTAGTGATAACTGGAAGTCTAACGCCGGCCATAAGTCGCAGGCTTACACCACTAACTGGGATGAATTACCATTAGTGGTGGCAGAAAAACGGTAAATAGAGATTATAAAAGTAATAAATTCAGGTTAAAGGGATGTGTTTTTGAACAAAACATTAGGAAAGGTCGTAGATATAAATGCTCAGGCGTGAGCATGTGTGAATCTTTAAAGTGTTATATAAGATGAATTTAAGATATAGGGGCTGCGAAGTAGAAAAATGGAATTCAATAGTCCGCTGACCTTGCTGTTACTGATATTGTTAATACCTGCCGGTTGGTTTCTGGTTAGGCCGGGGCGGTATGCTTCGCTGAAGTATTCATATTTGGGGCGATTTGCCGAGTTGTCTGTAAGCGGCAAGGGTATAAAGTATTATGGTCGTTTCGTACTGGTTGTATGTCGGTTGCTTTGTATAGGTTTAATAATAATAGCTCTGGCCCGCCCACAAGAGGGCAAAAAAGTCAGTCTCAGTTCGACCAAAGGCGTGATCATGCAGGTTGTTCTGGACCGCTCCAGTAGTATGAATGAGTTAATGGAGTATAATGGTGCGGCAGTAAGTAGAATAGATACGGCCAAGTCGGTATTAAAGGATTTTATAAAGGGCGGTAATGGTTTATCTGGCAGGCCCAATGACCTTATCGGCTTGATAAGTTTTGCTCGATATGCCGATACGAATTGTCCGCTGGTTCAGTCGCCGGAGATATTAACAGATTTTCTGGGCGAGATACAGACAGCCAGCAGTCAGCAGGAAGATGGTACGGCGATAAGTGATGCGATTGCTTTGGCGGCCGCTCGTCTGAATAAGGCTGAGGTGGAGATCCAGGAACGCAATGACCGTCTGATGGCAATAGCAGGAGATGAAGGTCGTGAAGGCCAGCCGGAATTTGAAATAAGCAGTAAGATAATAGTACTGTTGACCGATGGCGACCAGAACTGCGGCGAGTATAACCCGCCAGATGCGGTAGAAATGGCAGAAAAATGGGGTATAAAGGTTTATACTGTAGGTATAGGTGGCAATCTTCGTCAGAGTAACTCGATATTCGATATGATGCGGGTGAATAACTTTAATGAGAAATTATTGAAGTGGTTTGCCAGTGAGACCGGCGGAGAATATAGCCGGGCAGATAATGGAGATGAGCTTCGGGCAATGTTCGAGAAGATCGATAAGCTGGAGAAAAGTGAGATCCAGTCGATAAGTTATGATGAATATGATGAGAAATATCATGAATATGGACAGGCTGCGCTGGGTTTGTTACTACTGGAGATAGTATTAAGTAGTACGATCTTCCGTCGGATACCTTGATGGTAAGTAGGAAGCAGATAGTACATAAAGATCGTTAGATAAAAAGCTGAGTAATTGTCGGTAAAAACTGGCAGAGTAAAAAAATGGAAATAGCACAATAC
Organism: Sedimentisphaerales bacterium; assembly: GCA_963662515.1. Classification (GTDB taxonomy): domain Bacteria; phylum Planctomycetota; class Phycisphaerae; order Sedimentisphaerales; family SM23-30; genus JAFGDI01. Next base: position 600,904 of record OY759675.1, read on the forward strand.
AGAATGGAAAATATAGAGGCTTTATGGCTGCTCTGGCTTTTGCCGGTAGCTGTTGGTTTCTATTTCTGGCGTTTTTATCGGGTAAGGCGGGTGTTGTCCCGTTTTGTTCAGAGTTCGCTTGTAGAGCAGGTCAATGCCCAGGTGAGCATTGGTAGGCAGGTGTTCAAGTGTGTGATATTACTACTGTCGATAGTAGCTATAGTAATAGCATTGACCCAGCCGGGCTGGAACCCGCAACCGCGACAGGTGGTACAAAAGGGCAGAGATATAGTGCTATTGATAGATGTGTCTCGCAGTATGCTGGCTGAGGATCTGTACCCCAGCCGTCTGGCCCATGCGAAAATGGCGGTAAAGGATCTGTTGGGTGTGTTAAAAGGCGACCGGGTTGGCTTGATCGCCTTTGCCGGGACGACGGCAGTGAAATGTCCCCTGACGCGTGATTATCCATTTGTAAGTATGGCAGTCGAAGAGTTGAACCCTGAATATATAAGTCAGGGTGGTACGCTGATCGGCGACGCGATCCGCCGGGCATCTGAGCAGGTTTTTTCCGAAACAGAAGACCGGTACCGCGACATAATATTGATAACAGATGGAGAGGACCATGACAGCTTCCCGCTGGAGGCGGCGAAAAAAGCAGCGGAAAAAGATGTTCGTATATTTGTAATAGGAATAGGGGATAAGGTCGAGGGTGCTCGTATCCCGATAGTGGGTGCAGATGGCAGTCGTGAATATCTGAAATATGAAGGAGCGGAAGTCTGGACCAAATTGCAGGATGATTCGCTTAAGGAGATAGCTGTATCAACCCCGGGTGGTGCATATTGGGCCTATACCCCCGGTACAATGCTGGAGCTGGATAAGATATACAGCCGGATGATCGATAAGGCCCAGACCAGAGATATAGCGACTACTGATGCAGTTCGTTATGATGAGAAATTCCAGATATTTCTGGCTCTGGCTTTGGTTTTATTGTTTGCGGAAATACTGGTAAGTGAAAGGAAGAGGCAATGAAAGGTTATATATCAGGATTGATCATTGCAGGTCTTTTAAGTGGGACGGCACTGGCAGAATCGGCTGAGTCGCTGGTGAAGCAGGGAAATGAGCAGTATCAGCAGAAGCAATATGATAATGCCCTGGAGTTGTATGATGCAATAACAGAAAGTGAAAAGCTCAGTACCGGCCATGTTGACTATAATAAGGGTAACTGTTTTTACCGTCAGGGCGATTATGATCAGGCGATAGCCCATTACAATAAAGCGGTAAATAATAGTCAGGACGATCACCTGGCCGCCCGTAGTAAATATAATCTGGGTAACAGTTATTTTCAGAAGGGGCTGGCTAAGGAGCAGAGCAGTCCTCAGGAGGCCATAAAAGATTATCAGCAGAGTGCGAGCTTTTATCGCCAGGCCCTTGATCTTGATAAAAAAGATGAGCAGGCGGCCGGTAATATATCTCTGGCCCGTAAGAAAGTCAGAGAGCTAAAAGAGATACTTAAGCAGCAGCAACAGCAGCAGCAGGGTCAGGATAATAAAGAGCAAAACGAGAAGGATCAGGAGCAGCAGGAACAACAGCAAGGACAAAACGGCCAGCAAAATCAGGAGAAGCAACAGTCTGATGATTCTCAGCAGCAGCAATCTGGTCAGCAACAGCAGCAGTCAGAACAAAAAGAGCAACAGGGTCAGCAAGAGCAGGAAAAGCAGCAGGAGCAGGGCCAGTCAGAGCAACAGGAACAAGAGCAGCAACAGCAGGGAGATAGTCAGTCTGAGCAGCAAGCTGCAGAGCCCCAGGAGTTGGAGAAAAAACCAGAGGTTGACCCGAAGGCTGCCCGGATAATAGAAGATGAGAAGAAACGGAAAGAGCAGCAGATGCAGATCCGTATAAGGCAGCGTCAGCCGGTAAAGAAAGACTGGTGACAGGCCTGCTGTCTGGGAGCAGGAGGTATTTGAACGGTTGAAATTAGAATTACTGTTAAAGGGCTGATAGTGGAAAGATCTGGTTTGATATGAAAAAGATAATAGCAACAATAATTGCAATTGCGATGCTGAGTTCTGCGGTACTTGCTCAGATTAATGTATTTGTGCGAGTTCAGGACGAGATATATGCAGGCGAGAAATTTCGCATGGAGGTGGTGGCAGAGAACAGCAAGTCTGCGCCCGAGTTAGAGATCGGCCAGTTGTCAGGTTTCAATCCTGATTTTTTGGGTAGTTCGACAGGGTCATCATCGAGCAAGGTAATAATTAATGGCCGGGTGATAGAAGATAAGTCAGAATATGTGAGTAGTTGGTCGCTTAATGTCCCGGCGGCGGGCAGTTATACCATACCTGGTCTGACCGTAGCGGTCGATGGCAAGGACTATAAGACCCAGCCGGTACAGATTGAAGTTAAGAAGCCTGAGAGTACAGATACTGTTGGCCTGGAGGTAAAACTTTCGGCTCGTGAATGTTATGTTGGCCAGCCGGTGGCTCTGATGGTAAAATGGTATGTGCCGTTGAACATTATGGCCGATTATAGTTTTAATATACCAGATATATTAGATGAGAGTATGTTCCGAATTGGCAATCTGGAAGCGCCAGACAACGGCGGTAAGGTGCAGCAGATCGAAAATACTTCGCTGGGTACGATAATTGCCAGCATAACGGCCGGTGACTATAATGGTAAGCGTGTAAACATAGTAGAATTTAATAAATATATAATTCCCCGTCAGTCAGGTGAGATAGAGATCGATCCGATAAGTGTAACCTGTAAACTGGAGACAGGTTCAAGCAGCGGCCGGCGTAACAGTCCGTTCAATGATCCATTTTTTGATCGTCATTTTCGTCAGCCTACCTATGGTCGTTTTCAGGCAACTGCTGATAGTCTCAAGCTCAATGTTAAGCCATTACCCGAAAGCGGCCAGCCGGAAGGTTACTATGGTCTGGTTGGGATGAAGTATTTTATACGGGCAGAGTTAGTAAGCCCTCCCTCAGAGATAAGTGTAGGAACGCCTCTGACCCTTAAAATAGTAATAAGCGGAAACGGGAATCTGCTTGATGATGTTAAGATGCCGGATCTTTCGTTTATGTCTGCTGATTTTAAGATACCGCCGGATCAGGCCAGTCCGCAACAGACACAGGAAGGTCTGGAATTTACCCAGACCATTCGTCCGTTAAGAAGCAGTGTCGATGGTCTTGTCGAAGTGCCGGCGATAACCCTGCCTTATTTCAATTATCAGTATCGTGAATATCAGGTGGCCCAAACCGAGCCGATAGCGATAGAAGTGCAGGCAGTCAGGATCATAGAGCAGGCAGATGCCTCAGGGATGTCGGCTGTTTCAGATATGAGTACCGAGCTGGTACAGACCGAACAGAAGATAGCCGCTAATCATTATGGCAGTGAAGTGTTGCAGGACCGTTCCTTTGTTATTGGTAAAGAACTGCTGAGCTGGTGGTCGCTGGCTGGAACTGTTGGGCCAGTTGTATTGGTGCTGATAAGTGCGTATATTTCTTTGGCAGGAGTTAAGACGCCAGAGAAGTTGCGAGCCAGAAAGTGTGCCGGAGCATCAGGTGAGGCTATGAAGAGTTTGGGAACTCTGCCAGAAAGAAGCAGTGATAAATATGCTGTTGCATTGCACGATATTATGTGCAATTATGTGGCCGACAAATTCGGTCTGGTAGCTCAGAGCCTGACAGCCTCAGACTGTCGGGAGGTATTGAGTAAGTCAGGAGTAAGTCAGGAGCATATATCTGCCCTTTGTGCAATATTGGAATATGCCGAGCATAGTCGTTATGCAGGTGGCGTGAGTGGTGTTGGTAATTTGCCAGAGAAGAAAGATGTTGCCGTATTGATCAAGGCGATCGAGTCTCAGTTGAAAGGCAAGGTTGCAAGATGAACAAAAAGGAAGAATTATTAACATTTCGTAGCAATGTTTCTGATTGTGCCGGTTTCTGGCCAGACTGGAGTTCGGCGTTCCCAGGGAGTCTTAAACAGTTAAAAGAAATAATGGTATCCGTAATGATATTAATGAAAAAGATGATGATATTAACCCTGATATGTCTGCTGGCTGGTGCGGTAATGGCTCAGAGTTCAGAGTCTGCGGTGAGTGCTTCAGTCGTATTGCATGAGGCAGAGCAGGCATTTACTCAGGCCAATAGTGTTAGTGTTAATGACCGTTCCGAGGCGGCGGTATTATACAAGACGGCTATAGATAAATATCAGCGGTTAATTGATGAGTTTGGTATCAGTAATGAGCATATATATTACAACATAGCTAATGCCTGGCTGTTACATGGAGATATAGGCCGGGCGATCGTGAATTATCGACGGGCCGCTTTGCTGGCTCCGGGTAATACCGACATAGCTGGCAATCTTGGTTATGCCCGGTCATTGCGTCTGGATCGCATACCTGTGCCGGTAGAAGAGAAGGTTATGGAGATGTTATTTTTCTGGCATTATGATTTTAGCCTGAAGAGCCGATATGTATCGGCTCTGGTCTGCTGGTTCCTGGTGTGTCTGGTTGTATCGGTTATGCTGCTGGTAAGGAAGAAAAACACGCCTGCTTTAGCAGTCAGTGGTATATTATTTCTGGTTACGATATTATTGACAGGTTCGGTACTATGGGAGAGTATGGGTAACAGTCAAAATGACTATGGTGTAATAGTTGCTCAGAGTACTATAGCGCGTCAGGGTGATGGCGACAATTATCCGGAAAGTTTCACTGATTCCTTACATAGTGGTACAGAATTTAAGATATTGAGTAAAAGGCAGGGCTGGTATCAGGTTGAGCTGGGCAATGGTGTGGTGACCTGGGTAAAGGAAGTGGCGGTAGAAGAAGTGTAAGCCTGCTGCGGTTTTGCGGTTGAAAGATATGTCTGGCGTCAGTGATTATTTAACCTTTACTTTGAGCTTTTGGGTTATGGGCATGCCATCTGACAGGCAGGTGGCGGTAATAGTGTAGATGCCGGGTTTTTTATAGATGTGGGTTAGCGGCGTATCTGATTGGTATTTGATAACGGGTGAGTCATCGCCGGTATCGATTTTCAGGGTGTCTGGTCCGCTGCCCTGAAGCCAGAAACGCAGACTTAACTGCTCACCGCAGGTAAGGTCTCGGGCGGGTGTTCTGCTCATGAATATATGCGGCATATGTTCTCTGGTTTTGTCTGATGGGTAAACCTTGATCTGACAGAAGTCGATGTCCTGATCACCCAGCTGGTCCGTTATTGTTAATGTGGCAATATAAGTTCCCGGCGAGTTGATAGAGAATCTGGCGTCAGGGTCATTTATGATCGTGCCATCTGGCAATTCCCATTTGTATTTGCTGATCTTGCGGTCGCCCCAGGCAAGAGAGTCGGAGCCGGAAAGCTCAAGCTGGTCACCGGCCAGGACCATCTGGTGTGGACGGGCGACGGCGATCAGGCCATGCTTATGCTGAGACTGGTATGCAGTAACCAGCCAGGGATAAAGATCAAGTCTGCGGTTAGGTTTGTCAGTATCGTGGCCAGGTAGAATGGTAGTATCTTCAAGGCAGAGGTATGTGCCGAGGTGCAGATGAGAGAAGTTGCCTGATGGGCCGGTCTTACCCAGTATTCCCAGTTTCTGGCCGGGCAATACTTTGCTGCCGATGTTCAGGCCCGGCTGAAGCTTATTGAGGTGAGCGTATTCCCAGATAAAGCCGTTATCAGAGCGAACAACGACAGAGCACAGGTTGGTCATGTCTGGCCAGAAGAATACTATTTCGCCAGCAGCGGCGCAAAGAACTGATTCGCCGGCATCGTAGCCGGCGATGTCAAAACCATAATCATGGTATATTTTTATGCCGGAAGGGTCGCTATCGCCATTGCCGAGCCAGACAGGTTCACCATAAGCCTGAGTAGCGTGGGACATGAACAGGTAGTCAGCAAGCGGAAAGGAGAAGGTCTGGGTATTGACTATTGGATCATTACTGTCCCAGAGGGAAAGCTGCACTTTTTTTGATATCGAGCCAAAGCCAGCAGTAGTATCTGCCTTGATCCGGAGGCTGTCGATCTCTGTTGGTATCTTATAGGGCTGGCAGGTAAGTTCTATTGGCTTGTCGTTAATGGCCACTCTGACCGCCGCCTGACATATCAGGCCAACTACCGGGTCGCGTTTTTCTCTGACCTCAATGAGCCTGATGTTACGCAGTGAACCATCTTTAAGTGAGAAAAGGAAGCTCTCGTTGGGGTCAAGTTCGATGATCTTCTGACTGGAATATGGGCGTATCAACTGATTTATGTCTGTGGCCATGATATTCTGGCCTATAACCATAATATACAGGGCAAGAAGGAGCTTGTTCAAGGTCTGCCTCCGTTAACTTATTGTTTAGTAGATGGTTATGGTGCTGGAGAATATTATATAGAACTATTATACCGGCTTTGTTGATTGGATAAAGTAAAAAATGTTCGCAGGAATTCAGAGCTTGTCAGTTATTACTTTCCTGCTATAATCTTTGTATATGTTGAAGTTTATATTAAAAAGATTGTTGCAGTTGCCATTAATATTGTGGGCTATCTATACGATCACCTTTCTTATGGTGGTAACTGTGCCGGGCAATCCGTTTCAGACGGGTGAGAGGAGTATGGATGATGCTTCTTCACGAGCGATCATGGCCCGGTATAAGGCTGATGATAATGTCGCGTTTTACTTTAATTATCTGGAGAATCTTATCCAGCCGCGTGCTGCCTGGGAAGGTACTGGTCCGCTGATCGATCTGGGCCCATCATGGAAGCATAGAGACTGGACCTGTAACCAGATAATCGAGGCCTCGCTGCCGGTATCTGTTTCATTGGGACTGATGGCTATGCTGATCGCCTGTGTAGTTGGTATTCCGGCTGGTGTAATAAGTGCGGTGCGGCGTGGTGGTGTGCTTGATTTTATGACTGTGGCCCTGTCATTGGTGGGTATATCATTGCCCTCATTTGTGGTAGGCATATCTCTGCTTATCGTTTTTGCAATTAATATGGAGTTATTCCCGGTGGGCGGCTGGGGCAGCTTTGGCCAGATCTGGTTGCCGGCGATAACGCTGTCATTGCCGTTTATGGCCTATATAGCTCGTCTGACCCGGCTGGGTATGCTTGATGTGCTGGGTAGTGACTATATTCGTACAGCTCGTGCCAAGGGTCTGGGGCAGGCCGATGTTATATGTAAACATGCCCTAAAGAACGCTTTTCTGCCGGTATTGAGTTATCTTGGTCCGGCTTTGGCTGCTGCTATGTCTGGCAGTTTTGTTGTTGAGACGATCTATAATATACCGGGAATGGGTCAGCATTTTGTTAATAGTGTTGAGAATCGTGACCGGGCCATGATCCTGGCTACGGTTTTAATGTTCTCTGCTGTGATAATTGTATTTAATTTGCTGGTAGATCTGGCTTATGCCCTGGTTGATGCCAGAATAGAGCTGGAATAAAAGAGGAAGGAATAGTAATAGTCGGCTAAGGGTTTTATGCGGCTGTTATTTCAGATAGTTTGATGTCATATATATTTGACGGCTACAATTTATACCATGCTGCCTGTAAGGCCTTAGAGCAGTGGTCGGCAGTTACAGTAACGACCCTGTTTGAATTTGTTGCCGGTGATCTTAGTTATATCAAGCAGTCGGGCAAGGTTATTTTTGATGGTTTTTGTCCGCGTGGGCGAGAACTTCCCGATCGGCTTGGTCCGCTGCATTTTTATTATAGCGGTGATTATGGTTCTGATGCCGATACCCTGATCGAAGAGATGATCCTGGAAGATACCGCGCCCAAGAAGCTTACCATAGTGAGCAGTGACCGGCGGATACGCTCAGCGGCCCGCATTCGCAAAGCGGTGAGTATGTCCAGTAACGACTATCTGGCCGAGATGATGCATCGCTATAACCGCCCGGCACCAACCCCTCGCGAACCCCAGCAAAAACATTCAGGTCTCACTCCGGCAGAGACGACATACTGGCTCAAGATCTTTGGAGTGAAAGATGAAGGTAAGTAACTGCCTTATTCTGCAAAAGATATGATATTGATATGGCCTGTTAAGAGTGGAGTGGGGCTGTTATAGTTTGCTCGTCAGCATTTAATCTGTAGCCCGTCATGTGTCAGAAAGAACCCTTCAGGTAGATTTTGCTGGTCGCGAGAATGGAGGATATTGTGGCCGATGTGGGTGAAGAATGTTCGGCTTACACCGATCTGGCGGGAAAGGTCGATAGCCTGTTCTATGTTAAGATGGGCAATGTGTGTCTTGTGTCGCAGTACACCTAATACCAGGGTTTCGATGTCTTTCAGTGCCTCGATATGTTGTTGATCCATCCGGCAAAGGTCGGTGCAATAGGCAAAATTGCCGAACCGGAATCCGATCGAGTTCATTTTGGCTATACATTCAATGGTAACATGTGGCAATTCGATAGGTGTGACCTCGATGCCGGCAACAGTGAAGGGAGCCATCTGGTCGAATTTACGGAAGACCAGTTGTGGCAGGTTCTTATTGCCGGCAGTGTGTTTCAGGTCGGCATAACCAAATATCTCGTAGAGTTTGTCAAAATGTAACTGGCCGGCCCAGATCTCCAGTGGTTTGCCGCTGGATTTGGTGAAGCCGCGCAGGTCGTCTATGCCGAAAATATGGTCGGCATGAGTGTGGGTTATCAGGCAGGCATCTATACTGGCGATATTATTGGCCAGACATTGCAGGCGTAGTTCCGGGGTCGCGTCGATGAGTATCCGTTTGCCGGCAGTTTCGATCAGGGCACTGCTCCGCGTTCGTTTGTCTCGTTGGTCGGAACTGGTACAGGTCTCACAGTTGCAGGCAATCATTGGTACGCCCATACTGGTGCCGCTACCGAGAATTGTAACTTTTATGCTCATGTTGATAATATACTGGAAAAGGTTAATAGCAACAGCAAAAAAACTGCGAGAAGATTCTGATATTTGTCAGTATGGTTCTGGTATTGAGCTTCCATGAGTGTTAGTTTGGTAAAGATGTGGCTTTGGGGAAAGTTGACTTATTCTAAGATTTTGGTGTATTTAAGTTGGTATTTTCATGTTTTTTGTAAATATTTTTGTAAAAACGACATATATTTACAGGCATGAGATATTTGCAGCCTTTTTTGGTGCAAACAGGTTAAAAGTTTGTGAGATTTTGGTTCACATATCAAGTGTAAGAGACATTGCATGTATGTCGTGTCATTGAAAAGAAATTAAACTAAGAGGTGGAAAATGAAGTACAGAAACAAAGCTTTTACATTGATAGAGTTGCTGGTCGTAATTACGATCATTGCATTACTGGTGAGCATACTTATGCCATCATTGAATAAGGCCAAACAGCAGGCAACTGCTACGGTTTGTCTGGGTAATCAGAAAGCCCTGATAACAGCATGGCTTATGTACGCCGGTGATAATGGTGACAGAATCGTTGGTGGTATGAGGAGTACATACCTCAATACTGGTGGTGATGTCTCATATCGCAATGGTAATAATAATGAATGGGAACCCGCTGGAAAATATGCCTGGGCTTGTGCCCCGGCGGTTCAGCAGATGAATGACAAGAACGCAAGCACTGCCGATTTAAGCACAGAGCAGAGCTTAATATACAGAAAACGCGGTATTGAGCTGGGTAAGATGTGGAAATATGTCAAAACTCACGAAGTTTATCACTGCCCGGGTGATAAAAGTGAAAAGTTAGCAAAACCGCTGGATTCTTTTGTGACTTATGCGATCAGTTCTTCTATGAATGGAGAAGATTCTATCCCTAGTGCTGTGGTTAAGGCCTTTAAGAGTACCGGGCAGATAAAAAACTCGGTTGAAAGAATGGTTTTTCTTGAAGAAAATAAACACGAACAGCCTTATCTGAGGGGGTCTTTTGCTTTAGCAATTGGAACGCCTGTTCTGACAAATAGCACATGGAAGGACTACCCGGCTAACTGGCATAATAAGAAAGGCACTCTGGCTTTTGCAGATGGCCATGCCGAGATAACACCGTGGGAATCTCCGATGACACTGAAATTGGCAATGGATACTCAGCGTAATTTTGGTTTTAGACCTAGTGATGAGTATTCTCTGAATAATCCAGACTTGCAGAAGTTTATTCGCTGGTATGGAGCGATAAGATAATATTAGTGAAATGTTTTTTCCCTTTTTCAGTTGAATAACTGAGTATGCAGACCGTGTTTTGTAAGAAGCCGGTCTGTATTTTTTTTTAACAATGATTGTGTAGTAAGGGCGGGTTTGCTTGATGCCAGTCTGTTGTTTTGATATGTTTGTGTGAGTGGTGAAATAGGGTGTATTTTAAAATATAGTGGAAAATATTCTTGTTTTTCAAGAGGTGATTTGTTATTCTGACCTTTTGAACAGCCTGAAAACGGCCTGGGTTGTTTTGATTTAGGATTTTGCATTATTTAAATATTGTTTTAGCAATGGGTTAGGTTTGTTTTGGTTTTGTTTTTACATTGTTTTGTTTGTTGTTGGTGTTCTGCTGCATGTCTGATCAGATGTAAGGGTCGTAGCTGAGATATTGAAATTATAAGAGGTAAGGAAAATGTTTAAAGGGTTAAGGGGTCTGACTTGTTTGGTTCTAATATTGGCATCAGTTGTTTTTTCTGATAAGAGTTACGGTATAGCCATAAGTGCAGATCAGGCACAGACGCAGGCTGTGCCGGGTGTCAGTGGTGATGGTGTATTTATTGAAGCCTACAATGGTATAGGTGGCGGTTCGGCTCCGACCCCGGCGGCGATATCAGGCAGAACTCCTTCAGGTACAACGCTTAGCCCCTTTGTTGATTTTCCCCGACCTAATAATACGATCAGTGTAGGTCAGAGTTTTAATACTTTTTTTCAGTCAACGACAACAGCGCCGGACCAGTTGGCAGGTGTGGCGGCTCGTAATTTTATCTTGAAAATTACAACATATTTAAAGGTAACATCAGATCTGGACAGGAATGTATCGACACCGGCGATAGATCTGCAATTGCGAGTTGGTAGTGATGATGGTTTTTACCTGATAGTCGGCAGTACCTTTATCGGGTCAGCTGGTGACAGGGGTTTTGGCTGGTCAAATTATAATCTGGAGTTTGAGTCAGAGGGTTTGTATCCGATAACTCTGCTTTATGCTGCCAATTCTGTTGGTGCCAGTGGTCTGGAATTCAACTGGATAACTGCTTTGCACAATGGTCTGATTCCGCAGGAGTATATGTATTTGTCAGAGTATCAGTGCAGTCAGCAGGTATTATTTGATGAGAAGGCCTCTGGTGCATATCTGACAGATGATTATGCCGGAGAGGGCGTGATCTTTAATGTTTTAAGTGGTGATCTGCGAGTGACCAATGAATTGCCGACGCAGTTTGTGCCAGTGTCTCCATCGAATGTATTTGGTGATCCGACAGCAGTTGAGGCAGAGCCTGGGGAGCTGGAATTGACATTTGTAATACCGGGCACAAGCCAGCAGGCATATACTGACTATTTTTCATTTTGGGTGATAGATGCTGAGGAAGTGGGGGCAGTGGTAACGGCGTATGACTTTGGCGATAATATAATATTCAGTCAGGAGTATCATGAAGGTGGAGCATCCCGTACAGAAGTAGTTATTGAAGAGCCGGTAATAGCAAGAGTTAATATTGCTCTTGGCTCAGGCAGTGATACATCGGCAATAGATAACCTGTGTTTTAATCTTCCTCAGCCGATAATAGCGCCTGAGATAGCAGATATATCTGATGGAGTCCTGGAAGTTGGTCTGGGTTATGTTGGCCCGGTACCAGCACTTACTGCCGGTACTGAGCCGGTAGTGTGGTCATTAATAAATTCCCCGGAAGGTATGGATATAGATGCAGCGACCGGCGTGGTATCATGGTCTGGTTCAGATATGCCGGGAATATATGTTATAGAGGTTCAGGCCTTAAATCCGGCGGGAGTTGATACTGAAGTCTGGCAGATAGAGCTAATGGCAGCGCCGGAGATCGCGGAGATGGCAGAGGCGACAGCGCGGCTGGGTATGGCTTATCTTGGTGAGATACCGCAGGTTATTAACGGAGCTCCGCAAGTTGTATGGACATTATTAAGCGGCCCGGCAGAAATGACCATTGACGCAGCTACAGGGCAGATATACTGGAATGATCCGGTAAAAGACGGCAGTCCTTATGAAATATGTTTGCAGGGTAGTAATCCGGTGGGAAGTGATACAGTCTGTATGCAATTGACAGTGTTGGATCTGCCGGTCATAGTACCAGTTGCAGATATAAGCATTGCTGAGCATGAGACATATATTTGTCAGCCGGTTCTGGCAGGTGGTCTTGAGCCAGTAACCTGGTCGCTGATAGCCGGCCCGGAGCAGATGGAGATGAATGAGAATACCGGCGAGGTCAGTTGGCCTGATCCGCAGGTTGGTGCTGGTCCTTATGAGGTGACAATACAGGCTGAAAATGCAGATGGTTACAGCCAGGAGAGCTGGCAGATAACGGTTATGGTGGTACCAGATGTGGCAGAAATCTCAGATCAGCAGACTGTAGCTGGTATTTCCACTTATTTTGGCCCGATGCCGGAGGTGTTGGCCGGTAGTGGTCCGCTGAGCTGGACCTTGCTGGACGGTCCTGATGGTATGTCGGTGAATATAAGTACTGGCCGGGTTATCTGGCCTCATCCGGTATATTCATCTGAGCCTTATAGTATAACAGTGGAGCTGGCAAATGCGGTTGGTTCTGATACGGTAACCTGGCTGCTTGAGGTGCTGGAAGCACCGGTAATAGGTGAGATAGAAAATGCTGTTATAAACGAGAGGGAAGTATATGTTGGGCCATTGCCCGTACTGGTAAGCGGCGGCCCGGCTGTGTCATGGCAATTACTCAGCGGTCCGGCTGGTATGACTATAGATAGTGACCTGGGTGTGGTAACCTGGGAAGAGCCAATAGCATCAGGCAGTGATCATCCGGTAGTTATACGGGTTGTCGATGCTAAAGGAGCAACAGATGATGAAACCTGGCTGCTCAGTGTGCCGGTAAGCTATAGTGCGGTTGTTTATACAGATGTAGAAACAACCACAGGGGGTAGCACCGTGGCATTATATGGTCAGGCGCTTGACCTTGTGACCACAGAGCCAGTTGCCTTTGTTCCGGTAAAAATAGCCGCAAGCGTTAAGGGGTTCAATCGCTATATATCAGCTCAAACCGATAGTGAAGGCAATTTTGCCGTAGGTCTGCAACTGCTTGGTCAGGAAGCAGGTCATTATAATCTTTCTGTCGACCATCCGGCAGGTGGCGGCGGTGTCGTGACCGATGATTTTGTGGTTTACGGCATGAGCGTAACCCCGTCGCAGACAGCGGTGCATGTATTGCCAAATGGCAGTTATGCCGGTGAAGCTGAGCTGAAGAATCTCTCTGATATAGCCATGACCGGCCTGACTTATCAGGTTGTATCTGTGCCTGACAATGTAAGTGTTGATATGTTGTTGCCGACAGAGCTGGGCTCAGCTTCAACCGAGAAGATATATTATAATGTATCAGTGACGGGTGGTGATATTAATGCTCCTGTTCTGATCGAACTGCAAAGTCAGCAGGGAGCTGTAGTGCAGATGACATTAGCTTTGACCGTTCCTGCCGACAAGGCGGTTTTGTCAACTGAGCCGGCGAGCTTAAATGCCAGTATGCTGCGCGGCAGTCAGACGCTGGTAAGTTTTGAGGTTAGTAATATCGGCGGCGGCGATTCTGGTCTTATATCTGTATTATTGCCAGAGGTGAGCTGGCTGAAACTGGCATCCCCTGCAACAGTAACATCACTGGCCGCAGGAGAGAGCACAGAGGTGGTATTGCAGTTATTGCCAGAAGCTGATCTGGGGCTGGGCAATTATGCCGGCTATCTGCTGGTGCAGTGCAGTGATAGCTTTGTAGAAGTGCCGTTTGTGTTCCGGGCGGTTTCCAGTTCAACAGGCAGTCTGATGGTGACAGCAGTAGATGAGTACACCTATTATGCTCAGGGCAGTCCCAAGGTTGAGCAGGCATTGGTAACTGTTGTTGATCCGATCAGTAAAGAGACTGTAGTAACTGGTTATACTGATGGTGAAGGCCGTATAACATTTGCTGACCTGACAGAAGGGTATTATACTGTTAAGGTTACCGCTCCAGAGCATGATAATTATATTTCAACAGTATATGTTAAGCCTGATCGTACAGCAGATGTAATAGCTTATCTGGCATATCAGACAGTTAAGTATGTCTGGAGTGTTACGCCGGTTGGAATAGAAGATCATTATAAGATAGTAATAGAGTCAACCTTTAAGACTGATGTGCCGGCTCCGGTGGTAACGGTCGAGCCTTCGGTATTGGATATGAGTGACCTGTTGCAAGATGGTCAGAGTATGCAGGTTGACCTGAACTTCACTAATCATGGCTTGATCTCAGCTTATGATCTGAGTTTATATTTTGCCGAAAATCCGGAGATAACAATTGAACCGCTGGTAGATACTCTGGAAGAGATACCTGCCAAGACGACAATAACAATACCGGTAATGATAACCCGTCACCCGGCGGTGCAGCCGGCAGCAGAAGGTGGGATTGCCGCGGCATCACCCCCGGCGAGAATTTGCCATATACCAGCCTATACGGTGTATAGCTGGGAATGTTATGGAACTAAGTGGCGTAAGGTTGAGCTATATACAGTGCCTCCGCGTGATTTTGCATGTCCGACGCCATCGGGACCATCTGTTGGCTATGCGGTTGGCAGCGGCTGTATCAACTGCGGCGGCTGGGGCGGAACCAGTGGAACAGGCGGCAGCAGCGGCGGCCGGATGCCATGTATATTCAGTGTTCCGATAGATGTTTCATCGCCGGTTGACTGTGAGGGTTGTGAGACGAGCTATTCATTTTCTATTGGCTATTCCGGCGGATTCCTGAAAGCTATTGCCGAAAGGGTGGCCAAGGCGGCATTGAAGCTGGTACCTTATTTTGATGTTGATGATTTTGAACTTGCTGTTAGTGTAGGACTGGAATTGGAAAGATGTTGTAAAGACGGCGTTCCTACTGGTGAGTGGAAGAAGGAGATCTCGCTGGGCGGTGACTTCTCAGTTAATTCTTTTGTCGGGCCAAATGGTGAAGTTGACCTTGGGACAGTGGAAGTGCCAGGTCTGGGCGAAGCTGGGATTACACTGGAAGCCGGTCTGGGTGGTGATATAACCCTCTCTGGCGGCTTGTCAGGAAAGGCGACGAAAGAGTGTGAAAAAGACTGGCGTTATTGTGCTGCAGCCGAGCTTGGCGTTGAAATATTTATTGGTGCTATTGGTGAGGCAAAAGTAGTAGTTGGCTCAGATGAGGTTAGCGGTGAGGTTAAAGCAGGTATTTCCAGTGGTGGAAGTGTATCGGCTGAGATCTGTAATGATACAGGTCTGGTGGTAAAAGGTTGCGTAGAAGATCTGGCCCTGGAAGCTGGTGTAGAATTTTCCTATAATGACACATCATTTTCTGCCGGTGCAAGTAAGGTTATAGCAGAAGGCAGTTGTACCGATGACCCGGTAGCGGCAGCGGCGGCTGACTGGTTTAATGGCGGTATTATAGCGGCTGCTGAAGATGAGCCGGAAGTGCCTGATTTTATTATTACATCCGAAGAACTTGCTGGCTCTCTTGGTTATAGTTCAGTGGAGAAAATGGAAAAGGCACTGGGAGTATCTTTGCCTTATGATGATGTATCAGATGCAGTGCTTGATCGTGTGCTGGAATTATATACCGCACTTGATGCCAAGCAGGGTATATGTGCTACCGTTCGGCTGCGTATAGAGCAGGAAGTGGTTATGACCAGAGAGGCATTCGATGCCTGTCTGGAGCTTATTAATGATACCGACCGGCCATTAGAAGCGATAGATGTTGATATTGAGGTACGCAACAGCCAGAAAGTGGTAGTGACCGATGCTTTTGGTATTTATCCGCCGGTTGTTACAAATATGGGTATGCCCGATGGTACAGGAGGTTTGGGAGCTCAGAGTTCCGGTCAGGCCAACTGGAAGATCGTACCTTCAACCAGTGTGGTAACAACAGCAGAGCCTCAGGAGTTCTTTGTTAGTGGTACAATTACATATCTTGATGAAGGTCGTGTGGTAGTTGTGCCGCTGAGTGCTGCTTCGATCATGGTGTATCCGCAGCCTGAGCTTAGTCTGAGTTACTTCCATCAGAAAGATGTATATAGCGATGACCCCTGGACCGATGATGTGATCGAGCCGGCAATTCCTTATGAGCTGGCGGTCATGGTTCGTAATAGCGGTTATGGCAAGGCTGTTGATCTGAAGATAACTTCAGCTCAGCCTCAGATAATTGAGAATGAAAAAGGACTGCTTATCGACTTCCGTATAATTGGTACAGAGATCGATGGTCAGCCGGTCCTGCCGTCACTGGCGGTTAATCTGGGTGATATAGATCCTAATACAAGCAAGATAGGCCGCTGGCTTTTCACATCTTCATTGCAGGGTGAGTTTATCGACTATAGTGCGACATTTGAACATGTTGATGGTTTTGGTGATGAGCGGCTGTCCATAATAAAGAGCGTTGAGATCCATGAGCTTATCCACTCGGTCTATGCTCAGGGTATTTATGATGATGGTATGTCTGATTTTCTGGTGAACGATATACCAGATGTTATCAATCGTCCTGATACGCTTTATCTTAGCGATGGCAGGATAGAGCCGGTTTCAGCAGTGCTTGATGCTGAGTATGATGCTCTGGTAACACCAGATGACTTGCAGGTTGTTGTTACTGTCCCGGCTATGGGTCAGGGTTGGACCTATCTTCGACTGGAAGATCCAGGCTGCAATAGTTATCAGTTGGCAGCAGTGCAGAGGGTTGATGGTGAGTATCTCAGAGTAGGTGATAATGCCTGGTTGACCCACAAGGTTATTCGCAATCTGGGCCAGCAGCCTTATGAAGATAATTATCTGCATATATTTGATTATGGCTCTGGTCAGTCAGCAACTTATATCATTACTTATACTAATGGTGATGCTACAGTTCCCCAGGTCAATAGTGTGGCGGCATCTGATGTTGAAAATCAGATATATGGTCCCTACAGTTTTTCAGTTACATATACTGATAATGTGGGAATTGATACTGCAAGTATAGACATATCTGATATTGTTGTCAGCGGCCCGGCGGGTTATCTGCAAAAGGCGGCACCAGTAAGTATTGCCCCGGTTAATGGTACTAAGGCTGTGACAGTGGTATATCAGATAACTTCGGCTGATGGCCTATGGGACTGGTCTGATAATGGTATTTATAATATAGTTTTGAATGCTAATGAGGTCTTTGACCTGAGTGGTAATAGTGTATCAACGCAGTTGTTAGCTGATTTTGAGGTGGCTGTGGAGCCGGCTCTGGCAGGCTTCGAGTTGATCTCACTGGAGCAGGTAGCGGTGCGGCGAGTAAGCCGGACAGTGTTTGATTATGACTATGCAGTTACTTTGAAGAATATGTATGGCCGGTCTGTATATGCTGTGGCCTTTTATCTCAGGGATTTGCCCGCAGGAATTACTATACAGGATAATATAGCGGCATTTGATTTGCTTGGCCCTGGTCAGCAATTACTATCAGGTGATACAATTACCCTGCGTGCAGATATGACCGAAGTTATTGACCTGGCATCAGTTAAATGGGGTGTAAGGTCAATTGTGCCCGGCGACTTTGATATGAGCGGCAAGGTTGATCTGCTAGACTTTTCGCTGCTGGGAAAGAACTGGTTAACAGATAATGCTGTTTTTGATATAGCCCCAACCCCGGCGGGTGATGGGATTGTTGATATTCTGGATATGACCCAACTGGCAGAGAGCTGGTTGTCAGTATATGCCGGGAATTAACCGGTTTGTGATGGAAAAGATTTAATTATATGATATATAAGGATTTATATTATGAAAATTTGCAAAACATTAGCTATGTTGATATTGGCTTTGAGCATGCCGCTGTTTGCTATGCCTACTATATATTATAAGGCCAGTGCTGTCGGTGGAAATATCTGGCTCTATGAATATACAGTAGTAAATGACTCAGTTCAGGATATAGATAATTTTACGATCTGGTTTGATAACGGGTTGTATGATGATATTTCTGCGGATAGTTCAGCTCTGATCGCAGGTGGGTGGGACGAACTGGTAGTTCAGCCGGGTTTGATCTTAATGCAATCTGATGGTTTTTACGATGCTTTGGCCGAAGGTAATGGCATAGCACCAGGGCAGACATTGAGTGGTTTTGCTGTAAGCTGTAAATTTCTGGGTATTGGCACTCCCGGTCAACAGCGGTTTGATATTGTGAATATTTCGGATTATTCTGTAATTTGCAGTGGTCTGACGACACCCTGGCCAGTTTCGGCTGTACCGTCACCGGCGGCCGTATTTTTATCAGGTGTAGGTGCTTTGATAGCGATGCGTATAAGGTGTCGTTAGGTTTTTGATAGGTGCAATCTTTTTCGTTTTTATAAATATTTGCTATTAAAGGATTTATGATTGTATTTTTGTCTTGTTTTTCAGTCTTGTCCCCATTATGATTGTGGGTATGGCACTTGAAAGAATAATAGATCCGGAAAATAGAGATACAGGGGAGGAGCGGTTTGATCTTGCTCTTCGCCCTAAGACTATAAGTGAATGTATCGGGCAGGAAAAGCTGCTGGAAAAGATCATGATCGCTTTGACGGCAGCCCGTCAGCGATCTGAGCCGATGGAGCATACTTTGTTGTATGGTCCTCCCGGTCTTGGTAAGACGACGATCGCCCATGTAATCGCCAATGAGATGCGTACGACCTTGCGTACTACCAGTGGCCCGGCTCTAACCCGGCCTGGCGATCTGATGGGTATTTTGACAAATCTGCAAAAAGGTGATGTGCTTTTTATTGACGAGATACATCGTCTGCCGGCGGCAGTTGAGGAGTTTATCTACCCGGCGATGGAAGATTTCCGCGTTGATTTTACTGTTGATAGCGGTATGCATGCCAAGACGATAAATATACCATTGCAGCCTTTTACTCTTATAGGTGCTACTACTCGTGCCGGGCTTATTACTGCTCCTATGCGAGCCAGATTTGGTATTCAGCATCATCTGGAATTTTGGTCAGAAAAGCATCTTATAGAATGTATTCGTCGGTCGGCGACAATGCTTAATGTTGAGTATGATGAAGATTCTCTGGCAATGATCGCTTGTTGCAGTAGAGGTACGCCACGAATAGCTAATCGGCTGTTACGGCGAGTACGAGATTATACTCAGGTGCATGGAGACGGGCGTATAACTAAAAAAACAGCTGGTCAGGCTTTGAAGATAGAAGAAATAGATGATAGTGGTCTGGATAACCTCGATCGAGCTTATTTGCGAACCATTATTAACACCTACGGCGGCGGCCCGGCGGGAATAGAGGCTGTGGCGGCGACACTGGGTGAAGAAAGAGATACGCTGGAAGATATGGTTGAACCTTTTTTGTTGCAGCAGGGTTTGGTAGCCCGTACCAGGCAGGGACGGGTAGCTACTGAGGCAGCCTATCAGCATCTGGGGGTTAAATATCAGCCGCGGCCGCTCAGGTCGTTGGTTGAGCCCGATCAGGAAACATTATTTTAGTTGATATGTATTATTATGTGTCTGAGAATTTCAGGCTGAGCGAAAGTCGATCAATTTGTTAATTGCCATACTGAGCCTACAGAGACATAAATGTGCCATATAATGAGAGATGCAGTGAAGGAAGTAAAAGCAAAACGGCAAATGCCACGCTATAAGCCATTGAAGAGCCGGCGTGGTCCCGACCTGTTCAATTTTAAGTTGACTCAGGAGGGGGTTGTAATGACCGGGGCGGTAAGTATAGTCGCAGGCTTTATGGTTATGTCGCCGGCGTATAATCTGCTTGTTGCTGTTTTTGCTGTTTATTTTCTCAGCTATTTTCTGGGCAGTTGGTACAGCCCGCGAATGAAGATGAATGGCAGATTGCCAGATCGTTTGGAGGCGAATCGAGAGATAACTGTTCGCTATGAGCTTACCAATCAGCGGCGGTGCAATGCTTATGATATTGCCGTTGGCTTGTTTAATCTGCCGGGGCAGCTTCAGCAGCTCAAGAATAATGAGGTTATATCTTGTATTACACCTGGAGAAACGGTTGAGTATGAATTGAGACTGAAACCTTTGCGTCGTGGTATGTATGAGATCTTTGCTCCCCGATATTATTCCACATTTCCGTTCAATATGTTTCGCAATGGTCCTATGAACAAGAAAGAGCTGTCTATTCTGGTAATTCCATCATATTGTCGTATATCCAGTCTGCGTTTGGCGGCGGACAGCCGATATTGTCCCGGTGGTATAACCAGTGCGGTTAATGTTGGTGAGTCTCCGGAGTTTATAGGTAATCGAGAATATCGTTCTGGCGATTCACCGCGACGAATTGATTGTCGAGCCTGGGCCAGATTGGGTATGCCAGCGGTGAAGGAATATAATGAAGAGTATTTTTGTCATGTAGCGGTTGTACTTGATACCCAGATATCGCAGAAAACCCCTGCTGGGCCGGAAGGGTACCCAAACTTTGAAGCGGCGATGAGTCTGGCAGCTTCTCTGGTCGATTCCATATCTCGCAGTGAAGATATTATAGATGTTTTTGCTGCCGGTGCAGATCTGTATGTTTTCAGGACAGGTCGCAATACAGCCCAGTTTGATACTCTGCTTGAAGTTCTGGCGTGTTTGGAGCATTCTCGTAAAGATCCATTTGAGCAACTGGCTTCTACTCTGATCAAAGAGCTGGGTAATACCTCATCAGTGGTATTTATTTTGCTGGATTGGAATCATTCTCGTCGTAAGCTGGTGAAAAAGGCCCTGGAACATGGTTGTATAGTAAAAGTTGTTCTGGTAGGCAATGGTCATTATAGTAGTGATTATAAGTCAGATAGTAATTTGGCTGACGCTGTGTATGATCTTAGCCCCGAAATGGTAAGGGACGGCATTTTAGATCTGAGTTGAATCTATGCAGGTTGTTTAAGCAGCGGCACTCAGAATAATTTATCCTCAACGGCATGTTTCTGATGGTGATCTTCTGCTTGTCCTTTGAATGTCAGGGGCAGCCAGAGAGTAAAGGTCGTGCCTTTGCCGTGTACAGTTTCAAGGTCGATTTTGCCTTTATGCTTGTTGATTATTATGTCATGGGTGATAGCCAGTCCCTGGCCGGTGCCTTTGCCCACTTCCTTAGTAGTGAAGAATGGGTCAAATATCTTATTGGTAATGGATTCAGGTATGCCGTTGCCATTGTCTGATATCTTAACTATGGCATACTGTTCATCTTTACTGGTAGTAATATTGATGAGTCCGGGTGAGTTGTCGTTTTTTTGCCTTTCTTCTATGGCGTGAGCAGAATTCACCAGCATATTGATAATGACCTGAAGTAAGCTGCCGGGCATGCAGGTGATATTTATGGCATCCTCGGTCAAACTGGTATTAACCTCTGCGACATATTTCCATTCATTTTTAGAGATTGTCACCGCATTAGATACGATATTGTTTATGTCAGATAGTTCTGGTCCATTGCCATCTGGGTGGGTAAAGTCTTTCATGGCAGATACGATCTTGGCTATGTGGCTTGTGCCGTAAAGGGCATCGGCAAAGGCATTGGGAGCCTCTTTGAGTTCAAAGTCCTCATTGAACATATTGCTAAGAAAGTCGCCGATCTGCTGTGTGTCAGTGAGGTTATTGTTGATCATGTCAACCTGTGCGGTGAGCTTTTCCTGTATAGTGTCGAAAGAGCGTTTCAGGAAGTTTAGATTGTCACTGATATATTGTATGGGCGTGTTGAGTTCATGGGCGATGCCGGCGGCTAGCTGTCCGACAGATTCCATTTTCTGGTTATGCTGTAATTTCATTTCCAGTTCTTTTTGCTTGGTAATGTCAAGTCGCGAATGAACTATGCCCAGTACCTGCCCCTGGTCATTTTTAACAGGTGTGGAGGTTGTTGCATAGATCTTGCCGGTATCAGTTTTGACTTCGGCAAAACAATTTTCGCCAGTTTTCAGTGATTTGACAACCGGACAATTATCGCATCTGTTAGCATGTCCCCATTTTTCATAGCAGGTAAAATTAGTGTCGCTACAGTTAGTGCCGTCTTCATGGCGGTTGGCCCAGATCACCTTGCCATCAGCGGCGATGAAGATTATCTGCTCTGATACATGTCTGAGTATTTCATTTATCTGATCGGCATGCAATAGTAATTCTTCTTTATACTTGTATTCAGAGATGTCCTGCTCAATGCAAATAATATTTCTTTGATGATTAGTATTGCTGTACTTACTAACCGAGGAATTATTTATGATCCAGCGCCATGCCCCGTTACCATCTTTAATACGGAATTCGATCTTATGACCTTGGGACGAGCCATTGGACAGTTGAGCAAATCTTTCTTTTACCATCTCAATATCATTTGCATGGACCAGCGAAAGATACCATTGCATATCGCCGGTATTGGTGTGGCCAAAGGTGTTCAGCCATTGAGCGCTGAAGTTTATTTTATTTGTTTCGGGCTGCCATATAAAAGAGCCGGTTTTAGCGACCTGAGCGATCAATTCGAGAGCTACATTTCTTTCAGATGCTTTGGTCTGGTGCAGTTGCAGGTCCTTTTTTAGCTGCCAGGTAAGCAAAGTTTCGGTAATACTATTGGCCAGTTCATAACTTTTCCAGGGTTTAAGCAGCAGTTTATCAAGTTTGCTTTTGTTCAGGGTTTTGGAAATATCCTGCATTTCAGCATGGCCGGTGAGCAGGATTTTGGCGGTATTAGGCAGTTTTATCGATGCTTTCTCGAGTAGTTCGCCGCCGTTCATGCCGGGCATGGTAAAATCGCTTATTATGAGAGCTATATCTCGCCCTTCGTTGAGCAGGTCGTCGATAAGTTGTAGTGTTTCCATGCCGCTGTCTGCCACCTCTATGGTATAGCTATTGTCCAGCATGTTCCTGAGTTCCTTTGATAAGGCGCTCAGCACCATTTCTTCGTCGTCAACACAGATTATTACAGGGGGCATAGTCATTACTGTAAACTCCGGAAATAGCTTTTAATGGCAATGAATTTCATTTTGGAATTAATAAGTATTTTCATGCAGGTCTTATCGTTTGTTTTTGTAATAAATATTACTCTCTGAGAAAGTAATAGTATATTAATCGCAAAAATATGAGCTTAGAGTGTAATAGCAGACTTGGGTGTATTAGTTATAGGTCCTAAAGCAATGTCTGTTTCTAGTGTTTTCTGTTAATAGAGAATTATAAACGGTTTCATCGCCCGCTTAACCTGCAGGACAAGTAAGCCGATATAGGCAATGAGCCAGAAGAGATGGGTTCGTGTAGTCCGTCCGGTAATATCAGTGGGGATCATGCTGATAATACCTTTTGGAAACAGGCTCGGTTTAGTGTGTACTTTAAGAAGGTGTTATTAGAGCCGATAACTGTCGCAAGTTATTGGTCGTCAAAGAGGAAATAGTCAGGGCGGCTATATTTTTTTATAGCGGAACAGAGGTTGCTATGCACAAGATATTGATCGTAGATGATGAAAAATGTGTTTTGGAATCAGTTTATCGCACTTTGAAAAAAGAGCCGTGTAAACTGATCCTGGCAGAAAGTGCCGCCGAGGCTCTGGATATTCTGGCGGAAGAGCAGGTGGCGCTGATAATATCAGATGTCAAGATGCCCGGCATGAACGGCATAGAGTTGCTCATGAAGGCAGCTGAGTTGTCACCCGCTTCGGTTAAGATGCTGCTATCGGGCTATTCTGAAGTTGATCTGATAGTAGAAGCGATCAATAAGGCTAATGTCTGGCGTTATATTCCCAAACCCTGGAATAATGAAGACCTGGTCATAGCAATTCGTAATGGTATAGAATATTATGAGCTTCAGCAGGAGCGTAAGGAGTTGCTTGAAACACTGGCTGGAAAAAATGCAGAACTTGCTGAGCTGAATAATAGCCTGGAAGAGAAAGTAAGAATGCGTACTGATCAGATCAACTGCCACATGAATCTTCTGATGCAGCTGCTCAATGGAGTTGATTTTAGTACTTTCGTAAATATAGTTACTCCAGAGATTGAAGATATATTTCAGGCAAAAAAGGTGTCTATCTGTCTCTGTCGTGATGGTCAGTTAGATAGTCAGTGTCAAAGTGATGTATGTAAATATAATATTGATTCTAACAGTCTGATCCAGGCGGCTATCTCATCATGTGAAACTGTTTGTAATGACAGTGTTTGTGTTGTTCCTGTGGTAAACAATGAAGAGGTATTTGCTGTGGTTGTTATTAATGATTGTGGAGTAGAATATTCCACACATAGAGAAGAGCTGGAATCTTTACTGGTTATACTCAAAATAGCGATCCAGCGAGAAGTAATGAAGACTCGTGCATCAAGTATGATAGGTGATATTGAGAAGCTGCTGGAAGGGTGCTGATAATGTCATTAGGTCTGGAAAAACAGGTTATCTGCGAGCCAGATGGTAGTGTGGCTATTATCAGTCATCTGCCGGCAACTACAATATTTGGCGAGAAGATCAGTCTTGACGATGTGATCGCCATTCTAAGGGCGCATGGCATAATGAGCCATATTGATACTATGGGTCTGGAGATAGCTGTTGAAAGATCGAATAAAACTGGAGATCCGATCGAGAATATTATCGCTGCTCGTGCCCAGGTCAGTTCTGATATAATCTTTGAAGAGATGGAAAGGGTAGAGCTTAAAGACTTTTTAAGTGAGATAGATTCTGCTCGTAAGGCATACGAAATGATGGTTGGCGGCATATCTGATGTGGGAGATGATTTTAAGGTTCGCTTTGTTGAAGAGGGCAAGGTGGTATTGCAGATATCAGAGCCGGAAGATGAAGATATTTATGGTAAGAAGATAAAAAAAAGAAAGATCCCCGTAGAGCTGCGCAGGGGCGAGGGTATATCAGAGTATAATGCTTTAGGTGTACGGCGTTTTACCGCAGAGAGTACCGGCTATCTGGTCGTTGATGATAAAATGCGTCTGTCGATAATCTCTCCTTTTGTAGTCTCAGAAGATAAAATGAAACTTATCTTTTCCATTTTACCATTGAGAAGAAAGGAGCAGATCCGTCCTTTAATGACCATACTGACTTCTCAATTTAATGAGCGGGTTATTGGTAATCAGATGAAAATAGACCTGTATTCGGTAATAGAGCGAGTACAGTTATTGATAGAGTCTGGTGATGTGGCAGAACATCTTTTGCTGGCTCAGGGGAAAGAGCCAACGACAGGTAAGGATGCTGTGGTAAAAATATTGGCAGGCTCAGAGCGTCAACAGCATTCAGGTGAGAGCACTATCTCAGATCAGATGAAACAGGCGCAGTACTGCATGGTAAGCCAGGGTGAGGTGTTAGCAGAGGTAACCCCGGCTATACCAGGCGACCAGGGTATGAATGTACTTGGTACAGTGCTTGAGCCGCTTAGTGGCAAGGCCAGAGATGTAATTGTCGGTCAGAATATCAAGAAAGATGTTACCCAGGATAAGATTTTTTATGTAGCAGCGAAGGCCGGGTGTTTTGTCTGTAATAATCTATCTATTTCTGTTTCCGATACGCTTACTATAAATGGTGATGTTGGGCCTCGTACTGGTAATATTGTTCAGGGGGCATCTGTTATAGTAAATGGTAATATCTTGCCGGGCTTTTCGGTAGAGTGTAAAGAAGATCTGATAGTAAATGGCAGTATTGAAAATGGAGCAATGGTAAAATGCAATGGTCTGATAGTCCGTAAAGGTGTTTTTACCCGTAAGGGAATGGTAATGGTGAAGTCTGATGCCGATATAGGTTATATTCAGGATGCGGTAATAAGGGTAAATGGTAAATTGGTAGTGCAGAGGTATATTCATAATTCTCGGGTAACAGTTAGAGGTGATTTGGTAGTTTATGGCAGGGGTGTGCAGGGACATGATCGTGGTGCGGTAATGGGCAGTCGTGTGTCTGTACTGGGTAATTCAATATTTCACTCTCTGGGCAATGAAAATGAAGATACGGTTATTATGGGTGGTTGTGATCAGGACCTTCAGGAACAATTATTGCGTAGTCAGACGGTAATGTCATCGATCCAGACTGATATCAGTATGCTGCAAAACCAGATAGGGGTTGATCTTACAGCGGCAGATGCCGCAGAAGTGCTTAAGCGTCTGCCCCAGGTACAAAAAGATATAATTGCAGAGAAACTTAAGAAGATAAAGTCTTTACTGGCCGATCTCAAGCTGTATCAGAGTAAATATATAGAATTGACAGAAAAGACATACGCTTCTGATCTTGAAGCCATTACCATTAATATTCAGGGGCATGTTATACCCAAGACGACGCTGGCAATAGGGGCAGATTCCTATGCTGTCAATAAGCGTACTGGCGGTGGGGTGGTCAGGCTGGTCAAAGGTGTGGTTAGTTTTAGTGGTTCAGTCTAGCCCAAGAGCTTGTTAAGACTAGTATGTCTGATTTATCAGTTGAATCACCAGCAGTAGAGTATATAATAATTGTAGTAACTGTTCACAGTGCTCAGATTGATTGCAGAGTTAACTGTGAAATAAATTGTTTAGTAATAAGAAATAAGTAATAAGAAATAAGCTCTCGTATCGGCCTTGAGGCCGATGGCTATTTTAAGGCTTCGCAGCAGTAAAGAGTAAATAATATGTTCAGTCAAGACCGTTGCGAAGCCATAAAACAGGTCGCACAGCGACACCTCAACTTATTTCATATTTCATATTTCTTATTACTTCCAGTTACCGTGTGAACGGTTACTAATTGTAGTATTTATAAAGACTATTGAGAGAGTCGTTGAGCAAACGGTAGTATTGCTTGATAATGTTGATTATTGCCAGGTTTTTCTGGAATAGCACGAAAGGAAGTAGTTATGAATTACCCAGATGATCAGCAGGGGAAAATGAATGTAATAGATCTGAGTACCTTCTACTTTGTCAGATTGTTTCGTGGTTTTTCCCTTTCAGTGCAGCCGGGCAAGATTTTATTGGCAATAATAATAGTTTTTGCCCTGTATGGAGCCGGGTGGCTGCTTGATTTTCTGGCTGGCGGCAGTCATACGGTAGTGAGTGATGATATATATGACTTTAATAAAGGTAGTGAAATAGTCTGGTATGCGGGTAATTGTCGCAAGGCAGATGATTCTATTACCAATGTTAAAGAATTTCGGCGTGTTACAGTAGAAAACCATACTGAAAAACTGATGGATGTTTTGTCTATGCCAGTTATGAAGGACACCGCTGGTGAAAATCCTTTGCAGTTGGTTCGTTCAGGTGCGGTTAAGAGTTTATTGCGGGATAAATATTGTGTATTGTATGAAAAGTGCTTACAGGTGTTGCCAGTAAGGTACAAGATAACTCATGCAAATATGATAGAGGGTTTCAATCGGAGTAAGCAGGCGAGTAAAGAAGATAAGATGGAATTCAATTTCCAGCAGCGTCAGTTGCTCGATGATATTGATAAGGCCTATACCCAGATCAGTCATGCAATGATAGATGGTCGGATAGAAGGTGATATTGACCTGTTGTTAGGTAAGGTAATAACAGTAGATGTTAAATTGACAGGTAAAGAGTATAGTGATGACCTTTTGTATTATGCCGGGCTTAAAAAAGATGTAGCCGATGTTATATTGCTGGCTCAGGCAATGAAAACTGCTCAGGCAATAGAGGGTCGTGGGGTTTTTTCCGCTATTGCTGAATTTAAACTTACTCGCCTGCATAATCTGGCAGTCAGTATGGTATTACTCGACTTTGAGCAGGTAAAAGATATAGTTTATGAGCTGGCTTTTGGTTCTGTCTGGATGTTCCGTTATCATCCTTATTATGTGCTTATCTTATATCTGGTTGCTTTTGGTATATATGCAATTTTTGGCGGCGCAATCTGTCGGATCTCGGCTTTGCAGGTTACTCGTCAGGAGCATGTCGGTACGATAGAATCATTGCATTTCAGTTTCAGGCATTTTCGCCAGTTATTTCTTGTGCCGGTAATGCCGATACTAGTTGTCGCCGGGTGTGGATTGATCATTCTGGTATCTTCCTGGTTGAGTCTTATTCCGTACATAGGGCCTTTGTTCATGGCTTTATCTTTGGTGGTTATATTTGGATTAGGTTTTCTTATGGCTATAATTACCATAGGTTTGGTAGTTGGCCATGGCCTGATGTACCCGGCAGTGGCGGTTGATGATGCAGATGCCTTCGATGCTATGAGCAGGGCATTTACCTATATCATTCGCAAGCCCTGGCACCTGGCTGCATATGCATTTATTGCAGCTATATATGGTATTATTTGTTATGTTTTTCTTCGTGCATTTTTGCTTATTTTATTTGCCTGTGTAAGAGAAAGTTTCGCTTCAGGCTGGGACATAGATGTTGTCTGGCCAGTTCCTTCCTTTACGATATTATTGCCGCCGATACAATGGCATTTGCTTTCTGGCGGTGAGGAGGTATGTGCCGGGCTTATCCGACTGGCATGTCAGGCAGTTGTACTTATTCTCCCGGCTTATGCTTGCAGTTACTATTACACAACCGCAACTCAAATTTATGTTATGCTCCGTAAGCATGAAGATGAGATAGATCTTTCTGAATGTTATCTTGAGACTCATGTTAATGAGCTTTTTGAGGGAATATCTTTTCCACATAAGCATGCCGAAGATAAAGACCCCGCCCAAAGTGGTACTACCTGTTCTGGCGGTGAGCAGCAGGCAGTGGTAGAAGGTGAGTCTGCTGACAATGATCAAACTATCTCAGATATAAATGTTGACGAGAGTAACAGATTTGGTCAGTGAGCGATATTGGCCGAGAGAAGGGCAATACGCGTTGTCCTGTAACCATAATTACCAGATAGTGTGGGAACCGACTTTCGCTGCCGGGCGTTTTTGTTATATTTTTTTTGTCATAAGATTATATGAGATATGGATTTGGCCGATATTGTCTATGTTGATTTGATTTTTATGATATACTATACCAATATTATAGTATAATAAGCAAAGCAGGCACAATTACTTACAGGAGAAAAGAGAACCCTTCCTGAGCTTTTTTTATTTTCAGATGGTTCTCGTAAGTTTCTGCCATTTCTAATGTTACATTTCTGGGAATGAGAGAGTAATATTTACGATGAGTATATTTTTGAGACAATGTATATTGTCGGCAGTTTTATTGTCGGCATGTATTTCGTCTTTATTTGCCCAGTATTCACCAGAGGAGCCCGCCCCATATAAAAGCTGGACGATAATGGTCTATATTGATGGTGATAATAATCTTGAGCCTGATGCACTGGGAGATTTTCTGGAAATGTCCAGTTTGGGTTCGGATATTAATGTGAATATTGTCGTAATGCTCGACCGGATAGCGGGGTTCAGTTCTGCTTATGATAACTGGACAGATGCTCGTCGGGGGGGTATCAATTTTGGTGATACACCAATATCGAGTTGGGGTACGGTTCTGGGTGAGGTCAATATGGGAGACCCTGCTGTACTGGAGGAATTTATACTTTGGGCGTACCAGAGTTACCCATCAGATAAGACAATGTTAGTTCTCTGGAATCATGGCGGCGGCTGGTCTGAATATTATGGTTCAGTAGCTATGGCTGAAGCTATAACTCGCACAGGTAGTTTGCCGCCAGAGAAGGAACCAGGGGTAGAAAAGGCTATATGTCTGGATCATACCAGTTCTGACGAGCTTACTCTTACTGAGATAAGGGAGCTTCTGGACTTATTATCTGTCAGAGATGGTATAGATATTGACATACTGGGTATGGATGCCTGTCTTATGGCAATGGTTGAGGTTGTAGGTGAAATAAGGGATAATGCCTCTGTTTTTATCGGTTCGGAGGTAAATGAACCTGGAGATGGCTGGCCTTATGACCTGTTTATTAACGATCTGCAGTATAATCCGCGAATGTCTTTGGCAGAGTTGGGTCATACCGTAGTGCAGAGATATTGCAATTATTTTGGCTCAGATGTTGCCTTGTCTGCTATAGATCTTACCAGGGTTGAAGATTTGATTGGTGGTGTAGATGCCCTGGCAGACTCACTTATAGCTGATCTTGATTCAGATCCGGAGAGTTGTCTTGCGGCTGCAAATTCAGTGCGTGACGCTCTGTCGCAAGCGATTATTTCGCATGATGCCAGTAGTAATCGGTCAGGTCTTATGGGTTTGTCGATCAATTTGCCGACGACTGGTGCGGGTATTGAATATTCAGGTCATTCTATGGAATTTGTCAGAGAGACAAGCTGGCCTTTATTTCTGGATGCTTTGGCGTCTTTGCCTTATGATAGTTGGCTCAGGCAGGCTCATAGGGAATCGATACAGGTTGAAGGCGCATATCAGTATTATGATGTATATAGTTTTGTTAGTGGTGTTGTAGTAAATTGTCCAGTGGGATTATCTGTATCGCCAGGCACTGGTCTGGTATTCTATGGTTCTGTCAGTGAAGAATTTTCGCCAGCTACAGTAATATATCGTTTGTCCAATCGAACAGCCAGTCCTGTATTGTGGTCTGTAACTGAGAAACCAGCCTGGCTCACAATTACTCCAGAGTCAGGTACTATTTCAGGAGCTGGCGAAATTGATGTTCAGGTCGAGGTTAATGCTCAGGCAACATTATCACTGACTAACGGTATTTATAGAGATCAAATGACTTTTGCTGATAATACCTATAATAAAAGCTATGCCATTGAAATGGGGTTGGCTCTGGGAATGAATGATTGTCTTGTAGAGCAATTTACCGGCTATGGTTCTGATCTGTTCGACTTGAGTAATAAAACCCTGACATTTACCCCACAGGCTAATGGCAGTTATGAGGCTGTTGTAACAAAGGCAAATGGTTTTGAGGTAGATACAACCGGAGCTGTAGAGATAGAGCTGGGTGATGATGACAGTTATGGTGTTACCTTACCGGGTAATTTTATTTCTTTATTTGGTGTGGCTTATAGTCAGGTATTTATAGGTTCAAATGGATATCTTACCTATGGTTTATCTGATACAAAATATGAAGATACGATCGATACTCATTTTTTGAAGCCGCGGGTATCTGCCTTGTTTGACGATCTGAACCCAGCCAGAGGCAATGGCAGTGTTAGTTATCTTATAACTGATAGTTCACTGGTGGTAACCTATAGAGATATACTTCAGGTCGATGGTTCAGTGAGTAGTTCATTCCAGGTCCAGCATTTTTATAATGGTATAATAAGGATCACCTGGCTGCAGGTAGGTACAAATGATGTCTTAGTTGGTCTGTCTGGCGGTAGTAAGCCGGAACCATTTACAGAGAGTGATTTTAGTAATTATCTTTCCGCTAAGGCAGATACCGGTGTGCCGATAGCTATTGATTCATCGTTAACTGTATTGCAGAGTCTGCGTGAAAGATTATTTCTACCGGCTTATGATGATGGATTACCATCACCTCTGGCATATATAATAGACACACTGCCGCAAAAAGGATGGCTTTATGATAATGGTATATTGGTAGAAGCAGTGCCTTATACTTTAGGTAATTCAGGCTTTATAGAGTATCAGGCATCAGACTCTTATGTCGGCGGAGATGTTTTCCGGTGGCATGTGTCAGATGGCCTTGATAATTCATCTTCGGCTGACTATGTGTTAAATATTATGCCGCTGACAAACTATTTTACTGAGCGTTTTTTACCAGGGGCCTGTGATCTGTCAGGTGTGTCGATAACATTTATTCCAGATGGCTCAGATAATTTTTATTCGGCCTGTCAGAGTTATATTGATTCTCTGCCGATAGACCCTCAGTCGGGTACCGCTGTTTTTGATCTCAGTCAGGGAAGTAATGATGAGCGAATGGCAACGGTATATTTGACTAATGGGAAGTCGATTAGTCTTTATGGTCAGCTTTGGAGTGTTTTGCATATATGTTCCAATGGCTATATTGCTTTTGATTCCACTGCAATAAACTACAACTTTGACCTGTATGAGCATTTTTCCAGGCCTCATATCTCAATGTATAATTCTGATCTAAATCCACCGATGGGAGATAGTGTGACCTGGCAGCAGCTTGAAGATCAGGTAGTTGTGACCTTTGCAGGTGTGCCAGAATTTGGGACAAGTGTGTTGCGTAAATTCCAGACGCAGATGTATTATGATGGTACAATAGTGCTGAGCTGGCTGAATGTTTCCGGTAATACTAAAGATGTAGGGGTTGGGCTGTCAGCCGGCGGTGGTATGCCGACGATGTTTGTTGCCAGTGATTTCACAGATACAAAATTCTGTACCGGCGTATTTCCGGTAGCCGCTAATTCCAGTTATGAATTATGGTCTGGTCAGTCGCAGGCTGTCGCCTTGTCGGCTACAAATGCCAGCAGTTTTGTGATCGAGACTTTGCCCAATTCTGGAGATCTATATGATGGGTCGGTATTGATAAATTCCGTACCATATACCATGGATGCAAACAATGTGGTATTGTATGTTTCAGATCGGCAGGCGGTTTGGCCAGATGTTTTCACCTGGTATGCCATTAATACTGACAATGGTCAGGTATTAGCCTCCGATGTTGCCCGGGTAGATCTGTATTTTAATCAGTGTAGTTTTATGCTCGCTCCGGAGCCGGTAATTCCCGTCAATATGCAGGATTGTCAGCCGGTTAATATCCCTTTGCAGTGGCAGATAGCCGAGTCTGGTAATAAGTCTGTAAAGAAGTATAGTCAAAGAAGTGCGGAGCAGATAGCAGAGATACAGGCCAAGTCTTTGCTGCAAGGTCAGCAGGTGGGTGATAGCATTGTCAGAGCTATCCCGCTTTTAGAGTTTGTTGGTGGTGGTCAGGCATTAGTAAATATTCTGGTGTTCGCAGGTTATTCAGATAATTCAGCTGGAGGTGAGCTGGAAAATACGCTTAATGCTATTGCTGATAATTTTTCAGATTTTTCCGTTACACTTACTGATAGTGAGGACCCGATTGTTCTGGCTCAATTACTGGCCGACCATCAGGTGTTTCTTATTCCTGAACAGGAGCTTATTGTCAGTAGTCATGTGGATGCCCTGGCAGAAGTATTTGCTCAGGTGCTGCCGGGCTATGCTGAAAATGGCGGCATGGTTATAGTTTGTGACTATACCTGGGGGGCAGACCGCTTGCTGAATATATCTGGTTTGCTTCAGGTTAATGCAGCTTCGGTTTTAGATGATGATGCGGTTTTGAGAGTAGCAGAACAAGGCCGGCTTACCAGGTCATTGCCGGAAACCTTTCCTGCTACTTATGGAACTGTATCATATGGTGAGCATAACGGTGATACGCTGGTAGTATGTGATAACTATCCGGTGGCAATAATGAAGAATATTGGTGCCGGCAGTGTGCTGCTCTTGGGCTGGGACTATTATTCTTATGATAATGGTAAATCGCTGATCATTGCCAATGCGGTCAGGAGTGCCCTGAGCTTGTACTTTTTTGATGTATATCTGGACACTGTAAATCCACCTAAGGCATTGCTTGTGTCAGAGTATGAATATCCAGTTTATGATCCCGGCGTACTTCGTACAGGTGAGACTTATTATTGGCAGATCGAAGCGAGTAACAGGTGTGGCGATATTGTTCGTGGTCCTGTCTGGACATTTACTACCGCAGAGAGCTTGGCTGACTTTGATGGCAATTGCCGTGTTGACCTGTTGGATCTGGCTGTCATAGCCTGGTATTGGCTTAATGATGAATGTCAGAGCAGCTGGTTCAATTGTTCTGGTGTTGATATTGATCGCAATGGTCAGGTAGATATTATCGACCTGGAAACACTAGCCGGGCAATGGCTTAACTAATAAGTTATTTCATAGCAGTATCAGATCGCAAAGTCTTTTTGTCAGGCGTGCGTATTCTGTGAATTATTTTTCTTTGCCGACTGTGATACCAGATTGTTGTTGGCATCAGCAACCTGCTGGCAAATCCATTTATAGGTATTTGTCAGACCAGTTTTGAGCGGCTGGGTAGGTTTCCAGTTGAGTTTTTCGAACATGAGGTTATTGTCTGAATTTCTGCCCCGAACGCCCAATGGTCCATCGATATGTCTGACATGAATAGTCTTTCCGGCAATCTCGGCGATCATCTGGCAGAGCTGGTTTATTGATACCATTTCCTCTGAACCGATATTTAATGGTCCCATGAATGATGAGTTCATCAGGCGTCTTACTCCTTCAAGGCACTCATCAATATAAAGGAAAGATCTGGTCTGGTTGCCATCTCCCCACATTTCAATAGTGCCGTTATCAGGTGTCTGGGCGACTTTCCGGCAGAATGCGGCAGGTGATTTTTCTCTGCCGCCAGTCCAGGTTCCTTCTGGTCCGAAAATATTATGAAAGCGGGCAATTCTCACATCAAGGTTAAGATTTCTGCTGTATGCCATATACATTCTTTCACTGAATAGCTTTTCCCAGCCATATTCACTGTCGGGTGCTGCCGGGTAGGCAGAATCTTCATTGCATTTGGGATTGTCAGGGTCAAGCTGGTTATATGCCGGATAGATGCAGGCAGAAGAAGAGTAAAACAGCTTTTTGACGCCAGTCTTTGCGGACAGGTCAGCTATATTAAGGTTTATGGTAGCTGAATTGTGCATTATTTCTGCATCGTGCTCGCCAGTGAATACGAAGCCGGCACCGCCCATATCGGCGGCAAGCTGATAGACCTCGTCGTATGGTCGGTCCATTATCTCACTGCATACTGTCTGGCTGCGAAGATCACCTATAACAAATTCATCAGCGGCGGTAGTGCCAAATTCCGGGTATTTCAGATCGATGCCGGTTACTTCAAAGCCCTCGGCTTTTAACCTTTTTACCAGATGGCTGCCGATAAATCCGCCTGCACCACAGACTAATGCTGTTTTCATCTTATAGATCTCTTTCTCTTTTTAATATACTTCGTAATTCCAGGTCGAATGAATTTATGATCATGTCTTTGGAAAAATGCTCTTTCCAGGTCTCAAGTGTTCGATTTTGCATTTCTGCCAGCAGATGTGGCTGTTCGCAAAGCCTTAACAGGTTATCGGTCACAGTCTCAGAATTACTTGAACATAAATAATAGCCTATTTGGTACTGCTCTATCCATTTTTTTATAGCAGAATCTGGTGTACCGGCGTAGATCAAAGGGCGGCCTGTAGCCAGAGAGCCGAAAAACTTTGAGGGTACTACCAGTCCTTGCCAGCCCTCTCGTAAACTGATCAAATGCAGGTCTGCAGCAGATAGTCGTAATTCCAGTTCTTCTTCATTGGCAAATCCGGCGAAACTTATATTAGTATCTTCCGGTGTGATCATTGCCTGTAACTGGTTCAGGGCGTTGCCTCGGCCGGCAAAACAGATATGAGCTGGTATATTTCTGTGTCGCAATGACCGTGCCAGTTCAATAAACTCGCTGAATGTATGGGCTTTGCCGATAGTTCCGGAATATAGTATTGCTAACTTCGCATTGCCAAATAGTTTATGTCTTAATGCCTGATCTGGTGGGTTGATCTGTCCTGGTTCTTTTAAGGCCCAGGGGATCAGTGTTGTTAGTTTTGCTCTGGGTTTGTATCTTTCAATTTTATATCTCATACAGCAGCCCAGGTCGGCTATGAGGTCCATGCATCTATAGCTCAATCTGGCCCAGGGTGTTAATATATAAGGTAAAGCCCGGGTTAGCGGTGTTGGGTGGTCAACTTTTGCGATGATTTCCGGATACAGATCAAAGGCCCAGAGAGCTATTTTGCAGCCCGGCCTGAACAGGCGAATAAAAGGACTTATGAAATAGCCTAATTGCGGATCTGTTCCCAGCAGGACAATATCAAATGATCTGCCAGTAGCTATTTTTGCAAGCCACTGAAGCGACATGGTAAAGGAGTTGATCATGCGGGATATGTTTTTAGATTGGTCGAAGCCAGGGCGGTTAAATCGGACTACAGATACGCCTTCTATTACCTCATTGTTAGCCGGTATGCTTTGTTTGGCACTGCGGCAGTAGCGGTTGCTGGTGTAAACTGTTACATCCCAACCATTCTGAGTGAGACCTTCTGACAGGTCGGAGAAGTGGCGTGCTGAAATAACATCATCTGGTTTGTAAAAATGGTAGAGTATTAGTATGGAAGGTTTTGGTTTATTTTTCATAATTCGCTTATTAGAAAGTGCTTATAAATATTAAGGTGCGGCATACGCAGCTTGTTCGGCAGGAAATTAATCGGTAAAATTCTTATTGATGCCATAATAATCCGGCATTTATTGCGCGAAGCGTAAAATTTGCAGGTTTGGGCGCAAAAGCTGCGCGGTCTGATTTCTAGTCCGATAAGTGTATTTTTCGGTTTAGAAGGGTTAAAGGGCCTGCCATTTTAATTGTTTATTGTAAAGTGTTGTTATTTCGTGGCTTAGATCGATTTTATTTAAAAAAGTGATAATTTTAAATATTTATCAGAGTTTTTAATTTTTTGGCACAGTTATTGTATTAAGGTTTTTTGGAATGACTTGCATGAGTTTAATACGGCGAGAAGTTCGGAGAATTTCAGCCGTTTAATATGAGCGAATATAACCTGTAAAGTAAGGAATTGGATGGAGCCAATGATCAGCAGTGAAATATCCGGGGATATGGATAAGGCGAGTCGGTTAGACTCGATGCTGAATGAATTACGAAGTGGCCGTCTTTCGCAACGGATTGCGGAAGCAGCTCGTCTGGCGGTTGTCAGACATCAATACGGGGAAGCTCAGGAGATGCAGGCGGTCGAGGCGGAGTACTCGGCCTAGTTAGCTTAAGGATGAGCGATGTTGTACGGAATGTATATTTCGGCTGCTGGAGCAATGGCCAGTTCGTATAGACAGGATGTCGTAGCGAACAATCTGGCGAATGTGGATACAGCGGCATTCAAAAAAGATATGGCACTATACCAGTCGCGGCCCACAGAGGCGCAGTTGGCTGGTTCTGGCCGTCTGTCCTCAGCCCTGTTAGAGAAAACAGGTGGTGGGGTCTTTTCGCTTCCTACCTATACTGACTTTTCGCAGGGATCTCTTGACAGAACAGACTCTTCTTTTGATGTTGCCTTGAATGGCGAAGGATTTTTCCAGGTTCAGGCTGGTAATCAGGTAGCTTATACTCGTGACGGTCGTTTTATGGTAGGGCCAGATGGTATGAGTTTGGTTACTATAGCGGGAGAACAGCCGGTGCTGGATAATGCCGGGGCTCCGATAAAGTTATTGCCGGGAGTAACTCCTACTATCGACCGTAATGGTTTTATCAGTCAGAACGGTCAGGATGTAGCTCAGCTGGGTGTAGTTGACTTTGAAGATAAGAGTCAGTTACGCAAATTGGGTAACAATGTATATGAGGGAGATGCCAGTAAGGCGATTGCCTCAAAAGCAGAGACGATCCAGGGTTGTGTTGAGGGGTCTGGTGTTAATGCCCTGGAAGAAATTACGGCTATGATAAAAGCTCAGCGTATGTTCCAGAATAATGTAACTATGTTACAGATACAGGATCAGACGCTGGGTGCGGCTATTTCTAAGATTGGTAATATAGGATAATAAGTCTGAAAGTTGAGTTGGAAATAATATGACATTAACAGCATTACAATCAGCAGCGACAGGTATGAAGGCTATGGACACCCAGTTGGATGTTATAGCAAACAATCTGGCCAATTCTAATACCACAGGATTCAAGGCTCAGCGGGCCAATTTTGAAGATCTCATGTATGATGAGAAACGCCAGCCAGGCACACTTAACAGTCTGGGGCAATATAGTGCTACAGGTCTTTATGTTGGCCTGGGTACTCAGATATCAAATACTCAGTTGGATTTTACTCCTGGTTCGCTGGAAAGTACCGGCAGTGACTATGATATAGCGATTGAGGGTCCTGGTTTTTTCAAGGTTCAGACCTTTGATGGCATTGGTAATGGTGAGGCTTATACCCGTGCAGGAAATTTCTTACCTAATGTCGATGGTGATCTGGTATTAGGGACAACAGATGGTCCTTATCTTGAGCCCAGAATAACCATACCGCAGGGGGCTTCTGATGTGACTATTACTACCGATGGTCGTGTGAATGTTATTGTTGACGGCCAGACTCAGGAAGTTGGCCAGATCGAGATTTACAAGTTTCCTAACCCCAACGGTCTGAAGCTCGAAGGCGGAAACTTATACACCGAGACCGAAGGTAGTGGAACTGCTATTCAGGGTAATCCGCAGGAAGTAGGCTTTGGTGGAGTTATTCAGGGCTATCTTGAGTACAGTAATGTTGATTCGGTAAAAGAGCTGGTAAATATGATCAAAACTCAGCGTAACTTTGAAATGAATTCTCAGTCGATCAAGGCTGCGGATAATTCACTGAAGGTTGTAGCGGCCTTAAGAAGCTAAGTTTGAATGATTAATAGAAAGATAAGCGTAAAATGAAAAGAAATATTTACAATCTGATAATAGCTATGGTGTTGGCCGCCTGTTGCGCAGCTGCATCAGCCAGCGGAGTTCAGGTCCGGTTGAATGATCAGGCCAGGCTCAGTGATAAGGTTGTAACTATAGGCTCGATTGCCTGGGTCAACTGCCAGGATGAGTCCTTACGCAGCCAGTTGACAAATATGATCGTGGCCGAAAAGGATCAGAACAGTGCGGCAATAGTAGTCAGCAGTTTTGATATTGCCCGTTGTCTGTCTCGGGCCGGAATAAACCCGGTAACTGTTGATATTTATGGCTCGAATGAATGTCGGGTCACTTTTATTGGTTCTGCTGGACGAATAGAACCTCGCCCATCGATTATCCCTGTAGAGCAGACTCCTGCCGTTGATGCCAAAGACAGCATCCGTCAGGAGCTTAGTCGTATGGTTGCCAATATAACTGGTTATACTGCTGATCGTCTGGTTATAGATTGGCAGTGCAGTGAGGATGGTCTGCTCGATTTGGCTATGGATAATGCCCGTTATGAGATAAAGCCGCAACGCAGTGTTTCACTGGGTAATGTTCGTTTTATGGTGACAGATAAAACACCAGCTTTGCCGGAAAATGTACTGCCCCAGCATGAAAAGTTCTATAATAAGCCTCGCACTTTTTATGTTAATGGCTATGTTCAATATCTCAGTGAGTATGTTGTAGCTGCCCGCGACCTGAAAGTTGGCGAAATAATTGCTGCTTCTGATGTGAAAATGGTTCCCCAGTTGGTTACAGCTATTAACCAGGTTGGCGTATCATCTGTTGAAGCTGTTATAGGTAAAGAACTCACTCGCAGTGTGGCTGCTGAAAGTATAGTTAAGAGCAATATGGTAAAGCGGCTGACACTGGTAGAACGCAATACTCCGGTGTATATAAGGTATAACAGCAGTGTTATCAGTATAACTGCCAAGGGCCAGGCTATGGAAGAGGGTGCCCTGAATGATGTGATCGCGGTTAAGGTAAATCACCCTAAGACCGGCCAGAATGCTGCTGTATCTCAGGTTTTATACTGCCGGGTAATTGCTCAGGGTGAAGTGGTAATGGTAGATGAAGATATGTTTGGTAATAAGTCGCAGGAACTGGCTCAGGCAGTTGAGCAGGAGGAGATAAGATGAAACTGAAAAGTCAACTATTCTCCATTATTGCCGTTTTATTGTGTGCAGGTAACGCCTGGGCCTATCAGGAGTCCAGTCTTTTTCTTCGTTCCGAGCAGGTTAAAAGAGATCATGCCATCAGAGGCAGTAAGGTAAATGATGGCCAGATGTCAGATGATGATTCTATGATAAATGGCAAGCCGCGGGTCGATGCCAGCCAGGTATCCTGGACTATAGTGGAAAAGACCGAGGTTAAGGGAGTTAAGGTTCATGACCTGGTAACTATTCTGGTTCGTGAAAAAAGCTCTCATGGAACAGAGTCAGAGAATAAGTCAGATAAGGACCAGTCAGTTAATATGGTATTAAGTGATTGGCTGAGCTTGTCCAAAGGCGATCTGCGTCCGGCGGCACAGCGTACTGGTGACCCAAGGATCGGGGCTAACATGTCTCGCAAATTTGATGGCCAGTCCGAGATAACTCGTGAAGATTATATGACAGCCGAGATACAGGCCGAAGTAGTTGATGTATATCCTAATGGTAATCTCGTACTGGAAGCCAATCATTTTATTAAAACAGATGAAGAAACGACCAAAATTACTCTGACAGGTATTTGTAGAAGTAACGATATATCGGCACAAAATAGTATTTTGTCAAGCAAGATAGCAAACCTGAAAATAGATAAACAGCATTCAGGTATGGCCAGAGACTATACCAAAAGAGGCTGGCTGGTAAAATTATTAGGTGCAATTAACCCATTCTGATCAGATGTGATCAGAAAACTAAGGACTGTAAAGTGGCTAAAAAGACATTAAGTCAATTAAATATTCTTGTTATTATGGTGCTTTTGTGCCTGGCAGTAAGTGCCGGGGCTATGACCAGAATACAGGATATCGCCCGTCCCTCTGGTGAACGCGGTAATGTGCTGGTTGGTACAGGACTGGTTACCGGCCTTAATGGTACAGGTGATGGCGATCTGGAGATGACTGCCAATGCGGTTCGCTCCTGGTTGCGTAAGGCTGGAAATCCGGTGGAATCTTATGATTCTGTCAAGAATATGAAAAATGTTGCTTTTGTAACTGTTACCGTTGATCTGAGCCGCAATGGCATT
Organism: Sedimentisphaerales bacterium; assembly: GCA_963662515.1. Classification (GTDB taxonomy): domain Bacteria; phylum Planctomycetota; class Phycisphaerae; order Sedimentisphaerales; family SM23-30; genus JAFGDI01. The sequence continues at coordinate 641,387 of OY759675.1, forward strand.
ACTGATGGCGATCAGATCGATGTGACAGTATCATCGTTGGGTAAGGCCAGCAGTCTGGAAGGGGGCATATTGTTTGCCACACCACTTACCCCGCTGCACGATCAGGATAATACCGTATATGCCTGGGCCCAGGGCAAGATAGCCCTGCCAGATCCCAGACATGCAACAGTAGGTGTTATTCGGGGTGGTGCAACAGTTGAGATACCTCATTTTCATTCTTATATTCAGCAGGAATCAGGCAGTGGCCGATTCTACTTTGATCTTATTCTTGATGAAAGTTTTGCCAGCTTCCAGGTTGCTCAGGCTTTGATCGTTGAGATCAATGCCATGAATGCACTGCCAGGCGGAGACAGCAATCCTGATTTTGTGGAAGTAGAAGATACCGCCAAAGCACTTGATGCCAAGACTATTCGCGTTTATATACCAGCTAAGCAGGTAGATAAATATCCTTCATATATAGCCAGAATAATGAATCTGCCGATCGAGCTGCCAGAGTCTGAGGCTGTAGTAGTTATAAACGAGAGAAGCGGCACAATGTCCTTCGGCGGTAATGTAGAGATATTGCCATGTGTAATAACTGTGGATGGAATGTTGATAACTATAGTTGAGCCGGAAGTAATACCTGATCCGCAACAGCCCCAGATGCGTGAGAGTGCTTACGCTTCTTTTGATAGTGCCGGAACTCGTCAGGCGCAGCTTTCAGACCTGATCAAAGCACTTGATCAGCTTAAGGTTCCTTTCTATAAAAAGGTGGCAGCGGTATATCAGTTACAGAAAGGCAGTTGGCTCAAGGCCAGGATAGTTTCAGAATGACTATAACAGCGATAGACAATCAGGCCGCCGGTAGCGGTGTTAATGAAGTTAAGGCTAAAGCTGCCGAGCTGGTAAGTAATGTTTTCTATGGAACACTGATGAAAGAGTTTCGTCAGAGCTCAGAAGGCGGATTGTTTTCCGGCGGTTTTGGCGGCCAGGCGTTTCAGCAGCAGCTTGATAATGTCTTTATCGGTGAACTTTCCAAACAGGAAAATAATCAGATAATTGACGCTATGGTAAGGCAGCTTACCAGTAAGGGCAGCCGTACTTCTGGTGTACTGGCCCAAAAACAGCTTGAAGCCAGGCAGATGTCTGATAATGCCATAGTAAACAAACCGTCAATAACTTTGCAGGAAAATTAAATAAGAAATAATAACTCAGGTTTAACTATAAAGATAAGTACAGGTATTTTATGTCAGAACTACTGACCAGACAATTGATTAACGCAATGAGCAATGATTTGCGGGCTTACCGGGAACTCAAAAAGATCCTGGAAGAACGATTCGCTGCGATCAAGGGTCGTGATGCCGGTAAAATGCAGGAGACTTCGGAAGCTCAGGATATTCTCATGCAGAATATCGCAGCTAACACTCGTCGCCGGATGCAGATTGTTGATAGTCTGACCAAGCTGTATTTCCCTGAACGACTTGGCAGAGTGCGGGTTACGATAAGTGACATCGCCCCTTTTGCTTCTGAGCCAGAGCGGGGTAAGTTGTTAGCGCTTAAAGCTATGCTGCATAAAGAGGTTGAGCAGACGCAAAGCCTTACCCGGATAACTAATCTGGCAGTCAAGAAAATGATGGGACATCTGGATTTTATTTTCAAGGCTATAGTTAACCTTGAACATGATAGTAAAATATACAATAAGACCGGCATGGAAGCCCCGAGTTTTGCCAGTGGGCTTATTGATGCTATTGCATAAAGATAGGTAAATTATTAAAAGGTAACAGGTTAGTATTATGTCGTTAATAAATGGATCATTACAAATAGGCCAGACCGGGCTGAGTGCTTCGCAGGCAGGATTGTCTGTGACAGGAAATAATATTTCCAACTCAGCTACCCCGGGTTATTCCCGGCAGGTGGCCAATCTGGTCCCGACGCAATACTACGAAGTGTATCCAGGTAAATATACCGGCACTGGTGTTACGGTATCCAGTATTAACCGTCTGGTTGATGAATCGCTGAACTCTCGTTATCGTAATGCCAGTGGTGATGTTGCATCATTCCAGTTGCAGCAGCAGACTATGACCAGGTTGGAAGCGGCCTTTAATGAGCTGACTGATGATGATATTTCCAGCCGCTTGAATTCATTTTTTGCCGCCTGGTCTTCATTGCAGATACAACCTCAGGATGTAGCTTCACGAAATGTTGTATTGCAGAATGCTGATACTATGACCAGTGTGGTCAGAGAGTTGCGTACTGATCTGAAGGATATTCATGATGACCTTAATTCCCAGATAAAAGCATCGGTAATTGAAGCTGACACTCTGGCCAAACAGATAGCTTCTCTCAATTCAGATATAGTCTCTACCGAAGCAGGTAAAAGCGGTTCAGCCTCAGCCCTGCGTGATCAGCGTGATAGTCTGCTTAAAGAGCTTAATTCATTGATCAATATTTCTACTCGTGAAAATGAAGGCGGCTCTGTAACGGTATATATTGGCAGTGAGCCGCTTATTCAATATACCGATTGCCGGGGGCTTACCATTCGCGATGTTGCTGGTGATAATGGCGATAAAGTTACTGAGATAATTTTTGCAGATAATAGCGGTGAACTGGAGCTCACTACCGGTCGGCTTAATGGTATGCTTATCGCTCGTGATGAAATGGTTGATGGTGTGATCAGTGAGCTTGATAACTGGTCGTCAGCTATGATCTACGAAGTTAATAAACTGCACAGTATTGGCAGTTCTATGGAAAAAGTTCAGGAAATGGTCTCAGATTATAAGGTTATAGACTCATCTGAGCCTCTTACTGCTGTTGCCGGCAACGGCCTTAACTGGGGAGTGACCAATGGTGTTATTAATGTTCATATTTTTGACAGCAGTGGCGAGATAATAACAACCGAGCAGGTTAAGATAAATGTAAATGCCCCGGCCAGTGACTCGCTTGACTCTGTTGCGGCCAAGCTGGATGCTATTGATGGTCTTACATCTTATGTTGATGGTGGCGGTTATCTGCATATTGAATCAAGTTCAGCGGGTGACAGTTTTGCCTTTTCTGCGGTTAAAGATACATCAAACATGGTAGATTTTGATGCGACCAGTAATATACTGGCTGTGCTGGGTATAAACACCTTCTTTAGTGGTAACAATGCCAGCGATATTAGTTTAAAGGCTGATCTTTACAATCATCCGGAGCGGGTGGTCGCGGGTAACTTTGCTATCGGACTTACTACCGATGGCAGTATTGCTTCGCAGATAGCTGCCCTGGCAACCAGGGGTGTTGATAGTCTTAGCGGCATATCGCTTGCAAATGATTTTAGTTCGCTGGTAGCTGATATTGCCAGTAATACTAAGCGATCTGAAGATAATTATTCGGCTTCAGCGGCCGTTCGTGATACATTGCTGCTCGAGGTTCAGTCGATCAGTGGGGTATCTATTGATGAAGAAACGATGAACCTGATAACTTTTCAAAGAGCCTATCAGGGAGCAGCAAAATATATCGGGGTAGTTGATGAACTTCTCGATGAACTGATGATGTTGATTAATTAAAGAGCAGTAATGCAGGATTTAAGTTAATTCTGAAATACAAGGAACTGGAAAAATGACTTCTTCTGTAAGACCTATAGCGACAAGCAGAGTAACAATGCTGATGCAGTCAAATCTGATGATGAGCAGCATTAACTCTACCTCGACCGAGCTGATGGATGTTCAGGCTCAGCTGGCCAGTGGTCTTAAGATCATGCGTCCAAGTGATGATCCATCTGGTGCCACGGTGGTTATGAGCCTTGACAGTCAGATGGAAAGACAGAATAGTTATCTTAGTAATATTAAATTTATCGGCGATTATCTTGATGTTACTGATACTGCCTTGCAGGAGGCTACCGACCTGCTCAATGAAGCTTACAACCTGGCTCTGACCAGCGTAGGAGATACCGTTGATGATGATGCCCGCCAGGCCAATGCTCTTATGATCGATGCTATTATCGATCAGATGGTTTCGGTGTCTAATCAGACAAATTATGGGGCGTATATTTTCGGCGGCATGAACTCTACACTTAAACCATTTGACAGCAGTACTGGCGGTGTGATGTACACTGGTAATACTGACCAGCGAATGACCCAGATAAATGATGATAATCTGTCCTATTTCAGTGTTCAAGGTGATGAAGTCTTTGGGGCACTGAGTGGCGAGGTTGTTGGCATAGAAGATCTTGACCCGGCTATAACCGGAAATACTCTGCTTGCTGATGTTAACGGCACTCTTGATCGTGGTATCCGCAAGGGTTCTATCGGGATAACCGTAGGTACAGACCTTTATATAGTTGATCTGCGTAATGCTGTTACCGTATCCGATGTGGTAAGCCTGATAAATGATCAGACTGGCGGAGCAGTAACTGCCAGTATAAATGCTAATAATAATGGTCTGAGCGTAATTGCCAATACTCCATGGGCAGACCTGGGTATATCTGATATTGGCAGTGGTACAACCGCTCGAGATCTGGGAATAAACACCGGCGGAGCAACTATTGCCGGAACTGCCACGGGCGCAGAACTTGTTGGTGATGATATTGATGCTAAATTAACTGCCCAGACTCCTGTAACTGCTTTAAGGGGTGGTGCTGGTATCGATCTGAACTCAGGAGTGATAATTAAAAACTCACTGATGCCTGAAGTTAATCCGTTCAAATTTACCGATTGTGATACCGTCGGTGATATGCTTAATCTTATAAATGGTACTAATATTGGTGCCAGAGCTGAAATAAATTCTGATAGTACTGGCTTTAATATTGTTAATCAGCTCAGCGGCTCAAAGATGACTATAGGTGAAAATGGTGGTACTACTGCCTCTGACCTTGGTATAAGGAGCTTTACTTACTCAACCCGCCTGAGCAGCTTTTCCGGTGGTAAAGGTGTTGCCACAGAAAATGGCGAGATTACCATTACATCTTCTGCCGGAGTGGAATATGCCGTTGCTCTGGATGGGGCTGTAACCGTTCAGGATGTGCTTGATCGGATAAATGCCGCAACTGGCGGTGTAGTCACTGCCGATCTTGCTACAGTTGGCAATGGCTTTGTTCTGACAGATAATTCTGGTGGGGCCGGTAATATGACGGTAAGTACCACCAGTGAAAATAATTATGATGTTGCAGAACAGTTGGGGCTGAGTACTGCCCGGACAGATATAACTGTAACTGGTAATGTCTTGCAAAGTGCTGATGTCAGTACTGTAGAGCCAAATGGTGTCTTTTCTCATCTTATGGCTCTGCGCGATGCCCTTTATGCTAATGACAATGCTGCAATTACTCTGGTCGGTCAGCAGTTAGCTGAAGATCTGGACCAGGTAATCAATGTTAATGGTATTGTCGGCTCAATGGGTAAGAGTATTGAGCAGCGAGAGTCATATATGAAAGACAGTATTTTAGCTACTAAAACGCTTCGCAGTGATATTAGAGATGTTGACTATACCGAAGCTATTACCAGGTATTATTCTTTATATACAGCTTTACAGGCAAGTTATTCAGCCAGCAGTTCACAGAATCAAATGACACTGCTTGACTTTTTGAAATAAAAAATAATAGAGCGACAATTGGAGTGTCGCCAGGACCATATAACAGGAGGTTATACAACAATGAATATACAGACAACAAGATTTGGCGAAATTGAGATCGACGGTTCACGCATAATGCATTTTGCCGAGGGAATTCTCGGCTTCCCCGAATATCATGATTACGCCTTATTGCAGACCAATAGTGAGAATTGCTTCTTCTGGCTGCAATCGATCGAATGTGCCAATCTGGCTTTTGTTGTTTGCGATCCGCTGTTGTTTGTGCCGGACTATCAGGTGCCGGTAAAAGCGGAAGATCTAAAGACTATTGACCTGGAAAATCTCGATAATGCTCAGGTGATGATAATAGTCAATAAGGTTGGCCAGGCGTTGACTGGCAACCTGCAAGGGCCACTGGTAGTTAATGCTACTACCTGTCAGGCTCGTCAGCTTGTTCTTTCTGAAAAAAGATACAGCACCCGCCATCCGCTGATGGAGCTGAGGAGCAAACAGCCACAGTCAGAACAGCAGGTGTCTCAGCCACAGGTCTCCCAGACAGCCTGACCTGTTGAGCAGTGGGAATTGTGCATTTGCAGACATGTTAAGATATATGCAGTCTGCAATTCAGAAGAAAGACTGATAATATAACGGTTTGTATCAAACCGGGGAGCATTAAAATGTTAGTTTTAAGCAGGCATAAAGATCAGACAATAATGATCGGTGATAATATAGAGATCACCGTTGTAGATATTCGTGGTGACAAAGTTAGAGTTGGTATTACCGCTCCGCCAAATATTCCAGTACATCGTAAGGAAGTTTACGAGGCGATCAAAAAGGAAAATAAGCAGGCGTCTAATATAACACTCGAAGATATAAGTGAGGCGTAGTTGTAAAACAGCGATAACTGTGATTTAACAGGAAGTTACACTCCCGGCATAAGCAGGTATGAAAAAGGATAATGTGCTTTATGTCAGGCAAGGAGCCGGCGGGAGTTTAAGGAATAGTCACGGAGGATTTGACTAATGACCAGGATTAATACAAATGTATCAGCATTGACTGCCCAGAATTTTCTGGGTAAGTCAAACAAGAGCCTCGGCACTACTCTGGAAAGGCTTAGTAGCGGCTTGAGGATCAACCGGGGAGCAGACGATCCCGCCGGACTGATCGTATCTGAAACTTTGCGTTCAGAAATGACCAGTCTCGAAAGTGCCATCGGCAATTCAGAAAGGGCCTCGAATGTCATTGCGACAGCCGAAGGTGCTTTGGCCGAAGTGGCGGCTCTGCTCATTACTATCAAGGGCCTTACGGTCGAAGCTGCCAATACCGGCGCTCTCAGCGATGAAGAGATCAGGGCTAATCAGCTCCAGGTTGATTCAGCTATTGAGAGTATTACCCGTATTGCTAATTCGACCACCTTCTCCGGCTTGCAACTGCTCAATGGTAATATGGGATATGTTACCTCCAGCGTTTCAACTTCGGCAGTAAAGGGCCTCGATGTTTATAGTGCCATGCTCGGCAGCCAGGATTACCTGACGGTAACGGTTTCTGGTGTGCTTTCCGCCCAGCGTGGTGAGCTGCGGCTCTCAGGCGGTATTACTGCCTTGAGCCAGTCTGTAACGCTGGAAGTTGCTTCCAATCGAGGTGTTGAGGTCTTCAACTTCGTCAGCGGATTTGCAGCCAGCAGTATAGTAATGGCGATCAACGCCGTTACCGGTGCTACCGGCGTATCTGCCGCCTTTGTCAATGGGGCTAATGCCAACTCTGGCATTTCTTTCCTCAGTATCGACTTTGGCAGTGACGCCTTTGTTTCTGTTCGTGCTCTGCCCAGCAGTTCAGGAACTTTTACCGTTAAAAAGTATAATGAAGCTACTTCAACTTATGTTGCTGCCCAGCGTGATGTTGGTCGTGATGTTGTTGCTACGATCAATGGTACGACCACAACCGGCGATGGCTCTATGCTTACGCTTAATAGTGGTGGTCTGGACATGCGGCTTAAGCTCGATACCCAGTTTGGCTCTGGTAACAGCACGACCTTCTATGTTACAGGTGGTGGTGCGATGTTCCAGCTAGGCCCGCATATCAATACTTCAGAGCAGGTCAGTGTTGGTATAGCTTCAATTGCGGCTAGCAATCTGGGTTCGATCGAAAGCGGATTCCTCAATGAGGTTTCAACTGGTGGTGCTGCGTCACTTGTAAGTGGTAATACCGCCGGGGCTGCCAAGATAGTTGAAGAGGCCATTTCGCAGATCTCGGTTCTGCGTGGTCGCCTGGGTGCTTTTGAAAAGAACACTCTGGAAACCAATATTAACTCTCTGAGCATTACTCTGGAAAATGTAACTTCCTCCGAGAGTGATATCAGAGACGCAGACTTTGCCGAAGAGTCAGCTAATCTGACCCGTAATCAAATTCTGGTTAATGCCGGTACTTCTGTTCTCAGTATCGCTAACCAGACCGCGCAGTCAGTCCTTTCACTGCTGCAATAAAAATTATGCGCAAGGCTCGTGGGTAATGCTTACCGCAGCAGGGCTCGTCCCCCTGTTCCTTTATGGAACCCGCAACAGCCTCAACTCCGTGACAAGGCACAACCCGTCCAGTTGTGCCTTTCTTTATTGGGCTTGGGCCAGTCATGTTAGAGTCGCTATGGGTAATCCGTATAGCAGAAGCAATTGACTTTAACCCGATAATCGGTTATCATGGTATTTCTGTTTCGGAAGAATGTAAAATTATATAATTTAATGAGTTACGGATTATTGGAATGACAAAGACCATATTATCCGGTGTGCAGCCTTCGGGCAAATTGCATATCGGCAATTATTTCGGGGCAATTCGCCAGTTTCTGGCTTTGCAAGAGCAGGGTAATCATTGCTATTATTTTATCGCTGACTATCATGCTATGACTTCCGTTAAAGATCCTGCTATGTTGCGGGAATATGTTCGCGATGTGGCTATGAGCTACCTGGCACTGGGTATCGACCCGAAGCGGTCGGTTTTCTATCGCCAGAGCGATGTCCCGGCTGTAACAGAGCTGAGCTGGATATTCTCTTGCCTGATCCCGATGGGGTTGCTGGAGCGTTGTACCAGTTATAAGGACAAGATCGCTCAGGGTATGACCCCGAATCATGGTCTGTTCTATTATCCCTGCCTGCAGGCGGCTGATATTTTGATTACCAGTTGTGATCTGGTGCCGGTAGGTCAGGACCAGAAGCAGCATATCGAGGTTACTCGTGATATCGCCGAGAAGTTCAATAATCAGTATGGCGAGATACTCACCGTGCCGGACGCTTATATTCTGGATACTACCGCCGTCGTGCCCGGCATAGATGGCCGCAAGATGTCCAAGAGCTATGATAATACCATTCCGCTTTTTGAGACCGCCAAGCAGAGCAGTAAGCGGGTAATGCGCATTGTTACCGACTGTACGCCGGTGGAAGAGCCCAAAGACCCGGAAAAGTGTAATGTCTTTGCCATGCTCAAACTGGTCTGCAGCCCGGCAGAACTCGCCGAATGGCGGGAGAAATATACCAAAGGCGGTACCGGCTACGGCGAAGCGAAAAAAGCCGTCGCCGAAAAGCTTAACGAACTGCTGGCTCCATTCCGCGAGAAATACGAGCAACTGGTCCGGGACCCCGGCTATGTAGATGATGTCCTGGCCGAAGGCGGCCGCAAAGCCCGCGAAAAGACTGACCTGCTTATGGAAAAAGTAAGAGCCGCTACCGGATTGAGGTAGGGAGGAAGTTGGTAAGTAAGAAGAAATAAGCTCTCGATTCGCCCTGCGGGCGAGACTAATTTTTAAGCCTGTAATACAGGCGAATAATTAATCAAACAGTTTCGAGCGGAGCGAGAATCCTGAGCTTGTTTCTTGTTACTTATTACTTGAATAAAACTATGTCCGATTACAGAGTACAACTTGAAGTATATGATGGTCCGATGGACCTGCTGCTCTATCTTATCCGCCGGGATGAGATAGATATATATGATCTCCCGGTAGCTAAGATTACAGAGCAATATCTGGCTTATATTAATCTGATGGAAGAGCTTGATGTCGATCTCGCCGGTGAGTTCCTGGTAATGGCTGCAACTCTGATAGAGCTTAAAAGCCTTATGGTCATTCCGCGGGAACAGAACCCCGAAGATGAGCAGGGCGAAGGGGCTACAGATCCCAGTGATCCGCGGCTTGAGCTTATTCATCAGTTACTGGAATATAAGCGGTTCAAAGATGCTGCCGGTATGCTCGAAGATTGTGCTGAGGAGCGGAGTAATAAATTCCATCGCCCACTGGCTGATCTGCAGCGATTAAAGCAGGAATTGAAAAGCGAGCAGGAACTCGACATGGAATCTGTGCAGATCTGGGATCTGATGGACGCGTTTGCCAGGCTGATGACTGCCACTATGGCTGCCCGTGCCACCCATGATGTTGTTGAAGATGAAACTCCGATCGATGTCTATGAGGTCAGGATATTGACCATGGCCCAGCAGGCCAAACCGCTTATCTTTGAGGCGGTTTTTCGAGAGGCCACCAGTAGAGAAGAATTTGTTGGATTGTTCCTGGCTATTTTGGAACTGATGCGGCACAGACTTATACGCATCGAACAGGAAAAGGCATTTGGCACTATTTATGTTTTTCCACTTACAGAATCTGACCCACAGCAGGCGGTACTTAATACTATTTCCGGTGCTGCGATCCAGAGCGAGGAAGAAGAGTTGCTCAGGGAAGTTGGTATGGAAAAACCTGAGCCAGAAAAGCTCTTTTCTGATGGTGTAAGCATTACCGAGGATCTCGCCGGGTTCAGTGAGACGGTTGAAGAGGCCGTCAGCGAAATGCTCTATGAATCCGATGAGGTATTCGACGATGAGCCAGATGAAGAAGAAGAAAAATGGGACGAACTTGAAGAGATCGAAAGGAAGCTGCGGGAAAGCACGGGAATGTAGTGTATTCCTTTCATTGGTACTTTCGTAGTTGATGGCTCAGGCTGTATTTGTTCGTGTCTCCAGCTTGGACTGGTCAAAGTTGATCCTGGCGAAGTATTTCTGATATACGCTATGTCAGTAAAAATTGATGTGGCTTTTTTTAAAAAAATTCAGGTTGGATTATGCTAAAAAAAATGGTGTTAATGATCGGAGTTCTATCTGTTGTCTGCCTGGCGGCTGATACCAACACCAGCGAAGGTGATTTGGCGGCGATGATTTCCCGGGCCGATAAGATACTGGCCAAGGGTGTGGTTGAGGCTGCCAAAGAGGTCGATGAAGTATTTCTGGCTGCGGTAAAACTCCGGGAACTTGGTCAGCTCGATAAGGCAGAAAAATATTATTCTGAGGGATTAATGCTTTCGCCCCGGAATATGAATTTTCAACTTGAATACGCAGAATTGTTAGCCGCCAGGGGAGATAAAGCAGGTGCTGTTAAGGCAGCCGAAATAGTTTATAGCATTGCTGAGCAGCAGGATCTGCTGGAACGGGCGGCTGTTGTGCTGGGGCAGAAATTACCAGACGATGTGCCGTTATTGCCAGATGGCAATTTAGAAAAAATGTCGGTTTGTTTTGTTAAAGTTGGTCCGGTTGATGACTGGCTGGTTCAGGCCGCGGGCAGAAAGATCAGGGAAACTCTTGGTTGTCCTGTGTATCAGTTTGATGATATGTTAGTGCCGGGAGATGCAGATAGAAGCCTGATAGAGAGGGTAAAGGAATCTGTTAAGCAGGACATTAATTGGAGTCATCCAGGTGTTATAAAATACTTGAAGGATAAGTCTATATCTGCTAAAGAGCAGGTAACTGGCAGGCAGGCATTTGATATATTATTGAATGGGTTTAAGAGTGAAAACAATACTGAGGCCTATGACAGCGTTCTCAATACCCTGAAATATTTAGAGGCCAGGGATAAACAGTGGGACGCAAATAACCTGATCAGAATATTAGTGGTCAGAGGACCTGTGCGTGATAATCTTATCGTCGTAGGAATAACCGCCTGTGATATTTTCGGTGGAGATAGCAATTATTTTTTTGGCAATGCGATTAATTCGCCTAAATGTTGTATTGTGTCCAGTTGCAGATTCTCTGAACGGTATTATGCCAAACCAGATAATCAGGAACTGCTGATTGACAGATTACATAAACAATTGCTATCATCTATTGGCTTTACACTTTCGATCCCCAGGTCAAAAGATCCAAGGACGGCCAGATCGTATCCCGGTGGTATCCAGGAGCATGATAGTAAAGGCTCATGGCTGTCTGAAGATTGTATAAAAGGTTTTGAAGCTGGTTTGGGCCATGCTTTGCCAGAAGCCACAAAAGAACAGACTCGCAAGATGCTCAATAAGGTTAGTTGAAAAGGCTTGTCTATAACACCGGATTTATCAGGGTTTTGTATATGACTATATCTATAATAAACTGGAATGTGAACGGGGTCCGGGCTATATATGGCAAGGGGTTCTCGCAGATATTTGATGATTTCGATGCTGATATTATCTGCCTGCAGGAGATAAAGGCCAAACCAGAGCAATTCCCTGAAGAGCTGCTGCATAAGGCTGGTTATGAGCTTTATGTAAACTCTGCCCAGCGGCCCGGCTATAGCGGCACTGCCGTCTGGTCGAGAATTAAGCCCAAAGAGGTGGTAACTGGCTTTGGCATTGAAAAGTTCGATTGCGAAGGCAGAGTAATTGGCCTGCGATTTGCAGATTGGGAATTATATACCATATATTTCCCTAATGGTGGTGCTGATCTGCCTGAGGGTGGTTTTGCCCGGCTGGAGTATAAAATGGAATTTTATACCGAGTTCCTGAAGTATATGCAGGCCCGGCGTAAGGTGTGTCCGGATGTTGTCTTTTGCGGCGATGTCAATACCGCCCATAAGCCTATCGATCTGGCCCGCCCAAAAGCCAACGAAAAGATAACCGGCTTTCTGCCCTGTGAGCGAGCTTGGATAGATGAGCTGATTGATGCCGGTTTTGTCGATGTCTTCCGTGAGTTTGACAAGGAACCTGACCGATACACATGGTGGGACTATAAAACCAGGGCTCGCAGCAGAAATGTTGGCTGGAGAATTGATTATTTCTTCGCAACAGAGTCCGCACGCCCCAGACTGCTCTCTTGCAGTCACCTTACTGAAGTTATGGGTTCAGACCATTGTCCACTGAAGTTGGTATTTGCAACATGACCTATTGGGCTGGCCAGATTAAGCCAGTATTCGCTGGTTTTTGCCATTCTCTTTGGCGGTGAACAGGGCACTGTCAATATCATCGACAAGCTCTTCAATGGGCTTACCATTTTCGCTTTGTCCCAGTCCTATTGAGATGGTGGCACGAATATTGGCATCTTTGAAATGTACCAGGTTGCTCTCTACTTCGTCAAGCAGCCGATCGGCTATTATTTCAGCGTCGTAAATATTTGTCTCTGGTAGGATTATGGCAAATTCATCTCCGCCATATCTCGCTGCGATATCAGTCTGCCGGATACACTTTCTTATGCAGTCGGCAATATGTTTTATGACCAGATCACCTGCAAGGTGGCCGTGTTTATCGTTTATGCCTTTGAGTCCATCAAGGTCGATCATTAGCAAGGCCAGTTTTCCGCCGTAGCGTTCAGAGCGATTAAGTTCTCTTTTAAGGATATTATAGAATGTCGTGTGATTAACCAGCCCTGTCATGCCATCAGTTTGGGCTTTGTGGTTAACTTCTTTATATAGCTCAATATTGCAAAGGGCAGCTCCAATAGTTTCGCAAAGCAGCTCCAGGGCCGGCAAATCGGTCTGCTTCTCGAAATTAGAAAGGTCATATTTGTCAGCCAGGTTGAGAATGCCAAGGATCTTATCACCGCTCAATAATGGTGCTACCACACAACTCCTGGTCTGATAGTTAGTCTGGTTTTGCCCACTGGCATCAGCAAACTTATGAATGTCAAGATCTTCAATGATCATTAACTTCTTGCCTTTGACTGCCTGAGACATAGGCCGATCTGGATTGCTGTTGATATTTACTAAAGAAGATATTTTATGGTCGTGATTATGTCTCATTAGATGGAGACATTGGTTTTCTGAGTCGTAAGTGTATATAGAGGCGTATTTTGCGTGAAAAATGTCAGGTATGTCCTCTACACAAGCTCTGGCTATTTCGTCGAGGTCCAGGCTATTGACCTTGCGAGAGATGCTGCTTATTCTCCTGAATCTTTCGATAATTATCTTTTCTTTGGCAGCCATTATCACTGCTGCTTTATAGTTCTGACCGCTCTGGCAGCATTTCGCCAGATTATTGCGATAGAGATTTATCTTATTTAATAGTATTCTGGCAGGGCAGTTGTCATGGACTATATCCAGGGGTGATAATTCATCTGGAATAGTATAGTTTGAATTGTGAGGTAGCACCAGAATTTCACAGGTTATGTCTTTGCCGGCAATTCTCTCTGGGTCACTGAAAACAATATAGTTTTCAATATTATCAGATGGATATTGTGAAATATCAGAGCTATGGACGAAGCAGTATTGGCAGCTCTGGCAGATTTTTTCCAGAGTATCGCGAAATAATTCGTTAGTTCCTTTATATACTATGCTTATATCCATATATAGTGTTTACTTAACTTTTGCTCTCTGTATCTGGTGTATGCAGGCTCATTGCCGGCATCTCGCATCATAACCTTAATCGGCATAAAAAGTTATCGGGTTAGCTTAAAATATTAAAAATAAAAAAGATTTTAATTGAGTCCTATAATAAAAGTGTATATTTTATATTTTATAAAATGTAAAATATATTTTGTTCAATCTCAAAAATGGTAATATGCAGGACAAATAACAAACTGGTATTAGTTTATAGAAGCGAAAGTTCACATCAGTTTAAGGTTAAATAATATGGATCGATATGGAGAAGTGGTATTGTCGGAGCAGACCCTGGCCGAGCGTCTCAGGGCCAATCCACCAGTGAAGCAGTTTAAGATAGGCGAAGTCGCACGATATAGCGGTTTATCGCGTCAGACAGTGCATAATTATACGATAATGGGTTTGATCGAGGAATCTGGCTGGACTGATGGCGGTCACCGACTCTACCCGGAAGAGGTGTTTGAAAAGTTGGCGCGAATAGATGCGTTAAAGCAGAGTTGTACTTTGCAGGAGATCCGTAAGATGTTGGCTGGTGAGCCGGAGTCTCAGGTTCGCTGCCAGTAGTAGTATTGATATAAGTTACACACCTGGTGTAGATCGTATAATATTTCATGTCAACCGGATAGTTGACAGTTAAGAAGTCAGGATGACAGAAGAACAGGACAATTTAAGTTTCAGGCAGGCTATAGCGGGCAAGTGGCAGATACCGCTGTTTATCGTCGCTGGTATTATCTTTGTGGTTACATTATTTCTGATAAAACCAGAAGTAGTTGAGCCTACATTTCAGGAGAAACTCGATAAGATAATGCCTCTGGCTCATAGTAATCGCTATAGTGAATTCTATAGTAGTCTGGATCAGCTGCGTCAGGAAACCAGACTTAAAGAAGATCTGTCCCGGGTTTATAGTGCTTCGGCTGAAGTTCGTGCCCAGGAATTGCGTCAGAATCGTGAACTTGGGGTGGGGCCATCGGTGCGACGCAGTGCCCGCGATAATTATCAGAATATCATTAATGATTATAAAGAAGCGTTTAAATATGGCTGGCTCAGTAGTGACGACCAGAAGATGAAAAAGGTTTATGGTGATGTTGCTCTGGCATATTGGGGTTTGGGAGAGGTTGATAATGCAATTGAAATGGCTCGTCGTGCTATTGATGTTGCCGGCAGTTACGATGCCCAGGCTTATCGCTTACTAGCTTTAATGTATCTTACGGCGACCCCGGCAGATTATGCCGCAACGACCATGAGCCTGCTTAATACGATGCTTGCCGAAACAGATAAACAGGCGGATCAGGAAAATTATGCCTGGGCATTTGTAAAGAAAGTTGAGCTGCTGATAGCGACAGATGATGAAAAAACCTCTACTTTACTATTAAATTCAGTGGAGCCAGAGGTGCTCAGCAGTCAATATGGTGAAATGGTCGAATATTTACAGGCTTTGGCGGTTAAAGAGTCTGGTGATATAGACAAAGCGGAAATAATGCTTAGAGAGCTATTAGTCAGATTGAAAGACAGGGGTGATATATATGCCAGGGTATGTCTTGATCTCGGTGAGATAAATTATAAGCAAAACAGGTACAATGATGCCAGAGTGTTTTATGGTATTGTGCTTGATACACAGTTGGGTAAAGAGTGGTATCTGGGGGCAATGCTGGGTAATGCTAAATGTGTACGGAAGCAGTTGCGTTATTACGAAGCGATAGCATACTATAGAGATACCCTGGATCTATTTAAGTCTTCTCCTTTGAACAGGTATGTCAAGGCTCATGATATTCAAAGTTCATTATCGGAATTTGGTCAGGAGCTGTCCGACGCAGAAATGTATCAGGATGCTCTGACCGTACTGGCAATGGAGCAGGAAGTGGCTCAGGAAACCGATATTGATGCGGCTTATCGTTTTGCCGTTGGTCATAATGTCTATGCCGATAAGTTGCGTGAGGGTTATGCTGACTTTGAAAGTCAGTTGACATCTCTTGATGATATGTCTCCAGAGGACAAGCAATGGCATGATCAGCAGTCAGCTTTGATCGAGAAGCATTATACACTCGCCGCTGAATTGTATTTGCGAGTGGCAAAAATAGCGGTGAATAATAACGAGTTATATGGTACTTGCATTCGTCAGGCGGCGGTATGCTATGATTATGCCGGGGCTTCCATGGAAGCGATAGCGGTTTGGGGGCGTTTTATTGAAGAGTGGGAGGGTACGGCATATCGGGCCGATGCTCTTTATCAGCTGGCACAGGCATATCAGTCATTAGGTGAATTCGATCAGGCAATAAAGTATTATTCAATTCTGAGAGAAGAAAATCCCCGTTCGCCTGCCGGTTTTCGTGCTATAGTGCCGATGGCTCGTTGTTTTGAATCGAAAGAGCCGCCGGATTTTGCCGGTGCAGAAAAGATATTGAAATCAGTTTTAGATGATGTGGCTATAATGCCAGATTCGCCCTATTTTTACGAGGCAACTTCAGTATTAGGCGAATTGTACTATAAGATGGGCAATTATAAAGATGCAATTACATCGCTGTCAAATGCGATCAAGCGAAATCCTGAGCATCCAAATACTGGCAAGGTTATGTTTTTGGTGGGAGATTCATATCGACGCAGCAGTACAGTATTTGATGGAAAAATAGCTGAGATAGCCAATGATCCGATCGCCCGGATAAATCTGGAAAATTATGTCCAGGCCCGTCGTGATATGCTGGCAAATGCTCGTGAGTATTTTGCCGGTGCGATCAAGGCATATAGCGTTATACCTGACGAGAGACGAGATAAGAGAGATAAGATCTATCTCCGGCATAGTTGGTTGTATCAGGCTGATTGTCTCTTTGACCTGGGAGAATATCGCCAGGCAGTTGACTTATATGAGCAGGCAGCATTGCGGTATCAGATGACACCGACGGCGTTAATGGCTCTTGTTCAGGTGGTGAACTGTCATATTAAATTGAATAATCCGCGTGCGGCAAGTTCGGCTAATAGCCGGGCGGTGTCGCAATTGGCCAGAATGGATGATAAGGCCTTGCTTGACAGTGATATGGCAATGACTCGCCAGCAGTGGCAGGAATGGTTTGACTGGGCCGACAATCTGGGCTTATGGTAAGTATGGAAAGGTTTTATAATGAGTATCGAATCAGGTAATGATATGGCAGAGGAAGTATTGGGGCTTCTGGGCCGTCAGAAAGAACTCTATGGCCGCCTGAGAAATCTGGCTTTTACACAGCGAGAGTTGGTTTTACGCAGTGACCCTGAGATGCTGCTGAAAGTATTGGCGAACAGGCAGAAGATAATTAATCAGCTTACTCTGGTTGATGCTCAGTTGCGGCCGATTCGGGAGAGTTGGCAGGAGATAGCCAGTGGTTTCAGTGAAGCCCAGCGTAAGCAGGTAAATATACTCGTTGATGATGTTAAAAAGTGTATTGAAGAGATTCTTTCGCGTGACAAAGATGATTCTGAAAAATTAGAAGAGAAAAAAGAGGAAATAGCTGTAGAGCTTAAGAAGGTCAGAACATGTCGTCAGATGAGTAAGGTGTATCAGAATGTAGTTGATGCCGGCAGCTCAAAGTATTGCGATGTAGGTGGTTGATCTGTCGTGATGTATAAATGGCAATGATTAAGTGTGAGATATTGTAATGCGATGTAAATGCTGTTGTAATAAGAGGTTATCTTGGAATTGGATTTAGAGAATAAACTTACAGATATAAAAGACCCTGCCAGGGCAATGGCAGAGCTTGCCCCTGTCTTTGAAGCCTATAATGAGCTGACAGAGAGAATGAGCAGAGTTCATGAGCAGTTGCAGGCTGAGGTTGTCAGGCTCAGAGAAGAACTACGACAGAAAAATGAGCTGTTGGAGCGAAAAAGCAGACTGGCTGCTCTTGGTGAAATGTCTGCGGGAGTGGCTCATGAGATCCGTAACCCGCTGGGTGGGGTAATGCTCTATGCTTCTTTGCTGGCAAAAGATCTGGAAGATCGCCCTGAATCTCTTAAGTGGGTTAATAAGATCAGCTCAGCGGTACGAGGTTTGAATCAGATAGTAACAGACATGCTGACATTTACTAACAACAGCAGCTGTGAAAAGACAGAAATTAATCTGGCCGGTTTACTTGCTGAAGTTACAGATCTTGCCGGTGCGCATGGCAGGGCTAAAAAGGTTAAGTTGGTTACAGATTGCGATGTTGAGTTAGTTGTAAGGGCCGACCTGAACATGATGCAGCGGATATTACTTAATCTGGTATTGAATGCTGTTGATGCAGTTGCCGAGAATGGAATAGTCACAATTCGTGGTCGTGTTAGCAGGCAGGCACAATATGCTGTGAAGATCGAAGTGATAGATAATGGCAGTGGGATACCCCAGGAGGTTATACCCAAGATATTTAATCCGTTTTTTACGACAAAAGATGTAGGTACAGGGTTGGGCCTGGCTATAGTGCATCGTTTAGTTGAATGTCATGATGGCATAATAACAGCGTGTAATAATAAAAAAAGTAAGGGCGCAAAATTTACCGTTTTGCTACCTTAAAAATCTTGCTAAAAATTAAAGTTTAGTTTATCATTACTCAGGTCCGGTAATGTTCCGTTGGAGACGGTAATAGCTAGTACAAGGAAGGATTTATGGCTGACATTCTGGTTGTAGATGACATGGAATTAATGCGTGACTCGCTTGAGGCGATACTCTCAAGGTCGGGTCATAAAGTAATTGCCTGTGAGGACGCCGTAATAGCCCTGGACAGGCTCAAAACCACTTCTTTTGATCTTATTATCACTGATCTGAAGATGCCTAAGATGGACGGCATCGCTTTTATGGATCGTGTACGGTCTATAAATGCCGAAGTGCCGGTGATAATGATGACAGCTCATGCTTCTGTTTCTACTGCAGTTGAGGCTATGCGCAAGGGCGCCCTTGATTATATTCAGAAGCCCTTTGATGCCGATGAAATAATCCTTCTGGTTGACAGGTCATTGGAACATAAACGCATCGTTCGTGAAAATGAGGCTTATAAGACTGATGCCAGAGACTGGCAAAAGGGCAGAACTCTCATTGGTAGCGGGCCTGTGATGCAGTCGGTAATGACCAAGGTTCGCCAGGTAGCTCCAACCAGTGCTACTGTTCTTATCAGGGGTGAGTGCGGTACGGGTAAAGAGATGATCGCCCGTGCTATTCATTCACTCAGTCCGCGTACCAGTAAGCCGATGCTTTGTGTTAATTGTGCCGCTTTGAGCAGCTCGCTGCTTGAGAGTGAACTTTTTGGTCATGAGAAAGGTGCTTTTACTGGTGCAGACACAGTAAGGAAAGGGCGTTTTGAGCTTGCTGATGGCGGCACATTATTGCTCGATGAGATAAGCGAAATGGACATGCAGTTGCAGTCCAAGTTGTTGCGGGTGTTGCAGGAACGGGAATTTGAAAGAGTTGGTTCAAGCATTACCCGGCCGGTTAATGTTCGTATTCTGGCAACAACCAATCGCGACCTGGAAAGCTGGGTTGCCGAAAATAAATTCCGCGAAGACCTGTTTTACCGCCTTAATGTGGTCCCGATCACTATTCCACCTTTGCGTGAAAGAGGCAGAGAAGATATTTCTCTGTTATGTGATTATTTCCTGGGCAGAATAGCTCAGCGAGAGGGACGCAGGTTGCAGGTTGTAAGTGAATCAGCCCTTGACTTACTAACTGCCTATAATTGGCCCGGCAATGTCAGAGAGTTGGAAAATCTGATGGAGCGTGTCGCTATATTAAGCGAACAAGATGTTATTTCGCCTGATCTGATAAGAAACTGGCTTGACATCGGGACAATTGACGCAGATCAGGAAGGCTCAGCAATATCAGTTCGTCAAATAAGACCATTGGCTGAACTGGAGAGGGAGGCTATAGAGCATACTCTGGAGAAGTTTGATGGGCATCGTCAGAAAACAGCCGAGGCATTGGGCATAGGCATTCGCACGCTGGGTCTCAAGCTGAAGAAATGGGCAGAGGAAGGTATGCCTGTCGGGCAATAATTGCCGGGCAAGGCGCAAAATCTGCCGGGAAAAGTGCAAGTCGTATTATTCTGTAGTTGGTAAATGCCGACTAAATGCTGGAAAAAAAAGATAAAATAGGCAAAACTTGAAATAGGTGTGAAAATAGGCTAAATGGCATAGTTTTTGCATATTGTACCCCGGACCGAGGTACAAAAAAGTTTGCCAGAGAGAAAGTTATCGTAAATGTGGTTTGAAAGTATAGTCAGTCGCGGCACTATGCCGGTATTAGAGCAGGTAATGGCCTTCACCGAAGAACGCCAGAAGGTACTTGCTAATAATATCAGCAATATAGATACGGTTGACTATCAGATGCAGGACCTTGATGTCGAAACTTTCAGTGCAAATTTGGCAGATGCTATTGAAAAAAGGGCCAGCCGCGGTGCTGGTGCCCGTTTGGAAATAAGTGAAAGTCGCGATATTTCCTGGGACGATAGGGGCCGGCTGCAGGCAAGGCCCATAACGGTAGAGCCAGGAAGTAATATTTTGTTTCATGATAAAAATAATCGGTCCATTGAAAAGCAAATGGCAGAAATGGCCAAAAATGGCCTGACCCATAATGTTGCCAGTGAATTACTGCGGGGTAAATACTCCGGCCTGGAAAAGGCTATTCGCGGTACATTATAGGTTATAAAAAGTTAGTATATTAATATGTTTAAAAGTTTAGACATCTCAACTTCAGGTCTTGTGGCTCAGCGAGTCAGGATGAATACCTGCGCCACGAACCTGGCAAATATCGATTCTGTTACCAGTCCCGAAGGTGGGCCGTATAAACGAAGGAGCGTTATTTTCGAAGCTGGTATGGAAGGCGGTAATAGCGGTGAGGGTGTAAAGGTTGCAAATATTGAAAAACAGGATACTTACAGATATGAGTATGATCCTGCCAACCCTTATGCTGACACACGCGGCTATGTTAAATTGCCGGGTATAGATCCTTTTGTTGAGACCGTAAATATGATGGAAGCTCAGAGAGCCTATGAAGCCAATCTGGCTGCTGCGGAGGTCAGTAAGTCGATGCTTCAGAGTTCTTTGAGGCTTTTAGCGTAGTTAGAGGAAAATGTCCATGGTAGAGAGGCTTTACAGCGGATTACAGGCAGGGCGTCTGATCGATATAAATCAGACCAAAAAAGGTGCGGGCAATGAAGAGGCTGCCGGCACTGGTGACAGCTTTAAAAATCTGTTGATGAAGAGTATTAGT
This sequence comes from Sedimentisphaerales bacterium, assembly GCA_963662515.1. Lineage (GTDB taxonomy): Bacteria > Planctomycetota > Phycisphaerae > Sedimentisphaerales > SM23-30 > JAFGDI01. Next base: position 662,686 of record OY759675.1, read on the forward strand.
GAAGTGAATCAGATGCAAAGTGAGGCTGAGCAGGCTACAACTGATTTGATGACCGGCAAGACCGACAATCAGGCAGAAGTATTTAATGCCATAAAGAAAGCGGGCGTGGCTTTTGATGCTCTTATGCAGATACGCAATAAGCTGATGGACGCTTATGATGAAGTCAAGCAGATGCGAGTATAAAACACAGGTAATATTGAACTAAACTGAGATAAAAACAATAATTGGAAGTTAATAATGGGTTTCTTTAGCAGAGTAATAGCAATAATCAAGCAGCACACCGCCAATCTGAACAGGACTGAGCGGGCGTTGATCGGTACGCTTGGCATTGTTATTATTGCCAGTTTCTTCTATCTGGCCAGTGTTGCTTCCAATAAAGAGATGGTTCCCCTGCTTGACCAGGACATATCTGAAGAGCAGATCCAGACTATAGTTAATAAGCTGAATTTCTGGAATATGGAAGAAATGTACGAGCTCAAGGGCAACCAGATTTTAGTTCCCAAAACTCAGCGTTGGAAGATATTTTATAAACTCAGTGAAGCTGAGGCTATGCCGGTCGATATGTCAGTTGGCTTCGAAAAATTATTACAGGACGAAAATGTCTTCACTTCTGAATCTGTGCGTAAAGATCAGAGGCAGGTAGTATTGCAAAATGTGCTTGCCCGGACAATAGAGTCATTTAACGGTGTGTCAAAAGCAACGGTAATAATTAACCCCGGCAGTGAGCGTAAGCTGATAAATATCACCCCGGAATCGAGTGCCGCTGTTTCTATCGAAACCAATGGCCGGCTTGGAAACCGCAAGAGCACGGCATCGTCAGTTGCCGCTCTGGTTTCTGGTGCTGTTAACCGACTCAAACGCGAAAATGTTAAAGTTGTCATAGATGGCAGTCTGGTGGCAATTGCCCCAGATGGTCAGGATTATGACTCAGATGTTATTGAGGCTCTTGCTCAGGTTGAAAAATATTATTATACCAAGGTCTTTGATGTTGTACGGAAATTTTCACCTGATGCAGTAGTTCAGGTAGATCTTAAGCTGGACAAGTCTCGTAAGACCGAAGAGACCAGTAAGGTTTTGGCAGATGGTGAAGGTACTCTGATCTATGAGACCACTAAAAAAAGTGTAGAAGATGAAAGTACCAATCAGGAAGTTAATCGTGAGCCAGGTCTGGTTGCTAATGTCTCTAATACTGGTTCTGGTGCCAATGTAACCAGTCAGCAGCGTTCTGAGATAAATGATAAGAATCAGGAAGCACTACCCGGACGCAGTATTACTACCATAGAGACCCCTCCGGGTGAAGTGCCGCTTGCCAGTCGTACTGCTACTGTGCTTTTGCCCTGGTCATACTTTAAGGGCGTTGCTATGGCCCGACTTGGTCTTGAAGGCACTGTAACTGCAGAGCAGGTTAATGGTATAATCCCTGATGAATTATTACGCATAAAGAATATGGTACTGCCTGCTATGGGTCTTACCGACATTGCCTATGCTGATAATGTTACCGTAGATTACTATTGGGGCGATGAGGTCGCTTCAGCTCTGGCTGCCAGCGGTGGAGCTGCCGCAGGGGCTCAGGCAGGTGAAGATCAGCAGGTAGCGGGTATGTTGGCTGCTGGTGGGATACTTAGTCGGTATGGTAAAGAAATAGCTATCTCAGTATTGGCAGTATTTGCCATGATCATGGCTTTGGTAATGGTACGCAAGGCTGTCGGCCCGCCAGAGATAATAATAGAAGAAGAAACTCCCGAAGCAATGGTCGGCAAAGATCCGATGGATGCCTTTGGTTTAGAAGATGCTAATCTCGACAGTGAAGATGGTGCTTTACTGGCCGGTTTAGAGCTGGGTGAAGAGGCTGTCAGAAGTCAGCAAATACTTGAGCAGATCAGAAATCTGGTAAATGAGAATCCTGATATGGCAGCATCGCTGCTCACAAAATGGGTAAAACAGGGTACATGAGATCATGTACAGGTAATATAGTGTAATGGCAAAAGAAATAGCAGACAAGTTGCATTCGATTTCAGGACTGAGAAAATCAGCGATCATTTTCCTTTCATTGGGGAAAGATATAGCTGCTAATGTTCTCAGTCGTATGAATAGAGACCAGATCGAAGAAGTTTCTCGCGAGCTGGCCGAGCTTGAAGGAGTAAAACCTGAAGAGCAGATGGCTGTTCTGGAAGAATTTTATAATATTGCTATGGCCCAGACCTATATGGAGCAGGGCGGTTTGGCTTATGCTCAGGCACTATTAGAAAAGTCTTTACCGCCAGATGCTGCTAATGAGATATTAAAGCAGGTAACTCAGACTATACAGCAAACGCCATTTCAGTTTCTGGCAAAAGCTGAGGCCGGCACTATCCTGACATTTATTCAGGATGAGCATCCGCAGACTATTGCGCTGATATTATCACATCTTCAGCCGCAGAAGTCAGCGGGCATTCTTTCTGGCCTGTCACAGCAAAAGCAGGCTGAAGTAGTTAAAAGAATATCAGCTATGGACCAGACCAACCCGGAAGTAATACGGGAAGTGGAAGCCGGGCTGGAGAAACGACTGGCATCAGTCGTTTCGCAGACATTCGAGAAGGCAGGCGGTGTGGAATCTGCTGCTGCTATCTTGAACCTGGCCGACCGTACCACAGAAAAGGGCATTCTCGAGACTCTGGAAACCGAGGATCCGGATCTGGTCGAACAGATCCGCAGACTTATGTTCGTTTTCGAGGATATTCTCCTGGTCAACGACAAAGGTATCCAGGCGGTACTCAAGGAAGTCGAAAACGACGATTTGTCTCTGGCTCTCAAAACCGCCAGCGAAGAGTTGCAGACGAAAATACTGGGCAATATGTCAGAGCGTGCTGCAGATCTGGTTCGCGAAGATATGGAATATATGGGCCCTGTCCGGCTCAGCGATGTGGAAACTGCCCAGCAGAAGATCGTCGATATTGTCAGGCGGCTTGAAGATGCCGGCGAGCTGTTTATACAGGGACGCGGCGGCGAATCTGAGATTGTTGGCTGATTTGTATGATGAGGCCCTTGAGGCTGCTTGATAGGAAATTTAGAATAGATTTGGAAATAAGGTTGTCCTGATGACAGTAGTCAAAGCCAGAGATTTGCAGAAAGATCAGAAAGGGGTAGTATTCAGCTTTCGTGATATTGCCGCTGAGGGACAGGCAATGCTGGATGCCGCCCGCGCTGAAAGTAAGCGAATAATCGAACAGGCTAAGATTCAGACTAGTAAGAATCAGGAAAAAATATATAAAGAGGCCTACGAGAAAGGTTTGGAACTGGGCCGGCAGAAGGGCTATGAAGAAGCCTTTGCCCCGGCTGAAAAAAAAGGTTATGATCAGGGCTATGCCACAGCCTTGGCTGAGGTGAAGGAAAAGTTTGATGATCATATTGCCGAACCTCTGGCTGACCTTAAACGCATAATTGAATATTTTGAGGCTAATAAAAAACAGCTTATCTGGCAGGCTGAACAATCGTTTGTCGTATTAGCTGTGAAACTGGCTGAAAAGATCATCAGGCGAGAGATCGAGGTCGATCCGGAACTGATCTGTAAGTCGGTGAGAGCCGCCCTGGAGGTTGTAGCCCATACTACCAATGTTGTAGTGAAGGTGAGCCCCAGTGATGTATCGGTCATTGAAGATCTGAAAGGTTCGCTCAATGATGTTCTGGGCCGCTTTGAAAGTGTTAGTATAAAGCCTGACGAGTCAGTTGAAAAAGGTGGCTGTATCGTTCAGACAGAGCGAGGCAGGGTTGATGCTCGCATTGAAACCCAATTGGCTCGCATAGCGCGTGATATACTTGAGCCTGGTGCTGTTCTTGATATTGACCAGCAGCAGGACACTCAGGAAATTGACAAGTTAATAGGAGAGACATCGGCAGATTTACCAGCTGAGATTGTCGCAGCTGAGCTTGAAGTGGCAGAGACTTCTGAAAAATTGCAGCAGGCTCAAGAGCCTGAGCAAGATCAGGCTCAGATGACAGTTGAACAGACTCAGCAGCAGATCGACCAGGCAACCAGACTGCGAGAGCAGGTCAAGGATTCCCAGATTGACCCGACAGTTGATCAGGATGAGCAGTCATGAAAGCCGTATTGCGCGACAACTGGAAGATCAGGATAGATTCTTCCGAGCGGATCATGGCAATGGAATTGACCGGCACTGTTATTGGTATGTCTGGGCTTACCATTGATGTGTGCGATTTTCCCGCACCGGTTGGTGCTGCCTGTTTGATATGCACTAAGACTGCCGGGCAGATCGATGCTGAGGTTATCGGTTTCCGGGGTGAGATAGCTATTGTTATGCCTTTGGGCGAGATGGCCGGCATAGCAGGCGGTGATCGTGTTGTTTGCATTGCAGCCAGAAGGACATTCCCGCTGGGTGACAATCTGCTGGGACGAGTTATTGATGCTTCGGGCCGGCCATTAGACGGTAAAGGGCCGCTATTGTGTCAGGTTAATGCCAATATAGAAGCCAACCCGCTGCGACCGCTGGAAAGAACAAGAATTGATACACCCATAAGTACCGGCATACGAGCAGTTGATGCTATGTTAACCTGCGGCGGCGGCCAGAGAATGGGAATTTTTGCCGGGCCTGGTGTGGGTAAGAGCGTTTTGATGGGAATGATCGCCAAATTTACTTCAGCCGATGTCAATGTGATCGCTCTTATAGGCGAACGCGGCCGTGAGGTTCGCGAGTTCATTGAAAGAGACCTCGGACCTGAAGGACTGGCCCGCTCTGTAGTGGTTGTCAGTACTTCTGATGAGCCGGCACCAGTTCGAGTTCGCAGCGGCTTTGCGGCCTGCACAGTAGCTGAGTATTTCAGGGATCAGGGTAAAAATGTACTTATGCTCATGGACTCTGCTACTCGCGTGGCAATGGCGCAGCGGCAGATAGGTTTGGCAATGGGCGAGCCGCCGGCAACGAAAGGATATACTCCCAGCGTATTTTCGGTTTTGCCGCGTTTGCTAGAAAGATGCGGTCGTGGCCCGCTGGGCAGTATTACTGGTTTTTATACCGTACTGGTTGAAGGTGATGACCTGAGCGATCCGGTAGCAGATGCTATGCGCAGCATTCTCGATGGGCATTTATGGCTCAGTCGTGATCTGGCCAATCGCGGGCATTATCCTGCGATTGATATTCTTGAAAGTATCAGCAGGGTTATGAACGATATTGTTGACAATAATCATAAACTGGCCGCCAGACTGATAACCCGAATGGTTGCTGTTTATCGCGATATTGAAGACCTGGTCAATATCGGAGCTTATGCCCCGGGCGGCAATCAGGAATATGATCTGGCTGTGGCTATGCGAGACGAAATAAATACATTCTTACAGCAGGATGTGACAGAAAAAGTGACATTTGAAAAGGCTCAGGACGGACTTATGCAGCTTATCGCTAAAATGCAGGTCCCTTCCAGTAAAGGCCGTAAATAGGAAGCGGCTGGTAATTGAAATATGAAGAAGTTTGAATTCAGGCTGGAAACTGTCCTTAGAATGAAAAGGCAGATAGAAGATGAAAAAAAGAGGGTCGTAGGTGAACTTATGGCCCAGATCAATAAGCAGCAGCAGGAAGCACTTGATATTAACCAGACTATAATTCAGCAGGGAAATGTGCTAAAAGCCAAATTTCAAAAGGGTGAAGTTGATACCGGCTGGATCGCTTATTATCAGAGCTTTGTAACTGATATGAGAAGAGAAATTGCACGCAAGATAGAAAGTGTAACAGAAATACAGAAAAAACTTGTTCTGGCCAGACAGGAACTGGCTAATGCGGCCAAAGAAACAAAAACGCTTGAAAAACTTAAAGAAAGACAGCTTAAAGAATATACTCACCATATTGAAACTATGGAAAAGAAGGAACTTGATGAGATCGGAACTCAGATGTTCATGAGGAATAGTCTGGAATTGAGAAATTTGTTATAAGTTATAATAATAAACTCAAACTTGATATTATTAAATGAAAAATGTACTTACAGCTTTAGGAATAATAATGATACTGCACCTGATCGGTATGGCAGGCTTGTTTGGCTATGGCCTCATGACCGGCAGGTTTCAGGCTGAAAAACGCCAGCAGTATCTTGCTACCTGGAAAGGTGAAAAGCTGGTACCTTATGTTGAAGAAGTTGTCGAAGAGGTGGTAGAAGAATCGCCGCTGGATGCAACTGCTCGCATATTGGGAAGGCAGTTAAGCCGGGAAGTTATTGACCGGGAACTGCAAAGACAGTTAGAACTTATGAAAGATATGAAAATAACCCTTGATGAGGCACAGAAAAAATTAGAAGCTGATCGACTCTCGCTGGTTAAACAGGAAGAAGATTTTACAAAGAAAATTGAAGAACAGAAAAAGGGTGCATCTGAGGAAGGATTCCTCAAGGCACTGCAGACATATTCGCAAATGAATCCGAAATATGTCAAAGATGACTTTATGGTAATGGATGACAAGGAGGTCGTCCGTATTCTGGCTGCCATGAAACCCGGAATTCGTACGGAGGTATTGAGTAAGTTCCGGGAACCTCAGGAACAGGTAAGACGAGTTAAACTTGTTGCCCTGCTCAGAGATAGTGGCGTTATTGATGTCGAATAAATGGAGTTAACTGACATTCATGTCAACAGTAAGTCAGACAATGCAAAATACAACTGGCCGGTCAGCAGCCGTGAGTCAAACCAGCACTAAGAATAGCTGGGACAAAGCCGGAGCTTCTGAATCATTTTTTGAGGTCTTTAGCAGTAAGGTAAGCGGCGAGTCTTCTGCTCATAATAAAAAATATGATGTAGATAATTCTCGTAATGACCGACAAGTACAGGCTGAAAAAACGGCCGCTGAAGGCAGGGCACAGGCAGTTGAAAATAAGGACAGGCCCGGCAAGGAAACTGATGAACCTGTGGTCAATGAGTCACAGGATCAGCAGAAAAAAGAAGCTCAGCCAGTTGATAATAAAAAGCCTGATGAGTCATCTGAAGTATCTGTTGAGCAGGATACTAACGATCAGGAGCTTGTCGAATTGCCAGATGATCTGGCTCAGCAGCTATTGCTCTTGCAGATGCAGGCACAGCTCAATACGCAGATACAGCAACAGGATACAGGTACCGATACTGAAGCTGATGGTCATGATGGCCAGATGTTAGCTGCTGTCGGTGAAGGCAATATGAATATCTCAGAAAAAAATACAAATGCCAATAGTGATGCTAAAGCTCTGCTGGATGCTGGAGATGTTGGTAAGTCTTTACAGACTGATCTGAAATCGGAACAAGTTGCCAAATCATCTGATCAGCCTCACTCTCAGGCCAAAGAGACTCCTGCTGAGCAGATTGATATTTCTGGTAATATTGAAAAACTTGAATCTGAGGATACTGACAAGCAGCTTCAGGAGCTCGATCTGGATGATATTCAGAAAGATACTAAAAAAACTGATATTGTTACTCAGGATGAAGTAGTTGCCGAAGAAGCAGTATTTAATGCCGACGAAAAAGTGCTTAAGGAAGATAAGAAAGAGCAGGCGAATGCTAAATACGATGATAGCCGTTTGGCTGACCTGAAATATAAGATGGAACATACAGGTAGCTTTCAGCAAAATGCTGATATGACCGGGCATAAAGAGAAAGATCAGGGCGGTAAACAGTTGAAATTTAATTTCGGTGATGAGAATGTTTCCATTTCTGGTGTTTCAAACGCTCAAGCCGGCAGTGATAGCGTAAAGCAGGCTTTGGCTCTGGATAAGTCTGCCCCATCGTCTGAGTTGAATGCCAGTGCTACAGTCGAAACCGTAGTAAAGTCTGTCAAGACCATGGTGCAAGATGGAAATTCTACAATGGTGGTCAGGCTTGACCCGCCATCGTTAGGACAACTGAATATAAAAATATCATCCGGTTCTGAGGGTATGACCATTGAAATTCAGGCTTCTAATGCTAAAACGCAGGAGATGCTTCAGCAAAATAGCAGTCAGTTACGCACAGCTCTGGAAAAATCTGGTGTAAGTGTTAATAATGTTGATATTCAGTTTAAGCCTGAAACCAGGAATAACTCTAATGCCGGCTCTGACCCACAGAATAATCAGCAGGATTTGGCAGGGCAACATAAAAATCCTGAACAACGCAATAATAATGACCAGGATAATTCTCGTCAGAGTTTCTCTGAGAGCTGGTCAACGGAGTCTTTTGAAGAAAAACAATTTGCATCTGCCGACAGCTTTGTAACAGCAGGAGCAGGTAGTAATAGCTGGCAGGAATTATCATTCGATGCAGTCGATGTGAGAATATAATGATAACTGGCGAAAGGTATTAAACTATGGCAGAAGTAACAAGCACAAAAGGAACTACCACAAGTGGTACTACTACGGTAAATAGCAAGGAAGATCAGTCTATATCTTCAACTGAATTTATGGAGATTATGATCACTGAACTCACCAATCAGGATCCGTTCGAGCCCATGGATAATGCCGATCTTGTTAATCAGATGGCGATCATTCAGCAGATGAGTTCTAACCAGAATATGAATAAGTCGTTTGAAGCTCTTATGGGTAATTTTGATACCCTGATCGGACGAAACTCTCTTAATACTGCTTCTGGTATGATTGGCAATATGGTCTCAGGGGCTACTACTGATGGCAATTGGACTACCGGACGAGTTGTAGCTGTGAGTCAGCAAAAAGATAACATCTATCTGGAACTTGACACTGGCCAGAGTATTAACTGGCAGGATGTGGAGCGGCTGGGTGGTAATAGCTCGCAGGATATTATTGGTTCTATTGCCGTTGGTGCTGATTCTACTGGCCAGAATGTTGTTGGTAGGGTTACTGGTGTCAGTCTTGATGATGAAAAAGTAACTTTGCAGATACAAAAGTTCAATGATGGCCAATATGCCGATGTCCTCCTGGCTAATGCCAGTCTGATCGATTCTGAAACAGCCGATTTGCTGATTGGCAGAACAGTTAAAGGTCCTGATATGACTTCAGGTGAAAATATAACTGGTTATGTTGAAACAGTTACCTGGACTGGTGATGATAAGGTGAAGCTCTCTGTCGTTGATGCTAAGGGAGCAAGTGTGGGCAGTTTATATATGGATACTTTATCTTTTATATCTTGAATGTGTGAGAAAAATGATGCCGCTTCGCGGTGCTATAATTGGAAATTATAGTTGTTTTGAATAAAAACTGGAGAATAAAATGGGTTTAACTTCGTCACTATTTGTCGGCTTGTCCGGCATGCAGACCAATCAGAGCAGGATGGATGTTATAGGTAATAACATTTCTAATGTTAATACTTATGCTTTCAAGTCTCAGAGAGTAAATTTCCAGACTCAGTTTTATAATACTCTGAGCTTCGGCTCTGCTGCAAATGGAAATTATGGTGGAACAAATCCCATGGAAGTTGGTACTGGCGTTACAGTTGGTGCTATAACAAAAAACTTCTCGGCTGGCGCCCCTGAAACCACCGGCATTAAAACCGACCTGGCTATCCAGGGTGATGGTATGTTCATTATTGAAGATGTTGAGGGTGCTCATCATTATACCAGAGATGGCAGTTTCCAGTTTAACTCTGAAAATTATCTGATGAGTTCTGATGGCTACTATCTGCAAGGTTATGGTATTGATAGTAACTTTAATATCGTACAGGGCAATATGTCGCGTCTGCGTATTCCTTTGGGTGAGATCACTACCGCCCAGAGTACCAGCAAGGTTACCTTTAGTGGAGATCTGAACTCTAAAGGCTCACCTGCTTTACTGGAAGACACTGCCGCAGCTTCCGGTTTTGTTCCTAATGGCGACATTAGTATGATACTAAATTCGCAGGAATTATTTCAGGATCCAGCCGGACCTATTTCTGATGCAACTTTGCTCACTCAGCTGAGAAACGCTTCTGACAGCACTGCCCTGGTTGAAGAGGGTAATGTTATTCGTCTTGATAATGCTGTTAAAGGCGGTGTAACTCTGCCAACCAGGAGTATGATTGTTGAGGCTACTACCACAGTTGGTGATTATATAACCTGGCTGGAAGGTGCTTTAGGTATCAATACAGACCCGGTAGTATCTGATTTTGATGATGATGGCCTGGCTGATCTTCCAGCTGAAGACCTTCCTGGTATCAGGATCAATGCAGCTGGAACTGGTATCGATATTATCTGTAATATGGGTAATAAAAATATCATTGATATGAAAAGCTCAGCAGCAATTACCCTTGAGCAGGGAACTGCCGCCAATGCTGTCTCCCAGACTAATCCGTTTTCCTTTACTGATGATGACTCGGTTGATCGTACCAGTGTTGAAAGTATTGAAAGTATAAGAACTTCTTTCAGAGTTTATGATTCGTTGGGTAGCCCACTGGATGTTGACCTTACTATGGTTATGCTCAGTAAAAATAATTCAGGCGTTACCTGGCGTTATTTTGCCGAAAGCTCAGACGATACTGATATTTCTCGAGTAGTTGGCAGCGGTTTGCTTTCATTTGACCCTAATGGTCAGTTCCTCTCGGCTAATGATGGCTCTATTACTATCGATAGAAATAATACTGGTGCGGCTACTCCCCAGACTATTCAGCTTGGCTTTAGTGATATGGATGGTTATGCAATAACCAGCAGTGCGATATCACTCTTAAGTCAGGATGGGTTCCAATCTGGTACCCTGCAGGATTATTCTATAGGTACTAATGGTGTTATTACAGGATCATTTACCAATGGTCTGACCAGAAATTTAGGTCAGGTAGTAATGGCTACTTTCCGTAACTATGAAGGTCTGCTTGCTGAAAGTGATAATATGTATTCTCTCGGACCAAATTCCGGTAATCCCATTGTTAAACTGCCAGGAGAGCTTGGTGCCGGTACTGTTACCTCAACCGCCCTGGAATTAAGTAATGTTGATCTTAGTAAAGAATTTATTAACCTTATTGTCAGTAGTACAGGCTTTTCAGCGTCATCTAAGGTTATTCAGACCAGTAATGACCTTTTGACCCAGCTTATTAATCTGACTCGGTAAGGTTTTATCGATATTTTATTATTTTGCTTACCCCGGGCCTCGTGACAGGGGTGTTTATTCTGCTGTCGCGAGGCCACTTTTTTGAATTGGCCTGACAACAGGCATTTTGTCTGTTGTACATAGTATAAAGGTAATGGTATGGTTTCCCTGACCAGGCTCAATGGCAAGCGATTTGTTGTTAATGTTGAGCTTATTAAATTTGTGGAGAGTACGCCTGATACAATGATAACGCTTCTCTCTGGAGATAGGGTCATTGTTAAAGAAACGCTCGATGAAGTAGTGGAAAAGTCGCTGGTATATCACCGGCAGGTACGATCTCTGGCTATTATGCCGTAATAGCCGGGGAGTTTATTGTTATTTATGATTCGGCAGGATAGATATTTATGGATTTAGCAACAGTTATAGGAATGCTTCTTGCCTGGGGTCTGGTTTTATATTCGATCTTTTCCAGTGCCGGCCCTAATGTTCCTGTTTTTATTAATATACCATCTGTAATGGTGGTTGTCGGTGGTGCTTTTGGTGCTGTTATGGTATCTATGCCCCTTACACGATTCCTAAAGATGGGTAAAACAACCACTTTTGCAATTTTCAATAAGGAACGGTCCAGCAGGAAACTGATCGAAAATCTTGTTAGTTATGCTGAAATCGCCCGTCGTGATGGTATTCTCTCTTTGGAAAATGCTGTCAGAGACGCTGATGATCCGTTCATAGTTAAAGGCATACAGATGGCTGTCGATGGTACTGACCCGGAACTTATCGAGTCGATACTGGAAGCTGAGCTCGAAGGGCTTATCGAAAGGCATGAACAGGGCAAGTCTGCGTTTGATCTCTTTGCCAAGTATGCCCCGGCTTTTGGTATGATCGGTACTCTGATCGGTCTGGTGGTGATGCTTATGAACATGTCTGACCCCTCGGCCCTTGGCCCGGCGATGGCGGTAGCTCTTATTACCACACTTTACGGTTCGATGATCGCAAATATGTTTGGTATGCCCATTGCCGATAAGCTGGCCTGTCGGACTAATGAAGAAGTGGCCTATAAAAACATCATTATTAAAGGTGTTATGAGCATTCAGTCTGGTGATAACCCCAGAATTGTGGAACAGAAGCTAATGACATATTTGCCTCCTTCTGAAAGAAAAGTGGAAGAAAAGAAATAACTGAAATTTGTTTTTTCGAGGATGGTTCAATCTTGAACAGCCACGATATCCTGAACTCTTTATAATAATACAATGGCTAAACCTAAAGAAAAAAAATCAGAGGGCATACCAGATTACATGCTCACCTATGGTGACATGATGACACTGCTATTTTGCTTCTTCGTTATTTTGGTATCTATGTCTGAGATCAAAAAGGATATTGTCTATCAGGATGTAATGAGGTCGATCAAGCAGGCTTTTGGTTATCAGGGGGGTATTGGTACTGTTCCGGGACATATAAATCCAAAAAACACTACCGTGACCCAAATGACTCAGCTGATTTTGAGGAAATTTCAGTTACAGATCGGCAAAAGTGTTGATGAGGGCATTGAAGGGCAGAATCCCAGCGTTACTAATATTCGAGAGGGTTATGCCTATGCTATTGGTGGTGTGGTAATGTTTGAATCTGGTAAGGCCAGATTGCTTTCTTCTGCCGAGCCGGAACTGGTTAAGTTCTGTGATATTATAAGAGGGCTTACGACCAAGATACGCATACAGGGACATGCCAACCGAAAGAGTCCTGATCAATATGCCCCTTTTAAGGATCTCGACGACCTGGCTTATGCCAGGGCAAAGGCTGTTAAGGAATTCATGGTTGAAAAGGGTATAGCTGAGAATCGCATAACTATAGAAAGCTGCGGATATTATGAGCCGCTGGAAGCTCAGCCCTATGATGAGAAAGCAAAAGCAAAAAATAGGCGAGTTTCTATAATTGTTACAGAGAATATTGTCGATGATTATAAGGGCCAGGAATTTAAAGGCGAAACCAATGGCCTGTAGTTTGGCAATATTAACTTAACTGCTTATTAGTAAGTCAGTTATATACAGGAATGTATTCTTATGGCAAAAGAAGCTAAAAAAGAACCGGAAAAAGCAGCAGATGACTTGCAAAAGACTAAAAAGAAACTGCCGATTAAAGTTATCATAATTGTTGTAGCTGTACTATTAATGGAAGTTGGTACGATATTATTCATGAAGTCGATGAATAAGCCCGAGGTTGTTGAAGGCGATACTGCGGCAATAGATCAAACCGCAGTGGTGCCGTCAATTGCTGAAAGTGAGATAGTTATCGTCGAAGATATGAGTGTAGATAACTGGACGACCGGCAAGATAAAGTATGTGGTGAATTTTAGTGCTGCAATTAAGGTAGAAGATGGAGTTAAAGATGCCGTTATTGCCAAGATAGCTCAGCATAAAAACGAGATAATGCAGATTTTTGGTCGGGTTATCGGCAGTGCTGAGCCGGCGGCATTGAAAGATGCCAAACGAGAACAGATTTCCAGGCAGATGTTAGCGGAGCTTGAGAGAATAATAGGTGAAGGTTTTATTAAGAGTCTGATAATACCTACCTGGAGCGCGATGCCGATAGACTGATCGTCCAATAATATAAACGATATCAGATAGTTAGAGCGGTTTTTTATTGCATAATAACTAATCTGGTATAGAATAAGGCTTCAGACAGACTGAAATAGTGGTTAAAACTAAAATATGGCTCAAGAAACAGACAAAACAGACAGCACCGACCAGGATTCAGCAACTGATATGATCAGTGATGCCGATGCCGAAGCACTGGCCTTACAGGCAATGGCTGAGGCTGGGTTGGCTGATCGCCCGGAAGTGCCCGAGCTGCCAGATTTTTCTGGTATGCTTTCTGCTGCGGCCCAGGGCAGTATTGACATACTGAGCGATGTTGAGCTTGATGTGAAAGTTGAGCTTGGCCGGGCCGAGATGGAAGTTCAGCAGGTTTTGTCTCTGGCTGCCGGTTCGGTGGTTGAGCTGAATAAGCTTGCTGGCGACCCGGTTGATATTCTCGTCAATGAGCAGTTAGTGGCTCGTGGCGAAGTGCTGGTCATAAATGATAATTTCTGTGTTCGGATAAACGAGATAGTAAGAGGTGTAACCGAATTGCAGCCTTTTATGGACGATTCTAAAGAAAAACCAGCGGAATGATCGGTTTTTATACTACTTTCACCTGGATCTGGGACAATCTGGAAGGTTGTCTGGTATAAGAGCAATATTAATTGGCGGAGCCATTAAATGAGATGTGACAGATTTTCAGGTTTATATTTTAGCATAGTTCTTTGCTTTTCTTTATGGTTATTCCCTTCTTATCTATGGGCACAGTTGTCAGCTCAGACGCCCGTTCTACAGACTGCTACTGCTCCGGTGCTTTCAGAGCAGGAGCAAAGAGAAATACTTGGTTTTGCTAATGATACATCATCTAAAAGGGCGACCGATTTCTCTGAGGTGGTTTCAGTTGTTGAGCATCAGTCTCAGGTTGAGCCAATTACAGTTACTTCTGGTAATTACCAGCCGCCTGTAGGGACGCAAAAATTGCAAGAGGCCGCCGAGGCAGAAAACGCTGTAATTGGCAGGCCCGGCAAAAGCAGCCCAACTGATATGTCTGAATCGGTTCAGCAGACACCAAAAAAAGATGTAAATGTCAAGCCGGGTATATGGCGATCGCTTTTTTCGCTTATTGCCGTTTTGGCGGTTATTGTTGCTCTTACCTGGCTTATGCGAAAGTTATTCCCCGGACGGGTCAGTCTGACGCTGGGGCGTACTGTTCAGGTGGTTGGTCTTACCCCGATAGGTGCTCGACAGAATCTTACCCTGGTCCGTTTTGGCAGTGATCTGCTCTTACTTGGTGTTTCTGGTGAGAATATCCAATTGCTTGACAAAGTTACTGATCCAGACAAGGTCGCGGTTCTTATGGGGGCGATTGAATCTGAGCGGTTGAGTTCGATCTCCCGGTCTTTTGCCGGAGTGTTGGGTAAGGCCCGCCAGGAGTATCAATTAGGTGACGACCTGGAAGATGAGGGAGTGATCGAAGAGTTCCAGGAAGATGGAGCGGTGGTCACAGCGGAGGCCGACCGGGAATTAGGTGGTTTACTGGCCAGGGTTAAAAGTCTCAGTAAGATAAAAAATAAGCGTGAAAAATAATATGGCAGTTAAGCTTAAAAGTATATTTCTTATAATCATACTATTGTTTGCACTGGCAATACCCCAGCGGGCGAGTGGTCAGAATTCGGCAATGCAGTCAGAATCAGCTACAGTGAGCCCTGATAGTACTAGTAGTGGTTCGGCGACTGTTACCACGGTTGATCCGGTGCGGATATATGAAGATGCGTTGAAGCCTGAGCGGCTTTCTACCTCTCTTGAGATCATGATCCTTATGACGGTTCTGGCTTTAGTACCGTCGATTTTGGTTATGATGACAAGTTTTACCAGGATAATAATCGTTCTGGGTTTATTGCGTCAGGCCATGGGAACGCAGCAATTGCCGCCTAGTCAGGTAATTACAGCTTTGGCTTTATTTATGACATTTTTTATTATGGCACCTACCTGGAATAATATAAATGCAGATGCTATAACTCCTTATGTTAATCCGGCAGAAGGTCAGGCTGCTATTTCTCAGCAGGAGATGTGGTCGAGAACTATTGCACATATGCGAACATTTATGATCAAGCAGATCGAGTCAACAGGTAATACCGATGATGTATATATGTTTGTTTCATTTGATGAAACAGCGCCGGAGCTGGGCCAGAAACTGCAGGATGGCACATTACAATGGATAGATGTTTCAACTGCTGCCCTGATCCCTGCATTTATGACCAGTGAGTTGAAACAGGCCTTTTTAATGGGTTTTTACATTTATCTGCCTTTCCTGGTTATAGATATGGTTATTTCGTCAATACTAATGTCGATGGGTATGATGATGTTACCGCCGGTGATGATCTCTATGCCGTTTAAGCTGTTGCTTTTTGTTATGGTTGATGGCTGGCAGATGATAGTTGGTAATCTTATTCACAGTTTCACCAGTAATCCGCCGGTGATTTGAAAATGATAAACGGGAATATAAAGCGACCAATGCATTTAAGTCGTTCAGGAATAAGCTATTATGGATGAAGGAACAATATTGGATCTGGGAACAAGGGTGATAGTTTTGTCACTGATGATCTCTTTGCCTATGTTGCTGGTGGGGCTGGTGGTTGGTGTTATTATCTCTATCATTCAGGCAGTGACTCAGATACAGGAAATGACCCTTACATTTATTCCCAAGGTATTGGCTATGGCGGCGGCTCTGATTTTTTTTATGCCCTGGATACTTGCTCAGCTTGCGGCCTTTGCAACAGAGATGTTTGGCCCGATCTCGGTTCCTTGATCGTGGTGTTTGGGTGATTATGATAGAAATATAGAGTTGTGATTGAGTGTTACCATGTCTTTTTTATTTCGACCTTGCTTGCAATATATAGTCATTTCTGATAGAATTTCTGGGCTGAAGATATAGTGGAATTGATATTTTTATATAACTTATTAAGTAAACTGGAGATGTAAAATGACTAAGGTGGCTATTGCCGGCGTGACTGGTGCGGTAGGACAGGAATTTCTTGAACTTTTAGCTGAAAGAAAGTTTCCTGCGACCAGCTATAAGATGCTGGCGTCGGCCCGTTCTGCCGGTAAGAAGATGACTTTTCTGGGTAAGGAATATGTGATCGAAGAGCTGACCGAAAAGAGCTTCGACGGCATGGATATAGCTTTGTTCAGTGCCGGGGGTTCGATCAGTAAGAAATATGCACCGATCGCTGCCAAGGCTGGCTGTGTAGTGGTAGATAATTCATCTGCTTTCCGTATGGATGCAGACACTCCTTTGGTAGTACCAGAGATTAACCCAGAAGCAATCAAAGCTCACAAGGGCATTATTGCTAACCCCAATTGTTCGACTATCATTGGTATTACCCCATTGTGGCCGCTGCATAAGGTCAATCCGATCAAGCGTTTAGTGGTGAGCACTTATCAGGCGGTAAGTGGTGCTGGTGCCCAGGCAATGGAAGAGCTCAAGAACCAGGTTCGTGAATATCTTGATGGCAAGCCAGTAACCAAGAAGGCGTTCATTCATCAGTGTGCTTTCAATGTATTCAGTCATAACAGTGATATTGACGAGAACGGCTATAATGTTGAAGAAATGAAGCTCGTTCACGAGACCCATAAGATTTTCGGTGATGATTCAATAGCCATTACCTGTACTTGTGTGCGTGTGCCGGTATTGCGTGCCCATTGCGAGAGCATCAATATCGAGTTCACTAATCCGATCACTCCGGAAGAAGTTACCGCTATAGTCAGTAAGGCTCCGGGTGTTAAGGTTGTTGACGACCGCAAGAATAATTACTTCCCGATGCCTTTGGATGCATCTGGTCAGGATGATATACTGGTAGGTCGCATTCGTCAGGATAATTCTATTGCTGGCGGGCGTGGAATAAATCTGTTCCTCAGCGGCGATCAGATCCGTAAGGGTGCAGCCCTGAATGCAATTCAGATCGCAGAGTTGTTGCTCAAGAAATAAGTTTAGAGGATTATGCAATTAAATGAAGGTCAGGCCTGTAGTGGGTCTGACCTTTTTTTTATATCTCCGGGTTAGTTTCGGCCAGAGCTTATACAATGGCGATGTTTTGTTGCAATATTTTAGTTTTGTGTTGATTTGGGTGTTGATTGGTGTTTGCCTGGTGGGGATGTGGTTATTTCTGGGTTTTTCTGGTGTAATTTGGTCGGTATTTGAGATGTTTTCAGGTCTAATGATTTTTGGGCGGGTATTTGTTTATGTTACAATACAAAAGAGAGAAGGCTACGATAATAGGATAATAGTATTGACTGCGATATTTGCGATCGCAGAGCTGTCGCTGGCGAGCAGACAGTTATCGGAATAGGCGATAATACTGGATAAGTGGCCGATAATTTGGAGGCAAGATGAGAGTTCGTAATTTTTTAAGAGTAATGTTGATTTTGTTTGTCGGCATTTTAGTAACAAGCCCGGCTTATGCTGTGCGTTTTATGGAGAAGTTGGACCGCGGCCTGGTGGCGGTTTATAAAGGTGGTACCCAGGTCTATGTTGGTTGGCGTATGTTCGGTACGGATCCTGATAATATTGCTTTTAATGTTTATCGCGGTTCAGTTAAGATCAATACTGCACCAGTTACAAATTCGACAAACTTTCTTGATAGTGCCGGTAATGTTAATGCGAAGTATTTTATAGCTCCAATTTTAGATGGCGTTGAGCAGCCGCTGTTAGGGCCGGTTACGGTTTGGGCCAGCTACTGTCAATCAATTAACTTATCTGCGGTTGAGGGAAGTTATGAGGTCAATGATATAAGCGTTGGTGATCTTGATGGTGATGGCAGCTATGAAATAGTATTAAAGCGATTGGCAACGGAACGGTCTGAGACATCGACGCTATTCAATCTTATAGAGGCATATAAACTTGATGGGACAATGCTATGGCGTATAGATCTTGGTCCTAATAATCTTTATGCGCCGGTAGATGTGAATCCGATTGTTTACGATTTTGATAGTGATGGTCGAGCAGAGGTGGCATTGCGCACCTGCGAGGGTAATACAGATGCTACTGGTGTAACCATTGGTGATGTTGATGGAGATGGGATAACCGATTATAGAAGTTCGGCTGTGCTTAATAATGAGCTATGGATGACCGAGGGTCCTGAGTTTCTGTCGATATTTGATGGACTGACCGGCAGGGAGCTTGCCAGAACCGATTATATAGAAAGAGACCCTATCTCTCAGTGGGGCAACCCTGGGATGAGTTTGGCGCAATATGCGCATCGGGCTGATAAATGCATGATGACTCCGGCTTATCTTGATGGCCAGCGTCCCAGCCTGGTTATCTGTCGCGGTATATATCATCGGATAAAGATGGAGGCGTGGAATTATCGTAATGGTGTTTTGTCACGCATCTGGTCTTTTGATTCGGAGCAGTGGCCTGGTTATGGCGGTCAGGGTAATCATAATCTTACTGTCGGCGATGTTGACAGTGATGGCAGAGATGAGATAGTTTATGCTTCTATGTGTGTTGATGATAATGGCAAAGGTCTTTATACTACTCAGTTAGGTCATGGTGATGCTCTGCACATGTCAGATATGATACCGGAGCGGCCAGGTCTTGAAGTGTTTCAATGTCATGAGAGCTATCCATACGGTACGACATTACGAGATGCCAGGACAGGTGAGATATTATGGCAGAAGACTGCCGATGGCGATACCGGCAGATGTTGTGCAGCTCATATAGATTCTCGTTATCCTGGTTATCAGATGTGGTCGGTCGCCAGTGGGGGCACATACAATTGTGCTGACAACTCTCTGATCAGTACGAATTTGCCCAACTGGGGTAATTTCCTTATTTGGTGGGACGGTGACTTACAGAGAGAGATACTCGATGCGGTTGGCAGTACCGGAGCGAACCCTGTGATAAATAAGTGGGGTGGTGATGGGGCTGGCCGTTTGCTCAGTCTGTATAATGTGCCTTCGTCATACGGAACAGCCGCAATAAACTATACCAAGGGAAATCCATGTATTAGTGGTGATATACTGGGCGACTGGCGTGAGGAGGCTATTTATCGCTCTTCAGATAATACTCAGTTACGAATATTTACTACTACGACAGTTACGCCGTATCGTTTTTATACATTTATGCATGATTCTCAATATCGTACCGCAGTTGCCTGGCAGTGTAATATGTACAATCAGCCGCCACACCCCAGTTTTTATGTTGGTGCAGGCATGAGCGATCTTCCCAGGCCTGATATAATACTTGCCGGTCAGGATAAGTCTGAGACAGACCCGCCGTTACCAAATCCTATGGGCTGGGAGGTAAAGCCTTATGCGACAGGGGCCCGATCAATATTTATGCAGGCGGTAGCGGCGATAGATATAAATGAAGTTGAATATTATTTTACCTGTACCAGTGGCGGCGGTCATGACAGCGGCTGGCAATTCAGTCCTTCTTATGAAGATGTCGGGCTTGAGCCGGGTGAGAGATATACCTATACAGTTACAGCTCGTGATACATCAGATAATTATAACATGACATTTACATCAGTACCGGCCTCATGTATTACCACAGGTAAAACAGGGCTTACTTACTGGGATTTTGAAGATGGAGCTGACCAGGCGGCATTTTCAAATATGCCGGGCAAAGGTTCTGTAGATATTGTTAATAGCATGGTAATGTATGGATATAACGCAACCTATGGCCCTTATTTTGCTGCTGATACGATAACCGGCGGAGGGCTAAGTGCTTATTTTAATGGTGGTCAGGATGGCTATACTCAAGATGCGACATTTAATAGCTGGTCTCAGCCGAGTTGGACAATTGAGTTGTCAGTGAAGCTGATGAATATTTCCGGCTGGAAAACGCTGATCGGGAGAGATGGTTCTTCAGTTGGTGAGCTTGAATCAGATTTTTATTTACAGAAAAATGGGATAGATAACGCTTTTAGACTTAACTTCCGTACTATAGGTGGTGCCAGACATATTTTAGATAGTAATTTTGCAGCTCAGGCCGGGCTCTGGTATAGCCTGGCGATAACCTCTGATGGTAGTGAAATTAATATGTACTGTGATAAGCTTGATGGAGACGGTTATCAGTTGGTGGATTCACTGGATATATCAGCACAAACGCCGGCCCAAAATGCCCTGTCACTGGGGACATTTAACTGGACCTTTGGTAGAGGCTGGTATAACGGCAAATATACAGACTATGTTAACGGTTATCTTGATAATATCCGTTTCAGTAATACGGTTCTCACTCCCGATGAGTTTTTGGGAGCCAGGCCGGAATCTGCTTCATGGCTTTATGGTGATTTTAGTGGCGACCATATTGTTGACCTGGTTGACTTTTCCGTCTTTGCCCGGTTATGGCTCTGGAGTGAAGGCGAATATCTCAATGAGTTCGATATAGACAGTGATGGCAGTATTGACATTCCCGAACTGTCAACTCTGTCTGAAAACTGGCTGAGTGAAGATAACGGAAATTAATAGTGTTCACGCTGTTAATAAAGACAGTCGGCGAAGCTGACACCTTAAATACTTAAGAGGTATCGCCTGAGGCGATGGCTAATTAACAGCGTGAACGCTGGACACGGAAGGGGTAAACCCTGAACTCTGAAGGCGTGAACGCTTTAACACTGGATAGTGATATCCTGCTTGCAAAGTTTGGTTTTTTTGTGATAATACTGGGGGCTGGCAGGTTTGGCATGCGAATGTGGTCGTGTGGCCTGTCGCCGGTATCAGGAAAGTTTAAGGATATTGTCATTATGGCAGATGAAACAGTTAAAAATGAGACCCTGACCTCTGTGAAGGGTTTCCGGGTTTCGGCGGTTCGTGCCGGGATAAAGAGAAGTGGCAAGCTCGATTTAGGTTTGATCGTGGCGGATAAGCCCTGTGCGGCTGCAGCGGTTTTTACTACCAATAAGATAGCGTCTTGTACTGTTGACATAAGCCGCAAGCATGTAGCTAACGGCAAGGCCCAGGCCGTTTTCGTTAATGCTGGCAATGCTAATGCCTGTACCGGCAAGCAGGGCGAAAAAGATGCTTTGGCCATCTGTCAGCAGGTGGCGGATGGTCTGAATATCAAGATGGAAGATGTGATCGTCACTTCAACGGGTATTATAGGTGTTTATATGCCTATGGATAAGGTTAAAGCTGGTATTGACAATGCTTTAGCTGGTCTGGCCGATACTCGGGAAATGGGTAAGGATCTGGCTGCGGCTATTATGACCACAGATCTGGTCGCCAAAGAAGCCTTTCGTCAGGTAAAGCTTGGCGGCAAAACTGTTCGTGTAGCTGGTATTTGCAAAGGTTCCGGCATGATCGCCCCGAATATGGCTACCATGCTGGGTTATATCGTTACCGATGCTGATGTTACCTCTGCGATTCTGAAAAAGATCATGAAAGATGTAGTTGGTCGTACCTTTAATAAGGTGACAGTTGATAACCATGTCAGTACCAATGATACTGCCGTTATCATGGCCTCTGGTGCTGCGGGAAATTCGCAGATCAAGAAAGATACCGATCCGGATTATGCCAAATTTTACAAGGCGGTCTGGGAGGTATGTGACGATCTGGCTCGCAAGATCGCCGCAGACGGAGAAGGCGCCAGGTGTATGATATCAATATATGTCAAGTCTGCTAAGACAGCTTCTGATGCACATAAAGCACTTCGTGCTATCGCTGACAGTCCGCTTGTCCGGTGTGCTTTTAACGGAGCTGACCCCAACTGGGGGCGCATTACCAGTGCGGTAGGATATAGCGGGGCAGAGTTTGAAGTTAATAAGCTCACTTGCAAGATCGCCGGGACATTAGTATTTAAGAATGGTCAGCCGACAAAGTTTGACGCTGCTGCCCTGAGTGAAAAGATGAAGGGTAAGGAATGGAAGGTTGAAGTTGACCTGGGAGCAGGTAAATTTGATGATTTCTGTTACACCTGCGATCTGTCGAAGGAATATGTAGCGATAAATGCCGATTATCATACTTGATATTGCGGCATGTAATTTAATATTTTATAACCTGCGGATCGGTCATTGTGCCGGTTCGCAGGTTTTTTTGCATAAATATTTGTTGTAAAAATATTTATATTTAATTGGTCGGTTTTATTCTTTGTTGTTTTGTTCTTTATCTTTCCATATTTGTTGAGCTTGCCGGTATAATTCCAATATTTCAGCGGGAGGCAGGTCAAATTTTCTGCTAAGTTCATTGAGCATATTATAATGTGAACCATTAAAGTAGCGGGTGTCATCTATCAGTTCGATCAGGTATCTGATTATTTCGTTTTTATTCATAGCGATAGTCGGCTTTTATAATTGGTTATAAGTTATCCAGTTATACTTCGGCTATAAGAGTATATATCGGTTACTTTTTAAGTAACTTTTGGTTTTAGCAGCGGGTGAGATTTTTTTAAGTGATTTTATTGCAGGCAGTTAAGTTGTGTTGGCTTAATGATTATTCTTACAGTCTATTTTTAATGTTAAGAATGAAAAGTTTTGGGATTGTATTAATAGTAGAAATAATCATGGCACTAACAGAAGAACAAATAGTTGAGGCGGTGTTAAAACACCGTCTGAAGTTGATCTCGTATATGAGGTCGATAGTGTGTGACTTTCATGTATCAGAAGATCTGTTTCAGAGGCTATGTCTGTTGGCATTGCAGTCCAAGGACAGGTTTGGTGATAGTGAGCATTTGCTCAAGTGGTTATGGGTTGTAAGTCGCAACGAATCGCTGAAGTATTTACGAGATAAGAAAAAGCAGCCTGTGGTATTTGATGAAAAACTACTGGAGATGATCCAGAGTGAATGGCAGTCAGAGACATTTCTGGACAGTCCTGAGATCCAGGGCATGTTGGAGAAATGTATTTCTCAGCTATCAGAGCCGGTTCGGAATATGCTGGAGAAGCGTTATCGGCATAATCTGAGCGGGGCCAGGCTGGCCGAAGCTCTGGAGCGAAATACTAAGTCGGTTTATGTAGCTATAAGCCGGGCGCATCGAGCCTTGTACAATTGCATGCAAAAGAAGATAGCTCCGCTGAAGGATTGACCGCCACCAATAAAAGCAAGACATTGAAAAATTGAAAGTAAATACAGATAGTTATGAACGATAAAGAAAAAAGTAATATAGACCGTAATCAGGTCAATCGATTTGATATGCTTTTGCAGGTCTATCTTGATGGCTCGATCAGTGAGCAGGAAGGCTGCGAACTGGCGGGTTATCTGCGTCAGGACCGGGGGTATATACGAAGGTTCGTTCTGGCATGCAAGCAGGAACAGTTAGTATATGAGATAGTTTCTTCTGTCGGAAGTGAATTATCATGTAGTGCTGTTTCAGAATTTGCAATATTGCATGAATTTGCCGAATATGAAGATAATGCTCCCAGTGTTGTGTGTGAACCGGCACTGGTCGAGCCGATAGCAGTCGAATTGCCGGAGCGAAAGGTTAAGCCGCGTCAGAATAAGATTTCGATTTTGTCGCTTATGGCTACAGCGGCCCTGATATTTCTGATAGTATATGTAAGGTTAAATCCGCTGGAGCCGGAGATTCGAGCGGCATTACTGGCCGATGAGTTCAGGACAGTCTGGTCTGGTCAGGTGAAGAATTTACAGAGGGGAAATTATATTTTCCAGGAGGAGATTATTTCACTGGCCCAGGGTATAATCAAGCTGCAAACAGACCGTGATGTGACTGTGATAATAGAAGGTCCTGCGGAATTCAGCTTCAGGAACAATACAGAGCTGGCGTTGAATTATGGACATATATACTCTAAGGTAATGAAAAAAGGTGCCGGTTTTACGGTTAAGACCCCAAATGCAATGATAGTTGATC
The DNA here is from genome assembly GCA_963662515.1 of Sedimentisphaerales bacterium. Classification (GTDB taxonomy): domain Bacteria; phylum Planctomycetota; class Phycisphaerae; order Sedimentisphaerales; family SM23-30; genus JAFGDI01. The sequence goes on from OY759675.1 coordinate 687,007, forward strand.
TGGGAACTGAGTTCAGTATAAAAGTAGGCAGAGATGAGCAGGCGACCGAGGTGCAGATGTATAATGGCTCTGCGGTAATATCAAATAGTAAAGATGAAAATAGCAGAGAGATAATAAAGAGCGGTTCAGCTCGTGCGATAAATTCACGCGGGGTAATGGTTGATATTCCATTTGATACAAGTGGGGTGATGGATCGTATTTTATCGGGTTATGAAAAACGACTGGCAGAGTTGCAGGTCAGTAAATATTGCACCTTTAATGATAAGGTTTCCTGGGTAAATGATTATGTAAGTAATAATAATTTGTTTCATCAGGGCAAATACAATAATGTTCGGCAGTTAGCCTGGCAGGGCGATGATGGTTCTGTTGTTGATTCTGCTTTATATTTTGGCGGCGGCAGTGAGATTGGTAAGGGCTATGTGATCTTTGGTCAGCAGGCTAATTTTGAAAAGAATAGTTTTACCATTGCGGTTTGGTTCAGAATGGATAAAGGTGTTGGTATGCCTGTCAAGCAGTTTATTGTTGCTAATTTTGATCCTCGGAACGAAGCTGGCTGGCGTATGGGCATTCTTAATAACAGGCCATTTGTTCGTTTGACAGATAATTCTACTGGTAAAAGGTTTCAGAATTGGCAGACTAACATTAATGAGCTGAGTGATGGCTGGCATTCTTTGGTTATGGTTGTTGATCGTAAGGATAATAAGCTGACCTGCTATCTGGATGGGAAAAATTCCGGCTGGAAAGTTGCTGATAGTGAAGAGCTCATCGGCGAAGATTACGAATATAACGGACATCCTTTATTTGATAACTTACCGGCAGATATTTCGCTCAGTTCTGAAAAGCCGGTGCATCTGGGAGTTAGATATGGAGATGTTATAGCCTGTCCGTTCCGCGGCTGGATATACGATATGGCTATTTGGGATCGAGCTTTGCCTGATGCCCAGGTAAGAGAGTTATACAGCAGGTTTCCGCTGAACTGAGGTTTATTTGTGTGTCTGGTGCGGCAGATAGACCAGATTTTTCAGGGCGACTTTCGGCTCTGTAAAATTTATGTTTGTGTTTGAACAGGGGTTAATGCCCTCTGTAATTATAATGAAGAAGATAGTCAATGAGTTGTGATTTGCGAATGTTACTTAATTTTCATTCGATTCTTCCGGGTCTGTAAGTGATTGCAGGCCCGGACTCCTTTGTCTGGTTTTTTGCGTAATTGAAGAGGAAGTTCTGGAGTTAAGAGTTGTTGGTAAATACCTGGGTTCCCGGGGCTCTTTCTCATAGTTATTATACTGTTTATTAGTCAGGAAAATAATATGATGCTTAAATTATTATTCAGAGGTTTTTTTGCGGGCGGTATGGCAATTTTCTTATCATCTGCATTGGTGGGTGCTGGTGAGCTGGTGCCAGATCTTAACGACAGTGCGGCTTTGGCTGATTATACTGAGGCTCGTGCCGGGTTGATGAATGATATTGCAGATATTACGAATGGCACGATCACCCTGTCGGCCAGGTTTAAACCGGATACAAGTATGGCAACGGGTGGTCCTTATATTGTTATCGAGGCAGGAGGCACTTCAAATGGTACAGGTCTTTATCTGGCAGATGGTGATCTGATCTTGATGGCAAAGGCTAACAGTGCGCGTTTGGCCGTACCTACAAGTCTGAATGACAGAGATTTTAGTGACGGTGTTCTGGCGGTTAATTTTGGACCGGTTAATATTGGTGCTGAAAATATAGTCTATGCTTCGCTCAATGTTAATACAAGCGTATTGTATGGCAGTGTTAACGGTGTATTGACCACCTATGGTTTGTCAGGATGCAGTGGTGCTGAAAATGTTGATGGTAACCGCTCGGTAAGTTTCCTTGGTTCAGGGGCTATTGCTGATTTCGGTTTTATGGGTGGTTTGCTTGAAGCCGGCCAGGGACAGTATCCGCTTTTGTTCTGGACTAGTGCTGCTAATATGGTGCAAACCAGTGGTTATGCCAATCAGCGTGGACAGGTCTTTGCTTTGTCTATAAACGGTCCGGCATTGCCCTATAGTATTAATGCAGTTGAATCTACAGGTGTTACTCGTGTGGTTGAAGGAGGGTATTCAGATCAGATAGAGATATCTATTAGTGACAATCCCGGAGCATACCCGGTAATTGTCAGTATTGTTGATTCGCTTGATCCTGACCAGGTGCTATGTAATCCGGCACAAGTTATTTTTAATAGCAGTAACTGGCAGACACCTCAGGTCATAACTGTAACAGCGATCGATGATGCCGATATGGAACGCGCCGAACATGATACCGTATTGGAGCTTGATGTGGCGGTTGCCCAACAGTCGCCATATTATGGTAAGACGCTGGCTGATATATTTGTTTATATAGTTGAAAACGACTGCGGAGCTTATGGTTTTAATCCAGGTGATTTTAATCTTGATTGTCAGGTTGATCTTAATGATTTTGTGATCTTCGTTGATAGCTGGCTGGCATGTAGTAATGTTGACCCGGATTGTCAGGTGTTTGTATATTAACGGCAATGGCCGATAACAGGAGAATATAATAAGATGAAGATCGACAGACGCACATTTTTGAAGAGCGGTTGTGCCGCCGCTGCCAGTTTGACTTTGAGTAAGATGATGCCTTCTCTATTTGCCGGAGAGCAGGCCTCACGCCCGAATGTACTGGTGATCCTGGCAGATCAGCTTGGTCTTAACTGCTGTGGATACAGTAAGTATTGGGGCGGAGCCAATTATGCCGGAGCAGAGCAGGCGGTGACACCCAATATCGATCAGTTTTCACGGCAGGGCATAAACTTCGTTAATACTGTTGCCAGTAGTCCGGTATGCTCGGCTTATCGTGCTACCTTAATGACTGGTAAATATACGACCAGTCATGGCATGGTCATAAATGAGCTTCGGCTTAACCCGTACCAGGATTGTCTGGGGCATTCGCTGACTCGCAATGGCTACAGTACTGCCTATATAGGCAAGTGGCATATGTATGCCAATGTGCTGGGAGATCATTTGAATGCAGATAATTCTTTTGTTCCTCAGGGGCCTCACCGTCTTGGTTTCAATGGATTCTGGGCCGCCTATAATTTTCATCATGACTATTATAATACCTACTATCATACAACATCAAAAAAGAAGATATTCTGGGATCCGGGAGTGTATGAGCCCGATGGTCAGACTGATATGGCAATAAACTGGATGAAGTGTCATAGTCAGAAATCAACCAGGCCGTTTTCTATGGTACTGTCCTGGGGTACGCCGCATGACCCATGGAATGATGCCAATGTGCCGGCTCAATATCGTGACATATTTAAAAATGCCAATATTCCCAATCCGCCCAACTATCTGCCGGAGAACGATGCTTATGCTGATTCGTGGGCTCAATTAACTGCTTCTGCTCGCAGTTCGCTGGCAGCCTGGCGCAAGAATTATTATGCAATGACAACCAATCTTGATTGGAATTTTGGTCGAATAATGCAGTTTCTTGAGACTAGTGGTCTGGCTGAAAATACAATAGTTATCTTCTCTTCAGATCATGGTGAGATGTTTGGTGCTCAGGGGCGACGGGCCAAGAATATCTTTTATGAAGAAGCGGCCCGTATTCCATTTTTAGTTCGCTGGCCGTCAAAGATCGCATCCGGACTCACCTCTGATGCATGTATGTCTTCAGTTGATATTATGCCAACAGTTTTAGGATTACTTGACTTGCCTGTTCCTTCGCGTGTTGAAGGTATGGATCTTTCGCATCTGGCCAGAGGGCAGTCCGGCCCTGAGCCAGAGTTTGCTATGTTACAAAATACTGGTGCTTGTGCTGCCTGGCAAGATGGCTACGAGTGGCGGGCAGTACGAAATAAGCGATATACCTATGCCCGTTACCGGCGAGATGGCAAGGAATTGCTGTTTGATAATCTTAATGATCCTTATCAGATCAATGATTTGTCTCAGGACTCCGGCAGTCAGGGGATTCTTTTGCAATTGCGTAACGGCATGCAGGCGAAAATGGATTCGCTTTCTGATACTTTTGCTCCATCAACATATTATAGAGATCACTGGACTGATGGAAACCGGGTTATACTTCGTGGTGCCAGAGGGTAAAGTGTCGTGTAGGACTTCGGCGTCAGTGGTATTGTTTGTTGTTACCAGGTTATGTGCCTGGTAATACAGGCATTATCATTGTCGCCGACTTTTATCTTGGAGAAGGTGTTATTATGGCAATACTGGCATTGTGGACAGTTGGAGCCGGACAAATAGCTATAGTTCTGCTGGTTGTTTTGTTAATATTTGGCAAAAAATTACCAGATCTTGCCCGAAATCTGGGTAAAAGTATGGTTGAATTCAGAAAAGGGCTGAGCGGTAGTGGTGATAGCTTCGATATTGAAGCTAATGAGTCACTTGGTGATAAAATAGGTAAGGGAGGCAATTAGTCTTTTGATTTACCTTTGGTATGTTCAGTGTTAATTGGAAGCTTATGAGCAGTTATTAGTGCTGGTACAGAGTATTTATTCGCATTGTTCTTTTGTGAGGCTGTGGTTTGGTAGTACCATTTGTCGGTGTCGGGTTTAAATATTTCACTTGCAAAATCGGCTTTTTTCGGTTAGAATCTGGCCTTTACAGATTTACGATGTAACATTCTGTATTAACAGTAGTTAGTAGCTCTCAAGCAAGACATAAAACTCAGGCAGGACTGTCATTTGTCCCAGGTGAGTTATTGTTTTTTATGGCTTGAAAGTCATAGCTGGCAATAGTGGGCATACCTGATGCAGGCCTGTAGTTAACCTAAGCATATATTCTGCTATGCCGGACAAGCACCGGCACGGAGGACCATAAAAAATGGCCAAAATGTTCTACTCCATAGAAGAAGTACAAGAAAAGCTCGGCTGTACTGGCGATAAAATAAAAGAGTTTGTCAAAGAAGGTATGTTGCGTGAGTTCCGTGACGGCATGAAAGTGTTGTTCAAGGTTGACGAAGTTGACTCTCTGGCATCATCATCAGCTCTGGCATCGTCCGATTCAGGGGTTTTGCCGCTTAGCGATGAAAACAGTTTAGATGATATGCCATTGGATCTTGATGGCAGTTCAATAGGTCTGGCACCTTCAGCCAGTAGTGCGGGTGAGGCTTTCTCTGACGATAGTGCCATTGAAGATTCGCCCCTTGCTCTCAGTTCGAATGACGACATGCTGGCTGGTCTTGATGATGACAATATGTTGGCTGGCAGTTCGATTGGCCTGGCCTCTTCAGGCAGTGGTTATGGTCTGAAAGATACCAATGATGATTCGGTTGGTCTGGCTGATCAGATAGATATGGAAGATGCGCCGCTTTCCAATGATAAAGATGATACGGTAGTGACCAGTCATGGCATAGACGCCCTGGAAGATACCGAGATGGATATGGATGTTGACCCGCTGGCACAGACCAAAATATCTTCTCCGTTCGCTATTGAAGATGATGAGATATCGATAGACCCAAGCAGCAGTGGCAGCGGCTTGCTCGATCTCTCGCGTGAAGCGGATGATACCAGTCTTGGGGCAGACATACTTAAAGATATTTATTCTTCAGATGATCTGGGCGAGGCAGATGATGCACCTGTCTTGCAGTCAGCAGCAGATGAAGATGAGCCGGAAGAAGTAAGCAGTGTCAGCAGTTATGAAGAGCCTGTTTCTGCTGTTTCTGATAGTGTTGCAGCTCCCGTTATGGTGATGCGCGGCCCTCAGATATACGACCCGACCAGTGGTGTTTTTGGCTTTATGCTGGTTGTAGCCTTTCTTATGCTTTTCTATTTTGTTATAAATGCCTCCGTTTATGTTACTGGTATTCAGCCATCATATCTGAAGGCAGTTAATGACAATATGCTCTATGTTTCTATAGGGGCAGGAGCTGTTGTTGTGCTTATCGCTTTGTATGGCTTTTTCCTGGCTGGTAACAGCGTGAACAGGCCAGCAGGAGTGAAAAAGGAAAAGGCTGAAAAGAAGCCAGCCAAAGCCAAAGAAAGCAAGGTAAAGGCCAAGAAGGTTAAGAAGAAAAAATAAGTCATAGTTAAGCTTAGATTTGCAAAAAAACCGAATTTTATTCGGTAAAGATATAAAACCTCACGAAAGGATTATTACGATGAAATTCAGAGCCTTAATGTCGATAACCGCTGGTCTGCTGACCATAGCCACTTTGAGTGGTTGTATCTCTCGGAATGAATATGAAGATTGTGCCCGTCGCAATGATGTTCTTAAAGAGCGAATTAATACTCTGGAATCAGAGCAGGATATCTGGCGTAGAAATGTTGAAAAATGTCAGTCGGAAAATGATGTGCTTCGTACTCTGGCTGATGCTAACCAGAAGAAGGTTAATTTGCTGTTAGGCCAGAATGCGGATCAGCAAAAGACAATTAACGATCTGGCTAATATGGTTGGTCAGAACGCATTGCCAGTGAGTTTGTCAACCGCATTGTCTGCCTGGGCTGATGGTTCAGATATGGTTGACTTTGACGAAAAGACCGGCATGGTAAAACTCAAGAGCGATCTGACCTTTGATAAGGGTGAAGATTCTGTTCAGGCGGCCGCTCGCGAAGCCCTGATGAACTTCAGCAAGATCGTTAATAGTCAGGATGCTCAGGCATTTGATATTGCTATTGTTGGTCATACTGATGATATCGCTATTTTGAAGCCGGAAACTCGGGTGAAGCATCCGACTAACTGGCATCTGTCGGCTCATCGTGCGATCTCTGTAGAGAAGATCCTGGCTTCTGGTGGTGTAAGTGAAAAGCGTATGGTAGTTGCAGGTTTTGGTGAACATCGTCCTGTAGCCCCTAACGCCCCGGGTAATCGTGGTAATGAAAAGAACCGCAGAGTTGAGATCTATATTATGCCTGCCAAGAGCATATTTGTATCTCCTAACCATATTGAGTCTGAGCCTGCTCCTGCTGTTATGCCTGTAGCTGATAATAAAGCTGCCGGTCAGGCTGTTGCAGAGAGTGTTAAGTCGGCCAGTGACCGTGCTGAAGAAGCAGCCAAGGCTATTGATGCAGCAAATGCTCAGTAAGCAGAGGTTACAGGTAATTTATAATTAGAATAGACAAAAGGCAGGAGTAATATCCTGCCTTTTGCTTTAAAGTGCGGGTAGTTTAAATGAGTGGCTTAAGTTCCGGTTCTGTTAAAATTATTGTAAGTATATTGCTGTTGTGGTTTGTGTTATATATACCATCGCTGGGTTCCCCTGAGCTCAAGGGAGAAGAGGGACGCAGGGCGATGCCGGGCATTCAGATGTTACAGACTGGCAATTGGCTGATCCCGCATGTTGGCGGTGAGCCATATTTTAACAAGCCCCCCATGATAAACTGGCTGGTAGCAATGTCGGTAAAGCTATGCGGCAGTGTATCTGAATTTTCGGTTCGTCTGCCCGCTGCATTATTGGTATTGGTATTAGTGTTGGTACTGATCTTTACGCCCACATCATTGCCGTTACCATTAAGATTTCTGGCTGCAATACTATTTATAAGTTGTTTTACAACTATAGAAAAAGGGCGGGTAATAGAGATAGAAGGTCTTTTACTGTCACTGACTGGTGTGGCCTGTGTATGGTGGTTATTTAGCGTAATTGACAGCCGGTCACCGCTTGTGTCATTTTCAGTGCCTGCGTTAGCAATGTCAGTAGCGTTGTTGATGAAAGGGCCAGTAGCCTATTTGCCTTTTTATTGTCTGCTTTTAGGTGTATATATTCATACCAAAGACAGAAAATATATTATCTCATGGTCACATTTGTTCTTTTTGTTTTTTTCTTTTGTAGCTCTATTTAGCTGGTATCTGGCTGTAGAAAATAGCGGCATGGCCGATAAACTGGCCCAGGCGGCAAAACAACAGATGGGCGGCAGAGTTATGCCCGACGATGTAAATTGGGGTAAATGGTTTGAGACAGCAATATTGTCTCCCAAGATATTTCTGCCCTGGCTTTTGCTCATACCTTGCTGCTGGCAGAAGAAATATATTACTAACATTCCCATTGAACAATTGAAGTATTATTATGGGCTTCGGACAGCTTTGGTATTAGCTCTTATTGTTCATAATTCCTTTCCAGGCACAATGACCAGATATTCTATGCCGACAGTTCCTCTGGCTATGCTGCTTTTAGCGTGGGCTATATATTATAATGAAGCCTTAGAGCCTGCTGACAAACACTGGAGTCGTTTACTTACTCTCTTTCTTTATGCCAGTATGGTGGCCGTGATAGCAGTAGTAATTATGTATGGCTATAATTTTATATCTATGACTACTCTGGTTTTTGTAATTATATTATCGATTGCAATGTTAAGGGGTAAGCTGTTCAGACAAACAAAAACCGAATTGGTTTATTTGACGGCTATATTGATTGCTATGTGGGTTAATATTTATACTTCGGCAAGTACGCTTATCGACCTCGACCCTTATAGTCGTCGTGAAACCGCTGATGCAATAGAAAATGTCGTACCTGCTGATAAGCAGCTATATATCTGTAATCCAGGTTATCAGCCATTTATGTTTTATCTTGATAGAAAAAAGTATCTGTATATTGCACCAGATGCCATAATTGCAGAGCAGCCAGAATATCTTCTTGTTCGTGAAAGTGATTATCGATCGCTTGATCTGGAGGGGCAGTCAGGCTCGCCATCTTATATAGTTGTTTTTGATTTTATCTATCGAGAAAATGGCCGATTTCTGTTACTCAGAAGCAACTGAACCGTTATTACGGCTGTTTTTAGATATGAGCATAAGGTTGCGTATATAGACTATGTTATTGAACAGATGTCCCAGTATAAATATAGGGTCTTTTCTGCCTACTGAATAGATGAGCAGGCCGGTACTGCCTATCATACTGAGATACCAAAATGCTACTGGTACTACGCTTTGTTTTTTAACTTCAGAGACCAGCCATTGAACCAGAAATCTCAGAAAAAAACAGGTCTGAGCAACGGCCCCCAAAATAAGCCAGGCATCGCATTTGGTTAACATTTCTTTCAGATATTGTTCCATTATTGTGACTTTCACTGTTTATTCTGATTCAGTTGCTATACAGACTTCATGGGCGTCGTAAGTGAAATTTCTGCTTTGCATCCACCTGATAGCAAAACAGTCGCGAAATGCTTTGAATATTCTGTTCCATAGCCCATATTTTGCCAGTCCGGCAGTTCTTCGCCGATGATTTACCGGTATTTCTCTAACCGTATAGCCCTGCATTTTAACCAAAGTTGGCAAAAAACGGTGCATGCCGGTGAATAATTTAATATTATCCATACATTCGCGTCTGAACACTTTCAGTCCGCAGGCAGAATCATGAATATTCTCATGAGTCAGCCAGTTTCTGACACTATTGGCAATCCTGGTAGAGATAAGCCTGATCCATGGGTCGTTGCGATCTTTACGCCAGCCATTGACCATATCGCACTGGCCAGCAATGAGGAGTTCGAGCATTCTGGGTATTTCTGCCGGGTCATTTTGCAGGTCTGCGTCCAGCATTGCTATATATTTACCATGAGAGTGTCTGATGGCGGCATCAAGAGCTGCTGTCTGTCCGGTCCTTTTGGCTAAGTCTATTATTCTTAAGTTTTTATGTGATTTTTGTATCTCTTTTAATTCTGCCAGTGTATTGTCAGTTGAGCAGTCATTGGTTATTACGATCTCAAATTTGCCATTCAGGGCATTACAAGCCTTTTCTATTTCAATAACAAGTGACTTAACATTACCCTGCTCGTTATAAGCCGGAGATACTATTGACAGTAGTAGTTCTTTTGTGTCTTTCATAAAAGCGATATACTCATTAAGCATAATTATTATCCGATAATTCAAAGGTGTATTCTATTAACTCAGAATGCAATATCAAATAATATTTTTGATATTATTATTTCTTTAGAAAGATAAATAGCCAAATGTTAATAATTTTAGAAATATGGCCGATATCTGTAGTTGTGTGTAACAATAAAAAAAATATAACAATTAGCTATATGATATTGCTGACCCTGACTTTAGCGGCTTTGAGCTGTTTTGGTCAGATCAAGTACCGTCGGGCGATTGATGACCCGTTGGGTCAGCAGAGAAGTTTCGTTTATGATATTTTTGGTGAGTTTGTTATTCGCGGCCCCAAGATACATCAGCCCAGTTTGAGAAAAATATTAAATACCGGCATTAAAAAGATTACCGGTATAAACAATTCGGCCCAGGCCTGGCAGTCTATACTGCACAAAGATGATATTATTGGTATTAAGTTTTGTCCGGAGGGCGGTCGTCAGTTGGCGACCAATACCGAGGTTTGTGCTGTTTTGCTTCGCATACTCTATTCACTCGACTTTAAGCCAGAGCAGATAATGGTTATTGGCCTGGAGAAGATGCCAGAGGAGGCTCAGGGGACAATTCCCTGGAAATATGGCTGGCAGTCAGAGCCGGTATATCTGGGCTCTGAGAAAGAGTATCTGGCTACCTGGCTGTCGGAGGTTACAGCTATAATTCATATACCTTCAGCTATGGATGACAATATAACGGGCATACGCGGTGCCATTGCCGATATGGCGTTTTCCGCGGTAAAACACCCCGGTAAATATTATATGTCTCATGGTGACCCTTTTGTCGCAGAGATATATCAATTGCCTGAAATCCGCGGGAAAATACGCTTGACGATCGTAAATAATTTGCGATCATTATTTTATGGCGGGCCTGATGTTAAGCAGCAATTCGTGAGTGAAAATGGCACTTTATTATTCAGTAATGACCCGGTATCATTGGACAGAATTATTGTTGAGTTGCTTTCTCGTCAGCGTAAGGAAAATGATCTGCCTGCAGATACGCCAGTGTTTTTAGAGGCTCAGCACCTTATCACAGCTGAAGCTCTTGACCTGGGTTATCAAGACTTAAATATGATCGAGTATCGCTGGCTCAATCATGACAAAGATGAATAAAGTAATGCCGATGGAGAAAAAAGGGTTGGAATTTATACCTTTTGCATCGAATAATAAGTGATGAGAACAAATAACTACGCTGCTGTGCTGCGTGAGACAATTAGTTGTGATCCTGGTCTGCCGTTAGGGGCTATGTTGAGGTATATGTCAGGCCCGGGAAAATGCAGGTCGGCCGAGCTGTATGGTTCATGGGGTAGTTTTGGGCGATTGGCCGCTGCGGCTGTGTATTCGGCAACGGCCAGACCGATTTTGTATCTGACAGGTCACATTGATATGGCCGATAAGGCTCAGGACGATCTTGAGACATTCAGCGGTCAATCGGTAGATATGCTCCCGGCATCAGAACTGGCGGCCGGTCCGATAAATCCGGTAGGTGAGATAGCTGGTGAACGGCTGAAATTATGGCGAAAATTAGTGGGTTACAGAGGTAATAGCCCATTGTTGGTTTCTGCCTCGATAGCTGCGGTTTTGCAGCCGGCACCGACGCCTTCAGATTTGAAAAAAAAGTCCGTTACCATATCAATAGATGACCCTCTGTCAGTGTCAATGGACAAGTTGATAGATTGGCTGGTTGAGGCCGGGTATCAGCATTGCGAAGATATAGAAACACTGGGTGATTTTGCCTGTCGCGGTGGTATAGTAGATGTTTTCCCTCCTGGTAATGAAATGCCTGTTCGTATCGAATATTTTGGAGATGAAGTAGAGTCGGTCCGCTATTTTGATATGGATACGCGTCGGTCGGTACAGAAGATAGATATGATAACCCTGCCCGATTGTCGCTGTGATGATAATATAACAGAGCAGGCAACTATAATGGATTATATGCCTGATAACACTATCGTGGTTATAGAAGAGGTGACAGAGCTTATCGAGTTCGCCCGTATTTTTCGAGATCGTGCCTGGCAGCCAGATTCGCTCTGGACTGTCGATGAGTTAATGAAAAAGGCCCGCAACTTCGATCAGGTCTATATTAACCGTTTCGCCCATGATCTTTGCGAGCAGTCGTATAATGTTAATGCTCGCAGTATTCATGATTATCATGGTCGCGGTCTTGATGCTATAGATGATCTGACCGATGAGGCCCGATTGCAGAACAAGAAAGTGTTTATTCTCTGTGATAATCCGGCTCAGCAGTTGCGAATGAAAGAGAATATAGAGTGTAATCGGGAAAGTACCGATCCTGAAACCGGGCAGAAGCATATTCATAAAGGCATAGAGTTGCCAGAAAATCTATCTCTGGCTATTGGCGTGCTGGCCGAGGGATTTTCCCTGCCGGAGCATGATATTGTTGTTGCAGGTCATCATGAACTATTTGGCGTGCGGCAGGTGAGGCGAAAAATTAATGCCTTGCGTCAGACTCAGGCGATAGAGTCATTTAACGACCTGGTAGAAGGGGAGCTGATAGTTCATTTTGCTCATGGCATAGGTAAATATCGCGGCATGAAGCTCATGACTAAAAATGGTCGTGAAGAAGAATTCCTGGCACTTGAGTTCGCCGATCAGATGGTCATACATCTGCCCGCCGGTAAGATCGACCTGGTACATAAATATGTTGCCAGCGGCAGCAAAGAGGCCAGACTCTCAAAGATAGGTGGTCGCACCTGGCAGAACCAGAAAGATAAGGTTAGTAAAGCAGTAGAAGATATGGCAGCTGGCCTGATCGATCTGCAGGCCTATCGCAATATTATGCCGGGCATTCGCTATCCGCAAGATGATCACTGGCAGAAAGAATTTGAGGCCGCTTTTCCGTATCAGCCGACCGAGGATCAGGTCAAGATAAGTGCCGAGATAAAAGCTGATATGCAAAAGCCGCGGCCTATGGACCGGTTACTCTGTGGTGATGTGGGTTATGGCAAAACCGAACTGGCGATTCGGGCTGCGTTCAAGGCGGCAACTTTTGGCAAGCAGGTAGCGGTTTTAGTGCCGACAACTATTCTGGCCGACCAGCATTACCGTTCGTTCAAAGAGCGAATGAGTGATTTTCCTGTTTCGATAGAGTGTATCAGTCGTTTTCGTACCGGCAATGAGGTAAAACGCATTTTGAATGCAGCTGCTGAAGGGCGGCTGGACATACTTATAGGAACGCACCGCATACTCAGTGATGATGTAAAGTTCAAGGACCTTGGCCTGGTCATAATAGATGAAGAGCAGCGTTTTGGAGTGGCTCATAAAGAAAAGCTTAAATCTATTCGCAAGACAGTAGATATACTGACGATGACTGCTACGCCCTTGCCTCGTACTATGCACTCAACCTTGCTCGGTATTCGCGATATATCCAGTCTGACCACACCTCCGCTCGATCGCCGCAGTATTTCTACTGCGGTTATTCCGCCCAGTGATAAACTGGTGACTGAGGCGATCATGCGTGAGCTGAGCCGGGAAGGGCAGGTATTTTTTTTGCATAACAGGGTGCAGTCGATAGCTTCTTTTGCAGCTCATGTCAAATGTCTTGTGCCTCAGGCCAGAGTTATTTTCGCTCACGGTCAGATGCCAAAATCAGAGCTGGAAAAGAAGATAACGGATTTTATCGACTATAAAGCAGATGTACTGGTCAGTACTACAATTATCGAATCGGGTATAGATATACCAAGAGCTAATACTATAATCATTGACGAGGCAGACCGGTTTGGCCTGGCTGAATTGCATCAGTTACGCGGCCGGGTAGGTCGTTATAAGCACAAGGCTTATGCTTATATGCTTTTGCCGCGTAAACGCAAACTTAATCCGATCGCAGTTAAGCGGCTCAAGGCTATAGAAGAATATTCATCACTGGGCAGCGGTTTTCGTATTGCCATGCGTGATCTGGAGATTCGTGGTGCTGGCAATATTCTGGGTTTTGAGCAGAGTGGTCATATAGATTCTGTTGGCTATGAATTGTATTGTCGCCTTCTGGCCTCGGCGATCCGCAAGCTCAAAGGAGAGCCAGAGCCGGTTATTGCCAATACTCTCATGGAAATTAATATCAGTAATAATATACCACGCAGTTACATTCCTTCAGAGCAGCATCGCATGGAGGTATATCGGCGTATGGTAACATGCAGTTCGCAGGCCGATGTTGAATTGCTCAGGAATGATATTAAAGATCAGTTTGGCAATTTGCCCGAGCAGGTGGAATATTTGCTGCAGATACATGAGATCAGGATAAGAGCTTCGGAAAAGCATATCGAATGTATTATACAAAAGGATCCGGATATTATATTTAAACTTGGTCCGCAGGCACATGTTGCTACCCTGTTTAATGGTCCTGTAGCCGGCAGTCTGCGTATACCAGATCAGCGTACCGTACATCTTCGGCTGGGGGCAAGATATTTTGAACACCCATCAACGCTGCTGTCAACCTTGCGTAAACTGCTAAGTTGATGGAAAGTAAAAAACTCTTGCCAGAAGAAACCGACAAGAGTTTTTTTATTGAGATATAATGTTTGCTTTTGCAGCTTAATTTTGGCGTTATTTCAAGCCGGTAAATTTAGTTTTACTGGCATAGAACCTGAAGTCTTTTATCTTACCCGGATTATCGCCTGCGCGAGGCAGATATTGAATTGTCTTGAATTCGATATTTTCGCCCAGGTCCAGTACGATATGGTGGGGGTGTTTGGGGCCGCCATTTTTCCATTGGGTATGCCAGAAAGTTACCGGCTGATTGTCGATAATGTTATTAGCACCGGCGGCTTCACCGATGAGCTCTTCACTGTCGGCATAAATTACCTGCCAGTTACTCCGGTCTATACGATTTCCGGCTTTGTCCAGCAGGTGCAGCTCAGCGCATGTGGCATAAGAGCTGTTGTCAAAAGCGTTGAGTGATTCCAGACAGAGATAACGGGCAGTAACGCTTTCGGGCAGCGGCACTTCAGTTATAAGATCTCCGGCGGTGAATGAGCCCTGGGCGATAATGTCCTGGGTTTTCAGTGCAATCTGTTCATCGCTCTGGCGGTGATATTTCAGATTAGCATCCAGTTTCAGACCATAGATCGGTTCTGTTACCCCGCGAATATCAGTTTTGCCGGTTGGCTCTATGTCCATGACCACTATCTCATTTTTACCTGCTTTAAGCCAGCAGCCGGGCATGAACAGGGTGTATTGAGGCCCGATCTGCCAATATCTGCCCAGGTTAATACCGTTCACCCAGACCACGCCTTTGCCCCAACTGCTCATATCCAGCAGTGTATCGCCGAGCTGGTCAATGGTAAACTCGCCGCGATAGAACACCGGCAGGGCAGGGTCGATCTTAGCCTCTGCGGCAGGCTCAAACTTCAGAGAGCTTATATCTTCCAGAGGGAAGCTGTATATCTGCCAGTTGGTCAGTTCTCTGCCGTTGAGTGTTACAGTGCCAATACCTTTGCGGTCGTTTATCATCATGCGGGAATAGTTTATATGGCCCATGTTTTCCAGTAATATATCCATTTTGACCTGCCCGGCGGGTAATGTCAGTTGGGCATACTTTTCATTTTTTATGCGGTCAAGAGTGACTTGTCTTTCGCCATTAATTATTATTATGGCCCGATCTTTAAGTTCAGAGAAGACCAGTGAGGCTTTACCGGCGTTCGGATTGTCAAAGGTTGTTGAAAAGACCGCCAGTCCCTGAAGCTGATCCAGAGCTTCAAGATGAACTGGTTTTTCCGTCAGGAACGGGTTACCACGCAGTTGGTCAAAACCGGCTATTTCTGTGAGTGTGAACTCTGGAATTTTAATTCGAGCGATTTGGGCCGGGGCATCTGGTATTATATGGTCTGCCGGCAGGTATTTAGCAATAGCGTCCCGGAACTTAAAGAACTTTTCGGTGGTTCTGCCTGTTTCGTCCAGTGCTGAAGAATAATCATAGCTGGTTGTGTCTGGTTCATATTTACCTGACCAGTTTGCACCAGACCAGAAGGCAAAGTTCGTTCCCCCGTGGAGCATATACATATTGAACGAAGTATTATTATTGAGCATCCATTCTATATCACGAACATGTTTCTCCGCTTCGGTTACGCTGTGTTTCGCCCCCCAATGGTCAAACCAGCCAATCCAGTATTCTCCGCACATCTGCGGATAGCCGGGGAAGAATTTCTGAAATTCGGTAAAGGCTGCCTGTGCCCCGCTGCCGAAATTCATGGTTGGCCAGACACCTTCTATATGAGCGGTCATTACTGTTTCCTTGATAGCCCAGTCGCAGCGCATTAATGGCACTTCAAACCCGGCATCAACTACCTGCTGATATATTTCGCGATTATAGGCAATGTCATCGGCATTGCCCGCCCGGCCAAACTGGCCATATTCATTTTCGATCTGGACTAGAATGATGGGACCGCCTTTAGTTATCTGCAAGTCTGCGAGCTGTTTGCCTACTTCCATCATATATCTTCTGGTAGCATTCAGGAAGGTGGGGTCGTTAGTTCGGATCATGGTTGCCGGGTCTTTGAGCAGCCAGGCAGGAATACCGCCGAGATTCCATTCGGCACAAATATAGGGGCTGGGCCTGAGTATTACCCAAAGCCCTTCTTCCTGTGCGGTGCGGACAAATTCCGCAACATCAAGTATGCCGGTGAAATCGAAATTGCCCGGGGTTTTTTCATGGGCATTCCAGAACATATAAGTATCAACGCAGTTCAGGCCCATCGCCCTGGCTTTTTTGAGACGGTCACGCCAATATGGTCGAGGTACCCGAGCATAGTGTATTGAGCCGGACATCAGCACTGCCGGTTTGCCATCAAAGGTGAAATCTGGTCCTATAATTGCAAACTCCGGCTGTGTCTGGCCGGGTGGATTAGGCAGTGGGGGAACTGGTATAGTAACTGCCTGAAGACTTGTAACAGATGTGATAGATAAAGTTATAAATAGAAGATACTTAGCTATTGTTGAGTAATATGTGCGCATTCTAACTCTCCTTGTTTTAAAATCTACAATATAATCAGGACAAACCAGTCGCGGAAGGTCTGTAATCCTGATGGCAACAGCACTAATATAGAGACATTATACTCTGCAGAAAGTCTAGCATGACTGGCGGAATATTTAAAGCATAAACCGCCCGGCCAGGGATCGTTTGTACGAATTTTGGTTTCATATTAGAAATTAGTCGCTATAACTACCATAAAACGATTATGGCAACTCGATTTATATGACATTGAGGTTAATGTAAAGACAGAAATGGTTATATTGTTGGTCTGGCTTTGATGGCAGTGCCTATGATGATGGAGTGGTGATGTGCAGCTATCTGGAGCAGCTATTCAAAGGTAATACATTCTCCGACCTCGCCGCGGTTCAGATATAATGATACCCATGGCGATCCCGGTTTTTGGCGGCATGATAATAGAAGTGCTGACTATGCTGACTGTTCCGGTTTTATACAGTGCCGTTAAGGAGATTGCTATTAAAAAAGAAGCTAAGAAGTGAAGTGGTAGAAAGCAGGCAGATACCCATCTTGATATCTGCCTGCCGTAAGATATTGATATTATTTTCTTCTGAGAACCACAGCTGAGCCCAGGGCCAGCAGGGCCAGAGATACCGGTTCTGGTACGGCAACCTGATTAAAGCTCAGATTGTCCATGGCCAGATAAGCTTCATGGCCAGAAGTCTGTAACAGGGTCAGAGTAAGAGCTTCGGCATCTTTGCCGGTCAGGTTGAGGGCGTGAGTTGTTGCTGCTCCATCTGCAGTTGCAAATGAACCAGAACCCAGTATGCCGCTGACAGAACCGGTAACAGTCCAGTTAACCGCTGTTGCTCCGCCGCCGCCCCAGACATTCAGGTCCAGTGAGTTGAGTATTACATTGAAACCGGCATCAGGGGTGAAGGTTATGAGGTGGTCTTTATAACCATCTTTACTGTCTATCTGATATACCTGACCGCCATCTCCGCCCAGCGGCCAGCCGTTGTATTGTTCCCACTGATTACAGGAATTATTGCCGCCGCCGGTGGGTGACCAGCTCAGGGCAATATTGGTAGTGTCCTGTACAAATGAGCCGTGATCCTGAGGGACAGCATCATTAGTCTTGCCGCCAACCCCGGTAAGAACTGTAGCATGTAGTGAGCAACTTACAGAAAGTAACAGGCCCAGACTTAACCAACTTCTTCTTTTCATAATAATTTTCTCCATATAAGAAACCAAAAAACAGTACATAAGACCATCTGATGTACTTTTATTACTTCTTCATCTGTCTATCTAAACTTTCAGGCTCATCTCGCTACTGTTTGTTTGTTTTTTCATGTATGAATAATTAAGGTTTCCAGAAAGGCAGGTTTTTTAACCTGCCTTCCTGAAAACCAGAGACACATCAAGGTAATGCCGGGTAATAACCGCTATCAAGCCAGCGGTCAGCAATGATACCCAGATCAAGCAGATCGACTATGCAATCGCCGCTGACATCTGCCAGAGGACGACCGTAAATACACAGTTCTTCGCCAGTCTCTGCGAAATAGAGGTCGGCGATCTCTTCGGCACTCAGGGCATAGTTGAATACCTGCATGTCATCGAGCCTTCCTTCAAATCTTTCATTTGTAAGGTCATTGCATCCGATACGGAAAGTAGAATCAGGGCCTGCCGCCAGATAGAAATCTCCCTGTGCTACAACCATGCCATCAACATAGATCTTTGCATAATTATTAACAAAGGTAACTGCGGTGTGGTGCCATTGATCTGGGTTAATTAAAGCTGTGGTATTGATGGTTGTCAGGCCGCGAGACTGCATTCTCACGACGCCGGTGTCAGTTATCAAAAACTGCCAGTAGCTCTCGCTGCCGGATGACCAGCCATCACGCTTGGCAGCAATGATATTGTAGGCTACATCATTGATGATGTGCTGACGATTGACCCAGCAGGAAACTGTGAACATGTTCGTATCGACGCTTGGGTTGAACGACCCGGCACTGGCAGTGCCGTTTATCGTGGTTAAATTTACCGCTCCGTTATTGACCGCATTGCCGGCATTCTGGTCGCCATCGACAAGGCCATCGGCAAATGATGGTGTGCTGGTTACTGCGGCTTTATTATTATTCCCCGAAAGGTCAGTGTAATAGCTATTTTCATAACTGGCGGCGTCTAAAGACCAGTGTGCTAATTTTCTTTTAATAATCAAACTGGCATCGACGGAATTATTCGTGAAGCTACTGGCGTTCAGGCCGCTGCAATAATAAGATCCCTGGTCAGCGAGCTGAGCATTCTTGACTGTCAGGCTGGCCGTGTCGCAGCCAGTATATTTACTGCCATTGGTCAGGGCGACTGCTCCTTCCGGTGTGGTTGGGTCAGCATCGAAATACCACTGGTATATTATCGTCCCGCCCAGCGGATCCTGTGCCTGTACTGTGAATGTGGCATCATCTCCGGTGTGGACCAGGCTGTTCTGAGGGTAGGCCTCATCGAATATTACCCTGGACCTTACCGTGGCAAAATGCCAGATGTCGGCCAGGTAATTATTGGGGTCACCGGCTGGATGAATAATGCCACTGGTGCCGTTAGGGTCTGTGAACATTGCCTGCTCGATCTGCCAGTAGTAAGTATTATCTGATTCCAGAGCAACAGAGTAACTGGCGGTCTGTTTGCTGAGCATGCTGCTGTTCAGGCGAGACATCTCTGTCGGAGTAGTACCCATATAGACATAGTAGCCCGCGATCTGTTTGCCTGTGGCAATGTTCCATTGCAGTGAGCTGCTTAGCGGCACTTCGACTGCGCCATTAGCCGGTGTGGTATATACAACTGAGCCTGCAGGTAATTGATCGAAATTCAGGTTGTCCATTGCCAGATAAGTATCCTGCCCTGAGGTTTGCAGTAGGGTCAAAGTGAGAACTTCTGTGTCTTTGCCGGTCAGGTTCAGGTTGTGGGTAACTGCCCCGCCATCTGGTGTGGTAAATGTGCCAGAGCCCAGCACTCCGCTTACAGAACCGCTAACTGTCCAGTTAACAGCTGTGGCTCCGCCGCCGCCCCAGACATTCAGGTCAAGGGAATTGAGCCTGACATCAAAGCCGCCCTGTGGTGTGAAGGTTATTAAATGCTCTGAGTAATTATCTTTGCTGTCAATCTGATAGACCTGGCCGCCATCTCCGCCGTTGGGCCAGTTATTATACTGCTCCCATTGATTTCGGGAATTATTGCTGCCGCCGGTGGGTGACCAGCTCAGGGCAATATTGGGTGTGTCCTGTACAAAGGAACCGTGATCCTGCGGAACAGGGTCATTATTTGAGCCGCCCACTCCGGTAAGGACCGTAGCGTGCAGGGAACAGCAGGCTGTGAAAAATAATCCAAGACTTAACCAGCTTCTCTTTTTCATAATAATTATCTCCAAATCAGAAATTCATGATCAGTACATAAGACCATCTTATGTACTTTTAATTGAGTAGCAAGAAATAGGCTCAGGTGTCGCTGCGTGACCTGATTTTAAGGCTGTGCGACATTGAGAAATTGTCAACTTGAATTATCTTTACTGCCGCGTAGCTTAAAAGTCAGACAGCTTCGAGTCTCGATGTATAACGGGACGAGAATCATGAGCTTGTTTATGCTACGCATCACTGCGTGTCTTATTTCTTGTTACTTCTTCTTCCTCTATTTTACTTTCAGACTAAACTCTATATTGTCGGCATAGGCATCTGCTATACCCTGTTGTCTCTGGGTGCTGATAATGATCTCAATGTGATCAGTCCCGGCAGGTACCAGGCCCGACCGGCTCTGAGATACAAAGCCGGTTTGAGACTTTCTCTCTTGCGGTGTGATTGGTCCCAGAGTGGAACTGCTCAGCTCTTTATTATTTTTGTCTCTGAAGCTGGCAATTATTTCCAGTTTGTCGTTATGGTCCATAAAGCCGCCCAGCCAGCCTGAGAACGAAAACTCTACGGCCAGGTTGTCAATAGCATATCCCAGTTCGCTGACATTTATGGTCTGACTGATCCGGCCGGTTTCAACGCCGATAAAGAAATTATTGCCGCAGTCATTGGGCAGTATGTTTCTGCTCGGTTGGGGGAAGCTCTCGGCCGGGTCGCTGTAATAGGTGTAGATCGTGGCCGGGCCGGTGTCCTGCCAGCCGGTGATGCTTATATCAGTTATCTGCTGATCGTATTGGCTCTGGAGCCGGTCATAGATACCTGGTGCATCGGCCTCAAAGCCGGGGTTGGCGACCAGGTTGATATTGAGATACTGTTTCCAGTTTTCAACTGCTTTTATCTCGCGAACGAACTCTCGGGCCTGTGTCGGGAATTTCTCTGATACAGTTCCTTTTTCATCAACAGCTATGGCCTGGCCCCGGGTCAGCCAGGAAACCATCTGCTCACCGCTGGGGTCTTTGCTGCTTACCATTACTTTGCCATCAAAGACATGAGTGCCTACTGATGAGCCCTCGCGAACAAAAACGCCAAACTCTGTGCCATGGTCAATAATTCTGGCGTAGGGTGTTTCAACTGTGAATCCTATAGCCTGAGTGGGAACCGAAGCGGTCAGTCTGCCGCTTTCCAGATAAAGCGATCTGTCACTGTCGCGCAGTTCGAAAATGGCAGGGGCCTGAAGCAAGACTGTTGTGCCGTTATTAAGTGTGATCTGGGCAAAGCCGCCGGTCAGTTCCATTTTGCCCGGGTATAATCTGGTCATTACTGTTGGATATATGCCGTTGACTGACCATTGGGCATCAGCCATGTCAGTTAATACACCTACCGGTTGAGTCGGAGGCATGAAAAGCCCGATTATGGCTATGGCCACCAGAGCCACTGCCGAGAATATATATAACTTCAGAGGACTCACAGGCGGGGTAATGCTTCCTGTCTCGACTATGGTGTCGGCCTGCTGTTCTGCGGGCTTCTCCAGAGGAATGCCCGGGGCATTGTCTTCCTGATGGGCCAGAGCCTGCCAGAAATCAAGGTCAAATGCTCCCGCCGGGTCACCGGCATTTTTCAGGCTTAATATCCCGCCGGATTCGTTCAGGGCTATGGTCAGTTTCAGCAGGTGAAAATACTCATCCCGGGCTGCGGGACTTTCTGCCAGCAGCTTTTCCAGCCGGGTGAAGTCAGCCCGGCTGATCGTTCCTTCTATGGCTGAGAACAGTAGCCAGGCAGTATCTTTCAGGTTGTCATCTCTGTCTGTCATACGGTTCCTTTTTCGTTGAGATTACATCTTATGCAGCGGACCAGCCGGGTGTGTATATTGCTTATGGCTTTATGTACACCCTGTAGTGAGATACCTACCTGAGAGGCGATCTCTTTAAATGTCTGGTTATTCTCATAACGCCTTTTCAATAAGCCGATCTCTTTGGCTGTGAGTTTCTGTACGCATTGTTCCAGAGCATCGGTATAAATATTTTCAATATTCATTTTACGGTGAGATTCCTGTTCAAGTATTCTTATCAGGTCATCGTTGAACAGCATACGCGAATCTTTACTCTTTCGGCGAAATTCTATGATCTTGTACTTGGCAATAGTGCAGCCCCAGGCCGCGAAATTCGTGCCGGGTGTGAACTGGTCAAACTTATTCCACATTTCCGTTAAAACATCCTGCAATATGTCTTCGGCATCAACTTTATTAGGCATAACACTCAGAATAAAACCCATGATCCGGCTCTGATTGGGGATCAGCTGCTGCATGAACCTTCCGGTACGCTGGTTGTTTTCTCTGTTGTTATTCTGCTCTGTCATTTGTTTAACTGTCAGGCGGGGCCCTTAGGCCTGTTTTTATAAGACTGTTATTGTGCTGTGTCCTGTCTTATTATTTCCTTTACCTTTATCGGTTCAATTACTGTCAGACTCTATGTGTTTTAGTTTATCGGTCTTATCTCGCTGAAGCTCAGGTCATCGATGGCTATATATGTTCCCTTGCCGCTGCTCTGGTCCAGGGCCAGGGTGATCGTCTCAGATCCGAAGCCTTCCAGGTTTATCTGATGGGTAACAGCAGTGCCGTTGGGCGTTGCAAAAATGCCTGAGCCCAGTAATCCGCTGACAGTGCCGGTGAGGGTCCAGTTGACATTGGAATTACCGCCGCCGGACCAGACATTGATTTTGATATTGTTAACTCTGACATTATAGCGGCTTTCAGGTGTAAAGATTATGCTGTGGGTCTTATAAGCATCATCAGGCGAACTGTCCATCTGATAGACCATGCCGCCTGTGCCGCCGTTGGGCCAGTTGTTATACAGTTCCCATTGATTATTGCTGTTGTTCCCGCCGCCAGTTGGTGTCCAGGTTAACGCTATATGCGGGGTATTGGTTGCGTTTGAGCCATGGTCGGCCGGTACCGGGTCATTAGTTGTGCCGGTCAGGCCGTCCAATACGGTAGGAGCACTTACCAGAGGCCCGGTGTAATAACAGGTGGCCTCCAGAGAATTGTCTTTGAGCCAGTCACTCACCAGCATACTCAGGTCGATCAGGTCAACAACACAGTCATTATTACGGTCATAATAACTGGCAGTCCAGTCACCCGTTGCCTTGGCTGCCAGACAGGCATCGGCATAAACCCGCAGCTCCAGTTCATCACTGTATTGGCTCTGGCCATCTGTTACGGTCAGTTTCAGAATATAGCTGCCCGCCTGACTTACTGATATAGTGGTGGCCGGGTCATGGCTGTCGGTGAAGGTCACTGCGCTGCTGGGGCTCAATACTCCGCCGGCAGACAGGGCAAAGGCCTGCCAGTTGATCGACACGGAACTGCCGGTCAGGCCAGCAGTGCCGTTAAGTGCCAGATCATTGGCCAGCTCCAGAGTGGTAAGAATGTTCTCGCCTGCCTCTACCGGCTCAGTGGCATAAGAAAAGGTTGCCACTACCGCCCGATGGTCGGAAGGATAATTGGCATATACTATGTCAGTGTCAGCACTGCCATCGGCCGGGCCGATATTGGCAACTGATCCGGGAGTTAAACCCGTACCGGCATAATACACTATATCGATCCGGTCATGCACCTCATCAGCCGCCGGACGCGGTGTCCAGCTATATGATTTATCACTTACCGGATCAGGGCTCAACTGCCGCAGAGAATCAGTCAGGCCGATAGCCGCTATCCGGCTGGAAGCGGGCCATTGTACCTTCAGGTCATAACTGCGGGCGGTGCTGTCAGCTACCGCCTGGGTCCAGTCCAGATGGGAGGGCTCATTAAAATCGCCGGTGAGAAAGACCATATCGGCAGAAGTCAGGGCATTGGCGGCCGTTATATCATTGAGCAGGGCAGTTACCTGACTGCCGCGGGCCGAATTGGCTGAATTGATAACCGCTGTCTCATTTTTGGCCAGAGTATTGTCACGCAGGTCATAAGGCTGATAGGGATAGGCCGGCAGGTGGGTATTGAACACCCAGGCGGTTTTACCCGAAGGAAGCTGTAGCTTCGCACCCCATTTGGCCGGGCTTGACTCCAGGATCGGATACCGGCTGATAATATTGGTACTGGAGCTTGACTGTGTATGCAAATGCCAGCCCAGGGCATTGGCGATCAGAGCAGGGTCACTGAGTTCCTGAAATCCTACCACATCGGCACCGCTGGTATTGACTATATTTACTATGTGGTCCCGGCCGGCCTGAGTGCCTTCCACGGTCCAGACATTAAAGGACATAACCTTGAGCTGCTCAGCTGCCTGCACCTGGCCCAGGGCCAGAGATAAAATGACTAATGATATCTGCTGTAATTTCCCCTTGAATAACTGCTTGTGTAACATTCTCTCTCCTGTTTATTTGATATTAAATAATAAGTAACCGCTCATGCAGTTACAGTAATAAGATATAAGATATAAGTTGATAAGCTCCGGAGTCGCTGCGCGACCTGTTTTATGGCTTCGCAACGGTTTTGGCTGAACATATTATTTACTCTTTACTGCTGCGAAGCCTTAAAATAGCCATCGGCCTCAAGGCGATACGAGTTACCTCAACTTATCAACTTATATCTTATTACTAAACAATTTATTTCACAGTTAACTCTGCAATCAATCTGAGCACTGTGAACAGTTACAATAATAAATAATTCACGCCAGATGGCCTTAACTGCCTGACCGGCTCATTTTGAATGCGGCCGCCTGATATATCTTATCGTCTTGCCAGCACTGAACTTATCAATAATTAAGCTCAAAGCGGTAGCGGCCCGAATATCAGCCCGGCAGTTAAGCCGCCAGAGCCGCTCTATACAGCAATGAGCAAACCCAACCTATTTTCAACCAGAAAATAAAAAAATCCCCTTACGCCGGGGAGGCGGGACTTGCGAGGCATGTGGGGAGATGAAATGAAATTGTGTGAGACAGAAAGCACAAGCAGCACTTACTGCCCAACGAAGGGCAGGAGTGCTAATGATTCGCCCCCCCGGCGTAAGGGGCTATCTGGGTTACGGCCTCGAAGCTGGTTCCCAGTCTGATCTCATCGAAGGATATTGCTGTCGTGGCGTAGATGCCGATCTCGTTGAAGTTGAAATCGGCTACTCTCACTTGCAGTGATTCCTGGGGCAGCTGATCTTGCAGGCCCAGTTGCGGGTCGAGCCAGATAGATACTTCTTCTGCTCCGGGCAGGAAGCTGATCCGCACGACGAAGAAGCTCTGGCGATCAGCCCGATAGTCATTATCGATACGGAAGGCCTTTTTCTCTTTACCGCTTATACTCTGTAAAGACCAGTGTCCGCTTTTGATTATCGTACTCTGGCCCAGCATGATCCCCTGGTCATAACTGCCCAGATACAGGTAAGCCTCATCCTGACCGCCGCTCTCGATATTATAAGCTGTGCCAGAAAGCTCAGCCATAAGACCGAATGATCCTGTCCGATCTTATTATCAGCGGTGAGCAGGGCGGGCGGTACGATGTTCATGCCTATCTTGCGGCTGCAATGGGTGTGTGCCCCTGTGGCAGTGAGCAGCTTACCGGGTTTACTCGCCAGTTGGGTCCCGGCAGTATCGGTAAAACTCAGGCTGTTACCCTGCGGCCCGGGCCCGGCCAGGTCACTGCCAAATACTACCTTACTGTCAAGAGCCCCCAGTTCACGCCAGGGCCCGCTCCAGCCCCAGCCGCCGTTGAGGTGATGCAAGTCTTTAGGCCGGTTGGCAGTCTCAGATTCCGGCTCACTATAGTCAAAGCCCTCATAGATAAATTGCAGGTCGAGCGTGGGTGTCGGCCCGGATGCCAGAGTGGGCAGTCCCAGCAGCGGCCCGAAATAGTTTTGTATCTCTTTTTCAACGCCCACTACAAAACCATCAGTACTGAGTGTGGCAGAGTTCTGGCCGGTGGCCGAAAGCTGGTAATAGTCGAAGAAGTTGGTCTTGGCCGCCAGCTCTATCTCGCCGGAGAGGACATATATATCGGTGCAGTCATATTCTTTATTATAGCCTACGCAAAAGAGGGCCTGACCCGGATTGATGATGACATTGGCCAGTTCCACGCTGAGGCTTTTATCGGGCATGGTAGTATCAAAGAGAAAACGGCCGCTTTCGATATAGACATAATCGCTGCGCTGAGGGCGAACGCAGCTGCCGCCCATCATATAAAAGACGCAGTCCGGGTTGAGCCTGAACCAGGCATAGCCGCCAAAGAGATTATAGCGTTTGCCGATTATGTCAGCGATAGTTTCAGGTGCGGTAAAGTCACCTCCCCATTCGGAGCCGGCGAGAACCTGACAGTGGGGCATATTCACATCGTAAAGATTCCCGACTTTTGACCTGCCTGTTATGCCGGTCCGATTTCTGTCAATATATACAGCAGCTGTTATTACTGCCAGCATTGCCAGGGCCAGCACGCTATAGCGGATAAGTTGCCTGACCCGGTATGCCCCGGCAGAGAGCTTTACCGGCGGCGGGGTTACACCCGCTCCGGTGTGCAGCATATCGCTATAGGTTTTCTGTTGATAGTGGTCTTTGAGCAGGGCGTGCAGTATGAACCGCTTAAATACTTCATCGGCATTCTCTGGCGAGCTTTTAACCCATTGGGCCAATAGCCGGGTACTTTCCGGATCGCATTGAGTCTCGCTGTCGAGATTGTCATCAATGATCTCCATAGCCTTGTCCTGATCGAAGTTGTCATCAGCCTCGTGCTTCATCGAGTCTGGCCCTCAACTGCATGCAATTCTTTAATCGGTTACGGATACGGGTAAGAGTCACGCGTATTGAACCTGAACTGGTGTTCATATCTTCGGCGATAGCCTGAGGAGTGAGATTCTCCTGATAACGCAGGGCCAGCAGTCGGGCAGATTTGCTGTCGAGTTTCTTAAGGCATTCTTCCAGGGCATTGGCATAAGGGTGCAGATAGGAGTGCAGCCGATAACAGGCTTCTGAAAGCGATTCGATAAGGTCGGTAGTATATACCGTGGTGTCTTTTTTGCGAATGCGATAATATTCCGCTATCTTGATCTTGGCCACACCGATAGCCCAGGGCAAAAAGGGCCGCTCGCTGTCGTATTCATCATATTTGAGAGCTACCTGACAGGCAACCTCCTGCAGGATATCTTCGGCATCGGCGGTATTGGCAATGGTAGCGCGTATGAACATGGTGATAGACTGCTGGGAGCTTATCCAGTTCCTGGTGAACTCTATCCGCCGATCCTGCTCGGTTCTGTCTGGTGTGTTGTTTTCCATATTATTTCAGAACTGCAAAAGTTAAACCCGCAAGCCGGGTTATTGATAACTTATTACATCTCAAATATATAACACAATTTACCCAGATTTTCAATATAAACTCTGATTTATTTGACCGTCGCTGGCCAGAGCAGACAGTTGCAATTCTTCGGCAATGATGCAGGCAAAGAACGAAGGTTCTTATCTGGCAGAGGCCGGTTATGCCGGTGATAAATCTTTGTTATTCAGTAGTTTGGCTCTCTGTGTTTGCTGTATTGGCATTGTTGGCCTGACTTCTGGTAGATCTGCTGCGTCTGGGTTTGGTATCACCTGTTGTCTGGGGCTGGCTCACAGAGGCATTTGCGGCATTGGCCGTATCCGGGGTATTGGTTTTAGAGTGTTTGCCGGCTGGTTTTCTGGTTCTGCCTTTTTCCGCTTTGCTGTCAGCATGCCTTTTGGCCGGTCTTTTAATGTCAGGCTCCTGGCCTTCCCAGACCGGGCTGATATTATTGTGCTTGATAAGATGGCGGAATTTGCCAAAATCCATGTTTGCTACAAAGGTCATTGCCAGACCCTTGCGGCCCATACGACCGGTTCGTCCGGTGCGGTGGGTGTAGCTCTCAATATTGCGGGGAAACTCGAAATTTATCACATGGGTCACATGGCTGAAATCCAGGCCGCGACCGGCAACATCGGTTGCCACCATGTATTTTATCTCTTTGCGTTTGAACCGGTTGAAAATGGAAGTGCGGCGGTTTTGCTCCAGACCGCCATGGATAAACTCAACTGAGTCAAGATCTTTGAGCAGATGTTTAAAGAGCTTTTCGCCGCCATGTCGTGAGTTGGAAAAGATGATCGCCTGATCTATTTCCTGTGACCGGATATATTTAACCAGCTCATGATAGTGTTCATGTGTGTTTTTCAGCCAGGTGAAGCTGTGTACCAGACTGCTTGGCGCTGAATTGGTACGGTTCAGGTCGATCATGACCGGATCTTTGAGGTATTTCTCGGTCAGATGCATAACCTCTCTGGGCATTGTCGCTGAAAAGAACAGGGTCTGATGCTCTTGTATCATGCATGACATGATAAAGTCAACATCGTCAATGAAGCCCATTTTTAGCATCTCATCAGCTTCGTCCAGTACGACGGTTCGTACATCTTTGAGCGTCAGGTCGGTATTATACAGCATGTCGATAAGTCGGCCGGGGGTAGCTACCAGAATATGAACACCATGGGCCAGTTTTGACTTTTGAATACTCATATCCGAGCCGCCGAAAATGGCAAAAGGTGCGATGGGCAGGTCAGTTGATACCCGGTCTATTTCATCAACATATTGCAGGGCCAGTTCACGGGTAGGTACTAATATAAGCACCTGTATGGTATTTTGGGTGTGGTCTATCTTTTGTACCAGGGGAATGCCGCAGGCGCTGGTCTTGCCTGACCCGGTTTCGGCCTTGGCCAGCAGGTCGCGACCGGCACTTATCGGGGCAAATGTCTCTTCCTGTACTGGAGTTAGTTCAGTGTATTCCATCTTGGCCAGTGCCGAAAGTAATCCCGGATTAAGGCCTAATTCATCAAATCTTGTCATAATGTCTTTCTGGCAGGTCCATCTCTGATGGCCTGATTCGTTCGTCCTGTTTACAGGGGTAGAATGCATGATCTCACTGACAAGCCGGGTCATGCCAGATCACAGATTCTAATCCTGTAAACAGTAATTGTTATTATTGTGCCGGGGCTGGTTATTATACTTGCCGGCCCCGGCATATTATCAGAACTGCTCCAGAAAACGCAGGTCGTTTTCAAAGAACAGTCTTATATCGGGTATGCCATACTTACGCATGGCCAGTCTTTCTATGCCAAAGCCAAAGGCCCAGCCGGTGTATTTCTCGGCATCTATGCCTACTTTGCCAAATACATTCGGGTCAACCATGCCGCAGCCGCCAACTTCCATCCAGTAATCATTGCCGGCCTTATCGGTCAGCTTCATATCGATCTCACCTGAAGGTTCGGTGAAAGGGAAGAATGAAGGGCGGAACCGCCAGGTAGTGCCTTCGCCGAAAAATGCCTGAATGAACTGGTCGATCGTGGTTTTAAGGTCAACCATGCTCACTCCCTCATCAACAACCAATGCTTCTATCTGGTGGAACATATACATGTGGGTCGCATCAACGCTGTCAGGGCGATATACACGACCAGGTGCGACAATGCGGATCGGCGGCTTTTTATTTTCCATGACCCGGATCTGTACCGTTGAGGTCTGGCTTCTCAGCAGTGTCTGGTCATCTATATAGAAATTGTCCAGCGGATCGCGGGCCGGGTGGATCTCAGGTATATTCAGGGCTACGAAATTATGGAAATCATCTTCGATCTCAGGGCCGTAGGCAACATCAAAGCCCATACGGCCAAATATCTCTAATAGCTCGTCAACGGTCTGGGTGATCAGGTGCACACTGCCTTGACGGGGAGCATTGCCTGGTAAGGTGACATCAAAGAGCGGGCCGCTTGCTGAGCGATTATTACCCTGCATATTGGCCAGAAGTTCTTCAAAGGCACTTTTTACCTGCTCTTTGATCGTATTAGCCAGTTGACCGGCTTGAGGGCGAAGCTCTTTGGGTAATTTGCCCAGTGTGCTGAGAAGGCCGGTTATCTCGCCATTACGAGAGAGATACTTGATCCGAAATTCTTCCAGCTCGCCCAGTGAACTGACATTCTTAAGGTCAGCCAGGGCCCGACTGCCCGCCTCTTTGAAACTTTCCAGATTTTCCATTATATTCCTCAGATAGATTCGGCTATATGCCTGCTATTCTATTATTTGTCTTTGACTTTTGGGGTTATGCCGTCAGTAGCTCAACCGCAGGATATTATATCGCCATTTTGCTCTTTTCACAAGCCATGCTATGGCCATACTAAAAAAATATGCCCGAACCTCTCGGCCCGGGCACGGTATTTTTTATTTTAATGACGGTAGTAACAATAAGAATCAGTTTTGTCTAATTTCAGAGTGCCTTGCGAGCTGTTTCAACTACGGCATCAAAAGCGGCCGGGTCGTGTATCGCCAGTTCGCTGAGCATCTTACGGTTAATGATAACCTGAGCCATCTTCATTGCATAAATGAACTGGCTGTAACGGATGCCGCGAGCCCGGCAGGCGGCTGACAGACGGATGATCCATAACTGACGGAAGTCACGCTTCTTACGACGACGACCAGCCAGGGCGTTACACAGGGCTCTTACACGGGCTTCCTTGGCCAGGCGATAGTTCTTGCCCAGCTTATTGCGGTAGCCTTTTACATCTCTGAATAGTCTTTTCTTTGCCTTATTTCTTGCAGAATATTGCGATCTTGGCATTTGCAGCTTTTCCTTTCAATTTTAACTGTCTTGAGGTTATTAGCCTCACAGCATTTTTTACCCCGCTGGCGGCAAGCTGTTGTTGTGGCCGAGAAGCGGGTATTTTTTACCATAAAAAACTTTAAGGGTTTGTAAATTATAAACTTACACACCAAGTGCGCGTCTGGCCTTTGTCGCCATTACTGGCACCATGCCAGCATGCTTACGCAGACCGCGTACCCGATTACCTGATTTATGACTCATCAGGTGACCGCCAAAAGCTCTCTTATAGACAACTTTTCCGCTGGCTGTTACTCGTACGCGTTTGGCCAGTCCTTTGTGTGTCTTTAATTTTGGCATTTGTTTTACCTTTTTCTGTTATAAATGTTTGTCATTAAATAACTACCATCATTCCTGCCCCGCTGATTCTTCAGGACAGCTCTGTGACCAATCCAGAAAGATAACCTTCTAAACGGTCATAGAGTCCTTTAATATACAGAAAAATCAACTTTATGCAAGATTATTTCATGAAAAGTTGTTACGCGAGAGAGAGGGGATGTGGAGTGTTCTAAAAGTTGATTTTAATGCCTTGAGTTTTTCTGAGTCTTTTATTACTTCCTTTTTTAATTATAAGTATCTTTATTTTAATTGATTATGGCTATATAGGTAATGTTCTCTTATTAGCTCTCGCTTGAATGATTGACAAAAATGTTGTTATTTGTTATAATTCATTCGTGTACTAAATATTCTTATACTAAACATTTCGGTAATATGCCTGAGCCTTATTTTGTTTAATTGGGTTTATTTAAGTGTTATTCGGGCAAATTCTTCTGGTAGTTCAAATGGAAAAAGATCAGCAGTTAGATAATAAGGCTATAGCCGAAGACCGGCCGGCTCAGATTTATGGTTTGCGTATTTTGCGAGATATTCGCCGGATCCTGCGGGCGGTTGACATTCATTCGCACAAACTTAATAGCGAATTTAATATTACAGTACCGCAGATGATATGTCTGAATACTTTATATGAGAATGAAATCAGTATGACTCAGGCTCAACTTGCCAAAAAGGTTAATCTGAGTATTAGTACAGTAAATGGCATACTTGACCGGCTGGAGAACAAAAAACTGATCACGCGACAGCCTGATACCACCGACAGAAGAAAAGTGATTATCGTTGTTACTGATAAAGGCAGGGATTTGCTTAATGCGGCACCTTCACTTTTGCAAGATACTTTTGCTCATCGTTTGGAGCAATTACCAGACCTCGAGGTCGCGGCTATTGCCTTTTCTCTGGAAAGGGTAGTTCAGCTTATGGGGGCAGATGAGATCGATGCTTCGCCGCTATTGATGCCTACTGCTGTAATGACAGAACCAACACAAGGAAGCTAATGACATTATCTACAAATCAGAAAAGAATATTCAACGCTATAGATAGTAATCAGCCAAATAGTCAGTGGTATAACTGGCAATGGCAGATCAAACATTGCATTAAAGATCTTGAGACATTTGAAAAGCAACTTAATATTGAGCTTGAAGAAGAGGTCAGAGAGGCATTTCGCAGGACGGTAAAGAAATTCCCGATGTCAATCACTCCTTATTATATGTCATTGATCAATACAGATGATATATATAATGATCCAGTATTCAAGCAGTCGTTTCCTTCTCCCCAGGAATTGATAACAACCGATTATGATATGACTGATCCGCTGCATGAGGACAAAGACAGCCCGGTAGAGGGTATTACCCATCGTTATCCTGACAGGGTTCTTATGCTCGTCAGTAATGTATGTTCAATGTATTGCCGGCATTGCACTCGTAAGAGGCAGGTAGGCAGTAAAGATTCCATACCGGACAGGGAACAGTTCGAAAAGGGGCTGGCTTATATTCGTGGTAATACCAAGGTTCGTGATGTGTTGCTCAGTGGCGGCGATCCGTTCCTTTTACCAGATGATACTATTGACTGGCTGCTCACTGAATTGCGAAAGATAGAGCATGTAGAGATAGTTCGCATAGGCACTCGCACGCCGGTAGTACTGCCGTATCGCATTACAGATGAGCTGGTGGAGATATTGAAAAAACATCATCCTCTCTGGATCAATACTCATTTCAATCATCCGCGAGAACTTACTAATTCATCGCGTAAGGCCCTTGCCCGGCTGGCAGATGCGGGTATTCCTCTGGGGAATCAATCTGTATTACTTGCCGGTGTTAATGATTGTCCAAGGATAATGAAGGCTCTTGTTCAGAAGCTGGTTTATAATCGTGTCAGGCCGTATTATCTTTATCAATGTGATCTGTCAGAAGGTTTGTCCCATTTTAGGACTCCAGTTGGCAAGGGCATAGAGATTCTCGAATCGCTCATTGGGCATACCAGTGGTTTTTGTGTGCCAACCTATGTTATTGATGCACCTGGCGGCGGTGGTAAAATACCCGTAATGCCAAACTATCTTATTTCATGGTCAACTAATAAGGTTGTACTCAGGAATTACGAAGGTGTTATTACGACCTATAAAGAGCCGGATTCTTATGAGCCGATCTTTTGTGACAGGAATTGCGAGAAATGTAATCTGCAATTAGCCCTGGAAGATGCAGATGAGAGTAAAAGTGTAGGTATTTCTAAACTGTTGGCGGACCATAATGACACTATTTCTTTGATACCAGATACTAATGATCGTCATAGTCGGAGAGATAGTTAGCTTTGCTGAAATAATGGTCAGTAGCAGATAGGTTCTCTTGCTTACCAGCTTAACAGTGTTTTGTTTTTTTAGCTACTACGGTAGTCAATGCTACTTCTTATTTGGATTTTTTATGACTGATATGATTATACATCTTATAGCTATTGTTTTTATTATTACTATTTCTATAGTAATATATAGGAAACGGTCTGCACGAAGCGGACTAAGCCAGGCGTGTCCGGAAATAAGCTATGATACCCTGGAAAAGATCGACGGGGCTCTTGTTCAGCATGGCAATATGAATGACCGGATATACCTTATCAAGCTCGGCCAGGCTCAGCCGCAAGAGCTTATTCCCAGGCTCGAAGAGATGGCCCAGGAAAACAGCTATTCAAAGATTTTTGCCAAAGTGCCTGCCAGTGAGATACCGGTATTTACTCAAGCCGGTTTCCGCAAAGAAGGGGTGGTGCCAAATTTCTATAATAACAGTGAAGATGGCTTTTTTATTGCCAAATATCCCGATCCGGAAAGGAAGATCGAAGAGTTGTCTGATAAATATCAGCAGGTTATGGAAGTTACTATAGAGAAGCTCACTGAGCAAAATCAGGCCAGAGCCATTGATGCCAATATCAGGAAGTGTACACCGGACGATGTTGAGGAAATGGCCAGTATTTATAGCCGGGTTTTCAGTAGTTATCCATTTCCAATATATGACCCCGCTTATCTGGCTGAAACCATGGAAAGTCATGTAAAATATTTCTGTGTTGAGCATGAAGGTAATATTGCTGCTCTGGCTTCCTCCGAGATAGACTTTAAGGCATCAAATGCCGAAATGACCGATTTTGCTACTTTGAAAGATATGCGAGGCAGGAATTATGCCTCTGCTTTGCTGGCCCGTATGGAAGAGGAAATGGCTCGTATTGGCATACAGACTGCCTATACTATTGCCAGGGCTATTTCGCCCGGCATGAACATTACCTTTGCCAGAGGGGGTTATAGTTATGGCGGCAGATTGGTTAATAATACTAATATTGCAGGTAATATCGAGAGTATGAATATTTGGTATAAGTCGCTGGCGTGAAATCGAATTGTCGCCAGTTGTGATTCTCATACCTGCTTGCTTTTGAGTATTTTATGTGATAAAATTCCCTTTAAACAATTATGAACAGATATACAACCAGAAATGAGGAATATGTATGATAAAGCTGGCAGTTACAGGTGCCGCCGGACGCATGGGCCGCAGGATAATTACTTTGGCTAAAGAGTCAGGTGCATTTGAGATCGTGGCGGCTCTGGAATGGGATCAGTGCCCGCTGTTGGGGCAAGATGCTGGTGTTGTAGCCGGGATCGGGCCTCTTGGTGTCAATATTACTGTTGTGCCAGAGGTTAAGCCAGATGTTATAATAGATTTCTCGCTTCCGGACAGTACGATGGGATGGGTTAAGTATTGCCGAAACAATAAGATAGCCTTGGTTGTTGGTACAACCGGTCTGGATGATTCTCAAAAATCGCAGCTCAAGGCTGCTGGTGCTGATATCCCCGTTTTGCTGGGTGCCAATATGAGCCTGGGCGTGAACCTGCTCTGCAGGCTGGTGCAGGATGTTGCCTCCCGGCTGGACGAAGATTATGATATTGAGATAGTCGAATTTCATCATCGCTTCAAACGCGATGCTCCCAGTGGTACGGCACTGGAGCTGGGCCGCCATGCGGCTATGGGGCGTGATTATAAGTGGCCTGACTGCTGTCAGCATGGCCGGGAGGGCAAAGAGGCTCTGCGTGAACCTAAGACTATAGGAATGCATGCTGTTCGGGCTGGCGATATTGTCGGCGAGCACAGCGTTTATTTTTCTGCTCTGGGTGAGACTATCGAGATACGCCATAATGCCCATACCCGCGATACCTTTGTGAGAGGGGCAATTAAAGCGGCTAAGTGGCTAAATGGCCGTCAGCCAGGGTTTTATGATATGTTTAGTGTATTGGGTTTGTGATCCGGACCGAAAAAATATACAATAAGCTAATAAAATAACACTTTAGACTTGCATTTAGGTTAGCATTAATATAAACTGCTGGTCTTCAAAACGACTGACGACCACAATCGTCGGTTATGATGCACTCGTAGCTCAATTGGATAGAGCATTGGTCTACGAAACCAAAGGTTACAGGTTCGACTCCTGTCGGGTGTATTAAATAAAGCCTTGTAAATCTAACATTTACAAGGCTTTGTCATTTTAAAGCATTTTTTCGTTTATTATTGTGATTACTATGGCTGATCGTTCTTATGCGATTCCCTGTCTTTCTTAACTCATTTAACAGTAATTATTTGTAATTTTTTACTTGTCTATTTGATATTACTGGCTAATAATCTGATGAAAGGTGAGGAATGTATATGGCTTCTGATCAGAACAGCGAAAAAGTATTATTAGCGATACCGGCATATAATGAGGAGAGGTATATCAACCAGGTACTTGATTCCGTAAGGACTTATATGTCTGATATTCTGGTGGTCAATGATGGTAGTACCGATCAGACCGGTCAGATTTTGGCTGGCAGGAGGGGTATATATTCTTTAACTTTTGATAAAAACCGTGGTTATGGACAGACTATGTCTGATATTTTTCATTTTGCCCTCTGTTACGGCTATAGCTGGGTGATTACCATGGACTGTGATTTTCAGCATGAGCCTGAGTATATTCCTTTTTTTATTGAAGCTATTCAGGCTGATAATGCCGATATAATTAGTGGGTCAAGATATATGGCCGATTCGGAGGTCAGGAATATGCCTCCAGGTGACAGACGGTATATTAACAGCCAGATAGTCCGACTTATGCAGGAGCGATTGGCGCTGGTGCTTACCGATGCCTTTTGTGGTTTTAAGGCTTATCGCACTGAGGCGGTCAACAGGTTGAAACTAACGGAAAAAGGCTATGCCTTCCCTTTGGAATTATGGTGTCAGGCAGTCAAAGCGGAATTGAGGATAAAAGAAATGCCGATTTCGCTGATTTATAACGATCCCAACCGCTGTTTTGGCGGACAGTTGAATGATCCTGCTCAGCGGTTAAAACATTACAAGACAGTTTTAGAAAAAAGTATGGTCAGGGCAGAGCTAGCCCCGGCAGAAATAATCAGATTATATGGCCAGCAAAGTGAAAAAAAATCAGTTAACCAAGCCGCATCAGAATGGACAGGTTGTTTGCCATCCAGGTATTGCTCAGGCCAATTGTGATCTGCAAGCTAATATTGAGAGTCTCAGTCAGCAGAATATAGTTTTCGGCCGGGGGTTGAAGGATTGGCGTAAAGATGTCCGGCAGGAATTGCAGCGGCTGTTTGATCTGCCTGATACTCAGGTTATTATTGCTTTGGGGCACCAGCCGACCTTTCATCATTGTGGTATTCTGGCTAAATATTATCTGGCCGATAAGATCGCCAGAGACAATAATGCAATAGTATGCAACTTTGTGGTAGATTCAGATAATACCGAGCCGCATCTGGCTTTGCCAGGTAAGGGTGAAAGTGGTTTTGTTATTCATACTCTGCCGCTTTCGGTTGATCGGGGTGACATGCCTTGTGAATATCAGGTAAGCCCATCAAGTTGGGAACTTAAACGCCTGCGTCAGATCTTTAATTCTGAAGTTATTGTTCCTTCTTGTCATGATGCTGCCCTGGAGCTGATTGGACAGATAGAAAAGCGAGCCCCTAAATTCAAAACTATGTCGGCTCTGGTTTCTGATATAAATCTGGAATATGCCCATCGGCTGGAGCTTAACAGGTATGATATGCCTGTTTCCCGGTTAAGCGATACTGCTGGTTTTATGAGCTATGTCTTTTATTTGCTCAGGGATTGTGAAAGACTATGGCGATCGTATAATGATGCAATTGCCGATTTTATGCAGGCTAATGGTGTTGATAAGTCGCCAGTTGGGCCGTTGTCTAAGGATAAGGGCTATTATGAGATGCCCTTTTGGCTCAATATGCACGGGGCAAAGCGTCAGCCATTATATTTCAACCCATCAGAAGGTATGATCGCCTGTGGCGAGAAAGAGAAAACTCTGGGTATAAAGTTGCCCCATTCTGTCCAGGAGTTTAAAGATCAACTGAGTGAGACGCCATTGCGTATCAGGCCGCGTGCCATTACTTTTACGGCCTTTTGCCGTTTGTTTTTTGCTGATTATTTTATTCATGGTATTGGTGGTGCCTATTACGATCAGATAACGGATAAGTTTATTACCGGATATTTTGGTTTTGAACCGCCGGCTTTTGCCTGTGCCAGTGCTACTGTCTGGGCGGATCTGGGTTTTGATGCTGATTTAGCTATGACTGAGCTTAAGGTTAATAAAGCTCAGCAAAAGCTCAGAGACTTTCATAAAAACCCTCAGCGATATGTCAGTTTCCGAGATAATACAGTTGAGGTCGATGCCTTACTCCGTCAGAAGATGATCTTGATAGAAAAGAGCAATGCTTTTCGCGATTGCGACGGTCCTCATCATGAAAGACAAGTAGTTTTTGATGAGATACGCCATATCAATCAGGTAATATGTAATGCTATGCCGGATATTTGCAGTCAGATAGAACAAGAACTGGCGCAAGCTCGCAAGGAGTTGGCATCACAGCAGGTGGCAGTATATCGAGAATTGTTCTTTGGTCTGTTCCCTCCTGAGAGGCTCAAATCAGTTTTTGCCCAATTCATAAGTTGACAGGTTTTATTATAAGCATGTTTATTTGTCTGGCTTGTTTTTCAAAATTTGGTGGCAATTATGCCATCTGGTTGTATTTTGGTCGGAAAAACAGTCTGGTAATTGATAGTGGTTTGTCTTATTATAGCGGCTGTTAGTATATGTCAGATTGATAGCCAGTAATAAGGTAAAACGCTTATGTCACGCAAATTGTTTATAATTGATGGTCATGCCCATATTTATGCGGCTTATTTTGCGCCGTTGGGTAGTAATCTCCGCTCGCCTGCCGGTGAGCCGACCAAGGCGGTTTATATCTTCACTACCATTTTACTCAAGTTATTGCGTGAGCATAAGCCCGATATGGTAGTGGTGGCTATGGATTCACCGGGTAAGTCATTTCGGCATGATCTCTATAGCGATTATAAAGCTACCAGGCCGCCAATGCCAGAGGATCTGCCTGGTCAGATCAAACGGATAGATGAGATAATTGCTGCTTTAAATATACCCGTATTGCGTGTGCCGGGCTTCGAAGCTGATGATATAATTGGAACTCTGGCCCGGCAGGGGCAGCAGTCAGGCTGTGAAGTTGTGATTTGCTCCAAAGATAAAGACCTCGAGCAGCTTATCGCTGACAGCGTAATAATGTGTGATCTGCAAAAGGGAACTTTTACTGATCTGAAGGTATTGCAGGAGAACAAGGGTATAACCCCTCAGCAGGTAATTGATCTGCTGGCCCTTATGGGCGATACATCTGATAATGTGCCCGGCGTGCCCAAGGTTGGGCCTAAAACCGCGGTGAAGTGGATACAGGAATATGGCTCTCTCGATAATCTGCTGGCTCATAAGGACCAGATCGGCGGCAAGGTTGGAGAAAATCTGCGGGCCAGTAGCGAGATACTGGCTTTGTCCAGGCAACTGGTCACTATTGACTGCAATGTGCCGCTGGCCTTTGATCTGGAGCGGGCGTCTCTGCGACCGGCGGATGATAACAAACTTGCAGAGATATTTTCTGAGCTGGGCTTTAATAAGCTGTTGGCCCAGTTACCCCAGGGGGCCATTGATGCTGCTGGCCCTGGGCCGATCCTGAGCCAGGCTGACCAGAGCGGTTTTTATCAGCCGGTAAAGATCGACAAGCCAGATTATGTGCTTATTGATGATAAGGCTAAGTTCCAGAGCTTTCTGTCTGAGCTGAAAAAGCAGAAGATTTTTGCTCTTGATACTGAAACGACCGGCATAAATCCTGTGGCCTGTGAACTAGTTGGCCTTAGTTTCGCCTGGCAGGAAGGGCAGGGGTATTATTTGCCGGTGAAAGGCCCGCTGATGTTCTGCACTCTTGACTGGCAGGAGATCAAGCCGCAACTCGGTCCGATACTCGAAGATGCTTCGATCGCCAAGGTTGGTCAGAATATCAAATATGATATGGTCGTATTAAGGCGGGCTGGTGTGCAGGTAAAGGGCGTAGTGTTTGATACTATGCTGGCCAGTTATGTACTCTATAATAATCGGGCCCATCATGATATGGATAGTATGGCCTTGGACTATCTGGGACACAAGACTATAAAGATAAGTGAACTTATCGGTAAAGGAAAAAATCAGCTTACTTTTGATATGGTTGATCTGGAGGCTGCCGCCGAATACGCCGCCGAAGATGCTGACATTACCTGGCAGTTGTATAAATATCTCGACAGCCGACTGATCGATAAAGGATTGCGAGAGCTTTTCCTTGCCGTGGAGATGCCGCTGGTAGAGGTGCTGGCTACAATGGAGTATAATGGTGCGGCTCTTGATGTGAGCTGGCTTAAGCATCTGGCCAATGAAATGGCCCAGCGGTCCGATGAGCTTTCGCAGGAGATACACAAACTTGCCGGGTGTTCATTCAATATAGATTCCCCCAAGCAGTTAGCCGATATATTATTTGCCAGGCTGGGTCTGCCTGGTCAGAAGAAAACCACAACGGGCTATTCCACTGATCAGGATGTGCTTGAAAAACTCGCCGATAAGCATCCAATAGTAAATCTTATTATGGAATATCGCCATTTGGGTAAGCTGCGAAGTACCTATGCCGAAAAACTGCCCACTATGATATGCTCTTCAACTCATCGGGTTCATTGCAGTTTTAATCAGACAGGTACAGCAACCGGTCGCTTGAGCAGCTCTGATCCCAATTTGCAGAATATCCCGATCCGCAGTGAACTGGGCCGGCAGATAAGAAAGGCTTTTGTGCCGCAGGGACAGGGCATGGTACTGTTGGCAGCGGATTATTCGCAGGTAGAATTACGCATGCTTGCCCATCTTAGTGGTGATCCGGGCTTGAAGCAGGCTTTTGCCAGTGGTCAGGATATTCACCGCTTTGTGGCCAGTCAGGTTTTTGGCGTTGCTCCAGAACAGGTTACTTCAGACCAGCGGGCAAAGGCTAAGGCAGTTAACTTTGGCATTGTCTATGGCCAGAGTGCTTATGGCCTGAGTCAGGGGCTCAACATTCCAGTGGGCGAGGCAGCGAGATTCATTGATGATTATTTCTGTCGTTACCCCCAGATACAGGCGTATATGGATTCTGTCCGTCAGCAGGCGGCAGATGAAGGGTTTGTCTCAACTATTCTGGGCCGACGCCGGGCGATTATGAATATGACTGGTGCTGGCGTGAATTTGCAAAAAGCAGCAGAGCGAATGGCGGTCAATACCGTTGTTCAGGGTTCTGCAGCAGACCTCATGAAACTGGCTATGATCGAAATTGCCAGAGTTATCAGGGAAGATAAGCTCGATATGATCATGATCTTGCAGGTACATGATGAGCTGGTCTTTGAATTGCCCGGCGAAAAGGCACAACAATATGCCCAACTGATAAAAGAAAAAATGGAAAAAGCTATGCCCCTGTCAGTTCCACTGATCGCTGATGTGAACATCGGTCAAAACTGGCTAGAATGCAAGTAGCGAGATGCCGGCAATTGGGTAGGTTAAGATGGAATTAAGCGGCCTCAATCCCAGATAATACCCTGCGATTCCCATCGGGAATCGCCGCATTCCAATAGTCCAAAATCCACCATCCCCGCCGCTGTCATCAGCGGTGGACCCGCCCGCCCGGCGTAAGGGCTATGATTCGACTTTGTCAAGCTGGTCGGAGCGGTCAAGGTTCAGGTTGGTATTATTGAAGTCTTCTGAGTTGGCCGGCAGTTCCAGTTGGTAGTTGGCTATGGTTAATGCCTTACAGTTACCGGTTTGCAGGGTGAAATCGAGGATATGACCGCCGCGGTTATGGCCTGAGCTGATAAAGTGCAGGTGATAGCCGGGTACATTTATGCCCTTAACATAATCCGGGCATCTGAAGCCGACAATCGTACCGCTAATGTTATTCATCTCAAATTCCGGCTGATTGGCTGTCACTTCAGCCAGTGGCGGGTAGGGTTTCTTCTGGCCTGGCACGCTGCGGGTATGCATATAGCTGAAGGAGCCATCGATCCGGATCGCCTGGAACAGGTTGGGGTTGGTCAGGTTCGTATCGAGTATTTGTTTGAGCTGGTCAAAGTTTATGTTATCCGGCAGGGCGATTTCCAGTTTTGGGTCGAAATTGCAAACTGTTGCAAATGGGGTGTTGATATTAGTTGCTGGAGTATATACCTGACCATCTGCTTTTATCTGGTATATTATACCATCAAGCAATATCATTTCGCCATCGAGCTTGTCAAATGTGCCGATCCCAAAATTCCCATGGTCGGTAAGGTCATTACACGACAGCTCGCCATCATATACTCCGGCCAGCAGAGCATCGATAGTGGAATATTGGTATATACCGCTGTAGTTGAAGATTTGGCTTTTGCTCTGAGACTTACACCCGGCAATAGAGACGACAAACAGCAGTGTGAGTATATAATATTTTTTCATGATAATAATTCTTTTGATGTTTATTCTGCTTATTCGCCAATATCTTCATTCCACAATTCTGGTTTGGCACTGATGAAATTTTCCATCAGCTCAATACACCTTGGGTTATCTGCGATCGTAAGTGTAACGCCCCGGCTGCGGAGAAGATCTTCCGGCCCCTGAAAGGTGCGGTTCTCGCCGATGACAACATTGGGTATGCCATAGAGTAATATCGCACCACTGCACATGTCACAGGGCGAAAGGGTAGAGTACAGAGTTGCCCGACGGTAGTCATTAGCTGTTAATCGCCCGGCATTCTCAAGGCAATCCATTTCTGCGTGTAAAATGGCACTGCCATTTTGTACCCGGCGATTATGCCCACGCCCGACTATGTTATCGTCTATGACTAATACCGAACCTATTGGTATGCCGCCTTCGCTAAGCCCCTGTTCGGCCTCTTTTATTGCTGCCAGTAGAAATTTATCCATATTTAACACCTGTATCTTTATCTGGTAAGGCGATATCAGCCATTACGACTGCCGCTGCTTATTGTTGTTTTATACTGTATTATTCGGCAATAATAGCTGGTGAATTTCGATTATTCCCAAAATATTAGTATGCTGGCAATAAAAACAGGGATAAACTGAATGCAGGTATGATTATAGGGCTGTAATGTTATCGGATTTTTTGCCACAGGCAGATAATGTTTTTTATCAGAGAATAAAAAAACAGGCCGAAGTATTATGTTCGGCCTGTCAGGGCTTGCAGGTGATCGGATATATGAATATGTCAATTTGTGTTTTAGCTTTTAAGGAGGATGATTAAGCCTGCAAGTTGTGTTAATAGGTTATGGTGATCTGGTATCAGTATATCTTCATTGTTGTCTTTATACTGAATTTCTTATTCCATTTGAAGCTCCATAGTTCTTCAAGCATTACCTTGTCAACATGACCATCGACAAAACCCATGTTAATGGCTTTGCCATGCCGATCGACGCAAATTCTCTTAAAGGAATCGGCAGGAGAACTGTCAGTAGTGTATTGCTTTGTCTGGTCGGTAACACCTGCGATCACAGGGCGAACTCCAACATCTTCTGGCCAGGCATCCATTCTGAAACTATCAAATACCAGAGGTACATCGCCTTTGGCCTGTGAGTAAGGAGTATAGTATTTTGTGCGGTCAATTGCTGAGCCGCTCCAGTATTGGTATATACTGCGGCCGCTATAAGGAGCGTAAGACCGTGCCGGGTCTTCCAGCAGCCAGCAATTAATACCATAACTGCCAACTACTTCGCCTGTGGTTGGAGTAGTCGTATTGGGCAGGAATTCGTTAGTGGCCATTGCCCAGGTTTCATTCCAGGCTGGTTCGCTAATGGTCTCATTGCCCTCCAGATGTACCACTTTGGTCATCGGGCAGATACCCAGCTCAGCTACGCCGCCATCACCAGAAGCATTGGGATTGTTGCTGTAAGTCTTTTCGCCCAGTATTTTAGCGATCTTACGGAACCAGAACTTTTCGCCATAGTCAAAGGTGAACAGCCTATCATTATTAGAGGCGGCAAAAATGGCGATGGCCTTGGCTATCTGTCCCTGATTATTCCGGCAGACAATATCTTTTGCCTGGGCTCGGGCTTTATTTAACGCCGGCATGAGAATAGAAACCAGCAGGGCAATAATGGTGATGACCACCAGCAATTCGATCAGGGTAAAACCTTGCTTTTTCATTTTTTGTACTCCAGTAGATCATAAGGAAAATGTATATTTGTGTTTCCGCGTTTCATTTACTATATGACTGCCAGATGTGTTATTAGTATTAATAGCTCATAAATTAATTTCAAATACGAACTGATTTGCATAAAAAAGGTGCGGGTTATGATCATAAAAAAAAATCCCGTCATGAACTGGATAATTCATGACGGGATTTGGTTATTTATTGTCTTGAGTTGTTTTATGGCTTGGCGGTTTCTTCTATTGTTGCCTTAACTATCATTACAGGCTCTTTGGTCTGACCTGTTTGAGAGCCAGCATTTTCCAGAGCCTTTACAACTTCCTTTCCTTCAACTACTTCGCCAAAGACAGTGTGTTTGCCATCGAGATGGGGGGTGGGTACAAAGGTTATAAAGAACTGACTGCCATCAGTGCCTGGTCCTGCATTAGCCATGCTCAGGAGATAGGGTTTGTCATGTTTGACAGTATCCTTGCACTCACTGTCATATTCGTAGCCTGGGCCGCCAGTTCCGTCACCTAATGGGCAACCGCCCTGAGCCATAAATCCGGGAATTATCCGATGGAATGACAGGCTGTCGTAGAATTTTTTGTTTGTCAGGAAGATTGTGCTGGTTACATGCATCGGAGCAACTTCCGGCCATAGTTTGATCTTAATTGTGCCTTTATTGGTTTCAAGTACCCAGAAGTAATCCTTTGTCGCATCGAATGTCATCAGTTCGGGCTTTTCCAGCTTGGTCTTCCAGCCGGCAGCATCGAGTTTGTCTTGTCTTTCCTTTTCCATCTGGGCCATTATTACTTCGCGGAAGGCCATCATTATTGACTGATGGTCAGCTTCGGGAATAGCCAGTTCCTTACCTGATATGGTGTCATTTATTGCATCGATGAGCTTAGCCTTAGCCACCTTAAAAGGCTGGGAGAGCATCTGGCTGGCGAATATATTTCCAATTACATAACTGGCCTTCTGGTCATCAGAGCTGAACCCGGCATAGTCCTTGAGCG
The DNA here is from genome assembly GCA_963662515.1 of Sedimentisphaerales bacterium. Classification (GTDB taxonomy): domain Bacteria; phylum Planctomycetota; class Phycisphaerae; order Sedimentisphaerales; family SM23-30; genus JAFGDI01. The sequence goes on from OY759675.1 coordinate 731,612, forward strand.
GGGCTGCTTCCGGATCGGCAGGCATGCCCTGAGCAGCAGCTGCGAATTTTTCCATTATTGCCTGATGATCCTCTTCTGGGATGGCCAGTTCTTTGCTATCAAAGCTGTCAGTAATACCCATAATGAGCATGCTTATATCAGCCTTTTCAAATTGGGTCTTAACCTGCATAGCAAAGTTATTGCCGATAATATAGCTTACCTGTTCAATCTGGTTGGCAAACCCGGCATATTCCTTGGCTTTCTCAACTATCTTGGTCGCTTCATCGGCGAGATTTATTTTAATGTCATCTGCTGCCGCGACTACGCCGCTTACGCACAGAACCACTGACGCTCCGAGCGTCATGAATTTTGATACAAATGTCATATTTACTCCTGAGAGACTAAAAAATTATTGCTGCTAAGGTCTAATATGGGAACTTTCCAATATTTAAGCAGTTATATGTTAATACTGACTATTATAGGATATTGTTCGTCTGTTTCCAGAGAGATATTAAAAAGAGTGTGTAATTACCAGTTTGGCATTAAGTAAACTTGAAATTATTCCGGCAAAGAAATGATATTTATAACTTATTTTGCTGTATTAGTCTGGAAGTAAAGTACTTATGTGGTATATCACTATGTTTTGTTTGCTTTTGAGGGTTATAGTCAAATCTCTACTTGCAGGAACGAATTTTTATTTGTTATTTGTTTTGGCAAGCGGTATAATTAGCCCGATTTGTAAAACAATGACACTTTAATAGTACCGTTGCTAGAGATTATTATCGGTTTAAATGCCGGTAAGGAAGGAATTAGTGAGAAAATGGCAAAGAAAACCATAGCTGACATTAGTGTAAAAGGCAAAAGAGTTTTCATGCGTGTCGATTTCAATGTTCCATTGAACGACAAGCGTGAAGTGACCAATGATCGCCGGATACAGCAGGCTCTGCCCAGTATTCAGACCGCTCTTAAGGGTGGGGCTAAACTCATACTGGCATCGCATCTGGGCCGTCCAAGCGGTGAAGGCTTCGAAGAAAAGTATTCAATGGCACCAGCTGCCAAGCGTCTGGGCGAACTGCTGGGCAAGCCGGTTAAGCTGGCTCCGGATTGCATCGGTGCTGAAGTTGAGAAAATGGTATCTGAGCTGAATGAAGGCGATGTTCTGGTTCTGGAAAACCTGCGTTTCCACAAAGGCGAGTCCAAGAATAAGCCAGAATTTGCCAAGGCTCTGGCTGCTCTGGCAGACATATATGTAAATGATGCCTTTGGTACTGCCCATCGCGAACATGCCAGTATGTTTGGTGTGCCCAGCGAACTGGGTCCAGGTAAGCGAGTTGCTGGCTTCCTGATCGAGAAAGAACTCAAGTATCTGGGCGAAGCACTCAGTCAGCCAGCTCGTCCGTTCGTTGCGGTTCTGGGTGGTGCTAAGGTCAGTGATAAAATAACTGTGATCGAAAACCTGATCAATAAGGTTGACCGTATTCTTATCGGTGGCGGTATGGCCTATACCTTCTTCAAGGCCCAGGGCTTGTCTATCGGTAAGAGTATCTGTGAAAATGACAAGCTGGAACTGGCTCTTGGTTTGCTCCAGAAGGCTCAGGCCAAGGGTTGCGAACTGGTACTGCCAGTTGATAATATAATTGCAATGGAGTTTAAGGCTCACGCTGATAATAAGGTGTCTTCAGGCAATATCCCTGATGAATGGGAAGGTCTGGACATAGGTCCTAAGACTCGCGAACTGTTTGCCCAGAAGTTGGCCGATGCCAAGACAGTAGTCTGGAATGGCCCGATGGGAGTATTTGAGATGGAGCCGTTTGATGCCGGTACTCGCTCAGTTGCTCAGGCTATTGCTGATGCAACCAAGAAGGGTGCAATAAGCATTATCGGTGGTGGTGACAGTGCCGCAGCGGTTGAAGATATGGGTCTTGACGATCAGATGAGTCATATTTCTACTGGTGGTGGTGCTTCTCTGGAATTTTTGGAAGGCAGAGAGTTCACCTGTCTTAATATTCTTGATGATAAATAATCTGTATATTTAAGACTTATATTGTAAGTTCTTATAATGCGGAACAGGAAAATCAGATCAGGCTGTAGCCGTTGAGTTACAGCCTGTTTCTATTTAATGTGCAGGAGAAAATCATGTTCAAAGTTAACGAATATTTCGATGGTAAAGTAAAGTCTCTTGGCTTTAAGTCTGCTGAAGGACCGGCGACGATTGGTGTAATGGCTGAGGGCGAGTATGAGTTTGGTACTTCAACTGTTGAATTTATGACTATTACCAGCGGTCAGTTGTTTGTGATACTGCCTGGCGATAATGACTGGCGGGTTTATGGTAAGGGTGAAACCTTCAAGGTTGATGCCAATGTTAAGTTCAAGGTCAAGGCACTGGCTGATGTAAGCTATTTGTGTTTGTATAAATAACAGTTGAAAGAGTTGACTGAGATATGGCCAGTAATTTATATATTTTTGCAGGCGGCGGCAGTGGTGGCCACTTGTACCCCGGCATATCGGTAGCTCAGCAGATAGCATGCCGTCAGCCAGATTCCGAGATAGTATTTCTTTGTACTTCTCGTGATATCGACAAGAAGATTCTTGCAGGCTTTCCCTGGCGGCAGGTTCCTCAGCCTATAACGCCGGTGCCGAGAAATCCTTTGCATACATTGCGTTTTTGGCAAAACTGGCAAAAGAGCTGTCAGTTAACCCGCCAGTTATGTCGGAGCAGTAAAGGCCGGGTGGTGGTTTGTGGTCTGGGAGGCTTCGCCTCTGGTGCAGCCTTAAAAACAGCTCATCAGTTGGGGCTTACTACCGCTATGCTCAACCCTGATGTTCTGCCAGGCAAGGCTAACAGATATTGCCAGAAGTATGCTGATAAGATATTTGTACAGTGGCCAGAGACGCTCAATGAATTTGGCAAGTATGCTTCCAGATGTGTTGTGACCGGCAGTCCGGTGCGTTCTGGCTATGTTCGTGAATTAACCGAGTTAACTCATGATAAATTGGATACTCACGAACTGTTGATATTTGGCGGCTCTTTGGGCGGCCATAATGTTAATAGTGCGGTATTGACGGCATTGGGTATTATCCAGGAAACTGAACCAGAATTATTAGCCGGCTGGAAGATCGTGCATATAACAGGTGGCAGTGACTATGAATTTGTGCAGAGCGGCTATACCCGCCTGCCCTATCAGGCCGAGGTTTTGAACTATTGCCACGAGATGGATCAGCGATTAAAGCAGGCATCTTTGGTTATCTGTCGTGCTGGCGCATCGACTCTGGCAGAATTATCAGCTATAGGTCTGGGCAGTATTCTTATGCCGTATCCATATCATAAAGATCAGCATCAGATGAAGAATGCCGAGATATTCCGTAAGCGGGGTGCGGCTTTTATAGTCAAAGATACTGTCAATGACCAGCAGACAGCCGCCGGGCTGGTGACTACCCTGCGACGATGTCTCAATAAAGATGCTTGTTATAATATGGCTCTTGCAGCCAAAGGCATAGGCAATAGTCAGGCATCGGCAAACATTGCCGCAGAGCTGATGTCGGAAAAATAGAATGCTGTTGTGTTTCTTTAAGATAAAATAATACGATATGAGGTGATAGAAATGATAAAAGTAGCAATTATAGGTGCCAGCGGATATACCGCTTCGGAATCGCTGAAGATCCTGGCCCGTCATAAAGATGTAAAGGTAACTTATCTCGCGGCCACTCAGGACCGTGGTAAGGTAGCCGAAAACTTTCCGCAATTGGGTGGACTGTTCGATCTTAATGTTAATGAATATAAGGTTGAAGATGCTATCGAGCTGGCCGATGTGGTATTGTGCTGCCTGCCGCACATGGCGGCGATGGAGTCGGTGTCACAGCTTGTTAATGCAGGAATGAAGGTAGTTGACTTCAGTGCCGATTACCGTATTCATGATGCTAAAAAGTACCATGAGGTGTATGGCCATGAACATACCGACCCGGCGAATATTGCCAGGGCGGCTTTTGGTCTGCCTGAACTTTTCCGCAAAGATATAGTGGGCAAGCAGTTGGTAGCGAATCCTGGCTGTTATCCGACCGCTGCGTCACTTGGGCTGGCTCCGCTGCTCAAAGAAAAGCTTATCGACCCGGCTGACATTATTATCAATGCGATTTCAGGTGCCTCTGGTGCAGGTCGCAAGCCGGCACAGAAGTTTCATTTTCCAGAAATGACGGAGAACATATTTGCTTATGGCCAGTTTGGTCATCGTCATAATCCTGAGATCGACCAGATACTTACCGAGTACAGCGGGCAGAATACCTCAACACTGTTCATGCCGCATGTAGGCTGTTTTGAACGGGGCATTATTGAGACAATATACTGCAAGCCTGTAAAAGAGATTTCTCAGGCCCAGCTTGATGAGCTGTATAAGAGTTATTACAGTGCTGAGAGATTTGTCCGTCTGCGTAATACACCGCCAGCGGCGCGCGATGTTGCCTATAGCAACTTCTGTGATATTTACCCGGTAATAACCCGCGGTCGGATCGTTGTATTCAGTGCCATTGATAATCTGATCAAGGGAGCTGCCGGACAGGCGATTCAGAATATGAATATTATTTGTGGTCTGGACGAAGCCGAAGGCCTGGTCTGAGCGTCTGACCGATAATAGTCTGAACAAAAAAACGCAGTATGACCTGAGATATGGCCTACTGCGTTTTTTTTATTGGTTAAGGTTATGGCTGATTATTCAGCAATAATGCTTAATGTATGTACCACTGGTTTGAATGATTCTCTGAGATTGATTACTCTCAACTGGCGAGCTCTTTCACTAAGTGATACGGTTGTTTCCATATCGACCATGCCTTCATCGCCATGGAATAGGGATTTGATCTGGTGTGTTTCATAATTCTGTTTATGGGCAACTGCTTCATCGACCTTTTTGAAAGCGTCAGAGAATGGATTGACCTCGAAATCGGCAGCCAGATTTATACCTTCTTCCAATTGTTTGCCAGTGTATGACCGGCTCTGGTCGCCCCAGGTAACCTTATAATTTGAAGCATTAGCATTTTTGGCTTTGAGCATAAAACGGTTCAATTCCTGGTTAAATGGTACCAGTGTCATACCTGAGCGAATGGTCTTGAACGAGTTAACTTCGCCCGCGGCACAGAATGGGTATCTGCTGCTCTCGATAACTATCTTATCTGCTGAGCTTGACAGAACCTTATGGCCTTCGGAAACATTAACTGAACCATCTTTCAGGTCAACGGTAAATTGAGCCAGATCACCATCGAGTCCGAGGCTTTTCAGGAAAGCATAGGCCATTACCAGATGGCCAGCCCAGTCTGGGTGAACTCCATCTTCCCCGGCTAGCTTATAGTCTTCGCCGTACATTTTTCTGGCCTGGAAATCGCCTGTGAACATGGGCAGGAAAACATCAGCAAATGCCACATTCTGTTCGCCGGCAATTTTAATACCAATATTGCGTAACTCACACAGGTTCTTATTCATTGCCTTTACGGTAGATTCAGGATTGCCCTGCCACCATGGTTTCAGGCCGATCATACCCGGTGAACCCTGAACTACCCTTACACCTGCCTGTTTCAGTCCGGTTACAATAGCAGTAGAATCACGATAATACTCATCACCGATTTCCTGTTTATATGGTTCATAACGATGATCGTTCATGCCATAACAGGTTGTGGCAATGGTAGGCTTAAAACGGATACAGTCATTAGCCATGCGATTAAAGAAACCGCCGGCTTTCTCACCTCCCCATCCTAACTGGCGAACTGATACTTCCAACTGGGGCACACAGGCGGTCAGATAGGTTTCCATTATCCGGCTATACATCTTCTGCTCGGTTATTGAATCGCCGATAATTACCAGACGATCACCTTTTTGTAGTACCTCAGTGGTAGCCGGGGCTGCCAGCGGCTTGAATTCAGCAAAATGCGGGTCGTCTGGCATTTTCGCCAGATTTTGAGCTTGGGCGACACCCGCCAGAACAGCTAAGGACATGATACAAAACGATATTGCTTTTTTCATCTTCCAGGTCTCCTTGTAATATATAAATAAAAGAAAAGAGCAAGCACACATATTAGACTGAAAATAATATTTATCTATAGACTTTTTATTCAGAATAGAAAAAAACAAACCTGATTATTTGTTTGTTAAGATTAAAGGCTGTTATTTAGTTAACATTAAAGGCTGTTATTATGATGATAATGGACCCTGTTTCTGTATTAATTGTACGATACACGACAAGGTGATAATGATCTTATTCTCTCTGCTTTTTATATGCAATCTGAATTATTCAGAAATTCAGTCACAATTTCAAAAAAATGACACGAACCTGGTATTATCAGTGTATAATGGAGCTATAGGAGCCTGCTTTGCTGTAGATGATAAATTTCTTTTGAGATAAGAGAAAGCCAGGAAATGAGTAAAAAATTATCCCCTCTTTCTATTGTTGCCTTTATGGTATTATGTCTGGTCAACAGCCTGTTTGGTAGCAACCCTGTGGCTTATGTTGATTTTAGCAGTTATTCGATTATGGGGCTGGCGGCTGGCGCTAATGTCAGTTTATGGCAAGATCTTTCGGGTAACGGCTTTAATGCCAGTCAAATATCATCAGGCAGGCAGCCCCAATATTATCCTTCGGCAATGAGCGGTCATCCTGTTTTGCGATTTACTAATAGCAGGCAGAGTTATATGGACCTTGCCCGTCCTGTAGCTGATAATTTCACTATAATACTGGTTTTCAGCAGCACTCAGGGTATCGGCACTGGAACAATGTACTACCAGGGTGCCGGGCTTATCAGTGGTGAGGTTGCAGGTACTGCAAATGATTTTGCTGTTTCGCTTAATGCCAATGGTCAGTTGTTGGCAGGTTGTGGTAACCCCGATGTAAGTATACATTCTGATGGCGGTTATAATGATGGCCAACCGCATATAGTGGCTTTCCGACGCACACGCAATACCGGTGAGATGTCACTTTTTATTGATGGCGTAAAATCAGCTAACGGCAAAGGAAATACCCAATCTCTGACCGCTCCGGCGAAACTCACTATTGGTGCCCAGCAGGTAAAGAATAATTATTTAACGGGTGATATATCCTCTGTAGCCATATACAACACTATTCTGACAGATAATCAGATCATTTCTCTGTCAGAAGATCTTGCCGGGCAATATATTGAGGGCGGCCCGGCGATAGCCTGTTTGCCTTCACCCTCAGATGAGTCAGTTTCAGTGCCGGTTAATTCCTTATTGAGCTGGACTGCCGGGCCTGATGCTCAGACTTATAAAGTGTATTTAGGTGTAAGCGAGCCATTGCAGTATGTTGCTACGGTATCAGGTACCAGTTTTGATCCCGGGCTGCTCGATTATGACACTAACTATTTATGGCGGGTTGATAGTTATAATGCCGTTACTGGCAATCCGGGGCGGGTATGGTCATTTACGACTGCCAGGTCTGGTGATATTGATACTGATGGCAGAATTGATATGCTTGACCTTTCTGTATTGGCCTGTAATTGGTATAGCGATTGCAATGCGGCAAATGAATGGTGTCAATTGACTGATCTTGATGGCAGTATGCAGGTTGATCTTGCCGATCTGTCTTATCTGGCAGAAAACTGGCTTTATGATCTGAATTCAGAGGTACCTTCAGTACAAATGAGTTTTCAGCCATTTACGATTACTTTGCTCGATTCGGTTACCCATGAGCCTCTGCCTCTGGTTAAAATTATGACCACAAATAAAGTTATTTATTACAGTGATTTGGCCGGTCGGGTGGCATTTTATGAGCCTGGTATTATGACTCAGGATGTATTTATCTTTTTTGATGGTAAAGATTATAGAATGGAGCCGGATTTCTTTGGCAATCGTGGTAAGGGCTTAACAATGAGTCGTGGCGGAAGTGCCCGGGTTTATTTGCCCAGAAATGCCGATAGTGGTTCTGTTATGTTACGAGCTGGTAACCAGCAGTCTGAACCGCTTTATGATATTTCCGGGCTGGTTGCATGTAATTACTATGGTGGACCTGTTTTGGCTGCTCATTCCGGCTGGCAGGGGGTAAATGATCATGCTGTTGTATTTGATGGTGTTGATGATTATATTGCTTTGCCTCGACAGATCGCAAATGACTTTACTATTTCATTTCGCATTAAGACTACACAGCAGGGCTATTCTGCCGGTCAATGGTATGATGGCATTGGGCTGGTTGACGCAGAAATGCCCGGCGTAGTCCGTGATTTTGGCCTTAGTATGACAAATGGTCTGATAGCTTTTGGTACCGGCAGTTATGACACTACCATAAAGTCGGTTAGCAGGGTAAACGATGGCAAATGGCATCTGGTAACTGCTGTTCGCCAAAAGGACTCTGGTAAAATGTATTTGTATATTGACAGCAAGCTCGAGGCTCAGGCCTCTGGCAGTACCAGTACGCTTGACTCACCTGCGGTCATAAATATAGGTCGAATACAAACTGGTAAGAATTATTTCAATGGCATGCTTGATGATGTTTTCATTCTCGATCATGCCTTAAGTCATCGAGAGATCGCCAGTATATATGGCAGCAGTTTTTCGCCTGACAGTGAGCTTGTGTGTCCGTTTGTTATCAAGGTAGTCGATTCGCAAACGCATCGTGGTGTGCCTTTGGTAAAGGTTGTTTCTGATATTGGCATTGAGTTTATTACTGATAGTGCCGGTAATATTGCTGTGTTCCAGCCTGAGATGCTGGGTCGTGAAGTTGTGTTTACCTGCCAGAGTCATGGCTATGTTAGTGTGCCTGCTGTTAGTCTGTTCTGCCGGGTCGGGCAAAGTGCAGAGGTTCCTATTGTCAGAGTTAATCTGGCGGAGAGATTGTACCGTATTACCGGCGGTGGCATATATGATCAGTCGCGCATTGCTGGTTTAGCTGTGCCATTGGCCAGTCCGCTTATCAATGGCAAGGTTTTTGGCCAGGATACTGTTTCCATGACTAAATACAGGGGTAAATTGCATTGGCTCTGGGGCGACACTGACAGACCGGCATATCCGCTGGGTAACTTTAAGACTACATGTGCCACTTCTGAATTACCTGGTAATGGTGGGCTCGACCCGGCACTGGGCATAAATCTTACCTATTACACTAATTCCGAAGGTTTTGCCAAAGAAATGTTCCCAACCAGTGAGGCTTCTCTGGTCTGGATGAATACCATGTGTAGTGTTAACAGTGCCTCCGGTGAGCGATTAGTAGCGAGCTATACTTTCCTTAATGGTAATGGTGTTGGTTTTGAAAACGGATTTGCTCTTTTCAACGACTCTTTGAGTAAATATGAGAAACTTGTTACCTTCCAGGAGGGCCATAATATCAGACCGACCGGGCAGTGCAGCAGACACAATGGTTATATTTATGTCAGTTATCCATACCCCACAGTTCGCATACCGGCTGAACTTTCTGCTTTTCAAAACCCCGAAGAATATGAAGGCTTTTCTTGCCTGGCAACTGGCACAGCCTATGTTCGCGGTGCGGTTGTACTTGATAAAGGTTCTGGGGGTTCTCTCATCTGGGGCTGGAAAAAGAATACCACTCCGCTCAATGATCAGCAGTGGTCAGAGATGGTCGCCGATGGTCTGGTCGATCAGAGCCAGGCCTGGAACTGGATGACTGTTAAGGGCAGTCCGTCCAGTCATATACAGGTAGCGTGTGCTTCTGCATGTTATAACCCATATCGTAATAAATGGAGTATGATAATAGGTCAGAGTTTTGGTACCAGCTTTTTAGGTGAAATATGGTATAGTGAAGCTGATAACCCGGAAGGGCCGTGGACCTCGGCTGTTAAAATTATCACTCATAATAACTATACTATGTACAATGTCTATCTACATCAGGACCTGATGCAGGAAAATGGCAGATATCTCTATTTTGAGGGCACATATACCAATACCTATACCAATAACCCTGACATAACACCCCGATATAATTATAATCAGATAATGTACAGACTGGACCTGTCGCAGAATATTTATTGATGATGTTGTATCTGTAATAATATTATCTTACCAAATAAAAAAGGCAAGCCGCATTTATTGTGACTTGCCTTTTTAGTGTTTGTGACTTAGTTAGGATTATTTCAGCGTAAAGGCTGCTTTTCCTCTTATGTCAGCGGAAGATGAGCCGATAAGTATCTCAAATTTCTTACCGTCGATGATCCAGTTGTGTATTTCCGGATCAAAACTTGCCAGGGCTTCGGTGCTCAGGGTTATATTTACCTCTTTGCTTTCACCCGGTTGCAGGGCAACTTTCTGGAAGCCTTTGAGGGCTTTGACCGGCTGGGGCAGTCTGGCATCCAGCCAGCTTAAATATACCTGAGCGGTTTCACTGCCGGCAAACTCTCCAGTATTCTCTATTGTAAATTTTACAGATATAACTGGCAGATCGTTTTCTCGTTCTACTGTTACTGTTGGCTTGCCATATTTAAAGTTGGTATAAGACAGGCCATAGCCAAAGGGGAATTGCGGCTCAATGTTCTGCTTTTCAAAACCGCGATAGCCGACAAATATGCCTTCCTTATATTCTATGTCGTGGCCATTGGTCAGGCCATAATTTTTATATGATGGGTTATCTTCCCATTTCTTTTCAAAGGTAGCCGGCAGTTTTCCTGAAGGATTAACTTTGCCAAAAATTATCTCAGCCAGAGCCTGACCACCTTCCTGGCCGGGGTACCAGGCCATGAGCAGGGCTGGTACATCGGCCAGCCAGTTCTGCATATCTACATTACCGCCAGCATTGATAATCACAATAGTACGGTCATTAGCCGCTGCTATGGCCTTGATCAGATCTTCCTGGCCGGCAGGCAAAGTGAATGACCGGTCTGAGCCTTCGCCTTCACTGTCAGAGCCAAAGCCGACACATACCACTGCGGCATCAGCTTCTTTGGCTGCTGCTACTGCATCAGACAGACTGTTCTTGGGCATGCCCCAGCCAAATTGTGCTACAGCATCACCTGTCTTTTGATAATATTCTATTTTGATATTATAACTCTTACCTGCCTCAAGAGTCTTTTGTTTTTGTACTACCATTGCGGCATGATCGCTCCATTCATTAACGATAAGCTCATCATCGAACCATACCCGCATACCATCATCACAACAGGCTGTCAGACTATATTCGCCTGCAGTTTTCGGTGTTATCATACCAGTCCAGCGAACTGACACCTCGCCGCCGGTTATGCCTTCGACACTAAAGGCTGCTGGAGACATCTTATTAATGATATTTTCTATGCGTGTTAATACCGGCTCACCGGCCAGACCTATGCCATTGAAATACTCAACCTTAATGCCTGGTTTGATTTCGCCAGAATCGTCTGTGTGGCCAAAAACTGAGCTTTTGGCTATTTCATTTGACACCATGCGGCCAATGATCGGGAAGTATTTCACTTCTCCATTATCACCTAATATGCTCTTTATGCCATCAACAGTATTTACTTCGTGGAATGGTTCAACTTTGGAACTGCCGCCGCCAGCAGCTATATGGCCGCCCATAGGGCCAACGACAACGATCTTTTTGGCATTACTGGTATTTAATGGTAAGGTGTTGTTCTCATTTCTGAGCAATACAATGCCTTCGCGAGCAACATCTAAAGCGACGGCTGCACACTTTGGATCATCCAGAGGATAGTCAAGTTTCTGTTCCTGAGTTAAAAAGCCGGCTCTGACTATAACTCTTAGTAACCGGCGAACTTTGTCATCTATTGTGGCCTGTTTTACCTTACCGGCACGAACCATGATCGCCAGATTGTCCGGGTTGAGATACTTACCGCCCGGCATTTCAATATCCAGACCGTTATTGGCTACGGCGGTTATCTCATGTACCGCACCCCAGTCGCTCATTAGCACTCCGTCGAACCCCCACATTTCCTTTAATATGTCAATGTTGAGATATTTATTTGCTGAGCACCAATCGCCATTGAGCAGGTTATAGGCACACATTACACAGGCGGCCTTTGCTTTTTGTACTGCCGATTTAAATGCCGGGAAATATATTTCGTGCATTGTTCTTTCGTCGATCACCGAATTTGAGTCGAACCGGCGGTAATCCTGGTTATTGGCTGCAAAGTGCTTGGCTGTTGCCAGAACACCCTGAGACTGTATGCCGGTAATCAGACCATAACCCATACGGGCGGCCAGTACCGGGTCTTCGCCTGTGTATTCAAAATTTCGCCCGCAAAGAGGATTGCGATATATATTCATGCCCGGTGCCAGCAAAATATGTACGCCTCGAGCCCGGCTGTCTCTGCCTAATGACTCGCCATACGCGCGAGCCAGTTCATCATTCCAACTGGCGGCCAGAGCTATACATGCCGGGTATTGCGTTGATTTCCCGGCATTCCTCACTCCGATCGGGCCATCGGCCATTCTTATCGCTGGTATTCCCAGACGAGGTATTGGCCTGATATAGAAATCGTTATAGCCGCCAATATAAAGCAGTTTTTCTTCCAGGGTCATTTCTTTAAGCAGATTATCTACTTTGGCTTCCACCTCTTGGGCTGTTAATTGCTGGGCCAGTGCCACCTGGTTGATAAGGCTGAGAAGTAAGATAACCCCCATGATCAAACCCCGGCTATAATGTTCGATATGAATAGTGATTCGCGACATAAAACTACCTTTCCTTTTCAATATTATTTTTTGTGTAAAGAGTGTGACGATTTGTTTGTGAATAAAATATATCATAGTTGCACTATTGGGCAACAAAAAAAAGAATACTGAGCCTGTTATTCATTACGCAGTTATGAATAAATCGTGTCATTATCTTGCAATTATTATGGGTGAAAAATAGTAATTAGTGAATTTGCAGGGAGTGTTTTTGCATAAAAGTGCAACCTTCTTCTGTGTTTTAATTTTTTTTTGATAACAGGGTAGATTTTTCATTTACTGATTTTAGAAATAGTCTGATTGCTAATACTTTCAGGGTCAGTTGGCAGTGATATTGTTATTGGTTAAAGATAAGTGCCGTTATAGGACTATATTTTCAGGCGGGGTTGCTTTTTTGGGGTTTTCTATGGTCCTATATTCTGGCAAAAAATATTTTAAATATTAAATAATGTTATGCTCTCTTTGGGGTCAGCAAGATCGCAACTCTTGCCTTTATAGTATATTAGCTAACCCTTTAGCCAGCGTCCTTACCTGTTTGCCAGGTAGTAAACTGGATACAGTATTTTTATTACTTAGTAAATTAAGTCGCTATGTTTTCATGTCGATACCCATAGCGGTTCAGTGATACAGTATTTTAGGATCTGAACAGCTATGGAGAGTTTATTGATGCCGTAGCAAAATCTGGGGGGTAAAACTGGGTGAAAAGAGAGTTGTGTATTGATGTTTGCTTCGTAAATTAGCAGGCAGATAGTGATAATAAATAGCAAAGAGGTAATATGATGCATATTAAGACGATCAAAATGAGAATAGCGGCCTGGTCCGGAGCGTGTTTGTTATTGACTGCTACCGTAATAATTAGTTATGCGGTATTGTCCATGCAAAATGCTGCTAATGCAACTCAGGAAGAGGCAGTTTCTCAGGCCAAATCTTATCTGACACAGGTAGCCCAGAATCAAGCCTCGAAGATCGAGTCGAGTCTGGAAACGGCTATGGATGTAGCTCGTACTATGGCTCAGACTTTTTCCGGTGTTAAGGATAAGGTCAATAAAATCGAGATCGGCCGGGCTGAAGTAAATTCTATTTTGAAGATAGTACTAGCTCGCCATGAACATTTTGTGGGTGTGTTTACGGCCTGGGAACCAGATGCCATTGATGAGATGGACGCTATATTTGCAAATTCAGCCGCCCACGACAGTACCGGGCGTTTTGTTCCTTATTGGTATCGTGACATGGAAGGGAATCTGGCAACAGAGGCACTGGCCAATTACGATGGTAAAAATCTGGTCCCTACCAATCCTCGTACCCCTGATTATTATGCAGTGCCCAAGCTGAGTAAAAATGATTTTATCACTAATCCTTTCACATATATAGTCCGCGGAGATCAGACACTGATCACTTCTCTGGTATCACCTATAGTGGTTGATGGCGTTTTTTATGGTGTAGCTGGCGTGGATGTCAGGCTTGACTCTATGCAGGCAATTACTGATGATGTTAAAAATTTCTATAGCGGAAACGGTATCGTTGCTCTTATCAGTAATAATGATATATTAGCCAGTGTAACTAATAAGCCAGAGCATCGCGGTAAGACAGTTCAGGCAGTGTTTAATGGCTATAAGTCTGTTTCTGGCAGTGCTGACAGTCAAGAGGTAAGAGTTGTAACCGAAGATGGTACAAATTTGTATCGTGCCCGTGTGCCTATTGCTATTGGCAGCTCAACTACTCCCTGGACTGTTGTAGCTCAGGTCCCCGAATCAATTGTTCTGGCTGCTGCTAATAAGCAGCTTAAGCAGGCTCAGTTAAGTATGTATCTGATGATCGCTATAGGACTGGGCTGTGTGGCGCTGGCTCTTGTACTGCTTTGGTTTGTTTCTGCCAGTATATCCAGACCGGTGCATAATGCAGCAGTAAATCTTGCCTCTGCTTCTGATCAGCTGCATTCAGCTTCTATGCAGATCTCTGACACAAGCTGCCATCTGGCTGACAGCTCAACTAAACAGGCAGCAAGTCTGGAAGAATCAGCGGCAAGTCTGGAAGAACTGGCCAGTCAGGCAAAATCAAATGCCGCCAGTGCCAATGAGGTTAACAAGCTTATGATCGAAACTAATGCTACTGTTAACCAGACTGGGGAAGCCATGGATAAAATGGTTGAGACTATGAATGCGGTTCTTGAATCTTCCGGTCAGGTTTCCAGTATTATCAAGACGATCGAAGATATTGCCTTCCAGACCAATCTGCTGGCTCTCAATGCCGCGGTTGAAGCGGCTCGTGCCGGAGAGCATGGTAAAGGCTTTGCGGTTGTTGCAGAAGAGGTCCGTAATCTTGCCCAGCGTTCTGCAACTGCAGCCAAGGAAACAGCTAATCTTATTGAAACTAATGTTAAACTCTCACATCAGGGTAATGAATTTACCCAGGCTGCTGCCGAGAAGATACGCCTTACTCACGAAAATGTTACTCTGGTAAGTAATAATGTATCTAATATCGTACTGTCGTCAGACCAGCAGGCATTAGGTGTTGATCAGATCAACAAGGCTATCTCGCAGATGGATTCAATGACTCAACAGGTAGCGGCCAGTGCCGAAGAATCAGCCTCTGCTTCTGAACAGCTAACCTCACAGGCTGAGATAATGAATTCTATTGTTGTCGATCTGGCTGTACTGGTAGGTATTACCGATTCAATACGAAAAGACAGATAAAAGCTCAATGCTGAAAATTTATAAGGTATTTACTGTGTACCGGGGAGGTCCCGGCATGAAGATATTCAGCATATAAACCCTTTTTACTGAGGAGTAATTACAATGGGAAAAAGATTTACAGGTATCGTTTTGGCTTTTGTTTTATCTCTGGCAGCGGTTGCCCAGGCCGAAAAGATCAAACTCACTACTCTCGAATGGGAACCGTATATTGGCAGTAAGATGCCGGGAAATGGCTTTCTGGCTGAAATAGTTATTGCGGCAGAAAAGGCTGCCGGAAATGAACCTCCGACTATAGCATTTCTCCCCTGGGCCAAGGCTGTTGAGCTGGCCAAGATGGGTAATGTTAATGGTCTGCTTGGTTGCTATGACAACCCAAATTTCAAGGCAGATTTTATCCTCTCAGATCCAATGCCTTGCGGTGCTATGGCTTTTCTTAAACTTAAGACTACTCAATTTAATTATACCGGTAAAGTTGAAGAGCTCAAGCCGTATAAGATCGGTGTTATTGCCGACTATATAAATACCAAGGAAATCGACGAGTCAACTGACCTTACCAAGGTAGTTGCCAAAGATGATCTGGCTAACCTTACTAACCTTATCTCTGGTAAGGTTGATGTGGCCATTGTAGATCCTCTGGTTGCAAAATATTTTATGGGTAAAGACGATGTGCTCAAGCCATTCCTTGATAAAGTAGAGGTAGTTGAGCCGGTTCTCGATCATAAGCAGCTATTTATAGCATTTTCCAAGAAGGCACCAAATGTTGAAGCTACTGTGAAGACATTTAATGATGGCCTGCAGAAGATAAGAACTGATGGCACTCTTGATGGTATTCTTAAAACACACAAAATTGACGATGTAGTCAAGTATCCTGCAAAAAAATAAGTTGCACGGAAAAAATGAATGATCAGGTTATTTCTCCATAGTGGAGAAATAATGGGGAATCTAACAAAAAGGAAAAATAACATGATAAGAAAAACAATTGTAATCTTTATGGTATTGGCGGGTATGGTATTCCTCCAATCGCAGGTTGTAGCACAAGATGCTACTCTGGCTAATGAAGATACTGCTACACTGGGCATCTGGGCCGATGTGAGCTATGTGTCAAAGTACATATATCGCGGTGTTGATTTCCAGAATGATAATGGTGCCTGGCAGCCAAGTATCTATTTTGACTTGTTCCAGACAGGTTTCAGTCTTGGAGTATGGGCTTCATTACCAGAAGATTCAGTTAATGAAGGATCAACTGAACTGGACTTCAACCCATCATATACTTTCAGTATTTTTGATGATGAAGCGTATAAGTCTGTTATAACTCTGGACTATTGGTATTTTACCTATCCAAGAGTTAAGGGCGGCTGGCATGAAAATGAAGACCAGAATGCTCAGTTGATCGTCAAGATGCCTAAGCTTCTTCAGTTTGGCGACATTAAAGTAGTTCCTATGTACTTCTATTGTACTAAGTGGCCTACTTATTCAGATCTGGCAGGAGATTATGGTGTTGCCGATTATAATGTATCAGGATATTTCCATGTTCTGAGGCTTAATACTATGATGCCAATACCTGATACTGAAAAGACACTGACTTTCCAGGCTGAAACTGTTTACCGCGGTGATGTCTATGGCAGAGGCTTTGGTTTCTCTCATGTCCAGCTTTCAGCTTCAACAGGATTTGACATGGGTAATGGCTTTGTGCTTACTCCCGGTATCTATCATCAGATATCACTTATGGATTCTGTTAACACTGAAAATGAATGGTGGACTCAGTTAAGCCTCTCTAAGAGCTTCTGATAATTAACACTTATATTCTTATGAGTAGTGACCTTAACAGGAACAGGCTGGTATTATTATCTGTCTGTTCCTGTTTTTTTATTTTCATTACGCCTGGTCAGGCGTTTCTATGTTTTTACTTTTATTTCCGCCAGAAACCCGGAGTAAATAAACAGAATATGGCCATAACTTCCAGGCGGCCCAGGATCATAAGGAATGTCAACATGGCTTTTGATGGTGCTGACATGAAGGCATAATTTGCCATTGGCCCTGTCTGGTGCAGGCCCGGACCTATATTGTTCAGGCAGGATACTACTGAAGAAAAAGCTGTTTCAAGGTCAATGTCAGCTTCAATTGCCAGAAGTAGTATAGTAGAGATGATTGATATTACCATTATAAGGCCAACATAAACTCCTATTGCCCGGCATTGCGACTCATCTATCGGTTGTCCTCCCAGACGCACTGGTTTTATGAGTGATGGACGGAAGGTCTTTTCAATCTCAGATATTATCAGTTTGCTGAAGAGCATAAGTCGGAAAACCTTTATGCCGCCTCCAGTGCCGCCGGCTGAACCACCTACAAACATCAAGGCTACCAGCAGCCAGCGGGAAAGATTGGGCCACAGGTCAAAGTCATCTGTGCCGTATCCGGTTGTTGTCATTACTGAAACAACCTGAAAGCCGGCACTGCGCAGGGCTCGACCTATGCTATAACTAATTTCGCTATGCAGACACAGGTCGGTCGCTATTATTAGGGTGGCAACCAGCATTATTCCTATATAGCCGCGAAATTCAGAATTACGCAGAAAGTTTCGCCACTTACCAGTTATCAGGTCGGCATAGAGGTTGAAGTTTGAACCGGCTATTATCATGAAAACAATTATTATAAGCTCAATATTAAAACTGCTATAGTGGCCTATACTTAAATTCTTTGTACTGAATCCTCCGGTGCCCATTGTGCCAAAAGTGTGGCATAGTGAATCAAATATATTGACACCAAAAAGCATGAGTAATATTGTCTGGAAAAGTGACAGTCCCAGATATATCTTCCACAGCAGCATGGCGGTCTGTCTGATACGAGGTCTGATCGAATCTGCTGACTTGGGGCCTGGCACTTCGCTGTTGAACATGAACTTTGCCGCCGGGCCCGTCTGGCTCAAAATCGCCACAAAGAGTACAACAATACCCATACCGCCCAGCCAATGGGTGAAACTTCGCCAGAATAATATGGCCCGGGGTAATGATTCCGGTTCGGGGAAAATGCTTGCTCCGGTTGTAGTAAAACCGCTTACAGATTCAAATACTGCCGCTGCTATCCGGCCTGGCCAGGTTGGGTATATACTATCCAGTACGCCGCTCAGTAAAAACGGCAGTGAGCCAAGCAGCCCACAGATAAGCCAGCCCAGTCCTACTACCGCAATTGCCTCCTTGCGATACATGACCTTTTTCTTATCTGGCTCATTACCTGATAAGACCAGGCCAACGCCAACTAATAAACAGGTTAGTACCGAGTAGATTATTGAGAACAGTACCGCAGAATTATTATCTTTTTTATAGTCGAGTAGTGCCCATACCATCGAGCTGCTTATCGAGCAGCCGACCAGTATAACTAATATGCCCAGTTGTCTGAGTATGAGTTTTAAGTTCATTGTTTTTCCAGTTTGCTAACAGGCCAAGTGGTACTGCCAGATCGGTCTTGGCTTAACCTACAAATATTTTTGCCAGATCATTGTGGTTTGCTGTTCGATTTATAAAAATGACCTCATCATTAAGCTCAAGAACGGTATCAGCCTGAGGCATGATTATCTCCTTGTCTCTCTGGATAGTCAGTATCAGAGTTTCGCCCGGCATAGATATCTGGCGCAAGGTTTTATTCGTTGCTTTACGATTGCATACCCGTAATTGCAGGATCTCTGCCTTACCCTGATCGAAAACAGAGAGCGTGCGAACCGTTGCTTTATCAAGCATAGAAAGTATTTCTCGAGCCATCTGTACCCGTGGGCTTACCGCCCGATTAATTCCCATTTTTTCGATAAGGTCACCATAGTCCGGACGGTGTATTACTACCAATACCTGACTGGCACCTAGGTGGCGGGCCTGCATAGCCGACATTATATTAGTTTCATCTGAATCGGTAGTACTCACGAAAATGTCGGCATTTTCTATGCGTTCTTCTTTCAGGAATGACAGATTAGTTCCATCGCCGTTCAGGATCGTCATATTAGGTAATTGAGCGGCTAACTGCCGGCAGCGGTCTGGGTCTCTTTCGATTATTGTTACCTTGTACATACTGCTGCGCAGGCGTCTTACTAATGACATCGTGGTATGACCACCGCCCACTATAACTACTTTTACCGAGGTGTTTTTTTTGCTTTCCAGGCCGCTGCGAGCTGCTACTATTTGCTCTGTCTTGCCGATAAGGGTAACATTATCATCCGGGTGTATCTGATCGTTAGCTGCCGGGATTATTACCTCGCCATTGCGGCGAATGCAGGCGATCTTTACACCTTCTGGCAGAGCCAGATCTTTCAGGGGAGTATCAAGAAATTTTGAGCCGCGACCGGCATATACCCGCTGCATCTCTATTTTACCGTTAGCCAGATGTTCTACCGCAAGGGCACCAGGACTGCGGATAACAGCTGCAAGTTCCAGAGCTGCCAGCGTTTCCGGGCTTATAAACTCATCTATACCAAAATGCTCCGAATACGATAAGTTCTGGCTCTTACGGTAAACCACCTCATCGACACGAGCTAATGATCGTCTGGCTCCCAGCTTGCGGGCCAGTGAAGCACACACTATATTTACCTCATCTGAACCGCTCAATGCCAGAAACATATCTACGCTTCCGACAGATAGTTGCTCCAGTAGGGTGGCAGAAGCCGCTGAGCCTACTACCGCCTGGACATCCAGTGAATTATTCACCTGCCGGATTCGCTCCTTGGATGGATCTATCATTGTTACATCGTGACCGGCTGTTGCTACCTGATCGGCTACATACCAACCGATCTCGCCTGCTCCGGCTATCATTATGCGCATTGAAATTCGCTCCCGATAGACTTTTTATCTTTTGCTAAAGCTATTAAAATAAAACAATTATATTTATTCTGGCTTTTCATAGTAACTTATCATTATACAGGAAATGAATATGCTGAAAACAAAAAATTACCTAATTGTTCACTCTTCCAGATACGCTTGCAAAAACTCTTAGCGTTTACTGATAAGTAAATATTCTGAATTAATAATAGCCTTGTAATTTCTTTTATGCTGATGGTGATACCAGTTGTTAAGCTTAATAATTGACTGAAACAGAGGTAATGGTGCTACCAGATGGGTTTGGTAAAAAAAAGCCACCGCAGATGCCGTCCAACTGGCTAATTGTGGGAACCCCTTATTTTAAGGGGGGAGCCAAACTCACTTTCCAGAGATCCTGTCAGGCAGGCTTGTCCGGCTACGCAAATACTGGCACCCATAATAACGATCAATAGGTTCGACAATACTGACAGTTGTAACAAACACCGCAGAGGCTGTTAAGAAGTATATAATAACATCTATTATGCTTTTTTGCAAACGCAAAGCATAAATCCTGGCTTGGCGGCCTTGTAACATGTTGTCAATTACTGATTTATCTTGCTATTCCTTATCAACTCACATATTTCACCGGCATTATTGGCCAATGAAATGCTAGTTGCCACATCGGGATTATGGAACTTTCGGGCCAGTTCAGCCAGTGAACGCAAGTGTATATCTGCCGGTTGATTTTTTGGACTTAATAAGAGCAATAAATGGCGGGCACTGATATTAAGGCTCGAAATACGCCAAAGATCCGGGTTATGACCTACTATGAGGGCAGGGCGGGTCAGATACTCACAGTGACCATGTAATAAGACAATACCTGAACTCATTTCTACCGGATAGGCCATTGAGTTTAACAGAACGCTAATTCCTTCCTGGCATAGTTTCTGATCTTTCTCAAATACATTATTTACCATTTTCTTTATAGTGTGTTCCAGAGAATAATTACCAGAGAGATCCTGACCGTAAAGCTGGAAGGGCAGTACACCTGCCGGCTCAGTGGGCATGATAACCGAGGTGTCACGGTTCTTTTCCAGTATCAGGGGAGGAAATGCCACCAGCATACTGTTATTGGCAAAGCGATTAACCAGTATATCCGGCAGCTTTTCCACTGTCGGATTCCAGAGGGGGCTGTCATGCCTCTCTCCTGATATTACTACCATGTCATCTTTTTTCATATCAGCAAATAGTTTCTGACGCATTTGTGCCAGCGACTCACATTCGATATAGCTGGTTGTATGTTCATGCCCGGTATTGGCGAAAATATCCTGCAGGATAGCACTGTCGTTTTTTGCCAAATATATACGAAGCTCTGAACCGGATTGACGGGCCATGTCCTTTATTTCTGTTGCCAGTTGTTTTATGTCGATCCGTTTGGCAGAAAAAGGAGGCAGAAAAAGATTTACCCTGCCTGTGGTATTGGGCTGGCTGACCAGCCGGCAGAACAGCAAGCGAGAGGGGCACGAATTCAGCAGGTTTTCCATTAGTGAACCAAAAATGCGATTGCGAATAGCCTGACCTTCGGCCCAGCCGACCATGACCAGGTCAGACTGCAATTCTTTGGCTGCGTGTATAATGCCATCAGAGACATTCAGGTCAACTCTTAATGAGGGCATAACTTCCATGTCAGCCGCCGCTGCATGGGTGAGGCAGTCGGCCAGTAATCGTTCCGCCTGAGAGGTTGCCTGGTCCAGTTCCAGACCATCATGCACAATTGTCAGTGCCCTTATCTCACCTGGCAGAGATTTGTCCCGTATTAAAAATGAAAGATCCAGCAGGCGGCTTGAACGCACAGGTTTTGACACCGGTACCATTATTCGCTGCTGATTGTCTATGATATAATCAGAGACCTGCACCAGATTGGTCAGACGCCTGCCATAGTGATTTACTGTCCATGAGCCCAGCGGGCAGGTTACTACGATCATGGCCATTGCTCCATTGAGGATGGTTTCATCGAAGAGCTTCAGCTCATAGCCGACAACTACTGCAGCCAGGGTTGCCGCCGCCTGCACTACGCTCAGGCCAAACATCACCTTAACTGCATCTTTACTATAACCAAAAAGGCGGCCGGCCAGCCAGGCGGCTATATACTTTGCCACGATCACTACTATTATCATTGATGCTATTGTCAGTAAGCTGTTCCAGCCGCCTGATATATCCCGCAGATTAACAAGCATACCAACTGAGATAAGGAAAAATGGGATAAAGATAGTGTGGCCGGTAAAGGATATGCGACTCCGCAATACACTTTGTTCCGGGATCAACCGGCTAAAGGCTATGCCCGCCAGGAAAGCTCCTATTATCGGTTCCATCTTGGCATAGTGTGACAAGTAAGAACAACCGCAGACTATAAACAGCACAAAGACGAATTGTGTGCCTCCTGTTTCGGTCACACTTATAAAAAACCAGCGGGTCAGGCGGGGTATGCCATACCAGGTCAGAAGGATAAGACCTGCCAGACCGCCAAATATACTCAGCCAGAAGCTCACTCCCAGTGATTCGCCCCGAGTCGAATCGGCGATCACTGCCAGTACCAGCAAAGCCAGTATATCTGTCAGCATGGTAGCGCCAACTGCTACTGCTACAGGTTCCGTACGCGATATGCCCAGCCGACCGGCGACAGGATAAGCCAGTAAGGTATGCGAGGCCAGCATACTGGCCAGTAAGATAGAGCAGACAAGACTCAGGTCGAGTATGTAATAGCCCACCAGAGTTCCAATTGTCTGAGGAATGGCAAAGGTCAGCAGCCCGAATATTATGCCGCGGGTGCGGCTCTGGGCAAATCGATACAGGTCTATGTCAAGCCCGGCCATGAACATTATATATAACATGCCCACACTGCCGAACATGGTCACTGCCGTATTGCGTGAGAGTATGCCCAGGCCGTGCGGTCCCAGGATCATGCCTGCCAGTAAGAGAAAGACCAGATCTGGCATTCGCAATCGCTCCGAAAGCAGGGGGGCCAGCAGCATTATCGAGATAAGGGCCGTAAAGATCAGTAATGGGTCGGTTATTGGAAACAAAGCAGCTCCTGTTCCCCGCAGGGGATTATTGTTTATTGCAACCTGTTATATAATTTATTTCATCTCAGAATAGCATCAGGCCTTACGCTCGCTCAATATCGCCTGAGCGACCAGAAAGTCGCGTGGATTATCTATGTCGATTGTTTCATCGCCGGGCAATGGCAGGCCTTTGATATTCGTACCCCAGAAGGCATGTGGATTATCATTTCCGGCAGCCGCCATGACAATGTCCCGTCGTAATACGCTTACCGCACCATCAATGCTGAACAGCTCGGGCAATTCCTGACGACGATAGATATTATTGGCGATAAACTTGCTTATACTGCCGCTTTCATCCCGGCGAAACTGCCAGTAAGGGTGAAATTTACCCACCGCGGTAATACTCTGCACAGAATCAGCCTGACTTTCCAGTAATAATTTCACGCCTTCATCAATGGCATAAGGCGGCCGCACCGGAATATTGGCATAGAGCAAGACGATAATATCTACACGCGGCCCCCTGGCCTCCAGGGTAGTTATGCCATGGCGGATCGCATCGTCAATGCGGGCGGCAGGCCCGGCCAGTTCGGCCGGACGCTCGATATAGTCAACTTTATCTGCCCGGCAATGATCCAGTATCGCCGGGTCATCACTGCTGACACAGATACTCGTCAGACACCTGGCCGCTCGGGCAGCATCTATTGTATAAGCGATCACAGGCCGGCCGCAGATAAGGCGGCGATTTTTGCCCGGTACGCCCACGCTCCCGGCCCGGGCCGGGATAAATCCTACTATGTTTAATTTATCTGCCAATTCGGCTCCTGTATATCTGTCGATTATAGTCGTAATCGTTCACACGATTACGGTGAAAAGTCAAAAGTTAAAGGTAAAAGGTCAAAGGTTAAAGGTTAAAAGTCAAGGTTTTGGTGTTGAGGTAATCCGAAATCCCGAACTTGCTTCGGGAACGCGAAGCTATTTTAAATTATGATCAGTCTCGGCCACAAGTGAGTATCCTTTACTTTTAACCTTTTACTTTTCACTTTTTACAATAACCTTGAACGGTTACGAGTTTTTTCTGTTCGGGTGCTTACTGCTGTTCCGGCTGCCCGGCAGGTTGTGTTTCTGCCTGCTCCTGCGGCTGGCTATCGGCTGGCTGTGTGATCTTGATCTGACGGAATTTGTCCATGGTTTTGACCTTGTCGAAGCAGCTTTGTACCTGCTGTACCAGACCGGCAGTATCTTTGCCTTCATAGCTGATCGAGGCCAGAATAGACTTAAATACGGCCATTGACTTCTCCAGATTCTCGCTCTGGCAGGTCAGTGTAACATCCTGAATGATATCTCGCTTTTTATCCCATAACTGCGTGATCACTTTGGTTATACCGTTATTGCTTTCGCCGGGCAGATTGCCGCAATGAACTATACCATTCAATTGCTCGGTAGAGAAAATGATCAGACCGCGGGCATTCACTGGTAATGAAGCCTTATAGTTGATCGTCGCCAGATAATTCTGGCGTGCGATCGGGTCCATCTGCATAAATTCAAGCCAGCCGATCTTTTTGGCCAGGGCCGCCTGCTTATGCCAGTTAAAGTCATTGACCGCCATCTTTTTCAGGGTTTCATTTTCAGGATTCTCCTGCTGGGCCTTTTTAATAGCTTCGGCCGTTTGGGCCGCTGAGGCCGGCTGGCCAAAATGCACCGCCATGTCCTTGAAGATCGCCATTAACGCACCCTGGGTCGGGTCTATGCTTATGATCTGCACCTGATCCTGAGGCAGGGCCGCCCAAAAAGTGCCCCAATCGGTCAGTTCTGCTGCCGGATCGCTTTGCCATTCCTCCTCACTTACCGGTACGGCCAGGGCCGACTCGATATTTTTGAACTGACCGTTAAAGCTCCAGATATTCTTTATATAAGTGAAACCATAGCTCAGGATTAGTACCGCTAAGGCATAGATTATGTATGTCTTTATGCCCGAATTAGCTTTTCTGGTTGGCTCGTTTGTTGTTTCTGTCATGATCTAACTCCAGTTTATTGTTTTTTTGATAGCTCTCGAGCGAGTGGCTATCAGTTTTTTATCTGTACCAATGCTGACAATTGCGGCACAGATCGTTATTATTGTAATTGCCGGCCGCCTGCTCAGTGCGTATCTGACACAGAACAGGGCTTTGCCACAAGGTTGAAATGTCATTTTCCCGGACATTGCCTGTTACTATCTTACCGGCGTGATCCTCACAGCACAATACCATATTGCCATCAGCTAATATCAGAGCATTATTTCTGAGCTGATGACAGATATGGCGGGCCGGCGGGGCCATATTCATTACATTTTCATCGGCTATCGATCCGCAATAGCTGTTATGGCCTTTTATTACAGATACAGTGCGTTTGCGCCGCCATTGATCGTAAAAATCTTCCATATCAGCCATAGTTGCTGCCGTTTTGGTCAGGCAAGGTACTACTATTGAACCGGTACCAACTGACCGCGAGATGAAATGCTCTATATTTGCTGTTACCTGAGCAAGATTTCCACCGGCTGGTTTGACTTTATCGTAGGTTTCCTGCGACCAGGCATCAACCCATACTGAGACAATATCAACTCCTGCCTCGATCAGCTCTTCTGTCATTTTTTCCGTTAAAAGCAGCCCATCTGTCTCGATATTAATGCCAAAGATACCACCTTGCCGCGCGGCTTTGACCATGGCGGCAATATCGCGGTGGGCCAGCGGCTCGCCAAAACCGCCGATCGTCAGACATACATCATCATAACCACGGCATTGTTCGATTATTGACTCGAAGTCCGCTAATGACATCTCAGCCCGCTCACCGCTCCGGGTATGAGGGTAACCCCTGTAACGCAGGGAAGGCTGGGTGTTTATTTCTATTTCCAGTTCGCAGGGAAAGGTATTATCCTGCTCTTTGCCAGCGGCCAGTTCAACCAGTTGGCCGGCGCTAAGGGCCGCCGGGTCGTTATTGCTGAGAATACCTGAGAGCAATTGCCAGCTACGCCAGTTATCTGCCAGAAACCGGCTGAAGCAATAATATATCTGTTTGGGCACTTTATAGGTACAGTCCTGTACGATCTGATCGGAATGGGGCATATCCGGGTTATAGGCCAGTACATTGCCAACGGTCATACCTGCCTGCTCTATCTCATGGAGAATGTCCAGCCGATATATACATCCGCAAAGACCGGGTGGGGCCTGGCAAAAGACAAAACGCATCGAATCTTTCACCTGCTCATAGTGGGCAAAAAGCTCTCGCACCAGACCAGGGTCGAGCAGGGGGGCATCGCCTGGCAACACCATTACCACGACATGCTTATTGTCAATGCCGTACTGGATCATCTCCCGGCTTACCCGCAGTTCATCGAACCAGGTCATCTCACCCAGTCCGCCCCGCCAGCTGGTCAGCGACCATTTGCGGAATTTGGCCGCGCCGTTGTTCAGCGGCTTTTGCAGCGGATGAGTTATTATCTTTTTATCGACCGGCAGCAGGGACTGTACCGCCTCTTGCTGGGCGGACGGGCAGAAGACTACTATCTCATCTATACAGTCGCCTGCCTGCAAGGCCTGACTCACCGTACGGGTAAGCACCGCCACTCCGGCCAGGTCATCACCCATGCGGCTTGTTGTTCCTATCGCCGACCGCTTGAGGTCAGCCCAGATCCAGATGGCTTTTTTTGCTTCCATAATTGTATGTCAAAAGAGTAATAAGATATAAGGGTCCGTTCACAAAACAAGTAACAAGTAATAAGTAACAAGAAATAAGCTCACGATTCTCGCTCCGCTCGAAACTGTCTGATTTTATGGCGAGCCATTACGCAGATATTGGAATCTGAGCTGATCTTATCGGTTGCGAAGCCTTTTAAAACAAGGTCGCAAAGCGACACCTGAGTCCCGAAGCAAGTTCGGGATTTCGGATTACCTCAACTTTTTACTTTTTATTTCTTCCGTGATCGGTTACTTATTTTCACTATTTTGTCAGGGCCAGAATTTTCTCCGCTACGCCGACAGCGGTGTCATCATCATTTACCTCCAGAGTATTGACCCCGGCGAAACTACGGAACCAGGTTCGCTGATGCTTGGCCAGTTGCCGGGTATTGATCTTGATCTTTTCTACTGCCTCGGCGGCCGACCAGATACCCTGAAAATGTTTGATTACCTCGGCATAACCAACCGCCTGGGCCGCCTGCTTACTCAGGCCACGCGGGTCGGCCAGCAGGGTCTTCACTTCATCGAAGAGACCTTCTTCTACCATCTTCTTAACCCGGGCATTGATCCGGCGGCTGGCCGATTCCTTTTCACGGGTCAGGCAGAACATCTGCCAGGGATATTTCAATTTGCCGCTGCCAAACTGCTCCTGAAAGGCTGAGATCGGCTTGCCGGTCAGTTCAAATACTTCCAGGGCACGGGTTATCCGCTTTTTATCGTTACTATGGATCTTCGCTGCCGCCGCCGGGTCGATCTCGGTGAGACGCTGGTGCAGGGCAGCTGAACCGTTCCGGGCTATCTCCTCTTCCAGCCTTTGACGAAGCTCGGGATTGGTTGGCGGACCATCGAAAATGCCCTCCATCAGACCCCGTATATACATCGCTGTACCTCCGGCGGCAATTATGGGCTTACCTTCCTGCCGTAACCGCTCGATCAGCGGCTCGACCAGTTCCATGTACAGGCCCATGCCGAAATAATCCCACGGCTCTACTATATCGATCATGTGATAGGTATATTGCTGCCGCTTCTGTAGAGATGGTTTGGCGGTGCCAATATCCATTCGGCGATAAACCTTCATAGAGTCGATACTTATGATCTCGCCGCCCAGGTGCTCAGCCAGCTCGCCTGCCAGTGAACTCTTGCCGCTGGCCGTACAGCCCATTATAAGATACATCTGCTCTTCCATAGACACAACAGTATATCCCACCAGCAGTTAAATTGCAAGTGCTTACGGTCCTTACGCCGGACGGGCGAAACTTAAAACCAATACCTATTCCTCAACCTCTGATTAACCCAGATATTGCCAGTTTTCTTAATCAATAATACTATCCTGCAGAATATTGTTTTTTATGCTCGATTATTTTTCTTAGCGTTTGCAACAATCTGACAAATAAGAATTAACAACCAACTTGCAGACAGTCGAACATTTAAATAAAACTAGTATCGAGCGAAGCGAGAAACCTCAGCTTGTTTCTTGTTTCTTATTACTCTTGATTGCGGCTCGACCGCCCTAAGTGAATCTGGGGCTATCTGTGGTTCTGACTCTTTATTCCTGCTCATATTTATAACACCATTTCCAAGGGATTATACAGTAAGTAACTACTTCTGGCTTATCATCATGAAAATATCAGCCATAAGTAATTATTCATCAATTCGATATGGTATCGACTCCTGACACCTTTAATTTCTCCCAACTATTCAGGAAGGTAAACAATAATTTTATGGCCTGGGAGAAAGTTAATTGAATATTAATAATCAGCTAATGAGCAGCACATACAAATATAGTCTAATGCCCATGCAGTAATGATACTGTAAAGGGCAGGGGAGTGAGCTACCTGCGAGATAAGCGGGCTGAAAAGGCATGCCAGCCTATAGTATGACGGAAAATGAGAGTTTGCGAACTTAAGCTGTCTGAGCAGTGGATTATCAGATGGAAAATGGATGGTGTGCACAAATATATGTTAATACAGGATTAATATTTCGTTATGCGGGGGTAAGGCGTTGTTTGCCTGAGTTCCTGTATGAATAAAAACAAATTACTTAAGATAAAAGTTTGGAAGGTACTTACAATGAAGATGAAAAAAGCGATGCTAAATGCAATAATGGTTCTGGCTCTCTCTGCCAGCGGCTTAATGGCGGCAAATGTTACAATAAGCAGTGATATATCAACCTCAACCACCTGGACTGCAAACAATGTATACAATCTGAGCAAGCAGATATATGTATTGCCGGGAGCAACCCTGACGATCGAGCCAGGAACGCTGGTAAAAAATACAGCAGGTGTTGGTGGTTCGCTGGCAGTATGCCGGGGTGCCAAGATATATGTTAACGGTACAGAATCACAGCCGGTAATTATGACTTCAAGCAATGATAATCTGACAACCTACCGTGTAGGCTGTAATGAGTGGGGTAATCTGACAATAATGGGAGATGCCTTGATTTCTGCCTCACACCGGATTGGTAATACGGCTAATCCTACAGGGTTGAATCAGACTAACATGGAAGGTCTTGTAGCAGCCGGTCCAGGTGATACCAAAGTTATGTACGGCGGCGACAATGACAATGATGACAGTGGTTCTATCAGCTATCTGTCATTGCGTTATGGCGGTAAAGTGATCGGTCTGGGTAATGAGCTCAATGGTCTGTCATTGGGCGGTGTTGGTCGCGAAACAGATATTCACCATGTAGAAGTAATAAATAATGTAGATGATGGTATTGAGATCTGGGGCGGTACTGTTAATCTGAAGTATATAAATATCTGGAATGTAGGTGATGACAGTCTGGATATAGATCAGGGCTGGCGTGGTAAAGCCCAGTTTGGTCTGATCGTACAGGGATACAGTGTTGGTGGCTCGCAGGGGTCAGGAGTAGGCGATAACTGTATAGAGATGGATGGTGCCGAGTATGCCGATGCTCAGCCGGTTACTACCGGAGCTTTGTATAACTTTACAGTTATAGGTCAGCCGATAGCGGGTGATCATGGTACTGCATGGCGTGATAATGCCCGTATGCAGATCAGAAACAGCGTATTTATGAATCTGGGTGAAACTCTGGTGAAATATGACCTTCAGGACGATAAAGAAGTAACATATAATCAGAATTACGGTTATAATGGTACACTCAGCTGGGCAAATACCTGGACTACAGATTCAAGTGTTACATCGACAGTTAATCCAGGTCCGGCATTACCCGGTCATCTTTACACTGCTCAGACCGCAGGAAAACTTGCTGAAATCAAGGATAGCGTATTCTATGCTAATAACTATTCTACCGCTTATAATGAGGCAGATTCCAGAGGTGTAAGAGCAGCAGGAAACAATAATGTTACAGCTACAAGCAGCCCGATCGTAGCTCTGACAAGAGGTGCTGCGGTTACTCCTTATGGTAGTCTGACCATGCTTCCGGTGACCTACATCAATCCATGTGCAAATAATGATGCCGTTACCAGTGTAGCAACTGCTCCGAATGATGGTTTCTATACTCCGGTACAGTTCAGAGGAGCTTTTGCCCCGAATAATAACTGGCTGGCTGGCTGGTCAGCAATAGCCGCCTATGGTATGACTGACACTTCAATGAACAGTACCCAGCCAATTGAAGGTGATATTGATGGTGATAACGATGTGGATCTGGAAGATTTTGGCAGATTCAGTCAGAACTGGCTGGCTGGCAAGTAATCAAGCGTAAAACAATAATGCAGCAGAGACGGAGTTTGTCTCTGTAATGAAGGCAGAACTTTCTGGTCGGTTTGCGAGTAGCCGGAACCATCAGGCGAACAGATATATGTGTCGCAGGCTGGCCACCCGCTCCGGTCAGGAAGTTCTGATGTTATAAATGAAAAAGGAAAAATAATGAATAAGAATATCTGTGTATTATTTGCCGTAATACTTATTTATGCGGCGATAATTATAGGGGCAGCCTCAGCACTGGATACTATATGTCAGGGTCAGAGTGTTGATATAACAGATATAGTCAGGACAGAAATACCGGTTTCAGATGGATATAAAAGCAGATTATTATCAGAGGCCTCAGAGATTGCAGGTAAAATACCGGTAGAACCTCATGTTAAGGACCGCAGCAGAGTTCAGGCTATGGTGGCAGAATCGGCCCTTGAACTTAACTTACCAGAACAATCCGGTCAAATAGCAGGGGAAATAGTAAACTGGCGCAGGAATTTTTGTTATGGTGATCTTGCGGCATTTTATGCAGGTCGTGGCGATAAAATAATGGCCAGAATTATGCTGGAAAAGGCCCAGCAACCAACAGGGGAAAGTCAGCAATGGCGTGATGAAGAAGTGCGAACACGAATAATCAGAGCTAAATTGCTATTAGGAGATAAAAGCGATTTGAGTGATCTGTCGGAAGAATATCGTGTATTACTGGCTGGTTTAGAAAACGGGGGAAATATAAATAGCTGGGAGAATTGTAAAGACTGGCTCGAGAAAGCAATTGCAACAGGCGAATTTGGTATAATTAAGAACAGTTTAATGACATACATAACCTTTCTGGATAATGAATATGGTAATGAACCGGTAAGGGAAGAGATAAAAGCAGCAATTTATAAACGATGGGATTCGATGCCAATTATAGTGAGAAATGATATGCTGGAGGCAATGGCAACAGCAGCAATAAAAGCAGAGGATCATATAGGTGCAGATGAGTGTATAAAAAGATTTCAGGAACATATTGAGAAGTATCCGTGGAATACAGAAGAGGCTATAACTCTTAATGCCAGGGTGGCATCATTGCGTAGTCGGGCAGGGCAGAGATCGCGGGCGACAGAACAGACAGAAAAGGCCTGGCAGAAGTTTATATCAGATGGCGAAGAAATAGTAAATATATATCGAGCGGAAGTACTTTGCGAACTGGCAGAGGCTTTTGTATGTGTTGGCGATCAAAAGCAGGCATTGGCGATATATAAGAGGGCGATAACAGAATCACTGGATAATCCAAATTCCCGGCCGCGGGCTGAAGATCTGGCATTGATATGTTGTTCTATGGCGAAAAATGAAGTAGAGCCCGATGCTCAAATCTGGCAGCGAATAAAAGATATAAAAGAAGGTTTAAATAATCCATGGTAAAAATCAGATCCTGGTGTTGTCTTTATATTATGACAACAGTATTAAGTTTCAGGCTATATGCGGCTGGCAATGGCAGTATTCGAGGCAGTGTATATGATAATGAATTTGATTCGCCACTAATTCAGGTGCAGATAACCATAACCGAGACGATGCAGCAGGTGCAAAGCAATGCTCAGGGTGGTTATCTTGTTCCTGAGGTTGCCCCTGGTGTATATACGCTGGTATTCAGTCGAGAAGGATATGTGAGCCAGGTTAAAGCTGATGTGGTTGTTGGTGAGGGGGTTCTGACAGAGCTTAATATCCGCATGGAAGGTGATTATACGGATATGGAAGAATTCATAGTTCAGGATATTGCCCTTGATGGAGCAAGTGAAGCGGCATTATTGGAATTACGGTTTGATTCCCCGGCTTTGCTTGATTCTGTAGGTGCTGATATGATGAGTAAAGCAGGTGTTTCAGATGCCGCCAGTGCCTTAAGACTGGTTTCAGGAGCGACAGTACAGGATGGCAAATATGCGGTTATTCGCGGCTTGCCGGACAGATATGTAAATTCTCAATTAAATGGTATCAGATTACCAACAGCGGATTCAGATAAAAGGGCGGTCCAACTGGATCAGTTTCCGGCAGCAGTGATCGAGAGTATGCAGGTGAGTAAGACTTTTATGCCTGACCAGCAAGGTGATGCCTCAGGCGGAGCAGTTAATGTAGTATTGAAAGGAATACCAGAAGAGCCGATATTGAGTTTTTCAGTATCCAGTAAGTGGAATACCAATGAAGCCGGCGATAAATTTCTGAGCTATAAAGGCGGCGGCCTGAATTTCTGGGGTCGGGACAATCGTGATATACCAACATCAGGCAATTTCGCAAATGCGGCAGGTGTTTCTGAGACAGATTCGCCAACTGACTATAAATGGTCTGTAGCCGGAGGTGGTAGGAAACAGCTCAATGATGAAGTTAAGCTGGGCGGTTTTGGCGGTTTTTATTATGAACGAGACAGTTCTTTTTACGATGATGGTAGAGACGATAAATATGTACAGGAGACTATCGCCGGGCCATTAACTCCGCAATATACACAGGGTTCACCATCTCAAGGTAACTTTCTGACCCAGTTATTTGATGTAACCAAAGCCAGCCAGGAGATAAAGTGGGGGGCTCTGGGAGTTTTAGGCCTGGAAACAGAAGATCATGCCTTTAAGTTCATGAATTTATATACTCATGCGGCCGAAGATACTACAATTCTGGCTGAAGATACCAGGGGTAAATATTTGTTTTTCCCTGATTATCAGCCTTATGATCCGACCAGTGCCGGCAATCAGCAGTCTGAAGCAGCTCCTTTTTTACGCACCGAAACATTGGAATATACCGAAAGAACAACGCATACTATGCAATTAAGCGGTAAGCATAAGTTTTCCGAGGCTGAGTTTGACCTGGGTGAAAATTTCACTATATTGCCTCCGGAACTGTCATGGGGAGTATCATTGAGCAAAGCCAGTATGTACCAGCCGGATAAAAGAATGTTCAGTTCGACCTGGACCGGCCCGGTGGAAAATGCCGGTTATCCGGAATACGGCATACCTGGCTGGACCAGTCCGGCGTATCATGGTCAATATAAGCCGGCAGAAAACTTTACTCTGGGAAATTTTCAGCGGGTCTGGAAAGAGGTTGAGGAAAAAAGTCAGCAGTATTATGCCGACATAAAGATACCATTTGAACGCTGGAGCGACAGCAAGGGTTTTATAAAAGCCGGTATTTTCAATGATAAAGTAACGCGTGATTATTTCCAGGATTCATTTAGTAATCTCAATGATAATGGTGCTTTTTATCAAGGAAACTGGGAAGATCGCTGGAGTGAGGTCTTTCCTGATGAGGGGCACCCTAATACCCCTGCAGAAATAGATGTTGATTACCGAGGTCGTCAAAATATAAATGCGTTTTATGCCATGTCTGATCTGCCCTTAAATGAAAAGTTCAATCTTGTCGGAGGAGCCAGATTTGAGCGTACGGAACTGAGTATAGTAAATTATCCCGATTCAGAGGTTAACTGGATACCATGGAATTCGCCCAGTATGGTTCACCTGAATCCAGGTGATGCAGATGTTGATTTTTCTCAGGATGATATATTACCGGCAATAGGTATAAATCATAAGCTCAATGAGCATTTTACCACTCGCATTTCATTCAGTCAGACAGTAGCCCGTCAGACATTTAAAGAGCTTTCACCGATCCAGCAGCAGGAATATCTGGGTGGTGATGTCTTTATCGGAAATAAAGATCTGCAAATGAGTGCATTAAACAACTATGACCTGCGTTTTGATTATACTCCATATCAGGATGGTTTGGTGTCACTGAGCTTTTTCCATAAAGATGTTAAAGATCCGATAGAATATGTACAGCGAAATGCTGGTTTTACTTATACGACGGCAACGAACTATCCTGAAGGTAAAATAGATGGCATTGAGATCGAATTTCGTCAGCAATTGGGACATATCTGGCCGGTTATGAAAGGACTGGGTTTTGGTACTAATGCAACTATAATGGAATCAGAAGTTACGCTGCCGGAATATGATGCAGAGCTATTTGAAACGACAATATTAAATCGTGCCATAAGAACACGAGATATGAGTAATACACCATCATATTTGTACAATGTTTTTGCTACCATGGACTTACCGGGCGATAAAACACAGCT
This sequence comes from Sedimentisphaerales bacterium, assembly GCA_963662515.1. GTDB lineage: Bacteria > Planctomycetota > Phycisphaerae > Sedimentisphaerales > SM23-30 > JAFGDI01. The sequence goes on from OY759675.1 coordinate 766,196, forward strand.
TGGAGTTTTTTATACAGTTCGCGGCGATACTCTGATAGCTGGTGCAGGTCAGTTGGGTTCGGCTTTGGTTCCGGATGTGTATGAAAAATCGTATGGTACGCTCAATGCGAGTGTTTCTCATAAATTTGGCGAGATCTGGACCTTGAAATTTCAGGCAAAGAACTTACTCGACCCGGCAATTAAAACCGTCTATCGCTCACCCACTCTGGGGGAGGATGTAGTAAAGACCTCACATCATAAAGGAATTGAATTTTCCTTGGGACTCAGTGCGAAATTCTGAAAAGCGCAAAATAAGTAAATCATTAACAATATACTAATTCCAGACAAATAAAGACTTAACCATTATCATATACTATTTGAATGATTTATGATGAAAGTTTTGTCTTATAACAGCCAACTGAAAAAATAAGGACAAGAATATGCAAATGCAGAAGAAACGAGCAGAACGGGTTTTATGCCGGACTTTAATTTTCACAATGCTTCTGGCAGGTACTGAACCTATTTTGGCTCAAATAACAGAGGCAGATAAACAGGTGCAACTAAGAAGTTCACTGGAAAAATGGGTTGAGACCCAGCAGATCATATCAAAAGAAAAGCAGGATCTGGTTTTGTCGCGTGAGATACTTAATGATCGGATAAACTTAGTGAAGAAGGAAATCGAGTCAGTGCGGGAAAAGGTCAAAAGTGCTGATGAGAGTATAGCCCAGGCAGATCATAAGCGTGTAGTGTTGCAGGAAGATTATGATAAACTCGAGGCTGCCACAGATTCACTGGCTCAGGTTATAATTGATCTGGAAACTGAATTAAAGCTGGATATAGACAGAATGCCGCCATTATTGGCAGAGCGGATCAGGCCATTAAGCCAGCGTTTACCTGAGTTTCCCAACAATAGTAAATTATCTCTATCAGAGAGATTCCAGAATGTAATAGGCATATTAAATGAAGCCGATAAATTTAATCGTGAAATAATGATGGCTGGCGAAGTTCGTACACTGCCAGATGGGTCATCAGTTGAGGTTACCGCAGTATATCTTGGTTTGGGACAGGGCTACTATGTAAACGGCAGAGGAGATGTTGCTGGTACGGGCACGCCCCATGAGAAAAACTGGCAATGGCAGCCAGATAATGAAATTGCAGCTGCGGTATCTGATATGGTTGCCATATTAAAGAATGAAAAGATCGCATCTTATGTTCAGGTACCTGTTGATATAAAGTAAGGCTGGTAAAAAATGAAAAACACAAAAACATTTATAATTATTATATCGTTGCTGTTAACCGGCTGTTTATTTGGTCAGCAGCAGAATTTTAATTCTGCAGTAAAAAGCGTAGATGAACGGTTGCAGGCTGCTATGATGGAACTTGACGATCTGCGCAAGCAGGCATCACAAGAGATAGTTCCACTGAATCGTGAATTAAATGAACTTGAAAATGAACTTTCAAGTGTTCGTCTGGAATACCAGCAGGTTTCGCGTATTCTTGATGGCAGAACACTGGATATGAGTAATTTGACTTCAAAGATCAAGTCCCAGCAGGAACAGGTAAATTACCTTTCCAATCTTATGGGAGAATATATTCGTAATTTTGAATCTCGTCTGCATATTGCAGAGCTGCAGAAATACAGTCCGGCTGTAGAAGAAGCTAAGCTGGCCATGGAAAACCGCACTTTCTCTGACATTGAAATATTTCATGCTCAGACCGAATTTCTTGCCCAGGCTATGACGCATCTTGACGATGCTTTGGGAGGGTACAGCTTTAAGGGCAGGGCAGCTGATGTTAATGGCACAGTTAAAAATGGTACTTTTGTAATGGTAGGCCCGTCATCATATTTTGTTAGTGATGATGGAGAAGTAGCAGGTTCTGTACAGCAGAAGCTGGGTTCAAACGAACCGGCAGTAGTAGCCTATGCAAATATTCTTGATACCGAGGCTGTTATTAATGCAGTTAAAAATAATAAGGGAATAGTACCTTTTGATCCGACTAATGGTAATGCTCATGTGGTAGAAGCAACCAAGGAGACATTACGGGAACATATAGCTAAAGGCGGTCCGGTAATGTTCCCGTTATTATCACTCGGTTTTGCTGCTGTTCTGGTGGCCTTATATAAATGGGTAAGGATAATAACAATACCCAGGCCTTCACAAAAGTCATTTGAATCATTGCTGGAAGCGATAGCCAGTCAGAATAAGGAGCAATGCCAGTTGATAGCTGCTAAAATGAGAGGGCCTGTCGGCACAATGATCAAAAATGCAGTTCACCATCTTGAAGAGCCGGTGGAATTGATAGAAGAAGTGATGTTTGAAAGTGTACTGGCAACCCGTCTTAAACTTCAGAGTTTATTGCCTTTTGTTTCTATCTGTGCTGCTTCAGCACCTTTGTTGGGTCTGTTGGGAACAGTTACGGGTATTATAAACACTTTTAAGCTGATAACAGTTTTTGGCTCTGGCGATGTCAAGACTCTCTCTGGCGGTATATCAGAGGCGCTTATAACTACAGAATATGGCCTTATAGTTGCTATTCCTTCTTTATTACTTCACGCTTTTCTTTCTCGTAAAGCTAAGGTTATGACTGATAATATGGAACAAATGGCAGTTGCTATGGTTAATCAGATCAGCAAGAGTACACACAAACATGCAATATAAAAGGCATACTATCCTGGACTACGGGAAAAGGATATAAATATAAATGCAAGAAATTCAAATACAAATAACCGAATTATGGTCGCAGGCCCTGGAAGTATGGCTTTCAGGCGGCTGGGCTATGCCAGCTATCGCGATAGTTGCCCTGGCGATGTTTTCTTTGGGTATGCATATATTACTTAATTTACGAGCCAAGGGATTTGCTTCGATAAGTGAGCAAATGTGGCGTAACTGGCTGGATAACCCCCAACTGCGCCGCGGACCGATAGGTGATCTGCTGAATTTTGTTGATGGTAATGACTCTTTCAAAGAAACTTCAGCAGCTTTTGCCGAACTTACCGTAACAGAAATAGCACCATTTGAAAGAGATCTGCGTATTATGAAGATCTGCGTAGGTGCTGCACCGCTACTGGGTCTGCTGGGAACAGTAACGGGCATGTTGGCTACCTTTGGCGCGCTGGCAGAAGGCAGCGGTGATAAAGCAATGGCAATGATCGCATCAGGTATATCTGAGGCCCTTATAACTACTGAAACGGGGCTGGTCATAGCATTGCCCGGGCTGTTCTTTCAGCATGTTTTAAGTAACCGTCAGGCAAAGTATAAAACTTTTCTGGCACACATCGAGTCTGTATATACCCAGAGGCAATATTTCAAGAACAGGACCAACTGATTTTTGCGATATTGTTGAAATTATCTAATTATTAGTTGAATATCATATTTAATTTTGAACCGTTATTGGTTCTGTTATAAATCCGAATGAGAGGCAAATATGGGTAGATTTCGCCAAATGGCTAATGAACAAGAATCTGACACTATTGTTGATATGACACCTTTGATCGACTGTGTTTTTATTCTGTTGATATTTTTTATTGTAACCACCACTTTTGTAGAAGAAACAGGTGTTGAAGTTGATAAACCCCAGGCTGCCTCTTCGGTACAACTGGAAAAGACCAGCATAATGATAGCTCTTACAGATAAAGGGGAAGTGGTCTATGGCGGGCAGGAAATAGGCTTTAGCGGTATAGGGCCGCTTGTAAAGAGAATATTGCAAAAAGAAGAAGTGCCTGTCATTATACAGGCTGATGCCGCTGCGGATGCCGGTTTTTTGGTACGAGTAATAGATGAAGCAAAACTGGCTGGTGCCGTAAAGGTCAGTATCGCCACACGCAAGAATAAGGGATAAGCATGGATAATAGCAGACAAGCTTCATTATTAATCAGGATACTGCATCGGGCGATAGTAGTATTTGGTGCGATCATAATAACCCTGGCCTTTTTTCTGGTGCTGCCATTAATGCAGACAATTGCAAAAAAACCAGACCTGGATATGATCGTACAAAATATTGATGTTGCCGAAGTTCCACCACCGCCGACAATGGAAGAGGAACAGCCACAGGAGCAGGAACCACAGGAGCAGGCCCCGGAATTATCTGAGATGAATGATCAGCAGTTATCACTGGAAGAGCTTTCTCTGGCACTTAATCCCGGAATATCTGATAGTATGCTACAGGGCGATTTCACTATTGCAATAAATAAGGCTGCTCAGGGACAGGCGGGCAATATTGATGAGTTGTTCTCAATTGCTGATCTGGACCAGAAGCCCAGAGCGATTTATCAGACTTCTCCGGTTATGACTAAGGATATGCGGAAAAACGGCCCGGCTACGGTTTATATCGTATTTATTGTTGACCAGGAAGGCAAGGTTCAGGAGCCAAAGGTGCAAAGTACAACTAACCCTATATTTGACCGCAGCGCCCTTAATGCCGTTAAACAATGGAAATTTGAACCCGGCCGGAATAATGGTAAGCCCGTTCGGTTTAAGATGAGAGTGCCAATAACATTCACTCAGGGAAATTAAAATGAAATTTAAAAGAGACAATTCAATTATGACTAACTCATTAAAATACAGATTTTCGGCTATATTACTGGCTATTGGTGGTTTTTTAATTTTACCTGCTAACGGCCAGACAGAACCGCAAAGTATAGAATTACAGATATGGAATAGTGATTCTTTCAAATCACAATTTGCCTTGAGTTATATCGCTGAAACAGAAATCGAACCACGGGTAACCAGTTCGGAACGAGAAACTATGCTCAGGATCATGGATCTTATCTCTTCAGAAAAGTCGCAAGAGGCTCAGGAGCTATTATTAAAAAATCAGGGGCCGGCAGTAAGTGCAGTTCTCGATTTTACTCTGGCAAATCTTTATTTTCAGCAGGAAAAGTTTGAACAGGCTTCTGCTGCATATCATGTAGCGGTTGATAAATACCCCAAATTCAGACGAGCCTGGAAAAACCTGGCTATGATATATGTTCGTCAGGGCAATTTTTCCGAAGCGGTGAAAGCCCTGACAAAAGTAATTGAAACCGGCGATCACAGTTCACTGATCTATGGTCTGCTGGGCTATGCTTATGCCGGGCTCACTGATGATACCGCAGCTGAATCGGCCTATAGAATGGCCGTACTCTTAGACCCGGCGACCCTTGACTGGAAAATGGGGCTGGCCCGCAGTTTTTTCAAGCAGCAGCGATATGAAGAAGCCCTGAATCTATGTCAGCAGCTGGCCAAAGATAATCCAGATAACGCCGAATTATGGCTTTTACAAGCTAATGCCTGCCTGGGGATGGATCAGCCCATTAAAGCAGCTGAAATATATGAATTACTTGTAATAATGGGTAAGGCCAGTCCGGACAATCTCAATATGCTTGGAGATATTTATGTTAATCAGGAACTTAATGCTCCGGCAGTTAAAGCATATATTAAAGCTCTGGAGTCTGATTGTGATAGTTTCTCGCCCCAAAGACCGTTGCGTTCTGCCAAAGTACTTGCTGCTCGTGGTGATCTGGTTAATGCCTCTTTGCTGCTGGAACAGGTAGAAAAAAGCTATGCTGAGAAATTGAATGATACCGATAGAAAGGAACTGTTGCGAATAAAAGCGAGAATAGCCGTTGCCGCCGGAGAATCTGGCGAGCAGCTTAAAACGCTGGAGCAAATTGTTTCTTTAGATCCTCTTGATGGTGAAGCGATTATTTTGCTCGGACAGAATGCTGCTAATAATAACGATAGCGAAAAGGCAATTTTTTACTATGAAAGAGCTGCTAATATACCAGATTTTGAAGCTGATGCCAAACTCCGTCATGCCCAGCTGCTGGTCAGTAATGGCAAATATACCGAAGCGCTGCCCTTGTTGAGACGCTCTCAGCAGTTAAAGCCCAGAGAAAAAGTTCAGGAATATCTCGAACAGGTGGAAAAAATAGCCAATAGTCGGAAATAAATCGATAATAATCTTTTCTAGCCCAGTTATTCATTGAACGCCACTGTTAATACTATATTTACAGTGGCGTTCAATATTTGAGAAACATAATGTTACCAATTTCATGTAGCAAGTCGGCGATTTTATGTAGCGAATTGCCAATTTTAACGAGCGAATCGTGAATTTGAGCATTAATATAGGTAAGCTGCTAGCTCAAATCGGTAATTTCATATAGCAAATTACCAATTTCATGTAGCGAATTGGCAATTTCAATCAGCAGCTTACCGGTTTTAACAGGGTAAATATGGAGCGGAAGCAGCATAAGGCCTCGAGGCGGGAGTGGGTTTGGGTTAGTATCTCTCTGGTGTATGGGGGCGATAGTAAGTCAGCTTTTCAGGCTTTGGCCCTGAGGGGGGCTGGCAGATTTTTTTTATTTGCTTGCTGATTTTATGTAACTATAATTGGATTATGTCGTACAATAGAACGGTTGGAGGTGTGGGGCTAAGCCATTTACTGGAAATCGCTGCTGTTTTTTTGGGACTGTCGGCGGTAAGTTTTTGATATACAGGGTTTTACCGGAGAAAGTAGATTATGCGTTGCCCGGGCTGTAAAAGTGAGATGATCATACTGGAGCTCAATAGTGTTGAGGTTGATTACTGCTGCCAATGCGGCGGTGTCTGGCTTGATGGTGGTGAGCTGGAGCTGCTCATGGGTCAGGGGCAGGGCACGAGCGGCTTGAGCTTTGAACCGGCAGCGTCTTCGACCGAGCAGTTGCGTAAATGCCCCCGCTGTCGAAAGATAATGCTCAAACAGTATTTATCTGCCAGTCAGGGTGAAAGAGCAAAGATACTGCTGGACAGTTGCCCGGCTGGTTGCGGGCTGTGGTTTGATGCCGGTGAGCTGCAAGAGGCCCTGGCTCTGGCAGACCAGGATAATGTCGTTATTAAACAATTACAGGATATTTTTGGAAGGAAGGATTGATCATTACTATGGCTACGATATATGTTATTTTAGGTATTATCGGTTTGTTGACAATTATTATTATCGGCATATTCAATTCGCTGGTGGGCCTGCGTAATCAGGTGAAAAATGCCTGGTCGCAGATCGATGTGCAGCTCAAGCGGCGTTATGACCTGATCCCTAATCTGGTCGAGACGGCCAAGGCCTATATGATACATGAACGGGGTACAATGGAGGCTATAACCAAGGCACGCAGCGGAGCGATGGCGGCTACTACCCCGGCAGAGAAGGGCAAGGCTGAAAGCATGCTTACTGCCGCGGTGGGGCAGTTCATGGTGGCGGTTGAGGCTTACCCCGACCTGAAGGCAAATGCAAATTTTCTGGCAGTACAGGAAGAGCTGACCTCAACTGAGAATAAAATATCTTTTTCCCGTCAGGCTTACAATGATTCTGTTTTGTTCTTTAATAATAAGATCGAAATGTTCCCCAGTAATATAGTTGCCGGTATGTTCAACTTTAAGCAGGCCGAAATGTTCGAGCTGGAAGAGCCTCAGGCCCGCATGGCCCCCAAAGTGAGCTTTAACTGATAGTCTCTGGTTTTGGTTCTGGCTGTGCTAAAGCAGGTTGAGCATCTCGAGGTGTATTTCGCCGGTGAGATATAACTGTGTTGAAAGAAAAGAGATATGTGGCAACTGATACAATTGAATAAACGCCGGTCGATAGTCCTGCTGCTGATAATGGCCTTTATCATGCTCTTACTGGGCGGAATTATCGGTCAGGCAATCGGGACATTTTCCGCTAATTATCAGCCAGAGAAGATGACTGCCGCAGTTGATCGCGGCGATCAGAACTGGCTGTTCAATGGCATGACAGATAATCTGCTGGAGAATCCCTGGTGGCTTTATGGTATGGCAGTTGCTTTTGCTCTCTGGTTGATACAGGTGCTGGTGGCGTATTATGCCGGCGGTGATATTATGCTTTCGATCAGTGGAGCGATCGAGGTTGGGCCCAAAGATCACCAGGTATTGTGCAATGTAGTGGAAGAAATGACCCTTGCCGCCGGGTTGAGTAAGCAGCCGCGTATATTCATTATCCCCGATGAGGCTCCGAATGCTTTTGCAACCGGCACAAAGCCGGAGAATTCAGCCGTTGCGGTAACTGCCGGACTGCTGGGACGGCTCAGGCGTGATGAATTGCAGGGAGTGATCGCTCATGAGATGTCGCATATATTGAATCGTGACATAATGTTCATGACTATGGTGGGTATTATGCTTGGTACCATAGTCATGCTGTCAGATGTCTTTTTACGCAGTACTTTTTATGGCTCAATGCGCGGCAGTCGTTACAGCAGCCGCAATGACCGCAATAATGGCGGCGGGGCGGCGGTAATGCTTATAATTGCGATCCTGATGGCAATTATTGCTCCGCTGCTGGCCCAGTTGATCTACTTTGCCACCAGCCGCAAACGCGAGTATCTGGCCGATGCCTCTGCGGTGCGTCTTACTCGCAATCCCGAAGGGCTGGCCGATGCCCTGGAGAAGATAGCCACTAACAGCCGGCCTATGCCTCATGCCAATCGTGTTACCGCACCGCTGTATATCAATAATCCTAATGCCTCTCGTTCTCTGGACAGCTTGACCAGCACTCATCCTCCCATCGCTAAGCGAATTGCGATACTGCGCAAGCTCGCCGGCACAGATGGCAGTTATCGCAGTTATGATAAGGCCTATAGTTCCGTTAATGGCGGCAGTTGTGTGCCCGGTGCGGCCTTGGTCGATGATATGCCCGCGGCCCCGGTGGGTAATGTCGCTCGTTCAGCGGCAGCAGTCAGTGAGCCGATCGACAGGGTCAGTCAGCAAAGGCAGACAGGCGATCTTATCATGACCTTGAATGATTATAAGATATTGACCTGCACCTGCGGCCTGAAATTAAAGATACCGCCTCGGTTCAGGCATAAAAAAGCTCAATGTCCTAAATGCGGTAAGGTTCATGTGCTGGCATAGAAAGCCAAAGCCTGTGTTGAAAAAGTGATCGGCAGCCAATGTGAAAGTGTGACAGTGTGAATGTATTCAGCGGCTTATCTCGGCTCCGATGCTGATATTGCTGTTGGGGTCTATGGGGTTATTAAAGAAGTCGCGGGATCCAATCTTTTCGATCTTTTTCCCGGAATTGCGGGCCGGAGAATCTGGTCTGAGTTTATAGCCATCCAGAGTGTGCAGGCCGGTTGTGCCGCTGCCGGGCTTAAGGAAAAGCGGATCAGCGATTATTGCTGCTTTGTCTTGCGGCATATTTTCGTGCCTGCCGAAATAAAGATTATTGTCGAATATTGTATTGATGCCGCCTTCGAGCTGGTAAGAACACTGACCTTCGACAAAGAAAATATTATTGCTGAACTGAGTGTTTTGAGCATAGCCGTCCCAGTCGCCGTAGATCACCATGGGTACATTATGCTGCTTGTCGCGATAGATGATATTGTTATATATTCTGGTATTATTAACCGAGCTTCCGGAAATATGGAAGATACGGGACGAGTCAATGCCATCGTTCTGACTGATATTGAAACGGACGACAGTATTAAGGCAGCCGATATTGGCATCTGATATCTTCGGGCCGCAGACCAGTAAGAAACCGCCTTCATTGTCATGGCTGTAATTGTACTGAATGATAGTGTTCTGGCAGTTGTAATCGCTGTCGAATCCCTGACCGTCTTTAATGCCTTTGGTATTGCAGACCTCGTTAAACTGGATAATGGTATTATCGCAGGACCAGGGCCAGATGCCGGCGGCATAATCCTGGCATCTCATGCGGCAGCCGTTTACCAGGTTGTGTTCGACCAGGGCACCATCGCAGCCCCAGGGCTTAATGGCATCGCCGCCGCAATCTTCGATAACATTACCACGAATGATGACATTGGTGCTGGCAAACCAGTTATGTTTGCGGTTGATAAAGCTGCTCTGCATACAGATGCCATTGCGGTCGGTGCGGGTTAACTTGCAGTTTTCGATACGCAGGTCATTGAATCGCGACCTGATGTTTTTCGGGCCGCTTATATTCTGGGCCAATATGCCATGGCCTTCGGTTTCTTTTTCGAGACTGCCGTAAATGTCGCTTATGCTGACATTGTTTATATGAATATGTTCAGCTACCCCGAAATCGCGAAGTAATATTCTCAGGCCAACCTGATGTTTAACTCGTTCCGGTCCTTTATTAGTTATGGCAATATTAGATATTTCCCAATATTGAACATTCTGAAGCAGTATAGTTTCGTTAGCACCATTGCCATGAAAGATGGCTTTAGCTCCGCCGGCTTCAGTGAATAGTCTGATGGGTTGCTGCTCAGAACCCGAGTCTTTCAATTGTACTGTGCCGTGATATTCGGTGTCTGGTGCAATGTGAATGTTATCGCCGGGCTTAAAGGCTATCTGGTTAAGGGCGGCGACAGTCTTTAACGGCGAGAGCTTTTCTGTGCCGCTATTAGTATCGCTGCCAGATTCGGAGTTTAGATAATAATCAGCGGCTGATGTTATGGTACAGAGGGTCATGATGGCCGATGCAATGATTTGTTTCATGAAATTACTCCGTCAGATAGCAGGCTGGACTGGTTATTATCTCTGGTATTTACATTGCCACTATCTGACATTTGCCAATGCTTTCGGGCAGGATATAAACAACTTTTCCGTCTCTGACCTTTTTGTCGTGCTTTATTGCCTCTTCTATTTGAGCTTGGCTGATCTCAGGGTGGTTCTCGAAATCGGCTTTGAGCGGCAGATTGAATCGCGTTAGCAGTTGGCTTATTCTTTGAGACTGTTCTTCGGTGAGTAAGCCGCGATCAACAGCTAATTGGTTGGCATGAGCTATGCCGATAGCTACCGCTTCGCCATGATGATATTGATTTTCACCGTTAACTTTGAACAGTACCTCAACAGCGTGTCCGTAAGTGTGGCCATAGTTCAATATCTGGCGGAGATTGCCTTCTCTTTCGTCCTGAGATACGACAGAGGCCTTTACTTTTACATTTTCTGCGACCAGTTTTGTCATTGTCTCTGGTTTGCAGTTCAGAATGTTCTGGTAATTTTCTTCCATCCATTCAAAGAAGCTCAGGTTCTGGATCACGCCATGTTTAACCGATTCTGCCAGGCCACAGGCCAGTTCCCGGGCGGGCAGGGTTTTTAAGGCGGCAACATCAGCCATGACAAAAGCCGGCTGATAGAAAGCACCGATCATGTTTTTGCCTCGCGGGTGATTTATGCCCGTCTTGCCACCGACACTGCTGTCAACCATAGCCAGCAGGCTGGTAGGCACCTGGACAAAGTTTGTTCCTCTTTTGAAGCTTGCTGCTGCATATCCGGCGAGATCGCCGATGACGCCGCCGCCCAGTGCAATTATAGTGTCAGAGCGTTCAATACCCAGGTCGAATAGTTCATCATATATGCTAAAGAGAGTGTCTTTGCCTTTGGAGACTTCGCCGGGCTTTACTTCAATTACCCCTGCTTTGATCCCGGCATCATCCAGACTGTCCTTGGCTCTTTGGGCATAAAGTGTGCCTACATTGGAATCAGTTATCAATACGGCCTTTTTGCGACCCAGATGGAAGGCCAGTGTTTCGCCTAACGAGTTTAATATGTTGTCACCGATGTAGATAGGATAGCTACGCTCGCCAAGTTCTACCGGTACAATAGAGTTTTGTAATTGCTCGTAAATCTTCATTTTCAGGTCTTTCCTGTATATATCTGCTATAAAAATGCTATTATCTCCTAATAATATCGTAAAAATAGCCCGAGGCAATGAATATTTGCCGTTTTGTTAGAATTAGTGAGGTATGATTGTGTCTGTATGGCACATATATTAGTATCAGAAAAACGAAAAAGCCCGTTAAGCAAAGCTTAGTCGGGCTTTTATCGTGCATGGTGTGTTGTTTTAATCTCTATTTATCAGTGCCAACCAGTTCAACGAGCTGGCTGACTACTTCATTCATTATTCTGGCCTGAGAGTCGATCTCATCGGCGGCATTAGCTGAATCTTCCACATTGCAGGCATTAGTCTGTGTTACCTTGTCAATGGCAGAGACCGCCGAATTTAACTGTTGTATGCCTTCTGCCTGTTCGCTGTAAGCGATGCTGATCTCTTCTTCCAGTTTGGCAACAAATTCAATTGATTCGTTAATGGCCTCAAAGCTCTTGCCGACCTCTCCGACAATAGAAACGCCGCTCATGGCATTCTGGACTGATTTTTCGATCAGTTGTGCGGTACTGCTGGCGGCCTGGGCCGACCTCATGGCCAGGTTACGAACTTCCTCGGCAACAACGGCAAATCCTTTGCCAGACTCTCCGGCACGAGCCGCTTCAACTGCGGCATTAAGAGCCAGCAGATTGGTCTGGAAGGCTATTTCGTTAATAGTTTTAACGATGGCCTGAGTTTCCTGTGAAGAGCGATTTATTTCCTGTATAGCCTGATTCATTCTGGTCATGGCCTCTATGCCGTTCTTAGATGAGTTACTGGCTTTGATAACATGTTTATTAGCTTCTTTAGTCTTGGCTACATTGCCTTCTGTCATGGTTGACATTTCTTCCAGTGAGGCAGAAGATTCTTCCAGGCCGGCAACCTGCTCATTTGTACCGTCCTTAATAACAATGGCACTGGTCTTGATCTTGCCCGACATTTCGGTAAGCTGCTGACCAGCGGTACAAAGCTGGTTGATAACAGTATTGATAGGTCCTATAACAGATTTGCTGATGACAAACCAGGTTATTGCCAGGGCCACCAGGGCCAGACTGCCTGCTACTACAAGCAGGGTAATGTTCAGTTTGTTGGTATTGCTTGCTACCTGAGCCAGAGACGACTTAAGGTATCCGGCCATGTCAGTAGCCAGAGTTTCAAATTTGGCGAAATATTCATCTTTTTGTTTAGCAATTGACCCGGCCATTGACTCAGCCTGCTCGGTTGTCATGCCGGTGTTGGTGTCGCCAGCCATTGTGCCATATACTTTATTGGCTTTGGCAGTATAGTTCTTGTATTCTTCAACAAGCTTATTGATCTCGATTATTTTGTCTTTACTTACGGCATTGTCGGTTACTATTGAGCCAAGAGCATTCTGTATGCTGTCGCTTTCGGCCTGAGCCAGTTTGATGTTTTCCACTTCGCCCAGCATTACTGCGTCCATGTATAACTTGGTCTGATTTTTGAAGGCGGCAAATGCCTGCTGGCTGTTTTGTGTGGCCGGGAATACTTTTTCGGCTATCTGGCTTAGCTTTTGACCATTCTGTGTGCCCAGAATATAACTGGCAAGAGAATTAGCCAGAATACCGACGAGCAAAATACCTACTACTGCCCATAGTTTTGCTTTAATGCCTATTTTTCTCATTTGTCATTCCTTGTAAAACTTAATGTCAAAGTTGTCTAACAGCCTTCTGAGCCATTTTGATATTCGGTTATATGTTATGCTAACTGAAGTTTAGTGTTTATTCTTTATTATATAAATGTGTTTTACAGTATTTGAGTAATGTCTTTGTCGTTTAATGTTTCTATGGATAGGAACTTGTGTTCCAATTCTTTATTTAACAGGTTGTTGTTGATTTTTTGGTACTGTGCCTTTTAATATTTTTCTTGCAAATAAAGCAGAAATAGATTAAAAAGGGGAAGATGTTAGTTTGATAAAAAATCATAGTAAAAATATTTGTAATAGGTGTATCTGAGTGTAATTATAGGACTAATAATGTCAGAATACGATTTCAGTATAATTCAGTTTTTACGACAGCGATACTTTATGAGTCGCCAGCAGTTGGCTGAGAAATGTGGTGTATCGCGTCAGACTATATCTAATATAGAGCAAGGGCGTTTTGTCCCGTCCTTGCCTGTTATAATGCAGATATGCAGTTCACTGGACCTTAAGTATGGTGAGCTGATAAGTTATTGTCGGCGTATGCCCACCAGGTTAATAGAGGGTGAGTCGGTGGTGCTGCCAGATAATGCAGGGCGGGCAGTCTTGTACTCTTTGTCAGATAAGTCGTTGGCATATATAGAGTTAAATGCTGATGTATCTTATGTTCTCAAGAAGTATCAGGTGCAATGTATATATGTTATAGAAGGTACTGTGTCAATTTCGTGCAGTTGTTGTGAAAATGAGGCAGTAGCCGGTGACATGGTGACCCTTGAGGGTGTGGGGTGTCGTGTTGAGGTGAAAAATGGACCGGCACGAATAGTGGCAATGAGTTTGCCGGGTACGAATAAGGCATCTCAGCTGATGTTTGCCAGTAAAAAGACAGGCGTTAATCGTTTCTTTACTTTTAATGAAACAACTGCCGGTAAAGGTAAAGAAGAGTTGAGAGAGTTTGATTTTTCTATAATACGAGACTTGCGTAAGGCAAGAGGGTTTATTCAGGATGATTTTCTCGCCAGGTGTTCACTGACCTCCCAGACTTTACAGGCGATTGAAAGGAATGATCGTTGCCCGGGTTTGTCAACCCTTGATCTGATAGCTGAAGCTCTTGATGTTGATCTGGTAGATATGCTGGAACTGGCCCGGCGCGGCAGTTGTCAGGTTGGCCAGACTCGTATGACTACCTTTGGCGGCAAAGGCGGCGATCGGGGTAATGTTGATATGGCTTTGAGCCAGATGCGTTTTGATAAGTATCGCATGGGGTATCTGAGTAATGGAACTGGTCAGGAGGTAGAGGTTCCTTCTGAAAATGTATATATAGCCCAGGAAGAATTTGTCTTTGTAATTAATGGCAAGCAGTCCGTGATGATTGGCGAGACGGAACATAAACTCAAGGCAGGTCAGGGTTTACTTTTTGATGGGCGGGGAGTGCATAGTTATAAAGTATCTCAGGGTAATGAGAGTTTTGCAATTTTTACGCTAAAGCAGGATGCCTTATATAATGGGCCGGTTGACCAGAAAAGCGGTGGTACACTATATAAATTTGGCGATGTTCTGGCGTAAGATATAAATTTGATATAATAAATCAGGTCCTATAACGGCATATTTCGAGATGAATATGCCGTTTTTTTTTATCTTTAAAAAAATCGGTTTTCAGTATTGGAAACAGCTTTTATGGTCATTATTAAGGCTGATAATGGGTGGCAATATTGAGTTAACTTCAGCATTTTAACTCTCTTATGGTGAAATCGGGGAAATAGACAATAGAAAAAAAGTATCATTGTCGATTATCTAGGCACATGAGTTTATCTCAATATAAAAGTCAGTAATTAAACAGAAGTTAAAGTAGTAACATAATTATTACAGGAGACATTTCATGAAGTTATTAAGAGCGACAATGATGGTTCTGGCAGTGTTTGGTGTTATGTTGACACAGACGGCCAGTGCTCAGGAAGTGGCCGCATCAGACATAGTGCTGGTGGCCAATGCCGATGTGCCGGGTACGACGCTGGACGCAGCGACCGTAGAAAATATCTTTACCGGTAAGACCTCATCGGTAGGTGATAAGAAAGTAGAGATCACCATATTAAAAGCCGGAGCTGTGCATGAGGCATTCTTAAAACATTATATTAAGAAGACCGACAGTCAGTTCATCAACAGTTGGAAGAAACTGGTATTTTCCGGTAAGAGCAAGATGCCCAAAGACTTTGCCACAGAAAAAGAGATGGTAGAGTATATAGCCAAGACTTCCGGTGCTATCGGTTATGTGCATGTTAATACTTCCAAGGATGGCAGTATTATGACAGACAAGGTTAAGGCAATAACAATTAAATAATGGGATATGGTGAGGATACAGACTATGAATAGGTATATAACATTAATAGCTATTATTATTACAGTTTTATTTATGACTGTTCCGGCCTCAGCTCTTGAGCTGGATATGACAGAAATAGGCTTCCCGATCGATAAGATCGAGATGCACGGCTTCTTTTCACAGGGTTATATGAAAAGCACCAATAATGATCTGTATGGAGACAGTCGTGATGGAACATTAGACCTGCGTGACTTTGGCGTTAACTTTTCCGGTAATCTTACAGATGATCTGAGATTAGCGGCACAGTTTACTGGCTATTCGCTGGGTGAGCAGGGTGGCGATAAGATCAATCTGCATTATGGTTATGCTGATTACAGGCTTGTCGATGCTCTTGGTTTTCGTCTTGGTCGTGTTCGTGTGCCATCTGGTCTTTATAATGAGACTCGTGACATTGATATGGTTCGCACCCATGTTTTCATGCCCCAGAGTGTTTATCCGGAAGAATATCGTGATTATTATGCTTCGGCAGATGCTTTTGTAACTTATGGTGGTGTTGACATGGAATCACTGGGCTTTTTGTCCTATCAGGGTCATGTTGGCAGATTGATAAATGATGATGATCCGGTAAGTGATGTGCCGCTTAGTATGCGTGCGCAAGGGTTAGAGAACAATGTATTTACCGATGGTCATAGCGCCGGAGCCCAGTTATTGTGGGAAACACCGGTTCAGGGTCTGCGTACAGGCTGGACCTGGCGTCGCATAGACAACAATATGAGTAGTGAGTTTACTATACCAGGCGTGGGTACATTCCCGGTCCATACTCCTATAAAGAATGTTTCATTGCAGGTATGGTCATTAGAGTATGTAATAGATCGTCTTACTCTGATGAGTGAGTATTCCTATGTTTCAATAGACAGTGTTCCAAATTTCACAGGCTGGTACGCCGGTGCTGATTATGCTCTGACTGATAAGTTTTCTATAGGTGGTAACTATAGTCGTTACTCTTTGGAGCGTGGTGCCAGACCTGGTATCAATCCGGAGGATATTTACGGTCATCAGAATACAGTATCTGTTTATGGTAAGTATGACATAACAGCCAACTGGCTTATAAAGGCTCAGGTAGATATGAATCGCGGTTTAGCCCGCTATCAGGGCTTTTCTCGCTCGGCAGATGATGAGCTGGAAAGCATGTTATTCTCAGTTAAGACCACCTGGTCATTCTGATAAGTATCTTTAAGTCAAAAAGTTGTAGCCGCAGGGGAAAATTCTCTGCGGCTTTTTATCCGTAATACAATATTTCCTATGGTATGGAGATGAAAAAATGAAATTACTAAGAGCGACATTGATGGTATTGGCAGTGTTTGGTGTTATGTTGACACAGACGGCCAGTGCTCAGGAAGTGGCCGCATCAGACATAGTGCTGGTGGCCAATGCCGATGTGCCGGGTACGACGCTGGACGCAGCGACCGTAGAAAATATCTTTACCGGTAAGACCTCATCGGTAGGTGATAAGAAAGTAGAGATCACCATATTAAAAGCCGGAGCTGTGCATGAGGCATTCTTAAAACATTATATTAAGAAGACCGACAGTCAGTTCATCAACAGTTGGAAGAAACTGGTATTTTCCGGTAAGAGCAAGATGCCCAAAGACTTTGCCACAGAAAAAGAGATGGTAGAGTATATAGCCAAGACTTCCGGTGCTATCGGTTATGTGCATGTTAATACTTCCAAGGATGGCAGTATTATGACAGACAAGGTTAAGGCAATAACAATTAAATAATGGGATATGGTGAGGATATGATAATGAATAAGTATATAACAAAAATAGTGATGTTTACGACAGCCTTGTTTATGGCTGTTCCTGTACTGGCGATAGAGCTGGACACAACTGAGATAGGTTTCCCAATCGAGAAGGTTGAGATGCACGGCTTCTTCGCCCAGGGCTATATGAAGAGTTCAAATAACAGCGTTTTTGGTGAAAGTCATGATGGTACACTTGATCTGCGTGACTTTGGTGTTAACTTCTCTGGCTATCTGACAGAAGATATTCTTTTAGCTGTGCAGTTTATGGGTTACAGCCTGGGCGACCAGGGTGGTGACAAGATCAATCTGCATTATGGTATATTTGACTATAACTATTGTGATGAACTTGGCTTCAGGGCCGGGCGTGTGCGTGTTCCGCTGGGGTTGTACAATGAGACTCGAGATATTGACATGCTTCGTACGAGCATCTTCCTGCCTCAGAGTGTTTACCCGGAGACCAGTCGTGATTATTTTGCTTCGACTGATGCGGTTTCTCTGTATGGTGGATTTGATCTGGAAGAAATGGGTTTCCTGTCATATCAGACCCATATAGGCAAGCTGATAAATGATGATGACCCAACCAGTGACCTGACATATCTCTTCAGGGGGCTGGGATTTTACGATATGCATTATGAAAATGGTAATAGTGCCGGAGCTCAGTTGTTGTGGGATACTCCGGTTCAGGGGTTGCGTACAGCCTGGAGCTGGCGTCGTATAGATAATACTGCTATAGGTACAATTGAAGTTCCCGGCGTAGGTCCTTTGGCAATTCCGATAACAGTTACCAACCATTGTAATCAGGTCTGGTCAGTTGAATATCAGATAGATAAGCTGACACTTTCAGCTGAGACCAGCAGAGTGACAATTGATGGTCTGCCGGATGCTACTGGTTGGTATGCCGGTGCAAATTATGAGATAACAGAAAAGTTCTCATTGGGCGGCAATTATAGTAGGTATGCTTACGATCGTGGTAATGCCTCAGGTACAAATCCTGATCTGATGAATGGTTTTCAGCATACAGTATCGCTTTATGGTAAGTACAATATCACACCAAGCTGGATAGTGAAGGCTCAGGTTGATATGAACAGAGGTACTGCGTTAAATCAGAATTTCTCTCGTACAGCAGGCGATGAACTGGAAAGCACACTGTTTGCAGTTAAGACCAGCTGGTCATTCTGATAATTATCCTTTAAGTCAAAAAATTGTAGCCGCAGGAGGGGGCTCCTGCGGCTTTTTGTCCGTAATACAATGTTTCCTATGGTATGGAGATGAAAAAATGAAATTACTAAGAGCGACATTGATGGTATTGGCAGTGTTTGGTGTTATGTTGACACAGACAGCCAGTGCTCAGGAAGTGGCCGCATCAGACATAGTGCTGGTGGCCAATGCCGATGTGCCGGGTACGACGCTGGACGCAGCGACAGTAGAAAATATCTTTACCGGTAAGACCTCATCAGTAGGTGATAAGAAAGTAGAGATCACCATATTAAAAGCCGGAGCTGTGCATGAGGCCTTCTTAAAACATTATATTAAGAAGACCGACAGTCAGTTCATCAACAGTTGGAAGAAACTGGTATTTTCCGGTAAGAGCAAGATGCCCAAAGACTTTGCCACAGAAAAAGAGATGGTAGAGTATATAGCCAAGACTTCCGGTGCTATCGGTTATGTGCATGTTAATACTTCCAAGGACGGCAGTATTATGACAGACAAGGTTAAGGCGATAACAATTAAATAATGGGATATGGTGAGGATATGATCATGGATAAGTATATAACAAAAATAGCAATGGTTATGACAGCCTTGTTTATGGCTGTTCCTGTGCTGGCGATAGAGTTTAATACTGCTGAGATAGGGTTCCCGATTGAAACAGTTGAAGTTCATGGATTTTTCAGCCAAGGTTATATGAAAAGCTCTAATAATAATGTATATTCCAAATCACATGAAGGTACTTTGGATCTTAGGGATTTTGGTATAAACTTTTCTGGGTATCTAACAGAGGATATTCGGCTAGCGGCTCAATTTATGGGCTATTCGCTGGGAGATCTTGGAAAAGACCATATTAACCTGCATTATGGTTATGTTGACTATAACATAGCAGATGAACTTGGTTTCCGTGCAGGTCGTGTTCGTGTGCCGGCAGGTTTGTATAATGAGACTCGAGATATTGATATGCTCAGAACAAGTATTTTTTTACCACAAAGTGTATATCCTGAAGTATATCGAGATTTCTTTGCCTCTGTTGATGCGGTTTCAATTTATGGTAATATTGATTTAAATGATTTAGGGTCATTAAACTATTCAGCGCATGTTGGTACTTTGGTTAATGACGAAGACCCGGCCAGTGACCTGCCGTTTTTATATGGCAGCTCAGGTTTGTATGATATCTATTTTGACCGTGGATGTTCAGCTGGTGCTCAGCTTGTATGGTACACTCCTGTTAATGGTTTGGTTTTAGGCTGGACATGGCGTAGAATAGATAATATTATTCAAGCCAAAGTTGACACCCCCGGTGGGACAATTAATGTTACCCCAGAAATTGATAATTTTGGCACTCAGATTTGGTCGGTTGAGTACACAACTGGGAAGTTGGTGCTAAATGGTGAGCTTACGGTTCTGACTGAACACAGAAACGGAACTGGTCCGGCTGCTATGGGTTGGTACACCGGGGCAGAATATGAGTTGACCGACAAGTTTTCTGTAGGTGGTAATTATAGTACATATCATAATGAGGCAGGGGCGTCTTTCTTACGAAGGGCAGATCCGGTTCAGAATTATGAGGACACATTCTCTGTTTACGGTTGTTATGATATAACAGATAGCTGGCTGGTGAAGGCTCAGGTAGATTACAATAAAGGAACAGGCCGTCATCGTAATTCATATTCTTCCGCTACAGATGAGATCGATAGTGTGCTGTTTTCAGTTAAGACCACCTGGTCATTCTGATATTAGCTAAATATTCAAGCATGGAAGCTCCAGTGTAAAATCTGCGGCTTTCATGCTTGTGATTTATCAGCTCCCAGAAACGAGTATGTTGTATCAAGCATTGGTAATGTGGTGCCAGAGTATTAGATCAGATTGGGCGGGGGTCAGTCTGGTCATGTACTCTGGTAAGTAGTAAAAAGTTTATTCTGGTCAGGGATGACAGAGTAAGTACAGATAAGGTTGGGGCGAGAGCCCTTAATAGAAGATTATTGTAAGGAGTTAAAATATGTATAGATCGATGATTAAAGTAGCATTAGTTTTTGCTGGTTTGTGTCTGGCGGTGCCGGTTTCGGCTATAGAGCTGGATACAACTGAGATCGGTTTCCCGATCGAGAAGATCCAGATGCATGGTTTCTTTTCGCAGGGTTTTATGAAGAGTTCCAATAATGATGTATATGAAGGCAGTCGTGATGGTTCCTTTGACCTGCGTGAGTATGGCGTGAATTTTAGTGGCAATCTTACCGATGAACTGCTGCTGGCTGCCCAGATTATGGGGTATAGCCTGGGTGGGCAGGGCGGTGATGAAATATTTCTGCATTATGGTCTGGCTGATTATCGGGTGAACGATAATTTTGGTATAAGGGCCGGTCGTATGCGTATCCCGGCGGGTCTTTATAATGAGACTCGCGATATTGACATGGTGCGTAAGTCAGTTATTTTACCACAGAATGTATATTCAGAATATTATCGCGATTACTACTCAGCTCTCGATGGTGGTAGTATTTACGGTGGCTTTGATCTGGATGATCTGGGTTATCTCTCATATCAGGCCGGTATAGGCAAGCCGATAACTAATGAGAGTGAAACGGGTGATTTTCCTTATAATTTTGGTGCCTTTGGGAATGGTGTAGTAGAAGGTCTCCGTAATATAAGCTATGCTGAAACTCATAGTGCCAATTTTCAGTTACTTTATGAGACCCCGGTAGATGGTCTGCGTGTAGGATATACCTGGCGTCGGCTTGATGCTGAATTTGCCGGCGAAGGTTGGGTGCCGGCCTTTGGTGTATGGGTGCCAATGAGTTTAGATATGAAAAACTATGTTAATCAGATATATTCAATAGAGTATCAGGTAGGTCGTTTGACGCTGGTAACCGAAGCAGTGGTTCGTACCTCTGATGGTACCAAGCAGAATCAGGGCTGGTACAGTGGCATAGATTATGATCTGACCGATAAACTTGGTGCTGGTGTTTATTATGCTGAGTATGTTTCTACTGATGAATCAACTGATTATAAGAAGGCTGACCAGAAGACTATTTCGCTTTTCAGTCGTTATAATATAACTGATAGCTGGCTGGTAAAAGGGCAGGTTGACTTTAACGATGGTAATGGTAATGCCCCGTGGCCGACCAAGAGATATGCTACAGACGGCGGCGACAGTGTATTGTTCTCAGTAAAGACCACCTGGTCGTTCTGAGATAGTGTTAATTATAGGACATTAAACGCATTATGTCGGAGTATAGCCCCGGCGTAATGCGTTTTTTTTTATAGCCGGCAAAGCGGTATTGTGCGGTTATTGGTTTAATTTATAGTATATTCTTACATATGGAAGTTGATTGTCGTGGTAGGGTATAAGTGGTAATTATGAGTGAACTTGCACGAGTGTGATGTAATATGCGTTAGTAATGCCAAAGATGACATATTAGCCTCTGATGAACTCTGTGGTTTTGGGGGTTGATGTCAGCAAGACAGGCTTTTCTGGCTGTTTTTTTTGACTTTATCTGCTTATAGCACCCAAAAATATATCCGATGATAGAACGGGAGACTGTGTATGTAAATATATAGTCTGGGCGATATATTATTGGACTTTTCTCCTGATGCAGGCAAGGTCATTGGGGTCCGAAAAACTGAGGTCAGATTATGACAATGGAAAATATGGTACAACGCAGATCAGAGGCTGTTTATATAGTTGATGAAGAGGGGCGTATAATACACAGCTGTCGTAATTATGCTGATGGTGGCGTTAGTATGCTGCCGGAGCAGGGGAGTATTTGTTCGGTTATATGTCATAAGAGCCCTTGCGATAAATGTCTGCTGCAAACTGCCTTAGAGAGCGGTGAATGTCAGCATCAGCAGCGAAATGCAGATGGTGGTATTGTCCATGTTCGCATCTGGCCTATAAGTGCCGAGGTGCTGGGTAAGAAATTTGCCATACTGTTCTGGCAGGATATTTCCAGTCAGAAGAATATGGAGGCCCAGTTATACCATAGTCAGAAGCTCGAGGCTATAGGCGAGCTGGCCGCAGGCGTGGCCCATGAGATCAATAATCCGCTGGGCTTTATCTATGGTAATCTCAAGGTCATGCAGGAGTATGCAGAGGTATTCAAAAAGAGCATGGAGCTGATGAGGCAGTTAGGTCAGGCAGGTCCGGATAAAGCGGAAAATCTACTGGAGCAGTTAGTTGCTCTTGATCAGGTCGAAGATCTGGAGACCATAGCAGCCGATATCGACAGTCTGCTGGCTGATAGTGTATCTGGTGCTGCCAGGGTGACTGAGATAGTGTCGAATCTCAAGTCATTTGCCCGTCCGGATTCTAAAGAGAAGCGGGATTACAGTGTAAATGATGGCCTGATAAGTACGCTTAAGATATTGAATAATGAGTTGAAATATAAATGTACGGTAATAACAGACTTTGAAGAGGTGCCTGATATAGAATGTTATCCGGGCGAGCTTAACCAGGTATTTGTTAATATTATAGTTAATGCCGCCCAGGCGATAGCAGAGCATGGCGAGATACGAATAAAGACCTGGGCTCAGCAGGATAATATATGTATTGAGGTAGCAGATTCGGGTTGTGGTATCAAGCCCTGTGATATAGATCATATCTTTGACCCGTTTTTCAGTACCAAGCCAGTAGGTAAAGGTACGGGGTTGGGTTTGTCGGTCTCGCACGGCATAGTAGAAAAGCACGGCGGCCGAATAGAAGTTAAAAGTGAGCTGGGAGTCGGTACGGTTTTTACTATAATCCTGCCCGCCCAAAGACAGGCATCGTATCAAAAATGAGGAAGTAATGATTCGAGCGAAGATAAAAACAAAGATATGGCTGGTATTGGGCCTGCTGATGACCAGTATATTGGTCAATCATATTACCAGTAATATCTCTGCGCATTACAATGCAAAAAGGATTGCGACGGTACAAAATAATCTTATTCCCCTGGCCAGGGCTGGCGATTCCTGTGTGGTAATATATCAGAATCAGATAAGTATGTATCAGGACGCGGTTGTATTTGGCGATAAGAGCATATTGGATCAGGCAGGGAAATTGCGTATAGAAATTGCCCGCCGGTTTGAAGAAATGCTGGCTGATACATATCTCACGCCCGAGGCCAAGCAGAATATAGCCCGGATCTTTGATGATTACAGTCAGTTTGCCATAGCAGCTGAATATGTATATGGTATGCTGGCCAGTAATGATGCCGATAAAGTGCTGGAAGCTCAGCGTCTGACCCCTGAGCTGAGCGATAACAGTGATAAATTGCTCAAACGCATTACAGTTATGTCTGAGCACCTTGGCAGTTTACTCCGTCAGGAACTGGCCGGTGTAGTGGGCAGTACTCATCGGGTTAATACTGTGCTTTTGGTAATTTCTCTGCTGGTGATCATTTTAGTAATGCTAATTAATATTTTCATTGTCAAGGTATCGATAATAAGGCCTGTGACTGATGTGTATGAACAGCTTGATAAAGTGCAGAAGACTCGTGAGATAGAAGGTAAGTTATATCAACGAAATCGACTTGAATCTCTGGGAGAGCTTGCCGGCGGTATTGCCAGTGAGATAAGTGAGCCCCTTAACAGGATACAAAAAGGGCTGACTTTGTTAAATGAATATTCCGAGGTAGTTCAGCAGGTGGTAAAGTTATCGGATGAGATATCTCAGGCGAAGCCGGAGCATTTACCAGAGCTGACTGGCAAACTACGCATGCTGCAACAGCGAACAGACTTTGCCGATGCAGTAGATAATGCTGAAGAGGTGATCAGCGATTGTGCTGAATCGGTAGCCAAAGCCAATGGCATAATATCTGACATGCAGTCTTTTGTCAGTCTGGGCGATGGTGAGCCGGTTCGCTATAATGTGGTAGATGGTGTAAAATCGGTTTTGCAGATCATGCAGCGTGAGATCAGCGAAAAATGTACTGTGCGAGAAGATTTTGCGGTAGTATCTGATATAGTCTGTTATCCTGGCGAGGTGAACCAGGCCTTAATGAATGTATTACATAATGCAGTTCATGCTGTGGGGGGTGGCGGTTTGGTAGAGGTGAGCGTCTGGGAGGAAAGTGCCATAGTCAATGTCCAGATAAAGGATAATGGCTGCGGCATGAGTCCGGATGAGCTGGCTCACATATTTGATCCGTTTTATTCCATGAGTAGTACTGAGCTTTGGCGTGGTCTGGGGCTGCCGGTAGCACAGAGTATAATACGAGGTATGAACGGTCAGATACTGGTCGATAGTCAGTTGGGTAAGGGTACGGTCTTTACAATAATGTTGCCGGTAGTAGCCAGGCAGAAACAGCAGATGCCAGCGGAAGTGCCGCAAGGTGAATAGTATGTCCCGAGAAGAAAAAGAGCTGAGAAAAGTACTTTTCGTTGATGATGAGCGGTCGATATTATCGACCTTGCAGCGGACACTGCGTCGTGAGCCTTATGAGATCATGACCTGTGATAATGCTCTTGATGCTCTGGAACTGGTGTCTGCTAACGATATAAATGTAGTCATAGCTGATCAGCGTATGCCTGATATGCCCGGTACAGAATTTCTGCAAAAAGTGCGTGAAATAAGCCCTGATACTGTTCGTGCGATCATATCGGGTTATGCCAATGCCGATATGATTGTTGACTCTATCAATCAGGGTGAAGTGTATCGATTTATTCCCAAGCCCTGGGAAGTGTCAGATCTTAAAGATGCGGTTAATCAATGTCTGCGTCATAGTGAAGTGCTGCTTGATAATCGGAACCTGATACGAAAGGCTCATGCTCGTACGGTAGAGCTTAAGAGTCAGAAAGATTTGTTAGAAAACAAGGTAGAGCAGCGAAATATAATATTGGAATATACTCAGGAGATGCTGGAGTATATGCCGGTGTCAATGTTAGGTGTGAATATGAAAGGCGAGATATTGCTTTGTAATGAACATGCCCGCACTTCAATGGAAGAGTTGGTAGATTTTGAGCCTGGCTGTCAGTTAGTTCAGGTGTTTGGAGCAGAAGTATCTCGCCTGGCAGCAGAATCTCGTGATATGAGTTTGCGTGCGTGCCGAAGGTTTAATTTGCGTCGAGGTCAGTATGAATTTGAATTTATACCCCTAATGCGAAGTCGGATAAATGGACAATTAATAGTGATAAGGTATATAGGTCAGGTAGCCTGATATGTGGGAGAGTAAATAATGGAACGGAAGGTATTGATAGTTGATGATGAACTAAGCGTACTCAAGGCATTGGAGCGGGCCTTGCGGAAGGAAGGCTATGGTCTGTTGACAGCCGAAAGTGGTGAGCATGCCCTGGAGTTGCTCTCTGGTTACAAGGTGGCAGTGATCTTATCTGATATTAATATGCCCGGCATGAATGGTATCGAGTTCCTTTCTCGTGCTCAGCAGGTATCTCCTGATTCGATCAAGATGGTATTGTCTGGCTATGCCGATATCGATCTGGTAATGGATGCGATCAATCATGGTCATGTCTGGCGATATCTGACCAAGCCCTGGCAGCCGGAAGATGTGCGGGTAGCCATAGATAATGCTATGGGGTTGTATGATGTACGGGCTGAGCGAGAAAGCCTGCTGACTGCATTAGAGATAAAAAATCAGCAGCTGGTTAAGTGGAGCAATAAGCTCGAAGATATGGTTGATCGCCGTACTGAGCATATACAAAATGAACTTATGCTTATGACCTGTCTTATGGAAGGCTGCGACCTGGAGTGCTTTTGCAGTAAGGTTATGCCCTTGTATGAAGAGCTGTTCGGTACGGCTGATGTCAGTCTGTTCTCCGCTGCTGATGGTGTGTGCTATAATCGCTTTGGTATTGTAAATAAAGATCAGTGTCAGTGTGCCGATATCCTGGCCCAGGTACAGCAAGACAAGCAGCTTATTGCAGATAAGGATCAGGTAATGATTCCGGTTTTGAATAATGATATGCTGCTGGGGGCTTTGTGTATCAGGAATCATGCTGTATCATTGGATGATATTGGTCAGGACTATGAATCGTATATGGCTATAACATCAATAGCTATGCTGCACAATCTGATGAAGGTTAACACTCCGGACATGATCAGGAATATAGAGAAGGTACTTCAGGAAATAGAATGAGTTCGGCAACTAGTATAAATGTGGTTGTTTCGGCTGATGGCAGTAAGGCAGTATTGCCCTTGCTTGCAGCTGAAAGTCCCGGCGGCATGCCAACCGATATGGACATGGTATTGGCAGCGCTGCGCGTTGACAATGTCGTTGCTCATATTGATAAAGATGCTATTGCCGCCGCTCTTGAACGAGCTGCTCAGACGCAGCGACCAGTGAATGATGTTGTTGCGGCTTATGCCCGTCTGGAACATGAGTTTCGGTTTTATGGTTATGAAAAGGGTATTGACACTCGCCAGTTGACTGATGAAATAAAGAATGCTCGTTTGGTTTATTCTCTGCTTTCAGGTGATCAGGAGGCAGAGCCGGCAAAAGCCCATTGGTGTGAGACTGGCAGATTATTGTATGAAGTTATATATGCAGACACTCAAAATATCTTTGGCGAAAAGCTGACTCGAAAGGCACTGCCCTTCGGACTGGGTGTTGGTAAGAATGTAGTAAATGATAAGACGGCGATAGGTTTCAGATATATATCTGATTCGCCGGGCTTTTTAGCTTTAGATGACCGCGATGTAATGCATCTGGTGTCTCCTTTTGTTGTCTCAGAAGATAAAATGGTTATCTGGCTGCGGCTGGTACAGTTGCAAGACAAAAGTGCAATTGAGCTGGTATTGAACGAGATCAGAAGATTGTATTCGCTGGTGATTTTGCCGCAGTGTCAGGAAGTTGGCCTGGAGGAAGCAATAGCTCAGGCAATAGAATTCTTTAACAGCGAGCAGGATTTCTTTGAATTGGTGGTGGCAAGGGGCCGCGATGTTGTGCCCGGTGAACCTGGTCGTATAGAATATCTGGTTAATCTTAATGGCAGGCCGCAGGATATTGATGCTCAGAGGGTCGATTACGGTGATTATACCCGATACTGTATGGTGCAGCAGGGTCAGGGGCTGGTTGAGATCATTCGTCCTGTACAAGGAGAAGCCGGCGTTGATGTTGTGGGTAATGTGATTGAGTGTGATCTGTTAGAAGAGCCTGTAATGAAAATTGCCGAATGCGTCGATGTTGATGAATCGGGTGGCCGAAAGTTGCTTCGTTCTGCAATGGATGGTTGTGTCTTTTTTGAAAAAGATTCTGTTAGGGTAACTGATACCGTTATTATCTCGGGTAATGTCGGACCAGAAACAGGCAGTATAAAAAAGGGAGCCAGTTCGGTTATCGTCAAGGGTAATATACTCAGTGGCTATGCGGTTGAATCTGATAATTCAGTTATTATTGAAGGTAGTGTGGAAAATGGCGGACGGGTGAATTGCCGCCAGCTGGCAGTGCATAAAGGGGTATTTGGTAAAAAGAGCAGTGTTTATGTTACTGGCGATGCTGAGATCGGTTATATTCATGGTGGGGTGGTGCGGGTGCTGGGCAACCTTGTGGTATGTCGCTATTTAATGGAATCGGAAGTAACCTGTCGTGGGCAGCTTGTTGTGCAGGGGCAGGGGGCCAGCGGCAAGGAACGAGGTGCGGTTATTGGCGGCAATATCAGCGTGCTGGGCTCGGTTTTTCTTCATTCGGTGGGCAGTGGTTCAGAGCCGACCCGGGTCTGCTGCGGGATTGATGCTTATTTGTATAATAAGCTGCTTGTCTGCCGCAATATTATTTCTGGTCTGAATACTGAGGTTGTGCGTATGCAGCGCTCGATCGGGTTTAATCTGGGTAGTCCTGATGCGGTTAAGCGGCTTAAAAATATGTCAGCGGAGCAAAGGGAAGTTATTACTAGTAAACTTGCCCAGATCAAGAAGATGCTGGTCCAGATCGACCAATATCAGCAGCAGATAAAAAAGGTTGAAGATAAAGCTCTGGCTCGCAATATGGCTGATCTGCGTTTGCAGGTTGAACGGCATGTTATTCCGCGTACTGTACTGGCTATCGGACTTGCCGAGATAGATATTACTACCCGCTTTAGCGGTATCTCAGCCCGCTTAAAAGAAAATGAAGTAGTGATCGAACCTATCTGAATCAGGGATTGATCACAAATATTTTAAGCCCCTGAGACTTATTTCGGCGATGAGGCCAGTATATTCCAGGTCATTATGGCCAGGCCGGTCAGCAGTATGAGCAATCCCTCGATGCGTCCTATCCTGCGGTGTGTCCACATGCAAAATACTACCAGGGCGGTAAGTGGGACAAGCAGAGCGGCGGTAATATAGGCTGCTTTATCTACGGTCATGGGACTTATCATTACGGCAACGCCCAGTACGCCCAGAGTGTTGAAGAGATTGCTGCCGATAAGATTGCCTATAGATATGCCGTGATTTTTCTTTATGACCGCGGCTATCGATACCACCATTTCTGGCATTGAGGTCCCGGCGGCAACAACTGTCATGCCAATTACCCATTCGCTCATACCAAAATAGCGGGCCAGTTCTACAGCGCCAAATACCAGAGCGTTACCGCCGGCTACTATGGTCAGAAGGGCAAATGCCAGTAAGAACCAATCGCTGGTTCGGGCGGGCTTATGCGGTATTTCATCATCTTCTACCAGGGTGGTATCTTTTTTGACTATAAGCCAGGTGAGATAGCCCAGCAGAGTGGTGAATAACACTATGCCTTCTATACGGGTCAGGCTCAGGTCGCGGAGCATAAAGGCTGACACCGCCGAAATAGCCAGTAAGATCAGGCCGTCTCGTTTTATGAGCGTGGGGCTTACCGCCAGCGGTGATAATAAGGCACAGCAGCCCAGAATGAAACCTATATTGAATATATTAGAGCCAACTACATTGGCAACAGAGACATTGTCGCTGCCGGAGATGGCGCCGGCTATAGTAACGGCGAATTCGGGAGCTGAGGTGCCAAAGGCTACTATGGTCAGGCCGATCACCAGGTCAGATATGCCGTACTTGCGGGCCAGACGGGCGGCGGAATCTACCAGCCAGTTTGCCCCCTGACCCAAGGCTATGCAACTTACCAGTATGATAGAAAAATACAAAAATAACTGTTCCATTATATTCTCTCTGGCTTTACAGCCGCTCAAATCTTATCATTTATATTCATCTGCCCGGCATAAGCATATGCCTGACATTATAATGCCATTATACTGACAGGCAGGAAAAAATAAATAAAGAAGTTGCAGCTCTATAGTCTTTATAGGAATAAGAGAAAATGGGAGGCGTTCCCTTTTAGTTTATTTTGAGGGTCAGCCTTTGGCTTTGGTGTACCAGTTATCATCTGAGGTATAATGTTTTACCTGCTCAAATAGTTTGCTGATCTGGTCGTATAGCATTTGGGCGTTATCGATCTTGCCTGCTTTGGCCTGAGTTTCTAATTGCAGTGCCAATATATGTATGGCTTCAATGCCGATATTGCCCGAAGTGCCCTTGATAGCATGTGCCAGCTCGCCTATTGACTGGGCATTGGCAGCGGCTACGGCATCGCCCAGTTTGCACAGGTTCTTTTCTATGCCGGTAAGACTTTCAGTGATTATATCCAGGATAAATTCATCTTCGATATCGTCGCCGATCCTCTCTATAATATCTCTGACATTAATGATCGGTTTATCAGTGCCGGTTTGTCTGTCTGTTTGTGTATCAGTCGTCATGTCTATCCTCCGTTTTTTTTTGGTCTTTGGTTCAGATATGTGCTACCGTAATCCATTTATTTATACAATTTATTACTTTGTCTCGCTGGAGCGGCTTGGAAAGATAATCATTCATTCCGGCGTTAATGCAGTTTTTCCGGTCAGATTCAAAGGCATTTGCAGTCAGGGCGATAATAGGTATATCGATTTCCAGTTCCCTTATCTTTCGCGTAGCCTCCAATCCGTCCATGACCGGCATTTGCATGTCCATGAGCACAACATCAAAAGTCTGCTGTTGCAGTTTCTCGATGGCTTCCTGACCATTGTGTGCTGTGTCGGTTTCGTATCCTGCCTTATTGAGTAGTTTAATAGTAAGTTTCAGGTTTACATCATCGTCATCGGCGATCAGCACTCGCACTGTTCTGCCGGGCAGGGCAGAGAGCTGCTGGTCATAGATCTGGTTGTCATTGCTTTGGTTGATATTGTTTTTAAGCTCCTGATCTGTACCTAAAGGTAAAGTTACCAGAAAGAAAAACTTGCTGCCCTTGCCAACGGTGCTTTCCAGCAGCAGGTCAGAGTCCATCAGTTGTAAGATCCTTTTAGAAATAGTCAGGCCCAGTCCGGTTCCGCCATACTTGCGTGTAGTTGAGCCATCGCCCTGGTTGAAGGCATCGTATATTTGTCTTTGTTTCTCAGGCGGAATGCCTATGCCTGTGTCGCTGATCGCTATTTCCAGCATTGCGTCTTTGTCATCGCAATTTATGCACTCTATAGTTAATTCTATTTTGCCTTTCTCGGTAAACTTAGCGGCATTTCCCAGCAGGTTTAAGAGTACCTGCTGCATTCGATGTGGGTCGCCCTTAAGCCAGTGTGGTACATTTTCCTGAATATTACAGATCAGTTCTGTTTCAGGTTTTACTTTGGGCCTGATAATATTGCAGATGTCGTTAGTCATTTGCCAGATATCAAAGTCAATATTTTCAATATTCATTTTTCCTGCTTCGATCTTGGACAGGTCAAGAATGTCGTTGATAAGTGTCAGCAGGCTGTTACCGCTGCGGTTAATGGTCTGTACAATATCTCGCTGGTCTTCGGTCAGCTCACCTTCCATAAGCATGTCGCTGAAACCTAAAATGCTGTTCATAGGTGTGCGTATCTCATGGCTCATATTAGCCAGAAATTCGCTCTTGGTCTTATTGGCAATTTCTGCCATTTCAGCCAGTTGGTTGGCTCTGACATTGGCCTCTTCCAGTTTACTGATAGTTTCTTTCAGGTTCAGTTCAATATTCTTAGTGCGGGTAATGTCCAGGCTGGTCCCGATTATAGCTATGGGCTTACCGTTAGTATCCTTTTGTAATTGTGCCAGTGAATGGATATGTCTTACTACGCCATTGGCCCAGATTATCCGGAATTCAAAGTTTAGTTCTTTGACATCATTCAGGGTCATCTGGAACTGGTTATAATATTCCTGGCGGTCATCTGGATGTATGTATGACATCCACGAATTATACTTGCCGTCGAATTGACCATCTTTGAATCCATAGAGCCGGCCCAATTGATTGTCTGCGGTGAATTTATTGGCGGCAATATCGTAGGACCAGATGCCTACGCGTCCCGCTTTAGTCGCCATGGTAAGGTTATTAACGGCATTAGCCAATTCTGTTTCGGTTTTCTTTTGCTCACTGACATCAACAAAACATTCCAGTAATTTTTCCTGACCGTTAAGAGATATTTTTTTAACAGTTTTCAATACAGGTATCTTACTGCCATCAGCCCGCATCATTTCCCGGTCTGAATTGTCGATCTCCTCGTTCAGGTCGATGATAGGGCATTTGTCTTTATCTGCCGGGCAGAGCAGCTTGTGGCATTTTTTGCCGATAAGATCATTTGCCGGGGCTCCAAATAATACAGAGACATGCGGGTTAATACTTTCTATCTTTTTGGTTACAGGGTCAATGATCGCCACGCCAATAGGCAGGCTTTCCATCAGTGATTTTTGCAATAGTTCACTGGCTTGCAGTTTGGCTGTTCGCTCGCTGATAAGGTTTTCGAGTTCCAGTCTGCGATGTTGTATTGAGCCGGCTATACTGACCAGGGCCACTGTTAGTATAATACCAATTATGATAGAATAGCGGAGAGCCCTTCTGGGGTAGAGAATGTCAAAGGTCTGGTCGCTATAAACCTTTACAAAATAACATCTGCCTAATACATATATTGGGCATGATATGCTAAGTTCAGTTTGTGGAGTATTGGCTTTGTCCCAGGACACCGCTACAGTCTGAACTGGCGTTTCTCTGGTCAGGGTAGATAATTCAATGAGAGAAGAGTTATCTGGTGCAATTTGCTTTAGAAATGAAGACATTCTCAGCACGGCCATGGCAAAGCCTCTCAGCTCGTTTTGATTATTCTGCCTGTAGATCGGTCTGAGTATGAGTAAGCCTTTGGGGTCTTGCTCTCCTTGTAATAGTGTTACAGGTTCAGTGCAGGTACTAAGCCGGGTACGGATAGCTTCTTCAATGCCTCTGTGTCTGACCGATTCAGAGCCTATATCGA
The DNA here is from genome assembly GCA_963662515.1 of Sedimentisphaerales bacterium. Classification (GTDB taxonomy): domain Bacteria; phylum Planctomycetota; class Phycisphaerae; order Sedimentisphaerales; family SM23-30; genus JAFGDI01. The sequence goes on from OY759675.1 coordinate 798,919, forward strand.
AGCCTCGGGCCATTTCATTAGTGTTACCCGGTGTTACCAGATAAATAGGGTAATATACCTCTCGGCCGATGGCTGGCTGGCGAAAGCCATTTTCATCTTTATGCCAGATGTTATAATTTGTTAACCCGGCGTTTCTTGCCTTCTGCTCGAATTCTATCTTGTTTTCGCTTTTTACTGCCGTAATCCATTCCCATCCCTGAATAGCCTTATTGGAAGTGAGGAATGAAGTGAAATTCAGAAATTCGTCATTGGTTATATCTTCTCTGCTCTCCAGGAATTTTGCCAGGCTTTCAAGCTCTGTTTTTTGCAGATCATCAAAAGCGTCAATGACCGCTTCGGTTCTGGTACTGGCAACATGGTTAAACGCATGGTGTCTGGCGTGTCTTTCGCTTTCTGTCATGCTCCAGGCAATATAGAGTGTGATCGTTATACCGATAACGGCAATGAGGCAAGGTTCAATATAGTATTGCCATCTGTTATTATCAAATATGCTTTTGTGCCTTGATGTCAGTATGAGCCAGAGGGTATAGATCAGCAGCAGTGCCAGGGCTAATATGAGCGGTGGTATAGCTGCTTTGGCCAGTTTCCTGTTCCATTGGCCTGCATCGGTATCAACTGCCAGAACTACCTGGGCGTTTTGATCGATGCTGTATAGCATAGGTATGGCCACTCCGACGAATTTTCCCCAGCGGTCAGTATATGGCCCTTCGATCTGGGCTATGCCGGTTGCGAACGCCTGTTTAAAACCCTGTGGTATATCTTTATAAACATCCCCGGCTAGTACCTCCTCTAATGAACCTTCCGGCTCGTTACAGACATAAAAGACGACAGAGTCGTCGTTTCTTTTGCCCATAAGATAGATGAAGCGGTATTTACTGTTGCTGGCCTTTAATGCCCCAAAATATTCCTTGAGCCTTTGGTATTCAGGCTTTTTAAGATCCTGTTTTGTACCTGTCAGTGTTTTAATGTCATTGAGATTTAATGACTTTGCAATAAGGCGGGCATCGTCAAGCAGGTCGGCACGCATGGTGTGGTTAGTACGAACGATCTCCCACATAGTCAGTATTAAGATGCCGACTAAAATAAACGCAAGGACGGCCAGCGTTCGCCGGTTTCCCTTTGAATGAGAGTGCGGATTTGTTGTATCCATGTTTTGCGTCTGCTGTTTTAGGGGTTGGTCTGAATAATCTGGTTGCTGTGTCTGTATGGTGAAATCAGATCAACCGGCATTGACAGTGAGCAGGCCAAGCTCCTGTACCTTATTCAGTAGTTTGTCTTTGTCCAGTGGTTTGACCAGATATTCTTCGCAGCCTGCCTTAAACGCGCCAAAGACATTTACCGGGTCATTCATCGCTGTGGTCATGATGATCTTAACCTGTTTTTTATAGTCGATCTTATGCTGCTCTTCATAGCGTCTTATTTGTTGCAGGGTTTCATGGCCGTTTTGGTTGGGCATGCTGATGTCCAGGCAGATCAGGTCATAAGGCATACCTAATATGTGGGCATCAGCGAACTTGTCGTATCCTTCCTGGCCATCACAGGCAAAATCACATTCGGAAATTCCCTTGAGAATACCAGAGATCAGCATACAAGTACCTTTGTCATCGTCGATTATAAGTGTTTTCATTTTTTCCCCAGTCTGATCTTATATCAGCTTTGAATGTTGTCTAAAAACTACGCCAGTCTGTATATCGGTAAAACAACTACCCTGACTTATTGGCTGGCTTATTGTTTCATGTAGATATATATTTTTTTTGGGGCGGTTGGTCATAACGCCATTCAAACCAGTCTTTTATATCAGGTAAGAAATTGTCAGTGAGTAAGTTTTAAGTTGCCAGTTTGTGTTATGCGGACCTTAGAGTGTTTTTACGGCATTTGCATAGTATTGGCAGGCGACTTCTGGCGGTGGTACGATCTGGCCGGTTTTCAGTTTGTATCTCACTATCGGGTAGCGATTGGCCAGGGTGCGATAATCGGTACGGGCGGCCATTGCCAGTTGTTGATATTCTTCTTTGCCAGTGTGTTTGTGCATGAAGGTAAAGGCTTCTTCCAATTGCCCGCTATGCAGCAATCTGAAGTATGTCTGCCAGTTCTGGGGCAGGCCGCAATATGGGGCGGTCTGGCTGGTTATGCCCATGGATGCCAGAAAGGCAATTGCTGCGGTGCCGTACATGCAGTGCATAATGTCGTTAATGGCCCGGTCCCAGCCATCGGCTTCAATAGCACAGAAGATAATATCAACGGCCCGTTTGCTCTTATTGTTGTCGCGGTTGGGCATAAACTTAAAGAGTGAGATAATACCGCTGGGCCGAAATACATTTTGCTGGCGATAAGCAGATATGATCTTGTCGAACTCCTGTGGTGTTATTTTGTGGCTCTGGCAGTAAGTGATGATCTCTTCGAGTATGCCCGGCGTGTCGCTATAGTTCCAGCCAAAGGCCCGTAATTTTGCAGTTATATATGTGGCTATCATCTTGCACCTCCTGTAATCTGATTTTGAAATTGCATAGAGAGCTGGTTCATCTGCTGACGATATCTGATGAGAAAGTCAGGTATCGCCGGGCTGTTGGAATTGCTGTTTTTATCGCTTAAAATTGAATGTGTGTGTTTATATTCATTTATTCTTTTATTATTTATATTATGTGGTGGGGTTTCGCCGCCTGTAGCAGGTGGCATCTGGTCACCTCTGGCCGGTGGCATTTGCCCACCTGCCCGCGGAGTGGTTTTGGGGGCTTGGGTCGCTGGCGGCAGAGCTGTCAGCAGGTCAATTACTTTAGCTGTAACATTAAGAACCCGTCGTGGTTTTGTTCCGCTATTGACCAGCAGATTTTTTGTTCGCAGACGAGACAGGGCCATGACAATGGTCTTGCGATTAGTGTGCAGCAGGCTGGCCAGTTGCTCATTACTCTGACGCAGGCCATCAGGCAGGGCCCCTGCCAGAGCCAATATCTGCATTTCATACACCGACTTGATATGCAGGCTGTTGAGACTAAGCGGAAAGGTGCAGTAGGATAATTCATTCATTTTTTCATCTCCGTTATATGGTTGTTGATATAACGCCCCAGGGCGGTTTTTCCAGGTGTCACATTAACACCTCACGCACTTACACCCACTGGCTGGATACTGAGATGGGATAAGGAGATGAAAATGCTTGTATTTATTTCCTAACTGTTTGTAAATAAAGGTGATAAAAAATATTATTATTTCAGTAATTCCTTCCCCGCTGGCTGGAAAGTGCGCTGATTTTTATTGTGGGGAGTAATGGTTACTGCCTGTTTAGCGACTTTGGAAAGGATTGTTTTCACGGGTCGTCTGTTTTTTTGATATACCTGATAAAAGAGATATTGGCTTCACATTTTTCAATAATATGCTTGAATCGAAATCGGAAAAATGTAATAATGCAGACTAAACAATTTAATGATTGTACCGTTTTTTGGATGTTATACAGGAAATCACTACTCCTATCGAATAGTAACATCAGGCGGCACTCTCACAGCCATTGTATTTATACAGGGGTTGCTGAGGGTGCTATGCTTTGTTGTGTTCTATTCGGGTTTGTAGTGAACCTCCTGTAAGCATAACGGCGTAGCGCCCTTGCTGACCTCTGTTTTTTTTATGCGCGGTGGGTTAATTCGGGTGATTTAGGCCGAGTGATAGGCGTTTGTTTTACAAAATAAGTTTTTTCTTATGGGCGATTGGTTATGGTACCTGTATAATCTGGTGAGGTTGTTATACATTTAATATAGACACTCAATTTTGGCTCGGTATGGTTTTGTTCCGGCTCACCTCCCATTGGGTCAGATAAGGCCATATCAACTTTATTTAATGTCTGGGTAATTAGGCATTTCGGCGTTGGGCCGGGGTGTTATTGATAGTTTCATTTTATGGTAAGGAGTCTTTATGATGAGAATGTTTGTGAGAGCAGGTTTGCTGTTTATGGCTTTCGCCGGGATTGTCAGAGCTGATGAGATATTGGGTACTTGTGTTACCTGTACCGGGCCGGTGGCTGCAATCGCCAACAGTCCGACAGGGTTGGCTGGTCTGCCAATAACCTTTGATGAGTTTGCTATGGATACGGCAATAACAGATCAATATTCCTCTTTAGGAATAATCTTTGATGGAGAAAACCCGCGGATTACTGATGATGGTTCCAATCCGTTCCCCCCGGTTTTAGCGGGTTTTGAGCCGGAAAGGTATATGGGTGATATTGAAGGTTATTTTGTTAATCCATATAATCCCACGCGGACGATAACAGTTTCGTGGTTCTCATTTACCGCAGGTTATTTTGATGAGACGGGAAAAACCCTGCTGGAATGGTTTGATATTAACGGTAACAAACTTGGTGAGATGGAAAATACTGAAACAGGGATTCAGACTTTCTATGTTGAGGGTTTTGGTATTGCCTCGTGGCGGATTGGCGGTACGGAAGATGGTAATGGTTTTGCGATTGACAATATCAACTTTGGCGGGTTGAATCTGATTGATTTTGACATTTCCGATGATGTGGAAGATGGTCAGTGTGTGTCGCCGGAAGATAATGTTAAGCTGACAATCTGTTTTACAAATGATTCTGATATTACTTATAATGATGCAATTATAAAACTGTACCTCGATAAGGGTGTTACTTACCCCTATGCTGACTGGACTATTGATGAGAACATGATCTCATATCCACCAGATCCGTGGTATGACCCGAATTATCACGCTTATACCTGGGAGATAGGCGATTTGGCTCCGGACGATACGGCTTGTGTGGATATAGAGGTAAATATAAATGAAGCAGCTATACCGGGAATGGAGTTGCTCAATGTGGCGGAGCTGACAGCACTGGTCTGCCGGGATTATCTGGTCACAGACCCGAACACTGAACCTAATACTTATATCAGCGTTTGCGAGGTTGAAGTAATAGCCCGCAGCGTGGAAAAGACGGTGGTTTGCTGCTGGGGCGATTATGATAAAATCTTCGTTGACCAGTACGCCACTGGAATTTGCAATGGCTTGAGCTGGCAGAACGCTTTCAGCGGGACCGATGGCCTGAGCAAGGCCTTGTACAGAGCAGCACATTCAAGCTGTACCGGGCCTTATACGATCTATATCGCCAGCGGAAACTACTTCCCCGGAACGCAGGAAGATGACAGCTTTGTTCTGCCCGAAGGAACGCAGATTTACGGCGGCTTCCCCACCGGCGGCTGTGATTTCAGCCAGAGGAATCCGAAGGTTTATGAAGCACTGCTGGATGGCTGGCTTGAAACTGGGGTATTTGCCAGTAAAGTTGTAACAATGGAAAATAACACTTTACTTGATGGGGTGGCCGTAACCAGAGGTATGACATATAATGTTTATGGCTCTGTTGTTGACTTTACTCTGAAGAATTGTTTTATTAAGGAAGGTTTCCAGTATGGTGTTTACGCTACCAATGGGAATGTTGCCATAGAACGCTGCAAAATTCAGGAAAATGAAAGAGATGGTATTTATCACAGTGGAACCGGTTTTGCTCTTAATGTTCTGAATTCATGGATAATGCGAAACGGTAGAAATGGTATAAATACTTATGCTTCATCGCCAATCGTCATGAATAGTATCATTTCTGAAAGTGATATGAATGATGAAGGTAATATTGGTATAAAAGTTATTGACCCTTCAGCAACACCTGTTATTTACAATAATACTATTGCCAATAATAAAAGTGCTGGCGTATATTATAGCGACACTGGCACAGTTGTTGATCCCAATGATCCTAATACTGTAACTTATACCTACCCGGATATTCAAAATTGTATCATCTATTTCAACAATGGAGGTCATGAGCAGATAAGCGGTGTTTCACCTGATGATGTAGCTTCTTATAGCTGTATTCAGGATTGTAACAGTGTAAATAACAACATCAATGCCAACCCGGGATTTGCCTATGTAACAGACCTCAACGGAACACCCAACCCTGCGAACTATCATTTATCGGCCACATCCTCAATGAAAGACATGGGAAGCCCCTATCTGGATTATTCCGGTCAAACCGATTATGATACTGAAGATCGATATGATGGTTATGCTGTAGATATAGGAGCTGATGAGATTCATTCTTGCAGTGGTGATTATTCGCCAGAAGATTTCAAAAGTGAAGCTGACTTTAATGCCGATGGTATAGTTAATCTGAAAGATTTCCAGCAGATTTCTGGATCATGGCTGAGCCATGACCCCAATGATTTATCTTGGAATGACCCTAATTCAACTTTGAACTGGGCCGATGTTTGTAATCTTGCTGATGCAGGTTCCAGTCAGTATGCAATAGACATTGCCGACCTGGAAGTGTTTGTTTCTGAAAACGGCTGGCTCTGGCAAGCCTGCTGGTATGGAGCTGGTCAGACAGTTGTGGCTGAAACAATGACAATGATGGCTCTCCCTGAAACATCGGCTTTGGAAATTTCTTCAATGGAAAGTATGTCTTTATCGTCAGCAAGTTTGACGAGCATGACAAGTGATGAAACTGATAATGTATCATCGTTTGTGAGAGTCTCCACAATAATGATAATGGAAGAACCATTACTTGTAGAGGAAGAAGTGAATCCCTATGCAGAACTGAGTAATGCCGAGCTTGCTCAGTTTGTTAGGGATATTAAAGACCTGAAAGAGATTGTACAACTACAAGTCAGCTCAGGCGGTGAAGATAGTGAAGATATAACGGAAATTCTGGAATTCTTTGATGGAATTCTGAAAGAAGTTAAAGAATCCATGCAAAAACAATAAAATAAGTTAATTTACCTGCCGTCATGTGTTATAATGACGGCAGGTAGATTTATTATAGGAGTATGCGTATGAAATATTTATTGTTATTGGTGATGTTTATTTTCACGAGTAGCTTAATAGCTTCTGCAGCTATAACTGGAATTCGCGGTAAGGCTAATGATGGATATTTGCTTAAAGGTGAATATGACTATGATGTTAATGTAACAGAAACAAGTATATTATCAGTAATGGGGGGGGGGGGGCGACAGCATTACCGTTTCAGATTATGGAAGACTTAATATTTCCAGTACTTCAAAACTAAACAATAGCTCCGGCAGTGCTGGTGGTGTCTGGACAATTGGTTTGAACAATTACAGTTCGCTCATCTTTTCTGGCGGTGAAACAAATGACATATCTGTTTATAATAATTCGACAGTATTGCTTACCGGAGGAAAAATCAATAATCTAGCTAGTTACCAAAGCGTTAACGGCAATCCTCATATAACCATAGAGTGTTTGAAGGGTTGGTCTGTGGCTTATAACAATGGCATACCTAAGATTATGTATGGCAATTGGGCCGATGGCACACCATTTGAAATAAACTTTATCAACAATAAGTATTTCAAACCGGTATTTGAAAATATGAATATAGTAATTGTGCCAGAACCGGGAGCAATTGCCCTGTTAAGTCTGGGCGGCTTAATCCTGAAACGGCGCAGATAATAAAAAACAGACAATTACAAGCCGGATTAAACCTCCGGCTTTTTTATTTTCCGAGCGAAGCGAGTCGGGCCGCCGGACCTTCCGGCTGAAGATAGCGAAGATTTAACAGATTTAATAGATTTCTTTGACGAAATCCTGGCAGATGTTCAGGAAACACTGCAAAAAGAATAAATTTATGATAAATTACCTGCCGTTATTTGCTATAATGACGGCAGGTAATATTTTAATAAGGTGTAGATTTAATGAAATACATGACACAATTTGTTTTTGCTTTGTTGTTCTGTGTGGCTCATTTGTTTGGTAGTATTATTTGTGATGGCCCGGCCAGTGACGGTTTTCTTAGAACTGGGGAATATGACGATACAATTGTTGTAAATAGTAACAGTTCTCTTAATGTTAATGGTGGTGCCTCTGATAGAATTACAGTTGAAGATTCAGCTAAACTTATCATTTCAATAACATCATCATTAAGCAATCAGCCTAAAAATAGGGGCGGTGTCTGGACAATAATTTTGCGAGACGAAAGTAATTTAACCTTTTCTGGAGGAGCGACAAATAAAATATATACTGGTGGAAATTCAACAACTATCCTAACAGGTGGCCAGATAAATTCCATTGCTAGCCAGCAGAGAATTACTAATGGAACCCATATTGAAATATACTGCAATGAAGGCTGGTTATGGAAATACAACTCGTACAGCGAGATTAAAGGAATAATTGGTAACTGGCGAGATGGCACACCGTTTGACATAGCCTTTATTGATGATTCATCGAACTACTTCCCGGCTACATGGAAAAATATCGAAGTAATCACACCCGAACCGGCTTCAATGCTATTGTTAAGTCTGGGCGGTGTGCTGATAAAGAAACGCCGCAGACAGTAACAAATCAACAAACGCAAGCCGGATTAAAACCCCGGCTTTTTTATTTTCCGAGTCAGCCAAAGGCTGATCTTACTCTACGAGTTATGATGACGCAAGCAACTGGTTTGTAGCTGGTTAGCTATGCTATGGTTCAGCTAGCCTTAATTATCCCTGAAGCCTTTGTCATATGCCCCTATGTTCTTATGTCCTTTTATGCCAACTATCACATCTTGCATTGCCTGTCAGTATCGACTATAATTCACCTCTTATATCATGACAGAGACAATCAATACAAGAGAGGGAGCATCTGACGCCGGTTTGGTTCAGGGCTCAGGCGTTAATGGCAGGCCCAAGCTGTTTTACCGGCTGGTACGGGGTAGTTTCCGGGTGCTTTTGCAGATTTTCTGGCGTTTTCGCACAGTAGGTCAGGAAAACATACCTTTGGACGGCCCAGTTTTGCTCGTGGGTAATCATCAGAGTTATCTTGACCCGGTCACCTGTTCCTGCGGCATGAAGCGAGAGCTGGACTTTATGGCCCGCGAGAGCTTGTTTAAGGGGTGGTTTGGTAAGGTCATAAGCAATCTTAATGCTTTCCCTGTCCGTCGGGGTGAGGCTGATATGCGTGCGATCCGGGATATTGTTGATCGTCTGGAGCAGCAGCGAGCGGTAATGATCTTTCCGGAGGGTACGCGTAGTGCTGACGGTCAGGTCAGGGATTTCAAAAATGGTTTTGTACTGATCGCCCGTAAGGCAAAGGCGGCTATTGTGCCGGTGGCGGTTGATGGCACCTGGGACGCATGGCCTCGTCAGCGTAAGTTGCCGCGTTTGCGTAAGATAAAGATAGAATACGGCCAGGTTATTACCGCTGCCCAGGTCAAGGCTATGGACCGCGATGAGCTGCTCAATAAGGTGACAGGTGAAGTTCGCCGGTTGCAGAATAAGCTGCGAGTTGAGAATGGTCGCGAGCCTTATGCCTACTAACACGCAGGCCTGACCGTCGTTTTGTGAATTGAACAGAGAGATAGAATGAGAGCCGAGAAGCAGGTCTTATTAAGATGCTTTTGTGGTTACTCATCCAGGAGATACAATGACAATACAATTACCCCCGACAGGAACGATAGAGGTTGCACCATCGATATTAAGTGCTGACTTTGCCAATCTGGGCCGCGATGTGGCTCTGGTAGAGCCAGCGGTTAATATGCTGCATATAGATGTAATGGACGGCCATTTTGTGCCTAATATCACTATTGGCCCGCTGGTGGTGAAGGCACTTCGTCCGCACAGTAAGCTGTTCTTTGATGTGCATCTTATGATAAGTGATGCCCCGCGTTATGCTCCGGAATATGTCAAGGCAGGAGCTGATGGCATAACCTTCCATCTGGAGGCGGTTGCCGACCCGGCAGGGTTCATAGCTGATATGCGTAAGCTGGGCGTAAGTGTGGGCGTGACGGTCAAGCCGGGGACGCCGGTTGAGTTGCTCAGGGCGGTTGTGGCCGATGTTGACATGGTACTGCTTATGGCAGTTGAGCCTGGCTTTGGCGGTCAGAAGTTCATGCCTGAGAGTATTGACAGATGCCGGGCGATTAAGGCAATGCTTCGTCCGGACCAGCGTCTGGAAGTTGATGGGGGAATTTATCCTGGCAGTACCGGCCCATCGATAATAGCCGCAGGGGCTGACACCCTGGTGGCCGGCAATGCCATCTTCGCCAGCCCTGACCCGCTGGCAGCGATAAAATTGTTAAGTGAAGGAAGATGAATGTGATGGAAGAAGTAATAAGATATAAGATATAAGTTGACAAGCTCCGGTGTCGCTTTGCGACGAGTTTTATGGCTTCGCAGCATTATAAACGGTTCAAATTATTTATATCTGAATGTTGCGGAGCTTTAAAACAGCATCTGTCTCAAGGCCGGCACCAGGGCCCCGATGTGAAATCGGGATTTCGGATTACCTCAACCTACCAACTTATATCTTATATCTTATTACTGTTTTCAAAGGACCCAAATTATGGCATTGATCGGATTACGAAACATATCATTAAGCTACGGCGGGCCGCCGGTGTTGGAAAATATCGACCTGGCAATTGAGCCTGGTGAACGCATTTGCTTACTTGGCCGTAATGGTGCGGGTAAGTCAACGCTCATGAAGATAATAACCGGTGAGTTACAGGTTGATACTGGTGAGGTTATTCGCCAGCAGGGTCTGCGTACCGCTTATCTCTCGCAGCAGGTGCCGCTGGGCTGCGATAAAGATGTTTTTGCCGTTGTCGCTGAAGGTGCCGGCAATGTCGGTGAGCTGCTCAGTGAGTTTCATCATCTCAGTCATGAGGTGTCATTAAATCCTGACCCAGCTATGATCGAGAAGCTCGATGAAGTGCAGACCCGCATGAATGCCATCAATTGCTGGCAGGCCAATCAGCAGGTCGAGTCGATAATAACTCGTATGGGCCTTGATGGCGAGGCTTTGTTCAGCAGTCTTAGTGCCGGTCTTAAGAGGCGGGTGCTATTGGCCAAAGGACTGGTCTGTAAACCAGATATTCTCTTGCTCGATGAGCCGACTAACCATCTGGACATTGATGCGGTAATGTGGGTGGAAGATTTCCTGCTCAAGTATGAAGGTACGCTGGTATTTGTTACACACGACCGGGCCTTTTTGCAAAAGCTCGCTACTCGGATCATCGATGTTGACCGCACGCGTATTGTCAGTTTTGAGTGCAGTTATGATAAATATCTCGAACGCAAAGACCAGATGATCGCCGATGAATTGCGTCAGAATGAGCTTTTCGATAAGCGGCTGGCCGAAGAGGAAGTGTGGATCAGGCAGGGAGTGCGCGAACGGCGTACCCGTAATGAAGGGCGAGTGCGTCGCCTGAAAGCCATGCGGGAAGATCGCAAGGAACGCAAAGAGCTTATCGGCAAGGTCAAAGTCGAACTGCAATCAGGACCAACTACCGGCCGGAAGGTTATCGAGGCCAAGCATATCGGCTTTAGCTATAATGCTGATAAGAGTAATCCGATTGTAAAGGATTTCTCGACTATTATCCAGCGAGGCGACCGCGTTGGCATTATCGGCCGCAACGGTTCAGGTAAGACTACGCTGATAAAGCTGCTGCTGGGTCAGCTCGAGACCAATTGCGGCGGTCATGTTCGTCATGGTACAAATCTGGAAGTGGCCTATTTTGACCAGCTCCATTCTTCGCTTGATCTGGAGCAGACGGTGCAGGAAAATCTCTGCCCCGGAACTGATAAAATAGTCATAAATGATAAGCCCCGTCATGTATTGGGCTATCTCAAAGACTTTCTCTTTACTCCTAAGCAGGCCCGCAATGTAGTGGCCAATCTTTCCGGCGGTGAACGCAATCGCCTGCTGCTGGCCAAGCTCTTTGCCCAGCCGGCCAATGTGCTGGTTCTTGATGAGCCGACTAATGATCTTGATATGGAAACTCTGGAGCTGCTCGAAGAATTATTGCTGGAATATGAAGGCACGATACTTATGGTCAGCCACGACCGGCAGTTCCTCAATAATGTCGTTACCAGTACTATTGCCCTGGAGGGCAACGGCGTAGTGAAGGAATACGGCGGCGGATTTGATGATTGGCTCATTCAGAGCGGCATGCTGGAAAAGAAAGTCAGTCTGCAAAATAACTCGCCCGCCAGAGAGCAGGAAAAAGAACAGCGGGCCGCGGCCTTTGAAGAGGCCAAACAGGCCAAAAAGCAGGCTAAGCCCCGTAAGATGAGCTTTAATGAACGCAAGGAATTAGATGCTATGCCCGCCCTTATCGAAAAGCTCGAAGCCCAGCTCGCGGCCATAAACGAGACAATGAGCGATCCGGCTTTTTTCAAAAAAGATGTCGCCACAGTAACTGCCGCCACTAATAAAGCCGCCCAGTTAGATGAACAACTGCAACAAGCCTACACCCGCTGGGAACAACTCGAACAACTAGCCGCCGATTGTAATTGAACCAAGGAAATTGCGAGTGAACTGTTATAGTGTGTTACAGCAGTATGCCAAGTGGTCAGCAGGTGTCTGGTCTTGCTTTTTCACTACCTGTTTTCCCGCAAAAATTACGGAAAGCAGTTAATGATCTTGTATGATATTTATTTCTGTTAGTCAGGCAGTACAGATTTCTGCGAAGATTCAGAAAAGGGGTATCTAAAGTTTTAAGAACCCCGTTATCTAAAGAATCTTTGATTACCAGTTTGGAAAGGCAGCTTATGCCCAGATTGTTTTTTACTGCCATTTTTATAGCTTGTGAATGACCGAGCTCATACCTGACTATAATGTTGTCAATTTTCCCTCTTATGGCATTCTCAAAGATCTCTCGTGTGCCGGAACCTTGTTCCCTGAGAATCCATTCTGCATTAGCAAGGTCATTTATGCTTATTTTTCTTTTTTTAGTGAGTGGGTGTTCAGGTGAAGCAAAAATCACAAGGTCGTCATGTCGCCATTTTGAGATTACTATGTCTGAGTGACGACATATTCCTTCGATAAAACCGATATCAATATTATAGTTCAGCAACTCTTTTACTATATAGTCTGTGTTACCTACCTGAAGTGACAGTTTGACCTCGGGGTATTCTCGGGAAAAATTGCCAATAATATCGGGTATGAGATAGTTTCCTACGGTTGAGCTTGCCCCGATCTTAACCGAACCAGTATCGTGATCTCTGGTCAGAATATTGTTTATGTCTCCGATTTTGGCCAGAATTTCCCTGATCTCGGGTAAGATACTTTGTCCGTTATTGTTAATATGCAACCTTCTGCCGCTTCGGTCAAACAAGGGGCAGCCTAATTGCTTCTCCAGTTCGGCCAAAGCCAAACTGGCTGCAGCCTGAGTCATGAATAGTGTCTCTGCTGCTGCGGTGACAGTCCCCTGAGACGCAATTGCAGTAAAGACTTCCATTTGTCTTACCGTAATATTCATTTTTACCTTTGGGCAAAGCTATATTATATATAAGAATTTATTATGTTTATTATATATATTATATATTTTACTTATATCTATTTTCAAGTTAAATTTATACAGGCCGCCAGATGATTGTTAGTAAATTGATGTGCGGTTTATGTGTTACAGACTGCGGTAATAATAAATTAAGGATTAGAAATGAATATTAGTAGTACAGTATTAAATAATTATCGTAGAATAGTTTATATTTTCTTAGTTGTTCTTATGTGTTTACCGTGGGTTAGTCCGTCGTGGGCATTGGGGGCAGGTATATTATATTCATTGCTTATAGGCAATCCCTTGCAGAATTTTACCCATAAAACATCAAGAATATTGCTGCAGTGGTCTGTTGTAGGATTAGGATTCGGTATGAATTTTTATGGTGTCTGGCAGGCAGGTAAAACCGGTTTTGGTTTTACCGTAGTAAGTATTTTTGGTACATTGGTGTTTGGCTTGTTGCTTGGTCGTCTGCTCAAGGTTGAGAGTCAGGTATCGACACTGGTATCATGTGGTACTTCTATATGCGGCGGCAGTGCGATTGCTGCCGTTGGGGCGGTATTAGATGCTGATGCCAAAGCTATGTCGGTATCTCTCTGTACGGTTTTTATGCTTAATGCTGCAGCCCTATTTGTGTTTCCGCCATTAGGTCAACTGGCAGGAATGGATGGGCCACATTTTGGATTGTGGTCAGCTATCGCCATTCATGATACCAGTTCTGTGGTGGGAGCTGCGGCAAGATATGGTCATGACGCACTTGAGGTCGCAACGCCAGTAAAACTGGTTCGTGCCCTGTGGATCGTTCCGATCACTTTTGGTATTGCCGCTTTCCGGAAAAAAAAGAAAAATTCAGTAAAATTCCCGTGGTTTATTGTGTATTTTCTTGTTGCTGTGGCCATAACTACACTATTTCCGCAATATGGTAATGTTTACCATGCTATAAACATTATTGCAAAGCAGGGACTGGCTGTTACCTTGTTTTTTATTGGTTCTGGCCTGTCTTATGAAGCTATCAGTGCGGTAGGGTTAAAACCAGTGCTTCAGGGTGTTTTGCTCTGGGTTGCAATATCAACAATCAGTTTTATGGCTGTTAATATGGCTGATGTTGGCGGTCTGCCTGGGTATTAGGTTTTGTGACGCGGGCGGCGACCAATCATAAACGCTTACCTGCAACAGTCTGGTTTCTGGCCAGAATTTACAGTTGTATTCGAAATGGCCGGCAGGTGTTGGCGGTGCTGGTGCTGGTGAGCCATTTGAGGGCTTCGGCTTCGCTGGTGAAGATACGCAGGCGGTAGCCGTTGGCGGTACAGAGCTGCTGAAAGAATTCGAGATTTTCGATGCCGGTATAATTTTCGTTATAGATAATGGCGGTTTTGGCTTCGCTGGCAGTTGGTGATTCCTGAACTACTTTTGCCAGGTCGATCATTTCCAGAGTGTCCAGTGTCAGCTTGAGCTGGGCGATGTCGCAAAGAATGAGATAGCAATTATGCTCCAGAACCATTGTAGAGCAGTTCATGCACAGCTCTTTGATCTCGTTGAAGGTCAGCTCATTGCTAAGCTCTGATATTCTGATAATTTTGTAAACCGGGTCGAATTTAATATTGAATTTCACCTGTTCCTCACTCCTTAAACCATAGGGTAAAATCTTTTGCCACATTCTCAAAGTCTTTAATACAAGAGATTTATCGTACAAGAGGGACAAATTCCATTACAAAAAAATCCACCTTTGCAATATTTATGGGCTAAGCCTGTTGGCAGGGTAAAAAACGCCAGTTGTTTTGTGTTGGTGAGTTAGTGGATAATGAAATCTTAAACCAGAAGCCAGCCGGGTTCGGAAAGGTTTAAATAATAACAACTTCACACACAGCCAACTCAAACTACTATAAAGATCCAGCGAGTATTCGAGCGGTTATCCTGTCAAATGCTATTTCTGGCGTTAGCAATCAATTTTACAGAAGTCTTGACAAAATCAGTAATTTTGGTATAATAACCCGTCTTTAGTACAAGTAAAATATGTAAATATCGATATACAGGAGAGTTACAAACATGGGTCAGAGACGCGACAGATTAGATGGGCGTATGGAAAATCAGAAGATCACTCGCAATGAGAATTCTCTGAAGAAGGACAAAGAAGCTGTCCGTAGAAGAGAAGACATTGTCAAGCTGATCAATGCTGGCACATTTCCCTATACCCCGACAGTGATGAGCTGGCTGAGTATGGAAATGGGTAAGAAGTCAAGTCAGTTGACCGAAGCTGAAGTGAAGGCATTTCTGGCCTGAGCCTGAGTATGCATTAAATTCAGCTTGCCTTAGTTGCTGGTGATATGCCAGGGCGATGTGTGAGAGTATATATTAACGCCGGACATTTTAATATGATGTCCGGCGTTTTTATTGAGTGTCAGTCGGGTATTTGCTATAATTGTGCATTCTAAGGCAAGATCAGGAGCAATAATACGCGGTTTTTAGAGTTAATATGCAAAAAGAATCAGAGACAAGAGAGTTACTGACAAAGATTCTGGCCAATTCCGGTCAGGCGGTGGTCGTACTGGACGCTCAGGGTATAATTAAGCTGGCCAATGATCGTTCGCTTGAGTTTCTGGCTCAGGGCAATAGTGATTGTGTCGGTGATCCTTTTGGAACACTGGTCAACGATCAGGGCGGCGGCCTGCTGACTGACTTACGCGCTATGGCTGGTTCTGCCGGTGGTTGCTGTGAGGTAGATCAATTGCTTACTCTGGCAGGCGGACGGGTTTTGAATGTCCGGATCAGGGCAGTGATAAGTGGTACTGATCTTATTTTGTACATAGATGATAATGCCGATGTTGACTGGCTGCGTCGTCAATTGCAGATGACAACCGAGCAGATGGAACGCAATCTTTTGGTCGCCCGTGAGAAGGAAAGTTATCTTCGCTCTATATTTCGCAGTTCCGGCATAGGTATAGCCTTGTTAAACCTGAATGGCTCTATAGTGGAGTGTAATGCGGTATATCAACAGCTGACCGGCAGAACGGTTGACCAGTTGCGTATGAAGTCTTTCGCTGCATATCTGCACCCGGAAGATATGCGCGGGGCAACAGGCATATTTAATGATCTGGCGGCGGGTAAATGTGCCCACTATCAGATCGAGCAAAGGCAGATGTTGCCTGATAATGACCAATACGCCTGGGTTAAGGTTTCTGCTTCTCTTATTCGCTCAGTGAGCGGTCGGCCCGATTATGCCCTCTTTATTGTAGAAGATATATCAGAGCAGAAGAAGGCTGAATTGTCATTCCGCCAGAGCGAGCTCAAATATAGAGCCCTTTTTGAGGGTATGCTTGATGGTTTTGCCTGTCATAAAGCTGTTCGCAATGCCTCTGGTGAGATAGAGCGATATGAGTTTACCGAGGTTAATGATGCCTGTGCCGATATATTAAAGCTCACTCGCGAGCAAATAATAGGCAAGTCGCTGGTCGAAGTTGCTGCACTTACTGATTTTACTCTGGAATGGGACAAGCTCTATCATAAGGTCGATCAATGTCGAATACATATCCGTCATGATATCTACTCGTACAATCAGGGCAGGTGGTATTCTGTTTTAGCTTATAGTCCGCAGCCGGATTATTTTGTTACCTACATAGAAGATATAACCGAGCGTCGTCAGATCGAGGAAGAGATACGCGTGTTTGCAACAGAGCTGGAATGTAGTAATCGAGAGCTGGAGCATTTCGTGACTCGTGCATCTGGTGAGCTTTCCGGTCGGTTAGAGCAGATAGCAACAACGATAACCGAGCTCAATGAAGATCAGCAGGTGGCCCAGTCTCATCAGGCGGGACGCTCGCTGTCTGCTATTGTTGGTCATTGTGATAGTTTGCAGGGTATGCTTGATGGTTTGCTGGTCTATTCTCGTATGGTGTATCGTGGTAATCCGCTGGAAAATGTCGATCTCAACGAAATTATGCTGACGGTAAAGACTATTCTGGCCAGCCGTCTGGCTCAGGGTGATCTGGTTCTGCAATGGGGTAATATGCCGGTGGTTTATGCCGATCGTCAGCAGATAGAGATGATGTTCGTTAAGATAATCGAGGCCCTTGACCTCTTTGCCTTGCCTGGTGCATTGCAGGTGGGTATATCTGCGGTGCAGTCGGGTAAATATTGGAGTATCAACCTGGCGGCCAGTCCGGTAGATATGCCTCAGAAACTCTTGCGTATCATCTTTGATGTCTTCCGTTCCTTTGAATATCGCAATAAAACCTATAGTACCGGCATACACCTGCCCTTGTGCAAGAAGATCATGGAAAGGCATGAGGGACAGATCGCTGTAGCTCTGTCAGAGTCCGATAAGTGTGTATTCCACCTTACTTTTCCCATTCCCTCAGTAGAATAGTAATTTATTTTTGCTTGCGATAAGTATGTTATTGTCTTAATGGCTTGATTTTATTGTAGTTATGTTAAAAACACTTTTTTTTGTCTCTGTCTTGACTTTTGTTTATATCCATCGTATTATCGTAATATATGAATAATTCAATGAACAGTAAAGTGTTAGATTTTGAGAAGGATAGCGAATTATTAAAGGCTTTGGCTCACCCGGTGCGATTGCGTATAGTGTGTGGGTTGATGTCCGGCGATGGCTGTAATGTAAATAAGATCGTAGAGAATTTGCAGTTACCACAATCGACAGTGTCGCAGCATCTGGCGATATTGCGTGGACAGGGGGTAATAAGCTATCGAAAAGATGGGGTTAAAACCTGTTATTGGGTAACTGATGAGCGTGTGAAAAAACTCATAAATGTTCTTAAAGCGTAACTGTTTACAGTGTTTATAAAAGAGCAAAGTTAACTGTGAAATAAATTGTTTAGTAATAAGATATAAGATATAAGTTGATAAGCTCTTGTGTCGGCCCTGAGGCCGACGGCTGGTTTAAAGGCTCTGCAACCAGACAGAGCAGACAAGTTTGTCTAGTCTGTACCGCTGCGAAGCCTTTAAAAGAGGTCCCGACCTGTCGGGACACCGGAGCTTATCAACTTATATCTTATATCTTATTACTGTAACCGTGTGAACGGTTACCTTAAAGGTGTATAAAATAAGGCGTTATGCAATAGTAGTCAGTTTATTGGCTTTGCATGACTGTCGAATAAACGGGTTAGAACAGGAGATAGTACAATGGCGTTAAAAGTGGTAATAGTAGGTGGTGTGGCTGCCGGTCCGAAGGTTGCTTCAAGAATAGTTCGTTTATGCCCGGAGGCAGAGGTAACCTTGTTTGAGATGGGTGAGTTCCTCAGTTATGCCGGGTGCGGCTTGCCTTATTATATTTCGGGTGTAGTAAAAGAGCAGAAGGAGCTGATGAGTACGCCGGTTGGCGTGGTGCGTGATCCGGTCTTTTTCCAGAATGTCAAAAATGTGAAGATCTGCAATCATACCGAAGTGACTGCAATTGACCGCCAGAATAAGAAAGTGTCAGCCCGTAATCTCAAGGATAATACTACTTGTGAGGTTGCTTATGATAAACTCGTACTGGCAACAGGTGCATCTTCTTTTGTTCCTCCGATCGAGGGGACAAAACTTCAGCATGTTTACACTTTACATGGTGTGGAAGATGCCGAAGGTATCAAAGCCAGTTTTAAGGAAAGATCGGCTCAGAATGTAACTATAGTTGGCGGCGGTCTGATCGGTATAGAAATGGCTGAGGCCTTTGCTGAGATGGGCGCAAGAGTAACAGTGGTTGAGGCCATGGATCAGATACTTACTTTTTTAGACTGGGAAATGGCTTTGCAGGTAGTTAAGCATCTCAATGCCAAAGGGGTGAAAGTGCTTACCGGCACAAAGGTAAGTGCCCTGGTTGGTAATGGCTCGGTAGAGAAAGTTGTTACTGATAAAGGCGAAATACCCAGTGAGATAGCTATTATTGCCGTTGGCGTAAGGCCCAGCAGCTCTCTAGCCAAAGCAGCCGGTCTGACAGTTGGCAAAGGCGGTGGTATTGTCGTTAATGACAAGATGCAGACTTCTGACCCGGATATTTTTGCCGCAGGCGATTGTGTGGAAATGACTAATATTATAACAGGCAAGCCGTGTTATGTGCCGCTTGGTTCAACGGCCAATAAGCAGGGGCGTGTAGCGGCTGATAATATCTGTGGTAGCGGCCGCGACCGGTTCCCCGGTGTATTAGGCACAGCTATCTGTAAGGTTTTTGATTTTGCCGTTGGTGCTACTGGTCTGTCAGAGTCAAGGGCAAAGGCTGAAGGCTATGATGTAATTACAGTTCTGACGCCGGCTCCCGATAAGGCCCATTTCTATCCGACAGCTAAAACGGTTATGCTCAAGCTGGTGGTAGATAAAGCAACTCGCCGGTTATTAGGTATGCAGGGCGTTGGCCCGGGTGATGCCGATAAACGGATAGATGTGGCAGCTACAGCAATAACAGCAAAGATGACCGTTGATGATATAGCGAATCTTGACCTGGCCTATGCCCCGCCTTTTGCCCCGGCGATGGATAATATAATCACAGCGGCCAATATAGCTCGCAATAAGCTCGATGGCATATTTGAGTCAGTGACCCCGATGGAAGTCAAGGCCATGCAGGATGCCGGGCAGGATATTTTCCTGTTGGATGTGCGTACGCCAGATGAATATAATGCCGCCCGTATCCCTGGCGGTGTACTTATCCCGCTGGGTAAAGTTCGCAGCAGTCTGGACAAGATCCCGCACGATAAGCCGGTGATCGCATTCTGCAAAATATCATTACGAGGCTATGAGGCTGCCCTGATATTAAAGGCAAACGGCTATACCAATGTAAAGGTAATGGACGGTGGTGTTGTAATGTGGCCTTATGGGCTTGAAAGCTGATTGAGAGATAGAGGATTAAATATGATCGTATTTCGTGTTTTAAGTATATTACAGAAGAATCTGGTTTATTCCATACCGGCTTTTATGCTGGCAGGTATTATTGTCGGATGGCTGGCTGATGTTTCGTTTTTGAAGGCTGCTGTTATGCCGCTGACTTTCCTTATGGTGTATCCGATGATGGTGAATATGCAGTTGAAAAAGCTGTTTACTCATGGTGATACCAGGTTGCAATTGCTGACTCAGTTGATCAATTTCGGCATAATACCTTTTGTTGCCTTTGGTATTGGTAAGCTGTTCTTTGCTGATGCACCTCTGATCGCATTGGGGCTTTTACTGGCTTCCCTGCTGCCAACCAGCGGTATGACTATATCATATACCGGCTTTGCCAAAGGAAATATGAATGCCGCGGTGAAGATGACGGTTGTTGGGCTTATTCTCGGTTCGCTGGCTGCTCCGTTCTATGCCCGTTATCTGATGGGTGCGGTAATAGAGATACCGCTGGCCAATATTTTCGGTCAGATAGTGCTTATGGTCTTTCTGCCTCTGCTTGCCGGTAATATTACTCAGCGGGTATTGGTCAATCGATATGGTCAGGAGAAGTACAACGCTGACCTGAAAAATAAATTCCCGCTCTTTTCTACTCTGGGTGTTTTGGGTATAGTCTTTGTGGCTATGGCTCTGAAGTCTCGTACTATAATTGCCCAGCCGGCTTTATTGATAAAGCTGATCGTGCCGTTACTTTTGCTCTATCTGTTTAATTTCGGCTTGAGTACGATAATTGGCAAGCTGCTTCTTACTCGCAATGATGCCATAGCTCTGGTCTATGGAACGGTAATGAGAAATCTCTCGATAGCTCTGGCTATTGCTATGACCGTTTTTGGCAAGCAGGGTTCAGACATAGCCCTGATAATCGCTATGGCCTATATTATTCAGGTGCAGGGCGCAGCCTGGTATGGCAAATTTTCTGACAAGATATTTGGTGAGCCTGAGCCGGTGACTCCTACGAGTTGTCGGGCTGCTTCCTGATAAATAACTTGCTAAAAAAAAGCGGAGAGTTGAACTTTTGTTCGCTCTCCGCTTTTTTTTTATCTCTATTTGTCGGGCAGGTTTTATTCGAAGGTGATCGTATCGCCGCAATGGCAGATCCTGACCCGGTCGGGCATGCTTTCCTGCATGGCCTTAACGGCTCTTTCGCCTGTGCAGTGTAGTGGAATTATCTGTTTGATATCACGCTTGAGCAATTCTGTGACAGTCTGGTCGATTTTTTCCTGATTGGCGTTTTCCAGGTGCATACCGCCAATGACGGCATGGATCGGTTTATTATTGCTGATCTTGTCTATATAGTCCAAAGTGTTGACAACTCCGGCGTGAGCACAGCCCAGTAAAACCACAAGTCCCAGGTCGGTTTTGATAAATACCGCCTGATCGTCAAGGACATGGTCTGGTTTTGCCCCATTTATATTGAGCGAGAATTTTGCCTCTGGTTTTTCAAAAGGACAGTTTCTCGGTATGCCGCCGGTTACCCCTATGCCAGGAGTTATTACGGTGGGAGTGTCGGTAAACACTTTCCAGTGTTTGTTGATTATCTGACGGGAACGACGCGGCATGCCTATATAATGCATGCCATCGGGTCGCCGACTGTAACGGCCCCAGCAGGCCTTCGAGTGCATACAGACACTGGCTTCTGGTGCCAGCTTTAATACTGCCGGAGCGCCGCCTGCGTGGTCGTAATGACCATGACTCAGGACTAATATGTCTGTCTGGCTCAGGTCAATCCCAAGTGCCAGAGCATTCTGGGCAACTAAACCGCTCTGACCGGCATCGAGAAGAACTTTGTGATCTCGATAGTCGATCCATAGCGACAAGCCATGTTCTACTCCAAGATCAGAACGCTCTGTGGTATTTTCAACCAGTATCGTTATTTTCAGGTGGTTAGACATCTACATACTCCTGTAAAGTAAACCTTTATTATACAGAACGGAGTCAATTGGGCCAATGAAATAATCCTGCAAAAAAAAAGGATACTTTCCCGTTAAGAAAAGTATCCCCGAATTGTGTTCGTTTGCGTCTTCTGTGAATGTCACATCATAGCAAACTTGAATAGGAGCTCATTTGCTTATATTGAATAAGCTGAAGCCCATTGTAGAATATTGCATTATTCTAAGCAAGAGTTTTTTAAAAAAATGTTTTGCATTTATTTTAATAATAGGACTTTATTTGTCTTTTTCGTTACTTTGGATAATTTAAGGCCTATATTATTGTTGATTATTGTGAGTCTCAAAATTGGTGATGATTTAGAGGTTTAGCTTTCTTGTTTTTCTAAGTTATTTCTTTGCAAGTAGTTATGCTTAGCTAGATCTTGTTTTGGCTGATTTTCCTTTATTTTATACATTATTATCATGCAACGATTCTACAGATGGAATGATTTGGTGATTCAAGAATGTAAATATGGTTGAAAGTGGACTTGCTGTTTTATATGTGAACTTTCAGAAGGATTAGGATTGTAATGAGATTATTATAGCACTATATTGCATTTTTTGTCATTCTATGGAATGGGGTATTGTTGTGGTATCGTATATGGATATTTCTTCGATTGCTATATGGTTTTTAAGTGTTAAAATGGTTAATGTGGTTTAAGTTTAAGGCCCCAAGAGTTGGCTAGATTACTAAAGTGCAATTAAACCATAGTTTTAACTGCTAAATTATGCTTGAATAAAAAAGGCTTTTTTAAGACAATTAATGAGAGTAAACACACAAACAGGAGAAGATCGTTTATGTCTATAATCGCTGTAAAGACAAAAGAACAATGTAAATACGACATTTTATCACTCGGAGAAGTAATGCTTCGCTTAGACCCGGGTGAGGGGCGTATCCGTACGGCCCGCAGTTTTAAGGCTTGGGAAGGCGGAGGTGAATATAATGTAGCTCGTGGCCTGAGACGCTGTTTTGGTCAGCGTGCGGCCCTGGTAACAGCCTTTGCCAAGAACGATATTGGCCTGCTCCTGGAGGATCTGATCCTGCAGGGCGGTGTGGATATGTCGTATGTTAAGTGGGTTGATTATGATGGCATTGGGCGTACCGTTCGCAATGGCCTGAACTTCACTGAGCGCGGCTTTGGTATTCGCGGTGCGGTGGGTTGCAGTGATCGTGGTATAACGGCGGCCTCGCAGCTCAAGGCTGGCGATATCGACTGGGAACAGATATTCGGGGTTGATGGCGTACGCTGGCTGCATACCGGCGGGATATATGCCGGGCTTTCTGAGACAACGCCCGGCGTGATCCTGGAAGCGGTCAAGGCCGCCAAGAAATATGGCACAATAGTCTCTTACGACCTTAACTATCGCCCGTCAATGTGGAAAGCGGTAGGTGGGCAGGCCAAATGCCAGCAGGTCAATAAAGAGATCGCCCGCTATGTCGATGTAATGATCGGTAATGAGGAAGATTTCACCGCCTGTCTGGGTCTGGAAGTTGAGGGCGTCGATCATAACCTTACTAATCTGGATACAGCCGCCTTTGAAAAGATGATAGCCGCGGCGGTTAAGGAATATCCCAATTTCAAGGCTACCGGCACAACGCTCCGCAGCGTAAAGTCAGCGACGATAAACGACTGGGGCGCGATCTGCTGGGCAGGTGGCAAGTTCTATCATGCCACGCATCGCAAGGACCTGGAGATAATGGACCGGGTTGGCGGTGGCGACAGTTTCGCCTCCGGCCTGATCTACGGCCTGATGGAACTGGGTGACGCTCAGCTTGCGGTGGAATATGGTGCAGCTCATGGCGCACTGGCGATGACTACGCCGGGCGATACCACAATGGCCAGTCTTTCCGAGGTGAAAAAACTGGTCGGTGGCGGCGGCGCTCGTGTTGATCGATAATAAACAGCCGGGACTTGTTCCTGGTGCCGAGCAGAAGGCTCACGAGGTTCGAGTTTTCTGTCCCTTTTAGAACTAATAGAAAGTGTGAACATGTTAGACAGATTAAAAGCCAATCCGGTTATTCCGGTAATAGTAATAGATGATGAGAATGATGCCTGTCCGCTGGCCGAGGCTTTACTCGCTGGTGGTATGGATGTTATCGAAGTTACATTTCGTACAGCCGCTGCCGCCGGTGCTATAAAGAAGATCAAGCAGGCATTTCCCCAGATGCTGCTGGGGGCAGGTACAGTGGTAACGCCAGATAAGGCAAAGTCTGCGCTGGATAGCGGCGTTGATTTTGGCCTGGCTCCCGGCTGTAATCCAGAGATCATTCGGATATTTCAGCAGGCAGGAACCTTATTTATACCAGGGGTAATGACCCCTTCTGATATTGAGTCAGCTCTGTCGGTTGGTTGTACAATGCTTAAGTTCTTCCCGGCGGCTCAGGCCGGTGGTGTCAATATGCTCAAGGCGATGAGTGCCCCTTATTTGTCGATGGGCGTGAAGTTCTGCCCGACTGGCGGCATAAGTCTGGATAATATGAACGAATATCTCAGTTTGCCAATGGTAAGTAATATTGGCGGCTCGTGGCTGGCCACCAAACAGCAGATAGCCGATAAGCAGTGGGCAGTTATCACTCAACAGGTAAAAGATGCTCTGGCCAAAGCTAAAACCGTAGAAAAAAAGTAATTGCTGTTAGTTATGACAGCCGGAAAGAAATATGAAAAAGTTTATACGAGAAGATTTCGCACTGCAGAGTGAGCAGGCAAAGCAGTTATATCATGACTATGCCAAGGCTCTGCCGATAATTGATTTTCATTGTCATCTGCCGCCGCAAGAGGTGGCTCAGAATAAGAAATGGGACAATATTGCTCAGCTCTGGCTTGGCGGCGACCATTACAAATGGCGGGTCATGCGGTCAAATGGTATCAGCGAGGATTACTGTACCGGCAGGGCGTCTGACCGGGATAAATTCCAGAAGTTCGCTGAGACCATGCCTTACCTGCTGCGTAACCCGATGTACCACTGGTGTCATCTGGAGCTGGCCAGGTATTTTGGTATAGATGACCTGCTGCTGGGACCCGATACTGCCCAGGAAGTATGGGATCGTACCAGTGAGCAGCTTAAAAATATCTCAGCCCGTTCGCTGATGGTAGATAGTAAGGTCGAGCTGGTCTGCACTACTGATGATCCGGTTGACTCATTAGAATATCATAAGGCCGTTTCTGCCGATACAACTTTCGCAGTTAAGGTACTGCCTACCTGGCGGCCGGATAAAGCGATGAAGATAGGCGATACACGCAGCTTTAATGAGTACCTGGATAAACTCAGCGTTGCAGCCGGCATAAAGATAAATGTCTATGAAGACCTCATCAATGCTCTGCGTGCCCGGCATGACTATTTCCATGAAATGGGCTGTCGTATTTCTGACCGCGGACTGGAAGGTGTGCCCTCTGAATCATTTACTGAAAAAGAGATAGATGATATTTTCTTCCGTGTGCGGGCTGGTGATACGGTCAATGAAAATGAAGTGGTAAAGTTCCAGTCGTCAATGCTGCTGGAGCTGGCGATCATGGACAGTGAAAAAGACTGGACCATGCAGCTGCACATCGGGGCGATGCGTAATAATAATACCGCCATGTATAATCGACTGGGGCCTGACACCGGATTCGATTCTATTGGCGATTATTGCTATGCCGCCGATCTGAGCCGGTTTTTGAACAGGCTGACCTCGATCAATCATCTGCCCAAGACCATATTGTATAATCTGCATCCCAAAGATAATGAGATGCTGGCAACTATGCTGGGTAATTTCCAGGATGGTACAGTGGCCGGCAAGCTACAGCTTGGTAGTGGCTGGTGGTTCCTTGATCAGAAAGCGGGCATGGAAAATCAGATCGAGGCCCTTTCGCAGCTTGGTCTGCTCAGGCGGTTCGTGGGTATGGTAACTGACAGCCGGTCGTTCCTGTCCTATACCCGCCATGAGTATTTCCGGCGGATATTATGTAATATACTGGGTAATGATATGGCTGCCGGTCTGCTGCCTGATGACCCAGAGCTGGTGGGCAGGCTGGTAGAAGATGTGTCGTATAATAATGCGGCGAGATATTTTGGATTTTAATTTTTTATATTACCGTTTTAAGGTGAAAAGAAGTATAGGTTAATTATGAATGAATTGTTTGACATTAAGGATCGTGTTATAGTTATTACTGGTGCTGCTGGCGTGCTGGCAGGCAATACTACCAAATATATGCTGGAGCAGGGGGCGCAGGTTGTGTTGCTGGATCTGTTCCAGGATAAGGTTGATGCCGCAGTGGCAGAGTTGGGCTCTGACCGGGCTTGTGGGTATGCCTGCAGTGTACTGGATCAGGCGGCTCTCGATGCGGTCTATGATAAGATCATGGCGAAGTTTGGCCGGGTCGATGTGCTGATCAATGGTGCCGGCGGTAATATGCCAGGTGCTACTATCGGGCCGGATAAATCGCTGTTCGATCTCAATATGGAAGATTACAGCAAGGCTCTCGATCTGAACCTGAAGGGTACACTGATGCCGACGCTTACTTTTGCCAAAGCCTTTGTCAAGCAGGGTAAGGGCTGCGTGATAAACTTCTCCTCGATGAGCTCAACTCAGGCGATGACCAGGGTGCTGGGCTATTCCAATGCCAAGGCGGCGATCGATAACTTCACCCGCTGGATGGCGACCGAGCTGGCCATTCGTCATGGCGATGGTATTCGGGTCAATGCCGTTGCCCCGGGCTTCTTTATCGGCAATCAGAATCGTGCCCTGCTTATCAATGAAGATGGCAGCTATACCAAACGCGGCCAGCAGGTGATCGACAAGACCCCATTCCGTCGCTTTGGCCAGGCCGATGAAGTGCCAGGTACGATCCACTTCCTTATCTCCGACGCCGCCAAATTCGTTACCGGCGTGGTAGTCCCCATTGACGGCGGCTTCAGCTGCTTTAGCGGGGTGTGAGAGGAAGTAATAAGAAATATGAAATAAGAAATAAGCTCTCGAATCTCGCTCCGCTCGAAACTTTCTGATTTTAGGAAAGCCATTGCAAATACAAGCCAGAAAACCAGCTTATCTTATAGATGCGAAGCCTTTAAACCAGGTCGCACAGCGACACCTTAGCTTATTTCTTGTTTCTTATTTCTTATTTCTCTCCCCCCAATAACCAGACACAATAATAATTACAGATAAACAACAGGATCCACCAAACTATGTTCTTAGAAGAAACCTTTCGCTGGTACGGGCCATCAGACCCGGTTACCCTCAGTGACATTAAGCAGTGCGGCTGTGAGGGTGTTATTACCTCGCTGCACCATATCCCTTACGGCGCGGCCTGGCCGGTAGCTGATATCCGCAAACGCAAGGCCGAGCTGGCCGAATATGGCCTGCGATGGTCGGCGGTCGAATCTGTGCCCGTCTCGGAAGATATCAAGACCCGCACCGGCGATTATAAACAGCATATCGAGAATTATAAAGAGACGATAAAGAATCTCGGCTCTGAAGGGGTCGATGTTGTCATTTATAATTTCATGCCGGTACTCGATTGGGTGCGGACCGACCTCAAGCATAAGCTGCCTGATGGTACGACCTGCCTCTATTTCGATCCGGTTCACTTTGCCGCCTTTGAGATATTCCTGCTCAAGCGAGCCGGGGCTGAGTCTGACTATACGCCCGAACAGCTCAAAAAGGCCAAAGTGTTCTTTGACTCTATGACCACCGAACAGGTCAAGAAGTTCGAGCGGTCGATCATCGATGTTTTCCCCGGCTGTAAGATGGGGCTTAATATCGAAGATGTGCGTAAGATGCTGGCCAAGTACGATAAGATCGACCGCAAGCAGTTGCAGGAGCATCTGCGGCTGTTCCTGAAAGAGGTCGGCCCGGTCTGTGACCAGTATGGTGTGCGGATGGCAATTCATCCCGATGACCCGCCATACCAGATCCTGGGCCTGCCGCGTATCGTGTGTGTGGAGCAGGATGTCAAAGAGCTGCTGGCTATGTATGACTCGCCCGCTAACGGCCTGTGCTTCTGTACCGGCTCATACAGTGCCAACCTCGATAACGACCTGCCCGGCATGATCGCCCGTTATGGCCACCGCATCAATGTTGCCCACCTGCGCAGTACCCAGAAGAACGCCGATGGCAGCTTCTTCGAAGCCAACCATCTGGAAGGCTCCGTCGATATGTATAATGTCGTGAAGAACCTGCTCACCGAGCAGAAGAAGCGTAAGGATGCCGGTCGCAAAGACTGGCGCCTGAGCTTCCGGCCCGATCACGGCCATGACATGCTCGACGACCAGAAGAAGCCAGACGCTCCCAATCCCGGCTATACCTGCATCGGCCGCATGCGCGGCCTGG
The DNA here is from genome assembly GCA_963662515.1 of Sedimentisphaerales bacterium. GTDB lineage: Bacteria > Planctomycetota > Phycisphaerae > Sedimentisphaerales > SM23-30 > JAFGDI01. The sequence goes on from OY759675.1 coordinate 827,270, forward strand.
CCGAGATAAGAGGCCTGGAACTGGGCATAGCCCAAAGCACCTGGGGCACCAAAGCCAAACAGGAATTACTCTGAGAATCTTCCCCTTTGGGGTTTATTACTATTGAATAAATTAAGTCCCATTGATTCAATTATTTTGAGTCAGTGGGACTATTTTTTATATCAACAACTTCAGAATGGTTTATTGGTCCGCATGGTACATCTTTATCCATCTTCTGGTATTTTTCTAGGTCGGTCATGGGCTTCCATTCAAAGCCATCTTTTATTTTTCCTGAGATCAAATGACCATTTTGAAAGAAAAGTATTTCATGTGGCATGTTATCTTGTAAAATTTCCATATTGCCGTCGAGGAATCCATTGTTCCAGTTTGCTGTTGCTGCGATTTTACCTCGATTGAACATTTTGCATGTTCCGTGATATAGATTACCATCTGGTGATAGTTCAGTTTCTTTGATTATAAAGTTTTTGTTGCCGTATCCATAAACCACTTCTTTAATGTAGGTTTTTCCATCAGCGTTATTTTCTGAGACTAAATAGCTGTTTATGAACTTTTGTTGAAACATATCCATTGAGAGGGCCAGACCAAATGCAAGTCCGCCATACCCTATCACAAATAAAATCAGCCATGAAAATAAGGTAGCGAACATGCTAGTAGGTTTACTGGTAATTTTTTCCCAAATGTCAAGAGTGCATTGGGCCAAAACTTTGTCCTGCTTGATCTTTCGCTTATCTCTGAGATGATTATTTATAAGTTCAAGAGCAAGGTCTGGAATTGTTATAGAATTATCTGTGCAATTTTCATTTTCAGGTATCAAGTCATGATATTGTTGTCTGAATGTCTGGATAAAACGCCAGTTGTGCCATGCGGCTTGAATACCCGTAAAATTGAAAAAAGCTAATATATATATTATGAAATCATCCGTTCGCATTGCAAGAATCATAAACAAACAAAAGGCGATCACTCGCATAATTATTTCGCAAAATGGTACTCTGCTGTACAGTGTGTGGTTAATAACCCAACCGCCATCTAATGGTAATAGTGGGAGCAGATTGAATCCGTTAATTATCAGGAATAAAATGCCGATCTGATTGAGCTTGTCACTATTATATGTGAATGATAGCCAGATCATGGCAATGCCAATAATTATTCCTGGTAATGGTCCTGCAAGAGAAACGGCGACTTTTTTCCATGTTTTAACATTGTGGGATTGGCCAGAGACCGCTGCGCCTATGAAAGGAATAAAAAACATCTGTAAGTTTTTGTATCCGGATAATTTCATGGCAAGGTAGTGACCAGTTTCATGTACAAATAGTACTATGAGTAGGTTAATTACAAAGTCGAGCCCCCAATTGAACCAGCCAAGATTAAAAAATAATACAAGTGAGATAAGTAAGAATAGTAAGGCTTTTGCGGGGTGATTTTTCCGAAGTAGAGCTTCTTGTAAATTCCTGCGAAGTTCCGGATGTGTATTGTTGGACATGTCGCTATTAAATGGTGTTTGAGGTGGTGTGTTATCATATATTAGTGGTTCAGTTTGTGTTAGCAGACAAGTTTCTTCGGTCTGAGTATCTGATTGTGTCGATGCTGACTTTTCGTACCAGAATCCAAGTTTCTTTTGTCTTTCAATGTATGTTGGCCACTTTTTGCGTAGCTGTTCGACAGGCTCGCCAGCAAACAGGATTTGCAGGTCTTCCCAAGTGATGAGACATCCTTTTTCCAACAGGCTGTTTTTCTTTAATTTTATTTCAATGTTAATTGCGGAAACAAGGTCATTATCGGTCAGTATTGGTACGGCTTTGACCTCAGGCTTATCCTGAGTATAATTCGCAATACTTTTGAGATGGCTTTTAATCAGTTCGTCAATAGAACTTAGACCGGGATAGGAATTGATTATTTTACAACCCCAATTTAAGGGGATTAAATAATTGTCCAAGGCATGGGTTGTAATTATAGTGTTGTCAGAAAGCAGAGTTTCCAGAGTAAAGTTATGTAATTCACCCTTGTTGTTTTTTGTAAGGAGATGATTGGAGGTAATGGTGGCAGTTATGGTACCTGTCTCATTTCTCATTGTTCTGAAAATATTTTTGGGTCTGGAAATAGATCTCTTTCCAGTCACATGGCAAATGTCAGCAAGATGTTTAAACCCGTGACTTGTTAATTGGCTTGTCACTGTATAGTAGTACTGACTGTTAAGGTGGGGATAGTCTTCAAGATTGATAAAAGCGATTTCTATTCCGCCGAGGTGGATTTTATTAATCAGCTTGATATAATAATCAGCGTTATGAGACTGATAATTTTTAGCGGTTTTATAGAATATATATATAACAAAAGTTACAGGAATCAGCCAGTAAGTATTCCTGACAATAGAATCAAAAAAATCTGACATCACGACACTCCAGTAATTATTATTGTAGTTACCTACTTGATTATACAGAAATACCTACATGGTTCCAGTTAGAATAATTGAATAACAATTTATACTTCCAATATAAATGTGACCGGCCCATCGTTTAGGCTGGTCACTTGCATATTGGCGGCGAATTTGCCGTATTGGGTATTGATATTGTTCTTAGCAAGCTTTTCACCGAGGTAGAGGTATAGCTTTTCGGCGGTGGCCGGGTCGGCGGCCAGATCGAAGCCCGGCCTGCGGCCCTTACGGCAGTCGCCGTAGAGTGTGAATTGACTGACCAGCAGTACCGAACCACCGACATCAAGCAGGCTGCGGTTCATCTTATCATTTTCATCGGCAAATATCCGCAGATTGGCGATCTTATCTGCCATGAAATCTGCCTGCTGGACGGTATCGCCTTTGGCGATTCCCAGATATATAAGCAGACCACAGTCGATCTGGCCGGTAATCTGGTCATCAACTTTAACCTGAGCATATTTAACTCTTTGTATAACAATCTTCATGGCAGTACTTTAAGATTTTTCTTAAATAAAGTAAAGCATAACTTTGTAATTTGTTGTTTCGATGCAATTGGCAGATAAAGCCTGGTTTTGGTACTGGATTTTTTGTGCGAAATTACTATACTTTGCCCTATGGAAAATCCGCTTAACAAAATAGCATCATTTCAGGGGCTGGGCATTACAGTTGTCCGGGACGATGACGATAATGTCGTGCTGCAAATGCCTTTGTCTGGTAATACCAATGACAAAGGAACGATGTTTGCCGGGTCGATCTATTCGCTTATGGTACTGGCCGGCTGGAAACTGGCTATGAACTCTGCCGATGCCGCCGGCAAGCCCGGCAATGTAGTCATTAGCGATGCCTCGGTCAAATACCTCAGACCCATCACTCAAGATTGTCAGGCAACAGCCCAACTGACCCGCCCATATTTTGTAAACACCTACGGAAGCGGATGTTGTGATATAAGAGTAACCATTATAAACGCCCAAAACAAACTCTGTGCCGACTTTGCCGGCCAATACCGCATTCTGCCAGAGACAGGTACCTGAACTGAGCCAAACCAAAATCAGCATTTTCAGCAGAAGAATTTCAATAACACCCTGCAGTTAAACATCTTAAACGAAACTGTACTTAGTACATTTAATTGTACTCTTTATGTTTAAAAGCAGAACAGAATTGGGACAGTCACGAATGGCGGTAGATTAAGGAAATTATAGACAAAAAGCCTCCGCAGCCGATAGGTGTAGTAACAACAAAACACTTTCGACAAGGAGGCTATTATGTCTGCTATGGATTTCGGCAAAAACAGAGGTAAAACTTTAGGAATTTCTGATAAGTTGGAAGATTGTACACTCAATTCAATTCGCAAAGTATTGTCTGACGCTATGATTGAACGGGCATGTCGCAGTTGTAATTATCATTTCCGTCACAGGGTGATCACCCCGGTGGTAGTCGTATTACACCTGATAATGTCAGCGATGTGGCCGGAAGATTCGTTTAATGCAAGTTGGCAGACAATCTGGGCGAATTTGGTTGCCAGCAATTATTCACTTGCTGGTCATTGTCCTGCCCGTGGATCTGTGAGTACGGCGAGAAACCATTTGCCTCTGGCTGTAATGAAAGAGATATTTAATTATCTTTCGCAATTGGCACAGAAATTATCAGAAAGGTATGACAAGTGGAGAGGTCACCGAGTTGTTCTTGTTGATGGTACATGTTTTACCACAGCTGACAATGCCCAATTGGAAAAGGAATTTGGGGTTCCTTTTGGCTTTCATGGCAAGGGTCGATATCCTCTGGTCCGGCTTGTTACATTATGCCTGAGTAATACTATGACTATACTCAATTACAATGTTGGCAGATATGCCACCGATGAAAATGCCCTTCTGGAGCCAATGCTTAAAACACTCAGAAAAGGCGATTTGCTGCTGGCGGACCGGCATTATGCCGGGGCAAACCTGTATTGGCGTTATCTGCAGAATGGTCTGGAATTTCTGACAAGGGTTAATCAGAACCTCAAGATGTCTAAAGTTAAGCCATTACTGAAGTATAGCACTAATGATTTTATTGGCTATATGAAAGTATCAGCTATTCATTGTCGGAATAATCCAGACTTGCCAGAGAAGATAAAAGTGAGATTTATACGAGCTGAAATTACTATTCGCGGCAGGAAATCCTCTTTCTGGTTCGTCACTTCCCTGTTGGATGCCGACCGTTATCCAGCAGAGGAAATTGTCGGTCTTTACGCTGACCGCTGGCGAATAGAGACTCTGCTTCGGGAAGTAAAAATCAATGCTCATGCTGATATTTTACGCAGCCAGAAAGTTGAAGGGGTTTACCGGGAAATAGCAGCCAGAATGTCAGCGATAAATGTAATAAGGAACATAATGCTGGAAGCTGCTGTTGAACATAATATAGAGGACCCGCTCAGAATAAGTTTTTGTGAAACAGTACGGATAATTCTGGCCTTTGCCCCAGTAATGGCCATTCGCCCGATACAACAATTGCCCGTGATATATAATGCGATGCACAGAGAAATAGTCAGTCATCTGGTCCCATGGAGACCAGGCAGGAACGAACCAAGAGCAATAACCCACGAACCAAAACATTACCCCAAATTAAAGGAAACCAGAGAACAATGGAGAAACACCTATGCCGCTTAATCTACCGCCATTCGGGACAGTCACCGATTTTGTAAGCGAAACTATACCTGGTACCATCCGGTTGTTATCGGCTAAATTGAAATTACATTCCATCTTCAATTTCAAGGCGTGTCAACAGGTGAAAGTAGTGACATTGCTTATTAGCATTAGTTTTATTAAGACGCTCTACCTCCAAATTAGCACGCTCTAAAGTTAATACAACTTTCTTCACTGTTATCCTAGACTGAATATCACAGTCATCTAGAAAATCATCGGACCTAATAATTGCATATACATGTTTTGTAGTCATTTTATTGCTTTAGCTCCTCCCTCAGTTAAATATCCAAGTAATTCTCGAGTATTTGCATGATATACACCACCAGTTTTATCGAATATAACATCAGGATTGCCCGTTATACCTTCCTTTATGGCATGTAATCGTTCGCTTGCAAGTTTTGGATCAATACCATGATATTCTTTTAACCTTCTTGTTACCTCATCCCAGTTTTTGATTGGTTTGTAATCATCTGGGAGTTTGTACACATTCTTCATCGCCTTATTATGCACCAGCACGCCGGAGGCGGTTACGGCATAATTATGATATTGGACTACGGCGAGGTTGTAAACCTTTATTTACATATGCCAAATTTATTTTTTAGAAAACTGATAACTTTTTTCATCTCTTCCAACGGACAAGTAGTAAGCTCGTCACATGAAGCTAAGCCATTATCAATCGCATACTGACTTGGGCCATATTTGCAACAATTTTTCATATACGATGGATAATCATAATTTGCATATATTTCCTGTAATCGCTCGATTTTATCTTCAGGTGAACTTGTGCTATCGGCAAGAACTATGAGTTCTACCAATAACCACTTTTCCAAACATTCATAATCATTATCTATAGTAGAACAAATAAGCTGTTCAAGAAAATATTTTAATTCATCTTCTTTACAATCTTCTGCACCAGCCAAAAGACTAATATATTTATTGTACTCTCCTGAAGAGTCTTGAAGAGATTTTACTGCAAAGTTTATTATGTCAGACTTTGTTACTAATTTTCTCTCAAAGCCAACTAAAAGCACATTCCAATCAATCAGCCCCCAAGCCTCAAGGATCTCAATAGGTTTCTTAAAAAGCATTATTTACCTCCAGGTAGTTGATTTGGGTATCCTGTTACATTGCCGTCTGGTATAAATCTTCGATGAGTAACGGCTTGATTGTCAATAATCCACTCGAATAAGCCTGCATTTCCGTTCAAACTTCCTTTAATCTGATACAAGTCAGCATTACCAATAACCTTTCCTCCCGGTCCTTTGGTAGGAATCGTGAAATATTGTGCTTCAGGTACGAAATTATCAATAATGCCTGGGAAAGAATGTTGCACATCTTGTTTGAGAGCACTTCCTATTCTTGGTAATCCTTGAATTGGATTCTCATACGGACTATACAGAGCCTTATTATGCACCAGCACGCCAGAGGCGGTTACGGCGTAATTATGGTGTACTACGGCGAGGTTGTAAACCTTTATTTTGGCCGGGTTCGTAAGTGTATTTTAATCACTCTCTCAAGGATTTATTCCAAAAAATGAACTTACTGTAAAGGTTGCCATCAAATACAGGGGCTTTATTGAGACCCATTTCGCAAATCAGATCACACCACTGTTTAAAATTGTATCCAGATGGAGCCTGCTTCGTTTTCATCAATTCGATGATAAGGCCTTCAAAAGCCATTTCGTATTCTCCATGTATATAATAATGATCTACTTCACTAATAGCATCTTCAGATAGAATTCTTCTTGATGCTTCAATAATAATTCCAATTTGATTTTCTAGTGTCATCATTAAATTCCTTTTATGGATTTTTAGGTGTATTAAGAGGGTAGCTTGTAGATATTCGGCCTGGATATGTAGTGTGACTATCTGGATAAAAATCAACTCGAATTTGAACTCCATCTCGAGTTCCGATTGAATATGGAGAGTCCCATTTTCCAATCCCTCTTATTGCCCCAGGGTCAGTTGCAACATCAGATACGTTATGTAAAATTTCGCCATCACTCCAACTTGCCGGGAATTCTGTTTTACCCGACATCCCAGCCCCACTTCTGTGGCGGTTCAAGATATGTGTACTTCTAAAATCTGTCAGATCAACAAGATTAGTAGTTGGTTCACTATATGGACTATGCAGAGCCTTATTATGCACCAGCACGCCGGAGGCGGTTACGGCGTAGTTATGATATTGGACTACGGCGAGGTTGTAAACCTTTATTTTGGCCAGGCGGGTGGGAAAATAAATGTACTTAGTACATTTATTTGTAAGTCTTTTAATAGTATGGTATTATATAAATATATCTGTTGAAAATGCAGATTTTGATATTGTGTTTTTTGTTTGGGATTTGACTTTTGTTTTGGTGCTGCCATAAGATTTTTATGCCCAGAACGAAGCGAAAGACAATAGGTGGTTACTTTTATCATGTTATGAATCGTGCTAATGGCCGGTTGCGGATATTTCAGAAAGAAGGCGATTATATCGCTTTTGAGAATGTTCTGGCTGAAGGGCAGGTTCGTACCGGTATGCGAATCTGTGGCTATTGCATAATGGGCAATCACTGGCACCTACTGCTCTGGCCCGAAAATGATGGTGACCTGTCGGATTTTATGCATTGGATAACGCTGACTCATGCCAGTCGCTATTGTCAATCCCCCATTTTTTGGGCCAGTCATAAGTGTAATAATTTACGATCTCACACATTCACTTAGCTTTTTTTGTTTTGCCCCCTCGTAAGAGGATGGGGGGCAAAATAATAAAAGCGGTCAGCCAACTGCATTCAAATATCGTCCCGGTACTTCATTACCCAGAGATTCATGCGGTCGCTCATAATTGTATTCGTATATCCACCTATCGGTTATTTCTCTTACCTCCGACAGGCTGCCAAAGGCATACATATCCAATATCTCCTCCCGATAGGTACGATTGAATCTTTCGATAAATCCATTCTGGGCTGGTTTGCCCGGCTCTATAAATCCTATGGTCACATTATTCTTCTTTGCCCAGACTGATAAGACTGTCGATATAAACTCCGGGCCATTGTCACATCTGAGTTTCTTCGGATATGCACCTGAATGCATTGCCAGGGCTTCCAGGGTTCGGACCACTCGCTCGGAAGTCAGAGAATAATCTATCTCTATCGCCAGGCACATACGATTACTGTCATCTATTACATTAAAGGTTCTGAACCTTCTGCCGCTTGTCAGGCTGTCGCTCATAAAGTCTATCGACCAGCTGCTATTTATCTCCGCTGGAGCTGTTAATGGTTCTGGATTTCTTACCGGAAGACGCTTTTTAGGCCGTTTACGCATATTTAAGCCTTCTTCACAATATATACGATATACTCGCTTATGGTTATCTGCTATGCCTTGCTGACGCAATTTACTTAGCAGCTTCTTAAAGCCATATCTGCTATAGCGTACCGCCAGATCTTGCAGCATACCTGCTACAAGACTATCATCTTTTAACTTTGGCTCATACTCATACTGGCTTCTGGATATATCCAGTGCCCGGCAGGCGTGGCGTTTACTTAATCCGTATTCCGTTACCGCTTCTTGTGCCAACTCCTTCCTTTGAGCTGGCTTAGAAATGTTTTTCTATCAGACCTTTTAATGCCCGATTCTCCAGGCTCAGTTCCGCAAACATCTGCTTCAACCGGCGGTTCTCGTCTTCCAGTTCCTTGAGCTTACGCATATCCGATAATTCCATGCCGCCATACTTACTTCGCCATTTATAAATCGCACTCTGCGCTACGCCGTGCTTGCGACATAAATCACTTACCTTTACACCTGATTCCAGCTCTTTTAATACCGAAAATATCTCGCTCTCACTAAATCTTGATTTACGCATAAGTTATGCTCTCCATTTGTATCTAACATAGTACCATTATACCATATTATTACTCTTATGCATGGACCTATTTTAGGGGATACTTACCCTATCATGTGGCTCATGCCACGGCCGGCATGGGGCACATCTATAAAGGGACATATAAGAGTTTCCCTTTCCAGACTGGCCGCCATTATCTGCGGATATTGCGTTATGTAGAGGCCAACCCGCTTCGAGCCTCGCTGGTCAGTGAGCCGGGCCAATGGCCCTGGAGTAGCTACCACTTTCACTGCGGGCAGAGCGTTGCCAAGCCGCTGACTATCTGCCCCAGCCCGATCGAATTGCCCGGCAATTGGCCAGAGCAGGTTCGTACGCCGGTCAGTCGTCACCATGCCGAGCAAATCGCAATTTCTATTAAAAGAGGCAGTCCGCTGGGTGATTCGGACTGGCAACAGCAAACCGCCGAAATACTAGAGATAAAACCAAGCATGAACCCAGTCGGTCGCCCCAGAATAATCATCGGGGAATAATCTGCATTTTCGACATATGAAGTAATATAACGCCTCTTTAGTAAATATCTTAAGCGAAACTGTACTTAGTACCTTTTTCGTTGGCTATGCAACAGCCCAACTGACCCGCCCATATTTTTTAAACACTTACGGCAGCGGATGTTGTGATATAAGAGTAACCATTATAGACGCCCAGAACAAACTCTGTGCCGACTTCGCCGGCCAATACCGCATTCTGCCAGAGCCAAGTGCTTGAACCCAAGCCAAACCAAAATCAGCATTTTCAGCAGAAGAATTTATATAACATCCTGAAATTAAATATCTTAAACGAAACTGTACTTAGTACATTTAATTGTAATCTCTACGTTACAATAGGTTATCGCCACAACCCGCAATCAACTAACCATACAATGTGAAATAACTGTAATTAGTACATTTAATTGTAATCATTATTTACTAAAACAATACATTTGTTATCAGGGTGTATTTAGTTTCCGAAGTTGATTAACCGGAGCGCAATCATCGGTAAGTAACTGGGTGAGTGGGTGGGGTTTGGCGTTGGGGGCAAGCATAGCAGCGATCTGGATAAGGTTGAATGACAGTTGGAGCTTATTCTGGAGTGTGCTGGTTTTTTGCATTGCCTGCTGAGAGGTTATGGCAGGGCAGTCCGGGCCGGGGGCAACGATAATGGCATTGCCATTACCGCAATATACCTGAGATTGGTCAAAAACACTGAGGAAGGTCTTAAACTCGGCTTCAAACAGTTGGTTTGGATACCATACATTGGCCACTATTACCCCGTCGTCAGTCAGTATCTCCTTTAATTCTTCAAGGAATTCTCTGGTCATCAGGTGGAAGGGGATATAATCACTGGTGAAAGCATCCAGGACAATATAATTGTATTTTTGTATAGGTTCCATTCGCTTGAATTTCTTGATGAATATGCGGCCATCACTGATATATACTTTCATATTTTCATCGGGCTGAAACTTAAAATATTTTGAGGCGATCGGCGGAATCTCCTGATCGATCTCGACAATATCGATTTTAGCCTGTGGAAAATAATATCGCATTTCTCGCGGGATCACGCCGCCGCCAAGTCCGACAACCAGTATGTTGTTGGGGGCAGAGTTATATAGCAGACCACAAAATGACATAGCGGTATAATCAGATAAGTGAGAGCGGAGGTTTTCCACATCTACCTGACTTTGTGCACTTTTCTGTTTGCCGAATTTAAGTGTAATAACCGAATCGGATTTATGAACATAAATAGTAGTATAGAGCGAGTTTTTCATGTGGATGATACCACCATAATTTTGCTCATCAGCCAGGACGCTTGTCGGCAGGGCAACTGAAAAATACAGAGCTAAGCAGAGAATTGTTTTTATGAGTTGGCTGTTTGAATTAAAGTTCATTTGATATTGCTCCGCAGGTGATGTTGTATGGATGTCAGCAGTACAATGATCCCAAGGACCGATAATATGCCGCCTGAAACATAGAGCGTGGTTCGCAGTGAATATAATATCAGGTAGAATGCAGTAATCACACATCCTGAGAAGCTTGCCAAGGTAGAGGTGGCCAGGACCAGGCCGGTGCTGAACCCGGAATTGCCAGTTCTTGCGGTCAACTGAGATACCACTACAGGTGAAACGGTACCAAGCAGTACTGTGGGAATGCCAAAGAGAATAAAGGCCGCCAGAAGAGATCCCCATTTTTCATCCAGTTGGGAAATTGAGATCGGATCGCAGACCTGCTGGGCTATTGAAGGTATCAAGCATTTCCATAAACCAACTGCGATCATGGTGATACCCAGCCATAAAGCGTCCTTAACTCTGGTGCACAGCCAGCCGCCCAGTAAATAGCCTATAGAAAGGCTCAAGAGGAATACGCCGATAACGCTGCCGGTAACTACGGTTGCGGAACTGCCAAAATAGGGGATCAGGAGGCGTACGCCGAGAATTTCCAGCTGCATCATGAACCAGCCACAGATACAAGCTATCAGGACAAGTGCTGTTGCCGGGAGAGTAGGTCGGCCTTTCGGTTGATTATGGGCTTGTGTGTCAGAATCGTTCATGTAAAGCCTTTAATACAGTTATGTCACTATTTCGTTTGAAGTTTATGGTAAAGCATAGTTATAACCTGAACGAGGGCTGAGGACACGAATAAAATACGAGGCAAATAACTGTGTACAAAGTATATTTAGTTGTAAGTTATTCAATTGTAAGGCATTATGTAAATATGGCTATTGAAAGTGCAGATTTGGGTTTGACTTTTGTTTCAGAGATGTCATAAGATTTGTCATGCCGAGAACAAAGCGAAAGATAATTGAAGTTACTCACAATCAGGCTGGCAAATGGTTAGATGTCCGGAATGCGGCGGTTAAGGGCTGGCTGAAGTTGGCGGTGATAGTAATCTGTTTTGTGATACCTGGTTTGCTTATATGTTTTGGAGAGGATGCCGGCTTTGTCCCGATCAAGTTCCTCTTTAGCGGCGGGGCGTTCGGCGAGCGTGGCCTGATAGTAGGTGGTGCGCTGGATCAGCCCAGTTTGGAAAAGGAGATATTTATCTTTGCAGTGTCTCTGATGTTTATTCTGCCTGCGATGGCTATAGCCCAAAAGCTGAGCCGGACCATCGCCCCGCATTGGCGGAGGCCCATTACTATTGGTTCGTTACTACTTATGGTTCACCCGGCATCAGTCCTGACAATTTACAGCTACGACATATCCAGATACATACACGCTTACGGTATAACCAAGCAGCGTATGATCGGTCTGGCCATAGCAGCTGCCGGTTATATCCTGCTGGTATTGTTTGTCCTGTGGCTGTTAAGGTCAAAAAAAACAGCAATGTGCCAATAACTGATTTTTTTATCTTTCAACTACACTGTTATTTATGGTCAGCCTGACATTGCTGTCACCTATGCCGGGATTAAATGAAAGTGTACTTAGTATTGTTTTGCTGTCGATTTGGGAAGGTGAATTTGAATGAAAGCTCATACTAGTCCTTCTATAACCCCTTGAGGGTTATAAATCGTAAAATATGTATAAGCGACTTATTATCTGACCATGCTTAACTCTTCGTGAGACAAGAGTTAAAAAAAATCGGGGAAACAGGATTTGAACCTGCGACCCCCTGCTCCCAAAGCAGGTGCTCTAGCCAAGCTGAGCTACTCCCCGAATAGACGGGTAATTATAGCAAGAAGATTATGTTAAGCAAGAGATTTAAATAGAAAAAACATAAAAAAGAGTTTTTAGTGGATTTTTGGTCAGAAATACCCATAATTGCGCTTTTAACGGCCCGTACTGCCGTTAAAAGTGGTACGAAGGCATGATAAAAGTCATTGGGGGCTTTTAATGAAGATAAAAGAAATAGTAATTGCCAGTGGTAATAAGGGGAAAGTGGCGGAATTTGAGAAGATGCTAAGCGGGCTTGGCATCAGTGTTTATGCATTATCAGAATTTGACGGGATCAGCGAATACCAGGAGACAGGTCATACCTTCCAGGAAAATGCCAGCGGAAAAGCATTGTACTATAGTAATATATTGGGCAAGGTAGTAATAGCGGACGATTCCGGGCTTGAAGTTGATGCGCTGGATGGGGCTCCGGGTGTATATTCCGCGAGATATGCAGGTTGCGAAGGCCCGGAAAAAGACTCAGCTAACAATGCCCGTCTGTTACAGGAGCTGATCGATGTGCCTGATAGTCAGAGGACAGCTCGTTTTCGCTGCTGTCTTTGTATGGCAGGCCCAGATGGGGTATTGGCCCAGGCCAGCGGCAGTGTTGAAGGACATATATGCCGGACGGGCAGGGGGGCTAATGGTTTTGGGTATGATCCATTATTTGAGATACCAGAGCTGGGCAGAACAGCTGCCGAGCTGGAATATAGCGAGAAGAACAGGATCTCGCATCGGGGCAAGGCCATGAAAGAACTTATGGTTAAGCTTAAAGAATTGATCGAGAGTGAATTATGTTAAATTTTAAAGTAGATGAACAATTGTGCGTTAAGTGCGGACTGTGTGTAGAAGACTGTCCGATGAAAATAATCGATATGCCAGAGGGCGAGGTTCCTGGTGTAAGTGCAGCAAAAGAGTTGTCTTGCATAGCTTGCCAGCATTGCCTGGCGATTTGTCCGACTGGTGCGTTGTCAATAATGAATCGCGACCCGAAGGATTCTATCTTATTGAATAATGCTAATTTACCGACCCCTGAGCAGATGGCAACGCTGATAAAGGGTCGTCGCAGTGTGCGCAAGTTCAAGCAGGAAAATGTAAGCCGGGAACTTATAGATGAAATGCTGGCGGTGGTTGCCAATTGTCCGACAGGAATAAATCGCCAGGACCTTGTATTCACAGTGGTAGATTGCAAGGAATATATGGACGAATTTCGCAGCAAGATAATGGACGATCTGTTGCAGGCGGCCCAGCTTGGAGCGATCCCGGAGCGGTTCGACTATCTGAAAAAGATGATTTTTTACTGGAAGAAAAGTGGTGTTGATATAATATTTCGTTCAGCGCCGCATTTTCTGGTGGTATCGGCCTCAAGTTATGCCGCCTGTCCGGAAGAAGATGTTAACCTTGCTCTGGCCTATTTTGAGCTCTTAGCAGCGAGTAACGGAATTGGTACTACCTGGTGCGGCAATTTGAAAATGGCTCTTGAAGTATTACCTAAATATAAGAAGCGATTAAATTTATCATCGACGACCTATTATTACCCCATGATATTTGGCATACCAGCGGTAAAATACCGTCGAACAGTGCAGAGAGACGATGCCGCGGTGATCAATAAAATCTGCCGGAAGTGAGAAAAGGGCGTAAAATACTAAAAAACTGGTAATAGCATAGATAACGGGGTTTTTGCTGAAAAAGAGCGGTGAAAAGTAAAAAAAGCTAAAAAAGTCAGAAAAAAACTTTGACAAATAGCCCTGCTATGGTGTATATTTTGCAATTCTGTAGCGAAGTTTAGACCTGCAATAACCGTCTCAATATTATAAGCAAGAGTCAGTTTGGTTGTAAGTGTATTTGAAATAGCTACTTAAGCGAATGAGAGATCAGGGAAACGGCCCAGGCGACTGCTTGACAGTGGTTACGATGAGTCTTTTTCAAAGCTGGCGATAAGATAAGATCTTATTTTGCAAGCAGTTGCTGATGTAGCTCAGTAGGTAGAGCACTTCCTTGGTAAGGAAGAGGTCATGGGTTCGAATCCCATCATCAGCTGTGTAAGCTATATGTGTACCGATATGAAGTAGTATCGGAATAAGATATAAGTTAGTAAGATAATAATATTGGAAGTCCCGAGTACAGACATAAAGGAGACACCAGAAAATGGCCAAAGAAGTATTTAACAGAACCAAGCCGCATGTGAATGTAGGAACCATCGGTCACATTGACCACGGCAAGACAACATTGACCGCAGCTATAACCGTAGTACAGGCAGCCAAAGGCCTGGCCAAGGGCGTAGCTTATGACGAAGTTGCTAAGGCATCAGAGTCACAGGGTCGTCGTGATGCAACTAAGATTTTGACAATTGCTACATCGCATCAGGAATATGAGTCAGACACTCGTCATTATGCTCATATTGACTGTCCGGGTCACGCAGACTATGTAAAGAACATGATTACTGGTGCTGCTCAGATGGACGGTGCGATTCTGGTAGTAAGTGCTGCTGATGGTCCAATGCCTCAGACACGCGAGCATGTACTGCTGGCTCGTCAGGTAAATGTACCCCGTCTGGTAGTATTTTTGAACAAGGTTGACCTGGTAGATGACCCAGAGCTGCTGGAACTGGTAGAAATGGAAGTTCGTGAACTTCTGGACAAATACGAGTTCAATGGCGACAATGCTCCGGTTATCCGTGGTTCAGCTGTAGGTGCTCTGAATGAGCCAAAGGATCCTGAAAAGACCAAGTGTATTCAGGAACTGATGGATGCTCTGGACAGCTATATACCTGAGCCTGTTCGCGAGATCGACAAGGACTTCCTGATGCCGGTAGAAGATGTATTCTCGATCAAGGGTCGTGGTACAGTAGCTACAGGTCGTATCGAGCGTGGTAAGATCACCGTAGGTACAGAAGTTGAGATCGTAGGTATCAAGGATACCCGTAAGACAACTGTAACCGGCGTAGAAATGTTCCAGAAGACCCTGAATGAAGGTCAGGCTGGTGACAATGTTGGTCTGCTTCTCCGCGGTATTGAAAAAGACGATGTACAGCGTGGTATGGTACTGGCCAAGACCGGCAGTATCAAGCCTCACACCAAGTTTGAAGGTGAGATCTATGTACTGAGCAAAGAGGAAGGTGGTCGTCATACCCCATTCTTCAACGGATACCGTCCTCAGTTCTATTTCCGTACCACAGATGTAACTGGTGCAATTACTCTTCAGGGTGGCGCAGAAATGTGTATGCCTGGTGATAATGCCCGTATCGCAGGTGAGATCATTAACCCGATCGCTATGGAAGAAGGCGTTCGTTTCGCGATTCGCGAAGGTGGTCGTACCGTTGGTGCTGGTGTAGTAACCAAGATCATAGCCTAATACGGTTGTGAAAGTTGGCAAGCTGGATAACCGCCGGTAAGTCAGCAAGTTTAATAATAAGCAGGGGCGGTCAGGTTCGCAAGAAAACTGACCGCCCTTGAAAAACTTTATCGAATTAAATCAGAGAGCAGCACCTGGGCAAAGTGTCAGGTTAAGCTGCGAGCAGTACAGGTAGAGACTCATGGCAAAAAAGACAAAAAGAGAAAATTTCTGGATGGAATGCAGCGAATGCAGCAGCCGCAATTACAGGACTGAAGTAAGTACAATGGGCGGCATTCCGAAGCTGGAACTCAGTAAGTATTGTAAAAAAGACCGTAAGCATACTGTCCACAAGCTGCGTAAGAAATAATCAGTCTTAAAGGTATGGAAAGCGTGTCTTTCTATATTTACAGATACACTCACTCACAAGGTGAGTAATAGGTCAGTAGCTCAATTGGCAGAGCAGCGGTCTCCAAAACCGCAGGTTGCGGGTTCGATTCCCTCCTGGCCTGGTGTTTATAATAAACTGTTGTTGCTTCTGTAGTATCAGGGGGAGATGGACGGCAGAGACAAACCAGAATATCAATTGATGGAAGTTTGGGACAACGAGATGAAATTTAGTATATATAAAAAAGGTCAGGGTTATTATACCAGATTGTGCAGTGGATTTGCTGGCGTGATCCTGGCAGCTTTGGGCTGTTATCAGTTGCTTGATTCTCTGCGTGGGTGGTTGGGTGACAACATGTCAGAAAATACCGTACAGGTAGTATCAGCTGCTGTAGCGCTGGCGTTATTTGCCGGTCTTTCTTTGCTGACTTTCTTTCTGGTAAATGCGCCCAAATGTGCAGATTTTATGATAGAGACCGAAGGCGAGATGAAAAAAGTTAACTGGCCGGCGAAGAAGGAAGTAATATCTTCGACCAAGGTAGTTATAGTATCAGTTATCGCTATGGCTTTGTTCATAGGTTTGGTTGATATCGTATTTCTCTGGGTATTCCAGGCAATGGGCGTAGTTAAGGCTTAAGTGATTAAGTCGGCAGGCTGCATCAGGTATGCGGTCTGGTTAAATTTCAACTAAAGAACAATTACAGGGTGCTGATGTGACTGACAATAAAGATAATTCACAGCCGCAGGAAGCTGCACTGAATCCTGGTATGGTATGGTGCGTACTTCGCGTAGCTACAAATCGTGAGACATCGATCTGTGAGACCTTGAAACGCAAAGTGACCGTAGAGCATCTTGAAGATGTAATGGGGCGTATTCTGGTACCGACCGAGAAGGTTAAAAGAAACACAGGTAAGCAGCAGCGGGTATATGAACGCAAGCTGTATCCTGGTTATGTATTTTGTGAGATGATGTTACAGGAAGATGGCAGTATTCCTGAACGCAGCTGGTTTGTGATCAAGGAAACTAATGGTGTAGGTGAGTTTATTGGTACTGAGGGCAAGCCCAGTCCTATGTCACCTGCTGATGTTGCCAAGATGCTCAATCAGAATGAGGCATCAAAATGTGACAGTCCTTCACTTCAGATGGAATTTGCCAAGGATGATTCAATTAAGATCAAGGGCGGTTCGTTTGAAGGGTTTGAAGGAAAGGTAGAGGCCGTAGATAAGGAAAAAGGTACAGTACGGGTTATTGTAACTATTTTCGGCAGGGCCACGCCGCTGGACATTGAATACTGGCAGTTAGAGAAAGTATGATTTGTATAATCTGGTATGAATTAAGCTATTACGCCGCAGAGTTTTACTGGTAAATACAAATAGATAAACGGTTCCCGCCGCTAAAAAGATAATAAGAAAGAGGGAATTAAATAAATGGCTAAAAAGCAAATAACCGCACAAGTTAAAGTCCAGGCACCGGGCGGAAAAGCAACCCCGGCACCACCAATTGGTCCTGCTCTGGGTCAGCATGGTGTAAACATTGGTCAGTTCGTTTCACAGTTTAACGATCGTACCAAAGAGTTCAATGGAATGATCATACCGTGTATTATTACGGTTTATTCCGACCGTTCTTTTGAATTTGTACTTAAGAGCCCGCCTACTTCTGTATTGCTCAAGAAGGCTGCAAATATTGCTCAGGGCAGTGGTGAGCCAAATACCAATAAGGTTGGTAAGGTTACCATGGCCCAGGTCAATGAGATTGCCAAGACCAAGATGGAAGATATGAACTGCGGTAAGATGGATTCTGCTGTCAAGATGATTGCAGGTACCGCCCGCAGCATGGGTATTGATGTAGTTGAGTAAGAATTAATGACTGCCGGGTATAACTGGTGGTCATTAAGTATTATATAAGGTAAACCACAGCCATAATAGTGGGAGCGTTTTTCACAGAGAGGTGACTGATGCGTACAAGAAGTAAAAGATATAAGAAGGATGCCGAGATTTTCAGCAAGGATAAGCTTGCTCTGGCACCGGCAGTAGCCAAGCTCAAAGGTTGGGGAACAACCAAGTTTAACCAGACCGTAGAATGTGTACTGCACCTGGGTATTGACCCTCGTCATGCAGATCAGGCCATTCGTGGCGCGATATCGCTGCCGCATGGTATTGGTAAGACCCTTAGAGTAATCGCTTTTTGTGATGGTGCAGATATAGAGAAGGCCAAGGCAGCCGGAGCTATAGAGGCAGATTCAGATGAGCTGGTGAACAAGGTTAATGCCGGCTGGCTGGATTTTGATGTGGCTATTGCTCATCCCAAGATGATGGGTAAAGTAGGTAAACTGGGTCGCGTTTTAGGTCCGCAGGGCAAGATGCCTTCTCCTAAGAGCGGTACAGTAACTGCTGATATTGAGACTGCTGTCAAAGAGTATGCAGCCGGTAAGGTTGAGTACCGTAATGACAGTGGTGGAAATGTTCATGTTCCAGTTGGAAAGATTAATTTTGAAGCTGAGAAACTGGTAGATAATCTTAACGCATTTATCGATACGATCAAGAAATCCAAGCCTTCAGCGGCTAAGGGTACATTCATCAAGAAATGCTGTATTTCAGCTACGATGAGTCCTTCGATCGAGATCGATCTCGCCTGAGTTAATGTGACCAATAGTTTATCATACCATTAAAGATAAGAGGCTTAAAATGAGTAAAAAAGTAAAAGGCTTAATGAAGCAGGAAATCGCATCTTCGCTTAAAGGTGTGTCAGAGTTTATGGTAATGTCACTCTATGGTTTAGATGGCAATTCCAATAACAAGTTCCGTGCTGATCTGGAAAAGCAGAATATATCAGTTTGCGTTGTTAAGAATTCACTGGCAGAAAGTGCACTGCGTGATATGGGCTATAATAACCTTGACGGTTTATTTAATGGTCCTTGTGCTGTTGTGCTGGGTGGTTCAGATATTGTTACCCTGGCTAAGAGCATGGTTAACTGGGCTAAAGAATTAGAGAAGCTCGAGATTAAAGGTGCTTTTGTTGAGGGTCAGGTACTCAATGCCAAGCAGGCAGAAGAGTTGAGCAAGATGCTTACCCGTGCTGAGCAGCAGGGTATGGTTGTCAGTATGGCTCTGGCTCCGGCAACCAAGCTGGCAGGTGCAATTATCAGCCCGGCAGCAAATATTGCTGGTTGTCTTAAGACAATTATTGACAAAGCTGAAGAAGGCGCAGCCTGAGTTTAGAAATCGAGCAGGCATAAGTGGCCTGCTGTAAGAATATAATATTAACTTTGTGCGATCCGACTGTCCCGTTGAGGGTTAAACACGGTGAAGTAGCTGTGGCCATCGGTACACAAACAGATAATAATAAGGAGACATTAAATGTCTGAAGTTAGTGCAGAAATCAAAGCAATCGGTGATCAGATCGTAGCTCTTACCCTTTTACAGGCCAAAGAGCTGGCAGACTACCTGAAGGATGAATATGGCATTGAGCCTGCCGCTGGTGGTGCTATTGTTGCTATGGCTCCTGCTGCTGCAGCTGCTGCTGAAGTAGAAGAGAAGACCAGCTTCAATGTAGTTCTGAAGGAATCTGGCGACCAGAAGATCAAGGTAATTAAGGAAGTTCGCGGCGCTACAGGTCTGGGCCTGAAGGAAGCTAAGGACCTCGTTGACGGTGCTCCTAAGACCGTTAAAGAAAACATGAGCAAGGAAGATGCAGAAGCCCTCAAGAAGCTTCTGGAAGAAGCTGGCGCAACTGTAGAGTTGGCCTAATGTTGGCTCATGCCCAGGTGATTTCTGATATGGTAATATCATAAATCCCGGCAGCGAACCAAAAAGTAAAGCACATATAATCATTCAGCCGGGAACTGTTTTTCAGGTCCCGGCTGGTGATGTGTTTATAAGAGTATAATTTCCGGAAATACCGTTAAGCAGATTTTGGGACGCCATAATCATGAGCTGATACGGAACCCTCAAAGTTCAGGAGAACAATATGGCCTTCAATGAGATTCGCCATTTTGGTCGGTTTAAAGCAGAAACCGTGATCCCCTCGTTAAGTGATATCCAGCAGATTAGTTATGACCGTTTCTTACAGCTAGATGTTCAACCATCTGATCGCGAAGAAATGGGTATTGAAGCATTATTAAGGGAGATTTTCCCGATCGTCAGCTATGACGAGAATTATGTGCTTGAATATATCAGCTATGAACTGGGTAAGCCGCGTTATACCCCCGATGAGTGTCGTCAGTTAAGGCTGACCTATGGTCGCCCGTTCCGCGTTCGTTGTCGCCTGACCCGCAAAGACAGTGCTGAGGTTATGGAAGACAGTGTATATCTGGGCGAACTGCCGATCATGATCGGTGGTGGTGAGTTCATAATTAACGGTGCAGAAAGAGTTATCGTTAATCAGCTGCATCGCAGTCCTGGTGTTGACTTTGTCGTTGAGACACAGGAAGGCGACCGTCCATTACATGGCTGTCGTATCATACCTGAAAGAGGCAGCTGGATCGAGATCAATGTTACCAAGAAGGATGTAATGATCATCCGCATTGACCAGTCTGGTAAGCTCAGTGCTGCGACCTTCCTCCGTGCTATGGATGAGAAGTATGGCAGCACAGAGAATATCATTCGTGAGTTTTATGAGACTCGCAAGGTGTCAGTAACAGACCTGCACCCCGATATGTGGGCGGTAGGCACGATCATAGATACAGAAACCGGCGAAGAGCTGGTCAAGGGCGGCTGTCAGATCGGCGAAAAAGTTGAAGTAATTCAGCAGTCAACTCTGCGTGATGTTGAGATCTGTGAATGTGTGCTGCGTGACTCAGATGGTAAAAAGGACATGCTGGTGATGAACTCTCTGGCAGATGACCCTTGCGATAGTCATGAGCAGGCATTATTGCGGATCTACTCTCGTTTGCGTCCGGGTAATCCTACCAATCCGGAAAAGGCCAAGCAGCTGTTCTTTGAGAAGTTTTATGATAGCAACAGATACAGATTAGGCCGGGTAGGCCGTTTCCGTCTCAATCGTAAGTTCAATCTCAGTGTTGACGAAAATGAGATGGTTTTACATTATGATGATTTTATCGCCTCGATGAAGTATATATTGAAGCTTCGCTGCAATGATGGCAGCGTTGAGCTGGATGATATTGACCATCTTGGTAATCGTCGTTTGCGTACTATTGATGAACTGGCATCTGATGAGCTGAGAAAAGGCTTCCTGAAGCTGCGTCGCAGCGTGCAGGAGCGTGTCAGTGTGAAAGATATGAATGAACTGGGTAAGATCTCTGAGCTGATCAACAGCAAGAGTATTACCAGTGCGATCGATTTCTTCTTTGGCAGAGGCGAACTCAGTCAGGTAGTTGACCAGACCAATCCGCTGAGCCAGTTGACACACGAGAGAAGACTTTCAGCTCTGGGCCCAGGTGGTTTGAACCGTAAGCGAGCCGGCTTTGAAGTGCGAGATGTTCATATCTCGCATTATGGCCGTATTTGTCCGATCGAAACACCTGAAGGTACTAATATCGGTCTTATCAGTTCGTTAAGTCTGTATGCATCAGTTGATGAATACGGCTTTTTGATCACACCATACCGCAAGGTAGAAGGTGATAAGGCTGAGAAGGTAGTATATCTTCGTGCTGATGAAGAAATTGATGCTATTCTGGCACCGGTAGATGTGTTGGAAGATGGCGTGTCTCAGCTCAGCGAAGGTGTGGTTCTGGCCCGTGTAGATGGTGACCTTGCTCAGGCAGATACAACTGAGATCGAGTATATTGATATTGCCCCGAATCAGACTGTGGGTGTATCGGCTGCTTTGATCCCGTTCCTGGAGCATGACGATGCTAACCGTGCCCTGATGGGTTCAAACATGCAGCGTCAGGCTGTTCCACTGCTGGTGACAGATCCGCCATGTGTGGCAACCGGTGTGGAAAAAGTTGTTGCGGTGAACAGTTCAATGGTAGTTCGTTCTCGTCGTGATGGTATTGTTACCTATGTCGATGCGATGCGTATTATTATTGATGCTAATGATGAATATGAAATGCGCAAGTTCCAGGGTCTCAATGAGAGAACCTGTATTAACCAGAAGCCGCTGGTTAAGCTGGGACAGCGTGTGGTTAAAGGCCAGATCATTGCAGACGGTGCTGCTACCAAAAATGGTGAACTGGCACTGGGTCGTAATGTTCGCGTAGCGTTTATGATGTTTGATGGCTACACCTTTGAAGACTCGATCCTGATAAGCGAACGCCTGGTCAAAGATGATGTCTTTACCAGTATTCATATAGAGGAATATGAGATCGAATGCCGCGAGACTAAACTAGGTCGCGAGGAATTCACAAATGATATTCCCAATGTATCAGAAAAAGCACTGGCCAATCTTGATGAGGGCGGCGTAGTGCGTGTGGGAACATTTGTCAATCAGGGAGATATTCTGGTTGGTAAGGTTTCACCCAAGAGCAAGAGCGAGTTGTCTCCAGAAGAAAAACTGCTCTATGCGATCTTTGGCCGCACCGGCGAAGATGTTAAAAATGAGTCTCTGGAAATGCCCGGCGGTGGTTATGGTATTGTAATAGATACCAAGCGATTCTCTCGCCGTATGTATATGAGTGATGAGCAGAAGGCCAAGCTCAAGGAAAAGATGACTGAATACGGCAATGATATGGATCAGAGGATCTGTGATGTATTCCGTCAGATGTGTAAGGCAGTATCAGAGAAGTTTGATATACATCCTATAGACCCCAATACAGCCCAGATACTGGGTGCCAGCAATAATGATGAGGTTATCAAAGAGCAGGTTGACCTGTTCGACCTGAGCTGGATCCTGGATAAAGTTGAAGATGCAGAAGCTCGTAAGCAGGCTGATGAGTTTATCGCGGCCTATATGCGTCGTCTGCGTGATATTCAGGAAGAGAAAGCTCGTAAGCTGGCCCACATGAAGCGTGGCGATGAGCTGCAAAGCGGTGTACTTGAAAAAGTTATCGTGTATGTAGCGACAAAACGCCGCCTTAAGGTTGGTGATAAGATGGCCGGTCGTCACGGTAACAAGGGTGTAATTGCTCGTGTATTACCTGAAGAAGACATGCCATATCTTGAGGATGGTACTCCATGTGACATTCTGCTTAATCCGCTGGGTGTACCCGGCCGTATGAATGTCGGTCAGATATTGGAGACTCATCTGGGATGGGCAGCCAGACTGCTTGGATTCCAGGCGATCAATCCGGTATTTGATGGTGCAGAAGAAGCAGAGATCCATGCAGCTATAGAAGAGGCTAACAGTGATGTTCGTCGTCGCAAAGCTGAGGTTGAAGCCGGTCGCATACCTGATGCCAAAGAGTGTTTCGTTGAAATGCCTTATGGCGGCAAGATGACCCTCTATGATGGTCGTACCGGTGAGCCGTTCGAGCAGAAAGTTGCAGTCGGCTGCATGTATATGCTTAAGCTGCATCACCTGGTTGATGATAAGATCCACGCCCGTGCAACTGGTCCATACAGTCTGATCACACAGCAGCCGCTGGGTGGTAAGGCCCGTACCGGTGGTCAGCGTTTTGGTGAGATGGAAGTGTGGGGCCTGGAAGCCTATGGTACCGCCTACATCCTGCAGGAATTGCTGACAGTTAAGAGCGATGATGTTGAAGGCCGTACCAAGATATATGAATCTATGGTTAAAGGCACAAATACACTTGAGGCAGGTACGCCGGTTTCATTCGATGTATTGTGTAATGAGATCAGAGGTCTTGGCCTGAATATGTACCTGGAAAAGAAGCGTATATAACCAGGGGTAGATCAAGGTTAGTCGTGTAAATAATGATCATTCAGTGAAACTGGATGTTAATACGGACAAAGCAAGAGCAGATCAGCTGGCAGTAATAAACTGACCAGCTGGTCAGTCCGAATGATAAATAACAAGGAGTTACCTATGGTTGAGTCAATTTATGACCGCATAAATGATTATGGTTCTGTGAAGATATCACTGGCCGATCAGCATGATATATTGAGCTGGTCATACGGTGAGGTTCGCAAGCCAGAGACCATTAACTATCGAACATATCGTCCTGAGAAAGACGGTTTGTTCTGCGAGCGTATTTTTGGTCCTGAGCGTGACTGGGAATGTGCTTGCGGTAAGTATAAAGGTACCAAGTTCAAGGGTATCATCTGCGACCGCTGTGGAGTAAAAGTTACTCACAGTCGTTGTCGTCGTAAGCGTATGGGCCATATAAAGCTGGCCGCACCGATCGTGCATATATGGTTTTTTAAGGCCATGCCTTCTCGCTTAGCTAATCTGTTAGATATGAAAACAGCGGCAATCGAGAAGATAGCCTATTACCAGGATTATGTAGTTACCGATCCGGGGCCATCTCAGTTGCAGATGGGGCAGTTGCTCAGCGAGGAAGAGTATCGTCGTGCTCTGGATACCTATGGTGATGTGTTTGTTGCTGAGATGGGAGCAGATGCGATTCGCAGCCTGGTGAGCAAGCTCGATATGCCGGCGATAACCGCCCAGCTTCGTCAGGACCTGGAAGCTACCAGCAGTCAGCAGAAAAAGAAAGATATATCTAAGCGACTGAAGATCATAGAGTCATTGCGTAAGAGCGGTAATGATCCTAAGAACATGACTATGGATGTTATTCCGGTTATTCCGCCGGATTTGCGTCCTCTGGTTATGCTCGAAAGTGGAAATTTTGCTACCAGCGACCTGAATGATCTGTATCGTCGTATAATTAACCGTAATAACCGCCTGAAGAAGCTGGTCGATCTCAATGCTCCGGAAGTAATTATCCGCAATGAGAAGCGTATGTTGCAGCAGGCAGTTGATGCCCTGTTCGATAACGGTCGTTGTCGTCGTCCGGTACTTGGCTCAAGTAACCGTCCGCTCAAGAGTCTGACCGATATGATCAAGGGTAAGCAGGGGCGTTTCCGTGAGAATCTGCTTGGTAAGCGTGTTGACTATTCAGCTCGTTCAGTAATTGTAGTAGGTCCGGAGCTCAAGCTCTATCAGTGCGGCCTGCCCAAGAAGATAGCACTGGAATTATTCCAGCCTTTTATTATTCGCCGGTTGAAAGAGCAGGGATTGGCCGACACTATCAAGTCAGCTAAGAAGATGCTTGAACGCCGTGATGATGCCGTATGGGATATTCTTGAAGAGGTTATTCGCGCACATCCGGTTATGCTTAACCGTGCACCTACCCTGCACCGTATGGGTATTCAGGCTTTTGAGCCAAAGCTCATTGAAGGTAAGGCTATTCAGCTTCATCCGCTGGTATGTCGCGGCTTTAATGCCGACTTCGACGGTGACCAGATGGCGGTGCATCTGCCGCTTTCAGTTGAAGCTCAGGTAGAAGCTCATACCCTGATGATGTCAACCAATAATATTTTCTCACCATCTAATGGTGCTCCTATTATGTCACCTTCGCAGGACGTGGTGCTTGGTAATTACTATATTACCATGATGCGTGATGACGAAAAGGGTGAGGGTATGCTCTTTAGCAGTATTCATGAGGCTATTATGGCTTATGAGCTGAAAAAGGTATCGATCCTGGCTAAGGTCAAGGTCCGTCTGCCCAAGCATAAACGGGCCAAGAGCAAGGACGGTAAATATTCTGAATATGGTGCGACTATTGAGACAACAGTAGGTCGTTGTATATTCAATGATATTCTGCCGGACAAGATGCCGTTCTATAATTCTATCCAGGGAAATAAGGGTCTCAGCACCGTTATTAGTGACTGTTTTGCGATTTGCGGCAGAGCAGACACCATTGACCTGCTTGATAATATTAAGGAACTTGGATTCAAGCAGGCTACTATCGGAGGTTTGTCTATCTCCATTACTGATTTGCGTATCCCTTCACGCAAGCAGGAGATCATTGATAAGACTCAGGATCGGGTTGACACCATTATTATGAATTATAATGAAGGTGCTCTTACTGATGGTGAGCGTTATAACCAGATCATTGACGCCTGGACTCATGCTCGTGTGGAAGTTACCAGCGAGATGATCAAGGAAATGGAAAATGACTGGCGTATAGATGATATGAAGGAAGCCAAGTATGATGAGAAGGGAGCATATCGATATCTTAACCCGGTTTATATGATGACCGAGTCTGGTGCTCGTGGTCGTATAGATCAGATCCAGCAGCTTGCTGGTATGCGTGCTCTTATGGCCAAGCCATCAGGTGAGATTATCGAAACACCAATTAAGGCTAACTTCCGTGAAGGCCTTAATGTACTTGAGTACTTCAGCTCAACTCACGGTGCTCGTAAAGGTCTGGCTGATACAGCTCTTAAGACGGCTGACTCTGGTTATCTTACCAGAAAGCTCGCTGATGTATGTCAGAATGTTATTGTTAACATTGATGACTGCGGTACACTTAATGGTATCAGAAAAGCAGCTATCTATCAGGGTGAAGAGATCAGTATTCCACTGCGTGAAATGATAATCGGTCGTGTAGCTCGCGAAACAGTTCGTAATCCGATCACTGATGAAATGGTGGTTAAAGAGAACGAAGTTATTACTGCTGAGGCTGCCCGTAAGATAGAAGAGCTCGGTTTGGAATCGATCAGTGTTCGCAGTCCGATGACTTGCGAAAGCCCACTGGGTATCTGTGCCAAGTGCTATGGTATCGATTTGAGCAGCGGCAAGCTGGTAGAAAAAGGTCTGGCCGCTGGTATAATCGCGGCCCAGTCGATCGGTGAGCCCGGAACACAGCTTACGATGCGTACCTTCCATACTGGTGGTATTGCTGAGCGTAATGTGGTTGAAAATGATGTTAAGTCAACTTATGAAGGTATCGTTAAGTTTGATGAGGAAATGCATGCGGTAGTAAATCCAGATGGTTCTGGTAACCTCATCTCTCTCAAGCGTAATGGTAACATTCTTATTGAAGATGAAAAAGGCCGTGAACTTGACCGTTTCAAGGTGCATTACGGTGCTCATATTACGGTTAAAGAAGGCCAGAAGATCAAACGCAGTACCAGTCTGTTTAATTGGGATCCGCACAGTGTGCCAATTCTTTCAGAAGCAACTGGTATAGTTCGTTATCAGGATATCGAAGAAGGCGAAACTATTCGTACTGATATCGAACGTGGTGTTGCCCGTGCTATCGTTATCGAGCATAAGGGTGAAAAGCATCCTCGTATTATGGTAGAAGATAGTGAAGGCAGAATTCTTGACTTCCACTATCTGCCTGCTAAGGCCCGTATTCAGGTTGCTGAAGGTCAGGAAGTGCAGCCAGGTGTTATTTTGGCTCTGCAACCGCGAGCTATTACCGGTACACAGGATATTACTGGT
The DNA here is from genome assembly GCA_963662515.1 of Sedimentisphaerales bacterium. GTDB lineage: Bacteria > Planctomycetota > Phycisphaerae > Sedimentisphaerales > SM23-30 > JAFGDI01. The sequence goes on from OY759675.1 coordinate 854,856, forward strand.
GGTCTGCCACGAGTTACTGAAGTATTTGAGGCTCGTAAACCAAAAGAACCGGCAGCTATGGCAAGTATTTCTGGTCAGGTTGAGCTTCGCAGTGATAAACGCCGTGGTAAGATGACTATTATAGTTCGTTCTGAATCTGGCATGGAAGTTGAACACCATGTACCACATGATAAGCACTTACTGGTTCACTCTGGTGACTATGTTGAGGCTGGTGAGCCATTGACTGATGGTCCGCTGGTTCCACATGACATCCTGCGTATTAAGGGTGAAGAAGATCTTCAGATATATCTGCTTAATGAAATTCAGGGTGTATATCGCGCCCAGAAACAGGCTATTAACGATAAACATGTTGAGATCGTTGTTAGTCAGATGCTTCGTAAAGTCAAGGTTGAAAGTCCGGGCGATACCGAGTTGCTGCCCGGCGATGTACTGGATAGGTTCCATTTCCGCAGGGCTAATGAAGAGCTTCAGGGCAGCCTGAAGATCTCTGATGCCGGTGATGCAAAAGACCTTGTCGTTGGTCAGGTTATCTCTAAGGAGGAACTGGAAAAGATCAACGAACCAATACTTGCTATCGGTGGTGACCCTGCTGTTGGCAAGAAGTGCCGCCCGGCAACAGCTTCAACTCTGCTGCTTGGTATTACTAAGGCTTCGCTGAGTTCAGAGAGCTTTGTTTCTGCGGCCAGTTTCCAGGAAACCACCCGCGTACTTACCGAGGCGAGTATTTCTGGTAAGGTTGACCAGTTGATCGGCCTGAAGGAAAATGTGATCCTTGGACATCTTATCCCGGCAGGTACGGCATACAAGCCTTATCTGGGTATCAAGATCAAGCATAATGCTCCGGTTCTGCCTGAGTTTAAGAATCTTGACCGTCCGGAGATGGAAGATGATGAACATCTGGAAAGACTCTCAGAGGAAGAAACTGCCGAAAGGGCAATGAAGGCTGCTCTGGGATTGGACCAGTAATCGAATATTAGTTGTTCTTCAGTTGACTCCGGGTTCATTATATCTGGAGTCAACTGAAAAAAACAACTGTCTAATCTCTTTTCAGATAATGAGTTAGATTTTTAGTTAATTTAGTGTGTGTTTTTTGACAGATAAAGACAAATTTAGATATTGACAACAAGCACTTTATCTTATACAATTTGTGACTCACTATAACAGGTGAAAAAGCTATTTATTGTATAGCATATAAGTACTTGAAATATAGTAATTTAAGACTTGGAGAGTTTAATGCCGACCATTAATCAGTTAATCAGAAAAGGTCGTAAGACTGCAAAAGCTAAGACGAAATCACCTGACCTGGATCGTTGTCCGTCAAGACGCGGTGTATGTCTTCAGGTTAAAACTCAGACACCTAAGAAGCCAAACTCGGCTTTGCGTAAGGTTGCCAGAGTGCGTTTAAGTAATGGCAAAGAAGTTACCGCCTATATTCCGGGTGAAGATCATAACCTTCAGGAACACAGTATTGTTCTGGTTCGTGGCGGCAGAGTTCGTGACCTTCCCGGTGTACGCTATCATATAATCCGTGGTACTCTTGATACTCTGGGCGTTGATGGCCGTAAGCAGAGTCGTAGTCGTTACGGTGCCAAGACTCCTAAGTAATTTTATTAATTAAATCCAAAGAAGATATACGAGGTTATAAGCTAAAATGCCAAGTAAGTTTACTGCATCAGCTAAGCAGTTGAGACCGGATCAGAAATTCAATAGCATCCTGGTGTCAAAGTTCATCAATTATCTCATGCTCGACGGCAAAAAGACCGTAGCCCAGTCAGTGGTTTATGATGCCATGGAGATAATTGGCCAGCGTGTTAAAGAAGTCAGTCAGCTCGAGGCCTTTGAAGTGGCTATAAATAATATTAAGCCGCAGATCGAAGTTCGTTCCAAGCGAGTTGGTGGTTCAACCTATCAGGTACCTATGCCTGTACCAGCCAAGCGTCAGCAGTCTCTGGCATTCCGCTGGGTTCTGGCCGCTGTTCGTAATAAAAAGGGTAAGCCAATGGCTCAGCGTCTTGCTGATGAGCTTACCTCTGCCTACCGTAAGGAAGGTACTGCTATGACTACCCGCGAAAATGTACATCGTATGGCTGAAGCTAATAAGGCTTTTGCTCATTTCGCCTGGTAATCATTTATTCTGGTTTTTCACTGCCACAGTTGTACTTGTTAGTTCAGGTATAGTGTGGCATTTTTTTTAGATATATTTTCAGTATTATATTTTAATAGTTCAGTCTGGTAATTTTATATCAGATCAGCCAGGCAGAGAGGACAAATAGCCGTCATGGATTTATCAACAATTAGAAATATTGGTATTATGGCTCATATAGATGCTGGTAAGACTACTGTTTCAGAGCGAATCCTCTATTTTACCGGTAAGACATATAAGATCGGTGAAGTTCATGAAGGGACGGCGGTTATGGACTACCTGCAGGAGGAGCAGGAGCGAGGGATAACGATCACATCTGCTGCTACTACCTGTCCCTGGAAGGGCTCTACCATAAATCTTATTGATACTCCGGGCCATGTAGATTTTACTATTGAAGTTGAGCGATCATTGCGCGTTCTTGATGGTGCAGTAGCTGTTTTTGATGCCTCTGAGGGTGTGCAGGCACAATCTGAAACCGTCTGGCGTCAGGCTGAAAAGTATGCTGTTCCTCGTATCTGTTTTATTAATAAAATGGACAAGCTTGGGGCCGACTTTGAAATGGCTGTTGAAAGTATTCGTCAGCGTTTGCATGTTAAGCCGGTTATAACACAGATTCCTATTGGTAATCAGGATGCCTTTAAGGGCTTTGTTGACCTGTTGGAAATGAAGGGTTATGTATTTGAATCAGATAAAGTTGGCGCAAAATATACTGTTGTTGATATACCATCTGATCTGGTTGACGATGCCGAGTTGTTTCGGGCTGAAATGATAGAAGCAGCAGCTGATTTTGATGAAGCTCTGATGGAAAAGTTTCTTTCTGAAGAACAGTTGAGTCGTGAAGATATTGTTGCCGGTCTCAGAGCTGGTACTATAGCTCGTGAGATATTCCCTGTATTATGTGGTTCTGCCTTGCAAAGTATTGGAACCAGAAAGTTACTTGATGCCGTTGTTGATTTTCTGCCATCACCTTTGGATTGTCCGGCGGTTAATGCTTACAAGATGGATGGTACAGAAAAAACAGACAAGGTGGTTAAGCTGCCCTGCGATCCGGATGGTCCTTTTGTGGCTCTTGCTTTTAAGATATCTTCTGACAGCCACGGTGATCTTACATTCCTTAAAATTTATTCCGGTACATTAACACCCGGCGAACGAGTATTGAATGTTAACCGAAATAAAAAGGAAAATATTACCAAACTATTCCACATGCATGCTAATTCCAGACAGGCAGTAGATAAGACCTTTGCTGGTGATATTGTAGCAGTAGTTGGGTTGAAAGATACTTATACAGGTGATACTATCTGTCTGTCCCGAAATCCTATGGCACTCGATTCAATAGAGATCCCAGTTGCGGTTATAAGTCAGTCGATCGAGCCGCGTACTGCTGGAGAAAGAGTTAAGCTTGCTCAGGCATTAGAAATCCTTAAACGAGAGGATCCTTCTTTCCATGCTGTTTATAATGAAGATACTGGTCAGACATTAATTAGCGGTATGGGTGAGCTGCATCTTGAGATCATAGAGCATAAACTCACTCGCGATCTCAAGGTTGATGTTTTGATAGGAAAGCCAAGGGTTGCATATAAAGAGACAGTCACCAAAAGATCCAGGGGTGAAGGAAAGTTCGTTCATCAGACCGGGGGCAGGGGGCAGTACGGCCATGTGGTTATAACCCTTGAGCCTTATGATACCGACGATCAGGACAAGACTATCATAATTGAAGATAATACTACTGGCGGAGTAATTCCTAAAGAGTTTATGCCTGCCGTTAAAGAAGGTTTGAAAGATGCCACACTTAACGGCAATCTGGCTGGCTACCCCTGTTCTAATATGAAAATATGTATTATTGATGGTTCATTCCATCAGGTTGATTCCAGCGATATCGCATTTCAGCAGGCTGCCTCTATGGCATTTCGCGATGCAATGGCCAATGCCGCCCCTGTATTGATGGAACCGATAATGAAGTTGGAGGTCTCTACTCCTGAAGCTTATTATGGTGCTATACAGGGTGACCTGACTCGCAAACGGGCAGAAATATACGAGACTGAACAGCGTGGTAACGCCAGGGTTATCCATGCCAAGGTGCCGCTGGCAGAAATGTTTGGCTATGCCTCTGAGTTACGGGGAGCAACCCAGGGCAGGGCTGGCTATTCAATGGAACCTGACTCTTATGCCAGGGTTCCGGAACAGATATCCGCTAAAATAGTTGAGTCAGCCTATTAGAGTAACTAAATCCATTTTTATTGAATAATTGGCCAGGATAACTACTTTGTGTTACTGTTACATTATGTTGCCTGGCTGGGATGGATTTATTAGCTTATATTTTCCTTTTTCCAGTGAATTTATTCGGGTATTATGACAAGACTATGGAAACCGCCAGATTACAATATAACCTGCCTGAAGAGCTTATAGCTCAGGAAGCATTGTCTGACCGCAGTAAATCTCGTCTTATGGTTCTGGACCGCAAGACAGGGGCAATATCTCATCGTTTATTTAGTGATATTACTACCTATTTACGCAAGGGTGACTGTCTGGTCATAAATGAGACAAAGGTAGTACCGGCCAGGTTTTATCTGCGAAGAAGTACTGGCGGTCAACTGGAAGGGCTATTCCTGCGATTGACAGAAGATAGTCATTGGGAGGTCATGCTAAAGAATGCCGGCCGGGTTAAACTTGGCGAAGAATTAAGAATGGTGCTACCAGATGAGCCGGCAAATGATTCCTCGCCAGTTTTTACTGCTGTTTCCCGAACAGGTCAAGGCTACTGGCTGATAAAGCCAGCTATTGCAGGTGCCGATTTTTGTGAGATATTAGAGCAATTTGGCTCTACACCATTACCGCCTTATATAAAGCGAGATAAGCATAATCCCAGTGAGTTATCTGATCGCAGTCGTTATCAGACTGTGTACGCTAATGCCGGAGCTCCGGGATCGGTTGCAGCTCCGACGGCTGGTTTGCACTTTGATGATGAATTACTGGCAGAGTGTGTTTCTCTGGGAATAAAAATAGCGAGGGTTACATTACATGTTGGTCCGGGAACATTTAAGCCTGTAGATACAGAAAATCTTAAAGATCATGTTATGCATAGTGAGTGGTATCAGATAGATACGGTTAATGCCGGGGTTATAAATGATACTGTCGCCAGTGGCGGCCGAATTATAGCAGTTGGCACCACATCTGTTCGTACGCTGGAGACATTGGCTTGTGGGGGAGGCAAGGTTAGCTCTGGTTCGGGCTGGACAGATATATTTATCATGCCCGGCTATGAATTCAAGGTTGTTTCTGGTATAATAACGAACTTCCACTTGCCCGGGTCAACATTATTGGCTTTGGTCAGTGCTTTTTATGGACTTGAGCGTACAATGTCAGCCTATAATCTGGCAGTAGCTGAAAAATACCGCTTTTACAGCTATGGCGACGCTATGTTCATTAGCGACATTTAAGATAAACCTGCTTTAACGCCAGGCAGGTAAAGAGGTAATGAAATGACACAAGATATAGTTGCACGCATAAATCAGTTAAAAAAGCAGAGAGATGCCGTAATACTCGCGCATAATTATCAGATAGGTGAGATCCAGGATATAGCTGATTTTACCGGTGATTCTCTGGAGTTGAGTCGCAAAGCGGCTGCGGTTAAGGAAAGTGTGATAGTATTTTGTGGTGTTCATTTTATGGCCGAGACGGCATCAATACTGGCTCCAGACAAGACGGTACTTGTTCCCGATGTTAAGGCGGGCTGCCCGATGGCAAATATGATCACAGCAGAGCAGCTTGTTGAGCTTAAAAGCCAGCACCCAGAAGCCCTGGTGGTATGTTATGTTAACAGTACTGCTGATGTTAAGGCCCACTGTGATTATTGCTGTACATCTGGCAATGCAGTTAAGCTGGTAGGAAGTTTGCCCCGTGATCGCGAGATAATTTTTGTTCCGGATCGTCATTTAGGCAGTTATGTTGAGGAGCAGTTAGGTCGAAAATTGATATTGTGGCCTGGTTATTGTGCTACCCATGTGAAAATAACAGTTGATGAGATCGTAGCAGCTCGTGCAGCTCATCCGGGAGCCCCGGTGATAGTTCATCCAGAGTGTCCCAAGAGTTTGCGTGAAGCAGCTGATTACTCCCTTTCAACAGGTCAGATGGTGGCACTGGCTGCCGAGTCGGCTCATACTGAGTTTCTTATCGGAACTGAGTTGGGTATGTTACATCGGTTGCGTAAAGATTTCCCTGCGAAAAAGTTTTATCCGGTCAGCGAAAAAGCTCTCTGTCCTAATATGAAGAAAAACACTCTGGAAAAGCTGTTATGGGCTTTAGAGAATATGGAGCCGGTCGTGAAGGTGCCTTCCGAAATAGCAAAACAGGCCCTTCGTTCTCTGGAAAATATGGTTGCAGTATTATAAAGAATCAGGCTTGGTTTACCGGGTAAAGTATCCAGACTATTTGTTCGATAAATGTACTTAAATAAGTGTTAAATATGGTATTTATGTATATTTTTTTGATATTTATGACTTAATAGTCTGTTTGTTGTGCAGATGTTTTGTTAGAAATGCTTTTTTCTCTGTTTTTGTAACTTGTTGTTTTGTCGTTAGTTATGGTAATGTTTTAAATATTCTATTTAAATGTTGATAATTAGTTTAATTATTCTATAATTTCTGCCGAAGTCAAATGTGACTAAACAGTCACTATTGACTGATTGGTTTGCTTTTTCATGATAAATATCAGGGTTATCCGGCCTGAATGCCGGATTCACACCGGTGTGATCGCCGGGGCTTGATTGCAGGTGAATAAGATAGTTACAGAGCCAAACAGGACAGAAAAGCGTTCCGCACGCACGCGTCGCAGATTACTGGAAGCGGCCTTAGAGGTTTTCAGTGAATATGGTGTTGATGCGACAACAATAGATGATATTACCCAGCGGGCCGATCTGGGCAAGGGTACTTTCTATCGCTATTTTTCTGATAAGAGAGAGATAACGACCTGTCTGGTTGAGGATTCAATGGCTCGTCTCATTGCTCAGCTAAATAAGTTCAGTATAGAGCCAAAATCTATAGAAGATGTGTTAGAGCATCTGCTTAATGTTCATTATGATTTTTTTGTCAATAATAGTGGTGAATTTGTCTTATTATTTCAGGGTCGATTATTTCTCAAGTTAGACCGTCGTATATCTGAGAGCATGGAAGGCCCGTTCAGTGAATATTTAAGTGCGATCGAGTCTTTGCTTTCACCTTTTGTCAGTGTGAAGATGGACTTATTGCGAATAAGAAGGCTGGCATGTGCGGTAGCAGGTTTTGTCTTTGGTTATTTTTCTTTTGCTATGGTGGGTATGGACGACGATAGTATTCAGGCTAATCTCAAGCCGCTGAGACAGAGTTTTGTAAAGAGTATGTCATCATTTATAGTGCACTAGGGTTTAGTGCTGTAATAATATTCATAAGGTTAATTAAATGTTAAATAGAAAAGATGAAAAGGTCCAGGAAGACCAGAGTGTGGAGCCCCCAGGTATTTTCGCCGATAATACTGACTCGTTGTGGGAGAAACCCGTTTCGGCTGAGTCTGTAATATCGGTGCCATTAATTAAATGGAATGACTGGCGTTGGCAGATGCGTAACCGCATTCGCAGCTATGAGCAGCTGGTCAGGGTTTTCCCGGCCTTAAAAAAGAGGAAAGAGTTGCAAGGGGTGATGGATAAATATCCGATGGCAATTACCCCCTATTATGCTTCAAAGATACAAGAGACAAATTATTCTGACCCTATTTTTGCATTGAGTGTACCTCATATTCAGGAGTTATCTGATTCTGCCTGTCTGAGTGATGACCCACTGGAAGAGCATTGTGATATGCCTGTTCCAGGCCTGGTGCACCGCTATCGTGACAGAGCTTTAGTTATCGCAACCACAATGTGTTCGATGTATTGTCGGCATTGTACGCGTAAGCGTATAACGGGAATGCGGGAGAATTCAATATCTACCCGGCGTATGAAGCAGATAGTAGAATATCTCAGGTTACACCCGGAAATTACTGATGTTATAGTATCTGGTGGTGATCCCCTGACGATGCCTGATAGTGTTATAGATATGGTGCTTTCTTCGCTGCGGTCAGTTTCCAGTGTTGAGGTAATTCGTATCGGTACTCGTGTTCCGGTGGTATTGCCCATGAGAATAACCGAAGATCTGGTCAATATTATCAGAAAATATCATCCAGTCTGGATCAATACCCATTTTAACCACAGTGCAGAACTAACGCCAGAGGCCAGAGCGGCCTGTGCCAGACTTGCTGATGCCGGCATTCCATTGGGTAACCAGACGGTATTGCTTAAAGGAATAAATGACAGTCCTCAGATAATAGAGAAGTTATGTCGCACTCTGGTGAAAAACCGTGTCAGACCTTATTATCTCTATCAGTGTGACCTGGTGCGTGGAGTAGAGCATTTGAGAACATCAGTACGAAAAGGTATTGAGATCATGGAATATATGCGTGGTCGGGTTGGTGGCATTGCTATTCCAACCTTTGTAGTTGATGTGCCCCACGGTGGAGGTAAGATACCAGTTTTGCCTAACTATATAATATCTATGAGCGAAAGTTATACTGTGTTCAGAAATTACGAAGGAATGATCGTAAGTTATCCGGAGCCTGGCACAGAACCGGTTGCCCAGCTTATTATGCCTGAATCACAGAGTGGTGTCTGGGAGGTAAGTGCTGGAATAGATGAAATGATCATGCCGGAAAAGAACAAAAGAATGGCTCGTCGTCGGGAAAATAGTCCTGGCATAGCAGGTGATAGTTGTAATGATTTCTGATCCTTTCAATTCATTGATTGAGATCAGGTCTGTTATGGGTTACAAAGCTGTTAGTCAGCATAACTATGAATAACAAATAAATCTCAAGTCGGGTATTTTCGGCTTGAGATTTACTGTTTTGAACCTTGCTGGATTAGATTGCCAGCAGGTATATACAAGAGGCAAAAGATGAAAACGGTTATTGGGTTTGTGTATGACCTGAAAGATGACTATCTGGCAGAGGGGTTTACCTCTGAGCAGGCTGGTGAATTTGATACGATAGAGACAGTTGATTCACTGGCCAGTGCTATTGAGCAAAATGGATATATTGTTGACCGTATTGGAAACGGTAAGTCGCTGGCTCGCCGTCTTTCTGCCGGCGATCGTTGGGACATGGTTTTTAATGTAGCGGAAGGCGTTGGCGGTCGCTGTCGTGAAGGGCATGTTCCGGCATTATTGGAGATGTTCGGTCTGGACTATACGCTTTCTGACCCGCTGGTATGTTCACTGACTCTGGATAAGGCTATGGCTAAAGAGTATGTAGCAATGGCAGGGTTGCCAACGGCTAAGTTTACCGTAATTGAGAATATGGAGCAATTGGCAGATATAAGGATTAAATATCCACTTTTTGCCAAGCCGCTGGCTGAAGGCACAGGCAAGGGCATCGATCAAAATTCACATATTGATTCTCCGAAGCAGTTAGAGACTGCCTGTCAACGGCTTTTAGCAGAATATTCCCAGCCGGTTCTTGTTGAAGAATTTTTATCTGGGCGGGAATTTACTGTTGGTGTTTTAGGAAATGGTCCGGACGCCCGGGTACTGGGTACAATGGAAATTGAAGTTCTGGCTCAGGAGACCAATGCCATCTACTCTTTTATTAACAAGGAAGAGTGTGAAACTCGTATTCGTTACAGCAGATTATCTGATAGCGAAATGCAGCTTAAAGGCCAGATAGAAAAGCTGGCTTTAGATTGTTATTTGAGGCTTGGCTGTCGTGATGCCAGTCGAATAGATATTCGCTGTGATGGAAATGGCAAGCCTTATTTTATAGAAGTTAATCCCCTTGCCGGTATGCACCCAACTCATTCAGATCTGCCGATGATCGCAACTAATGAGGGAATGGCGTATAAGGATCTGGTGGGTGAAATATTAAAAAATGCTTTTGAACGCAAACGACAGAGGAGCAAATAATGAATAGGTCAGTACTGATAGCACATAATACTTTTGGTGATCCTGATGATCCATTTTACCCCAGTCGTTGGGCAGTGACAGATCAGGTAAATGCTGTAGCTGAATCACTGGACAGGCTGGGAATAGGAAACGAGATAGTAGCTGTTGAAAACCTCAGGGCATTGACAGATATACTGGCTAAGAGCCGGCATGAATATGTCTTTAATCTGTGCGAGGAATTTGTTGGTGAGTCGATCAATCAGTCATGTTATGTGCCTGCTTTATGTCGGGCTTTTGGCAAAAGATTTTCTGGTAATGATACCCCGGCACTGGTATTGACCCAAAATAAAATATATAGTAAGGCAGTTCTTACCGGCTATGGCCTTAATTGCCCCGCAGGAGTTGTTCTGCCTATTAATGACTGCTCATTACTGGAATCGATTGAACCAGGTCGTTATATTATAAAACCGTCTTTGTGTGATGCCAGTGAGGGTATTACTCATGATTCAGTATTCTATTGGCCGCAGGACAGAGAGCGTGTGCTTACGCTGGCTAATGAACTTTTTCAGAGATTTTTTCAGCCGCTAATCGTAGAGCAGTTTATAGCTGGTCGAGAGATAAATTGCTCTGTTCTTGAGGTTAATGGTAAGCCAAAAGTGCTGGCGGTTGCCGAAATAGACTTTTCTGCCTTTAAAGAAGGTATGTTAAATATAGTTGACTACGATGCCAAGTGGAGTCCGGATACTTTTGTATATATTAACACGCCGCGTAAATTGCCGGCAGAATTGCCAGATGATATCTATGCTAATATTGCCGATGTTGCCAGGCGAGCCTGGCTTGCAACAGGCTGTAGCGGTTATGTTCGGGTAGATATGCGTCTTTCAGAAGATAATATCCCTTATATCCTTGAAGTTAATGCTAATCCGGATATTACGCCAGAGGCAGGATTTGCTTCTGCTTTACATTATGCCGGGATCGAGTATCATAGTTTTGTTGAGAGTATGATAAGCTTGTAAATTATTTTGTTTAATCTGTAACACAAGATAGGTCTTTTTGTAAGATATGAATATTGAAATTAGAAAAACCACTGAAAGTGATATTGTACCGGTAGTAGGTTTTGTACGCGCTACAGGCTTTTTTCGTGAAAATGAAAACGAAATAGCCCTGGAAGTTATTACTGATGCTGTCTATGGTCATGATGAGTCTTATCAGTCATATACAGCGGTTTTAGATGATGAGCCGGTGGGCTGGATAATGTTTGGCGAGACACCCTGTACGGTTAAAACCTATGATATTTATTGGATCGCAGTTTCGCCTCACTGTCAGAAGGGTGGGGTTGGCTCTCGACTTATGAAATTTGCCGAAGAAATGATAAGACAGCAGGGCGGCAGACTTTCAGTTATAGAAACCTCAGGGACAGATACCTACGCACCAACCCAGCAGTTTTATTATAAAAATGGTTATGAACTGGCTGCTACAGTGCGTGATTTTTATGATAGAAACGATCATAAGCTCATCTTTACTAAACACCTCACCTGATGAGAGGTCGTAGAGTATTATTCATGGATTCAAAAAAAAATTGCCGCAGTGTAAACAGAGTTCACAGCTGCGGCTATGCGATGTGCATTTTTAAGGGTGGAATGTATGACTGATCAATTCCCTGGCACATTATTTTGCTAAATTGCAGGATAGCTCAAACTTCCAGCTATCCTGCGGAGTCCTGATGAATATCACTTATATCAGCCTATGGCATCACTGCCTTCTTCGCCTGTTCTTATTCGCACACATCGTTCCATGGGCATGATGAATATCTTGCCGTCGCCTATCTCGCCAGTTCTGGCGCCTTCTATAATGGCTTTGATTGTCGGTTCAACATAAGCATCATTAACCGCTATTTCCATTCTTAATTTCTTAAGAAGATTGACCTCAACATCTACGCCTCGGTACGATTCATGGTAGCCCATTTGCTGGCCGCAGCCCAGGGCATTAGTAATAGACATCTTGAATATGCTGGCCTTATAAAGGCTTTGCTTAACATCGTTTAGCTTATCTGGCTGTATATATGCAATGATTAGTTTCATGGTTTATAGTCTCCATTATTTTGGTTTGTTAATATTAACATTATTGATTCAGGAAGATCTGGAATCCGGCATAACCTTCGTTTCCATGTTCGCCCAGGTCGAGACCCTTGATCTCTTCTTCCTTGCTTGCTCTGAGGCCGACAGTGTATTTAATGACATTGAATAAGATCATGCCACCGCCAAAGGCCCAGATGAACATAGCGCCTACACCGGTTAACTGAGTGGCTAACTGGCTCATTGCACTATAACCTTCAGCAGGTTCGTTCATGAAGAAGCAAAGTGCCAGAGTGCCCCATACTCCACAAACACCGTGGACACTGACAGCACCAACCGGGTCGTCGATTTTCAGCACCTTATCAATAAATTCAACGCTTAGAACAACCAGGATACCGGCTATAGCTCCTATTATCAGGGCGCCAGGCAGACTTACACAGTCGCAACCAGCTGTTATAGCTACCAGGCCGGCCAGTACTCCATTAAGACTCATGCCTGTATCAGGCTTGCCAAATCTTAACCAACTTGTAAACATTGCTGTAATAGCACCGGCAGCGGCAGCCAGATTGGTTGTTAAGGCTATATAACCTATTGCCCCACTGGCTTCAGTAGTTGAGCCCGGGTTGAATCCGAACCAGCCAAACCATAGTATAAATACGCCCAGAGTTGCCAAAGGTATATTGTGGCCAAGAATAGCTTTGCTCTTTCCGTCCGGTGTGTATTTGCCAATACGAGGTCCAAGAGTGATGGCACCGGCTAAAGCGAGCCAGGCTCCGCAACTATGAACTACGGTGGAACCGGCAAAGTCTAAAAACCCTTTACCTTCGAGCCAGCCTTCGCTTACGCCAAACAGGCTGCCCCAAGCCCAGTGGCCGCTTATTGGGTATATTATTCCGCAGATTACTACGCTATAGAGTAGGTAACTGGTGAATTTTGTTCTTTCTGCCATAGCACCTGAGACTATAGTAGCGGCAGTACCGGCGAAAACGCACTGGAAGATAAAGAATGTCCAGTTTAGTGGACTGGCAGAATAATCGCTTGTTGCCAGGTGTGAACCGCCGCCGATAAATGTTCCGCCAGCGCCAAACATCAGGCCAAAGCCGATAAGCCACCACATTACTGACCCGATAGAAAAGTCCATCAGGTTTTTCATCATGATATTACATACATTTTTAGCTCTGGTGAAGCCGGCTTCGACCATGGCAAAGCCTGGCTGCATGAAAAATACTAAAAATGCTGCAATTGCTGTCCACAATATGTTCATATTGGTTTGCAGCTCTTCTTTTACTGAGTCCAGCTCAGACACTTCGCCTTCTGCAAATGCTATGCTGCTTAGTGCAGTCAGGGCAATCATTGTTAGTAGTAGCTTCTTGCTACCTCTGGGAATTAACATTTTTCAGTTTCCTTTCCATCATACTTATTAAATTTTATTATTGCACAACGCTATCGTATCGCGATACGCAGTTCTATTAGCATATACTGTGCCAAATTTTTGAAAATAATATAAGATATTGCTATTGATGTGCTTATATGCAATATAGCCATAGTAGTGTTTTTACATAAATGTAATTTAGCTACATACTGATTACAAAAATGTAATATATGTCGTGCGTATTGATGTTGGTTGTAATATCTGTAATGTTTATGATAAAATTGTCAGTGTCAGGACTGTTTGGTTTTGATTATTGGATCAGTTTTTATTTGTTTGATCAGCTGATAGATTTATGTTTATGGTTATAATATCAGGATGATGCGAATTTTATTATGTTGGCAATTAACCTATTAATCAGGTATTAAATAAAAAAGTGCAAAATAAAACTTGTATTAATGAGTTAGTGAAGTTTGATTTATGGGGCGGTGTTAAACTGGGCAGGATATGATGTTTGCTTTGTTAAATTTGTGTTAATGCTATTAATATCGTTGTTTTGTTGTATTCTGATAATAAATTAGATATTAGTTATGCCGTATTGAATTTCATAAAATATCTCGAATTATTATTGACAAAGTTCGATTGCTATAATATACTTAACTTCGAGGTGAGTAACAGTGGAGTAGGCATATAGGGTATGCGTCCATGGGGAGACCAACTTGCTTTTAATTAGTGTCAATGACAGAGTGGGGAAAACATATCTGGCTGAGGCACTGGGTTAGATCGTAAGACAAAACAAGCTGTTTCGTTTTTTTGTGTTTATAGTTTGTGGCGTTTTTGTTCTGACTGTTGAGTTACAGTGGATGAAAACTTTAAGAGTTACAATTTATATTGCATTGTTGTTTTTTGTTAATATTGCAGTAAGTAAGTGTTCTGCCAATATTGATGGCACATTGTGTGCTATAAATGACCAATGCGAGTCAATGAGTTCGTTACATGATTGTCAGAATAGTCGTGACAATTGTGAGCGTGTTGCTTCAGTGTCTGTTGACGATGTCACTGATAGCTTTGTTGGTGCGGTATCTGTTTTAAGTGTAGGTGATCTGCTCAGATGCGATCGCTCCGAGCTTTTACCGGTGTCGGCATACCTTCTGGAAATACCCGGCGTCATTACTGTTGATCAGGTTGTGACGGCAGGCAGAGTGAAAGTGATCGGCCAGGCAGCCGGTTCTTTTGGTATGCTTCTTGTTAGTGTGTTCAGTTACTTTATACTGCTGAATTTGCGTAAAATTTACTCTTGCTTAGTTCAGGCTGCGATGGCTGGATTTGACTGTCTGGTATTATTGCCGGTATTGGTCAGAAATATCAGCTTATCGTATGTCTCAGATGAGCAGGGTGTGTTGTTTGTTAATAATATAGTAGCTGAAGAGCCGGTGTCTGGGCGAAGTGCTTTAACTATTAGTTATGCAGGCATGCTCAAAATGCTTGCCAGTGCGTCTGCTGTTGTGTTAAGTACTTTGTTTTCAGTGATATACTGTACTATAGATATGGCACAGCGGATTTTACTATTCGTATGTGCCATTTTGTTTTTGCCGGTCTTAGAACTGGTACAAGTCACTCACAGGTCTTTCTGGGAGAGTATAACGATCCGCCGGTGCGTAAGCCGGTATCCTGTTGTGTGGCTAGGCCGCGTCCGACTTGCGGCCGTTTGTTCAGGCTTGGAAATACTCGGACTAAGCAAGAGTAGGCCTGGCTTTAATACATCGTTCGCTATGAGTTCCGCCTGTTTTAACTGCAGGCTATCCCGTGTCAGAAGGGGGATGTGGTTTACAGCGGACAGGAAGGATCATACCTCACGGTATATCGAAGTCGGCAGCTTCCTCTTTATAACCTTCTTGATCGTGTAAAAAAATATTTTTTGCACTTTTTTGAAGACAATTTGAAATAGATCGTTTTGTGTGTATATAATAATTTGTTAGTTTTGAAAAAATGAAAAAGTGACTTCGGATGAGGTCGAAAATTCTTTAGGTACAAATGAGTACATTAAAAGAAAGGAATTATAAAATGAAAAAGTTTATTAGTTTTGTGGCCGCTATGCTGGTTGCAGCTGTAGCGAATGCCAGTTTGACAATCTCTATGGATTCGTCATCTAATCCTTACAGAGCGACCGTTGTGACTGGTCTCAGTGAAATTGGAAATGTTAAGGGAATTGACGCTTATAATACCTTTGACACTTTCTGTGTAGAAGCTGGTGAAGGATTTGTTAGTGGTGCAACTTATGATGCCACTGTTGACAATGTAATAATTGCTGGTAATACTACAACTGGTCAGTATGTATTGGAAGAGAGAACAAAGCGTATATATGTTGCTTGGCTCTACGACAATGCCAACCTGACTACTTTATTTGACAGTGCCTCGTGGGGGTACTATCATGGAAGTGCAGAAGCAATTCAGAGAACTATTTGGCAAACCCAAGGATATCCAAAAGGTATCAACGATTCTTTCCTTGCCAGTCTGGATTCTTATCTTGACACAACATTCTTTGCTGACTATGCAAACTATGTAAAGGTTCTTAACTTATCAATAGATAATGATAATTATCAGTCACAGCTTGTGATGATCGTACCTTCACCTGCAGCTATATTGCTGGCTGGTATGGGCACAAGTCTGGTAGGTTTTATCCGTCGTCGTTCTCTGTAAATTGTTTTTAAGCTGGAGTATATATTCCAGCGAGACTCAATTTATTATTTCGGATTGATTCAGGGGCAAGGGAGGCTATAAAGGTTTTCTCTTGCCCTTATTTAATGTTAAGTTAGATAGAAAATTACAATTATAATCCTTTGGAGAGATTATTCCTTTTAGGAAGAGGAGAGAGAGATATGAAGAAATATTTATTAGCTTTAGTATTGGCTTGTCTGTCGGTTCCCGCTTTGGCAGGTTATACCGTTACATTAACAAATTCCAGCAATGGTGATGGTGGTTATTACGATGCTACATTGATCAAAGATGGCGGCACACCAGAAAATTTCAAGACTTTTTGCCTGGAAAATAATGAGGTCTTTGTTCCTGGTAAGTCTTATAATGCTACGATCGATACTACAATTATGAATAGTGGTACTGATAAGGACACTTCAACTGCTACTGATTACAGTCTTAATGAAGTCAGTAAGAAACTGTACGCCGCCTATCTTGACGGCAGATTAGATGGTATTGCCAATATAGATAATTCGCCTACAGGTAGTACATTTAGTCTTCTGCAAAAGACATTCTGGGCAATTGAAAGCAAAACTGTACCTTCTTCAGTGTTAAATATGAACAAGAGCTCTAGTTATGTTTACACATATAGCAATGATCTGGTAACTATAAGCAGAACAAAAACTACACTGATCAGTGCAGTGCTTAATTCAGCTTATGCCAATATTGCTGATGGTTTGAGCTTTGATAATGTTGTTGTCATGAATCTCTGGACAGCTACAGGTGCTCCGCAGCAGTCTCAACTGTACATGCTTCCGGAAAGTCCTACACCAAGTGTTCCGGCTCCTTCAGCTGTAATACTTTCAGGTCTTGGAACAGGTCTGGTTGCTATAGCCCGTCGCAGAACTCTGTAATTAGAGATTGTGAATCAGATATAAAAAGAGGTAGTGGTATTTAATTTAAAGTGCCGCTGCCTCTTTTTTTCTTTCAGATCAAGTCCTGGGCTACGAGGTCGTAAAAGGAAAGGCCTTTTCTGGTCAGGCGAATATGGTCAAAGGTAAATTCCAGATATCCTTTTTCAACATTTCTTGCTATTTCATGTTGGAAATAATCGAGCGGCGAAAGATTAAATCGCTTTTGAAATTCGTTAATATTTATTCCGGCAGTCTTTCTTAGGGCTAATATAGCTGCTTGACGGACTAAATCGTCGTTTGATATTATATCTTTCTGGTCATATCCGTCTTTGCTATCTTTCATCCTTATTATGTATTCAGTGATATTGGTAATATTTATCCATCTGGTATTTCTGAAATGCGAACCAGCAGACGGTCCGATACCTATATAATCCATGTCATCCCAATATTTCAGATTATGTAATGATTCCTTGCCTGGTCTGGCGAAATTTGATATTTCATATTGACATATGCCGGCTTTAGCTAAGGTATCTATTGTCAGGTAATACATCTCTCTGTCGAGGGCTTCATCACATGGTTTGAGTAGTCCTTCTTCTCTCTGTTGTTCTAATTTTGTGCCGGGTTCCCAGGTCAAACTATAAACAGATATATGAGAGGGGTTTAAGTCAAGAGCCTTGTAAATATTGTCCTGCCATATAGTCAAGCTTTGGCCAGGCAGACAGCTTATCAGGTCGAGAGAGATATTGTCAAAACCTATCTCGCAACATTTCTCTACGGTTTGATATATGGCATCGGCATTATGACGGCGTCCCATCATTTTCAGTTCGTTATCGTGGAAAGACTGAGCTCCTATACTTATACGGTTGACTCCGTAGTTGTATAAATGCTCAAGAAAACGGCCGTCAAGGTCACCGGGATTTATTTCCACTGTAAACTCTGTATCATTAACGATATTGCAATGATTACTTTTGCAGGTATTTAAGATGTTTCTGATAAAATCAGGCAGGTCTTCGGCAATGGCAGAAGGGGTGCCTCCACCAATGTAAATACTTGGTATATTGCCACTTAAGCCAGCTATTCTTTGCTCCAGCTCAGTCAGCTCGGCATTAAGCAGCATGTCAACTTGCTGAACGCTTTCCGGCACAGCAGAGTAAAAGGCACAATAATTACATTTGCTTTTGCAAAATGGAATATGGAAGTATAAAGATGGACATTGTGAAGACTGCATATCTGAAATGATAAGGATTTCATTTTATAATACAAATTATTTATATTTACAAATTAATGAGAGCTAATATTAATATTGTAAACTAAGGTCGGGTTTGGCGTGGAAACTGTGTGATGTACCTTATCTAATACCGCGATGATTTCTGGTGAAATAAAAAATGCTCGAATAGAGCTTAAGTTCTATGCGAGCATTTTATTGATTTATTTATGGTTGTAATTGGTTTACTTCTCGCCAGCAATTGTTTCTGCGATGCTCAGGGTATGGTCTTTAATTTTGCGATAAGAATTAAGGATATCGGCGAAAATAAAGCTGTGGAAAGGTGTTGTAGAGCCGGCACTTACCCGTTCAAGGTGTTCGGCTCGGAACTGTTTTATCTGATGGGTTATGGTTGCACCACGAGTTTGTGCCCTGGTAAGAATATCTGGTACACCTTCTTCTACAGCATCATTTACCATTTTCAGGTAGTCAAAGATGGTCGAGTGCAGTATTTTGAATGCCTTAATGCCTTCCGGATGCAGGGTTAAGTTGTTGTTTTCCAACTTAATATATAGTTTCAGAATTGCAGTAATATAGTCACTTATTGACTCATAATCATCTGCCAGTCTGATGTAATCTCTTGCATCTTCAGCTAATTCCAGAGATACATTTCCTGTAAGTGCTTTACTAAGAAATACTACCACTTCTTTCTGGATATTATCCATGATATTTTCTTTATTGAAAATATTATCTCTGGTCTTTTGGCCTGGGTCTATTTGCTCAACTTCATTTTTAAGCAGATCCATCATCTGCTCGTCCATACGGGCCATGTGAATGATCTCTTTATGACTTTGCTCAATAGCCAGTACGGGTGTTTCCACCATTCTTACATCAAGGTAACGCAGATGAGGTGTTTCTTTAACCTTTTTATCGGGTATGACACTGGTGAGGAATTTGGCCAGCAGGCTGGTCAGAGGCAGCATCGCAATGGTATTAAGAACATTAAAACCGGTGTGTGTAGCAGCTATAGTTTTACCAACACTGGGATAGGTAGCCAGGCCTGCAGAGTCAAGCGTGACTGCTAAAGTATCGTAACCGAGCAGCCAGTTTGTTACCATAACTACCTCTTTAACATAAAAGCTGAAAATGCTGGTTATCCAGAGGACACCTACGATATTGAAGCATACATGAGCCATTGAGGCCCTTTTGGCATTAGTTGAAGCACCAAAAGAAGCTAAAATGGCGGTAATGGTAGTGCCAATATTTTCACCGAGCACCAGAGCGGCAGCGGTATAGTAATCAATAGCGCCCTGGGCTGCCAGAGTTATAGTTATGGCTATAGTAGCAGAAGATGATTGTACAACAGCAGTTACAACTGCGCCGACCAAACAGCATCTTATTGTGCTGAAGTAACTTATAGTGCCATCTGCACCCATAGGAGAAAACGCTCTGAACCATTCGTGTACGGCGGGCATAGTTCTCAGGGGCTTAAAGCCATCTGACATCAGTTCCAGACCAAAAAAGACCATACCCAGTCCCATAGCGAAAGCCGCCCAGAATTTCAGGCGGTCATTGCGACTGAAAAGGTAAAACAAAGCAGCAAAACCAAGCATAGGCAGGCCAAAGTGGGTAACCTTCATAGATACTATCCAGGCGGTCATGGTAGTGCCAATATTGGCACCAAGAATAACATTTATTGCCTGTGTAAGGGTCATAAGTCCTGCATTTACCATACCTACGACAATTACGGTGGTAACAGAACTGGACTGTATTATGGCGGTTACGCCGGTGCCTATGCCGCAGCCGATGAGCCTGTTGTTGGTTACGGCATTGATCATTTTGCGGATCTTATCACCAGCGACAGTCTGCATGCCTTCTGACATGTATTTCATACCAACCAAAAATATACCCAGACCGCCGACAACGCTGAACATAATGTTAAAAAACAACTCTGAATTCATGAATTTCTCTCTTAAATATAGTAATGAGATTAGATTGAGTGTTATGCTGGCAGGTTAATTAACCTATAGTTAATCTCGCCTTAATCATAACCTAATATCAATAATTTTCCAGACAAAAATGCAGAGATCAAAATCGTTTTCCCGCAGTTGAGATCAACGATTTATCAGCAATTATTTGCATTTAGGTATTTTGACTATATAATATTGTTTCTGAATAAACTAAGGCCATGGTAGGCACAGGATATCAGGGAAAGAAAAAAATAATGGAGTTCAGAATAATATGAAAAAATCATGGAAGATACTGGCAATTATGCTGGCTTTGACAGTTCTTTTTACCGGTTGTAAAAAGCCTGAAGCGAAGAAATATGACCGTCAGTTGGCTCCGGGCGAGCTGGCTTTGCGTAAGATAACAGACCCGGCAGAATTGCCTAATTTAACACCTGCCTTTTACAATAAGTATGAGTTAGAAAAGGCTGTTAGTCGTTCGCTGGAATATATGTCTCGTCCTTCGAGTCAGAAGTATTATCCTTATGGTGAGATCACCCATAGTAAAGTGGTAATGTCTTTGGAGCGATTCCGGGAATTGCTGAGTACTCGTGCTACCCCGGCTCAGCTTAATGAGCAGGCTCTCAGGGAGTTTGATGTTTATGTTTCTGTCGGCTGTGATGATGAAGGCACAGTATTGTTCACTGGCTACTATACCCCGATTTTCGATGGCAGTCGCCAAATGGGTGACGGTCCGGTTATGTCAGGCAGCAGGACCAGGACAGATGTTTACAGATATCCGCTATATAAGATGCCGCAAGATCTGGTCAAGGGTGAAGAAGGTGAGATACTTGGTCGTCGGATGGCTGATGGCACAACTGCTCAGTACCCAGACCGAGCGGAGATTGAGCGTTCGGGAATGCTCGCTGGTACAGAGGTAATATGGCTGGCAGATAAGTTTGATGCTTATGTGGCCCATGTTCAGGGTTCAGCCAAGGTTCGTTTGGCTGATGGCGAGCTGATCACGCTGGGCTATGCCGGCAATAATGGTCATGAATACCGCAGTGTCAATACTGCCCTGGTAGAAGATGGTAAGATCCCGGCCTCAGAGATAAATTTAAGTCGAATGATAGAATTCTTTAAGCAGAATCCGAATTTGCTGGATGAATATGTTAATCGCAATCCTCGTTTTGTCTTTTTCCGTGAGCAGAAAACAGAGCCGTTGGGCAGTTTGAATGTAGAAGTGACCAAGATGCGGACTGTGGCCACAGACAAGTCGGTTTATCCGCGTGCTTCTCTGGTGTTTTTAGATACTAAATTACCCCGTATGCGTGGTACAGAAGTTGTGAAACAACCCTTCAGCGGTTTTCTGCTGGATCAGGATACGGGCGGAGCAATTCGCGCTCCGGGCCGCTGCGACATATATATGGGGGTAGGCGATAAGGCTGGTGAGCTGGCCGGCTACACCTGTGAAGAAGGTAAATTGTATTATCTTTTCCTGAAATAACGAGCTGATAGCCGACGGCAAACAGTAAGCGGTAGCAAACCGATATCTGTTTGCTGTTGGCGGTCTGCTGATACAAGGAGTTCGAGTATGGTATTCTGGTTTGTCCGGGGCGTTTTTTTATTATTGGTGGCGGCTGTTATTCTGGCTGGTATGGCTACTCAGGGTGGGGCATTTGATTTTTCCAGTCTGGAATATCCACAGCAGGCTCAGTTCTTACTGGTTTTAGGGGCCTGTATGCTGGTCTTTCTGGGGTTGGCGGTTGATTTTATGGTGCCGCAGAAAAAGATACATGTCTTTGCGGGCGTTTTTCTGGGAGTGCTGATCGGCTTGCTGCTGGGTGTTATTACGAATTCTGTAATTAACATGCTATACGATACCTATGGTATATCAAAAGGCGGTGAATCGCTGGCCGGCCAGGTAAGGCCGGGCATATTTGGTCTGGTGAACCTGCTTTGTTGTTATTGGGCGGTTATGATAGTATTAAAGACCAAGGATTCCTTCAGGTTTATTATACCCTATGTTGAATTCAGTAAACAGAAAAAGGGTACTCGTCCTCTGTTACTGGACACTTCGGTAATTATTGATGGCCGGATAGTTGATATAGCCTCGACCCGTATTTTTGATTCAGGTTTTGTTGTGCCTCGTTTTATTCTGGATGAATTACAGGTTATAGCTGATTCTTCAGATAAGCTTAAACGCAATCGTGGTCGTCGTGGTCTTGATATACTCAATAAGATGAAGGCTGATCCTGATATTGATATTGAGGTAAAAGAAGTTGATATGACCGTTGAGGAACGAAATGAGCCGACAGACCTGCAACTGGTTACGGCAGCCAGGCGGCTGGAAGGGCGGCTGGTGACCAATGATTTCAATCTGAATAAACTGGCGAAGTTAAGAGGGATTGAGGTTATAAACTTAAACGATCTGGCCCGGTCTCTTAAGGTGGTGGTAATTCCGGGGGAAGAGCTGGTGGTCTATCTGGTCAAGCCAGGAGATCAGTCTGGTCAGGCGGTTGGTTACCTTGATGATGGTACTATGGTGGTAGTGGAGGGTGGCCGACCATTTATCGGGCAGGAGCATAGAGTGATAGTTACTTCAGCCTTGCAGACCTCGGCAGGAAGAATGGTATTTGCCAAAGTTGCAGAAGAATAGGCACCGGTTATTACTTCTTATTTACCGCTTCTTATGACCATGTGAATAGTTCGTATTTTTTTGAATGATTAATTATGATAGCCGATGAGGCAGGAGTTGATTGATGACCGCATACAGAGTAGAAAGCGATTTACTGGGCCAGCGTCAATTGCCTGTTGATGCACTCTGGGGTATTCACACTCTGCGTGCGGCAGAGAATTTCCCTTTGAGTTTGCGTCGCATAGATAAAGGGCTTATTTCTGCCTATGGTGCAGTGAAACTGGCGGCGGCAGAGGTTAATGCACGACTGGGTTTTCTCGCCGCTGATGTGGCTACGGCAATAATGACTGCGGCCCGCGAGATGATGGATAACCAGCTTGATGAGCATATAATCGTTGATGCTCTGCAGGGCGGGGCCGGTACTTCAACCAATATGAATGTTAATGAGGTTCTGGCTAACCGGGCTCTGATATTGCTGGCTCATAAGCCGGGCCGATATGATATTATCGATCCGCTGGACCATGTCAATCTTCATCAGTCAACTAATGACACTTATCCAACTGCACTGAAAATAGCCTGTATTTATAAGCTCAATACCCTGGAGCAGACAATTGCCGCTCTGGTTGAGCAGTTCCAGCTTAAAGAGGCAGCGACCGCCGGAGTGGTCAAGATCGCCCGTACCCAGTTGCAGGATGCTGTGCTGACAACCGTTGGCCGTGAAATGAGTGCCTATGCCGAAGCCTTTGCCCGGGACCGCTGGCGAATTTATAAATGCATTGAGCGGCTGCGGGTGGTTAATATGGGCGGTACGGCTATCGGCACTGGTTTAAGTGCGCCCAGGCAGTATATATTCCAGACAATAGAACAGTTGCGGACCATTACCGGGCTGGGACTGGCCCGGGCCGAAAATATGATCGAAAATACTCAGAATGCCGATGTCTTCGTCGAAGTATCCGGCATAATGAAAGCCTGCGCTGCTAATCTAATCAAAGTGGCAACAGATCTGCGACTGCTTTCCTCCGGGCCTGATGCCGGGATCGGCGAACTGAACCTGCCCGCCCGCCAGAGCGGCTCATCTATTATGCCCGGTAAGATAAACCCGGTTATACCCGAGGCTGTTACCCAGGCAGCGATCAAAGTGGCCGCTAATGACCAGATCATCTTTCAGGCTGCTTCGCTGGGCAATCTCGAACTGAATGCCTTTATGCCGCTTATCGCCGATGCTATACTCGAAAGCCTTAACCTGCTGGACAGGGCCTGCCATATCTTCAGTGAGCTGTGTGTCAAAGGCATAACTGTTAATCAGGAACGCTGCCGGCAGTATCTTGATGGTTCAACTGCGGTACTGACCGCTCTGATCGAAAAGATCGGCTATCATCAGGCCCAGCAGCTAAGTCAGGAACTCACCGGCTCCGGTCAGAGCATACCCCAGACACTCATACAACGAGGACTGCTTACCGCTCAGGAATACCAGGACCTGATCTCACCCAACAGCGTAACCAGACTGGGCCGCTAACCCCCCTTACGCCGGGGGGGGCGAAACTTTAGCACTCCTGCCTTTGGCTGGGCATTAAGTGCTACTTTGGTTTTCTGTCTTACACTTTCATTTCATCATACCAGTCACCACGGCTAGCCCCGCTCGTCCGGCTTAAGGGCCTGGCATTGGGGGCAGAAGTGGGATGAGCGTCCGGAGATGGTTATTTTTTCTATTTTAGTGCCGCATTTCCGGCATGGCTCTCCGGTTCTCTGATAGACTTTGAGTCTGTCGAGGAACCCGCCCTTGCGTCCGTAGGCATCGCGATAATCGCTAAACGAGGTTCCGCCGGCTGCGATCGCCTGTTTCAATATGGCTTTTATCTCTTTGAGCAGGGCGGCGGCCTTTTCGGCTGAGATCTGGCCGGCTGTTGTCGCCGGATGGATCCCGGCGGCAAAGAGTGCCTCATCGGCATAGATATTCCCCAGCCCGGCGATCTTAACCTGATCCAGCAGCAGGGTCTTGATCTGTCTTTCGCTGGCGAGCAGGGCGGCGAATTGGGCGGCTTTCAGGTCAAAGGGCTCCGGCCCCAGTTTACCCATACCGGCAGCGAGCATCTGAGTATCAGGGTTGGTATGGTCGAGCTGGTCGAAAAGCCATACCCGGCCGAAGCGTCGATGGTCAATAAAGCGTAAGTCTTTGCCATTACTTAAGTGAATTGTGAAATGAGCATGTTTTTCTAATTCAGTTTCCGGCTGAGTGATAATGAATCTGCCGGTCATGCCTAGTTGAATGAGCAGGGCCGAGCCATCAGATAAAGCGATTATCAGCCTTTTGGCTCTTCTTGCAACTGCGGCGATCTTTTTGCCGGTTATTCTGTCAATTTCAGACTTTTGCCCGGCGGGCTGATGGAATATATCCTGTCTCAGCAGTCTGGCCGATCTGATCGTGGTGCCGGGAATGACCTGGGTAAGGCCCCGGGCGATACTTTCAACTTCTGGCAATTCTGGCATGTTATATCCTATAAAAAAAGGGGGGTAACCGTACTATAGGTTACCCCAATTATTCACAAGGTAAAGTACCTTATATTATAGGCTTTTCTGCCGCTGGAATACAAGTAATTCCGGCCTTAATTGTGTGAAGGCGGTCGATATCCTTTGGCCCATTCTATATTGGGCTCAGCGGCCATATCGAAGGTGAGAGTGGAAACCTGCTTTTGGCTGAGCTGTTCCAGGGTGACCCATGTCTGCTGTATCGTCTCGCCATTGAGTGTCATGCTGTTGATATACGGTGTTGCCGCAGAGGCATTGTTGGCTATAATGACAATTTTCCGGTCATTTGGCAGAGAGATGGTTACCTTTTCAAAGAGCGGTCCGGTAATGGCAAATCCGCCAATGCCGGGCACTTCGGGGTAAAGCCCCAGAGCGGCGAAGATATACCAGGCCGACATTGCCCCGCTGTCATCATCGCCGGGTATGCCCTTGGGTGTATTGGAGAACGAGGCATTGATCACATTTCGCATTTGCTGCTGAGCTTTCCAGGGAGCCCCGGCCCAGTTATAAACCGGTACGATGCCAAAGCAGGGTTCATTACCGGCGAGATAATGGGGATTGCCGTAATCATAGCCAAAGGCTATCTGGGCCATGAGCTTATCGAGTCGTTCCTGGGCGAGAGCTTCTCCGCCAATGGCATTGATGAGCTTCGTTAAGTTGTGAGCTGCTCCCCAGGTATAATGGGTTGAAGTGCCTTCCTGGCAGCTGTCGCTGGAGTAAGGGTTGAAGTTTTCTTTCCAGGTCCCATCGGCAAATCTGGCCCAGAGATACTTTTGGGTCGGGTGGAGCAGGTTAAAGAAATTCTGGCTGCGATCCAGGAAGTATTTGTAATTTTCCTCATCGCCGGTTACCTTTGCCATTTGAGCAATAGCGAAATCAGCCAGAGAGTATTCAACGGTCTGGGAAATAGAGCAGTGAATGCCGCAGTCATCGGGATAGTAACCATGCTGTATATAGTCGTTAAGATGCTGCCAGGTGTAATTAAGGTTTCTGCCCCAATAGCGGTTTTCTTTACCAGAATCTATCATGATCTCGGTCAGGGCCTTAATGTCAAAATCGCGGGCACCAAAGGCATGAGCATTGGCAATGAACAGGGCTGCCGGGTAGCCGGCCATGATCAGGGTTTCATCATTGAACAAACTCCAGAGCGGCAATCCACCGCCATCTTTGTATTGTGTCTGTTGCGAGGTCTCCAGCAGTGTCTGACAGAAATCGCTGGCAACTTCAGGATACAGCAGTCCCCAGAGCTGGGCCTGGGTACGATAAGTGTCCCACCCGGAGAAAGTGGCATAAGCATGATGGCCGGGTCTGACCTTATAGGTTTTATTATCCATACCGATATATTCGCCGTTAACATCATCAAAGATATTGGGGAGCATTAGTGTATGATACAGGGCTGTATAGAACATGGTCCTTTCATCTTTAGTTCCACCTTCGATCTGTATTCGCTGGAGAGTTTTATTCCATTGTTCTCTTGCCTCAGACCGGATTTTCGTGAAATTCCAGTCTGGCATTTCGGCGGCGAGGTTTTCTCTGGCATTAGCCAGCGAGACGAAAGAGATACCGGTTTTCATAGTGACGGTTTTGGTATCTGACGGGAAGGAGAAATAAGCGGCAATATCACTGCCTTTAACGCTGGTCAGTCTGGCGTTTTTATTTTCTCCCTGCCAGCAGCCCACTTCAGAGAAATCTGTATCAAAGACAACCGTATAATAAATAGTATAATCACATTTTGTCTGATGGCAGAATCCGCCGCCTTTAACCCAGCCGGAAACAGATTTATTATCAGCATCTATCTCGATGACCCCATCGCGCAGGCCGTTAGCTGAGGCCCCCGGATCGAAGATGATATGGGCCGGTGAATTGTCTTGATATGTGAATTTGGCCATGCCGCAGCGGGTAGTGGCAGTCAGTTCTGTATTTACGGCGTAATTATCCAGAGTTACGGCATAATAGCCGGGAGAGGCCTGCTCTTTTTCGTGGCTGTATTCAGAACTGTAGGCATTTTTGTCAAGGGCAGGCGATTGGTTCAGTTCGCCGGTTACCGGCATAAAGGGCAGCTCGCAAACGGTATCGCAGCCAACTCCGCTGATATGGACCAGGCCAAAGCCGCGGATCTCATTGCAGGTATAGTCATAGCCGCTGCCATGATTGCGCTCTGGTGTGTGCGGACTGAACGAAAGCATTCCCAGCGGCACCTGAGCCCCGGGATAGGTTGACCCCGAACCTCGTACCGTACCGATGAAAGGGTTAACCAGGTCAGACAGGTCAGGGCTGCTCTGGGCCTGAGAAATGCCTGAAAGTAGAATAATGCCGCAAATAATCAGTAAAGATTTGATATTTTGCCTGAATCCGATAAAAGTAAATGAGTTTCTTTGTTTATTAGCCTGCAATTTGTCAGCTCCTGTAAAAAAAGGATTAAGGGATTTATGGTTATTATAAATATATATATGGTTTATATCAAGGAAAGTGTTCGCTTGTTGGTTTTTTTTGTTTAACAAACTGGTGGCGGGTAAGTAAACGCCCGCCACCATATATTCCAGTGTTACATGTCATAATACTCCTGTTGAGAAACTGGCGTACCAAAGTTATTTCTTAACAGGATGATAAGTTCTTCAACGGTGACGACACGAGTATTAGGCGGCAGTAATTCAATGGTATTGACGATTGCCTGGACCGGACCGCCAACAGCACCAAAAGACCATGCATTAGAGTTAATAATGGCATAGCTTCCCTGGTTGGTTGCAGGTGATGAAGGCATAGCTGCGATTCCGGCAGAAACTGTTTTCCAGTCACCCAGACCGGATGGGTCATCTACATCGCCTGCCCAGAGCAGGAATTTATAAGACACGCAGGGTTTGCCATTATGCCAATATATAGCACCATTGCGGCGGTTATATGGGGCCCAGTCCTTATAGGCGATCCCCATTATTTCAGGTCTGTCAAGAAATTCATCAACTTCGGTAATGTCGGCGTTATTTTCATTAATCAGAGTGGCTACAGTAAGTCCGCATTTTTTCATGGCTTGTCCGGTGTTTTTGGCAAATGTTGCCTGTCCGGTCATGTAATGATGGAAGGCATATCCTGCACCGCTGGGGCCGGCAATAAAGCAATCTGCATTGTTGCCATAATTGGCAGCCTCATAATAGCAGCGAACGCCTCTGGGGATGAATTCTCCCATACTTGGCGGAAATTCCCATGAAATCGGAAATGTGCCACGCGCAGGGTGACCAAAAAATTTGGTATTAGTGATAAAGTCGCCAGCCATAACCTGAAGATTGTCACCATCGCTCATCGAAAAAGCCACGATGCGTTCGCCTTCCTTAACCGGTTCAGGGTATTTACGGGGTGGTTTGGGAATGTTTGTCTGGAGCCTGGATAAAGTTGAAAGGTTTTTCGACCAGTCAGAAGGTACTCCTGAGGCATTAGCCTTGCTCACATCTTTTACCCAGCCATATTCGGCATTACTACCCCAACCCATGACCATACCCTGAGAGGTCAGGCCATCGATGAATTGGATACGGGTCGCAGAATCGACATTGTAGTAGGTAAAAGCATTTCTGGTAATAGATATATCTCGCAGGAAGTCTATTTTATTTACATCTACCATGAGCTCATTGTTGAACAGGTTCTGATAATTGTTGTAAATAGCAAGCTCATTGAGTCCTCGTACATCTGCCAGAACCGGCAACCCGGTGCGGCTTTGTACTTCAGCAAGAATCGTTTCATAAACTCCGATGGCATTCATTGGCCCGCAAAGAGATGTAGCGGCATTGACGCTTTCCAGGTCTGATCCGCAAACGATCAGACCTTCAATCTTATCTCTGAACTTATTAAGAAGAGTCCAGGCTGAGGCATTGTCATGAAAGACCGTACCTTCCTGTTCCATTGTAGTGCGAATCAATGTAGTCAGGCCGCCTTGTTTGGTAAGAATAGCAGGCTCATCTTTAGCTACCAGGCCCTGGAGGGTCAGGGTAAGGAATCGCATGGAAACAGGTTGTGAGTTAAGGTCAACAACCCATATATCCTTCGGACGCAACTCTGGCATGGTTGAAGCAAGATAACCAGTAGGTATTATCTGCTTGTTTATACCAGGGCCAGACCATGAGAGGGTTGCGACTGCCGATCCGGTATTATCATAGTATTCCATGCGTATTGGATATACATAACCTGATCTGAGAAAAAGATTATCACTTTTTTCGGCAATACTCTGGTCAGTCCAGTTGTCAATAATAAGAATGTTATTGATATATAATCTGACACCATCATCAGTGCTGACATAAAAGCTGTATTCGCCAGATTGCGGGACAGCTATAGCACCAGTCCATTCGATGGAAAATGTTTCCGGGCCAACTAATGGGGCTGGAGCTGCCTGACCCCAGTTAAAGTTTATCTGCGGGTCGATACGAGTCGCTTTCAGTTCGCTGAGGTATATGTCATCGTATATTCTGGCAGTAAGTCCATCGGCTTTAAATGTTTTAAAATGCCAGGTATTTCCTTTATAAGTCTGGTCGCTGTGTTCTTCATCAACTCTCCAGTAGTAATTTCTGTCAGGATAGAGTGGAGCAGTACTGCATTGATTATTTTGCAGGTCAAAGCTGCCCAGGAATGAGCTGTTATCTGAAGTCAGCCATTGGGTTGCCAGCAAGGATAAATCGCCAATATCGATAATGCCTGAATTATCCAAGTCGAGCGATTGTATTGATGTACCGGTTATGTGCTTTAGCCATTTATCTGCCAGTCTGGCAATGTCGCCCAGATCGACATTTCTGTTGCCATCAAGGTCGTTGGCAAACTTTACGCGATCAGGGTCTGTTCCAAGGTAAACATTGTGTTGGAGAGAGCCCTGGGCTGCGTCCCACTTTAATAATGTGTCATTTGTCAGGATATAGTCGGCATTATCACCTGGAGATGGATTTGAAGCCAAAAGTGAAAGCGGGGCTACTTTTTCATAGCCCAGGCCATCAAATCGCGTTCTTTGGTCCAGGCCTGTCTGGCCATCCCAGCCATCGAGTCCATTGATATAAATACTGACAGTTTCATTAGCTGAAAGGGCTGTATATTCGCCGATCATAACCTTGAATGACATGTCGTTACCATTTGCAATTTTAACTGTGCCATTAAAATCAGAAGCCAGTGCTCTGGTTGTTTCAGGGGCGTATTTATTATAGGAGGTGAACTGGCCGGTGTCGCCTATACGAGAGGCAATATCCCAATGTCCTGTTCCGGAGTTATTATTCATAATAAGGGCGTATAATTTATAATTTCCGCTTTGCGGCAGGGTTATGTTGACTTTGAGCGGCTGGGTGCTTTCCAGGTCAGATATACTTCCTGTTCCTCCATCAGTTACCCATATTCCAGCTCCATTTACATCGGTACGATTAGTGCGCCAGCCCCAAAGGCCATCGAGTTCGGTGAAATTAGTAGAGTAGTTAACCGAATTAACTGGCGATTGGCCGTTAATAGTAGTGTTTGTCAGTTCAGCATCTATATAGTTGATACCAGCTGGGGAGATACTAATAGTGGCTAATGTAAGCAAAAAAGATAGCTTAAGTTTAGTATTCATAATATCATTTCTCCAAAACCTTTATTAAGAGATCATTATTTCTGGTGGCATAAAGTATTTTCACTTATGAGATTACGCCCGCAATATGTGATCGTGTCGTATAAAAGAAAGGAGAGAGCCCAAGCCCTCTCCTTAACACAGTTCTTTGTCCTACACACTGAACTTATTGTTTTTCCCAAAGCCAGGCCTGGGCAAACATTGCCAGGTCGGCTAAGTCAACTTTGTTATCAGCATTGAAGTCAGCTCTGGCTGGATCGAATATTTCTCTGAGCTGTAGCAGTTGGCCGCCGGCAAAACCGTAATTTGAGGCCTCAACCACAAGCAGTTCAAAATCCTGAGTAGAATTATTGATAAGGTTTATGGTATCGGCACCGGTTATGCCATTGTTAGCAGCCCAGATCAGATTGTACTCGCCACCAGCCTGATAGCTCGGCAAGGTGTTAATAATTATGTTGAGATTAGCTATCTGAGCACCATTTACGAACTGTGTATTATCAGAGTCTGCGCCAACGGTTATCATTGTGCAGCCATTGGCATCAAGTTCAAATGCGAGTTTAGCCGAAGCATCGCCCACAGTGAGTTGTTGAGTGCTTATACTGCTTGCAGCAGAGCCAATTACGCGAAATTCTGAATTTGCGTTCAGGTTTAATGAGCCAATGCCGTTCAGGCTTCCCCCTGAGATCAGATACTGGGCATCATTGATGAGGTCATTGCTTGGACTGCCCAGAGTTATTATGGTATTATTCAACAAAACATCGCCAGCTGTTTGAGTTACCACGCCTCTGCTTCCTGTTTCAGGTGAAACTTTTAACCCAACAGCATCAAGAGCAGTTGAGCTGATATTTACCTGGCCGCCATTGATATTGAGTTTTCCTATTGCCTTATCGCCAATGATCAGAGGGGTGTGAACCATATTGAGCGATCCGCCGTTAACTTCAATAGTAGCAGTTCCTACCTCAGTGCGACCGACTGAAACATTATCAAAGTCAGTAAATGATAAAGAGCCGCTGTTTAGCTGTATTTTAGAGTTGCGATGCATATATACCGGGCGGGCAGATTTACCAGCATTTATGAAGGTTGCGTTACCACCGTTTATGTTGAATAAATCATTACTGGCAGGGCATTTACCCATGAATTGATAATAGTAGCTCGATGAGCCGCTGGTAACATCAAAGGTAACATTCAGAGCTCCTCCATTGAGATCGTAAGTGCCGCTGGAGGAGTTGTTGTCAGAGAAGAGGAATCCACCATTTATATTAGCATTAAACTGGCCGCCGTTTTGTATGACATTTGATGGGTAGTTGCGGGAAAGAACATAGTAGCTTGTAGTATCCAGAGTTATGCTGCTGCTGTCATTTATTGTGGTTAGCGAGCTGTCTGTTTCGCCACTGCCGAATCTTTTCCCGGCAGGACAGATAAGCTGGGCATTACCGGATAAAGTCATATAGCTGCTGTAGTGGAAATCACCACTTAGGTCAATATCAACTATTCCATTGTTGATAATTACATCGTTTTTAGCAGTTGGTGAGGATCCCAGGTCCCAGTTAGCCGGGTCTGACCAGAGGGTATTGCCAGCCATGTTAGTCCAGGTCCATACTGGTACAGGCTCAAAAATAATTGTGTCAGACAATTCTGAGTTACCATATCCATTGCTGACGATGCAGTTATAACTGCCAAAGGTGTCGTTGTTTATTGATACTGATAATACGCTCTGGCTTTCTGTAGTATTGATGGAATAATTGGCGTCAGGAGTAATGGCGATGCCATTATAATACCAGGTTACGGCTGTTACCGGGTAGTTTGCATGAGTTGAGTATTGAGCGGTAATGTTTACTACCTGGCCCGGACGGCACTTATCATCATCTTTGGTTATACTGCTGATACGAGGGATGAAATATGTAGTTTCAAAAGACCAGACGGGGCCGAGTATGTTATTGGGGTCACCGGCAGGTCTGTTACTGACAACATTTCCCTCCATGTCCTGTTCAACCTGTTCGATCTGCCAATAATAGGTTTTATTATACTGAGTTGAAACAGAGTAATAAGGTGTATGGATGGCAGATGTGTTCATAAGTGTCATTGTCTCAGGAGCCGTGCCATAGTAAACATAGAAATCCTGGTAGTCAAAGTTATTTGGGTCTTTGCCAGGTACCCAGGAAATTGTAAGCTCTGGAGTTGCAGACAGGTCAGTAGTGTTATCAGCTGGCGAAGGAGTGTGCGGCTTTTGCACCGGAGCCAGTAATACGCCATCAAACCATGAACGGAACCCAACCTGGCCATTTATATTGACATTGTTAACATCGTTGAAATAGGCAGTTAGTTCTCCGGTTGCACTGGCCTGAACCACGCCACAATAGACTGCGTACATACAGGCGTTGTTTATAGAACCCTGTTCTTCTCTATATGGGTAAACGCCAGCAGTTGTATTGTGATAATTGCCCAGATTGTATTTGGTCAGAGAAGCATCATCGCCGATGTCGGCTGTTTGCAGGAGATAATTGCCTGTACTGAAGCCAAGACGAATGCCCCAGCTTTCATTTGCGCCAGAGTTAACTTTGCCGCCCGCAATGGCATAGACATCATAGTAGCCAGATGAGTTTAGTCCTGTCATTGGCATGCTGAATTCAGTGCCTTTAACTGTCAGGCTTGACTGGCCAGAGTCCCATAGGTCACCCAAAGTGCCCCATGCTTTAGTTCTGAATCCCTGGGTACTAAGAGTGCCCTTATAATCATAATAAGAATAAGCCTGTGTACCGATCAGTTCGCTGGCAGCATTGTAAATGTCTGCTCCAGTTGCATCGTACGCCATTACCTGTTCTGCGTACAGACAGAGTAACGCTAATGCAATTTTGCCAAAACATCTAACCTTTTTCATTATGTGTCTCCAATATGTATTGAAAAGAAAATATAAGCCAAAGAGTAACGCACTCTATAGCATTTCATGTAAATTATGATAGTTCTAAAAGGTAGTTATAGTTGACTGGTTTTGTCATGGTGCTATTTGTATGGTTATTTTGTGCCGTTTGTTTTTTTAATTACATAATGTAATTATTGTGTAATTAGTTTATGGGACCAGATGCATAGTTAATTGTTGGTAATTGTCTTTTTGTAACCTTTGCTTGTGTGGTGTAACAAACTAAGACGGAATAATACAAATAGTAGTGGGGAAAATCGTTTCTCCTGAAAAATATCTTTCTTCTCTCCATTTTTTTGTCTTTTCTCGTAAACAAACTGAATTGCTAAAAACAGACTGTCCATAAATAGAACAATCCAGAAAGCCATTTTCCAGTCATAAAATAAATAAAATAGTGTTATTAATTTATGAGACTTGAGGAAATAGTTTCTGTGTATAGTAGTTATCTATTAATAATTTACACTTATTGTCAGAGGTGTTTTGTATCTTTATGGTGGGCTTGAATAAAGTAATATTGGTATTATTGTATCATTTGGTTAATCTATTGTCCTATAGTGACATTGGGCTTTAATTGAAAAAAAGAACTCCTGCCCCTTGGTAGGGAGAGGAGTTCTTTTAATCAACATTAAGAAACGGTTAAGCGGAAGCAGAGCTATTTTATTAGTGAAGGTGAGATTATATAGGTATCGCCAGTTACAGATATATTCTTTTTTAATCTCATATCTGCTGAGCTTGCCCCTGCCATAATTTCAAAATCACCTGGTTCAACTACGCGGTCAAGGTTGGTGTTAATAAGCCATAGGTCGCGTGTTGGTATTAAGGTGAACGAAACTTGTTTGCTTTCGCCAGCGGCCAGGTGGATACGCTCAAAACCTCTTATATCCTTGTCGTAGGGGATAACACTGGCGTATCTGTCTCTGACATAAAGCTGCACAATTTCATCACCTGCGTATTTGCCTTCATTCGTAACGGTTAAGCTGACAGTTACGCTATCAGTGGCATTGATCTTTTCGCTGCTTAACTTCAGGTCTGAATATTTAAATGTGGTATAGCTCAAACCATAGCCGAACGGGTATAATGATTCAGTAACTCTGGTATTACCAGTTCCGTTAGGGTTATTGCCGCTGGACTGCTTACCAAGTGCCGCATTATGAACCGGGAAATTGATCGGTATCTGTCCGGCGGTACGAGGGAAAGTTATCGGCAGCTTGCCGCCCGGGTTGTACTTGCCAAAAATAGCATCAGCGACCGCCTGGCCCATGAATTCACCGCCAAACCAGGCATCGAGTATTGCCGGGCAGTATTTATCTTCCCAGTTAATGCTTAATGGTCTGCCATTAAGTAAAACGACAATTACCGGCTTGCCTGTGGCATGCAGCTTTCTGAGCATTAGTTGCTGATTTTGAGGCAGGTCAAGAGAGGTTCTGGATTTACATTCACCTACCATATCTTCACTTTCGCCTACTACAGCGATAATATATTCACAATCAGCAGCAGCCTTGACTGCCGCATCGATCATATTGATCTCTTCGCTGGCAATTTCGGTATAGATGATCTCGTTTACAGGCCAGCTTTTTTCATGATGGTTGCAACCTTTGCTATAGACTACTTCAATATTGTCAGCACAGGCCTGCTTTATTCCCTCCAGAACACTGATTACATTACCCTTTTTGGGGCCATAGCGACTCCAGCAGACTTCTTTTTCGACAGCACCCGGGCCTACCACGGCAATGCGTTTAACTTTGGTTGGGTCAAGCGGCAGGGTATTGTCCTGATTCTTTAACAGAACCAGAGATTCTTGTGCAGCTTTCAGAGCAACTGCCCTATGCTCATCACTGGCTACAATGGTATCGGCCGCAACTGCATCAACATAGGGTTTATCAAAAAGTCCCAGCTTGAATTTCACCGCCAGTACATCTCGTACACGGGCATCGATAATATCCATTGATAATTTACCTTCTCTCAAGGATTCCCTGATCAGATTGATAAAGTCTTCGGGCTTGGAGAAATTAGTGCGAACATTGCCGCCTGCTTCAATATATGCCCGGGCTGCTTCCTTGAAATTTGGGGCTATTCTGTGTTTGTGATGTATCTGTTCAACCGCATCGGAATCAGAGACTACATAGCCGGTAAAGCCCATTCGCTTACGGAGGATATCGATCAGGAACTGGCTGCTGGCAGAGATGGGCACGCCATTCCAGTCATTGTACGAGCTCATTACGCCGGTAATATCTGCATTTGCTATTACCTGTTCAAATGCGTATAGATGAATCAGCTCCATTTCACGCGGAGCAACATGCGGGTCTGTTCGGCCATCGCCATCACGACCGCCGTTAGGAATACTGTAAACGGCAAAATGCTTACAGGTAACGCCGGGCCCGGCACTGCGAATGCCTCTGGCCTGCTCAATGCCAAGCTGGGCGACCAGATAAGGCGATTCGCCATAGCACTCGACTACCCGTCCCCAACGCTGATCGCGTGGTACATCAAGTATTGGAGAGTATAAATGGGTATAGCCCAGAGCTGCGGCTTCTTTACCGGTTACTTTTCCAATTTCATTTACCAGTTGCCTGTTCCAGGTAGCACCTATGGCTATCTGACAGGGGAAGTTAGTGGCATAAACATGACATACGCCCCGGATGCCCTCATTGGTAAAGTCAACAGGTATGCCCAGTCTGGTCTTTTCGATAAACCAGCGTTGGGTATCATTTATGGTCTGGCTGTGCTTTGAGGCTGGCCAGGCATACTCGGTATTGCTGATACCATTATGCTGTTCATCAATATTGGCGATACCATCTTTCCATATTTTATTGAGCCAGCCATCGTTTGGCAGGGCATCTTCCAGTACCCGCTTATAGCCATAAAGAGTACAAAGCTGCACGGTTTTTTCGTCAGAGGTCATCTGGCTGAGCAAATCTTCAACCCGTCTCTCAACTGATTCATCAGGGTTTTCGTAGATGTCCATAGTTCCATTTTTGTTGAAATCTATCCATGAATCATGGTAAATTTCACTGGCTGAAACCGGAAGAGCCAGAGACATGGCAAATATCATCATCTTTAGTTTTTTGATCATAGTTTGGTTTCCTTTTACTGTTTTGTTTTTCATAGTTCTTGTACTAATTGTTTTGTTATTTGCTTATTGTTTGGCCGTAAACTTCAAACTCAAATATTCGGGCAGCTTTATCATCGTCCCGGGCCGGAGTGGTAATGTAGAGTCTGAGAAAACGGGCCTTAACCGGGGCAATGCAATGGCGTGAGATATCGTCAGTATTGTCCTGGACGCAGATCAGATCTTTCCAGTTGTTTTGACCATCAGGGCTGGTTTGAATACTGAAGTTAACGGTATTCCACCTGCTGTTAGTCCGGCCATGTTCGAGCATTTCTTTGATGACACCGGCATGTTTAATGACAAAGGTGTCAACCAGGTATTCTGACTCCAGGTCAACGGCCAGCCAATGCTGAGCATTATCCTTATTGCCTGTGCAACACCATTTGCTGTTGTTCTGAACTGTGCCATCGACAGCCATGGCAGATGGTTCTTTATCAACATTGCCGCTGGCCCAGGTTTTTTTGTTGAGTGCCAGATTTTCTCTCATTTCTGGTTTGGGGGCCAGCTCTGGTATATATGGTAATGAATCAATCAACCCAGAGGCTGCAATCGTCTTTTCAGAAGGTTTGTCAGCTAAAGTAGCAGCAAAGATAACAATATTGTTATTGTCAGGCAGTGTGATTTGACTGCTCTTTGAATCCAGAGCTATCTTATACATGAACATATTACAAAATTCGTATGATATGTTACCTGTCGGGTTGTGGCTGTGTGTGCCAACCCATGCTATCTGATCTTGTTTAAGGTATGGAATGTCATTTATACTGCCCCAATCAACTATTTTCTGATTATAGTCCTGGATTGTGAGCGTTTTTTTGCCGGCTGGCGTATTAAATGTGCCTGATGTGTCTTTGCCTCTGGCCGCAGCCAGAAAATAAACATTTTTATAACCTTTATTATCCAGTTGGATAGTCTGACCATTACAAACAAGAGCATTTAATTGACCATCTGCAGTATCTCCGGTCATAAAAGAAATGCCATCAACGATGATCTCCTTGCCAAGTAATTCAGCCGGGTAGGTTATTTCGTTATGGAAGTTGCCATCGCTGCGGTTGGTGTCATAACTGAAGGCATCAAGATTGTATGGCAGAGATACCGTCTTTTGTTTTATCTGGGGCAGGCTTAGGGCAGGTTCTTCCAGAGTTAGGGCAAAGGTCATGGGCTCATAAGGCTTCAGGCTGAAAGCTATTTTACCATTTTCCAGCCTGGCGTCAGCGATATAGCGTTCGCAGCCATCGACGATAGAGGCGGATTTGATCTTTCCAAAAATAGAAAGAGTCAGTTCATCTGTTTTTTTGCCGTATAGCTCCTGGACTCGAACGATAAGTTCATCAGATCTTTGGGCCTTTTTAACGGCTTTGACAAAAGCCTGAGAGTCACTTACCTTTACCAGTGATAATTCAGAGCCAAGAGTCATGGCAGATGGGTGTTTGTCAGTTTGGAATGCCATGGTCGGCTGGTTCATAGCTGCTGCCTGTTGGGGTATCTGGGCCGTGTTCCAGTTTCCGGCGTGAGGGGCTATAGCATAGGTGAATTTATGCTGGCCGATATCCTGGCTGCTGCCATGCATATAGCGGGCTTTAACTTTGGGGCTGTGCATCAGAGTGAGACGCAGGGTGTTGTCTGATGGTTTGTCCCAGCCGTATTTTGAATCGCTGAAAACGGAAACGCCATATTCACCTTCCGGTGTAGTAATATCGGCCCATTGCTGAGCCGGTACCTCAAATAATTTCTCAGTGTTATTTTTTCTTTGTATAGTGCCCATGCCCAGATCATAGGTAGCTTTTTCATTTGAGGCACTAAGTGGGAAACTTGCCTTGAGCAGAGTGTTTCTGGTACGCCAGTCGATCAGGTTTTCAATTGTTACCTGTTGACTGTCAAGGCCACTGGCGCAGAGAGAGATTTTCTGGAGGAAGGTAGAGTCGCCGTACTTTCTGCTGATCAGCAGGGCGGCTCGAGCCGGGCCATTTTCAGCTATTTCAACTTTTACAGAATCTCTGACGAAGGCATAAGGTTTTGCCATGACATCTTTGGGCATAATCTCCCATGCGGGCCATTCTTCAGAGTAGTTATCCAGCAATTCCAGTCGGCAGGTGTCAGATAATACCTCTTTATTATTTATTTTATCGAAGATAGAAGAGATATTACCTTCGGTGTCAATACTAACTCGCAAGGCAGAGTTTTCCAGAGTGCTGGCTGATACAGTAATGCCAGAAGCGATCTGACATGGTTTGCGGCTGACTTGTACATCAAAAACTTTTAAGCCAACTGAAGGTACAGTGCCAATAAATGCAATAGTAAGCGATTTGTCGTCTCGGGCGATTATCTGAGCTGGTAATTCAGTTTTGCCATCATAAACTTTAATGTTGTCTGGGACCTTTTTTTCAAAACCAACTGTTGCTTCAATGATTCCGGTTCTGGCAATTGCCAGAGGGTTATAAGCTATAATTGGTGTACCTTTAACCTTGGTGTTAAGTGCCGGTGCCAGAGAGGCGACAGAGTTTGTAAGAATAGAGGCAAACTGGTTTTGCGAGATTATTTCGTCATTCCATGAGTAGTGGTATGCTTCCGGTATGCTTGTGCCGGTGAGGTCATCGTGGAAGCTGTGCCAGAGGAATCTGGTCCAGGCTTCATTTAATGTCTGGGTCGGATACTCAACAGCATTGAAGATATCGGCAAATGCCGCTACTCTTTCGGTAGAGTCAGCCAGGAGCTCATTCTGGCGGTTCCATCTTTTTAGGGCTGCCTGAGCTGTATAGCAGCCCACGCCATGCTTGCTCATCAGTAATTCACTGTTATAAACGGGCAGGGCGGCCTTTTGTTCTGTTGTTATGCTATTGAAAAGATCATCTGTTCCGGCACTAACAACTTTGATTGAGCTGGTGTCAGCCATAGCGGTAGTAAGCCATTGGCATGATTCATCAGATGGGGCGCCGCCGGTGTCTCCAACTCCGAAATATTTAAACCCGGCATAAACCCCCGAACTCTTGCCCAGGGCGTTAATGCGGTTAATCCATTTAGCGTCCTTACTGAGATCATTTTCTATATTGCTTGAATATGCTCCAGGGTTAAGAGCTGCAATAACAGAAGAGCCATCCGGTCCCTTCCAGATGCCAATGTCAAATGGTATGCCCACAGAGCTGCCCCAGGCTAATTTTGCTGTCGAGAAGCCATT
Organism: Sedimentisphaerales bacterium; assembly: GCA_963662515.1. GTDB lineage: Bacteria > Planctomycetota > Phycisphaerae > Sedimentisphaerales > SM23-30 > JAFGDI01. The sequence continues at coordinate 895,060 of OY759675.1, forward strand.
AAGGCCGCAGTGTGCCATCCAGGTTGGCATAGAATAGGAAAAGCCAAAGCAGTCAGGCAGGTATATGTCAGTACTTCGCTTGCCGAATTCATCTTCAAAATAATTATTGCCCAGCAGCGTTTGACGGATCAGAGATTCTGGTGATACGATATTCATATCGCCTTGTTCGACCGTGCTGCCGGCGACACGCCAGCGGCCTTGTGCGATATATTCGCTCATTTTAGCGTATCTTTCCGGGTAATACTCTTTCATGAGCATATATCGGAATGCCCCTTCAAAGTTAAAGGTATAATCCGGATATTTTTCGAGCAGGGTAAAGTTGTCGTCGAGAGTTTTTTTCAAATACTCATCAATGCTTTTCTGGATAGTCCATCGCCATTGAGTGTCCAGATGGGCGGTTGCTACTACGAACAGTACTTTTTCATTGGCCAGATCATAAGTAGTTTGGCCAATACACGCAGATGGCAGTGCCAGAGATAAAAAGCAGTATCGTTTGAGTTTGTTTCCGGGAGTTTTGAGCCTCTTAAGGAATTTATTCATTATCTACCTCTCTAGTGTTATTTTGTATTTGATCTGTCTTTAACAGTTTCGTGATATAAATTATTTCCCCACTGATAAGCCGGTTCTGCTCCCAGAGTTATATCCAGTACACCTCCTTTACTTATTTCACTATGGTCAATAATGAAAGAATCCCAGTTATGTCCATTCCACTTTGTGTTTTGAATGTAAACATTATCTGGAGAGTTATTGAGGCAATTTATTGTTATACATTTACCGGGATAGTAATTCTGGTTGAGCTTGATGACTATTTTGTCAAAGACAGGGGAGTTGAGTTCGTATGCCGGGCTTATTGATGCGCCGCCTTGCATATCAAACAGACCAATAGCCATTAAAACTCCCAATGCCCCCATCTGGCCCTGGTCTTCATCGCCATTGTATCCACCATAGGGGGTTATGTCGCCAAAAGCCTCTTTCTTTACCAGTCGCAGCCAGTATTGGCTGAGCCATGGTTTACCCAGATGGTTAAATATATGTGCCATAGCAGTTGAAGGCTGATTTTCATAATCTACCCAGTTAGCAGAATGGCCGCCGTGGGGGGCTACAAAGCGTTTTTCTGCTGCCAGTTCAAATTGACGGTTGAGTTTCTGGCAGGCTGCATCATTGCCGCCCATCAGCTCAGCCAGTCCGGGCAGGTCATGAGGCACAAACCAGGTATATATGGCAGAATTACTTTCAACAAATCCCCGGCAATTGAATTGTCCCTTACCGATTGGCTGGAAGTCTTTGTACCATGTGCCATCTATTTCTCTGGGGCGTATCCAGCCGGAATTGGGGTTAAAGCCATATATTGCATCCAGACTTTTGCCCGCTTCCGGGTCAAAAAGTCGCTTATAGTTATTGGCTCGCTCAGAAAAAAGTGTGTAGTCTTGTTCCTTACCCAGAGAATAAGCAAGTTGTGCCAGGCACCAGTCCTGATAGGCATATTCCATAGTCTGGGCGGCACCCTCGCGATGGCCGCCTTTGCCTTCATTGGTCAAAGGTACATAACCTCTTTCGCTATAGTATTTCATGCCGCCGCCAGCAGCGTTAGAGCCAGTTTCATATCCGGCATGATCGCGTATGCCGCCGGGGAAGGCATTTTTGCGTAATCCTTCATAAGCCTTATCTATATCGTAATTACGAATGCCTTTATTATATGCACAGGCAAAAAAGGAGCTGGCCGGATCACCTATCATTACAAAAGTGTAGTTGCCGCCGGATGGTCCGCGGGGGATAAGTCCGCCGTTTTCATATATATCAATCATGGTATTGCAGAAGCTGTCCATTACTTCCGGATAAACCAGCGACCATAAAGTATTGATCGACCAGTGAGCACCCCAGAGGGCATCAAAGTTGTGATGATGATAAAGCGGCTTACCATCGTCACTCAGGCGAACCTGTCGAACTACGGGCTTATCGCCTGTATTGTCGATGTAGTGACCATCAATGTCACTCATTATGCGACGGCCTTGCAGAGCGTGCCATAGGTCTGTATAGAACTTAATTTTCTGCTGTTCAGAGCCGCCTTCAACTCTGATACGCGAGAGCCAGTCGTTCCATTCCTGGGCTGATTCCCTTACTACACGATCAAAGTCCCAGTGGTTTAGCTCTGCTTGCATATTTTTATGTGCCTGCTCGCAGCTGACATAAGACATGCCCAGTTTCATTAATAAATATTCATCTGACCCGGTCTCAAATTCGAGAGCGAATCCGGGATTATTGCCTTCTATTTGGGCAAGTTCTTTGCATTGCCCATTTTCCCATGCTGTCAGTTTATTGAAAGGCTTGCTTAATTTGGCATAAAAGTAAACAGTGCATGGCTTTTTTCGGCGGTCAGTGGGGGCCATAGTTACACTGCCGGATATCTCATTATTATTTATAATATTTACACTGGAAGCTGCCATCGGGCCATGCCCGAGTTTTGCGTCCAGATTGAATGCGATATGATTTTTTTGTGAGGCGGGGAATTGATATCTGTGGAAACCTACCCGGCAGGTTGAGGTAATCTCTGCCTGTATATTGCGGTCTGAAAGGATAACCTTATGATAACCAGGGCGGACCACTTCATCGTCATGATTGAATGTTGCCATATTGGCATCGAGACCAAGGTGTGCTTTCAGGTCGCCTGTGCCGGGCATTACGGGAATGCCCGATAGCTGCCAGGCATGGATATGACTGAAGCAGCGAATTTTTTTACTGTTATATAAGTACCCGGAATTCCAGGAGCCGTTAACATCAGTGTCGGGACTGAGGTTAACCATGCCAAAAGGCCGGCATGCCGATGAAAAGAAGAACCAGCGAGATTTAATGGTATCTATCTGCGGGTTGACATAGTCAACCGGATCCTTCGCCCAAGCCATGCTTGCCAGTAACATTATTATGATAAGATAAAAATAGGCTTTAATTATTGTTTTTAGATTCATATTTATTCCGAACTATATGTGTTGACAGGGAAGTAGCTCCTGTTCTTTTAGATATTATCAAGTGATTATCGCAAAATATTGTTGGGAAGTAAATGGTTTTGAGGGAAAAGTAGCTGGAAAAATCAGTATCCATGACAGCATTATATACTGTCATGGATACTTTTCATTCAAAACAGGCTATTCTGTACTGCCTGCCTGGAGGGAAAATGAAGCTATCAGGGACGAGAAGGGTAGTAACCGTATTTGAGCCATTCATTGGCCATGATGCCCATGTCCAGCAGGTCAACTACGCAGTCATTATTAAGGTCGCCATCAGGATTGCCATAGACGCAGACAGCCTTTCCGGTTTCGGCGAAGTACAGGTCAACAACTTCCTCTGGTGAGATAGCATAATTGAATACCTGCATATCATCCAGAGCACCGTCAAATCTTTCGCCAGCCGAGTCATTGCGGCCTATACGGAAAGTAGCCTGTGTGCCGGTTGAGAAGTTGTAACCAGACCTGACGGACGGTACACCATTAACATAAATTGTTGCTGTACCATCAGCGAAGGTGAAGACTACATGATGCCATTCGTTCTCGGTAATGATCGCCGGAGTATTTATCGAAGATGCAGCGAATGATGACATTTTTACAGTATTGTCAACAACGAAAAACTGCCAGTAGCTCTGGTCTGGAGCACTCCAGCCATCGCGTTTAGATGCAATCATCTTGAAGGCAATACCAGTGATGTTTTGCGGTTTAACCCATGCTGCCAGGGTGAACATATTGGTATCAGCACTTGGGTTAAATGCTCCGGCACTGGCGGTACCAGCAACAGAGGTCAGATACAGAGCACCATCACTTACAGCATTAGCAGAATTCTGATCGCCATCTACTATACCATCTGTAAATACCGGTGTGCCTTCTACCAGGGCATCTCTGTTATTACCTGAGAGGTCGGTATAGTTGGTTCCAACATAACTGGCAGCATCAAGGTCCCAATGAGCGATCTTTTGCTTAATGATAAGTTTGGCACTGTTAGAATATACAAAACGATTGCTTGCATTAACAGCACTGCAATAATAAACGCCCTGGTCTGCCATCTGGGCATTATTTACTGTAAGGTTAGCTGTGTCACTGCCAACATATTTAGCATCAACAGGTAATGCTACGGCATCACCAGAAGTTTCTGGTGTGGCATCAAAATACCACTGATAAGCAATATTGCCATTGAGTGGGTCAATTGCTGATATGCTGAAAGTGGCATTTTCGCCCAGAGCTACACAGCTGTTAACCGGTAAAAGGCCATCAATAATAACCTGAGAGGTCTTGGTTGAGAAATGCCATACACTGCCAAATACATTATTTGGGTCACCGACAGGATTGATAATACCGCTGAGACCATTAGGGTCAGTAAAGCGGGCTTCTTCTATCTGCCAGTAGTAGGTCTGGTCAGTTTCCAAGGTTGCGGCATAACTGGTTGTCTGTTTACTCAGCATAGTAGTATTGAGTTGTGTCAACTCATCGGGGGTAGTGCCCATATAGACATAGTAACCAGCCAGATTTTTAGCTGTACCTGCATTCCATTGCAGTGGGGTGGCAACAGGAACTTCAACAGCCTCGATCCCAGGAGCTGTATATTTAACTACGCCATCAGGCAGAACTTCCAGAAGGTCAAGTTCTGAAAACTGTGTTGTTGGCTGACCGTTATTAGCTGTGATGTCGAGTTTATAATATGAATATGCATTACGATTGTTGAAAGAATATTCCTGTTTTACCTTACGGTCTGGCCATGACTGATCAGTCTGAGTATCCAGGGTAGTCCAGTTAGTGCCATCATTAGAACCTAATAGATTCCAGTCTTTGGGGTCACGACCAGCCTCATCATTTGCAGATGTGATTGCGTAGTTATTGATGACATAGGCTTTCTTGCCCAGGAATTGATACTGTAACCAGCAAACTTGCCCATTGCCAGCGGTCAGCCACTTTGTATCTGGTGTGCCATCAAGGGCCCAAATACCGGATTCATTATCATTCCAAGCTGAACTATAACTCATATTGGAATATGCAGTTCTGCTTACTCCATTTTCAAATAACTCAAATTCTGACAATTGCAGAAAGGAAGAGTTACCGTTATTTTTTGAAACATTCAGCCGGTACTGTTTGTAAGCAGTGGTGTTATCACAGGTAAAAGAACGAGCCTGGTTTCTGTTACTCCAGGTCTGACCTATCTGGGTGTCAACCACAGCCCAGGTGGTACCATTATCTGACCCTTCCAAAGTCCAGTCACGCGGGTCGCGGCTTGCTTCGTCATTAGCCGATCTTATGGTGTAGGAGTTAATGGCGTATGCTTGCCCATCACGGAAACCATACTGCAACCAGCCTGTGGGCTGACCATTGGCCGTCAGCCATTTGGTGCTGATAAGGCTATCAAATGCCGAGTTACCCCGTTGGTAGGGGTTGTTGTTGGAACTCCAACTGATATCGCCCCTTAAAGTTCGATTAACAGTATCTGCCATAGCTGAACTTGCCGCTACTGTAACCAATCCCAGTAGCAATGCAGAAATCTTATTCATCTTCAGATCTCCTCTAAAAAAAGTGTTTTGAATAATACGAAATTGTGTTTGAATGCGATAATAGCTTACGAAGCTATATTATTTTAAAATGATCATAAACTCCCCCCGAATTGATAACGGAGTACAACTATCATTCTCTTCTACCTACTTCTTCTTACTGTTTGTCTATTATAAGAGCATATGAAATATATTATCTGTAATACTCAATTGAGATGTTCAGCTTTCAATACCGGGTTGACCAGCAGTAGCCAGTCAAAATAATTGCTCTCGCCTTCCGTACACACAATAGTGAGAAAGCGGTCGGTCTTATTAAGCTTAATATTAATATCCAGCGGTTTATAGCTGGAACGGTACTTTTCATAAGTAACTGCCTGATAACCATCGATCAGTATCTGAATGTCTGCATCTGCCTGCTCGTTCTGGCCAGTCTGGATATAACCAAGTCTGGCGATGAAGCTGCTGATATTGAGGTCTGGGTATGCACTTCTGATCGCATCAAGGTCAAAGGTTACACCTGCGTTTGCATGGAAACAGATACGCGGAGCGGGTTTTAAGTCTGGACTTTCACCCTGTATCAACAGTTTTTCAGGTTGGTAAATTTCGTTTTTAGGAGCTGCATTTTTTAATATAACAGTAACATTACCAACTGGTACATAGCCCTTACCGGAGGTGTCAGGTATCTGCTGTGTAACTATACCGGTCGAACTTATTTTAACTGGTCCATTACCGCCATCAGGGATAAAAATACCATCAACAAAGGGGTTTTCTGTTCTGACATATCCGGGTGATTTAAGGGACGGAACTTCTTCTTTGACCGCCTGCAATTTACCAGTGTCGTAAGCAAATCCCATATTAGGACGGGCAGTGCCAAGTCCATTTCCGCCTCCGGCTATGTCTGCCAGTGAAATGTCGGTCTGGCCATTCCAGATAACCTTGTTGTCAGAGTCTATATCTCTGACAAATAAAATATTTTCATAGTCAATATCTATTATATCATCGTGTGCGGATATTACTTTTTTGGCCTGTCCCTTACTTATCTCTGTAGTAGTTGCCTGAGCGTTCTTGTCGGCAATAAGGACCGTTTTGCCTTTGGATACATGAACAGAAGTGTTACCCTCGTGGTCAGCCCAAACACCAAATTCTGTGCCCAGATCTATGATCCCCGCATTATCAGTGTAAACTGAGAATCCAACAGCTTTTTCAGATACTTTGGCGTATAGCTTCCCTGATTTTAAGTTTATCTTTTCTTCTGAAAGTATCTGAAATTCAGCTGGCCCTTCCAGTAAGACACTAACACCCTGATCAAATTCCATTTTGATAATGCCACTGTTTAAGGCATAGTGCTGCTTGGTTACAAGCCGCTCGCCCTGATTGATGGAGATGCCTGCATTATTCCAGGATGTATCGATCTGATCTGTAAGAGTAGCTACCTGCAAGCAGTATTTGGGGGGGAATATGTTAGAATAGAGCAGAAATAGTACAAAAAAAACGGCTGCTATCGAGATCACTCTGTCATAAGTGCGGAAGAACCGGCTATTGCTCATAGCCTTGAGCCATTTTCTTTGGGGCTTAGGCGATGGTTCAGTATCAGCGTGTTCTTGTGTTAGTACCCAGGAGGCATTTTGCTCAGCCTGTGCCAGTTGCCGTATTGTTGCGGTATCCGGAGGGAGTAATTCATCCTGGCCTAAGAAACTTATCTGGCGATTAAGAATGGTCTTATTCTTCATGAATTCGCAATAATAGGCGAATGCATCCTGGTCTTCAGCCAGTTGGCAGTCAAGCTCTTCCAGTTCATCACTGGTCAGAGATCCCTCCAGCAGCTTGAGAATAAGTATTGATAATTGGTTTATATCTTTTTCGCCTGACATTGTATTATCCAGAGTTATCAGTCTATTTAACTATTTTTCATCTTTGCATTGAAGCTAATTTTCGCCTGATGCATTCATTGAGAACATTATGTATACGCGCCATGGTGGTGTATATTCCCTTTTTGGAACGCCCCATTGACTCAGCGATTTTATTTATGGCTATATTGCCATCATATTTCATTTTAAGAATATTCTGGTCAGTATTCCCCAGTTTTCTAACACACTCTCTCATGGCTACGGTGCGGTCTGAATAATCGTCATTGTCGTGATCAATATATTCGGCTACCCGGCTATAAAATTCACTTCGGAGCATAACCCTCGACCGAGAGTTCATTTTGAGATAATTAAGTGCCTTGTTTTTGGCTATAACCATCGCCCAGGCAGTAAAATTACTGCCCTCTTCAAATTTATCGAAGTTTTCCCATAATGCGACCACTGTTTCCTGTAAGACATCTTCAGCATCGCTGTCATTATGCAGCATCATATACAAAAAACCGTACAACTTATTTTGGCAGCTTCCGTAGAGCTGGAAAAATAATTCATGTTTGTCCGGTATTGCGGGCATATTTTCATCTTTTATTTTGCTATGCATTTTGTCTTATCAACTAGCCGGGAAAACCGCAGTTATTTATCTCTCATATATAAAACAACCAGACTTAGTTTTTTTCCATGCAAAAAATCATATTTTTTTTACTTTCTACCGTGTATTAACACAGAGTATTTGCCGTGACCATTGATATTGTGATATAATGCATTAAAAGATATGTAGTTATGACTTAATAGCCATTTTAGTTTTAAAAATAACCATAAACGCGATAGTCTTTTTGTTACTACATAATACTATCGGTAGAAGCGAATGCTGAAACAGGCAAGAGGTTATAGGACGGCGAATAAATACGCCAAAGTGTGGATTCTACCTTGATATATACTAATTTTAATAGATAGATCCTGTGATATGTATGTGTTCTGATAAAAGGATACTTACTGCGCTTTGCGATTCAGACTGCTGGGGTCTATGGCAAATTCCAGACCATTTGCATGTCTGATCCAGAGTTTGCCTTCTTCAATACGAATAATCTCCGATTCTCCCAGGGCATCGCCTGCCTCCAGGCGTTTGAGTTGGTTGCCGATCTTTACATAGGCAAAGGCTTCGTTATCGGTTATGGTTGTACCGATAAATTCAAAGTTCTTGTCAAAGCCCATAATTCGTTTGCGGGCATCTTCGCTGCTTTCGCCAACATCTATTTTAACATCATAACCATCGTAATTGCAGCGTATGTAAGTACTGGCGATCTCGGTAATGGTTATTCTTTCTATTATCTCACCTACGCTGGCGGCCTTTCTGTCAACCGGATTGCTGAATAATAGTTGAGCTCTGGTTTCCTGATCACTGATATTGATGCCGATGAGAGTGAATGGTCTGACTAGGGGCAGGGGGCCGGAGGTTATAGTGAATATGCCGGTGATGTTTTTAGGCAGGGCTGAGCTGAACAAGGCTGGCTTGAAAATATTTTTTTTGGTGATCGCCTTTATCATTTCAATTTTAGGTATGGCAGGCAATGCAGGGGTTTGCTCTGCGTCTGAGGGTAAAGTGACTGGTGCAGAACTGCTGTCATTTGTTTCTGCAGTTTCGCTGACAGTGTTTTTAGCTGGGGCCTGAGGGTCCTGACCCTGCTCTTTCTCAGTGCCATAACAGGCAGATATAAGGCTGAAAGAGCAACACAGTGCAAGTGCAGATATTTTAGAATGTGTCATTATTTTATTCACTGTATATAATTTTCTACTGTAATTTGAAAGCGATTACTTTAACAGACTGCCCTGGAATAGCTCGTTTTCCTGAGCTGTTTTATCAGTTTTCTTAACCGGAGCAGCTAAAACCAGAGTTACGGCCAGGTCTTTGTTTTCATCTGTTGCGTTGCCAGGCATGGTGCCGGTTGGATTTTTGCCGGTGTAATTAACTGTCATACTCTCTATTTTGAGCAGTTTGTTTTGTTCGGCATCAAGTCGTCCCAGAAGCTCTGCCAGCCCTTTTATGGTGGAATTAAATTCAAGTCGGAATGCTATTTCCCGCATTTGTTCATTGCCGGCAATAGCTCTTTCCTCTGGCGTTGACTGAAAGATAAAGCCTCGTTCAGTTTCCAGTGAGAGTATAAAGTTACCGTAAGCTGTAAGCCTTTCTCCCGGGTCTTCGTCCATAAACTCCTTAATGCTGTCCCACATTGCAACATAAGGTTCAGTATGGGCGATGTCTTCTTTGAGCAATGCCAGTTCCATACTTTTGTTTTTTATGGTCTCATCAAGTTCCGAGATGTCGTAGGTGGTAAAAAAGTAGGCAAGAGCCGCCAGAGCTATTACTATGGTCAGGAATAATGCTGTATGCTTTCTCGTCATAGTTTTGAGCCCTCCTTGTTAACTACTTGAGGGTTAAGCGGTCGAACTATATTAAATGTAATGGAGATATTGGTTGGATAAAACTCATCTGTTTTGTCATTGGTTCTGCCGCCGTCCTGAATATCCCTGAACAGTGGAGATTTTTTCAGATTGCCGGTTATGTAGCTTGTCAGTCCGGCTTCATTTGCCTTGATCGACAGTTTTACATTATAGCCATAGGTCGCCCGGTCAGAAAAGACCGAGAGATTGGTAATGTATGCCTTTTCCGTGGGAGGCATAAGACGAGTTATTTCATATAAGATCCTCAGATATTCCAGTCTTGTGCCGCCCTGAGTCTGAGAGATATAACCGGCACAATTCATCCATTGTTCCTGTGCTTTAAATACAGGAACTTTCTGTATCTGATATTGAGCGATAGACCTTTCCAGGTTTTTTATAGTGCTCTTTCTCTGGCCAATGATGCCAAACCACAGGGCGATAGCGACACTGGCGATCAGAATGATCAACAGCCGCAGGATGGCTCTACTGGTATTTTGATTCTCATTTGCCCTTACTTCCTTAATATGGAGATAGTCAAAGCATTCCCGGGCAAGGTGCAGACCGTTGAGAGCTGCTCCGATAGCAGCTGAATAAGTTGCCTGCGGCTCTTGTGGTTTTTTTTGCCATGACAGACCCAGGTCTGGCGGGCAGATAGTTATTTCCAGAGCAGTATCGGCAGTTAGAGCAGCAGCTACGGTCTGAGCCCATTTCTGCTGGTCACAGTGATTTTCGTGATCTGAGATAAATATTCGAGTAGGTATTATCAGATCAGATTGACTGAGTTTCATCGTATTAAAAATACGAATAATACTGCTGGCATCTTCGCGGCCATCGCCAGTGGTGCTGGCTGCTACTGCCTGGATATGTGCCAGTCCGAAATTATCCGTCAGGGCCAGATATATCCGATTTTCATCCCGGAATACTGCTGCTGAATTTTTCCTGTCTGCAATGTTACAGCTCTGATAGAGGCTGTTCACAGATGCTACAGCACGCAGATCGATCGTTTTCAGGCGAAGATTGCTGTATTCTGCCAGTTTCTTCACTTGTGCTATTTCATTTTTATTTGCTGGTGCTGCCAGTATGTAATTGCATTCTTTTAATTCAGAAGCCGGCAACCAGGTGTCGATCACTACCTCATCTGCTGTGCCTAGCAGTGATTCACTCATAAGCTTTACAACAGATTCTATTATCTGTTTTTGACTCAGGTTGTCATTAGTTGTTGATTGAGCCGGCAGATAATACCTTTTTACCAGAGAGGGCCTTTGATTGATCGCTATTACCGCATCGCTTTTGTGCCAGCCATGAGAAATCAGTTTTTTGAGCAGTTCATCACCGCAATTTGTAATGTCGGCATTGTGGTCATTAGTCAGGGTAAAACCGCCGCAAACTATTAGCTTGCCTCGCTTATGTTTGAGTTTTACTACTCGTATGGTATTGTCGGTCAGGTCTATTCCAAGCATATTTACTGCTTTCTCTTTTGTTGATCACGCTTAAGGTTATTTGCCAGCGTTATTATATTTCCATAATGTTCAGGGGTTTGCACAGCCGCAGGCAGCTTCTTATTCTTTGACGACCCGGTACAATTCTGCCAGCGAAGTTACAGAATCACCAACCAGTTCCAGGCCATTTTCAAAGAGGGTTTTCATGCCGGCCTGGCGGGCAGACTGCCTTAGTTTCTCTGCCGGTGATCTTTCTATTATCATATTACGCATCTGCTGGTCCAGGGTGAACATTTCAAAGATGGCTGTACGGCCTTTATATCCGGTGTTGCGACATTCAAAGCAGCCTTGAGCCTGGAAGGTCTTATGACCGCTGAGATAAGCATTTTCCACGTGGGATAAATGCTCACCTTCGGGTAGCTCGATCCGGCATTTTGGACATAGTTTGCGGACTAGTCGCTGGGCTGCCAGAACTTCCAACGCTGAGGCTGCCAGATAGGGTTCTATGCCCATTTCCAGCAATCTTACTGGTGCTGAAGTGGCATCATTTGTGTGCAGCGTGCTTAATACCAGATGGCCGGTCATTGCCGAAGAAATGGCTATTTTCGCTGTTTCAGTATCGCGTATCTCTCCTATCATGATTATATCAGGGTCGTGACGCAATATGCTTCTCAGGCAATGAGCAAATGAAAGTCCGATCTCTGGTTTCACCTGGATCTGAGATACATTTTCCAGTTGATATTCAATGGGGTCTTCTACTGTTATTACTTTGCGGTTATGACGGTCTATGCTGTTAAGCAGTGAATATAGTGTTGTGCTCTTGCCGCTGCCGGTTGGCCCGGTTATAAGAATAACGCCATGAGATGAATTTGCACCCTTGCTGAGTGTTTCCATCTGGCAGGAATTGAGACCGAGTTTATCAAAACGAACAAAGGCTGTTTCTTTATCCAGAAGACGCAATACCAGGCTTTGGCCAAACATGGTTGGAACTATTGATACACGCACATCTATAGGGCGTCCCAGGGCCATAAGCCTTATCTGGCCATCCTGGGGAAGCCGCTTTTCGGCTATATCCAGACGGGCCATTATCTTAATACGCGAAATTATAGCCGCTTCCAGATTTTTTATGTTCGCCGGCACGGATTCGGTTTGTAAAACACCATCTATGCGGTATCTGACCTGTAAGGTGTTTTCGTAGGGCTCAAGATGGATATCCGATGCCTGGCATTTGATCGCATCGAAAATTAGCTGGTTCACAAAGCGAACAATAGCGGCATCCTGGAAATCTTCACTTCCGGCATCAATGCGGTCATTATGAGATATATCAGCCGATTCATTGTCAGGCAAAGAATAGTAACTTTCAAGGATAACATCTTCTACGGTTTCAGCTCCCAGACCATATACCTGCTTAATTATTATGCCCAGATCGTAAGGGCAGGCTAAAACACCAGTTACCTGTATATCTCCCGGACGGACATTATCGCCAAGTACAGCACAATTCATTCGCAGCCCTATTTCGTCGCATTTTTCGAACTGACCTGGGTCGGCCATGGCGACAGTAATGCGAGTGCCATTAATGGCAACAGGGGCAAGAGTAAGCTCATGGGCTAGCCTGGCAGGTAGCAGGCGGGCTAAACTCTGGTTGTAAGGCACTGATTCAGGGCGAATAATAGCTATCTGAAGGAATTTGCTCAGGCAATCCCAGATTTGTCTTTCTCTTTCCGGGTAATTTCTTAGCAGCCAGTAATGCAGCGGCTCGTGCAATTGCAGGGGGATAGCACCCAGTTCTGCCGGTTCAAAGGTCTTGCTCTCTAACAGATATGTCTTAAAATCTTCCATAATTTACATCACCCGGGCGGGCCTGATCCATTTTTCTGGTATAAGCTCAGCTAAAAAAGCCTTTTAGTATCTCTGACAAAAGATTTTATCATAATATGTATCGCTGGCAACCAGAAAATGGAAGTAATATCCCGGCTGGCACACTCCTCTTGTATGGCAAATATGTCTGGTGTAATCAAATAAGAAGGAGTTAAGAGCAAAGTAAATAATAAAATACAGACCAGGCTGTAAATTCTGTATTAATGTAACTTCTTATAAAACAGAGGTATAAACCCAGTTAACATTATATATCATTAGGAGAATGTGAATTATTTTGAAAAAAATACCAAGTTACCACTTGACGACTCGTGCTGTAAGTAATATAATTCCCGGTCTCTTATGAGCATCGGCAGGGCATTGCCAACTGATGGTTGTGGAGAGGTAAGGGCTCATAGCTCAGTTGGTTAGAGCGTTCCGCTGATAACGGAGAGGTCGATAGTTCGACTCTATCTGGGCCCATTAGTAAGACGGTTTCTTGAAAACATTAGATAGAAACGGAGTTTTATGCTGATTTTGATTTTAGCATCATTGCAAGGTTTGATAAGGTCCATGGGCTTTGTTGTTCTTATTGTAGTGATAATAGCTGCTCTTGCAGGCTGGATAAAAGACAAGATCGGTTAAAAAGTGAATAATGATTGCCCGGCTATCAGGACTTAGAGTTCTGTCCAGGCAACTAAGGGGACGTAGCTCAGCTGGGAGAGCGTCTGGTTTGCATCCAGAAGGTCGTCGGTTCGATCCCGATCGTCTCCATTAGGAAAAAGTTAAAAATTATCAGAATATTGTCTTGACAATCTGAAGATAAAAGATACAATTTCCTTCCTTGTCAAAAACGACGCGACAGACTAATGTTTGTAACATCATGATTGACAAGAAAATACAACTGGCACAACAGTTGTGGTTAAGATGAAGAAAAAAAGAAAAATAAAAAATTCTTAAAAAACATCTTGACTCTCTGGTTGAAATCAACTAGAATTTGTGACTCGCAAGTGACAGCAAAAAACGCTGAAACGAGCGAGAAAAAAAAGATGTTCTTTGACAAATGAATATGAGGTAAAGGTAATGAATTGTAAGTGATTATATTTCATGAAGATGAGATATAAGTATTCTTGCGAGGAATTACAAAAACAAAATACAATTTGTAGATCCGATTTTTTGAATATTAAATATTAAAAGAACGAACCGAGTATCTTATAGCGCGATCACAGTTTAGAAATAATGTGGTCAAGTTACTAAGGGCTCATGGGGGATGTCTTGGCGTCAAGAGGCGATGAAGGACGTAGAAGGCTGCGATAAGCCCGGAGTAGGTGTCAAACAACCGTTAATTCCGGGATCTCCGAATTATCTATAGCTGAATTCATAGGTTATAGAGGCCCACGCAGGGAACTGAAACATCTCAGTACCTGCAGGAAAGGAAATCAATTGAGACTCCGTTAGTAGCGGCGAGCGAAAGCGGACATAGCCCAAACCAGGAGTAATCCTGGGGTTGAGGACCATTGAGGAGTTACAAAAGTGAAGTTAGTTGAAGTGTCTGGAAAGTCACACCACAGAAGGTGAAAGTCCTGTAGATAAAAACTTGCACTCTCCATTGAGATGGTATCCAGAGTAGTACGGAGCTCGTGAAACTCTGTATGAAGCAGGGGGGCCCACCCTCCAAGGCTAAGTACTCCTTGACGACCGATAGCGAACCAGTAGGGCGATTGAACGATGAAAAGCACCCCTTCAAGGGGAGTTAACGAACCTGAAACCATGAGCCTACAAGCTGTAGGAGCCCTATGCCTCTTCGGAGGAATGGGTGACTGCGTGCCTTTTGCATAATGAACCGGCGAGTCACTTTTTACGGCAAGGTTAATCTGTTCAGCAGAGCAGCCGAAGCGAAAGCGAGTTTTAACGAGCGTTGAGTCGTAGGAAGTGGACGCGAAACCAGGTGATCTACCCATGGCCAGGTTGAAGGGGAAGTAAAATTCCCTGGAGGACCGAACTCATTAACGTTGAAAAGTTATGGGATGAGCTGTGGGGAGGAGTCAAAGTCTAATCAAACCTGGAGATAGCTCGTTCTCGGCGAAATAGCTTTAGGGCTAGCCTCGTGTAAATACACTATGGGGGTAGAGCCACTGTATGGGATGTGGGGGGCTACCCGCCTACCCCTCCCAAATAAACTCCGAATACCATAGTGCTTACCACGGGAGTCAGACTACGAGGGCTAACCTTCGTGGTCAAAAGGGAAACAACCCAGATCGCCAGCTAAGGTCCCGAAATTCTGCTAAGTTATAAAGGATGTTGAATTGCAAAGACAGCCAGGATGTTGGCTTAGAAGCAGCCACCATTTAAAAAGTGCGTAATAGCTTACTGGTCGAGCGATTCTGCGCCGATAATGAAAGGGAATAAGCAGAACACCGAAGCTGCGGACTGCAGATTCTTGCGAGAATCTGTTTTGGTAGCCGAGCGATGTATGCAGCGTTGAAGCGGTACGGTAACGAGCCGTGGAGCGCATACTTGTGATTATGCCGGTATGAGTAACGATAAAGCAGGTGAAAATCCTGCTCGCCGTAAACCTAAGGTTTCCTGGGGAAGGTAAATCCGCCCAGGGTTAGTCGGACCCTTAGTCGAGGCTGAAAGGCGTAGACGATGGAAGGCAGGTTAATATTCCTGCACTGTTTACAGGGACGAAATCAGTGACGCATTTTTTAGGGTGATCCAGCGATTAGTAGTGCTGGTTCCGCAAGGTGTAGGCCATTATGTGCCGAACTCACTGGCGAGAGTGCCGAGAAATAGCTGATGTAGGATGAACTGTAAGCACCCGTACTAAAACTGACACAGGTAGGTGAGGAGAATATCCTAAGGCGCTCGAGAGAACCGTTGTTAAGGAACTAGGCAAATTGACCCCGTAAGTTCGCGATAAGGGGGCCCTACCAGCACTATGTTTTGCATTGTGGCTGAGGGCGCAGTGAAGTGGCTCTAGCGACTGTTTATCAAAAACACAGTTCTGTGCTAACTCGTAAAGAGGATGTATACAGAATGACGCCTGCTCGGTGCCGGAAGGTTAATGAAGTTGGTTATCCGTAAGGAGAAGCTAGCGACTTAAGCCCCGGTAAACGGCGGCCGTAACTATGACGGTCCTAAGGTAGCGAAGTTCCTTGTCGGGTAAGTTCCGACGTGCATGAACGGCGTAACGACTGGAGCACTGTCTCAACAACGGACTCGGTGAAATTGTAATAGTGGTGAAGATACCACTTTCCCGCAGCAAGACGGAAAGACCCCATGAACCTTTACTGTAGTCTGATATTGATGCCTGTTATAACATGCGTAGGATAGGTGGGAGATTTTGATCCTGTACCTCTGGGTATAGGGGAGTCGTCGTTGAAATACCACCCTTGGTATATTAGTCATCTAACTTTGACCCTTGAATCAGGGCAGAGGACAGTGTTTGATGGGCAGTTTGACTGGGGCGGTCTCCTCCAAAAGAGTAACGGAGGAGTTCAAAGGTACGTTCAGCATGGTCGGCAATCATGCGTAGAGTGCAAAGGCATAAACGTGCTTAACTGCGAGTCATATAGGACAAGCAGATACGAAAGTAGGACTTAGTGATCCGGCGATACCGAGTGGAAGGGTCGTCGCTCAACAGATAAAAGGTACTCTGGGGATAACAGGCTGATCGCCACCGAGCGTCCATAGCGGCGTGGCGGTTTGGCACCTCGATGTCGGCTCATCACATCCTGGGGCTGAAGGCGGTCCCAAGGGTTAGGCTGTTCGCCTATTAAAGTGGTACGCGAGCTGGGTTCAGACCGATGTGAATCAGGTCGGTCCCTATCTGCTGTGGGCGTAGGAATCTTGCGAAGAATCAATCCTAGTACGAGAGGAC
Organism: Sedimentisphaerales bacterium; assembly: GCA_963662515.1. Classification (GTDB taxonomy): domain Bacteria; phylum Planctomycetota; class Phycisphaerae; order Sedimentisphaerales; family SM23-30; genus JAFGDI01. Next base: position 912,055 of record OY759675.1, read on the forward strand.
TCGATTGGACTGACCTCTGGTGAACCAGTTGTCCTGCTAAGGGCACCGCTGGGTAGCTAAGTCGGGAACGGATAACCGCTGAAAGCATCTAAGTGGGAAGCCTCCTTCAAGATCAGGATTCCATATAGCTCCCTTATAGACTATGAGGTTGATAGGCAGGGTGTGTAAGGTCCGAAATGGCCTCAGCAAACCTGTACTAACGAGCGAACGCTTGATCACATTATTTTTGGACTGTGGTCTGTAAGATACGGCAAGTTCTTTTAAGAATCAGTTACAAGTAAATTATACTTTACCTCATATTTTTGATACAAATAGCAATGAATCAGCTTAATAAGCTGTTATTCTAACGAGCTGTTGGTGGTTATAGTGAGTGTGAAACGCCTGATCCCATTCCGAACTCAGAAGCTAAGGCACTTACGCTGATGATAGTGCGTGAGCGTGAAAGTAAGTCGCCGCCAACTTTTAACAAGGCCCTGTGGTTAACTCCGCAGGGCCTTGATCTTTTTAAAGTAGGTCAAGCATCCCTGCTTGACATTATATTTTTTCAGCCTGCGGCGGACTTTGGTTTTACACAGAGCCGCAGAGCACTTAGGGCGGTCAAGCCGCAACCAAAAGTAATAAGATATAAGATATAAGTTGATAAGCTCCGGTTTGCCCCTGCGGGGCAGACTAATTTATTTAAATGTTTGTCTGCTTGCAAATCGATTATTATTCCTTATTTATAAGACAGTTGCAAACGCTAAGTAAAATAATCGATCATAAAAAACAATATTATGCAGGATAGTATTACAGGGTAAATTTAAGATATATTTTGTCTGGATTGAAGGGATTTTAAGGATTTAATATTTCTCCTGATTGTATTTTATTCATTCAAAATGCCGGTTATTACACATTACTATTAAATAAGTGGCTGCACCTGGTTTCCAGTTCATCCTGGTTCCCTGGTTGCTACAACTAACAGAATTGATTTTAGAGTTAAACGCAGAGTCGCAAAGACGCTAAGGGTTTAGGTCTATAGATTAGCACAGGTTCACGCTGATAATATTTTTTGCGAGGATTATAGGATATGAGGATAATTTCGGGAACTGGTAACTTGCAACAGTGAGGCACAACCCGATTGGAGCGAAGCAACAATCGCACTATTCCCTTAACCGGTCCCAACTGTAAATGAAAAAAGCGGCTTCCAACGGGTGCTTACGCCGCACGGGCGAGTCTTGGTAACCTGTCTTACTTGTGGGATATTTCTTTCGTTTGTTATTCTGTTCTGGCAAATTTGCCAGTGGCAACAGTAAGACTTAATAAATCATCTCAACTCCAAACGAAAAGAGCGGCTTCCAACGGAAGCCGCCCATACAAATCATTACAATTCAATTAGCCCTCCCGGTGAGCTTGCCTCACCGGGGAATGGGTCAAGGGGCCACGCCCCTTGTCAGAGGACGACAGGGACTATATTGCTTTCGGTTTCGGACATACCCCAGGTATTACTGCCCTTTACCATATAGTATAGCTTGACGCCAACGGGCTGATCAGCCAATTCCGTCATGGTATCATAATAGAAATCTACCATAGTCCAGGGGTTCATACCGCCCGCCGGGTTATTCGTTGTGCGATAGAGCACATAATTGCGGATCACGCCGCCGGTTCGCGGCTTATTCCATTCCAGGGTAACTGTTCCTTCATTCTGATAGCTGGCCCGCAGATTGAGTACCTGACCGGGTATCTGCGGACTGGTTGGACTGGGCTTGGGGCTCCAGCCGATCTCGATGAGCTTTTCGGGTTCCGCTGAGGTATCGGCCTCAGAGAGCTTGAGATCATCTCTCATGACATGTTTGACAGAATCCAGCTCGAGATTCTTGGCCTGCAATGCCAGCTCATATTTGGTCTTAGCTGCGTTCAGGGCCGCTAAAGCCACATTATAAGCCTCCAGCGTATCTTCCAGCGTCGTTACTGTCACACTGGGAAAGTCAGTGGCATAAGCCTTATAGCCCGCTACCATCTCATTTGCCAGTTTAATGATATCCTGTTCTTTACTCGGAAACTTCATAGAACACCGTACCTTTCTGTGCTCCCGGGCACAAATATTAAAATAGTAATACAATAGCCGGTCAGTCCAGGTATAAACCTGCTGTGAGCTTTATCTGCCGGCTATCTCACCTGTCAGAAGATATAAACTACAGCATGCAACTGCAAACTGATCTGCATATAACAAACAATTGATCGAACCTCATATTCCAGCTCTGACCTCTGAAAGAAATTCAGATTCGCGATGGTCAGAACCAGCCAATATCGCCAGCTTCTAACTGTGTAACCCGTTATCCGCTGACAATTGAGCTATCGAAAATACCGGAACCACTCTTTAATTTAAAATGACATTTTTTTTAATTAACATGACAATATTTGATATTGACCATACTTGCAGAGAATCGAACCTGCAAATAAACCCTTAATTTAAGCATATTTAGCGAATGACGGCCTGCTTGCTCATAATGACATAAAAAATTCAAAAAAAAGGAAGTGCAGCCTGATTTCATATTACAGGTAACTGTTCACGGTTACAAGAAGGCAGAAAGGGTGCAAGTAATTAAGGACACAAGGAAAAGCGTAATTAAGACAAAATCCTATTTCTTCTTCACCGTGTAGTTAGTGGAGGTCCTGGAGTTTATCCCGAATTTGCTTCGGGTCCGCACGGGCGAATAATTTAAGAGTTTTTTGGCTAGGATTAAAAGGATTTTGAGGATAAAATACGCTTAATATTTGGATATTAAGCCGGGTTAGGTAGCACAACCATCCTTGGTTGTGATTAATATTAATATTTCTTCACCGTGTAGTTAGTGGAGCTAGTGGAGAAGGGTTAAAACCTGTTTTGAAGGGTAAAATACAATAATGGCTAAAGATAATAATGGTAATTTTGAAGCGGCTTTATTTAATACTGCCGATAAGTTGCGGAAAAATATTGATGCGGCGGAATATAAAAATGTTGTGCTGGGATTGATATTTCTTAAGTATATTTCCGATGCATTTCAGGAGCTATACAGCAAACTGGAAAAAGATGACTATTCCGACCCGGAAGACAGAGATGAATATCGGGCTGAGAATGTCTTTTTTGTCCCCTATGATGCCCGCTGGGCCAACCTTCAGGCTAAAGCCAAGCTTCCCTCAATTGGCGTAGATGTTGATAAAGCTATGGAGGCTATCGAAAAGGAAAATGTCGAGCTTAAAAATGTATTGCCAAGAGTCTATGGCAAGCCTAATCTTGACAAAGCATCGCTGGGTCAGCTTATCGATGTAATTTCCGATATCGAGCTAAAAGCCGAACATGAAAGCTCTAAAGACCTGCTGGGCCGGGTCTATGAGTATTTCCTCGGTGAGTTTGCCAGTGCCGAAGGTAAAAAAGGTGGTCAGTTCTATACGCCCAAGTGTATTGTAAAGCTCATGGTCGAGATGATCGAGCCGTATAAAGGCCGGGTCTATGACCCCGCCTGCGGTAGTGGCGGCATGTTCGTTATGAGCGAAAAGTTTGTCACCGAACATCAGGGCAATATTCAGGATATTACTATCTATGGTCAGGAGTCTAACCAGACGACATGGAAGCTGTCCAAGATGAATCTGGCCATTCGTAATATTAATTCTAAATTTGTTGAATGGAATACTGAAGGCAGTTTTTTAAGAGATGCCCATCCTGACCTCAAGGCCAACTACATTCTGGCCAATCCACCGTTTAATCAATCGGAATGGGGCCAGGAAATTTTGCAGGATGATGGCCGCTGGCAATATGGCTTACCGCCTGCGGGTAATGCCAATTTCGCCTGGATGCAACATATGCTTTATCACTTAGCGCCCGGTGGGGTAATGGCAACGGTATTGGCTAATGGCAGTTTAAGCTCCAATACCTCGGGCGAGGGAGTGATCCGGGAAAATCTGGTTAAAGCGGATCTGGTTGATTGTATAGTAGCTCTGCCCAAACAGTTATTCTATAATACCGGCATACCGGCGACTATCTGGTTCTTACGCCGGAACAGAAAGCAAAGACAAGGCCAGACTTTGTTTATTGATGCCTCAGAGATGGGCTTTATGAAAGACCGGGTGCAGCGGGAACTGGCGAAGGATGATATTGAAAAAATCGCCCGCACCTATCATAGCTGGCTCAAGGGTAAAGGCTATGAAGACATTAAAGGCTTTTGCAAGTCGGCTGATTTAGCTGAAATTGAAAAGCACGCTTTTGTTCTCACACCGGGGCGTTATGTTGGTATCCCCGATGAAGATGATGATGGCATTGCTTTTGCTGATAAGATGAAAGAGCTGACCACTACGCTGGCCGCCCAGATGGAAATGGAAAAGTCGCTGGATGAGCAGATCAAAGAACAATTAAAGAAAGTTGGGTATATTTGTGAATAAGTTTAAAAATATTAAAGGGTGCAAGTGGTATCATTCGTTGGAGAAAGTATATCTTGAAGATCATATAAACAACGGATGGAAACCAGAGTTGTATACTGGTGTTAAATATGGTTGTGGAATATATTTTGCTAAATGTATATGGGGTAATAACCAAAAGTATGCCGCTGAAGTTACATTAGGGCTTTCCGATAATGAGATAATGTCAGAATTTAATTCATCGCTAGGTACTGTTTCCGCTGAAACAGATTATAAAAAATATCTTAAGGATAATAATGTAGCATTATCATTTAGTACTGAGTCAGGTAATAGTACTCGAAACAAGGAAATACAAAATCATTTTATTAATCAAGGCATAAAAGCAGTGTCATTTGTTGAGTGTTCAGATGAAATAATTATAGTATTTGATACATCTGTAATACAAAATGCAAAAATAGTGTCAACTCGTGGCATTGGAGCCTGTGGAAGTAATGGTGTATGGGATCAATTCTATAAAATATATAAGAAAGATTAAAATGTTTGAGCAATTAAAGAAAGTTGGAGTTGATCTATGAGAGAGTTACCTAATGGATGGCGAGAGACAACTCTGGGGGAGGTGGCGAAAATCATAATGGGCCAATCGCCAAGGGGGGAAACTTGTAATGAAAGTGGTATAGGTTTACCTTTGTTGAATGGGCCAACTGAGTTTGGCCCTCATAGTCCCACCCCAGTTCAATTTACAGAAGATGCAAGAATGATAAGTAAAAAAAATGATATTTTATTCTGTGTCAGAGGATCGACTACTGGAAAGATGAATTGGGCTGATCAAGAGTATGCTATTGGCAGAGGTATAGCTGCTATCAGACATCGACAAGGAAATGATTTCAAATACTTTATCAGAGGTGTTATAGACAACAACCTAAGGGGGTTATTGTCTATTGCAACAGGCTCTACTTTTCCAAATATATCCAGAAATCAATTAGAAAAGTTGGAGTTAATACTTCCCCCTCTCCCCGAGCAACGCGCCATTGCCGATGTCCTTTCTTGTTTAGATGACAAGATAGAGCTTTTACAGCAGCAGAATGAAACACTAGAGACACTAGCTCAGACGATATTTAAGGAATGGTTTGTTAATTTCAATTATCCCGGAGCCACCGGCAAAATGCAAGATAGCGAACTGGGAGAAATACCACAAGGTTGGCGGGTTGGAAAGCTGGGAGAAGAGTTTGATGTTTCTATAGGAAGAACCCCCCCTAGAGCAGAACAGCATTGGTTTTCAGACAAGCCTATTGGTAAAAAGTGGGCATCAATTAAGGATATAGTTAATTCAGGTACATATATTTTTGCAACTTCAGAATATATTGTTGATGAGGCAGTGAGTAAATTCAATATTCCAATAATCCCAGTAAATACAGTTATATTAAGCTTCAAGATGACAGTTGGTAAATTAGCAATTACTACTGAAGAAATGCTTTCAAATGAAGCGATCGCACATATGAAAATCAAGACAGACTCTTATTTATCAAGTGAGTATATTTATCTGTGTCTGCAATCGCTAAACTTTAACAGTTTAGGGAGTACTTCCTCAATAGTGACTGCGATAAATTCGGCAATTATTAAAAGAATACCAATTATGGTTCCAGACATTGAAGTTATGAATGGTTTTAATGAATTGATAAGGCCATTTTTTGAAAAGATTAAAATAAATACCATGCAAAACCAAACACTTTCAAAAACCAGAGATATACTATTGCCAAAGTTAATGAGTGGTGAAGTTAGAGTGGAAGGGTTTGGTGATTAGTAATGGAAAGATTAAAAAAGGCTATCGAAGATAAGATTCAATGGAGTGGTCTCAATGGATACATTGGCTTGATTGAAAAAAATGCGATAGAAAATCCTAATATATCTTTAGATGCAGCTAAAACAATATTGGAAACAATTTGTAAAACAATTTTGAATGATATGGCTATATCATTTGATGCAGATTCAAAATTCCAGTTTGTGCTTAAAAAAACAGTAGAAACAATTCCTGTTATTGCTAACCTTTCATCTAAAGATACTGTTAGAGCAAAGTCTATAATAAATTCCTTTGAAAACATAGCCAGAACTATCGGAGAATTTAGAAACGAACATGGTTATTTTTCGCATGGGCAGGATTTGCATTCGAAGAATTTTGATATTTATCTGACTGAACTGGTTGTAATGTCTATCGATGTGATTTCAAGTTTTTTGGTTATATCTTATGCGGAAGATCGTAAAGATAGAAGTCGAATTTATTATGAGGAAGAAAGTTTATTTAATAGTTTTATTAACAATTCAATAAAAAGCGACTTAGTTGTTAGCAATATTACTATAACACCAAGCCTTGCCTTATTTACGGAAGATAATGTTGCATACAAGGATAAGTTAATTATTTTTAATGATGAAAAGGAAGTTCTTATTCAAAATTTGGAAAAGGCCACATTAGATGAATTTAACGATAAGTTTATTGGCCTTGTAGATTATTATGATTACATGACCGATAATGAAGCTTATCGAGTGCTTAAAGTTTTTGAGCGAAACTATCAGGAATTGTCTATTTCAGATTTAGGTGAAGCTATTTGTATAATTACAAAGTTGTATGAACAAATGAGAGATTCAAAAACAATTTCATCAAATTCTTTGTCTTCAACTTTCAAAGTTATAATAGAGAGTGCTAAAAATATTTTGTATGAAGATTATGTTGACACCATTTCAAACTCGCGAGAATAGTTGACATGAATAGTAAACTAACCGAAAACGCAATTGAGCAAGAACTCATATCTGTACTGACGGCACAGGGCTACGACTATTTCTTTGGTCAGGCTATAGCACCAAACGGAGAAAATCCGTTAAGAGATAGTTTCGGTAGCGTAATTCTGGAGAAACAGCTCAAAGCTTCATTAAAGCAACTAAATCCTGATTTACCTGAATCGGCACGAGTTGAGGCATATCGGCATATAATCAATATTGGTTCTAATGATATAATGACCAATAATGAGAAGTTTCATAAGATGCTGACTGATGGCATTACGGTGGAATATTTCAAGGATGGTCAGATAATAGGCTTGCAGGTAAAGGTAATTGATTTTGCTAAGCCATTCAATAATATATTTCAGGTGGTCAATCAATTAGTTGTTAAGGAGAATAACCAGAGTAAAAGGCTCGATGTGGTAGTTTATGTAAATGGTCTGCCGCTGGTAATAGTGGAGCTGAAAAGTGCGATAGAAGAAAAAGCGACATTGGAAAAAGCCTATATTCAGATCCAGAATTACAAAACAGCCATACCGACAATCTTTAATTATAATGCTATTTGCATTATTTCTGATGGCGTAGAGGCCAGAGCCGGATCGGTATCAGCCGATTATTCCCGTTATTTAGCGTGGAAATCACCGGATAAGAAAGAAAACGGTAGATTACCGGAATTGCGGATAATGCTTGAGCGAATGTTGAAAAAAGAAGTTCTGCTGAAGTTAGTTCGCTATAATACAGTATTTGAATCAGAAGATGTCAAAGACAATAAAACCGGATTATTGTCACTGATAAAGGTAAAGAAAGTTGCCGCTTATCATCAGTATTATCTGGTGGAAAAGGCAATTGTCTCAACTTTAAGGGCTATCAATCCGACGGGTAAAAAGACAGATACCACCCAGAGAGAGCCATTACCCGGCGATATGAAAGCCGGAGTTGCCTGGCATACGCAGGGAAGCGGAAAATCGTTGTCGATGGTTTTTTATGCCGGGCAGTTAATTGTTGAACCCCAAATGGCTAATCCGACGATTATTGTACTGACAGATAGAAATGATTTAGATGATCAGCTTTTTGGCACATTTGCCAATTGTACCTCGCTTTTAAGGCAAACGCCGGTACAGGCGACCAGCCGGGATAATCTTATTGAACTGTTAAAGGTGGCAGGCGGCGGAATTATCTTTACTACTATCCAGAAGTTTTACCCCGAAGATGGCAGTGAAGTATTTGATAAGCTCTCTGACCGGGGTAATATTGTGGTTATTGCCGATGAAGCACATCGAAGCCAGTATGGCTTTACCGGGAAAGTTGACAAGAAAACCGGCCAGATAAGATATGGCAATGCCAAGTATATGCGTGATGCTTTGCCTTATGCTACTTATATTGGCTTTACGGGTACGCCAATTGAAAAGGAAGACAGGGATACCCAGCAGGTATTTGGCAACTATATAGATATATATGATATTGCACAGGCCGTTAAAGATGGGGCAACTGTACCATTGAGCTATGAAAGCCGACTGGTAAAGATAAGATTTAATGATGATGTCAGTCAGAAAATAGATGATGAGGTTGATGCAATTGAGGGAGCGACCCCGGAGCAGATTGAAAAAGCGAAAAAGAAGAATGCTCAGATAAATGCTATTGTCGGACATCCGGAGCGATTGAAGGATATTGCTAAGGATATAGTAGAGCATTTCGGCAAGCGGCAGGAGGTATTTGAAGGCAAAGCGATGATCGTTTGTATGACCCGCCAGATTGCCGTTGACCTTTACGATCAGATCGTAGCGATAAAGCCAGATTGGCATAGTAATGCTCTGGATAAGGGGGCGATTAAGGTTGTTATGACCAGTGCCAGCGATGATCCGGCGAGTTTTCAACCGCATAATACCAGTAAGAAAGACCGGAAGTTATTGGCGGTTCGGCTCAAGGATAGTTCTGATGAGTTGAAGCTGGTTATTGTGCAGGCGATGTGGCTTACCGGTTTTGATGCTCCGCCGTTACACACTCTTTATATTGATAATAAAATGAAGGGTGCGGCTCTGATGCAGGCTATTGCCAGAGTAAACCGGGTATATAAAGATAAACCCGGTGGATTAATAGTCGATTACATTGGTATAGGTCAGGATTTGCGTTCGGCGATGAGCGATTATACCGAAAGCGGAGGTGAGGGCGAAGTTGCCCCGGATATTAATGAAATCATAAAGGAAATGCTGGCAAAATACGAAATTGTCAGGCAAATGTTCCATGGTACAGGCTACGATAAGTATTTTACCGCTGATACCGGTGATAAACTTCAGATATTGTTACAGTGCCAGAACTTTATTCTGGAAAAAGAATCGCTCAAAGAGAGATTTATTTCTGAAGTAACCAAACTGAGCAAGTTATATGTAATGGCCGTACCCAGTGTGGAGTCTGAGAAAATAAAAGAGCATGTAGCGTTTTTTCAGGCGATTAAGGCACGCATAAATAAATTTACGCCCAGCGGTCAAAAAACTGATCGGCAGGTTGAATCGGCTATCAGGCAGATAGTTGATAAGGCGTTATGTAGCGATGGTGTTATTGATGTATTTGAAGCGGCGGGTATTGAAGCACCATCACTTAATATTTTGTCTGATGAGTTTCTGCTGGAAGTGCAGAATATGCCACATAAGAACCTGGCCTTTGAATTGCTCAAAAAGCTGCTCAATGATGAGGTCAGAGTCAGAAAACAGAAGAATATTGTTCAGGGAAAGAAGTTTTCCGAAATGCTGTCTGATGTAATATTGCGTTATCATAATAACCAGATCGATACCGCCGAGGTAATAAAAGAGCTGACCGAAATGGCCAGAGAAATGAGACTGGAAGATAATAAAGCTCAAGACCTCGGCTTAACCCCGGAAGAGTATGCTTTTTATACTATTCTTTCTGAAAATAACTCAACATCGTTTTTAGAAGAGCATAAAATGATAGAACTTATCCATTTGATAGTGGATATTATCAGGAAAAACGCAACTGTTGACTGGAATAAAAGAGATGATGTTCAGGCAAAGCTCAGATTGCTGGTTAAGAAGGTACTAATGAAATACGGATACCCGCCAGATTTGGCGAGGATTGAAGCTGATAGAGTATTGGAGCAAAGCGAACAGCTGGCGGATGAATTGTCGAATAATTAAAAGCTAAGAATAGCGGCTTTACAGGAGTATCAAATGTCAGATTATGAACGAGGTTTTATCATGCTTTGTAATATTAATACCGAAGCGGAATGCCTCAGGCGTAATTTATTTGGCGATGTAGCCCGCAAGCTCACCGACCTGAGCGAGATAAAGCCCGGCGATATTGGTTTGCTGATGAATTTTGAAATGGATCAGTTGCTGGGCATATTCAAGGCCCGCAGTAAGGCCAGAATGCAGATAGAAGCTAAAGCATGGTCAGGTAAATTCCCGGCTCAGGTACAAGTTGAGCTTATCGGCGAACTACAGCGGATAAAGGATGCCGCCCATATTCTCAAAACCGCCGGTATCGAACTAAAGCCAAACGACTGGGGCGCACCCATACCGCCATATCCGGTTTATGGCCGGGAAATAATGGATAAGATATTATGCCGCTTTAAAGAATCTTGATAACAATATCGGATAAATAAAGTAGCAAACGGATTAGAAATCCGCAGGTAGGTTAGAGATTCCAGCCAGTCAGCAGGAAGGGCCAAGGGTCCAGCACCTCCACTATCTCCACTACCACCACGGTGAAAGAAATATTTGAAGAAGTAACAAGTAAAAAGTCAAAAGTAAAAAGCTGAGGTATTCGCTGCGCTCATGGCTGAATAACCAACTGAAGGGCTTGTTGCCCAGAAGAAATATACTGTTTTTCGCATAACTATTATGCTAATATGCTCAACATAACCAGCAATGCTACACTAAGAATCACAAGCAAGGATGCTTGTGCTACCTTTGGGCAACATGCCCTGAAGATTGGAACTCTTAAAGCTCGCTGAAGCTCGCGTTAAAGTTTCGCCCGTCTGGCCTGTCCTGAGCTTGCCGATGGGCGTAAAGACCTGCGTGCATCTGCGTTAATCTGATCCGCCCGCCCGGCGTAAGGGCATCTGCGGTTCAATAAACTCTTACATTTTCTCTGTGTCCTCTGAGCCTCTGTGGTTAAAAAAAAGAAAATATAATGTCAAGCCCCGAAGCCAGTTCGGGATTTCGATATACCTCAGCAGCGTAAACGCTGAACTCTTACGAATAACCTCCACTAACTCCACTTCCACCACGGTGAAAGAAATATTATATTGTATTCGCTTCGCTCATGGGCTTGCTTAGCAGGGTGAACCCTGAACTCTTAAGGCGTAAACGCTAAACTCTTACGAAAAGAGCTTAACCACTAATCACACGAACTACACGAAACTTATAATTCTTCTTTTAGTGTCTTTGGTGTGCTTGGTGGTTAAAAAAACTCTTAAATTATTATTAAGAAAGGAGACTAGATTAATTCGCAACCAAGATGGTTACGCTACCTAGACCCGCCCGTGCGGCGTAAGCACTTTTTGATACTGAAAATTGGGTTTCGGTATGGAATATGCCCAAAAGCGGACCTTAAATTGGTAATTTCATGTAGCAAAACGGTAATTTCATTGAGCGAATCGTCAAAAAAAGTAGCGGGCGAGCGATTTCATGCAGCAAGTCGTCAAAAAAAATAGCCAGCGGGCGATCTCAATGAGCGAATTGGTAATTTCATCAAGCGAATCGACGATTTTAACTGCGGATCGGCGATTTGAGGTAGCGAACTGACGATTTCAATGAGCGAACTGACGATTTGAATGAACAGATCGATAATTTCATCGAGCAGGCAGGTAGAAAATTCAGCAGGCGGGTCGAAAATTCAGCGGGCGGGTCGAAAAAGTAGCCAGTCGGCGATTTCAACCAGCAAATCGACGATTTCAACGAGCGAATTGGCAAAATTAAGAGCGAATCGCTGATTTGATCATGCAATTTGATAATTTCAACCTTCAAATCGGTAATTTTAACCAGCAAATTACCAATTATAACGAGCCAGCGGGTCGAAAATTCAGCTTGCCGGTCGTTTCAACCTGCAAGCCGGTAATTTCATCAAGCAAATCGGCGATTTCATCCAGCGGATTGGCAATTTTAACAAACGAATCAACGATTTTAACGAGTCAATAGCGAACAGCGTCGAGTAGCCAGTTATACCTCGATATTAGCTCCTCTCGACATGCTCGAGACATTTAATTGCGGTACGGGCGAGTTGTCCGTTCCGGGAAATAATCCTCACCATCCTTTAATCCCTGCAAAAGAATATTCAAGAGTTTTTAGCGAGGTCGAAGATCCGCCTTTGGCGGGTTTAGAGGATAGGAGGATAATGCGTTGGAAGAGGTGTTTTGAATAAGAACAGGAATATATTGTTAGAACCATCCGCCTGAGGCGGAGACGCAGATTCACTTAGGGCGGTCGAGCCGCAACCAAGAGTAACAAGAAACAAGAAACAAGAAACAAGAAATAAGAAATAAGAAACAAGAAATAAGAAACAAGAAATAAGCTGAGGTTTCTCGCTTCGCTCGATACTAGTTTTATTTAAATGTTCGACTGTCTGCAAGCTGGTTGTTAATTCTTATTTGTCAGATTGTTGCAAACGCTAAGAAAAATAATCGAGCATAAAAAACAATATTCTGCAGGATAGTATTGCAGATTAAGAAAGTTGTATTATCTGTAATACTATCCATCATATTCTTGTTTTGGGAGTGGACTCTACAGGATTGTTAGGAACTTGTTACATAGATGACATTTCATTATATCCTGTTGATTTGTATTATCATTAACTATGTGCAGTTAAAAATATGGTATATCGGCAGATGTTATAATGGTATCAGTTATCTGTGTTTACTGGGTGATGATAATTACTTTATTTTTTCTTTCTGAAGAGCATAGATGCTTCCTGGGTTTTCAGGCCGGCGGCGGCGGCGAAATACACGGTGAAGCATAGTATTGTCAGGGTAAGTAATTGCATATATTTGTTCAGGTTGCCGGTGTTTTTCAGGAATAGCCAGCCGATAATGGTCATGATCGCAGAGGCTATGGCGCATTTAATTACACAGATGGTTATACCGCCGTTCAGGTCCAGATTTTTCCTCTTTATGAGAATAAAAAGCAGCCAGCCGGCTTGTATAGTAGCACAAATGGCTGTTGACAGTCCCAGTCCGCCGGTTGCCAGCGGCCAGATGAGGATCAGGTTCATGAAGAAGTTGAGGAATATCATCTTAACTGCTATATTGACCGGCGTTTTGCTATCTTTAAAAGAGTAGAAAGCCCTTACCACTAATTGCTGCATGCAGTATGCGATCACGCCCACGGCATAATATACAACGGTAGAAGCAGTTTGGGCCGCATCATTAGCGGTAAATTCACCACCTTCAAAAATTGCTCTTACCATTGGCCCGCTTATCAGCATAAGTCCCAGAGTTGAGGGCAGGCCGATAAAGATCGTCAGGCGTATTCCGTGATTTAGTTGGCGGGCAAAGCCTTTCATGTCATTTTCTGATACGCAGGAACTAAGGAACGGGAATATGGCTGTTGCCAGGGCGACGCCAAAAACGCCCAGCGGGAACTGATAGCAGCGTTGGGCATTATAAAGATAATTTACCGAACCTTCATTCACCGGGCAGAGTACCTGGTGACCGAAAAATTCCATATAAGGACCGCTTGCCTGGCTGCTGCTGAAATAGAAGGCGATAAGATTATCGGAAACAGTATTGATCTGAACGGCAGCCAGACCTATCATCATGGGTGCCATTATGGTGAATACTCTGCGTATGGAGGGTTCATTGAAGCTGAAACGCAGGCGGGGCGAAATGCCATGTTTACGCATGGCCGGTATCTGTACCGCAATCTGAATAAGCCCGGCAGCAAAGACCGACCAGGCTGCGGCATATATCTGTTGCCAGGGGTCAGCACCAAAAAAACGGGCAAAGCCATATACGCCAATAATGATCGTAGTATTCAGAAAGGCAGGTACAAGGGCAGGGGCTATGAAATGGCGATGTACCTGCAAGAGACCGCCGACAACTGCGGCATAACAGATAAAGATCATATAGGGCAGCATGATCGCGCCCAGACTCAGCATGTGTATGGTCTTGGGGTCGTAACTGGCGGCGGCATCGCTATAGCGAAATGCCAGTAAGACAATTATGCCCACCAGGGTAAGGCAGGTAAGGCCGCTGATAAGTAATGTCAGAACACTGCGGGCCAGTAATTGAGCCTGCTCAGGATCCTTTTTCAGTTCATCTGTGTAAACTGGTATAAGGGCAGCGGTTAATGCTCCCTCACCGAATAATCGACGGACCAGATTGGGGACCTGAAAGGGTATGCCAAAATAGTGCATAATAACCGCACCAAAATAGCGGGCCATGAGAGCATCTCGCACCAGACCCAGCACTCTGCTCAACAGAGTCAGCAGGGCGACAACTTTAGCTGCGGAAACGAAAGAATGATTTTGTTTTGACATAGAAAAAGTCGGTTATACCGGAATATTGTCCGGCCCCAGAGTTGTTATCGTTAATGTTTCCATAGGGAAGCGATCTATGACCTGTCTTATTTGTTCCATGGAAATGTTGTTGATAGCGTCGAGTTCATCTTTAACGCTGCTATATTGACCGCGATATGTCATGTCCATGCCCAGAGGTACCAGCCGTCCCATAGGTACTTCGCTGCTGATAATGCGAACAGAAGCCAGTTTATTGCGTCCGGCTTCCAGCTCTTCCTGAGTTATGCCATCGCGTCTTATATCGGCCAATATTTTTCTGGTTATGTCTATTACTTTTTCTCTGTTTTCCTGGCCGCAGGAGACATAGGCATAATAATGCCCCAGACCGTCCATAGCTTCATATTCAAAAGCGGCGCAATCGGTGAGTGCATTATCAACCAGGGCCCAGTGCATGCGAGAGTTGCCCTCATCGCCTATTACCCCGGCCAGCAGAGCCGCAGCATAGCGCAGATCGTCCTGTGCTGAAGGGCCGTTGGCTATCATGCAGATATGGTCCCGCTGAATGTTATTACTGCCGATGTGGGCTATTGAGCCGCCGCCGGTATAGTCAGCCAGTATTCTTTCAGTAGGATATGCCTGCCACCAGCCGCAAAGTTCCTGAGCCTGCTTCTGAAGCAGGGGCAGATCGACCTTGCCGCTACAGGCAAGAATTATATTGCCAGGACTATACCGTCGTTGGAAATAGTCCCTCATTTGTGAACTGGTCAGAGCAGTAATCGATTCTGGTGTGCCCAGTACGCTGTTGCCTGCCGGGAATGTTCCGTAATGCTGGGTGCGGCACCGGTCAACAACCTCAAAATGAGGCAGATCTTTGTACATGGCTATCTCTTCCAGAATGACACCTTTTTCAATGTCGAAATCTTCCTGTCTCAGACTAGGCCGTAAAAGGTCGGCCCAAAGCTCTGTTACCTGGCCCTGGTATTCAGGCAGTACGCAGGCATAATAGACAGTGTTTTCCTCTGAGGTAAAGGCATTATATTTCGCGCCCATCTGGTCAAATTCCAGGTTAACATCCATTACGGAACGCTTTTTGGTGCCTTTAAAGAGCATGTGTTCCAGAAAATGACTGACTCCGGATTCGGCCTGAGTTTCGTCTCTGCTGCCAGTTCTGACAAAAAAACCTATTGCGGTTGATAGAGCACTGGGGTTGATCTCAGCGATAACTCTGAGGCCGTTTGCTAGCTTAAATTGTTCGATTTGCATACTTTTACCCTTAATTGTGTCTGAAACATTGCCAGACGGTAAAAAAGCAGAAATAATGGTTCGGGAAACATATCGCCGGTACATTAGTTTCGAGCATAATTTTATACCTTAACAGCAGTTAAAAAGCAAGTGGCATAAAACGGACATAAAAAAAGGCAACCTTTGCAATGGTCACCTTTTAACAGGTTTGTGGCATTGTCCGGCTATTTGATCTTATAGACAAAGAGTGAATCGCCGCGGTGGATATAGAGTTTGCCATTTGATATGGATGGGTGCGCCCAGTGTTCGCCGCTCCCGCCGGTTATGGTAAATTGGCTGACAATATTAAACCCGGCAGGATCAGCCTTGACCAGTGCCACAGCCCCGGTCTGCTCATTATAGCAGTATAGGTGGCCATCGGCGGCGATGACCGAGCCCTTGCCCTTGTCCCAGTCGTGGGAATAAGCAATAGTACCATCGTTAAAGTTGAGGCAGAGCCATTTATTGGCCGGACGGTCTGTATTAGAGCCATAGATGTAGTTGTCAATGCGTACTACTCCGCCAAAGTGGGTGTCAAACTCTACTACAGAGCCTAATATTGTAACTTGACGACCATCCTGGGAGAGTTCCAGCATAACAGCCCCTTTATCATATCCGCTGGTAACAAATATCCGGCCATCAGCGTAGAGCGGGCAGTTTGCCCGTGCTCCGGGAGCCCGACCGGCTGGCTCATATTGGGTATGAGGTACTTTCCAGATCACTTTGCCTGTTTTGGCCTCAAAAGCAGCTATTGATTCCGACATAACGGCAATGATCATGTCCAGGCCGTTGTGACTGATCACTACCGGCGAGCAATAAACGGCCGATTCGGTGAAATCATCGGTTTTCCAGACGACAGTGCCATTTTCGGCATTCAAAGCAATAAGACCGGCTTTACTGCCGCCGGGACTGGTAATTACCGTTTCATCATATAGCAGGGGAGAGCAGGTATTGCCCCAGCGGCCGAACTTTGTCCCGCATATTTCTGCGGTATTAACAGACCAGAGCAGCTTGCCGTCCTCCTGGTCAAAACAGCTTACGGTTTCCAGGCCACTGTTAAAATATATGCGTTGGCTGGAATATGTAGGAGTATTACGACAGCCCGGATAAGATTTGTCCCATTCTGGTCCGTAAGGAGTCTGCCAGAGTTTTTTGCCTTCGGAATCAAAAGCAAAAACAGAACCGATCTTGCTTTGTGGGTCCATGCCGGCAATAAAAACCTTATCGTCAACTACGCAGGCGGATGACCAGCCAATGCCAAGGCTATCAACCTGCCAGAGTAATTCCGGGCCGTCCTGGGGCCATTGGGGTAAGAGGCCTGTTTCAGCAGATATGCCAGTTCGGCCAAAACCGCGAAATTGAGGCCAATCTTCAGCAGTTGCTACGGAAAAATGGATTGTAAACATTACTGATAATGCTAAGGCTAGATACTTTTTCATATTGCTATAAACCTTTCTTACCACATATACGGTTCAATCTTGAAAGTTATTGCGTATTTTTACTGATCAGTGCAGCGTGGGTTACTTATTTTAGCGTATAGGGATGCTCTGGTAGCATTTCAAGGGCTTTTTAGTGTAAGGTTGTATGAAATAATTACTTATACTCTGTAAGATAGTAAATTGTACGGGTGTTGCAAAAGTATTTTTTTAATGAGCTCTCTTAAATATGAATACCATTATATGTTTTTAAGGGACAGGGTAAATAAAAAAATGATGTCCCTATGCTGGTTGAAAAGTTGCTGTTATTTAACTTTTTATCTTTTAACTGATTTTAATTACTATAGTTAAAAGTTTATTAATGATGTAAACCAATTTTACCTTATAGCCGATAAATAGTGGGAAGTTTGGTTCTTTTTTTGACAGAGGTAAAAATGAGAAAGATCAGAAAAGCGATTAGTGGAAGTTTGAACAAAGTAAATAAGCCTGAATACCGTTGTCTGGCCCTGGAATCGTTGGAACAGCGAGTATTACTTAATGGTGCCGGATACGAAAGTTATACGGACAACTATGATTGGCCCGCGGCCGCAGGTGATATGGGGCAGACACTGCTTCCATCGCTTGATCTGGTGAAATTTACGCCAGTAAGTGAAAATGGCAATTTTGAAGTATCCGATGTGGCGACAGATAGTCAGGGCAATATTTATGTAGCCGGCACTGTTGGTCAATATGCAAATGCGGGTGCAATTGGCAAAGGCGGTTTCAAACAGTTGGTCCAATCGCATAACGGCAGAGATGATGGCTTTGTCGCGAAGTACTCGTCAGATGGCGTGCCTCAATGGCTTACATTTATAGGCGGCAGTAATGATGACAGTATTTCACAGATAGCGGTCGATTCCTCAGGTATCTGGATATCTGGTAGTACCTATTCTTATGCAAGCAATTCTACGACGGTATTTCCCGGATATGAAAATGCGGCATTTGGCGGTTCGTTTGTTGCCGGTTTGACCACAAATGGCGCTTGGCGTTGGACAAGTTCAGTATCAGAAAACATTCTAAACGAATACGGTGTTACTTCTTATTCTATAGGTAGTTATAATTCATCTGAGGGCGGTCCGCTGGTATCTTTCCCAGGCAATGGCACAGCCTATGCCCTGGTGTCAGTTTATGACGAGAGTAAGGGATATAATAATGAAGAATCAATAGCCGTAGCATCTATTAGTTCAAGCGGTGCTCTGAGTGTTGTAAGTGACTTTTCTTATGATTTTTATGATCTGCCGGGACGAACAGTAGAACGGTCGGTAATAGTATCGCCAGATAAAGTTATCTCAATTATTAATGCAACAGGTGGCGTCAACAGTTATGATCTAATGGTCATGACGCCGGATTCTGTAAATCTGGTTACAGGTTTTGATGGTATAGTTCTTGATCATGGTACAGACAGTCAGGGCAATCTGATAGTATCTGGTTATCTCAGTAATAATAGTAAGGATGGCTTTGTAGCAAAGCATTACAGTAACGGCAGTCTTGCCTGGCAGGTAGAAATGGGTGGCAGCGGCGAGGATGATTGTATTGCTGTTGCTGGCGATTCTTCGGGCAATATATATTTTGGTGGTACAAGTTTTTCTCCCGACGATTTCCCTTTGGTTAACAGCTTTGAGCAGCCTGAGTCTTATTATTTTCCCTTTTATGGTCAGATAGATTCTGATGGCGAGGTATTGTGGAATACGGCTGTAGGCAAGTCGGGCGACCAGTGGATAGGTTCAGCCTATTATAGTGGTCTGGCAGTATCAGAAGGTTCAGTGGTATTTGCCTGGGCTGACAATGATTATGATACTTATGATCCGCTTCTGGCAATAGGCCGTATCAGTACCGAGGCTGGAGAGGACCTGCCGACAGCTTCGCTGGTTAGTGACTATGTTGTCGGTGGTCAGGCACTTGTAACTGATATGAACAGTGCAAAATATATAGATGTGAAATTTGATGACACCAGAAACGCTTCAGTAAATGGTGATGAAATATCTCTGGCGGGTGAGGGTGCAGAAGGAGTGAGCCTTAAAGGCAAGCCCAAACTGGTTGACAAGCAGGAGAATATCTGGCGGTATGTAATAGATGGAGCATTTACTGCCGGACCGGTTATTTTAAATTATCTGAGCAATACCTTCACTAATAGTGATGGGCAGCCAAATGCCTCTGCAAGTGAGACATTTTATGCTATTCCCGATATGGCACCTCTGGCCTTTAGTGTTGAAAGTACCGAGTTTACCTGGAACGATCTTACCAGTCGTTATGAATACGAAGGAAGTTATAGCATTGGCATGAAACCGGCGGCTGGCAGCTCATATCAAAGCCTGATAAATGTCAGTTCAGGCTCGCTGAGCTATGACAAGACCCGCATTTATGGTCAGGGTATTGTTTCAACAGCGATAACCGGAGCGAATCTTAATCTCTTTTCTGGTGATTTTGAAATAGTCATCGGTCAGAGTAAGACAGATATCTTAGTTGAAAGTGGAGTGTCTCTGGCAGCCGCCTGGGAACTGGCCGGGTGCGATTATCAGTTTACCAGTCTGGCTTTGGCAGAAGGTAAGATTCAGACCCAGGGTACATTACACATGCCTACTGAATTTGGTTCTGCGGAACTGGCAGTAAGCGGCGATCAGGCCATCGTTTTGGCTTCAACGGGTATAAGTCTGACAGGCTCTACCCTTACCCTGCCGTCAGTAGAGCTGGATCTGCCCTGGTTGCAGATGAATGCCGAAAGTCTTTCAGTTGAATATATAGCAGCAACAGCGGCAGCTCCCGGCACAGCGGCCCAGCCTGATAAGCTCAGATTCAGAGGTAAGGTCGTATTGCCAGATGTATTTAATGCAACTGCTGATCTGACCAAAAATGAGCTTACCAATACCGATGGTTATCTGGAGATAAATGGTAACGGCGAGGTAAAGTGGTTTGGTAAGTTGTCAGTAGAAGATATAGTGATCGTGCCAGATCTCTGGGAGGTAAAGGAAGCGTCACTGGAGCTGCGTGAGGTGGCCGGCATAGGATTGTCTGTACAGGGTGATGCGAAAGTGGTTATCCCGCCGGGAATTGAAATAGTCTGCGGACTGGGCTTTGTAAATGAAAAATTCAATTATATCAGGCTTGGTGTTGGCGACCTTGATATTCCCATAGGTGCAACAGGAGCCTTTTTGCAGGAGATAAACGGCCTGGTTAACAATATCGCCGATGAAGATGCAACAAAGATAGCCTTTGGCGGCGGAGTGGGCTTTACTGCCGGTCCGAAACTTAATCTGAGCCTGCCTTCGTGGGCCGGGGGCGACCTGGAAGGTTCGCTGGCTGAGTTTGGCCTTGAAGGCGCATTAAACCATGAGGAATTGACAGGCACCGGCACGCTTGAGATGGTAGGTGGTCTGGTCGAAGGTCAGGCTGTAGCAGCTTTGAACTGGGACAAAGGTACACTGTCATCTGGCTGCACTCTTACCGCTCTTGATGGCCTGATAACAATTGACGGCAAATTTAATGCTGACTCAAATATGAATGTGAATGTAATTGGTCAGGGCAAAGTGACGATACCCAGTATTGTACCTTTGTGGGGTGGTCGTCAGATAAGTGGTGCCACCAGCCAGTTGGTATTTACCAATGATGATAATTACGGCAATGACTTTGTCGCAGGCTGGGGCAGCCTGAGTATGTCGATATTAGGCAAGGTTCGCACTATAGGTCTTGGCCTGAAGGTGAATTTTGATGGCAGCTATTCAATTCTGGGCAGTAAGGAATCGACCCGGACGCAGTTGAGCGTACCTGAACCTGCGGCATCGCCGATAATAAAGAGCTGTGCGGCTGTAGCAGCAGGGGATTCTGAGGTTGGACCGCTGGCAAATAATTTGACAGAAGCGATGACTGAAACTTCAGATGTAGTTACCCGTTATCAGGTGGCAGATGGTTCAGAATGGCTTATGATAAACGCTTCTTGGGAGAGTGGCTCTCTCGATAGTATGTATCTGCTGGCCCCGGATGGAACAAGATACGACGATTTTATTAATAGCGATAAGGTGACTATTGTTAATGACCTGTCAGGAAATAATAACAGTGTTATATTTGTTGACAGCCCGGAATCTGGTACCTGGCAGTTGGTAGTAGAGTCTGCTGGTGCATTGTCTGGTCTGGCTTTTGATGGTTACCATGACAGTGTAATGCCTGAGATAACTGTTGAGCAGATCAGCTATAATGAGCTGGCCGGTAATGTTTCAGTGACATATCAGGCTGATGGTTCATTGGCTAATCGCCAGGTAGCATTCTACTGTGATACAGATAGTGCAGATGCCGATGGCGTATTGCTGGGCTATGATACTGATGGAGATGGTGTGTTCAGTGGTGATGTTTCTGCTCTGGCCTCAGGCGAATATTATATCTATGCTATGGTGTATGATGATGTGAATATGCCGACAGTCTCGTATTCGGAGCAGACGGTAAGTATAACTGAGCAGGCAGAATTTGTATCTGTTGACTTTGGTACAGGCAGTGCCGGCAAGGTGACATATACCGATGCCGATGGTACGGTTGTCACTGTTACAGTAAAAGGTGATAACGGAGTATTGAAGTTTGCCGGTGATAATATTACTGTCGCTACAGCGAAGAATGCCGCTACTGTGTCTGGCACAAATCTCGTACTCAGTTCAGTACAAATGGCCGGTAATGGCCCGGCTGCTCTTACCTTTGCAGCCAAAGGTGGTGCAGATAATTCTGCAACAATAGGTAATATCAGCGGAAATGAGTTTAAGAGTCTCACAGGTAAGGGTATTGTATTGGCAGGTAATGTTGACCTGACCGGTTCGCTTGGAGCAATGAAATGGGGAGATATTGATGATATGGTCAATATTAGTGCCAATGCTCCGTTGAAAGGGTTGAGCATTACTGCTGCAAATGTTGGTGATCAGGTAAATGTAGCTATAGATGGAATATTGAAATCTGTAGCGGTCACCAGTTACGGTTCAGGCTCTATCATAGCTGACAGTATAGGTAAGGTGGCAGTTAAGCAGGGAGATTTTGCAGCTTCGGTTACAGCGTTGACCGGCGATATACAGGCCCTGACCGTAACCGGTGCGATAAATGGCAATATATCTGCTGCGAATGCAATAAAGGCGGTTACTACTAAAGGCACTTTATCAGCAACACTGCGTGCCGGGGCGGTTATAGGTAAGGTAACTGCTCTGGATATGGTTGACAGTTTCCTTTCTTCTGGTGGCGATGTAACCTCAGTGACGCTAAAAGGTAAAATGCTCAATTCGAATGTGATAGCGGGTTATGACCTCGGCAGTGATATGGTGTTTGGTAATGATGACCTGGCGGGTAGTGGTAATATTGGTTCAGTTTCAGTAATGGGTGAGTTTGCTGACAGCTCGCTTATGGCTGGTGTATTACCTGATATTGAGCTGGCCTCAGGAACTGATTATTATCTTCCCTGGGTGGGAACATCTGGTAAGATAAGTAAGATCAAGTTTGGCAGTATAAATTACGATTCAGACAGTGAGTTTGGTCTTTATGCCGCAGATACGATAGCCAGCTTCAAGATAGGTAAAACGATAGCGCAGTCACAAGGTGATTTTGTTATACAGACATATTAAAGCCAGGTATTATTGAAGCAGTTTTCAGCTCAGGGCAGATGATTGTCTTTCCCTGCTCATAAACTGCTTCCAGGCCTGCGGCAGGAAGTTTATGATATCTTGCGGTGTAAGAGATATCTCGCCCTTATCAGCGGCGGCCAGATCGCCGGCCAGTCCATGAATGTATGCGCCCAGGGCTGTACTTTCCAGTAGAGCTATGCCGCTGTTTTTATTGCCGCAGATGGCCGCAATAATACCGGTGAGAATATCGCCGCTGCCGCCGACGGCCATGCCGGGGTTGCCGGTTTCGTTTTGATAAGATATTGTTCCGTCGGTTGTTATGGATCCCATGCCTTTGAGTAAAACAATCGCTGAACTGGTGCGAGCCAGTTTTTCAGCACATTTAAGCCGACCGGCGGGCATATCTTGCCTGAACCAGGCCTGCCAGAGCCGCTTCATTTCGCCCATGTGAGGTGTCAGAATGAAGTTGGCTGAAAGTTTGTCGCTCACCTGCCCGGCCAGGATGACACGCGAAAGGCAGTTAAGCCCATCTGCATCAATTATTACAGGTTTGTCCTTTATTGCCAGTATGGCGGTCATAAGCGGTAAGAAACAGTCAGGCCCATGACCAAGCCCCGGCCCAAAGATGATAACATCATTCTCGGCGATCAGAGTCTTGATAATAGCCACATCACTGGCGGTGTCCCCGATAAGTCCATCAGGGGTATCACCTAGCGGATAACTGGTAGCACCAGGTGCCAGTATAGCGGCGGAAAGCTGGATACTCACCGGGAGTGCCATGCGTACCAGCCCGGCACCACTGGCAAACGCGGCATTAGCCGAAAACGCCGGTGCTCCGATCATGCCCCGACTGCCGCCAATAATAAGAATTCGCCCAAAATCGCCCTTATGTGCGTCCCGATTACGGGGCGGAATCTCCAATTGATGATGTATAAAATTAGCCATAATTATTTTCCACCTCAGAAATTAAGTTATCCGGTTAATTAATCATAGCTATCCGACCTGAAATTGTCCATGGGAAACCTGAGATATCAGTTTTTGTAGAATATCCTTGAAAATTGTAAGGTATAGTTTGCAATTTTCAAGGATGTTATTAGGGAATGCTTGCCTCAGAAGTAGGTTTGCAATTCATAATCAATTGAAAGTGCCGTTTAGTACCAAATTCAGATAGCATCAGAAGCCTTCTTCTTCGGTCGCTTTTCTGTCTGTGATCTCGATTAGTTCTCTTGGTGTGCATTGCAGGTGTTTGCATAGTAGTTACAGAGTAGAAATCTTATGAGTCTGGTGTTTTTGGTATTCAGTATAAACATGTATGTGGTTTTAGAATTAATTATTGACAGTAAGATATTTTGCCGATACGATAAATATAGATTATTCTTGTATATTAAGGAGTTTGGCTGTGCCGAGTTTGTTGATAAAAAGTATGTTCCGCATGTTATCTCATATGATGAGAAAGCGGACTCTGTTTATCTGCAACTCGGGATTGATGCCTAGTTAGATTCTGATTCGAGTAAGTTGATAAACCTGGAAGTCCGAAAAACTCCCAGGTTTTTTTTGTGCCCGAAACTTACCTCATAGGTCTGGTTTTACCATTGTGTTTAAATTCAATCAGTGAATTATGGTTTTACTTTCTATCGAAGTTTTTGGCATTAACACAATATATTTTAAAGACTGTATGGTCTTATTAATGGAGAATCTAAATGAGCAGAAAAGTTTATATAACAACAGCAATTCCCTATGTTAATGGTAGTCCGCATATTGGGTTTGCACTGGAATTGGTTCAGGCAGATGTGATCGCCCGTTACAACCGCTTAATTGGTAATGAAACCATATTGCAAACGGGAACGGATGAAAATGCTTTCAAGAATGTACTAAGCGCTCAGGCATTGGGGGTACCAACAGAAGAATTGGTAGCGAAAAATGCCAGGCTGTTTTGCAGATTGGCAGAGTCCTTGAATATTTCATTCGACTCATTTGTTCGTACAACAGATGATAGCCATAAGCGAGGTGCAACGCTCTTGTGGCAACAATGCCGATCAGAAGATATTTATACCAAAAGCTATGAAGGTTTGTATTGTAGTGGCTGTGAAGATTTTTTTCTGGAAAAAGAATTGGTAAATGGCTGCTGTGCCGACCACGGCATACCACCAGTAAAGACCAGTGAAACGAATTATTTTTTCCAGCTTTCCGCCTATCAGGAGGTACTGGAACATTTAATCAAAGATGATATTATCAAAATAATTCCTCTTTCGCGAAAAAATCTGGTATTGAGCTTTATTCGCAGTGGTTTGCATGATTTCAGTATTTCCCGGTCATCGCAAAGATCGGGTGGATGGGGCATTACCGTTCCAGGTGATCCAACTCAGACGATTTATGTGTGGATTGATGCACTGGCCAACTACATATCTGGTCTTGGATATGGTAGTACAGAAAGTTGGAGGAATTTCTGGAGTTCGGACACTTTGAAAATTCATGTAATTGGCAAAAATGTATGGAAGTTCCATGCTGTATATTGGCCGGCAATTCTCCTTTCGGCTGGGACTTCCCTTGCCAGAGGAAATAGTGGTTCATGGTTTTCTTACTGAAAATGGTAATAAAATCAGCAAGTCGCGAGGTGGTAATATAGACCCTATTGATCTGATCAATAAATATGGGGCTGATGCTGTCAGACATTATTTGTTAGCGGAGATTTCCAGCTTTAACGACGGTGATTTTTCCATTGAGCGATTCGAGAAATCCTATAATACCAAGCTTGCCAATTCTCTTGGTAATCTGGTTAGCAGACTTACTACATTGTGCCAGAAAGCTTCTTTGGAAAGCTATCCTGGGCTTGTGGTACCTCCGGCACCAGTGGGCTATCATGAAGCATTGCAAGGCTATCAGCTTGATAAGGCACTTGAGACTATCTGGGCAATCGTTACTGAATTAAATCAGGATATAGATATCAATAAGCCATGGATATTGGTTAAGGAAAAAAACTATGTGAAGGCAAGAAGTTTGCTTATTGGATGGTTATCTGAATTAGAAAAGGCAGCATATTGGCTTGCGCCTTTTCTTCCGGTAGCGAGTCAGCGAATTCATTCGATATTGGCGCAAAACCCTATTGTGCCAGCAGGCTCTTTATTTCCCAGAAGTACAGTTTGATAACGAGACCATATCCATGATCTGGGTATGTCCCAGATTATGGATATTCATACTTTACGCCAGAATAGCCCCGATTTCAGTAAGTGGCAGTATCATTACATCTTCTGCGATAGGGTATTCTTCTGTGCCTGGATATATAATAAAGCATTTACTGGGTTTGAGGTCTTCTTTTGCCTGCCAGAAGCCTTTAGTTGGTTTGGGTGCCTGTGAGTATTTGAACTCAACGAATATGGGCGGTTCGCCAAATCTTTTTTGCAGAATGAGGTCAACCTCTGCTCCACTCTGGCTTCTGAAGAAAAAATATTGCCATGAGCTTGGTATGAGGCTGAGTATTTGTTCCAGGCAGAACCCTTCCCAGCTTGCGCCAAGTATTTTATGACCTGACAGTTCATCGAATGAATTTATATTCAAAAGGGTGTGAAACAAGCCACAGTCTCTTATGTAAATCTTTGGCGATTTTATCAGCCGTTTTTTGATATTGGCATGATAAGGCTGCAAGAGACGCAGCATAAAGGTTTCCTGCAATATATCCAGATATCTACTGACGGTTTGTCTGGATGAATCCATATTGGTTGCCAGTTGGCTGAGATTTAGTAACTGACCATGAAAGTGAGCCAGCATTTGCCAGAGTCGTCTCATTTTCATGGCTGGCATACGAGTATCGTACCCCATCAAATCCAGGTCTCTCTGCAAATATGTGGTTATAAAATTTTCTCGCCATTGGATAGATAGTTCGTCAGTGTCAGCCCGAAAGCTGTCTGGGAATCCGCCTCTGAGCCAGAGGGTGTGCGTATCTGCGTTGCTAAGTTCACACAGAAGGAACGGTGTAAGCTCATGATATGCGATCCGCCCGGCAAGTGACTCACCGGATTGCCTGATAAGGCTGGGGCTTGAAGAACCAAGTAGTAGAAATCTGCCGGGCCGCCTGACGATATCTATAAGGCTGCGAA
This sequence comes from Sedimentisphaerales bacterium, assembly GCA_963662515.1. Lineage (GTDB taxonomy): Bacteria > Planctomycetota > Phycisphaerae > Sedimentisphaerales > SM23-30 > JAFGDI01. The sequence continues at coordinate 939,097 of OY759675.1, forward strand.
GAGTAGGGAAAATATCGCTTCGCATCTGAACTTCATCAATTATTACTAATTTATCACTGTGGTGACCCAAAAAAAATTCAGCCTGATCCAGTTTTGTATGGTCAGAGGGCTTCTCAAGGTCAAGCCAGAGTGTCTTGCCGGGCCACTTTTGAGATATCATCTTTGCCAGTGTGGTTTTGCCAACCTGTCTGGCACCAATCAAACCAACTGCCGGGAAGTGGCTCAGCGATTGTCGCACCTGATTATGTAATTTTCTATTAATCATCCTTGTAAATTGTAACATATGGTTTACAATTTACAAGGATGATTTTCAGGAAAATCTGCTTTAATGTCTCGGGGTTGCAGGGAAGAATAATCGATTTTATTCATAAAGACTTGTTTTGTAAGGTTTTATGTTGAGTGCAATAATATAAGAATTGAGAACCACCAATGAACACGAATCCCGACATGTCGGGACACGAATAATATATAGAGTAGTGTGGCGAAATTGGTTTGGTGTGATGTTCTTTGTATTCTCATATTCGTGAGAATTCGAGTAAATTCGTGGTTCTATCCGCCTTGTTGGTATATTTATAGAACTTTATTGCGGAAAATTATATTTGTAGCTGGGGTGGTTCGGATTTATAATCTTGGATTGAACTGGAAACGGCTGTTTCTGGTGTTTTGAGACAAATAAATACAAGGATGGATAAAATTGAAGGATTTTTTGCATAGGATCAGCGTTGAGGCCGGGAAACTGGCTATGGAATATCGGTCTAAGCTTGGAACGCTCCAGGTTGACCATAAGAGTAAGAAAGACCTGGTAACTCAGGCTGATATTGCGGTTGAGAAGTATCTGGTTGGCGAGATAAAGAAGGCGTATCCCGCCCATTCGATCTTTGGCGAGGAAAGCGGCAGTCATGCCGGGAATGAATATCGCTGGGTTATCGACCCGATTGATGGTACAGGTTCATTTGTTTACGGTCATCCGATATTTTCGGTATCGATCGCTCTGGAGAAAGCAGGTAAGACCATTCTGGCGGCTGTGAATGTCCCGGCACAAAATGAGCTGTTCGAGGCAGAACTGGGCAAAGGTGCCACCCTCAACGGCAAGCCGATAAAGGTTTCAAACTGTAATGACTTTGGCTTTGCCATGCTGGCAACTGGTTTTGCCTGCATGCGGACCAATGAGCAGCATAATAATCTGCCGTACCTGCAGGCAATTTTGCCCAAAATTCAGGATTTGCGTCGATTTGGCTCAGCGGCCGCCGATCTGTGTCTGGTGGCTTGTGGACGACTGGATGGCTTCTGGGAGCTTAACCTCCATGTTTACGATGTTGCTGCCGGCATACTCATTCTCACCGAGGCTGGCGGTAAGGTAACCGATTTCCAGGGTAATGCGCTGTCTGGCGAATATGGTGAGATAGTTGCCACAAATGGCGTACTGCACGCTGAGCTGGCTGGCATAACCGCTGCCGTTCGCCGCAAGTGTCTGCCGTTTGCCTACGGTCCTTGCGAGCTGGCAATGATCGACGATAAGATCACCCCGATGGACGATGCGATGATCAGCATACATGACCGCAGCGTATATTTCGGTGACGGTGTTTACGAGGCTCTGCGTGTTTGTCATGGCAAGATATTTGCCGCTGACCGGCATTTCCAGCGTCTTACCAACTCGCTCAAGAGTATGGAGATGCTGGAGACTACCGACCTGAATGTGGTCAAGGAGCGTGTAGATCGTGCCATAAAGACTTCCGGCTTGCAAGATGCTCTGGTTTACTTCCAGATCAGTCGTGGTCAGGAGCAACGCAAGCATAGCTGGTCTGATGGCATCAAGTCTCGTTTTTTGCTTACGATAAAGGAATTCAAGGGAACCGGCCCGGTCGAGGTATCGGCCATAACTCAGCCGGATATGCGCTGGAAGCAGTGTCATATCAAGTCGCTGAATCTGCTGGCCAATGTTCAGGCCCGTCATGCCGCCAGTAAGGCAGGGGCCTATGAGGCTATTTTGGTCGATGGTGATGGCATTGTGACAGAGGCGACCAGTTCATCGGTCATGATGATAAAGGGTGATAGTCTTTTTGCCCCTCCTCTGGCAGCGAATATATTACCAGGTGTTACCCGGTCATTGATATTGGAATGGGCCCCGCAGGTAGGTCTTGAGGTTCGGCAGGAGAGCTTTACCCTGGCTGATATGTTAAAGGCTGATGAAGTGCTTTTGTCTGGCACAGCTACCGAGGTTAAGTCGGTAGTTAAAGTTGATGATAAAGTAATAGCCGATGGCAAGCAGGGTAAATACGCAGCACAATTGCATAAGATGCTTAAGGCGGCCCATGATGAATTGTCCTGAGTATGATCACTTAGTCATGGCTTAGATATTTTTAATTGACAAAGTAGTGCTGAACATGCGATATTGTGACTAATAATTAAAGTATATGAATTAAATATACGAGATTAGTGGAAGTAACCAGATTTAATATTAAACTTTATTTAATGGAGATATGTTTATGGCTAAGAAAGCAGCAAAAGCAGCTAAGGAAGTTAAAAGCGAAAAGGCCCCGGCAGCTAAGGCTGGTCGTTTGAAAGGTTCACAGACAGAGAAGAACATTCTTACCGCTTTTTGTGGAGAGTCTCAGGCTCGTAATAAGTACACTTATTTTGCCAGTGTAGCAAAAAAAGAGGGCTTTGTTCAGATCTCTGCCATATTTGAAGAGACAGCTAACCAGGAAAAGGAACATGCCAAGCGTCTGTATAAGTTTCTTGAGGGCGGCCCAGTAGAAATTACTGCCACATTCCCGGCTGGTGTTATCGGCGATACCGCTGCTAACCTGGAAGATGCCGCTATGGGCGAGAAGCACGAATATACTGTTATGTACCCGGATTATGCCAAGGTGGCAGAAGCTGAAGGCTTTAAAGATGTTGCCGCTACCATGAGAGCTATAGCTGTTGCCGAAAAGCGTCATCATGACCGCTATGTCAAGCTGCGAGCTAATATTCTGGCCAAGGAAGTATTTGCCCGCAAGGCCAAGACTACCTGGGTTTGCCGTAATTGCGGTTATGTTCATGTTGGAACCGAAGCTCTCAAGATGTGCCCGGCATGTTTGCATCCACAGGCTCATTTCGAGATCGAGAAGAAAAATTACTAAGATGTAAATTTTATGCAGGTGTCCTGGCGACGGGGCACCTGTTTTTTTATGCCTGATTTTTGAGTGTTGTCAGGATTTTTTCAGCCAGGCACTTATGACTGAATTTGTTTATTAGTTTTGAGCGGGCGGCGGCTGTAATTTCTGTTGCTTTGGCGGGATTGGTCAGGTAATACTCGATCTTTCGGCAGAGGTCCTGGGGGCTGGTAAAGGTTATTATTTCTTTACCCGGCGTAAAGGCATAGCTCAGGCCGTCGGCCTGATTGTCTTGAGGATGTGCCTTTGTAAATACCAGGCAGCCAGCAGCAGAGGCATTGAGCATGAGTTGTGTAACTTTCCCTCTGGCAGAAGTGAAAACAGCGATACGAGCTGAATTTAGCAGAGTATTAAGTGTTTGCCCATCAGATACTTCGCCAGTCAGAGAATTATGTAAAGGTGAGCTGAGCCAGTTTTCTGGTTTATCTTCAGCCAGGTTATAGTTTTTATAGTGTTCTGGTGGGCAGTTGAGCCACTGGAAAACAGATAAACTATCAGGTGCGTATTTTAAAATAGCACGCCCGTAGCAATCCTGGCAAACTGATTCGGCCATCTGGCTGAATATGCCCTGTAAACTCTCCTTTATTGCATCATCTGATATCTTAGCCTGGCTTTTTTTTCTGGCTCGGTCAAAATAGAAATTTTCCAGAGAGGAGTTATAGCCGGCCGGGTCATCGGCAATAGCCTGGCAACCCTGTTCAAGCATGTTTTGATAGCTATGGAGCATGACATTATAGGCCAACGGGTCCAGTGGGTATCTTTCGCTGAGCATAATAACAGGGCTGGTATTGCTTATGTTGTAATGCTTGCCTGATGTGTCATATTCTGTGGCTGAGAGAGGACGGTATAGTTCGGTATTGACCAGATATTGATAGGGTATCAGCCGACTGGCGGTTATCTGTTCAGGGAAATATTTAGTGCATTTTTGTGGGCAGATGGTTATGTCTCTTTCGCCTATGGCATCTGGAGAGAGTTCAGCGGCGAGTTTTTCTGTCAGGCCCGGCAGGATACTTATTATTGGTATGTTTTTATTGAGTGTATGTTTACACATCTTTCTCAGCGAGCTTACCAGAAGAATAGCATCAGGTTTTTGCTCAAGCAGAGCCTTACCCTGTGAAATTAAAGTAGCGTTTGAGGGTTTATCAAAAGAGTTATGGTAGCAATTGACCTGGCAGGCATTAAACCCGGCTATTAAGTCACGCGTAGCGATCTGGTCCGCCGGATTGTTGCCGCAGGGTATGTTTGCTATGGTCAGCGACTGAATATCAGTTTTAGCAGGATCTTTACCTACATACTTACTGAGCTTTTCTGTCAGGTCCTGATGTATCTGGGTGGTACTTTTGAGAGATGCTTCAACAGCAGCTGATGTGTTAAGATTGAACTGATTATTCTCCTGCTCACTGAGATGGTGGCAGAAAAGGGCTTTTTCGATCAACTGATAGCCGGGGTTTTCACTGAGGAAGCAGGTAAGCTGTTCAAAAGGCTTATCGGCGTGAATGATCACCAGTTGGCCTGATTTTATATATAGGCTGAGATCGTGTAATTGCAGATTAGCCAGAATGTTGACCAGTTCTTTTTCGAGAACAAAGATAGCTTGAAATGCCGACAGTCTGGCCAGAAGAGCTTTGATCGTATAGCCATCGCCAAAGCCGTTTACAGCCATGCTGCATTGGTTTGCCTCAAGTCGTTCCAGATCGGTTTTAGCTGCCAGTCTGGGAGCCGACCGTTTGCCCAGCCAGTATCCTGTTCCCTCTTTGTTGATAATGCGATAACAGGGCGAGCCGTCACTTGCGCGTGCCAGTTGGTAATCAGCCGGGAGGTCACAACTATTCAAAAGGCAGGCCAGTTGATTGTTGGTGCTTTTCAGGGCTTCCAGGTTTAGTGTTAAGATTTCAACTGTGGGCCATTGCAGATCATCTCGCAGCCCCTGGTCGGCTGGATAGATAAGGTCAAGAGGGCTTATTTCGCTGGTAGCAGTCATTTATTGGCTATTTTTTCTGTTTTATTTTTGAGTTCAGGTTTTTGGAATAAGATATCAACTGAGGTGTGGCCAAACTGTTGCAGGCGGTTAGTTTTTACCTTTATGTCGCAAGGATTGCACATGCCGAAATAATCGCATGGTAAATACTCACTACTGATCTGATATTGAGGGTCAAGAATATTGCCAACAGGCGGCTTCTGCTCATACAGGTCGTGGTGGCAGCGGAAAACGCCCCCGTCAGGACTAAGTAATACTTCAGTGGTTTTGCACCATACAGTGCCGCTTCCCGGTCCGGTGACCGGGCGTTTGAGACTGCAAGCCTCTGGATATTTGAAGTGACCATATAGTCTGTCATTATGGAAGCCCAGAAATTCCTTGGTTCTGAAATCAATACCAAGCGCCTGGCCTTTGGCTTGTGCTTCCAGTATTATTTCCTGCTGGTTGGGGTGCAGTACGCCATATATTCCAATACGAAACCCGGCGGCCATCAGCTTCAATGCCCTGTCAAACAAATCCTCCAGTTTGCATTCGGTTGGGTGATAACTAACGCGAATAGGAGCATAAGGTGCGTTGCGTTCCAGGCGTGCCGGATCTACTTTGGCTATCATTTCATCAATGTCGAAATCGAGATTGGTAAGTATGTCAACTTTGATCCTGTCTGGCAGTCCGTTGATTATGTCGTAAAAGCCCGGATGCAAGCTGGGCTCTCCCCCTTGCAAGGTGATCGGGACCAGTCCCTCTTGGTGTTCCAGATTGGTGAGCCTGCTTAAACCATCGATCCATTGTTGGGCCGAGAGTGATTTATAGTGCAGGCGTTTGCCGCCAAAGGCATTTATGCAATAGCTGCACTTATAGGTGCAGGCCATGGTCAGAAACGCTGCGATATAATTGCAGTTATTTTCTATAGCTATATCGGGTAATAAGTTACAGTTCATTTGTTCCTACAGTTTTATCTGATTATGAGCTACTTCGCTAAGAAGTCTTTCTGTGATAGTTGCCGGCTGGCGGTTCAGGAGCATTTCAACGGAGTCAAGCACTGTCTCGACCCTTATATCTTCCATGCATGACCTGTCTTTCTGGCACTTTGGCATGAAACACGGCATACACTTATGTTCAGCTTCAGGGGTTAGTTTTACGCCAAGGCCATATAAATATAGCTGGTCAGCAGAGGTTGGGCCAAAGAGAGAGACGATCTTCTTTTGCAGAGCTATTGCCAGGTGTAAACCCAGAGAATCACAGGTGATTATAAGTCGGCAGGAAGAAAGCCATTCAATATAATGCTTCAGACTGTCAAGAGACTGCTGCCAGCAAACCGCATAATTTCTGGCCTCAAGTTCCTGGTGCAGTTTTTGCCAGTTTTTTTGTGACCAGTTTTTGATCGGCCATTTTGAGCCGACATGGCAGTTGAGGCCAATGTCGTAAATCTCTTTAACATGCGGATGATAGCCCAGCGAATATCGTTCGCCAGCCCATTCCTGGTCAATACACCTGAAAAGGGTTTGCTGAAGTGGTATGTACTTATCATGGCTGAGACCTTCACTTAAAGCAGCGGCTGATTCAGGGTAATAAGCATCATCGCCGCTGGCAGCCCAGTTGCGAAATCCATATTTTTGTCTGGCTGATTTTGCCTGAGTAAATTCGCACCAGTCCCGCTGTTTTTCCAGGTTAACAATAGTGTCGTAATGGTCAAATATCTTGTTGTCAGGTAGTTCGGCAGGGCTGTCAGCGAGTATAAGTTCGTCAATAAGGCAATTACCGACCAGAAGATCCTCTGCGGCCCGGGCACTGATCCAGGTCACATGATAGTCCCTGTAAAAGTCCAGCAGACAGGTACAGCGGAAGACATCACCATAGCTTATGGTAGAAGATATGTTATGGTCACAAACTTCCGAATAGCCATGCTTGATAATTAGTACCGAAGGTCTTTGTGTCGGTGGCTTCATTTTATCATCCTTGAAATATAACCTAAGCCATTTGTGGCATTTCTGTTAGAACAGACAGAATTATATGGGCCTATTCTAACCCTATCTTTATCGTCTGGCAAGGTCTGATAACTTAAATTTTGCGTTTTTCTACAAATAATCCCGGTTACGAACAGTGTTCCTTAGCTCTTTATTTTCTCTATTTTGCGGTGTTATTGGGTCCGATTAGACTTCACAAAGTGAAGCTTTTGTATTATAATCACGCTCTACTGGGGGTGTTGTCTGAAAATTTAGCAGCGGGAGGGCTGTGCTGATATTTTATTATAGGATTATAACTATTGTTAGGTAAAGTACTTAAAACAATTAAGAGTTCTTCTGATATTTGTCGTCTGTCTATGGCTGAGCTAAATGAGCTGGCAGATGATCTCAGGGGGCATATCAAGTCAAGTGTATCAGAACATGGTGGTCATCTGGCCAGTAACCTTGGTATAGTGGAATTAACCCTGGCTTTGCACTATGTGTTCAATTTTTCACAGGACCGTATAGTCTTCGATGTTGGTCATCAGTGTTATGTTCATAAGATGCTTTCAGGTCGGGCTGCTCAGTTTGATAAGTTGCGTCAAAAAGGCGGCATTAGCGGGTTTCCCAGCCCCTCGGAAAGTGAATACGACCAGTTTTTTGTAGGTCATGCCGGTACAGCGGCAGCGACAGCGGTAGGTCTGGCTTTGGGAGCTCAATTGCAGAGCTCTCAGGAAAAGGTGGTATCAATAATTGGTGATGCCAGTATAGTGAATGGACTATCGTTTGAGGGTCTCAATAATACCAACCTGGTGAATCGTCAGTTACTCTTCATTTTGAATGATAATGAGATGGCCATAGCCAAGACCCAGGGGGCATTTGCGGAATATTTAACGAAAATGCGAGTTTCTCGCACTCATGATATGCTCAATCGTCGGGCCAGAATGCTGATAAAGCGTTTACCGCAGCTTCAGAAGAAGCTCGATCAGCTCAAAAGTGCCCTGACAGGTAATCACTGGTTCGATCAATTGAATGTGCCGGTTTATGGCCCGATAGATGGTCATAATCTGCCGGTTTTGATCGAGGTCTTAACTGCATTAAAGAATTTTGATCATCCGGTGATCTTGCATGTTTATACAGATAAGGGGCGTGGTTTTACCCCGGCAACTGATGATCCGACCACTTTCCATAGCCCCCGTCCATTCAAGATAGAAGGCGAGTCTGCCAGTTTTGATGAATCAAGCGGCAAGAGTTTCACCAGCTCATTTTCCGATGCCTTGTCAGCGGCGATGGCCAGAGACCCGAAGGTTTATGCTATTACAGCTGCTATGCCAGATGGAACAGGTCTTAACGAGGTGCAGGCAAAGTTTCCTGATCGTGTTTTTGATGTTGGTATAGCAGAATCGGCAGCGGTTGATATTGCTGCGGGAATGGCCAAAACGGGTTTAAAACCGGTAGTAGCCATTTATTCAACCTTTTTACAGCGGGCATTTGATCAGGTATTCCAGGAAGTGTCGCTCCAGAATCTGCCGGTGATATTCTGTATGGATCGCGCCGGTATGGTAGGTGGCGATGGTGCTGTACATCATGGTTTTACTGATATTTCAATTTTCCGCACTCTGCCCAATATGGTTATATTAGCACCGTCAGATGATTCAGAGATGGTCAAGGCCCTTGATTACGCACTCGCTTGTGGTAAGCCTTGTTGTTTGCGTTATCCCAGAGCTTCAGTAGCAGCAGAAGAGGCGATAGAATGTAATGGTCCAACCAGTTATGAGGCGAATCAGGCCCGTCAGCTCCGAGCGGGGGAGCGGGCTACTATATTGGCCTTTGGTTCCATGGCTTATGATGCTCTGGCTGCGGCTCGAATATTGGAAGACAGTGCAATAGATGTGGCAGTTTATGACTGTCGCTTTGCCAAGCCGCTGGATGGAGAGTTGCTTAGCAAGGTTCTGGCTAAAGGAGGAGCAGGCCCTGTAATAACAGTGGAAGATCATGCCTTGATCGGCGGTTTTGGCTCTGCTGTTCTGGAATTTGCCCAGGATAACGCTCTTGATGTCAGTCGGGTATATCGTTTGGGATTCCCAGACCGTTATATAGGTCAGGATACTCGTTCGGGGCAGTTGGCTGAGGTGGGCATAGATGCCGCAGCAATAGCAGCAAAAATAAAAGAACTGCTTAAGTAATATTTCAGCAGTTGGTTGATAGTGTGAGGATGTAAGCCCGAGCCGTTTAATGGTTTCGGGCTTTTTTAATTAGCAACTCAGGCAATGCCGACAATTTTGGCAATAGCGAACAGGCAGATAGCTGTAAGTATAAGAGCTCCGATAATTGTAAGCACCAGCAGGGTTACTTCGCGGGCAAAGAGCGGCCAGGTGAAATTTTCAAGTTTGACTGCTTTATAAACAACTGCAATACCGAGAGATACCGGAACGGCCCAGAGTAATGATGCCGGAGTTGTGGGTATGTTAATGGGGAACTGCGACAGGGCAAGCATTAAGCTGAGGAATGACATCAGGCATTTTCTCCTTTACTATCACAGTTGGATTGTTCTGCCGGTTTGTGTTGCGGGATTATAGCATCCATAATACAAAGCAGGTTCAGAAGCCCGGCACAACTGGTGTACAACTGGCCCATGTCTATGCCTCTGCCATAGCCCATACTGCCAATATTCATAGTAACATAAGGAACAGCATTTCTGAAAAACAGCCCCAGCTTTTCAGGCATCCAATTGGGTAAATTATCCATAGGCCATCCTATTGCCCAGTCCGGGGTTGATAGTAAGCAAGGTAATCCGCTAAAAATCTGGGCCAGATACCAGAGCTGAGCCTCTTTGAAGTTTATCAGAGCTGTTCCCCCGGCGAATATGCCGATCAGGAAAAGGAACATGACACCGCAGAATATAGCGATAGCACGATCTTTTTTACCTCTGAGCCAGTGACCGGCACCTGGTATAAGCCAGGCAATGATCGCTATTACGGGTACAGGCCATTGTTTAACTGGTCGGTTTTCTTGTACTTGTGTTTCTGTATTTTTCATCTGGCTTATTATGATATAAGCACCTGTCCACAAAGTCAATGACTCAGATTTTCATTGTGTGTGTCAGACTGGAATAATAATCGAGGTAACTCTTATAATTCCAACGGTTTAGTGTTATTCGAATCTGAGAGGCTCTTGGTCTTTATTGTTGCTTCATAATTACTGATAATATAGTTCCAGGTGCGTTTATGTGTTCTTTTTATAACAACTTTAGTTACAGTATCATAGGGCATAAGTTCGAGTTTATTGGCAAATTCAGCGATCGATGATATTTGCTCGCCATCTATAGCGGTAATTATGTCACCAGGTTCCAGACCGGCGATATCAGCAGGTGATTTCTTTTCCAGACTGACAATCACCGGCTGGCCCACCTCTCCGTATATGCCATATTGATTCATCATTCTTTCGGTGAGCGGCTTTATTTTTACGCCGAATAATTTTTCAGCCAGCTGTTCGGCATCTGGTTGGGGGCGTTTTCGTATTTCCATAGCAATCTGCCTGCTTTTAGAGCTGTTTTCAGAGACAACTTCTATATTCCAATTATTTCCATAGCCGGCCTCAAGCAGGTCGAAATAGAAGTTTATAGAGCAATCGGCAGGTTTATTATTGTAAGAGGTGATAACATCACCAGGTTTGAAACCAGATTGTTCAGCAAGAGAGCCCTGACGAACTTCATTGATTATAAGTCCTTTAACAGTCGTACTTTGAGTTTCAGGAGAGTATTGGCGTATGTCCTGCACTTTCAGGCCAAAGTCAACCTGCCTGAGCTTTTCAACATTGAGCATGGCAGGCAATTCTTCGCGTAGGGTGTCTATGGGAATGGCAAAGCCAATGGCTTCAGCAGATTTTCTGATCTTGGTATTTACGCCGATAAGTTCGCCGTTGATATTTAGCAGGGGGCCACCGCTATTACCCGGGTTGATAGGTGCTGATATTTGGATCATGTTTGTTGTCTGACCGTTCTCATTGGCAATATTACTATGTATAGCACTGACAATGCCATCAGTCAGAGTGTGGTTATAACCAAATGGGTTGCCGATAGCCAGAACAGTTTCACCGACCATGATGTCATTGCTATAACCCAGGGTGACAGTTGGCAGAGGTTTTTCTGCATCTATTTTCAGTACTGCCAGATCGGTCTCGCGATTTAGTGCAATTTTGCGAGCTGTATATTTACTAACACCATCGGCCATAATAATAGTGATATCATCAGCCTCATCGATAACATGGCAATTAGTAATAATGTAACCACGAGGGTCAATTATGAACCCGGAACCAAGTGAAGGTATTTCCACTTTTCTTACGCCAAATGGCACTTCGCTCCAGAAGCTATCTCTGACCAGCATTTGCTGCTTACTGGCTATGTTGACAACGGCCTCTTTATTCCTTTCAAACGCTTCAACGGTTGCTGTTCTGCGGTCATACTTTTTATCATTAGCGGTGCATATCGATGTAACTAAAGCTATAATAATGATTAATATCGACTTTTTCATTTATTATCTCCTGTCAGCAATAACTGTAATTACCTTATTATCGATATAAGCTATACTTTATAACTATTAAGCAGGTTCATTTTTTTCAGCTAGTCTGCTATTACAGTCGTTTCTGTTACAGATATATCGCATTTATGGGCGATAAGGTAGAAAAATTTCAGTGAATCGCTTGAATTTGCCGAATTAAGGTGTTACAATTTACTGCCAACCAATTAATCAAGTTCATCCCCATGTGTATGCGATATGCCATGGCTCCCAAATCCCAGAGGGTTTGGGTATTTTTTTGCGCAGGGGTTTGTGATAGGCCCATTATGTTGGTGATAAAACATGACATGATGCACATTGTCCATTTTGGGGGGGGCGAGACTTTATCTTACTGCGGTTTCTTTAAGCATTAACAAATAAATTTGTTTTTCAGTTAAACAGTGTACATAATACTAATAGATAAGAGATGCTATAATAAGAAGAGGCAAGCGTATAGTTCCCAGCCTGCAGGCCTGCGGATAATGAAATTTGGATGTTGTGTGGATCGGATTAAAGTCAAGGGGCTTAAGGTCCGATAATGTATGTGTCAAGAGCTTGTACCTCAGAGAAGACAGCGTTAGAAGAGAGTTCCGGCGTGGTTGTGTTGCGGCCGGGTCGAGAGAGGGAGTTGCCTTGTGCGACTCTTAGTGGACCAAGAAGCCTTTGGCTCACCGATGTGATGCCTGTCAGGTGCCCTTCGGTAACAAAAAGGAATGCGCGATGTCACAAGAGAGTAAGTCTCAGGCCGAGAAGCCTGGCCGACGGATAGCGTTTTTTATCGATAGTTTCAACATGTATCATGCCTTGCGGGGTAAGAAGTATCGTCATTATAAGTGGCTGGATTACGCCCGTTTGTGTCAGTGTTATGTCAAAAAGCGTGATACGATCACATCCATACAGTTTTTTACCGCATATATACCCTATAGTACCGATAAATTGATCCGTCAGCGTAAGTTGGTTCGTGCCCAGGAAAATAATGGGGTACAGATAGTTCAGGGTGTGTATAAGAAGAAGAATCGCTATTGTCGGAATTGCCATGAGGTATATGAGACCTGGGAGGAAAAGCAGACCGATGTTAATATTGCCATAGAGCTGCTTAAAGGAGCGGTTCAGGATAAATATGACACGGCTATGATAATGACAGGGGACAGTGATCTGATCCCGGCGATACATGCGGTAAAGGAAGCGTTTCCTCATAAAGCAGTTGGCATAATCATACCTATAGCACGCGGGTCAAAGTATCTGAAAAAGGAAGCTGATTTTTACATGAAAATGACAGAGAAGCATCTCTCTGGCAGTCAGTTGCCTGATAAGGTTATGATGGCAGACGGTCGGATAATTCAGAAGCCTGATAAGTGGTATGCAGATTATGCCGAACCGGTGGTAGTACAGCAAAAGGTATGTGAGCACGAACCAGAAGAGGTTGATGATGGTAAAGTTGCCGTAGGCTGATGTTGATTACATCCCGAATTTTATGCCGAACCAACAAGCGGCAAATTGGGGCGGGAATGCGCTGATAAATTCTGCTACTTCCGGTCTGAGATTCTGATATGGCTTGAGTTGAATGGTAACGCTGCAGGGCGTTATAAGTTCTGGTAATTGTAAGTCAGGTTTGAGAGACCCTTCTTCTATCGCTTCGCTGATCATTTTCTGGTACATGGGAACACTGGCATTATAGGACAGGAAAAAAGACATATAGATCGGGAATCCGATTATTGATAGTCTAAGGAGTGCTAAATCCTCTTGCACTTCATTCAGATTGAATTTCATGTCGGCATTGGCGGGGTTGGGTAAGTGGCCTTCGCCGGCGGTAGTCCAAATTTCTATTTGTTCTCGAAGTGATATGTCATCGAAGATGGTATCAGTGTCAAAAAGTCTTATTTCTCCAGTTTTAAAACTATAATCGCGAAAATTCATTATATCTCCTTTACAAAGTATTCCCAGTGAGCAATTATAAATTGGATATTATGGCCTGTGCAACTTTGTCCATTCTGCCGGCTGGATAGGGTGATTGTTCGCCCAGTCTGATAATTCCATCGCCGGGAGTGCGAGGTACAATGTGAAAGTGGAGGTGGTCAACAAGTTGGCCGGCGGGGCGACCATTATTCTGGAATATATTGCAGGCTGTGGTATTGGTTGCCTTGCAGATGGCCTGGGCGAGTTTTGGCAGAGTTTCGCCCAGTTTGCCAGCCAGTTCAGCGGGCATGTCGAACATCGTAGCAAAATGGGCTTTGGGGATTACCAGTGTATGTCCATCGGCCAGAGGGGCAATATCGAGAAAGGCCAGAACATGGTCATTTTCAAATATCTTAGTGCATGGGATAGCACCAGATACTATCTTACAGAAGATACAGTTGTCCATGGTTTTGCTCCTTGATAGTATAATTACACCTTATACTGATTATGCTTTTTATAAAAAGGTCCATCGATAGCTTTGACGAAATTGGTCCAGTCGCCGGCGGATGGGTCTTTGGCAATTTCATCAATTGCCATTTGCATTTTAGAGTCGATATTATCGATATAGTGTGCCAGGAAAGCCTCTGGCGTTGCCGGCAGTACCGGGCAGCCATATTCTCGCTGGCCGTGATGTGCAACAATAATATGCTCAATACTGTCGATAAGTCCGCGCGGCATTTCTATGCCCTCGGCAATAAGTTGAGCGGTCTTTTCTTCGATCATGATCGTGCCTTTAACCAGATGGCCGAGCATTCTTCCCTGGTCGCTGTATCTGAAGCTGATATCATATACCAGTTCTGTAGTTTTGCCAATGTCGTGCAGGAACAGGCCGGCAAGCACAATGTCATGGTCGAGATGCGGATAGAGGGGTAGAATATTTTTACCCAGTCTGAGCAGATTAAGGGTGTGTTCCAGCAGTCCGCCGATCCAGGCATGGTGTAATACTGCTGCGGCGGGAGCTTTGCAGAACTTGTCCATAAGGTCTGAATCTTCGAGAAAGGCTTTAACCAGGTGTCTTACCGCCGGGTGTTTGATCTGGCGGAGAATGTCTTTAACCTCTTCGAACATTTCATTAATATCGAATTTAGTTCCCGGCAGAAACTCAATGAGATCGACTTTGCTCTGTTCGATAGGTCTGATCTCTTCGACGACGAGCTGCAGGGCGTTCTGGTACATTTCAGAGCGGCCCCGGACGAAAACGAAGCCTTCCTCTGGCAGTGAATTGAATACAGTTTCGGTTGCCTGCCACATACGGGAGTTGATCCGCCCGGTCTTATCGCTGAGAAAAGCGGCTATATATTTACCACCGTTCGAGGTTGCTCTCAACTGAGGCTGAGAGATAAGAAAAACCTGAGCCAGTTGCTGGGCTGGCTGTATGTTAGCAACGGTAATTCGTTGGGAAGAGGTCATTTATATAGCCTTTCACTTTTTGCCGGCAAGAGTATTTTATATTACCGGTAAAGGGTTTGTCATTATTTGTATGCTTTTTTGTACTTATCCGGATCTTCCAGAATAGAGATTGACAGGTCAATATCAAGAGTTGGCCAATAAAGATGGTTTTCATGCTGAAGCTCAATATTGATAATGTCACTTATCATAGCGTCCCTGAACCAGGGATATTTTTCAAAAGGCAGGAAGTATTCCTTATCATTAAGAAACAGCCAAAAGCCATGCTGAGAAATATTGGTCACTTCAGGCTTTGAAGTGAGATTGCCATGTTCTGATGATTTCATCTTTTCGGTCCTCAACTATTTTTTGTAACAGATTTAAGTCTCTGGTACTAAAACCAGTAAATGAAGCCAGTTTCACCGAAGGTTCAAGCCAGAACTTCGCCTCGCCTTCAGGCGAGGTAATGTGAACATGCATCCTCTCTTCTTCGAGAGAAAAGAAAAAGAACCTGTATTTTCCTTCACGAAATATCGTTGGACTCATAGTTACTCCTGCACACTGTAATATAGTAGCAATTCATAACCTGATGGTACATCTTTATTTTACTTAAAATATTTCACTGCGTTATCGAATATGGTCATACCATCCGGGCAGGATATTTCTTCGCGAGTCCAGCGAGGGTGGTGGGTTTTGTGAATGAAGCGTTCCGGGTGCGGCATAAGTCCCAGAACTCTGCCGGTGTCATCTGTAAGCCCGGCGATATGGTCAGTAGAGCCATTGGGATTAACCGGATAATCGCCGAAATTGCCATCGGCATCAACATAGCGGAAAGCCACCTGATCGTTAGCAACTACTTTATTATATACATCCTGATCAGCAAAGCATACTTTGCCTTCGCCATGAGCTACAGGCAGGTATAATCTGCGATTTGGCTCGATGAAAACGCATTTAGAAGTAGCAGGTTGGAGGTAGGCCCAGCGAGCCTCGAATTTACCACTGTCGTTATGAATAAGTGTTGCCTGCTGAATACCACAATTGGGTGTGGCAACCGCCTTGCCGGGTAGTAGTCCGGTTTTGACCAGAACCTGGAAACCGTTACAAATACCAATTACGAGTTTGTCGCTGGTGATAAACTCTTTAACCTGGTCGATAAAATGGTGGAGCAACTGATTTGCCAGTATCTTACCAGAGGCAATATCATCGCCGTAGCTGAATCCGCCGGGCAGAGCTAATATCTGATATTGGCTGATGAGTTTGGGGTTTTCGATAAGGCGGTTAACATGCAGTTTTTCAGTAGTTGCTCCGGCCATTTCAAAGGCCTGGCAGGTTTCCTGATCGCAGTTGGTACCAGCGGTACGCATTACTAATACTTTTATATTTGCCATATTTGTTCCTTGTTTCCGTTGTTATCTTCTTACGGATATATTTTTAGTAATAAGATATAAGATATAAGTTGATAAGTTCAGGTGTCACTGCGCGACCTGTTTTAAGGCTTCGCAATTGGAAAATCTGAATAAATTGTCATCTACTTACAGTTTAGAAGCTTTTTAGATAGTCTCGCTGAAGGCGAAACCGGAGCTCATCAACTTATATCTTATTACTTATTACTATTCAAAATTATCTTACCATGCCAGCGGCTTCTGCCAGCTTGCCTTAAGCTCGGTGCCAGTGGCGTTAATAACTTCCTTGCCGTCGAGACCCTTAATTACCACCTTGCCAGTATCAGTTACAGAACCGATCTGGGCAAAGTCAATGCCGCCCAGAGCGGCTTTGAGATCTGTGAGTTTGCCAGGCTCAACTTCCAGGACATAGCGAGAAGTGCTCTCGCTGAAGAGTACCTGATAGTTCTTGCTGACATCATCTGCTTTGGGTGTGAGCTTCAGGTCAACCTCAACGCCCAGATTTGCAGCGAAAGCCATTTCAGCCAGGGCAACGGCCAGTCCGCCTTCAGAGCAGTCGTGGCATGATCTGACGATTCCTTTACTGATAGCAGAGGCAACGGCTTTAGCGTTAGCCGGTCCTTTAGCCAGGTCAACCTTAGGTACATTATTACCAGTCTGGTTGTTGAGCTTATAGAACAGTCCGGCTCCGAGTTCGTTGCGGGTCTCACCTACGACAACCAAAGCATTTCCCGGCATTTTGAGGTCCATAGAAACGCATTTGTTTACATCGTCAACCAGCGTCATAGCACTGATGAGCAGAGTGCCGGGAATGTTGATGGTTTCTCCTGTGTCGGTCTGGAATTCATTATTAAGAGAATCTTTACCGCTGATAAAAGGAGCAGCGTATGCCATAGCACCATCGCAACAGCCTTTATTGGCCAGAACCAAACCGCCAAGACGGTCAGGTTTACTGCAATTACCCCAGCAGAAGTTATCGAGCAGGGCAATGCGGTCAGGCATACCGCCGACGCAGACAACATTTCTAACCGCCTCGTCAATAGCAGCCAGAGCCATCCAGTAAGGGTTGATATCACTGTATTGCGGGCAAATACCGCAACCAACCGCCACGCCTTTGTCCTTATTGAGTATCGGTCTGATAACAGAGGCATCACCCGGCCCATCATTTTCTACGCCGACCAGCGGCTTAATGGCAGATGCGCCCTGAACTTCATGGTCATACTGGCGAATAACCCATTCTTTACTGGCGACATTATAATCGCTGAACATGGCGTTAAGCTCACTGTTATAATTTTCTTTTTCGTTTATAACCGGTTCGGTGAGTGATGGTGTTTGCCATACTGCCTTGCGGGTAAATTTAGGCAGGCCATCGTGCAGGAACTTCATATCGAGTTCTCCGACGGTTGTGCCGGTATATTTCAGGTGCAGTTTGCCATTATTACCGAAAGTGCCTATAACAACCGCTTCGACATTTTCACTGGCGAAGAGCTTTAAGGTCTTATCGATATTAGCAGGTGGAACAGCCAGCACCATTCTTTCCTGAGCCTCAGATATCCAGGTTTCAGTATAAGACAGGCCATCATATTTGAGAGGTATCTTATCGATATCAACAATGACGCCGAGTTCTTCACCCATTTCGCCAACAGCACTACTAAGGCCGCCAGCGCCACAATCGGTAACAGCATTATATAGTTCCTGATCGCGTGCCTGAAGGAGGGTGTCGAGAACTTTCTTTTCGGTAATAGCGTTACCGATCTGAACGGCATGGCTGAACAGGTCTTCATGTTCGTGGGTCATTTCTCCGCTGCTGAAAGTGGCACCGTGTATGCCGTCACGACCGGTCCGGCCGCCGACAACTACCACCAGGTCGCCTTCTTTAGCCTTGCCAAAGCATTTATCTTTGGGGATGAGTCCTATATTACCACAGAATACCAGTGGGTTGCCCAGATAGCGTTTGTCAAAATGGATCGCGCCATTAACTGTTGGAATACCCATACGGTTGCCATAATCACGAACGCCGCCCACAACGCCTTTCATAACGCGTCTGGGGTGTAATACGCCGCTGGGCAGATCTTCGAGTTTCATGTCAGGTTCAGCGAAGCAGAATACATCGGTATTGGCGATAGGCTTTGCTCCCAGACCAGTGCCCATGGGGTCACGAATACAACCGCCGATGCCAGTGGCTGCACCACCATAAGGCTCGATAGCTGAAGGATGGTTATGAGTTTCAACTTTGAAACAAACGCCAAAGTCATCATCGAATTCAACAACGCCAGAGTTATCGACAAAAACAGATATACACCATGGCTTTTTAAGCTCATTAGTAGCTTTGGCCAGGTATGTCTTCATCATATTATTGATAACTTCCTTATTGAGCTCTTTGCCAGAGTTGTCAACTTCGGTAAGTTCGATAGTGCCGCGGAATGTTTTATGTACGCAATGTTCAGACCAGGTCTGGGCGATCATTTCCAGTTCGATATCAGTAGGGTCGCGATCTATGCTGGTGTAATAATCCTGAATAGTCTGCATTTCACGCATGTCAAGGAACAGGTCGCTTTTTTTACTGAGTTCGAGAAGTTGTTCACCTGTAAGTCCGCGAAGTTTGATCGTAGAAAGTTTAAGTTTGTAAGGTTCGACATGAGGGCAAGGCGGTTCTTCCGTATTATTGAAAATAACCTCTTCAATACAGTCATTAGCAAGAACTCTTTGAGCGATAGTTTTTACCTGATCATCAGAAAGAGAGCCGAAGATGAAATATTTTCTGCCAGTACGAACACTGGCAGCATTGATCCCCATGTCGGCGATAGCAGTCATGGTTGAGAACGCCACCGGGTCGGTTACGCCGGGCTTGAGATGTACTTCGACAATACTGACAGGTCCGTCAGTTTGAGGGGCATCAGAATTGCCCAGGTAATATTGCTCGGCGATCGGGTCGGTGAGCAGTTCTGAGGCAATTCTGGCAAGCCCATTATCGTCAGTGTCAGTTTCAATAAGAAAGACACGGATAGAGCTTACAGCCGTAGCACCATTGATGCCTAATTGTCTGATATTGGCCAGTATGTCGTTGCCATGCACATCCGGGAACCCGGCTTTGCTTGATACTTCTACTCTTTTTATCATTCGGGAAGTTCCTTGCGTTGTAGTTTTAATTCTACCAATTCATTTCTCTTAATGCGGGCATCAGCCAGCATTTTTTCAATTTCGTCGCCATTTTTTGCCTTAAGCTGGTCTCTTATAACAGTAAGGCTTTTTATCATTTTATCAATAGACCGAGCCACATTGGTGGGGTTGGTCATAAGTATATCGCGCCAGACATTTTCCGGCCCTGAGGCAATACGCGTAGTGTCGAGAAAGCCTTTACCGCAGTATATTATCTGTTCCAGATCTGAGATATTAACCAGAGAAGAGGCGATAACATGGGGTAAGTGGCTGATCATAGCTACGGTTTGATCGTGTTTTTGGGGTGATATTTCGATAACTCTCATATTGAGCTTTTTCCAGACTTTTTTGACCAGCTCAACAGCTTCCGGGTCAGAATCGTCAGTTGGTGTGACAAAGCAGAAAGCACCTTCAAACAGGTCGGCCCTGGCAAATTCTATGCCTTGCTGCTCTGAGCCGGCCATAGGATGCGAGCCAACGAACCTTGCATGTTTGGGCAGATGTTTTTTTGCCCACCTATGTATCTCTGATTTGGTACTACCAACATCGGTAACTATGCAATTTTCTGGTAAAAAGTCAGCGATCTGTTTCATCTGCCCGGCGAAAGAGCTGATTGGGCCTGCCAAAACTACCATGTCAGCAGTTGAAACCGCTTCTTCCGGTGTCTGGCAAATAATATCGACAACATGGTTGTCTCTGGCGAAATCCCTGGTGCTCTGCGACCTGCTCCACCCGGTCCGGATAACTGGATTTTCGGCCGAATCAAGGGCCAGAGCCAGAGAACCGCCGATCAGGCCTAAACCTAGTATGGATATGTTGTTTAAGTTGTTTGTTTTCAATGTATTAAGTGTGTCCTATTGGTGTACACATAAAGTGGTAATGATAAGGTAAAAGGGATTAAAAGTCAATTTTTTTCTTGCCTGAAGCGATTTTATAAGATACAATTAGCAGCCGGAAAAAAGAAGAAAAACCGAGCACCCCAGTAGTATAACCTTCACTGGGGATTATTGTTATATAGGGTTTGAAGTTTTAATGCTTGGCCCGGCAAGTTGTAACTTCTCCTGACAGATGTGATTATGGATGGCATGGTATGAGTCAGGGGAGAGTTAGTATATAATACTAAGGTTGCAGAATTTGAGGGAAAAATGACAAAGAAGAAACAGGCCAATGGAGCCTCAGAATTAGCCAGTGCGGTAAATTATCTGGAATTTGAAAAGCCGCTGGCAGCGTTAGATAAGCAGATCCGTGAGCTCAGGAGCCTTCAGTCCAGCCGTCAGGATACTGATTTTGGTCCTGAGATCCGCAAGCTGGAAGCGAATTTAGTGGCTTTGACCTCCAAGGTCTATCAGAATTTGAGCCCGTGGGAGACCGTTCAGGTAGCTCGTCATCCAAATCGTCCACTGCTGCCTGATTATCTGGAAATGATCGTAAAAGATTTTTGTGAGCTGCATGGCGACAGATTTTTTGGCGATGATAAGGCCATAGTAACTGGTTTTGGTCATATAGGTCACGAAAAAGTTATGTTAGTTGGTCATAATAAGGGTCGTAATACCAAAGAAAAGGTAGCCTGTAATTTTGGCTGTGCTCATCCTGAGGGATATCGCAAGGCACTGCGTCAGATGAAGATGGCGGAGAAGTTTGGTTTGCCGGTAGTGTGCTTTATAGACACGCCCGGGGCATATCCAGGCATTGGAGCTGAAGAGCGCGGTCAGGCAGAGGCTATTGCCGTGAACCTTATGGAGATGTCTCGTCTGCGTACGCCGGTGATTTGTATAGTTATTGGTGAGGGCGGTTCAGGCGGAGCGTTGGGTATAGGTGTTGGCGACCGTTATGCGATGATGCAGTATGCCTGGTACACAGTAGCCTCACCAGAGGCCTGTGCCGCAATTTTGTTCAAAGACGGCACTCGTGCAGCTCAAGCGGCAGAGGCATTGAACCTGACTTCTAAGAAGATGAGTGAGCTGAAGATCATTGATGATGTTATAGCTGAACCTTTTGGCGGTGCCCATCGTAATCCTCATGAGGCGGCCCACAATATTGAGAGTTATATTACACGAACAATCAGGCAGTTACGGCGTATGGACATGGATACTATGCTTGCCAAGCGATATGAACGACTGATGGGAATGGGTCAGTTTGACTTTGTTCAGCCGGTGCATAAAGATGTTGAGGTTGTAAGTGCGGTAGATATAATAGCAACCAGTTCACCGCGTAAGGCCAGAGTGACCAATTGAAAAAATTGGGAAAAGAGATAAGTTGCATGTAAAAATGAAAGGTTAATATGTTGATCCCGGCATATTAACCTTTTTGCATGTTGCCTTAGCGTGGCGGCTCAGGAGGAGCATTCATGCTGTTAATTGAAAATTAACGGAAAGGCAGGGATATAAGCTGGGCTGGAAAATACAGCTTTGGTTAAATGACAGAAAACTGTTCGGACCGGTTCGGGGGTGGTGACTGGTACTAAAGGGCATTTTGTGTTTTAAGATCCTTTTCGTTATTGTCTGCTGGTTACTATTGCAGTGTTGATGGTATGTCAGCGGTCAGGCTGTAAAGAATAAACAGAGAAAGGATTATGTTTATGTCCAGACTGGTTATGATCTCGAATCGTTTGCCTGTGAGTGTAAGTAAAGATGAAAGCGGAAGTTTGGTTTTTTCTCGCAGTGTAGGAGGCGTAGCTACGGGAATAGCATCATTGTCAGAGCCCAAAGAGCGTCTCTGGCTGGGTTGGCCGGGAATAGTATCAGAACAGTTAGAAGATCAGGAGAGATTAGAGATTATATCTCATTTACAGCAAGATGGCTGTGGTCCGGTATTTCTCAATGCCAAGGAGGTAAATGAGTTTTATGATGGTTTTTCAAACGAGACTATCTGGCCTTTATTTCACTATTTTGCTTCTCGGTCAAAGTTTTCACAGGAACATTTTGAGACATATCGAGAGGTGAATAAGTTATTTTGTGATAAGGTGATCAGTTATCTGGAGCCAGGAGACAGTATCTGGGTACATGATTATCAGTTAATGTTATTGCCCAGGATGATCCGTGAGAAAGTGCCTGATGCTCATATAGGTTTTTTTCTGCATATACCATTTCCGTCCTTTGAGCTGATAAGGCATTTGCCCTGGCGAGTCGAGATATTGGAAGGTATCTTAGGTGCTGACCTGGTAGGTTTTCATGAGTATGACTATGTGCGTCATTTTCTCAGCAGTGTATATCGTATTACGGGGCATGACCATTATTTGAGTGAATTGACGGTTCAGGATCGTCTTGTCAGGGTAGATGCCTTTCCAATGGGTATAGACTATAGAAAGTATTCTACCTGTGGGGAGCTTGAGGAAGTAAAGGCTGCTATTGGTGAATTTCACAATAGTGAAGAGTGCAAACTGATAATATCAATAGACCGTCTGGATTATACCAAAGGCATATTAAATAGATTAGAGGCTTTTGATGCCTTTTTACGGGAGAATCGGGAGTATATTGGTAAGGTATCACTGATAATGGTAGCAGTGCCCTCGCGAACAAATGTACCGGAGTATATGGCCTTGCGGGAGGAGATCGAGCGATCAGTAAGCAGGATAAACGGTAATTTTGGTACAATAAACTGGACTCCGATCCAGTATTTATACTGTTCCATGGCTTTTAATGAGCTTGCAGCATTGTATAATGCTGCTGACCTGGCACTGATAACTCCATTGCGTGATGGTATGAATCTGGTAGCTAAAGAGTTCATTGCCTGTCAGGCTTGTCGTGATAAGCAAGGTGTATTGGTGCTTAGTGAAATGGCAGGAGCGGCATCGGAGTTGGGGGAGGCATTGATAGTAAACCCATTTGACCGGAGTATGATGGTCAGTGCGATCAAAGAAGGTCTGGAGATGTTAGAGCCGGAAAAGCAAAGAAGAAATGCACTGATGCAGACTCGTCTGTCGCGATATACTGTTGGGCACTGGGCGCAGGATTTTTTGCGACGGCTGGGCGAGGTAATAGAAAAACAGGAACATTCAGTAACTCGTCGGTTTGCAAAGAAGTACCGTAGAGATGCCAGAAGTCATTATGATTCGGCAGAGAAGCGGTTATTGCTTTTTGATTACGATGGTACGCTCATGCCGTTTTTTAACAGGCCGGAACTGGCTGGTCCGGATCAGGAGCTGCTGGAGATATTGAAGAAATTGGTATTAGATGTAAGAAATGAAGTAGTGATAATAAGCGGTCGAGACCGGGCAACTCTCGAGGGTTGGGTAGGTCATTTACCTTTGTCTATGGTAGTTGAGCATGGCGGTTTTATACGAGATAGGGAAGGGAACTGGCATTCGACAATAACAGCCGATGATAACTGGAAGAATATAGTCCGGCCAATATTGGAGCTTTACACCGACAGGACCCCTGGGGCTTTTATTGAAGAGAAGGTATATTCTCTGGTCTGGCATTACCGCAAGAGTGAACGGGACCTGGCCAGATTGCGTACTCAGGAGATTAAGAATGCCTTATACACCATGACCTCAAATCTGAATATAGGTGTTTTTGAGGGTAATAAGATAGTAGAGGTGAAAGATATAAGTGCCAATAAGGGGCATTCTGTGGCTAGTTGGGTAAATCGTGAAGATTGGGGTTTTATTTTTTGTGCCGGAGACGACTATACAGATGAAGATATGTTTATGTCATTGCCGGAGAGGGCGGTTAGTTGTAAGATCGGTTCTGGCCCCTCAAATGCAGACTATCGACTAGACAGTCCGGCAGAGCTGCGTGATTTTTTGAGAATGTTAACGGGCGACGAGTAAGCTGGTTGCCATAATTCATGAAAGAGAGAATACCTCCCAATGAATAATCTTGATTATGGAATAATAGGAAATTGTAAGAGTGCGGCATTGATAGACAAGACAGGCAGTATAGACTGGTGTTGTCTGCCGGACTTTGATTCGTCTTCATTTTTTGCCCGGATACTGGATAAGGAAAATGGCGGTCGTTTTGCAGTAGAGGCTTTGGGTGATTATAAGATAAGCCAGAAGTATATTGAAAAGACAAATATTTTATTGACGGCATTTTCAGATGGCGACAATGCCTTTGAGCTGATAGATTTTATGCCCAGATTTCAGAATTCAGAGGGCAAATATCATTGTCCTCCAGAGATAATTCGCTATATAAGGCTGGTAAAGGGCCAGCCCCGGGTTCGGTTCATATATGATCCGCGTCCGGTATATGCCCAGTATATGCCTCAGGTCGAGGTTTTTGAGGAATTTGTCAAGCATAGTCAGACTCAGGGGGCTTATGAATCGATATACATGTATAGCGATCTGCCTTTTGTTACCTTAATAGAGGGTCATCCGATAACGCTGACTGGTGATTGTTTTGTAGCGATATGTTATAATCAGAAGCTGATCAAGCCGGATATGGACTGGGTTCGGCTTGAATTTGAGCGTACAAAGGTGTATTGGATGGGTTGGCTTACCAAGACCACGGTTATGTCAAAATATCAGAAGGAGATAGAACGGAGTTCTCTGGTTTTGAAATTACTGGCCAGTCAGAAGACCGGTGCTATTCTGGCTGCGGTGACCACATCACTACCTGAGACCATTGGTGAGGTGCGTAATTGGGATTATCGCTATTGCTGGATCCGTGATGCTTCTATGACCATTAATATTCTGGTTCGATTGGGGCATTATAATGTAGCGCATCGTTTTCTTGATTTCATTCTTGATATAGTTCCGTTCAAAGATGAAAAGATACAGATAATGTATCCCGTCAATCATCGCCGCAGTATGGAAGAGAGGATATTACCCTGGTTGTCAGGCTATGAGAATTCCAAGCCGGTGCGTATAGGAAATGCTGCCAGTTTGCAAAAACAAAATGACATTTATGGGGTATTGCTTGATGTTATCTATCAGAGTCTGACATATTTTCGTAATACGCTGAATAATAAAGAAGATATCTGGACAGTAGTAAGGACTCTGGCTCGTCATGTGGCAACTAACTGGGAGAGTCTTGATTCGAGTATCTGGGAGTTCCGAACAGATCAGAAGCATTTTGTTTTTTCCAAGGTTCTTTGCTGGGTTGCTATGGATCGAACCTCGCGAATAGCATATCTGTTTGACAAGAGAGATAAAGCTCGTGACTATGCAGTTTTGCGAGACAGGATCAAGGCGGATATACTGGAGAAAGGGCGTGATCCTCAGACTAATGCTCTGGTTCAGTTTTATGGTGGCAATGTATCTGATGCCTCTAATCTGCTGGCACAGCAATATGGTTTTATATCACATAAGGACCCGATATTTGTCAATACCGTCGAGCGTACCTATAAAGACCTGTGTCGTGATGGCCTGATGTATCGTTATAAGACGCCCGATGATTTTGGTGAGCCTAAGAGTTCTTTTACTGTTTGTACTTTCTGGATGATCAAGAGTTTGTATCTTATTGGTCGCCGGGAGCTGGCTCGGGACATGTTCGATCGTCTGCTAAGCTACAGTAACCATCTGGGTCTGTTCAGTGAGGATATAGATTTTGCAACAAAGAGATTGCTGGGTAACTTTCCACAGGGATACTCGCATATTGCCCTGATAGATACCGCATTAACAATATCAGACAGTCCGCAATGGTTTGTAGAGTCTGAAGACTTTAAGCCATGATCTGTCTGTAGTTTTTGCGAGTAATAATCTGGAAAGTTGTAATATTTTGTGGTACAGTACTTTTGATACTTCCCGCCGGTTTGGCATGCTGGTGATTTGTTTGTCGCCAGCAAAGTTTGTATTTCCAGATTTAAGGAGTATTGCTAATGTTGAAAAAGTATTTACTGTGTGTTGTTTCTGGTTTATTGCTAGGTGTTTTTGGTGTTTGCCAGGGGGCTGAGCCGGAAGTTAATCCTGATAAGGTCTCTGTGCTAACCACTTCCAGGGAGGCGGGCTCCAGAGTAGTGGAAGATGGCGGTACAGGTTCGTATAAAGCGATTATGGCGGCAGATGAGTCTTTGGCCAGCCATACGGTATTTCGGCCACAGGATCTGGCGCCATTTGGTCCGGAGAAAAAGCTGCCGATCGTTGCCTGGGGTAATGGTGCTTGTGCCAATTCGCCCTGGGAGCATATAAATTTTTTGTCGGAGGTATGTTCGCATGGTTTTCTGGTGATCGCCATTGGCCCGATGCCCAAAGAAGGTGAGCGGGGTGGCGGTCGTTCTGAAGCTCATCAGTTGATCGACGCGATCGACTGGGCGATTGCACAGAATGCCGATAAGGACAGTCAGTATTATGGCAAACTGGATGTCAGTAAGGTCGCGGTTGCAGGAATGTCTTGTGGCGGTTTGCAGACCCTGGAAACTGCACCAGATGCAAGGGTGGTAACTGCTATGGTATGTAATAGCGGGATACTGGGTAATGGCGGTGGTATGCCCGGCATGCCGCAACTGACTAAGGATCAGCTCGAAAAGTTGCATACCCCGGTCATCTATATTCTCGGCGGACCGACCGATATAGCCTATAATAATGGCATGGATGATTTCAAGCGTATCAACCATGTCCCGGTTTGCGTTACTAATCTGGAAGGTATTGGCCATGGTGGCACTTATGGCCAGCCTCATGGCGGTGATTTCGCCAAAGTTGCGACCGCCTGGCTCCAGTGGCAACTTAACGGTGATACCGAAGCTGCCAAAATGTTTGAGGGTGACAAGTGCGGCGTTTCCCAAATGAAGGGCTGGAGTATAGAGAAGAAAAATATCAAGTGATATATTTTCCCCTGTGAGTACCATCAGGAACTGAAATAAGGGTCAGGCCGGCGTTGGCGATATGCGTAACGCCGGCCTGAGCTGTTTTATGAGATCGTATCTCCTTGACAATAAAAGAGATACCACTTTCTTGTGTGTTCCAGGTTATTTGAGAATAGTATAGTAGTACGGATTTAATTTATATTTTAAGTTGACCATATACGATAGAAAGAATACAATCTTACTGGTAAGATAGTATTCTTTCTGGAGGTGATATTTATGACACAATTAGCTACTACGAAAATGTCCTCAAAGGGGCAGGTTGTTATCCCGGAGGCGGTGCGTATTGCTCTTGGGTTGGAAAACGGTTGCCAGTTTCTGGTATTAGGCGAAAAAGACGCTGTTATTCTCAAAACGATTTCAGCGCCCTCTAAAGACCAGTTCAGCGGATTGCTTGCCAAAGCCAGAAAAGCAGCCAAAGATGCCGGGCTGGAACCTAAGGATGTTGCCGACGCAATCAAGAAAGTCAGGGGCAAAAAATGAGAGCGGTCAAGGTGGTAGTTGATACCAATGTCTTTGTTTCTGGTATCTTTTTTAGTGGGCCGCCCGCTAAGATACTAACCGCCTGGCATAGTGGCCACATCAAGCTGGCTATAACTGAAGAAATAATAGAAGAATATCGACGGGTTTTGGAAAGCCTTGCTTTGAAACTCAATCCGGTGGACACGGGCTCTATTCTTGAGGCCGTGCTTATCGAAGCTGAGCTGGTGCCAACCTATTTTTTGAAAGAGCCTGTCTGTGAAGACCCAGATGATGACAAATTTCTGGCTTGTGCTGTTGCATCTAAAAGCAAATATATCATAAGTGGCGATAAGCACTTACTCAAAATAGGCAATTTTTCCAATATAAGCATAGTCACTCCCAGATTTTTTCTTGATAACATGCTTTGATTCAAAAATAGCTTGCCCTATGGTAAAAACTGTTCTTTTGGCACAGTATTCCAGTCAACGGGGATATCGCCCCTTAAATTGCGGATGAAGAAATCGCGGAGGTTGTGTTTGTATGATTTCCCGCCATTGTGACTATTACTGTTTGTTATAGATTTTCCATACAACCACGCAGCCATTACATAAAATTATAAATGCTAATGAAAGCCACATGGTAAATGTGATTTGTTGGCATTTTTGGGTTTTCCTTTTTATTTCGGCCAGATATGCGTCACCATAATCTTCATTGTTGCGAATAAACTGCCATATCCTTTTTCTGGTTTTCCCTGTCCAAAATTGTGGTATTTCTTTGAGGCCCATTATTTCTTCTATATTCTGCGGATAGTGGCTCTGAAGATATTGCGTCAGTTGGCTGAAATACCCAAATGTGATCATTCCTGTGATCACAAATGCTGCGACCAGTATTGCTCCGGCTATAATCATTACTGTTTCCATTTCCATAATTACTGTTGTCAGCCTTATTGTTTCTGTTTTCTGTAATTACGAAACAGCCTGTTTCGTAATTATATCTCCTTGATAATAAGAGAGATATCGCTGTTTGGTGTTTGTCCACAGGATGTGCTATGGCAATATCTGTTCTGTAGGCACAGTATTCCAGTCAACGGGTATATCGCCTCTTAAATTGCGGATGAAGAAGTCGCGGCGTTTGCGTTCGCCGAATTTTCCGCCAGCGGAGTGGTCCATGCCGGGCACCATGAGCATTTCGAAGTCTTTATTGGCCTTTATCAGGGCGTTGACCACTTGCAGGGTAGAGGCTGGGTCAACATTGCGGTCAAGTTCGCCCACGATCAGCAGGAGTTTGCCTTGCAGTTTCGCGGCATTGACCACATTGCTGTTAGTGGCATAAGAATCATCGACCGGGAATCCCATCCACTGTTCGTTCCACCATATCTTATCCATGCGATTGTCATGGCAGCCGCAAGAGGCGACAGCGGCCTTATAGAAATCGCCGTGGAACAGTAAAGCTCCCAGAGCACTCTGGCCGCCGGCACTGGTACCGAAGATGCCAACATGGTCGATATCCATATAGGGGTATTTAGCGGCAGCGGCTTTGATCCACTTTATCCGGTCGGGGAATCCGGCATCGGCGACATTCTTCCAGGCGAAATGATGGAAGTCGCGGCAGCGGTTAGAGGTTCCCATGCCGTCGATCTGGATAACGATAAAGCCAAGTTCCGCCAGGGCCTGCTGCCAGTAGTTATAGCCGCCCCAGGCCTTGGGCACGAAATTATCATGCGGCCCGGCATAAATATCCTCGATCACCGGGTATTTCTGGGCCGGGTCGAAATTCACCGGTCGATATATTATGCCCCATATCTCGTATTTGTCGTCCCGGCTCATGGCCATGAACGGCTCCGGGGCCTGCCAGCCGGCCTTGAACTGGGCTGAGGCATCGCCCCGGGTAAGGGTGCAGATCAACTCAGTGTCGGCCTTGTGCAATTCGCAGACAGGCGGCAGGTTTATCCTTGACCATTTATCGATGTAGTATTCACCACCCGGCGACCAGGTCAGGTCGTGAGTGCCATCAGCAGAGGTATAAGCTATCAGTCCGGTGCCATCGAAATTCACACGGAAAAAGTGCATATAGTATGGATCCTGGCCGGAGTAATAGCCACAGGCAGAAAAATATATCTGCCTATTTTCGCTGTCGGTCCGTTGCACCCTGCGCCAGACCCAGTTTCCGCTGGTAACCTGATTTTTCACCTGACCGCTTTTGATATCGTAGAGGTAGAGATGGTTCCAGCCATCACGCTCTGAGGCCCAGATCAGTTCGTTGGTCTCACCTAGATATTGCAGATATTTTTTACCAGAATAAGATATAAACGAATCTGATTTTTCTTCTACGACGCTGCGTACTGTGCCATCTTGGGCACTGATCGCCAGAACACGATTGACCTGATGACCACGCTGGTTGAAGTAGAACAGGAATTCGCTGCTGTCGGGCAGCCAGTAGAAGTCGTCTATATTAAAGGGATTGTCAAACAGTTCGGTAGAAACCGGCAACTGATTGCGACTGGCCAGGTCGAACATAGTCGGATAATAAGTGGTAATATCATCGCCGGGCTTGGCATAGTTGATCGTGAAATGTTTGGGCTGGAGCTGATCGGCGGGTGATGACTCTATATAGTGCACCTGTCGTTCCTCAACCGGTTTTACGGCAATGCATACCAGCTTATTGGAGTCTGGTGAGAAATAGACATCATCGCTGTATTGCCGCTGAGCGGTACCATCTGTGGTCAGGGCCAACTGCTCACCGCTGGCGGTATTTTCCAGCCAGAGCTGATAGTCTTTGGCAAAAGCTTTCCACTTGCCATCCGGCGATATATGCCGGTCGGTGGGCTGCCAGTCACGATTACGGCCATTACGCCATTTCCGCCGCTGATCCTGCGGCTCATCTGTGGCAGGTTCCAGTTTGGTTATTTCTCCACTGGAAATGGTGTATTCCCAGCGATTCTTGTCGAACTCAAAGGAGAGCTTATTCTGCTCCTGGTCAAAGCGCAGCCGGGATATTGGCAGATTGGTTGGGTCAAGAGATTGCCCCGATGCTTCAGACAGAACTCTGGCCAGGGCCGCATGATCGAACAGATCACTTTCCGATCCGGTTGCCGGGTTAAAAAGGACGAAATGCCGGGTATTTTCACTGCGAAGCTCATACCAGAGCCCGGCATCATCCTTGAGCCAGTGGAACTCCGGATTGATATTATAAGCCTTGTCACGAATAGAGTTATAAAAGTCCAGCTCTTTATGATAATCAGCAACTGTATATTGCCGACCGGCAGCCTGGCAATAATTGGCTGGCCCGATCAGGGGAAAAACTGAGATGATGAGGGAAAAGCATATACCAGTTGCTTTTAAAATATTGCTGAAAAACATTCATTCGTCTCCGGTAATAACAACTATATTTGTCAATGGTATAGTAAGTCGCGTTAATATACCAGTGGCCAGAACCGCAGCGGAAGTGCTCCCGTCTGATTGATAGTCATTGTAGTTTATTGTGGGGTTGTGGGCAAGGGGTAATAATTGTGGGTAAGGTCCAATAGCAGATAGGGTGTTTTGGATAAATAGGAAGTGTCGATTTTGCCTCCTATGCATCCTCTGGTATAGGTCCTATCCGTCTTCATAAGTCCTATATCCTATAATTCCTATCCTGATCTCAGCTCATGAATCGCAAGATAAATTCTTCCCCGGTCATCATCGTAATACCCAGCTCTTTGGCCTTATCCAGTTTACTGCCGGCCTTATCGCCGTAAACGAGCAGGTCGGTCTTTTTGCTCACTGATCCTGTCGTTTTGCCGCCAAGCTCTTTGATTTTGTTTTCGATATCGCGGCGGTCGAAGCCCTCTATTGTGCCAGTCACTACCACGGTCTTGCCAGATAGTTCGCTGTCGGTTGGCGTGGTTTTGCGTGCTACGGCGGCTGGGCTTACACCGGCCTCGAGCAGGTCGGCGATCAGCTTGGCGGTGGCTGGCTGGTGTAAAAAGTTATAAATCGATGCAGCTACTATCTCGCCGACATCCTGGGTTTTTTGCAGGTCGTCAACGGACGCTTTTTGTAAATCCTCCAGTGTGCCGAACTGCTGGGCCAGGGCTTCGGCGGCCTTTACGCCAACATGCATAATTCCCAGCCCCGCTAAAAAGCGGTTGAGGCTGCGGGTGCGGCTCTGGTCTATCGCCGCCAGCAGATTCTCGGCACTTTTCATGCCCATGCGGTCCAGGTTCACCACCTGCATGATGTTAAGATAATACAGGTCGGCAAAGTTCTTTACCATCCCTTTGCTTACCAGTTGTTCGGCAATAGCTGTGCCCAGTCCCTCGATATCCATCTGGTCGCGCCCGGCATAATGCAGGATCTTTTCGCAAAGCTGGGCCGGGCAGGTCGGGTTAATGCACCGGATAAACACGCCATTTTCGTCTTTGGCAACTTCGCCGCCACATGCCGGGCAGGCAGTTGGCAGGGCGAAAGCCTTGGTTTCGGCCGGGCGAAGTTCGCTTACCACCTCGATAACCTGCGGGATGATCTCGCCGGCCTTTTCTATGATCACCGTATCGCCCACGCGTACATCCTTGCGGGCAAGCTCCTCAAAATTATGCAGACTGGCCCGCTTTACCGTGGTTCCGGCCAGTGGCACAGGTTCCAGGTCGGCCACCGGGGTAAGTGCCCCTGATTTTCCGACCTGTACGGCGATATTTTTTACAATGGTTCGAGCCTGTTCAGCGGCGAACTTATAAGCAATGCACCAGCGGGGTGTGCGGCTGGTATAACCCAGGGCTTTCTGCCGGGCGTAGCTGTCAACCTTTATGACCATGCCATCGACCGGGTAGGGCAGGCTGGTTCGCTGGGTATTGAATTCTTCAACCTGCCGAATTACTTCATCAATATCAGCGGCCAGGCGATAGGTATCGGCGATGGGTAGGCCAAACTGCCGCAGTTGCTTCAGGGTGCTGCTGTGGCAGTCGCTTTGAAAATCGTCGGAAAGTTCGCCCACACCGTAGAGTAATACGCTGAGCTTGCGGGCGGATACCTGCTTGCTGTCGAGCAGTTTGAGGGAGCCGGCGGCGGCGTTACGGGGATTGGCAAAGAGTGGCAGGCCCTCTTCTTCCCGCTTTTTATTGATCTTATCGAAAGCCGCAAAGGTGAGGAACACTTCGCCGCGAACTTCGAGTATTGCCGGGATTTTTATGCCGGGCGCAGGAGCATCCAGCTTGAGTGGCACAGAGCTGATAGTGCGGATATTAGCGGTGATATCATCACCGCGTTTGCCATCGCCACGCGTGGCGGCCCGGGTCAGAATGCCATTTTCATAGCGTATTGAAACGGCCACGCCATCGATCTTATTTTCGACTACGAAGCCGGGATTCTCGCCTTCAAGAGCCTTACGCAGTCTGGCATCGAACTCGCGCAGCTCGCCGGGACTGTAGGTATTGTCCATACTGAGCATAGGCACGGCATGTTCCACTGTAGCAAATCCCTGGGATGGCTCGCCGGCCACCCGGCATGTCGGGCTATCCGGTGTTATCAGTTCGGGGTGGGCGGCTTCCAGCTCCCTGAGCTGGGCAAAAAGCCGGTCATATTCCCGGTCCGAAAGCTCTGGGGCGGCCTCCAGATAGTAAAGCCTGTCTGCCCGGCGTATCTGCTGGCGAAGTTCCTCGATTGTCTGCTTTATGTCCATTTATGCGCCTTTCAATAGCTATAATTATAGTTATGCCAATGCATTGTGCAAGTATTTGTTCACTGACAGGCCACGCAGTGATCGCAGAGTGATATACCGGGCGAGTACGCCCTGGATTTTTCAGCAGTTTGAGCAAGCCGGGCTTGTTTTTCTGACTTTATTTCCTTTCCGACCGTTATTTGCATATTATTCAAAAAATACATGCAAAATAAAGCCGGGAATGAAACAATAAGACAAATGAAACTGGTATAAACTCGATATGCAGATATAATCCAGCCCGTAATCGGGCGGTTATTTCGTCAAGCAATATTTTATGTTTTACCCAGAGATCACCTCGGGAAATCTTTGGCATTTTTGCTGATTTGGCTATAATATCTCATGTTGAAAGCATTTACAGACAAAACAGGAAAATTATTATGTTAGCAGCGATAATAAGTACCGGCGATGAGCTGGTTAATGGTCAGTTGGTTGATACTAATTCCACCTGGCTCAGTGAGCAGTTGGCTCAGGTCGGGATCGGCGTGCGGGAGCATATCTCTCTGGGCGATGACCCGGCTATGCTCAAAAAGCACCTTGACCGGCTGGCTGGCGAGGTGGATTTCGTTCTGGCTACCGGCGGGCTTGGGCCTACCGCCGATGACCTGACCCGCTTTGCCATTGCCGAGCTGCTGGGTGTTGAGCTGGTCTGTGATACCGCTTCGCTGGCGAAGATAGAAGCGATATTCCGTAAGTTCAACCGGCCCATGCCCGAAAGCAATCGCCTGCAGGCATCGTTCCCGGCTGGTTGCAGTGTATTGGCTAATAGCTGCGGTACGGCCCCGGGTATAAGGGCCAGTCTGCGGGGTACGCTGCTGTATTTTATGCCGGGCGTGCCCTCGGAGATGAAGGCGATGTATGCCAGTGGCGTATTACCAGAGCTAAGCGGTCTGGTGGCTGCCGCCGGTGGGGCGGTTATCCGGATGCGGACCCTGCATACGATGGGTCTGGGTGAGTCGATGCTGGGCGAGAAGATAGCCGATCTTATGGCACGCGGCAGTAATCCGATAGTGAATACTAATGCCGGGGCAGGTATTGTCAAGCTGCGGATCAAGGCCTCGGCCGCCGATGAGGTAACTGCCGATGCTATGATAGCGGCAGCGGAAGCGGAGATACGCCGCCGGGTAGGGGAGTTCATCTGGGGTGTTGATACTGATACGCTGCCGGGCCTGGTTATGAAAGGGCTGCTGGCAAAGGGCAAGACAATCGCTACTGTCGAGAGCTGTACCGGTGGGCAGATCGCCAAGGAGCTTACCGATCTGCCCGGCTCGAGTAAGGTATTTGTGGGCGGGTGGTGTGTCTATAGTAATGCTATGAAGGTCAGTCAGATCGGCGTTGATGCTGAACTACTGGAGCAATTTGGAGCGGTGAGTGAGCAGGTAGCCGGACAACTTGCCCAGAAGGGCCGACTGCTGGCGGGCAGTGACTACTGTCTGGCAACGACCGGCATAGCCGGACCTGACGGCGGCACAGAGACTAAACCTGTGGGGCTGGTGTATATTGCTCTGGCCGGGCCCGATGGCGAACTGACAGTAGAAAAGACCAGCTTCTCCGGCAGCCGCGACTTCATACGCCACCGGTCAGTGAACTATGCTTTTAATTTGTTAAGGAAGGTCCTTACGCCGGACGGGCGGGTCAGGTAGCTCGAGCATCCTTGCTTGAGATTCTTCTGGGTTGTCAGTCTGGTATGACATATTCGCCGGATGCTACAGTTAATACTTGGATGAGCTACTAATTCTATTGTTGCTGAAACTATTGATGGTTACGATAATATGAAACAGGTTAGATATATATTGGTTCTTCTTGTCCTTGTTGCGATAGCGGTATGTTTTCCCGATATGCCGTTTAGTGATGCGGCGCAAACGGAAGTTCGCCTGTATGATATGTGCAATGAGTTTTCCAGTAAATATTATCCTGATCTTGTCAATAGTAAGGCTACCCTTGAAACTCTCAGTAAGGTCAGGCAGGGGCTTTCTGGTATAAGTGACCCCAATTTGTTATTACAGCGTATTGGTGAAACGATATATAATGATCTCAAGATATCAACAGGCAGATCAGTTGGCGACCCCGGTACTCTGATAGTGGATTCTGTTTTAGATCAAGGTAAAGGTAATTGTGTCAGTATTTCGATACTCTATATTGTTATCGCCGAAGAATTGGGGCTGGAACTTTCTGCTGCGTGTTGTCCGGGACATATGTATGTGGTATATGAAGGCTCTGGTCGGAGAGTCAATATTGAGGTGACCGATCGTGGTGATATTCGGACCGATGCTGACTATGCAGGGAAGATACCGCCGTCATTTTCGTATAATCCCGATTATAATCGAACATTATCGAAAAAAGAGATTCTCGGTGTTTTTCTTGGTAATATGCTTGGTGAACTGGCGGATCAGGGTCGTTACGCTGATGGTTTGGAAGTCTTTGAAAAGGCCAGAACATTATTTCCAGCCCATGCGGCAATATATAATAATGCCGCGTGTTGTTATTTAAGGAATGGCGATAGAGACGAGGCTCTGCAATGCTTGTTATATGGTATAAAGCTTGACCCCAATATCTGGTCAACTCAATCGATGGCCGCTGGAATATTTCTTAGCAAAGAGCAATATGGTCAGGCCAGAATTTCCTATGAAAAGGGTGTTAGCCTGTTATTTGATGAGATCCTTTTTGCTTTACCTGTTAAACATCTGCATGATGAGGGTGACAGTCAGGCAGCAGCTCAAAATGTATTGGTGTCGGAACATGTCAACAACTGTGTCTCCTGCTGTAATGCGTATGCAAATTATTATCTACGGCTGGAAAAGTATCAATTGGCGGTCGAATTGCTCAATAAAGCGAAGGCTTTGGAGCCTGATAATGCTGATACAAGCCGATTGTTAATGTTGGCGGCATATCGCACTGCTGATTTGGATTTAATTTTGCAAAAGAAAGGGGAATTACCAGCACAGCCTGGCAATGTTGTGGTTGGTTTTCATCTGGATATGTCTGAAAAAAGTCTTTGTGGCATGCTGCATGGCCTGGCGGTTGCAAATTACTATGAAAAAGAATTTGAAAAGACAATATGGCTGATAGATTTTATCAACAGGGTAGGTGGTGATAATGTAGAGAATCAGAAATTAAGAGGAGATGCCTGTCTTAAACTGGAAATTACGCAATAAGCCTGCTTGGCTGATTGTTATTTACTGTAAAGGCATTGAAGGTTGTGAAGGGAATGTAAGAGTATCCGCCACTTGGCATCCTTCGACAGGCTCAGGATAATAGCTCATGGCGATGCAGGAATGGCAGATTGAGGATAAATCCTGTAACTTTTAATGCTTGTTGCTGTAGTTATTGATGGATATAATAAAACCATCTCTGGCTGAACAGAAGGTATGACAGTTATGCCAGATACTGGTCGCTGGTGTCTGGCTCTGTTGTCTGAAGGTGAAATGGATAATCGTAACTTTATGGTATATCAGGAGATTGGTTATGGATAATAATGAAAAGCCGGTTCGGGTGGCTATTGAGCCTTTGTTCTTTGTTTTGGGGTATGTGATCGTTCTGCTGGGTTTGATGTTATTTGTTGTGCCGCGATTTATGGTTATTTTTGCCGATATGGGATACGAGCTTCCGGCGATAACGGCGAAGCTTTTAAGTATAAGGTATTGGGTAGTAGTGCCGCTGCTGCTGCTTGGCTCCGGCAGGCTGCCAGTGAAACAGCCCCAGGCCAGGCGGGGTTTTTCTATCGCTGTGCATGTATTGGGGGTATTGTCGATATTATATGTTGTATTAGCATTGCTGGCAGGGGTTGTGGCCATGAAGGCGGGAGTATAGAACTTATCGTGCCGATATAAAACAGAATGTAACCGTTCACGCAGAGAGATGCGAGAAAATCCAAAGTGTTTGCGTTCATTTTTAGTTCTGGTCTGACGGTTGGCTTATTATATGTATTATCTGGGGGTTATAATTATTCCCAGAGGTTGTTTCCAACTACTACCCTGAGTGTCGGTGACATTGAATTGATAACCGGCCCGACCGGAATAATTACCGGTGGGGGTGAAAACTATGATAGGGCCGGTAGAAGATGGGGTAATGCCATCAGCAGCGAATTGGGCTACTGTCCCGCCTTTAATATCAGTTATGGCGAAGCGAGGTTCGGAGGTGAATCCGCGTGTATATCTGCTGACATCAACGGTAAGTGATGAGGGCTGAGCTGCAGTATTCTCGGGCATAATTGCGTGCGGGATAGAGCAGAAATAGAGATATTCTTCCAGTTTGGTATAACCAGCAGATGTATTATCCGGGAAGAAAGTCGGGGTGGTGATTATCACGCCGTTGTTTTTGAAAACATTGTTATGGTTCTGTACCAGTGGGTCTGAACCTAAGGTATTTTCCCAGTAGTCTGGCATGCCATCGCCATCGGTATCAGTGGGAGCGGTGGCGGAATTCAATGTGCCAAAACCGCTGTTTGATATGTTGTATGGCGCACTGGCTAATTGATACTCGCCATTACTTGGCGGATCGTATGCATATTCCGGGTGGTCCTGGGTTACTTCACGAGGGCTGTCCTTGGCCACCAGAATGCTTTCCTGATTCTCAACGCTGTCGATGAGTAAGGTGTCAAGCTCGTCTCTTAATGAAGCTGCACTTGCATCCAGACGCAGGGCACCAGCCGAAGATAGTACCTTTTTGTAGGCGGTCAGAGGGTCATCAGTGGTTATGGAAACAGGGGCTCCGGCAAAGGGTGTTGCCGACTTATCGTAGCTCAGAGTTCCTGAGACGCTGCCGGCATCCGGATAGGGCAATCCATCGACGATGTCATAGCCTTTATCGGTGCCATTCAGCAGACCATTGCCATCAGAGTCGTGCAGGCAGTTGCTGAGATATAAATGGAAATTGGGTTTGCCATCGGAGGCGATGCGTCCTTTTGCCAGTGCTTTATATTTCAGGCCGAATTCATAATCCGGGATCGACAGGAAATAACAACCGATAACATTGGCATACCAATCGACATTAGATTCTGAGTCGCCCATAATGAAGCCTTCGCTGCGCCAGTGACAGGTTACATTATTAACCCATTCCAGCAGTCCGTAAGGTCTGGCCTTGGGATTGCGAGTTCGATGATGTGCCCAGAGTGAGTGATGACATGAGCCGTGAACCATATCCCACAGGCCGCCGGCATTGTGCCGTTCCATTCCCCAGGAGCTGGTTGAATATTGCATTGTGAAGTTGTCGAGTGAACTATTGAAAAACGAGATGTTCTCGTCAGTACTGAACATCAGCGAAATATGGTCAATTATACTGGTGTGGGCCGTGCTTTCCAGATTGAGACAGTCGCCTGCCCCGCCATATTTGCCATGTCTTATACGCAGATGGCGAATAATGGTGTTATTACCGGTCATGAGGATCCGTCCATCTTTTAATCCGATACCGTCACCGGGTGCTGTCTGGCCGGCAATGGTAACATTATTCTGAACGATCCGTACGGTCTGGTTGCCGGTGTCGCTGTTGTAATTGATAGGGATATAGCCGCTGACAGCAAAAACTATCGTCCGGCCGCTGGCGGGTGCATTTTCAACTCCATACCTGAAAGAACCCGCTCCGCTGCTGTTGAGGTTAGTAACGGTATATACATCACCGCCCCTGCCGCCTTTTGCGTAGGCGCCATATCCTTCAGCCCCCGGGAAGGCTGGCAGGTCAGAATATACGGGTAGCGTTGTGGTGAAATTCCAGATATCGCCTGGAGTTACAGTGTCACAGGTAACAGAATCGGCCCGCCAGTAATAGGTAGTGCCCGGCTCGAGAATGTCACAATTTACAGAAGTCTGGTCAGTGGCAGCCAGATATGTTGTGTCAGCCTGGCAGGTCCAGTTCTGGCTTAGTAGCTGGATGTCGGTGATGTCAACCTTGCCGCTGTGGTTGAGGTCAGGGCAGGGGTAGCTTCCTCCGATATTCAGCCATTGGCTGGCCAGACTGGCAAAATCAACAAGATCGACTACGCCGCTGCCGTCCAGGTCACCTGTCAGGCGTACGGCTTGCGTGACGGCTGTAGAACTGGTGCCAAAGTATATCTCGGTCTGCAGGGCATTCTTGCCGGGCTTCCAGCTTAATATGGTATTGTAGGGGCTGGAAGTACCGCCTGTGGCTGGCGACGGTCCGGTTGCGTAGGCTACCTGGGCAGTTGTTATGACTGTATATGTGCCATTATAAACAACGGAAACTTTCCAGCCACTTTCAGTAGTCAGTAATCCTGAAGAGATCAACCCATTAAAGGTGTCAACCGCATTACCGGAATAATAGATCGTACCGCTGTTTTTGATGCCGATCCGGCCTGTTCCGCCGCTGTAGGCTACTCGCAACCCTTTCATATATACCGAACCGCCATATACATTGAGCGTGCCGTCGGCTCCAGATCTGAAGCCTAAAGTGAGAACTGACCCGCAAGTGAATACTCCGCTGGTAATTTCAACTTTTCCCGTGCCTGAGCCGCTGCCAACATATACATTACTTTTGCAGTTGAGATTACCACCTTGCAGATAGCATTCGCCATTTACATAGGTGTAATAACTTGTGGTTGTGGTCTTAATCTCGCCTGCTCGAATGGTTAGTTTGCCACCAGCATTGATCGACATTTGCTCAACAGATGTCGTCTGCCCGGCATGATTGTAGGCCGGGTCATAGGGGTTGCCATTGACAACAAACCACTGGCCTGCCGGGGTACCTTCATAAGACCAGTTAGTAAGGTCGAGAAAATCGACACTATTAGTACCAACCCAGGTAACATCTGCTGACAGAATGGCTGGGATTGTCAGAATAAAAAACAGGAATTTGCAAATTTTAATCATATATCATCTCTTTTTGTGATCGATTGCTCTGGATAGTTTCAAAAACTATGTTATTATAGTGCAATGCATTTCTGCAATGTCTGATTTTAGTAGTAAATATCGGCTTAGTGTATATAACTATAATACTATTCTTCGTCGTTATTCAGAAGTGAAATTACGAGGCTCAGGCCTTAATGCATTATACGGCAATATAAAGTTATAATAGTACAGTCTTGCAGGTAAATGTTTATCGCAAGTAAAACCCGGGTAACCTTTTTCAATATGAGAATAACCAGTATCAGTGCATTATGAGCTCAGTTTAAAGTGATTATTTTTTTGGCTTGTTATTGTCACATGATTTAACTATTGTGTACAATGTTGATGGCGTTTGCTTTATTTGTTATTCAGGTCAGTGTTTTTGGTTGTGGCAGTTAGTGAAAGGGAAAAAGTGGCTATGAAAAAGATAAATATGGTTATTCTGGTGGTTGGATTGCTATTTAGTGCCTGTTATGGCGATGCCATGCTCAGGGGTAAGATTGTAAATACTGCCGGTGAGCCGATGGCGGGCCAGACTGTTTGGTGTAAGTCGCAAACAGGTTTCTATGATAGTGATTTAAGTGGCGATGATGGTATTTACAGGATCGGGTTGCCCTCCGGGGTTTATAAGGTAAGTATATTGTCTTCTTCAGAGAGTGGCTACGCTCAATCATCTGAAAGTGATGTGGTTGTGGGTGATGAGAATGTTGAACTGAACTTTACGCTGCGAAAAGTTCAGGAGATGGGCAGTATTACCGGGCGGGTGACTGATGATCAGGGCAAGGCGGTAGCTGGTGTCAAGGTCCTTGCCAGTGGCACAGATCGTAAATTTGCAAGTGATGAAACTGATGAAAATGGTTGTTATCAGCTTGGTTCGCTGGAAGATGGCAAATATGAGGTGCAAATTATTGGCGATGGTTATAGCAGGAACTTTTTGAATAAAAAAACCGTTGATATATCTGGCTCTGCGGTTGCAGGTGTTGATATTGAGCTTCTCGGAAAGAATAAGGTCGAAAGTGTTCTGTCGGCACTGGCAGAGCAGGCTGACGCCTCGATATTGGAATCTGGTAAGCCTGATCTTATAAATGATGAGGCAAAAGATAGCGGAGTGCTTTATGAAATGCTTATCAAAGTAGATTTGGGTGAACAACCGGCTGGCCCGATTACGGCTGTGACTATGACTTCTCTTGTGCTGTTAAATAATGATGGTTTTTGTATGGAAATGAAGAACGATAAGACCGGCGAGATAACTTCAAGGCAATATATGTCATATGCCCGGCAGCAGATGGTGTCGCTTTTGGATGCGACTGGCACCTATATGAAGATCGATATGGGCGATAATTTGCCGGGCAAATTTGGGCAGAATGTCAATGACCCAAAGGAGATGTTCAGGCAGTTTGAGGGTAATGAATGTATTGATCTGGGCGAAAAGGAGATAGATGGAAAAAAAGTGCGGGGGCGGCAATGCAGTGAGATCGATGTGGCGGGCTATAAAAATGCAGTTACTACCGTTTGGACCGATGTTGAAAATGATAATCCGGTGTGCATAGAGGTTAAAGGTGAGTTTGGTGCAGGAAAGAAAGTCGATCTGGTAATGAATAATTTCCGGTGGAATGTCAAGGTTGACCCGGCCTTATTCATTCCTGAGATACCCGCTGATTATAAGGCAGCTGGTCCGGATATGAAAATGCCCGCTGTGGATATGCCAGCGGCCATAGAAGCGTTGAAAATTTATAGCGAAAAACTCGGTGAATTCCCGGAAGATACAACAAATTATTCATTAAAATACTTTGAGAAGGCAAGTGAGTCAGTAGTTAAGGCTGGTATTCCTGGTAAAGGCGAGCAAATGCGGGCTGACACTATGAAGGTCATGGGCCTGTTATCTTTCAGTACGAAATTAGAATCAGAAAAACGCGATATGCAATATTATGGCAAGAGCGTGAAAGTGGGCGATGGCAGTGCCGTACTGATGAGCTGGCGGCTGGATGATGGCAGGTATCAGGTGATCTGGGGTGATCTGCAAACGGCGGTTATGAGCAAGGAAGAACTGGATGGCAAAGAGGTTAAATGATTCAGGGGAGCTATGCCTTGAGGGCAGACAAGATGGGTTTTTTCTGATTATAAAAAAGATTTGGCATGTTGGTTCTATAGTGATATAATTCCAGATGTTCCGTGTTTTGACAGTTTTTTCTTACTGCTGCCGGAATGATCTGGCAGAAAGGGGGTCTGTGATGGGTATGAGGCAGGCGGTGGTATTGATCCATGGTATTGGCGAGCAGCGTCCTTTTGAGAATCTGGAATCTTTTGTTACAGCTATCACTCAGGGTTCAGATATTCGCAATAAGCCGGATCGTTTTGACCCGCTGTATGAGTTGAGGCGATTGCAGTTGCCGGGTGATCGCAGTCGGCCGCTGACCGACTTTTACGAACTGTACTGGGCTCATCACATGCGTGATACCCGGACCAAGATGGTTGTTGCCTGGCTCAGGTTGCTGTTGAAGAAGAATCCTCGCTATTATAATATGCGATTCCTCCCTATCTATATTGCCGGGCTGTTAATGCTGGCCCTGGTCGTATTCCTTTTGCTGATACCGTTATGCCAGAGCTATTTATTTGCAGTTAAGGAAAGTGGCCCGCAGATAAGTTTCACCTGGCGGGTGATCCTTTTGTCATTACTGGCTTTGGTCGGAGCAAAGCTCTCAGTTATTATTTATGGTTATGTTGGCGATGCCGCGAGATATTTGAATCCTGACCCGGATAATATAGAGCAGCGGAACAGTATTCGGCGTGAGGGTATTGAATTACTCGACCGCTTGCATGCCAGCGGCAAATATGTGCGTATCATTGTTGTCGGTCACAGTCTCGGCTCGGTTATCGGTTATGATATAATTACCCAATATTGGTCTCGCCTGGTAGTTAAAGGGCCCTTAGAGCGATATGCTCAGGAAGAGCCGAATCGGTTTGAGCATTATGTCAGGGAATTCAATGCCAAAGATACTGTTAATGGCAATGATGTCGAGTTATTCAGGCAGAGACAGCATGCCCTCTGGCGAGAGTATCAGGCGGTGAAGTTCCCCTGGCTTATAACTGATTTTATTACCCTGGGTTCCCCGCTGACTTATGCCGATTATCTGCTGGC
This sequence comes from Sedimentisphaerales bacterium, assembly GCA_963662515.1. Classification (GTDB taxonomy): domain Bacteria; phylum Planctomycetota; class Phycisphaerae; order Sedimentisphaerales; family SM23-30; genus JAFGDI01. Next base: position 982,504 of record OY759675.1, read on the forward strand.
GGAAAACCCCGATAAGTTCAAGGCGAAAAAGGCCAGTTATGAGTTTTCGACCTGTCCGCCCACGATTCAGGAAAAAGATGATATGTTCTTTAGTTATTTCACCGAGGGCCCGCAGGGTAAATGTAATACGACAGTTCCCAATCATGCCTCGGTATTTAGTTGTACCCGCTGGACGAATCTGTACTTTCCCTCTCGCTTTGTTCTCGATGGCGACATTATCAGTGGGCCACTGGCAGCGAATTTTGGCCGGGGGATAAAGGATATTGCCTTGCCGGCCGGGCCGGGTAAATGGTTGCAGCATTGTAAATACTGGTCTGTTGCCCGGCATGAAGGCCAGCAAAAGGAGCCCGTTGAAGTCTTGAAAAATATGCTCATGCTTGATTGTCTCAAGGCCAAAGGTAACTGGCCGTTGCCTTGAAGATGTAAAAAGTTAAATGTTAAAAGTTGTTGTTTCACCAGCGGCGAGGCTTATTGATGGTGAAAAAACCTGTAAGGGAGTATAAAATGATAAATAGATTTGGTTTCTCTGGTGTTTTAGGTTTGTTTTTGTTGGCTTTACTTGGTTCGGGCTGTTGTCGGATACCGGGGCAGGTGCCGGAACTGGTGGCAGCTTCTGCTGAGTCGATCGATAATCAGGCGGCAGTGGCCACGGCCCAGTGGGACAGTGCCCTGGCGGCTGCCAGTGCGGCCAGAAAGTTGCTGGTACTGGTCAATGAGATAGTGCCGCCCGAGCCGCTGGGAAATATGTCTGATGCGCAGGAGAAGGCTCTGGTCAGATTTCACAGGGGTTATCCGCTGGTAATGCATCAGTTGGATGCTGCTCTGGCACAGGGTACAGCGCCGCAGCAGACTCTGGCTAAATTCCAGAAGATATCTGATGCCATTCGGCTGGCTAATTCATATATTGCCGAGGCTCTGGATGAAAATGCCCGCCTGCAGGCGGCTTTAGATAGTCTCGATAAGATAAATGCAGTAATAACGGAGGTGAAAGATGGATCCATTGATTAAGGAGTTGTCAGACCAGCTCGAGATATTGAATCATAAGATCATGGACGCCGACCCCTGGGAAGATGGTTATGAAGGACTGCTGGCCATTTATGAACATCTGCTGGGAGTGATGAAAGATAAAGCCAATGCCGATTATGAGAGTTTTTGCCTGGCATTGACCCAGTCGGCCGCTCAAATTGAAAAGGAATGGGCTGATAACGGCGGTAAGCTGTCCGGACAATGGCTCAAAGACCTCCAGCCGGTATTTGCTACAGTGGAAAAGATAATAGGCAAAGCTGTTCCTCTGCTGCTGTTGTTATTGTAGGGGAGATTAGGGTGTCAGGCAGGGTGAACCCTGAACTCCGAACGAATAAAACTTTGTGCTATTGGCGAATCTGTGTGAGAATATGACTTAGAGGTGATAGGACTCAGAGAACCGATAGGAGCAATAAGACAGGACCAATAGGAGAAATCGCTTCTCTTATTGGTCCTGTTCATATAGGTCTTATTCTATAGGTCCTACAGGTCTTATATGTCCTCTATCCTATGTGTCCTATGCTTTATTTGCCCGGTGAGCGAGCTTGAGACGCATAATTATGCGTCTCTACGGGTTAGTTTCCATATCTCGCCGGTGATGAGAACGCCGATGCTCAGCAGCAGGCTGAGTGTGAAGTCTTGCAGGGTTATGGCTTCTAGTTTGAGGAAGGTCCGCAGCGGCTCGAAGGTGACGGCGGCTATTTGCAGGGCCATGATCAGGGCCAGCATGCCGGTAGCGGTGGGATTAGTGAACAGTCCGTTTTTCAGGCAGCTGTCTTTTTCGGAGCGGGCGGTTATCATCTGCCAGAACTGACAGAAGGCAACGGTCAGGAAGATCATGCTCTGCCATTTGGCATGGATAGTTGGGTCGCTCTGCTGATAATACCACAGGCCCAGGCCGGTTGAGATCAGGCCGATCACTGTTCCGAGTATTGATACCTGCCACCAGCCGCCAGAGCTGAATACGCCGCTTTTGGGATCAACGGGCGGGCGGCTCATGACATTACTCTCGGCCTTTTCCACACCCAGGGCCAGACCCAGCAGGCCATCGGTGAGCAGGTTAAGCCAGAGCAATTGCAGTGGCAGCAGGGGCAGCTTGGTGAAGAATACCGGGCCCAGCAGCATGACGATAACCTTGCCGATATTGCCGCTGACGGAGAATTTCACGAACTTGCGGATATTATCATAGACGATACGGCCTTCTTCGGTGGCACTGACTATGGTGGCGAAATTGTCATCGAGCAGGACCATGTCGGATGCTTCTTTACTGACATCGGTGCCGGTAATGCCCATCGCCACGCCGATATCGGCCTGCTTGAGGGCGGGGGCATCGTTAACACCATCGCCGGTCATAGCAGCGATCTGGCCGTTGGCCTGCAGGGCCTCGACGATACGGATCTTATGTTCCGGGGAGACGCGGGCATAGACGCTGGTCTTTTTCACCAGCTCACGCAGATCAGCCGGGCTGGTAGTCTCCAGCTCAGCTCCGGTGATAACGCCGCCGCTGATGTCAAAGCCGATCGAACCGGCGATGTGTTTGGCGGTGAGCGGATGATCGCCGGTGATCATAATGGGTCTGATACCGGCACTCTTGCAGCGGGCAACGGCATCGGTCACTTCCGGACGGGGTGGGTCGATCATACTGAGCAGACCGACGAAAATGAGGTCGGTTTCGGTGTTCTCGCTGGTCGGGGCGGTATGGGCAGCACTCAGCGGTCTGATAGCCACTGCCAGTACGCGGAAACCGCCGGAGGCCATATGCTCGTTGGCTTTATGGATACCAGCGGCAATGTCGGGGGTGAGGGCGGTAACTTTGCCGGCGATGATTACCCGGCGGGAAAGATCGATCATGCCATCGACTGAGCCTTTTACCAGAGCGATAGATTCGGTCTTGAGCGAGCTATCGAGGGTCAGGCCGCCGGGCAGGAAATCGCCCTGCCAGTCGTGGATGGTGGTCATGCGTTTGCGGACCGAGTCAAAAGGTATCTCGGCGGTCCGCTGCCAGCTTTCGTTGAGGTCATGCTGAGGCATGAGCAGCTTGCCGGCGGCGATGAGCAAAGCCCCTTCGGTGGGGTCGCCAATAAATTCATCGTTCTGGGTGAGTTTGGCATCATTGCACAAAGCCGCAGTTGCCATGAGCAGGCGGGCATGTGGGTTATTAGTGAGCGAGGGGCCAAACTCGCAGAGTTCATCCTGCAGATAGAGGCCGGTAACGGTCATCTTGTTCTGGGTGAGCGTGCCGGTTTTATCGGAGCAGATAACGGTAACTGAGCCGAGGGTTTCAACGGCCGGTAGTTTGCGGATAAGGGCATGTCGTTTGAGCATTCTCTGCGAGCCCAGAGCCAGGGTAATGGTCATAACCGCAGGCAGGCCTTCGGGAATGACGGCCACGGCCACGCTGACACCGGCCATGAGCAGATCGGCGAGTTTCTCGCCCCGGGTCAGGCCGATAATGATGATAATGACAGAAATGGCCACGCCGATGAAGGCGAGCATTTTGCCCAGATTATTGAGTCGCTTTTGCAGTGGGGTGGAGCCTGTCTGCACGGCCTGCAGGATAGTGGCGATCTTGCCCAGCTCGGTGTTCATGCCGGTAGCGGTGATGACCGCGGTGCCGCGGCCCTGAGCGATGATCGTGCCCATATACGCCATATTATTGCGGTCGGCCAGACTCTTATCAGTCGGGCAGAGCGAGGCGGCCTCTTTTTCCGAGGGCTGCGATTCGCCGGTGAGGGCTGATTCGGTTATTTTGAGGTTCACCGCCTCGAGCAGGCGGCAGTCGGCGGGGATGATATTACCAGCTTCCAGCAGGACAATATCGCCGGGTACGAGCCTGGCGGCGGAGATTTCCTGCAGTTTATTGTCCCGGCGGACCCGTACCAGAGGAACAGCCATCTTTTTAAGGGCGGCCAGAGCTTTTTCCGCCCGGTATTCCTGGAAAAAGCCCAGAATGGCAAAGAGAAAGACAATAGCCAGAATAGCCCAGGAATCGCTGTGACTGCCTATCAGCAGTGAGATGACAGCGGCACCGATGAGCATTAATTGCATCGTGGCAAAGAGCTGCTCCAGAAAGATCTTCCAGGGCTTGCGTTTGTTCTGCTCGATCAGCTCATTAGCTCCGACTATTTTGATAGTATCGGCGGCCTGCTGCTCAGAGAGACCGCGGGCGTTACTGTTTAATGCCTTGAGGGTTTCTTCACCGGTGAGAGTGTGGAAGTTCAGTGTCTTATTCACATATTCTCCATTATAAAAGAGTCGTTGTCAGTGTAAACTTGAAATATCATAAGCTCGAAGAATGTTTCTGTCAAATAATAGGTGGGTGAGAGGCCGGGCTTATTAAGATAGTCTGTGCCTGTAAAAAAGGACCAACAGGGGATAGAATCCCGATCTATTGGTCCTTTAATATAAAGTCTTATTGGTTTTACAGGGTTGCTATGCAGTAGAACCAATATCAGCATTTGTTTGACTATCAGAAGCCTTCGTGACGACCCTTTTCGCTTTCATAGTCGAAGCCATCATCATCAAAATCATCATCGTCATCATCGTCATCGGCTATATAGTTATCTTTAAGGAAGTCAGGATATACTCCGCCTTCCTGATTGTTTTCCTCACCTTCTGGAGTATCCTCATAGAAGGTTACCTCAACGGCTTCATTATTATACTGCTCTTCGGTAATGGCATCTTTAAGATCACGAACATCATCGAAGTTGAATTCTTCCTGTACCTTTTCATTGCGGGCCCGGACGATCAGGCGGATCGGTACTTCGCCCCACGGCATAATATCACGCAGGCGGTTAGTGAAGAAGCGTTGGTAATTATCATCGATCTTTTCCGGGTCATTAACGAACAGTACCAGTGTGGGCGGATTAACAGCCACTTGTGTACCGTAATAGATACGCGGGATACCGACCTTGCGTCTGGAAGAAGGTGTTTTTTCTGCGGTAATGGTTTTAATGGCCTTATTAACCCGGCCGGTACCGACTTTGGTACGAGTCTGCTTGAAGATATTACTGGCCAGATCGACCAGCGAATTAACATTACGGCTCTCTTTGGCGGTAATAAAGCAGATAGGGGCATATTTCAGGCCGGGCAGTACTTTATCGAAATAATCAGCGAAATCTTCTGTAGAAGCGCGATTTTTAACCAGATCCCATTTGTTCACTACGATAATAACCGGCTTATACGAATCAATAATGAATCTGGCCAGTTTCTTATCAACCTGTGAGATCGGTGCGGTTGAATCGACAAAGAACAAGCAGACATCGGCCCGGCGAATAGCGTGTATTGATCTGGTAAAACTGTAGAACTCGATACCGTTGGCATCGTTCATCTTGCTCTTTTTGCGTACTCCGGCGGTGTCGATCACCACAAAGGTGTGGCCATCTTTCTCAAAGCGGATATCAACAGCATCTCGGGTAGTGCCCGGGACATTACTGACAATAACCCGCTCTTCGCCAGCCAGTGAGTTGATAAAAGTGCTTTTGCCGACATTTCTCTTGCCGACAACAGCTATTTTCATTATTTCTTTTTCCGGTTTGGCTGTGTCCATGCCATCAAACTCATCAAAGATGCGTTCTATAAGCTCTTCCCGGCGGCGGGCATGGAGAGCAGAAATGCAAAGAGGTTCGCCAAAACCAAGCTTGTGAAATTCGCCGGTGTGATAGTCAAGTTCGGGTGAATCTGCCTTATTGGCAACCAGAATAACATTGAGCTTTTCTTTTCTGAGTATCTGGGCGACTTTGATATCGAGAGGCATAACTCCGCTGCGAATATCAACTATGAACAGAACAACATCGGCCTTAGTGATGGCACTTTGTATCTGAGTTTCAACATGGGCGGTCAGATTGTCGTGGTCAACAATGCCGTATCCGCCGGTGTCAACCATTTCAAAATAGCGGCCGTCCATCTCGATAAGGGCACTGACACGATCACGAGTTACACCCGGTGTGTCTTCAACAATACTTATTCGCTCGCGGGCCAGAATATTAAGCAGGCTGCTTTTGCCCACATTTGGTCGGCCAATAATAGCTACAACTGGAATTGCCATGATATTTTCCTTGTAAAATTTGTAATCCCGATACGCATTGCACGGATCGAAACAGTTCCCGGCATTTACACCGGCATTGTACAACGGCCGGATTGACCTCTGGTTTTAACCTGAGCGGGCCTGTTGCGTTTATTCAAGCCCTGTATTATAACAGAAAAGATCACTGTTTCATCATTAATTCTTTTGATAATTGAGGGGGTAATGGTTCTCCAGTCCTGTAAAGTATTTTCCCAGGCCTTGCTTCTATAGCTATAAAAGTAAAAGTGGACATGCCATTTCAATGATAAAGCTGTTTTCAGTACTGGAAAACCGCATTCCATGATTATCTAGGTTGACTTATCCATACAATTAATATATCATTACGCAGTCCAAGGCGGAGAGATATGTTGTTCCGCTATCGTTAAGTTAATAATTTAGAGAGGTTTATAAAATATGGCTTATAACTGTGTTGTGCTGGTAAAGCAAGTTCCAGACACCAAGGCCGTTACAGGTAAGGCGATGAACGATGATGGAACCGTCAATCGTGCGGCGCTGCCGGCGATTTTCAATCCGGAAGATCTCAACGCCCTGGAAATGGCATTGGAAGTTAAGGCAAGATATGGGGGAACTGTTACGGTAGTAACAATGGGTCTTCCATCGGCTTGTGAAGTACTCAGGCAGTCACTCTATCGCGGGGCAGATAAGGCTGTGCTGGTAACCGACCGTCGGGCTGCTGCAAGTGACACCCTGGCAACCAGTTATATACTAAGCTGTGCGGTGCGGAAGATCGAAGATGTTGATCTGGTCTTCTGTGGTCGTCAGGCGATCGATGGCGACACTGCTCAGGTAGGCCCGCAGGCCGCTGAGAAACTGGGATATCCGCAGATAACTTATGTTGAAGAACTCGAACTGAAAGATAAAGTGGTATTTGCCAAACGAGGAGTGGGAGCAGGCTGGGAAAAGGTTAAATGTAATCTCCCGGCATTATTGACTGTTCTTGACACCGCCAATGACCCCCGTCCGGCAGTAGCTCATCAGTTGATGTGGTATAAAAAGGCTCGCAGTGCCTCAGAGGTTAAGGCCGCTGGTGGTACCGTGGAGCAGGTCGAAGAGCTGCGCAGTCGCGGCTTGCTGATCGAAGAATGGGATCTTGATCATTTGGAAGCTGACATGCAGTGGTGCGGCAAGAGCGGCAGTCCGACCAAGGTTAATCGGATCCAGAGCGTGGTACTGACCACTGGTGATTCGCGTATCATCGATTCTTCAGAGGAAAGCATCAAAGAACTTATCCATGAGTTGATCGAAGATCATACTATCGGTTAAGAGCAGGCTAGTACCAGTTGTGAGGCTGCGGCGTTAATAGTCGGCGGCCATAACCAGGATAAAAGGAAAATAAACCAAAGGTTTTAATATGATAGAAGTAAATAGAAATGGCGAAGTCTGGGTTTTTGCCGAGCAGATAGATGGCAAACTCTCTGATGTCTCTCTGGAATTGCTGGGCAGAGGTCGTGAACTGGCCCAGAAGCTCAGTGTTAAGCTGGGAGCGGTATTAGCTGGTCGCAGTGTTTCTGAGGCGGCCAAAGAGCTGGGTTATTATGGTGCAGACCGCGTATATATGGTTGACAATGATGACCTGGATATCTACCAGACCAATAGTTATACCAAAGTAATTTGTGAGTTGATCAGTAAGTATAAGCCGCAGATCATGCTTTATGGTGCGACCCATATCGGTCGTGATCTGGCCCCGCGTGTGGCTTCGACCATGCGTGCCGGACTGACCGCCGACTGTACTGACCTGCAGATAGATGATTACACCGAGAGTAAGTCGGGCGAAGTGCATAAGAACCTGCTCCAGCAGATCCGTCCGGCATTCGGTGGTAATATTATCGCGACCATTATCAACTATGACCGCTGGCCGCAGATGGCAACCGTGCGTGAAGGTGTAATGCCGATGCCTGAGAAGGATATTAAGCGGGCGGCAGAGATCATAGCCGAAGAATGTTATCTGACTGCTGCTGATCTACCATTGACCATAATGGATCGTCATGTAGCTAAGAAGAAAGTGAATTTGAAGGCCGCTAGAATCATTGTTGCTGGTGGTGCAGGTGTAGGCAGTAAGGATAACTTCAAGCATATCTGGGATCTGGCCCATGTTCTGGGTGGCGAGGCCGCCGGTAGCCGTGCTGCAGTTGACCTGGGATATATTGACCATGACCATCAGGTAGGCCAGACAGGTACAACTGTTCGTCCGGCACTGTATATTGCAGTGGGCATAAGTGGTGCCATTCAGCATGTAGCAGGTATGAGCGAGTCAGCCCGTATCATCGCGGTCAATAATGATCCTGAGGCCCCGATCTTTTCTGTGGCTAATTACGGTATTGTCGGCGATTATCAGGATGTACTGCCTAAGATGATCAAGGCGATCCGTGCCAGGCAGTAAGCCGCTTAAAACAAGATTATAACTTTACATATTTATGGAATAAAATAAATGGCTAACTTTTATACTGACAATGATGATATCCGTTTTCTCTTTCGCTATTACCAGCTGACCAGGCTGGCTGATCTGATGGAAGGGGACTATAGTGATAGTAAGAAATATAACTGGGCTCCTGAAACTGCTGCTGATGCTGTAGATAATTACGATCGTCTGCTTGAGGTTATTGGCGGCATAGCCGGTGATTTCGTAGCACCCCGTTCAGAACAGATCGACCAGGAGGGTAATACCCTTAATGAAGATGGCACTGTTACCTATGCCAAAGGCATGAAAGAGTGTATTGATCGTTTCGCTCAGGCCAAGCTTATGGCTTTTACCCTGCCGCACCGTTTTGGCGGTCTGAACTGTCCGAATTTCATTTATACAATGAGTAATGATGTAGTATCACGAGCTGATGCTGCCTTGATGAATATTTATGGATTACAGGGAATAGCAGAGACCATTAACGCTTTTGCTAATGAAGAGATCAAGCAGCAGTATTTGCCGCTGTTTGCCGAGCAGGGTGCAACTGGTGCTATGGTGCTCACTGAGCCTGATGCCGGTTCTGACCTTCAGGCAGTTAAGCTGCGTGCCTATCAGGATTCAAACGGTCAGTGGCGTTTGCATGGCGTAAAGCGTTTTATCACTAATGGTTGTGGTGAAGTATTGCTGGTTCTGGCCCGCAGTGAACCTGATCGTGCTGGCGGTATGGGTTTGAGCTTGTTCGTTTGTGATAACGGCCCGACTGTCAAGGTTCGTCGTTTGGAAAATAAGCTTGGTATTCACGGTTCACCGACCTGCGAGATGTATTTTGATCATACTCCCTGCCAGTTGGTAGGTGAGCGCAAGCGTGGTCTGGCCAAGTATGTAATGAGCCTGATGAACGGTGCCCGCGTTGGTATTGCCTCGCAGTCGCTGGGTATTGGTGAGGCTGCTTTCCGGGTGGCTCGTGATTATGCGGCGAGTCGTGAGCAGTTTGGCCTGCCAATTGAGAAGCTGCCTTCTGTGCGTGATTTGCTGGTAGAAATGAAGATCATGCTTGAGGCGGCTCGTTCTCTCACAATGGAAACATGTTGGGCCGTTGATTTCAGCAATGGTCTTGAGCTCAAGACCGAGTCTGGCGAGATAGAAGACAAAGAGCAGCTCAAGCAGCTTAAGAAGGAATACAAGCATTATCGCCGTCTGGCAGATATGCTTACCCCAATGAGTAAGTATTATGCCTCTGAGATGTGCAGTAAGGTTTCTTATGAAGCCATGAGTGTACTGGGTGGTAGTGGTTATATGAAGGATTATCCGGTAGAGCGTCACATGCGTGATGCCCGTATTACTTCTATCTATGAAGGAACAACCCAGTTGCAGATAGTGGCAGCGGTTCGTGGTGTTTGTTCTGGTGCCGCCGAGAGCTATCTGGATGAGTTGAGTACTTTTGCTTATACGCCAGAGGTGAGCGATCTGGTAGCATTGCTGGATGAAGGAAAACGCGAATTGCTGGAAGCAGTGGCTTTTGTCAAGGAGCAGCCAGGCACTGAATATATGGACCTGCATGGCCGTAAGCTGGTTGACATAGCTATCAATCTGATTGTCGGTCATTTGTTCCTGCAGCAGTCTATTGCCCGTCCGGCCCTGGAAGACAAGTTCTGTCAGCCAGGTAAAGATCAGGAGATTTCTGCTTATGATAATCATCGTAAGCATAAGGCAGTAGTTGCACGCCGCTTTATTACCGCTAATGGCCCGATAAACACTGCTATGGCTCGTAAGATCATTAGTGGCGACCGCAGCACTATGACAGACTATGATACCATAGTAGGTCCGCTGCCGGACGCAAACTGAAGTTTTTCTGACAAAAAGTAAATAAACAGGCTTTCCGGCCTGTAATAAATTATTCGCCTTTGACTGAGCCAGACCGGTTTGGTCAGAGGCGTTTTTTTATATGAATATTTGTAAACCAGCTTTGAATATTTCTGGTTTGAAACGGTATTATGTAGTAGTGTCTTTTTGCTTAAGTGATTGTTATTAAATGTTTTATATTGTTGGTGTGTTATATTGAGGTGGCGTTCTGGTGTTTTTCCCGAGATAATGCCGGTGTGAATTCTCTCAATGCTTGTATTAATAAGTTTTTATGGTTATCATGTATTGTCTGGACAAGGTGAGAAGTAAGGAAGCACTGCGGATAAATGCAACTTCTTGTACTGTATGGCATTAAAAAGTTCCAGACTCAACTATTAATGCCAGAGTAACTATTGATAGTGATTTTATGATGGAGCTAAGAACTGATGGCCAAAGCCAAAAGCGATAATATAGATGTGATAAAGATGATCAGAGAATCAGCTAAGGATATTCACACCAAGATCAATTTGCTGTCGATACCGCATATGCGTATTCCGGTTCGGTCGCTGAATAATGTTGACTATGATGTTAAAAAGGGTTGTTTTGAACTTAAGGGCAATATGAAGGAGCGAAATTTTACTGTTAATACGGTAAAGACTTTTGCTCAGACAATGAAAATGATGGCTCTGAGTAAGGAATTGATCGAAACTGATGATATGGCAACCAAAAGAGAGGCGTACTACATCAGCAAAAACTGGGCTGATGCAGCGTTTCGTGAGCAGCCGGAATCTGATACGGTAATGGAAGATATAGAGGCTATGTTCGGTGTTATCCGCGAGCGGCTGAAGTTTATCCCAGAGGAAAAGGGTGGTGAGGTTGCCGGTCGTCTGGAGGTAATAGACCGCGATCTGCAAGGACATAAGCTCAAAATCGATTGTACCAAGTTTGGTTCTGGTTCCTATTCGATTCCTATTGATGTTGAGCATCTGGAATTTCGCAGTAATGCCAAGTTTATCCTGGCGATAGAGACAGCAGGTATGTTCCAGCGTTTAGTGAAATACGGTTATTGGGACACTGCAAATTGCATATTGGTGAGTATGGGAGGTGTTCCAACCCGTGCCTGCCGTCGTTTTGTCAGACGGTTAAGCGATGTATTGCGGATCCCTGTTTATGCCTTTGTTGATGGTGACCCCTATGGTTATTTTAATATCTACCGTACTTTGAAGGTAGGTTCGGGTAATGCCGCTCACCTAAATGAGTTTTTCTGTGTACCACAGGCAAGGTTTCTGGGCGTAACACCGCAGGATGTTAAGGATTATGATCTGCCTACGCATAAGCTAAAAGAGGTGGATATTAAGCGAGCGAAGGATGCCTTGAAAAATGACCCCTTTGTGCATCATCATAAGTTATGGCAACGGGCTATTGATCAGATGCTGCGTGCCGGCACTCGTGTGGAGCAGCAGGCATTTGCCAAGCATGGTCTTGATTTTGTGGTTAAGCAGTACTTACCCGATAAGCTCAAGGCAGTAGATAAGTTTTTGCCTTAAGGTATCGAATCTGAATAGCGGTGGGTTTGTAAGCCAGCCCTAAAAAGAATATTTCCCCAGAGAGATCCATAAATTGGTATATTTCAGAAGATTATTAAAGTATGTATTTGCCCAGAAGGTAAGTGTATTTGTTGCAATAGTTGCAGCCGGTCTGACAGCGGCTCTGATGGCTGTGAATGTTACGGCTGTGATGCCGGTGATCCAGATGATGCTGGATGACAGTGGTTTACATGGCTGGGCAGAGGGGCGTATTGTCAGTAAGAGAAGCGGTATTGTCTTTCTGGTAGAAGAAGCCAAGGAGCTGGAAGATGGTGTAATGTCATGTCCCCAGCCTTTGATGGTAACTAAGATTGAACGCACATCTGATGTTGGTAATAGTCTGAGTGTAGGCGATCAGATTTTTAATGCCTGGCCGGAGGAACCATCTGATATTACTGGTGTGCCAGTTCAAAGTGCAGTGGAGCTAATAGCATATCTGGCGGCAAGTGATAAAGAGCAAATATGGCTCAGGGTCCGTCATGTGGATGGCAAAGAAGCGATTGTTGCTTATTCGCCAGGTGTAAAGCCGTTCTGGATAGAATGGGCTCTGTCTCTGCTTGACCGTATTCCTCGTGGTCAGGGTGTGGATTATAAGTTTCGTTGTATATCGGTTATGTTGTGGCTGACACTTATTTTGGCTCTGGTTCGTTGTGTATGTCGCTTTACCCATGAATTCACTGTGCGGAAAATATCGCTCACTTCAATTCGCAATTTGAGAAATGACACCTTTGCCCGTGCTATCAGGCTGCCCCTGGGTGTATATACCCAGGAAGGTGTTTCAGATACAATAAGCAGATTTATTAACGATACAAATCTGGTAAGTAGAGGCATTACAGTTCTTTTTGGTAAGGCAATGGTCGAGCCGCTTAAGATCGTAAGCTGTTTTATTATGGCTTATATGATAGACAAGCAGATTACCCTTATCGTGCTGGCCAGTAGTCCGCTGGTATTTTTACTTGTGTTGAAGATCGGTAAAAAGAGCAAGAAAGCGACAAAGCATTCATTGCAGAAATGGTCTGCCCTGTTGGGTAAATTACAGGAATCATTCCTGGGAATAAAGGTAATTAAGGGCTATCATCAGGAAAGCTGGGAGACAGATCGTTTTCGCAATGCTAATCAGGACCTGTATTCCCGGCAGATCCGTATGGCCCGGGTTGAAGCCTCAAGCAGTCCCTCGATAGAGGCTGTGGCTTTTACGGGAGCATGTATTGGTTTTATGTTTGCCTTGCGTATGATACAAGGCAGTGATATGAATCCATCGGGTTTTATTATTCTGGTAGCTTTACTGGCTACTGCGGCTGAAAGCGGCCGCAAATTAGGTGATATACTACCGCAGGTGCAGGAGGCTAATGCCTCAGCCCAACGCGTATTTGAGTTGTATGATCGTGAGATAGAAGCTGATCATCCAGATGCCGTACAGTTAGCTCCGCTACATAAAGATATGGAATTTTGTGATGTCTGGTTTAAATATCCTGGCAGTGTTGAGCATAATCTCAAAGGAGTAAATCTTAAGGTTAAGGCCGGTGATACGGTTGCCATTGTCGGGCCTAATGGTTCTGGTAAGACTACATTGCTTAGTATGATACCTCGTTTCTTTGAACTGGAAAAGGGTCAGATACTTATTGATGGTATCGATATTTCCCGGGCGACTATAGAGTCCTTGCGTGGGCAGCTGGGTATTGTTACTCAGAATACGATCGTGTTTAATGATACTATTGCCAATAATATAGCTTATGGTCGGCCGGGGACAGATATAGAGACAATTAAAGAGGCTGCTCGTCATGCTTATGCAGAGGAATTTATTCTGGAGAAAGCAAAAGGCTATGATGAATTGATCGGTCAGCAGGGGGCAACCCTTTCTGGTGGTCAGTTGCAGCGTCTGGCAATTGCCCGGGCAATATTGCGTAATCCTTCAATATTGATATTTGATGAGGCTACCAGCCAGATAGATTCTGATAGTGAAGCCAAGATACAGCGGGCACTTAAAGAGTTTTGTAAAGGGCGCACAGCTTTTATTATTGCCCATCGGCTCAGTACTATAGTTGATGCTGATGTGATAGTAGTTATGGATAAAGGTCAGATAGCCGCCTGTGGCAGTCATAATGAGCTGCTGGAGAGCTGCCAATTATATCGTACACTGTATGAGACCCAGTTTGGTAGCAGAGATGCATGATAGTTGGTTTTATGATGCTTGAAATGATATACAGAGACGCTGTTGTGCGTTTCTATGGTTTAATATATAATTGTGAGTTAAATAATGAGCGAAAACTGTAATTGCAATTGCGGTAATAATGATAATGTAAATCCTAATCGTGAGAGTCTGGACTTTGTCCGGCAGATAGTTGCTGATGACTGTGCCAGCGGCAAATGGGGCGGTCGGGTGGCAACTCGTTTTCCGCCGGAGCCTAATGGCTATTTGCATATAGGTCATGCTAAGAGCATTGTGCTTAATAGCGGCATTGCCCAGGAATTTGGCGGTTTATTTAACCTGCGTTTTGATGATACAAATCCGGTGAAGGAAGAGGATGAATATGTACAGTCGATAATGGCTGATGTAAAATGGCTCGGCGGTGACTGGCAGGACAGGCTTTATTTTGCCAGTGATTATTTTCAGCAGATGTATGACTGGGCCGTTGATTTGATTCGTAAGGGTAAGGCTTATGTCGATGATCTTACCCCCGAAGAGATAAGGCAGTATCGGGGTACTCTGACTGAGCCGGGCAGGCCAAGCCCCTATCGTGATCGCAGTGTAGAGGAGAATCTCGATCTGTTCGAGCGGATGAAGAACGGTGAATTTGCCAATGGGGCCAAGGTGTTGCGGGCTAAAATTGATATGGCCAGTAATAATCTTAACCTGCGTGATCCGATCATGTATCGTATATTACATGCCAGTCATCATCGCACTGGCGATAAATGGTGCATTTATCCAATGTACGACTGGGCGCATGGTCTGGAAGATTCTATTGAAAAAATAACTCATTCTATCTGTACTTTGGAATTTGAAAATCACAGGCCGCTTTATGACTGGTTTCTGGATCAGCTTGATGGTGTTTTTCACCCTCAGCAGATAGAGTTTGCCAGACTTAATCTTACCTACACGGTAATGAGCAAGCGTAAGCTGTTACAACTGGTAACGGAAAAGCATGTTAACGGCTGGGATGACCCGCGTATGCCTACTGTTTCAGGTATGCGGCGGCGTGGCTATTCGCCGGAATGTATCCGCAGCTTCTGTAAGAAAGTTGGTGTGGCAAAGTTCAACAGTACGGTAGATGTTGCCTTGCTGGAGCATTGTGTGCGGGCGGAACTGAATAAGACATCATCTCGTTATATGGCGGTACTAGACCCGGTAAAGGTAGTTATTACAAATTATCCTGAAGGTCAGGTGGAGTATCTCGATGCGGTGAATAACCCGGAAGATGCCTCAGCGGGCAATCGTAAAGTTCCTTTTGGTCGTGAGATATACATCGAGCGGGATGATTTTATGGAAGATGCTCCTAAGAAATTCTTCCGCCTGACGCCGGGCCGTGAGGTTCGCCTGCGCTATGCTTATTTCATTACTTGTCAGAGTGTGGTAAAGGATGCCGCCGGTAATATTATCGAGATACACTGTACTTATGACCCGGCTACTCGTGGTGGTGATTCACCTGATGGCCGCAAGGTTAAAAGTACGATACACTGGGTATCGGCGGTGGAGAATGTCAAAGCCGAAGTCCGGATGTATGACCACTTATTCAGTAAGCCTGACCCGGAAGATGTGCCAGAGGGGCAGACTTTCCTCAATAGTATAAATCCTGACTCGCTTAAGGTTATCGAAAATGCTTTGCTGGAGCCGGAGCTGGGTAAACTCACTGCTGGTACCAGGGTGCAGTTTGAGCGGCTGGGCTATTTCTGCGTTGACCCGGATAGTACGCCGGAGAAGAAGGTATTTAATCTGACCATTAATCTGCGTGATACCTGGGCCAAGGAGCAGGGTAAATAGAGATGCATAATTGCGTTTCTGCGAGGGTGCCATGTCGATATATTTAATTACAGCAATAGATACCGGTGTGGGCAAATCGGTTGTCACCGGAATGCTTGCCCGCCAGCTCATCCGGCAGGGGCGAGTGGTTATTACGGCGAAACCGGTGCAGACTGGCTGTGTTGGTATGGCAGAAGATATACTCACGCATCGCAGGCTGATGGGTACAGGTTTGTTGACTGAGGATAAACAGGGGCTTACCTGTAATTATACCTTTGCTATGCCGGCTTCACCGCATTTGGCTGCTCGTCAGGAAAATAAGACTATTGACCCGGCATTTATATCCGATTCTATAAAGAAACTATCTGCCAGTTATGATACTGTTCTGGTTGAAGGGGCTGGCGGATTGCTGGTTCCCTTTACGGAAAAGTTCCTGGCCGTTGATCTGGCCTTCAGTAATAAATGGAAACTGATAATAGTTACCACTCCCAGGCTGGGCAGTATTAATCATACTCTGCTGACCTTGTTCTGTGCCGCGAGTTTCGATTGTGAAGTGGCTGCTGTAGTATATAATCATTATTGCCCGGAAGGTGAAAATGAACTTATAACACAAGATAGTCGTACTATTATCCAGACTCATCT
Organism: Sedimentisphaerales bacterium; assembly: GCA_963662515.1. Lineage (GTDB taxonomy): Bacteria > Planctomycetota > Phycisphaerae > Sedimentisphaerales > SM23-30 > JAFGDI01. The sequence continues at coordinate 999,039 of OY759675.1, forward strand.
TAAAATGCTCTTTCCCGGGGCCTGTTGGATAGAAATGCCTGGAATTTCTGATTTTGATAACTTACCAGAGATTACCACGCTTAACATTTGAATATTTAATATGGATCTTACCCCTGACAATCTGCTTGCTTTTGATCGAGAGCATATTTGGCATCCTTATGCTTCTATGTCCTCGCCGCGTGAGGTTTACCCGGTGGTCAGGGCACAAGGTGCCGAGCTGGAGCTGGCTGATGGTCGTCGGCTTATTGATGGCATGAGTTCCTGGTGGTGTGCAGTGCATGGATATAATCACCCGGCATTAAATAAGGCAATAACTGACCAGCTTGCCGATATGGCTCATGTTATGTTCGGTGGTCTGACACACCGCCCGGCGGCTGAGCTGGTTGACAGGCTATTAAAAATGCTTCCACAGGGGCTGGATAAGGTCTTTCTCTCTGATTCTGGCTCGATCGCTGTTGAGGTGGCGATCAAAATGGCATTGCAATATTGGCAGGGTTTGGGACGCAAGAGCAAGACCCGGCTGGTTACTGTTCGGGGTGGTTATCATGGCGATACTATGGCGGCAATGAGTGTTTGCGATCCGATTTCCGGTATGCACAGTTTGTTTGCTGATATGCTGCCCAAGCATTATTTTGCCGAACGGCCTTCCTCCCGCTTTGATTCAGATTATGATTCCGGCAGCATAGCAAATCTGGGTAAAATATTAAAGAACCATGCTGGAAATATTGCCGCGGTAATAATTGAGCCAATAGTGCAGGGGGCTGGCGGAATGTGGTTCTATCATCGCCAATATCTCGCGGATCTGCGCCGTTTGTGTGATAAATACGATGTACTGCTGATCTGCGACGAGATAGCGACGGGATTTGGCAGGACTGGTAAGTTATTTGCCTGTCAGTGGGCAGATATTGTGCCGGACATTATGTGTCTGGGCAAAGCCCTCACCGGCGGTTATATGACTCTTGCTGCTACTGTTACCACTATGAAAGTTGCCGAGGGTATTTCGGCTAATGGTATGGGGTTTATGCATGGACCAACATTTATGGCCAATCCGCTGGCTTGTGCTGTTGCTTGTGCAAGTCTGGATATTATAGCAACTGGCAAATGGCAGCAGCAGGTCGCCAACATGGAAGGGCGGCTCAGGGTGGGACTTGACCCTTTGCGTGAGCATGAGTCTGTTGTCGATGTAAGGGTCCTGGGTGCTATTGGAGTAGTTGAACTGCAAGAGCCGGTTAAGGTAGCTGAACTTCAGGGAAAATTTGTAGAGCAGGGAGTTTGGGTGCGTCCGTTTTCCAATATTATTTATCTTATGCCAGCCTATATTCTTAGGACGCAAGATATTGACAAACTGACAAATGCAATAGTTAATGTGTTATAACTGCTTGATAATGCAGTAGTTAGTTATTGTTTATATGTTTTGTCCATTTAAGCTTTTCAATATGGTTTGACAATGTCTGATATAAAAGTTATTAGACTTAATGCTGCCATTGAAACAGACGATTATGCCTGTGGTGCGGCTATGTATGGAATTATTAACAAAAACGAACTGGTTTACTTCATAATTATACTAATATTAGGCTTTATAGCATCTATAACTAGTGGCCAGGGTAATTTATTAATGGCAGATACAGCTTCGGCAGATAATGTCAGTGCTGTGATTGCCTCTGGTAGCGAGACTGACTCTGGTAGTGGGGATTATCTGGACTTATCGCTGGAAGAGCTGGTTGAAATGCCAGTGGTAGTAACCGCTTCGCGAGCTGCGTATCAGATCAATAAGAGTACTATTCCGATATCAATTATTACCGCGGAAGATATTCATTATAGTGGCCTGACCAGTATTTCAGATATTCTTCGTTTTGCGCCCGGCATGGATGTGCTTCCCAATCGTCGGGGCTTTACAGTGTCAGCAGTAAGAGGGTTTCATGATAATCTGTCAGAAAGAACTTTGGTTCTGATCGATGGCCGGCCTATGAATAATCCTTATTATGGCGGTTCAGATTATTTCCGATTTCCGATCAGTACCCAAGATATAGAGCGGATCGAGATCCTGCGTGGCCCGGGCGGGGCTGCCTGGGGTGCAAATGCCTTTACTGGTGTAGTGAATATAATCACCAGGAAACCGCAGAAAAGTCCTGAGGTTATATCAACGACAACTATAACGGAATTTAATGATATTTATAACAGTTTGCAGTATAGTTTTGGCAATGATACGATCAGAAATCGGTTTTCGCTCAATTATAATGATATAGTCAGTTCGGCAGAGGCTGGTTATGGCGATGTTATATTCAGGAATGAGTCGCTAGGTTTGGTTCTTAATCGGAGTGATTATTATGATAAGGATTTTTTCCGTCAGAGTGCTTTTAATTATGGCAGTAATGTGACTCTGACTGAAGATAATATACTGGATTATGGTGTAGGATATTCTGATGTTGAGACTGGCAGTATAGAGTTTCTTGGTATTCCCTCTGTTAAGGATTTTTATGCAAGAACGCTTATTTCGCATGTAAAGCTGGAGCATAAGTTCGATGAAGAAACTTCTGCTTATATTCAATGTCGTTATGATCGTTATGAAATGTTCAATATGTCAGCAGCGAACTATAAATCTGACGAATTTGGACTGGATGGACAATATAGTTTTGTTCCCTTTGACGACCATGAATCGCAGTTTGGAGCTGATCTACACTTTTCAGATATGAAAATGAATTTTGTCGGAGATACTCAGACAAAGTTTGATAATGATCATAACTATCAATATCAAGCAGGAGCGTTTGTTATCGATCGCTGGAAGTATGATGATTACTGGACATTTGAGGGCCAGTTCAGGGGCGATTATTTTTCCGAAAATAAAAACGAACTGGGTAGCAGGCTGACCGCCTTGCGTTTTCTGGATGAGGGTCAGAGTCGGGCATTGCGATTCAGTGCCGGTCGTTCATATCGCACACCCATGATCTTTTTGCGGGGAAGTAGTCAGGCAGCTATATATCTGGCTCCGAATCTGTACTATACTAATCTGTCAGAGGCTGATGACCTTAAAAATGAGAAGATCGTTTTTTTTGAGGCTGGTTATCAACAGACGGTAATAGATAATACGGTATTTAACATAAACAGCTATTATCAGCAGATGGATGATATGATCGGTCTGCGATTATTGGATGATCCGCTGGGGCTGGGGCGGCGATTTACTCAGTTCTATAATCAAGGCAAGATCGGTGCCTACGGCGTCGAGTGTGACCTTGAACGAAGATTTAAGTATGCCAGATTGTCTGTCTGGTTTGCTTATAATGATATTCAGAACAGGTATCCGGAACAGGATTTCAGGTCATATTCTCCTTCAAAGTATAAGACAGGTTTGTCCTGGCGTTATTTTATTAATGACTACTGGGTAGTGAACAGCAACTATCAATATGCCGGGCAGGCAATTTCTTATTCTGATATTCCTGATATCGAGCCTAATCATAGGCTTGATATTTCTATTAGCAGAAAATTTAACAATAACAAAGGCGAATTCATGATTGGAGTCAGTGATATCATAAATAGTGATAATAATGCCCATCTTGGCTTTGGTCAGTTTACTGCTAATACCACGCCTGGAAGAATGTTTTTTGCTCGTTTGCAATTGAAATTCTAAGAATACATGCTGGCTGACATATTTTTATATCTGCTTGTAATGTTCTTATAAATAAGATCTTATATGATTTTTTGCTATGTCTTTTCGGTTATTCATCTTTAATTGTTAAAAAAATATCGATAAAAAAATATCTAATGGTATTGACAATGTGTAATTGTTATTGTAATATCGATATAGAAATAACGATTACTGGATTGTAGCTGTTATTTCAAATTGTCAGAAGTAGAAAGTAGATATTATTGAGCTAGTAAAACAGGAGATACAGACAATGGCGACAGCAAAAGCAGTAGAGAAAAAAGACAAGCCCGAAGTGGCTGGTGAGGCAGAAAAGATAAAAGAACTGGTAGCCCGGGTCAGAGCGGCTCAGGAGAAATATGCTTCATATACGCAAAAGCAGGTGGATTATATTTTTCGTGAGGCAGCAATGGCGGCAAATGCCATGCGTATTCCTCTGGCCAAAGCAGCGGCAACTGAGACCGGCATGGGCATAGCTGAAGATAAGGTTATCAAGAATCATTTTGCCAGTGAGTTTATTTATAATAAGTTCAAAGATACACCTACCTGCGAGATAATAGAGCGGGATGATACTTATGGTATTCGTAAGGTCGCTGAACCTATAGGTGTGCTGGCAGGTGTTGTGCCTACGACTAATCCGACTTCAACGGCGATATTCAAGGCATTGATAGCATTGAAGACCCGTAATGGTATTATCTTTTCACCGCATCCCCGGGCTAAGAACTGTACTATTGAGGCTGCCCGCATAGTGTTAGATGCGGCTGTTAAGGCAGGTGCTCCGGCGGATATTATAGGCTGGGTCGATGTGCCTACGGTTGAAGCCAGTCGGGTGCTGATGTCATCAGTTGATATGATATTGGCTACTGGCGGGCCAGGTATGGTGCAGGCGGCATATTCTTCTGGCCGGCCGGCTATTGGTGTAGGTGCTGGCAATACCCCGGCGGTTATTGATGAAACTGCCAATATACCTATGGCAGTTAATTCAGTGCTTATCAGTAAGACATTTGATAATGGTATGATCTGTGCTTCAGAACAGTCTATTATCGCTGTGGCTGATGTTTATGCCAATGTTAAGGATGAGTTTCTCAAGAGAGGGGCTTATATTCTGAATGCTAAGGAGAAACAGGCTTTAGGAAAGGTGATAGTAAATGATGGTAAACTTAATGCAGCTATTGTTGGTCAGCCTGCTGTTAAAATTGCTGAGCTGGCGGGATTGAAAGTGCCTGCTGAGACCAAGGTGCTTATTGCTGAAGCTGAGGTAATAGGAGCCCAAGAGCCTTTTAGTTATGAGAAGCTCTCGCCGGTATTGGCTCTGTATAAGGCGAAGGATTATGCTGATGCCTTTGATAAAGCCGAACAGTTGGTTAAGTTCGGTGGCCGGGGGCATACTGCGGTGTTATATACAGACCAGGGTAAAGCTGACCGTATAGAGGAATTTGGCCAGAGGATCAATACTGGTCGTGTTCTTATCAATCAGCCCTCAAGTCATGGTGCTATTGGTGATATTTATAACTTCAGACTTGAACCATCTCTTACTCTGGGGTGCGGAAGCTGGGGAGGAAATGCTGTCAGTGAAAATGTCGGAGTAAGGCACTTGCTCAATATTAAGACAATATCAGAAAGGCGTGAAAATATGCTCTGGTTCCGTGTACCTGAAAAAATATACTTTAAGAGAGGCTGTCTGCCAATCGCCCTGGGTGATCTGGCCGGCAAGCAGAGGGCGTTTGTTGTAACTGATAAACCGCTATTTGACCTGGGCATAGTTGATAAGGTAACCGCTATATTAGAAAATATGGGTATAGAAACTGATGTATTCTATGATGTTCTGCCTGATCCGGACATTACCACAGTTAAGGCTGGTGTCAAGCGTATGGAACGATTCAGCCCTGATGTAATTATTGCAGTTGGCGGCGGCAGCCCGATGGACGCAGCCAAGATCATGTGGCTTATGTACGAAAGCCCGGATGTGGAGTTTGATGACATGGCAATGCGTTTTATGGATATTCGCAAACGCGTATATAAGTTCCCTCAGTTGGGCCGCAAGGCTACTATGATCGCTATTCCGACAACATCTGGTACAGGCAGTGAAGTTACTCCATTTGCGGTAGTTACTGATGATGCCACTGGCAGGAAGTATCCGATAGCCGATTATGAGCTTACGCCGGATATGGCCATTTGTGATGCCGACCTGGTTATGACCATGCCAAAGGGCCTGACTGCCTTTTCTGGTATCGATGCTCTTACCCATGCCCTGGAGGCTATGGTGGCTGTTACTGCAACTGACTATACCAATGCTATGGCTCTGGAAGCGATACGCATATTGTTCAAGTATCTGCCGGCGGCTTATAATGAAGGTGCAAATAATATTCGTGCCCGCGAAAAAGTACACAATGCTGCAACGATGGCTGGTATGGCCTTTGCTAACGCATTCCTTGGTATATGTCATTCTATGGCGCATAAGCTGGGTGCAAAACACCATTTACCCCATGGGCTGGCCAATGCTCTGCTCATAAATGAGGTGATCCGCTTTAATGCTTCTGATAACCCCACCAAACAGGCAGCTTTTGCCCAGTATGAATACCCCGATGCCAAAGGACGCTATGCCCGCATAGCCCGTTATCTGGGGCTGGCAGGCAAGAATGACGATGAGTTAGTTGAAGCCCTTATTGCTGAGATTGGTAAGCTCAAAAAGGCTCTTGATATCCCGGCTTCGATCTATCTGGCTGGCGTAACCGAAAAGGCATTTGCCGACAGTCTTGATGAACTCAGTGAGATGGCTTTTGATGACCAGTGTACCGGATGTAACCCGCGTTATCCGCTGATTGCTGAGATAAAGCAATTATATATCAATGCCTTTGCCGCTCCTCAATAAGATTTGATGTATTTGTCTTATTGCCAGTCAAGGCATATCTGATATTTGATCTCTATGAAATCAATTGACGGCCCTGTATGTGTAGTATGTCATACAGGGCCGCTGTTGAATGTTTTACCTGGTGTTAAATCAGGCCTGAATTGAAAAGTAAATAATAATGAAGAAGATAGTGATATGTATGGGGAGTTCCTGTTTTTCCAGGGGGAATGAACAGAACCTGGATAATCTTGAGCGTTTGATAGACCGGGGGATTATCTCTGGGGAAATAGACTTATCCGGCAGTCGCTGCGAAGGTAAGTGTCACACCGGTCCTATAATCGGTATTGATGAAAAAATTTATTGTAATGTTATACCTGATGCTTTGCCGGAAATAATTCTGCATGAATTTGGTGTTATGATAGATAGCGAAGGAAATAGTATTAAATGAACAGGAAATATCCGGTTTATACAGCCCAGACTCAATGTCAGGATTGCTATAAATGTGTGCGGGAATGTCATGTTAAGGCTATTCGGGTTGAAAATCATCATGCCAGTGTTTTGACCGAATATTGTGTAAGTTGTGGTCATTGTGTTGATGTCTGCCCGGCAGGAGCTAAACATATTCGCGATGATGTCAGCAGACTTAAGCTTATGCTCAAAGCACAGGATCAGATATTTGTTTCTCTGGCTCCCTCATGGGTATGCGAATTTCCCGGCATAAAACCAGAAGTGATAATAGCTGCGATAAAACAACTGGGTTTTGCCGGTGTAAGTGAGACTGCCCTGGGGGCGGAAGTTGTTTCTTATAAGATAAAAGATATGCTCAGAAGGCAGCGAGGCGGTTTGTATATCTCTTCTGCCTGTCCATCGGCTGTGGAATATATTCGTCGTTACCGTCCCGATCTGTGCAGTAATCTCACCAGTTTGTTTTCGCCGCTGTTGGCTCATGCCAGAATGCTAAAGGCTGAGTTTGGGGCAGGTGCAAGGGTTGTATTTTTTGGCCCTTGTGTCGCAAAAAAACTTGAGGCAGATAATAATGCGGATCTACTCGATCTGGCTCTTACTTTTTCCGACTTGCGGCAATTGCTTACTGAAGCAAATATTGATATTGATGCATTGAAACCTGATAGTGACAACTGGCTTGTTGGACAGGCTGGTGATGGTCATTATTATCCGGTTGAAGGAGGAATGAATCGCACAATTACCGATGTGCCAGATGCTGAGTTGATATGTATTTCAGGTATTGACCGCTTTAATGAGGAACTTGGCGGTTTGGTTCAGTTGTCTCAGGAGCGGGCTGTTTTCATTGAGCTTTTGGCTTGTTCTGGTGGTTGCGTGAACGGCCCGGGTATGACTAATCGAATAGAAGCCGGCTTGAGCAGAAAGCTCAGGATATTGAGTCAGCAGTCGGTCGGTAACCGATTCTCTGACTTTGGCAATATTGATATTAAGGCGGCTTTTGAGCGTTCTTATCTGCCGGTAAATGCGTTTAGTGATTATGAGGTTAAAAAGGCATTAGCTACTGTCGATAAACACAGCCATAGTGATGAATTGAATTGCGGCGGGTGTGGTTACGAAACCTGCCGGGAATTTGCTTTTGCTATGCTGAATGGCAATGCCGAGCCTGACATGTGCGTTTCGTTTATGAGAAACAAGGCTCAGAATAAAGCTAATGCCCTTTTACGCTGTATGCCTTCTGGGGTGGTAATAGTTAACAGCAAGCTGGAGATAATGGAATGCAATAAGCCTTTTGCCGAGATGTTCGATGAGGATACCAGGTTGGCTTTTGACAGTATTGACACTCTCGAGGGAGCTAATGTTAATCATGTTGTGCCTTTTGCTGGTTTATTCAGATTGGCACTGCATACCGGTGAAGAAATATTTCGTCAGCGATATGTAGCAGGTGACCGAATATTTAATCTGACTATTTTTTCGATTCAGACCGGGCAGATAGTGGGGGCGGTAATACAGGATGTGACAGAAATACAGTGGCAAAGACAGCAGATCGCTCAAAAGGCTCGCGAGGTACTGAGAAAGAATCTGGCTACTGTGCAGAATATTGCCTGTAGCCTGGGTGAGCATATGGCAGATACCGAGGTTCTGCTTAATTCAATTGCAAACAGCTATACTGATGGCAGTGAAGAGGCCGGTAAAAATGGATAATAGTCAGGTGCCCTTGTTGATCGAAGTTGACTGGCAGAGTACACTGAAAACAGGGCAGAGTATCTGCGGCGATTCAGTAGTAGCGGTAAAGTCAAAAGAGCAGCAGCGTTATGTGCTGGTTGTTTCTGATGGGCTTGGCAGTGGTGTTAAAGCCAGTATCCTCTCGCAGATGACGGCGACTATGGCTGCAAAATTTGTGTCTTCCGATATGGAACTGCCAATTTCTCTGGGGGTTATGATGGATGCTTTGCCCGTCTGTCAGGTACGCAAGATCAGCTATGCTACTTTCACTATAGTTGATTCAACGCTGGATGGAGAGACCAGGGTGATAGAAATGGGCAATCCCCCTTTTGTGCTTATTAGAAATGGTGTTGTTGTACGCTATGATTCCAGACAGATCAGCTCTCCGGGGTGGTCAGGCAGAAAGATAACAGTTACTAACTTGAAGATAGAACCAGGCGACCGTCTGGTAGTTCTGTCTGATGGTATAACCCAGGCTGGCCTTGGTACTGTTGCCTGTAAACTGGGATGGCGCAGTAAGGGGTGTGAAGAATATCTCTTAAGTCGCCTGCGGCAAAGCCCTGATCTGTCAGCCCGGCAGATAGCCTCAGATGTGGTTAAAAAGGCAATAACCTTTGAACCAGGCTTGCTCCCTCATGATGATATGACTTGCGCGGTTATGTATTATCGTAAGCCAAGAGAGCTTATGCTGGTGACCGGTCCTCCTTTTCGTGAAAGTAAGGATAAGGAATGGGCTGGCAGATTATATAGCTTTTCTGGCCGCAAAATAGTGTGCGGTGGCACTACGGCCAATATACTGGCTCGTGAATTAGGAGCTAAAATAAAAACTGGCCTTAAGCCTGCCGGCGGTTTGCCTGCAATGTCTGAAATGGATGGTGTTAACCTGGTGACTGAGGGCATATTAACTCTTACCCGGGTGGTTACACTGCTCGAAAACAATGAGTCTGATAACTCTGCGGCTGCTGTTATAGTCGAAGAGTTGAAAAATCATGATATTATTTATATTTGTGTTGGTACAAGGGTTAATGAGGCTCATCAGGACCCGACTTTGCCGGCTGAATTGGATATAAGGCGTAATATTATTAAGAGAATGAAACAAATACTGGAAGATAAGTATCTTAAGGAAGTGGAAGTAGATTATCTTTGAAAGGCTCAGATAATGATAACGGTTGAAATATGTATGGGAACTACCTGTTTTGTTTTAGGTGGAGATAGTTTTTCTGATTTTGAGGAGAAACTACCTGTTGAAATGGTCGGTAAGGTTGAGATAGTTGCCGGGCGATGTCTTGGATTATGCCGGGGTGGTAAGTTTGAAGGTGCGCCTTATGTGAAAATTAATGGTGTGCCAGTTGGTAATTCAACACCTTCGCTGGTCCTGGATATATTGCATGAGATGATGAGAGGTGAGGAATAAGCAATGTCAGAGCGAATATTTCATAACGCCAAAAGGATATGTCGCGAGATACTTGTGCGTCTGGTGCGGGGTCATCTTTCTGGGAATCTGGCAGAAAAGATCGACCGCATACCTCTGGATATGAGACCATCACAAGACCCGGTTACCCGCTGTTGCATTTATAAAGACAGGGCTGTGATCAAGTATCGCTGTATGGCATCTTTGGGTATGGCAGTTGAAACAGAAACCGATGAGCTAACCTCTCTGGCTGAGTATTATCAGCGGGCCAGTGCTGGTGGGTTAAGTTCTGGTGAATATATGACTGTATTGCAGGTTGCGTGCAGTTCCTGTGTCCGCTCTGGTTATAGTGTGTCAAATGGCTGTCGCGGCTGTGTGGCTCGCCCTTGTGTTTCTGTGTGCCCCAAAAATGCAGTAGCAGTTATAAAGGGTCAGGCCCATATAGATCAGGATCTGTGTATAAAATGTGGAAAGTGTCTGGAGGCCTGCCCGTTCCATGCCATAGTCTGGATGCCGGTGCCTTGTGAAGAAAGTTGTCCGGTAAAGGCTGTATATCAGGATGAGCAGGGGAGGAGGGTTATTGATAAGGATAAATGTATTTATTGTGGTAAGTGTATTGTCGCTTGTCCCTTTGGTGCAATAATGGAGTGTTCCAGATTGCTCGATGTTATCAATGCAATAAAATCAGGCCGTCATGTAACGGCTTTGCCGGCTCCGGCCATTGAAGGACAGTTTCCTGCCAATTGGCAACAGATGGAGATGGCACTAAAAAAACTTGGATTTTCTGATGTCTTGCAGGTAGCCTGGGGCGCAGAAATGACAATTGCACATGAGGCCGCAGAGTTAGCAGAAAAACTTGACAGCGGCCAGACACTGATGACCACCTCTTGTTGTCCTGCTTTCGTGCAGTTCGCCAGGAAGCATTCTCCAGCAATTGAGCCCTTTGTTTCGCATACGCCCAGCCCGATGATATATGCCGGTAAGTTAGCAAAGCAAAAAGAGCCAGACACGCTGACTGTTTTTATCGGCCCATGTCTGGCCAAGCGGGTTGAAGCTCAGGCCAGTGACCAGATAGATTTTGTTGTATCTTTTGAAGAGCTGGGTGCCTGGCTGGTTGCCGCTGAGATATTCCCAGATGAGCTGGAGCCAGATTTTTATGGTGAAATGCCTTCAGGGCCTGCCAGAGGCTTTGCTCTGAGTGGGGGCGTAGCTGATGCTGTTTCACTTTGTTACAATGGGAATACCCCTTTGAAAAAGTCTTGTATTGATGGTATTGACCGTAAAGCGGCAGCTATATTGAAAAATCCCCACAAGGCTGTAAAAGATAATTTCCTGGAGGTTATGTCTTGTAAAGGCGGCTGTGTGGGTGGACCGACTGCTTTGCAGTCAGTCCAAAAGGCTGCAAGTCAGGTTAAAAAGGCTATTAGTGGGTTCTGATACTATATTCTATTTGCAGTTGCTGCTATGTCAAAGGTGCGATAAAACTCTTGACAAAAGGCAGGGCTTAATTGATAATATTGTATCGATAATTGTAATGTCAATATGGCTCAATAATTTTGAAAGTTGTATATTTTTTTTACAACTTATTGTGAGCTATAGTTTTAACTGAAAATGAGGTTCTGATGCCAGATAAGAAACGCCTGACCAAACTGCCTACCATAAGGAGAATGCCGATGTATCTTCGTATGTTGGGGAAGGTTCGCAAGGACGGCATGGAGCATGTATCGTCTAATTTTCTGGCAGAAGCCCTGGATCTTGAGGCTATAGTAGTTCGCAAGGATCTGGCGGTCGCCGGGATACTTGGTAAGCCCAGAGTTGGTTTCGAGGTTCAGACTGCCATAGAGGCTATAGAAAGATTTATGAATTTTAATAGCCCTACTGATGCAGTGTTGGTAGGTGCCGGTCATTTGGGTTGTGCCTTGTTGGGCTATACCGGCTTTGTAAATCTGGGCCTTAATATTGTAGCCGCATTTGATAGTGATTCGGGTAAGTCTGGAACTATCCACGACAAGCCGGTGTATCCTTTGACTGAGTTTACTCAGAGATGTAAGGATATGAAAATCCAGATCGGGATACTCTGTGTGCCGGGCCGGTTTGCTCAGGAAGTGACAGACATGATGGTTCAGGCCGGTATTAAGGGGATCTGGAATTTTACACCGCGAAAATTAAATGTACCTCAGGGGGTGGTGGTGCAGCGTGAGGATCTGGCCGAGGGTCTGGCCGAATTGTCGGTTAAGCTAAGTCGTATGGCCCAGTTAGCAGAAGAATAACTCGTGGTTGTTGAAAAGCAAAAAACGCACGATCTTTCCCGTCCGGAGGAGATCCGTTATATTTTCTTTCTGGGATTACTGGCGACAGTACCGCCTCTGGCCACTGATATGTATTTGGCTGCAATGCCGACTATTGCCAGTCAGTGGTCGGTTAGTGAGCAGCAGGTTAGTCAGTCGCTGGTTTTGTGGTTTCTCAGCTTTAGTATTTCCTTGTTGGCATGTGGTCCGATAGCAGATAAGGTTGGACGCAGACCGGTTCTGCTTTCAGGTCTGGTATTATTTACGGTATCAACTTTTCTTTGTGCCTTTTCTCAGGGACTTGGCCAATTGATCTTTTTCAGGATATTGCAGGGTATTGGGGCATCAGCGCCATCGTCAATGTCAATGGCAATTTGTCGAGACAGGTATCAGGGCAGTGTTCGTAAGAATATTCTTGCATATATATCTATTATCTTGTGTATGGCACCCATGGTTGCTCCGAGTATAGGTGCAGTTTTATTAAAATATTACAATTGGCGTTCGATCTTTATTGCTCAGGGAATTTTATCATTAATAAGCCTGCTGGTATCAATACCATACAAGGAAACGCTGGTTGAGCCTTTGAAAACAGGCTGGGTGGGTGCTTTTGCCCGGTATGGTTCACTGGTCAGAAATAGTCGCTATATGTTGTGCAATAGTGTCATGGGGCTTATCCCCGGTCCATTTTATGGTTATCTGGCATTGTCACCTCTGGCGTATATAAAAATATTTGGTCAGAGTGAATTTACTTTTGCCATAATGTTTGCCGTAAATGCCCTGGTGTCTATTGCCGGAGCTTATAGCTGTACCAGGTTCAATCGTTTTATAAATGACCGTCGCCTTATCACTTATTGTCTGTTTGGCTGTTTAGCTGGTGGTGTGGGTATGATACTTTGGGGTGGGAAGAGTTTTGTCCTTTTTGCAGTCTTTGTTGCTTTGATAACTTATTTTTCTGGTATGACCAGACCGTTAAGTAATAATCTTATTCTGGAGCAGGTTAATACCGATATTGGCTCAGCTTCGTCCTTTATCGTGTTTTATCAGATGTTTATTGGCCAGTTTTGTATGGCGATTACTACCTATAGCTGGTCGGACCAGATATTTTCTTATGGCATACTGGCCAGTGCAGTACCGGTATTAGTATTAGTTGGCTGGCTGGTATTTGTTGCCAGGCTTGATACCGCGACTGTCAGGAAATAGTGGGGGCTTATGATAAGACTTAATGATTTACATTGGTATCATAATCGTGGTCTTGAGCTGCTTAATGCCGGTGACTATGAGGGGGCTGCTGAGATATTTTCTCGTCTTACTGAGCTGGACCCGCTTGGCTCTCATTGGTACTATAATTGGGGGTTGGCTCTTACCTCAATGGGTGAGCATGAGCAGGCCTGTGATAAATATCTCAAGGCCCTTCAGATCAAGGGTGATTATGCTGATGCCTGTTTTAATTGTGCCCGCAGTATGTTCGATTTGGGGCGGTATTTCCAGGCGGTAAAGATGCTCGAGAAATTACTGGCCCTTGAGCCTGATGCGGTAGAGGGCTGGTATCTGCTGGGTGACTGTCTGTGTCAGTTGGGTTTTTATCGTCAGGCTTGCGATAAATATCGTGAGGCTACAGAGCTTGATCCGACTTTGTATTTTGTTTATGTTAATTGGGGACTGGCTTTGTTCAATCTGGCTCAGGAAACAGAGGAAGGGCCGGAATATCGGGAATTACTCAGGCAGGAGAAAGAGAAATATTTATTGGCCGAAGAAATTGAGCCCGGCAGCGGCAGTTATAATCTGGCTTGTGTCTTTTGCCTTGAAGGTGATATCAGACAGTGCCGCAACTGGCTGGAAAAAGCCAGTTATACCGGTCATCTCCCTGATTGGGACTATGCCAGTAATGATGAAGACCTGGCAGCAGTAGTAAATAAATCATGGTTCAAAAATCTGCAATGGGCAGCACTGGAATGAAAGTATGGGTGTTTAGATGTCAACTCAAGGTATAGAATTTGAAAGTGATTATGCTGTAATATTTTCTGGCAAGATTAAGAGTTTATTCAGCCTTGACATGAAGTTTCTTCTGATTGTCCCAGCGTTATTTATAGTTCTGAGTTCTGGATATCTTGCTCCTTTTTTTATTTTTGCAGTAATTCCTGTTTTGTTATTGTGGTTGGCTAATGTGTTACTATTGTCTGTTTATTATCTGAAGCTTAAAAGAGTAGGCTTAAGCAATTTGTTTTTAGAAGCTGGCAAACCGTTGCTTTTGCTGATGCTTATGATATTTACCATACCGTTAGGTAGCATAGGTTTTGCCAGTAGAAGTGACTATACCAAGAGTTACTTCAAAGAAAGTTCAGTAATGTCTGATGTTGCCAGTGCTCTGGCAAAGTACGCAGAGACTCATAATGGCCAATATCCAGATCCGGAGAGGTGGTGTCAGGAGCTGTGTTTTGATCAGAATCCGATTAGATTTGCTTCTGAAATGAATGTTGTGCTGAATCCTATGGCTCTGGAGCTTGGAGCTGATAAGCCTGTTGATATGGTTTTGGGTTTTGTCTGTTATAATGGACAATGGGGTCAGGTTGGTATTTATGATCGGAATGTTCATCTTGTTGGTAAATTGTTTCATTATTTTACTGGCAGATGGCGGGATAAAGTGGTCAGGTCAGATCAGGCTGAATATTTGAAATGGAATATGGAAAAGAAGCCAAGGGTCGATAGTACGATTAGTGATATTTGCGGAGCTATATTGTTCGGTAGCCTTGTTGTATTGGGCGGCTATGCAACAGTACGACACAGAAGTCTTTTGAAAAGATGTATTTTTCCCATTTTTGTAATAGGTTCATTATCAACAATATCTGGTGGTTTATTTTGTTCCTGGGCTACGATGTTATTTGAAGGTGGCAGCGCGCAAAGATTTATGGGACTCCATGGGTTTGGTATGTTTTTAGGTGTATTGTTTTCATGGTGCTTTGTGCTTTGGATGGCATATTACAGATTAAGGTGTAATTATGAACAATATGCTTACTGGGCGACCTTTTGGGGTGCGATTGCCGGAATTATTTGTTCATGTTATCTGCATCTTTTTTTGATGGTGATGTACAATGAGTTGACTTTTTACCCATTGTTGGCAGGTGTGCCGTTCGGTGCCTGGTCAGGTATGCTTCTCGGCTGGTGGACAGGCAGGATGCTTGATTCCCGGCTAATTAAATAAAGGTGCCATGTTGGCAGCGTCCGCCTCAAAAAAAACACCCCGCTTGGTCCTGTTATCAGCACAACCATTCGGGGTTTTAGCAAATGAATTTACATATCAGTCAAAAATGACTTATTGCGGTTACTTTCCGCTATTGCTGCTGAACAGACTGAAACTGCTGACTTTTTCTTTAGCAGCGTTGACACCTGTCCAGACCTTTTCTTCGGCTCTGCCCCAGTCGGCCAGTTCCTGAGCCCGGCTGATGTTCAAAGAGCCGCCCTCTGTTATGTCAGAGATGAACTGCTTGGTGTCGCCCGGGCTTAATACCCAAAGGGTGCAGAAAACGCCTAGTGCAAAAGCAATAACGAATGTGAACAAAAATTTCCTCACCTGTACCTCCTGTCTGCAATCGCTTTTTTTGTAACCCTGAATAGCAACTGCCTGAAATCGCACCTGAACGGGGAATCTCCTGGCAGATCTACATGATCTGCTGCCTGTCGGGGCAAAAAACAAGAAACATTCCCGCATCAGTTAAAGTTTTCTCCGAGGATCCTGATTGTTCGGTGTTCTCACCTTAATTCTCCAATATAACACAGAAATAGTCAAGCTGGGAAATTGATAATAAATAAAATATTTATTTTGAATATTCTATTAAAGTCAGCCATAACGATGATTTGATCTGAATATGGTCTTATAACTAATTATTACTGTTTCATGTTTTGTAACACAGTGCTAAATAGTATCTTATGTGTTGTTTGTTGTGCTGTCAAAAATACCATTGCTTATGGCAGTGTCCCATAATATTTTTTTAGGTCCAATAAGAAAATTATCCCCCAGAAAATAAAGAAATTGTTGTCGGTCGGTCGATTGCCTGAGTGTCGCGTTAAAACGACAGCAAGGAAAAGAAAGAGAACGAGGTAAGGCCAGATGTGATATAGCGGCCGCAGAACCGTGAAGTATCACATGTAAAAAGTAAATATGTTATGGGTTTTGGGACTCAGCTCAGATCTTTGGTTTTGAGAAGGAGCCAGAGATAGTCGAAAACTCATGTGATAAGCACCCCGGGTATTGCAGGTTCGTCGGTATTATCTGAAGGCAGAAGTCAGTATAGTACTACACTGAAGCTGTTTGTTACAGCCAGGAAAACGAATAGCAAGCCCTCCATTGTGGATGGAGGTATATTAAGATGAGCAGGATCAACACTAATGTGACTGCGCTAATAAGTACGCGCATTTTGAACAACAACAATGATCAGTTAAATCTTTCGCTGGAACGACTCAGTACTGGTGTAAGGATCAATCGCGGAGCAGATGACCCTGCCGGGTTGATCGCTTCTGAGAATCTCAGAAAGCAGATAAAAGGTACTGAGACAGCATTGTCAAATGCTGAGCGGGCGATAAATATTATCGGTACCGCTGAAGGTGCCCTCAGTGAGGTCAGTGATATGCTGGTCGAATTGCAGGGATTACTGCTTCAGTCGGCTAATACCGGTGGAATGAGTGAAGAAGAAATTGCCGCTAACCAGCTACAGGCTGACTCCATTCTTAACACTATCGATCGCATAGCCAATTCTACCGAATTTGAGGGTATTAAGCTCCTTAATGGTAACTATGACTATACTGTCAGTGGTGGAAATATTACCACTTTTACCAGTGCTATTAACGACCTTAAGGTTAATGGTGCCAAGCTCATTGATGGGGCGGCTATGAATGTCTCTGTGTCGGTGACTACTTCGGCTCAGACTGGTAAGGCATATCTCTCTGGAGCTGTTTCGGGCGTACTTACCATCAAGATAGGTTCTAATCGAGGCAGTACTGAGCTTACTTTTGCCAGTGGTACATCAGTAGCAAATGTTGCAACCAGTATTAATGCTGTCAAAGAGGTTACAGGTGTTTCTGCTACTGTAAGTGCTAATAATGTGTCAGTCAAGCTCAATAGTGTTGACTTTGGCAGTGAGGCTTATGTAAGCGTCGAGAGACTTACTGTTCCAGCTAATGGCATGAGAATATTGGCTTCCGATGCAACCACCGGCCTTAAGACTGGCGGTGCTCTTACCGAAACCAGAGATGCTGGTGTGGATGCTGTTGCTACGATCAATGGTACGCAGGCCGTCGCCAGCGGTAAGAGAATATCGATCAAGACCGCGATGGTTGATCTGGAGATGGCACTGACTAATGATCGGGCGACAAGATTAGGTAGCAGCTCTTTCAGTATAACCGGCGGTGGAGGCGACTTTGCTATTGGCAGTGTGGTTGATGCTATCGGTTTAGAGGCGGTAGGTATTTACAGTGTATCTTCTTCTTCGCTTGGAACCACAGATGATGGAAGATTGAGCACATTAAAGACCGGTGGGGCAAACAGCCTTAGTTCTAAAAACCTTTATACCGCTCAACGAATTGTCAGCCAGTCGATTAAAGATATTTCCTCGCTTCGCGGAAGACTTGGTTCATTCCAGAAAAACACACTTGATAAGACCATAAATTCGCTGACTGTAACCAAGGAAAACCTCTTTGCCGCTGAGTCTGCTATCAGAGATACAGACTTCGCCACTGAGACTTCAGCTCTGACCAGAAGTCAGATATTGGTACAGTCTGCTACTAATGTTCTGTCGCAGGCTAATGTCTCTCCGCAGAATGTATTGCAACTGCTGGGGTAATGACCAGAAGGTTTTTATCTCATATTACTGAATTTTTCCCAGGCCATCTGCTCTCAGCAGGTGGCCTTTTTTGTTGAAATATAGTCTGATACAGGCTAAACTGGCTTGCTGCTTTCCATGGCTGCCAGAGTTGGTAACTATGTGTTAGTAGCAATAGAAAAGAGGAAATGATGCTTGATATTATTCGCAATAAGAAAGCCTTTATCTGTGATATGGACGGCGTGATCTATCATGGCAGCAAACTGCTTGATGGTGTAGCGGAGTTTCTTAACTGGATCAAGGTTAATGATAAAAAGTTCCTCTTTCTGACCAATAGTTCTGAGCGGTCACCTCGTCAGTTGCATCAGAAATTGCTCGATATGGGACTCGATGTCAGCGAAAACTGCTTTATGACCAGTGCGATCGCCACAGCTTTGTTTATCAGCCAGCAGATGCCGGGGGCAAGGGTATATGCTATTGCCGCTCATGGTCTTTCTGAGGCTCTGCTGGAATGTGGCTGTGTGCTTACAGATAAGAACCCGGATTATGTCGTATTGGGTGAGACTAAAGAGTATAACTACGATAAGCTGGAGAAGGCGATCAGGCTCGTATTGGGTGGTGCCCGGCTTATCGGCACGAATCCTGATGCCAGTGGGCCAGGCGAAGGCGGCATAGTTCCGGCATGTAAATCGCTTATGGCTCCCATCGAACTGGCAACAGGCCGACAGGCATACTATATTGGTAAGCCCAATCCGCTGATAATGCGTAATTCACTCAAAAAGCTCGATGCCCAGAGAGAAGACACTGCGATTATTGGCGACAGAATGGACACCGACATAATCGCCGGCATAGAGTCTGAAATTACTACAGTGCTGGTGCTAAGTGGTATTACCAAAAGAGAAGAAGTAGATAATTTCCCCTATCGGCCATCAATAATCCTCAACGGCGTAGGTGATATTGCAATGTAGCACAAGCATCCTTGCTTGTGATTTTGTTTCATTCATTCAAAATATACAATTTTTCTGGTGCTTTTGTCGTACTACATTTGTATTAGTCAAAGTGAATGCAGATTTGAGCATTTTTAACCTCAAGTCCCGAAGCTAGTTCGGGATTTCGGTGTACATCAACCGCTTGAGCTATTACGACATGCTAACCGGGTCAACATCAATCACGACCCGGCATTGGGCGTTCTCTATCGCCCCAGTACGCAACGCTCCCAGCATTTGCTGGATCGGCCCGGCGGTGGCGCATTTTATTATTATTTCAGCCCGGTGGTATTTTTCCAGCCGGGCTATGGCCGCGGGCATTGGCCCACGCAGCTCCAGTTTGCCGTCCAGTTGCTCGTTGATCTTATCAAGTATCAGCCGCATTTTCTTTGCTTCTTCCTCCAGCGTTTCCAGCAGCGGGTCAGACATTATTATTCGGGCCATACGCCAGTAGGGCGGCATTTGCAACTGCTTGCGTAACTGCATTTCCAGTTTGGCAAATCCATTAAAATCATGCTTACAGGCAAATTCTATCGCCGGTTCTTCGGGCATAAAGGTCTGCAATACTACCCGGCCACTGGCATCGGCCCGCCCACAGCGACCGGCTACCTGGCTTATAAGCTGAAATGTGCGTTCACTACTGCGATAATCGGGTATAGCCAGCGCAGTATCAGCATTTAATATGCCAACCAGTGCGACATTTGGAAAGTCCAGGCCCTTGGCGATCATCTGGGTGCCGATAAGTACATCAATTTCGCCGCGGCCAAATTGGTTGAGCACTTTACGATAATCGTCAGGCTTCATAGAGTCGCTGTCAACTCGCTGGATCCGCATGTCTTTGAGCATAGTGATAAGCTGGTCTTCGGCTTGCTGAGTGCCCGGGCTCAGCATAACAAGCTGTTTGCGGCATACCGGGCAGCAATCGGGCACTTTACATGAGTGCAGGCAATGATGGCACATCAGCATTTTGCCAGTGACACTTTCAGCACTGCGGCGGCGATGCACTTTAAGCGAGACATCGCAGTTGGGGCAATTGACTACATATTGACAAGAAGGGCAGAATAATACATTGCTATGGCCACGCCGGTTCAAAAACAAGATCGCCTGCCGTCCGGCCTTAATACAGTTTTTTAGCTCCTTTTCCAGCAATTCACTTAAAAGGTTGTCTTTCCGACCTTTTTTATATTCATCTTTAAGGTTCACCACCGTTATTTTTGGCAGTGGCAGATCCTTAACCCGGCGGGGCAGGGTAACATATTTAAACTCTGGTCGTTTCTGGCAGTTGGTCAGTGTCTCAAGGCTGGGCGTAGCTGAGCCGAGAATGATAGATATATTTGCGTTATGTGCCCTCTTAATAGCTACATCACGGCCATGGTAGCGGGGGGACTGGTCCTGTTTATAGCTGCCTTCATGCTCTTCATCAACTACTATCAGGCCCAGGTTTGGTACAGGGGCAAAGATCGCTGATCTGGCACCAACGATAACATTTGCCCGTCCTTCGGCTATTTGTCGCCATTGCTGATGACGACGAACCTGGGTCATGCCAGAATGTAGTACTGACACACTGCCGAACCGTTCTATGAACCGTCGTTCTGTCTGAGGGGTAAGGGCTATTTCCGGCACCATTACAATAGCCTGCTGACCTCTTTCAACTACCTTCTGGATACATTCCATATATACTTCAGTTTTGCCTGAACCGGTAACGCCATGCAGCAGTACTGCATTAAAACCACCTTGAGCGATAAGGTCATTTATTGTTTCTGATGCCTTTAGCTGGTCGTTATTAAGCTGGAAGGACGGTATGCTCTCAGCAGGCAGTTCATCGTTACAGTCAAAATCAAAGATCGGGCTTGAGTCATATTCGCTGTTTTGCGGATTGAATGGACTTGGCTCTTTATCCTGCTCTTCCTGCTCTTCCTGCTCAAGTAAGGCCAGAAGCTCATCGGATGGCATCTCTCGCTTACTGATAAATTCCAGCAGCCCGGCTTTGGCCAGGGTACGCAGCACCGGCTTGCTACAGTTGGCACTATTGCAAACTGTCAGCAATTTATAAAGATATTCGCTATCGTCATTATCGGCGGCTGTTCTCCGGTTATGCAGCTCGCGAATGATTTCTAATGCACGCTGGCCTTTAGCCGATATTTTCAGCTTCTTTTCAGAGCCTTCTTCTCTGAGTTCGATAGTTTCATTATTGAGCCAGGGCAGTAATTTAGCAGTAGGGCGCAGGTATTGTACCAACACTGACCCGGCCTGTTTTTTTACCGCCGCCGGTACTATCGCTGAAAGCACCATACCCAGCGGATAGCAGTAATATTGCGAGATCCAGCGGGCAAGGTTCAGCAGTTCCTCAGTGATCAGTGGCTGTTCATCAACGAGGCCACCAATATACTTGAGTTTGTCAAACTGACTGGTGTTCGGGAATTCGACACAAAAAGCTATTTGCGGGCGATTACCCCGGCCAAATGGAACATTAACTCGCTGGCCGGCAAAAACAAAATCAACCATATCTTCCGGGATCGCATAGTCATAGAGACTGTCGCCGCCGTCAATGCGAGCCACTCTGACTATCTTTGCCTGACTGGCGTCAACACTCAGGCCATGGCGATTTCCCTGCGGCTCTATTGGCCCGAACAAGCCCTGCTCCGTTTTAGGTTTATAGCTCAATACTTCACCATAACGGTTTCGCCGGCTTTGACTTTATCGCCCGGCTTTACTGTTATCTGAGCTTTGCTATTGCGAGGAATGAAAAGCTCAGTACGAGAGCCAAATTTTATCATGCCATATCGCTCACCGGCGAGAAGCTCACTTCCTTCCTGACAATCGCAGACTATTCGCCGGGCTATCGCTCCGGTTATCTGCTTTACTACCACTTTGCTTACCGGGTGGTCAGGACATTCCATGCCTATGGAGCAGGACTGATTCTTCTGGCTGGCCAGTTCACTTTTGAGAGCATTAAGACAAAGACCGGGTTTCTCAAATTTCCAGGTGACGCGACCGGCACAAGGTACGCGGTTGATATGCACATTAAATACGCTTAAAAATATGCCTATTCGGGTTACCGGGCCGCCAAAATATTCATGGTCGTCAAGCTCAGTTATATCGGTTACTTTACCATCGGCCGGCGAGACCAGCACATTCTTATCTGAAGGTACTTTTCGTGTCGGGTCGCGGAAAAATGCCAGTAAGGCTACGCCGATTATCAGTATTGAACATACCGGCATAACCGCATTATCGCAGATTATAGCCGCTAATGCCGCAGCTGCTACGATTATCGCTATTATAACTGTTGTTTGTGGTTTGCCATATTGTGTAAGTTTCATTTATTTTCCCTTTGATATGTATTATTTTCCGAACTTATTAAAGAATGCCCGCTTTTCAAAGGGCAGTTTTGCTGGTTGGTGATGTTCTTCAGCTGGAACTCCTATTGGTAGCAGGATCCTGATTGCTTTATTGTCGGGTATGCATAGTAGTTTCCCGATCGTATCGCAGTTATTGTTAACCCTCAGCCAGCCGTCAATCCAGACACTTGCATAGCCCAGAGCGGTTATTGCCAGCAGCATATTTTCTACTGCTGCTGCACAATCTTCCACCTGAAAGGCAAATCCTTCATAAACAGCTTCTGGATTGCGGTCAATAACACAGGCTATATAGGCTTTAGCTGTCTGCATTGCCTTGTTGCCGGGGTGGAGTTTCTGTATTTGCTCCAGCAGTTCCGGGTTATCGACAATTACAAAGCCAGTTGTCTGGGCATTTTTACCCGATGGGGCAGCCAGAGCTGCCTCTACTATTTTTACCAGATCGTCCCTTTTAACTGATGCTGAGGTAAATGTGCCGCGATAACTATGTCTTTTTTTTATAACTTCAAATATTTCCATTATTTATGACTCGCTTTCATTTGTATGTTCAAACCAATACTATAATTTACAATAAGCATTTGAGTCAAGTATAATCGAATTGACAGATATATTAATTAAAGCGAGTCTTTATGTTTTATTTTAGGGTTGTTTTTATTTGATTTATGAGGTTATATGGCTATAATCCCCTTTCCCGGATAAATTGTCTGTTTTCTACTGGCGGTTTATATCGAAGTATTTTGCGGGCGTGGCGGAATTGGCAGACGCGCCAGATTTAGGTTCTGGTATCGAAAGGTGTGGAGGTTCGACTCCTCTCGCCCGCATTTCTTTTGGTCTTTTATTTTCTGTTATCATAAACGGTCAAATACCGGTTGTTGCATTTTTGGCAGTGTAAGTAGTTGTTCCCAGAGATCAAACTGTGTGAGCGGTTACAAATTGTATCGCGATGATGAGTTTAAAATGCGATTTGTATCCTAACTAATTCTGTTGAAATTGGTTATGGCTTAGAAATCCAGGAAAAGCGAATTTGAGTAGAGTATGGGCGGTTTTTCGCTGTCTGTAGTACTGGGGCAGATCATTATCGCGCATTTATGTTTTCCAGGCTCTATAGAATTTATGATCTCGCGACTCAGATTAAAGGTGAAATCTTTATGTTGGAACTGAAGTGTATCGTTAAGCAGATGAAATAACTTGTTGCCAACCTGCATATAACAGTTATATTCCTCATACTTTTGGAGCCATTGGGAATTGCAGAAATTTATACTGCAAAGGTAGAGATCTTGCTGGGAATTATTGAGAGAGCTGCCTGATGGTTCGCACAAAAAAACAACTGATGGGCGATTATCGGGCCAGAAAAGGGTAGCAAAGGTCAGGGCGATCAGAAGGATGCATATTGCTATCTCTTTGATCGAATTGCGAGTCAGGATGCAAATATGTCTGATGTAATCTGGCAAATTATATATCTCCGCTTGTCTGTTTATGCTTATTTCGGCTATTGACATATCAACTATTGGTAAAATAAACTTTTGGAACATAGTAATTAAAAGCTATTACTATGACTTGTGTAAGTCTATTTTTTATAAGTTCTTATATTTAAGTTTCTAGTCAGGTTAAGCAGTTTGGATGCTTGAAGGTCACTTAAAGGTCTGGTTATAGGTCTATGTTGCCATGTATGTGTAGTGTTATGCTAAGGCTTTTCTTTTGACCATGCCGGTATGTTGGCATATAATTTTCCAGGTAGCCGGTGTTTACGAAGCTGGCTATCTGGCAGCTCAGGCAAAAATAACTCAGATTTTGAAAAGGAACACATGGCAGGAAAAATTGATGCAGTACTGTTCGACTTTGGCGGTACACTGGACTTTGATGGTGTGGACTGGTTCACCAGGTTTTATGACTATGTTGTCGCCCATAATGGCGGCTGCGAACCTCATAAGCTCAATTTCTTTACTGCTATGAAGCAGGCAGCTATGCAAATGTCTGATATGAATGACATTATGAGCCTTAACATAGATCAGACGGTACTTCGCTGGATAGAGACTACCCATGCTGTAATTGCCACAGAAAAGGGCAATGATTCTGGCAATTGGGATCCTATGGAGGTTGCGGCTGATTTTCTGGCTGATTCACATAAAATAATTGAGAGAAATCATGCTGTTTTATCGGAGTTAGCCAGAGAGTATCGGCTTGGGTGTATAAGCAATAATTGGGGTAATATTGCCGGCTGGTGCTCTCAGGTGAACTATGACAGTTTTTTTGAAGTTATGGTTGATTCTGCCCGGGAGAATTCAATTAAACCTGACCCGGTGATATTCCAGGTTGCATTGCAAAAGATGGGGCTTGATCCGGCCAGAACGGTTTATGTTGGTGATCGCTATGATGCAGATGTTATTGGCTCAAGTGGTGTTGGTATGAAGCCTTTGTGGATAACAGGTGGTACTGAGACGATTGAAAATGATATTGTTTTTATGGACTACGGTCTGAGACAATGGCACTATGTTGTCAAGCCGGCTAAAATAAGGAGTCTGACAGATGTACTTCAAATTTCAGAACTTTTCTAATTATAATAATTTCAATATAGGCTCTCCGTTTTCGATGGCCGCAAAACCATTGCTGACATTAGGTGTAATTCTGATAGTGCTTGGATTATTGATAACGAAATTTCCGGAAGCTTTTGCCGGACTTATTGCTTTTATTTTGTATTTTTTAGCGGCAGTGTGTATATATATATCTATTAAAATATGGCGAGCTGGCCGTATGTTTAAAGCTCCGCCGCCGGCAGATAATAATGCCGATTCGGTGAAGGTTGATGTAAAGATAATAGAGTAGCTATTATCGACAAAATGCCATTTCAGGGGGTTTTAGGGCTCTCTAATCAGACAGGAGGTCTGATATAATGGTGATAAATAAAGCAGGGTGAAAGCCCGTAAATTCAAGGAAGAATTATAATGAAAAAAGCCATTATCTGGTTATTTGTTGCTTTGGCATTGACTATTGGTCTGGAAATATTCTCTGGCAGCAATAGCAGAGTTTTGGCCGATGATAATTTTGCCCAATACAATAATGGTAAGTTGCGTTTGGTTGTTGTCGGGTCCTCAGTTGCTTATGGATCAGGTGCGACAGAAGATAGAGGATGGGCCTATATGCTTAAAGAAGAGCTTCAGGCCAGTGGTCGTTGGGAAGTTATTAATAAAAGTATAGGTGGTAATCGTACCAGTGATGTGCTGGGCCGACTCGATCGTGATGTCTTGGTCTATAACCCTGATATTGTGGTAGTTGGCTTATCTCTGGCTAATGAGGGGCTTGCCGGCAATGCGGATGTCCAGGAAGTATATACCAGCTATAGAAACGGCCTTAAAAAGATAATTCAGGTATTGCAGGCCAATGATATAGTGCCAGTTATCTGCAATTGCTACCCAAATTCAGGTTATGACCAGTTGAAGTATGACCTGATATGTCAGATGAATCGGGAGATAGCTTCATGGCCGGTTGCCAGTATTAACTTTCTGTCTGCCACTGACGATGGTCATGGGCGATGGGTAGAAGGATATTTGAAAGATGGCGGTCACCCTAATGATGCAGGTCACAGGGAGATGTTTTATAACATTCCCGGTTCTCTTTTTGACAATTATATCGGTTCTTCACCAGCAGGTTCACTAACAATGCAGAATTCAGGCTGGCTGACAAGATCAGGCAAATCCGGCGTTATGCCCCTGAATTGTTCTGTAAAAAAACCATTGCACTCTTATACAATCTATTTTGAATTTATGGCCGAATCAGATAGTTCTGAAACCATAATGGATATCGACAGTAATGGTAAAATAGTTGTTGATGAACAGGGGCGGCTCACATATCTTACAGGCGAAGAGAAAATAGTAAGCAATGTATCAATAACTCCGGGCAGAATGAACCAGATAGCTCTTAACTGCTCTTACAGCCAGGAAAAGGCCTCGTTCTATATCAATGGTGAACTTATCGGCAATTGCCATTACAGACAGTCTGAGGTGGATTCATTTGGCCTGGGCCAAAATGAGCAGGAAAGTGGCTGCGAAGTAAAATATCGTAATATTATTATATATCGAGGGGCACTGTCTCATTCGGAGATGCTCTCACTCTTTGCCGGGAATATCGGTCAGTCCAGTCTGGAACTATTTTCACCTCTGAATGATCCGATAACTTCCAGGGGTATAAGATTGATCAATCTGGCACCCACCAGCAGCAATTTCAGGATAGAGGATGATAACTATTCCTTCAGTACATATTGAGCAGGGATAGCGTGTGCTATTGGTTATGACAGGTCTTGAACTGCAAGAGGCTAAACAAAAGCATGGTTCGCGGGGTTGTTATCAGTACTGATAATGGCGGTTGAACTATAATAAATGTTCGAGATTAAGGCATATAATATCCAAAAATAACAGTTAGAGACTGTCTGGTGTGGCTATATCTTATTGCAAGGTAATGAGTTATGGCATATTACTTTTTTTGGTGATTCTTAAATTTTATAGTTGACGCCTAACTGGTACTGCCATATAATGCTACATCTCAACTGAAGCGAGCGGAATTGACTGCGTAAAGTGAAGGTTGAGTGAAGAGCGCATAATTTTTGGACGAAAATTTTAATCGCAATTTACTCATCTTGTTTTTTTAGTGGTTTCTCCCTCGTTATTTAAGATTTAGCTTAGAAATAAGTTATTTAGATATTGACAAAAAGTCTTCAGATTGGTACTATTACGGGTCTGTAGAGTTTTTGCCTGTTGCGTAAACAGGCATCATAAGAAATATAAACCGTTGCTAGATATGGAGTTGGCTTAAGTGGAAGCCGAAAAGATTAGAATAAGGATGGAAGCGTACGACCATAAAGCTCTTGATGCTTCAGCAAAAGAGATAGTCGAACAGGCGCTTCGTACCAATGCTCGTGTTAGCGGACCGGTCCCTCTTCCAACGCGTATCGAAAGATACACGGTTCTTCGCTCTCCTCACATTGACAAAAAGTCTCGTGAGCAGTTCGAGATGAGAACACACAAGAGATTGATCGATATCTATAACGCAAACCCGCATACTGTTGAGGCGTTGAATCGTCTGGTGGTACCTGCGGGTGTTTTCGTCAAGATTCGTGTCTGACGGAAGCAACGAGTAAGTACGTTAACGGTAAAAAAGGTTACAAAACAGGAAGTATTTAAATGATGCTTTTAGGCAAAAAAGTCGGCATGAGCAAGATGTATGATGAGAAGGGCGTATCAGTGCCTGTTACCCTCATACAGGCTGGACCTTGTGCAGTTCTTCAGGTAAAGACACCTGAAACTGATGGGTATCATGCTGTCCAGATAGGTTTTGATGATGTTAAAGAGAATCGTCGCAAGAAACCTGAAGTCGGTCACGCCGCTAAGGCAAACGCCGTACAGAAGGCTTTTATTCGCGAAGATCGTCTCAAGGCAGCTTCAGAATATACAGTAGGTCAGGAATTGACAGTATCTATCTTTGAAGAGATCAAGTATGTAGATGTTACAGGCACCAGCAAAGGTAAAGGTTTTGCCGGTGTAATGAAGCGTCACCACTTCAAGGGTATGGACGGTTCACATGGTTGCGAGCGTATGCATCGTCACGGTGGTAGTATCGGTAGCGGCTCAGCCAGCAGAGGTACAAGTCGTGCGGTTCGTAAGGGTCGTAAGATGAGCGGTCACATGGGTGCAGAGCGTTGCACAGTCAAAAACCTCAAGATAATGGGTATTGATACAGTTAACAATCTGATAATAGTTAAAGGTGCTGTAGTAGGTGCTAATAACGGTTATGTGATGGTTAAGAAGGCCAAGACCAGCAAGAATAACTGATGCAGCTGTTCTGATGAGCAGCCAGGCAAATAAGGTATAGTATAAGAAATGGCAATAACTATGATAGAGTTACCAGTTTACAATCGTGAAGGCAAGGAGCTTGAGAAAGTTCAGATCGATCCGGCCGTATTAGGCTCGGTAGTTCGCTCTGCACTGTTGAAGCAGGCTATTGTTATGTATCACGCCAATAAGCGTCAGGGAACAGGAGCCAATCGTGGCCGTGGCGACAAGGCCGGTTCAACCCGTAAGCTGTATAAGCAAAAGGGTACGGGCCGTGCTCGTGCCGGTAATAACCGTACACCGCTGCGTAAAGGTGGTGGTGTGTGCTTTTCTAAGTATGCACGCGATTTTTCGCACCGCATGCCTAAGAAGCAGCGTCGTCTGGCTCGTAACAGTGCTATACTGTCTAAGCTCAAGACAAATGATGTGATGGTTATAGATAAGCTGGAATTCGCAGCACCTAAGACAAAAGAGTTTGTTGCGATCCTGAAGAATCTGAACATCACTCGCAGTTGCCTGATCGCAGTTGAAGATCATAATCTCAATGTATATAAGTCAGTAAGAAACATACCGACTATGGAGATCCTGGAAGTGGATCAGCTTAACGCCGGTGATATTTGCAACAAGCGTAAGCTGCTGTTGACCAAGAAATCACTGGAATGTCTGGTAAGTGTGTCAAACTGAAGTAATAATAACCTGTTAAACAGAGGTTAATAAAAGTGGATAAGTATCAGGTAATAGTAAGACCGTTAATCACAGAAAAAGGAACAACACAGCAGACATTTGCTAATGCTTATCCTTTTGAAGTTGATAAGGCTGCCACCAAGATAGATATCAAGGCAGCGATCGAAGAGATATACGGCGTAAAAGTAAAAGATGTAAGAACAATGATCCGCAAAGGCAAGCCTTGCCGTCGCGGTTACTTCCAGGGTCATAAGCCCAGTTGGAAGAGAGCCATTGTTGTGCTTGAAGCAGATAATGTAATTGATCTGTTTTAATATAGTAAGTTAAGTAGTGGGCCCTTTATGGGTTGGGTTCACACAGTAATTAAGGAAAGTATAAATGGGTATTCGCGTTTATAAACCTACCAGTGCTGGTAGAAGAAATGCTTCGGTAAATGATTACGCCGAAATAACCAAGACCAGCCCCGAAAAGACACTGGTAAAGCGTATCAAGAAGCATGGTGGTCGTAACCACAGCGGTAAGACAACCGTTCGCTTCCGTGGCGGTGGTGCTCGTCGTATATATCGTATGGTTGACTTCAAGCGTCTTAAAGACAATGTCGTAGCCAAGGTAGTTGCTATTGAGTACGATCCAAACCGTACTTGTCATATTGCTCTGCTTCAGTATGCAGATGATACCAAGAGCTACATATTGGCACCTCTGGGCCTCAAGGTCGGTGAAGAACTTGAATCAGGCGACAGAGTTGAGCCAAAAGTTGGTAACTGTATGCCATTAAAGAACATCCCTAACGGTATGGAAGTTCACAATGTTGAGCTTAACCCCGGACAGGGCGGCAGATTGGTTCGTTCTGCCGGTTCTGTAGCTAAGATCGCTGGTAAAGAAGAAAAGTATGTTACTTTGATAATGCCCAGCGGTGAAATGAGAATGGTTCGTTCTGATTGCCGGGCTACTATCGGTCAGATAGGTAATACCGAGCATCAGTTGGTTATAATCGGTAAGGCTGGTCGTAAGCGTCACATGGGTCGTAAGCCGCATGTTCGCGGTAAGGCAATGAACCCTGTAGATCACCCAATGGGTGGTGGTGAAGGTAGAAGCAACGGTGGTCGTCACCCCTGTTCACCTACCGGCTTGCTGGCTAAGGGTGGAAAAACCCGTGCTAAACGCAAGGTCAGTAATAAGCATATCATTCGTAGAAGAAAGAGTAAACATTACGGTCAGTTGGTGCTGTAAAGCGGCTAAGATCGCATAATATTGTTAAAAGGAATCGGCTATGTCTCGTTCACTTAAAAAAGGCCCTTTTGTTGACGAAAAACTCTTCAAAAAGGTAATGAAGCTGGAAGAAACCGGCAAAAAAGATGCAATCAAAACCTGGGCTCGTCGCTCTACTATAGTGCCTGAGTTTGTAGGGGTTACTTTTATGGTGCATAACGGAAAAATGTTCCATAAGGTATATGTGACCGAAGATATGGTAGGTCACAAGCTGGGCGAATTTTCGCCAACCCGTAATTATCGTGGCCATGCCGCTGATAAGAAGAAGAAATAAAGGTTTAACATAAATATATAGGAATTAATCTGAATGTTAAACGGTGAAAAACTTAGAAATTGTCGTGAAAACGCAGGTATGAATGTCGATGACCTCGCAAGAGCTATCGCTAATCCTGTGAAACCAGAATTGAAGGCCTTAGAGTTCAAGAGATGTCTGGGGAATATAAAGAACTGGGAAAATGGTTTATATACCACTCGTCCCAAGACTGAAGATATCAGAAAGATCGCCGGTGCTCTTAAGGTTGGTGTTCAGGATATCCAGACCTGGGCTGCCAGTCATAAGTTCTGCCCCATGGCACCCCGCAAGGTTCGCCTGGTAGCTGATCTTATTCGTGATCGCAATGTTCAGGATGCTCTTGACCTGCTCAAGTTTACTAACAAGCGTGCTGCAGTATATGTAAGACAGGTATTACAGAGCGCTATAGCTAATGCTGATGAGCAGGATGTAGATATAACAACCCTCTATGTTTCAGAGTCAAGAGTTGACGGTGCTGGCCCTCGTCGTGGCACAAAGCGTTGGCGTCCGAAGGACAGAGGTCGTGCAGTATCGTTCATTAGATTAGCAAGCCATATTCATGTAAGTGTGAATGTTGATAATAATAATTAACCGCCTAAGCGGATTTTGAGGTAAGATTTAATGGGTCAGAAAGTTTCGCCAATAGGTTTTAGAACAGGCATAACACTGGGATGGCAGAGCCGCTGGTTTGCTCCCAAGCAGGCATACGGTACTTGCCTGGTAGAAGATCAGAAGATTCGTAAGTTCCTTGATGACAGACTCAATCGCAGCCAGCCTTACGGTGCTTTGGCTAAAGTAGAGATCGAAAGAACTCGTGATGATGTAAGGCTGACTCTGCATACATCTCGTCCTGGTATCGTGATCGGCCCCAAGGGTGCTGAGATCGAAAAGCTGCGTGAAGCAGTTGAGGACCTGATCAATCGTAAGGTTACCTTGAATGTTGTTGAGATCAAGAATCCTGAGCTCAATGCTCAGTTGATCGGTGAAGGAATAGCTGAACAGCTTAAACGCCGGGCCGCTTTCCGTCGTGTTATGAAGCAGGCCTGTGAAACCGCTATGGCTTCTGGTGCAAAAGGTGTAAAGATCATTTGTTCTGGCCGTTTGGGTGGTGCAGAGCTGGCTCGTAGCGAAGCTCAGATTCTGGGTTCAATTCCGCTTCAGACTCTCGATGCTAATGTAGATTATGCTCTTAGTCTGGCCAGATGTACCTATGGTATAATTGGTATCAAGGTATGGGTTTACCTGGGCAAATATGGTGAAGAAATTCAGGCCAAAGCTCCGGCGAATCGTGGTCGCGGCAGACGCGGTAACTAAGACAAGTAAACTAAGATTTTAGAAAGAGGATTTTAGTCATGGCAATGATGCCAAAAAGAGTTAAATTTCGTAAATTTCAGCGTGGTAAGATCAAAGGTAATGCGACCCGCGGAAATTATGTAGCCTATGGCGATTTCGGCTTACAGAGCCTTGAGCCTGCACTCATAACAGCTAAGACTATTGAATCCGGTCGTGTTGCAGCGAATCATTTTCTGCGTCGCGAGGGTAAAATATATATAAGAGTATTCCCGCATCGCTCGATCACAAGTAAACCACTTGAAGTTCGTATGGGTAAGGGAAAAGGTGAAATTGAAGCCTGGGTGGCCACAGTTAAGCCAGGAACAGTTCTGTACG
Organism: Sedimentisphaerales bacterium; assembly: GCA_963662515.1. Lineage (GTDB taxonomy): Bacteria > Planctomycetota > Phycisphaerae > Sedimentisphaerales > SM23-30 > JAFGDI01. The sequence goes on from OY759675.1 coordinate 1,031,303, forward strand.
AGATCGGTGGCGTATCTGAAGATGCTGCAAAAATGGCATTACTCAGAGTAGCTCACAAGATGCCTGTCAAATGCAGATTTGTAAAGCGTCGTCACATTGGCTGATAATCGCTTAAGTTCGGACCAATTTAAGATAAGAGTAAATTAAAATGAAGATTAAAGAAATCAGAGAAATGAATACAGAAGAGCTGACCGCTCAGATCGAAGTTCTTAAGCGTAAGAGATTTGATCTTCGCTGTCAGAAAGTAACTGAGAAAGTTGAAGACACTTCACTTTCCGGCCATCTCAGGCGTGATATAGCACGCATTAAAACTGTAATTCGTGAACGAGAAATAGCTGCCCAGAAGGCGTAACCTGATTTAATTGGAAATAATAATGGCGACCACAGAACGCAAAAAGTTAAAGACTTACAGAGGTAAAGTTGAAAGCATATCTGGTGAAATGACTATTAAAGTTGTTTTGAGATATCTGACCAAGCATCCAAAGTATGGCAAGATGCTCAAACGCAGCACCGTTGCTCATGTCCACGATGCCAACAAGATTGCCAAGCTAGGCGATACCGTAGATATCGCTAAGTGCCGTCCGATCAGCAAGACTAAATGCTGGCGACTGGTTAGAGTAGTTGAAGGAATATAATCCGAACTTAGGTTAAGATTTAGCAGGAATTTACTGATGATACAGCAGGAAACAATAATAGATATTGCTGATAATACCGGTGCCAGGGAAGCCCTGTGTATTCGAGTACTCGGCGGTAGTACAGCCCGCGGCAAGAAAAGTCGTAAGACAGCCAGTGTAGGCGATGTAATAAAGGTTTGTATAAAGAAACAGCTTCCGACATCAAACCTGGACCCCAAAAAGGTATATCGCTGCGTTATCATACGCTGTGCTTACCCGATGCGTCGTCCTGATGGCAGCTATGTAAGATTTGATAGCAATGCCGGTGTGCTGATCGATGATAATGGTAATCCGATTGGAACACGCATTTTTGGCGCCGTTGCCCGTGAACTGCGTGAAAAGAAATTTATGAAGATCATTTCGCTGGCATCGGAGGTGGTGTAATATGGCAAACAGAATTAAAAAGGGTGATACCGTTATGGTAACTGCCGGTGATTCTAAGGGCACTCGTGCTAAGGTTCTGAGTGTCGATATAGACAATGGCAAAGTTCTGGTTGAAGGCGTTAATGTTGTAACCAAGAATATTAAGCCTTCACGAGTCAGTCCCCAGGGTGGTAGAATTCGTATTGAGCGTCCGATTGCGATTAGCAATGTAATGCCCATCGATGCCAAGACCGGCAAAGCTACCCGTGTTAAGTTTACCGAAGTAAAAGGTAAAAAAGTTAGAGTATCAACAGCTGGTAATCAAATAGATTAAATAAGGTTTAAAAAATGACCCGACTTGAAGCATTATATAAATCAGAAATTAGAAAGAAACTCGTAGAAAAGTTTCAGTATAAGAACACAATGCAGGTTCCTAAACTGGAAAAGATCGTAGTTTCTATGGGCGTTGGCGAAGCATGTCGTGATAAGAAACTCATCGAAGGTGCTGTAAGAGATATGACTGCTATTACCGGTCAGAAACCTCAGATTTGTGCCGCTAAGAAGAGCGTATCTAACTTCAAACTTCGCGAAGGCATGGAAATTGGCTGTAAGGTTACCTTACGCGGCCCGATGATGTATGAATTTCTCGATCGTCTGATTTCTGTAACTATCCCGCGTGTTCGCGACTTCCGTGGACTTAATCCCAAAGGTTTCGATGGCCGTGGTAACTACAGTATGGGTCTTACTGAGCAGCTTGTATTCCCTGAAATAGACCCAGATAAGGTTACACGAGTTCAGGGTATGAATATAGCTATGGTGACGACAGCCAAAACCAATGCAGAAGCCAAGTATTTGCTTGATCTGTTTGGTATGCCGTTCCGTGGAAAAAATGATAAGGCAAACTAATCACTCCTATTAAGAGGCGTATATGGCGACTAAGGCATTAAGAATAAAAGCTGAAAAGACACCAAAATTCAAGGTTCGTTCCTATTCTCGTTGTCAACTGTGCGGCAGACCCCGTGCTGTTTACCGTAAGTTTAAGATATGTCGAATCTGTTTCAGAAATCTTGCCAGTGAAGGTAAGATACCTGGTGTTAAAAAGGCAAGCTGGTAATAATAATTAAGGTTATAAAACCTGACATTGGAGTAAAAACTGATATGAGTCATTGTGATCCTATAGCTGATATGCTTACAAGAATTCGCAACGCGATTCGGATTGAACAGGCAAGCGTAATAGTAAGATCAACAAAAGTATGCCAGGGTATAGCCCATGTACTTAAAGATCAGGGTTATATCGAAGGTTTCGATGTGATCGAGACTGCATGTAAGCAGGCTGACCTTCGTATAAAGCTCAAGTACGGCGTACTGGGCGAGAAGGTTATAACAGAGATCAAACGCGTTAGCAAGCCTTCTTGTCGTGTTTACTTTTCAACATCTGATCTGCCTAAAGTAATGGGTGGCCTGGGTATTGGGATCGTGAGCACTAATAAAGGTGTAATGAGTGACATTGAATGTCGTAAACATAATGTTGGCGGCGAGTTGCTCTGTACAGTGTGCTAAGAGATACATATATTAACTTCTGAATTTGGAATAAGATATGAGTCGTATAGGAAAAAAACCAGTAGCAGTGCCCGCAGGTGTAACTGTAGAGGTTAAAGGACAGATGGTTAAGATTGCATCGTCAGCAGCCAGCTTAACCTGGGAAGTACATCCTTTGATCAAAGTTGCTTATGATGCCGACAATAAGGCAATTGAGGTAACCCGTCAGGGAGATGACCGTGAATCCAGAGCTTTACATGGCACAACTCGTGCACTTCTGGCTAATATGGTTGTTGGTGTAACTGAAGGTTACAAAATCGATATGGAAATATACGGTACTGGTTATGGTGTTAAACAGGCCGGACAGGATATTGAACTGACTGTTGGTACTGCCAAACCCCATAAGGTACAGATACCCGCAGGTGTTAAGTTAGTTATTACAACACCAAATGCTCGTGGTAATGACACCCCGGCGGTATTCAGCATCAGTGGACCAGATAAACAGGTCGTTGGGCAGTTAGCCGCTAAGATCCGCAAGGTTCGTCCGCCAGAGCCATATGTTGGTAAAGGCATTCGTTATAAAGACGAAAGAATCGTTCGTAAGGACGGTAAGGCCTTCGGTAGTTAATTAAGTTACTAAGAAGATATAGAATTATTAATTTTTAAGCTGGACAAGATTAAATGGACAAGACTAAAAGCAAAAATTCAATGAGGCTCAAACGCAAAATGCGTGTGCGCAAAAAAGTGTCTGGAACGGCCACATGCCCTCGCCTGACAGTTTTTCGTTCACTAAGGCATATGTATGCCCAGATAATAGATGATGAGGCCGGTTGCACACTTGTTTCAGCGTCAACCATGAATGTAGATGTTAATGGTGCTGGCGGAAACAAAGATGCCGCTGCTAAGATCGGTGAAGCATTAGCTCGCAAGGCTCAGGAAGTTGGCATCCGTCAGGTATGTTTTGATCGTAACGGTTATAGATACCACGGTCGTATCCAGGCTCTGGCAGAGGCTGCCAGAAAAGCCGGTTTGGTATTTTAATTATAAACCAATAGATTTTGGAGAATACACGTGGCTCAGGCAGCACGAAATCAAGAAGACAGCAATAACGCACTAGAAGATCATGTAGTAAAGATCTTCCGCTGCTCTAAGGTAGTTAAAGGTGGAAGAAATTTCAGCTTTGCCGCATTAGTTGTTGTTGGTAATCGTAAGGGTGAAGTCGGATTCGGATATGCTAAGGCAAATGAAGTTCCGCCTTCGGTTGAAAAGGCCATTAAAGAAGCTCGCAGAACTCTGCATGCTGTTCAGCTTGATGGCAGTACTATCCCGCACATGGTAAAGGGCCGTTTTGGTGCTACCAGTATCGTGCTGGTTCCTGCCGATCCGGGTACTGGTATTATTGCCGGTGGCTCTGCAAGTGCAGTATTGCGTCTTGTGGGAGTTAATGATGTGCTGACTAAGATTTATGGAAGCACTAATCCCAAAAATGTTGTTAAGGCTACTATGAATGCCTTGTTGTCGTTAAGAAGCCGCGAGACTATCGAAAAGCTCCGTGGTACAAATATATCTGCATCATAAGGAAATAACAAGCCATGATGAATCATGAGATTACATCGCTGGTAGGTAAGCACAAGGTCAGCCGTAGGGTTGGTCGTGGCCCTGGTAGTGGTAAGGGCAAGACCTCTGGTCGTGGACATAAAGGACAGAAGACTGTTTCTGGCTACGGCGCATCTATGGTTAAAGAAGGCGGACAGATGCCTCTGTTCCGTCGCCTGCCTAAACGCGGTTTTAATAATGCTAATTTTACCAAACGCTATTCAATTGTAAATATATCTCAGTTGGATCGTTTTGAAGACGGTACCAGAATTGACGCTGAGGTTCTTACTAAGGCCGGTATTATCCGTAATACCAATATGCCAGTTAAAATACTTGGTACTGGTGATCTTACTCGTAAGCTTACCGTTGTCGCTGATAAGTTCAGCCGTTCTGCTGAGCAGAAAATCGCCAGCGTTGGTGGAACAGTTGAACTGGTATCATAACTTTTGTTAAGGATGATGGATTAAGATATGATCTCTACATTTGTAAACATATTCAAGGTGCCTGAGCTGCGCAACAAGGTTTTATTTACCATAATGTTGCTGGCTATTTACAGGATAGGATTTCACATCCCGCTGCCTGGTATTGATCAGGACGCGATGCAGCAGATGATGGGTGGTTCTGGTTCAGAGACACCTTTACAGCGTGCTACTAATTATCTGACTATGTTTACAGGTGGTAGTCTCAGTCAGAGTTCATTATTTGCTCTGGGTATTATGCCATATATTTCGGCATCGATCATATTCCAGTTACTTACTACTGTTGTGCCTTCTCTCGAAAAACTCGTTAAAGAGGGTACTGCCGGCCGTAAGAAAATTCAGGAATATACTCGTTATGCTACTGTTGGCCTGTGTCTGATACAGTCTGCGTTTATAGTTATCTGGCTCAAGAACAGTGGATTTATCTATCGTGAAATACTCTTCGACAATCAGTTGATGTTTAGTTTTATGAGTATTATGGCTATGACAGCCGGCACGATGTTCCTTATGTGGCTGGGTGAACAGATTGATGAGTACGGCATAGGTAATGGTATAAGTCTTATCATTATGGCTGGTATTCTGGCAAGATTCCCTTGGGCTATCGGACAGTTAGTACAGTTGTACCGCGAAGGGGCAACAACAGAGCCCGTTTTGATCCTGCTGGTAGTCGCTTTCGTTGCTGTAGTAGCCGGATCGATCATTATTACACAAGGGCAGCGTCGTATTCCTGTTCAGCATGCTCGTATGACCAGAGGACAGAAAGTATATGGCGGACAGCGTCAGTACTTGCCTTTGAGAGTTAATCAGGGCGGTGTTATACCGATAATCTTTGCTGTAACTCTTATGCAGCTACCTAGCGTATTGTTTAGCCAGTTGATGAAGTTCTGGCCTGAAAGTGGTACTTTGGCAGTTTTGCAAGACGCCTTTAGCCCTAGGTCATTCACATATAACTTTATATATATAGCATTGATATACTTCTTTGCTTTCTTCTGGACCACAGTTCAGTTCCAGCCTAAAGAAATAGCTAATAATCTTCGTGATAATGGTGCGTTCATTCCCGGGCTCAGACCTGGTCGCAGAACCGCCGAATATCTGGAAAAGGTTGTGACCAGGATAACTTATGCAGGTGCTGGCTTCCTGGCTCTTATAGCGGTTGTTCCAACTGTTATAATGCTTCTTTTGGATGTTGACTACGGTATCGCCTCGTTTCTTGGTGGTACTGGTTTATTGATCGTAGTTTCAGTTTCTCTTGACCTGGTTCAGCGAATTGAGACTAACTTAATGATGCGTAACTATTCAGGTTTTATGGATAGTGGAAAGATCAAGGGTTAAGCATGATAGTCATATTTTTAGGACCTCCCGGAGCAGGAAAAGGCACACAGTGTAAGTTTATTGTCGATACTTATGGATTGAAACATCTTTCCAGTGGTGATATTCTTAGACGCGAACGCAGTGAAGGTACAGACCTGGGTAAAGAAGCTCAAGGCTATATGGACAGCGGTAAACTTGTCCCTGACGATCTAATCGTCGCTATGATGATGAAAGAGATAGCGGCATGCGGTAATGTCAGTGGTTTTGTATTTGATGGTTTCCCACGCACCATAGGTCAGGCTAAAGAGCTTGATAAGGCTATGACTCAGGCTGGTAAGAAAATAGATGTTGTTCTTAACCTGCAGGTTGATGACAGCCTGCTCGAAGAAAGAGTATGCGGTCGCCGCAGTTGCCTGAAATGTGGAGCAGCTTATCATGTTAAGTATATGGCTCCAAAGGTAGCAGAGCAGTGCGATAATGGTTGTGGCAAGTTAAGTCAGCGTGCTGATGATACGGCTGAGACCGTAAAAAATAGAATAGCAGCCTACCATGCTCAGACAGCACCTCTGGTTGAATATTATAATGAGCAGGGCAATGTTAAGTCCGTTAATGGCAATGTTGCGATAGATATGGTTACAACTTCACTTAAGAATGTTCTTGATGATGTTAAGGCCAGGATTAAATAAGTAAAGATGGCGATAGTAATAAAGACTGAGCGAGAGATCGCTAAAATGCGAGAGGCCGGCAGAATCGTCGGCAATGTTCTACAAAAGTTCCGGGAAATAGTTAAACCTGGAATGACTACCGCTCAGTTAGCAGCTATCAGTGATCAGATGATAGAAGAATCTGGTGCGATCGCTTTGTTTAAAGGCGTACCAAATCCGGGTTATCCTGATTTCCCATCCAGTATATGTGCCAGTGTTAACGAAGAAGTTGTACATGGCATACCGGGCAACCGGGTTTTGCAGGAAGGTGACATAATCAGCATAGATTGTGGAACTAAGCTGCGAGGCTATTGTGGTGATGCGGCTGTTACTATACCGGTAGGTAAGATAACAGCTGAAAATAGAAGACTGCTTGATATAACTTCCGGCGTTCTGAATATTGCTATCAAAATGTCTGCTCCAGGGAGAAAATGGAGTGATATTGCCGCTCAAATGCAGCAATTTGCTGAAAACGCCGGCTTTGGTGTGGTCCGTGACTATGTTGGCCATGGTATTGGCAGAAACATGCATGAAGACCCCAAAGTTCCTAATTTTGTAAGTAAAGAGTTGTTAAACAACGACTTAGTTTTAAGAAAAGGTATGGTTTTGGCTGTGGAGCCTATGGTTAATGCCGGTACCTGGAAATGTAGAACTTTGAATGACGGCTGGACCGTTGTAACTGGCGATGGTAAGCCTTCTGCTCATTTTGAGCATACAATTGCTATTACTGCTGGCGGTTGTGAAGTTTTAACCTTGTCAGATTGATTGGAATCTGTATAATAGCATGACTAAAAAAGACGCGATAAGAGTAGAAGCGACTGTACTGGAGGCATTGCCCAATGCTGTTTTCCGTGTTGCACTGGAAAATAAGCATGAGATACTGGCACATGTCTCAGGAAAGATGCGTATGCATTTTATCCGTATATTGCCTGGCGATACTGTAACAGTAGAGTTGAGCCCATACGACCTTAAAAGAGGTCGTATCGTATTAAGGAAGTAAATACACAATAGTGTGTGTGATAACCTTGTTAGAGGTGTTAAATGAAAGTTCGTAGTTCAGTTAAGAAAATTTGTGAAAACTGTAAGATAGTTAAAAGACACGGCGTGGTCAGAGTGATTTGTTCTGCAAATCCCCGTCATAAACAGCGTCAAGGAAAGTAAGCGGAGATAGAAATATGCCTCGTATTGCAGGTGTTGATATACCTAATAACAAACCGTTGTGGGTCTCACTGACCTATGTCCAGGGAATTGGCCCTTTTCTGTCAAAGAAGATCCTTGCTGAAGCAGGTCTTGATGTACAGATGAAAGCTAAGGACCTCAATGATGAAGAGATTACTCGCATAGCTGGTATTATTGATCGCAGCTATCTGGTAGAGGGTAACTTGCGCCGTCAGGTATCTCAGAATATCAGTCGTCTCAAGGAAATTCTTTGCTATCGTGGCCTTCGTCATCGTCGTGGCTTACCAGTAAGAGGGCAGAATACTCAGAGTAATGCTCGTACTCGTAAAGGTCCGCGTAAGACTGTGGCTGGTAAGAAGGGTTAATAGGACATTAATGGGTAATTTTACCTTACTTCCAATATATGACAGGAAAGGTTTATGGCTAAAAAAGTAGTCGGCAAAAAGAAAAATGTTCGTCGTGGTGTAGGCAAAGGTATTGCTCACATTAAAGCGACTTTCAATAATACGCTGGTAACCATTACAGATGCTAACGGCGAGACCTTATGTTGGGACTCTGCCGGTACTATCGGTTTTAAGGGTTCCCGTAAGAGTACACCTTTTGCAGCTCAACGCGCTGCTGAAAAGTGTGCTACCACAGCTAAAAAGTTTGGCGTTATTGAAGTTGAGGTCCGCGTTAAAGGTGCTGGCTCTGGTCGTGAATCAGCCATTACCTCACTGCAGGCGGCAGGCTTAAGAATATCGTCAATTGAGGATGTTACTCCGCTGCCACACAATGGCTGTCGTCCTCGTAAAAGACGCAGAGTATAAATACAGTCAGTTAACAAATTTTTATATCAGTATAACAGGAGCGATTAAAAGCTAATGGCAAGGAATATAGGTGCATCATGCCGTCAGTGCAGACGGGAAGGTATGAAATTGTATCTCAAGAGCACAAGATGCGATAGCGCAAAGTGCCCAATTGAGTCTCAGAGCCGTAACAAGATTCCGGGTATGCATTCATGGAAACGCGGTAAATCTAGTGATTACGGTGCTCGTCTGCGTGAGAAGCAGAAGGTTAAACGCTATTATGGCGTTATGGAAAAGCAGTTCCGTATGTACTTCCAGCTTGCTGATAAGGAAAAACGCAATACCGGTCTGGCTTTGCTTTGTCTCCTGGAAAGAAGGCTTGATAATGTAGTTTATAAGCTTAATTTCTCTGGTGGTTCACGCCGTCAGGCCCGTCAGTTGATCTCTCACGGTCATATAACCGTTAATGGTCACAAGGTTGATATTGCCAGTTACCTGGTTAAACCTGGTGACAAGATCAGTGTGCGTGCTCGTGAAGCCAGCCAGACCATGGTTAAGACCAATCTGGAATCTGGTTCTGTACTGCCTGGTCAGGAATGGCTTGAACTTGATACTGCTAAGCTCGAGGCAACTGTTGTTGCCATGCCTTCCAGAGAGCATGTTATGCTCCCTGTTGAAGAACAGCTTATCATTGAGTTCTGTTCTAAGTAATAAAGGTTGTTCAGGCGAGCATTGCGGTATTACGCCTGACAGTTATGAAGCTATGCTTCAACCGAATAAATATATTTTGCTTTTAACAGTAGATCTTCTCGTTAGTATATCTCTGGCAGATGTAAATGCCGCCTGACGAGTAATGATCGAATGTTAATAGTGGAGGCCAGTATAAATGAGAATCAGATGGCGCGGCTTAGAATTGCCGACTAAAGTTGAATTAGACAGTAAAATGTCTTCTGATAAGTATGGAAAGTTCAGTATTGAACCTTTTGAAAGAGGTTTTGGTACTACTCTGGGTAATAGTCTCAGAAGAATTCTTCTTTCTTCTCTGGAAGGCAGTGCTGTAACCAGTATTAAGATTAAAGGAGCAACCCATGAGTTTGCTTCTATTACTGGTGTTCTTGAAGATGTTTGTGATATTATTCTGAACATTAAGACTCTGGTTGTTTCTGTTGATTCTGAAACACCTAAGACTATGAGGATCAGAAAGAATACAGTTGGCGATATAACTGCTGCTGATATTGAAGCTGATCCAAATATTACAATTTTCAATAAAGATCATAAGATCGCAACTCTTACAGCCAATGTTGATTTCGATCTGGAAATGACTGTAGGACGCGGCAGAGGCTATGTAAGCCCGGCTGAAAAAGCGACCAGGCCTGAAGACCTTGGCATTATTGAGATCGATGCTATCTACTCGCCTGTTACCCGTGTTCGCTATCGCATTGAGGAAACTCGTGTTGGTCAGGACATTAACTATGACCGTCTGGTTATGGAAATATGGACTGATGGTACGATTACTCCGCAGATGGCTCTGGTTGAATCTGCCAAGATACTTCGCAAGCATTTAGGCCCGTTCATTCAGTATGCTGAAGTTGGTAACAAGGGTGCTTTCGGTGGGGAAGTTGCTGTTGAAGCCTGCAGTGCTTCTGAATCTGAATATGTTGAGACTGATAATGAGATGGCTCGCACTTTAAGAATGAGCCTTAATGATCTTGATCTGTCTGTTCGTGCTATGAATTGCCTGGAAATGGGTAAATTTGAAACTGTCGGACAGCTTGTTGCTCAGGATGAAAATCAGCTTATGTCTTTACGCAGTTTTGGTAAGACTTCATTGCGTGAAGTTAAGCGTAAACTTGAAGACCTTGGACTTTCTCTTGGTATGGATGTTTCTGGTTATGACATCTCTCCTTTAGAGTGATCGAGGCTGTTTGCAGTAGTTGTTTGCTGTAAATGTATTTGTTAGTGCTGGTTTGAAACAGCATACCGTTTGTAGTAAGAATAATTTTATAGATAAAGAGGTTAGTTAGATGCGTCATCAAGTTGCTGGTAAACATTTAGGGCGTACCAGTTCTCATCGTTTAGCGTTGAGACGGAATATGGCCGCTTCGCTTTTTGAGCACGGTACAATTTCAACCACGATCGAAAAGGCAAAGTATGTTCGTTCTTTTGCTGAAAAGCTTATAACAATTGCTAAGAAGGGCGATTTGCATGCACGCCGTCGCGTTATCTCTTTGATGCAGAATAGAGATATTTGTGTCGAAAAAGATGGAGAAACTGTTAAAGTTACCACTGTTGTTCAGAAGCTCTTTTCTGAGATAGCTCCTTTAATGAAGGATCGTCCGGGTGGTTATACTCGTATAGTTCGTCTCCCTTATCGTCGTATTGGTGATAATGGCGAACTCTGTCTGCTTCAGTTAGTAGGCGAATATAATGGTTCTAAGGCTAATGCCCAGGAATCTGCTCCTCAGACTGATTCAGCAGAATAATCTGCTGATTTATAGCTAAATTAAAACCGGTTGTCTGTTTATGTCAGCCGGTTTTTTTTTGCGCATATTTTGTATTTTATATTGCATTTCCGTATCTTTTTCTTTATTCTTTCCAAAAGTGTTATTCAGGTGATTATTGTATATTAATTCTGCATGACACCTTTATCTACAAGTATTTATGGCTAAAGAGAAAACAAATAAATATAAGCCCGTAACCCGTAAGACTTCAAAGCAGGGTGCAGTTTTGGATAATTATTTCGATTCTGTAAGGAGGCCTATGTATGCCTTGTTTTTCTTACTTCCACTGATCGTTCTTTATGAGATTGGCACCTTTCTGGTCAATACTGACCAAATAGCTAATGTTCAATCAAGGGTGGCTGCATTTACCTGGATCATGGGCCTGGCTGGCCTGGGCGGGGCTAATCAGGGGCTGGCCGGTGCCTTCCCTTGTATTGTTGTTGTTATTATTACTCTGGTGCTGCAGCTTACCAGCAATTATCCCTGGCGTGTGCGTCCGGCATGGCTGGCCTGGATGGCTTTTGAGGCTATTATACTTACTGCTCCTTTATTTATTATCGGACTTATCATGAATGGCTCAAGCTCCTTTTCCGCCGTTGTGCCCAATCATGATTACTATGCCCAGATCGTTATTGGCATTGGTGCGGGTATTTATGAGGAGCTTGTATTTCGTCTGGTGATACTTGGCTTGCTTTTAATGCTTTTTGATAATGTATTACGGTTTGGTCATGCAACCTCTATTGTTACAGCAACTATCATTTCAGCACTACTTTTCTCTACCCACCATTATTTTGGTATTGATATGGCTGGCAGATTTGTTCATCTTGAACCAATGGATCTGGGCAGTTTTCTTTTTCGTATGGCCGCTGGTGTTTATTTTGCTATTATTTTTCATTATAGAGGCTACGGCATAACGGCTGGCACACATGCGTTTTATAATGTATTTTACTTTACTTTTTTCGCCTGACCATCGTATCTTGTGCCTTTAATGCTTAGCGGCCAGTTTTGTGACTTATAGTTTTGTATTAGCACTCTGTTTAATTTCTATATTTTTCTTAGTATTTAAGTGCAATGCTTATTTCTGTTCGCAATCTATTGTTGACCGATCTGAAATATTCTTTCCTATTATAAGGTATTCTGTATAAAGAGCTTATATTCATTAATTCTGACCATGAAATATCATTTTCTTGACTTTTAACTTGAAATCAAATACAATAAACGACCCACTAAATATAGACAATATAGCAGGGCCTGACTGGTATATGTGGGGCATATAGAGTTAAGACCTGCTCCCTCCCTGGAGTTCACACACTTGGAAAAACTTAGAAATGTAGCTATTATAGCACATGTTGACCACGGCAAAACATCTCTGGTCGATAAACTTCTCTATCAATCTGGTAAATTTCGCAATTCTGATCTTGATAAGCTCGCAGGCGGACAGCATGGCCTTATCATGGATTCTAATCCGCTTGAAAGAGAGCGTGGTATTACTATTCTCAGTAAGAATTGTGCTATCAGCTATACAGACGAAAATGGTGTTGAGTATAAAATAAATGTTATTGATACACCTGGTCACGCCGATTTTGGTGGTGAGGTTGAACGAGTATTAAAGATGGCCGATGGTGTTTTGCTGGTAGTTGATGCCTTTGAAGGACCTATGCCCCAGACCAGATTTGTATTGGGTAAGGCTCTGGAAAATGGCCTTAAACCTATTGTTGTTATCAATAAGGCCGACCGTCCCAATGCTCGCGGCAATGCCGTTGTTGACGAGGTTTTTGACTTGCTTGTTCAGTTAGGTGCTTCTGATGAGGCTCTTGATTTTCCGGTCTTATTTGCTTCTGCTCGTGATGGATGGTGCTCTTTTACTGCTGACGGGGAAAGAACAGATCTTAAACCGGTATTTGATATGATCATTAAGAAAATACCATCTCCCAAGGGGCAAATTGATGCTCCGTTGCAGATGTTGGTTACTACACTGGATCATAGTGAATATGTAGGAAGAATAGCGATCGGCAGGGTATTCAGCGGTGTATTGCGTGAAGGTCAGAATGTTACCGTAATTGATAAGCATGGTGAGCATACATTACAGAAAGTATTAAATCTTCACCAGTTTGAAGGATTGGGTAAAAAGCAGGTATCTGAAGTTCATGCCGGTGATATTTGTGCTGTTACCGGGCTTGATCCGATCGATATAGGCAATACCATTGCCTGTCCTGATGAGCCAAGTGCTTTGCCTGTTATCTCTGTTGATGAGCCTACAATGCATACTGTTTTCAGGGTAAATGATGGGCCGTTCGTGGGTCGCGAGGGCGATAAAGTTACCAGCCGTCAGGTATGGGACAGGCTTCAGAAAGAGTTGCAGCATAATGTTGCACTCAGGGTCGAAAAAGGTAATACTACAGACGAGTTCAAGGTTTCTGGCAGAGGCCTTATGCATCTGGGTATTCTTCTGGAAACGATGAGACGCGAAGGATATGAGCTTTGTGTCGGAAAACCAGAAGTTATTATCCGTGAAGTTGATGGTATTAAACAAGAGCCTATAGAGTCTCTTGTTATTGACTGCCCGGCAGATTGCCAGAGTTCGGTTATGTCGCTTCTGGGTGAACGGAGATGCGAGATGGTTAAGATGGAAGGAAAGGGCTCTGAAGGATTTGTCCACATGGAGTTTGTTATTCCTTCTCGGGGGCTTTTTGGATTACATTCTCGCATGATGAACGCTACTCAGGGAAGAGCTATTATGCACCACAGTTTTCTCAGGTATGAGCCTTTACGCGGCGCTATTCCAGGACGACAGGCAGGTGTTATGATCGCTATGACCGGCGGTCAGGTTACTGCTTATGCTCTTGATGGACTCTACGATCGCGGCTTCTTCTTTGTTAAAGTTGGACAACAGGTTTATGAAGGACAGGTTGTCGGTGAGCATTGTAAAGAGGGTGATATTGTTTGTAATCCCGTTAAACCCAAACAGTTAACCAATATGAGAGCTTCAGGTAAAGATGATGCCGCCAGGGTCAGGCCTCCTCGTGAGCTTTCTCTGGAAGCCGCTCTGGAATATATCGAAGAGGATGAACTGGTAGAGCTTACACCTAAATCTATTAGAATGAGAAAGCGAATTCTTAATGAAAGCCTGCGCAGACGCAGCGAGAGACAAGGAAAGTAACTTATTTCGCATCCTTTTCTCCTGTTGATTATTACTTGATTTTGATAGAATTCCTGATATTATTTTTGTTCTTATCAGGGCTTGCCCCGACATAAAGCAGGCTGAATATTCAGGTTAGTTGGTAAAACCTGGGCCTGTTCATTATGTTTTCTTTATAAATAATTAAATAATACGGAGTTATAATATGGCTGGTCATTCCCATTGGGCTGGTATTAAACATAAGAAAGCTGCTAATGATGCCAAAAGAGGAAAGCTCTGGAGCAAACTTGCCAGACTTATTATCGTTGCTGCTAAAAATGGTGGCGGTGATCCAGGTACTAACCTGTCCCTCAGATATGCGATAGATAAGGCTAAAGAAGCGAATATGCCTAAAGATACTATTGAAAAAGCTGTCAAAAAGGGGACGGGCGATCTGGATGGTGCTACATTTGAAGAGGTCCTGTATGAAGGTTATGGACCTGCTGGTGTTGCTATTATGTGTGAAGTACTTACCGATAACCGCAATCGTACTGCTGGTGAAATTCGTAAGATATTTGACATGAATGGTGGGGCTCTGGGGGCTTCTGGTTGCGTAGCCTGGATATTCTCCAAAAAAGGCTTTATCAATATAAATGGGGCCGGCAAGGACGAAGAGCAGGTTATGGAATTGGCTCTGGAGGCTGGTGCTGAAGACTTCTCTGTAGAAGATGGCATGTTTGAAATTACAACTTCTATTGATTCTTTCAGAGATGTTAAACAGGCTCTTATTGATGCAGGGATAGAGATCGAAGCATCTGAAATATCTCAGATTCCAAGTAATACAATTGCGGTGAACGAAGCTGAAGCTCAAAAGGTACTTAAATTGATGGAAAGACTTGAAGATCACGACGATGTCCAAAACGCTTACGGCAATTTTGACATACCTGATGAGATCATGGAAAAACTTCAGTAATTATACTGAAAATATAAAGCGAAAACAGAACAGGCAGCTCGGTAAATGACTGCCTGTTTTTTTATATACTATTGATTTGTAATACTTATATGTCTTATTAGTGTGTGGCATTATTTTCTGGCATGCCAAGCGAGCTTTAGGTGGGGCATATCAGAAATAAAACACCCTGCCAGAATCAGTCTGACAGGGCATTATTATGTATTTTCAGATTTTATTACAATGTAAGTTATTGAGCAAGCCAGTTATCAGCAAATACTGCCAGGTCAAGTATGTCAATAACTCCATCGGCTGGATTTTCTAAATCACAGGCTGGATTATAATTTGCATTCCCGGTTACTGAGCCCCAGGCCAGAGCCAGAATATTAAAATCGTGCAGGTTCACACTGTCACTAAAATCAAGATCTGCTTTATTAAAGCTGGACCTTAATCTGGGGTAGCTATCAGGACTGCTCATTATCCAGGTATTAGCGAAATCCCAGCCATCATAGTTGGCTTGGTCCTGCATCTGGTCTGTGGTATAGGGATAACCTTCTGAAGAGATGGCCATTCCACTGGTTTGAGTATTCCAGTAACAATTTTCCCAAAAGGTATTATAACTGAATTTATAGCCGTTAAATCCGCCAACATCATCGCCTGTGCCCATTACCATACCAGTTGAAAAACAATTGACGGTATAAGTTGGTGTGCCATTGTGGGTGTGATAGCCGCTAAAGCCTCCCACGCTGCTTCTGCCTGAGACATTTCCAGTTGCAAAGCAATTACTGATGGTAGCGCGATTAGAACCGGTAAAACCACCTACATTGTCTGAAATGGTAGCGCCAATTACATTGCCGGTTGCATAACAGCATTCAACCAGGGTTATCTTGTTTGATGTACTATTGATATAGCCGGCAAATCCACCTACCTCTAAGGTGGTGCTTGCTGTGGTGCCTTTACTGTAAACTTCTGCTGATGACCAGCAGTTAAAGACATGAGCATTGGGTGTAATACCCCCGGCAAAGCCGCCTACGCGATTATTACCCCTGATACTTCCATTCTGCACACTGCAATTACTAATCTGGCATATCTGTGACCAGGTTGTTCCTAAAAGACCGCCTGTTTCTGCATTGCCAATTATTGTTGGGTTTATTACATGGCAATTACTTATTTCCAGACCCTCAAAACAACCGACTAATCCGCCTGCACGTGAGTTAGTTGAGCCAGTTGTCGTATATATCGGGCTGACCAGGGTGATATTTTTAATTACCGTAACACCGTTGGTGACTATGCCAAACAGACCGATCCCAGGCTTATTGGTGGTTATGCTCAAGTATGAAATAGTATGGCCTTTACCATCGAATTGGCCGGTAAAAGGTATTGCACTGGTTAACTGAGTGGTAGCGTAATATCCGATCGGCTTGAAGTTGGTTATGCCTGACATATTTATGTCTGCTGTGAGTACAAAGTGGCTGGAAAAATCACCTGGTTGATTCCCTATCTCTACTAAGTCATTGGTATTTGATATTTTATATGGATCTGTTAATGTTCCTGAACCACCAGAGTAAACCCCGGCATAAATCGCTGTTGACAGATTCAGTAGTAATAATATCGCCAGACGGTATTGTTTCATGATCTTCCTCCTGAAAAGAGTTTGAAATAGTGTAGATATACGACAAAAAAGATGTCAATTAGATTATCGGACTTTGACTTTAATGTCAAATCTATTAGCTCAGGAGTTGTGGAATTTTTAGATAGCCAGGACCATGGCTTGGAGGTATATGGTGGAAATGGTGTGTAGATAGCGACATTTAGTGTTTTGATGTAAGTTTATGGATGTGAGTACCATTTGCAGGTTGCTTGTAAAAATTTGTCAAGATAGCCTTTTTGTTTGAAGATTGATATAGCATCCTGGGTTCTGCAGGTATCAGTGCCCCATAGTGAGACTCTGAGGTCTTGATATGTTGGGTCAAGTTGAATTGTCAGGGTGTTGTCTATTATCAGCAGGTTTTCCAGCCGGCGGCTGAGATAGGCAGAGGCGGCATTTATCTTAGGCCCGCCTATAGAGATCGTTGGTAACTCTTTCAGAGGTTCACTGTTGAGATACCAAAGGTCACTTATTACAGTAACTCGGGCTCCTGTTCCCATTATCGCAGTTTTTTCTATGATGTCCCGCGCCAGAATATATGCCATAGGGCGGTCTGTCTGTTCTGCTCGTATATTTGAGCCGGTTACTATTAAAATGCCGTTCTCTAATGTTTCATTGTCTGGTGACATAATATCTTAAACTCTCTCTTCAACATATTGTCAGCAGAAAGTCATATACTGCTGAGACCTCATTTGCAATTAGATATTTACTGATTTCCTAATATTATAGCTTTCGTATTTCATTATAGTCTTGCGAAATTGAGAAGTGGGCAAGTATATTTAATAATTTATGTTTAAGGTAATTATACTTATGTCGATAATAATGATTAGCTGTTATCTGACGAGAAGGCAATTTCTCTTATTTGATAATAGTGGCCTTGATTGTAGTTATTTTGTAAGTTATTTTAATTAAAGAAGTAATGTTAAATTGGAATATTTGTATAAGCTAATGTTCTTGCTATGTAAATGAGTTATTATTACTATTTATACTGTCTTTTTGTGCTTTTTATGAACTTTGACGCGTTTTTACGAGTAATAAAAACAACAGCGGGGAGTTTCTTCCTTAAGCTAATAAAAATCAGGAGAATAAGTTAAATGAAGTTGTTTTTAAGAAATTATCTGTTAGTTATGTTAATATCGCTGTCTTTTCTGGCCGGTTGCAGTCAGCCGACAGGGCAGGCAAATAATACTGCACCTGCTGAAGTTGCTCAGCCAAGCCAGATTAGTGAAGTTGCCGCTCCTGAAATTACTGTTGAGCCGGTAACAAAAGAATTAAACTCAGATGCCAGTCAGGGACAATCAGAGCAGGCAGCAGTTGATAATTCTTCGGCTTTGGGCGGTATTCTCAAGGTAGATAAAGAAAATTATGATTTTGGCAATATAGAGCCGGGGGGGCTTACCCATGGTTCATACATTCTTACTAATGCCGGGCAGGGCACGCTGGAGATCGAGCGGGTTACTGCTCCCTGTCGTTGTACTGTGCCGGAGTTGCCTAAAAAAGTTCTCGAACCGGGCGAAAGTGTAGAATTGAAATTTACCTTTAATGTTGGTAATACCAGCGGCAAGGTGATCAAGAAGATAAATCTTACCACCAAGAGCCCATCAAAGCCTGAGAGCATGACCCTTACTTTTACTGCCGATATCCGTAAAGTGCTGGATGTTGCTCCGACAAATTTAACTTTTGGTCTCAAAAGCGATTATGACAACAAGCAAGAGTTGGTTATCAATAGTACTGATGAATCAGAATTTCGCATAACCGGTTTTATCTGCAATGGTGATGCTGCTACTGTAGTATATGATCCGGCAGTAAGTGCAAAAAGTCACCGGCTGGTTGTGGAGGGTAATATTGACAATCTCAGAAATGCACCTACGGGCCTGATAACTATTAAGACTGATAACCCCAAGGTTGACAGACTTAGTGTTCGTTATGATACTAAAATGCCTTTTGATGCTTTCCCCAAGACCAAGCGGTTCACCCCGGAAACTCAGGCTGGCCGTCAGGCAAAGATAAAGGTGGTGTCTAATTTCAAAGAGGAATTTGAGTTAGGCGATATCAGCAGTAAGGCCGGATATATCAAGGTGTTAGATACCCGTAAGAGTGTCGATGGTTATGAAGTTACTATAGAGCTGGATATGACCAGGATACAGGAGCAGGAAAAGGAAAAGAAGTACATAAGTGATTATTTGCTTATTCCTATAGTTGGCCATGATCAGGACACGCTTGAGGTTCATTGTTATGGTCTGGTGCGTTAAAAAAGGGAAATGAACAGTTTTGGTGGGCCCAGGGCATGAGGAATATGAAACGATCATGGCCTACATTTTATGTAGGTCTTGTATTGACATTGAGTGCATTTTTTGCAGGTGCAGCAGACCCGACGGAAGTTCCGGATGGGCCAAAGCAGACCGACCATAAAAAGTATGATGGCTATTCGATCATATTAAGTGGAAACTGGCAGGGCCAGATCGAGCCCTGCGGCTGTACGGAGAAACAGCAGGGTGGTATAGATCGTCGTACTGAGACGATAAATATAATAGCGCCGGAGCCGAAGGCGCGTCTGGTGCTTGATGCCGGACCTCTGATCGATAAGTTTGACCGTCAGAATCAGTTGAAATTTGATACATTTCTCCGCAGTATGAAAGTTGTTGGTTATGATGCCGTGTCATTAACGGCCAGTGAGCTAAAGTTGCTGTATGAACATACAGTTGATCTGGAGGCCTCTCTTCGTCCGTCAATAATATGCAGTAATATGCCTCAGGAGAAGTTAGCTGGTTTTTCAGGCGTTCGATATTTACAGCGAGAGCTGGAATTTGAGGGCAAAAAACAGACCGCTGTGGTAATAGGCCTTTCAGAAGGTTATGACAGCCCGGCAGGGCAGGAAATGGAGCTTATAGAACCTGTTTTAGCGGTTAAAACTATAGTTTTAGAGCTGGGTTTGAGTAAAAGTGACGACATATTGCTGATCTGTCTGACCCAGAGTGACCAGGATGAGCTGCTGGTGTCTCTCAAGGGCATTGATGCTATAGATATGCTTGTTTGTCGGGGGGTGGGCGATGAGCCGGTAGTGAATGCTCATACAGAAACAGCGGTTGTATGTGACCTGGGAGTATTGAGTAAGTATGTAGCTCGTTTTGCTGTTGCTGCTGGTGAAAAACCAGATAGTAAGCAGTTCCGTCTTGATGCAGTTCCGATACATTCTTCATTTAATCTTGATAAGGCAGTAGTAGCCTTGATGGACGAATATCAGATGTCGATGCGGGTAGAGAATCTTATATCAGAAAAGATAGACCGCATGGGTCTGGAAGATGGCAACCAGTTTGCCGGCAGTGCCAGTTGTGGTAATGGCCCTGAATGTCATGGTGAGATATATGAGAAATGGTCACAATTCAAGCATGCTCAGGCAGTACCTACTCTGGTAGCGGTAAATCGTGATTTTGACCCGGAATGTATGGAATGTCATACTGTCGGTTTAAGATATGAGACAGGCTACCGATCACAGCAGGAGACTCCTGAGTTGGCTGCTGTTGGCTGTGAAATGTGTCACGGTCCTGGGACATTCCATAATGAGTATCCAACCGAGCCATATCGCGAGATATTTACCCGCTGTGAAGATTGTCACAATGACTATCATAGTCCGGAATTTAAAGAAAAGCGGGAGGAATATTTCGAGAAGATAAAACACTGGGAAGGCGAAAGAGAATATTGGGACTGACCAGAGTTTATATTTTCTATAAGATATTTTCCAGTTAATGTTAAAAACCCAGTGATCATTCACTGGGTTTTTGTTTGGTTTTTTATCAACAACCTGATATAGACATATATAGCGTTATTTGGTCAGAATTTCTGTCTTTCATCAGGTCCTGGTATTGCATAGGCTGGATCTATTGCTCTTATATAAACATCGCCATCAGGTAAGAGATCCACTTGCAATGGAACAATGGTCGTTCCCCGTTGGTTAATGGTCTGTGCAGTTTCTGACAGATCTTGTTTTTCAATGCCATCTTTGGGTAGAGGAGGAACATTTCCGTTAAAAAAGGCGGTACACCACCATTTTCCTTCTTTATCTTTAAAAGGCGTTCCATGTCCCAGAAATCTGCCAGCGAATCTGCGTGGTCCGTAGGGTCCGGTGATCTTCTCTGATGTGCAATAGTAGAGATTGTATGAACCTTTTCGCATTCTGTCGGTTGACCAGGCGGTGCCAAGATGGACATATTTATTACCGATCTTGAGCATAGTGGCTCCTTCATGGCCAATCCGAGATAATTCCTTGCCCTCATTGACAGGGTCCGGTCTGCTGCCAGAGGGGTCAATGCGAACCGGCTCAGAGGTGAATTTAGTGAGGTCCTGACTGATAGGTGCGATAAAAGTATTGAGCCAAAGCAGCCACCATGAGCCATCAGAGTCCTGGAACAGAGATGGATCGTGCTTATCTGTGAAATTGATGCCCATAGGATGTGACCATGGTCCTTTAATGTCAGCGTTTTGAGTCAAAGCCAGGCTGGCTACATTAGCCGGGCAATGAACCAGGGCCCATTTGTCTCCTAACCAGTGAAGTTCTGGTGCCCAGAGATTCCATTTTTCTTCTGGCTGTTTGTGTAAAGGTCCGCTACCGCTTTTATAATGAGCAGAATCTTTCAGGGTGAATATTACACCGAGATATTCCCATCTGGCCAGATCTTCGCTGCGCCACAGACGAACCTGCTTACCGACGATCGAGTCATTGCCAAGACCGATATTGTATGGATCTGATAGCTCTCTTGGGTCGTTTTCATCAGGGGTTGTACCGGTCAGATAGTAATAGTTATCTGGTCCCAGAACAATGTATGGGTCGCGTATCCAGTCATTTCTCAGAAATAAGGCATGGTCATGGCTTTTAACACCAGCAATGATTTCCTGGGCCGACATAGGCTGGGCTATCTCAGTAGTTTTCGTTTCAGCTTGAGTGTTAAGGCTAAGAGCAGCAGAGAGTAAACAAACGATAGAAAATATTTTCAGTTTCAATTCTTTCCTCAGTTTATATTAGATTGCGGTTTCGGATCGATAGGCAGATAAACTTTAAATTGAGCACCCTGCCCCAGCTTACTTTCGACTTTTATGCTGCCATTATGCATATTTACGATCTTTTTGGCAATATCTAATCCCAGACCAGTGCCTTCTCCGGGCTTTTTGGTAGTAAACAGGGGGGCAAATATTTTCTCCAGCATGTTTTCCGGTATTCCCGGCCCGGTATCAGAAATAGTCACACAAATATTATTATCTATCTGTTCAAGTGTGATTGTAAGTGTACCGTGATTATCCATAGCCTGAACCGCATTTTGGATCAGATTAGACCAGACCTGACATAGTTTGTGCGGGTAGCCATTGATAATAGGTACATCGTTGAGTTCTGTTTTCATTTCTATGCCATGTTTTACAATATTGCCATAAAGGATCAGGGCGGTATCAATAGTATCTTTTACATTAGTAGGTGAGATTTCGGCATATTCATCAGATCTGGCAAAATCTTTAAGTGCCAGAACAACCCTGGACGACTGATTGACAGCCAGGTCGATTATTTTGGTTCCTTTAATAACCGATGATATACAATAAAGGAATTTGTGAATTTCAGCATAATTATTTTCAGTAAATAAGGGAATGAACTTTTCATAATTAGTGTATAATCCTATAGAGGTAATATACTCTGTTATTATCTCAGGTTGATTTACACCTTTTTCTGTCAGGTAAGCTGTTATATCTTTTTTATACTGCCTTATCTCTCTGGAAGAATAAGTATGTGTGTCATTTTCAATATTAGCGATCAAATCGGTGATGAGTGCTTTGTATCTGTTCATCAGGTCATTTGGCATATACAGATTTTCAGCTATATATTTGAAGCAATCTTTAACACTGCTATTAGATGAGCCGATGGCGCCCAGCGGGTTATTGACCTCATGTGCCACACCGGCAGCCAATTGCCCGATGGAGACCAGTTTTTCTGTCTGGATAAGCTGTACGGTAGTATTTCTCAGTTCTTCTTCTGTACGGATCTTTTCTGATATTTCCTTTTGCAGGAGAATATTTTTTTGTCTTAATTCTTCGGTTTGGTTTTGTATCTCCTGCTCTAATCTGATATTGTAATTTTGTAATAAGGCTTCAGCCTCTTTGCGTTTATTGTTTTCTTCTTCCAGTTTATGGTTGATTATACGCAATTCGGTAGTTCGCAAGGAGATCGTCTCTTCCTGTTTTTCATGCAAAAGAGAGTTGCGAATGACCAGGGAGAGAATGTTGGTAAGGGTTTCAATAGCCTTGAGCATAGTTTTACGGCCAATATCATCTGGCGGCAATTCTAAAATAAGCAGGCAGCCCAGATATTCGTCAGCAACGCAGAAGGGGGCGATTATGGCATTATCTACAGGGCTGCCACATCCAATATTCCATCTCAGATCTGCGTTTTCGCTATCACTGGAAGTGATGAATTTAACTTTTTTCAGGTCTCTTGCCTTATTACTAAGCTGATCGATCAGTATGTGATCAATAAGATTGAACTTTCGTTCTGGTGTTACGGATATCATTCTTTGTTTACCAGAGCCAGAACTGGAATCAACCATGAGAAATATGGCATAAGCACCGGTAAGTTCCCAAAGAGTATTGGTAAGCCATACTCCCGAATCCAGCAGATTAGCTGAAAGTGCCAGCAGTGATTCAACAATGTCAAGCACCATAGTTGCATCAGCCTTATTGGTTGTGCTTTTATCACACATGCGAACCTCCGCATGCCTGTAGGGTGTGAAGTATATTCTTTTCCAGTTCGGAGGTATCAATTTTTAGTGTATGCCAGGGCAGTCCCAGATATTCAGATGCTTCGTTAAGCAGTTTTTCTGGTACAGGCCTCAGGCTGGTGTCAATGTATAGCAGGTATTTGTGCATTTCTCGCATGAAATCTTTGGCGGTTTGTCCTTTAAGGTCCAGTTCGTTTTCAAATATTGTTCGCCATCTTATGGCCCATTCGTAAATGAGAAAGAAAGCGCCATCATTGAGTAATTCGTTAAATCGCTCATTGCCAATCATGATTTCAACGCAATTACAGCCATGTACCCTGTGAACGCTATCAATTTTTTCGACAGTGTCCATATAGTTATGACATTCGCCATAGAGCAGTAATACATCATCGCCATCGGCTATTATGTCAGATATTTCATGGCTGAGTTTTTCATTTAGCAGTTCTGGCTGCATGTGCATCATAGAGTTGAGATAGTGGACCGGTAAAGATATTTTGCCGCTGGCCCGCAAGGCTTCCAGTTCCAACTGAAATACCGAACAGGCAATACAAACGGTTTTGTGTTCATTTTTACCGGCAGACTGAGGCATTGTGAAATCCCTTATGAAAATCATTGGCAGCTTGTATTATGGCTAAAATATTTTCCTGTGGCACGAACAGGTCAATGTCAGGGGCGGAGGTGGAAAGCACAAAGTGATTATCATTTTGCTGCTGCTCTAACAGCATTGTTACCTGTTGATGTATTTGGCCGGCATCTTTGCCCAGCAGGTCTGGTCCGTCAATATTGCCTAATATCAGGGCATCAGGCTTTACAATATTACGAGCATCAGTGAGATTATCTTGTTTACCCAGGCAGAAACCGATAACATTGGGCAGGTCTCGCAGACAGGGCAGCATGTCCTGAAAAAAACCGCCGGCATGATGTACTATCAGAGGCCCTTTACATCTGGCAAAAGTGTTATTAAGTGCAGGCAGAGCAATTTCTTTTAAGAGTTTTGGCGTAATTATTCTCAGATTGGCAAAAGTAAGAGGCAGGGCTACAAACGCGGCTCCGTCATTAAAAAGAGTATTAGTCCATTTAATGAAAAAATCTGAGCATTTTTCCAGTATAAGCATGGCATTTTTCTGGTCGAAGAGCATTATTTCCAGCCAGGTGTTAATGCCAAAGATCATAATTGGAATATCAACGGCACTTAGAGAAATAGCCGCAACGGGGTATTGCTGCTTACTTGCAGTAACGAGTCCCTGTAGAGTTTCCCTTAAATAGAGCAGGGCTGGTTCAGAGTCAATATCAGGTAGTGGCGTCTGCAGAAATGCAGCCGGGTCGTTATATGCCGGAGCTATCATATTGGGCGGCTGGTCATTGAAGTATCTTACTTCGCTGCCAAATGCTTTACCCAGTAAAGGCAGGGCAAAGGGAGAGAAAACCACATCATGACCAAATTTTTCCCTGGCCGTCAACTGCCCATCAATATAGGCATTTGCATTGGTATAGTATTCTGGCAGTGGGCATTTAATAAGCCCGGCACCATATAGAGAAAGAACCAGTATAACCGCTCTGCGGTCGGTTTTAACCCCTTGTATGGCAGCCAATACTCTTTCGGAGCTGTTCATAGTGTTATTACCTCACCATGTGATACAGAAAGCAATAGCTTATCAAATAGTGCCGGAGCTTTTATGGCATTACCAGCCGTACCATCGCCGCCAATTTCGTTTATTAACCCCGGACGCTGGCAAAAAACAGCACCACCTACAGCAAGGCGTATTTTTTCAGTCAGTCCTCTTTTGTCTATTTCAGCCCTAACTTTGCTAATATTCATTGCGGTTCGTAACATCATAGCAGATACACCGATTATTGGGGCAGAAGCTTTTTCTGCGGCATCAATGAACTCATTTGCTGACACATCATTACCCAGGTCTATTACCTGCCAGCCTTCCAGTTTAAGGAAAATAGTTACCAGTTTGCGGCCTAGAGCATGGGTATCACCTTCAATATTTCCGATGATTACAGGGCCTTTTTCCTGATTTAATTCATTCTGGCGGTATTCACTGGCGGTAAGTTCAAATATGTCTTCAGTGACCTTGCCCAGCACATAAGCCTGGCCGAGACTTACTTTGCCATAAATATTCCAGTCTTTACCAAACTCGTTCAGAGCCGGTTCGAGAATATCGCTTATAGCTTTTTGATACCCATTTTTTTGTCCCTATGTTTTGAGAATGGTTGTGGCGGATTCCCTGTCACCCTCGCGAAGAAATGCCAACAATTGACTAAGACAATGTTCCTGACTTTCAAATATATCTGAATTCATGGATAGTCTTCCTGTACTTTAGATTAAAAGATATAAACCAGATTTTTTCGAACGATCATTAACTCGAATAATGTTATAAGTTTAAGTATTATTGTTAGTAATACAAGGGAAACATGGGGTAGTTAACTATTTTTGTGCAAAAATGTCATTATGGCCATTTTTTTTGTATTACCATCTATCTTTACTCTGTCTGCAATTCTGTGCCCTGCGATAGCAATAATGCCAAGATCATCATAAATGGCAGCTATAGAGTTTCTTCTATAACGAGGCACTTTATTATTAGTCATAATGTCCCCGCTGGTTTGGCTGCCTGTCAGGCCCAGGGGCTGGTATTTGAGTCCGGCGATAAGAGGCCAGACATACAGCTTGCCCATCACTTTGTCCAGATCTATAATCTCTTGTAATTCCGGCTTGTTTTTAGCGTAGGTTTTAAGATCGAACCCCTGGGCTGCTATCAGTTCTGCTTTGATCGCATATATCTCACACAGGTCAGATAAAGACACCATGTTATTTATCTTTGTCTGGCCGGGTATGATAATTGGAATCTGATGGTAGTCGCTATCGGTTATTTTTGCAATAATCAGCTGGTTGTCCGATATCTCTGCCAGCCAGTTGCCGGGCAGGTCCGCTATCTTGCGAGTGGTGCGGTCTGTGCATTGCTTTAACAAAGCATCTATGGTCTCAAAGCTGATACCAGAAAGTTCAATACCTATCTGGTTAAAGCAATATCTCAGGAGATTTCTGGCTCTTCCGCTGCTAATGCTGCTTAAAAACTCTAATGAGGCACAAATAATGCCGCTTTTCAGGTGAATATTACCATTTTCGATATCTGTTTTGGCCTGTTGGGTAAGTATCTCATCAGCATCAGCGGCCAATAGCCCCAGATTGAACACTGATTGAGAGATATTACTGTTATATTCTTCTTTGAGAAGGGGTATGAGTATGTTGCGAATACGGTTACGGGTATAGTCGCAGCATTCGTTAGTGCTGTCGTGGCATGGTGTTATGTTTGATTCTCTGATATATGTTTCCAGTTCAGCTCGAGTTAATTGCAAAAGAGGGCGGAAGATAGTAATAATATTTTTATTGTCAGCGTATATCTCTCTTGTGGTTTTTATGCCAGCGAGCCCTTTGATGCCGGTACCGCGTATGATTCTTTGCAGTATGGTTTCAACATTATCATCAGCATGGTGGCCGGTAGCAATGAATTGGCAATTTTCCTGCCGGCAGATATTGCGTAAAAATTCATAACGGATCTCTCTGGCAGCCGTTTCAATGGAAATGCTGTTTTCTCTGGCATAGGCAGTGATATCAGCTCTTTTTGTAAAGCATTTGATCGATCGCTTTCGGGCTTGTTCCAGCACATATTTTTCGTCCTGGTCGCTTTCTTTGCCTCGCAGGCAATGGTTAAGGTGTCCGACGACCAATTTCCATTTTGTCTCTTTAGCGATCTGGCAGAAAATGTCAAGCAGAGCCATGCTGTCTGTTCCGCCGGATATTGCCAGAACAATGCCTGTCTCTGGTGTTTGGTTGCTGATATCAGGGCAGAGAGAGGTAGTTTGCTGATGAACTATTCTTATGATTTCTGCTATATTTGTCATGATCGCTGATTATATAGTTAAGCTGGGTAAGTTTACAGCTGAATTTTGCAAAATAGCAGAGCCAATATTATTTGAGACCAAGATAATCTTCCAGGTCGTTCCACTGGTCATCATAACTAGTTCCATAATCCAACTGTTTACTGATCCCGGTTTTGAGATTAGTAACGGTTAGCCTGGTTACTCTATTAATAACCTCAGGTACTATTTTAACCGGGCCGGTGATTTCGGCTGATACTTTAGATTCACCTCTGGGAAATCTGATAAAGACATTTGGATGTATTTTACCCAGCACTTCCACACACAGTACCGAATTTTCCAGACTATTCAGGTAGGCCTGCTTAAGTTTATCTACCAGTTCATCTGCCCTGTTATCCAGTTCATAGGTTTCAAAGAGCAGTTCTGTCGCTTTTTCTTTTTGTTCGTTTGAAAGTCTTTTTTGATTTTGCAAGAGCGGTTCAACAACCTCTCTGACCTTTTGAGCTTTCATTCTGAGCATTTTAACTTCAGGTTTGGTAGTGGCTGCTCTGGCTTTGAGCTCTTCGTTCATGCCGATCTCTAATACTGTTTTACTGCCGGCATCTGAACCGAGAGTGAAAACAGAGACACCCTTAAAGGCAGAGATCGTACCGCCTGCTAATTGACCATTTTCGGACCTGATCGCACCTGCGCATTGAATATCGCTGTACATGACTTCTTTAGCGAAGACCAGGTCTCCGCCACAGATCACTTTTGAGCTGGTAATGAATTTGCACTCTATATTATTACCTGCGATAGCAATACCTTTTTCTTTGCCAGCCATACCTCCTCGCAGGAACAGGTCAAGACCGGCTTCCGCGTGGGCTGCTTCTACCACGCCTCTGACGGTAAGGTTCTTTTGGGCTTTGACCTTGAAAAGATCAAGTACATTGCGGAATATGTCAACATTGTTCTTGAAGTCGATATTGCCGATAGAAAAGTCAACATCGCTATGAACTTCTAGGTCAGGTTCAACCCATATTTTTGTGTTAGAGTGGCAGAGTTTGCCGTATTCATTGGCATAGACAAGGTCGGCTTTTTCCGGAGCTTCTTTTTTAGCCGGGTCACCGAATCGGACATTTTTTCCTAATTTTATTTCAGCCTGCAATCCTTTGGCTCTGGGGACTGGATTGCCAAAAACATCCTCGCCGTCAGTACCGTCAATTGGCGGCATGAGCTGTACCAGGGGTTGATCGGCTTCGACAAAGACATAGCAGCTTTTTTCATAATGACTTTGGGAGTCAACCCCCTTATCAGCGGTTGTCTGGTCTTGATTGCAGGTTACGCTCTGACCTTCTTCTGCATCATCAGCAGGTGACCCATCTTCATTGATCTTTTGTGGTTCTGGCTTTTCGGGCTCAGTATATAATTTTTTTACAAAGCCATTCTGGTCAGCGACCGGAGCCGTGCCGGCAGCAATAACAATAGCCTCAGGCATTTTCTTTTTCTGAATGTCTGAGACGAAAGCCTGTATGGCGAGTTTGCCTTTTTCAGATACCTTTAGTTTAAGATCATTTAGCTCGCTGAGCAGGCTCTCGATAGTGACATCAGCGGGCAGGGAATCCCCGTTGACAGAGAGCGTAGCGGTCATCTGATCTTGCGAGATGGCTATCTTAAATTTTTTACTGGCAGTTAAAGGCATCGCTTCCCCCTGGCGAATTCTGAGTGCTCAGATAGCTAATGCTGTATGGTACCTTTATGCAGGTTGGCCTACACCAGCTTTTTTAAGCGTATCATCTATCTTTGTAAGTAAGGTGTCAGGAGTGAACGGCTTAACGACATAATTGTTAACGCCAGCTTTAATAGCTTCGATGATCCTTGGTTTTTCTGCTTCAGTAGTACACATGATAATTATTGATTTCTTATCAGTTTCACGCACTTTGGTTACCATGGTAAGACCGTCCATGTTGGGCATATTCCAGTCAACCAGCATTACATCAAAGGGGCCGTTCTCAGTAATCTGCTTGAGCCCTTCAAGGCCGTCACCGGCTTCAAATACCTCGGTACCAGCGATACTTGATACAACCTTTTTCCATATATTTCTCATGGTTCGAGAATCATCGACAAGTAAAAACTTCATAGCTTTTTCCTTTCCCTGAATCTATCTGATCGTGCTGTTAGCCAACACATTTAACATTTACTTCAACTGCCATTTTTCCGTATGGTGTTTCGCATGGTATAACTACACACGGTACATCGCTCATCCTGGCAACGCTATGGTTTGTTCCAATAATAACACTGGGGATACTTATCCCGGCGGTAAGTCCGAATTCTGATTTGGCATTACCTGCAATCATATTTGATAGTTCGCCAACTGCATCGGCGAAATAATCTGAGTCTGCGGTATAGCATTCCCCGGTAAACTGTTCTACCAGCTTTATTGCCATTTCAGAAGTAAAGCTGATAACAACTGAACCTATGATTTCGCCGGTAAAGCCGACAATACCTGAAACATCGTAATGCGAGGTATTTTTCTCTTTGAGATACGGCTTACCTATATTGCATTGCGTGTTTGCCATTGTTGACAGCACATTTTTAGTCGAATGTACAAAAGCCTTAATAATGGTAGGGTTTATTTGTACTGTTTCAGTTGTCATGTTTTGTACTCCTGCTATGTAACAGCTATTTTTACAGCAACTATGTTTATCTCTTTAGCTACCTGCCCATTAGTATCGGAATAATTTATGTTGTACTTAACTGGCCTGTATCTTGTGAATTTAGATTTTTTCAGAACAAATCTGCATAATCATTACAATCGGTATTTTCTGACTCCTGGAGCATCCGGGCAACAGGCATAGTAGATATCTGATTAGCTTTTGCTCTTAGACTGATACTTGCTTCATTTCCCTTTTTTATGCCGTTTTCAGTATTGATAATGCGATCGAGCAGTTCATCCAGGTCGCATTTCAGTAATACCTCGGCGATCATCGGGTCGAATTGTGTGCCGCTGAACCTCGATATTTCATATAAGACTTCATTGACCGGCAGTGATTTGCGATAGGGGCGGGAGCTGATCATGGCATCAAATGTGTCGGCAATGTTTACTATGCGTCCGATAAGTGGTATGCTATTACTACTGAGACCAAAAGGGTATCCCTTGCCATCATATCGCTCATGATGTGTCATTACTCCACTTACTACCTCAGAAATCTGCTTGATGCCATCGAGAATGCCGGCACCAATTTCCGGGTGTTTTTTGATCTCGTCGAATTCTTCGTCGGTCAAACGCTGATCTTTTCTCAGAGTTGAGCCCCGGACACCGATCTTGCCAATGTCATGTAACAGGCCGGCCATATAGGCATTTTCTATGTCGGTTTCGCTCAGTTCCATTTTTTCTGCCAGAAACCGGCAGATACCCGCTACTCTTTCAGAATGGCCGCAAGTGTATGGGTCTTTAGCGTCAATACTTCGTACGAGGGCACAAAGCGTGCCGAGCATTAATTCTCGTTGTCTGATATAAAGGCTTTGGTTTTCGTAGCTTACAGATAATTTGTTGGCTACAGACCGTGTGAGCCTGGCTTCCAGATTGCTAAAGCCACGACTATCGTTCTTGTTCAGGGCGACTATTGAGCCCAGCAGTATGCCATTTGCCACTATGGGCGTGAGTATGTAGTTTCTGATCTGTTTGTCTGGCAAGCCATTATTATTGCTATAGTTATTATCTATGACGAAGTGGTCGTTATTGGCTTTGGCGGCACAGGTTTTTTTCCAGAGGGCATCAGAAATGATGCCGGCCAGCAGATACCTCCCCTCTTGAAATATCGCTGGCCGGGCTTGTACCTCGGTGGCTTGGGCAGGAGCTTCATGCCAGTATATCATTACCTGCTCACAGGTGAGTACATCTGTCAGGTCTTTGCATATAGTACTAAGATACGCACTTGGTTTTTGATCGAGTCGTGTAATATCTCCCAGTGTGTGCAGAAGATTGCTTTCTTCAAAACTTCGTTCCAGAGCTGCTGCCAGTTGGTCATTTTCCAGCTCTTTTACTTTTAGCTGGTCTTGCAGAGAGCCTATCGTCTGCCAGAGTTGATCTGTCTGGTCCTGCGTCAGCTCAGGGCATTTATGCACAGAAGCTGTGTCATCAGCCTTTTGTTTCAGCTTCTGGTAGTGCATATTCTGTTTTTGTTCACAATCATATTGTGCCATTATGCAATTGCCGGTATGAGGTTTTCGGTTAATCTTTCTACTTCAAGAAGTAATTCCCTGGGGCTGAAAGGTTTATCCATACACTTAACTATACCCGCTTTGGCTATCTTTTCCGGTGATAATTCGAATCGGTGAGAGGTAAGCATGATAACTGGTATGTTTTTAGTGCAGATATTGCTATTAAGTTTACCGCATAGTTCCAGGCCAGAGAGCCCCGGCATATTATAGTCCGAGATGATCAGGTCGGGCTGTTCTTTTACCGCCAGGCTGTATGCGTCAGCTCCATTAGCAGCGCCGATAACCGTATAGCCAGCATTTCTCAGCTTGATACTGATAACATAGAGTATGGCTATTTCATCTTCTGCAATTAAAACTTTTGGTTTTAGTGTCATTGTTTTCCTGCCTTTGCTTTCGACCTGTTCACTATTAACTGGCTATCACTGCTTCATCTGCCATTTTCAGGGTTTTAGGTATGCTTATAGTAAATACGCTACCCTGGCCTTCTTTACTTGATACTGAAATGAAGCCCTGATGAATTTCTTCTATTACCCTTTTGGTCAGGTTTAATCCGAGCCCAGTACCTTTTATGTTTCTGGTGCCGGGTACGCGATAGAATTTGTCAAATATCCGTCCCAGATGTCTGGCAGGTATGCCCATGCCATAGTCGGATACTTCGATCAATATCGCTTTTTCGTCCTGATATGACTTAATGATCACCTGTCCGCCTGGGTTTGAAAATTTAATGGCATTAGTAATGATATTAACTAAGGCATGATACAGCAGTTCATTGTCGCCATAGCATTCCAGTTGCTCATCACTATATTGGGTTATTATCTCAATGTTATTTTCTTTAGCCATGGGCCGGACGGTCATTATGGTTTCATTTAACAGAGTATTCATATTGAAATTCTGCGGGACCAGCATGACAGCACCATTTTCTATGCGGGACAGATGTAAAATGTCATCGATCATGCCTGCTAATCGCCTGGCTTGAGATTCTATTATGGCTGCCATATTTTCCGGGGTATTCTCCGCATCATATTCACCCTGAGATACCATTTCTGCGTATGCTCTTATTGCTGCCAGGGGGGTTTTGAGCTCATGGGAAATACTATTGATTATGTCATCTTTCATCATTTGTATTTCATGTTCTGTAGTTATGTCATAGCTGACAATGACCTGGCCTATTCTGCAATCCTGAGAGTCATATACCGGCCAGCAGACCAGTTTATATGATTTTGAATTGCCATGGTTGTCACGAATATTTACCTGGCGATTGAGCTCAATGTAAGCGTTATCTTTATAATTACTCTCTGATACCAGTGAAATGAGGTCCTGGCTTGATATTACTTCCTCTATTGGCTCAGGACCGTTATTGTCAAATATGAATCCGAATATTTCCTGTGCTTTACGGTTGGCCAGAACGACATTTCCTTCCTGGTCCGATATTATCACGCCTTCAGCAATGCTGAATATTACTGATTTTAGATGCTGAAGCTCTACCTCGGCGGTATCACGGCATATTTTTAGTTCCCTGAGCTCATTATTCTTTTTCAGATGTTTGTTCTGCTCATGGCTGAGATGGTTATTTATGGCACTTATCAGACCAGCCATTTCGTTAATGGTGTCAACCATTACCATGCCAGTATGTTCGCTTTTATCGAGTTCTTTGAGCTGTTGGGCTATTTGATAATGTGTCCGGGAATACCCCGAATGTACCTTGTTTATAAGACGCAGGCTTACTCCTGCCAGAAATATGACCGGCATGGTCACTGCTAACATGTTGAAGTGGTAGGCCAGTAATAAATAAGACAGGGCGGTCACGCCGATCAGGCATGCTGTTATTATAGTTATTTCTGATCCTGCCGGAATGCTGACTATTATGAGTTTGTCTTTATCAGTGATCTTATTTATTTTCCACTTTGCCATTGGTTCTGTTCTCGCTTAACTGTAATTGCTCTACTTCCAGCAATAACTGTTTGGTAAGGCTGTTATCAGGGCTGAGTGTTTCAGCCTTATTATAACACTCCAGAGCTTTTTCCAGCTCACCCAGTCCGCTTTGTGACCTGCCTAAAATACACCAGGCCAGGGCGTCATTGGGGTTCTTCCTGATCACTTCCCGACTCAGGTCTCTGCTGAAACTAAACTGTTCTTTTTTCAGATATATTACTGCCAGTAATAATGAAGCCTCATTATTGTCTGGTGTCTTTTGTAGTATGCGATTACATGATGATAAAGCCCGGTCAAGATCGTTTCGGGCAATAGCCACCTGTGCCAGGCGGATCAGATATTCGTCTTTGGCCCCAAAGTCGCGAATTAGCATTTCATAGCATCTTTGTGACATTATCATCTGTCCGGTAGAAAGATAGCAGTCGCCCAAAGCCAGAGTCAGAAACGGGTCATTATCTCGTTTTTGGGTTATTTGTTGTTTATTTATCTCTTCTATGGCTTCAGAGAAAGAATTATTCTTCATTAAAGACATTATCAGCTTATTGGCAGCTATCTTATTGGTTGGCTCTTGTTTGAGTGCCATTTGATACATGACCGTAGCCTGAGCGATCTGGTCGTTTTCAGTATAAATATTACCCATCATCATATAAATGGCAGGATTGTTGCGTCCCAGATCGATCTGTTCCTGTAATATTTTTGCAGCCTTTTCTTTCTGTCCCGTTTCATTGAGCAGATTTACACGAGCCAGGGTGTATTCCAGATTGTCCGGCGAATATTTTATTGCAGTTTCATAGTGGGTCAGGGCATTGTCAAAATCTTCTGCCATCTCCAGGGTCAAAGCCATCTGGTAATTGGCTTCAGGGTGTTGCGGGTTTATCCGCAGGGCCTGTTTAAGACATGCCTGGCTGGCACTGGGCATATCCTTTTGCTGATAGAGCTGTGCGAGCATAAGCCAGCCGCCAATGAAATCTGGAGATTTATCCAGCGAATCCTGAATGGTCTGGATTGCCTTATCTACCTGGCCATTTTGCACCTGCTTGCCGGCCAGTTCCAAAGCTATATTATTTCTGGCATTATGCCAGTGTTCTACCGAAGCTTCTTTATTCTTTTTGTGATTGCCGCAGCCAGTCAGGCAAAAACTCAACATAAGTAAGCAGGTAAGAATAATAAATTTTATACTCTTTCTCTTCATCGTTTTCTCCACAAGGGCAATACGCTGCCAATAGCAGGCGTACTTAATGGCTTCTTCCCACTATTATTTTCGTACTTATCTCTGACCGACTTAATTAGATGTATAGATGTTTATTTTATTTATTAAAATAGCTGTTTTCCTGTCAGGGAGCCTGTTGAAAAGTTAGTTTTGCAGTGTTTTTTTGCGGTTGTGTAAGTGTCTAAAAACAAAAAGGTTACGGCGAGCTTTGTTCATAGCTTTCCGTAACCTTTTTCTATGTAAAATTTATTATAAGATATCGGGGCAGATCATTGAGCTGCCGGGAGGTTATCCTGCTCAATGGTTTTCCTGATAAAATCGCGTACAGTGTTTTTATCGGACTCTATTATTTCCTGGTCACTTATGTTCATTTGCAGGGCCAGTGCATCTTTGTGCAGTGGTAAAATTTCGGTGCAGCGGTTGAGCTGTTTGCGTGCCTGAGCAATATCACCCAGCTCAACAGACATGCGAGCCTGCCGATAGTAATGGTCAGCCAGTTTGGTCCGACCAGTAATCAGCAGCCTTTCATGGCCACCGCGAGCGGTCATTTCAATATCTTCCATGACCTTATCGGCCATAGCATAGCTTGATTTCTCTTGAATAATATGAGGAGTTATCAGAAATATGACTTCCTCTTTTTCGATGGTATCACTTTGTCCGCGGAACAGAACGCCCAGCCCGGGCACATCGCCCAGTAAAGGCACCTGATTGCGGGTTACACTGGTCTTATCACGGAACAGACCACCGATCACTATGGTATTGCCATCTTTTACCAGAACATTGGAAACAACCTCGGCAGTCTTTTCAGAAGGCAGTACAAAGTTACCCTTTGATTCAACTCCGCCGTCGCTGTCTTTGGTCATTAGTTCCATGCGTATATATCCATCGTCCATAACAAATGGCCTGAACCGCAGTTGTGTTCCTGTTTCCAGAAATTCAACTGTCTGGGTAGCAGTTGTCTGTGATACTTCGGTGGTAATATAACCATCTTTATTGCCAACTATGACCCGGCCATATTGGCGGTTTAATGTAAGCACTTTAGGGTTACCCAGTGTTACTACATCAGTTACACTTTCCAGGGCTTTTACCATGATGCCAATGTTATTTCTGACGACGCCAAAGGTCAGACCGCCGGAGCTTAATTTAGAATTAAAGCCTGTTCCAGACGATATTTCCGTGCCGTTTGTCGCTGAAACACTTTCCGGAATGGCAAAGCCGCCATTGTTGTTAACAAAGTCAACGCCGCTGAGTACATTAAAATCAACACCCAGCTCATTGGTGTCATTTACTGTTGCTACCAGAATAGTAGCTTCGATCAACACCTGGGGCGGACGCACATCGATCTGTTTAAGTACCATCTGCATCATATCAAGATTTTCCGGATAGTCGATAGCAACGATGCAATTATGGGCCGCCCAGCTATCTCCCGTGTCTTCCTTAAGTGATTCTGTTTCTGGCGACATTGATAATATGCCGTCTTTGCTTAATATTGGGTCAATAATATTTTCTGCGGCATCAACGGGGATATAATTGAGTGTAAATACTCTTGTTTCGGTTTTGCGGTTGATCGCCTGCATACGGGCGAACTCATCTTCGGTATAGACAAAAATGAAAGCGCCTTTTTCTTCATAAACAAAGCCATTAGCCGGCAATACGGCATCGAGGGCTTCTTTACAGGTTACATCAAAAAGACTCACCCGCACTTCTCCAGTCACCGATTTAGAGGGGATAATATTGCTATTGCAAGCTATACTTAACATTCGTAACAGCTCAACGATATCGCCATCATGCACCAGAGAGGGTATAATGCCATCAGCAAATATAGCACCAGAACTGGCAGGAGCAGGCTGCTGGGTGTTTGTTGGTATAATTACCATTTCCGGTTCTTCTACAGGTTCAGCCATTGATTCTTCGGCGAATGATTCTTCCACTGTTGCTTCTTCAGCCGGTTCATCGATAGTTTCTTCAACCACGACAGGCTGTTCCATATCGGTCAGCTCATCAGGGCTGTTATTATCTGTTTCCTGTATGAGTGTTTCTTCACTGATACTTTCTTCCGGCAGGTCGATAATATCTTCTTCGACCTGTATCTCTGCCGGCACCAGGTCTTTGTCCTGACTCTGATCCTGACCCCAGGCCGGATTTGCAATCGTTCCAATTGAAAAAATCACTACTAATGCCGCTAAATAATTTAATGATCTCATTTTACTTAACCTCCGGTTGTTTTGTTAAGTCTCTCACGACTTGTAAGATGCAACCTTGTTTTTATGTTTTTTTCAAAAATTAAGGGCAGAAATAAATTAAGTTTTAATGTTTCACTAACGCAATAAAACTTGATATTAATGTTCAGTTTTCGGCCCTATTGTATTTTTATCTTTCCTGTAACAGGCTCGATCGTCAATTTCATGCTATATTTGCCAGATGTCAGGGTTATTTCTCCCGATATCAGCGGGGAGTTACTGGCCATATCTCCACTGTGGGGTATGCCCAGTTTATTGAACCAGATGGTTTCTGTGCCATCAAATGATACATCAGAAATGCTTACCCGGCTGTATTGCTGGTCCTGAGAATAGGTTCTTTTGAGTTTGTATTTGTCTGGCTGGGTTGTGCCGCTGGGAGCTGTTTTACCCGGGTCATCGACCAGATTATCACTTTCATCGCTTACGGTGAATTCATTAGCTGCACTGTCGAAAACGATCTTATACTGATGCTGACCGGTTATAGCCAGATTCTGGGTATATTGAATGATAGAGTCCAGATCGCGGGTGGCAGCCTGAAGCTGAAAGTAGGTATTGCTCGACATGAGCGGCAGTAGTACTGTGGCACAGATTGCCAGAATTACTACAACCATGAGCAGTTCAGCCAGAGTGAAACCAGAATTTGTTTGGGCGGTTTTCATATTTGTCCAGTCAGTAAGTATTGATATTTCTGACCTTATTTTGCACCAGATTTGCGACTGTCATTTTTTTTGGCCGGCAGGGGATCACTTTCATTGTCGATCTCAACTTTAATCGTGCCGCTTTTGAGTGTCTGACCAATTTCCAGTAAAATTGTTTTTGTCTCTCTGGTCAATTCGATAAGTTCCTGCATTTGCTGGCCGGAATCGGGAATGCCCGGCCTGCCAGATACGGCCGCCTGAACCTGGCTGTCAATATTACCGCTGTAATTCCACAATGGTATAGCGATCAATGTCAGCAGGCAGGCTATTACTGTCAATAGCACTCTGGTATAATTGTCCATTACCACTACCATAATTTCACCTCAAATAAGGATATATTTTAAGTGTTCACAGTGTTCATATAAATAGCAAAGTTAACTGTGAACTTAATTGTTTAGTAACAAGTAATAAGAAATAAGAAACAAGCTCATGATTCTCGCTCCGCTCGAAGCTGTCTGATTTTAATATGCCTCGCCGAAGGCGAAACCTTAACTTGTTACTTGTTACTGTAACCGTGTGAACGGTTACGATATATTTAGTTTATCCTCTAAAGTTGGGCCAACTGGCGGCTGGCCTGGTTTAATAGTCTATATAACTTTTGCCATCTACTCCTACTCCTGGTATATCGGCGATAAAAGACATAGAGTTTGGCACATAAATCCAGCCATCGTCTCCATTACAGCTTTCCGGCATTTCATCAGCTATAGCTATAGTGGTTTTACCGGTTATAGGGTTTGCCGGTATCTTACTGAGATAGGGGCCGAAGCTATATACTGCTGTGCGGGTAGGATTGGTATTGCCGTTAATATCGGAAAAGCCCGTAAGATGCTCGGCGAACAGATCAGCACTGATTGTGCCATTTTCATCTGTGCCCGGTGCAGTATCAAGATGCTGGATAGAGTATATAGTCATTTGTGTGCGAACATTACGCAGGTTTTCTTTCAGCATGGAGTCACGCGCCTGGTCGGTAGCTGTGGAAAAGCGGGGGATTATTATTGCAGCCAGAATTCCCAGTATGACCACAACAATGAGTATTTCTACCAAGGTAAAGCCCTTATTACCAACTGATAGCTGACTGTCTGGCCTCGTTTTTTTTATTTGAACTGTTTGTCCCATGATCTCTTCCCCTTTATTATTTGATCGGCATAAGGTCCATTCGTAAAACAAGCCCGATTCGCTTATTACAGCTATCGGGCTTGTTGACTATTCATATTTTAATTGCACTGTAATTTAGTTCTCGACGACTGTGCCTGTACCATCTGTTATAGCACCAGTATCGGTATCGATAAGCCAGTGACAGTCTCCAACAGTGTCTCCGAATATTGCATCATCAGCCGCTGCAAACGGATTGGTTGGAACTTTCTGCATGTATGGGCCCAGATTGCCGCCTGCTGCACCTTCTGAATCTGTTTTGGTGGTAAGACGGGTTTCGATGTCAGCATCAGCGTCTATATCGCCAGCGCCATCATCCCAAGGGTAAACATCCAGATGTTGTGCCCGATAAAGCTCGAACTGTGACCGCAGTGCCTGCATATTACTCATAACAGAAGAACGCCTTGCGTCTTGTGATGCGTCGGTGAACTGCGGAATGATTATCGCTGCCAAAATACCAAGTATAATTACAACGATCAGAATTTCTACCAGTGTGAAGCCTTTTGTTCTTTTAGTAATCATGTTTAAATCTCCAAAAAAATAACCTTATCCATTATTTACTGTTTAACGGTTTGTTGTAACTAAAACAACTCTGAACTGAGACAAGGCTTATTCTTATAATAGCCGCGAGCACATAGGATTTAACCCCCTTTCAATGTCGCACGAAGTCAGTTCGCCTCGTGTCATGCTCATGCCCTGAAACTAAACTATTGTTTTCTTAGCGATCTGTTATCAGTCGCACATCTTTTAATTTCATCGTATTTACTTTTCAGTGTCAGCAGGTTTATTGCTAACACTCTAACAGTATAATTTATCTCCCTTACAGGCAAAAAAAATTACCACTTTCCGCCATCTTTTTCATTTTACCCGTAATCTTTATCTTGCCTTATCTGCACAATCGTTACAGGTTCGTTCTTCAGTACTGCTGATGTGAATCTGTAGGGATTATGCCAATAGAAATAGTATTCGTATCCGGCGGGTAACAAGCATTTTGTCATGATTATCACCAGCTTATCAGTATTGATAATAGTTTTTAATTGTGTAGGCTCTGGGATCGCTGAGTGCCAGCTCGGCCAAAACTGGCAAAACTAACTAATCATCAGTCATATGGTCAGAGATAATGTTTGTTATTTTAAGATTGTGAATTAAAGTTGTTTTTTATGGTTTATGGTGTGTTTTGTTTGTCGATCTGGGGCTTAGCTTTACGAGAGGTGTGAATTGTTGTATTTTTCTTTTTTTTTGTTAACAAAGCAGCAATTACTCCGTCTTATATGTGGCAGAGAAAAATAACTATCTCTGATCCTGATGGAGACTTATAATATAAAGTGATATAATTTTTTTATTATCAGGTTCCGGAACCGATTATAAATCTGAAGATATACTAAATGTGCGGTATAAGTTAAGGATGCCATGAACAAGGCTTTGTCCATAGAATTGATGCTAACCCTGCCAGAGATTGCGGATGTCGCCGCTGATCAGCGTTGGGTACTGACCGCTATGGCAAAGCATGGGCAGGTGCTGGTTCAGATCCTCTGGCGGGTATTAGGCAATGAAAGCGATGTTTGCGATGCCTATCAGGAAACATTCCTCAAGCTCGCTGGCGTTCAGTCCGTACCGGAAAATAGCAAGGTCCGGGCTTATCTATTGAGGACCGGAACTAATGCTGCAATCGATATAATTCGTAAGCAGCGTAATAATAATAAGTTAAGTAGTGATTTGAAGCGGGTTAAGCCCGAGAGCTATAGTGTTCAGGATTCGGATCTTGATATGCAGCATCTGATGGGGCAACTCAGGATCGGGTTGGCAAGCCTGCCTGAGAATTTGCAGCAGGTGATAACACTGAGGGACTTAGGAGAGATGACATATAGTCAGGTAGCGGAAGTTCTGGGTATAACAGTTGAAACGGCAAGGGTTTATCGACGCAGGGCCATAATTATGCTCGCTGAGATAATGGAAGATTAATTGCGGAGCCTTGTTTCGACAGGCAGGTATTAAAATGTTCAGGTTTTTAAGGACAATTTGGGATCGCACAGAACGGTTAGCCGGTGATTTGCCGGATCTGCCGCTCAACTGCACTGACACTCGAGGCGGGCGGCGGGTTATGCTGGCCCTGGAGCTTATTAAGAGTCAGAGACGCAGCGTTGACCTGAATGCCCGTGCCAACCAGGGTTTTATTGAGAATTTCCGCCAGAAATTGCGTCAGAGTGCCCAGGCTCGCAAACTTTGTGCCTTAAGACGCGATCTGCCGCTCTGGCAGCGAGCCTATTATTACAATACCTGGGTTATCAATCTGGCGGCCTGTTTCCTGCTGGTATTTATTGCCAAGGCTAATTTCAGTATCTTTACCCGGGCCGGGGTTGCCTATGGTCAGGAGAAAGTTAACCAGATATATGCCAGTAAGTGCGGTGGTGATAAGGATTTATTGGAATTGTATTCCGTTATGAGGTATGAAGATGACACAGATGGGCCGATCATTTAATACCGTAGCGATCGTAGATGATATACTGGCTCGAGGAGCTCAATGCCGGGCTTCAGATATCCATTTTGAGCCGGGTGTCGGTCAGATGACAATAAAATTCCGGCTTGATGGCTGTTTGCAGACCGTTGAGCAGCTTCCGGCAG
Source organism: Sedimentisphaerales bacterium (assembly GCA_963662515.1). Classification (GTDB taxonomy): domain Bacteria; phylum Planctomycetota; class Phycisphaerae; order Sedimentisphaerales; family SM23-30; genus JAFGDI01. The sequence continues at coordinate 1,072,849 of OY759675.1, forward strand.
CGATAAGTGAAAATATTATTACCCGCCTGAAGGTCATGGCCTCACTGCTTACATATCGTAATGATATTCCGCAGGAAGGGCGTATCGAACTGGCTGCGGGCAACACTGATATGATCGAACAGCGAATATCTACCTTTCCCACTATTCACGGCCAGCGTGCAGTGGTGAGGCTGTTCTATTGCGATACCGGGCTGGATCATCTTGGCGAACTGGGCTTGCCTGTTGCACTTGCTCAAGAGCTGCAAAAGCTGGTCAGTCAGAGTCAGGGGGTATTATTACTCACCGGCCCGGCAGGAAGCGGCAAAACAACCACTCTCGCCGCCTTGTTACGCTATATCCAGGCGGAGTTTCCCGGCAAAAGTATTGTTACTCTGGAAGACCCGGTAGAGCGGCATATAGAGGGCGTTACCCAGATACAGATCAGCCAGAACAGTGAGTTGACCTTTCCACGGGCTTTGCGGTCACTGCTCCGGCAAGACCCGCAGGTGCTGATGGTAGGCGAGATCCGCGATAGTGAGACAGCCAAAATTGTGATAGAAGCCGGGCTTAGTGGGCATTTACTCTTATCCACTATGCACAGCGGTTCGCCGGCAGGGGCATTTCTGCGTCTGCTGGAAATGGGGGTCGAGCCTTATCAGATAACTTCGGCTGTTATGGCTGTGCTTAATCAGCGGCTCCTGCGTAAGCTCTGCCCTTACTGCCGGCAGGAGTCAGTAGAAGGCTTTACAGCGGTTGGCTGCGATAAATGTATGCAGACCGGGTATAAAGGCCGGGTCCTTATCGCCGAGCTGGTCGAGCTTGACTCTCAGTTGCGGCAGGGCATACTCAGCCGGGCCGATTCTGATACTCTGGCCGAGATAATCGCTGCCAGGGGTCATGTGACCCTGGAACAGAATACCCTGAGATTGGTCCGGGAAGGGATCGTTTCTCCGCGAGCGTAATTTACTTACATTATGGTTGAACAATATGGCGAATTGGTCATGAATATGGTCAAACGCCAGTTAAACGGGATCATTGCAGACATAAGGAGTGCATCATGTCCGTATTTCAATATCATGCTCTAACTAAGCAGGGCCGCCTGATGAAAGGCACGCTGGAAGCCGCCGATCAGCAGCAGGCAGAGCTTACCCTTAAAGAAATGGATCTTGATATCCAGATGCTGAGTAAGGATACCACGCCAAGATCCCATACCGTCGTCAGCCGGTCGGAACTGTTGCTGTTCAATCAGCAGCTTTCAGCTATGGCCCAGAGTGGTATTCCGCTGGAGAAGTGTATCCGGCATATAGCCTGCGAAGTGGCCGGTTCCAGCTCTCGGAAGATGCTGGAGGAAATAGCCAACGACCTGGAGGCTGGTCAGCCGCCAGATCAGGTCTTTGAAAAACGCAAGGGCCGATTCCCGGTTTTATACGGTCGAATAGTTAAAGCCGGTATTAAGACCGGTCGGCTCAGTGAGATGCTTGTCAGTCTGAACCGGCATTTGATCACTGCTATCCAGATGCGTCAGGCACTAATAGAGGCTATTACCTACCCGGCGGTAGTGGCTCTGGTGGCTCTGGTGGTTTTAAGCTGGATCATCGGTTATATGGTTCCGTCCATGAAAACTATCTTTGCGGATATGGGCAGTGAGATTCCGCTTGTTACCAGTTTTATTTTGTGCTGGCCGGAATATATTAAATATGTCTGGATTACTCTGGCAGGTCTGGGGCTGGCAGGCTGGTTGCTTACTGTTATTGGCAGAAACAATCCTGCGGTGCAGCGTAAGCTGGAATGGTTATATCTGCATCTGCCTCTGGTTGGCAGAATGTACCGGTTCAGCGGCCTGAGTCGTCTGGCCGATGCTCTGGCCTTACTGGTCAATAGCGGTTGTGATATTCCCGAAGCACTGGAGCTGGCCGCTGAAACTACCGGCCGTTCGCGTCTGATCCGCGATTGTGGCATTGTCGCCGGGCGGATCCGTTCTGGTGAGAGCCTGATCGAAGCTGGTCAGGGTGTAGAGCAACTGCCCAGTCTGTTCATGTATTCAGCCCAGATCGGCATCCAGAGAAATGAGCTTTCTGACAATCTCTATAGTATGAGCGATATGTATCACCAGCAGGCAAGGATCAATTGCAGCCGACTTTCAGCGCTGCTTACCCCGATCTTGCTGGTTTTTCTGGGGTTACTTATTGGCTTTATCGTATTATCAATGTTTATGCCTATGGTTAAAATGATAGAGGACCTGGGATAATGGATATGCAATATAACATTATGGTCGTTTTTCTTTATGTTATTAATATACTGCTTTCCCTGGCAATGTTATATTGCCTGGCCAGTCGCAGAATACTAAAGGCTCTGTTGGTACTGGTGTTCTCGGTCTGTACAGTAATGACGCAGGCCCATCTGGAACAGAATGATAATATACTGGCGATTGCTTTCTTTAATTTACCGGTATATGTGCTTTCGCTGGCCCTGATCTATTTCAGGTATATGCGATACCTGATATTATTTCTGCTTTGTCTGATACCTTTTGCTTTGCCGATGATACTATCCGGCCCGCTGATAATTTTATATTGTTCATCGTTTATCTCATCGGCAGTGATAATGCGCGATTCAGTGCGTATGGATGTACTCAGTACCCTTAGTAGTGCTTTAAGGCAGAATCTTCCCCTGAGTACGGCACTGGCCAGTGCCTCTGCGAGCTTTAAGGGCAAATCGGCCCGTATATTAAGCAATACTGCTCAATGGCTGGCCGAGGGTTATTCGCTGAGCGAGTCGTTGCGGCGGGCATATAACAATTGCCCGGCACATATTATCTCACTGCTGGAGATGGCCCAGGATGTTGACCAGCTCCCGCAGGCGGCTGGTTATATCGAGCAGCAGCTCTTTGAAAAGCGGCGTACTGGTAGCTGGGCTACCCAGGCTGGCAACAATATATTTATGTACCCATTTATTATTATGAGCCTGGTTGTGGTGATGGTAAGTGGTCTGGTGACTTTTGTAGTTCCTAAGTTTATGGTCATCTTCGCAGATATGGGTACTGAATTGCCAGTAACAACCCAATGGCTGGTATCTGCAACCCGCTTTTTCCATGATTCAACTATTGGTACTTTACTGCTGATTTTGTTGCCGGTTTTGATCCTCTTTGGCTTTATCCGGCAGGTGCTATTTACCCGTCGTTATGGCAAAAGCTCGCTACTGATAAAATTTATCGATACTATCCGCTGGTATTGCCCGGGTCTGCGTTGGTTTGCTTCGCTCAGCGGTCATATCCGCATAATAGAATACTTTCGCATGTCGCTGGTATCGGGTAAATCGCTGGACCGTATCATAGCTAATTGTGCCGGGCTGGATGTGAATCTTGTATTCAGACGCAAGCTGGAAAACTGGCACAAAATGGTTGTTGCCGGTGTTCCGGTAGCTCAGGCGGCCCGCCAGGTTGGTATATCATCGGCTTTGGCCTGGTGTTTCGATAGTGAATGCGGGCCGGGCAATGTAGAACAGTCATTGACCATGCTCTTACGCAATTGTATGGCGAATTATGAATATCGCATTAACATCCTGAAAGAATATGCCGGGCCGATTGCGGTCATTATCTGTGCCTCTATTGTCGGCTTTGTCACTCATGCCGTATTTGTACCACTGGTGAAGATGATAGAGTCGGTGGGTTAATATAGCCAGTTTGGAAATTGGTTGTAATGCTATAGGTTTAAACTTAAAAAATGTTTCGAAGATCAGGGTCTTTTGCTCATGAATAAAAGAAAACAAAAAAGTCTCGCTTTTCTTCTGGTTGAGGCCACAGTTGCCCTGGGGATACTTGCTGTGATGCTGGGGGTATTTGCCAGTCTGATGTCCTCTGGATTCCGGGCTAATAAGCAGGTATATGCCCGGCAGAAGTGTATTCTGGCGGCTTTGGCCCAGCTTGACTCACTGTCGGTAACTGGAAAGCCGCTTAATGCCGATCAGGTCGAGCAGCTCTGGCCCGGCGTAACTATTTCAGTTTCTATTGAATCTGGGGCTGGTACTTATGCCGGTTATAACTGTCATAAAGCCGTTGCCAGAATAACCGAGGCTGGCAAGGAGCATTCTTCCAGCCAGATGCGTTATATACCAGCCTCAGCAGAAATGTCAGGAGGCAGTTATGCACTTAACTAGAATAACCCGGCGACATCGTGGTATTATGTTGGTCGAGATGCTATGCGTAATGGGCCTGTTTTGTACCATTATGGTGATCGTCAGCCCTCTGTTGCGTGATCTGATGCTCAATATTCCTCGTGCCCAGCATATTGTCAATGAGCAGAATACTTTTATCGGGCGATTGACCGAGCTTCGCAGTATGATCGAAGCCGCAGAGAGTATTTCTCTTTGTCCAGGGCGGGCGGTATTGCATAATGCCGATGGCAGCACCAGAGAACTGACTGTGCAGGATGATATGCTTAGTTGTACCGTCTGTTCACTCGGTGGCCAGCCTGAGCAGGCTGTTAAAGATGTTTTTGCTTATACTCAGCCGCAATTGACTCTGTTTCCGCTGGGATCTGATAAACCACAGGCCCTTAAATTGCAATTGTCGGTTATCACTCACCGCCAGCCGAGCGAACATCTCTCAGAACCTCTTAATGTCCTGTTCTATCTGAAAGAAGGTCAGTATGTCAGCAATTGAACTTAAAACCAGTACCAGGGTGGATAAGCGTTATAAACGCCGGGCCTTTGTTATGATCTATGTCCTGGCGATCCTGAGCTTGATATTCCCGGCTATGCTGATAATGTCAGCCACACTATCGGATCATCTGCAAAGCCTGAAAAAATTACAAAAACTGGCCGACAAAGCTAATGCGTGCCCATTGTTGATTGAAGAAAATGCAGATGATGGTCAAGATACAAAATGAAGCAGGCAGGATTTTGAGGTCCTGCCTGACTATCTCTTTTTATTTTGTCATAGAATAGGGGAGTGCATTTGGTGAAATGCCCCAATTCTGGTTTGGTACAGGCCCCATATTGAAGATCAGTTTTCCACCTTCAACTATTTCATTATGCCACAGGTAGCATCTTTCCAGTGGCTTGTCATTAAGCATTACCGACTGGATATATATGTTTTCAGGAGAGAGGTTATCAGCTTCAATAATGAACTGTTTATTGTTCTCCAGGTTTATAATGGCCTTATCAACACAGGGGCTGCCGATCACATATTGGTTGCTTCCCGGTGCTACTGGGTAGAAGCCCAGACTGCTGAATATGTACCAGGCAGACATCTGGCCGCAATCGTCATTACCGCACAGGCCATCGTATGTTGGTTTGTACATAGTATTTACAATTTGATGCACTCGTTCCTGGGTCTTCCACGGCTGGCCAGCATAACAATACAGATATGGCACATGATGGCTGGGTTCATTGCCGTGTACATAATTACCGATCATTCCTACTCGTGTTACATCCTCGCTTCCGGCAATATCTTCATCAGAGACTTCCATGGTAAAGAGGGTGTCTAACCATGTTACCAGTCTTTCGTTCCCGCCCAATAGCTCAATGAAGCCTTTGGGGTCGTGTGGGACATAGAGAGAATAGTTCCAGGCATTACCTTCAATATAACCCTGGCCGTGTGTGCTCATTGGGTTAAATGGTGTTTTAAATGAGCCATCAGAGAGTTTTGCCCGAATGAAACCGGTTTCAGGATCGAAAAGGTTTTTATAGCTATTGGCCCGTTTGAGAAAATCTCTGGCAATGTCCTGCTTGCCAAGCTTTTCGGCAAATTGGGCAATTGTCCAGTCATCATAAGCATACTCCAGGGTTTTAGAGGCAGAACTGCTATTCTTGTCTTCTGGGACATAGCCATATTTTTCATAGTATTCTATGCCATCATAAGGGCCGTAAGTGGCACTTGAGACAACAGCCTCAAAAGCCTTGTCGATATCAAAGCCGCTAATACCTTTCATGTAAGCATCCACGATCACAGGTACGGCATGATAGCCGATCATGCACCAGTTCTCGTTGGCATAATGCGACCAGATGGGCAGTATCTTATGTACGCTTTGCTGGTAATGAGCCAGCATGGAATTGATCATATCGCTGGTGCGTTCCTGCTGTATGATTGTAAATAATGGGTGCAGGGCTCGATAGGTGTCCCACAGCGAGAATATGGTATAATTAGTAAAATCACTGGGCTTGTGAATGTTTTGGTCCAGTCCGCGGTATTGACCATCAATATCTGCATATATGATCGGGCTCAAAAAGCTATGATATAGTGCAGTGTAAAAGCTGACCATGCGGTCTTTCGTGCCAGTTACCTGGATTTTGGCCAATTCTTTGTTCCACTTATCGCGTGCGGCTGCCGATAATTTGGCAAAATCCCATTCTGGCATCTCGCTTCTGAGATTGTTCAGTGCTCCGGCTGTGCTCACTGGTGACAGAGCAACTTTTATCATTACTTCTGGATCAGTTTGAGTGTCAAAGTTGAAACAGCACTTAATTTTCTTTCCTGTTCGTTCGGGGAAATTGTTATTCTGATCGAACTTGCCCCACCAGCCGCTGTAAATCTCTTTTTCATCATTTTTCAGACTGTAAGAACTTAATGGTCGGGAAAACTCCATGGCAAAAAAAACATATCGAGTACGAGCCCAGCCGTTTGTCTGGAGGAAGCCGGTTACCAGATGGTCGTTTTCCACTCTGACAGAGGACCAAACCACTTTGCCATCATAGTTGTAAATACCAGCTGTCATGTCCAGAATAATATGGGCATCTGAGCCTTTGGGGAAGGTTATCTTGTGCATGCCTACTCGTTCAGTAGCTGTCAGTTCGACATCAATATTATAGTCGTCCAGATGTACCGAATAATAACCTGGTGATGCGGTTTCTCTGTCATGAGAAAACCGGCTGCGATAACCAGTCTCAGGTGCTTCCATGGTTCCCGGAGTTAATTGTATCGGACCTGTTGTTGGCATGATCAGCAGGTCGCCCAGATCTGAATGGCCAGTACCGCTGAAATGTGTATGGCTGAATCCGGCGATCGTGGAGTCATGGTACTGATAGCCGGCACAATAGGCATAGGCTTTGGGGTTATAACCCCGGCCCAGACTATAGGGTTGGATATCAGTGTCAGGGCTGAGCTGCACCATGCCAAACGGTACTGTAGCGCCAGGGTAGCAGTGTCCCATATCGTGTGTTCCTATGATAGGGTTGACATATTCACAGAGGTCTGGGGCAGGGTTTGATACATTATTTGAAGCCTGGCATGCTGTCAGTATCAGGCCAAAGAGGATCGCAGATATTTTAATGTGATTTTTCATCGGGTATCCTTCTTAAAAGTGTGAATTAGCAATAGCTTATATAATGATTGATTGTTTTGTCTTTTTGTGATTTTAACCGTAAGCCAACCAGAAAACAATATGAAAAGTTGTAACCGTGAACCATTACAAAAATAATAGCTTTTCCTGACCAGATTAAACGATATAATAGCCGCTGTGTAGCTCAGGCAGGTAATTGTCTGTGAATATTTCAGAACTATCTGATGCAATTCCGATTTGAGGTGTGCGTGAAATTGACATATAAGATATTCAGACAGTATATTGTTATGACTGCGGCTGTTTGGTTTTTGCTGATCTCACCCGGCTGCGACAGGTCTGAATCGCCGGTTGAAGTGCCGCTTGATGTCAGGATCGGCCGAATGCTCATGGTTGGCTTTCGCGGCTGTAGCATCGACCCGGACAGTAGCATTGTTCGTGACATTCAGGTTAATCACCTGGGCGGGGTAATACTCTTTGAACGAGATGTGCTTCTGGGCAGTTCCCGGCGTAATATCGAGTCGGCCGCTCAGTTGCAGCAATTAACCGCTGATCTGCAGCGATATGCCGGGGGGCGGCTTATTATTGCCATAGACCAGGAAGGCGGCCGGATAACCCGCTTAAAAGAAAAGCACGGCTTTGACCCATCTTTGTCTCATCAGGCACTCGGTAGCAGAGATGATGAGCAGTTTACTTATGAGCAGGCCTGCAAGATCGCCGAGCCGCTGGCCCGCATGGGGATAAATCTCAATATGGCACCGGTAGTCGATCTGGCTCTTAACCCGGATAGTCCGGTGATCGCCCGGCTTGAACGCAGTTTTGCCGCAGACCCGGCCGTAGTGACCCGCCAGGTGCGTGCCTATATTAAAGCCCATCATGAGCTGGGTATTGCCTGCTGTCTCAAGCATTTCCCCGGCCATGGCAGTGCCAGATCCGATTCGCATCTGGGATTCACTGATATCAGCGATACCTGGCAGGAAAGTGAATTAGAGCCATATAAGAACCTCATTGCCTCTGCCCGGGTTGATGCGATAATGACCGGTCATTTATACAACAGTCACCTCGACAGCAAATACCCGGCTACTCTTTCACGGGCCACGCTTGAGGGCCTGTTACGCGAGAAAATGGCTTATGATGGTCCGATCATTTCCGATGATCTGCAGATGAAGGCCATAACCAGTGAATATGGCCTCGAGCAGACCGTGGAACAGGCTGTTCTGGCCGGAGTGGATATCCTGCTTTTTGCCAATAACTCAGACTATGACCCCGATATTGCCGCCAAAGTTATTGCCATAATAAAAAACATGCTTGCCCGCGGCCTTATCGATGAAAAGCGTATCGATGAGTCTTATCGCAGGATCGAGACAATTATAAGGGTGGTAAAAAGCGAGTGACCGTTCCCCATCCCCAAAAATGCTTAATACTGAGAGCCGATAATGTGCCGTTTTGCCCGGGCGTTCCGGGTCAATATATGCGCTCTGCGTTGAATAATGCCCGGATTTGTCAGTTTAGCAGTGCCCCAAGGTTCTTTAGTGGTAAAACTTACATAAATACAGTATTTGTAAGGCGTTATCCGAAAGTAAGCCGGTTTCATCTGTCGCAGGTCACGCTTCATCTGTTGCAGATTGTACTTACTTTGGGCCGGATAATAATGTCGAAGACCATAATCACCGTCCCGGCTTTTTGTTTTCATTTTGTGCCGATGATTTGCTATAATGAAGCCTCCTGCCGGTCCCGATAATATGGGACAGGCTGTTTGTTTGGTTGTAAATATCGCTATGGTAATTGTTTATGTGGAAAATATATTGTCTGATGGTTTGTTTGTCTGTAGCATTGATAAGCAGAGCGTAGAGGCAGAGGAGAAATAATGAAAATCAGTAAAACAGATTCGGTTAAAAGTGTATTGATTGCTACCATTTTAATGGCAGGAGCGGCAGGTGCTACCGATCGTGACTGGACTGGTGCGGCCGGTGATAATAACTGGTTCAATTCTGCCAACTGGACTCCGGCTGGTTCGCCTGGTAATGGTGATGATCTGGATATCGGCGTCGGGTTCACAATTAATGCCGGAACTACGGTAATGCAGTATGGCTTATCTGATATCTCTATTACCGGATCTACCGTTAATATGAACGGTACGGGCGGCAACGGCTCGTTGTATGGTGGAAACAGTACGGTTGATCCTTCCTGGCTGAGGCTCAACAGCAATGCGGTATTGAATACTCAGACAACTATGTTAGGTACCGGCGGTCTGGCCAATGTTACTATGTATAGTTCCACCTGGAATATGTCTGCAAATACATATCTGGGTTATACCGGTACCTGTGATCTGTCTCTCAATTATAATTGCAGTATCAATTCGGCTTCGCTGATAATGGGATATACTGCAGGTGCTGTGTTCACCGGAACTCTCGCTAATAGCAGTCAGATCAATTCTACGGAAAGTGTCTATTTGGGTAATAGTGGAAAGTTTGATATGGTCATTAATTCAGGTTCTGATCTTATCAGTAACAAAAATATATATTTGGCTAATAATTCCACTTCGGAATCGAACCTGAGTTTGTCAGGTAATGGCAGTACGCTGGTGGCAGGCTCGACAAACTTTGGTGCTTTGAATTGCGGTTATAATGGAACAGCCAGCCTCGATGTCTCTGGCGGTGCTCGTGTCTCTGCCGATGAAGTGGCTTTTGGTCGTATGTATGGCAGTGTGGCTAATGCGACAATAACAGGCCCCGGTTCTATAATTGAGTCATCTGGTAATATAAGTTGTGGCGTAAGCGGTACGGCTAATGTGAATGTTGGTGATCATTCTATTCTGGATGCCAGATATGGAACGCTTTCAATTGGCGATCTGGGTGTTTTGAATGTCAATAATGGCACAGTTCTCTGTAATTCATTATCTGGCACAGGACGGATGAATTTTAATAGCGGTAGTTTAACTGTAGTTTCTAATCTGGTCCTGGATGGTGTTTCGCCGCTGGGAAATAATATAGACCTCAGTGCGGATCATCAGTTAACCGTTTCCGGAACGCTTACCGTTTCTCAGGGTACGACCGCTCGCTTTGACCAGGCAATGGTCAGGTTAGGCTCGCTGATGAATAAATCAGACATTTATATTCAATCAGGCGGCGATTTTTTTGTCACAGGTACGGCAACGAACAAAGGTTCGGTCTTTATGAACGGTGGCAGATTTGGTGGGGCAACTCTCAAAAACAGTTTTGGCTCTCTGATCTCAGGTGAGGGGCAGATCGTTTCTAATGGCAATATCAGTAACTATGGTACGATAACTGCAACCGGCTATCTTGAGGCCACTCAGGCAGTTGACAATTACGGCACGATCAATGTTGGTTATTCCAGTTATTCATTTAATACCAGTTCGGCAATTCATAATTATGGTAGCATAGCCTTAAATGGGGCTGTTTCTGCTGCCGTCATTGATAATAATGGAACGGGTATAATATCTGGTACTGGTTATATTGATGGTGATACTGATAATCTGGGTGGTCAGATATATGCCAATGGCGGAGTGCTGACTATTGGAAATCTTACTGGCAATTCTGGTAATGGTGAACTGAAAATAGAAAATAATGCTACTATGCAGGTTATGAATACCTTTCAGAATGATGCTATGATTACGCTTAATGGTAACGGTGCCAGAATGAATGTGGCTGGTCATATTGATAATACCGGCGTAATAAGTGGTGCCGGGCGAATGTCTGCTAATATTATCAATGCCGGAGGCATTAACGCTCAGGGTGGAACGCTTCAGGTTAGTGCAGTAAATAATACTGCAAGTGGTCTGGTCGAAGTGCAGAATGGAGCAACGCTTATCGCGGTTGATGGTATGAGCTTTAACGAAGGTTCACTCAATCTTTATGGTGGAAAGTTTGACAATGCCCGTAACGATCTCATCAGTTCTGGCAGTATTCTGGGGCATGGTACTCTGGCAGCCTCTACGATAACTAATCAGAATTATGTAGGCGTTGGTGATGGCGATCTGACTATAGTGGCTGACGATTTCTATCACTATGGTGTTGTTAATGTGCAGAATGGCTCAACTCTTACCTTCTTTGGCGATGTGTCAGGCTATGGCTCATTTACTGGCGATGGTTCGGTGGTGTTCCTCTCAGGCTATACGCCAGGTGTGGCCAAGAGTGCCAGCCCGATAGCCTTTGCCGGTGATGTATCTACAGTTAGTACTCTGACTATGGAACTGGCTGGCACTCTCAGAGGTATTGATTACAGTCCTTTGTTGGTTGCTGGTGAGTTTTTTGTCGATGGTGTTCTTGATATTAAGTTTACAAATGGTTTTGTTCCTGCTTATGGAGACAGCTTCGATTTGTTTGATTTTGATTCGATCAGTGGAGGATTTACCACTATTATTACTCCCTCGCTGCCAGGAGATCTGAGCTTTGACCTGAGTAATATATATACAAATGGTGTAGTAACGGTCGTTCCGGAGCCTGCCTCAATCGCGCTGCTCACTGGTGCTGCATTGCTGGCTGTTCGCCGTCGCAAATAATGTGAGTGAGCTGGTTTAATCTGACTGAAATTTAACTCAGACGCACTGAGATAATGTTAAATAGCATATAAAAATGAAGATAATTAATTACATTAAAACTCTGGTTGCAGTTGTTCTGCTTTCGCTGAGCTGCTGTAGTTCGCTGGCGGCGGATGTGATCTATTTTGGCCCGAACCTTATTTTGGGCCCGATGGGTCATCTTGATTTTTTTCTGGCCGGCACAGGTTCGGGTACCGACTATAACAGGATCGATGCCCAAAGTGATGTCGTTCTGGACGGGACATTAAATGTGACACTGGTCAATGGTTTCATTCCTCAGGAGGACGATACTTTTGATCTGCTGGATTTTGATCCGGCCCGGCTTAGCGGCTCATTTCGCCAGATAAATCTCCCGGCACTAACCGGCGACTTGCTGTGGGATACTTCCAGGCTATATACTCATGGTGAGTTGTCTGTATATATTCCTTGTCCATATACCGCTGATTTTACGGGTGATTGCCAGGTTGATCTGTATGACTTTGCTGTCATGGCAACGGCCTGGCTTAGCAGTGCCGGCAGTGACAACTGGAATCAACTTTGTGATATTTCTGTGCCTGCCAATGGTTATATTGATATAGCTGATCTGGCTGAGCTTGCCGGGCAGTGGCTCAACTGACCCGGCTATCAAACGGTGTGTGGCAGTATTTAAGGTGTTTTTAACCATTTGTTGGTTGTACATTCAGGTGACAAGTTAACTTGACTGAAATTTGTTTTTTGCTATAATGCACGCGCTCTGATTTTGTTATCATCATCTTTTATTATCTGATAGCCTTAGTTTGTGTGTCTTGTAATATGGTGGTAATGAAAAAGAGAGTGAAGATGGGTATGTTGACTAAAAGGGTAAGAGGTTGAAATGAAGATCAAAGGTATTTTCTTTGGGATTGTAGCAGCGGTGATTTCGTCATGTATGATCGGGCGTGCGGCTTGTCCAACATCTGATTTGACAGGTGATTGCCGGGTTGATATAGCTGATTTTGGGGTGCTTGCCGGTCAGTGGCTGGCCAGTTCAGATATGGCGGAATTGAGCAAGTTGGCTGAGCAGTGGCTGGCGGTTGGTCTGCCCAGTCCGCAGATGACCTGGGTAGCGATAAATGACACTGGTGCCGGGATGGAAGATGGTGATGGTAATCCGATCAGTGAGGGTGGCTTTGTCGGCGAGATGAGCCGGTATGAGACTACCAATCTGCAATATTGCCAGTATTTGAATGAGGCTCTGGCTGCCGGTGCGATAACTGTGGTAAATAGCTGGGTTTATGCCAGCGATGACACCGGTTTGGCCCGGCCATATTGTGCCTGCTATGATTATAACACCTGGCCGAATTATACGCCGATCATTTATGAAAATGACAGTTTTATGCTGGTGTCAGATGATATTGACAGGTCAGAGCACCCGGTGGTAATGGTAAGCTGGTATGGTGCAAAGGCTTTTGCTGATTTCTATGGCTGGCAGTTGCCCACCCAGTGGCAATGGCAGGCTACGGCTGACTATGATGGCAGCTTCAATTATGGGTATGGCGAGTATTTTGATGGCAGTAGTGCCAATTTCTTTGGCGGCTATTATAATCCGCTGGGTCTGTATAACGAGCCTTATACCTCACCGGTTGGTTACTTTGGCGATTTTGGCTACGGCCTGAGTGATATTTCCGGTAATGTCTGGGAATGGACCGATTCTGTCGAAGATGAGTCAGCGATAGTGCGGGGTGGAAGTTGGAATAACAGTGTCGCTGGCTGTACGGTAAGTGAGAGCTATTCGTTCGATCTTAATTTTCCGAATAAACTTACTGGTTTCCGGGTATGTCGGATAGAGCTGGTTGGTGATAGTGCTATCGAAGATTTTGAGACTGGCGATTTTGATGAATTCGCCTGGCAGCATGCTGGTGATGCCAACTGGACAATAGTAACTGGTCAGCAGGTATATGAGGGAGAGTTTTCTGCCCGGTCAGGAGCTATTGCCGAGGATCAGAGTTCAGTATTGAAGTTGACTGTCGAGGTCGAATCTTCTGAGATCAGTTTCTATAGTAAGGTATCCAGTGAGGAATGTTGCGATTATCTCAGTTTTGCTATTGATGATACAGAAGTTGGAAGCTGGGGTGGTGAGCAGGACTGGGCTTTGCACACCTATGCCATAACGCCCGGCATACACACTCTGACATGGTCATACATTAAGGATGGTTCTGTGAATGCGGGCGATGATTGTGCCTGGGTCGATCTTGTCTCACCGCTGAAAGAGCATGTGGAGGTTGTTCCGAATATCAACTGGGTACAGATGTATGATAGTGGTGATGGTATGAAAGACTGGCAGGGAAATGATATTGATCATGGCGGCTTTGTCGGTGAGATGAGCAAGTATGAGGTGACCAATGCCCAATATTGCATCTATCTGAATTCTGCTCTGGCTGGCGGTGAAATAGTGGTAGTCAATGATGTGGTTTATAATGCCAGTGATATTTCCAATACAGGCCGTTATTTTGTTACGGCTCAGGGCGATAGCTACAGCCAGATAGGTTTTGATGGCGAAGTTTTTAGTGTGGTTGATCGCTATGCTGATTTTAATATGGTGAGTATGGCGGATTTTCCGGTGATAATGGTAAGCTGGTATGGGGCAAAGGCCTTTGCTGAGTATTACGGCTGGCAGTTGCCAACCGAATGGCAATGGCAGGCGGTAGCTGACTATGATGGCAGTTATACCTATGGCTGCGGCATGAGTTTGAGCCATGAACTGGCCAATCACGACAACCCGGGTTTTTATGATCCAATAGGTTTTTCCATGGAGCCATTTACTACCCCGGTTGGCTATTATGGTGAATATGGTTATGGCATAAGCGACTTTGCCGGTAATGTCTGGGAGTGGACTGAATCACTGGCTCCGTCTGGTGATAATATGATAATTCGTGGCGGTAGCTGGCATCCGAGCGATTCTTCCTGCAATGTCACTTTGCGTTATGCCCAGATACCTTATGTTTGTGATTATAAGACCGGGTTCAGGGTGTGTCGCGAACAAGCAGTTGATACAGTTGAGAGAAATTAAAAGTTTCGGACACCGTTTATTGGCGATAGTTGGTATATCTTCTATCTGGCAATATGTTGCGCGTTTTTATTCAGTCTGGTATTGGTGTCGCACACCTCTTAGGGCACATAGTTCAAAGTATAATAATCAGAAAATGAAAATCCAGGGTATCACAGTACAGTTCCGGATACGACTGTAGAGACGCAATTATGCATCTCTACAGAAATAACTTTCGCTTACAGACATAAAGTCAATATCTCTTCCACTTCCTTCCAGGTTATGTTCTGATGTTCGCCCAGTACTGTGCCGCGGTCTTTCATTCGTTTAACCACTTTCTGGATATCAGATGCCGAGATATTGTAATCTTTGAGTGTTGTGGGCATTTCTACTGAATGGAAGAATTTAACTGTGGCATCGATCGCTCCCTGAGCTTTTTCTTTGCTGCTGCCGGACTTGATATTCCAGACCCGTTCGCCCAGTTGTGCCAGTTTTTCCTGCTTATGGGCGAACTGATGTTTCCACACGCCCGGCATAACGACAGCCAATGACTCAGCGTGGGCCAGTCCGAAAAAGGCCGTCAGCTCATGGCCGATCATGTGGGTGGCCCAATCCTGCACCGCACCGCAGTTTATCAGGCCATTTAACGCCTGAGTTGTACACCAGACAAAACTGGCAGCGGCGTTATAGTCTTTTTTCTGAGCTAATACCCGCCCGGCAATTTCGGCCAGGGTTGATACCACCGCCTCTGCCTGACGATCCTGCAAGGGTGTCTCGACGCTATAGGTAGCATATTGCTCCATTACATGCACAAAGGCATCGACTATGCCGTTGCGCAATTGATTTTTCGGCAGAGAATAGGTTGTCTCCGGGTCTAGTATTGAAAATACCGGATATACCTGGGGGCTGTAAAAAGCCAGCTTCTCATCGCTGCTCTTGCGTGAGATAACGGAATTTCCGTTCATTTCTGTGCCGGTCGCCGGCAGGGTAAGCACGGTTCCCAGCGGCAGGGCGGTTTTGATCTCACCGCCTTTGGCCAGAATATCCCAGGGATCACCGGCATAACTCACCGCCGCAGCGATAAATTTCGCACCATCAATTACCGAACCGCCACCCACAGCCAGAATGAAGTCGATCTTTTTCTCTTTTATCAGCTTTACGGCGTCCATGCAGGTTTCATAAAGCGGGTTAGGCTCGATCCCGGCAAATTCAACCGCTATCCGGCCTTTTAATGACGCTGTCACCTGGTCATAGACACCATTTTTCTTTATCGAGCCGCCGCCGTATATTAAAATTATCTTTTTATCCGCCGGTATCAGATCGGCTACTGTTGCAATTGTGTCTTTGCCAAATACTATATGTGTGGGATTTAGATAATGAAAATTATTCATGGCACTTGCTCCTTGTGTTGTAGTTTCAAAAAAAAAGACTCCCAATTGGAGTCTTGTAGTTTATGAAGTTATTTACCGCAATAGTCAATAAGTCTTGCCAGTTCGGTTCTGAGGTCTTTGCGGTTGACTATCATATCGACGAAGCCGTGTTCCATCAGGAATTCAGCCCGCTGGAACCCTTCGGGCAGTTTAACCTTGATCGTCTGCCAGATAGTTCTCGGCCCGGCAAAACAGATCAGTGCCTTGGGCTCCGAAATGATAATGTCAGCCAGCATAGCAAAACTGGCGGTCACGCCACCAGTTGTCGGGTCGGCCAGCACCGATATATATAACCCGCCTTTGTCATGTAACTTGGCTACTGCGGCACTGGTCTTGGCCATCTGCATCAGGCTTAATGCGCCTTCCTGCATTCTGGCACCACCTGAGCAGGTAATAGTGATCATGGGCAGGTTATGCTCTGTGGCATACTCAATAGCTTTGGTTATTTTCTCACCAACCACCGAGCCCATAGATCCCATCATAAAATCAGGGTCAAGCACTCCCAGTACAGCAGGGCGGCCCTTGATAAAGCCTTTGCCTATGACCGCAGCTTCGTTTATGCCTGTAGCCTTGCGCATTGATACGGCTCGGTCTTTATAGCTCTTGCTGTCAACGAAATTGAGCGGGTCAACAGAGATCATATCGCCCAGCATTTCCTCGAATGTTCCTTCATCGCAAATCTGCAGAACGCGTTTGCGGGCTGGTACCCGGAAATGATGGCCGCATTCCTGACAGATAAAGCTGTTTTCCTGCATACTGCGTGTGAAAATAGTCTTGCCGCAACCCGGACATTTCGTCCAGAGTCCTTCTGGCATATCTCTTTTAATAACTTTTTTTAACTGATTCGACTCCATTTTCGATCTTTCATTATTTTCTTGTGCATCATGCACAATCTAAGATTGTCTGAACTGGATGATAATTATGCAATTAGCATGTTTATCAGAATGTAGGGGCAAAATCTATTTTACTAATTTGCCACTGAGAGATTTAATGCCAGCCTGGTCGTCAAGCTCGAATATTCTGACGATCTCTGGGTTATCTGCTATGTCCCAGAATTCGGCAGGCTCTTTGCCGGTGAGCAGGCATTCGGCTATACCTGCGGCTATTTCAGCCAGAACGACTATTGTTGTTTGACCTTTACTTTTTTTCAGTATCGCCAGAAGACCTTCTTTTATTCTGCTCTGGCAGTCGCAGAAAGTTTCACCTTCCGGGGGGCATATACTATCAGGAGCGTTGCGCCATTGTTTATAGGCACTGTTATATCTTTTTTCGATATCTTTATATCTCAGGCCTTGCCAGAGCCCGCAATTCATTTCTTTGAGATCTGGGTTGACCTTGCATTTGAGCCGGCATAATTCGGCCAGAAATTCTGCTGTTGGTCCGGAAGATTCATTACCACTGCTGAATATACTCTGGGCATCGTAGCCTTTTATTTGCTCAGCCACCGCAATCAACGCAGATTTGCCCTGCTCAGAAAGAGGCAATGGTAAAGTACCCTGTAAACGCCTCTCCCGTTCAGCATTGGCAACTGTTGTAGCTGGCTGCTGGCAAAGAGAACCATCAACAGGTTCGCAAATTCCACTTCGATCAGCTTCAGCCTGGGCTGCTTCTGCCCAGGATGTGCTGCCGGATCTTATGATTATCAGTCTTTTCATATATTACCGTTTACAGATCGGCATATCAGGCATGAACTATTTTAAACTGAAAATACCTGAGTTTCTGACTGCCTTACGCTTTGGGCGAAGACAGCCCATAAAATAAAAGGCTGTAAAGTCATATTTTTATTCTTAAATACAAAAATGCTTCACGGCCTGATACTTTGTTTCGATCTGTGCGTTGTGTATTACAATACAACTGTTTTAATTGTTATCACTGCGACTGAGCAGGTCTTTTACCGCGTCCATAAACCTCTCCATGCGGAAGGGCTTATTCAGATAGCAATCAACGCCCAGAGTCTCAGCGTAAACCTTGTGTCTGGAACCGGGGTTAGCGGTTATCATGATTATTGGCGGCTTGCCAGTCTCTTTGCGAAAAGCGCGAATGTTTTCCAGAATGATAAAACCGCTTCTGCCTGGCAACATCTGATCCAGTATCATCAGGTCAGGAACTTTCTCCTCAACCATGCGTACGGCCTCATTGCCATTTCCAGTGACCCGGATATTAACGCCAAGTTCTTCCAGTGCTGCTTCCAGAGTTTCAATGATATCATCATCGTCATCAACCAGCAGAACATCTTTTCCTTCAAATTCGCTCATTATTATTCCTTTTACTTTCTATTCTCTTTTTTCCCCAGCTTCCAATTTCCCCTGCCTTTGTAGGTCTTTTAACCTGACAAGGTAATACAACAGGTCGTCAGGCATAATAATCGCCCGGGAAAAGTCTTATATTAATAACATACTCTCATTTTGTCAATGATTGCCATTCTATATTTAACTGTAAAAAAATATCAAAAAATTATCGTCTCATTCTCTTTTGTTCCGATAACATACTTGTGTAAGGTTTTACCTCTGGTTATAATCTGGAGAGATAACTGTTGTTTTAAGATTTAAATGATTATTTGATAGTTGGTTATAGCTCTTATGTCAAATGATGATATACAAAACTCAACTTCTGATTCAACCATGACTTCAGATCAGGAACATGATACTGAGCTGGATGTGGATGCTATGGAGGCAGAAATGCTGGCAATGGCAAATGGTATGCCCAGTGAGGAACAGCCGGGTCAAAAGTCAGACAAACTCAAAACAATACTGTCTATGAGAGTGCCATTGATAGTTAAAGTGGCTGAGAAGAAAATGACCATGGATAATATCCTGAAATTTTCTTTGGGTAGTATAATTCAATTTGACAAAGATGTTTACGAGAATATTGAGTTAATGGTGAATAATCATACCATCGCTGTGGGCCAACCAGTTAAGATAGGCGAAAATTTTGGCCTCAGGCTTTTACAGGTAGGTAATATTGAAAAGACCATTAAGAGTATGGGCAGAAAATAACGATTTTTCTTCTTTTGTCGGTAGGGATGGCAGCTATATATATTTTTTTTCATTTAGTCAGAATTATTATGATTTTCTCTGGTTATAAGGTCCTTTATTGATTCAGCATCGCAGGTGCTTATTTCTCGATATTGGTCCAGACTCTGATCGAAGCGGCAAACCTGATCGTAGGGACAATTTGTGCAGGCTGTTTCCATTTTATAGCGGTAGGGTAAGATATCTGTTTTTCCTGTTATTATGTTATTGGCTATGTTAGTAAGTATTTTTCGGGAATATGTCATGACCGCTTCAATAGTTTGGCCCGAAACACAGTTTGATCCGGTGACAAGCCCGGCATTATCGCCTGTTTTAGGCTTTTTCAGACCACTATAAAATTGAGAGCTGCTTTCCAGATTGGTTTCCAGATCCAGAGCGAAGTCAGTATTGACCAGTCCGTTGTATTTCACGCCTGCTGAGTTAAATTGTGGCTCTGAGCTATCTTGGTTTTGGGGTATTGGTGTTTTATATCTGATAGTAGCTGGTCTGGTTTCTAAAAAGAACATGCCAGCAGGTTGGTTTTTACCGCCCTGATATTGTTTAGAGGCTATCAGCAGATAGCAAGCCAGTTGCAATTCCAGACCGCTATAAAATTTTACCCAGTCGAACTTCTTATCGCTTAGTTTGTAGTCGTAAATGGCTACTGCTTTGTTTTGCCCTTGTTGGCAATAAGTATCGATACGGTCTATTTTGCCTGTAAGTATAACTTTGTAAGCATCTGGCAGGGTTAAGTGCAGGCCGGTTGTCTGGTCATTATGGCTGCCAAAGCCAAATTCTGCCTGCTCCTGCCGGAAATTACTCGACCGGGCAGCCTGGCAGATCGTTACGCTCAGTTTTACCAGATCTTGCCTTGCCTTGGCGAACATATAGCTGTTTCTGCTTGTTTTTTCAATAAGTTCGATAACTTCCGGGTTACTGCGGCATACCTCTTGTGAGGCATCTTCCACCAGTTGTGGTAATTGCTCATTTTCCAGCTCATGCCAGTTTTGACCGCGATTTTTTAATATCCTGAATTCTTCACATAGAACAGCATGGTAATATGAGCCCATATCAACGGCCTGCAGGCCAAATGGCTTGCGTTCATTGAGTTTGAGCATATATTTGCTGAAAAAACGGAAGGGGCAGCGGGAATATTCTTCCAGTTTGCTTATGCTGGTCTCCATGTGGTCAGTGCCAACGATTTGTTTAGCTATTTCGGGCGAGAGTTCGGCTTTATTTCTCGATAGGAGACCTTCTTTTGCTATTTCAGGCAAAAATTCCGGACCGGCCTGCTGGTAAAGCCTCTGCCAGAATGGCTCTGGTCGGCCATTGTCACGCATATCAGCCAGGGCGGCTGTCAGTTCCATTGCCAGTTGCTCCTGGTTAGTGATCCGGTCAGCTGATGAGCTGCTGCGGCTGTCAGATAAGATGGTAATCGCTTCTTTGCCGCATGATATCTTGAGGTCTTTAATAAAGGGCGATTCATTTAGTATTTTGTCGCTGCTGTCACTGCTGCAATAGCTGACCCAGAGATATTGGCTGGCCCTGGTAAAAGCTATATAGGCGAGATATTTCTCCTGCAGGAGCTTGATCCCGGCGGCAGGAGCCAGTTCAAATTTGTTGGCTGAGAGAATGGCTCGCTGTCGGTCGGTTATTATGGCTGTTGAACTGCTGTGTTTGGGGAATATGCCATCATTCATGCCCAGAATAAAGGCAGCTTTGATCTCAGGCTGGCGTGACCTTTCTATTGTTCCCACTAAAACCTGGTCAAGGCAGGGCGGCACTAATCTCAGACTCATCTGGCTCAATGCTGAAAACAAAATATCACTGTATTCTCTGAGTGTCAGAGGGAAATTATCCAAAGCACCAACCAGTTCGTTAAGAATGTCAATGAAATCGCTGAATATCTGACTGTGCACCTGCTGATCTTTGAGATCTCCTTGCTGGTCGGCATTCTGCTGCCATTGAGTGAGTTTCTGGGGCACTTCCAGATCTTCGAGCAGTTCCATGAGCGATCTGGTAATGACTTTTACGCCGGGTTCTTTACCTGCGGCGGCAATATTGTTCTTCATTTTCAGCAGGGGAGCTATGGCCTGCCGACGGAGCTGGTCTATTTCTTCCAGAGATGACTGGAAAGTGTTTTTTCGCGGCCCTTTCTGAAATTCCCTGGTCTGGCAGTGCCATGGTTCAGAGCTGAGCCAACTGCTGCCAAATACCCCTGTGGTTATGCAATAGTTTTCCAGGGCATCGGCCTGGGGGCGGGTCAGGGGTGCCAGGTCGGTTTTTATGTAGTCAAATATGGCGTCAATGCGAAAATTGTCAGTTAGCAGCTCAAATGCCGACCGGATGAGTTTTATCAGCGGGTGATGATTGACCGGGCGGTTGGCATCCATAAAGTAGGGTATATTGTATTCTTCCAGGGTAGCGGCAATGGTTTCTTCCCGGCCGGTCAGGTCGCGGGCAATTATGGCTATTTGATTAAAACGCAGCCCGCCGTCCCGGCATAAAGCAATTATCTTGCGTGCTATTGCCCGTATCTCCTCGGTCTGGTTCGGGGCCTGGACGATCTCCAGGGCAGAATCGACATCACCGTCCGGACTGACGGGCCGACGATCACTAAATACAAATTCTTCTATATTGGCCAGAGTCTTGCTTTGAGAAAAGCGGGGTATAGTAGTACTGCAGGCCTGAGGTAAAATGGTCGCCGGTTCAATGGCTATGCCTTCGCTGAGGCAAATATTCATTAACCGCTGATAGCTTTCCAGTGTGGGGTAGAATATATTGGTCTGGTCCAGATTATAGCCCGGCTTGACTGCCTGAGTAAATTCGTCCATTTTCACATCAAGGTTCAGGCAGATATTGCATTGGCGGGCCTGTTTCATCAGCAGGGTAAGCACTTTGAACTGCTGAGGTGTGAACCCGGCGAAACTGTCGATCCAGATAGTGGTATTTGCCGGCAGTTCTTTTGTCTGATAATATTCGGCCAGATAGTCAAGGTATTCTTCCGGGTCGAGATATTTATCCTGCAGCATTTCCTGCCATTGCTGCTGGATGATTGCCAGGTCTTGCAGTTTAGCTGCCAGAGGAATAAGGTTTTCCTGACCGGTTGCCAGTAATTTCACCGATTCCTGCTGCAGGTCGCCTGGTTTTTTGTCATACCGTCTCAATTCTGAGAGTATCTGGCTGATCTGGTCGCAAAAGCCGGTAGTTATTTCGCCCCGAAAGATCTTGAGTGAGTCCTGGCTTTTTCTTAACAGGCGATAGAGCATGAGATTTCTGGCGGTTTTGCTTAATACCCGCAGGCTGTTGGCGGGCATGTCCTGGGTAGCCTTTTTTGCCAGCCGGATAAAGCTGGTAACTTCCAGATTATGGTAGCCTTTCACCCGGCCATCTTTCAATATGGCCTGTTCCAACTGAAAGGTAGCCTGTTCCGGGGCCAGAAATATGAGCCGGCTGGAATGGTCGCCGCTGGCCAACAGGGAACATATCTGGTCAACGCATTGATGACTTTTGCCGCTGCCTGCCCGGCCAATTATGAATCTTACTGCCATAGTATCTCCTGTTTTATAACGCGTTTCATTATATTTGAATTTGCCGATGATTTCCAGTATGATATTTTGCAGCACAGGGCCTGAAATGAGGGTTCATTTGGGCTTCTTTCGCTATTTTAAGATTGGACGAACTATTATGAAAAAGACAAAAGAAGATATACTCTGGGACAAAGTCGTTAATGCCTGGCAGACTGATAAATCGGCCTGTGCCTTACATTATCTGGAAATGTATAAACAGAACTTCCCTGACCATATTCGCTGTCACACTATGATGGCAGACCTTATGGTCGAGTTTTGTCAGTTTGATAAAGCGCGTGAAACGCTGGACTATGCCTGGAAGCTCGCCGGTGATGATGCTAAGCTCAAGGCGGCAGTTGCCATACGCTATGGCAATTTATGCCGGGAAGCAGGAGATCATAAGCAGGCGGTCGATTGGTACAAACAGGCGGTTGCTGCCCACAATTGTCAGGATAATCTGGTAATACTCGGTACGCAATATTTTCAGTTGGGCGAGCTGACCCTGGCCTGTCAGGCCTTTGAGCAGGCTGCTGCTCTCGATGAGTGTTGTGCCGATGAGGCTTATTTCAATCTGGGCTCTGTCTATTTTGTGCAGCAGCAGTTTGATAAAGCAGAACAATGCTATCAGAAGTCATTAAAGATACAGCCTGATAATCCGGCGGCTAAAGCCAAACTCGCCGACCTGAAAGAACTCAAGACACTCAAGTGAACTGGCAGGGCTTTTGGATAAAGATATAACAGCTCAGGTTCAGGGCTGACACCGGAAAATCTTCAGACAGGATAACCGCCAGAGTACTGGCTGGATCTTGAGCAGTTTAAGTCTGCCGGGTTTGATTTTGCAGGTATTTTACCTTTCCGACACTGATGTGCCTGAGTTTTTTTTAATCAGCTCCAAATGTCGTTCGGGAATGGAATGTTTGCTCAAATAAAAGCAAAGTAATCAATCTGGTAACCGTTCACACGGATTTCTTTTCTCTGGGAACGCCGAGCCCCAGCTCGGCAAACGAAACGCATTATAAGCAGGCAAAACGGTTTTGAGTTCAATTCTATAATAATAAACAATATCCCCTATCTGGGTATCGGGCAATCTGTTAGCTTTGCCTGACAATGGCCGAGCTGGGGCTCGGCGTTCCCAGGGGCGTGAACGGTTGCTCAATCTGTTGATTATCTCCCGATATGCAGGGATAATCGGGTGGTATATCGCTCTGCGATCACTGCGTGGCCTGTCAAATATCATTTCCTGCGTTAGCCCGGAGCTCAGGTTCATAATTGAATTATAACTTGCTTGTTTTTTTTCGCCGTTTCGATAATATGGTCCTGTACGATCACTGTCAGGACTATTTGAACAGTTATGCTGTTTTTTATCTTTTATATCGAGGTGCAGTCATGAAAAACAGGTTCTTTATCGCTTTGTTGTCTCTGGTCTTTTGTGTACAAGCTGTTAAAGCTCAGATGCTTACTGCCAGTCAGGAGATTCTGGCCCATCGAGACAGTATCAAAGATATAATGCAGCGGGTAGTGGCTTTCCAGGAAAAAGACTTTGGCAGCAGGGTCATTACCGACTGGAAGGTCGGTACCTTTTATTCCGGGGTTTACGCGGCCTATCAGGCGACCGGCGATGATGTTTTTTATCAGTCGGCTTTACGCTGGTGCAGGTCTGCCAACTGGACACTGTCAAATAACCACTTTTTCGCCGATGATATCTGTACGGCTCAGACCTATCTCGATATTTATCTCAAAGATCGTGACCCGGCGATGATAGCTGATATTACCGCGGCCCTTGAGAAATATTTCACTAAAGAGACTGTCAGGCGCGAAGAGCTGGGCCATGCTATCTGGCAGGGCACAGAGCGGCCCTTTACCGGTCGTAATGTCTGGTGGTGGTGCGATTCTCTTTATATGGCTCCACCGGTATTAGCTCGTATGTATGCCGCTACCGGGCAGCAGAAGTATCTTGACCTGCTCCATAGCTTCTATTGGGACTCAACTGAATTCCTGTTCAAGCCGCAAGATGGTCTTTTTGCCCGCGATGAAAGTTATTTTGATAAAAAGACGCCTGCGGGTAAGCCGGTGTACTGGAGTCGTGGTAATGGCTGGGTTTATGCCGGGCTTATACGCACGCTGGACTATCTGCCCGATTCAGATTCGCACAGGCAAAAGTATATCGACTTATTCCTGACCATGACTGACAGCATAGTCAGATATCAGCAGCCCGATGGCTTATGGCGTTCCAGTATAAACGATCCGGCCTGGAAACCCACCAAAGAGACCAGCGGCACGAGTTTTTATTGCTATGGTCTGTTAGCCGGTATCAATCGCGGCTATCTTGACCGCCAGGTATATCTGCCGGTGGCCTTGCGGGCCTGGGAAGGGTTGCTTAGCTGTGTTAACAGCCAGGGGCGGCTGGGATATGCCCAGTTGGTAGCCGGCGGCCCGGCGAATGTCAGGCCGGACGACTTTATCGACTATACTCACGGCGCATTTCTGCTGGCGGCCTCTGAACTGTATAAAATGGATCTTGATAAGGAGAAGTTTGCCGCGCTGAGCTGGCCGTATGAGGTGAAATTACTCGCGGCTGATGGTATGTGGACCTGGTTCAATGATCAGCGGGTGATCTTTGATGGTGATGGCCTGCATATTGGCAGTAATGACTCGGAAGGCTACAGCCGGGTAGATTATTATTCGGTAGTACAGGCGCAAAGCCCCTATGTCTGGCAGCCCTTTGCCCTGAGCAGCTGGCAGAGTAAAGATGACCATAATAATCCCGGCCTGCTCATGCTTGATAATAAGACTATTCTGGCCTGTTACAGTAAGCATCATCTTGAGAATAAATGGTATTGCCGGACCGGCAGACTTAACGGCCCGCGAAATTTCCGCACGATTAAGTGGGAGCCGGAAGTGATCGTACCGGCCCCGGAAAAGACTACCTATAATAATCTGGTTCGCCTGTCGGCTGAAAATGGCCGGATCTATAACTTTATCCGCTGCGTCGGCTGGAACCCCACCATTGTTATCTCCGAAGATAATGGTAATACCTGGTCTGAGCCTTTTGACTTTATCCGCAGCGGCGGCAGCAGTACCAGACCCTATGTCAAATACGCTGATAATGGCAGAGACCGTATCGATCTTATTTATACTGAGGCTCATCCGCGTGATTATAAGGATAACAGTGTCTATCATATTTACTATCAGAATGGAAACTTCTGTAAGAGTGATGGCACGGTCATTCGCTCGCTCGAAGCGGTGAAAGCTCAGCCTCTGGCACCGCAGGAGGGCACGCTGGTATATGATGGCACTACTCAGGGACGCAGCTGGGTCTGGGACCTGGAATATGACCGTAACGGCAGCCCGGTGGCCGCCTTCATCAATTCTGCTGATGGCCATACAGGTAATGACCTCCGCTATCGACTGGCCAGCTGGGACAGTGATAATAAGCAGTGGTGTCAGCGGGAGATCGCTTATGCCGGGACACATATTTATGAGGCTGAGCAGCATTATGCCGGCGGTATTGCTCTGGACCCGGACAATGACAGCCAGATATATCTCTCTGCTGATGTTGACCCTGTAACCGGTGTGAAACTGCCCGGCGGCCGCTATCAGATATTCAAAGGAACGATCTCGCCGGAAGGGCAGTGGTCCTTCCAGCAGCTCACCTTCGATGCCCAGTGCGATAATCTCCGCCCGATCGTACCGCGTAACCACCGCGGATATACCGATATGGTTCTATGGTGCCGCGGCAGATACGATACCTACACCAACTACAAAACCGAGATCGTCGGCATCCTGTCCTTACGGTCCTTACGCCGGACGGGCGAAACTTTATCACTCCTGCCTTTTGCTGAGGCATTTAGTGCTGCTTGTTATTTCTGTCTCACACAATTTCATTCCATACCCCCCAGTCGCCTCGCAAGTCTCGCCCGTGCGGTCCCGATGTGCATCGGAATAAACTCCAGCACCCCGCCGCAGGCGTTTAAGAGTTCCGAGCTTTAGTCGGTTATTTAAGCATGAGCGAAGCGAATACCTTATAATAATAAAAGGGCGGCATTGAGATATAATTCTCAATACCGCCCTTTGTATTCTCATCGCGAAGCCTTCTTCACAGACTTCCCAACTCAGATAAAGTCAGGCGGTTTCCAGCGGAAACCGCTCATCCCAATCATCACAATTCCAACCATCCTGAGCCGCTGTCTTCAGCGGCGGTCCCGGCCCCTCGCCGTCAGAGGACCACCGCCAGCGTATTACTATTAGGCCCGGTTCCGCCGGCATTAACAGCATTCACCATATAATACAGCTGCACGCTCCGCGGCTGATTCTCGACGGTTATCTCGTTAGTATAATAGAAGCCAACCAGTGACCACTGGGCCAGTCCGCTCTCGGGATCGACCATCGTGCGATAGAGCGAGTAATTGCGTACGGTCCCGCCGCTTTTGGGTTTATCCCAGTTAAAACTGACCGTGCCAAAGCCCTGCGTATTACTGCGGAGGTTGGTCGGCGTGCCCGGCGCAGTTATCGGAGTCGGAGCGGCCCTGGAGCCCCAGCCGATGAGGACCATATTGCCGGGCTGAGCGATACAATCAGCCTGCCCCTGTTTCAGGGCTTTTTTCAAAGCGGCGTTGAGTGAAGCCACCCGGGCATCCTTGAGCGCCGTTGCCCTTTGGGCAGCGGCCCGGGCGGTGTGCAGTTCCTGCAAGGCCAGTTGATATTCAGCCAGCTCCCCGGCCAGCTCTGCCGGGTCGATACTGGGGAATAATTCCGGATGGTCATTGGCACCATTGACGATTTCCCGGGCCAAAGCCGCTATGTCTGCATCTAATCTTGGATAAACAGCCATGGTTTAAAAACTCCTTAAAATATATTCCGTTAATAATTCCCCGCCGCACACGGTCACATTTGCCCGCACTTGTCGGCACTTGTCCGTGCTAACGCTCTGCTCTCCACTCTCGCCGCCATCGGGCAGCGTCCTTTGCTGTTGTTCTATCGGCCAGCCGGCCCCGGCCCCTTAATAAAACCGCCCGCAAAAGCCCCTTATCCCGCCTTAAAACTACTACCCCCGTTTTCAGTACTGAAAAAGCCACAAAACCCATTTATTTTACCGCAAAGGCAATTTACAAAACCATTTTTCAAATTTACAAAACCATTTTTCAAATTTACAAAACCATTTTTCAAATTTACAAAACGGTTTTTCAAATTTACAAAATGATTTTCCCAATTTACAAAATGGTTTTTCAAATTTACAAAATGATTTTCCCAATTTACAAAATGATTTTTCAAATTTACAAAATGACTTTTCCAATTTACAAAACGATTTTTCAAATTTACAAAACGATTTTTCAAATTTGCAAAACGGTTTTTCCAATTTGCAAAACGGTTTTTCCAATTTACAAAACAGTTTTTCAAATTTACAAAACCATAAAACCAATTCACTTTGGTCCTTACGCCCTTCGGCAAGCTCAGGACAGGCCCGGGCGAAACAAAGGAAATTTGGTTGGCGATGGTACGGAGGCGGGAATTGTAAAACAAATTTTCGGCAGAATATTTCAAATTCACTCCGCCCCGAAATAAACTTATTGGACCATAGCCGACCACGCAAACCATATCTTCGCGTCCCCGCGTCCTGGCGCCTTTGCGTTAAATGAATTTTATATTTTTTAAACGCAAAGACGCAAAGATGCAGAGACGCTGGTGTTTATCCCGAACTCTTGGCGAAGCAGGGACAGCCATCAGTTAAATGAATGATGCCTTAAAACAGGGGTTTTGCCTGAATATAATAAAAGAAGAGTTTATCATGAAGGGCACCCTTCGGCAAGCTCAGGATAGATGAGTTCATGAAGAAGAGAAGATTAAAACCTTCACGACCTTCAATAACTTCACGGTTAAAAATCTTCTCTCTGCGTGCATCTGCGTTAATCTGCGGTTCAATAAACTCTTTCATTTTCTCTGTGTCCTCTGAGCCTCTGTGGTTAAAAACCAGAGTCCGCCGCAGGCGGAAAGAATTAAAGCAACCGCTTTATGGACGCTATGGACATATAGATATTATAGACAAAGATTAAGAGCGATGGACGAGATGGACGCGGCGAAGAGGGAAACTAGTAACAGCCACCAGTTAAATGAATAATGCCTTAAAACAGAGTTTTGCCTGAATATAATAAAACGAACCGCAGATGCACGCAGATGCACGCAGATGCACGCAGATGAAGAATCTGGATTATCTGCAATACTATCCTGCAGAATATTGTTTTTTATGCTCGATTATTTTTCTTAGCGTTTGCAACTGTCTTATAAATAAGGAATAATAATCGATTTGCAAGCAGACAAACATTTAAATAAATTAGTCTGCCCCGCAGGGGCAAACCGGAGCTTATCAACTTATATCTTATATCTTATTACTTTTGGTTGCGGCTTGACCGCCCTGCGTCTATCTGCGTTTATCTGCGGTTCAAAATCTTTTTAGTGTTTTTAGTGTGTTTCGTGGTTAATAACCAGAGTCCGCCGCAGGCGGAAAGAATTAAAGCAAACCGCAATATGGACTGGATGGACAAAATATCAATAAATATAAAGAGCATGGACCAAAGGGACGGCGGGAAAGAATTGAACCACAGATACGCCGGGGGCGGCGGGACTTATCACTCTTGCCCTTTCGCGGGCGGATAATCATTATTTACGCTTGATTTTACGGGCGGTAATAGCTAGAATGGCTTGTCAGGTATTTTTGTATTTGACTATATGACTATTTAAGTCATTTATATGACTGGAGTTAATTAAAAGCTGATGAGTGATAAAATTATTGGCAAGGCTATTACTTTCGACGATGTTCTGTTAGTCCCGGCCTATAGTGATCTGCTGCCCAGAGATGTTGATACCAGTACCAGCCTGACCAGAGATATCCGGATAAATATTCCTTTGATAAGTTCCCCGATGGACACGGTTACTGAATCGGCCCTGGCTATTGCCATAGCCCAGGAAGGCGGCATAGGTGTTATCCATAAGAATCTGACGATCGATGAGCAGGTGATCGAGGTAGAGAAGGTAAAACGCAGTGAAAATGGCGTTATTCTCGACCCGGTTACGCTCGGGCCGGAAGATACGGCCGTTACCGCTCGTGATCTTATGACCAGGCTGAATATAAGCGGTATTCCGGTGGTAGGCAAGGGTGATAAGCTCATTGGTATTCTTACCCGTCGGGATATGGCCTTTCTGGAAAATGAGAATCAGTCGGTAGCTACGCTTATGACCAGTTCCAATCTGGTTACCGGCCCGGCGGGAACAACCCTTACTCAGGCTCAGGATATCCTTAACCGTCACAAGGTGGAAAAGCTCCTGCTGGTGCATGATGATGGCACTATTGCCGGGCTGATCACTATGCGTGATATAGAACGCGTGCAGCAGTATCCCAAGGCCAGTAAAGACAGCCGGGGCCGCCTGCGCGTGGGTGCTTCGGTTTCCGTTATGGATTTCGAGCGGGTAGAGAAGCTCATCGCCAAAGATGTTGATGTGATTACTGTCGATTCGGCTCATGGCCATTCGAAAAATGTTATCGAGACGGTAAGAGAGATAAAGAAGAACTGGGACATTCAGATCATTGCCGGCAATGTGGCAACTTATGATGGAGCCGCCGCTCTGGCAAAGGCCGGAGCTGATGCGGTTCGGGTCGGTATCGGACCTGGTTCAATATGCACAACCCGTGTTGTCTCTGGTGTGGGCGTGCCGCAGGTTACTGCCATTATGGAATGTGCCCGGGCCGGCGCAGAGTTCGGCATTCCGGTCATTGCTGATGGCGGTGTTCGTCAGAGCGGTGATATTGTCAAGGCTATTGCCGCCGGTGCCAGTGCCGTTATGCTCGGCTCGCTTTTTGCCGGTCTGGAAGAATCGCCCGGTGAACTGATCATCTTCCAGGGCCGCCAGTTCAAGACCTATCGCGGTATGGGCTCTATGGGAGCTATGGTCAAAGGCGGCGGTGCCCGCTACGGCCAGAATACCAAACAGGCTGATAAACTCGTGCCCGAAGGTGTGGAAGGGCGGGTTCCTTATCGCGGTAAGCT
The DNA here is from genome assembly GCA_963662515.1 of Sedimentisphaerales bacterium. Taxonomy (GTDB): domain Bacteria; phylum Planctomycetota; class Phycisphaerae; order Sedimentisphaerales; family SM23-30; genus JAFGDI01. The sequence continues at coordinate 1,103,713 of OY759675.1, forward strand.
CAGCGGCTTTGTCTATCAGATGGTGGGCGGCCTGAGAGCTGGTATGGGCTATTGCGGGGCACGCAATATCGATGAGCTGAGAAAGAATACCAGGTTTATCGAGATTTCTGCTGCAACGGTCAGAGAGAATCACCCGCATGACATTTCTATTACGCATGAAGCCCCGAATTATTTCAGCGGCGATGCAAAGAATTAAACTATAAGGTCAGGAGACTGTTTATTAGCGGCTCCTGACTTGTTTTTCCACCGATTAAGTGGTTATATGGAGTATGTATTATGACAAGGATGGCATTATTGATATTGGCGGCCTGCCTGCTGTTTATCGTGGGTTGCGGCAAGGTCAGAGAATCTGCCGGTCAGGATTCTGTCGGCAATGAAGGCGGCAGGCTCACTTGCGATAAGGTTCAAGAGGTAAAATATGTGCCGCAAGGGCTTATGTCTCGCAACTGGTCGGGGTATCAGGTATGCATCGAGCAGGGCCAGCCGGTAGCTGCCAGTAAATATTTCGATTCTTATGAATATCTTGATAAGGATTACCCTTCAACGGGTGATTATTATACCTGGAGTAAGCCCAATGCTAAAAGGGCGGTTAAAGACCCGTTAAATACCCTTGCCGACCTGGTGATCGCTCCATTTGCCTGTGTTTATGACAGATACCGGCAAACAGATGATCCTAATGACAGTAAATGAGCTGTTCCAGTGTTTGCTGATACGAGAATTAAACCGCAGTTTATCGCTGCGGTTTTTTTATGTCTGTTCAGGCCAGAGATGGCAGTAAGGAAAGATGGCCGGGTGCTTATTTATAAACATTTATAATACTATCCTGCAGAATATTGTTTTTTCTGCTCGATTATTTTTCTTAGCGTTTGTAAATGTCTGATAAATAAGGAATAAAAACCGTTTTGCAAACAGTCGAACATTAAAATAAATTAGTCTGCCCCGCAGGGGCAAACCGGAGCCCCGAAGCGAGTTCGGGATTTCGGATTACCTCAACTTATCAACTTATATCTTATATCTTATTACTTTTGGTTGCGGCTTGGCCGCCCTAAGCTTATATTCATGCTAAGTTACGCTCTAATAAACCTTACTGACCTTTTCTGTCAGGGCCTGAAGCGATCTCTGGGTGCGATCCTGACGATATTGTTCAAAAAGATTGGTGTAATAGCCGATCTCTTGTGTATCATTGTGTATGAGTTTTGCGATCGTCTCAAACTTGCTGCGAACCTTATCTATCTCCTGATTCAGTACGGGACTGGAGATTACTCTGTCGGCCAGCATATCCTCCAGTTCTATGTATTTGCTGATACCAGAGTTGAAGTCTCGTTCCTCAAACATATTATCAGTTTGCCGGCAAAGGGAAATAATAGTCTCACTGTTTTGCCTTTCCCAGTTATTGTTATTCTGATGCCACAGGAAAAAAACGGCTGTCAGTAACAAAAGACAGAGAACCGGCCAGCTTCTGGTATTATATACAGGTGGATCTGTATGAATAGTTCCGGAATCGGGGGTTAGAGTGTGGTTTATGCCATTAACTTTCACCGGCTCACCGCAGTTTGGGCAATTCATTGTTTTGCCTCTGAGCTGCTCGGGCATTTCCATAGATTCATTACAAATCGGACATGTGCATAATATCATCTTGCATACCTCATCGCTGTAAGGTCTGGATTTCAGAGCAATAGCAGCTTATGGTCGTAAATTATCTTCTTTTATGCTCATTATACGAGCCAGGCATCTTTCAGGTTACAGTCCACAAGAGTAATACGCAGGAATGTAGCTATTTATTGCGGAAAATATAAGCAGCCTGGTTGTAATTGTTTTGTATGGAATGGTTTAGGTAAAGAATAAAACAATATCTTTTATGAAATAAATGATAGCGCATAAAAAAAAGACCTTTCACCGCTGGGATGAAAGGTCTCTAAACACGGAGAATCTGGCAAGATAGTCGAAGTATTTTGGTTGCCAATCCGAAGGAATTGGACGGTTTTTAATGAGACTATCGCCAGATGAATGAGCGAGATTAACTCGGCTCCACCGCCTCGCCCTTCGGGTGACTTCACCTGTGGCGAGTCATTCTAATTGCTGCTGCAATTGTCAAACCCCCGGTACGCAATCTGGTTGGATTTCCCCGACCAGATTGTAAAGATTGTAAAAAGATGCTGATTAACATATGTAAATTTTACACATGTTAAAGTTGCCAATGGCAGACTTTTTTCGGCCTGTTCAATTGTAAAAAACAACCCGAACAAAACCGAACGAACAGACCGAACATCACTTTTTGATGTCTTAGGGGAGATGTCTGTTGTTTTTAGTGCTCTTAGGGTGGACTTTCGGGGGGTGGGATTTTCGGGCTTTTCTTATGGACTCGTTTTACTTCCGTTGGGTGGGATTTTTTACTTTTCTTTATTTTATTTAACATATGTAAAAAGAATTTTATTACATTTATCTAATTTGTAAAAAGGTGGTTTGAAAACCACTTTTTACAAATGCGGATTGTGGTGTTCCCCCTCCTGCGGTTCGAGTTCTGGTTCGAGGTCGTCCATTCCCAAACTGGCAAATCGGGTCTGGGCTGGCGTTTTCATCCGCTTCGATTGTGGCTTGAGCGGCTGGGAATGGCGTATCGCTCTCTTTTGGGCACGGATAAGTTCTGCAACATGATCGACCGGCAGCGATTGCGACAGGTCTTTGAAAGTCATATCCAAAGCCGACAGTCGCTGGCGGGAACGCTCGACCGCTTCAAACAAAGCGGCTTTGTCGTTCGTGACCAAAGCAATTTTATCCGTACCTCGACTGGTGGAAACATAGAACTGCTCCCGACCTGCTGCCGGGAAACTCTCGGAGCTTTCGGCGATGTAAACATCCTGCACCGTCTTGCCTTGGGCGACATAAGAAGTCACAACATAGCCGTAAGCGATATGTCCATAGTGCCGGGGAATGGTAGGTCCAGAATTGATTTCCAAATCGCCCTGAGGTGTAAAACCTGAAACCTGAGCAATGGTTCCGCTGTCGATTTTTTGTTTACCATCGGCGGTTTTTCCGTTGCGGGTGATGCGGATGTGATCTCCAATTCCGATATTCAAGTTGGCATGTTCAAAAACTTCAAAACGCTCGGCATAGTTCTCGTGGTCAAGATAGTGCAATCTTCCGTCACTATGACGCACAAACAAACCCTGTTCGTCGATGTTCGCAATCGATAACCGCTCTCCCGAACGACAGTTCGGGGCCGATTTTATCATCTGCACCACCCAGCCGGAACGATAACTCCAGAGGTTTTTCTTTTCCGCCAAGGTCATTTCGATTTTCTGCAAAACTGGAAATGATTGCTCCTTGCAGATTTTCTTTTCGGTTTTGAGTTTCTCTCGAATGATGTGGGTCACCTTGCGGCCCTCGGCATGGGTCGGAGAAACGACCAAGGCCGAACGAGCGGACTTGATCGACTCGATGTATTGGCTGGCTAAAAAATCATGCCGGTTTTCTTGAGGGATTTCGACAATCGCCCCCAGTTGGTCAAGCTTGCGAAATCCATCCCAGATTTTACCCTCGGAGAGATCGTTGATTGCGTCTCGATAAATTTGCGGTTTCTGGCGGCGAATGATTGTCAGTTCGGCTAGTGATAGCCCTGCATGTTTTTGCAAGAGCCGCAGGGCATCGCCCCGCTCAACCGAACTATGCTGGCGGGTGTCACCTGTAAAAAGCAAACGGGTGTTTAGCCTCTCGGCCAAATCGATAATGCGTTTCATGTCTGGAACCGAAATCAAGCCCGCCTCATCAATCCAGATAACCCCGCCTTGGGCTTCCTGCTGCATGGACGAATCGACCATGAATTTTTCGACGGTTTCAGCCTTTTCAAAGCCGGATTCTCGCAAGGTTTTGCGGGAAGCGTCCGCCGTGGGAGCCAAAACCGCCACATGAATACCGGTCGTTCTGATGACCGAAACGGTTTCACGCATCAGAGTGGTCTTTCCTGTCCCGGCTTTGCCGTGTACGCCGGTTGCCCTATCGGTGGACTCCAAAACATGCTTTAAGGCCTGTTTTTGCTCGTCGTCGAGCGTTTTGGTGCAAATATAACCTTGTTTAAATGGCTCGCAGGTGTTTTTGCCCGCTTTTACCCATTGGGTAAGTTGCTTTTCCTGAGCAAGGATTTCCGGGGTTGTCAGCATTGTACTGCCGGAAATTTGGCGGCGAATAAGGCTCTTTTCTTTGGCTACCCTTTGGCGAAGTTGCTCAAAATCGGTCCGCCCAACACTAAATCGTAAGGCCGTTGCCAGAAATTCTTTCTCGTCCACCACCGAATTATGATAAAAACAATGCTCCTGAGCCTGCAAAATCGCCTTGCGGTAATCGTCGGGCTTGGCTGGGAATTGTTTTTTGCTAACTAATGGCTGAGACTGGAGTAATGGCTTTTGCTCTTCGGGTGAAAATTGCGAAAGCCGCAATTGCCAGAGTTCGTTTAATTTTTCAGGCGAAAGATCATCTCGCTTGGCTTCCCGGGTGAGTGCTCCCAGCCGAGATTTGATTTTAGGGTGGGTTATACCTTTGTCCTGAGCGTGTTTTTCGATTTGCCCTTTGCGTTTGGAAAACTCCACAATGATTGGCTCGGAAATGCCCTCTATCTCGAAAGCGTGTTTTGTGGGACGGATGGTATAGCCCAACTCCTGCAAATTACTGGCAAGCTTTGAATGGAAAATCGCCTGATAGTACGGAGCGTCCGATTTTATCTGTCCCATCTGAACCGCTTTCCAGCGGTCTTCCTCTGAATCGTAGGTGGCGTTGAGAACAAAAACATGCGTGTGTAATTGCGGGTCGGGAACTCCGCCAAAGGGTCGAGCGGTCAGGTGAGTGAATTTGGCAAAAACCAGATTGCCGGTGGTGCGAGATTCATCTTTGCCCTGCTGGCGAAGTCGAGTCTGGGCATTGGCTTCGATCTCCGCTAAGGTTGCGTTGAGGGCGTTATTGTAAGCTTCGATAATTCGCTTGTCGTTGGAAAAAGCATTCAACAATGAAACGCTTTTGGGAGCGTCGAATGTCAAATCGTAACCCATTCTGCGGCCAGCTTTTGTGCGTACCGTGAGGCGTTCGCCCGTGTGCGGGTGGATGTTGTCGCACAAGGCCGCAAAGTCCTTGGGCGAAACCCGGCCAACCAGCCCCAGCCGGGCGGCTCCGATTCCGCCCCACATTCCGGGTAGTTCCTGATGATTCGCATAATACGAATCATCACGCGATATGTCTTGGGTAAAGTAAGTCTTGGCGGTTACCTTACAGGAATTTATTCTTAACATTGGTCTTGTGTCCGTCAAAGCAAAGGGCAAATTCCCCCATCCTGTTTTTCCCAGCTATAGTGTCGGAAAAAACTTTAACTTCTTAAATAGTGATAAGTTATAAACTGAAAATTACTTAAAAACATACGCTAACTTCTCGTATTATATCAAAATATTCACTGGAAAATATTATTAATTCCGCCGAATGGGAATTTCTGGAACTCATTTTTTAATTTCCCTCAATAATAACAGGATTTTGGTTTTTGCTTCAAAAATATTTGAATTTACGAGAATTTCTCTTTGAGATTTAATTCCAATTTGCTAAAATTATCTCGGAATTTGACCCGTGAAGTTTTTTGTTTGGGAGATAGTGTGCCTTCAAAGACCTCACAACTTGGTTTACATCACAGCCGGATTGCGGCTTGGCGAGAAGAAGGATTAGACCTGCGACAGATTGCAGACCGGCTTTGCGTGGAAGGTCTGTCCGTCGATCATAACGCCGTCTATCGCTACTGCAAGAAGTCGGGAATTCCCACTCAAAAAATCGAGCCTGCGGAAATATTGCCTCCTGCTCCGGAATTAGTAGAAGAAGAAATTCCTGTCGAAGCCGCAACGCCAGTTGAAGAAATCCCGGCAGTTGTGGAAATCGAAGCCCCGCCGACGCTTGAGCGTCCGGCTTGGCAAGCTCCCGCAAAATTATATACCCTGCTGGATTCTGGGCCGTGGTGGGTTCCAGATTTGCCACTGGTGCAATTTGGTTCGGAAGATGAGTCGGCAAGCTGGACGCTACAAGATGCTTGCGAGGGTGTATTTATCACCGGGGCAACCGGCTCAGGGAAAAGTTCCGGCAGTGGCGCCATGCTGGCACGGTCGTTTTTGGAATATGGTTTTGGCGGATTAGTTCTGACGGTCAAGCCTGATGAGCGGAAACTTTGGGAACACTATGCCAAGCAATGCGGACGCAGCGAACAGCTCTGCATTGTCGAACCGGGCGGGAAATTCCGCCTGAACTTTTTGGACTATGAAGCCAGCTGCCCCCATGCCGGTTCCGGGCATATCGAAAATCTCGTTAATCTTTTTTATACTCTTCTCGAAGCCAACTCCCGCCATCAGGGCGAAAAAACTTCCCAAGCATTTTGGGAAAATGCCGGTCGTCAACTTCTGCGAAATATCCTGCGAGTGCTGGATTTATCGCTTAATTCCTTGTCTTTACAAGACATAGGGAAATTTTTGAGCGAAGCACCCAAAGACATAAAGCAGGTTGAATCCGGCCAATGGAAAACCACGAAACATTTTGGCAAATGGCTGCACTGGGCAACCTTCCGAGCGACAGGAACCGCATACGAAAGAGTTATCGCCGAAGCCCGCCGCTACTGGCTGGAAGAGTTCCCGACGCTGGCAAAAGAAACACGCTCGTGTTTGATTACCGGGCTTTCCGCCATGATCGATTCGTTCATCGAACCTGCCATTCATGATTTATTCTGCACCGATACAACGCTACTCCCAGAAGCGGTAACGGAAGGTGCGATCATTCTGGTTGACCTTCCGTTAAAATATTTCAAGTCCGTTGGACTGTTCGCTCAGATGATCTGGAAACAACTTTTCCAAGAAGCCATCGAACGCCGCAGTGATGCCGACAACAGCACCCGCAGACCGGTTTTTCTGTGGGTGGATGAATCGCAATTTTTCTTTTCCGCTTACGATGGGTTGTTCCAGTCAACCGCCAGAAGCTCTCGTTGTGCGACGGTTTATTTAACACAAAATATCGCCAACTATTACGGCGCAATCAACAAAGCCAAGGTCGATGGTTTTCTTGGCAATCTCAACACGAAGATTTTCCACAACAATAATGACCCCACCACCAACCATTGGGCGGCGGAACAGATTGGCAAATGTTTGACGAGCAGGTTCAGCACAAGTTCGAGTACCTCGCAAAAAGGTTGGTTTGATTTTTCGCCGACGACAAGCACAACGGCGAGTATGCAAGAGACTCTCGAATATGAAATCCAGCCCGGCGAGTTTACGCAACTTCGCACCGGAAGCCGCAAAAATGGCGGGCTTGTGGATGCTTACTTTGTAAAAAGCGGAACGACTTTTGCCGCTACCAACAAACATTATTTTAAAGCAACTTTTCAACAGGAGACACAAAATTGAGTGAGTCGATTTTTGACAACATGGAAAAAAGATTGAATTCCGCCCTGACCAATGCTCTGCTTGCAACACTGGCGAGTCTCATTCGTCCGATTGCAACCCTGACGGAAATATTCTTCCGCAAGGAAATGGGCGAGCGATATTTTACCGCTTGGAATGTTATTGGCGGGCTGATGATGATTGGCTTTGTTCGGATGCCGGTTTGGGGTTTTGATGACAGAGATGTTCGCACTATGACCAATATTTTTGCGGGGATATGGGCGGTCTGTCTGATTTTGTATTCCTATGCAAACCGCCAAGAAATGATTAAACGCTATAGCAAGGGCAAGGCGTGGCACTCGTATAACTGCGGCATTCCCAGCTTTGAAAAAGTTGGAATAATATTTGAAAAGATTATCCCGGCGGTGCTGGGAATCGTGATGTATTATTTTGGCGTAAAGAGTATTGGCGGGTTATTGGTTTTCTCGGTGATGGCCTCGCTATGGCTGAGATACCGGGAAGCCCAGCTCTTCCGGGAACAAATGTTCAATGCCATCGACAGCCGCATTGAACAAGAAAACCTACAAAAAGCCATCGTCGAAAACCTCCCGCCTCAACAAACCGAAGGCCTCATGGCCTATGTGCCAAAATACATGGGGGATGAGATGAGAGGAATGATTAGGTAATAAATCAATTAGAAAAAAGGGTTATTGATGAAAGTAGTTACTCCATTTATTGCTGCTCGAGTTTTTATATCTCATGCATGTAAAGATCATCAATTTTCTGAATACATCGCAAGAAAGCTTGAAGTTCACTTCGATGTATATTATTCATGTAATACAAATAATGATAGCAGAAATATGCATTTCGATGATTCGACTATTCCTGATGATGAATTAGCAAAGTCAGATTTGGTGTTATTCCTTGCTAGCGAAAATTCTCTAAGAGAAAATTCAAATGCAAAAAAAGAACTATCGATTGCTAGGTCATTAAATGTTAAAACAGGTTGGCCTTCATTAGTAATAATTAAATTAGGAGAAGCAAAAATCCATCGCAAATATTTGGATACGCTTATAGGCTCATTCTGTTGGAATAATAGAGAAAAAGATGTAACAGTTATAATTCAAAAGCTTAAAGAAAAACTAGCTAAACAATCTAAGTATAAAATCAATAAAGACGACAATGGTGCTCTAAAATACTTATTAACAGAACCAAGCAACGAATTGTTGAATAAAATCAATGATTTTGACAAATTTGAATCAAGTTTATTGCCATTTAATGCAGTATTTCGTTCCTATGAAATGAGCAATCTATTGAAATGCATTAAACAAAAATCTGACTCTGAACAAAGTGAAGTCTTTGATAAGCTGCTAAAGATGTTTTTTGATACTCCCGATTCTGCGATTTATGCTAAACAAAATGCAGTTTTTATATTAGGGAAGCTAAATAAGGGACAAACTGGTCTTGTTAACGAATTCAAAAAACGAATGCCAGATTACAACAATCCTTTCTTATTCCGTGGTTTTAACATTTCTCACGCTTTTTTTAGTGACGGCAAAAATGATTTCATGAACTATATGAAATTATTGGCAACAGAAAGTGGAAGTGAATGGGATAAACAGAGGTTAATCAATAAAAACTATCACATCCTATACTATCATGGTCTTGCAGGGGCAATCAGAGAGTCAATTGAGGCAATTTCGGAATTTAAGCCAAGCCTTTTACCATTAAATGTGTTTACTCTCGGTGAACTTAGTTGTTATAATGAAAATCTGAAATTTTTAAGAGAAAAACGATGTGAGTTAATCGTTCGTGGCGTTAGTGCAGCTATTATTGACAATTCTATACAAAAAATAGAAAATAGATTGATATGAATTATAAAAAAATTGAAACCATCTATAATGGTATAAACTCTCTGAAAAAACTAATAAGAAAAGGGTGGGAGTTGAAAGGAGTAAAGAATCCGGAATCGGTTGCAGATCATGTTTTTGGAGTATCTTTTCTGGCTATTTGTATGGCAAAAGAAAAAGGATTGGACATTGAAAAAATAGCACTTATTTCTTTGCTGCACGAAGTTTGCGAAATTGAGACTGGGGATATTACGCCACACGATGGTATTTCTGAAGAACAAAAACAAAGAGAAGAAATGGCTTCATCTGAAAATTTTTTAATGTCAATCGATAGCTCTGGATATTATTTTGAACTATGGAAAGACTTTGAGTTTCAACGAACTCCAGAGGGAAGATTTGTAAAAGATATTGATCGCCTTGAAATGGCATTCCAAGCCAGCAAATATGAAGGTCTTTCAGATAAACCATTAGATGAATTTTATCTTTATGTAGAGAATAAACTCAAGGACAAGGATATTAAAACTGTTTTTTTAGACTTAAAAAATGAGGTTTCTAAGTCTAAATAAGAAATCAGCGACAAAAGTCAAAAAAACACAAAATCTCCTGCGTTTTTAGTTCGTTATCGCCGTTTCTGTTGGTATTTTCAGACTTTTGTCGGGAGCATCAAATAAAATTAAACTCCATAAATTCCCCTTTGAACTTGTATGGTATTAAAATGGCTTGGACTTATGATTAGTGATTTGTGTATAACTTTCGGATAAATAAAACCTTTATGAATCTTGATTCCCGCCTTTTCCTAACCCGGGTGGCTGTGGGTGGGATTGGCCGTGCGGCCAATAGGTTTTTGAAAAGAAAAAATCGGAGGCGGCTTTAGCCGCCCAATTTTTTGGATCGCATAAGAAAATGACGAAGATGTTTTAAGTATCTTCGCCATTTTCCCTTTATCGACTATGCAAACAGTTTAATAATGTTAGGCCTGCGCAAACAGTCCCGACAATCTCACTCGTTTTCGATTTCGTCGAGCATGTCCGTCAGGTCGTCCATGTTGTAATAATTGCCTCTGTACTCGTAGAGCAAACCATCTTCGGCCATGCTGTCGAGGTGTTCACTGACACCCAGGTCAAAGGCTATTGGGTCAAGCTCCCGCATGATTCGTGACGGGCTGAATGTACAGCAGCCAATTTTGATTTCCGGGTAGCATTCGTCCAGCATATCAGCAAAACCGTCTTCGCCATCAACAGAATCAAGTCTTGATTCGAGTAAATGTTCGATTACCCATTCTGTGCCATACTCAACCCCAACGCCCGACAGATGAAGCATAAAATCATCTGTTCCGCAGGTTGGGCAATGGTCGCCGTCAACAACCTTATAGCAGCCATAGCAAAAATTCTGAGTAATTTTGTATGCTGCATTTTCTAAACGCTCGTGAATGTTTTGTGTGTTTTTCATTTCTTTTACCTTTCAGTTAGTGGTTAATTGGTTTGCCTTTGCGTTTACGCATCAAGCAAATTGAAGGAAACTCCCTTCGCAAGCACATGGGAGTTTTTTTCATACTGAACCCGGTTTCCGCAAAGCGGAGACCTTACCCAAAAGGGAGTCGCACTATAGCGACGAACGAGTAAGAGCAAGCGGACTGAGAGGATTGCAAACGCAATGACAGAATCAAAGTGATGGCACGAGTTTGCACGAGCGGGACGCTTAAACCTTACCAAAAGCGAGCTGGAAATTCCGGCGAGCGTGCAAAGTTACGCCAGACGAGAGGCTAGCAAGAATTAGTGACAAAAAATGTTGGCACGGGATTGCCTGAGCGGATGGCGTAACTTTGGTAAAAACAAGAAGTTCGCTACGATTTGGGAGTCGAAGATAAGCAGCGAACCCCCAATTTCATATTGAAATTTAGACTTTCTCCCTTGAAATACTACCCCTGTATATGGTATAATAAAGTGTTGGTTAGTAGTGATTTATACATAACACAAGGAAAAATAAAGGCTTAGGAAAAGCCTATGATTACAATTTAATTTCTGAAAGTCCACTGGACTTTTTTCGTCTTCATCAAAATCGCCAGTTTTGTTATGTCAGATGACGCAAAAGAGCCTGTGCCCCGAGTAGGGGCATTGCGCGTGCGTATCTGACCGGTTCTGGCGAACCTTGATGGAGCGTATGTTGTCGATGCCTCTTTTTTTATGCAAAAATGTTATTTGCATTGGGGGCAAGTAAAACTTCGTTTTATTTGGAAGGAAGAAAAAATGCGTAAGTTAGAGAATGTGTTGAAGAGTGTGAAGAGTGGTTTGTTATCGGGAGTCTTTGTCTCAGCCGTTGGAATTCTGGGCGTGTCAAATCAAGCCCAAGCGGGTTTGACCTACGAACCATTGGGAACAACGACACTCACCGTTACAAATGCGGCTGAGGAAATCAAAATGGTGGTTACCTTTTCAAATAACACGGCGGACTTGTGGCCTACCATCAGCAACATTGGCATGTATCAGCCCTCGGATATCAGCTATACACTGACGACCAAAGATGGCGTGACGACTGGAACCGATTGCACGATCTACATTGCTGACAATTACAAAAATGCTGGGACATACATTGATTATATTTTGATAGAAACAGATTCAAGTGCTGACATAAAACTTTCTACTACCGACCTTTCGTTCTACTCTGGAACAGGCTTAGAAAATCTCTATCTAACCGATAGCAGTCTTACTGGCTGGAATACCAATGGATTTCAAGCAACTATATCTCATATTGGTTCAAGTTATTATTATCTTGATAATGTTTCTATTGACAATAACGCCCCGACTGTACCGACTCCGGGTGCTTTCGCTCTTACGGCTCTTGGCGGTGTTATCGCCAGCAGACGCAGAGCGTTAAAAAGTTAATTTGTGTTTTGGATATAAGCTCAAGGGGAAATTGAAAACCCCTTGGGCGTTTTAGTTGAAAGTAACTGCGCCAGTAATCGGTGCAATGGTAATTTCGTGAGAAATGCCCACTGAATCAACATACCAAGCCTTGCTGTTGGATGCACCTGCATTCCAGTAAAATCCTGTGGGGCTATTTTCGCTTGGTTGTAATGCTGTTGCACTATCGACGGGCGTAATTTGCAACGAAATCGCACTTGAACCAAAACCGCCTGACGAGTCTTTGACGGCTCCGATGGTTGTCCGGGCTGCTCCGGTGGCAGACGACTGAACCAAGAATTTCAGGACATCGCCAGCGTAAACGGTGGTTGTGGTTCCGATAGTACCACCCAGCGATAAAAATTGTTGTACGGCGTTTTCGATGACATTTTTTTGAGCCTCAAGGGTAGTGGCTGCCGCTTGAGAGCGAACATTCAAAAATCTTGGGACAATAATCGCCGCAACGATTGCCAGAACGGACAAAGCTACTAAAAGTTCGATGAGCGAAAAGGCTGTTTTGCTGTAACGAGTCATATTTTTAGACTAAGTTTTTCAGACAAGATGACAAGAAAGAAAACACATAAACAAGGACAAATCCATTTCCAGTAAAAGCCCTAGAGGCTTTGGAATCTGGAAATTTTATAATACACTTGAATCATATAGGGGGAATCTCGATAATAGAGGCCTAAAATTAAATGGTTGTGCCTTATATGGCTACTTGTGGGAATGCACTGCTTTGATTATTGCAGTAGTGTCAGGCAACGGAACATTGCACGGCTGGCCTCTGTTTTTTATACGCAGAGAAAATCTTTTGGGTGCCTATGCTGGAAATATTCGTTTTTCTAGTGGGCGATTTCGGATTTCGTTTGTATAATGATTTGAAAGGTAATTCAACTTTGGGCTTATAAATATTGGACACTCAATTTTAGCTGGTGTGGTTCTGGCATCTCCCTTCTAAATTCCGACCATAACATCATAGTCAGGATTGCACCGGCTTTATTTTGTTTCATGTAAAATGACTGGGTGAAAATCTATCTGACAATGTGTCAGATGATATAAATGTTTCATTTTTCTAAGGAGTCTTATGATGAAAATGATGAAGATGTGTTGGATTAGAGTGGTTCTAATCTGTATGTTATTGTCGGTTTCGGTTGGATATGCTCAGAATACAGCGGGGCTAACTGCATTGCCTGCTGGTATTAGCGGCTATCCTCCGGTTCCATTTCCTACTGATAAATCGTTTCTGATTTATACTACAGACAACGGTGATTTAGTGGCGGCGATGAATTATTATGGATTAAGCTATACCGCCCGTTCTGCTTCTAATCCCGTAACCAGCCAGGATTTGGCGACTCATGATATTCTGATCGTTGGCTGGAATACCGGCACCCTTGCTACGATGAACGGGCTTTCTCCCAGCGTACTTTATAATGGGATAACAGGTAGAGTAATTCTTACTGGTCATGATGCTGACTATCATGTACCCCATACACCTGATGCTGGTAATGTGATATTTGAAGAAACGATCAAATATGTTCTGGCGGGAGAGGGAACTGGCATGGTGGCCTTTACCGATTCGGTGAGCGATTTTTCTTGGTTGCCAGAAAGCTGGGGAGTTACAGGTGATAGCAGTACCGGAGAAACTATAGAAAGTATTACCCCACAGGGCGTTGCCAGCGGTATCTTTGCTAATCTGACACCAGCATTGTTATCAGGTTGGGGCGTTTCATATCACAATTATTTCACTGCGTGGGGCAATGGTTTTGAACCGTTTGAGCTAGCAGACACTTCTGCTTTGAGAGCGGTAACAATCGGCACACCGATTAATGCCTATGGCTTCGAATTTGCCAAAGCAGATGATGTTGCTGAGAGTGGCTGCGTATCCCCAGCCGAAGGAGATGATAACGACATTACATATTCCATTTGTTGGAAAAATATTTCAGGCCGGACATTTACTGATGTAAGAATTGTTGACTATCTACCGGTTGGTGTTGATTACCCTGCCGGATGGGACAGAGTTGATGCTAATCTGAACATAATTGCTGGTGACCCGAATTATTCTCAGGAAGATCATACATATACATGGCACCTTGGAACATCAACACCAGTTGAATATGATCCTAACAATCCAGATGATGGTAGGTATTGCGTATCTCTGGATGTGGTGGTGAATGAAAACGCTATCGCGGGGATGACATTACACAATGTGGCTGAAATTATCGGGACATTTTGCGTTGACACTCCTGACCCTAATGACCCCAACAACAGCGTAATAACAACCTGTGATGAACTAGTTATTGCTTCTGCAACAGAAGATACGCCGGTATGCTGCTGGGGCAATGATTCAACCATAATTTATGTTTCGGCAAATGCAACAGGAGCGTGCACTGGAAATTCCTGGGCTGATGCTTACAATACTCAATACGGTTTGAATATGGCATTGGAACGGGCTGTGGAATCAACCTGCACCGGGCCGTTTACTATTCTTGTGGCACAAGGAACATATCTGCCGGGCACCAAAGATTCTGATTCCTTTGACATACCAGATGGAACCAAAGTTTACGGCGGTTTCCCAGCCAAAGGCTGTGTTTTTGAGGATAGAGATCCCAAGAAATATACTGCGGTATTAAGTGGAGATTTGAGCGATATTGCCACTTCTAACACTGTCGTAAACATGGGGCAAGATGCTTTGCTTGAAGGTGTTACAGTCACTGACGGCTTTGACTACAATGTTTCTGGTAACTACTTCACTATAAAGAATTGCGTTATAGAAAATAGCTTCCATTATGGTATTTATTCAGAATATGGTGATGTAACTGTTAAATCATGTATGATAAGAAATAATGGTGCAGACGGTATTTACCAAGAAGGATTAGACCAGACTCTGAATGTATCTAATTCGTGGGTAATGAGGAATGGAACACATGGCATTTACTGCCTTAACACAACACCGATTGTAAAAAATTCCATTGTCAGTGAAAGCGATCTGGCAAATGAAGGTAGAGCTGGAATCTCTATTGTCAATCCGGCTGCCAGTCCAGTATTACACAATGTCACTATCTCAAATAACAAGTCTCTTGGAGTTCAGTTTTTTGACACGCCGGTAATCAACGATCCTAACGACCCAAATGACTGCACCATAGATTACCCGTCTATGGAAAACTGCATTCTCTTTTATAATAATAAAAGTAATGGAACCTACGGAAGTCAGGTTAGTGGTATGAATATTGATACTGTCGCTTCATACTGCTGTGTTCAGGGTTGTGTCGCAGGTAACGGCAGGAATAACATCAATGATATTCCGATGTTTGCCTATCCGGTTGACCCGGCTGGTGAGCCTGACCCGGCAAACTATCACATCGCTTTCAATTCAGTTTGTATTGATAAAGGCAATCCGAATTTGGTTTATGACGATCAGATAGACTATGATAATGAAAGTCGGGTTGAAGGTCTTTATGTTGATTTGGGGGCAGATGAGGTTTATGTATGCAACGGTGATTATTCAGTCTCAAACTCATTAGATACGAATTTTGACGGTTTAATCAACATGGTTGAATTTCAGCCACTTGCAGACGGCTGGCTGAGTCTTGACCCGAATGATCCACGATGGATAAGCGACCCGAACTTTGCCAATCCAAACGCAACAGAACGCTGGAATGAGGCGGGTAACATTGATGACACCGGCGACAGTCAATTCAGTATCGATATGGCCGATCTGGAATTGTTCTGTGAAAACTGGCTGTGGAAAGCCTGCTGGTATGAAAGTGCAAACTCAGTAGAAACAGCAACAGTAATGACTGAATCTGTTACTTTAATGCCAACGAGTTCAGTTTCCACATTATCAGCCAAAACTACCGGTGTTGCCAGTCTGGCAAGGGCAACTTCTACGCTTCTAATCGCCGAAGATACGACAGTGGAAGAGTATAATTTCTACGAATCCCTTTCCAATACCGAACTTGCTCAGGTTGTTAAGGATTTCCGATATCTTCAGGAAAATATTGAGGATATGCTGGAACATTCCCCGGCAGATTGTGAAGATAAGGAAGATTTACTGGATTTGCTGGTCTTTTTCGATGATGAATTAGCCAAAATCAAGGAATCTTTGCAGTAATTGTTAATAAAGATTGAAACCACCTGCCGCTATTTGATATAATAGCGGCAGGTAATATTTTATTTTTATGTGGGTTACAGGAGAGAAGTATGAAAATAATGATGATGTTACTACTACTGCTGGCTTGTGGTTCTGTATCTTTTGCTGGTTTTTTCGATGCAAATGGAGTAGTAAGCGATGGTGAATTATCTACAGGTGAATACGGATATGCTGTAAAAGTATATGATGACAGTGTGTTAACGGTCACAGGAGGCGGAGCTGATGGTATAAGAGTGTTTAATAATGCTCATGTTGAAGTTCTTTCAACATCTGAACCTTTTATTGATTACCAAAGCGGTATTGCTGGTATTACTCCCAGCGACTATAGTTCAGTAACTGTATCTGGTGGAATAGTCAATTATATCTATCTTGGCAAAAATTCTACGGCTTTGCTTAACGGCGGTCAGATAAACCTAATTAGAAGTATTCAGTATGCATCTGTTGGAAAAACAATTACGATTGACTGTCAGGTAAATAGTTGGTCATGGATTGGCGAAGGCCAAGACATTTCCGGCATAACGGGAAAATGGCATAATGGAGATGACTTTTCCATAACATTTTTGAATGATACAATACAGTATAAATTCCCAGACACATGGACACATGTTGAAGTTATCCCAGAACCAGCGTCAATGCTATTGCTAGGAGTTGGCGGTTTGCTTCTGAAACGCCGCAAAAGATAATTACAATTGCAAGCCGGTCTAAAACCCGGCTTTTTTTGTCCAGGACTAATTAAAGGGTGAAATATAGTGAAAAAAAGAATATTTATTGGTTCCTCTACAGAAGCATTAACGATAGCATATGCCATACAAGAAAATTTAGAAAAGTACGCAGAAGTAACGGTATGGAGCCAAGACATTTTTAGGCCATCAAGGTATTCTATTGAAGAACTTGAAAACGCTCTTGAAGTTTTTGAATATGGTGTGTTTGTTTTTTGCCCAGAAGACCTAGTGCATATTCGAAATGAAAATTTCAAAAGCGTTAGAGATAATGTATTGTTTGAATTCGGTCTTTTTACAGGAAAGCTCGGTAGAGAAAACTGTTTTTTTGTAATTCCACATGAGACATCAGGCTTTCGTTTGCCCACCGACTTGGCTGGCATTACAGCCTTGACTTACGATTCGTTAAGGTCAGATGAAAATATAAATGCTGCCTTGGGGCCTGCCTGTAATAAAATAAGAAAAGAAATTGATTTCCTTACTCGGATGCTATGGCAAAAGCAAGAGCTCAATATGATATATTAAACAATAGGTTTCCTTCTAAACGAGCGATAAGATATTTGGATACAGCATGTATTTTTGATTCTCGTACCTCTTTTGATAGTTGTGTTAATTATCAACGAATGTTTTCGGAGGCTCATGACATCAAAGCTTTGGGGATATCGCTAAATGCAATTACTTTAAATTGGGGTATAAAAGATTTACTTAAACTTGTTAATGAAAAAAAATGTTCGATTAGGTTGTTATTTCTTGACCCTGATAGTAAGGCAACTGAAGATAGAGAAATTGCCGAAAACTTATCTAAAAATTCGATAAAGAATATTACTTATTCAAATATTGAACTTGCAAAAAAAGTTAAAAAACATCTCGGTGATTTGGGAAACCTATTTGAATGTCGTATGTACAATGACATTCCTACGCTAAATATGTATATCGTAAACAACTCAGTAATACTATTTCAACATTACCTAATTGGAATCAGGGGGCGTGAGTGTCCAGTATTTGTTCTTAGGGACGAGGGACGCGATTCAGGCCTTTTTGCTACATACAAAAATATTTTTGAAGAGATATGGTTAAACGCAAAGGAGGTGGCTTGTGAATAAATATTTAGATTGTATAAAACATATCATGGAAATAGCAAATTCCTTTCTATTAGAAAATTCAAACTTACACTACAGTGAAATATCAAAAGGTGTTCGTGATTACGCATTAGATATAGATTTAGAACTTGAAAAGAAATATTCAGAATACTTAAAGGACATGTTCCCTGATATTCCAATAATGGGCGAAGAACTTTCTCCGGAGGTTATATCATCTAATTATCAAGGTAAATATTGGGCAATTGACCCAATTGATGGCACTGTTAACTATTCAAGAAATCTTCCTGAATATGGTTCATCTTTAGCTCTTGTTCAGAATGGAATTCCTATTGCTTGTGGTTTATGTTTTCCTCATCTGAATGAAATTTATACGGCAACTCACGAAGGAGGCGCTTTTTTAAATGGAAAAAGAATTAATGTGTCACCAACTCAAACCGAAAATCGTGCAATAGCCGCATATGGGGATTTTTCTATTGGAGACAATTATGAACTCAAAAACCAAATTAAGGCAAAATATATCGAGAAGCTTGCAAATAAAGTGTTAAGGGTTAGAATGCCCGGAACTGCTGCTCTCCAATTGGCTTGGGTAGCATCTGGCAAAATTGATATTAGCATTACATTTGGCAATAAACCTTGGGATGTTCAAGGCGGAGTCCTTCTGGTCAAGGAAGCTGGTGGGCTAGTCTTTGATTTTAATGGAAAAGACCATACTACTAATTCTAAATACACATTAGCTACAAATAATAATAACTTCAAATCATTTGTAATGGATTTATTTGATTACAATTTATAACTCTAAGATTAAAATGCTTCCTTTCTGAATCCCGACCGTAACATCTTTGGGGCAAAACCATATCGGCAATATCTGGGCTATCAGCTTTATTAATCAGCATCGTATAGGCAATATGTTCTAAGTACACCAAGAGGAGGATTGTGTAAGATGGATACAGATAATGTACATGATCTTGATCGCAGAATTAACGAGTTAATCAATATAAAAATTGAGCGTGAAAATGAGGTCGAACGGGAACTCTATAATATTGAAAAAGATAAGGAACAACTAATAAATTCTTATTTCGGTGTTAAAATTGCCAAATCAGTTAAAAGCAGTTTGCTGGTCGTTTTTATTTTTGTTACTGGAATATTGATACTGGCTTTTCCTTCTAATTTTTCATCCATAATTATTGTCGGTATAATATTATTTGTATGGTTAGACTCAGTTGCTAATAATAATATATTAAAAGCCAAAGAAAAAGCCTATTGTCGGGCTGGAGATGCAGCCATATCATTAGGCAATAGAGAACTAATAGCATTAAATACAAAAGACAATATCAGCACTTGGTACAATCAGGAAACGGACGGAATTTTTGTCAATTGGCCAACATATCCCCCTGATTGGCAAAAGAGAAAAAGCAAGGTATTAGAACGAGACCGTCATCACTGTACACAATGTAATTGGCCGATTGGGTTTAAGCGGAAATGTAGAGAGCTTCATGTACATCACATTAAAGCCATATCCGATGGTGGTAATCATTCGTTAGAGAATTTAACAACATTATGCAGCATTTGCCATAGAAAGGTTGATGAAAAACATAGAAATATTCAGACTAAAAGCACATTTATAAAAAGGAATAGAAATAGATTTTGATAGTAACGAAATTGTAAACCATCAATTCCACTGGTGATAATTTATGTAGCCTTTCTTATATTACCTGCCCTGTGGGTAGCTAAGTTCCGTCGCATCAGCATCGGTCTTCGCAAGAACATGGCCGATGTGATGAGTAAGGAAATGTAAGGGCGAGCCTGTTGAGTTCCAGAGCGGAAGCGGAGGTTTTCTTGTCCCCTGCAACTGTCGCTACTGCGGCAGTTGCTCCCACCCAACGGAAGTAAAACGAGTCCATAAGAAAAGCCCGAAAATCCCACCCCCCGAAAGTCCACCCTAAGAGCACTAAAAACAACAGACATCTCCCCTAAGACATCAAAAAGTGATGTTCGGTCTGTTCGTTCGGTTTTGTTCGGGTTGTTTTTTACAATTGAACAGGCCGAAAAAAGTCTGCCATTGGCAACTTTAACATGTGTAAAATTTACATATGTTAATCAGCATCTTTTTACAATCTTTACAATCTGGTCGGGGAAATCCAACCAGATTGCGTACCGGGGGTTTGACAATTGCAGCAGCAATTAGAATGACTCGCCACAGGTGAAGTCACCCGAAGGGCGAGGCGGTGGAGCCGAGTTAATCTCGCTCATTCATCTGGCGATAGTCTCATTAAAAACCGTCCAATTCCTTCGGATTGGCAACCAAAATACTTCGACTATCTTGCCAGATTCTCCGTTCTATTGAGTTTAACACTCGTTTGGCGGCTTTACGGCCGCCTTTTTTTTGCGCCTCTTCTTCGCTCTGTTTCAGAACCTCTTTATCCATAACACTTTGCCAAACATACTCATTATTCACTTAAATGCTTTGTATTGAAAGCATGAAATTGAGTATCGCCTTGTAATGTATTTTCCGGGGATTAAAAATGAGTTCCAGAAATTCTCATTCGGCGGAATTGATAATATTATGCAATATTTTCTTGTGTTGATTTATAATATTTAATAATATATTAAATCATGAACTCAAAAAATAAATCAAAACGGATAGCAACAAGCGTAACATTGGAACCAGATGTAATCAAATACCTCGATATTTTAGGCCAACAGGAAGACAGAGACCGAAGCTGGCTTATCAATAAAATCGTCAGAGAACATGCCGAAAAATCAGGGTATTCACAGGATAAAACACCCGCTAAAAGCGCGCCAAGGAAAAAGCAATGAACACGCAGAAATATTTTATTTATGCGCGTAAATCAACCGACGACACCTCCCGCCAAGTTCGTTCAATAGACGATCAATTGGCCGAAGTGCGGGAATTGGCGACAAGGAATAATCTGCAAATCGTCGAAATTTTCGTCGAACGACAAACCGCTAAAACACCCGGCCGACCTGTCTTCAACGAAATGTTGAGCCGAATCGAAGAAGGCGAAGCCAATGGCATAATCGCCTGGCATCCAGATCGATTGGCTCGAAATTCGCTCGACGGTGGCCGCATTATTTATCTCGTCGATACGGGAAAAATTGTCGATTTGAGATTTCCCACCTACAAGTTTGACGCAACCGCTCAAGGAAAGTTCATGCTTTCGGTGATGTTTGGCCAGTCAAAATACTATGTTGATAACCTAAGCGAGAACATAAAACGAGGACAGCGTCAAAAGCTCAAGAATGGCATCTGGCCGCAATGGGCACCGCTGGGGTATCTCAATGACCGAAGCACAAAAACTATCGTTCCTGACGCAAATAAAGCCCCTCTGGTCAAAAAGATGTTTGAGATGTACGCAACCGGAGATTATACGCTTTCGCAGGTCAGGGAAATTGTCGTAAATCTGGGCTTGCGTGGAAAACTGGAAAAACCGCCTTCAGTATCAAAAGTTCAATATGCCCTGCGGAATCCGATCTATCACGGAATTATTCGTTTCAATGAAGAGCTTTACGAGGGCATGCACGAGCCGTTGATCTCAAAGACACTGTTTGACAAGTGCCAAGAGGTTATGGAACGCAAAAGCCATTGGAAGAAGTCCAAACACAAGGATTTTCTGTATCGTGGAGCAATTCGTTGCGGTGAATGTGGCTGTCAAATAACTATGGAAGTCCAAAAAGGCCATCAATATTTACGCTGCACCAAGAAAAAAGGGGCTTGCTCTCAGTCTTATATGCGAGAAGAGAAGCTGGCCGCTCAGGTTTCCGAGCAAATTCGTCGGGTAGCCATTTCCGACGAATGGGCGGAATTATTTTTTGAGGAAATCAAGCGAGCACAGGCCGAAGAATATGCAGCCACACAAAAACATCAGGAAAAATTGCGACAGGATATAACCCTGTGCGATTTGCGACAGTCAAGACTGATGAATGCGTTCCTTGACAGGGTCATTTCCGAGGAAGAATACAAGCAGACAAAAAACCAGATCATCCTCGAAAAGAAGCAAATTCAGGAGAATATAGTCAGTTTTGCAGGAATAGAGCAAGGTTGGCTCGAACTTTTTAAAAGATTCGTAACTCTCGCAAACAAAGCAACTTACATAGCCAGTGAGGGTGATGAGACCACCCAATGGCAATTCTTCAAAAAAGTCGGCTCGAACCTGACTTTACGAGATGGGAATTTATTATGGGTTCCCAAAGGTGTTTGGCAAAGTGTTATGGATAAAGAGGTTCTGAAACAGAGCGAAGAAGAGGCGCAAAAAAAAGGCGGCCGTAAAGCCGCCAAACGAGTGTTAAACTCAATAGAACGGAGAGAGCGGGATTCGAACCCGCGGTACGGGGAATTTCCCGTACGACGGTTTAGCAAACCGTTGCATTCAGCCGCTCTGCCATCTCTCCAAAATATTTACTTGTAATGTGTTACAGAGATATGGTAATATAAATGTCTCTGTAGCGAGACATAACAATTTACTGTTATATTGGCTCAGATGCAAGTGTTTTTTTGTAAAATGTTAAAATTTATTATCAGGAAAGACAACTGATGTTGAAAGCGTTTTTTTTTGATCTTGACGGTACATTGTTGTGTACAGAAATATTATGGATAGAGGCAATGAAAGCTGCAGCCGCCGAGCGAGGCGTGGAAATGGATATGGCCCAGGCTACCCATCTGGTAATAGGCAGGGCACTTACTGATATATACTATGCGGTAATGGAGTCATACCCGGGCATATTTCGTGATCTCACCGACCTTGACTCATCTTTGTATAAACACTTCATAAAAATGGCCTCTGAAAGAAATACCCGTATCCCCGGCTCCGTAGAGTTGCTTATCCGTCTGGCTGATGAGGGTTATCCTGTTGCTATAGTAACAGGCTGTGCCCGCCGGGACCTGGAAAATGCGATCAAAGAGATGCAAATAGCCGACAAGCTGGCATTTTCTTTAAGCTGCGATGATTACCATATTGGTAAACCTGACCCTACCTGCTACAAAATGGCAGCTGATCGTCTGGGACTGGATTATCACGAATGCTGCGTTTTTGAGGACTCTACCGCCGGGATCAGGGCGGCTAAGGATGCCGGTATGAAATGTGTTGCTCTGGTTTTAGATGGTATGCCGGCTCAGGATGTCTCTGAAGCTGATATTATCCTGCATAATCTTTCCGATTTTAATGAAAACATGCTCTGAGGCCAAATAAGTTGTATAGAGCTAACTTACGGTCCTATAACATTTTAATTTAATTATATTAACTGGATTGCTAAAATTGTCGATAGAAAATTCAGTAAAAGTAAATTTTTCTTTGCATTGTTTACTTAAAAATGTATATAATGAAGGGTAAGAGTTAGAAAGATATTTTAAAAGTAGATTAAAGTAGAAAAAGTAGGTAGGAGTTTTTAAATGAAGAAAATGTTATTTACTGCCTTTGCAGCCGTATTGGGGATGGTCTCTCTGACTGGCGCTGCTCTCGTTGATTATGGTTTTGTTACCAATAGTGGAACCACCGGCGATTATTCTGATATTTTCTCTGTGACAGCACAGGGTTCTGATGCTATTGTCGAAGGCCTTGTTTTTGGTCCTTCAGCTTTTGTTGTAGCGGGTGAGCAGATATATTCAAGTTCAACTGCAAGCGATGATTATGTTATTTATGTGACAAATCAGGACAACAATGACAATTTCAAGTTTACCCTGGTTGCTCTTGACAGCAGCTACAATTTTATTGCAACAGGCACAAGTGTTGACCTGGCTAGCGGTCAGACTGGCATGATCCAGTTGAATGTAAGCAATACCCCGAGCTATTTTGTAGGTGTTAAGGTTGAGGGTGAGAATGATGTGTTCAAGGCAAAGTTAAGCTATGTTCCTGAGCCATTAACACTTTCAAGTCTGGCACTTGGTGGCTTGGCACTATTAAGAAAGAACAGAAGATAATTTTGTTCCGATAATTTGATTATAAAAAAACGGCATACATTAGTGTGCCGTTTTTTTTTATGCAATACTGTTTGTATTAACTTGCTGAGTGGAAGCGATTTATCAAAGATTGTGGTCTGTTCCTTATTTTATTACCTGATTCTGTTTTATTTTGTGTATGTAAGGTAAACTCGAGGGTCTTCTTGTCCGATAATTCAATGGTAAGATAAGTTTGATGAATATTATTTGAATTATACCGCAGGAGATTAAGAAGATGAAAATGATGAAAATGGTTACTGGTGTGCTTTTAGTTCTGTCACAGGTGAGCAGTCTGTTTGCAGGTTTGGTAGGTTATTCTGTTATTGATATAGCCGGTGCCCCTCGGACAGAGTTATATTCTCAGAGTATTACCGGATCAGTTATGGATATATCAGGTAATATTTATGGCGATGGCTACATCACACTAGGCAGGGAAGTAAATGTGACGCCCGATAATAAGATGTTTTATAGTGTTGATATCTCTAACGGTGATGATGATGCATTTGTTTTTACTCTGTTTACTTTTGATAGTACAGGAGTACTTGCCCAGGACGAGGTGTTGATTGCAGGCGGTAGTAGTGACAGTCTGGCAGTGGTTTTGGAAGGTTATAGCACATATACCGTTGGTATAAAGATAAGCGGCAAAAACGACTCGTTTTATGATGTCAGCCTGAGTAATTATACTGAAATGGATCTTATTCCCGAGCCTACGACTTTTGCTACAATGGCTTTGGGATTGGTATTTATGCTAAGAAGATCTGCTTGAGACAGAGTATCATAAGACTGAATTTAAAACAAAAAAACGACGCTGTTAAAGGCGTCGTTTTTTTTGTATCAAACTGAACAAATGCCCGAGACTGGATTCGAACCAGCACGAGAATAACTCCCACCAGCACCTCAAGCTGGCGCGTCTGCCAATTCCGCCACCCGGGCGAGCATTCTTGTGATAGACCGGTAATAATATCATAAGGGCGACTGATATGCAACTGAAAATTAAGATAAAATTATAAATATTTAAAAAAGAAAAAGCAGGTATAAGTCACTGAAATTCAAGAACTAATACCTGCTTTGGTTTAGTGATATTTTAGATCCAAACTATGGTTCAGTATGATTTTTAGTGTCATATTTTGCCGATAGCTATGCTGGCATTATGACCGCCAAAACCAAAAGAATTACTCAGGGCGAACTTAACTTCCCTGTTTTTGGCAACCAATGGCGTATAGTCAAGATCACACTGTGGGTCAGGGTTTACCAGGTTAATGGTAGGGGGGATGATGCCATTTTTGACGGTAAGGGCAGTCGCGACCAGTTCGATACCACCACTGGCACCCAGTGAATGGCCGACATGGCTCTTGATACTGCTTAAAGATACCTTACGGGCATTAGCCTCGCCCAAAGCAGCTTTAACGGCCATGGTCTCTGCTTTGTCATTAAGCTCGGTACTGGTACCATGTGCATTGATATAGTCGATCTGTTCCGGGTTCAGGCCGGAGTCGCGAATGGCACCTTTAATGCAGCGGGCTGCACCATTACCATCTTCGCATGGGGCAGTAATATGGTAGGCATCGCAGCTCATGCCAAAGCCTACAACTTCAGCATAGATATTAGCACCGCGTTTCTTTGCATGTTCGTATTCTTCTAAGACAACAATACCAGCACCTTCAGCCAATACAAAACCATTTCTTTCTGCATCGAAAGGTCTGGAAGCCAGTAAAGGTTCATCATTTCTGGTACTGAGAGCCTTGAGAGCACAGAAACTGGCCAGACCGAGGTTGGTCACCGCTGCTTCAGCTCCACCGGTAATAATGACATCTTCATAGCCATACTGTATCTGACGCAAGGCATCACCGACAGCATGGGTAGCGGCAGCGCAAGCTGTGAGAACCGCGTAATTAGCACCCTTGAGACCAAAACGAATGCCTACATTTGCATTAGCGGCATTAGCCATGAGCTTGGGAACACAGAAGGGGCTGACGCGACGAGGACCTTTTTCGAGCAATTTTACATGCTCTCTTTCGATCTCGCCTAAGCCGCCTATGCCGCTGCCAATTATGCAGCCGCATCTCTCCGGGTCTTCTTTACCAAAGTCTATGCCGCTATCGGCAACCGCATTTACAGCAGCAGCCAGAGCAAACTGGGCAAAACGATCTATTCTCTTAGACTCACGCGGATCTATGTACTTGTCAGGGTCAAAATCCTTTACCTGACCGCCTATTTTAACGGGATAGGCTTCAGTATCAAAACCTTCCAGAGCTGATAAACCGCACTTACCGGCCAGCAGATTATTCCAGAAAAGGTCAACTTCCTGGCCGATATTGGTGATAACACCTAATCCGGTTATGACTACTCTTCTTCTGGTCATATCAGAATTCCTTGTCCTTACTCAATTATAAGGTTAATAACTATGTTTTATAGCCTGTGGCTAATGAAAATTCCCTTATACATAACATCGGCTAAATTGCATACTTAATGCAATAACACAAAGAGATGCCTCTGTCATATTTAACAAAGGCATTCCTTGTTATATTGCGATAAATATTAGCACTTGGCTTTAGTAATGTGTTCGATAGCCTGACCAACGGTCTGGATCTTTTCTGCTTCTTCGTCTGGAATGCTCAGGTCGAAGGCATCTTCAAATTCCATTACCAGCTCAACAGTGTCAAGACTGTCAGCGTTAAGGTCATTAACGAAAGATGTTTCCAGAGAAATTTCTGCTTCATCTACATTCATTTGTTCTGCCACAATTGCTTTTACCTTGGCTTCGATTTCTGCTGCTGTCACTGCAAATCTCCTTGCAAATATTTTCAAAAAAATCATTACAGTTATTCTGAGGCGGAAACCGTTTTCCGCACAAACAACTATAACTGTGAGAAATAATAGTTTATTATTAACCGAATCAATATAACCGCAACACACCTCAAATTCAAGCAATTTCAACGGTTTTTGTCGGAGAAGACCGTTGTTTTTAATTTACATTAAATGCTTGCTAATAAAGATGTTGCGTATAAGTATCTTAAAATAAGCTCCAAGCTCATTTCAAGTTATCTTATAATTGATCAGCACATTGTCATACCGCCATCAACACAAAGTGTCTGGCCGGTAATGTAAGATGCTTCTTCTGAGGCCAGAAAAACTACCGCAGCGGCGATTTCTTCCGGCAGGCCAAAGCGATTCATAGGTATGTTACCCTTGGCCACTTCTTTGATCTTATCCGGCAAGACATCGGTCATGTCGGTAGTGATAAAGCCCGGAGCGATGCAGTTTGCAGTCACACCGCGTTTGGCGAATTCACGGGCAACTGATTTTGTCATGCCTACCATGCCGGCTTTACTGGCAGCATAGTTTGCCTGACCTGCATTACCTACAACACCGCTTACGCTGGCTATATTGATAATTCTCCCCCAGCGTTTACGGATCATGGGCCTGCAAGCGGCACGCATAGTAGTAAAGCATGATTTGAGATTGGTGGCAATAACTTCATCGAACTCTTCATCTGTCATTGCCATCATGAGATTATCACGAGTTATACCTGCGTTATTAACCAGAACGGCTATGCCGCCATGTTCTTCGGCGATCTTGTCAAATGCTGCGTTAACTGCTGTGGTGTCAGCCACATCCAGCTTACATGTGACTATGTCAAGACTGTTTTGCTGGGCGATCTGGTCGAGGTCAGCTATTGATTTTTCACTTCTGGCAATTGCAATAACTTTGAACCCTTTCTTTTCCAGGGCGAAACAAATTGCCTTACCGATACCTCTGGTACCACCAGTTACTATAGCTACTTTTTTTTCTGTCATATCACAGCCCCTTATACATTGATTATTTCGACTTTCATTTTCTTATCGCGACTGGTCTTTTTCACCAGGCCGGACAATACTCTGCCAGGTCCGATCTCGACAAAATGGTCGAAACCATCTTCTAACAGCTTTTCAATCGACTGCTGCCAGCGAACGGCACCAACCAACTGTTTCATAAGTTTATCTTTTACTTCGCATGAGCCGTTGTATGCCATGGTATCAACATTAGATATTACCGGGCAGATTGGCTCATTAATCTTACAGTTATCAATTGCGGTTGCCAATCGGGCGGCTGCGGGCGCCATCATATCAGTATGGAATGCACCGGCAACCTGTAATGGTACAGCTTTCATTGCACCATAACTGGCTGCAATTTCCGCGGCCTTCTGGCAGGCATTTATTGTGCCGCTGACAACAACCTGTCCGGGACAGTTAAAATTAACTGCCGACAACATGGCAGGTCCATTGTCTTCTTCTATGTTCATGGCCAGTACATCCTGGCATAACTTAGTCACGGTTTGCTCGTCAAGCCCCAGTATGGAAACCATAGTTCCCCGCGAAGATTCGGCCGCCTGTTGCATGCTCTGGCCGCGTAGCTGCACCAGACGCAGGGCATCTTCAAAATTCAGCACACCGGCAACATGCAGGGCGGTGTATTCGCCCAGGCTAAGTCCGGCACAGGCATCAGGTTGCATTGTTGCTGAAATATCAGCTATTTTACCTTGGCGCAGGGCAGTAAGATGAGCAATACTGGTTACAAATATTGCCGGTTGGGCATATTCGGTCAGATTAAGTTTCTCCTGCGGTCCGTTAAAACACAGTTCGGCCAGGTCATAGCCGAGAATATCGCTGGATTGCTGATAGAGAGCTTTTACTTCTGCAATATCATTGGCAAATTCCTTGCCCATGCCCAGATTTTGCGCTCCCTGTCCGGGAAACATAAATAATGTTTTCAAAATTAAGACCTTTCCTGCTAAATAATCATTATTTCAGTTTATTTTAGCTATATTGGCTTGCAACTGGCAACGAGTATCACAGTTTGAACAGATTTGAGCCCCAGGTAAATCCGGCACCAAAAGCGATCAGTAAAACCAGATCGCCTTTATTGAGCTGACCTGTTCTTATGGCTTCGTCAAGTGCAATTGGAATAGATGCTGATGAGGTATTGCCGTATTTCTCTATGTTAATGAATACCTGCTCAGGGGTGAAATCAACGCGTTTCATAACCGCTTCGATTATTCTGGCGTTCATCTGGTGCGGTATCATCATTTTAAGGTCTTTAATTGATATGCCGGCACCTTCCAGAGTGTTAGTAATAGTATCAACGATAGTGCTGACTGCCTGCTTATAGGTTTCACGGCCGTTGAGTTCTGTGTAGATCCTCTTACACTTGCCGGAAAGAACATCTTCTATTGGGTATTTGCTGCCTGGAGCCGGGCATATTATGGTTTCCCACTGACTGCCATCGGCATGAACGCTGTTATATACCAAACCGCGATCAGAATCTTCTTCCAGTTCGAGAACCGCAGCACCAGAGCCATCACCGAAGAGTACGCAGGTATTGCGGTCGGTGTAATCGAGAGATGTTGACATGGTTTCAGTACTGACAACCAGTACTTTTCTGGCCTGGCCTGCACTAATAATTGAGGCAGCCAGATTGCAGCCATAGACAAAACCGCTGCATGTCGCTGTTATATCAAAGGCACAAGCGTGATTATTACCCAGGCCATCCTGAATAAAGCACGCTGTAGCCGGATATTGAACTTCCGGTGTTATTGTAGTACAGATAATGTAATCTATTTCGTCAGCAGAGCAGCCGGCAGCAGCCAGGGCTCTTTTACTCGCTTCAATACCAAGGGTTGCAGCTGATTCCTGACCTGAAACGACTCTGCGTCTTTCTTTTATCCCGGTACGGGTCACGATCCACTCATCAGAGGTGTCAACCATCTTTTCCAGGTCATGATTAGTTACAACACCGGCAGGTACATACGAGCCGGTTCCGGTAATAACCGCCCGGCGATTACTACTAAAGAAATTTCCAGTAAACTGTTTCTGCATTTTTTTTCCTGATGAAGGTGAGATTATCTGGCCAGACGGGCAATTATCTTTTCATTGATATTCAGACGACCGTGTTTCAAAGCAGCCAGAATCGCATTTTTGATAGTTCTGCGATCGCTATTTCCGTGGCAGATGATACAGATACCATCTACACCGAGTAGTGGGGCGCCACCGTATTCGCTATAGTCGTGCTTTTTGTATATTTGCTCAACAATAGGAGCGAACTGGGGCAGTAACTCTGGTTTTTGCAGAGCCACTTCATTACCAATAAACTTAAATACTGCTTCGGCAATACCTTCAGTGAGTTTTAGTATGATATTACCGGCAAAGCCATCGCAAACCAATATATCTGCCGGTTTATTAAGCAGGTCGCGAGGCTCTATATTACCGATGAAGTTCAGACTTTTGTCGGCACGGAATAACTGATTAACCTCTTTGGCCAGACCAGTTCCCTTGCTTTCTTCTTCGCCTATATTTATCAGGCCCAGCGTAGGATTGGCTGTGCCCAGCACCTCGCGGGCGTAAACATCGCACATCAGACCATACTGGTAAAGATGGGACGCTTTGGGGGCTACATTAGCACCTACATCACAAAGAATAAGCGGGCCGGCCAGTGTTGGGAAGGTAACCATAATGCCAGGACGCTGTACTTCGGGGAGGAGACGCATTCTCATCTGACAAGAAGCGACGCAAGCACCAGTGTTACCAGCGCTTAAAACTATGTCGGCTTCGCCTTCCTTGGCCAGTTTGGCCATTATGGCGATTGAGTTTTTGGGCTTCTTACGCAGAGAATCTACAGGTGAGTCATGCATCTCTATTACTTCTGGTGCATGAACAACGCTTATTTTACCTTGCCACCTTGAGCTTTCACCTAATATCTCCAGTATCCGAACCTCGTCTCCGACTAGGATGATACTGTCATCAGCATTTAAATGCTTGACTGTCTCTAATGCACCCTCGACTATCTCGACCGGTGCATAATCGCCTCCCATGGCATCGACTGCAATACGCATAGATATCCCTCGTAATTGTCTTGCAAATAATATCTTAGGATATTATTCGTTTGTATTGATACTCAGTGACTTATTTACATAACCGCACTGGGCACACATTGCATGTGGCAGCTTGGCGTTTCCACACTTCTCGCAAACGGTATAATTTACTGGCTTAATGGCCTGATGAGCGCGTCTGGTGCGAGTACGAGTCTTTGAGGTTTTCTTTGTTGGAATCATTGTTAAACTCTCTAATTTCTTTAATTACAATGTATTATAAGTTAATTACTTACATCAGCCGATCTTACATACCGGCATAACTGTCTTGAAACTCTGACAGTAAGCGGAAAAGTGTAAACATAAATCGGCCTTCTGTCAAGATTTTTTTGAGTGTTAGATCCTTTCTGATCTCGCTACAGAGCAAGTGGTGATGTTATTAAGATTAAAACAGGGATAATTGGAGCTGCGATTCCTTTTATATTGTTGTAAGTGCGTATTTTTGTACTATTACTTTTTCATTTATTTCCTTCACCGTGTGTCGAACAAGTTTCTTAATATGTCGTATTGACAATTGCCAGATTTCTCGTGATAATCTGGTCTGGTTAGGCCCGATCTGGATTGGGTTGTTACTTATTATTTGACAGGTATTTATATTCAGGAGATACTGTTGTTATGATCAAGGTAGAAGACCTTAGACGCTCATTTGGCCCCATAAAGGCTGTTGACGGCATCAGTTTCGAGGTGGAAAAAGGGCAGGTGCTGGGCTTTCTGGGCCCTAATGGTGCCGGCAAAAGTACCGCTATGAAAATGCTGGTATGTTTTCTGACGCCCGATTCTGGTACTGCCAAAATCTGTGGACATGACATAATAAAGGACAGCATAGCAGTTCGCAGGAGTCTTGGTTATTTGGCTGAAAATGCTCCGGCTTATGGCGAGATGACTGTAGCATCTTTTCTGAGTTTTGTCTGCGATGCCAGGGGTATAACTCCTGCGGCCCGCAAAGATGCTATAGAACGGGTGATTAATATGTGTTCTATTAAAAATGTTTATCATCAGCCGATAGAGACTCTTTCCAAAGGCTATAAACGCAGGGTAGGGCTGGCACAGTGTCTGATCCATAATCCGCCGGTTTTGATCCTGGATGAGCCCACCGATGGTCTGGACCCTAATCAGAAATACGAGGTCAGACAGTTGATCAACTCTATGGCTAAAGATAAATGCATTTTGATCTCAACCCATATTCTTGACGAAGTTGAGGCTATTTGTACCAGATCCATAATAGTAAATCGGGGTAAAATAGTAGCAGATGATACCCCTGCAAAGCTCAAGGAAAAGCATGGTGGTACATTTGAAGAAGTATTCCGGAAGATTACTAAATAGCTCAGGTGTTTTGCTTGAGATAGAAATATTCTGGTATCTGGCTCAAATAAAATGTTAAGACAAGTAAAATATTTCTGGAATGGAACTGATCACAAGCAGATGCTTGTGTTAATTAGGAGATGATTATGAGTGGATTTACAGCGGTATGTAAACGAGAGTTCAAAGGATACTTTGCTACTCCGGTGGCTTATGTATTCCTGATCATTTTTTTAGCGGCAGCAGGTTATCTGCCGTTCAAGGACAGGTTTTTTGATTTCAGACAGGCAGATATGCGGCTGTTTTTCAAGTGGTTGCCAGTGCTTTATATCTTCATGGTACCAAGTGTGGCAATGCGACTCTGGGCTGAAGAAAGACGCAGCGGTTCGATTGAGTTGCTCTTTACTCTGCCGATAACGGTCTGGCAGGCGGTATTAGGTAAATTTTTGGCGGCCTGGTTTTTCCTGGCGATTGCCTTGGCTTTGACTTTCCCAATGCCAATTACAGTATGTTATCTGGGTGATCCTGATATGGGCCAGATAATTACCGGATATATAGGAGCTTTGCTTATGGCAGGTGCTTATCTTGCCGTTGGCTGTTTCTTTTCGGCACTTACTCGAAACCAGGTTATCAGCTTTATATTATCGGTGGTTGCCTGTTCGGTTTTGTATTCTATCGGGCTGCCTTCATCAATAGATGCTTTGAACGCAATATTACCCGGACAACTGGTAGTAGCGATAGAGAAATTGAGTTTTGAAAATCATTTTGAGTCAATGCAGCGGGGGGTTATACAGTTAAGTGACCTGGGCTTTTTTGCTATTATTATTTCTGGCTGGGTCTGGGCCTGTACGCTGATATTGGAAGAAAGGAAGGCACAATAATGAATAGAATGAACAGAACAATTCTGGCTATGATCTTTGTGGCTGTCATTACGGTATCAGCGGTGGTTGTGGTAACGGCTTTGGCAGGTACAAAGAAAGTAGATATTACCGCGGAAAAGTTATATACTCTGTCAGAGGGTACTAAGACTATACTTAACAAGATAAATCAGCCAGTTACAATAAAGCTGTTCTATGCCAAGACAGCTACAACAAAGGCACTGGATGAGATCAAGGGATATAACGATTATTATTACTTTGTTAAGGCTTTACTGGAAGAATATGCCAGTGTAAATAATAAGATAAAGCTGGAAATAATCGATCCGCGTCCTTTCTCAGAAGAAGAGCAGGAGGCCCTGCGTTATGGCCTTAAGCGATTTGCGGTAACAGAAGAAGAAGGGTTCTTCTTTGGCCTGGTAGCCAAGACCGAATACGGTGCGGTTAAAACCATAGAGTTTTTTGCACCAGACCGCCAGAACCTTATAGAATATGATATAAGCTATCTTCTTGACACACTTACTACCCGTCAGAAAAGCAAGATAGGGGTACTTAGTTCATTACCCGTAATGGGTGAGGACCTTTCGCCTTATATGATGCAGATGATGCAGCAGACAGGGCAGCGTCCTCAGCAGCCCTGGGTTATTACCAGGCATCTGGGGCAGAAATATGAGTTTGAAAAAATAGCTACAGATGCCGCTTCAATAGAAGGGGTAGATATGCTGTTGGTAATACACCCTAAAGATCTTTCAGAGAAAACTCTTTTTGCTATTGATCAGTTTGTACTTAAAGGCGGACGGGCTATATTTATGGTTGACCCCTTCTGTCTGAGTGATATTGGCGATCCGCAGCAGCAGATGTATGGCCAGGCACAACATGATCAGTCATCATCTATAAATGTTTTACTGAATAAGTGGGGTGTTAATGTTCCTGATGATGCTTATGCCGGTGATAAGACACTGGCAGAGGTTGTCCAGCTTAACCGTAACAGTTCTCCGGAAAAACTTATCGGATTCCTTTCCTTTAATAGTGCCAGAGGATGTTTTAATAAGGACAATGTAATCAGTTCGGCTTTAGCTAATGTAAAGACTATTTTTGGCGGTGTAGTTGAGCCAGTGGAATCTATGGCTGATCAGATCAGTTTTACGCCTCTGGTAACCACCTCAAAGCAGGGAAATGTCTGGAAGCCGGTTACGCCTATTTCCTTGCAGCGGCTTGACCCCAGAAGACTTATGGAGCAATTTACCCCGGGCGATAAGGCTCAGGCGGTTGGGGCTCTGATAACTGGTAAATTCAAGTCTGCTTTCCCTGATGGTATAGAGCAGGAGGCTAAAGAATCAGCTGATGGCCAGGGACAGGCTGCTGAGCCGGAAAAGATTGCCGGCTTGACAGAGGCAGCTGAAAACTGCAATATTATTGTTTTTGCTGATGTTGATTTTGTCGGTGATTCTTTTGCCTATAATGTAAGTCCTTTTGGTGCTTCGCCCAATGGTGATAACGCTGCCTTGCTTATGAATAGTATTGATAATCTTCTTGGATCAGATGATTTGATCGCTATTCGCAGTCGCGGCAATTTCAGAAGACCTTTCACTCTGGTAGATAAGATCGAGGCTGAAGCTGAGGCCAGAACAGAAGAGCAGGTCAAGCAGATACAGGACGATATTGCCGGTTTTGAAAAGGAGCTTAATAATATCCTTACTGAGGCCAGAGGGCAGGGGCAGCTGGTAATTGATGCGGCTCAGTTTGAGGATTCGCGTAAGGCTTTAGAGCTTAAAATACATGAATCAAAGAAGAAGCTGCGTGATGCTCAGTTGGCTCGTCGTGAAGGTATTGAAAAACTTGGTGATAAGCTGGCTCTTTTCAATACTGCGGCAGCACCAGCGGTTATTCTGGTCATTGCTATCTGTCTGACTGTACAAAGGTCGGTTAAGAGAAGAAGCTATATCGCCCGGAATAAAGGTTGAACCGAGGATTAGTTCAAGGTTAATACATTTAATAATATCTGACAATTGTCAGCTTGAAAGGATAATTTGCGATGGATGACAAGAAACTTTTTAAGATAGGGCTTGCTGCTGCCATTATGGTGGTTCTGGCTTGCCTGGTTTCTATGCCTGCAAAAGAGCAGGCAGATGTTGTTGCCGGAACACCGCTTGTTCAGGGGTTAGATACCAAGAGTATTACAGCGATAGAGGTAAGTGGTGTTGGTAAAACAGCTCGATTGGTGAAAAATGAAAGCGGCTTCGTAGTGGAGTCAAAGAATAATTACCCGGCAGTTTATGCCGAGGTCAATAAATTGCTGGTAAACTGTCTCGATATCAAAATTTCGGAGTTTGTCACCGCAAATCCGGATAATTATATCGATTTACAGGTAGCTGACTCTAATGCTGACAGGTCGATAAAGTTTTTTGGTCAGGATGGAAAGCTGATTACCGGCGTTATTATCGGCAAGAGAGATCAGCAGTCAGGGCGGACCTATGTCAGAACGATATCGGCTGATGAGAAGGCTGTTTCCAGGGTTTATCTGGCTGATCGGGTCGCCTGGATATATACCAACCCTGTAAGTTATGTAGAAAAAGGTCTGCTCAAGTGTGAAAAGGCTGACATAACCAGTGTTTCTGTAACAACTTCGGAGGGAGCTTATACTCTGCTGGCTAAAACAGATGAATCTGGAACGGTTTCGCCTGTACTGGATAATATTCCAGAGGGCAAGGAGGTTAAGGAAGCCGATCTGAAGCAGGTATTTGAGGCTGCTACAGACATTAGCTTTGATGACCTGCAACTGGCCAGTGAAACTGACAGTACGCTGAAGTTTGATACCAGATATGTAGTGACGACCTCTGATAAAACGGTTCTTACTCTGGAAGTAGCCAAGGGTAATATTGAAGGGGCAGAGAAGTATTTTATTAAATGCTCCAGCCGTTATGATAATAAAGAGTTTATGGATAAAGTAGCTTCTGGTAACTTTACTGTGGGTAAAGATAAAGAGTCTATGGAAGCCGCTGACAGCCAGCTTCAGGTTTATCAGGCCGTCCAGGATTTCAATGCCCGTCATAAAGGCTGGGTGTATATTATGGAATCTTATAAAGGGGCTAAGCTCAGTAAAAATCTCAGCGATCTGGTTCAGGATATTGCTAAGCCTGAAGCCCAAACTGCTGATGAAGCAGAGTCGGTCGATGACTTGGCGGCTCCGTCAGCAAATTAAGTTGTATCATTGTTATTGTTGGTTATAATACGAACATAGCAGCCGTTTTCGCATTATCGCCGGCCAGGATGGTCGGCCCGGAATGCAAATTCTGTTTTGTTTGTTACAGGAAGTTTTAACCAGCAGAGAAGAGCAGCTTAATTTCATGCCTAAATTCAAATATAAAGCTATTAACCGGGCCGGTCAACATATCGATGGTCAGATAGAATCATCTGATATGCAGACCGCCCGGTTAGCTTTATCTGAGCAGGGTAAATTTGTCTCAGATATTATTTTGGTCCAGGATACCCAAGCTTCACCAGGGAACGGCGGGGCAGATGTGTGTTTTGGGCCGTCCAGTCTGGGTGAGTTGCGATTATCGCGTCGTGATAAATATGACTTTATCGACCAGTTTGCCACGGCTTTGCGGGCCAAAGTGCCTGTAATGGAAGCTCTGGAAGTGGTATCGCAGCAGAATCCTAATAAGCGGGTTGTTGCTTTGGTTAACGCTCTTGTCAGGCAGATAAGGGCTGGTGTTTCGCTTTCGGCGGCATTATCAGGGATGGACCATGTTTTTAACCGTCTGGATATTTCTCTGATAAAAGTTGGCGAGAGTTCTGGTAACCTTGATGAATGTATGACCAGACTATCGGAGCTGAACCAAAGAGAGCTGGAAATAAGAAATTCAGTTATTACATCTTCTTTATATCCGTTATTTGTTCTTTTTATTGGTTTATTGTCTTCGGTGGTAATAATTACCTGGATAATGCCTCGAATAATAGTTTCTCTGGCCGTAGATATTGAATGGTTGCCCTGGCCGACCAGAATTATGATGAATCTAGGTGTATTTCTTAACTCACCTACCGGCTGGATAACGATTTCAGTGGTGGCGGTTGGCTTATTGCTTTTTTTACGGTGGGGCAGGACAGCTCCAGGCCGGCTGCTGTTTGACAGAGTGAAGTTATCGCTACCTGTGTTGGGAGAACTTAATCGTAAATGGGCAGTGGCTCGCTTTGCCCGTATGCTGGGGGTTTTGTCAATTAATGGTGTTGACCTGTTGACTTCCCTGCAGGTGGTGAGGAATTGTCTGGATAATGAAGTTTTGGCCCGAAGTGTTGATTCGCTGGCGAGTCAGGTAAGGGCTGGCTCAACGCTTTCAGCACCGTTGCGAAAGGCAGCTTTGTTCCCGGCTTTGTTGGTGCAAGTGGTGTCGGTAGGTGAAAGCACGGGGAAATTGCCTGCTATGCTTATCAATGCCGCCGATTCTTTTGATAAGCAGACAGATCAGTCTGTAAAAAGGTTTATGGCCATATTCCCGGCTATATTGATATTTATTCTGGCGATTATCATAGGTTTTTTACTTATGGCAACGCTAT
The DNA here is from genome assembly GCA_963662515.1 of Sedimentisphaerales bacterium. GTDB lineage: Bacteria > Planctomycetota > Phycisphaerae > Sedimentisphaerales > SM23-30 > JAFGDI01. Next base: position 1,141,405 of record OY759675.1, read on the forward strand.
TACCGATAGTTCAGGTAGAAACCAGCCTGCCCGGTTTCTAAACCGAAGGCGGGTTATTCCTATCAGGTGCTTGTTTAGTTAAAAAGAGGTATAATATGAAAAAAAATAAAGGCTTTACTATTATTGAAATACTTGTGGTGATTGTTCTTATATCATTGCTGGCAGTTATTATGTTACCTCGTTTTATAAGTCAGGCCGAATCAGCCCGTCAAAAGCTGGTGAAGCCCAGAATGGCCCTGTTGGAGCAGAGTCTTACAGCTTTCTGGACTGATTGTGGACGATTTCCCAATCAGACAGAGGGATTGGCCGCTTTGTTGAAGGAGCCATCTGGGCTGACGGGCAAGTGGAAAGGCCCTTATGCCAGAGAAGATATTTTATTGGACCCATGGGGCAATCCTTTTGAGTATGTTATACCTGGTAAGGATAATGTCAACAGCTATGATCTCATCAGCCGGGGCAGAGATGGTAAGCCCAGTGGTACTGGTGATGATGCCGATGTCTTTAATAAGTAGTCTGACTGTCCCTAAATGGGTTATAGCCTGCTTTTTTTTAAGTCTTATAATTTTGTCATACAGACCTGATACCTCAGTTTTTAGATCTTTGTTGATTTTTGAGCTGAGGTGTCAGGTTTGTGTGTTTATAGTGTGTGATTTTTAATTGCTTTTTTGCCAGCTAGTTATGTGTGTCATGAATTTCAGGTGGTATGCAGATAGGTTTATGGTGATTTATTTTAAAAAAATATACTAAAATGGTTGAACTGATATCATTAATTGGGTGAAGAGTCTTGCAGGTAATAGTATTATTGATATTTTAATCGGACGATTATTGAATATGTCTAAAAGAGAAGATTTTTTAACCACCTTTGTAAAGAATAATAAGTCCTTATTTGGTTATATTCTTTCTCTGGTTCCTTCTCATGCAGATGCCGAGGATATTTTGCAGGAAACTTCTTGTATGCTATGGGATAAGTTCTCAGAGTTTGAGCCGGGTACTAATTTTCTGGCTTGGGCCAGAAAGATCGCCAGATACAAGGTTTGTGAATATTATCGCAAAAAAAAGAAGGCGATGTATGTGAATATAGACCTACTGGAATCGGTATATGAAAAGCATCAGACAGGTGATATGGAAGAGCATATGGCGGCTCTGAGAGGTTGTCTGGGTAAGCTAAGTGAAAACGATCTTAATTTGATACAGCTAAGATTTCAGAATGGTATAACAATAAAAGAGATAGCAATAAATACGGACAGGTCGGTTCATACCCTTTATAAAAGGATGGCCTGTTTGTTTACGCTGCTGCAATCGTGTGTACGAAAGACAATGTTGGCGTGGGAACAATAGAGAGTTCCGGCTGGCAGTATCAGAGAGCCAAAAATGAATAATAAAGAAATAATGGAATTTTACCGTCTTGTCGTAGCCTCGCTGGAAGGGGATCTGTCAGACGCTGAGTATGAAAAAATGCTCAGGATGATAGAGCAAAGCGATGAGATCGCTTACTTTTATAGTGAGCTGATAAAGATCCATACCAATCTTACCTGTCCTAAGTTGGCTGATACAATATTCAAGAATAGTGAGACAGAGGTGGCTCGGGCCTATTCTGAATTGATAAATGGCAGTTCAGATACCTGGATGGCATTACTTGACATAGAGAACCATGCCCCGGTGATAGCTGATTCTGGTGCGACATCTTTGGACCGAATGCTGGAAGGTGAGCAGCCTATACCATTGAAAATAAGATATCTGCTTTATACTTTTGCTCTTGGTGCAGTAGCTATGATATTTGTAGCAGTGAGCTTACAGATGCACAATTTAGAGCGAATAAGATACAATACCGATTTTAAGCCTATCCATTATGAGGTTGTGGCTACACTGGTTGATGATGTTGATGCTGTTTTTGAAGATATTGTAATAACTAAGGAAAGTTCTTATCGTTTTTCCACTAATTCACTGCCGGTTAAGCTGCTTGATGGTGTTGCCCGTATCAAATATGATAATGGCGTAAATATATATGTGGAAGGACCGTCAAGTATCAGTTTTGTTTCCGCCACTGAATGTTATCTTCATTATGGCAGTATATATGCAATAGTTCCGGAAACTGGTCATGGTTTTACCGTTATGACGGAAAAGAATCGTATAGTTGACCTGGGCACGGAATTTGGTGTAATAGCCGATTATAAGGGTAATACCGAGATGCATGTTATCAAGGGTATGACCAGTGTATCTGGAAAAGACATCAAAGGCAGTAAGGTATTTACCGAAGGTCAGGCCTGTCGAGCCAGTTCGGCGGGCGATCAGCTCAGGTCTGTAGCGTTAAAGGAACACAGTTTTGTTCGTGCTATCACATCAGAGACAGGTTTTATCTGGCGTGGCGAGCCGTTAAAGCTGGCAAGTATTTTGTCAGGTGGCAATGGCTTTGATAATCCTGATAATAGTATGGGTATAGACCCAGCCACAGGTCAGGCCAGAGCCGAGATCGTTCAGGAATTTGAGCGGAAAGGTGATGATAAATATCACAGTGTCCCGGGTCGTAAGTTCGTTGATGGTGTATTTGTCCCCAATGGCGCTAATCGTACGCCGGTTTCATCAGAGGGGCATGTCTTTAATGGATTCCCGGTCACTGATGGCTATTACTGGGGTGATATAACGGCTAACCCCAGCATAAAGACTTTTATTGAAGGTGTTCCTGGTTCGGTAATGATCGAATCAGAGTTAGCAGGAATGAAATTCAGCGGTTCATCCGCCAATAGTCTTGTTTTGGTACAGTCAAATTCCGGAATTACCTTTGATCTGGAAAAGATAAGGAAAGAATATTCTTCATTTGATATAACCCGTTTCAGCACTATTTGCGGCGTGACTTCTCGCATGGTAAATAACAACAGGGCTGAAATGTGGATATTGTTAGATGGAGTTTGTGTTTTTCACTATGAAATTAATAAAGATAATCGAGATGCTAAAGAATTTAAGTTAGATCTTAAGCCCGGCGATCGTTTTCTGACTTTTGCTGTTACCGATGGTGCTGATAAGATCGGCTTTGACTGGTGTGCTTTTGCCCAACCGCATTTAACTGTGGTTCCAAAAAATTAGAAGTAGTATTATCGGCAGTTATGCCGGTTTTTTATAGAGAAATTATTTTGTTATTATAGATGTTGTCTTCGATGGCAATATAAGGGTTATTTTTGATCAGATACGAGTAATCCATACGGAGGAGGTGCGCTTATATTTTGTTAATGAGAGAAAGGATGGGTGAGTTACCCGCAAAAAAAGTCAGGTCTGTAGTAATGGAGTTTAAAAGGTTAAATTTTGAGAAAGGTTTGAAAATGAAGAAAATTAAGTTTTTGACAGCAATGTTTACAAGTCTCATTTCGGCTGGTCTGATGGCCTCAACACCAATAGCGTTGGTTAATGCCGATTTTGAGCTGCCTGGCACAGTTAAGATCAGAGGCTGGGATGGTACCGGTGCAGCAGGTTCTGCTACTCAGGATATTCCCGGCTGGAGTTCATCGCCGGCAGCGTCCGACTCTGGTGTTGAAACCAACGGGGGAGCAACATCTGGCAGTTGGATCGCTTTTGTTATGACTGGTGATCCTTCACTCTGGCAGACAACAGGGCATACCATTGCGGCAGGTCAGAGTTTTACTTTGTCTGCTGATCTTTGGGATACAGCTTATAATGGTGATACGAAGTTGGCTATATATTATCTTGATGGAACAAACAGGGTTGAATTGGCTTCTCGCACAGTTACCCTGAACTCAACAGTGACCCGTTATTCTGTTGATGCATTTATTGCGGCTGGTTCACCGGCAATTGGCAAGAAGGTCGGGGTTGAGATCGATAATGTAGCTGCGCATGGCAATAGTAATTCCTGGGCTGGTGTTGATACAGTTACACTGGATATGGGTTATGTAGCTCCTGTCTCACCGACAATTGGTGAGACTTTTGTTGATATTAATGGTTCATTGCAATGGGCAGTTGCCAATGGCTGGTCAGTAGATCTTTATCTGGCAACAGATGAACCGAATCTGGCTATTGTTCCTGCCAATAAGAAGCTTACTCAGCAGTCAGCAACGACATATTCGTTTAATAATCTGAATTATTATCAGGATTATTTCTGGAGAGTTGATGCTTATGAGCCTAACGGTACTGATTATATTATACATGAAGGCCCGGTCTGGACTTTTACGACTGTAGCCCAGAAGCCGCTGATCGTTAATGATATAGATGACCAGACAGTAGCTTATGGTGTCCCGGCAGTATTTACTGTAACAGCATCATCTACTGAGCATGCAACCTGGTATAAGCTCGGTCAGGCCGATTCTTTGGAAGCCGGTGCCAAGTATTCTATGTCAGTTGTGCCTAATGGTGATAAGTTTGATGCTCAGTTGACTATAGCTGATATGACAATAGCTGATGAAGGTATTTACTATGCTATTTTGGGTAATACTGCAACAACAGAGACAACCAGAACTCGTGATGCCGAGCTTTTAGCTGGTCGTCTGATGGGTTGGTGGGAATTCAATGGTGGTATTGCAGACTCAGTAACCACTGTTGAGCCTGAAGCAACAGCTCATGAAGGTGCAATGATCACAACTGGTACTACTGATCCTTATACTTCTCCATTGAATTACTCAGCAGGTATTATAGATCAGGCTCTGGTATTTGCCCCGCCTGCTGCTGGTGGTGACCAGAATAATTCTGCTGCCTACTTTGCTGCTGTTGGTTCTGATACAGATATGAACTTTACCCCTCGCGGCTTCAGTGTGGCTGTCTGGTTTAAGACCAGTCATGCTGGCTGGGGTGCTATAGTTGGTAAGGGTCGTCGTAATACAAATGGTTGGATCATGGAGCATAACGGCAATACTATCAGTCTGGTATTCAGAGGTGGCGGTACTGCTACTCTTAATAGTGCTGAGATTGCCGATGGCCAGTGGCATTTGCTGGTTGGCAGTTACAATCCTGCCAAGGGCAAGGTTGAGATGTATGCCAGCTCAATTGATGATGCCGGTCAGTACAGGCTCAAATATGCCAGTGCTGATTCATCGGCCCCAGGCATTGTAACCGATCAGCCAATGACAATTGGTATCGAGCTTGACCCGACCTTTAGTAATGTATATACCATGGTCTATGGAGAGGTTGATGATGTTAAGATGTACAGCTATGCTCTGTCAGATATGGAGATAGCAGAGCTGTTGTTCTATCCGGTGGTTAATATGCCTGTTTGCGTTGAGTCTCAGATAGGTGAAAAAGGCAAGTATGACTTTAATAATGACTGTCAGGTAGATATACTCGACTTTGCCAGTTTTGCCCAGTTCTGGATGGAGTCTAGTATTTACACAACTGTTCAATAATGATGTAGAAGTTTGCTTTAGTTAATGTAAAAAACTATAGTAAAAGACCTCATTTCCTTTTAGAAAGTCTGCTGGCGTTGTGCCGGCAGACTTTTTTCGTAGAGACGCATAATTATGCGTCTCTACTTTTTAAAAACGATTTGAAAAAATGGTCTTATAACTGGCAAGAGTCCTATAACTTTGGACTGAAAAAATATTTTCCAATTTTCGTAATTATTTTTTGATGTTATTTTGTCTGATTCTGACGGGTTCAGCAATGGTTCAGATGTTAATGTTATGTTTAATACGCGTTAATAGCTGGAAAAAAAGGGTGTCTGGTTGGAATTTCACCTTGCTCACGGGTTTTGGGCCTACCAATGAAAGCCGGCTGTTTTTGATATTAAAAAAGGGACAATTTTCTAATTAAGGGGCACATATTATCAGTCGATACAATTGCCGGACAGAGAAGCGAGTTAACAGGGGGCTTAAACACCAACTGCGTTATCTGACCAGCAAAAGGAAAAAAAAGAGAACAGAGAAGAAATTGTTTAGTACAGGAGACTGAAGATATGAGTTTTGCTTTGGAATTACTAGGTAAAGGTCTTGAAGGTGATCTAATGCGGTTTATTCTGCCGTTTGCGACACCGCTGACAACGGAAGACCTCACTATGCTCCAACAGGCTATTAATAAAAAGCCTGACCACATTGCCAATCAATTACGATTAGCGATCCACTTTGTGCAGAGTGGCAGCACTGAGAGTGCTGAAAAAGTATTTGATGCGATATTAAAGTACAATCCCAGTCATTTAGATGCTCATCTAGCCAGAGCTTCAATGTATGCCTCTTCAGGTGATCTTGACAAGGCCGTTGAGCAACTGGAGGAAGCCCAGAAGTTTTTCCCTGAAGATGTCAGGATAATATACGGCATTGCCCATTGTCTGGAGCGTCAGGGTGAGATCGATAGGGCCTGCGAACATTATTTACGGGTGGCACATTCAAAGCCGTCATTGAAGCAGGCCTGGCAGCGTCTGGCAGCGATCGAACTTTATCGCAATGATCTGGATCAGGCTATTGCTTATTGTAATGAATTAAAGACCAGGTTTCCTGAAGATGCCTGGAATTATATGATATCAGCCCAACTAAGCTTCATGAATGAAGATTATAAGAAGGCTATTGAAGATTTTGAAAAAGGTCTGCTTATCGAGCCAGAGAACTTTGATGATCGTGACGACGATGTTGAAACGATGGTCAAAGACGGCAATATGGAGCAGGCAATTGAGCTGGTAAAGCAGGCTATAGAGGAAGAAAACGGTGCTTTTCCTACCACCTATGTAAGACTGGGTGATCTCTATAGTCAGATAGGGGCAGATAAAGAATCTGTCATGTCTTATAATCATGCTCTGGAGATATATCCTGGTTATCTGGAGGCGGCAGTTAAACTTGGCACTCAGCACATGAGAATGCATCGCTATCATTTGGCGGCTGAGTCATTTAATAATGCCGTAGAGATCAACGACCGTATCATAGCTGCTTATATTGGTCTGGGTGTATCGCAGTTTTTGGCTGGTTCACCTGAGATGGCTGAAGATACATTTGACCTGGCTTGTGCCCTGGAACCCAATACGAATCTGCTTTTTGCTGAGATCAACCGTTTGCATATCAAACTGGCAATCCAGAATAATCAGATAACCGATATAGATCAGAGTCAGATCGGATATGAAGGAAATGATCTGCTTGATGCCCAGTTTGCCCGCTATCGGCGTGGTCTGGAGGCAAATCCCAATAAGGCGGAACTGCATTATAACTATGCAATATTACTTCGCAGTAAGGGAATGATCGATAATGCTATCAGACATTACACTCGTGCACTGGAGACTAATCCTTCGTTTCAGCGTGCCCGCTTTAAGTTGGGAATGGCGCTGCGTGAGAAAAAGGAATTTGAAAGAGCTACCAGTGAGTTCGTCAAGGGTATGCAGGTAGGTACAGAGCATTGTGAGCTGCATTACAAGCTGGCTTTAATGTATTGTGATAAGCTGCAATTTGCTATGGCACTGGAACATATAGAGGCTAACCCGCAAGATGCTCAGGGTGGAATAAGTCTGGGTGCCAATCTGAATCTGGCCTTACAGAATATGGGGCTGGTGAACAGAGCTGATGCGGCCTGGCGAATGGTGTGTGAGCTGGATCCACAGAGTACACTGGCATTTCATTCACAGAGGAAGAGCCACATGACCAGTCAGATATAGAAGAAAAAGAACATATCAGTTTTTGCTGATAACAGAAATATCTTAGTTTTTTGTACTACAATTTTTTCCGAAAAAGGCCGACATCTAACCGTGTCGGCCTTTTGCTTTTGGTATAGTTCGCCAGTTTTGAAGGGCAGTATTTTAGGGGGGGGATTTGTCTTTTTTACTTGTATTGATGGGGTATTGCTCATATTATCTATAGACATGAAAGATAAGTATTTACCAGTTACAAAATGTATTGTATGGATATTTGCTTGTTGTTTAAGTCTTTGAAAAGAAAGTGTTTATGAGTAGTGACGCTCCGTATTTAACCTCTGATCTGCCGGGTATAGGCGGGCGGCTGAAGGTTCGCCATGAAGACTTTGTGGTTGATGAGATACCTTTGTATCGAGCTTCAGGTCAGGGTACACATGTATATATCCAGGTCGAAAAGCGGGCGATAGCTACTTTATCAGTGATCGATAAGTTGGCTCAGGCTTTGGGAATACCCCGGCGTAACATTGGTTTTGCCGGACTTAAAGATGCCCGGGCAGTAACCCGGCAATGGTTGAGTATAGAGCATATTGATATAGATAAGATCAAGGCCCTGGAGTTTAGTAATTTTAAGGTTATAGCCATTGAAAGGCATACTAATAAGATAAAAACAGGTCATTTGCGTGGTAATATTTTTGAGATAAATATCCGGGAATTTGATCAGAGTATAAAGCTGGAAGAGGCGGTTAGCCGGGTTGAAAATATTATGACCGTTTTGGGTCGTCGCGGCGTACCTAATTATTACGGTCAGCAGCGATTTGGCAAAAGAGATGATGGTCAGGTATTAGGGGCCGCTATTATTCGGGAAGATTGGGATGAATTTATTGCGGAACTGTTAGCACGGCCGCTTGAAATAGAAAATGAAACTATACAGAAGGCTCGCCGGGCATATGAGGAAGGTGACCTGAAAAAGGCATTGCAAACCTGGCCAATGAGTTTTCTGGCACAAAGACAGGCCCTGCGTTATCTGCTTGAGAGAAAGCCCGGCGATAATGAAGGGGCTTTCAATGCCATTGACCATAAATATCGTCGGTTTTGTGTTTCCAGTTTTCAGTCGGCAATGTTCAATAAGGTGCTGGCAAGAAGGGTCCAGGATATTGACCGGCTTTATCGCGGTGATATAGCTCGCAAGCATGACAATGGCGCCTGTTTTATGGTTTTCGAGCCTGAAGTAGAGCAGCCGCGATGTGATAATTTTGATATTAGTCCAACTGGTCCAATGTTCGGCTATGAGATGCTCTGGCCGGGCGAAGATGCTGCCAGACTGGAAAATGAAGTGCTTTGTGAGACTAATCTTGCTTTGGACGATTTCAAAATTGGATATGGGAAAAGAGTAGCTCAAGGCACTCGCCGTTCGTTAAGATTCCAGCCCAGGGGAATTGAGGTTAGGGGAATAAAGGATGAGACCGGCCATTATGTGAAGTTGCGATTTGAGCTTGACTCGGGCAGTTATGCTACTACCCTGGCGCGTGAAGTAATGAAAAATGAAACCGAGTCTTTAGGACTCATTGATATGGAATAGAAAGTAATTATATCTTTATTACTGTGTAATTATGACTAATATAATGAAAATAAGCAGCGGCAGTACAGAATTAGTGCTGGGTGGTAAGAAGCTGGTGTTAATGGCCGGTCCCTGTGTTATTGAAAGCAGAGATATGTGTTTTTCCATAGCCGAGCAAGTCAAGGCTATTTGCATCAGGCTGGGTATAGGCTATGTATTTAAGGCTAGTTTCGACAAGGCCAATCGTACCAGTGTCTCTAGTTTCAGAGGTCCTGGTCTGGAAGAGGGCTTGCGGATACTGGAAGATATTCGCCGGGAGTTTGCAGTGCCGGTGGTAACGGATATACATGAATCGTATCAGGCGGCAGCGACAGGTCAGGTGGTAGATGTTATTCAGATCCCTGCGTTTTTATGTCGGCAGACAGATCTGCTGGTAGCTGCCGCTCACACTGGCAAGGCGGTACAAGTGAAGAAGGCTCAGTTCCTTGCTCCCTGGGACATGAAAAATGTAGTTGAGAAATTAAAGTCGCAGGGGTGTGAAAATATCTCTCTGGTTGAGCGGGGCAGCAGTTTTGGCTACAATCGTCTGATCTGTGATATGACTGCCTTACCCCAGATGAAGGACCTGGGTGTGCCTGTCGTAATGGACGCAACTCATTCTACGCAGCAGCCGGGGGGGCTGGGCAATGCTTCTGGCGGTTCGCCTCAGATGGCCGCAGTGCTGGCCCGCAGTGCAATAGCCGCCGGTGCTGATGGTCTGTTCATAGAGACTCATCCTGACCCGGCTTGCGCCCTGAGTGATGCCGCCTGTATGATGCCGCTGTCAGAGCTGGAAAATAATCTGACCTTATGCCGCGATATATGGAATATATGTAGAGAAGCATGATTATGTGTTTCATATTTGCAGTCAAACTTACATATAACTGTATTGAGAGATCGGACGCATAATTTTGTGTCTCAATGATATGCCAAAAAAGAAAGATGACAATAAGCAGCAGTTGAACAGTGGCAACAATGTCCATTACCAGCTTTTTAAGGTTGATACTGACCCGCATTGTGTCTGGGATGTGAAACTGCGTGAAAAGAATATAGAGGCGATAAATTCAATCGACCCTGATTATTTTCTTTTTCTTACAGATCTGTATTATAGTCATTTGCAGACAGCTAACCGAGACAAAGCGGCTATGGCTATCAGGACAACATATTATCATGCGGTTGAGACGCTGTTTTCTTTGCTGGCAGCCTCGGTGCAGGCTCCATATAGTATTTATGCCTGGATGCTTCGTTATTGGCCCAGACATTTGCGTAATGTAGTAGAGGGTTTGTTTAAGGACGACTTCCAGCAATATCTGCACCCTGAATTTTTGGGCAAGGTTACGACCTGGTCAGAGCTGGCAGATATGATCCATCTTGATACCTCTAACCAGGAGTTGAAAACAGTAGCTGCTAAGTATGGCTCATTCTGGAAAGATCTGAGCGTGGAATATCTTGATGACCGTTATCGTAACGAGTATAACAGTCTTAAGCATGGTCATAGGGCGATGTCAGGCGGGTTCTTTATTGCTTTTGATAAAAATGATCCAGATGGCTCTTGCCAGCGAACGCTGCATGGCAGTGAGTTTGGCAGTAGTTTTTTAACTGCTGTAGATATGAATGGCAGCAATTTTTATACAAGAAAGTTTTCTCTTAACTGGAATCCACAGGGGTGTGCCTTTGCTCTTAAGCTCATAGCCTTATCGATCCATAATATCAAGGGCTTCTTATTGGCTGTGAATAAGGTGGCGACCAAAGTCGAACTGAAAAAGCCAGAAAATCTTAACGAATTTGAAATACCGAGCAGGCTGAGACCATCACCTCTTTTTATCGAGCTTGACTTTAATCTGAAGGTTGATGAATCCAGACAGCTTTCAAAGTCAGATATGCAAAAAATATTAAAATAGGTTTCTGATTATTATTGGCTGGAGAGATCAGCGGTTATTATTCATTATGCCGCAATTAAGTTTTACCCCCCAGTATTACAGGATAGCTGAAAGTATGTTGTATGCCGGAAACAATAAAAGAGATATCTGGCAGAAGCTGGTAAAGATAACCAGGTTTCACTCTATTATTATTGGTAATCCTGTTGTTCGCATGGATCATCATTCCATAACAATAGTTTCAGGTATTGGTATCCGTCTCTATGGTTTAGCTCTTTTTATTGCCGGTCTAATTCCCTTTTTTGTTGAATGGTCATTATACGGCTGGTTTCAGTACAATTATCACTGTCTCAATATTTTTTCCGGAGCATTTGGTCTGGCAGGTCTGCTCTCTGGTTTATACCTGATGTTAAGACGAGATAGTATTACCTGGCCGGGCTTTGGTCATGGTGTCTATATCAGGCAGGGTTTTATATTCTATTCAATGGTCTATTTTCTTCCCCTGGAAAATATGCAGGCATCTCTGGTATTGAATAAGAAAAGTGGTTTTGCTCGAAAACTCAATTTTGCTAATGACTGTATGCTGATATTATCACACCCGGAAAAAGAAGGGGGGATAGTGGTAGCCGGAGCTCAGGATCGGCATATATTATTAGGTGCATTAAATTGTCTTACCGCTGTTATTCGCGGCTGCGGTTTGGAGAGTGTTTCTGGGATAAGCGACAGTACGATGGCCGATCTGCAGCTTGACCACTATCGAATGCGAATATATAAAGGGTCTATCAATAAAAGTGCCATGGCACTCAGGTCGTTGCGGCTGGTAGAGTCAGGAGGTCAGTTATATCTTAAGCGGTCTGTTTGGGAATTGCTTTTTTGGCTGGCCCTTATGTTAATCGGTCTGTTAGTAATTCCTTGTTTCTGGCAGTTTGCCAGTGATATTCATTATTGTCTTGAGTTTAGTTCAGGAATTATAGTTGGTTTTTGCCTGCTATTTTCACTTGTAGGTGTGCTTGGCATATATCCCGGCTATGACATTCAGGCGATACATATCGATCGGGCCAACAGCAGGCTTATAATTGAGTATGGTATAATCACCCTCCGCAGTCCGCGTCCAAGAAAACTGACGCTTAACTTCAATACTATAGCAGCGGTGCAAATATGTCCGGTTTATATGGATGAGATCCTTACAGCTTATGAGCTTAATCTGGTGATGATCTGCAGTCAGGACAGGAGAGTAAATATTGCAGGTTACTTCAAATTGAATACTATCAGGTCTGTAGCTCAGCGATTGGCTCAGGAGATAAATTGCCAGGTGCTTGATCACAGTCTCTGATCTGTTGATAATATGAGATTTAAATAAAAGAAGGCGGTATTGAGACATTTATCTGCAATACCGCCTTTATATTTGCTATTCAATTATCGCTGTTATCTCAGCCAAGCTGTATACGAACAAAAGATTCTACTTCGAGCTTGCCGCCTACGGCCTTGCTGGTCTGGTCAACCAACTGCTGAACGGTAATCTTGTCATCTTTGACAAAAGGCTGTTCCAGAAGAATGATCTCGCCGAACCATTTGTCGATCTTACCCTTGACGATATTGTCAATAATATTGGCTGGCTTACCCTTAACCTGCTCTTTAGCTATCTCTCTTTCCTTCTCAACTTCAGTTTCACATATCTCATTGCGATTAACGCCCTTGGGGTTCATCGCGGTAATGTGCAGGGCGATATCAGAAGCCATGGTCTTGGTTGCCGGGGCGTTGGCAGCAGCATCGTTCTCTGCATTGATCTTGATCATGGTTGCCACTTTGCCATTATGATGAATATAGGTATATATCAGACCGGGGCCGGTCAGCTCATAGCGAGCGAACTTGCCAATAGTGGTCTTTTCGCCAGTCTGACTTACCAGATCATTAACCAGATCGCCAATAGTACGGCCATCACAGGGTAGAGCGGCCAGGGCATCGGTATCTGCAGGAGTGGTTGCACTGTCAAGCAGAGCGTTTGCCATTTTTTCTGCAACAGCACCGAAGTTATCATTTTTGGCGGTGAAGTCAGTTTCGCAGCAGAGAGTTGAAAGAATGGCAATCTTACCATCATTTTTTGACTTGTTGATGATCCGGCCTTCATTATTGGCTCTTTCACTGCGTTTTTCCATTACGGCCATGCCCTTTTTACGAAGCAATTCGATAGCTTTTTCTACATTGCCATCGTTCTCGATAAGAGCGTTCTTGCAGTCCATCATAGACTGGCCGGTTATGTCTCTGAGTTCTTTTACCTGTGCTGCTGTAATAGCCATATTTAACTCCTTATATTTTTATTGGTTATCTTAATTTTTTTAGTTTGCCGTTTAATAGAAAAAAAAGCGGTGGATACGAATGGTTACGATCTCACCGCTGTTATAAGCTCTGATAATTACAGTAGTAAGCTTCTTACTGAGCGGTTTCTCCGCTGGTTTCAGCCATCTGAGAAACACTCAGTCTGCGAGAACGACCCTTGGCAACGGCTGCTTCAGATGCTTCTGCTCTCTTTTGCTCTTCCAGGCCAGCCTTACCAGCTGCAACAGCAGCGGCGATCTGGGCCAGAACGATCTCAATAGCCTTCATAGCATCATCATTGCCAGGAATTGGAATATTGACATCATCCGGATCACTGTCGGTGTCCATAAGGCAAATAGTTGGTATTCTGAGTTTCTTGGCTTCAGCAATGGCCAGATGCTCTTTCATGGCATCTACCAGAACCAGACAGCCGGGCATACGACTCATATTGCGGATACCTTCGAGATTGGTCTTAACCTTGGTCAGTTCACGACGGAGGGTTGATTCCATCTTCTTGCTCTGGGCAGCCAGTAAACCCTGTTCTTCCATGGTCTCAAGCTCTTCCAGACGAGCCAGACGCTTGCGGATAGTACCAAAGTTTGTCAGGGTGCCACCCAGCCAACGCTCTGAAACATAGGGCATACCGCAGGAGGTTGCGTTTGCAACTATTGCGCTGCGAGCCTGACGCTTGGTGCCTACGAACAGAACATCCTTGCCTGAGGCAACGACGCTCTCAATGAACTTCTGGGCACGAACCAGACCCTTGATTGTTTCTTTTATGTCTATGATATGGATGGAATTACGAGTACAGAAGATATACGGCTTCATCTTCGGGTTCCATCTGCCAGCACGGTGTCCAAAATGGATACCGGCATCTATAAGAGCGCGGACTGCATTATTATCCAAGTCTTAATCTCCAGGTATTTTAGGTCTCTAAATTACTTATAAATCATTACTTACTGTAATTATACTCTATCCATTGCAATGCAATGAGTTTCATATCGTATAGTCATTATTGGCAGTTGTCAAGGAATTTTCTGCTAAAATTATTATTTCTGCCCTTTGCTGCCTGCTATTGGGCCTGAATGTCTGGCTGTTATAACAATGTTTATGGCTTAATGTATCAAGTTTATTCAATAACTGCAAGATAAGACAGTGTTTAATTGTTGAAAATGAGGTTTATATCTGATAAATTAATACACCTGCAATTATATGTATATATCGCCTTCCCGCAGAGCTGATATGCTGAGAGCCGAACTAATATGAATGGAGTTTGTAAATGTTTTTCCCAAAGGTGTTTAAGTCGTTATTGCTGTGTTTCCTGATTATTTCCCTGTGTTTATCGACTGGTGAGCTTCGTGCCCAGGATAACGCTGAAGCCCAGGCGGCACAGAAGCTGGTATTGGATAAATACGCACTCCTGCTCAATGATTTTGTTCTTAAAGGGGCTATAATGGATGAGCAGCAAGTGAAAGCATTTGCTGAAGATGTTATAAAGTCGCGTGATATAAGGCGTTATCGTCAGGATTTCCCCGGCGATGTTAAACTTAAGCTGGCAATGGCAGCTGCGGTGGTGGATTTTTATGAAGGCAAGGGGCTTGCAGCGGTTAAGAGTGCTCAGAGGGTGTCCAATGCAGATCCGAAAGATGCTGAGTTGAAGAATTGTTATATTTATCTGGCATATTTGGCTAAGGATTATGATGGATTAAAAAAGGCCTTAGGAAAAGAAGCCGGCAGTGCTGCTATTGAAGCTTATAAACTCAGTACGGAAAAGTTAATGGCCAAAGTCAATGCTGACCTTGCTGTTGTTGCCAGTCAGATGGCGGCGGGGAAAAAGACCGCTTTGGTAACCGACCCCAATTCCCCGGCAGCAACTGATCCTAATACTCCTGGTTCTCGTCCAGTTCGCCGTGAACCTGTGGCTGATACCGCTCCTGCTCGCAGTAGATTTGATGATGTTAGTTCCCGTGGGCTTACCGACCCGCGTATGGGACGGGGTGTTGATCTGGGTACACCAGCCGTTGCTGATGTAGCTATTCCGGAACTCAAGCTCGACCTGTCAGCTATGCCGCTTGATATGCTGGGAGTTGTCCTGGATAAATTTACACTTGAGTCAGTGAATGGCAGTTATGTGTCTTATGACCCTGGTAAAGGTAAGGTTCTTTGTCTGCTTCTCTGGGGTTATCAGGACCAGGGTGTTTATAGTCAGGCTAAGGCTTTGACTGAAAAATTTAAGAGAACGGCTGGCGGCTTTGGCCCGGTCCAATATATTGCCCTTAATTGCAATGAGATAAACGATATGATCGCCGCTAAGCATGTATTTAACGATCTGATGAATCATCCAGCCTTATGGCCTCAATGCCTGATGTCGCCGGGCAATAAATCACAATTGGCAAAGATAGTGCCAGCCTCCGCTGTACTGCTTATTGCCGGTCGGCAGGGCGAGGTTCGATATGTCGGACCTGCTGACAGTTTTTTGGCTGATGCCGTTTTACAGCAGGAGATAGGCTCTGAAACCTCAGTTTTTGCTTCTGATAAGGTTCTGGAAAATATTGCTCCGGCAATTGATATTCAGGCTGTTGGTCAGGTGTTAGAGCAGGCAGTTAAAGTTGGTGTTGCAGTTAAGGATAATGTTGCTTTGCCAGCCAGTGCAGAAAAAGCAGCAGCCAAGCCAGTTGATGAAATAGATGATGATCCGACTTTTATAACGGCTCGTAAGAAACTTGATGTAGCACGCACGAAGCTCAAAGTTCCAGTAGGTATAAGCTATAAGTCTGCTCTGGATCTTTGTGATGAAGTTCTGGAAGGCTGGCCAGATACTCAGGTTGCTCAGGAGGCCAAAGAAATAATTGATGAAATATGTTCTAAACATGCCGGGCAGGTATTCAAAAAACAGCGTATAAATGAGGGTAAATATGCAGGTAAAGATCCACAATGATTTTTGCAGCTCTACCGCTCCTGCTGATTTTGTCTGCTGAAGCTGTGTTTATTACTGACATTATGATCGTTCACACAGTTTGGTTAGCAGGCATGCGTGCTTTGTTACATTGTGGATGGTATTTTCTTATATAACTGAATGAAATAATATGAGTAAACGAGACTATTACGAAGTATTGGGTATTTCCCGTCAGGCCAATGCCGATGAGATCAAAAAGGCGTATCGCAAGCTGGCCAGAAAGTATCATCCTGATAGTGCCGGCGATAATCCAGAAAATGTCAAGAAGTTCCATGAGATACAGGAAGCCTACGATACTCTCAGTGATACCAATAAGCGTCGTAATTACGACCAGTTTGGTCATGCAGCTGAAAATATGGGTGGTTTTGGCGGTGGTGCAGGTGGATTCCGCGGTTCTCGGAGTGGGGTGAACTTTAGTGATATTTTCGCTGGTATGGCCGGAGGTAATGCCGGCGGTGGTTTTGGCGGCGGTTTTAGTAATATAAATGATATATTTGAACAGCTCCGTGGTGGACGGCCAGGTCGCAGCGGCGGTCAGCGTCGTGGGCAAAATATTAAGGGTCAGGATATTGAGCATAGTATTACAATTGCCTTTGAAGATGCGGTAAAAGGTGCTTTTCGTGAGCTAAGCCTTACCGTTACTGAACCTGATGGCACACGCAGGGTAGAAAAGCTGGAAGTTAAGATACCAGCCGGTATAGATAATGGCGGTAAGATCCGTCTGCGTGGTAAGGGCCAGCCGGGGCCAGGTGGGCAAAATGGCGATCTGATCCTGACTGTTAATGTGGGTAGCCATCGCTATTATCGGCGGGAAGGCAATGATATCTATATGGACCTGCCAGTGACTATATCCGAGGCTGTTTTTGGTGTGCAGGTCGAAGTGCCCACTCTTACAGGTAAGGCCGAGGTAAAGGTTCCGCCAGCCAGCCCTTCCGGGCGGAAGCTCCGTCTCAGAGAGCGTGGTATAAAGACATCTGCAGGTCAGGGTGATATGTACTTAGTAGTTAAAATTGTGCCGCCAGCCAGCATAGATGATGCTTCAGTGGAGTTGCTTAAGGAATTTGACCGAAGAAATCCTCAGCCAGAGATAAGGGAGTGGTAAATATGAATTGTGTACGCCGGCCTTGGTTTGTCCTTTTATTTTTCTTTTGGATCTTTCCTGTCGTATTGGCAGCCGGTGACTCTCAGGCACAGCTATCACAACCGGATGAACCGGCGGTGATCGATGCTTCTGTTGATGCTCTCGATGAGTCTCTTCCAGTTGATTATGAACAGATGACTCCACAGCAGCAGGAGGCTTATAAGGAGCGGGCAAAGACAGAGGCTGCCGCTGCTGTTATTATTCTGACCTTATTTATCATTTTTGTGGCAATTGTCTCTGCTTTCCGATTCAGTCGTGGTTATAAGCAATATCTGAAATTAAAGAAGGAGAAGAAGTCCGGCTATTTTGACATCTGGGGTAATCCCAGGGTGCAGAAGGACGATCTGCCCACCGATGATGAGATGATGGGTAAAGACGAGTTGCTCTGATAGTGTTTCATCGCTATTTGTTTCCTTGTTTTCTTTTTGAAATTCAGACGGGTCTGATATTAGCAAGCTGATCTGGTTTATGACTGCTGGAGTATTATGATCGCAGCTATCGTTGTTTTCTATGGACATAAGTATAGTACAATTCAAACGGCATTATGTTTTTGTCTGCATAATGACGGCTTTCTCGCTTGCGGGTATCTTTACCGGCTATCGTGAATTCCTGCAGGCTAGGGTATTTCCTCAGGCTGATATCAGTGGCGTTTACACTATTTCTTTTATGTTTTTTCTGGCCTGTGGTGTTATGTTGCCTCAATGGTTGCTCAAGGCTTTTTTTCTTACTGAATCATATAAGGCAACTGGCAGTTCTGGCAGGGTCAATACACTACCCACCGGCAGGGCAGATCTTCAGCCTGTTACTCTGGTGGTTTCGGCCTGTTGTCTGACTATCTGTTTTTCAGTTATATTATTGGTCTTTTTTCAGCCGTATATTAGTAATATGCGAATCTGGTTCTATAGCAACTTTTATCTGGGGCTGAATTGCTGGCTGGTCGATGCTCTGCTGGTTTTTTTATTTACCGGTCTCATCTGGGTTCAGGTTGGCTTTCTTTTTGCTATGCTATATCGCATGGTTTTATCGCTTACTACACAGACTGGTGTATATCAGACTTTGGAGCAGCGGTTTTTTTTGCTGACCGGAGGGGGGTATATTGCCGGTATGTTCTTCTGGATGCTTCTGGTGGGGCAGCTATATAATACCCGTTTACTGGTTATTCTTTCTCTGGTGCCACTGGTACTGAGTGCTTTGTGGCTTCCGGTTGTATTTTCTCGCAGTACAGAGCGGTCGTTCATTAAGCATTTTGAATTAAAGACCGGCGTACAGGAACGCAGCTATTTGTCTATAAGGGCTGTTTGCCTGAGTATGTTTTTTGCCAGTATGCTTTCTGGAGCTTATTTGCCCGTATTGGGTCATATTGAAGATTTAGCTGGATTTGGCTGGATTTCTAACGACTTTCGTCAGCCTGTTATGCTCTTGTTACTCTTTTGCGGCTGGTATTTGGCCTTTCGTCGTGATATTGCAGGTCGTCAGAATACTTCTGGGGTGATTGTCCCGCTCTATCGCTGGGCTGGTTCATGTTTGGGTACGGTTTTTATGCTGGCTCTCATTAACCGGCAGAATTGGTGCGGCAATACTGGGGCTATATTGCTCTGGTATGTTTTTTTTGCCTCGGGATTATTTTTTCTGGGTGATATGCTTTTCAATGTCAGGCAGCTAATTGCCCGGGCTTTGCCCAGTTTATCGTTAGGTTGGGGGTTATGGGTGGTGATGTCTTGTTTGGGGTACATAGCAGGCGATCTGTTATTTGCTCGTAGTCTGCTTGAGGTCACTGGCTCGCTAATGGTGATGATGACTCTGTTTTTTGCCGGGGTTATCGCCACTGGTGTTACAATTGTGTTTACTTCACCCCAGGAATACTGGCATCGGCGCGTCATCTTTTTTTGTATTTTACCCATAGTTATCAGCACTCTGGTAATATTCTGGATAACCCATAACTGGATACTAAAAAAGCAGGGCGATGTTATAGCTTATTGTGAAACCGTATCGCATACCTGGGCTGTCAGTCACTATGATGATAATTGCTTGTGGTTTGATCTTTTGGTCGGTCAGCAATGCAGTTATGACCAGCCTGGTTTTGCTACCTGGGCAAATTGTCTGGGGCATATACTTGCTGATTCTCCTGTACAAAAGGTTCTGATCTCTGGCTCGGCTATTAAGGTTGTACCAGCCATCAGGGAGCAAGTAGGAAAGGACATTGTCATTCCCGCGGAATTAATGGCCAGATTACAGAAACAACCGCAAAAGTTTCCCGGCGACGACAGAACAGGGTTCTACCTCGATTTTGAACAGGTACTGGCTGATAATTGGAAGCAATATGACCTTATCTGGCTTGACTCATATACTATGAGCAGATATAGCTTTGAAAATCTTCGCTTCTGGCATCGTTTATTGGGCCGTCTTGCCCCGGGTGGTGCGGTTGCCATTGGCTGCGATGGACAGCCTCAGGATAGGGAAGTAGTTGCCCTTAGCCATAGTCTGGGACTGATCGCAAGGGCGGCCAATATGGATATAACAGTAATGTCAGTGCCGACCAGTGAGGAAAATATTCACCCGGTGTGTACGCTGATATCAATATTGAAAAATAAGTAAGTGTTATTTTTTTTCGGTTGTAAATATTGCTTGACAATGAAGTTGTGTGAAAATAATGTTAGTTTAATGAGTTTGTTTTGCCTATTGGCTAAGTCATAAATCTCTTGGTTTTTCAGTTGAAACCCGGCAGGGGTGACCATTTTCATGTATTATGTACTTTCAATCACATGTCCTACAGCTAAATGCCTCTTGCCTGATTTTTGGGGTTTTCTCTTGCTCTGGCTCCGGGTTTTAGTTAAAATCTTCCTTCCTTAACTCATCGGGGCGTAGCTCAGCTTGGCTAGAGCGCTACGTTCGGGACGTAGAGGTCGCAGGTTCAAATCCTGTCGCCCCGATTTTTTCGCTTCGGCGAAAAAATAGAGCAGGAGAATAGTTGAACAGGCGAGCAGTAGAGAAAGAGCCAGTGGCGATAATGAACTCTCATCGAAATCGACCACCTGCGGTCACCTGCTCACCTGATCTACTGCTCAAAATTAATAATAGACATATTTTCCGGGAGATATGCTATGTCATTTATGTTCGAAAATCTCACGGTCTATCAAAAAGCAGTTGACTTCTCCGAAGCGATAATCACTCTTACAGAATCTTTCCCCAAAGGCTACTTCTTTCTCACCGACCAGCTTTGCCGGGCATCACTGTCAATTTCACTGAACCTCGCCGAAGGCAACGGACGCTTCACAAAAGCAGACCGCAAAAACTTTTTCATCATTGCCCGCGGTTCAACACAGGAGTGTGTCCCGATTCTTGAAATAGCCAGGAGAAAAAAATTATTGACTGATGAACAGCATATCAGCCTCCGACACCAACTCGAACAAATCGCAAAAATGATTTCCGGGCTGATAAATGGAATTGATAACAGAAAAGTATAAATATTTTTTCGCTTTCGGCGAAAAAATAGAGCAGGAGAATAGTTGAACAGGCGAGCAGTAGAGAAAGAGCCAGTGGCGATAATGAACTCTCATCGAAATCGACCACCTGCGGTCACCTGATCACCTGTTCTAATGCTCAACCCAAATCGCTTTCAGCGAAAAACCAATGTCGAAACTGCGTTATTGTCTAAACTGGAGTTCACCATGCCTTTCATGTTTGAAAACTTGGCGGTATATCAGAAAGCAGTTGACTTCTCCGAACAGATAATAACACTCACTGAATCTTTCCCCCAAGGCTGCTACTTCCTTACTGGCCAGCTCAATCGTGCTTCACTTTCTATTTTCCTCAATATCGCTGAAGGTAGCATATTTCTGGGGAGTTAGGTTATTAATGTCAGGGAATTAAAAGTTATTTCGCATAAGTATTTGTATAAAACACACTTAATGTGTTATTTGTTAAGGCTGGGGGGCGGACACCCTTAATTTTCTTAATTCCGCTTAATCTACCGCCATTTGTGTCAGTCACCTTTTAGTTTTTCTTTAGAATATCTTAAGAGAAACGAGTGCTTTGTTCTATTCGATCTTAACCTATCTCTGCTTCCAGTTTCATGACATCTATGGCAAGTCTGCCTAATAAACGAAAGTAAAGATTTCTGTAATTATTCATCAGATTCTCACTAACTTCACAAGCTAAATTACTATTTTGTTTCAAGGCCTCAATATCTATGAGGTAACAACCAACTGAAATGTTTTCTGTAGAATGCTCAAAAGGAAAACTGATGTCTTTAAGATTACAATGAACAGCTCTAAGTTCCTTTATTATCTCCTCCATTTTCATTGATATTGTACTATTAAGCTTCTTCTTTGAAGAACTATTGTCAATATTTTGTAACAGAGAAAGAGTCTGTCCTGTGTTAAGCCAGTTATTGTCGATCTGGCTTAAATTGTTAGAAAGAGCATCAATAACTGCCAGATGTTTTTTAATATTATCAGCAATAGATATATGATCCTGATTGCCGGAGATTTCGGCAAAGCGAACTGCCAGGGCTATTCTGTCAGCAAATAAATCTGACACTTTCTGCAATATTTGGAGGCATGAATTCTGCTTTTCTGTGATCTCATTTATCTTTATGGTCGGAACTTTGCTCTTAGCCTTGAATTTTCCATATTCCTTACACTTATAAGTGAATCCAGCTTCAACCAGAGCCAATATATTCGAATATTGATATTTATCGTCCACCAATTGATAATAAGTGTCTCTTGCCTGACCTGCTGATTCCAGGATCTGCTCGATACCTGACCTTATCTCTGCCAGCTTCGCCTGCAAGATGGACAACTGGTTGATACTTTCAAAATGAGACCAATCAACCTTGAGTATATTACCCATCCCCATCATTCCCTGATAAAAACTCTGGAAAGCTTTTACATCATTACTATCTAAAGTTGATTCTTTTAGATAGTCTTCACATTTGACCAGATATTCAGTCCGGTAATTGTCACCGAGCATCGCTTGATAAAAGTCACGAGTCATATTTTCAAACAGGGCTTTTGCATTGACCAATATATCTGATGCCGGGCGATTGTCATGAAATATCCCAGGCTCATTGGCAGCAAGAGCTTTGGCTACTCTATCTCTTGTAGATGGATGTGTATGAAAATAGCCAGCCTTTTCCTCCATAACTCTTTTGGAAATATCATGCTTGATATTATCTGGCATATTATTCTGATTGACCAGTAATAGTCCCATAAAATCATCGCAAAGCAGTTTTTGGCCCCAAGTATATTGAAGCTCACCCATTGAACGATTAAAACTGGCGTTCAACTGATTTAAAGTTAAAGATGTTTCACTGAAACAATTACTACCGGCAATTTTAACTTCATAAAGATCAGCATCATATTCCATTTGACGCATCATAAAGCAACTTATTATTTTACCCACCATCATAAGCAGCCACAGTACTCTGCGTCCCAAAAAAATCATAAATCTTAACAGCAAGATCATCGCAACTATTTGTCCTACACCTACCTTAGACAAACTTTCCAGGCCACGATCCAACCTATCGCGAACATAGACAACTCTGGCAAACCAGAAGTTAACTGAGTTGATAATATAGGTCAATCGCATTGCAGTACCCTGAGAGAAATGGCCTAATTCATGGGCTATCACTCCGGCAAGCATTTGAAGATTCATCCCTGCCAATAAGGGAAGACCTATGGTCAGACTCAATTTTTTTTTCTTCAGGCTAAAAGGACCATTTACCAGACTGGCATATGCATTAACTTGCATGTCAATCTGAACTTTGTCTGGGATTGGAGCTCCGGTCAGGTCACAGAGTTTATCGATCAAGTTAAATAATGCCGGCTCTTCCTGTCTTGATACTGAACGAAGGTTGGTCTCTTTCTGCTTGGGAGCAAAAAGAGGTTTTACCATAAAAATCAGTATGCCAAAACCTGCTATCAAGGGCGCAATGTAGGCCCAGAAAAAATCTTTCCCTACATGCCCATCTTTACTGCACTCACGCCAGATATCATCAAAATTTGATGCATGCCAGACTAATAGGGCACTTATTCCTATAATCATGACCAGATATAATACCGGCAGCAAGATCATGGCAAAGGCGGTTATCGACAATCCTAACTTGTACAAGAAAGTTGGCTTATGAGGAACAATCTTGCCGGAAAAACCTTGTAACACTTCACGCGAATCAATCATAACACAGACACTCACAAGTTGTTAAGAATAATACCCAGTTATCATTCTGATAACTAACACTACAGAAAAATGATATCACAGGCCAGAGTAAAGGTAAAGTTAAATATTCCGAATAAAAATGGCGGACATAAAACCCGATTTACCTCTATTTTGAGCGATTGCAGATATATAGCAGGTGGGGCTTGTGTATGCGGGAGGCCGTATTGTAAGCGAAAACAGTACCTGGTGGTATCTTTTATATTTCGTTTCAAGGGCTTATCTGCTTACCCTTTAATCCTCAATGAAAACTCCTTAATATAGTTTGGTAAGGAGGGGAGAATAAGATTCTGTGATTATCCACGAACAATAAATTCTGCATTATTGATAAAAGGATTTACATGACGGCTTTACGCTATTCCATCATTTGAAACTTATGCCAAGTGCATTTTTTTTGAATAAATCTTCAAAATTGTTGCAATAAAACCATCGGAAATAGCATTAATTATAGTAGTTAGTTCATCTGGCCAGGTATTATTCCGGGCGATGAATTTTTTGTTTTTTTAGTGTTTAGTTTCTGTATTCACAACGAGTTAAATTAGAATTGGATAGGAGTTTGGTTGAATTATGAAAAATACACTGCTGTCTATTGCAAAAGCAGGATTAGTTGGTATAAGTCTTTCTGTTTCGCCGCAATTATATGCGGCGGCACCGTCTCAAACGGATCGACCGAATATTATCTATATTATTGCTGATGATCTGGGTTGGAATGATGTAAGTTTTCACGGAAGTGAGATCAAAACGCCTAATATTGACAAGCTGGCCAGGCAAGGTGTTATTCTTGACCGTTTTTATGTTTGTCCTGTCTGTTCTCCCACTCGTGCCGGTATAATGACCGGGCGATATCCGATCCGTTATGGTATGCAGCAGGGCGTAGTTTCTCCAAATGAACGCCACGGCATATGCCAGGATGATTTTACGCTGGCCGAGATGCTTGACAAGGAAGGCTATTCGACCCGGGCTATGATCGGTAAATGGCATCTTGGGCATGCTTCAACCATGTACCATCCGCTACGAAATGGCTTTACCAGCTTCTATGGCCATTATAATGGCGCCATAGACTATTTTACCCATAAGCGCAGCAACCAGCTTGATTGGCACAGAAACTATGAGTCCTGTTATGATGAAGGTTATTCTACCGATTTGCTCGGTAATGAGGCTGTTAAGATAATTCAAAATAGTGAGCCGGGAAAACCATTCTATATTCACCTTTGTTTTAACGCCTCTCATTCTCCGCTTCAGGCCAAACCAGAGGATCTTAAAGCATGTGGATTTGATCCTGACAAGGGTGTGGGTAAAAATACTGATGAAGGGCTGGGGTTCAAGGAAGGGCAGGCAGATTATGGTCAGCAAGGGCGTGGAAATAATGCCCGCCAGACCTATGCCGCCATTACCACAGCCCTGGACCGTCAGGTTGGAGCGGTTCTTGATGCAGTTGATCAGAAAGGGATAAGTGACAATACTATTATTATTTTCCACAGTGATAATGGTGGAATTCCCAATCAGGGCGGTAGCAACTTGCCATTGCGAGGCCATAAGTTTGATACCTGGGAGGGCGGTGTGCGTGTTGTTGCTATGATACGCTGGCCCGGTGAGCTTGAGGGTGGTAAGACTTGTGATAAGGTAATGGGGTACATCGATATGTGGCCTACTCTTGCCGCTGCTGTTGGTTATGAAGGAAACGATGGCAATCCTCGTGATGGAATAAACATGCTGCCTGTTCTGCAGGGTAAACAGCAGGCTCCGGACCGGCCATTCTGCCTGGGGGAGGATGCTGTTGTCACGCAGGATTGGAAGCTGGTAAAAGGCGAGCTTTTTGCTATTTCTAAAGATCCTTGTGAAAAAACAGATGTTGCAAAACAAAATCCCCAGATAGTAGAAAAGCTCAAGGTGTATCGCAAAGACTTCAGGAGTATGAAAGGGCCACAGTGTGAAACCAAACTCGCCGAACCTGCCACCTGGCCTCCGATCGAGTGGAAGCTGCCGGAGGAATAAGTTTTTGGGCAGCATGTTTTTACAGAATAAAGCTGTATAGCAGTTATGTAAATTGTTTTTGTTGAAATTATAGATATAGCAGCAGGTGTGCCCTCTGAAAAAAAAGACATCCGGAAGTGGATGTCTTTTTTTTTTGTTACCTATTTTCAGCAGGTCTGTTTTATGCCGGGCTGTTATTGTTTATTGCCAGCGGTGAGAGTTTTGCAGTAGGTATTGTTTAATGTAGATAGTGGCTGTTACGCTATCGGCAACGGCGGTGACTTGCTGCATCGTGGCACCTGCCAGGCTTATCTGGACGAATTACTAACTCATATTTCCAAACTTTAAAAATCAGGACTAAAACCTACTTAGCCAATGAGACCTCTGGCGATAAACAATGTGATTAATGAAATCACTGTTGATTTTGAATGCTGGTATCATGAACATGAAACCGGTGATGCAGTAGCAAAAGTAATATCTGGCGATGTTGACCAGGGCGGTAAACTGTCAATATCTTTACCAAGGTGTCGGTTACATCCATTACTATTATAATAATAAGCCATCAGCCAGTTGCGGCTGTCTGCATGATGATGTCAGTTCTTTATTTGCATTTGGCTATGGCCTGAGTTATACTGAGTTTGATATTTCCGGACCGACATTAATTGATCAAATAATAGGCCTGAAGGCAGTGTAAATGTGGTGATAATTGCGACTAATACTGGTGGTATGTGAGGTTGTAATGTTTTGGAGTTGTATATCAGAGATTGCTATAGCAGTGTTGCCCGTCCGGCGAAAGCGATAAAGGGTTTTGAACGGTCGAGCCTGACCATGACGAAACAAAGATAGTCACATTTGAAATACAAAAGGAGCATCTGGCATTTTATGATATTGATATGGATTTTGTTGTGGAATCTGGTGAGTTTAAGATCGTGGTTGGAAATTGATCCAGAGATTGTGATCATAAGGAAGTAATTCTTACTGTTTCTGAAAAATTGATGGCAAAGATATAAATGGTGAAATATGTATTTATTAGGATATGACTCAGGCACATCTTCCGTTAAGGCATCATTACTGGATGTTCAAACGGGTAAGGTGGTTGCTTCTGTTGTGGCTCCTGAATTTGAGATGGCGATAGATTCGCCGCATATTGGTTGGGCGGAGCAGTCTCCTGACCTGTGGTGGGGAAATCTGAAGCTAGCCACTAAAAAGCTGTTGGAGATTTCCAAGGTGGCTGCCGTAGATATCAAGGCTATCGGCATATCATATCAGATGCACGGTCTTGTATGTGTAGATAGAAATATGGATGTTGTCAGGCCGTCAATTATCTGGTGTGACAGCCGGGCGGTGGAAATTGGCGAGCGAGCGGCAGCTGCTCTTGGCAAAGATAAGTGTATGTCGGAGCTGCTGAACTGCCCGGGTAATTTTACCGCCAGCAAGCTTCGCTGGGTTATCGAAAATGAGCCGGAGCAATTTGAAAAGATCCATAAGGTAATGCTTCCCGGAGACTGGCTGGTTATGAAGATGACGGGTAATGTTACAACAACTGAAACCGGCTTGTCTGAAATGACTCTGTGGAATTTTGCGGAAAAAAAACCGGCTGAATTCCTCATGGATTATTATGGTTTTGCCTCAGAGTTATTGCCTGATATTGTTCCGGTGTTTGGACTCCAGGGGTTATTGACTTCATGTGCGGCTGAAGAATTGGGGCTCAATGTTGGCACACCAATTACCTATCGTGCCGGTGATCAGCCCAATAATGCTATGTCGCTGAATGTATTTAACCCCGGTGAGGTCGCCGCAACTGCAGGGACCAGCGGGGTAGTGTATGGTATAAATGATAATGCCGTTTCAGATCCTCAGTCCAGGGTAAATGTCTTTTTGCATGTCAATAATACTGATGAAGCTGCTCGTAATGGCACTCTGCTGTGTATTAACGGTACCGGTCGGCTTAACAGCTGGCTCAAGTGTAATATTGGTGGTCGATTAAGTTATGAAGAAATGAACGATCTGGCTGAAAGGGTGTCGGTTGGTTCTAATGGGCTTGTAATACTTCCTTTCGGCAATGGTGCGGAAAGGACGCTGAATAACAGGAATATAGGGGCGTCTTTCCATAACCTTGATCTTAATATTCATGATATGGGTCATATTCTGCGTGCCGGTCAGGAAGGCATTGTCTTTGCAATGAACTACGGCATTGATATTATGAAGGCGATGGGTATCGGTATAAATACAGTGCGGGCAGGTAAGGCGAATATGTTCCTTAGCCCGGTATTTGCCAGTACCTTTGCGTCTGTTACTGGTGCGACAGTGGAGTTGTATGATACTGACGGTTCCCAGGGTGCCTGTCGTGGAGCTGGTATTGGTGCCGGTATATATGCAGGCAGCCGTGAGGCATTTGCAGCATTGAATAAGATAGAAGTGATAGAGCCGAACGAACAAAGTAAAGATCAATATATGGAAGCGTATGGTAAGTGGCATGAGACACTTAATGCGTGTATTTAGAAAATAATAGCGATCATTAAAATTATATACATTCTCAGGAGAGCAACATGAAAGAATTTTTCCCGGAAGTAGGTAAGGTTAAATTTGAAGGTGCTGGTTCTAAGAACCCGCTGGCATTTAAGCATTATAATCCGCAAGAAGTGGTTATGGGTAAGACGATGGCAGAGCATCTGAGATTTGCTGTCTGTTACTGGCATACTTTTAAGGGGCTTGGCTCTGACCCGTTTGGCTGTGATACTATTATCCGCAGCTATAACAGCAATTCAGATCCAATGGCAAGGGCGGAAGATACCATGTACGCTGCTTTTGAATTTTTTACAAAGCTTGGAGTGGACTACTGGTGTTTTCATGACCGTGACATTTCTCCCGAAGCTGATACTCTGGCTGAGACTAATAAGCGATTGGATAAGATTGCAGCCCTGGCTAAAACACTGCAGGATGACACCGGGGTGAAGTGTCTGTGGGGTACGACTAACGCATTCTCCAACCCTCGATTTATGGCTGGTGCAGGGACTAACCCAGATCCGCATGTATTTGCTTATGCAGCCAGCCAGGTCAAAAAGGCAATGGAAGTTACCAATCTCCTTGGCGGTGAAGGATATGTGTTCTGGGGCGGTCGTGAAGGATATGATACTCTGCTGAATACTGATATGGGTCAGGAACTGGACCATCTGGCATTGCTGCTGAAGATGGCGGTGGATTATAAGAAAGAGATCGGGTTTAGCGGTCAGTTCTATATTGAGCCTAAGCCGAAAGAGCCAACAAAGCATCAGTATGATTTCGATGTGGCAGGCTGTCTGGCATTTCTGCAGAAATATGATCTGATAGATCATTTCAAGATGAATATAG
This sequence comes from Sedimentisphaerales bacterium, assembly GCA_963662515.1. Lineage (GTDB taxonomy): Bacteria > Planctomycetota > Phycisphaerae > Sedimentisphaerales > SM23-30 > JAFGDI01. The sequence goes on from OY759675.1 coordinate 1,170,373, forward strand.
AAGCTAATCATGCTACACTGGCGGCTCATACCTTTCAGCATGAGCTGGAGTTTGCTGCCATTAACGGCATACTAGGCTCTGTTGATGCCAATCAGGGCGATCTTATGCTGGGTTGGGATACTGACCAGTTCCCGACCAATATTTACGATACCACAATGGCGATGTATCATATTCTGAAGGCGGGCGGCTTTACAACAGGCGGTCTGAACTTTGATGCTCATGTTCGCCGTCAGTCGGTAGATATTCTTGACCTGTTCGTTGGCCATATTGTGGCGATGGATACTTTTGCAAGGGGCCTGAAGATAGCGGCCAAACTGATCGAGGATAAAGTATTTGATAGTGTGATCGCTGATCGTTATGCCGGCTGGCAGACTGATTTTGGTAAAGATATTTGCGGCGGCAAGTATAGCTTCACTACTTTGGAGAAGTTTGTTTTAGAAAATGGCGAACCGACACCTAAGTCAGGCCGGCAGGAAATGCTGGAAGGTATTTTGAATGATTATATTTAATTTCTATATTATTTGGACAGTAACTAAACAATGTGAAAAATTGTTAGTTAATGCCGCTCTAATACGGGAGGTATTATGAATTGCAATAATAAGATTATATTATTAATATTATTTATTAGTTTTGTTTCTGTTTCTGCAAAGCAGTTTAATTTTCAAATTGAAGGTAATCCTATCTTCAGAGATGTTTTTACTGCTGATCCGGCTCCTATGGTTATAGGAGACACTCTTTATGTATATGTTGGTCATGATGAAGCCCATGGCGATGAAATGTTCACAATGACTGGATGGTTATGCTATTCTACAAAGGATATGAAGAACTGGACTGCACATGGTGAAATAATGAAGCCAACAGACTTTAGCTGGGCTATCAGGGATGCATGGGCAGCTCAAGTTGTTGAAAAAGAAGGTAAATACTATCTTTATGCTACGGTCCAGCATGATAATATAAAACCCGGCAAAGCTATTGGCGTTGCCGTTTCAGATACGCCCACTGGACCTTTCAAAGATGCACGTGGCACTGCACTTGTTTCTGATGAAACTACTCCAAGTGACAGAGCATGGAATGATATTGATCCTACAGTATTTATTGACGATGACGGAACTGGCTGGATAGCATGGGGCAACCCATATCTATATCTTGCAAAGCTAAAACCGAACATGATAGAAATTGATGGCGAAATTCAGAAAATTGACCTGCCAAATTATACCGAGGGGCCATGGCTGTATCGCAGAGGTGATATATACTATATGGTTTACGCTGCTTTTGCTCATCAGGGTACAGCAGAAAAGATATGCTATGCAACAGCAAGAGATATAAATGGGCCATGGGAATATCAGGGAATATTGACCGGCTTTGCAGAAAAAAGTTATACCATACACCCTGGGATTGTTGAATTTAAGGGCCAATCGTATCTGTTTTATCATAACGCAACTCTGACATTAAATGGCGAAAGTGGTGCTGTTGGTAGAAGATGTGTTTGCGCTGAGTACCTTTATTATAATTCGGATGGTACAATACAGCCTGTTACGCAAACTAAACCAGGGATAGCTATTTCATCAAAGAAATCAGAGTCTATTTTAACAGAAGATAAACTGGCAAAAAATCCAATTATCTGGGCCGATGTTCCTGATGTTTCGGTAATTCGGGTTGGGGATACATATTATATGAGCAGCACAACTATGTATATGAATCCGGGAGTACCGATCATGAAGTCAACAGATCTGGTTAACTGGAAAATGCTGGGTTATGCTTATGATACCCTGGTTGATAATGATAAGATGAATTTGGCAAATGGTAATAATGCTTATGGTGCCGGCTCATGGGCCAGCAGCCTGAGATTCCATCATGGTAAATATTATGTCTCAACTTTTTCCAGCACCAGTGGTAAAACTCATGTATATTCAACTACTGATATTGAGAAGTGTAAGTGGAGTGCTCAGGAGTTTTCTCCATCATTGCATGACCATTCTCTATTTTTTGATGATGATGGTAAAGTATATATGTTGTATGGTGCTGGAGATTTGAAGCTGGTAGAGCTTAAAGAAGATCTTTCCGGAATAAAACCCGGCGGCTTTAATGACGTTGTGATCAAAAATGCCAGTGCTGTTGCCGGGCTTGATATCGGTTTGCCCGCGGAAGGTTCACAGATGATCAAGGTTAATGGCAAATATTATGTTATGAATATTACCTGGCCTCGCAACGGGATGAGAACCCAGATCATTCACCGTGCAGACAAGATCACCGGACCGTATGAGGGTAAGATTATCTTGCAGGATCAGGGTGTTGCCCAGGGATGCCTGATAGATACACCAGAGGGTAAATGGTATGCCATGTTATTTCAGGATCATGGAGCTGTTGGGCGAATACCGTATCTTGTGCCTGTGAAATGGGAAGAAGGATGGCCGGTACTTGGTGAAGATGGCAAAGTGCCTATAACACTGGACATTACTGACATTGAAGATGGGCTGGCTAATATTGTGGCTTCGGATGAATTTGACTGGGATGGTAGTATTGTTATGCCGTTAGCCTGGCAGTGGAATCATAATCCAGATAGCCGGTTCTGGTCTCTGAGTCAGCGTAAAGGTTATCTCAGACTGATGACCGGAAGAATTGACAATGAAGTTGTCCAGGCCCGCAATACGCTGACTCAGCGTACCTTTGGTCCGGAATGCACTGCTTCGACGAAAATCGAAACTGCAAATATAAAAGACGGCGATTATGCTGGTTTGCTGGTGTTGCAGAAGCGTTACGGCTTTGTTGGGGCTAAAATGGAAAACGGCAATAAATACATTGTAATGACCATCGCTCAAAATGAAAGGCCGGTAGAAACAGCCTGTATCCCATTAGAACAGGATAGTCTATACCTGAAAATAGAATGTGACTATAAAAACCGTACTGATAAAGCATATTTCTTCTATAGCCTCGATGGCATACAGTGGTATCAGATTGGCCCTGTATTGCAGATGGCATATACCTTACCACATTTTATGGGCTATCGTTTTGGCCTGTTTAACTATGCGACTCAAACATATGGCGGATATGTTGATTTTGATTACTATCATATTGCCGATAATATTTCAGTACATTAACACACTTATAATGAATGGGCTTGAAATGCATAAACTTAAATTAACTACTCTGATTTTATCTGTATTGTGTGCAATGGTTAATTGTGCCTGTGCCGATTATCCTATTATCTCAAACCGTTATCTGGCAGACCCCGGCTCGCTTGTCTATAATGGCAGGGTGTATCTGTATTGCTCAAACGATGATGAGAGCCCGGTTGAAGGCAGCTATAATATCCCTAATGTTGTCTGTGTGTCAAGCAGCGACCTAAAAAACTGGACTGATCATGGTATTGTATTTGATGCTGCCAAAGATACCAACTGGGCTAAAAAAACATGGGCGCCATCACCGATCGAGCGAGATGGCAAGTTTTATCTGTATTTCGGTAACGGCGGTGCTAATATTGGCGTGGTTTGCAGCGATAACCCAACTGGCCCATTCAAAGATGTTAGAGGTTCTTTCTTGGTTGATTATAATACTCCAGGTGTGCAGCCAGCGCAGCATATGTGGCTGTTTGACCCGTGCCCTTTCATTGATGATGACGGTCAGGCATATCTGTATTTTGGTGGTAATGGTGACAATAATGTTAGGGGGGTAAAGCTTAACCGTGATATGATCAGTCTCGACGGCGATGTTATAAAAATGACTGCTCAGAATTTCTTTGAAGCTGCTTGGGTATTCAAAAGGAATGGTACATACTATTTTGCATATTCCACAACTCCTCAAGCTGGTATGCGGTTTGACTATCAAATGAGTAAAAAACCAATGTCAGAGTATATTTATGGTGGTATTGTCTCAGATCAACCGCCGCTAAATAATAACAACCATCATGCAGCTCTCTTCGAATTGAACGGTAACTGGTACCAGGCATATCACAATCGTGTTGTAGCTAAAGAGGCTGGTATTCCAACTGGATTCCGCCGTAATCTTGCTTTGGATTCATTTGATTTTAATCCCGACGGTTCTATTGTCAAGGTAGTGCCTTCGGTTGACGCTGTAAAGCAACTGGGGTTCCTTAACCCGTTTACCCGTGTTGAGGGTGAAACATTTAATGCACAAAAGGGTGTTGAAACCTATGGTTGCTCTGAGGAAGGTATTTACCTGGGCGATATTGATAATGGTGACTGGGTAAAGATAAAAGGAGTTGATTTTGCTGCTGGTGCCAGTAGTTTTACTGTTGCAGCTGCCTGCGAAAGTAAAGGCGGCATAATCGAACTGAGAATCGGGAGTTTGGATGGCAAACTTATAGGCGTATGTGATATTAGCGGAACTGGTGGCTCGCAGAACTGGAATGATGCTAAATGCAGAATAGCTGATGTTAGTGGTGTCAATGATTTATATATTAAATTTGTTGGTGGTGATGGTCACCTGTTTAATATCGACTGGTGGCAGTTTGTTAAATAGTGTGTCCCCGTTTGATTGGTTATTTGATATTGGCAAGTGGAGTTTTATTTGATTTTACGGGCAACCAGAGTCCTTGTCAGAGATTTTTTTCCGGCGTCGAGATATGGCATCTCTCGGTAAGTATCTCCTGAAATAGGTCAATGCATAACGGAAAAGAAAACAAAAGTTGTCCGACATTAAATTACTGCAACTTTACACTAATGTCTTATTATTCAATGCTTTACATATTATTTGTTGTAGCAAAAGTTAATTTGTTTGGTATTTTATTCTTTGGTAGATTTTATTTTTTATAGCTAGGGCAACATTCGCAGTTTTTTCAGGCTCAAAATCGCAAATAAAGGACATTCTTGTGCGTTTCGAATAAAACTCACTTGCGATACCGTCTTGAAAGTGTGTTAAATATTTACAAACTCATTCACAAGGCCATGTTCTGGCATTTGTGTAAAACTGGCACGGTCAAAAGTGCTAAATCACACCCTGGGTATGTAAATATTATTGTGCATAGGAGTAAAATAATTGCACTTCAAGCTCAGGTCGCCTTGCGGTAGGGTTGTAATGTTCCAGGTCTATTTATCAGGTCAGATATTCAGGTTATTGCAGGCAGGTTTATTATTGATGGTTTTAGTCGTACTTTTACCTGAATTTGGTTTTGTCTTAATCTTTTGTAAATTCTTGCAAAACGGTCGCTATATGAATATAATCCGGTTATGTTATTTGGAAAAAAGAACAATAAGCAGGCTTCAGATGGCGTTTTTTCAGCAAAAATGAAGAAGAAGTCAGGTGGCAATCAGGCTGAGATCGATCTGGCATGCCGGGATCTTATGCTTGCCAGTCTCGAAAGTATGCGAAAAGAGGTCATTACTCGTCCTGAACCCAGGCGAACGGGCCTACCAGATGAGTCTGAGGTAGGTGGGGAAGCACAATTTCAGACAGAACAAAAGCATTGTCAGGTTGATTTACCAGCCGCCAATGAGGCAGAGTCAGCCGACAAGCAGCTATTTTGTAATTTTGCCAGTGCTGGTAACAGCGGTTATGCTGTGCCAGATAGTGTCAGTGAGATTCATGATACATTTGAGCGTTCGGCAGGTTACGCCCCGGACAAGCAAAAGATCATAGATATGATAACAGCAGATGATATCCGGCGAGCCTTTTCTATCGGCAAGTCAGATTGAGTTTGATCGTTGGGTTGACCAAATCTGTTTTTTTGTTTTAAGTAATAACCGATTCCTTGGGAGCTATTAATGGCCCAGCCAGAGATCAATAGAAAATGTCATTATAGCAATAGTTCTGCTATTATTTCTGACTTGCTCGATGATTCGTGTCTGGCTTCTGACCCGGCTGGCGAGATGAATATTATAATGGTTGGCTTTAATTATAAGACAACTGCTATTGGGTTGCGGGAGAAGTTTTCTTTTGATAATGAACAGGTCATTTTGGCCTTAAAATACTTGAAAGAGCGGTATCCTGCATGTGGTTTTGTTCTGCTTAGTACATGTAATCGGGTAGAGCTTTATTGTTCTGTCGATCGCGATATGGTATTAACCCCTGAAAAGCTGATCAGGGAAATAGTTATGCTCAAAACTAATGCTGAGGATTTGGTATTACACGATTCTATTTGCTTTTATACAGACAGAGACGCGGTACGCCATCTTTTAGAAGTGGCCAGCAGTCTTGATAGTCTGGTTTTAGGCGAATCACAGATAATAGCTCAGGTTCGAGATGCCTATTATGCCGCCTCGCGTGCCGGTGCAACTGATAAGGTGTTGAATCGCCTGTTTCATTGTGCCTTTACCTGTAGTAAGGAGGTATATTCAACAACCTCTATTTCTCAGCGGCGGGTAAGTGTGGCTTCTATTGCTGTATATCAGGCGGCTCGAGTTCTGGGGGAACTGGCCAGTCAGAAGGCGGTGGTGGTTGGGGTAGGCGAGATGGGCGAACTGATAATTCGTCATTTACAAAATGCCGGTTGTCAGGAAATATCTGTAGTTAATCGTACCTTGCGTCGTTCTGAATTATTGGCAGAACGAATGGGTTTAAGATATGCTCCCTGGTCAGATATAAAAGAAGTAATGGCTGATGCTGACCTGATAATAGCGGCGGCAAATGCTGGTGAGCAGATATTTGACAGTTCTTATCTGCCAGAGGACAGTATTTCGGATAAGGTAATAATCGATATTGCCGTACCTCGCAATTTTGCCCCGTCAGTTGCAGCTTTACCATACCTTACCCTGTATAGTATTGATGATCTGGCCGCAGCCGCCAGTGATAATATGCAGGCCCGGCAGGAAGATATAGAGCAGGCCCGGCAGATAATCAGTGATGATACCCAGAGCTTTATCGAGTGGTTTGGCGTTATGGATGTCGGGCCTATGGCAGGGCGGCTAAGGAATAAATTTCAGCAGATGGCCCGGGAGGAGTTAACAAGACTTTTTGCCTGTCTCAAACCGCTTGATGAGACTTCCCGCCAGCAGATAGACACCTCAGTCAACCGTCTGGTGAATAAATATTTGCACAGTATGGTTAATGGTTTTTATCAACATGCTCGTGATGTTGATCCTAAAACCGTAATTAAATTGATAGATCAGATCGTCAGTCAGGAACACCGGTAGTCTCAGGCATAAAGCCCGGCTGATGCTGGTAATTGGAGAACCAGAAGTGATAACAATAGAAAATATATTCAAAGAGAAGTATAGCGGTCAGCCTTATATTATTGCAGAAGCAGGAGTTAATCATAATGGTTCGGTTGAGCTGGCCCTTGAGCTGGTCGAGGCGGCGGCTAAGGCCGGAGCTGATTGTGTGAAATTCCAGGCTTTTTCTGCCAGTGAGCTGGTAACCAAAGATGCGGCTAAGGCCAATTATCAGATTGATAAAACCAATCCACAACAAAGCCAATTCCAGATGTTGCAGCAGCTCGAGCTGGATATGGCTGATTTCCTTACGCTTACCGACCATTGTAAAAAGTGTGATATTGACTTTATGGTAACTCCTTTTTCTATTGGCTGGGCCCGGGAATTGCTTAATTGCGGGCTTAAATGCTTTAAGGTCAGTTCCGGGCATATTACCTCGATCGATTTTCTCTGTGAGCTGGCCTCGCTGGGCCTGCCAGTAATATTATCTACTGGCATGAGCAGTATAGCTGAGGTTGCCGCAGCCGTTAATGCCATAACTGAGGCTAATGGCCAACTGGCTTTATTGCACTGTGTGAGCCTGTATCCTACACCCCTGGACAAAGTTAATTTGAGAGCCATGACCACTTTGCATAAGCAGTTTGGCCTGCCAGTTGGTTTTTCTGACCATACGGTAGAGACTTTTACCGGCGCTCTGGCTACTGCTGCCGGTGCGGTTATAATTGAAAAGCATCTTACTCTTGATAATAACCTGCCCGGCCCGGATCATGCCGCTTCTCTTAACCCGGCGGCCTTTACTGACTATATAAGCCAGATCAGAAGGGCAGGTCATATTATGGGAGATGGTATAAAACAGCCTGCCAATGAAGAGATCGAGGTAAGAAATGTTGCCCGTTTGTCTTTGGCCGCTGCTTGTGATATAGTGCCCGGCACTGTAATAACCGAAAGAATGCTTACCGCCAAACGACCGGGCACAGGTATTCCACCAGCCGATAAGGTCAAAGTACTGGGCCAAAAAGCCCTGCGCCTAATCGAAAAAGGCCAGATAATAGACAAAGACTGCATCGATTGCCAGCTCTATCAACTATCGTCCGATAACTAAGTTTTTTATCAGGTTGTTATTATTTATTTATTCTAATCTGTTTTTTTTATACTATCTGTTGCAATTAGCCGATTTCATTTACAGGGCTCGTTTTTGGACGGGCCAGTTTGTGCTGGATTTTTGGCGTAAATGTTACTTAATTAGTAGTAAACAAGATGGTTAGAGGTTAGTAAGTGACGGTCTCAATAGATTGTATAAAAAAGATCGATTTTTCTCCTGCTCATAGCAGTAATATGATACAGTATTCTGTGTTGAAAGTTAAGGTTCGGGTTGAATGTCCGGATCTGGCACGGTCAGGGTTCAATGTTGTACTCAGAACTAATTTGAATCAGGCAGGTCCTATAAGAAAGCAGTTTATAGACCTGGTAGAGAAGGGGCGTTCTACCTCAACTGATTATTATGATATAATAGCCCGCCACGACACTACTGATAACAGCTACTATTGTGATATATTACTCAGTGAGGTTGGCTTTTTCCAGTTCAAGGTTAGGGTGGAGTCAGCAGACAAACAGAACCCCTGGGTGGTCTGGGCAGATGGCCCTAATATAGGTGTTAGTGTCAGTCCGATATCCTATGCTAATGATAATAGTATATATTGTGCCTTTTTACGCAATTTTGGTGTTGATAAGGATCAGCCTTCGCTGAAAAATGAGGTATTTGAAAAGCTCATAGAAGAGATTGAGTCAACTGGTGCCCATGTGATCGGTTCGGGCGGTAATTTTGAGCTGTTCAAAAAGGAATTACCTTTCATTATTGGCAAGCTGGGTATGAAGATCATACATTTTCTGCCTATTAATCCTGTTCCGCACAGTTATGGACGAATGGGCTACTATGGCAGTCCGTATGCTACTACCGATTATTTCGGTATAGATCATGTATATGGTACTTTTAGCAGGTATAAGACAATAGAAGATCAGTTTATCGACCTTACCAGTACTATCCATGGCATGGGGGCGAGGGTTTTTCTTGATATGGTCATAAATCATACCGGGTGGGCCAGTAGTCTGCTTTTTACCCATAGGAAATGGTTTAAGGTTGCAAAAGATCAGAAGCTGATCTCGCCGGGAGCCTGGGGAGTGGTTTGGGGCGACCTGGTTGAGCTTGATTACAATTACAAGGATCTTTGGCAGTATATGGCCAATGTTTTTCTGGCCTGGTGCGAGAGGGGGGTAGATGGTTTCCGCCTTGATGCCGGGTATATGATACCAGTTGAAGTGTGGCAGTATATTATCAGTAAGGTACGGGAAAAATTCCCTGACACTATGTTTTTACTTGAGGGGCTGGGTGGGCCACTTGAAACAACGGAAAAACTGTTGACTGAGGGCATGAATAACTGGGCCTACTCAGAATTGTTCCAGAATTATGACAAAGGGCAGATACAGTGGTATATGGATTATGCCAACCGCACTTCCGGTCAGAAGGGGGTATTGGTAAACTATGCAGAAACGCATGACAATGATCGGTTGGCAAAAAAAGGTAAAATATACACCCTTATGCGTTTGAGTCTTTGTGCCTTTACCGCACCGGCTGGTGCCTGGGGTTTTTCTAATGGTGTTGAGTGGCTGGCAACAGAAAAGATCGATGTCCATCGCAATACCGGTCTGAACTGGGGGGCGGAAGAAAATCTGGTAGATGAAATATCTCAGATCAATAAGATATTGAGAGAGAATCCGGCTTTCTGGTGTAGTGGTAACCTTAACATGTTTGAGGTTGGTAATGCCAGTGTTTTGGCTTTCTCCAGATATGATGATAAAACTGGCAATAGTGTAGTCTGTTTTATTAATCTCGATACTCAGCATCAGCAGTGGATCAACTGGAATTTGTCTGAATGTCATTTGGGTAATGATAGCTGTTTTAAGAATTTATTACGAGAAAATGACATTGTCAGTGTAGCAGGCGAGCATGGAATGACTTTAGAGCCTGGTGAGTGTAAGGTGTATCGCAAGGAATCATTGCACGAGCCTTATCATCTGCAAGTACCGGCGATATATGATCTGGATGAACTCAAGGTCAAACTGATATATAAGATATTACTGCATAAATTCCGACCGGAAGAGGTAGGCCGTATTCCGCAGGAAAAATTGCTCAGAGCTGTTACTGATCTCAGACGCTTTATTGCTCTGGTAGAGACCTCCAGCTTGAGATATCTGGAAAGTTGTGATATTGCAGAAGCTCTGGCCCGGATAACGCAAGAGCAGATCGATGAATTTTCTGCGGTCTGGAATTTCCGTAAGTGCAATAAGGTATTTATGATCAATGGTGATAAATGGCTTATTGCTGAGACATTTATGCCATGTACCGCATATTTGCAGTTAACAGAAAGTCAGGAGTTCCAGAGCCAGGAATGTGCCGAGGGCTCTGGTAATGAGTCAGATAGAGTAATTATACAGGAATCTATCCCGGCAAATAAATTTCATCATTGGGTATTATTTGAGCCTATGCCCAATAATCAGTATGCCAGATTGAGCTTTAACTGGGTGATTGAACACGATCGTATGATACAGCGTCAGAGGCCGGGTGAGGAATATCCGGTATTATCTGTGCCGGGCAGTGGTAAGAACATAGTTTCGCCCAGACTGTTTCCGCTGGAAATCGATAAAGAACATCTTAAACATAACTATACTAATGTCAATTTGTCTAATATTCATGGTTCTGTGTGTCAGGTACCGGCTATGCCAGGTACGCTTAATACTAAATATGACACTTTGCTGAGTGTGCTTATTGATAAAAGCAGTCCCGATCAGAGATATTCACTGAGTAGGTGCCTTTTTGAAACGGTTCAGATCGGCCAGAAGGTATTTGATCTGGACAAAGGTTTTGTCAGCTCCTTTATCAGCCATCCAAATCCGACCTGGGAATTTGTTTATGATGATGGTGAATATAATCTGGTAATAGAGCGAAGCCTTCTAATGTCGCGTAATGAAAATACTATTTTACTTCGATATAAGGTTAAACAGGCTAATTCTCTGGTAATAGTTTCAGTAAAGACGGCGATCGAGTTTCGCAATATTCACGAACAGTTCGTTTTTGACTCTGAAGGTCATGCTCAGGAATGGTTAAGTCATAGCTATGCCCTTTGTGATAGCCAGCCTGGTTATTATTTCAGACCGACATCAGATGTAGTATTAAATATTGTCAGTAAGCAGGGTGAATTTGTTCATCTGCCCCATAATATATGTGGTATTAATTTTCCACAGGATGGCGAAAATGATCTGCCATCAACTGGTGATGCGTTTTTCCCCGGAGTATTTAAGGTCAAGCTCAACAAGGGTGAATCGTATATAGTTACCATGTCAACAGAGTCGTTAGAGAAAGCGAATAATACCTCCGCTTACAGTATAGAGCAAAGCAATATCCGTCATGTTAAGGATCTTATCAATAAGGTTCCGACCCATGCTGCTCAGCGAGATCCTAAGGTTAAACTACTGGTTGATTCACTGGATCAATTTCTTATAAAGACTGGCGGACGCTGGCTGTTAGCTGCCGGCAGGCCCTGGCTGGGGTGTCGCACCAGAGATTCACTTCATGCAGTGGGTGGTCTGATTGCTGCCGGTCGGGCAGAGGTGGCACGCGATATAATTTTAAAAGCAGCAGCTACAGAGCAAAGTGGTTTATTAGCAAACTGGCTCAACAGTGGAATACAGGACCATTCCTGTCTGGAAAATTCGCTCAGGTTATTCCTGGCTGCGCGCAGTTATGTAAAATATACAGGTGATGAGACATTCTGGGACTGCGGCCTTGACGGCCGTCGGTCAGTTCGTGAGGTATTAGGTAGTATTTTCCGTGAATTTACCCGCCCGGCATCACCGCAGCGAGTTGGTATTGATACTGAAACTGGTATGCTCTACAGCCCGGAATGCTTTACCTGGATGGATACCAAGTTCCCACAGGCGACAAAGCGGGCGGGCTATCCTGTCGAGATCGAGAGCCTCTGGTATCGTGTTCTGGATGTGATTAAGTTATTTGATCCTGGGCAGGCCAGTTTTGCTGCTGAACTGAGAGCTTCTATAAACCGTTGGTTTATGGATTTATTCTGGGATGACACAAATCGCTGTCTGGCTGATGTTGTCGGTGCCCATGGTGATAATTGCGGGGCATTGCTCAGCGGTGGCAGAATGGTTGATAACGCTGTGAGATTTAATCAGTTAGCTGCGGTTAAAGCCAAGTTAGTGCCTCAGGACAGGAGCAGGCTGATTGTCGAACGGATCAATCGTAAGCTGCTTATTCCCAGTGCTATTCGCTCATTGAGTGAAGATGTGCTTGATGTTCCCCATTGTATTACTGATGATAGTGGTAATTTGCTGGTTGACCCTCGCCTGCCTTATCAGGGTTATTATAAGGGTAGTGAGTTACAAAGGCGGCTGGCAGCTCATAATGGTACGGCCTGGCCTTTTGTTTACCCCAGCTTTATAGAGATAAGGGCGGCTGCTTATAGTTATTCCAAACTAGCGGTCAGGCAGGCTCTGGCGTATTTTGAACCTATTTGGTATGAAATGTCCCAGGGGGCTATAGGTTTTATACCAGAAATGAAAGATGGTCATTTTCCGCATCGGCCTCGGGGTTGTTATGCCTATGCCTTAAGTTCTGCAGAAGCGATCAGGGTGTATATGCGTCTGAAATATGGCTTCAATGTCGAAGAAAGTTATTCCATAGATGTGGAATCTCGTGAAATAAGTAAGGTTGCCATTGTCTCGAAGCGTTGATCTGCTCTAAAGTTGCCAGGTATTAACATAGCTGTTTTATTTTGCCTGATTGTTTATCTATCAATATTGATTCCCCGTCTATTATAGTATTGATTTTGGTAGCACCAGTTTTTGGTGCTATTTTTATTTAGTTTAGGTCCGATAAATTTTGAGGGATATAGGATTTATCGGTGCGAAAGGGTAAATATTAACGATTTTTCCAATTTTTTTGATTAATTTTAAAAGTCTGATTAACTCGCCCTTATTATTGGTCGAAGATATGCCTGTAAAGTGAGACTTAAAGAGACAAAATGTAATAGTAGTATGTGGAGAGAGCTTGACAACGGAACGGAGAAGACTGTCTCCCCTGTGAAAGATTTAAGGGTGTTAAAGTGAAATCAAATGTAGCAGTAGAAAACAGAAAAGATGTACTAACAACCGGACAGGTTGCCAAGATATGTAATGTAGCCCCAAGAACAGTTTCAAAGTGGTTTGATTCTGGTCAGCTCAAGGGTTATCGTATTCCGGGCAGTAAGGACAGGCGCATACCGCTGGATCAATTGATCCGGTTCATGAAGGCACATGGAATGCCTTTGAATGGTCTTGATGCTGGTACTACCAGAGTGTTGCTGGTTGATTCCCGTCCGGATGTTCGCGATGTGATTGCGACTGAATTGAATAAAGAAGATCGTTTCGATGTTCAGGTCGCTGAATGTGGTTTTGATGCCGGTATTATCGCTGAGCAGTTCAGGCCGCATATAATTTTCTTTGATCTTATGTTGGAAGATATAAATGTCAGCAAGGTATGCAGTATAATTCATCTTAACCCGGAATTACAGGGTACTCGAATTGTAGCGATAACTTCTGCTCTGACCGAGGCTGAGGGTAATGCCCTTATGCAGCAGGGTTTCGATGCCTATCTGTGTCGTCCATTCGACTTGCGTATGATGGTTGAATGTATTGATGATGCCCTGGCAATAATACACTAAAACACCCTCTCTATAATACACCGGTTTGCCGGTTTTGTAGAGTTTCAAACAAGTAAAGGCTGTCGTATTGTTACGATAGCCTTTTGTTTTTTATATGATTGGCAGAATGAAATTCTAAGACGCATAATGGTACTAATCGACAGTCAGAAATAATAACAGAAAGCGAGACGAAAAAAGGGCAGGGTAAACATTAACCCTGCCCCTGACTAATGGCAAAAGGAAATTAATTGCTATTTTTACTGGTTATGACAATGGACGAACCTTTTTTTCAGATAAGGAAAAGCGGCCATCAGCAACAGGACGGTTGCCGGTTCTGGTACTACTGGGGCAACAGCAGGGGTAATGCTGACATCACTTCCCAGCCATATACTGTTTGAAGCATAAACTGCGCCGGTTATTACGGTTCTGCTGTCAATAGAGCCTGAGTTTTTGGCTAACAGATTAGCTGCAATATCATTATTGCTGCCAAGGTAGTAGCTATCGCCAGATACAATGGAGATAAAACCAGTTCCAATACTGCTGAGCTTCACATTTGAGCTGGTTGAAAATGATCTGGCAGAATTTATTATTACATCACCTGCACTGGTATCAGCAATTATATTAACATTGCGGTCAAGCCAGACGCTTGAGAAATTATATGTACCACTTGAAAGATAAACAGTACTGCCGCTTGATACAGTCATTGAGCTGTAACTGCCGCTGATCAGCTCAACCGTTGAGTTACTGGCATAGTATAGACTGGTATTTCCTGCACTTATATTTATGTCACTTATCTGAGGTGCGTTCCAGCTCTGTATATTGATCTCGCCGCTTACGGAAGAGCTGCCCGGCATCCAGAAGCTACTGCTGTAGTTAAGGTCGCCAGTGACTGCTACATTATTTCCGGTTGATATACCGCCGTCAGTGTTTACATTGCCATTTACGATTGTTCTGTCGGCAAGCCATATACTTCTGCCTGCTCCCAGGTCACCGTCTATTTGTACGCCAGTTCCAGTTGAAATACTGCCGTTGGTCAATACGCTATAGCCAGAGCCGAGCATATCGCTTATCGCAGAAGAGTAGGCTGTCTGAGCGACAGTCAGCATTAGCATTGATACTATAATGTGTCTTAATTTCTTCATGCTTAAATGTAGTATTTAAATATCTCAAAATAAAAATGATACTTGAATAGAAATATGATTATTTTGCGGGATCATACAGGTTAATGCCAGTGTCGTAACAGTTGTAACGGTCAGGTAAGAGCTGTGAGGTTTAGGTTAGTCCTGTAATTGTTTTGGTCTGAGATATTTTTAAACACTTAAAACTAAGAGTGTTATAACTAAGTTTTCGTGTTAGATGACTGGTAATTGGCTGAATCTGTACGCATAGTGGTTAATGGTGTTTTTGCTGCTTAAGGCATATTTTGTTTTAAGTGTTTGTTTTTATTAGTTTTGTGTGATTTATTGTCTTATTGTAAACTGATATATTTTTGACAGGTTAAAGGTCGGTTTCGCTTGCTTTGCCCAGAGACGACAGTTATACTGAAATGTGCGATCAGAAACTGTATAATTTAATCTCAGAGTTTGGCCAGAAGGTGTTTTATGTCTGAAAAATCCCGCCGTATCAGTTTTTTATTTCTCTCTTTGCTGTTATTGCCAGGTTTATTACTGGCACAGGGAGCAGATCATTATAGTTGGGCCAGTACCCCTCCTATGGGTTGGAATAGCTGGGATTGTTTTGGCTGTTCTGTGACAGAGCAGGAAGTTCGGGCAAATGCAGATTATATGGCCAGTAATCTGAAGCAGTTTGGCTGGGAATATATAGTGGTTGATATACAGTGGTATGAGCCCAAGTCAGATAAGGATAGTGCAGACCCTTATGCCTATCCGCCCAAACTTGATACTAATATTGATAAATATGGTCGCGTCTGGCCGGTTGCCAGTAAGCACCCATCAAGTGTTAGTGGTCAGGGTTTTAAGCCGCTGGCCGATTGTGTGCATAGTCTGGGCCTGAAGTTCGGTGTACACATGATGCGTGGTATTCCCAAAGTGGCTGTTGCCAGAAAGACTCAGGTTTTGGGTACTGAATATACTGCTGCTGATATTGCAGATACAGGCAGTACATGTTCGTGGAACCCTGACATGTATGGTGTAGATATGTCAAAGCCCGGCGCTCAGGAGTATTATAATTCGGTAATAGAGCTGGTTGCCGGCTGGGGCGTGGATTATATCAAAATTGATGATCTCAGTCGGCCTTATCATCAGGCCGAGATAGAGGCTATTCGCAAGGCCATAGATCGTTGCGGTCGTCCGATAGTATTCAGTACATCGCCGGGAGCTACTCCGCTAAGTGCAGGCGAGCATGTGAGTATTCATGCAAATCTATGGCGCATAAGTGATGATTTCTGGGATAGATGGTCAGCTTTGAAAGAACAGTTCGAGCGGCTTGACAATTGGAGTAAATGGTGTGGTGATGGTCATTATCCTGATGCTGATATGCTTCCTTTGGGCCGGATACGGGCCAGGGAGCCACAGGGCTGGACGAGATTTACCCATTCTGAGCAGCAGACTATGATGTCGCTGTGGTGTATTGCCCGTTCGCCTCTGATGATGGGCGGTCACATGCCTGATAATGATGATTTTACTTTGTCTATGTTGAATAATGAAGAAGTGTTGTATGTTAATCAGAACAGCACATCCGGTCGGCAGGAATGGCGTCGAGATGATCTGATCTGCTGGAGTGCCAGAGATAAAGGCAGTGATGATATTTTTCTGTGTCTGATAAATGGGCAGGATGGTCCTCAGTTCGATACTAAGCAGGCTAAATGGGCCAGTCCGGTGATAAGTAGAAATTCGCTGCAAAAGGCTGTGCCATTTGCGGTTTCGCTCTCGGGTAAAAGCTATTTGAGTTTATTGGTAGATGATGCCGGCGATGGTTTCAACTATGACCATGCCGACTGGTTGAATATGGAGCTGGTAGATAGCCAGGGCAATATAACGCATTTATCTGAGTTGCCCTTTAAGCGGGCGGAGGCCGGTTGGGGCACAATAGGTATTGATAAGAGTATTCTCGGACGCAGGTTTTCGGTTGATGGTGACAGTTATAGTCGCGGCATAGGCACACACAGTAATTCTGTTATCGAATATGAGCTGCCGGAGGGCAATTATGTGAAGCTTAATGGTATTGCGGCTCTGGACGATAGCGGCTCCAGGGAGAAAGCTCCGGGGGCTTCAGTACGGTTTTTTGTATATACCAGTAAGCCAGAGCCAAGAACGGATATGAGGGCCGAATTGCAGGTTGATCTTGCTGAATTAGGTTTGTCCGGCAGCTATAAAGTGCGTGACCTCTGGACTAAAAAAGATATAGGAGTATATCAGAATAGTGTAAATGTGGAACTGGATCGGCATAGCTCGTCTTTGCTCAGACTTACGCCGGTAAGTGGAAATTAACGAATATTATAGAGGAATTATTTATGTTGAATAAAAAGATGTTTACCGCCTTTATTGCGGCTATGGCTACGATGCAGATAGCAGGGTATTCAGATAATGTTAAGCTCAGGGTTGATGCCGGTAAACCGGCCCATGAGATGAGTGATACTATGTATGGGCTGTTTTTTGAAGATATAAACTTTGCCGCAGATGGTGGGTTGTATGCCGATCAGGTGTGGAACAGGTCATTTGAGTTTGCCGAGGGTATGTTCTCCTGGGATACCAATGCAGCAGAAGAGGGCAGAGCAGATTTTTCTCTGAAAAATGATAGTCCGCTTAATGCTAACAATCCAAATTATCTGAATGTAGCAGTAAAGAAGGCCGGTAAAATATCGCTGTCAACAGCTGGTTTTGGCGGCATAGCAGTTGAAACCGGCAAAAAGTATATCGTGTCATTTTATGCCAGATCGGTTGATTATAAAGGCAAGGTGGCTGTACAGTTGCAAGATGCCGAGGGAGCAGAGCTGGGTACTGCTGCCGTTGCGGTCAATGCAAAAGAATGGACCAGATATGAAGTTGCTCTCAAGTCAAAGTTGACATCGACTAAAGCCAGACTGGCCCTGAATTTTAGTGGTTCAGGTTCGCTTGATCTTGATATGATCTCGCTTATGCCTGAGGATACCTGGAAGAAGCAGCCAGAGGGTTTGCGGGCTGATCTTGTGCAGATATTAGCGGAGATGAAGCCGGGCTTTTTGCGATTCCCCGGCGGTTGTATTGTTGAAGGTAAAGATCTGGCTAACGCTTATCGCTGGAAAGATACTATTGGTGACCCGGCAGAAAGAAAGCTCAACTGGAACAGATGGGCTGGCTGGAATAATCCCCCGCAGTATTATCAGTCATACGGATTGGGCTTTTATGAGTATTTCCGTCTTTGTGAAGAGATAGGGGCTGAGCCGGTGCCGATCTTGAATTGTGGTATGTCATGTCAGTATCAAGATGCCCAGCTTGTGCCGCTTGATGAGTTGGAACCTTATGTTCAGGACATGCTTGACCTTATTGAATATGCCAATGGCCCGGCTGATAGTGTCTGGGGAGCTAAAAGGGCGGCAGCGGGTCATCCTGAGCCCTTTGGTCTGAAGCTGCTGGGAGTTGGTAATGAACAGTGGGGCGAGCAGTATTTTGAAAGATACGATATATTTTACAAACGCTTAAAGGAAAAGCATCCGGAGATAACTATTGTGACTACTTCCGGCCCGAGTGCCAATGGAAAATGGTATGATCTGGCCTGGGGCAAGTTTAATAGCGGTCAGGCTTCGGCTGATATTGTTGATGAACATTACTATATGCCGCCGGCCTGGTTCCTGGCCAATACCGAGCGTTATGATAATTATCCCCGAAACGGTATTGAGGTATTTGCCGGTGAATATGCCGCTCATACTGATGGTCGTCGTAATGACCTGCATTGTGCCCTGGCAGAGGCAGCTTTTATGACCGGTCTGGAACGAAATGGTGATATTGTGACTATGGCCGCTTATGCTCCTATGCTGGCGCGTGATGGCTATACGCAATGGGCACCAGATCTGATCTGGTTTGATGCTGCCAGAGTTTATGGCAGTCCATCATATTATGTGCAGAAGATGTTTAGTTTGAATAAGGGCAGTCACTATTTGCATAATACCGTCACAGGTATGCCAGATAAGGTAGTGCCTGCCGGAAAAATAGGCCTTTGTACCTGGAATACCGATGCCCAATATAAAGATCTGGAAGTGAGCAAGGAAGGCGAAGTGTTATTTACCATGGCCGGGCTTGATGGCTGGAAGGTTAAAGGGGGTAAATGGGAATTCAAAGATGGGGCAATGCATCAATCAGACAGTAATATTGGCGGGGCCCTGTGTACGGTTGGACATGTGCAATGGTCTGATTATACCCTTTCGCTCAAAGCTCGCAAGAACGCCGGCAAAGAGGGTTTTATAATCGTCTTCAGAACTGATGAAAAAGGCGATGGCCTGCAATGGAATCTGGGCGGCTGGAATAATGTTAAACATGCTATCCAGAGGAATGTGGGCGGCAGCAGCAGTGTTGTTGAGGAAAAGCCGGGCCAAATAGAGTCTGATCGCTGGTATGATATTAAGATCGAGCTGAAGGGCACTCAGGTAACCTGTATGCTTGATGGCGAGATAGTTCATCAGTTAGATGTTCCGGTAATGGCCGGGCCTCAGATATTTGTATCTTCTACTATGGATAAGGCAACAGGCCAGATCATGCTTAAGGTGGTAAATGTCAGTGAAAAGGCCCAGCCCATCGATATAGCTCTCGATGGTATAAAGCATGTTAAGTCAGAAGCCCGGGTTGAGACCCTTACCGGAGCTTCTCTCACTGCGGTTAATACTCTGGATAATCCGACTAATGTAGCTCCTTTTGTCAGTGTATTTAATAAGGCAGCCAGCCAGTTCAGTTATATATTCAAACCTCGTTCCGTTACGGTGATCAGGCTCCAGCAGGTTGACAGGCCTGAGCCGGTAACTACCCCAGAGGATAAGGCCTATATTTTCAGCTATTTCAAGGATAATGGCCAGGATGGTCTGCATCTGGCCTATAGTTATGATGGCCTCACCTGGGCTGTTCTTAAAAACGATACTTCATTTCTCATTCCTGAGATCGGTTCAAAACTGATGCGTGATCCCAGTGTAGTGCAGGGGCCTGATGGCATGTTCCATATGGTCTGGACTACCGGCTGGCATGATAATGGCATTGGCCTGGCGCATTCGGCTGATCTGGTCAACTGGTCGCAGCAGCAATTTTTGCCGGTAATGGCTCATGAGCCAACGGCAAAAAATTGCTGGGCGCCAGAGATATTCTATGATGATGCTACTGAAACCTACATTATTTACTGGGCAACTACCATACCCGGCCGGTTTCCTGAGACAGATAATCCCAAAGATGATAATAATCATCGCATGTACTGTATTAAGACCAAAGATTTCAAGGAATTTACACCGACAGAACTGTTTTTTGATCCCGGTTTTAATGTTATTGATGCTTTCATTGCCAAAGATCGGGCATCTGGCAAATATGCTATGGTGGTTAAAAATGAAACTAAACACCCCAAGGCACAGAAGAACCTCAGTATTACAATGGCAGATAAGGCGGCGGGCCCTTATGGCAGGGTTTCTAAGCCGATCACTGGCAAATATTGGGCTGAAGGACCATCCCTGCTCAGGGTTGATAACCTTTGGTATATTTATTTTGATAAATATACCGAGGGCAAATATGGAGCTATTTGTTCGCCTGACCTGAAAGAATGGACAGATGTATCTATTCAGATATCTCTGCCATCTGGATTGCGGCATGGTACCGCCTTTGCCGTTGACAGGGCTTTGCTCGATCAGTTACGCTGAAAAAGCTCTCTCTGGAAACGCCAGGCGGCTTCCAGAGGCAAAAGTTATAAAAAAAGCCGTAGTGGTTATTAATTTCCACTGCGGCTTTTGTTTTTGTAGTAATCCGGGTTTAATGAATATCGCTTTAAAGAGCCTTCAGGGCCTCTTTTATGGCGGTTATGTGTGCCGGGGTAGTACCGCAGCAGCCGCCGATAATATTTGCTCCGGCAGCGACTAGGCGGGCGGTCATGCCGGCCATATCCGCCGGGGTGTCCGGAAAGAAATCTTTGCCATCAATGTTCCGAGGCAGTCCGGCATTGGCATGTACTAATATGGGTGTGCCGCCGGCTACTGCTTTCATCTGGGCGACAATGTCGATCATTCTCTCCATGCCGTTACCGCAATTGGTGCCGATGATATCAGCTCCGGCATCAATAGCGGACCGGGCGGCCTCTTCCGGGCTTACCCCCATCATACTGCGATATTCGCCTTGCAGGGTTCTTTCCAGCGTAAAAGTGCAGATTACTTCCAGCCCGGTGTTTTCTTTGGCGGCTTTTATTGCCAGACAGGCTTCATCGGTGGCACTCATGGTCTCAATGCAGACGGCATCAGCGCCGCCGGCTTCCAGGGCCATTATCTGCTCTTTGAAGGCATCGTAGAGCTCTGCTTCAGTTATGTCGCCCATGAGCAGCATTTTGCCGGTAGGGCCTACAGAGGCGATAACCCAATTGTCATCGCCCGCGGCCCGGCGTGACAGCTCGGCGGCCTTTTGATTGATCTCCCGGGTTTTGTCGCCCAGCCCGTAATGCTCCAGCTTCAGGCGACTGCCGCCAAAGGTATTGGTCTCCACCATATCGGCACCGGCGGCAATGTATTCTGCTGCCACTGACAGAACATCATCAGGGCGGTCAATACACCATAATTCCGGACATTCGCCCGGCTGAAGCCCTTTCTGGTATAAAAACGAACCCCAGGCTCCATCAGAAACCAGAACTTTACCGCTATTTACGGTCGATACTATGCTTTCTCTCGACATTGTGTCTCCTAACTATCTCTATGCTATGCGCTTATAGCTTTATCGTTTTTCTTGTCAGTGCTTGCCAATCAGGCAAATGCCAATATTATATTTTAATCAGCCGCCCAGGTCTAATAAATTTCCAGCACCGGCCCTGGAGTTTGTCCCGAACTGGCTTCGGGACCGGGGGGCGAGATTTGCCGTAGCAGCAGGGGAGATAGGCTGGAAAGTGTGAGGCAGAAATCGAGAGTAGCACTAAATGCCTCAGCAAAAGGCGTGAGTACTAAAGTCCCGCCCGTGCGGCGTAAGCACCCCCAAAGTAAGTTCAATTGCAAGGGAGGGTGCCTGAGTTGATGCCGGGCGGCTGTATTTGATACTGTAAATTCTTTTTTATTCGATAGTTATATCTCGGTTAAAGATGGGATTATGCAGGAGAAAAACATTGCCCCCGCCGGCGTGTTGTGGTATAATTACCGGACTGGATTTATTGTGATTAAGTAATTACGACAAGAGACAATTATGGCAGATGAAATAAACGAAAATGTACCCGAAAATGTGCCGGATGCTGATAATGATATCACCGGCGAACATTATGCCGGGTTGATCGAAGATCAGTCTATTCTGGACGAACTAAAAGATTCGTATCTGAACTACGCAATGAGCGTTATCGTAAGTCGTGCTTTGCCTGATGTGCGTGACGGCCTCAAGCCTTCGCAGCGCCGTATTTTAGTAGCGATGAACGACCTGAACCTCGGTCCGCGTTCCAAGCACAGAAAATGTGCCAAGATCGCCGGTGATACCAGTGGTAATTACCATCCGCACGGTGAGGCTGTGGTGTATCCAACTCTGGTACGAATGGGCCAGAAATGGAATATGAGTCAGACGCTTATCGATCCACAGGGAAACTTTGGCTCGATCGATGGTGACCCGCCGGCTGCTATGCGTTATACTGAGGCCAGAATGACTGCTGCTGCTGCGGATATGCTTGTTGACCTCAAACGGGAAACGGTTGATTTCGTAATGAACTACGATGAGACCACGGCAGAGCCGACCGTATTGCCCAGTAAGTTCCCGAATTTGCTGATAAATGGTTCAACGGGTATCGCTGTAGGTATGGCAACCAGTATGGCTCCGCACAATCCCAGCGAGGTTTGTGATGCCCTGATCCGTATGGTTGACAACCCGAATGTTTCGTTAGCTGACATTCTGGAAGTTATGCCAGCTCCCGATTTCCCCACTGGCGGCATAATCTGCGGCCGCAAGGGTATAATAGATGGCTATAAGACAGGCAGGGGGCTGCTGACGCTTCGAGCCCGTATGCGAGTAGAAGAAAAGCCGCGCAAGAGCGTTATAATTATAGAAGAGATACCATACCAGGTTATCAAGAGCAATATAGTTACCAAGATCGCAGAATGTGTTACTGAAGGTCTTATCCCGGAGATCTCTGATGTTCGCGATGAGTCTGACCGTAATGGTTTGCGTATTGTAGTTGAGTTGCGTAAAGATGCTGATTCTGATATTGTGATCAATCAGCTCTACAAATACACTCAGCTCCAGAGTTCATTTAGTGTGATAAATATAGCACTGGTCAAGGGTCGCCCTCAGACCTTGGGCATTTTGGACCTGTTGCGTCTTTATATAGAACATCGTAAAGATGTTATAACCCGACGGACCAGATATCTGCTTCGTAAGGCACGCACTCGTGCTCATATTATCGAAGGTCTGCTGCTTGCCCTGAGCGATATTGATGAGATAATAGAGCTGATCAAGAAATCTGCCAACCCGGCAGAGGCCAAAAAGAATCTTATGGCCAAGGCTTTACGACTGGTAGAGCATGCTACTCTGGCTAAAATGCTGCCTGAGAGCTTTATCAGTGAGCGTTCTACCGTAAATCAATATCTCAGCGGTCCGCAGGCAGATGCGATTTTGTCAATGCAGCTGCAGCGTCTTACCGGCCTGGAAGTAGAAAAGCTGGCCAGTGAATTTGCCGGTCTTTTAGATGAAATATCTGGCTATGAGGCTATATTGAGCAACGAAGAGCTGCTTATGGATATTATTCGTGAAGACTTGCAGGAAATGAAGGAAAAGTACAGTACTCCGCGTCGCACTATTTTGAGTGATAACGATACTGAATTTGAGATAGAGGACCTTATTGTCGATGAGGATGTGGTAGTAACTATCACTCATAATGGCTATATTAAACGCATGCCTATTGATACCTATCGCACTCAGGGTCGTGGCGGTCGAGGTATAACCGGCGGCAATGTGAAAGATGGCGATTTTGTTGAGCATCTTTTTGTGGCCAGTACCCATGATTATCTCTGCTGTTTCACTAATAAAGGACGCTGTCATTGGCTCAGGGTATATGGTATCCCATCAATGTCGCGTCAGAGCAGCGGCCGCAATCTGGCAAACCTGCTGGAATTGGAAGAAGGCGAGAAAATGGCCGAGATCCTGCCGGTTAAGAGTTTTGACGAGGGCTTCGTTGTCTTTGCTACCCGTATGGGTTATGTCAAAAAGACAGCTCTCAACGCCTATGGCAATATTCGTAAGGCAGGCGTCAATGCCATTATTCTGGAAGAAGGCGATGCCCTTATCGGTACCAGAATAATTTCTGGCGGCGAAGATATCGTACTGGGTACATCTAACGGCATGTCGATCCGCTTTAGTGAATCTGATGTCCGTGAAATGGGCAGAACAACTCGCGGCGTCAGAGGTATTAAGCTCAAAGAAGGTGATCATGTTGTTGATATGGTCACCACCGGCACAGGTCCGAGCCTGCTTACTATTTGCGAAAATGGTTTTGGTAAAAAGACGGCTCTGGAAGATTATCGTACCCAGGGACGCGGCGGCAGCGGTCTGATCAATATCAAGTGCAGTGAGAGAAATGGTAAGGTTGTGGCCCTTAAGGCCGTTTCCGATGATGATGATATTATGATCATCAGCTCACGCGGCATTGTTATGCGTACCGGGCTCGATGCTCTGAGAGATATTGGCCGCAATACCCAGGGTGTTAAACTGATTCGTCTGGACGAAAGTGATAGCGTTGTGGCTGTTGCCAGAGTGGAAAAGGCTGATGACAGCCAGGAATCTGACTCTGATGTTCCTGTCGAACCGCAGGCTCCCGGAGCTGAACCGGAAGCAACAAACCAATAGTTTCAAGACTTACTTAACATAATAAAAAAGGCTGGAAGTAAATTTCCAGCCTTTTTTTATTTTCACCATAGTGAAAGAATGCATTTTATCGTAACCGTTCACGGTTACTACAGTAATAATTAACAAGACTCGCAGTGATGCGTAGCATATATGTTGAGGTAATCCGAAATCCCGAATCAGCATCGCAGCCCGGCATCGATCTTGAGATCGATGGCTATTTTAAGGCTTTGCGGCATTAAAGAGTTAATAAATTCAGTCAGGACCGTTGCGAAGCCATAAAACAGGTCGCCCAGCGACACCTGAGCTTATCAACCTATATCTTATTACTTTTTTTAGCCATATGAAAGAATACCTTTTTTCTTTGTACTCTTTCAAATTTATAAGCGTAGATGCTTAAAATTATTTAATCGATTCTTCTAGTTTATCTAAAAGCTGTTTCAGGTACATTTCCTGTTTGCCTTCTGTTGTGTCCCAGGCCAGTGGCTTGGAATTGTCTGCCAGGTAGGTTTCAATTTTGCGGCAGGCCAGGATCACGGTTGCATGGTTCTTATTGCCCATATAGCGACCAATTTCGGGGAAGGACATATTTGTATGTTTTCTGGTGAGATACATCGCCAGGGAGCGAGCCAGGCTTACTGTGCGGGTTTTACGGTTTGAACGGATATCGGCCGGGGTAAGGGCAAAGAATTTGGCCACCTTTGACTCGATATCTGAAACCCTTACTATCGGGTCTATGTTCGATATGTGGCCTTGCAGGGCTTCCTGGGTCAGGGCCATGGTTATTGGCTCGCGTGAGAGAGCGGCATAAGCTGCTATTTTGAGCAGGGCACCTTCCAGCTCGCGTACATTTGTTCTTATATTGTCGGCAATATATTCGATCACCGGCATAGGTATTATCTTTTCCATCTTCTCCGCCCGCTTCATTAGTATAGCACAGCGGGTTTCGTAGCTGGGTGTGTCTATTTTTACAACCATACCAGAGACAAAACGACTGGTAAGACTGTCTGAAAATTCCTGCATCATTTTGGGGTGTGTATCAGAGGCCAGAACGAGCTGTTTGCCGCAGGCGTCTATCGCATTGAAAGTGTGCAGAAACTCTTCCTGAGAGGCCTTCTTGTTCGCCAGGAAGTGGATATCGTCTATGATCAGCACATCACAAGAGCGGAAGCGGCCGCGGAACAGGTCAAGTTTGCCGCTTTTGAGGGCCAGTACAAAGCGGTTGGTGAACTCTTCGCCAGAGAGATAGATGCAGGTTGCATCCTGACGGCGCATATTAATGGCATTGCAAATACCCTGAAGCAGATGGGTTTTACCCAGACCGCAATCGCCATGGATGAATAAGGGATTAAATCTTGCTTCTGGCTGTTCAACCACGGCCATGGAGGCATTAAAAGCCATTTGGTTGCAAGGGCCTACCACGAAATCATCAAGATTCATCCGGAAGGGGGCGTTTTTGCCGCTCTTTTGAGCTGCCTTTTCTTTATTTACCTGTATTGAGGTCAGTTCCGGACTTTGCTCGGTTACGCGTCTGCGGCCGCCATTGAATAATTCCGGCTGGATGTAATAGATCGCCTTCTTGGTAGATTTATATACATCTTCTACGGAGCTGATTATCTGTTCGTTGAAATTTCCTTCGATCCAGCTTGCGATGAACTGGTTTGGAACTCCTATTTTAACATAATCATCTTCGATGTCTATGCGTGCAGAGTTCTTAAACCAGATCTTGTATTTTTGCTTGCCAACCCGGCGGGCTATTGCCTCGCTGAGATCATCAAGCAATTGACATTCGACTTCAGTCTGCATCTGTATTTAACTTTCCAATACTTTAGGGTGTCTCGGTGAGAGACGGTAAACTTTTCTGCTCATTTTATCATCTCACCTTCGTAATCTTCTAACAACATTACCGCGTGTCGGCAAAGACACACCGTAACAGTCCGTCATATTCTGCTATTGTCGGACTATATATTGTCTGCATTCAAAAGCGTTTCCCTTTAAGGAAAATTTCAAGGTCATCAGAAAAAATGTTTACCTTGGACTTTAAAATAATATTCTCGCAAGAGAAAATATTCAATCGCAAAATTCCATTAACTTTTCCACAAACCCAAACACTTATGAATACAAGATTTTACGGTAATTTTTTTTTTTTCAAACACAAGTTTTGCACACTCTAAAATGCAATGTGGAAAACTTGTGGATTGGATATTGGCAAAAAACTATTTACAAATGCCGCATAGGGGTATTAAATTTTAATTCATAAAGTTATATTATTGTGTCATTTATTTGTGTTTTTTTCTCTGGGTTGACTGTGGTTCAAGAGAAAGATCACTGGTCAGACCAGCTTGCAATTTATAATATGCCAAACCTGCTACCATAGCGGCATTGTCAGTGCAATATTTCTTTTGTGATACCACCAATTTGAGCTTATTTGAGCAACAGACCTGGTCCAGCCGATCGCGTAATACTGAATTAGCGGCAACACCACCGCCGAGTAACACATATTTATGGCCGGTAAGTTTTGCGGCTCTGATCGTCTTTTTTACCAACACTTCAACAACGGCCTCCTGAAAACTGGCGGCAATATCGGCTATTTCCTGCTGACTCATTTGTTGGGCATTATTTTCGCCGAGCATATTCTGGCCTTTACAATGGTATAAGACAGAGGTCTTTATGCCGCTGAATGAAAAATCAAGAGAATCAGGCCCCAGCATGGTGCGTGGGAATCTGACCGCTTTGGGATTTCCGTTTTCTGCGGCTTTTTGTATCGAGGGGCCGCCGGGATAAGGCAATTTAAGAATTGCAGCAGCCTTATCAAAGGCTTCACCTGCGGCATCATCAATAGTCTGTCCTAATAATTCCATTTCCATCGGGCTTTTGCAGTCGTACAAACTGGTATGGCCACCTGATACTACCAGAGCTACAGCCGGGAAACAATCGGCACTTTCATCGAGCATTACTGAGTGCAGGTGACAATGAATATGATTTACTGCTATCAGGGGTTTTGCCCAGGCCCACGCCAGACTTTTGGCTGCTGTTACGCCTATGAGCAGGGCGGGTGTAAGTCCTGGGCAGTTGGCTACTGCTATAGCATCAAGCCTTTCAGGTTCGATCCCGGCTTTGGTTATGGCTTCTTTTATCAGGGGTATGATACATTCTATGTGAGCTCGGGCTGCAATTTCGGGGACAACTCCGCCGTATTTTTCATGCAGCTTGACCTGAGAATTAAGTACACTGCTTAATACCTTATGCCCATTGGCAACAATGGCTGCTGCGGTTTCGTCGCAACTGCTTTCTATTCCTAATATGATCTTGTCGGACATTGTTCTTTCCGTTTAAGGTTCAATTGAACTTTATTATTTTATGCCTCAGGACTATTTTACCCCCGTTACTAACAATCTAACAGGCATATTTGTAAAATCTTATTTTTCGTTGTTTCTGGCAGGACCGATAATATCATCATTTTTAAGTTGTATTATCGCCTGCTTATTATATTGGAAAAAACAAACATTAACAAGTCGGGTCTAAGTCGTTTTTTAACAATTGGTTATAGTAAGTAGTGATTTAAGCCTGATAATATTTGCAGAAAAACTATCCAGTAATTTGCTCTGTCATTTTTTATGTGTTATACTGAAGTTGTAGATGATAAGAACTGATCATAACTACAAGACGAATAAGTTCTTTTGAAAATAAAATAAGCCATAATAAAGCTCTGTAAATAAGACAATTCTATTACCATGGGTTGTTTCAGACCCTCGGTTATTTTCGACTGCACCTATAAGGTGCGGCACCTAAATGAAGTGGCGCTATAAGCCACTGGAGCATAGCGGAAAACGGCGTATTGACACCGCATGCCCCAACAACAATGAACAGGCCCGGACACCCCGGGCCTGTTGTGTTTTAAACAGATCCCAATGGATTTAAGCCTGAGCAATTTGAGCAGGAGAGTGGCCGTGTTTGCTGTTACAGATTACCGAACCGGTTAATTCTACCGAACTTACCACGCCTGAGGCACTAAGTGTGATCGATTTTTCTTGACGAAGCAGTCAGTATTTGAGACACTATGTGCCGGTTAGTTTTGATTTTCGGCCTTTGAAGGATTGCAGGCGTATCTTGAGAAGAATACGAGGAATATTACAGAGCAGACAGGCTCCTGTTTCAGATCAGAGATTGGCGAAGGTTTACGATTTCGGGCCTTTGCGAATGCGCGGCAAGTCGCTAAAGACGGTTATCGCCCGGATAAATGCTGATAATTTGCGTCATAATGCTTTCCAGCTAAAAAAAATGTGTGGTTTTAAGACCAGACTTTGTGCTGTGGTTAAGGCTAATGCCTATGGTCATGATGCCAGGTTGGCTGTCTCTAACCTTGGTGTAGATCTGGCCAATAGTTTTATGGTTTCCACGATAGAAGAGGCTGAACAGATACATCATCTTACCGGTGGTCGCAGTATTCTGGTTACCTGTCCGCTTTATGATGGTATTGATCGTGAGCTTATTCGTCTGGCTAAGGCTCGCCAGTTTCATTGTAGTGTCTGTACTGAAGATGCTTTGCATTATGTCTCTGATATTCTCAGTGAATCTTATAATGCCGATAATCCGACCAGATTGCGTGTCCATTTGAAAGTCGATACCGGCATGACCCGTCTGGGTTGCAATGCTTCTGATTCTGTTTATATGGCTGAGGCATTATCAGAAAGCCGCTATGTCAAGCTCGCCGGTATTTACAGTCACATGGCAACGGCAGATGATAATGCCGGATATGCTGATGAGCAGTTAAAGATATATCAGCAGGTATTAAAAAATACTGCGGAATGGACAGATTATCGATCTGTTATAAAACACTTTTGCAATACGGCTGGTTCTATTGCTATGCCGCAGGCCCGCTATGATATGATCAGGTGTGGTTTGGGGCTGTATGGTTATGCCAGTGCGCCGGGTGAACTTGATCAGCAGCTTGATCTCAAGCCAGTGCTGAAGGTTATAGCTCCGGTAGTGCTTACCCGAAAGATAGCTGCCGGCAGAGCTGTTGGTTATGGCTGTTCTTATACGGCTCCGCATGATATGACCATAGGGGTTATTCCTGTGGGTTATGCCGATGGTTTTTTCCGGGCCTATTCCAATAAGGCTGTTCTGCGTTGTAATGGCTTTGATGCTCCGGTAATTGGAAAGGTCAGTATGGACCTTACGGTATTAGACCTCTCCAGAGTGCCTCAGGCCAGCGAAGGTATGGCGGTTACTGTTATTGATGATGATAAGACCAGCCCGTGCAGTGCCGAAAATCTGGCAAAGATCGCAGATACTATACCCTATGAAGTATTCATTGCTATTGGTAACAGGGTCAAACGAGAACTGGTCCACGATGAAGAAATAGCAGAGTAGGTTTTGGTCAGGACCAGGTTCGTGGGTTGCAGCTGAAGCGTGTATTACAGGCTCTTTTTAAACTGCTCGAATTTTTTGTCTATGATATGATAGCAGTTTTCTGTTCCCGGGAATTTCTTTTCGCTTATCTCTTTTACATAGGCCAAGGCGGCATTTTTGATCGCTTCACCGATATTAGCATATTTTTTACTGAAAACAGGGTTCAGGGCACCGGGCAGATCGAGTATTTCATGCAGAACCAGAACCTGACCGTCACAGGCAGGGCCGCTGCCGCAGCTTATTACCGGCAGGTCGGTCATAGCGGTTATCTCGGCGGCAACTTCGGCAGTTACGCATTCCAGCAACAGGCCGGAAACGCCGGCATTTATCATTGTCCGGCAGTCATCTATCAGCTTCAGGGCGGGGGCTACTTCACGAGTTTCAACTATCTTTTCAACAGTAGCTATTGTTTGCGGCAGGAAGCCAAGATGAGCTATGACCGGGATGCCGGCATCACAGATCTTTTCTACTGTATGGGCATGTTTGCCGGTAACTTCCAGTTTCACGGCATCACAGCCGGCCTCGGCCATGAATCGCCCGGCATTAATCACTGCGTCACGATCTGAGGCCTGATAGCTCATAAAGGGCATATCGCCTAATAAGAAAATGCCTGGAGCGCCCCGGCGGACTGCCTTGGTAAATGTGAGCATGGTATCCATATCGACAGGAAGTGTATTGTCATAGCCGAGCATGACCTGGGCCAGAGAATCGCCAACTAAAATGGCATCAACACCGGCCTGTTTGAGCAATACAGCCGTTGAATAGTCATAGCAGGTCAGCATGGCTATTTTCTGGCCCTGACTTTTCATCTTTTTTAGCTTTGCGATATTGGTCTTTGTCATTTTATTTCCTGTCTCAAACTATCATTATCTATGTCACTGGGCGACAATGGTATATATCGTAAAAGATATACTTGACTTAGTCAAATGTTGACCTAAAATTATATTGATTAAATTTTTATCTCGCAATAAGTTAACTATTAACTGTTTGCAATGTGAGTTTGTGTTTATTTTTGTGTGCCTGCCTGTTTACAACTCGCAGGAGCGGTAACATCGCTTCTGTTAAGGACTTATTGATTATGATCGTTGACCGTACCGGCAAAATGATAGTAGAGTCAGTTTCCGTATTAGGAGAATTTACCGTTTTTTGTCTTGGCGTTCTTGTTTCGGTTATTTATCACCGCAGGCAGGGGCGGACCCGTCAGGCGTGGGGGCGGGTTATCAGCCAGATGTACGAGATAGGTATAAAAAGTCTGCCGGTGGTTATGATAACAGGTGCTTTTATTGCTATGACCCTGGCGGTGCAGAGTTTTGGCCAGCTTAATCAATTGGGTATGGCTGATCGGATCGGCGGTCTTATAAATGTATCAGTAGTAAATGAGCTTGGCCCGGTATTAACCGCTTTTATGTTGGCAGGTCGTGTGGGAGGGGCTTTAACCGCAGAGCTCGGTACCATGAAAGTTACAGAGCAGATAGATGCCATTCGGGCGATGGGTTCTGATCCGGTTCATTACCTGGTAGTTCCACGCTTACTGGCCTGTATTTTACTTACTCCTATTCTTACCGTATATGCTGACTTGCTTGGTGTACTGGGTGGCTATTTTATCAGTGTTTTCCATTTTGGTATTAACGCTGAGGGCTACTGGCGGTTCAGTGCTGATGTTGTGGAAAAGTATGACCTGATCGTTGGTATTTCCAAGGGCCTGTTCTTTGGTGCGGCGATAGGTCTGGTCAGTTGTTTTAGTGGTTTTACTTGCGGGCGTGGTGCTCATGGTGTGGGAAAGGCCTGTACTAAAGCATTTGTGGTTAGTTTTATGGTTATTTTACTTATAAATTTTGTAGTAGCCATTGTCTCGCGGGCCGTTTATCTGACCTTCTGGGACATAAAGAGCATAATCTGATCAATGTCGTGAATATTAATCTTATTTGTGGGCTTGAAGGGGACGGCATGAGCAATGCGTCTCCGTTGGAATACAATGACAGTAACAATAGAAAAACCAATAATAGAGCTAAGGTCAGTCAGTAAGACATTTGACCACCGAAACTATATATTGAAAGACTTTAGCCTGGCTTTTGAACGAGGTAAAAGTACTGTCATTATTGGTCCAAGTGGCTGTGGAAAGACCGTAACGCTTAAGATAATCATGTCTCTTATGAAACCAGACGAAGGTGAGGTATATTTTTCTGGCCAGCGAATAGACCAGATGAGCGAATCTCAGCTTATTGAAATTCGTAAACGCTGTGGTTTTCTCTTTCAGTCCGGGGCTCTTTTTGATTCCCAGACAGTTGCTTATAATGTTGCCTTTCCCTTATTTCAGCACACAAAAAAGAAAGATAAAGAGATATTTGATATAGTGCGTGAGAAGCTGGAACTGGTGGGGCTCTCTGATATGTTTGATCGCTATCCTTCTCAGTTATCTGGTGGTCAGCAGAAGCGGATAGCCCTGGCCAGAGCTATTGCCCTGGAGCCGGAGGTTATTTTTTATGATGAGCCTACTACCGGACTTGACCCGCTTCGTACAGATGATATAAGCCGCCTGATCGCCCGTATGCAGGAGCAGCTCAAGATAACCTCTATCGTAGTTACTCATGATATGAAAAGTGCTGCAACTATTGCAGACCGGGTGGTAATGATGGATAAAGGCAAGGTTGTTGCCGATGGCAGTTGCGATGAAATATGCCATAGTAATAACCCGGTTGTGCGTCGCTTTGTAACGGGTAATTCCGAAGAAGAATAAGTAGGTTAAGCAACTTGCTTGACTCCTGAATTGACAGCGAGCAGGCAAAGTAAGTCCCTTTTTTTAGAGAGGTTAATGTGAAATACTTAATTGTTATATTATCGCTGGTATTTTTCAGCTCAGCTTCTACGGCTGCTATCGTATCGTTTAGTAGTCTTGATAATAAAAATGGTACCGCTATGGTAACATGGAATGGAACTGATGTATTGGGTATGGCTTTGGATGTGACGGTTAAAAGAGGCCTTATTTCAGATGTGTCTTTCAGTGGTTTTAATATTATCCTTGATGACTCATTGGCTCAACATCCTGGTTCCGAACTCTCCATCGGCCAGAGTTCTTATCCCGGTTCATTCTCAATTGGTGCCGGTTATCTCTCTCCTGGCAGACATGGCCTTAGTGACGGCACGATTACTTTTACCGTCAGTAAAACGGCAGTTTTTGTTATTAGTGCTAACGACAATCGAGGTGGCGTAATCGATCTTTCTGGTAGCTCATTAGTACAGGGTTTTCCATTGACTGTAACTGCAACAGTTCCCGAGCCAATGATAATATCATTAACAACTCTTGGTGGCCTGTTGATTACCAGACGCAGAGCCTGAAATTTTTCTTTTCTCTGATAAAAAAATCCGGTTGTACTTTTTAGTTACAACCGGCTTTAACTTTTAATACAGCTTAGTTAATCAGCTCTTGACTACAGCCTCGAACTTGCACACTTCGTAGCATCTGCCGCATTTGATACATTTGGCATTATCAATTACATGCGGAGTCTTGACCTTGCCGCTGATACAGCCGACCGGGCAGGCCTTGGCGCAAGCTGTGCAACCGACGCACTTGTCGGCAATGATCGAATATGTCAGCAGTGCCTTGCATTTTCCAGCCGGGCATTTTTTGTCAGTGACATGAGCTATATATTCGTCGCGGAAATGCTCCAGAGTGCTTAATACCGGGTTTGGTGCTGCTCTGCCCAGACCGCAAAGCGAAGCCTTTTTCACCAGCATAGCCAGTCTCTTGAGTTTATCCAGGTCTTCCAGGGTGCCTTTGCCGCCAGTTATTTTTTCCAATATTTCCAGCATGCGAGTAGTGCCTTCCC
This sequence comes from Sedimentisphaerales bacterium, assembly GCA_963662515.1. Taxonomy (GTDB): domain Bacteria; phylum Planctomycetota; class Phycisphaerae; order Sedimentisphaerales; family SM23-30; genus JAFGDI01. Next base: position 1,204,446 of record OY759675.1, read on the forward strand.
GGCAGGGGGTACACTTGCCGCATGATTCGCTCTTGGTAAATTCCAGGAAAAAGCGGGCGACATCGACCATGCAGTCGGTATCGTCCATTATTATCATACCGCCGGAGCCCATAATAGAGCCGGCAGCCTGAAGGGTGTCGAAATCCACTGGAGTATCAATCATCTTGACTGGTATGCAACCGCCAGCCGGGCCGCCTGTCTGAATGGCCTTGAGTGATCGACCATTTGGAACACCACCGCCGATATCATAGACAATTTCACGCAGTGTAGTACCCATAGGCACTTCTACCAAGCCGGTATTAGTTATCTTGCCAGCCAGAGCAAATACTTTTGTGCCACCACTTTTATTAGTTCCTGTTTTAGCAAATTTTTCCGGACCGTCATTGATCACTACCGGTATATTTGTCCAGGTTTCAACATTGTTTATTACTGTAGGTGAGCCCCAGAGTCCTTTTTGGGCCGGGAATGGAGGTCTGATCTTGGGCTGACCGCGACGACCTTCTATTGACTGGATAAGGGCTGTTTCTTCACCGCAGACAAAAGCCCCGGCACCCAGCCTTATTTCCAGGTCAAAATTAAAACTACTGCCAAGTATGTTATCGCCCAGCAGATTGTTTTCCCGGCAGATCTTTATCGCATTGTCGATCCGGTCGATTGCCATCGGATATTCCGCGCGAATATAAAGATAACCTTTTACCGCACCTATTGCGTAAGCGCCGATCGTCATGCCTTCTATAATGCTGAATGGGTCACCTTCTAGCATAGAACGATCCATAAAGGCTCCCGGGTCACCTTCGTCTGCATTACAGATAATATATTTGGTCGGACTGTTTTGCTCTGCGGCTGCCTGCCATTTCATGCCGGTAGGGTAGCCGCCGCCGCCACGGCCGCGCAGATTTGATTCTTTAAGCTGATCAATAACCCAGCTTGGCTGACCCTTTTCCAGTACCTTGGTCAGTGCATCATATCCGCCGTTGAGTACATAATCACTGAGGCATTCTGGATTTATTTTGCCGCTATTACGGAGTGCCAGACGCTTTTGAGCTTTAGAATCCGGCACAACATTATAGGTTAAGGGCTTACCATTAACTATATGTTCTTCGAATATCTGCCTGGCCATTGCCTGATCGACCTTGCAATATTTTACCGAATTACCGCTCTGGTCAGAAACCGAAACTATTGGCTCTATACTGCACTGGCCGGTGCAGCCAACACGCTTGATGCTGACATCTTCCCGTGAGTTGCACTCGATCAGGGCGGTAAATTCCTGACAGACAAGGTTGGAACCGGCGGCATTTTCGCAGGTGGCAGAGCCTATCTGTATTGAATACCTGGTCTTTTTCTTTAGCACATCGTATTGATTCGATGCCTTGTTCTTTAACTGCTGATGATTATCAGTCATTGTTCCCATAAATATGTCCTGAAAATAAGGTTTAATAATAACATACTTGCATATATAATAGTCACAAGCTGTTGCAAAAAGCAAGTTAAAATAATTGTGACGGTAATGTATAACTAAACTATTGTACGGACAGGTTTTTAGGTTTGCCTTAAACCTGGCCTGACTTTACTCTATTACTTTCGACTCAGTAACCGTGATAACATAAAGGATTTTGTTCTTGAACGAAAAAAAAACTGGAAAAGTCAGACCTTTTGAGCTTTTTCTTTCTGCTTTTGGAATGGGCTTTATGCCTTTTGCCCCTGGAACCTGGGGGTCAGCCTGGGCGGCATTAATATTTATGCTAATTGCCCTGGTGGCTGGTAATAGCTTGGCTCCGTTCGTAACTCTTGTAATACTTTTTGTTTATGGTTTTTTGGCGACAATTTATTATGGCGATCTGGGTATTAAGCACTACGGCGATGATCCGGGTATGATAGTTTCAGATGAAGTTTGTGGTCAGGCAGTGGCTTTGTTCTGGTTTTATAATTGGTCAGACTGGACTTTCTGGCAGATAGTTGCCTATACCGCCGCGGGATTTATACTCTTTCGGATTTTTGATATATTCAAGCCCTGGCCAGCCTGTTATTTTGACAGCCTCAAGAGTAAGTGGGGTATCTTACTTGATGATGTAGTAGCTGGCGTTTATGCTGGAATACTACTGCAACTAGGTTGGTATTTCTGGGGAAGTACTATTTAGCTATTAGTTGGCAAAAAGGGGAAAGTCGTTGATTATAAGTTTTTTAGAACCGCATAAAGAAATCCCAGGTTTCTTTTGATATCCAGTTAACATCAGAGCCGGGATCCATTGCGGTATCTGTATGGCCGCCCAAGAAAGAGCCAAACATGACCGGGTATTCTTCCGGGAGGCCATTAAATTCGGTAGTTATATGTGTAAGTGTGGTTGCCAGCGGTATTTCAGGAAGAGTATTAAGCCCGTTATCTTCGATATGTGTCAGAACACAATATTTCCCACCCTGCTTGAGTTCGTCGGAGTTGATCCATTTGCACAGGCCGTCATCGGTACCAGTAGTGCTGAAATAGGCAAGTGGCAGATGCTTGTTTTCGGGCAGATAGATATTCCAGTTAGCCGGAGCATAGCAGGCAACTGCGCGAAGTTCTTTCTGAAATTCCAGCGAAAGCGAATATGTGACCATAGCACCGAAGCTAAAGCCGCAACAGAATATGCGTGATGTGTCGATACTGAGCTTGTCTTTGAACAGATTAAGCATATCGGCAAAGAAGATGTGGTCTTTATCATCGCCTCCTCGCCATGGCGTATGGTCGGTATAACCCTGTGGAGCTACGAAAATAACTGGGACATTATCCTTTCGGGCGTAACTTTTGAGGCCATAAAAGTTATTATCTACCATAGTTTTCATGCTTCCACCCATCATGTGCATAGCAAAAACCAACCGATATGGAGTGTTCTTGTCATAATTTTCGGGGATATTGATGGTGTATTGGCGTTCCAGACCGGCACTGGTCATCGTGTGAATACCGCTCTTGAAATCTCCCAGCTCTTTGCCGCTACCGGCACTGAGTACAGGTGCATTCCTGAGCTTGCGAGCGGCATGAATAACCGGGGATTCCTGTGTCGTTGGGGCCGGAGTTTGCTGAGCCAGACAGGCTCCGTATGTCATTAATAATACCAATGAAGCAAATTTAAGTGCGAGATTCATTTTACTCTCCTGAAATATCCAGTTTTGCCTTATCTGCCTGTCTTAATGACTCAGATTATAAGCCTGCAATCATTTTGGTGGCATTTAATCATGTTTTATAAGTTTAAATATTATAATGCAAGGTGATTAAAATGGCAGTTATTTTGTGACTATTTCAGGGAGAAATTCATTCGGTACCGGATTATTTATCGTATCTGTCATTTTTACAAGTAGTTAGGTTTTTGTTAGGTTTTTTTGTTTATTTATTAAAGTTTTTTTGCTATTCTGTCGAAAGATATTTATGGATGGTAAGTGCCGTCCGCAAGGGTGGAACCGAGCTCTGGTTTTCACATCTCCCTCCCAAGCCCTTCCTGGTATGTTGTTTTGTACTGGTAATCGGTCTATTTAAAGACCAGAAGGAGAGCTGAAAATGCTTAGATTTAATATTTCCCGCCGTTTTCGTTCAGGTTCAACCGCCCGGATAGCAAGCCCGGGGCAAAAGCCCGCTGCGTCCAAAAAACATATTGATAAGCTCCATGCTATCGATGATAGTGTTCTTACATATCTGGCGGAGTCAATTGTGCGTGAACTGGCAGAAAAAGGCACATTAACCAGCCAGTTCCGCCAGCAGTTACACATACGAGCTGCAACTATAACTGCCAATGAAAGCGAACTGCCCCTGGTAAGTGTCGGCCCAAGTGGTATTCGTGGCTGTTACCAGGCCGAACTGTAACAGCCAGAATTGGCAAACAGGGTCGCTGTCGTTCCGAGCCATTAAGGTAGCGGTTACCGCATGTCTGATATAACATGGGTAACCGCCCAAGTTTAAGGAGGCTTTACATATTACTGGCCGGAACTTGTCAGCCATAGTTGCAGGAAGGCATTGAGATCGGCCATGTCGATACCAGCTTCCTGAGTTCTGATGATATCGCCGGGCAGAACCTCGTTCTGTTGTGGTATTGTCAGCCAATTACTGGCCAGAAGCGACCAGTCCAGCAGGTTAACTGTACCGTCGGCATTCAGGTCACAGGCAGTTGCACCCGGGCCGGGCAGGGCGGTACTCCAGGCAGCTGGGTTATTGCCGCTGGTGAATGTATTAAGTCGCCAGAGAGCAGAGCCAGTACCATCGGCGTCAACCGGCCAGGGGTCACGATCGGAGTATATGACTTCATCGACGATGACCCAGGATAGATCAGCCCCCGGTTTTTCCAGGGTAAGTCGTTCGCCATTTCCGGCCATACCGCCGGTATAAGGACCAGCGACAGCGGAAACTGGCTGGCCATATTGACTGACAAATGCGGTAAGCTCCGGACCTGCCGGGTCAAAGGGCACAATGAGCAGGCAGCCGTGTGCAGGTACGATGCTGGCAGCGTTAAAGGTAAAGGCTATACCTCCATCGAGCTGCCATGGTCTGGTCAGCTGGCTGTCCCAGAGCGATATCGGCGTGTTGGTGGTGTTATACAGTTCGATATATTCATACAGACCATCAGCTGGATTATACATGATCTCGCTGATGACTATGCCGGGCGATTGTGCCAGATTTTGGTTGTTCCTGGTAGGCTGTGTGGCCTGCCAGAATATGCCGCCGTCAGGAATGCGTCCCAGAGAAACCAGTTTATCCTGTCCCAGGAAGGAAGTGCAATCGACGATACGGTCCTGGCTATTGCCGGGCAGATAGGAGAGGAATGCCGATTCCCCGGTCTTATCCAACCCGAACCCGGCAGTGATCGGGTTGTGGAATCCGGTAACTTCATCGAAACTAATTCGGCCAAGGGCCGGAACAGTTACAGCGGGAATAGCCCACTTTTTGAGGTTGCTCTTGTCATCGCTGAGGTACCAGCCAGAGCCAAGCTGTGAGCTGGCAGCGTTAGGGTTATAAAGCTCGATCCAGTCGTTGGAATCGTAGCCAGGATGGGCCGGATCGGAATAGTCAGTATTAGCCATGATCTCATTTAAGACAACCGGCTTGCTGATTGCCGGGTCGATTTTGCCCGGCGAACCGTGCATATAAGAGCTGGCCCGCCAGTTTAGGCCATGGTTATCTGAACCATTATAACTGTAATCGCGCACGAGAGAATGACCGGCACCGGCAGCAGCTAAAGGCCAGCCGCGTCCATCGCTAAAAGCAAAAGAGCAGATAGTTGCGTTCCAACGACCGGTCATGGTTATGGTCTCACCTTCATTACTGAGCTTACCGGTGAATTCACCGGCGATGGTTATGCCGCTGGAGCCGTAACGGGAAATGAATTTAGTCTTGTTTTTCGCGATAACAACATATCCACCGGGGGCAATTGAAGTGACGGTACTACTGGCAAATGAGAACTCAATGCCTTCGGTGAAATTAACCGGGCTTATATTAAGTATCTCGGTGCCGATATTGGTAAGTTCGATAAATTCATAATCCGTACCGCCCTGTGGGTCGTACATTATCTCGCTGACCCTGAGGAAATCGTGCAGCGGCCTGTCCTGAACTGTGGATGTGATGTTTATGGTTCCCTGGCCTATAACTTCGCCCTTAAAGCCGATAGCCTGGAAGACGAGGTTGTTAATGCCAGGTGCCAGTGGTACAGTTGCCTGCCAGAAGAACTGGGTTGTATTGCCACTGCCTTGTTTTGTCCAGGTGGTATCAAGGTCGCCGTCAAGACCCTGCAGCCGGATCGTTTTAACATTGATCCAGGCTTTGCCGTTTATGACAATATGGTCAGAGGCGACAACCGAATCTGTATCAGTAATGGCAAAGCCATAGTCCGGGGCCACCTGATTGCCAATTTCGCTCATGAGATAGTTATACCGCCCGGCAATAAAGGACAGGTGCGAATCAAAATTCTGGCCAGCCAGCAGTGAGCCGAAGTGGTTTGACCAGTGTGCCATATAGGCAGGATTATATGAGCTGGTGAGCATGTGATACAGATAGCCGTAATACAGCCGTTGCCACTGCGGTTTTGCAATTATTTTGGCCAGATCGCTATTAGGGACAAGTGGGCGATACTGGTCGTAGGCATAATCCAGGTCATGCGGGAAATATAGTACACGGTTGTCAGAAGGTCTGACATAGAGCATGGCGTTATGATAGGCATTATCGCCACCATAATTATCTCCTGAGCCACTGGCTGTAGCGGTAGCAAATGATTCGAGCCAGACATCCACGTCAATGAACGATGTCAGGTCATTATAGAATGACTCAGAGCTGTCACCGAACCGGGCACAGAAGGCCATGAGTGTCTCGTAAGAGTCCTGCGAACGGTTATTCTTGGAAAGATACAGGTGGCGATATTGTTCTTTATCTTCGCCCAGGTTGGTTATACTGGTACCAATGGGATAATCCGGCAGCGGCAGTTTATAGCCGTCTGCGGCACCGTTATTAGTAGTAAGCGGGAAATAGACCAGCTCGTACTCGTAGAGATAACCGTCGCTGCCATTTTCGAACTTGCTATTGAGGAATTCATCATTGAATCGGGCCAGCTGTATCTCCGCAGTGCTGGTATGTTCGTCCAGCAGGGGCATGACCTTGACCAGATCGCTGTATTTGCTGACAGTTGTGGCGGCATGATTCATGGCCTGATTGATCATGATCTCACGCTGGCCAAAGCCAACGCCTTCAGAACGGTCAACTGCTATGGTCTTATGCACGCCGCGGAATAACTCATCGGCATTGAAGCCGATATTGAAACCAACTTCATTTGAAGGTGTACGATGATGCTGGCTGCCCTTGAGTCGAATACCAACATTGTAGAACACCTCGGATTCATCATAGATAACGGTAGCACCAACACGGTCATTGCTCATAACATTAATTTCGGAATGGAGCCAGGTATTATCCTCGCTGGTGGTCAATATTCGCAGATTATGTAGGCCATTGGTAGCTGCCAGTCCATCATTGACCCGGAACATAGCATGTGAGTCTGGTCCGCCCTGTGGGTAGTCTGCCAGAGCACCGCTGTAATCGGTAGCGGAGAGGTAGAACTGGACAACACTGCCGCGTATCTGACTTGGAATGACGGCAAAATATTCTGAGCCATTCTCGCAAGTCATAGGAACAGAGTTCCAGGTCTGGCCGTTAAGTCGCCAGAAAAGGTTGGCGGCGGCCACGCCAGACGGATCGGTGATATGGGCCGAAACGGTAATGTTCTCGTCAGGACCGGGAACGGCAGGTGTGTGGCTCAGCGAGTCGAATACCGGGCCGGGATTGGCGATATAGCAGGTGTTGATCGTGCCGGGCGTACCACTGAGCTGAGGTCTGGCAATAAGGGTGGTCTTTGCCAGTCGGGTGAAATACCCTCTGGTATTGAGCTGGTTGGAACCACTGATCCACCTGGCCCGGAACGATATCTGGTAAGTAGTACCATTGGTAATACTTTTGCCATTGGCCAGTGTGGTTTCGATATGATTGTGCATGTGGTCTGTGGAACCAGTGGCAAGCAATCTAAGAACATGGTTGGCAGAATTGGCCGGGTCAGTTATTACCTCACTGTGACGATGGTTACCCAGTATTCGCCATGAATTAAGGCCGGGTGTCGCCTCGAAATTGCCATTAGAGAGCAGTTGAGTAGCGGCACCATCAGGGTCTTCCACTACGCTGATATCATCGATAAGCAGCTCACCGGCGTCAAGCATACCAAGTATGAATTCCCGCCACTGGCCATCAGGGGCGGAAACTGAACTGGAATTTGCAATACTGCGATAGGTATAGGTTTGCCAGGAACTTTTAGCTAATTCGTTACTGGCATACCATGACTGGGCAGAGTTATTGTCGGCAAGTGGATTACACAGTTCCAGACTGGCATGATAGCCATCGGCATTGGCCGGCCAGGGTAGATCATCATAATACTGCACTTCATCGGTGATATTATTCATGCTGTCAAGCAGTATGACATTCCCGGCTGAATTACTGAGCCTGCCGCTGAAATCACCGATTATTGTGCTGCCCGGCCAGAGAGCTGTCATTTCCGTCCGGTTGCGTGTAATCACCAGGTATGCCCCGGGGGCAATAACGGTGTTACTGGCAAAGGAATATGATATGTCGCCATCAAGCTTCCAATCTGTCAGATCCACTGGTGAGATACCACGATTATATAACTCGACCCATTCCTGGTCGGATTCTGATGGGGGCAGGGCAGGTGTTATTTCCTGAGTTATGGTAAGCTGCGGCAGGATGATAAGGTCACTGCTGGAACTGCCATAGTTAAGGCCATGTATAGCCAGGATATTAGTGCCGGGTTTAAGGGCACTGATATAGGCTGAGACATCGAACGATTCATAGCCATAAGATTCATGTGAGCCGCTGGCAACGCTATTCCAGGTCGGGTCAGATGGTGCATACTGCTGGGCGATTCGAATACCGTTGAGATAGACAATAAAGCCATCGTCATATTTCATTTGCAGGATCATATTACTGATCGGGCCGGTACCGGTATTTTCAAAGGCAATACGGGTGTAGAATGTTGAGCGGATCCCGAATATCTGGTCATAGATATTTCCTTCAATATCACTGAGATAGTCAGGAGCAGTGTCATAGCCTATGCCGGTTGTGGTATTTGTCCAGGCCGAATCGTCAAAAGGTTCACTACCGCCTGTCCATCCGGTGCCGATACTGGCTTGTGGTACAATAACTCTGGCTGATGCACCTTTGGTTACCAGAGTAGTGGTTGCATATTGAGCTGGTGTGCCGGGCAGGTCGCCTTTATGGTACATAATTTCGTTAATGACAATATCGTTATTTATGGCAAAAGTATTGGTACTGCCGGGTGTGGCGGTATCGGGGTAAGCCCAGCGGCCACTGGCGGTTAGCTGGCGTCCCTGGAGCTGGTCTGAGACGATAACCGCATCGGCGAGTATCTCTCTGCCGGGCAGGTACAGATATAGTTTGTCATCTGGTGCCGGAGTAAAGCCAAGGACTGAACTATTGAGGGTCAGGAACTGATCTTTGTTCAAAATTAGGTGTGGCAGGGTATAATCGGCATTGGTCTGGCCATTAACACTGACAACTGAACCATAAAGATCGACTGCTTCCTGACCGTAGTTTACCAGTTCCAGCCAGAACTGGGTAGTGCCCGGAGCTATTTCATTAAATGCCAATTTCATTCCTGAATCCGGGGGAATGGGTGTTTCAATAGCGGTAAGTCTGGCCTGGAAGTAGAGGTCGTTAATACCATTTGTTGCCTGATGCACTTCCGCTGCCAGCACATTATTACCGGCTATCAGGTTGTCAGCCGGTACGATAACCGGACCGAACTGGGCTGGGGCCGCAGTTAAATTGGTTTGTGCTTTGGTGGCAAAAGTTACCGGGCCAGTGGGCATATTTTGGCGATATAGTTCCTGGCCATTGAGGTAGAAAACGGCACCATCATCAATAGCACCGTTCAACTCCAGCGTTACCGCAGTGTTGTCAGTTGGAGTATAGGTAAATTCGTGGCGATAATAGCTGGTCTGTGGACAACTGGCCAGCTGGGTATTGCTGAGACTCTCAGCAGCAGTTCCAGACATTCTGACGCGAAACCCGGCAGGATTGGCAGATGTTCCGTCGTTGCGATATTTGAATTCCAGTTTATTGGTGCCGGTAATAAAACCGGAATTGATCGTGTATGGCCCGCACCAGCTATTGAATGACCCGCAGGATATGCCGGTACTTATGCCATTGAGCAGAACATCATCAACGCCATTATCGGTGGAAAGGTACATAGTGATAGTGGCGGTAGCAGGATCGAAGCCGTCAAGACTGAAAGAGGTTGAGATCGGGAAATTGCCTGCTGGCTGATCGTTTGTGCCATCACCGCTCCAGCCTACCCATTGTGAAAGGCTGTCGTTGGCGAGCCAGGCAGGGTGGTTGTTCATAGCCAATAAGGGTGAGTTGTTGGCAACGAGCAGATAGTGCTGATCGAAGCTTCCAGCCGGAAGAGGTTGCCCGGCATCATCAACGCCGGTGCTATACAGGGTTGGTATTGGTTCCGGAGTGCCGGAACCGGCGTCAAGACCATAGCTGAAACCTGCCTGGCCGGTGGTGAAACTTTGAGTGTTATAGCCCGGCATAGACCATTGCGTGCCCAGGTCGCCGGTCAGGTAATATTTCCAGAATGAATCATTATCAATAAGGTCGGTCCTGATCGGTCTGAGATCGATAACAGGAAAATTTTCCTGACCGGGGGTACCGTCCACCTGAAGGCTGCTGAGCCAGTTACCGGCCTTGGCACTGCCCATGTCGCGATGTTTTTTGGCCAGGGATGTTCCGGCACCATCAGGAGCTATCGGCCAGGGGGCCTTGTCATTGAAGGTTACTGAGTCCATTAGTCGGCCACTGGCAGATTCCAGCCTTAATGATTCGCCGCTATTTGACAATTGGCCTGAAAATGGCCCGAAAACCTGATCAAGTTCGGAAAATTGTGCCGGGAGCCGGGCTATTACAAGGTAGCTGCCGCCGGGCATAAAGGTGCCTTCAGGGAAAGTATAGTCTATGCCACCTTTTACCGACCAGCCGGAAAGGTCGATATCAACCGCCATCTGGTTATGCAGTTCGATCCATTCATTGTCTGGCTGGGTTTCAGCCGGATGGTACATGATCTCGTTAAAAACCACTACGCTGTCAGCGTTGGCCCTGGAACCCAGACCAGGCATAGCCAGCCCGGCAAATAACATCAGCCCGGCCAGGTGCAATTTCATTGACATAACACACTTCTCCACGAAAATCCTATCAGTGTTTGCATATTTGGGCAGGGCGGAACACATATTTCTGCCAGGATCTGCCGGACCGATAACTAAAACCATAGAGAGGGAAAGAGTACCACCGGACCTGCCAGAGCGGTCAGCAGACCCAGGTTTAAAATGGGCTACTGCCTGACACTATCTGCCGGACAACGGAGAGGCTCTTTCTTTTCCTTGCCTGATATATTCTACGGTAACAGAGAACGGCTACCATTCAGATCTACAGTAATATTAACACATAATTATGACTGTGCAAGTTGTCAGATAGCCAAATTCTGCCTGAAATAAAGAGTTAAGAAGATATTTGTTGTCCCATAGTGATAATTTTGAACATGATTTTCTTAGCTCCTGACATGAAAGTGAATGAAGTCAGGTGATAAATCCATTTATATGCAAAAATAAACCAATAAGCGTGCAAATGGCTTTCGTTAGCAGCGGATATGTGTCTGGAATTGCAAAAAATAAAAAAAACATAAAATATTTGCAGAATAAAGGAGGTCATGACGAATTTCAGCCATTTTTCACTGGTTAATCCCAAATAGGCAAATAGCGGGCTTGATGTTGTCATTTCTGGAGTTGGGGGTGGTAGTGTGTGCCAGGCAAACATGAGCTTATCAGCATTACCGGCTGTATTCAGTTGTTCCTGAGTGGTTGTGAATTTGGCAGTTTAAAGGGTTGGTGCCTGACTCTTTGGCATAATTGTCGAGAGTGAAATTTATTATTATTATATTTAAATGATTGATTAGTAATGCTTTAGGTATTATGCTTGGTTGTTTGGCACGGTGTTTGCTCTAATGATAATCAGTGCGGTAGTATGCCTCACTGTAAAGACGCAATAATGAAACTTTGATTTAACAGGAGTTTTTAAGATGTCAAAGATAATTGGTATAGATTTAGGTACATCCAACTCGGTTGTAGCGGTGATGGAAGGTGCGATGCCCAAGGTACTGGTAAATGCCCAGGGTTCACGCCTGACACCGTCAGTAGTGGCTTTTACAGATAAGGGTGAGCGGCTGGTAGGCCAGATAGCTCGTCATCAGCAGGTGACAAACCCTAATAACACGGTTTACTCGATCAAGCGATTCATGGGTCGTCGTCACAGTGAAGTTGGTCAGGAAGAGAAGATGGTTCCGTATAAGGTGGTTGGTTCTACTGAGGAGCTGGTAAGGGTATCGGTTCGCGGTAAGGAATATACTGCCCCGGAAATATCTGCCATGATCCTCATGGACCTCAAAAAGACTGCCGAAGACTATCTTGGTGAAAAGGTGACCGAGGCTGTAATTACCGTCCCTGCGTATTTTAATGATGCTCAGCGTCAGGCGACCAAGGATGCTGGTAAGATCGCCGGTCTTGATGTTAAACGCATTATCAATGAGCCGACCGCCGCAGCTCTGGCTTATGGTCTTGAGAAGAAGGCTAACGAGAAGATCGTAGTATTCGATTTTGGTGGCGGTACATTCGATGTGTCGATCCTCGATATCGGCGACAATGTATTTGAAGTGCTCAGCACCAATGGTGATACTCACCTGGGTGGCGATGATATAGATGAAGTGCTGATCCGCTATATAGCTGATGAGTTCAAGAAGAAAGAGGGTGTTGACCTTCGCAATGATGCTATGGCTCTCCAGCGTCTTAAAGAAGCTGCTGAAAAGTCCAAGTGCGAGCTGTCAACCTCAATGGAAAGCACGATCAATCTGCCGTTTATTACCGCAGATGCTTCTGGTCCTAAACACCTGCAGATGGCTATAAATCGCAGTACCTTTGAGCAGTTGATCGCTCCGATCATGCAGAAGCTCAAGGCACCATGTGAAAAGGCTATCAAGGATTCTGGCCTTAAGCTCAGCGATATTGCTGAAGTGGTACTGGTAGGTGGCTCTACTCGTATTCCTAAGGTGGTAGAAGTTGCCCGCGAGATATTTGGTAAAGAGCCTAATAAGAGCATAAATCCCGATGAAGTAGTTGCTATTGGTGCAGCGGTTCAGGGTGGTGTGCTTTCAGGTGATTCCAGTGTGAAAGACATTCTTCTGCTTGATGTGACTCCGCTGAGCCTGGGTGTTGAAACCCTTGGTGGTGTTATGACCAAGCTGATCGAAAGAAATACTACTATTCCAACCAGCAAGAAGGAAGTATTCTCAACGGCATCTGATAATCAGCCTTCTGTAGATATTCATGTTCTGCAGGGTGAACGCGAGATGGCTGCTGATAACCGTACTCTGGGTCGGTTCCAGCTTACAGGTCTGCCGCCGGCCCCTCGTGGTATTCCACAGATCGAAGTAACCTTCGATATCAATGCCGATGGTATTCTTAATGTGTCTGCTAAGGACCTGGGTACAGGTAAAGAGCAGAAGATAGAGATCCGTGGAACATCTGGTCTTGATGAAAATGAGATTAACCGTATGGTTAAAGATGCTGAAGCCCATGCTGAAGAAGATAAAAAGCGTCGTGCCCTGATCGACCTCAAGAATCAGGCAGATCAGCTTATCTTCAGTACCGAAAATACTATGAAGGAACATGGCGATAAGATACCTGCCGATGAACGCGGCAAGGTTGAGTCTGCTATAAACAGCCTGAGAGATATAGTCAAGGGTGATGATGCTGACGCTATTAAGAAAGGCATGGAAAATGTCGCTACTGCCAGCCAGACCATAGGAAAGATCATCTATGAGCAGGCTGCCAAGCAGCAGGGTGGCGCAGCAGGTGCTTCACCATGCGGCGATAACTGTGCTGATGGTTCTTGCGGTAATAATGGCGGCGATGATGATGTAGTTGATGCCGAGTTCAAGGTTAAAGACTAACCTGATAACTCAGGTGTGTGCTTTTCAGGATATAGCTCCTGATCTGTCGCAGTTTGTGTAAAATAAAAGGCCTGTCCTGGTAATTTGCCGGGACAGGCCTTTTGCTTTTTCAAGCAAAAATGAGGAGGTTATTAGGAGAAAGGTTTTGTTCGGTTATGGCATTGGTTGTGGTGTGGTAGTTGGGCCGTTTATTGTTATTATGTCAGGCTCATCAGGGTTATGGGCCGGATTGATATATAAACGATCTATAGCCAGTTTTCTGGGTTCAACTCTTTTTGTGCTATAGTGGGTATGGTAAACAATGAACCATTGTTTGTCATCAGGTGCCTTTACCAGGCTGTGATGGCCGGGACCTTTAACCAGGTCATTAGCCTTGAGTATGGGATTACCCTGATATTTTTCCCAGGGGCCAAGCGGGCTTTTCGAAACGGCATAGCCAACTCCATAGTCCAGGCTCTGGTAATGGTTGGCTGAATAGGTCAGGTAGTACCATCCTTTATGCTTGAATACGAAAGCTCCTTCATTGACCGCCGCGGGTACGCTGGTACTCTTTTCCCAGTCCTGGCTCTGGCCGATACAGCGGGTGAGGGTCTCTTCCCTGATAGAGAGCAGGTCGTCATTGAGCTGAGCGCACCATATTTCATTACCACCTGTGAATCTGACGAAATAGAGATAGGTTTTGCCATCATCATCGAAGAAAACATGTGGGTCGATCTCTTTGGTGTCCGAGTGCAGGGGCTGCTGAACCTTCTGTACGAAAGGCCCCAGCGGTGAATTGCTTTCGGCGATGGCCAGATGCTCTTCGACAGTGTAGTACATCAGGAACCTTCCGCCAAAGAAGATTATTTCCGGTGCCCAGAAACTGTGGCTGCCCCATGAGTCCTTATCGACAAGGGCCAAGCCATTTGTGGCTCCAACTGGTTTACTCCAGTTCACCAGATCGTCAGACTGGAATACTTTGAAACCCTGATCTTTCTGGCGTGGTTCGCCTCTGAGGGTCTGGTTGGTGCCGTAGAGGTAGTATTTTCCTTCATGCTTCAGGACGAATGGGTCGGCGATGAGCAGGGGAGGCTTCCTGGAATTATCATAGCTTATTTGGGCTTGGTTTTCAGCCTGAGTTGGGCTGGCAAAATACGCAGCGATAATAATAGCTAATAAGAATTTTTTGTTTGTTTTTAGCATGGCAGGTTTCTTTAGTTGGAACTTATGCTTTAACTTCACTGAGTTCTTAATTGTTAATGCCATAATCTTATGGTATTTTTGGTAAAATATAAAAAACATAAATCATGGTCCGATAACTTTCAAAAAATAATAAAAGCAGCCAGTTCCAATAATTCACCGGCTGGGTTTTGACGATAGTATTCTGGTGAGAGACCGTAATAGATTAAGTTTTTATTATTTCAATCTTTATCGATTTTAAGGTATATTTATGCCTGCGATAAAGAGAGAAAAATAAAAAGGAGCTTTTTTGCAGGTTTTTTGGAAAAATAATGGGACTTATGGCACTGAACTGGCCACTATAATGACGGCTGTGAGTCTGTCAGAGCCGTTATCAGTTCTTCCGGGCCTTGAATACCTGGAGGGCTTCTGATGGAAATGACAGATCGCCAGCTCGTTGAGGCAACCCTTAAAGGTGATAAAAATGCCTATGGAAAGCTCTATGACAAGTATGCAAGATTGGTAAGGGCAATGTGTTACGACATGACTCATGATCAGGCCGCTGCCCAGGACTTGGCCCAGGAAGTTTTTCTGAGAGCTTATAACCTGCTGGAGCGGTTAGAAGATCCTGATAAATTTGGTGCATGGTTAACCAGTATTGTTAAGAATATCGGTCGAGAGTTTCGGCGGGGCAAGTATCGTGACCGTCATGTTTATGTAGGTGATGACTTGCCCGAGCAGGCTGTAGAGGATGATGCTCAGCCGCGAATGATAAGTGAAGAAATTGAACGGGCTTTAGGCAAATTGCCCGAAGAACAAAGATTGGCTTTGCATGTATATTATCTACAGGGTCAGGATGTAAAACAGGCCTGTGAAATATTAAAAGTTTCCAGAAGTGCTTTATTTCGTTTGTTGGAAAAGGCACGAAAAAGTATGGAAAAGCATTTGAAGTAAGTAATTATGAATAATAATGAATTTGAAAAATTAAATAAGTCCTCCTTTTTTGAAGGCCTGTCAGCTCATTATGACCGGTTTGGTCACAGACACGATCTCCTCCGGTCGCAGCTTCTGTCTGACCTTAAACCTTATGGTCAGAGGGCTGGCGGGTCTGTTAGCACTATAAACCTTGAGGCTCATCGCGGCATAAGTCTTACGGGTTATCTTTCTCGTTTTGCCGCGATAGCTGCTGTGTTGGTACTGGCCTTTGGTTTGGCGGTACTTAATGTAGGTAATAGCAGTACAGTTTCAGTTGCTCAGGCAGATAGTAATATTCTGCAAAAGGTGACCAATTTTAATAATGTTCATTTCAAAATGACGGTTATGAACAGTAGCATGGAGATGTGGTGGCAACGGCCTAATTCTTATCGTATGCAGTTTAACGATGGTACGGTAATAGTTAATAATCCCGAAAATTATAGTTGTCTCAATGGTTCCAGCGGCGAAGTTTCAGTAAAACCAGGCTTGACGGCTTCTGGTCCGGAAATGTTTATGCTGGCAGAACTTGGCGAAGTTTTTCCTTTTGAAAGCTCGCCAACTCAGGCTCTGGTTAAGACCAGTGATATAATTAGTAATACAAAGCTGGTATTCAAAGGCGAAGAATGTTATAAGGTTCGTACCAGAAATGACTTATCGGGTGATTTGCTCGAGTATGTCATAGATTGCGACCAGCCGATGATCTATGAGATATCGCGTATCAGAAAAGGCAAGGTTATCTCTCATGTGGAAGTGATTGAGATAGATTCTGTTATGCCTGAGAGTTTGTTCAAACTCAACTGACTAAAATGACCTCAAGACCTCGTAACAGAGGACCAAATAGAAAATGACATGCTTATGGCATGTCTTTTTTTTTGTCTCTTAAATTCAATGTGGTTTTACCTATAATTATAATTCCAAGGGAGTGCGAGCTGTTAAATAAAATATAGTCCTATAAATCTTTTGTCATAAGTATTTTGATTTCAAGAGATTGGGTTTTTTACTGTAATAGAGAGCGAAATAATAGTAAAAGTCTTCTAAAGATAGGTCTTTATCAGAACGATAGAGGCAAAGGTAGAGATGCTGTAATGTGATTATAGCCAGGAGAAAAGATACGAAGAAGGTTGCAGATTGGTGAAGCATATAGTTGATATATCAGATGCTAAAGTATCGACCAGTGACGAGGATGTAATAATTACATACTCGCTGGGCTCTTGCATTGGCGTGTGTATGTACGATCGCCAGGCAAGGGTTGGTGGTATGCTTCACTTTCAGCTGCCCGACAGTCATAATAATCCGGATAAGGCCAAAGTTAATCCGTACATGTTTGCCGACACAGGCATAAAGCTATTGATAGAAAGATTATGTAGTGTTGGGGCTGATCTCAGGAGACTGCAAGTTAAAATAGCAGGTGGCGCTCAGATAATGAATGATGCCAGGATGTTTCAGATAGGCAAAAGGAATTATGCGGCAATAAGGCAGATAATGTGGAAAAAAGGTATATTTATTGAAAAGGAAGATGTTGGCGGATCGTCTGCCAGATCGTTAGTGCTGAACATGGCTGATGGTAAAGTAACGGTTACGACAAAGGATCAATCTAAAGACTTATAAAAGACCGTCAGACCAGGAGGAAAAGATGTTAACTACAAATAGTGATTTGTATTCCAGTGATGTTCTGGCTGAGGCATTTGCCCAGACGATAGAGACAATGGCCTTTATGATGGCCTTGCCTGTCGAAGATATACTTGAATCGCCTTGTGAGGCAGTAATGGTGTCGATGGACTTCAAAGGGCCGATATCTGGTCATATCGAATTGGCTGCCGGCATTGATGTTGTAATATGTGCAGCGGCTAATATAATGGGCCTGGAACAGGATGACCCTCTGGCAAGGGAAAAGGGCGTTGATGCATTTAAAGAGATACTAAATACCACTTGCGGCATATTATTGCCCAGGTTGGCCAGTTCTCCAGATGATATTTTTGATGTGACTATTCCCCAGGCTGAGATAATAGAAAACAAGAATAACTGGCAGAGTTATGTAGATCAGCCGGATGTGATAATGATGGATATAGACTTTAAGCCGGTAGCAGCCCGGATGGTTATTTCAAAGTAACTGCCTTGGAGGGTAATTATTAGTTGCCCGTACAGTTGTTTTGGGTACGATTATTTGCGAGAGAGGCAGGAGCAGGAGAAATAATGCAAAGGCAAGGAGAGGATAGAAAACTGCTATGGTTGGCAGCTGTGTCGATGGTGATACTCTGTCTGGTTCTGGCTGTGTTGTTTCAATGGCAAGAGATAAAGTCGATCAGAACTGAGATGCAGCTTTTGAGTGGAAATAATATCGAACTATTGAGTGATCGCGGAACTGGTGATTGTAACTCACTTCGGTTATTGTCTGATCAGTACATTCGTCCTGATTCTGGTTTAGAGGAGAAAAGCCTTTCGGTTTGCCTGATACAGGGAGAATATATTTTTACAGATGCCAGTGGTGCTGGTATTTGCTGGTCTGATCTTAAGGGGGTTGTGACGGCTGCTAATGTTACCGCCGGGCATAGCAGTGATAATCGCCGGGTAGATATTCAATACACTGGCAGCGGCTTTCTTATTGATAGTCGTGGTTATATAGTCACTAACAGGCATATTGCGGTTCCCTGGTCAGAGACTACGCGTGATCGCCATATAATTGATGCCGGTTTTAATCCTCGAGTATTGATGCTCCGTGCTTTTTTTCCTGGTATAGATAAACCATTTGAACTCGAACTGCTTGCAGTTGCCCAATATGATGATCTGGCGGTATTAAAGATAAAAAATTACAATGGTTCGATTCCGACATTAGTCTGTGATTATGATGCTTCAGTTTCTGTCGGCATGCCTGTTACTGTTTTGGGTTATCCCACTGGATTTGACCTTATAACTGCCAGAATAGATTCAGTTGATAATACCTTGAATTGCTCTTCCTTTGATGAGATGGGTTTATTATTGGCTGGTAAGATGTTAATAAAGCCAATGGCCACAGGGGGGATCTGTGGTCAGGTAGTACCTGATAAGATTGCCTATGATGCACCTACTGCGATCGGAGCGTCAGGCTCACCGGTGTTCAATAGTGAAGGTAAGGTAATTGCAGTTAATACCGCTCTTCTCAGGGGGTTTTCGGGTACAAACTTTGGTGTTCCTGTCAGCAGGCTTAAAGCATTTCTTAGCAACCTGGAGTAGGTGCTCCGTTCTATTGGTATTGTCAGAGTAATCCTTTACTCTTTGTTATAGGCCTTTTGGGGTAGATTTATCAAAAAAAATCCAGAGAGCAAAAAAAGTTTTTTTGTGGTCCTATAATTCCTTACTCTACTTATATATGCACAGATAATTCAGTTATTATAGTTATTTTGGGCTATTCAGAGCGGTAATAAAAGCTATAGGTCAAGTTTGGTTATTATATGAATTAAAGTGAAACAGTGTTATGCCGATTATAGCTCTGAGGGTATTGAGAATTTATTCCTAACATATAAAGGGGTATGAATTATGTCTGAAATGACAAAAGAAATGGCTCATGCTGGAAAATATCTGACTTTTGCTGTTGGTACAGAAGAGTTTGGAATTGAAATCTTAAAGGTTAAAGAGATCATTGGCTATCAGGAAGTAACTGAGGTTCCGCAAACTCCACCAGAAGTTAAAGGTGTGCTGAATCTGCGTGGTCAGGTGATCCCGGTTGTTTCATTGCGGCAGAAGTTCGGAATGGAAGAAAAAGAGATTACTGATGAAACCTGTATTCTCGTAGTCGAAATAGGCAGCGATGAGCATACGGTCTTTGTTGGTATAATCGTTGATAGTGTCTCAGAGGTCCAGGATATACGCCCTGAGCAGATAGAGCCATCGCCGGCGTTTGGCGAGTCAAAAGAGGTAGAGTTTATAACTGGTATGGCCAAGATAGGCAAAGCGGTGAAGATTCTGCTGGATATTGAAAAAGTACTGGCTGGCTGTAACCTTACTGGTTTTTAAGTCAGGCAGGTCAGGCTTTTAGTGTTAACCACAATATATAAGTTATAGATAATGAGGAAGGTTATAAAATGAAATTGTCGTATAAGATTTTTCTTGGTTTTATTTTTTCTACAGTTATTACAGTAGTCATAGTGTTTGTTTCAGCCAATAAAATGTCAGCAATAGCTGATAATACACAGACATTGTATAATAATTCTTATAAATTTACCACTTCAGCATTACAGGTACGGTCTGGTTTTCAGTCTATTCAGATAGTGCTGGAAGAAGCCGCTCTTGCTGATGGCGGAGGTGCTTCAACACTACTGGGTCAAGCTGACAGCCTCAATGCCAGGGTTGTAGCCGATCTGGATATAATGGAAAAGAGTTATCTGGGTGACAAGTCGGTAATATCAGAGCTCAGGAGTGATCTGGCCAATCTTATGTCAGTTGCCAAAGAGGTAAATGCAAAATCAGGAGATGCTGAGCAGGTTAGGGCTCTGGTAAAGGGTAAGGTTAATGAGATGGTCAGTGAGGTGCTTGATGATATAGTGCCGCTTATCCAGGAGTCTGCTCATCGGGCTGAAAGTTTTGCCAGTGGAGCGGCTCATCAGAGTACAAATGCAGCAACTACTGTTTATGCACTGCTTGTTGCTGGTATAGTGATTAGTCTTATTATTGGCTATATAACAGTTAATAGTGTGGTGAGGCCGTTCAAAGCTATGTTTGGCGGGCTTAAGACCCTCAGCAGTCATGAACTTAATACCCTGGCAGATAAGTTCCGTGACATAATTGATAATCTCAATAGCGGCGGCAGTCAGGTAGCCCAGGCTTCTCAGCAATTAGCACAGGGTGCAACTGAGCAGGCAGCTGGTCTTGAGGAGACTTCAAGTTCATTAGAAGAACTTGCTGCCCAGACCAAGCAAAATGCTGACAATGCACAGCAGGCAAATCAGTTGTCATCTGAGACGACCAAGGCAGCTTTAAGTGGTTCAGATGCTATGCAGAGAATGAATACTGCAATATTGGAAATACAGAAATCATCAGAAGAGACCAGTAAGATCATCAAAACTATTGATGAAATAGCGTTCCAAACGAATTTGCTGGCCTTGAATGCTGCTGTTGAGGCTGCTCGTGCTGGTGAGGCAGGCAAGGGCTTTGCTGTTGTTGCAGAAGAGGTGAGAAATCTTGCTATGCGTTCAGCTGATGCAGCTAAGAATACTTCGGTTATGATCGAAGAATCGGTGAAAAACTCTAATAATGGTGTGCAAATAACAAACGAAGTTGCCAGCTCGCTCAATGAGATAACAGCTTCAGTGCAGAAGGTCAATGATCTGGTGGCAGAAATTAATTCTGCTTGTCAGGAACAGTCTCAAGGTATAGACCAGATCAATATATCAATGAATCAGATGGATAAGGTGACTCAGGCTAATGCGGCTAATGCGGAAGAGTCTGCCAGTGCTGCAAGTCAGGTAATGCATATTGTCCAGGAGTTACAGACTATTGTCGGGACAAATAAAGCGGCCAATTATAGTAGTAATTCGTCTAAGGCAAAGTCAATTTCAGGTTTAAGCAAGCAGTCTAAGCCAATGAGTAAGTCAGATCAGGCGTTTCATGCTATTGCCGGCGGAAGTTATAATTCAACAGGTGCTTCAGTTTCTCCAAAGAGTACAAGAGAAGCTGAATTAATGATCCCGTTTGAAAATGATGGGTTTGATGAATTTAACTAAGGATTAAAAGAAATAGATTGTAATAGTCAGTGGTTGTTTAGGCTGACGATAAACTGTGTTATCCGTCGGGGGCTATGTAATATAGTCCCCGGCGGATTTTTTTTACAATTTTCAATCTCTTCTTGTTGTATTTCGTACTATAATTGTGAGAAGTTAAAACTTAATGGTGTCAGATGGCACCTTTTATGATATTGTTAAGGAAGGCATAGGTGTAAATATGCGTAACTTGTTGATAATAATGGCTTTGTTCGCACTCTGTAGTGTTTCTACTGCTCAGTTTCAGCCTGGTTTTGGTATGGGCTCAGTAAATGTCCCGCCAGTAGCTGTGCCAGATCAGTCAAAGCCGGCAGTACGAGTTGAGGTGATTAATAGCCATAGTAAACTGGCTGTTGGCACAGAGTCGGTTCTGGCTGTTGTGCTGAATATAGAACCTGATGGTCATTTATACGCCAATCCAAACCATGATGGTATTGGGCTGCCCACTACTCTGGAATATAAGCAGGTTAGTGGTGTTGATTTTGCCTTACCGATATATCCGGCGGGATATGAATATGAAGATAAGAATATTGACAGTACTGATATGGTTTACGATGGCAGGGTTGTTATATACCTGCCATTCAGGTTGGCTGAAGATTATTCAAGTGATAGTGTAGAGCTTAACCTGTCGTTAAAAGGGCTTTATTGTACTGAAACGCAATGTTTGCCATGGTCAGATAGTGTCTCTATAGCAATTGTGGTAGAAAATGAATCTGTTCTGTCGAACAATGATAGCAGTGTTTTTTCTGGAATATCACTAGCAGGTTATTTTGATCCGGTTACCGAGGTGTTGCCAGGGGAGTCACGATCGTCAAGTTCGGCAGTGTCTATAGTCGGTAATGTTTTACTGGCAATGCTTGGCGGTCTGATAATGAATGTCATGCCCTGTGTATTGCCTGTAATACCATTGAAGGTATTGAGTATAATTAAACAGGGGCAAAATGCCAAAGCCAGTGGTGACAGTTATAAAGCCTTAAAATTGTCGCTGGCCTTTTCCGCAGGTATTATACTGTTATTTGCTGTGCTGGGCCTGGTGCTTTCACTCTTTAATATGGCCTATGGTCAGCAGTTCCAGTATTTACCATTCCGTATGGGAATGTTTTTGCTGGTTTTTATAATGTCCTTGTCAATGTTGGGTCTTTTTGAGGTGGTACTACCATTGAGGCTGGCCAATGCGGGAGCTGTAAGCAGCGGTTATGTCGGGACTTTTATGATGGGAATTATGGCAACATTACTGGCTACTCCCTGCAGTGCGCCATTTTTAGGCGGTATTTTAGTATGGGCCTTGAGTCAGTCTGCCTATATGTCTCTGGTCATATTTATCAGTATAGGTTTGGGTATGGCGTTTCCTTATGTGCTTTTAACCGCCTTCCCCAGTCTGTTAGATAAGATGCCAGCTGCAGGTAACTGGATGGTTCGTCTAAAAGAGGGCTTTGCCTATATTATGCTGGCAGTTGCTGTTTATATGGTTACCTGGTTCAGTTCTGATCAGGTAGTACCACTTTTATTTCTGGCCTTGACAGTAGCCTTTGGATTCTGGCTGAGTTTTCAGGTGGTGAATTTTATGACTCCGCCGGTCAAGCGGTATATAGTTCGCTTGCTGGCTTTAGCTTTAGTATTATTGGTGGGCTATGCCGGTTTTGCCGGAGGGGGCTCAGATACTGGGCTGACCAATGAGCTTAGCTTTTCTGAGATAATATCAGCAAGAGAAGAAGCATTGGCTAAGGGCCGACCAGTTTTCATGGAATTTACCGCTGACTGGTGCCCGAATTGTAAATTTGTTGAGGCTACGGTCTTGAACACAGATACTTTTGCTCAGGCCCTTAAAAGTAGTAATGCCTTATTCCTGAAGGTTGACTGGACAAATCAAAATGATGCTATCAAGGCTGAGCTTGAGCGTCTGGGGAGTAAATCAGTTCCGTTTAGTGCGGTATTTCATCCAGATAATCCTGGTAAGCCCATAATTTTGCGTGACATTTATACACTGGATGCCGCATTGGATGCTTTAAGCCGATAATTAATTGTTAAGTTTGAAAGTTGTTATGTTAAGATAGGTTGGCTTATTTCCTCCTATCTTAACATATTTTTTTGTCTGTAAATTTCATATCTTATTGGTGTAAGTTTAGTCATAATAAGTGCTTATGTTTAATTCTGTGTGTTTCTGTATTGGGAATATTGTTAAAACTAATGTTAAGATAGAAAAAATAGAGATTTTAGCTAAACATTTTTTAAGGTGTCAGTCGATAGTATTGTTGTCATAAACGACAAGTAATTAAGGACGCAGAATAAACAATTACTAACCTTTAGAGGAAGGACGCTATTATGGACTTTGGTATGTACAGAATGAGATATCTTGAGAGAGTACTGGCCGGCGACAGGGGAGGTTGCAGAGAGATATTAAGTGAGTCTCTTCAGACAGGAACGCCTGCTTGTACGATCTACACAGAGTTATTCTGGCCGATAATGGAAGAGATCGACCGTTTGTATCGTGGGGATAAGATCGACCGTATAACTGAGCATATGGCTACAAGGATCAACCGTACACTGGTAGATCAGTTGCAGAGTAAGTTGCCACATGCCTATGGTAATGGCCGCAAGATAATAATAGTATGTGCCGATGATGAGCCTGAAGAGTTGGGTGCCCAGATGTGTTCAGATTTGTTTGAGTCAGAGGGCTGGGAGGTTCGATTCCTGGGTGGTGGTGTGCCCAATGATGAGACCATATCAATGACAACGGCATTCCAGCCGCATATATTGTTCATATATGGCACCAAGCCAAGTGGAGCACCAGATGTAAGGCGTCTGATCGATTCAATGAGGGCTATGGATTCCTGTCCGGGAATGAGAATAATGCTATCAGGTGGTGTATTTAATCGTGCAGAGGGTTTATGGGAAGAAGTTGGTGCCGATCTGTTTGCTCCAACCGCCCGTGAGGCATTGCAGATAGCATTGACAGACCGTAAGGCCAAGCCATCATCTAAGCGTCGTTCAAGGCGTTCCAGATTGCGTGAAGAGAACATAGAAGAAGTAAATATCTAAAATTAGACAGAGAGCCAGATTGATTTCGAGCTATGAGATTTGATCTGGGGTTTTAAAAGCAAAAAAAGGGGCGGTTGTAAAAGACTGCTCTTTTTTTTATAAATATCTAATAAAAAAAGTGTTATAATGGCGGGTGAAAATTCGATTCAGGCTGCTGAAAGATTTAATTGATAAAAAAGTAACAAATGACTTGACAATAGATAAATTATTATCGATAATGATATATCGATAAGCTATCGAACAAGACAGCAGGCTGGAATAGTTAATCCGGAATTTGCCAGGAAGAGATTATGACAGATCGAACTAACATAAAAGTTTCCACGCCGACTGTTCGCCGTTTGCCGCGTTATTTGCAGGTTTTAAAGCGTTGCAGTGGTGATCAGGCTGAGTATGTCAGTTCTACGCATATAGCGGCTGAGCTGGGCTATGAGGCCATACAGGTTCGTAAGGATATCGAAGTATTAGGTGTAAAAGGCCAGCCTCGTGTAGGATATCGCACGATGGATTTGGTTGCAGCGATAGAAAGTTTTCTGAGCTGGGACAACGAGAATGATGCATTCCTTATAGGAGTTGGTCATCTTGGTCGAGCCCTGATCGGATACAAAGGCTTCAGTGACTATGGTCTTAGGATCATAGCTGGTTTCGATGCCAATGAATCGCTTGCAGGCCAGGAAATAAATGGCGTGCAGGTGTTTGGAATGGATCGTCTGGCTGAGCTGATAATAAGGATGCGTATCCATATAGCGGTATTGGCAGTGCCGGCATCAGTCGCTCAGGAAGTAGCAGATATAATAATATCCAGTGGGGTAGTAGGAATCTGGAACTTTACGCCGGTAAGGCTCAATGTTCCTGATGATGTAATAGTAGAGAGAGTAGATCTGGCATCGTCATTGGCAGTATTGTCAAGGAAGACTTCCAAGTTACTGAAAGCGAGGAAGTCAGATGCCGGGATCTGAGACCAGGGTAAAGGTATGTATATGTCTGGGCAGTTCGTGCTTCTCGCGTGGGAGTAATGAATCGCTCAAGACTTTGCAGCAATATATATCGGACCATAAATTGGAAAATGTGGTGTCCATCACCGGTAGTTTGTGTGAGGGCAGATGCAAAGAAGGTCCGAATGTTGTGATAAATTCAGATCGTCATGTAGGGGTAACACCCGGATCCCTGATAGATCTGGTGAAGTTTTACATAGATAAGACGGAAGAAAAAGGCTAAGATCCGACCAAAGAAAAGACAGATAAGCAGTAAGGCAGTTGTAAGCTAGTATTTTACAACGGTTAAGCTCTTAAGAGCCTGATGCCTGCCAGAAACCCGCCCGAAGTAAGGTTTATATTAAGTGTTAAAGGTCCTGTAATAAGGTCAGCGCAGAATGTGCGCATACAGGCTCAGAACAATAATTTAGTAATCTTCTGTATCGGGTAAGATAATAAGCCGATTATCATCCAGACGGGGGAACAATGGATATATTACAGCCAGTATATACCGAGACAGCCGAATGCCAGGATTGCTATAAGTGTTTGCGAGAATGTGCAGTAAAGGCAATATGCATACAGAACGGTCATGCCAGGGTAATACCTGATGCCTGTCTTCAGTGCGGACATTGTATAACAATATGTCCGGTGAAGGCAAAGAAGGCTCGCAATGATATAGAACGAGTAAAGCTGCTGCTGAAGCTGAGAAAACAGATATTTGTTTCTCTGGCTCCCAGTTATGTTGCGGAATTTCCGGAATATAATGATAAGCAGATAATAGCGGGTTTGAAGGCCCTGGGCTTTGCCGGAGTATCTCAGACCGCACTGGGTGCCCAGGAAGTATCGTCAGCTGCAGCGGCCTGGGTGGCAGGTAAGCCCGGTATCCACATATCTTCTGCCTGCCCGGTGATAACCGACCTGATACATAAGTATTACCCAGAGTTAAAAGCGAATATAACTGCTTTATATTCCCCTTTGCTTTCCCATAGTAAGCTGCTTCGACGGGAATATGGCGAAGAAATAGGCGTTGTATTTATAGGTCCCTGTGTGGCCAAGAAAAATGAGTCAGACAGGAATAAAGACCTGTTAGAAGTTGCCCTGACCTTTCAGCGGTTAAGGAAGTGGTGGCAGGAAGAAGGAATAAATCCTGCTGCCTTGTCATTGATAAGTGAAGATGAGTTTGTCCCTCAGAGGGCCCAGGAAGGTTCATTGTATCCGGTTGATGGTGGTATGATAGCGGGTATGAAGCCTCATTGTACTACCCATGATACTGAATACATGGCTATGTCAGGTCTCAAGGCAATAACCAAGGCATTAGATGGTCTGGTGGGCAGGGAATTTGACCACCCGGTATTTCTGGAATTGCTGGCTTGTGAAGGGGGCTGTGTAAATGGTCCTGGCATGAGCAGGCAAGGTCAGACGATCAGTAAGCGTTGTAAAGTATTGGAAAATATCAGTTACGATGAGGGTCAGATACCTCGTAAGCCGACTTTGGACATAAGTTGTCACTGGGAATTATCTCCGATCCGCCCGCGTAGTTTCAGTGAAGAAGAAATACGCAAGGCATTGGAACAGGTAGGTAAGCGAACGGCTCAGGATGAGTTGAATTGCGGCGGTTGCGGCTATGATTCCTGCCGGGAGTTTGCCTGTGCCTTATTGGCCGGTCGAGCAGAAAAGACCATGTGTATGGGTTATATGCGTAAGCTGGCGGACAAGAAGGTATATGCTTTGATCAGTTCTATGCCCAGTGGTGTGGTGATGGTAGATAAGACTCTGACTATAGTAGAGAGTAATCGCCGTTTTGCCGAGTTGATAGGAGAAGAGGCATTGAATGTCTTTGATGCCTGTCCGGGTCTGGCCGGGGCTCGTCTGGCCAGGGTAATGCCTTTCCATGATCTTTTCGGTATGGTTCTGGAGCGTGGGCTGGAGAAGTTTCAGAAGATAGTTCGTCATGGTGAGCGAATATTGGATCTCACTATATTTACGGTAGAGCCTAAATTGCTGGTAGGAGCGGTCATAAAAGATGTAACCGAGCCGGTTATTCAGAAAGAGCATATCGTAGCCAAGGCCCAGGAGGTTATTGACAAGAACCTTGAAACAGTGCAGAAGATAGCTTTTCTGCTGGGTGAAAATGCTGCGGAATCAGAGGTTATTCTGGATTCAATAAAGAATATATTTAAGAAGTAGTACAGATAGAAAAGGACAGTAAGTAACCCGAACTGGTTACATAATAGTATGGAATGGCTGACTGAAAATAAGAAACCCTTTATTGAGGTAGATTACTATCAGAATTGCAAGCATGGTAATCGCATAGCAGGTGATGTATTTATCTCAAATCGCAATCCGGCAGATAATCACATTGTCTGTGTGTTAGCCGATGGTCTGGGCAGTGGGGTAAAAGCAGGTGTGCTGGCTACTCTTACTGCTACGATGGCGATGAAGTTTGTCAGCAGCAATATGGATATTAAGCAGGCGGCAGAGATAATAACCTCTACTTTGCCGGTGTGCAGTGTAAGGAAGATCGGATATTCGACCTTTACCATAGCAGATATAAGGCCAGATGGTACGGTCAATATGGTTGAATATGACAATCCGAACTATGTTCTGGTACGAGATGGCCGGATAATAGAGCCGGAAAAGACCGAGATAAAATTTGACAGTAAGAAAGAATTACCCAGTAAGCTGTACTACAGCAGTTTTCGGCCTAAAGAGCATGAGCAGCTGGTAATGGTAAGTGATGGAGTTACCCAGGCGGGTATGGGCCAGTACGAGACGCCATTGGGATGGGGTGATGGCGGATTCAGGGAATATGTACTGGATCAGTGCAGGGCCAATGAGATCAATGCCCGCGACCTTAGCCGGGTGATAGTGAATCGAGCCTTACAATATGACTATAGTCATGCCCACGATGATGCGACCTGTGCGGTTGTGAATTTCCGCAAGCCTCGTAAGACGCTGGTATTGACAGGTCCTCCATTCAATGAGGGGCTGGATAAGCAGTTGATCGAGATGCTGAATAAGTTTAAGGGACGCAAAGTGATTTGCGGCGGAACGACAGCTAATATTATAGCCCGTGAACTAAATCGGGAGATAGAAGTCGATCTGAGTATGATGAGCGATGATGTGCCACCGGCCTCTCGCATAAAAGGAATAGACCTGGTAACAGAAGGCACGATAACATTAAATAAGACTTTGAGGCTGTTAGAGCAGGATTATTTTATAGAGAGTCGTAAGCCCGACCCGGCAGAGACTCTGGCCAGGTTTTTGATAGATAGTGACATAATAGAGTTTGTAGTAGGAACAAGAATAAATAATGCCCACCAGAACCCCAATTTACCAGTTGAGCTGGATATAAGGCGAAATCTGATCAGGCAGCTGGTGAAGGTGTTAAATAGTAAGTATTTGAAACAGGCAGTGTATAAGTTGATATAGTAGAGACGATAACAGAGTCTCGTAATTATATACTGAAACATGCTAATATGCAGGTATAGAAGCGAAAAAAAGACATGAATATTGAGATGTAATAAAGCGTCTCTACAGTTATTATTTTCAGGAGTAGTAGATATGTCAGAATGTAAATGTAATTGCAAATGTAACGGCGAAAACGAACAGCTTCGCAAGTACGACAATGTCTGCAAGATCATTGAGGCTAATGACCGGAATCCATCCAGGCTTATCCCGATCTTACAGCAGATCCAGCATCAGTATGGGTATTTACCCCAGGAGGTTTTGGCTTATGTGGCTACTTCTCTGGATGTGCCGCCAGCCAGAGTTTATGGCGTAGCGAGTTTTTACGGCCATTTTGCCCTGGAGCCGAAGGGCAAATATATAATCCGTCTTTGTGATGGTACTGCCTGCCATGTAAAGGGTACAGAGTATTTACTGGAGGCCTTGCGTAAACGCCTGAATCTGGCTGCGGGCAAGACAACGACAGCGGATATGATGTTTACCGTTGAGACTGTATCGTGTTTGGGGGCATGTGGTCTGGCGCCGGTATTAACAATAAATGATAAGGTCTATGGATTGCAGACACCGGAAAAGACAGTAGCTCTGGTAGAAGAGATCCTGGCTAAAGAAGGAAAGTAACCGTTAAATAAAATAAGCAGTATAACAGAGCCGTTGGGAATTATTAACCCTGTTCTGTAATGCTCAAGACAAGGATATTTGTCTGTGTTAGAATAAACTCGTGGAGTAGTAATAAAATGATAAAATCAATAGAAGATCTGAAAAAAGCGGGCAAGGACTATTTAGATGTTGCCGAGAAAGTCGGTAAGCGAATAGTTGTTTGTGCCGGTACTGGCTGTGTGGCCAACGGTTCATTGGAAGTGCGTGATGCATTGGTAAAGAGTCTTAAAGAGAAAAATCTCAATGTGATGGTAGAGTTCACTCCCTGTGAAGAAGGTACAGTTCATGTATCTGGTAGCGGCTGCCAGGGTTTTTGTCAGGTAGGTCCGCTGGTAACAGTGTATCCTGAAGGCTTTTTCTATACTCATGTCAAGGCTGCTGATGCTGCCGAGATAGTAGAGACAACTGTAATCAATGGCAAACCGGTAGAGAGACTGCTTTATGTAGATCCGGTAACTAAGGATAAGAAACAGACTACTAAAGATATTCAATTCTATGCCCGTCAGAGTCGTATGATTTTGGGCGAATGCGGTCAGATCGATCCTGAAGATCTGGGCGAATATCTGGCGATCGGCGGCTATCAGGCAGCGTGTAAGGCCTATACCAGCATGACTTCTAAGGAGGTCTGCGATGAGATCCAGAAATCTGGTCTGAGGGGTCGTGGAGGCGGTGGTTTCTTAACCGGTCTGAAATGGAATCTGACCCTGGTAGAAAAGAACGAGAAGAAGTATGTTATCTGTAATGGTGATGAAGGTGACCCAGGTGCCTTTATGGACCGTTCTCTGATGGAAGGTAACCCTCATTGCGTGCTGGAAGGCTGTATGATCGCTGCGTGCGGCATAGAGGCAGATGAGATATTTATCTATGTTCGTGCAGAGTACCCGCTGGCTGTTGCCCGTATGCGTAAAGCTGCACTGGCCGCAGAAAAGGCTGGCATATTCGGCAAAGATATTTTCGGTACCGGCAAGAGTATGAAATGTACAGTAATGGAAGGTGCCGGTGCTTTTGTCTGCGGCGAAGAAACCGCTCTCATAGCATCGATCGAAGGACAGCGTGGTATGCCTCGTCCCAAGCCGCCATTCCCGGCACAGAAGGGTCTGTGGGGTAAGCCGACAGTAATTAATAATGTTGAGACCCTTGCAACAGTTCCATATATAATTAACAATGGTGCAGATGCCTTCCGCAGTGTTGGTACAGAGAAATCGCCAGGCACTAAGACATTTGCTCTTACTGGTCATATTGCTAACTCTGGTCTTATCGAGGTGCCATTTGGTACCAAGCTGCGTGAGATCGTATTTGCGATCGGCGGCGGCGTAACTGATGCAACTGGTAAGATCATGGAAGATGGGTTTAAGGCTGTGCAGGTGGGCGGTCCCTCTGGCGGCTGTCTGACTAAAGACCATCTTGATCTGTCGCTTGACTTTGATTCATTACAGAGCATTGGGGCTATGGTAGGTTCTGGTGGTCTGGTAGTAATGAATAAGAATACCTGTATGATCAAAATAGCACACTTCTTTATGCAGTTTGCTCAGAATGAATCCTGCGGTAAGTGTGTACCATGTCGTGAGGGTACTAAGCAGATGCTTATGCTGCTGGAAGATATCATTGAAGGCAGGGCTGATGAGTCAACCCTGGTCAAACTTGAGAGTCTGGCTCGTGCTGTTAAGTTCGGCTCGCTTTGCGGTCTGGGCAAAACAGCTCCGAATCCGGTATTGACAACCTTAGAGCACTTCAAAGATGAGTATCTGGCTCATATCCACGAGAAGCGTTGTCCGGCAGGTCAGTGTAAGGCTCTGGCTAAGCCAGAAATTTTAGCTGATAAGTGCAAAGGCTGCTCTGCCTGTGCCAGAAAATGTCCGGTAGGTGCAATAACCGGCGAGATCAAGAAACCATATTATCTTGATCCGGAAAAGTGTATCAAGTGTGGAACTTGTGCACAGGTATGTAAGTTCGATGCAATAGTAGGTGTAGGGGCTTAATTGCCATGCTGCCTTAATATATAAAGGAATTAAATATGAATAAAGAATATATAACCCTAAATGGTAAACAAGTAGCAATAGATGGCGAGCCTAATCTTCTGGAACTTATCCGTAAGAATAATGTTGAACTGCCGACTTTTTGCTATCATTCAGAATTAAGCGTTTACGGTGCATGCCGCCTTTGTATAGTAGAGATCGAAGGTATGGGTGTACAGGCTTCCTGTTCTATTAAGCCTCGTGCCAATATGAAGGTTAAGACCCATACCGGCCAGTTGCGTGAAATGCGTAAGATATTCATGGAACTGCTGCTGGCGAATAATCATGATGACTGTACTACCTGTGCCAAGAATACTCACTGTCGTTTACAGGAGCTGGCCAGTAAGCTGGGCGTTGATGATGTTCGCTTCAAACGCAGCCAGACACATTACCCGGTTGATAACAGTAACCCGTCACTGGTGCGTGACCCTGATAAGTGTATTCTTTGCGGCGACTGTGTAAGAGCGTGTAATGAGCTGCAGGGTATTGGTGCTATTGACTTTGCTTTTCGTGGTGCCAAGACTATCGTACAGCCGGCTTTTGGTAAGAATCTGGATAAGGTCGAGTGCGTATATTGCGGCCTGTGTGCCAATGTGTGTCCTACCGGTGCCATTACTGTCAAGAGTGATGTTAACCGTGTGTGGATAGCACTGAACGACCCGAAGAAGAAAGTTATCGCCCAGATCGCTCCGGCGGTACGCGTAGCTATTGGCGAAATGTTCAATATCCCGTCTGGTGAAGTAACTACCGGTAAGATAGTTGCAGCCATGAATATGCTGGGTTTTGATAAGGTATTTGATACCTCATTCGCTGCTGATATGACTGTTCTGGAAGAAGCTAACGAGTTCCTGGAGCGTAAGGCTCGCGGTGAGAATCTGCCGATCATGACTTCATGCTGCCCGGCATGGGTTAAGTATGCAGAGCAGTATTACCCAGACCTGCTCAATCATCTGTCAAGCTGTAAGAGCCCACAGCAGATGTTTGGTGCGGTTTCTCGTGAAGTATTACCAGCTCAGCTTGGTGTTGAGAATAAGGATATCTTTACTGTTTCTATTATGCCTTGTACGGCTAAGAAGTTCGAGGCTGGCCGTCCTGAATTCAGCCATGATGGCATTGCTGATGTTGATGCTGTATTGACTACAAAGGAACTAGGCAAGATGATCCGTGAGGCTGGTATTGATTTTGCCGCAATTGAGCCGGAAGCTCTGGATATGCCGCTTGGCTTTAAGACTGGTGCCGGAGTTATATTTGGCGTAACTGGCGGTGTGAGCGAGGCAGTACTTCGTTATGCCGCTGAAAAAGTGACTGGCAAGGTACTTGATAATTGCGATTTCCATGAGGTTCGCGGTCCTGAAAATACCAAGGTTACAGAGATCACTGTTGGCGATGTCAAGCTTAAACTCTGTGTTGTGCATGGTCTGTCAAATGCCAAGAAGGTTGCAGAACAGATCCGTCAGGGAACTTGCGATTATGATATAGTTGAAGTTATGAGCTGTCCGGGTGGTTGCGTTTCAGGTGCCGGTCAGCCAGAAGGCTGGACGACTGAAGTGACCGCTAAGAGAACCGCCGGTATTTATCGTTGTGATAAGCAGCTTCAGTTGCATAAGTCGCAGGATAACCCGTTCCTGACTAAATGCTATGAAGATATCTTCGATGGTCAGGTCGGCGGTCATAAGGCTCATCATGCACTGCACACTGAATACAGCAGCCGCAAACGCATGAGCGATATGGACCTGTCTGTAACTGACAGTGATTCAAACGCTAAGGCCAAGGTATTAGTCTGTGTAGGCACAAGCTGTTATCTTAAAGGCTCACAGAAGCTCATGCACGAGATCCTCGATGCGATTCAGGCCCAGGGTCTGACCGATGTTGAGGTAAAGGGCACATTCTGCTTTGAAAAGTGCGAAGATGGTCCTAATGTGCGTGTCAACAATACTGTTATCAGTGGTGCAACCCTTGATAAGGTAATGGCCGAACTCAAGAGCCAGTTGGCAACAGCTTAAGTAATCTCTTGCGGTTACTGACAATTGAATATTTCCCGGTGAGATTCTGACCTTTCATAGCCGGGAAAACTGAGTAGTCTTTGCGGGCTATTCTAACATAAGCACCGGTATGGTTTAACCGATTCCCCCCCGATACGGAACCATGCCGGTGTTATTTTTTTTTACCTAAAATTTATGTCTAATGTTTGCTTCAAGGAGTTTTTTGCCTGGCATTAAGGGTGTAATTGTAGTCGATATGCATTAGGTTTATCTGTCATTTTAATTGCTATTTATCTGGCTTTTGGTTAATATGTCGCCTTACAATTGAATATATACCAGATGAGGTACAGGAGAGAGAGTCGCAAGGGCCGCCGAAGGGGCAAACAGTTAGCAGAGATTGTAATCTCTCAGGCAAAAGGATCCTGTATTGATGGTACTCTGGAGATTCCGGCTAAGGGAGAGGCGGAAACCGAAGGATGACTGAGAAAGAGTATAAGTGTTTTGATCTTAACAGGTTAGGCAGGATTACATTGACTATCAGGCATAATATCTCAGGTACAAAGGACAGAGGCGTAAACCGCCGGGATGGTTGAAAAAATCCCGGCGGTTTACGCCTTTTTTTCGTAGAGACGCATTAATATGCTTGTCCTTATACCAACAGAAAACCGACTTAAATATAACGAGACGCAAAATTGCGTTCCTGTGAGAGAAAAATGACAAAACAGACCAGATTATATGATAAGCATATTGCCCTGACCGGCGGGCGGAATATGGCGGAATTTGCCGGATATATTATGCCTCTATGGTATAGTTCGATAGCTCAGGAGCATCAGGCGGTGCGTGAGACGGCCGGCATGTTCGACTGCACGCATATGGGCGTGCTGGATTTTAGCGGTCCGACGGCGGGTGAGTTCCTTAACCTTATGACAGGCAATGACATAAGCAGATTGGCAGATGGCCAGGGTCAGTATTCATTCTTTTTTGATGAAAATGGGACGGTACTGGACGATCTGATCGTGTATCGTCAGCGGGCTGACAGATATGTTATGGTTGTAAATGCCTCAAACGATGAGAAGATCCAGAAGCATCTGGCCGGAGCGGCGAAATTGCTGGCCGGTCGGCTGGATACAATGCCGGTGATCCGTGATCTTCGGGCAGCATCATCTGGTGATGATCGTCGTCTGGTATTGCCGGTGCAAGGCCCAAAATCGACTGAGGTTATCGCTTCGCTGCTATGTGATGCCGAGCAGATGGCAAAGTTTGTAAATTTGGGTAGTTTTGAAATATGTGAGGCTAATATAGCCGGCGGCCCGGCCTTTATCTGCCGGACGGGCTATTGCGGCTGTCAGGTTGGTTACGAATTTCTGGTTCATCCAGACCGGGTCGAGGCTCTGTGGGATGCGATATTGGCAGCGGGTAAAGACACCGGGCTGTTGCCTTGCGGGCTGGGTAGTCGTGACAGCCTGCGGGTTGAAGCTGGTCTGCCGCTGTACGGCCATGAGCTGGAAGGCGAGCATGGCATATCACCGTTCCAGGCCGGGTATGGCTGGGCGGTGGCACTGGATAAGAGCTGGTTCGTTGGCTGCGAGGCGGTCCGTGAGAAGGCGGCCAATGTTGTAACAAAGATATACCGTCTGGAGCTCGATGGCAGTAAGGGCGTGCGTCCGGTGCGTGAGCATGATGGCGTACTTAATGCCGCCGGCGTGTGCGTGGGCCAGGTGCTTAGCAGTGCCGGAGTAAATGGTAAGCAGGTGGTAATGGCCTTATGTAAGGCAGATGCTTTTAAGGCCGGCGATAAGGTCGGCGGCTATTATGTTGCCCGTAACGAAAGACACATCAAGCAGGGCAGACCAGAGCGTTGCCAGATCGGAACAGAATATCCGGCAGAGCTTAGTGGTGTTGTAACAAAAAGATTTGTGAAATTCTAAGAATCCTTTTTTTGCAGGAGATTTTAATAATGTTTGATCAGAAGAAAATGCTGTATAGCAAAGACCATGAATGGATCTTTATTGAGGGCCAGACCGGCGTAATGGGTATTACCGATTTTGCTGCTGAGCAATTGGGCGATGTAGTTTATGTTGAGCTGCCGGAAGTTAATGCCGAGGCAGAGCAGGGCGTTGAGCTTTGCTCTATCGAAAGCTCTAAAGCTGCCAGTGATATTTTCTCTCCGGTTAACGGCAAGGTGCTGGAAGTTAACAGCGGCCTGGATGATAATCCGGAAAAGGTCAACGATGATCCGTTTGGCGAAGGCTGGATCTGCAAGCTGGAAGTGCACAGCATGCCCAAGCAGCTGATGGATTATCAGGAATACAAGGATTATTTAGAGACATTGTAAGAGAGGAATAAGTAATAAGATATAAGTTGATAAGTTCCGGTGTTGCTGCGCAACCTTGTTTTATGGCTCCGCAACGCTAAAGACAGGATAGGTTGATTACTCTTTACAGCTGCGAAGCTTTAAAATAGCCGTCGGCCACAAGGCCGACTCCGGAGCTTATATCTTATTACTTATATCTTATTACTTCTTTGGAGACATCATGCCATACATTTCAAATACTAAACAGCAGCGGCAGGAGATGCTCGATTTCCTCAAGATGACCGAGGATGAGCTTTTTGCCGATGTGCCTTCTGATCTGCTGGTACAGGATATCAATATTCCGGCGGCTAAATCGGAGCTGCTGGTCACTCAGCAGCTCACCCAGCTGGCGGCCAGGAATCATAGCGGGCTGACCTGCTTTATGGGCGGTGGTTTTTATGACCACTTTATCCCGGCGGCGGTTAATGCTCTGCTGAGCCGTTCTGAATTCTATACGGCTTACACCCCGTATCAGCCCGAGATGAGCCAGGGCACCTTGCAGGCTATCTATGAGTTTCAGTCGATGATCTGCCGTCTGACCGATATGGAAGTGTCCAACGCTTCTATATACGATGGTGGTACGGCTCTTTATGAGGCCATGAAAATGGCTATGCGTATCACTAAACGCGGCCGTATCCTGATCGATGATTCTGTTAATCCGATCTATCGGGTCATGCTCGAGAGTTATACCCGCAATCTTAATATTGAGCTGGTGACGATCCCCAATGCAGATGGGCGGGCAAATCGTGATGCCATTGCCGCTGCTTTAGATGATAAGACCGCCGCGGTTATTGTGCAGAACCCTAATTTCTTTGGTTTAATGGATGATTTCAGTGATATAGCTGATATTGTTCATGCCCAAAAGGCCATGCTTATCAGTTCCTGCTATCCTGTTTCACTGGGCCTCATTAAGACTCCCGGAGCGATGGGCGTTGATATTGTTGCCGGAGAAGGGCAGTCTTTGGGTATTCCCCTTAATTTTGGCGGCCCTTATCTGGGCTTCATGGCAGCCAGGGCTGAGCATGTCCGAAATATGCCCGGCCGTATCTGCGGCCGCACCACTGACACAAAAGGCCGTGATGGTTTTGTGCTGACGCTCCAGGCTCGTGAGCAGCATATCCGCCGGGAGAAGGCCAATTCCAATATCTGCTCGAACGAATCGCTTTGTGCTCTGGCTGCTACGATATATATGTCGCTGCTGGGCAAAGAAGGGCTCCATGAGCTGGCGGTAAATTGCTATGATAAAGCGGCGTATGCCTTTGAACGACTCTGTTCGATACCGGGCGTGAAGCCGCGCTTTGAGAACCGCTGGTTCTTCAATGAATTTGTAGTTGAGCTGCCCCGTAATGCCGCTGATGTGGCTGCGGCCCTGATCGGCAAGGGCTTTGCCGCCGGGTTCCCGCTCTATCGTTATTATCAGGGCATGGACAATACCCTCTTAATCGCCGTAACCGAAAAAAGAACCAAAACCGAGATCGGCATGCTGGCCGAAGCATTGGAAAGTGTGTTGTAGGAATAATAAAGAGAGGAATAAGAAACAGGAAATAAGAAATAAGCTCCGGTGTTGCTGCGCAACCTTGTTTTATGGCTTCGCGACATCAGGACTTGTTAACATGTTAAGACTTACTGCTGCGAAGCTTTAAAATAGCCATCGGCCTCAAGGCCGACACCTGAACTTGTTTCTTATTTCTTGTTTCTTATTACTTGATTCTTCTTATTTCTCCCTTAAGGAAATAACATGAAACTTATATTCGATAAATCAATAGAAGGCCGTCGGGCGACCCGGTTTGACCTTACCGGTGTTCCCTCTGCTGTAGGTAAGTTAGACTCTAAATATCTTCGGGAAAAGCCTGCCGAGCTGCCCCAGCTCAGCGAATGTGATGTTGTGCGTCATTTCACGGCTCTTTCGCAGATGAACTTCGGTGTTGACAGCGGATTCTATCCGCTGGGCAGCTGCACCATGAAATATAATCCCAAGATGACCGAGGTTATCGCTTCTCTGCCGGATTTTGCTAATCTGCATCCGCTGCTGCCTCAGCTTCGTTCTGGCGGCGGGCTTACCCAGGGCGCCTTGCAGGTGCTCTATGATATGGACAAAATGCTCAGCGAGATCTGCGGCATGAGTGCCTTTACTATGCAGCCGATGGCCGGCTCGCACGGTGAGCTGACCGGCATTATGATCATCGCCGCCTATCATCGCAAGAAGGGAAATACGCACAAAGACACCATTATTATCCCGGATAGCGCCCACGGCACTAATCCGGCCAGTGCCGCTATCGCCGGATACAAGGTAAAGACCATTCCCAGCGATAAAGATGGTGATATGGATATCGAACTGCTCAAGGCAGCGCTCGATGACAAGGTAGCGGGTCTGATGCTCACCTGCCCTAATACGCTGGGCCTTTTCAATCCCAAGATCAAGCAGATCTGCGACCTGATCCACAGCGTCGATGGACTGACCTATTATGATGGTGCCAATCTCAATGCTATTGTCGGACGCGTGCGGCCCGGTGATATCGGCTTTGATGTCATGCACATTAACCTGCATAAAACTTTTGCCACCCCGCATGGCGGCGGCGGGCCGGGCTCCGGTCCGGTGGGCGTTTGTGCGCATCTTGAGCCGTTCCTGCCCGTTGCGGTAGTAAAGAAAGATGCCGATGGCAGTTTCCGGCTGGACTATGACCGGCCTGACAGTATCGGCTACATAGCCCCGTTCTATGGCAACTTTGCGATAGTTCTGCGGGCCTATGCTTACATCCTGCGGCTGGGGGCCAAAGGCCTGCGGCGGGTCAGCGGCAATGCTGTGCTCAATGCCAACTATGTCAAGGAAAAGCTCAAAGCATATTATGATCTGCCTTATACGCAGACCTGTATGCATGAATGCGTCTTTAGCGCTGTCCGCCAGAATGAAAACGGCATTCATGCTCTGGATATCGCCAAGGGCCTGATCGACCGCGGCTATCATCCGCCGACAATCTATTTCCCGCTGATAGTTAAAGAATCGCTCATGATCGAGCCCACCGAGACTGAGAGCAAGGAAACCCTCGATGCCTTTATTGAAGCTATGATCGAGATCGCCAAACTTGCTCAGGAAAACCCGCAGATCCTGCACGATGCCCCGCAGACCACACCGGTAACGCGCCTGGATGATACCAAAGCGGCGAGGCAGATAGATATAGCGGCGCTGTGATTGTGGGGGGGAGGAAGAAATAAGAAATACTCAGGAAGAAATAAGAAATAAGAAATAAGAAATAAGCTCTGGATTCGCCCTGCGGGCGAGACCTTTTAAACTTTGCTTTGCTACTTATTAACTTAACTCTGTAACTTATTAACTTTGCTCTGTGGCTTATAAACCTCAACCGGGAATTTAGTAAACTAAAAGGCGGTATTGAGAATAATCTCTCAATACCGCCTTTGTCTATTTGTCGCTCCGCTTTAAACAAGCCGTTCGCCGCAAGGCGAACACCGGAGCTTATCAACTTATATCTTATATCTTATTACTTCTATCTTCAAAGGTATTCGCTGCGCTCATGCTTAAAGAACCGACTAAAGCTCGGAACTCTTAAATGCCCGCAGCCTTATTCCTGCATGACAGGCTGGGCTTCTTCCTGAGCTTCTTCCTGAGCTTCTTCCTGCTGCTTCTGGATCAGGCTTTCTTTGAACTTTAGCAGATGACCGGCATATTCCGATTCCGGGTCAATGGCGATAGCATCATCGGTGGCCTTGATCGCGGCGTCCATATCATTGCTGATCTGGAGGTGGATCATTATCTTCTGACTGATGACCTGTTGCTTATATCTGGTATCGAGTTTGAGTTTGGTAACGATCTCATCGATAGCCTGAGTGAGTTTTTCAACATCATCGCCCAGCTCATTGAGCTTCTGCATTTCTTTCTGGATCAGAACTTCGGTCTTGATATCGTTTATCATGGCCAGATCATCACCTTTGAGCTGGAGCTCTTTGATTATGGCATCGGCTTTGGCCATAAGGGCATCGGGATCATCGCCCATTTTCACCAGAGCATCGATCTCGCGGGGCAGCAGATATTTATTCCGCAGGCCCAGCGAGTTATCCTTATCCAGGGCAATGATCTCATCGATATAGCCGGCGAAATATTTCTCCAGCGAACCCTGGGAAAGTTTTGCTATTGCCTCATCGAGCATAACGGCCTTTTTCGCCGGGTCGGTTTCTTTACCCGCTAGATCGAGGGCCTTTCTTACGCTGCCGATATTGTTTTTGGCCTCACGCAGATGTTTGACATATTCTTCCGGGCCGCCCTCGCGATAGCCGGTGCTTTCATAGGGTTCACCGGCGGCATTAGCCAGGATAATGGTCGGATAGCCGCCGATATTATGCTTTTCGGCCAGCATCTTATTCTGATCTTTGGTCTCCTGACTCAGGCCCGAGCTGTCGCGGGGGAAATCGAGCTTCACCAGTACAAAATCCTTTACCGCCTCGGTCTTGAAATAATCCTGATCGAATACTTCCTTGTCCAGCCTTATACA
The DNA here is from genome assembly GCA_963662515.1 of Sedimentisphaerales bacterium. Classification (GTDB taxonomy): domain Bacteria; phylum Planctomycetota; class Phycisphaerae; order Sedimentisphaerales; family SM23-30; genus JAFGDI01. The sequence goes on from OY759675.1 coordinate 1,244,890, forward strand.
CCAGCCGCACCAGTCAGAGCCGGTAAAGTCCAGTAAAAGATCGCGACCGCTCTGGGCCGCCTGCTTTTTAGCTGACTCATAATCAATCGTCCAGATATCACTGGCGGCGGAAGCATGAAATGCCATAAACACAACCGAAAGCAGCGTACGCAAAGTGATTTTCATTATAAACTCCGTAATAATCAGATGTTATATCGTGACAGCTTTCCGCCTTACACCGCGGACCGATCCAGCTTTCTCGATGCCTCTGATTCTAACCGCTTATTAAGAAATAAGAAACAGAATTTTAGCCGGGCGGTAAGCGGCTGATATTTAATTTTCAGACAGGATTACCGCTCGAATACTCGCTTGATCTTTATAGTAGTTTGAGTCAGCCGCAAGTGCAGTTGTTATTATTTCACCTTTCCGGCCCCGGCTGGCTTTGGGTTTAAGATTTTATTTCGCCCGTGCGGCGTAAGCACCCACGAAGCACACTGAAAACACTAAAAAAATTTTGAACCGCAGATAAACGCAGATAGACTTAGGGCGGTCAAGCCGCAACCAAAAGTAATAAGATATAAGATATAAGTTGATAAGCTCCGGTTTGCCCCTGCGGGGCAGACTAATTTATTTAAATGTTTGTCTGCTTGCAAATCGATTATTATTCCTTATTTATAAGACAGTTGCAAACGCTAAGAAAAATAATCGAGCATAAAAAACAATATTCTGCAGGATAGTATTGCAGATAATCCAGATTCTTCATCTGCGTGCATCTGCGGTTCGTTTTATTATATTCAGGCAAAACCTCTGTTTTAAGATATTATTCATTTAACTGATGGCTGTCACCAGTTTCACAATCGAGATCAGGCTGGTTTTCTGTCTTTTAAAAATAGGTCCCATAGGTCCCATTGGTCCCATTCTTCCCGGCACCGAGATTGAACAATGTGACCTATGAGACAGATGCGACCTATGGGACCAATGTTTTCTTTTCCCTGCACCGAGATTGACCTATGGGACCTATGTTGAAAAAGTAATTTTCGTGTGTTTCGTATGATTCGTGGTTGAAAATCTTTCTTTCGATTTATGGTCCAATAAGTTTATTTTGGGGCGGATTAAATTTGAAATGTTTCGGGGCAAAGTGGTTTGGCGGTTTTCTTTTTGGGAATCTTATTTTTCCAGTTTGATTTGCCGTAAAGTGAATTTGAAAAACGATTTTGTAAATTGGAAAAACCGTTTTTCAAATTGGGAAAATCATTTTGTAAGTTTGAAAAATCATTTTGTAAATTGGGAATGTCATTTTTCAAATTGGAAAAATGGTTTTGTAAATTTGATTTGTCGTTTTGTAAATTTGAAAAACGATTTTGTAAATTTGAAAAGTCATTTTGTAAATTGGAAAAACGGTTTTGTAAGTTTGAAAAATGATTTTGTAAATTTGAAAAACGGTTTTGTAAATTTGAAAAATGATTTTGTAAATTTGAAAAATGGTTTTGTAAATTGCAGTTATCGGAATTTGGATTTATTTTGCGGCGTTTTCAGTATTGAAAACGGCTGGAGCTACCAAAAACAGCCCTTTGGGGCTGTTTTAGAGCAGGTGAGCATTGGAGCAGGAGAGCCAGAGAGAGGAAAGAGCAAAACATAGGTCCCATAGGTCACATGCGTCTCATAGGTCACATTGGTCAATCTCGGTGCCGGGACAATGAGACCAATGGGACCGATGAGACCTATAGGACCTATATTGAAAGACAGAAAATCAGTCTGGTCTCGATTGTCGCCACTGGCTGCAATTGTCAGAGCAGACTGACAACCGGGAAGAATCTCAAGCCCCGAAGCCAGTTCGGGATTTCGGATTACCTCAACTTATCAACTTATATATGCTGCGCATCACTGCGTGTCTTATATCTTATTTCTTCTTCTCATTAAATGAACAAACTCTTGAATCTCAGTATTAAAAATGTTATATTGGTTTTGTTTTATGCTGCCAGGGTATCTGGCTGCGGTGATTGAGGGCTTAGAATCGTTCTATTTTTCCTGTTTTAACACAGGGTGAGTGTTTTTGAGTTTCGCAATGCTGCAGATAAATTGATTTATTGCCAAAGGTGGAGACCAATGAGGAAAAGTTCTTTTATAGCTGCTGCTGTGTTATTGTTCTGTGGTATCTGGTGTCATCTGGTCAGGGCTGAGCTTATCACTGACGATTTTGAGCTGGGCGATTTTGCCGGGATCGGCTGGGTCACTTCCGGCGACAGTGGCTGGTTTGTTGACGATCAGATCATCTATAGCGGCTCCTATGCCGCCCGTTCGGGTATATTGCAGGCCGGTGAGCAGTCGATCCTGGAAATTACCATCGAAACCGGCCGGATCCGTTTTTATGCTACCGGTTCGGGCTGGTCGGGCGACAGTCTGAGGTTTTATATCGATGATGTCGAATATCTCGGCAAAAATGGTTATGGCGATACCTGGTACGGTGAGATAGAGCATATAATCCCTTACGGCACGCATACATTTAAATGGGTCTGCTATCGCGGCAACAGCTGGACAGTTGACACTTACTATACCATAGATAATATCCGCTTTGGCGTTGATCTGCCCGGCGATGGTACGGTGAGTTCTCCTTATCTGATCAGCGACCGTCAGCAGCTCAATAATATTGGAAGCGATTTCATGTATTTTCGTGATAAGCATTTCAGGCTTACAGAGGATATTGATATGACCGGCTGCGGCCTGATAAATGAAAATGATCCGGAAATCACAGAGCCGTTCAATCAGATCGGCGAATCATCAAATAATAAGTTCAGAGGTTCATTTGATGGTGCTGGCCATAAGCTCAGCAATCTGAAACTGCATTTTAATGCCTCCCGAAACTCATATCTGGGTTTATTTGGCTTTATCGGCCCTGAAGGGAAGGTGTCAAACCTTAATATAGAAGGTCTGGATATTGATGGCGGCTATTATCTGGGCGGTATTGCTGTTTCCAATGAAGGCTTAATAGAACGCTGTCATGTTGATGGGCAGATAAAGTCTTATCGTCAGTATGGCAATTCTGCCGGTGGCATAGCCGCTGGAAATAGCGGTAAGATAATTGCCTGTACTGCGGCGGTTAATATAGATTCGGCCTATGGCCCGGTCGGCGGCATCAGTGCTGTCAATAACGGCGATATCAGAAGCTGTTCCAGTTATGGCACTATCTATTCTTATACCGGCGGTGTAAGCGGTATAGCCAGTAATAGCCGGGGCCTGATCCTGAGCTGTTTTGCCGGTGGTCGTTTGTCCGGCTCGCGTGCTATCGGCGGCATATCCTCGGTTAATGCCAATGCCGCTATTGTCAATTGCGGCTCTTCCTGTCATATTCGTGCCGATAATACTGCTGGTGGTATTGCAGGTCAGAATAATCATGGTATTATAATCCGCAGCGAAACCAGCGGCGATATTGCGGTAACCTATGGTCAGGCCGGGGGAATCGCCGGCGTAAACGAAAATAACAGCGTTATCTACGGCTGTCGTAATCATGCCGATGTTCTTTCCCTTATTGATGTGGTTAATAATGATTACAATAACGGTACAACCAGAACAAGCGGCGGCTATGCTATGGGCGGACTGGTCGGTATGAACCGAAGTCTGATAAAGATGTGCTCCTCTGATGCGATCGTAGCAGCGGGCAGTTATACCTACGGCCTGGCCTATAATCTGAACACAACTACCGAGATGTGTTTCTATAAGTATCGGGACGATGCTCCGCAGCTGTCTGATACCAGCCGGCGGCTGAGTGCTGAAGCCTTTGCCGATCCGGTTACTTTTATTGAGGCCGGCTGGGACTTCCACAATTTCTGGGCTATGCATACAGATGAAGAGGGCGGGTATCCGGGCTTTAGTGCTGGACATAATCTCGTTCAGCTTGGCCGGCACATGGCTGATATTGACCGAAATGGTGTGGTTGACATTCAGGATCTGACCGAAATGCTGGGTTCTTTCCTGCTGATTTCCAGTAATAATGATTTCAATTTTATGGCAGATTTCAATTTTGATGGCAAGCTCGATCTGGCTGATTATGCGGTTCTGGCCCGCTGGTGGCTTATTGAGGATCCATCTTACCAGCCTGAGCTCAGGGCAGGAGTGTTTTCCTGTTCAGCAGAGATCGGCTCTGACAATACGATCAATGTGAATTATGCCGATAAGCTGCGGTTTGATTTTACTGTCAGTAATATTGGTCTGGCCGCTGCGGTAATTGATCCGGCTGAGCCATTGACCTGTTATCTGTTACTCACGGATGATCCTGCTGCCGATTTCAATGATCTGTCTCAGGTTACGGTTTTGGACCAGAGCGAGCTGAGTGGTACTATTGAGGTGAATGGATCACAGATGGCAACACTTGCCAGTGATGCGATCTGGGGGCAGGGGGAATATTATCTTTGCCTGAGATTCGTTTCAGAGCAGGATGGCTTTGATTATAATAATCAGGTTGGCCCGTTTTGCGTTACGGTTGGTTCCGGCGTAGCAGATATTCAGTGGGTTTATATTGAAAACGATGGCGGCGGCAGGGTTAATTTTGATGATGAACCGGTTTCTTTTACCGGCTATGTAAGTAAATATGAAGTGACTTATGCCCAATATGTAAAGTATCTCAATGAAGCCCTGAACGATGGTGCCATAAGTGTTGATGAAGATGGCCTGGTATATGACCAGACCGGCAGCTATAATTTTGGTGTGAAACTTACCATAGTTAACAGCTCATGGATCGGGCCGGTAGTTTATGCCGATGGCGTTTTTTCTCTGGAGCCAGTTGCCGGTACCGATATTTCGACTCACCCGGTTGTCAATATCAGCTGGTATGGTGCTATGGCCTTTTGCGAATATTATGGATATGATCTGCCGGATAAATGGCAGTGGGAAATTGTCGCCAGCCCTGACAGCAGTTTCGTATATGGCTTTGGCAGTGGGCCCTGTACTGTTGAGCTGGCCAACTGCGATGAGTATAATCCGCTTATGCTGCAATCAGAAATTCTGACAACGCCAGTGGGTTATTATGGCCTTTGCGGCTATGGTCTGGCAGACATAAGCGGTAATGTCAGTGAATGGACTTCGACCCGCTATCGCGAAGAGTTTGGCGGCAACAGCAACTATGCTGTAGTTAAAGGCGGAAGCTACCACAGCCCTGTAGAGAGCAGTGCATTAAAGGTAGATACCAATGGTCAGGCCAGAATGGACGGCTTTATATTCAGTGATATTGGTTTCAGAGTGGTTAAACATATCAACTGATCTGTAAAGAGTATAATGGTCTGCTCCGACCAAAACTAAAAAAGGTAACCGTTCATACCGTTACAGTAATAAGATATGAGGAGGAAGTAATAAGATATAAGATATAAGTTGATAAGTTCCGGATTCTCGCTTCGCTCGAGACCTTTTAAACTTGGCTTCGCAACTTATTAACTTCAACCGGAAATTTATAAACAAAAGGCGGTATTGAGACTAATCTCTCAATGCCGCCTTTGTCTGTTTGTCGCTCCGCTTTAAACCAGCCGTTCGCCTCAAGGCGAACCCCGGAGCCCCGAAGCCAGTTCGGGATTTCGGATTACCTCAACTTATCAACTTATCAACTTATATCTTATATCTTATTTCTTATTTCTTATTACTTATTACTAAACAATTTATTTCACAGTTAACTCTGCTATCAATGTTAGCACTGTGAACAGTTACTATTTGGTTAATTTCAGCTCAAACTGCATGTCGCTGCCGGTCCTGGCGGCCAGTTCTTTATCTTGAGCTGTTCTTGCCAGATAGGGCGAATAGGTCTTAACGGTAACAGTATCGCCATCAGGTGAGAAGTGCAGTAATCGTATCCAGCCTTCGCCGCCTTTGGCAGCCCACTGGGCATTAAAGAGCATCTGATGGACAACATTGCCGTTTTCGTAAGTATCTTTGCGGTAACCGGTCGCCAGAGCATCCCAGATGGCCTCCACCTCGCCGACATTGTCTCCGGTTTTTTTATAGGCTTTATAATGTCCGTTAAAGGTCATTTCAAAATTGGGATATTTTGATACCAGCTTACTCCAGATCGTATCGCCGCAGTTCACAGAGCCGACTTTGCTTATGCCGTAGCCATAAGGACTGTTTTTGGTCTTACGGTTCGTATGTAAGGCCAGGCCATCTTCTGTGAACAGAGTTGATTCCTGGTCGATGAAGTCATGTGTTACCAGAATGAATTTTTCGTTTTTATGTTGGGCCGCAGTCAGGTCAGCCCAGTCTAATACTTCATCACGCGGTCCGAATTCCAGGGCAAAGATTATGTATTCCTTGCTACGATATTGGAATTTATACCAGGTGTTCTCTAATCTTCCCTCTTCAAAACAGCCGCCGAATATCTTCTGGTTCAGGGGATTATCAGTTATTTTGAAGTAGTCATTAAGCATAGTATTGCGATTAGTGGAATTGTCGTGCAGGTCATGATTGCCTACTGTTATCACATAGGGCAGTTTGCCATCAAGTACGCTGAGGCTGGTTTTGGCCCGCTCCCATTGAGTAGTATTGTCTTTATCAACAATATCGCCGACATGCAATACAAGCTGGAGATCGAGAGCTTCTTTATTATCGACCAGCCATTGGGTTATTTCGGTGAAGATATGGCAATCTTTATCACTTCTCACATAATATTGCGTATCAGGTATTACCGCAATAGTCCATGAGCCCTGGGGTAATGGTTGCTGCTGAGCTGTTAAAGCCGGGCTGTATATAGTGATTGAGATTGCAATAAGCCAAAAAGTCTGAAAGATTCTCTTAAATGATATCATTTTATTCCTTTATGCATTTGTGGTGGAACTGACACAAGTGCCAATTTGAAAATAGTTTATGAAATAAACCTGCTATAATGCCGCAATGTCCTGAGTGGCTGCGATCTCTTTATTTTGCGGATTATCTCTATTTTACCACTCTTAAACTGGTTATTTGCCAGTTTTCATTGGTTATATGAGATTATATTAGTGCAAAGTTACCGGGAAGTAAAGTATTACTATTTTCAAATTGGGCTGACATTATATCCATAATTTAGTATTATAAAGGTATGTTGTCTTTTGCTTTTGTGCGGACAGATAGTTGGTATTTGTATCGAAAAATGTCTGAAAGTGAGATATTATGAAGAAGTTATTTGTTCTGTTCTTATTTTGTTTAACATCTCTGGCAGCAGCTCAGAGTGTATCGCCGATAATGGAAAATGTTAAAGGTCGCGAGCATACCTCACTGGCCGGCAGTTGGAATTACATTGTCGATATTTACGAGGTAGGCTTTTATAACTATCGCTGGCAGGAAGAACGCAATGGCTTTGGCAAAGATGCTAAACAGGCAAATAAGAGCCAGCTAATTGAATACAGCTTCGATGATTCGCCTTTGATGTTCGTGCCCGGCGACTGGCATAGTCAGGAAGAAAAGCTGTTCTATTATGAGGGAACTGTCTGGTTCAAACGCGGGTTTGATTATCAGCTCAAGCCAGGCAATCGGCTGTTCGTTTATTTTGGTGCGGCCAATTATGAGGCGATTACCTATCTTAACGGTAAAAAACTGGGCCGTCATGAAGGCGGCTTTACCCCGTTCCAGTATGAGATAACTGATCTGGTAAAGGAAACCGGCAATTCTCTTGTAGTCAAGGTTGATAATAAACGCAAACCTGATGGAGTGCCGGGGCTGAATACAGATTGGTTCAATTTTGGCGGTATTACCCGTGATGTGCTGCTGGTGGAAGTGCCGGGCTCATTTATCAGTGATTATAAATTCCAGCTCAAAAAAGACAGTATGGATACAATAGCCGGCTTCGTGCAGCTTGATGGTCCGGCCAAAGAGCAGGAAGTGATGATTACTGTTGCTGATGCCAATATCTCTCAGAAAGTTAAAACTGATGCCAGCGGCTATGCTGCTTTTGAATTATCTGCAGGTGGTATAGCTCTCTGGTCGCCTGAAAAGCCTGTATTGCATGATGTGGTCTTTAGCAGCAGTACAGATAAAGTATCTGATCGTATCGGCTTGCGTTGTATTCAGGTCAGAGGTGATGAGATATTACTCAACGGCAAGAGCATATTTATGCGGGGTGTATGTATTCATGAGCAGGCACCATTTCACGATGGCCGGGCGACGAGTCCTGAGCAGGCATATACCAAGCTGAAATGGGCCAAAGAGATGAACTGCAATTTTGTGCGGCTGGCACATTATCCGCATAATGAGCATACGGTAAGACTGGCTGATGAGCTGGGTCTGCTGGTCTGGGCTGAGAATCCGGTTTACTGGACAATAAACTGGTCTAACACTGATACCTATAAACTGGCACAGAAGCAGCTTACTGAGATGATCTGCCGCGATAAGAATCGCGCTGCGGTGGTTATCTGGTCAATGTCCAATGAGACCCCGGTAACTGAGGCCCGGCTGAAATTTCAGATAGGCCTGGCTACCACTGCCCGCGAGCTGGATAATACCCGGCTCATATCTTCAGCTCTGGAAAAGCATTACGAAGGCGATAAGACTGTGGTTATCCAGGACCCGTTTGGCGATCATCTCGATGTTATTGGCGTGAATGAGTATATCGGCTGGTATGATGGCAGAGCTACAAAGGCCGATGGCGTAAGTTGGAAAATGGCCTATAATAAGCCGCTGATAATGAGTGAATTCGGGGCCGGATGCAAATATGGCTACCATGGTGATAAGGACACTATCTGGACAGAGGAATTCCAGGAAGACATATTTATTCATACCATTGGTATGTTCAAACGCATACCGTTCCTGCGGGGTACGAGCCCGTGGATTTTAACTGATTTCCAATCGCCGCGCCGTTTACTGCCCGGCATACAAGATGGCTGGAATCGCAAAGGACTTATTTCCGATAAAGGACAGAAGAAAAAAGCCTTCTATATTATGCAGGGATTTTATGCCGAGAAACAGGCTCAGGCGGGGAAATAACCGGTTCTGATATTATATGCCCGCTTATTTTATGAAAGAGCGGAAAGTTCATAAAGCAAAAAGACACCGTCAAATCGTTATTGACGGTGCCTTTTGTTATTAACCTGGGATCGAGTCCCATTCAGATATATACAGGATCTACTCTCTCTCCTATTTTGCCTGGTTGGATAACTCTCTCCTGTTAAGCAGGTTTTGTGAGCTTTGCTTTGGTATTATTTCTGACTTTAAGATCGTTCTTACTCAGAATAAAGCCTGTTTTTAATTATGTTTTTTGTTTTTATATAAATCTCAGGTTATTCTGTAGTATTTATCTTATCATCATTTTAACAATACCTGTATTTTTGTAATTTATTGAGTCTAAGATCAGGCAGGCTTTTTATCACCTGTTTTATCCTTACATTTTTCTCCACAAGCTAGCACCTGCTGGCTTTCGATCATGCATTTCTCATTGGCTTTGTCAGATTTCTCTGTTGGACATTTACAGCAGCATTTCACTTCATCTCCGCAGCCTGAAGGCTGCTGTGTATCAGACTTACTGCTCGCTGCTGTAGCCATCATGCCCAGGGCCATTACTGCAACTGCCGCGATCGAATATTTATATATGCTTTTCATTTTTACATCTCCGTTTGTAAGTATGTTATTATTTAACTTTTCTCAGCTCTTTTCTCTTTTCCTTTCTGTATTGGTATAGTCAGGCATAGTTAGAGAAGTCTAATTTATTTTTGTATATTTTTCTTAAAAAGTTATAATTTCTTTATTTATATGGTCTTATGTTGTGTGTGATATTTGCCTCAATTGTTGTATTTAATAAATTTTCTCTGAATTAACATTACGGGCTTTGAATTTTTCCTCAATTACGGGTATTATATTGGCCTTGAGCTGAGCTGTTTTGTGCTTATATGAGATTTTGGCTCTAACCTGAAGTAAAAACAGGTTTTAGTATTGAAATGCGGTGGTATTTCGATATGGCTGTGAAACAGTTTTAGAGTCTGTTTTTGACCTTGTCAGCTAAATTAAGTATAAATGTAACCTCTTGACATATATGGCGTAACGCCAGATAATACTGATATCAATACTGGTAACAGTCTTGATTACTGTCAGATGAAAATTCAAGGCAATAATTAAGGTGTTAAAAGCTGGTTAGCCGATAGAGTTCTAGCAAAAACAGGTTAATGTAAATTTAACATAAATATAGTAAGATTAGAAATGTGAATATAAGTTGCGCCGCAGGTGCAATATAACATGAAACAATTTTTTGATGTGTTTGTGCGTAAGCACAGAAAGGGTTACTTATGAAAAAGATGATGACAATGTTCATGGCGGCATCATTGGGTTTTGCCGCAAATGCTGTAGCAGAAGATTCGCTGCAGCAGAAGGTTGATACTCTTGAGCAGGAAGTGGCCAGTCTCAAGGCTCAGATGTCTCAGCGTAATGCTGAGCTTATGGCCGAGCTGGTAAGTCGCGAGCAGACAACTCAGGCAGCTGATAGCGGTCTGACTGCCGGTTACGACAAGAACTTCTTTATCAAGAGCTCAGACGATGAGTTTCGTCTGAACATTGGCGGAAGATTGCAGTTCCGTCATACCTATAGTCAGGTTTCACATGGTGGATATCAGAATGAAGACGGCGATAATGTGAGTACAGATGGTTCTCGCTTTGAGCTGGAACGCGGTCGCGTTATTTTCTCTGGTCACGCCATGAAGAATCTGAAGTATCAGGTTCAGTTAGATGTTGACAGCGATGGCAGTAATGCAGTAAGACTGTACAATGCCTATGCTGCCTACTCATTTATGCCCGAATTTGGCATCAAGGCTGGTTTCGATGATCTGGCCTATGGCAAGCAGAGAATTTGTAGCAGCGGCAAGTTTATGGGTATGGAACGCATGATGGTTACCAATGTTTTTGATCTTGGTCGTTCAACCGGAGTTGAGGGTTTTGGTACTCTCGATATGGGCGATGCCAAGCTGGGCTATCGCGCTGGTCTGTTCAACGGTCTCAAGGATGATAATGATACCACTACCGCAGGCAGTGATAACAATCCTATCTTCGTTGGCCGTATTGAGCTGCCTTTAATGGGTGCAACTGCCAAGGATTTCTCTAATGAATCAGATTTGGCCTTCCACGAGAATCCAGTTATGATGATCGGTGCCGGCTATGTTTATGCCAATGAGAGATCTGAAAATAACAACTACAGCGGTGAAGATGATAACTTTGCTGTTCTGGCTCCGACTATTGATGGTGGTTATACCAGCATATCAAGAGCTCAGGGCGAGTTCAATATGTTCAGCGCTGATGTTTCTTACAAGTGTAACGGTTTCTCTGCTACAGTTGAAGGTTTCTACCAGTCTTCTTCTCTGACAGATGCAACTCTGGCTCAGTTAGATTCTAATGGCGATCCATTATCAGACACTGTTGATGGCGATGAATTTGAAAACCTCGGCTGGTATGCTCAGGCTGGTCAGTTCATCATTCCGGAAAAGTTTGAGCTGTTTGCCCGTATGGGTGGTGTTGATATTGATAATGCCGGCGAAATGTATGAATATTCAGGCGGCTGGAACTATTACATCAATGGCCAGGACCTCAAGCTGACTATGGATATTACCTATATCGATGAGCTGGTAAGCAGATCAAGCTCAGCTAACTATGATATGGGCGTATTGGGTGAGTCTCTGTTCCTGGTTCGCAGCCAGTTACAGTTCCAGTTCTAATTTGTCGTACTATTTAAGCGCATGACGATGCGTATTTAGATATGCACAAACACAGTAGCAGGGGGTAAATCGTGATAAACGGTTTACTCCCTTTTTTTATTGAGTGTAAGGGCGAAAACAGGTATATTATTCAGGCTGGAACAAATATTTACTCTTGGAGCTCTTAATTATGTTGAACAGGATCATTATTTCTGCGTTTGTTTTATGCTTTGTGACGGTTATTAGCATTCAGGCCCAGGAACAGGCCCCTGATAAGCCAGTTGAGTATCTTTCGCTGGGGGTAGTTACCGCCGTCTCTACTTCTCCTTATATAGATGATGACAGCCGGGTATTACCTATTCCGCTGGTTTCTTATATTACCGAGAGATTTTACTTTACCGGGCTGGAAGCTGGTTATGCCCTGATGGGCGATCGCCAGCTTAGTCTTATTGCCACTGCCAATGCCAGAATGGAATATTACGATGAAGATGACAGCTATATCTTTGATGGTATGGCCAATCGGCACGCCAGTCTTGATGGCGGCCTTAAAGTTCGCTGGGAACATCCCTGGTGCGGGCTGGAAACCGGGTTCAGGGCTGATCTGCTGAGTGTTTATGATGGATATGAGATATTTGCCCGGGCTAAAAAGAGTTTTAAGGGCATTTTTGATATAGAAAAGCTCAAATTTGATATTAGTGCCGGTCTGAGCTGGCGTAGTGAGGAGCTTAACGACTATTATTATGGTGTACGGCCGGCTGAAGCTACTGCTGACCGTCCGGTGTATGAGCCGCAGGGTGATCTTAACTATCAGCTTGGCTGCGGCTGGTCATATCAGCTTTCCGAGAGATGGTCGCTTTTCAATAATTACCGGGTCGAGTTCCTGGCCGATGAAATAGCCGATAGTCCGCTGGTTGACAGTGATACTACCTTTGCCGTTATGGTTGGTCTGGCCTATAAAATTGATCTGTCCAGATAAAAGATGATATAAACCAAGGCCTGAGAGAGCCCGCTGAGCTGAATTATTGCTGCTGATGATTGATATTAACACAAAAACCGCCCGTTTGAAGGCTTTGCCCGCTGCTATGGAAGGGCTGAGAATATTACATCTCAGTGATCTGCATACCCGGGGCTTTGGCCCGGTGGAGCAGGCCGCTTATGATGCTATGCGGCAGATGGAGCCGGAAATGGTAATATTTAGCGGCGATTTCTGCTATCATTTTGGCTTTTCCGGCAGTTTGTTCAAGTCCAGCACGCAGGCGGACCATGATTATCCTTTTCTGTCCCGGCATGGCATCTGGCTGCCCCCGGAATCAGACAAGGCTTATGCCGTTATGCAAAGGCTCTTGCAGGATTATACCTGCCCGCTGGGAGTATGGGCCAGTTGCGGTAATCACGATCCGGCTGATTTTGTGCAAAGGGCACGGGGCCTCAGCCTGCGGTTTTTGCATAATGAATCAGCCGTTATCCAATATAATAACTGCCGGATCTCGCTTACAGGTGTGAATTGCAATACCCGCAGCAGTTTCGACCTGATAGATATTATCAGGCAGGTGCCGCGTGCTGATCTTGATCTGGCTATTTCGCATTATCCGGAAAATGCCGAGCCGCTCATTGCCGGCGGAATGGACCTGGTACTGGCCGGTCACACCCACGGTGGTCAGATATGTCTGCCCGGCGGTAAACCTGTAATTACTCACAGTCGGACCGGCAGCCATTATGCCTCAGGCCTGATCCGATTTCTTGAGGGGCAGGTGCATATTTCCCGCGGCCTGGGCAAGATCATGCTTCCGCTGCGGCTTAACTGCCCGCCGGAGATAACGCTGATAACGCTGGCCCGGCAATAGATCTGTAGTTTCCTAACTGGTTACAGTGTTTAGAAATTGCAGAGTTAACTGTGAAATATATTGTTTAGATATAAGATATAAGATATAAGATATAAGTTGATAAGTTCCGGTATCGGCCTTGAGGCCGATGGCTGTTTTATGGCTTCGCGGCAGTAAAGAGCAGGCAATTTGTATTGTATTTACAGTCGCGAAGCCATAAAACAGGTCGCGCAGCGACACCGGAGCTTATCAACTTATATCTTATATCTTATTACTGTAACCGTATGAACGGTTACTTATATCTTATTACTTGTTATTTATTTCTTTACTATCCAACATGAAAGGACATATTATGAAAAAGGTTTCAGCTGTTATGCTCTCGCTTGTGGCTCTGGCTTTAATTTCTGCCGGATGTCAGAAGCCGTTTTCCGGCAGTCAGAAGCAATTTACCCGCTATGACAGTCAGGCCCGCGCCTTACTCGCGCAGATGACACTCGATGAGAAGATCGGGCAGATGATACAGGCTGAGACCACCGGGCTCAAGGATCCCTCTGATATTGAGACATATTATCTGGGTTCTATACTCGCTGGCGGCTCTGCCGATCCCAAAGCGGGAAACAGTCCGGAAGCCTGGACGGATGAATTTGAAAATATCATGGCTCATTCGCTCAGGACCCGTCTGCGTATCCCGCTGTTATTTGGTATTGATGCGGTGCATGGCCATAACAATATAACAGGGGCTACGATATTCCCGCATAATATCGGTCTGGGTTATGCCAATGACCCCCGGCTGGTCGAAGCGATCGGCCGGGCGACTGCCGTGGAAATGAGAGCGACGGGCATTCACTGGGCCTTTGCTCCCTGTGTGGCGGCAGCGCAGGACCCGCGCTGGGGACGCACCTACGAGAGCTTTTCCGCAGACCCACAGATTTGCGGCCGGTTAGGAGCAGCCTCTGTCAGAGGATTACAGGGCGGCTCTCTCGCTGCCGGTGATGCGGTGCTGGCCTGTGTTAAGCATTATGCCGGAGATGGCGGTACGGCTATGGGCACCGCCCGGGGCGGTCATGGTCTGGATCAGGGTGATACCCGCTGCGATGAGGAAACTTTCCGCCGGCTTCACCTGGCTCAGTACAAACAGGCCATCAGAGAAGGGGCTGGCTCGATCATGCCTTCCTACAGCAGTTGGAACGGTGTAAAATGCTCGGCTAATAAGTATCTGCTCACCGATGTTCTCCGGGGCGAGCTGGGCTTTGAAGGATTTCTTATCTCTGATTATGAGGCGATCAAGCAGATCGATCCGGACTTCAAGCAGGCCATTGCTCTCAGTGTCAATGCCGGAATGGATATGGCCATGGAGCCGACCCGCTATCGTGAATTCTTTGCTCTGCTCAAAGAGCTGGTGCAGGAAGGAACAGTTACCCAGCAGCGGATCGATGAGGCGGTGATCCGTATTCTCCGGGTTAAGTTCGCCATGGGTCTGCTTGACCCTGATTATGATTATAAAGTTGACCGCAGTGAGCTGGCGGTGATCGGCTGTGCAGCCCATCGCGATCTGGCCCGGCGGGCGGTCCGCCAGTCGCTGGTAATTCTCAAGGATGATAAAAAGCTGTTGCCGCTGGCAGCCGGGTCTGGTTCCATACTGGTTGCGGGTTCTGCCGCTGATGATATCGGTCAGCAGTGCGGCGGCTGGACTATCGACTGGCAGGGTAAGACCGGAGCGGTTACTGCCGGTACTACTATTCTGGCGGCGGTTAAGCAGGCAGTTGCTCCTGATACGCTTGTCAGTTTCAGTCCGGCTGGCGATATTAACGCCAAAGCGGAGGTGGCTCTGGTAGTGGTCGGCGAAAAACCCTATGCCGAATTTGAAGGTGACCGCAACGAACTCAGGCTCAGCAGCGAAGATATTGAACTGGTTAAAAAGGTAAAGGCCGGCGGTATGCCCGTTGTCGTTATCCTGCTCTCAGGCCGCCTGCTGGATCTGGAGGAGATAAGCCAATATGCCGATGCCATTGTCGCTGCCTGGCTGCCCGGCACCGAAGCAGCGGGTATAACCGATGTCCTCCTGAAATAAAATAATGACAGGATAACCGCTCGATTACTCGCTGGATTTTTATAGTAGTTTATGTTTATTTAATTTGCTTTTCGCAGCCGGTTAACCTTTCCGAACCCGGCTGGCTTTTGATTTAAGATTTGTAATTAATCAGCCTCGAGTTCCGAACTGGCATCGCGAGCGAAGCGAGCCTTAAGAGTTCCGAGCTTTAGGGCTTGTTGCCCAAAGGTAGCACAAGCATCCTTGCTTGTGATTCTTAGTGTAGCATTGCTGGTTATGTTGAGCATATTGGCATAATGGTTATGCGAAAAACAGTATGTTTCTTCTGGGCAACACGCCCTAAAGCTCGGAACTCCTAAGCGCCGGACGGGCCCCCTTACGCCGGGGAGGCGGGTCTTGCCAGTGGCGACAATCAAGATCAGGCTGGTTTTCTGTCCTTACGCCGGACGGGCGGGTCTTGCCAGTGGCGACAGTTGAGATCAGGCCCGGTTTTCTGTCTTTTAAAAATAGGTCCCATAGGTCTCATAGGTCTCATCGGTCCCATTCTTCCCGGCATCGAGATTGAACAATGCGACCTATGAGACACATGCGACCTATGGGACCTATGTTTTCTTTTCCCTGCACCGAGATTGACCTAAGGGACCAATGTTGAAAAAAATAATTTTCGTGTGTTTCGTGTGAGGGCTGAAAGTCCCGGCGGTTTTGGTCGGGATGGTTGAAAATCTTTCTTTCGATTTATGGTCCAATAAGTTTATTTTGGTGCGGATTAAATTTGAAATGTTTCGGGGCAAAGTGGTTTGGCGGTTTTCTTTTTGGGAATCTTATTTTTCCAGTTTGATTTGCCGTAAAGTGAATTTGAAAAACAATTTTGTAAATTGGAAAAACCGTTTTTCAAATCGGGAAAATCATTTTGTAAGTTTGAAAAATCATTTTGTAAATTGGGAATGTCATTTTTCAAATTGGAAAAATGGTTTTGTAAATTTGATTTGTCGTTTTGTAAATTTGAAAAATGATTTTGTAAATTTGAAAAACGGTTTTGTAAGTTTGAAAAATGGTTTTGTAAATTTGAAAAATGGTTTTGTAAATTTGAAAAATGATTTTGTAAACTTGAAAAATGGTTTTGTAAATTGCAGTTATCGGAATTTGGATTTATTTTGCGGCGTTTTCAGTATTGAAAACGGCTGGAGCTACCAAAAACAGCCCTTTGGGGCTGTTTTAGAGCAGGTGAGCATTGGAGCAGGGGAACAGGAGAGAGGAAAGAGCAAAACATAGGTCCCATAGGTCACATAGGTCACATGCGTCTCAGAGGTCACATTGGTCAATCTCGGTGCCGGGACAATGGGACCAATGGGACCGATGAGACCTATAGGACCTATTTTTTAAAAGCCAGAAAACCAGCCTGCTCTTAACTGTCGCCACTGGCTGCAATTGTCAGGCCAGACCAGCAATCGGGAAGAATCTCAAGCAAGGATGCTTGAGCTACCTGGTTCCGCCTCCCCGGCGTAAGGGGGGGATTTATGATTTCTTTTTGGTGGTTATTCTGCTATTATTTTCCTCACCGGCGGTAGTGTTTCCGCTGATAATATATTTTGTAAGCGTGAACGGTTACGGTAATAAGAAACAAGAAATAAGAAATAAGAAACAAGCTCATGATTCTCGCTCCGCTCGAAGCTGTCTGATTTTATATTGCAGGCAAAGCCTGCTTAAATAAGCCTCGCCGAAGGCGAAACCTCAACTTATTTCTTATTTCTTGTTTCTTATTACTTTAACCATACCAACGCTTACCATAGTTAAACCATGCTCAAAGGTCAGCTTTTATGTCTGAAAATAATACCGATAAGGCCAAATACGATCTCAGTAAGGACAGAGTGCTTTATGCCATTGGCTACAGTCATCTCGATACGCAATGGCGGTGGGATTTTGTCAAGACGATCAGGGATTATCTGCGAGTGACGCTGGAGGAGACTTTTGACCGGCTGGAGAAGTATCCTGATTTTGTCTTTAACTTTACCGGCTCGATCCGCTATGAGATGATGAAGGAATATTATCCCGACTATTATGAGCGGGTAAAGGAATATATTGAGCAGGGGCGCTGGTTCGTTTCGGGCTCCAGTGTGGAGGAATGCGATGTCCTGGCCCCCTCGGTCGAATCGCAGATCCGGCAGATACTGCTGGGCAATGAATATTACCGGCGTGAGTTTGGCCGGTGCAGCGTGGATTTCTTTCTGCCGGATTGTTTTGGCTTTATGGCCCATACCCCCTCGATCTGGCGGCATTGCGGCCTGCTGGGCTTTTCCACGCAGAAGCTCATCTGGGGCGGCAGCGGCATTCCCTTTACTCTGGGTTTATGGCAGGGGACAGATGGTCACGATATTATCGTAGCTATTGATCCGGGCCGCTATGAAGATGCGATCCTGACCCCGGCTCATCAGGAGCAGAGCTGGTCGGAGCGTATAACTGATAACGGTCAGCGTTACGGCCTCTTTGCCGAGTATCATTATTATGGGGTGGGCGATATTGGCGGGGCGCCCCGGGAAGAAGATGTCATAAACTATACGCAGGCGGCCCGGGCCGATGATGGCCTCTACCGGGTCTGTCTGGCCGCCTCTGATGCTCTGTTTGGCGATATTACCCCGGAGCAGCGGGCGAAACTGCCGGTCTATAAAGGCGATTTCCTCTTAACCGAGCATTCCGCCGGTTCGATAACCTCGCAGGCGGCGATGAAACAGTGGAATCGCCGCAATGAGCAGCTTGCCGATGCCGCCGAGCGGGCGGCGGTGGCGGCAAAGTGGCTGGGTGAACGGAAATATCCCGCAGCAAAGCTGGAAGCCGCCTGGCTGCGGCTGCTGGCCTGTCAGTTCCATGATATCCTGCCGGGTACATCTATTCCCCGGGCCTATGAATATTCGTGGAATGATGAGGCGGTGGCCGAGAATCTCTTCCGGAGCATAGAAAATGACAATGCCCTGGCCGTAGCCGACCGGCTCAATACCAATGGGGCCGGTGTGCCGGTAGTAGTGTATAACCCGCTGGGGGCAGGTCGATCTGATCTCGGGCAGGTGGAACTGTCTGTCAACTGGCAATCTGCCCCAGATGGTGTGATGGTAACTGATGGGGCGGGTTTAAAAGCTGCCGGGCAGGTCATCAGCCGGTCAGGCAATAATATCGGCATTATCTTCCCGGTGCAGGCTGAGCCTTTGAGCTGGCAGGTATATCATATTGCACCGGCGGTTAATAAGACCGATATCGGCTGTGAATTGAAGATAAGTGAAACCATGCTCGAAAATGAACGCTATCGGGTAGAGTTCGACAGTAGCGGAGATCCTGTTTCGATCTGGGATAAGCTCGCCCGGCGGGAACTGCTCAGTGCCCCGGCCCGGCTGGCCTTTATCTATCATAAGCCCGCCCGCTTTCCCGCCTGGAATATGGAATGGCAGCATCAAAGTGCCCCCCCGGCTGGTTATGTTGAGGGCCCGGCGAAATTTGAGATAGTTGAATCAGGTCCGGTGCGGGTGAAACTGGCTGTGACCAGAACGGCCCGGGGCTCGGTCTTTCGGCAGGAATATTCGCTGCACTGCGGCGGCGATACGCTGCGGGTAGATAATGTCTTTGACTGGCAAACCAGCGGATATGCCCTCAAGGCGGTTTTCCCGCTGACAGTATCAAATCCGCTGGCCACCTATAATCTGGGCCTGGGTACGATCAAACGCGGCAATAACAATGAAAAGAAATATGAAGTGCCCTCGTATCAGTGGTTCGATCTTACCGATACCAACGGCGCTTATGGAGTGAGTTTCCTGGAAAACGGCCGGATCGGCTCAGATAAGCCATCTGATAATGTGGTGCGGCTTACCCTGCTCTATACCCCGGATGTGGATCAGGACAGAGATTATCCTGAACAGTCAACCCAGGACTGGGGCTGTCATGAATTTTCCTATGCCCTTTACGGCCATTGCGGCAGCTGGCAGGGGGCCTTGCCCGAATGGCCGGGCCGCAGATTGAATCAGCCCCTGCGCTGCCGGCAGGTTGAAAAACACAGCGGTGATCTGGGCTCTGGTTTTTCGCTGGCCGCTGTCAATGATGCCAGGCTTGATCTCAGGGCCGTGAAGCAGGCCTTGCGTGATGAAGAGCTGATAATCGTGCGGGTGCAGGAACTCAGCGGCAGTGTGATCGAAAATGCCCAAATAAACTTCGCCGGTGAGATAGCGGAGGCCTGGGAAGTGGATGGCCAGGAATTTCCTCTGGCCGCTGCCCGGGTAGAAAACGGCTGTCTGTATTTTAAGGCCGGTCCTTATTCTCTGCATAGCTTTGCCCTGCGGCTTAAACCGAGTGCTGCCGGTAAGCCGAGTTTGGGACAGGCTCTGGCCTTGCCCTATAATGCCGCGGTGATGACATCTGATGCTGATCGCAGCGCCGGTGAGATGGTTGATGGTCTTTCTTATGCTGCCGAACTGGTGCCGCCGCGAATTTTGTGTGAGCAGGTGGAATTTGAACTTTGCCCGCCGGAAAATAAGGGCCGGGCCGATGCCCTGATTTGTGCAGGCCAGAAGCTGTTATTGCCCGGGGGGAATTATGAGCGCCTGTATCTGCTTATGGCCGCTGATGCCGATCTGCGGGCTGATTTCGTTATTGGCTCGCATAAGTCAGATCTGGCTATCCAGAGCTGGACGGGTTTTGTTGGACAGTGGTATGCTCGTAAATTCTGCCAGGAGATGCCCGAGAATTGTTCTAACGGTACATTTACGCTTCGGGAAATCGTTCCGGCTTATACCAAACCGGCAACTATAGCGTGGTTCGGCAAACATCGCCACAGCCGTTCTGTCGGCAATGATCCGTATCAGTTTACCTATATGTATAAGTATGAGCTGAGTATTCCCGCCGGGGCCAGGAGCATAGAGCTGCCCAACGATACCCGGGTCAAGATATTCGCCGCGACCGTAAAATGAGCCGCCCGCTGAGCTGCGGGTTGATCGTGAAATTTATAACCGCTAAAACAACCCACACAAGAGCTGCCGCTGAGCTGCGGGTTGATCTTAAGAGCGGGCCGGATAAATCAAATTCGTCCGGAGGTTATCTGCCCAGCCGCCTGAGTTTTTCCTGCCATTGCTGCCGGCGTGATCTGCTTGAAAAGGCAGGCTCAGGAACCGGCCCGTTTGGATCAGCGAGAAATTGTTTCAGGGCCTCAACTTCGCTGGCTGATAATTTCATGCCGCCGCGGTAAATACTATGCTCCTGCCAGGCGGCGATCGTGCAGGGGACAATGGGAGTGATCAGTTCGAGCAGGGCCTGGGCATAAACCCTGATCTCTTTTTGGGCATGCTCATCGCAGCGCAGGTCCAGCAGATGGAGGAGATTTTTCAGATCGATTTTCCAGTAAAGCTCAGTATAGGTAGAAAGAGGCAGGGCGATACGGGCCAGTTCGCGGGCCAGACCGCTGGCGAGATATTTGTGATAATCAGCAAAAGCCGAGCGGGCTCCTTCAGAGAGCAATTTCTGTATATATCCGGCATTTGCGATGGGCTGAGCCTCTGAACCCTGTTTATTGGTCTTGCTCTGCTGTCTTAGTTCGCCCGGTTCGGGAATATAGTATTCCTGGGGCAGTTCGCTATAGCGGCCGCTGAGTTCGTTCAGGCTGGCAGTACGATGTCTTAACAGTTGGCGGGCTGCGAAGATGGGCAGTTTAATATGGAATTTGAATTCGACCATCTCTAAAGGAGAGCTGTGATCGTTACAGATAAGATAATCGATGAGAGCCTTATCATCGTTGACCGATCTGGTACCCCGCTGATAGCTGCATCTGGCGGCCTCGGCAATGGCATAGTCGGCGGTATCTTCCCCGGCAGGCAATACCCCAGGCATACAATCGATCAGCCGGACAAAGCCATGGTCCAGACATCGTATTTCCGGCTCACAGCCAAATTTCTGTTCTATTATGTGTTGTCTGTTATTCATTACAGCTTAATATAGCTGCTTAACTTCTCGAATTTCAAGCCCAGACCGGAAATATTTTGCCTGTTCAATCTGGCCTCTTTTCGGTGTTTTACTATTCTTTTGGCCTGAACCGGGCCTATGCCTGGCACACGCAGTATTTCATAATAATCCGCTTTATTAATATCCAGAGGGAAAAAACCGGTATGACTTTGGGCCCACACCAATTTGGGGTCCTTTTCCAGTGAAAGATTACCAGATTCATCCAAAGGTATTTCTTTACTGCTAAAGCCGTATTTTCGGAGCAGAAAATCAGTCTGGTAAAGCCGATGCTCACGAATAAAAGAGGCATTGGTTTTAGTGCTGGTCAGTGGTATGTCAGCAAACAGGGGAAGCTGCGTGCCGGGTTCCGGCCTGACTGGCTCTGCCACTGGCGACTGATAGGCGGAATAGTACACCCGTTCCATTTCGTAGCCGGTATATAGTCGGTCGGTAGCTTTGATGATTTCGGCATCGCTTTCACCGGCAGCCCCAACTACAAACTGGGTAGTCTGGCCGCAGTAATGTCTGACATTCTGTCGATATTGATTGATCTTTTTTATGGTATTTATTATACCTTCATCAAAGTTCTTTTTTATGCTCAGCCGGCTGAGTCGCCCGGCGTTGGGGGCCTCAATATTAACTGACACCCGCGTTGCCAGATGCACTGCCTGGCAGATCGCCTCATCACTACAGCCGGGAATTATCTTGAGATGGATAAATCCCTGGAACTGATGTCTTTTGCGTAAGATACGCACCGTATCCAACATCTTTTCCATGGTCTTTTCTACCGAGTTATTCACTCCGGAAGATAAGAACAACCCTTCGACCCGCCCGGCATTAAACAGCTCCATAAAGACACTGGCCAGCTCACTTGACTCAAGGGTTACCCGCTGAATATCTCTGCTGTCGTTAAATGGACAGTATTTGCAGTCATTTATGCACTTATTTGACTGTAATACCTTAAGCAGAAAGGTTTTGCGGCCATCTGGCAGTACGGCCGGGTATATCCATCTACCCGCCTGACCTCGCAACCGACCCGGTTCATTTGTTAAGCGGCAGGAGCAGGCCAGATCATACTTGCTGGAATCGCTGAGTATGTTAAGTTTTTGTTCGGTATCCATACGCCGGTATTATCGACATATTTTCTGGTTTTCGCAATGTTTTTTTATGTTATTGCACTTGGAATTACGAATTAATATTTGATTATTTCGGTAATCAGGCAGAGATGGGCTTTCTTTGTTTTTGCCCCGGGTTATAGTTGAAAATAAATTTAGGGTCGATTATAATCGGATTCCCGGCTCTGCGTTTGCAATTAAACCGTTGTAAATAAAGAACTTTTCTGTTTTGTTGCCTTGGGCTTAACTCAACAGAAATGCGTAATTCCGGGGATGTTTGTTTGCGGGTTATATTATTTTATACCCTTATGATATAATGATTTATGAAAGGGCCGTTATATGGCGACAACTTTTTGGGCCAGACAGCGAGTATTGATTACCCTGTTTATGCTGGCTCTGGCTGGGCTTTTTAGTGGCTGTAATAAGCCCAAAATAGAAGATACCGACCGGACCCAGTCAAAATTGCAGGAAATTCAGAGCAATTATGATTCAGGTAAAAATCATAAGGCAGCTAAAGAGGCTGCCCGTCTGGTCAAGGATTATCCATCTTCTCCATATATGGAGCGTGCTCTCATGCTTCAGGCAGACTCGCTCTATGCCAAAGGTGATTATTATCAGGCCTATGAAACTTATGATAAAATACTGGATCAGTTTGGTGCTACCGACTCTTTTGCGTATCTTATTGACAGAGAGACAGATATAGCTCAGCGTTTTTTGGCTGGCAGTAAACGCAGGTTCTGGAAGATATTCTGGATACCGGCTGCTTATGAGGGGCTCAAAATTCTTGATGATATTGATGCCCGCTGGCCCGGCTCAGAGGCAGGGGCCAAAGCTATAATGCTCAGAGCCGACCATTATTACCGCAAGGGTAAATTCTTCGAGGCCGAGCAGGAATACCATCGAATAGTTGTTTCTTATGAAAAGAGCTGTCATTTCCCGCGGGCCATGTATCAGGAAGCTCAGTCAAAGTATATGCAGTATGAAGGCATTTATTATGATACTATTTGCCTGGAAGAGGCTGTAGTGCTATATAATCAGTTCAAGGAGCGATTCCCGGAGAAGGCCCGGTCCCTTGAAGTAGATCAGCGGCTTGCCTGGATCAAAGATCAGCAGGTGCAAAAGGAATACGAGATAGCTGATTACTATTATCGTACAGGTCGTATCCCTCAGGCTGTTGTTTACTGGAATAATGTAATAGAGATGGACCCGCAGAGCGAATTTGCCGCCCGGTCTATAGAGAATATAAAGAAGGCACAGTAAAGATGATATTGGCCGATAGCGAGACAGAATGGTATTTGCCGGTGCTGGTTTGTTTTTTACGGATACTTATATTAGATTGATTAACTAACGCTCAATAAATGGCGTAGTGGTAGAGAATATGAAAACTTTCAGTTTATTTGTGTTTATGATATTGGCTTTCCTGGCGGTTGGTTGTGATAGTGTTGACCCGGAAAGAGCTTACAGCACCCAGTTACTCTATGATGATAATATTGAGACTGTTTGTGTTGAAATGTTCGATTCTGATAGTTTTCGTCGGGGTGTGGAATATGATCTGACCATGGCCCTGGTAAACCGCATAGGTGCTAATACTCCCTATAAAATATGTCAGGACCGAAAAGAAGCCGATACTGTCATTTATGGGCGAATATTAAATGTGAACGAAAGAATATTGAACCAGCAGCGAGAGCTGGACCGCCCGATGCAGGAACAGGTATTGGTTGAAGCTGAGGTTACCTGGAAAGACCTGCGCAGCGGTGAGTTATTAATGGACAAACAGAGATTCCGTTTCAGTGGCAATTATGCCGCCCTGATGAATGATAGTGTTGAAGCCGCCAGTAGAGAAGCGGTCAACAAAATGGCAGTTGATATTGTTAATGCAATGGAAGTTGGCTGGTAAAGGATGGCATTTTGCCTGATCTTTTTTTTACTTTACCGTCACTTAACTTTATTTATGAAAGGCTTAAAAAAGTAGATGGCCCAGGATAACGATAAAAAAGATAATAAAGACAATAAAGAGCCCAGTCGCGGTAATGAAAAGAAAAAGCCGATCGGCTTTCTGAATATTAAGCCGGGCGGTGGTGCGAACTTCTTTATTCTACTGGTAATGCTGGTACTGTTAAGCTCGTCGATCTTCGAGGGTTTTTCAGATCAGGGTGTGGAAATTACCTATGATGAACTCATTGCCCGCATTGAGAATAGTGAAAAGCCGGTTTTGAGTCTGACCTGTACTGAAAATGTCATTAAAGGTCAACTCAAGGACGATGCTATGGTAGGGCGTGACCCCAAGGAAAAGTCATTCTATGTGACTGTACCTGCTGAGGTTATTGATAAAGTAAGCGAAAAGGCAGTTGAAAATAATGTCAGTCTGAAATTCGAGAAACCCAGTCTGTGGAATACTCTGCTCTTGTCGATTTTGCCCTGGCTGCTTATTTTTGCCTTTATGTATTTCTTCTTCTTCCGGCAGATGAAAGGGGGCGGCGGTATTCTGGGTAATTTCGGCCGCAGCCGTCATACGGTGCATAGCCGGGAACAGTCCAAGGTGACATTCAAGGATGTTGCCGGTATTGATGAGGCTAAAGATGAAGTACAAGAGATAATACAGTTCCTGCGTAATCCGCGTAAATTCCAGCGTCTCGGCGGTCGTATCCCTCGTGGTGTATTGCTGATCGGTGAGCCGGGCTGCGGAAAGACGCTCATGGCCAAAGCTATTGCCGGTGAGGCTGATGTGCCGTTTTTCAGCATCTCTGGTAGCGACTTTGTTGAAATGTTCGTGGGCGTGGGTGCTTCCCGCGTTCGCGATCTGTTCAAGCAGGCCAAAGACAATTCACCTTGTATTATTTTTCTTGATGAAATAGATGCAGTAGGTCGTAAACGCGGCTCTGGTATCGCTGGAGGCGGTAATGATGAAAGAGAGCAGACACTGAATGCCATTTTGGTAGAAATGGATGGTTTCAGTACAAATGATCAGGTTATTGTTATTGCTGCTACTAACCGGGCTGATGTGCTGGATAATGCGCTTACCCGTCCGGGACGCTTTGACCGGCAGGTTTTTGTCTCGTTACCTGATGTTAAAGGCCGCAAGGGTATTTTGGAAGTTCATGCCCGCAAGATAAAAATGGCTGGCGATGTTGATCTGGAAAGACTGGCCAAAGCCACACCTATGTTCAGTGGTGCTGACCTGGAAGCCATAATCAATGAGGCCGCTATTCAGGCGACTCTCAGTGAAAAAGATGCTGTGGAAATGGTTGACCTGGAAGAGGCACGCGATAAGGTTCGCTGGGGCCGGGCTGACCGCAGTAAGATGGTTGACCAGAAAGAGCGGAAAAATACTGCTTACCACGAAGCTGGTCATGCTCTGGTGCAGGCCTTGCTCGAAAATACCGATCCAATACATAAGGTCAGTGTTATACCACGCGGCCGTATGGGTGGGGCTACTTTCTCTTTACCTGAAAAAGACCGTCATTATTATAATAAATCTTTCTGTCTGGACTATATTAAGGTATGTCTGGCCGGCCAGGTTGCTGAGTCTATTTTCTGCGGTGATATTACCAGTGGAGTAAAGGGTGATATTATGCAGGCTACAGGTATGGCCAAGGCTATGGTCACTGAATGGGGCATGAGCGAGAGGCTGGGGTTTGTGCATTATAATCTGCCCGGGCAGACAGGTCCTTTTGGTGATATGACCTTTTCTCGTGACCATTCAGAAAAGACTGCCCAGGATATCGATATTGAGATTCGGTCTATAATTGATTCTGCTTATGCCGAAGTACGCCAGATTCTTGAGAGTAATCGTGAGATTGTCGAGAATCTCTGTCAGGCACTGGAAAAATATGAAACGATCGATGGCGATGAAGTGCAGATGATTATAAATGGCCAGAAGATCGACCGGCCTACTGTGGCTGATCTGCTGGCAGTAGAACAGAATAAGTTTATTGCCAGTCAAACCAGAACAGAGGAAAATAGTAGCAACCAGCACGATATCGACGATGAAGACATGGCTGGTTCTGATCAACAGCTTTGATAATTGACAAGAGGTATCTTTGTGCCGATTTTATTAAAACTTGATGAGATTGAGCCAGGTATGAAGCTGGCGGCGAACCTGATGAATCAGTATAGTATGCTGCGTCCGGCGGGACATTGCATTACTGACCGGGACATAGCTTCGCTTAAGCGGCTTGTGCCTGATGCTGTTATCAGTATTAAAGACCCGTTCCTCGATGCTCTTATCGACTTTCATGACGATACCAAAGATTATGAGGTCTCTCGTAAGAGCAGACAGTCTATGGCCAAGGTAGCCGGGAAGATCAGCTCGCAGTTGCGTGATGGCGTTACCCTTGATGCCAAAAATGTTGCCGGCTTGCAGCAGACAGTAGCCGAAATGATGGATTACATTCTTAGTAATCCGGTTACCAATGCTGTTATTGAAAGAACTATGTCCTGGGATGACTATCTTCAGGAACATTCTTCTAATGTTTTTTATCTGAGTTTGTTGGTTGGTAATACCATTAAAAATTATATTAAGGCAGAAAGAGAGCGGTTATCTGCTGCCAGGGTTGTGAAAAATGCTATGGATATTAACCCGCTGGCAACTGCTGCTCTTTTGCATGATATTGGTATGGTTCCTCTTACTTATCTCTATAGCAAGGCTGAGCCGCTTACTGATGAAGAGATGGAAAAAGTCAGGCAGCATCCAATGGTTGGGGCTGATATGCTCCCGGAACTCATTGACCCTATGGTCAAGCTGATAATCAAATCGCACCATGAAAATAATGATGGTACCGGCTATCCTAATCAATTGCCCGGCGATAAGGTCAATATTTTTGCCAGGATAATCAGGGTTACTGATGCATATAGTTCTGCGGTTTGTGATAAGATATACAAAAAGGCCAGACATCCGGCTATTGTCCTCCATGAAATGCTCTATAGCCCGGTCAGTCGCTGTTATGACCCGGTGGTATTGAAGGTTTTTGCCGGAATTGTTCAGCCTTTCCCTATAGGTTCAAAGCTGCTTTTAAGCACGGGAAAATGGGCTGTTGTTGTCCGCTATAACGATAAAAAACCATTTAATCCCAAGGTTGTTGTTGCCTATGATGAATTTGGCGATCCGGAATCTCCTCAGGTTGCCGGGGTAGTTCGTGAACTGGGCAGTTCACCTGATCTTATTGTCCAGAGCTATGCTGGTTATGATATGACCAGTTTGCAAAATGATTCTTATGATGCCCAACTGACTGATCTTGATCCCAAAGACATGTTTGATCTGCATTACCCATGAGAATGCGATTAACCGCTCGGCGTTACCAGAAAAGATATTAACCGTGAACGGTTTCTCATTATAATGCGAAGAATTGCCATAAGAAAAAGCAAAAACTCAATACAGGCCCGCATGGTACCTCTTATCGATGTGGTATTCCTTTTGCTTATCTTCTTTATTATGACAGTTAATTTCAGTCAGCAGGAGGGTTTTTTAGCTGCTGAGTTACCTGCTAATACCCAATCTACTGCCAGTTCCGAGATAGATCCCCTGGCTGTTTATATTAGCTCTCTGGCTAATGCCGATTGCCAGGTGGTAATCGGAAATGAAGCTGTTATTGTTCCTCAGGGTGCAGATTTCTCCAGTTTTATTTCTGTTGCCCGGCGAGTGATCGAGGCCGGAATGAGAAATAGTGATGACCCGATAATACTCATAGATTCGCCCGATACTTCATGGCAGCACATGCTCAATGTTTACGATGCGCTTATGGCCAGTAATTTCACTAATATTATCTTTAGTGGTAATTGATCTTACTAAACAGATAATATTTTTTGTTCGTGGTCTTAGACGGTGTTCTTATAAAAAAAGGCCTCTCTTTTCAGAAAGGCCTCGATCTTTTACTAATTATTGAGCAGGTTCTCTTACCACTTACTCTCTATTTCAATTATTTTCTCAACTCTGCGCTCGTGACGGCCGCCCTGGAAGGGGGTGTTGAGCCATGAGTCAACTATGCGGTTAAGCAGAGAATCGTTGACCAGCATAGCCGGGAGACAAAGCACATTGGCATTATTATGCTCTCGCGCTGTCTGAACGAACATTTCGTCCTGACACAGGGCCGCACGAATGCCCTTAACTTTATTGGCCACTATGGACATACCTATGCCGCTACCGCAGATGAGAATGCCATTGTCGGCTTCACCTGAAGCCACTGCCTCACAGGCCGGTAGTGCATAGTCCGGGTAATCACAGCTTTTAGATTCTGATGTACCATAGTCTATAACCTCATGCCCGGTTTTCTTCAAGAGGCTCTTGATAAGCTCCTTAGCTTCATAACCTCTGTGATCACTTGCAATTGCGATTTTCATAATATCTTGCCTCGTTCTATAATAAATTTATCGCGTTTTATGCGATTATCTCATCCAAACCCAGCTCTTCGATGAACACATCGACAGCTTCTTTGATCTGCCTGGCACACTTGTCATAAACACCCTGTGGCTGGCAATACGGATCTGCAATACCATCTTCAGCTAACAATCTCACTTTGCCTGCTGCTTCTGGTGCTATACTGACTATACTTTCATAATGTCTCTGTGACATTACCAGGATATGATCTGCATCATCTATCATTTCCAGAGTCAGAAGCCGCGACTTATGACTGCTAATATCTATCCCAAAAGCTTCACAGGCATTTACTGATTCTTGACTGGCCTTTATGCCGTCAATTGCCATCACACCTGCCGAGGCAATATGATAACCGTTTTCTTTAAGCTGGTCAATCCCGCAATCTAATTTTTTTGCAATACTGGACCTACCAAAACCCTCAGCCATTGGTGACCTGCATGTATTTCCAGTACAAACGAATAATATACTTGTATTTCTGAGCTTGTGTATCATGCGGCTGTCTATTATTCCTTCCCTGAGTATTTCAAATTTTTCGTTAGACACTCTGACTACAGTTGATGGTTTTTGTATTCTGGCAGGCCCAGAATCAATGATCAGGCTGACTTGGTCGTTAAGGTATTTCGCAGCCATTTCGGCGTTAAAGGCAGGGGGCATTCCCGCCGGGTTGGCGCTGGAAGCTACTACCGGACCGCCGGCCTGTGTGAGTAATTCCATAGCCAGTTGGTCGTCAGGCAGACGAATGCCTATGCTGTTATCAAAATATAGTCGAGAGAATAATTCTGCATCTGTTGCACTTTTTATTGCCTCGATCTGCTCCTCGCTCAGGTCAAATACTATGGTCAGAGGGCCGGGTAGTGATTTATTGATAAATCTTTTTTCCCTGGCATTGAGCAGCGGCACTAATCTGAAAATCTCTTCTATGTTGCCGACATGAGATGTAAATGGTTTATCGGCAGGGCGTTGCTTTATACGGGTGAGTTCTTCCCAGCCCACACTCAGATCGGCTCTGGCTCCAACACCATAAACCGTTTCAGTGGGAAACACTACTGTTCGGCCCTGACCAAGCAACTCTACCGCTCGCGATATAGCCTTTGCCATCTCGCCGGTATTACTAACTGTTATCATTTCTGTATGCATAAGTTAATTTCTCAGGTATATAACTTTCAGGCTGATTGTGCTGTTTGTAGTGATTGTAATAATTATATTATTTAGTACGACTGTTCCAAATTTTCCGCTTGTTTTTCCCTTTTTTTCTTCTCCGCCGCCTGCTGTTACTTTAGCTAAATCGATAACTAGCCGAGTATTATAGTACCATTTATAAGATTATTCAATCTTAATGTTGTGTAATCTTGACATGCCGATGAGATAGAAGTATAATACTTGTCAATCAGCGGACTTTTTAAAAAGTCCGGAGGGAAGAGGAAAGAAAAATAAGAGAGAAAGTGTGTCCTGTTCATTAATGTCCCCCCTGATTACTTTATTGTCTGAAATTGTTGATCATAAAATGAAAAAGAGAGGTTAAAAATGATGTTTTTGCACGGTCGAACTATTAGGTCTATTGGTACTGTTCGCACGGTATTATTGTGCTTGTTTTTAAGTGCTATATCAGCAAGTGTTTATGCCGTGCCAGCCAATCCTCGGCCTTTTACTGCAACCCAGCCGGACGGCTCAGAGTTTACCCTGAGAATTGTTGGTGATGAATTTATCAGCTGGCGGGTAACCGAAGATGGCTATACCGTGGTCAAAGCTCAGGATGGCTTCTATTACTATGCTCAGAAAGACACTGAGGGCAAGCTCGTAGAAACCCAGTATAAAGTAGGTCAGGCCGATCCCGAAACTGTGGGCATTATTAAGGGTATTCGCCCTGATGTCAGTCAGGCGGCTCAGGCTCAAGGTGCATTCAATGCCGCTGCGAAAGCTGCTGCGGCTGATTTCGTTGCCAAAGCACAGGCAGGTAATGGCGGAAGTGTTTACAAGCAGCTTGTTCTTCTGGTAGCTTTCAATGACCATTATGATTCCAAGAACAGGACGGTTCTTGATGCTTATGGTCATAGCCGGGAAAAATTCGATGCTATTTTTAACTATAATACTATAGATAATGGTCCGGATCCCTATGGCGTAGCTCCGGGCGGAAGTGTTCGTGATTACTGGGTATTCAATACTTACGGTAAGGTTGTAGTGGAAAGCACTGTTGTTGACTGGATCAAGCTGCCCTATGATGCTCAGGAATATTATGATCTGGGTGTCGCCGAGGGTAATGGTACTGCAATGCTTAATATCATTAATCAGGCCTGGACCAGATTGCTCGGTAAGATAAGCAGTGGTGAAATTGTCCTTGATGTTAGTCAGTTTGACAAATTGACCGTAGTTCGTTCAGGTTGGGGTGAAGAAGCTGGTGCTCCCGGCATGATCTGGGCCCATGCTATGATGCCCGCCGAGCTGAAATTCTCCGAAATTCTGCCTGGCTTTACTGGTAATGATAAGATAGGTAATTATGCTACTATTGCTGCTTTGAGCGGTGCTTCTGGCACAAATATGACACAGATAGGTGTTATCGTTCATGAGTTGGGTCATAGTTTACTTGGTTTGCCGGACCTGTATGACACTGGTGATTTTGAAGATGCCCGGACTGATGTGAATCCTATATATACAAATGGTATAGGCGATTGGTGTATTATGAGCGGCGGTTCCTGGGGGTTGGGCGGCAGTGCTGCTTTTCCCTCTCATGTATGCGGACCGCTGAAATATAAATTTGATATTATTGAACCTGTCGTATTGAATCGTGAGTCTGATAGTTCTGCCGAAGATGCCGAGGGCCGTCGCATACATGACACTAATATCGGTCGGGTAGCTCCTGACCCTCTTACCGAAGATGGCTGGGGCAGTTATGAGATCAATGCCGGTTCTGTCGATGCAGATGCTTATTATCTGGTTGATCTGGAACCTCATTCATTGGTGGTAAGAACTCAGGTTGATAATGCCAATGACCTTGATTCTGCCGCTGGTATCTTTAAGCATACTCAACTTTTAACTGATACCGATAGTCGTTGGGTTGAACGCTGGAATGATGCCGACAGGCATGTGATCCCCAGAGATTCGATAGCCTTTATTGGCGGTGCTGATGGCAGGGGTATATTCCGCGGCGGTCTGAAATCTGGCCTGCCTTTTGATGCTGGTATCTTCCTGTCAACCGGTAGTGCCGCCAGAGCTGCCGGACCTAATGCCAGTGAAAATATGTCAACTGATAATGGTGCAGGGGCCAGATCGATTGCTGCTCTTGATACCCTGTTGCGGCCAATGACAATGAAAGAAGGCAAAATTGAGCCATTGTCAAATAATGATGGTTATGACCGGGCTACTACTAATGCCGCCGGGTTCAGCTTTGACCTGCTGGGCAGTCGCAAGAAAATATCGTTTGACTGTGTCGTTGCTACTGATGCCGAGTCGACAAGTGATAAAAACGATATTATCGCGGTAATAGTTGATGATAAGTATGGCTGGCTTATCACTCGCGATGAGCTGATGGAAAGAAATGAATATAGTACCGCTCTATTGAAATATGACCTTGATACCGATGTCGATAAAGATGGAATTTACGACCCTGAGGACCCCAATGTGTCTCTTGAAGATATGGATGGCGATGGTATTCATGACCTTCTCGACCCAGATAAAGATGGTGATGGCATATTAGATTTGCCTATATATGGCGATGATGGTAAACCGGTCTATCCCGGCGAAGACCTTAACGGTAACGGTTTGCTCGACGAGGGTGAAGATACCGATAAAGATGGTTTACTCTATGTAAATGAGGATGCCGATGGTAGTGGTTCTGCATTTGACCCCAATGAAGATACTAATAATAACAAAATTATTGATATTGGTGATATGGAAATATCCTTTAAGGATACTGACAAAGATGGTATTCATGATGATCTTGAGCTTGATGTCGATGGTGATGGTATTCTCGATGAAGAGTCAACTGTCGATGAAGATACTAATGCCAATGGCAGACTTGACTTTGGTGAAGATACCAATAAAAATGGCCTGCTGGACCTGAAGACAGGTGATACTGAGTTAGAATTCCTGGATACGGATTTCGATGGTATCCATAATAATATTGATATGGATGTTGATGGTGATCTGTTGTTCGATGCCGGCAAAGAGTCTATGCTTGACCCGGCTCTGTTTACAGCAGCAAATGGGAAACTGCCTAATGGTGACATTAACGAAAATGGCAAGTTTGATTTTAGTGATATTCTTATTAGCGAGGATGTCAGACTTGTATATATAAATGAAGATCTCGATGGAAGTGGTGGTGATAAGCCTGATATCCCAGAGCCAACTGAAGGCGACGATACCGAAGAAGATAAAGGTGAAGACTTCTATACTAATGGCAAGCTTGATTATGGTGATCCGGATATTGTTTTCAAAGATGACGATGGTGATGGCAATCATGATGATATCATGGACCTGTTCTCTCCCCATAGTTTTGAAGGTGTCGAGACCAAATATCTCAAAAATGGTATAAATGATAATCGTCGTGACAGCAATCCCCCGGCTTACCGGGCCAATGGTCGTACGGCATATAATAATGAATTTGATATGTTCACAACCGAGATGAAGATAGAGCTTGACCTTAATGACCTAAAGCCTCTGTTCTGGGAGCAGCCCAGTACAGATGAAGAGCCTTCAGAGGATTCAATGCCGGTATTTTTGAACAGAGATAAGTCTTGGTTCGGCTTTGAAAAATTCGAGCTGGGCGAAAATGGCGAAGATGAATTCGTCAAGAGCATGGAAGAAAGATTCCAGGCTTTCCTGAAGCAGGATTATCACAATATTAAGATAGTGGTAGCTGACTTTACCAATAATGGTGAGCTTAATAACCAGAACATTGGCCAAAGGTCAACTGGTGATACCGCTTTATTTATTGACTTTGGTACTATCGTTACTGGTGATGATATATCCAAGTCTGCCGGTAAATATCATGAATATCTGCTGATAGAGAATCGTCAGCAGAGCAAGCCTTTTGGTGCTGCCGGGCCGGGCTATGAAGGGTTTGAAGTGAATATGCCTGGTAATGGCGGTCTGGCAATATGGCATATTGATGAGTCAGTACAGTGGGTAAATAGCGTTGCTGGTTATCCCGGCCTGGGTGATTACCCCTGGGACGGCAGACATCATGAAGTTGCTTTGGTGCAGGCTGATAATCGGTTTGACCTTGAGGCCAATATGAATGGTGCTGATGCCGGTGATCTTTTTGCCGCACCCGGCAATAATGTATTCAATGCCTTTACCCCGCAAAATACTGACGCTTATAAATATGGCTGCGTGGCCAAGAGCTATGCCTCTATTTCCAATATAAGCGAGTCTGCCGATATAATGAGTTTTGTGTTTATGGAAACCGGCGTGTATAACGATAGTATTGCCCGGCCGTTGAGCATAAATGAATTTGCCGAATTTGCAGACCAGGGTTCTTCCAGTTGGTGGGTTGGTTCTGGTAATTATACTGATAGCTGGTGGAAGTATATTCCGCCATCACTTTCTGGTATGAATTCCTTGAATCTGCCGGCCAGACCGGTTAATCATCCGCGTCTGAGTGCTAATTATGCACCCGGCTCTTACCGTATATATGGTGATACTCAGTATGCAGTTGAGTCATGGATACCTAATGATATGGATGTATATCGCTGGGAATATGGCTCTCCTTGTTCTGGTTATGACTGGATCAACACTCCATACGATGCCATTGGTGATAATAAAAAACCAATAGATTCAATTGGACTCTGGTACACCCTTACCGCCGAAAAGACCGGTTTTGTACACATGAGTACCTGTTCTTCTGGTTTTGATACTACTCTGGCGGTTTTTGCTGAGCCAAACGATGTATATAACGCAAATAAGAACTTCTTTACCACCAATTTCCTGGCCTGTAATGATGACTCAATGGTATCAGACCCTGAGTGCTTCTATAGCTCAGAGCTTGATGTCTATATGGAAAAGGGCCATGAATACCTGATCCGGGTGGGTGGTTATAACTATGAATCAGGTGATTTTGACCTGTTCATAAATTATTGTGATCTGGCCGCTAATGACCAGCCGGCAGGAGCTGTTAATCTTATGCTTAATAGCCCGGTTGCCGGTAATATTATTGGTGCCAGCGGTACTGACATTACTGCTGATGTTAATGGCGATATGCTCGACCTCTGGTATATGTTCACTCCGGCGGCTGATGGCGATTATCGTGTTGCAGCCTGTACTTCAGAATTTGACTCGACCCTGGCAGTATATATGGGCGAGGTAAATGAAACTGGTGATACTATGGTTGCCTTTAATGATGATCTCGAGCAGGAGCAGGTACTTGCCAGCACTGGTTGCGGCCCGCTTTCATCACATGTCAGTGTGACGATGGTTGAGGGTGTTACCTATTATATTCGTGTGGCTGGTTCTGTTGATTCCTATGGTGAGTTTACTGTTGAGGTAACAAACCGTCCGATCAATGACGAGAAGGCCAATGCTATTCCAGTTATGGACTTTGGCACTTATAACGAGTCTTACTCTGGCAGCACCGTAAATGCGACAGCTTCTCTTGATCAGGACGGAGATTTTATCCGTACTGACTGTAATAGTGAAGATGGCAGCATATATGATGTCTGGTATGTTTATGTGCCCAGATATGATGCTGAAGTGACAGTTTCACTTAAGGATAGTAAGTTCGATACGGTTCTGGCTATTTACCAGGGTGATACCTTGGTAACCTGTAATGATGACACTTATTACTATTCTCAGTGGTCACAGCAGTCAGAGCTTGTTACTCCTATGGAGGCAGGCAAGAAATATTATATCAGAGTTTCTGGCTGGGGTCAGGATGTAGGTAACTATACTCTTAAGGTTACCGGTGGTGAAGGTGATGGCACCAGTGCCCTCGAGATCGTATGTCCTGATACTATAGAGCTGGTCGATGCCAGTGGTACTGGCGATGGCTTCAGGGCTGGTCAGTCAGTAGATATTCGCATTGCGGCTGCTGGCGGAAGACCTGATCCGGCTACTGGCAAGTACAGGAATTGGTCTATAAACATTCCTGCCGGCAATACGGGTAATTATGATTTTGTTACTTCACAATTTGTCAACCCCGCTGGCGATGGCCTTAATGTAAATGCTAACGATTCTATCATAGCTTATACTCTGCCATTTGGTTTCCCATTCTATAGTACTAACTATACCCAGATTGGTATTTCAACTAATGGCTTTATCAGACTTGGTTCTGGTGTTAGTTCACTGCCGCTCAACAGTGAGCAGGCACTCAAGAACAATAAGGTAATTGCCCCGCTCTGGGATGATTACAAACTTAATGCTGCCGCATTTGATATGTTTGTGGCTCAGGACAATGATAAGGTCGTTATTACCTGGGTGGCTGAGTTTGTTGGTGATGGTGTTGGCGTTGGCGATACCTGCAAGTTCTCTGCTACTTTGTTCAAGAATGGTAATATCCGCTTCGATTATGGCTCGATGTTAAAAACAGACGGCTCGGCTTTCACTACGACCCCGACTGTGGGCATATCAAACGGTAACGGTATTGATTATCATTATATCAGTTCCTATAGTTTTGATCTGAATAATGATAATGCCGACGATAATGTCAGGGTTGGCCTCAGTCAGGCTCAGGGTATAGTCTTTACCGGAAATCAGCATTCGCCTGACATGCTGCCAAAGGGACTGGAAGCTAAGATCGATCAGGATGGTATTCGCATTACCGGAACGATACAGGAAGAATACCCGGCTAATGAGGATGGAGCCCCGAATTTCGTAGTAGAAATAACCGTTTCTGACTATGACAATCCGGCTACTACCGTTATTAAACAGTTGGCTATGGTTATGATCGAAGAGTTTGATAGTGCTGTCTTTGAAAGCATTATGACCAACTGGATGTCTGCCGGATGTGCTGATGATAACTGGTGTGATAAGGGTGACCTCAACGGCGATGGCAGGGTTGACCTCAGAGATTTTGCCATATATGCTCTTTTCGGTGCAGATTATCAATGACAGTCTGACCGATAGCTTATAAGTTACAAAGGCATCGTGGTTTATACTGCGATGCCTTTTTTAATACACTTACTCGAAAGCACTTTTGTTTACGCTTGACTTAGAGTTAGTCTAATCTTACAATTTCTATGTTGCAGGCTCTTTGTAATAGCCGAAACAGTTTGTAAACTACCGCAAGATGTGGAAAAATATATGCAGGACAGGCTTAGTTCCAGTTTAGAAGATTACCTTAAAACTATTTATAATCTCTGCCAGAAAGACAACCAGGCCAATGCTAACAAAATAGCCCAGATCCTTGATGTGAAGAAATCAAGTGTCTCATGGGCACTTAAACAGCTTGCCGATAAACAACTTATAAACTATTTGCCTTATCTGCCTATCTCTCTTACCAAACAGGGTCTGCAAGAGGCCATTAAGATCAATGGCCGTCACGAAGCAATAAAAGAGTACCTGATAGGTACGCTCAATATTGACCCGGAAACCGCTCAGGTTAATGCCTGTCGTATGGAACATGTGATCGACCCTGAAATTCTCGATAAAATGATGGCGGGCACCCGGAAAGATGACAATGCTGGTTCAGGGCTGCCTTTACCTAAAGAGTCCGGCCAGAAAGAAAGGGACATTCCTTGCCGGGTTATTGAAATATTAAGCGAATGTAATGTAACTTTGCAAGACTGGCAAAAGTCGGTTATTCGGGTATTTATGAACTCCGACCTGCATCAGTCTATTGATGGGCTGACCAAAAATTGCCTTGTATATAAAAGCGATATAGATCAGGATGATGTTCAGGGTGTTATGGATATTCTCTGCGAGCATCGTTTTGCCGAACCGCTCTATGTTGACGGTCAGGTGGTATATGAGCATCATCATCCCGAATCGCATCATGACCACATGTATTGCGTGAAATGTGGGGCTCTGATAGAGTTTTTTGACCCGCGTCTCGAGTATTTCCAGGATGAGTCAGCTCGTCAGGCAGGGTTCCGCGTCCTTGACCATCATCTGACCATAACCGGGGTTTGTGCCGAATGTCTCAATAAAGAATCAGAAATAAGGTCGCTCGACCAGTGCATGGAAGGCGAAACGCTAAGGGTCGTTCGTATTAATAATAAAGCCGTTCGCGACCGGATTTATGGTATGGGTTTAATGCCGGGCGTTATTTTTGATATCGTCGCCGGCACGACCGGTTCAAATATGATACTGTTGCTCAATAACAGCCGGATAACTATCGATACCAGGCTGGCAACCTGCATAAAAGTCAACGCAGAAACCTGCCATAAAAGTGATCGCGGCTTTCACTGCCACCGGGCCGACAGAGGCTGGCGCTGGGGCGGCTTTGGCCGTAAAAAATAATTGCCACATCCTCCCGCAGAGATACACATTATAATCCGTTTCAAAAGCAGATTTCCCCTTTTATGTATATCGTCCAGGCTAAAGCATGAGTTTTTTACAGGAAAACCGCTCGATTACAGCCTGGTTCTATTCGGGAGATTGATTATGCCGGGCTGGTGTGATAAAGTTCAATTCATTCCCGAAGGCGGTGTGCTTAATTGTAAAAAAAAGCCGGAGGTTTAATCCGGCTTGCGTTTGTTGATTTGTTACTGTCTGCGGCGTTTGAGGAATAGACCGCCCAGACTTAGCAGGACAAGCGTTCCGGGTTCTGGAATGACTTTAACATTCTCATATACTGGATTATATCCGAAATTCGTCTGGTCAAGAAAAGTTATATCAAAAGCCGCGTCATCGTGCCAATAACCAACGATACCTTTTATCTCATTAAATGAATTGCGTTTCCATATCCAGTTCGGCTTGCAATCAATAATAATATGCTCTTTGTCAGTCACAACCTGCTGACTGGCAATTAAATTTATCTGCCCACCGGAGAGATAAGCCATAGAATCTTTCTTTGTAGTTATTAAATTCGTTGCACCGCCGGAAAAGTTAAGCGTGCTTGAATTTGTTAATAGAATCGACCAGACACCCTTGTCATTACTACTGCTTAACGGCAATGAAGTAGAAAATATGTCTAGTAGTCCATTATTTTCGACAGTTATTTTGTATGCCCCTCCATTATCTCTAACCTGTAAATAGCTATATTCAGTCACAGTAACCTGTTCAGCATATTCCCCATCTGATAATAATCCATCTGCGGCGTAATTTGATAAATCAACAATAGCTGCTTTTACAGAATGGATAATAACAAAAACAATAATTATTATAGTTAATATTCTCATAAACTGAATCTCCTTAAAAAACATTACCTGCCGTCATTATAAACAATGACGGCAGGTAAATTAACTCATTTTATTGTTTTTGCATGGATTCTTTTACATCTTCCAGAATATTATCAAAGAAATCCAGAATTTCCGTTAAATCTTCGCTATCTTCACAGCCACTTTCAACCTGAGTTACAATCATGGCTTTAAGTTCCTGAATATCTCGCACGAATATAGCCAGTTCAGCATTGGTCATTTCGGCATAAGGATTAACTTCTTCCTCAATGGGCGTAGTTTCTTCAAGTATCATTTTGCCTGACACTCTCGCCAATGGCAAAATATCTGCCGAATTTACTGAAGCTAAAGAAAAACTTTCAGTAGCTGATATTTCAGGCAAAGCCATCATTGTCATTGCTTCAGTGGCAACTGACTGACCAGCTCCATACCAGCAAGCCTGCCAGAGCCAGCCATTCGCTGAAACAAACTCTTCCAAGTCGGCAATGTCTATTGCATACTGACTGGAATCGGAATCAGCAAGATTACACA
The DNA here is from genome assembly GCA_963662515.1 of Sedimentisphaerales bacterium. GTDB lineage: Bacteria > Planctomycetota > Phycisphaerae > Sedimentisphaerales > SM23-30 > JAFGDI01. Next base: position 1,284,617 of record OY759675.1, read on the forward strand.
CCCCAGACCAGTTCAGCGTTGAATTAGGGTCATTCCATGACAAATCGTTTGGATCATGACTCAGCCATGCTCCAGAAATCTGCTGGAAATCATTCAGATTAACTATGCCATCGGCATTGAAATCTGCTTCACTGACAAAATCTTCATCAGAATAATCACCAGTGCAAGTATGAAGCTCATCAGCTCCAATTTCTACACCTTCGCCGACAAAGCGAGCTTCGGCATCATAATCGGTCTGCCCGGAATAGTCCAGATAAGGGCTTCCAATATCTTTACAGGGTGATGCCGCAGATAAATGATAGTTTTCTGGATTAGGCGTACCGTTGAGATTAGTGATATAAGCAAATCCCGGATTGGTATTGATATTGTTATTAACACTGTTACAATCCTGAATACAACAATAAGAAGCAACCATATCTGGCGAAACTCCGCTTATCTGCTTTTGCCCACCATTATTGAAATATATGATACAATTCTGAATATCTGGATAGGAATAAGTTACGGTATTTGGGTCATTGGGGTCTTGAGCTCTGCCAGAATCACGAAAATATATACCTTCGGCTTTATTATTTGCCAAAGTATTATTATGCAAAACAGGTGATTCTGAAGGATAAAGAATACGCAAACCTTGATTGCCTTCATCTTTCATATCACTTTCAGAAATGATGCTATTTTTTACTAAGGGTACAGAAGTATAACTTCTTATACCATTTTCACCATTCCTCATTATCCAAGAATTTGACACTTCAAGAGTGAAGCCACTTCCTTCGTGATATATACCATCAGAGAAGTTTTCTTGAATCTTGCAGCGTTCAATAGTTACATTGCCATTGAGGGCATAAATACCATATAATTCACTTTCTTTTATGGAACAATTCTTAAGCGTAAAGTCAACCGTATTGCCATAGATATTACTGTTAATACCTCTGGCAATCGCCACGCCATCCAGCAGCGTATTATGGCCCATTGTCACAACATTATCGATCTCTGACAATAAGTCATCATCAACCTGTCCAGTCAGCAGTGCCTCATAAACCTTCGGATTCCTCGCACTAAAATCACACCCGCCGGTGGGGAAGCCGCCGTATATCTGCGTTCCTTCCGGCAGGACGAAGCTGTCGTCTTCTTTCTCGCCGGGGAAGTAATTGCCGCTGGCGATATAGATCGTGAACGGACCGCCACAGGCAGAGTTCTTCGCCTGATACAGTGCCTTACTCAGGCCATCGGTCCCGCTGAAAGCGTTCTGCCAGCTCAAGCCATTGCAAATTCCAGTTGCGTACTGATCGACGAAGATTTTATCATAATCGCCCCAGCAGCAAACCGCCGTCTTTTCCACGCTGCGGGCTATTACCTCAACCTCGCAAACGCTGATAAAAGTATTAGGCTCGGTGTTCGGGTCTGTGACCAGATAATCCCGGCAAACCAGTGCGGTCAGCTCTGTATTATTAACCAACTCCATTCCCGGTATAGCTGCTTCATTTATATTTACCTCTATATCCACACAAGCCGTATCGTCCGGAGCTAAATCACCTATCTCCCAGGAATAAGCGTGATAATTCGGGTCATACCATGGGTCTGGTGGATATGAGATCATGTTCTCATCAATAGTCCAGTCAGCATAGGGGTAAGTAACACCCTTATCGAGGTACAGTTTTATAATTGCATCATTATAAGTAATATCAGAATCATTTGTAAAACAAATTGTCAGCTTAATATCATCTTCCGGCGACACACACTGACCATCTTCCACATCATCGGAAATGTCAAAATCAATCAGATTCAACCCGCCAAAGTTGATATTGTCAATCGCAAAACCATTACCATCTTCCGTACCGCCAATCCGCCACGAGGCAATACCAAAACCCTCAACATAGAAAGTCTGAATCCCTGTTTCTGTATTTTCCATCTCACCAAGTTTGTTACCGTTAATATCAAACCATTCCAGCAGGGTTTTTCCCGTCTCATCAAAATAACCTGCGGTAAATGAGAACCACGAAACTGTTATCGTCTGCGTGGGATTATATGGATTAACAAAATAACCTTCAATATCACCCATATACCTTTCCGGCTCAAAACCCGCTAAAACCGGGGGAAACGGATTGGAACCATCATCAGTAATCCGCGGGTTTTCTCCATCAAAGATTATTCCTAAAGAAGAATATTGATCTGTTATTGCCGTATCCATAGCAAACTCATCAAAGGTTATTGGCAGACCAGCCAACCCTGTCGGACTGTTGGCGGTTGCAGCCACCGGCCCGGTACAGGTAGCGCAAGTGCCAAATATTTCCTCTGCCCTGACCATCCCGGCAAAAGTCAGAAATAGAAAAACCAATCTCACAAACATTCTCATCATAAAGACTCCTTACCATAAAATGAAACTATTAATAACACCCCGGCCCAACGCCGAAATGCCTAATTACCCAGACATTTTTAGCTTCACAAAAATAAAGCCGGTATGATCCTGCCGTTGTTATATAAATGGGAGTTTATATTTTTGTTATGAAAGGTTACAGCCAGAACCATACCGAGCCAAAATTGAGTGTCCTATATTAAATGTATAACAACTTCACCAGATTATACAGGTGCCATAATCAATCGCCCATAAGATAAATAATTATTTTGTAAAACAATGCCTATAAAACAGCATAAACTCCTGTATTAACCCATCGCGCATAAAAAAACAGAGGCCAACAAGGGCGCTACGCCGTTATGCTCGCAGAAGGTTCGCTAAAACCCGTACAAAGACACAACAAAGCACAGCACCCTCAGCAACCTCTGTTAATACACAGGCTCCGAGAGTGCCGCCTAACATTTCTTTGCACGAATTATTTAGCGATTTTCTGCGAAATGTCCAAAACGGTACAATCATTAAATTATCAGACCTTATTCTGTGAAATTGGCAGAGGAGATTCAAGTAAAAAAATAAATAATTGATATTTGCCCCTTTTTCATGGTGCTTAATCTCTGCCGGTGGTATCAGCCCTTACGCCGGGCGGGACTTGCGTGGCATCTGGATAAATGGTCTGATAATTTATATGTTTCCATCGCCAACCAAATTTAATTTATCACAGTTGAAACCTTATTTCCAATTCCGGCTGATAAACCATTGCCAACCATATATATTAAGGACCGCCCGTCCGGCGTAAGGACCAAAATGAGTTTACTTTATCATGCTGACACTGGCAAGGCTGTGATTCCAATTGGAATCATCATTATTCCAAAAGCACTGTCATTATTCTTCTGGCGTAACGCTTAAGTGGATTTACTTTGCCCCAAAGTGAATTTACTTTATCGTTCCGCCAAAGGCGGCGCCGTTATTCCAATTGGAATTGCCATTCTGCCAAACGGAATCATCATTCCGCGTTTAGCGGCGCGCTTATTCCAAACGGAATCATCATTCTGCCAAATGGAATCGCCTTGCCGCGTTTGGCGGAGCCGTTATTCCAATTGGAATCGTCATTATTCCAAACGGAATCGTGGTTCCGCCTTTGGCGGCGCGGCAAAGTAAATTTACTTTATCACGCCGCGTTTGGCAGAATGGCAAAGTAAATTGCAGTTATCGGAAGTTAAATTGATTTTACCACATTATCAGTACGGAAAACAGCTGGTGTGACCATTTACGGGGCTGGGTGAACCAGATTTTAAGGTTTTTAACCACCGCACACCCGAACTACACGAATAAAAGGAATTATAAGTTTATTTGGCAAATTATTATCTTGTCGAACCGTATTTGAGATAGATTTATTTTAATAATCGATATTTCGATCATAAAACAAAGTTCGGAAAGGTTGAAGATGTTGAATTTAATGCCGGGCATAGTTAAACTGTGGCAAATCTCCCGATATGTCGAGATACTCAGCCGGTATATAGCTCTGCGATCACTGCGTGGCCTTTCTTAAAAACTTCATGCGTTAGCCCTGGTATAGTTCCACTATTAACTTGAAGCATTGCTCATCTACGGTTACAATAACCGCTCGATAGGACAAATTAATGATGATCATTGTTTTTTAAGGATTGGAAATGGCCAAATTAGAACTGCATCTTGACGAACTGGCAAATATTCTGCGTAAAAATCACTGGCTGCCTGATAAGGTAAGCTCGGTTTCTTCTCAGGGTAATAAAATTATAGTTAAGGCTAAAGTGATGTTTACTATTGACCTTACCATAGTTTTTGAATCATTCACTGATGGCGTTTTAACCCTCGGAATCGATACTATGCCGCTGGTTAAACCCTTCATTGCAGCTAAAATGAAAGAAGAATCGATCAGTAAGTACGCATCTTACGAAAATGACAAGCTCGTTGTTCAGCTTAATAAGCTCCTGGACCGCAAAGTATCAGGGCTTTCCCTTAAGGAACTCAAGTTTAACGATGGCAATCTTGAGCTGGTCTCCTGATCGTGCCTGTTCCTTATTTTGTGTACAGATAAAAAACTGGCTGGCCTCGTGCTTAGCCAGTTTTTTTGTTTTTATGCTGAAGTTTTTCCGCAATGGTTCTATAATCATAACTAGTAACCGTGTGAACGGTTACAATTATTTGGTCAAATTGGCTAAATTACTCTCATTAATTGTACGACTATAATGGATATAGACGAAACATTTAACTATTTACGCAGAAATGGGGCTGTAAAATGGATAATGAGCATAAAATTTCACTGGGTTTTACCAGTCATTTATTTGAACCGGGTACTCATGCCTGTCAGATCATTAGTGATGATCAGGAGCGGCAGGATGCGGCTATGAGCTTTTTGATCAGTGGGCTTACTGGTGGTGAGCGAACCGCCTGTTTTTCTGACCGCTTTATGGAAGGCCCTCTGGCTGACAGTCTGGAAAAGTTGGGCATATCTTACCTTGATGCCTGTAGTAATGGCGATTTTCTCCGCTCTGCAACGGCGGATGTCTATTTCAAAGAGGGTGTTTTCGACCCTGACAGAACATTAAAATTGCTGGAAGACTATTACTGGCAATCTAAGGCAAGCAATTATACTAATGCCAGGGTAATTGGGGAAATGAATCCTGATATCGAGCGAGTTTCTGGTGGAGAGCGATTGTTTGAATATGAATGCCGTGTGAGTATGCTGGTCAAAAAGGTTCCGGTTACCGCTGTCTGTCAGTATGATGCTAAGGCATTTGATGGTGCGGTTATTATGGATGTCTTAAAAGTTCACCCGTTTATGATCATCAGGGGGGAAGTGGTTCATAATCCATTCTTCGTACCGCCTGAGGAATATCTTGAAAGTCATGGCTTTAGTTGTGAATGTTGCGGAAATAATAAAAAATGACCTTGTACTTTTTTAGTTATTATTCTCTTGATGAGACAGGATAAATGCCATTAGAAGCAAAAAAACTTGGTCAGCTCCTTCTTATGCAGAGCGTGCTGATAAATCTGCCCGACCGTAAGTCTATATTCAGTTTTGTCTGTCGCGGTTTGCTTGATGTGCCGGGTGTCGATGGTGTCAGCAGTCACGAGAGAGAGATACCTCCAGATAGACACGAGCCTGGCAGTATTTATCTTCCGGTTGGTATTGGTGACTCTCATTTTGGTGTTATTGTTCTGAGTATATCAGATCAGGAATTATACGACAGCTATAGTGAATATGTCAGGAATTTTGTTTTTACTCTTGGTGTGGTACTGGAAGAGCGGCATCAAAGACAGCTTAATAAAGAGCATAGTGATTTGCTGGAGCTGCGTGTTGAAGAGCGAACTATGCAGCTATCAAATGAGGTTAAAGAAAGAGAGCTGATCTCGGCGGTTTTGCGTGAAAGTGAGGAAAGATTCCGACTAAGTATGTTGGCGGCAAACGATGGTATGTTTGATTTTGATATACCTTCCCAAAATGTGACTTACAGCGATCGATGGTTTACTATGCTTGGTTACATGCCAGGCGAAATGCCGCAGAACTATACTACCTGGAAATCATTATTGCATCCAGATGAACGAGATGCAGTTGAAAAGTATATTCAGGATAATATTGTTGCCAAAAAACGCTGGCAGATCGAGTTCAGAATGAAATCTCGTGATGGCAACTGGCGTTGGATATTGGCCAGAGGATTGTGTGTTAAGGTTGATGATGAGGGTAAGCCCCTACGGGTTATCGGCACCCATACTGATGTTACTGAGAGGGTTGAAGCTCAGGAAAAGATCAGGCAGTATCAGGATCACCTGGAAACCCTGGTTTTGGAGCGAACCAGAGACCTTAAAGAGAAAAATCATGATTTGGAAATTGCTATGGCACGCCTGCAGGAAACGCAGAGCCAGCTTATTTTGTTTGAAAAAATGGGGGCTTTGCGTCATTTAGTTGCCGGCATAGCTCATGAGATCAATAACCCGCTGGGAGCTATTGAGTCCTCTCGCGAGGTATTATCTGATAATGTCAGAAGTATTATAAATCGAATTCCAGATATTGCCCGGTGGCTTAATGAACCGCAAGGTGAACTTTTGTTTGAACTGTTGGATAAAAGTGCCCATTTGCAAAAGGCAGTATTGGATTTTTCTACCAGAGAAATGCGTCAGATCCGTCAGCGGGTTGAGATATATCTGACAGATAATGACATATCAGAAAGTCAAAAAATGGCTGACTATCTGACTGAAATGCGCATTATTGATGATTTGGATCACTTTTTGCCGGTCTTGAAAATGCCCGGCTTCATATACAAACTCGAAGTGATATCCGAGATATTCAGTGTGTTTATCGCCAGTGAGACTATAAAAACCGCAGTTACAAGAGCTGCCCGTATTGTCAATGCTCTTAATAGCTATATTCGCAAAGATGTTGATCGTGATAGCGGTGAAAATATCAAAGTACCGATCGATATTAGGAAAAGTCTGGAAAATGTCCTGGTCCTGTTCCAGAGTACCATCAAGAGTGGTATTGAACTGGAACTTTGCTTTGATAGTGACCTGCCTGTGATCTATGGCATTTCCGATGAGCTTAATCAGGTATGGACCAATATTATTCAGAATGCTGTTCAGGCTATGGATAATGCTGGTAAACTTACTATTAAGGCTGAGTCAGGAGAAGGTGGGTTGGTCGTTTCTGTTATCGACCATGGCTGTGGTATGACCAAAGAAGTTAAGGATAAAATATTTGAACCGTTATTTACCACCCGGCCTGTCGGTGAGGGTATCGGCCTGGGTATGGATATCGTTCATAAGATAGTTGTAAATAAACATAACGGTCATATTGATATCCAAAGCGAACCGGGTAAAGGCACCACCGTTTCGGTATTCCTGCCTGTTGGATCAGCAGAGTAAAAGAAGTTTACTCCGTATTGCAATGAATTATTATGGTCAGGTAGTTAAATGTATGGTTTACTGCCTGATATGGACACATGAAAAGCAAGTGTTATCAAAATATCATAGCCGTTCCCGCTTGTTTGGCAGTTAGAATTTGGGTGGCAATTTCTTAATATTTTCTATATTCTTGAATTTAGCAGGGTTTTGGATTAGAATGTTAACTTTGATAATAATTTAACGAGATAGATATACAGTTAACAGATTACGATCAATGACAAAAATACACGAAATCGATGGCTTGCAATTCCATGAAATAGTGAGTTCGCAGCAGATCGGTCTGGCTGTCAAAAAGCTGGCGGACCAGATTACTGCCGACTATCAAAGCACCAATAAGGTGGTTATACTGACCGTTTTAGAGGGTGGTCGTAATTTTTCTGATGCTCTGCTTGATGAGCTGGCTGATGCCAAATTTGAGCATGTAGAAGTAAAGGCCTCAAGCTATAATGGAACTACCAGATCGACTGGCATTGTTCGTTTTGAAGGACTTATGCAGTTGAATCTGCTTGGCTGTGATGTTCTTATTGTCGATGATGTTTATGATACCGGGGCTACTCTGGCCAATCTTATCTTTAAGATTACCAGTTTTTGTCCTCGAAGCGTAAAGGTTGCCGTAATGTTCGATAAGAAACGCTCTCACGATCGAAAAGTAAAAATAAATTATATAGGTATGGAAGTTCCGGATGTATTTCTGGTAGGGTTCGGTCTTGATTATCAGGAAAAATATCGTGACCTGCCTTTCCTGGCGCAACTCATCTTGGAATAATGACTTATAATCTGAACCAGAAAGAAAACATGTCGAAACGCAAAATTAAAGACCTTGAGGTTAATAATCCTCGTGACCTGGCTGTAAATGCTCTTAGTGCCTTTATTTATGGGAAAACCCTGCTTCAGGATTATCTTAACCGGATCTTTCGTAATACTGATATGAGTCCGCAGGACCGACGGTTTGCTACTGAGCTTGCCTGTGGTACTTGTCGTCGCCTTATTACTATCGATTATGTTATCATGAAGAATTCTAATCGGGCATTGCGACAGATAGACCCGCTTGTCCTTCAGATTCTGCGTGTTGGCATGTATCAGCTTATTTATATGCGCACACCTGATTTTGCCAGTATAAATGAAACGGTGCAGCAGGCACGCGATACAGGATATAATGGTGCCGGCGGTTTTGTTAATGGTATTTTACGCGGCACTCAGCGCAAGATAGAAGGAATGGTAAATCTTATTCCTGGCAGCTCAGATCAGCGTTGTGATGTTCTGCTGGACGAAAAGACTGCCTGCCGGTTCAAGAATATATTGTTCCCGGAAGTTAAAAGGAATCCTGAGAAATACCTTTCTCTGGCCTTTTCCTATCCGCAATGGTTGACCGAACGCTGGGTTAAACGCTTTGGTTACGATCAAACCCTGAAAATATGTATTGCCGGCAATTCTCGCCCTGGCTTATGGCTCAGAGTCAACCCGCTCAGAACTGAAATAGAAAAATTAAAAGAAGTCTTGACCGAAAAAGAGCTTAATTTCAAATTGGTTGATATCTCTATTCCTGAGGGCAGGTCAGAGAAAACTATCGAATTGCTCAGCGGCATAAATCCGGTAGATATACCGGGTTTTGACCAGGGACATTTCTATATTCAGGATTGGATGGCTCAGCAGCCTGCTATTGCTCTTAATGCCAAACCCGGCGAGAAGATTCTTGATCTCTGTGCTGCTCCTGGTGGTAAGACCACCCATATTGCCGGAATGATGAACAATCAAGGCTATGTCCTGGCTGTTGATACCGTCCGAAAAAAAATTGAGCTTATACAGGAAAATTGCCAGAGATTGGGTGTTACTATAGTAGAAACATGTAAGGCTGAAGATCTTCAGGCAAAACTTGATTCGATGGAAGGCCCATTTGATGCCGCTATTGTTGATGTCCCATGTAGTAATACTGGTGTCTTAGCCAGAAGGGTAGAGGCCCGCCATCTGCTGAACCCAAGTGACATAAGTGGTAATACCACATTGCAGAGAGAGTTGCTGGAAACGGCTTTTAATAATATAAAGTCTGGTGGCAGATTGGTTTATAGCACTTGTAGTATTGAGTCAGGTGAAAATGAGATTTTGATTAAGGCGTTTTTACAGGACCATACTGATGCTGAACTGGTTAATGAAAGCAATATGTTACCTGCTGTTGATTATCTTCGTCCATCAAAGGCAGAGCTTCCGGCCAAAGCTGAGAAAGACCCAAGGCCGCAGGTTATTAACTTTGTACATAGTTACCATGATGGTGGGTATTACGCCTTATTGCGAAAAAAATAAAATAACGAAATATGCCAGGTGAAAACAGCCGAAATTAATACCTTGAGGTTCTTAGTATGTGTTTTGGACCTGAAATCCGGCAAAAAAGGCATAAATAATACCATTTTGTAAGGTTTTTTATTGCAATTATCAGTAGTTGCGATTATAAACTAATATCACTTTGTTTGTTACAAGGTAGATTTGGCCCCGGCAAGGGCAGAAAAGACAGACTATGGATCATGCAAAAAACAGTATTCTCCGCCATTGTGCAGGAGACAGGATAATGTAACAACCACCTGAACAATCAGGTTTTGTCCATTACCTGGCCTGTTTATTAGGTCTTGATCTTAAGGTGTGGAGATTTAAAGTGGGTTGTATGTGTTTTGCCCGCTTTTTTTGTTTAATAGGAAGTTAAACCAATACAGGACTGGGAACGATATGAATCAGGAGTTATTGAAACAAATTGAAATGATAGCACGCGAAAAGAATATCGATCGCGATAGTATTTTCAGTGATATCGAAGCGGCCATGGTTTCCGGTATTCGCAAGCATTTTGGTTCAGATGATGAGTTCGCTGCTCAGATCGACCGCTATACAGGCGAGATACAGGCATTCCGTAACGGTGAGCCTCTTGACATTAAGAAGCTAGGCCGCATACCCGCCCAGACTGTTAAACAGGTGATGATACAGCGTTTACGCGAAGACGAAAGAGGCAGTATATTCACTGAGTACCAGGAAAAAGTTGGCGAGATAGTTAGTGGCTCTGTTACTCGTTCTGAGGGTAATGTTGCTATTATTAATCTGGGCCGCACAGAGGCTTTGTTGCCTAAAAGCGAGCAGATACCAGGCGAAACTCATCGTGTGGGAGAGCGAGTCAGGGCTATTATTTATGAAGTCAAAGAGGCTCCAGGTCAGATCAAGATCATTTTGTCCAGAACTCATCCGGACTTTATTCTGCGTTTATTTGAGCAGGAAGTACCTGAGGTAGTAGAACATACCGTTTTGCTTAAGGCTCTGGCGCGTGAAGCTGGTTACCGTACTAAGGTTGCTGTTGTTACTGCTGATAGTAAGATTGATGCGGTGGGGGCATGTGTTGGCGTGCGTGGTAGCCGGATCAAGAATATTGTGGAAGAGCTAAATGGTGAAAAGATAGACATTGTTCGCTGGAATGAGTCATCGGCTATTTTTATTGGCAATGCCCTAAAACCGGCAGATAGTCAGGAAATTGCCCTTTGCTTTGAACTTAATCGTGCTACTGTCGTTGTTTCTGACGATCAGCTGTCTTTGGCTATAGGAAAACGCGGCCAAAATGTCAGACTTGCTGCCCGTCTTACTGATTGGGACATAGACATTCTGACACCAAGCGAGTATAGAAATAATATGGAAAATCTGGTTCGTACACTTCGTGCTGTTGCTGAAGTGGATGATACTTTGATCGATAAAGTTCTGGCATTGGGAGTAGTTTCAGTGCTGGATCTGGAAGAAATCGGCCCAACACCACTGGTTGAGACTCTGGGTATTCCAGAACCTCAGGCTGTCGAGATGGTTAAAGCCGCCGCTGTTGAAGCCAGTAAGACTGAGATTAAGACTGCGGCACAAGCTGCTATACAGCAGGAAAATGATTAAGCCTTTGAAACCCTGGTATGTGACAGATTTCTAACGGTTAATGTGCCCGCAGAATATTCTGTCCGGCGAGTCTGTTGTTATCTTCAGATTTTGCCTGAAGGGTTGGCGTGTTAACATAATATATTATGCATAATAAAGTTAAGTATTAATGTCAGACTGTGTTGGTCTGGAATTTTACAGAATTTTGCCATACTATATTGTAGATATTTTTGTCAGGTTCAAAACAGTATGATTTGTTTGGGACAGGCAGCAGGAGTTATTTGATTGGCGAATAAAAGGGTACATGAGATAGCCAAGGAACTTGGCATAAAAAGCAAGGCGATCGTTGATAAGTGCATAGCTGAAGGTCTGCCGGCGATTAAAGGTCATCAAAGCACGGTTTCTGCTGGTCTGGAAGCAACCATTATGGAATGGTTCAGTCAGGGATGTTTAGAACACAACACTGTTGAGACGGCTGAAAAGGTCAATCTTGATGATGTGAGAGTTAAGAAGACTAGCTCGACTAAGTCTGACGGTGACAAACATGATGAGCAGGAAACTGATACTCAGACGGTAATTGCACCTCAGGCTGAGGATCAGGAAAAGCCTCATCGCATTAGTCCAAAAGATTTAATGGAGCAGGAGGCTGTTGCTGATATTCCAGTTGAGTCAGAAGTAGTTGAGCCGCTGGCGGTTGAAGAAACCCAAACCCATGTCAGGCAAGACGATACTGTTAAAGTCCAGGAGCCTGTCAAGCCGGCGAAATCTGTTGAGCATGTGGTAGAGCATCGCAAGCGAACTGAAGACCACTCTAAGCGGCATGTAGCTGAACCTGTAACTCATAATCCAGTTATCAGGCGGGTTACGCTGGGATCAGTGGCAAAAAAGGTTGAAGTTAAGGCTGTTGAGTTCACTCCGGCACCTGCCAGGCTTTCCGGTCCGCAGGTTATCAGGACGGAACGACCAGATTTTGTGCCTGTTCCACGCAGGAAGTTACGCAAAGATGGTCTGGTCGAGGAGCCGGCTGTAGATATGATCAATGGTGTTGTTCCACCTAAAGTTGGTGAAGCTGGTGGAAAGGTCAAGGGCAAGAAGGGTAACCGTAAGGTTACTCTGAACGATGATGTATCAGCCATAGGTAAGGTTGTCAAGAAGGGCAAGAGGGTAAAGGGAGCATTGGGGCTGGAAGAAGCCATTGACTATCGTGGTCGTGATCTTCGTGAACGCGATGAGCGGTTGGCCAAGGCCTCTGGCATGGGCGTGCACCGGATTGAAAAACAGATCAGGCGAAATCGCATGGGCTCTGGCTCAAATAATAACTATGGCGGGTCTGTGAAAGCCAAGATCGAAAAGGCAACTGTCAAAGAGCCAATAACGGTCAAAGATCTTAGTGCTGCAATAGGTGTCAGGGCTACTCAGATAATTGGCAAGCTTATGGGGATGGGGGTAATGGCCAATATAAATGAGACTATCAGTTCTCAGGTAGCCGAAACGCTGGCTATTGAGTTTGATGTGGAGTTGGTTATAGAACAGAAAAAGACAAAATTTGAGGAATTGGTTGAAGAGTTTGATAATTACTATGCTTCGGTAGAAAAAAAATCTCGTCCGCCAGTGGTTGCTTTCCTTGGTCATGTTGACCATGGTAAAACCTCGCTTCTCGATTATATTCGTAAGGCTCATGTAACCAAAGGTGAAGCCGGTGGTATTACACAGCATATCGGTTCATATCTTTATGACGATGGTGTAAGGCGTGTGGCGTTTCTTGACACACCAGGTCACAAGGCTTTTACAGAAATGCGTGCCCGTGGCGCTAATATGACAGATATTGTAGTGCTTGTTGTTGCCGCCGATGATGGTATTATGCCGCAAACTGAAGAAGCTATTGCTCATGCTAAAGCTGCTGGTGTGCCTATTATTGTAGCTTTAAACAAGATCGATATGGCTACTGCCAACCCAAATATGGTATATGGTCAGTTAGCTGAGCATGGGCTTGTCCCGGCTGAATGGGGCGGTGATACAGAAGTAATACAGACCAGTGCTATAACCGGTAAAGGTATGGACACTCTGGTTGAGCATTTGGATATGATATCTGAATTGCATGACCTCAAAGCGGCTTATGATGGCGCTGCTACCGGTTGGGTAGTTGAGGCCGAAATGTCACCTCAGACAGGTGTTGTTGCCCGTCTGCTGGTTAAGGAAGGTACTCTCAAACCTGGCGATATAGTCGTAAGTGGTTCAGCTTGTGGCAGAGTAAGGGCCTTGACTGATGCAACAGGTGTTACTCTGGATAGTGCCGGACCGGCAACTCCGGTCGTTATTACCGGTTTAGATGAGGTACCTGTTGCTGGTGACCGGTTCTTTGTACTGGATAATATGCCTCGTGCTGTTGAGATCGCCAGTGAGCTCAAACAGGAGCGTCGTCAAAAGACTCTGGCCTCTCGTCGTCAGGTTACTCTGGACAATCTCTTTGCTGAGATCGCTGCCGGTGATGTTAAAGAATTTAATGTTATCGTTAAGGCTGATGTGCAGGGCTCTGTTGATGTTCTCTGTAAGAGTATTACCGAGCTGAATACTACTGAGGTTGCTGTTAAGGTTCTTCATGCTGCTGTTGGTGGTATAACTGAAAGTGATGTACTGCTTGCTGAGGCGTCTAATGCCATTATTATCGGCTTCCAGGTCGTTGCTGATGATAGAGCTAAAACTCTTGCTGAAAGAAGTAATGTTGAAATAAGACATTATCGTATTATATATAAGATCGTTGATGATATCAGGGCAGCTCTGGAAGGTATGCTTACACCAGATATTGAGATAAAGGTGCTGGGTAAAGTTGAAGTCAGGCAGGTATTTAAGATCTCCCGTCTTGGCTCTGTTGCCGGTTGCTTTGTACAAGAAGGTGTTATTACTCGTAATGCCAAGGTTCGCGTAGTTCGCGATAGTGTTATCATACGCGACGAAAATGCTATTGATACTCTCAGAAGAGGTAAAGATGATGCTTCTGAGGTTAAAGCTGGCTTGGAATGTGGTCTTAAACTGGCCAACTTTGACGATGTCAAATCGGGTGATATAATTGAAGTTTATGAAGAAGTGAAAGTTACCCGTTCGCTCGACAGCAAGTGATCAATAGTAGAAAGCAGAATTAGATGAACCGCAGGATAGAAAAATTAACCAGGACTGTACGGGATGTGATAAGTGAGTCGATCCAGAATCATTTATCTGACCCTCGTATCAAGGGGCTTGTCAGTGTTACCAGGGTAGAGCTTGCCCCGGACTTGAGCCTGGCTAAGATTTATCTCAGTGTTGTAGGTGTAGATCAGGTACAGGAGCAGTTGACCTTTAAGGCTATTACTAATGCCACAGGGTTTATGAGGACATATTTGTCTAAGAAACTTACCACCAGGATATGCCCGGCGTTAAATTTCTACCTGGATGATTCTATCAAAAAGAGCTTTGAGGTGTGCCAGATATTTGATCGTCTGGCTGAAGAAAGGCTTGATGCCACCTCTCAGGATAATGCCGAGGATATAGAAGATGAAAAATAGTGCAGAGTATGCAAAAAAACTCAATAAGCTTTGTACTTCATTAAAGAAAAACAAGGATATAGCTGAGCCAGTAGATAGTGTAACGCTTAAAGATGCTATTATGGTGCTGGTATTTGGCTGTATTTCTGAATACGCCCAGATAGCAAAGGCCCAGGTTGCTATGCGTCGGCTGCGTTCCTGTTTTGTTGATTTTAATGAGCTCAGGGTTAGCAGGCCCAGAGAGATCGTTCTTGCTCTGGGGAAAAACTACCCTGGTGTTGATATCATTACTGACCGGCTTATTAAGCTGCTTAATGATGTTTTTGAAAAGTATAATGGGCTGGATATGGCTGGTTTGCAAGATATGGGCAAACGCGAATCTCAGGCTGTAATTAAAGAGCTAAATGGTATTACACCTTATATTTATTCGCTTTTTGTTATGTATTATCTTGATGCCCATGCTTTCCCTTTAAATGAAGCTATGCTCGAAGTTTTACGCAAGGAAGATATAGTTAATTCTTCTTCTGATTTTGATGATGTACATGGTTTCCTTGAGAGACAGATACCGGCGGCCAAAAGCAGAGAAATTTTTGCAATGCTTCGTGATTATTGCGATCATTATGGAGCTGCTGATAATGTTGCTGCCGAGCAGGAACCCGATAATACTAAAACAGTTAAAAAGGTTGCAGCTAAAAAGGTGACCGTAAAAAAGACTGTGGTAAAGAAGGCTGCAAAAAAAACTTCTGATGCGGATGTAAAAACTACGACAAAGAAGACAGTTGCAAAAAAAAAGGCAGTTAAGAAATAATATCAGCCGTTATAAGGCTGAACGAATTTTTTTGAGAGTAGATACAGGAGAGACTTAAATTGGCTGATGTACTAAAAATGGGGTTGCCTAAAGGCAGTTTGCAGGATTCGACTTTTGACCTTCTTAATCGTGCCGGATTTTCCGCCAGCTGCTCATCACGCAGCTATTTCCCCAGCATTGATGATCCAGAGCTTGACATGATACTGTTTCGCGCCCAGGAAATGAGCCGTTATGTTGAAGATGGCGTTGTTGATTGCGGACTGACAGGAAAAGACTGGATCCATGAAAACGGTTCAGATGTTATTGAAGTTTGCGAATTAGTTTATTCTAAGGCTACTGCTAAGCCTGCGCGTTGGGTTTTGGCTGTACCGGCTGAAAGTGGAATTGAAAAGCCTGAGCAGCTCGAAGGCGGCATAATCGCTACTGAGCTGGTTAATGTGACTAAAAATTATTTTGCCAATAAAGGCATAAATGTAAAAGTGGAGTTCTCCTGGGGTGCTACCGAGGTTAAGGCTCGTCTCCTTGACGCTATTGTTGAAATAACTGAGACTGGTTCGAGCATTAAGGCTAATAATCTTAAGATCATTGATGAGCTTATGGTTAGTACTACCCGCTTTATTGCCAATAAGGCTGCCTGGCAGGACCCATTCAAACGCCGTAAGATCGAATCTATGGCTATGCTCATGCAGGGTGCTATTGAAGGTAAGGCCAAGGTTGGTCTCAAAATGAATCTGGAAGAGTCTATGCTGGCAGAGATTACCAAACTTCTGCCTGCTGAAAAGTCTCCTACTGTCAGCCGTCTGGCTGATGAAAAGTTCATTGCCGTTGAGGTTGTTTTGGAGGAGAAGGAAGCCAGAGTTATTATTCCTCAGGCTAAGATGATTGGTGCTTCCGGTATTTTCACTTATCCTTTGAATCTGGTAATACCATAATAGTAAGTGGCAGGCCCAGCCTGTCTTTCGATTGAATTTTACAGAAGGCCAATCCGGTAAAAGGGTTGGCCTTTTTCTTTTAATCAGACGGTTTTATGTGAACGAATTGTTTTTTTATGACTTATTCTGTTAATTTATAGCCTGCTTTTGACGATATAATCGGATAATGGACCATACCATAGGTGTAGTTAAAGTGGTACCCGCCTTAATTTGTTGTAGAATAGAGGTTTATCGTGAACCAGTTATGTGAGCAGACGATGGAATACAAGGAACTGACCATAGACGGTAGTAATCTGGATGTACTTCTGGGGAAAGAGTGGCTTATTTCTAACAGCAGGGGCAGTTATTGTTCCGGAACGGTTATAGGTTGCAATACTCGTCGTTATCATGGTTTATTGATAGCCTCATTGCGTCCGCCGGTTGAGCGGATCGTTACGGTAGGAAATTTACTTGAATCAGTAGAGATAAATGGTCGGTCCTATGATATTTCCAGCTTTGAATTTGCAGACTGTATCCATCCGCAGGGCTATTACTTTTTGAAAAAGTTTCGTTCTGATGGTGGTGTGCATTTTTATTTCCAGTTGGACCAGGTAAGCCTGGAAAAGAGTATCTATCTCAGCTACGACAAGGATCAGGTAGTGGTTTCGTATAAGTTTAGTGGTTTGGGTAACCAGAACGCCCGCCTGACGGTTTCTCCTATGGTCGTATTGCGTGATTTTCATGCGATGCAGAATTCGGCTACAAACCTGAATGTCAGATATTCTAATGATATAGTCACAGTACATCATCTTGATCCTCGTGGGCCGGCGGTGCATATGTCTATGCCTGGCGGATATTTTGAGCAGGATAGTAACTGGTGGTATTCAATGAAATACCGGGTTGATTCCTATCGCGGACAGCAGGATTTTGAAGATCTTTGCGTTGTTGGCTCATTTTCCAGGCAAATCGCTGGTGACGGCGAGATATCTCTGGTACTATCTGCCTCTTCTGGTGCTGATTGCACTGGGGATATGGCTATTACCTGCGAGCAAGTGCGTCAGCAGCGAGAGCAGCGAATTGAGGATCTCTACCAGGCTGCCAAGGCCAGAGATGAACAGGAAAAAATGCTGGTTCTGGCTGCAGATCAGTTTGTTGTAAGACGCATTATTACCGGCAGCCAATATTCCAGTAGTATTTTGGCTGGTTATCCATGGTTTGCCGATTGGGGACGCGATACTTTCATTGCCTTGCCGGGTATTTTGCTATCTACTGGCCGTTATGAAGAGGCCAAAGAGGTACTTGATACCTTTGGCTCTGTAATCGATGGTGGCCAGATTCCTAATCGGTTCGATGATTATGGCAATCCACCGCATTATAATAGTATTGACGCCTCATTATGGTTTGTTAATGCCGCCTGGCAGTATTTACAGGCCACAGGTGACCTTAAGCTATTCCGGGTCAAATATCGGCCTATGCTCAAGGAAATAATTGAAGCATACAGCAAGGGGACCAGAGATAATATTCATGCTGATGTTGATGGCTTAATAACTGGCGGCGATAAAGACACCCAGCTTACCTGGATGGATGCTAAGTGTAATGGCATAGCATTTACCCCTCGTTATGGTAAACCTGTTGAAATCAATGCTTTATGGTATAACGCTCTGCGTATAATGGCTGAGACTGCCAGTAGTGATGTTGAGGTTCGTCATTACGATGAACTGGCACAAAAAGTGGCAGATTCATTTGAAATGGCATTCTGGAATCAACAGGGTAATTGTCTTTATGACTTTATTTATCCAGACGGCACACCAGATGCAGCGATCAGGCCTAATCAAATATTTGCGGTATCATTGCCTTTCACATGCCTTTCGGCTGATAAAGCGGAATCGGTAGTAAGTGTGGTCAGAGATCAACTGCTAACACCTTACGGACTGCGCAGTTTGAGCCCGCTTGATAGCCGATATCGTCCCTGGTATGGCGGTGATCAGTTCAGCAGGGATAGTGCCTATCATCAGGGTACGGTCTGGGGCTGGCTTATAGGGCCATTTATTGAGGCTTTCCTTAAGGTTAATAAATACTCAGAGTTCGCTGTCCGGCAGGCCAGAGAATATATAGAACCAGTTCTGGAACATGCCAGATCCGGGGCTTGTATCGGCAGTATTTCAGAGATATTCGATGCTAATTACCCCCATTATGCCAAAGGGTGCTTTGCCCAGGCATGGAGTGTGGGTGAAGCTCTTAGATTATTGAAACTTATCAATTATTATGATAAGAAGTAAGCTGGATTATAGGACCTGCGAAAAAAAACTATTTTACAAGGCCTGCTACTTCCGGGCTTTTGATCATTGATACAGCGATCGTGTTTTCATTGTATTCTGGTGCCGGGTGAACGGCTGAGCCACATGAGCTGCAACCCTCTGAACAATTATTGTCGGCGGTTACCAGTCTGGCAATATCGTTCACTTGCAGGTCCTGTATCAAAGAAATTGTATCATCGACAGTTATTTCCAGATAAATAGCTATATTGCCAACCGTAGCCATCCGCTGGGCACTCAGGTAATTCATCAACCTCTGATAGATATTTTCAGGCATGATACTTAACAAATCCTTCCATATTCGACTGTTCGCAGCCGGCTATAACATTTCTTTCTCTCTTTTTGCAAAACACACACAGAAATTATACTGTAATATAGCATAAAAATAGTACTAAAGGCAATTATGATATTATTTTACTGTTAAAAAAAAGATCTTTTACTATTTTTTAATGTTTCTGATATTGATATGGGCAAAACAATATTTCAGAAAGAATGCATATTGCTTGCCACTGTTGGTTTTATCAGATAGAATCACTATAAAGAGAATTTACAGCTTAAAGGAAATCAGATAGTATGTATGTAAGGCATTTGGCGTTAGGTGATTATCAGACTAATTGTTATATTTTGACCAGTCCGACAAATAGTGATGAATGTATATTGGTTGATCCGGGGTTTGGTGTTGATTCTTTGATGAGTTTTTTGGTCGAGCAGCATTGGAATCCGGTTCGCATAATTCTAACTCATGGTCATTGTGATCATATTGCCGGTATATCTACTTTGAAAAAAAGATTTCCTGATGTGCCTGTTGCCATTGGGGCAGGAGATGCAGTTATGCTTACTGATCCTATGCTCAACCTTTCGGCTATGATGAGGCTTAATGTCAGACCCGGCCAGGCAGATGAAATTCTCAAAGAGGGTGATATTATTACTTTTCATGATGTCAAGCTGGAAGTTATTGAGACACCAGGTCATACTCCCGGCGGCTTATGTTTTTTGAACAGGGAAGATCGTATTCTGATCAGCGGAGATACTCTGTTTGCCGGTTCGATCGGCAGAACCGACTTTCCTGGAGGTAGTCAGAGTCAGCTATTAAGCTCAATAAAGGAAAAACTAATGGTTTTGCCGCCTGATACCAGTGTTCATCCGGGGCATGGCATGGCGAGTACTATTGCTCAGGAAGCAAAAGGAAATCCATTTCTTAATGGTGAGATAAGAGATATAGACTTTTATTGATCTTGTTGCACGCTGTAGATGTGCAGGCTTTTTACACCGTATTGTTTCTGGTAAAGAACTTATTTGGTATGAGAAAGTATTTGGAATACTTTCTTATATGGTGTACTTATACTCTCACAGGCTTTGCGTATCTTAATTGTATAGTAAAGCCTTTTGAATCTGTCTTCCTGATTGCTTAATGTTATGCCCCTTTGAGCATATTTCATGGCAGTGTCATACTGACCGGTCTTAAGGTAGGAATAAGCAATATTGTATAAGGTCGGACCATGATCTGGCTGTATCTGCAATATCTGCTGAGAAATGCTTATTGCAAAATCGTACATTTCATGGCGATAATAACACAGGCTCAGATTGTAGAGCGTCTGGAAATCATTTTCATCCTGACAGGCGGCCCGTTCCAGGCAGCTTATAGCTTCCCGGCTGGCGCCAACTTCTTCCAGCATGCAGCCTAAAGAGTTGAGTATTTTTGAATTATTAACATCAAGCATATATTCCGCGATCAAGTGTTCTCTGGCATTAGCTATCTGGCCGAGTTTAAGATAGCACTGGCCCAGTCTGAAATGCGGACCTGCTAAGGTTCGATTGTAGTTTACAGCATTAATGAAGAACTCTATGGCACGGGCAACTCTGCCTTTTTGCAGATATATTTCGCCCAGGTAGTGATGTGCCTGAGCATTTTCCGGGTCTTGTTCAAGTACACGAAAGAATTTCTCGCGTGCCTGGCCCAGATCGTTGTTTTCTAACAACATTAAGCCATAGTCCATAAGTATTCTGGTATTACCCGGTTCGGTACGCAGGGCGCTAAGGTAATATTCTTTTGCCATTTCTGCCTGACCACTGACACGCAGAGCCTGAGCTATTCTGAATTCGATCTGAGGATGGTCCGGGTCGAGTTTTAATGTCTGTTGCCAGCACCATATAGCACGGTCGTACATCTGGCGAAAGAAAAGTGAATTACCTATATTATAGTAACACAGTGGGCAATGCTCTTTGATCTCGCGTGCCATGTAGAACATCTGTTCAGCTTTATCGTGCTGACCCATTTCAGTGTATGTGATAATACGATTGCAGTATGAAGGCTCGAATCCCGGATCGATCTTTTCCATTTCTTCGAATATTTTCAAGGCGGAATTATATTGCCCGATGCGGGTATAATCAACTCCCAGGCAGTTGAGGATTTCCAGATCATTGGGGCTGTGATTCCTGGCCTGCTCGAATACCTCAATTGCCTCTCGATATCTGCCAAGAGTATCAAGGGTCAGGCCAAGATTGAAAAGCCAGTCTGAATTTGACGGGTTGATCTTGATTGCTGACTTGAGCATTTTCATTGCAGTTTCCAGATCGCCGTTCTCGTAGAACTCTCGGGCCTGCTCTGCTTGTGTCTCAGCATCGGACCAATCCCCTGGATTGTAATTGCTTTCCTCATATTCATAAAACATAATACGCCTCGTATAATCTGTATATCCAACAGAATTATCGTCATAGAAGTCATCAGGCATTATAAAAATACCTGATAAAAGATAAAATATTACTCAGGGGGAGTAAAAAAAACGTCCCTGTACGGGAATTTAATCCCCGCACAGGGCCGCATTACGAAAGGAGCCTTATGATTCGCTAAATATAGATATTATTGCATCTATATGATTATACCTTATTTTTTCTTATAGTATTGATATCGGAGCAAAAAAGTGGTTACTTAATCAGAAAAAAAAGAAAAATTCGAGGTAGATTTACCGATTATATCGACTGTAACACCTGGTTGGAGGCGTATCTGGCCTAAATGAAATTTATGTTTGCTTGACAGTTATTATTTCTGGTCGTATTATTGCACTGGTTCGGCCTGTGGGCTGAATAAACGAGTAAATGTAGTTGAGAGAAAGGAAGTACCTTGGACAAGACCGAATGTTCAACCTGTCCGCATAACGATAAGTGTCGCGATGTCTGGAGTGAGGAAAATCGAGGACCTTTGAGTCCGATGGGGTTGGCGGTGAGTAGTGCCATAGCATTTTTGCTTCCCCTTGTTACAGCCATAATAGCCGGCAGTATAGGCAAGGCTTATGGCTTCACTCTTAAATTATTGGTGCTTCTGGTATTTGCCGGACTATTGGCTGGTGCAGCAGTGGCGATGCTATTAGTGTTTATACTGAAAAAGAGAATAGTTCGCCAGCCAGAAAAGTGCATATCGCAGACTAACTCAGACTTTGAGAATAAATGACTGCATATTAGGCAACTGTGACAAAGGGGATATAATACAGCAAAAAAAGCCCGAAAGCAATAGATGCTTACCGGGCTGGTTTTGCAATTAAAGACAGCAATAGCAGTTACTTAGCTGGCTTTGCTGAGGGCTTCGTTGCGCTTACGAGCTAACTGAGCCTTCTGGCGAGATACAGTATTTTTGTGAACTATACCAGTTGCAGCAAGTCTGTCTAGCTTCTTCTGGGCAGCGCGGAATTCTTTTTCGATCGCCTCAACATTTCCACCACGAAGGGTCTCAACGAAGTTCTTGACCTGAGTCTTTACAGCACTCTTGCGAGCACGATTCCGGATGCGTCTTTTTTCGTTCTGACGAATTCTTTTCTTGGACGATAGTGAGTGTGCCACTATGCAACTCCTTATAAATAAATGCGTTAACAGTAATGTGTATAATATTTGTTTCTCTGACTATACCAGAGAACAGCAAATTATAACAGCTTATGGATAAAATGCACGGAAAAAATATTTTTTTTCACTGTTTTTATCAGATATTCTGATATTTTCCAGACGGTTCATTATAGCGTACGGCTATGGCTATATCAATGTTTTTTGCTGTCAGGTAAAATATTGTGATGCAATATTTGTATGGTTATGTATCTTTTGTTAAAATAATAGGTTATGGTATAGATGTTTTAATTTCATTGCCTGTTTGAGGCCAGTTTTCGTCGTCCCAGTTTAGTTGTCGTATATGCAGAGCCGAAGGGCCATAAGTCATATTGGCATCATAGGCATGGTAGATAAGGAAGTCTTGTCCATTTTCCTGAAAGATCGCATTATGCCCCGGACCTTTCCAGCGGTCTGTTTCGCTGGCGGCCAGTACTAAGGTTCCGCCACCTTCGAGCATGGCTGTGCCATTTTTGTCGAAATAAGGACCAGCTATATCCTTGCTTCGGCCGACTCGAATATTATATGTGCTGTCAGCTCCTTTACAGCACAGGTCGAAGGAAACGAAAAGGTAGTACCAGTCATGGCGATGAATGATAAAGGGGGCCTCAAGAGCATTGCCGGGTCTTTTGGCCAGTGAGACAGGTTCAATATCTTTGTCTTTGGCCAAACCGTCTTTGTTAACTTCAATGAGTTTGATTCCGCCCCAGAAAGAGCCAAAGGCCAGATAATGTCGGCCGCTTTGCGGATCGGTTATAAAAGCCGGGTCGATGGCATTGTAGTCTTTACTGTCGGAGCTTTCCCAGATAATGCCTTTGTCCTGCCATTTATAATTCGGGTCGGAACTATCCAGGGTACTATTTACCGTAAGCCCAATAAGAGAGTTACGGCTGCCAAAACTTGAAGCAGAATAATAGAGATAATATAGCCCGTCCCTGTAGCTGATATCCGGGGCCCATAGACTATTGATACCTCTGATATGTTCCGGCATCCAGGTTGGCAGTTGGTCAAATACCCGTCCGATCCTCTCGAAAATTTTCATATCAGTTGACCGGCTGATCTTAATGCCATCGTTAGTTGAAAAGACATAGTAATGTTCACTATGTTTAATCATGACCGGGTCGTGTATGAAGTATGCCTGTGGGCTGATACTTTTGTCCATCAGTTTTCGCATTTCGGCCCGGTCTGGTCGGCTGGGGCGGGCAGGCTGGTTATTTGTTTCCTGTCCATAACATTGGGCAAATAATGCAGTTATAATTATGATTATCTGAGCATATCTAAGCTGTTTATTATGCATTATAACCTTCTATTGTACTTAATAATGATATTTATCTCTTATCAAATGTCGAGCCGGGCCAGTCGTCGCTGCGGAAGGGGGCAACGGGCAGTCCCAGAGAGTTGAACAGGTTGGGTTTGACCCTGTTATGCCAGGCGTACCGTACTGCTATTGGCTCAGATACTAAAGGGCTGCTGACAATTACCTTGTTATTGTCTATAAGGGCTGAGGCCGGGTGAAAGACTCTGTCAGGGCCTGCCAGTTCAAATTCTTGTACTGTTCCATCGCATTGAAGTTTGGCACCGGTATGGTCAAAGCTGACAATGGCCTGCTGACCGTTGAAAACAACACTCTTAAATGTCGGACTGTGCGGGTCAGGACGGTCCATAGCATAAAAATCGACCAGTGCCAGTTCTGCCAGTCGATCGCCAACTGTGAGTTTATTTCTTGGGTGGACATCGTCAAGATTGCCAACATCAGAAATAACTGCCATAGCTGTGCCGGGCAGTGCCAGCGTTTTTGCCTGCGATTCCTGTAGTTCTGGGCAGGTTGTTTCTAATGGATCGTTATATTTGTAGGGAGGCAACTGGACAATAAGGAAAGGCAGCTCATAACCCCAGCAGTTCCGCCAGTTGTTTATCATCTCAGGCAGTAATATGCCATATTGCCAGGCAAAAGGTACATTAGTTTCACCCTGATACCAAATAGCCCCTTTAATGCGATAGTTGAGCAGGGGGTGTATCATACTGTTAAAAAGGTATCCGCTGCGATGTTCATATCTGAGATTATTAGGGTAGCGAGGCTTGGCAAGTTTTGGGTTATCCTTTTTGTCCTGTTCCCATTTATCCAGGACGACCTGGTATTTGTCCAGATATATCTGGCGGTTGGTCAGATATTCATCATCACGAACGGTTATTGGCTTTAGCTCCGGGTTATTTTCAATTACAGACCTTTCAGCCCAGGCTTCTGCCGGTGTGCCACCATAAGCAGAGCATATCAGGCCGACCGGCACATTAAGCTCCTCCTGAAGTTTTTTACCAAAGAAATAGCCAACCGCAGAAAAGCCGGCAGCAGTTTTGGGGGTGCACTGCTGCCATTGTGCCGGGCTGTCATTTTGTGGCTGAGCATTGGTTTTTCTTGGAATATATAGCAGTCTGATCTGGGGATTATCGGCTGTATCTATATACTTCTGGCCATTTTCAGCCTGCCTCAGTTCCCACTGCATATTCGACTGTCCGGAGCACAACCATACTTCTCCAATCAGTATTTCCTTTAAGGTGATGGAATTACTACTGCCAGTGATAGATATAGAATACGGGCCGCCGGCTTTCGGGGTATTTACCATTACAGACCAATTGCCATCATTGTCAGCAATAGCACAAGCAGGGGATTGGGACCAGCTTGTAGTAATATTAACTGATTCGCCGGCATCGGCCCAGCCCCAGAGCTTTACTTCGGACTGCTGTTGTAAAACCATATTATCCGACAGACAGTTGGGAACCTTAATTTCAGCTGCCGCTGGCAAAACCATCCAGACTGTTATTACAAATGCTCTTATAAAATTTCGCATAAAATCTTCTTTCTGTTTTTTTATTCTTGAGCTCTAAAGCGTAAATGCTGACACGATATTATGTGTCTGACAATTATTAATAATCGGCTGTAAATTAATCCAATAATTTTATACCTGGTCCAACATAGGATTTTTTCAGGCCGCCCCAATCAACAATAATGCGTTGAATGGTAATTCCAGGGTCACCGCAGGTTATGATCAGAGTGTGTTTTTGTGTTTTATTATTAATTGGGAATTTTGCCTTAGCAACGGTTCCATTTTGCAAAACCTGATCTTTCCATGGTTCTGAATATTCGCTGGGGAGGTTTTCTGCCACAAATACAGGCTGACTGTCTATAGAAATGCCAAACTGATTGCTTCTGTCCTTTGAAACAGGGAAAAAAGGCACAGTATAAACATATACAGTTGCAAAATCAGCATCTATAATTGGCAATTCATATTCAAGGCGTGTGCCATTTAAATCTTCCGGGTCAACTTTAGTTTCTGTCGCTTTGCCCAGTTGTACGGCATACCAATCATAACCAATGCCATCGATCATACTTATGGTATGGCCATTGGTTGCAACTTTATTCTTAATATTTTTCAGGTCAATTACAGTACAGCCGTCTAATTTATTCTTTTCTTTTTGAACTGATATGTCAACTGGTTTGGCATCAACTCCCTGAGTTTGAACAACTTTGGGCATATTCTGATATTTAGATACCCAACCTGGAGCAAGCATCATCATTCCCTGCCATTTACCATCAAGCATAGTATTATATTGTATATTCATTTGCTCGATTTTTGCATGGGCATCTATGGCCTCTTGTGCCGCCCAGTTTGCCCCGGCAAGATCAGATTCAATGGCATGCTCTCTGCTTAGTTGTGACATAAGGAATTTACGGTTGATCTGATAAGAACCCATAACAGGATAGCTCAACAATTCAAAAAAAGCAGGCTTATACTCTTCAGGTAATTCGTTATAAATATTATTAACAATATCACTTATCAGCTTATAATCGGCAAGACGCTGCTGGGCATTGTTGTAATTTTCGAATGAGTAATCTGTGTCTGTTAAATTCCCCCGCTCTTTGTTGCGGTCCCATTCCCGCTCCCAGCCCATATACTCCGGTTTGCGTTCCCAGGCCAGTCGATAATAATTATCCAGGACATTCTGGAATGTTTCCTGATATTGATCGCCAAATATTTCTGCCAGGAATCGGCTTTGATGCTGGTTTATGCTCTTAATATCAAATTTATCAATATTCCAGGCAAAATCAAAAAAGGTTTGCATGCCAAGTTCCGCAGGTTTAATATCACCTACATTAACCAGCCAGTATTTATCAGCTCCGGTATCATACGCCTTTTTCATTTCCATGTACATCAGAACCGGCGCAGTTGTGCATAACCACAGATAATCGTGCGGCGCACCTAAGTATGAGTAATGATAATATACGCCTGAACCGCCGGCCCGTTTTTGTTCCTGACTATTGGAAAGACGCTTGATATAACCATAATTATCATCAGTCCAGACTAAAGTGATATCATCGGGTACATTTAATCCGGCATCATAAAGATCCAGAGCTTCTTTGTAGGGAACAAATATCTGAGGCACATCTTCCACCCGATCAGAAATGTATTTTGTCAGTATATTTCTCTGATCTGAAATGACCTTTTCTAATATCTTAACCTTTTCCTCTTTGGACTGATTACCCCTCATGCCTTCATCATGTAAACCTCGCATACCCATAGTATATATATTTTCATAGCGATTAGCTTCACTTACGCGGTCGTCAAGTTTCTTGAGTATCCGGTCTTTATTAGTAGCATAATTCCACTCACCATCCTTTTTGCTGTCCCATTCCGATTTAGCGGCATTATTGAACAGTAGCGGCTCACAATGAGATGTAGTTATTATGATGGCATACATATCAGCTACCACCTTATTGTCTGGGAATGAGTAGAAAGCTCCTGTACAACTATGCATAGCCGGGGCAAGCATATTGGCTTTTAACCGAAGCAGTAATTCGCAAACCTGAGCATAGGTTTTAGGGCCAATATCGCCCAGTTCTTTTTCAAAGTTTTTCGCTGACCAGGGGTGCAATCCCCAATCTTCATCATTAATGAATATTCCTCGATACTTTACAGAGGGAGACTTTTGTATTACAGTTTTTGTGGATATATGAATTTGTTCTTTTTTGGGAGTTGGAACATCTGCCCAGTAGTACCAGGGGGAAACACCTATCGCTTCAGATATGCTTAACACACCATAAGCAGTTCCCCTTCGGTCACTGCCTGCTATAACCAATGCCTGGTCGATTCCCGCAAATGGTTTTTTGACCGTAGTGATCATATAAGATTCCCATTGACCATTTATTTCAGAGGTTTCAAGTATGTTTTGCTCGATCATAGAGTCAATATATTTGCTGGAACCGATGGTGCCAATAATCACTACCTGACTGGCCTTAGCGGGTAACGCAGTTAGAACGGCAGGTTTTGTGCCTGTTACCCGGCATATATCCTCAGAGAAAAGACCTGATACAATTTCCACAACCTTTGCATCATTGTGGTCAATAATAATATCAGTCGTATCTGCTGATACTAATGGGAATGTTTTACCGGGTAACATTTTGTCCTGTATAAGTAATGTCTCAGCGGTTAAATAGGTACTAAATATAAATAAAAAGACAAAAAACGATATGATTTTCGAAAATAGCATGTAATTACTCCTGAAGGTTTAAATGCATTTGCTGATAATTGTATTAATGTGTCAGAAAGCGTGTTTAAAACATTGTGTGTATAATAAAAGTATGCTTCATTTTACGCTTTTTTTCATTATTTTTTAATAATGTGAGACAATAGCAACAAAAAAGCATAATCAGTATAGAAAAGAGGCAGCTCAGGATTTATTCAGGCCTTATCCTTTGCCTGTCTGCCAGTCTTTTTCGTCAAGCTGGGGGGCATGAGATGGTTTATCGTTAATAATTACATTATCGTAGATCAGACCGTCGATCGTGCCAATATTGAAGCGGTTTTTAGTGGCGGTTATCTGTGAGTTTATGATCTTAACATTGGAAATAACATCGCCGGGGTTGCCTCTCAGGTCACCGATAGTCTGGCAGGTTATTTCGCAGTTTCTTAAAATGAGATTATTGACAAAACTGGCTGGTGGTTCCTGCCCTTTGACATCATAAAACTGAGTCCAGGGTTTTACATCGAACAGGGCAACGGCATTATCGGCCCTGATATTTTCGAAGATGATATTTTCGTAGCGTTGGGGGGTGTCAGGCCGCAATTTCAGCCGGACGATCCGGTTGCCCTCCAGTACAGTGCAATTTCTTACGATAATGTTTCGTACCAGAGTTGCCTCGCTGCCAATAGTTACCATACCGTGGCCCCGGCCAAAGGTGCAGTTTTCGACCAGAATATTTTCAACCGGTGTGTTTACCGGGTTTGTGTCGGCGTTTGGACCTTTACCGCATTTAATAGCGATGCAGTCGTCATTAACTGATATCCGGCAATTGCTGACTGTCATATTACGGCAACTGTCTATGTCTATGCCATCGGTACTGGGGGCTGGTACAGGCTCGAATTGAGAGCTGATATCCAGGTTACGAATAGTAGCAAAGTCACATTTGAATATATGGAGGGTCCAGAACCCGGAATCCTTGAGGGTAAGGTTCTCAAGGAGAATATTGTCAGAATTATTGATATAAAACATTCTGGGGCGATGTACTTCCAGATTGGTACAATCTTTATTTTCAGCTCTTCTCTGCCAGAAAGCCTGCCAGTATTTCAGTCCATCGCCATTTATCGTTCCCTGGCCATATATATGCAGGTTATCTACATTATCAGCATTAATAAGGGCAGTTCTCCATAATTGGTCCTGGCCTTCAATGTGTGTCATTCTGATGGGGAAATCTTCGATATTGTCTGAGCCGATCAGGGTACCATCTTTTTCTATGCATAGATCAACACCTGGCTTGAGAAAGATCGCACCGCTGCGGAATTCGCCTTTTGGTACTACCACTACGCCGCCATTTACGGCTGCCTGGTCAATGGCTCTTTCGATCGCCTCAGTGCAAAGAAATTCTCGCCCGGCCTTAGCACCATAGTCAGTGATCAAAAAAAGAGATTTTTCGGCACTTTTAGCTGAATTAATAAGAGAAAACAGGCTGATAATAGAGATAAAACAGGTCAAACATCGAATATTTTTCATTTTTTAGCCCTGATGAATAATGGTTAGTTGCGATCTTTTTTTAAGAATCGCCAGAAATAGACAAATGGCCTGCAAAAGATTGTATCTTTATCATATTACTTCTGCAATAGGATTGGCCGGTATTTTATCTGTTGAACTCCCTGCTTGTGGTTGATTTTTTGCCAATAGAACCATGATGGTTCATGAAAAAACCAAAATAAGAAGCAGCTTAGAGCAATAATGATATCTGAAACACAATAAATGACAAAGCGTTCACTTTCTTTAACTGATCTGAGGCTGCCGGCTGAAGTAATACAAAGTGAATAGTTCTGCTATTATGTATGGTAACTTTTAATCTATTTTAACCTTATTGGTCGATGATGTTAATTGGTTAAATGTTAATAAGGTAAATAATGAAAAAATGATCCGGATGCCTTTGTCAGCAATTATTGTTGGATCGTGAATAGTTGGGCAAAAGATTAAGCTCTGTAGATGATTTGGTAGCCAGTTAGTAGATATATGGTGTTTTATGCGTAAAATAGTAGTTATTCTGTTTTTGTTATTAAGTTTTTTTGTTCAATTAACCCTGGCAGAATCGACAGAGCCGGCGGTAGTGACTCCTCAGGCGGTGGAGAATCCATTTGCAGCCAATGTATATAAGGCAGAAGATATCTCCGCCCGTCTGAAAGCTCTGGAAAGCAGAACGGAACTGCCTCAGGCCGATAAAGACCGTCTGACAAAGTTATATACAGATTCCCTCGATCGGATCCGCGAGATAGAGGCTTTGCTGGTAACCAATACAGATTATGAAAACAGGATCAAAAATGCCCCGGAAGAGCTGGAAAAGATAAAAAATCTGCTGGCCGAGGGTTTGGTGGTTAAAGAGAAGTATGATGATTCGATCAGTCTGGAGGAGGCTGAGCAGAAATTAGCGGCTTTAGAGTTGGAGCTGGGCCAGGTACAGAAGGAAAATACGCGATTGGCAGGTGAGCCGCAAAGGCGGGCGGCCCGAAGAAATGAAATACCGGTAGAGATAGCATCGATCAATGATCGTTTATTAAAACCTGCTGGTGGTGGGGTTGAGGCTGGTTCTGAAACTACCAATGAAGAGATCAGGCAGGCGACAGTTTCGTTCAATACTCTTTCAGAAACCGCCTTAAAGTGTAAGGCCAGAACACTGGAAAATGAGCTGGCTATGTATAATGCCCGCATAGATCTCCTGACTGGACAGCGGGAATATTATGAAAAACGCCAGCAAATTCTGACCGAGCAGGTAAAGCTCTGGCGTGATGGTGTTAACAGTCGGCGTAAAGATCAGGCAGAGGCGGCCAAAGGGCAGGCTCAGACTATAGCCAAAGAGGTGGATCAGAATTATCCGGTACTCAGTAAGCTATCAGAAGAAAACCTTATGATAGCAGAAAAACAAAGTGAGCTCGTAGATAAGATCGAAGCAGTTGGTCGGGAACAGAAGGAAATCGAAGTAAAACTAAAGGATCTGCAAAGTGATTATGATCGGGTACGCAAGATGGTGCAGGAAGTGGGCTCATCGCCTGCCATAGGCTTTTTATTACATAATAAGAGATTGAATCTGCCTGATATTGAGCTTAATAAACATAATCTCAAGAAAAGGCTGGCAGAGTTAAGTGACAGTCAGTTTGATCTGCTGGATTATGATGAAAAAAGAGCTATGTTGATGGTTATGTCTGAAGCGGTCAGAAAAACTATGTCTGAGCTGGATATGCCTGAGGGACAGATAAGAACAGAATTAATGACCAAAGTGGAAGAGCTGCTCACCGCACAGCGTAAAAGCCTGGAGACTCTGGTTAACTTTTATAGTAATTATACTGCAACTCTGACGGCTATTGATGTGAAAGAACGCGAATTTGTAACAAAATACAATGAATATAATAATTTTATCAATGAGCATATACTATGGGTTAAAAATACTCAGAGTATGTCTTTGGACGGCCTCAGACAGATAGGAACAGAAATAAGACATATCCTTTCAGTTTTCAGTTCAAAGGAGATTATAGTAGCTGTACCTTTGGGTATAGTACAGGAAATCGCACATAGCCTGCTTTTGTGGCTCTTGCTTTTATTAGCGTATATTATGCGTTTTGGCAATCGTCGGCGTTTACGCCAGTTGGCGGCCAAGGTGGCAACTCCGGAGCATGATCGCTATAGTTACACACTTATAGCATTATTTACGACTATAATTTATAGTTTACCTTTGCCACTGACCTTGTATGTTATAGGTAAGACAATATCGTATGGTGCAGAAAATATGGTCTTTGCCCGGGCCCTGGCCAGTGCTCTTATCAGTTTATCGTACTATGATTTTGTTATGCTTCCTCTGAAAAATCTATTTATGCGTGAGGGGCTGGCTGTTTCTCATTTTAACTATAGTAAAGAACAGGCCGGTTATTATTATCGTATTGGCAGCTGGTTTGTAGTTATAATGCAGCCGTTGCTGATTATGCTCTATGTGCAGCATAGTCTCGAAGGGCTCAACTGGAAATCGCAGATCTGCCGTCTGGTCTTCATCGCTATTATGATGTTGTTCTCTGCTTTCCTGGCACTGGTGTTCTATCCTGTTAAAAGCAACAAAGATAAACAGGAGCAGGCAGCAGGTTTGTTTCGACTGCAGAATTTATTAATACTTGCCGGTATATCAGCACCTCTTGCGCTGGCGGTTATGGCCTGGAATGGTTATTTTTACGCCGCCTGGCAGCTGGAAGTGAGAATGTTTGCGGCTTTCTGGTCGGCTATGATCTTCAAACTGTTCAATTCACTTGTCGTTCGTCGTATATATCTGGCTCGTGGCAATATACTGGCGGGTTTTGGCAAAAAGCCCGAAGTCGAGAAAAAGCCTAATACCGAGCTTGCCGATGATGGCATATCCGCTGAAGAGGTAGATGAATATTGCCATCAGATAGCCCGATTTGTGCGGTTTGTTCTGTCTTTTGCCTATATGCTCTCGCTGTTTGTTATCTTTCGCGATGTTTTCCCGGCTTTGGCTGTACTTGATAAAGTGCAGCTCTGGCAGGTCAGCAGTAATGATCAGCAGATGCGGTATATTACCCTTACCTCCTTGCTCAGTGCCTTTATGATACTGATAGTTACGGTAATGATGGCCCGCAATATTACCGGCCTTATCAATATTACCCTGCTAAAGTCGATTGGTCACAAAGAGGGCTCCCGCTTTGCTGTTCTGGCTTTGATCCGATATTGTATCGTGATATTTGGCGTATGCTGGTCTTTTACCCGTATTGGTATCGGCTGGGATAAAGTGCAATGGCTTGCCGCGGCCTTTACTGTGGGTCTGGGCTTTGGCCTGCAGGAAATCTTTGCTAATTTTGTCTCTGGCATTATTCTGCTCTTTGAGCAGCCGATGCGGGTAGGAGATATTGTTACAGTCGGTGAGGTCAGTGGTCGGGTAACGCATATAAATACCCGGTCAACCACGATCAACTGTTGGGACAGACGCGAGCTGATCATTCCTAATAAGGAATTTATAACCGGCAAGCTGATGAACTGGACGCTTTCAGATAATCTTAACCGCATTGTCTTTAAGATCGGGGTTGCCTATGGTTCCGATGTCGAAAATGTGGAAAAGACCCTTATGCGTATCGCTCGTTTCCAGAAAGGGGTGGTCTGGAAACCCAAGCCTCTGGTTATTTTCAAGGGTTTTGGTGATAACACCCTGGACTTTGAGTTACGGGTATATATAAATGATATGGACGATTACACTGATGTCTGGCACGGCATAAACTGTGCCATTGATGCCGAGTTCCGCAAGGAGGGTATCGAGATCGCCTTCCCGCAGAGAGATCTCCATATCCGCTCGATTAGTTGTGGGCCTGTGCCGGTGAGAATTGATAATTCCATTGCTGATAAGCCCGCCAGCCCGGCGGCCAAACTGGTAATTAAGGAGGCAGATAATGAGCAAGACTAAAAGACGCATGTCTGCTTCGCAGGGTATGCCGCCAGGTACTCTGGTCCATATCGGCTCTGTTGATCGCCAGAAAACAGAAATGTATCTTTTTGAGTTCAGGCCCGATCATTTCGATGAGATGGCCCTGGAAAGTCCGGCAGATATTGATCTCAGCGACAAAGAGCATATCTTCTGGCTTAATATTTCCGGGATCACGGATCTTGATCTGATAAATGCCGTTGGTAAGAAATTCAATATTCATCATCTTATGCTCGAAGATATTGTTAATACCACTCAGCGGCCCAAACTAGAAGACTATGATGACAGTCTCCATGTTTCTATTAAGATGCTCACCTGCGATAATCTCAGGCGTCAGCTGATCGAGGAGCAGGTAAGCCTGGTCTTAGTGAATAATTGGGTAATAACCTTTCAGGAGCGGCCCGGCGATGTCTTTGAACCGATCCGTAACCGTATTCGGACCGGGCGTGGCAGGGTCAGAGCCAATGATGCCGGATATCTGTTTTACGCTCTCATTGACTGCATAGTTGATAATTATTTCTATGCAGTTGAGATGATAGAAGAGCATATCGATGCCCTGAATCTGGAAGTTGGTACTGAGCCGGATATTCATACGCTCAAGGCGATCAATAATGTTAAAGATCAGGTAAATACCCTTAAACGCGTTACCTGGCCTTTACGAGAGCTTAGCGGCAATATGCTCAAAAATGATTCTGAATTGCTCCATGAGGCGGTTATTCCCTATGTGCGTGATCTGGACGATCATGTTAAACAGATACATGATGCGGTATTTGCAGCACGCGATGCGGTTTCTGGCCTGTTCGATCTCTATTCATCTGCCATGAATAATAGTATGAACCGGGTAATGAAAGTGCTGACCATTATGTCGGCTATCTTTATTCCGTTGACATTTCTTACCGGATTTTACGGCATGAATTTCGAGTTTATGCCCGGTCTGCACTGGAAGTATGCCTATGAAGTACTTATCGCCGTAATGCTGCTGGTTGTAATAGCTATGCTCGCGATCTTCAAATGGAAAAAATGGTGGTAAGGGCGTAAGTACCTCAGCGGCACTTAATGTCCCGACAAAAAGGCAATAAACAGCAGGCCACAAATAATTACGAGGTTCGCACGCGTGAGCGTAAGCACTATGAAGAAGCAGTTAATTATAGTAAATGATCTGATGCAGCAGGGGTATGAGTATTACCGGACAGAGCCGGCTGGGAGGAATTTTCATATTCGCTTCAAGCCGCAACTGACACCTGGTCAGATGCTGGAGCTGGGTGTATTTGGCGGTAAGTACATGACCGACTGCCGGAGTGAGTTTCCTGAGAGCTGGTTTGTAAAAGCAAAGCTCTGTTCGGAGAGACATGACCCGGCTTTGAACTATTTTGGCGTTAATGCCTCCAAACCGCTGAGCTACTGGCGTGAGAAGGGCTGGATCTGGCCTGATGACCCTCGTGGCTGGTTCCAGTGGTACTGCCGCTATTATATGGGCCGCCGTTGCGTGGATGATGACCGGCAGATAAAACGCTGGTGTGCCATGGTGCGGCATCTGGTACAGATAAAAGTTAATTGCAAGCCCGGCGATATCTCATGCCGGGCCAGACAGCGGCAGGCTCTGCTGCACTGGGCCTATGACACCAGAAAGATATGAGTGTTTATGACTGGTCAAGTAATCATTCAAGATGGATATCGCGAAAATGTTGCGGTGATAGCCCATGGAACTGTTTAAAATTTCTTGAAAAATGATATGGATCAGTATATCCAACCATTGTACCTACCTCATAGATAGTATTGCTTGTGGTCAGTAATATGCTGGCGGCTTTATTAAGTTTTAACCTCATAACATATTCTCGTGGGGTAATATTATTGTACTTCTTAAACAATCTTGACATGTACCTGGTGGTTATAGAGCAGGCTTTTGCTACTACTGATATACCGGTGATTGTACAAAAGTTGTTTTCAATATAATTTTGACATTGCCGATATCGTGAGATAGACATTGGGTGTGACTTATCAGAAGGAGTAATATGCAGGCTCTGTTCAATCAACAAGGCTTTGAGATAATGGCAGCATAACTGATGTGAAAATTCTGTTTTTTCCAGACCAGATCTGAGAATTGCTTCGGCTAGAAATAATGTCAATGATGGATTATTCTGCTTAACTACCATGCCAGGACCAAATGAATTTAGATTAAACATTTGTTCAGCTTCAGAACCAGTAAATACAATAAAAAAATGCTCCATCGGGCAATCCGGGTCGCATATATAATGATGCGGGACACTATCAGTAAAGCCGCCAAGTGTTCCTTTTTCTAAATAATAATCATTGCCATCGATCTCAAGATAACATTTTCCTTGAGTAGGAATCTCTAACACATGATAAGGATATGTCTTCCTTTTGATATTGAAGTCAGGAGCGCATTTCTCGTATCCGCCAAAGATAATAGCAAATGTTTGTTTCTCTCGTGGGTCAGTGTCAAAGAAGAAGTACTTTGATTCAGCTACACTACCCTCTAAGGCAAGTCTTTTGTCTAGGTTTATAATTTCACTAATTGTCATGGTATGCTTCCTGGTGAAGGTTACTTTTATCCATCATTATGCTACTAGCATCTATGGACGTAAATTAAAATAAATGTATAATAATTGATAATTAATGGCAGTTGAGCAGGCATCTGCCAAATACCTAAAAAATTATATAGAGTTAAATATGGCTACATCACATAATACCAAAAGTACCAGTAATTTTGTCCGTCTCAAAGATGACTTACATATATCAAGTGAATCATTTTCAGAATTATTTGGGGAAAGTAATAATACTTCCCTGTTTATCAGCCCCCACGATGATGATGCAGTTCTTGGCTCCGGACTAATGATACAACAGGCAGTAAAAGAAAAGAGCCTCGTATATATTATTGTTGTAACTGATGGGGCTATGGGATATTGCAGTAAAAACGAAATAAATAATATATCTGAAACGAGAAAAAAAGAAACATATCTCTGTTACGAATCATTAGGTGTTAAAAAGGAGAATATTATCTGGCTGTCTTATCCAGATTGTCAGTTATACAATTATTGTGGTCGTACATTATTAGCCAGTAAGGATCTGGAAGGCCAGCCTAAAGCCAATGGTTTACAGAATTCTTTTACATACTGGATCAGAAGAACAAAGCCAACTCATTGTTTTTTGCCAACATTAAATGACTATCATCCTGACCATAAAATTGTACACCAGGAATTTATAATAAGTATATTTCATGCATCTGGTGATATCTGGCCAGAACTGGGAAATAAAATTGAACACATACCATTTGTTCATGAAATGGGTGTTTACTGTAACTTTTCATCAAATCCAAACCTGCGAATGTCTGCATCAGAAATATTATTTGAAAATAAGCTAAAGGCTATAAGAGAATTTCGCTCACAAAATCAAATACAATCGTTAATTGAAAATGTAAATAAAGCCGGACCTTACGAATATTTCAAGACCATTAACTTTAATCTGTATAATCCATCAGTTTACTTCGATCTATTTGAAAATATAAGCCCAACAGACAAGAGGTGATCAAATGAATAGAAAGATCTTATATATGGGAGATACCATGCTAAATCGACAGGCTGGTTATCTTGCCGGAATTATGACTCTATATGATATTGACTATGACTATATCCCGTCTGATAGCTGTTTTAACAGTACGCTATTAGAAGAGAACTATGGTGCGATGATAATAAGTGACTACCCGGCTTCAAACTTCGCACAGGAACATCTTGACGAGATTGCACTACGTGTTAGCAAAGGGATGGGAATTATAATGATTGGCGGCTGGGAATCATTTGTTGGATCAGGAGGGAATTATAATGAAACTATTCTTTCTAATGTCCTGCCTGTTTCAATGAAATCAACTGACGATCGCTATAATACTTCCAATCCATGCATAGTTATAAAAGAAAATGACCATAAAATAGTTGATTCTCTCACACTAAGTAAGGCAGTTCCTACAATCGCTGGCTTAAACGAAGTAAGAGTCAGGCCAGGGGCGGAATTACTTCTATCTGCTTATGAATATATTGTTAATCATTCTGCCGGCGAAATATCATGGGAATTGCATAAGAAGCATCCGTTATTAGTAATTGGCAGCTATGGTTTAGGAAGAACAGCGGCATTTACAAGTGATGTTGCTCCACACTGGTCAGGTTCCTTGGTTGATTGGGGAAGCAAAAGAATATCTGCAATGGCTGCTGGTGGCGAGAGGGTAGAAATTGGCAACCGGTACGCAGAATTTTTCTGCAATATTATTAAATGGCTGCTCAATGGTTAAATAAATACCATTTTGCCCTGAAGACACAGGCGGTACATTTCATAGCAACAGTTAGGTTATTTATATAATAGAAGTTCTGGTAATATTTAAGAGATACTTTCAATACAGTTATACGCTTGAATAGTTACTCTGCACGCTAAGGTTATACAAGTAGAAGGTTAATTAATAATGAATAAGACGCACAAGTATACTCAGTTCTCCCTGATCCAGGAAATGCTGGAAACAATAGATGTCGTAAGAAATTTCTCTATTGATAATTGTTCTGATTTAATAAACAATGTCAAGAAGTCTGGAAAGTTATTTTTGACCGGCGAAGGTTCAAGCCGTATATTTCCTGCAAAAAATGCTATATATACTGCTGCTTTGAATCAAAATCATGAGGTATTTGTTGTTACAGAAGGGGCGCGACAGGCATCAGAGTATAATTTATCTGAATATGTTATTCTTGGTGCTTCAAATAGCGGTTCTACTAAAGAAGTAATATCCTTCTTTAATACATTAAAAGAAAGTCATAAATATTTATATGGTCTTACGGCACGGCCAAATACTTTGTTGTCAAATAATGCGGTTAAAACTTATCAGCTAAAATGTGGCTGGGAAAACGCTGTTGCAGCAACTAAAAGTGTTATAGAGCAAGCACTATTTTACCAGGAGATTGTCTCACAAGTTAACAACTATTCTATTTTATGCCTACTTGATGCACTTGCTGATTCTATAGAATTAGCATTAACAACTGAAATACCTGGACAAATAACTGAAAAGATCGCTAATGCCGGTACGGTATATTTTGCTGGACGCAATGATGGCGTGGCTGAAGAATTAACTCTTAAAACTAATGAAATTACACGCAAAAGAAGTGACTATCTGGAAGGTACATACGCCTTACATGGAATAGAAGAAGTAATGGATCCAGGTGATGTTGTTATATTTATCAACCCATTTGATGAAGAACTGGACAAGATCAAAGAAACTCTGGTTGATAATATAGGGTTAACCGTTATTGCGATTAGCGACAAAGAAACACTTTTCCCAACTATCAAGATCAATAATACGGGTATTCTTAGTAACTATGCCTATTTGGCTACAGGATGGAATATGCTTGTTGAAGTTGGCATGTATCTTGGAATTAATCTTGACAAAACTGCAAGAGCAAGAAAAATAGGGAATGAATTCGTATCAAATTAAGAAAGTCGTAACCGTTCACGGAAGAAGTAACAAGTTAAGGTATCTCGCTCCGCTCTATGCTATCTGATTTTATTAAGCAGGCTTCACCTGCGTTTAAATAAATCAGCCTCGGCCAAAGGCCGAATCCTGAGCTTATTACTTATTACTGTAGCCGTGTGGACGGTTAGAGTAAGTCGTATTTATGGAAATTAAAATATAGACATGCTGATCAGTTCGACAAATATGTAAAAATTATAAATATTTCATTTTATCGAAAATAATTAAGGAAATTCATACATGCAATTAGCTAGTATAGACTGGATTGTCATTAGCATTTTCTTCGCAATTATTATTGCGATCGGTATAATCGTATCCCGATCTGCAGGTAGCAGTTCGGCAAACTTTTTCCTTGGCGGAAGAAACATGCCCTGGTGGCTACTAGGCGTTTCTATGGTTGCCTGTACCTTCTCCTGTGACACACCAAACCTTGTAACCGGTATGGTCAGGAACGGTGGTGTTGCCGCAAACTGGGGGTGGTGGGCTTTCCTTATTACCGGCATGGTAACCGTATTTTTTTACGCCCAGTTATGGCGAAGATCAAATGTAATGACCGATCTGGAGTTTTACGAACTGAGATATAGCGGCAAAATCGCAGCATTTATTCGCGGATTTCGCTCTATATATCTTGGCGTGTTTTTTAATTGTCTGATAATGGGTACAGTAACTCTTGCGGCAATAAAGATTGGTCAGGTTATTTTTGATATCGAGCCGTGGGTGGCAGTCCTGGTTGGATCATTTGGCGTAGTGATTTATGCCACCGCAGGCGGGATTAAAAGCTGTATCTGGGCAGATTTTTTTCAATACTCTATTGCAATGTCTGGTGCGGTTTATGCCGCTATTGTCGCATGTAAACAACCAGAGGTAGGTGGGCTATCTAATTTGCTCTCTCACCCTGATATCGTTGGTAAAATATGCTGGATGCCGGATTTCTCAACCTGGCTTGCATGGGTACCTATGCTGCTGATACCGATAGCTGTTCAGTGGTGGGCTGTTTGGTATCCCGGTTCGGAACCGGGCGGCGGCGGGTATATTGCACAACGGATGCTCTCCGCTAAAGATGAAAAGAATGCTATAGGTGCAACTTTATTTTTCAATTTCATGCATTTTGGCATGCGGCCCTGGCCATGGATTATAGTAGCTTTGGCATCTATCGTATGCTACCCTTCTCTTGATAGTATTAAATCCGAATTCCCCGGTATTGATCCGACTTATCTAAAACAGGATATTGCGTACCCCGTCATGATCTCTAAGCTTGAACCGGGGATGCTTGGACTGGTTGTAGCATCACTTATCGCTGCATATATGTCAACCATAGGCACCCATCTGAACTGGGGTTCATCATATTTAGTGAATGACTGGTACAAACGCTTTATGAAACCTCAAGCTTCAGAGAAGGAGATGGTTGCAGTTGGTCGAATTTGTACGGTTGTTCTAATGGCAATAGCTGCTTTTTTCGCACTTACTTTCCTTGAAGACGCAAATCAGGCATTTGAAATAATGTTGCTTTCCGGTGCTGGTACTGGAGCAATATACCTTATGCGATGGTTCTGGTGGCGTATTAATGCCTTAACAGAAATTGTAGCAATGGTCACAGCAATAATTGTTGCTTTCTGGATAGTACTTGGTGTTGGCAATGATGGTGTTATGAAATGGTATGTAGATAGTAATTGCGTCAAAAATCATGTTTTTGTTATTGATGACCCTGGTCTTACAGCAAGCATTATTGCTAAATACCAGCAAGCAAATGACATGATTGCGAAGATAGAAACAGTTGAAATGAAAGAATTAGTAGCAAAATGGCGTAAAGCCAGAAAAGAAAACGATATGATTCGTGACAAAGCCAGAAAGGCTTACGACACACGAATGACACAATTGAACGAGATGAAATCTAATGCCTCAATTTTGGCACTTGTTAATCAGAACATTAGCCAATCATTGAAAGCCAACCTTGATAACTATATCATCCAACAGAAACAATGGCAGCTAGAACGAGATAAAACTAATAATGTACAAAGTGGAATATTGAATAAAACTATTGATGATATTTCGGTTAGCTTTGGAGGAATAATAGCCGAAGATAAAATCTACATATATAACACAGTTATAACAAACTTGATATTCTCTGTTAAACTGCTGATAAGTGTTATTATCGTTACAGTTTTATGGGTTCTAACTGCATTTCTATCAAAACCTACAGATAAAGAAACTCTGCGGAAATTCTACCAGCTTTGCCACCCTGGAGGGCCCGGCTGGAAAAAAGTCGTTCTTGAGGCAAAGGCAGAAGGAATAGAAATTGACCAGCACAACACTATTAGTGACAATAAACTGCCTATTCAATTATTATGTGTTCTTCTTGGATGTATTGCAATATATTCATCCCTATTTTCTATTGGGAACTTTGTTTATGGCAATTTGGGGTGGGGGGCTGTTCTTGCAATACTGGCTCTTATATTAACAGTGGCAATATTAAAACTTATTGCTAAGATTGGCTTAGAAAAATAATATCTAAATGGATAACTGATTGTTGTCCATCAAGACACTATATATCATTCAAGATGGATATCGCGAAAATGTTGCGGTGATAGCCCATGAAACTGTTTAAAATTTCTTGAAAAATGATATGGATCAGTATATCCAACCATTGTACCTACCTCATAGATAGTATTGCTGGTGGTCAGTAATATGCTGGCAGCTTTATTAAGTTTTAACCTCATAACATATTCTCGTGGGGTAATATTATTATACTTCTTAAACAATCTTGACATGTACCTGGTGGTTATAGAGCAGGCTTTTGCTACTTCTGATATACCGGTGATTGAACAAAAGTTGTTTTCAATATAATTTTGACATTGCCGATATCGTGAGATAGACATCGGGTGTGACTTATCAGAAGGAGTAATATGCAGGCTCTGTTCAATCAACAAGGCTTTGAGATAATGGCAACATAACTGATGTGAAAATTCTGTTTTTTCCAGACCAGATCTGAGAATTGCTTCGGCTAGAAATAATGTCAATGATGGATTATTCTGCTTTACTACCATGCCAGGACCAAATGAATTTAGATTAAACATTTGTTCAGCTTCAGAACCAGTAAATACAATAAAAAAATGCTCCATCGGGCAATCCGGGTCACATATATAATGATGCGGGACACTATCAGTAAAGCCGCCAAGTGTTCCTTTTTCTAAATAATAATCATTGCCATCGATCTCAAGATAACATTTTCCTTGAGTAGGAATCTCTAACACATGATAAGGATATGTCTTCCTTTTGATATTGAAGTCAGGAGCGCATTTCTCGTATCCACCAAAGATAATAGCAAATGTTTGTTTCTCTCGTGGATCAGTGTCAAAGAAGAAGTACTTTGATTCAGCTACACTACCCTCTAAGGCAAGTCTTTTGTCTAGGCTTATGATTTCACTAATTGTCATGGTATGCTTCCTGGTGAAGGTTACTTTTATCCATCATTATGCTACTAGCATCTATGGACGTCAAGAAAAAAGAAAGTATAATAATATTCAACAAGTGGTAGTTGAGCAGGCTTTAGAATGGCACGAAATGTATATTGAGTTACCATAAGCTGCTCTGAGTAATCATATAGCATTATAAATGAAAGGGTAGATAAAATGCCAGCACGATATTTAAATGTAGTGATATTTTTATTATGTAGTCTTTGCATAAAATTCTGTATTGCAGAGTCCATGCAAGAGAAGATCGGAACAAATGCATCTTCATGCTCTATTGATGATGTAAGACAGCGGTTAGACAGTCAGTATATGAAAGGACTCTTGGATAGAAGTTATCAGTCAATTGTGAGGCGAGCGTATTCTAACGGTTATTTTCAGGAGTCACTAACCGGCGCATATCAGGGGATGTTTCCTCGTACTACTGGGGCCTTAGGGCGTTTGCTTATAGAAACTGGAAAATTAGACATATTAGAGGCTAATCTGAACTATTGCCTTGAAGCGATGCTGGATAATGATATGGAACGCATGCCTCATATTATTGGCGTATGCGAGTCGCTAAAGGTTCCTGTGCCAGGGGAAAACAGCCCTGCTTGTTTGGGTCATAATATACCATTTGCAAAGTTAAGTGGTAAATATGGAGCAATTCAGTATTTTACTGCGACAGGTAAGCCTTTAGAAGCCATTGGTGTTTACATCGGACGCTTTGTGGCAGGTAATGAACTTGCAGCTGAAATATATGATTCCAAAGGAATTAAACTTGCTGATGCTAAGTGTTGTTTTGATGAACAAGTTGTACATGGATGGGTTCAATTAAAGTTTACTTCACCTGTTAAATTACCAGATGGTGAAAAATGCCGGGTTGTTTTACATGCAGAGAATGAAGCAAATGATCCAATAGTGTATTCTGGAATAAAACCCGATAGTAAGTGGTTAGGTAGTGCATCTCAGTTTGAAGATGGTCGTGAGATCCATAATCCAAACAATTGTCTATCTATTGTATTTGATCATGGCGATGTAAATTATGAATATGCTTCTCCGAAGTATCAGATATTAAGTGAATTGGATCAGATAGATGGACAGGCTCATGTGATTATGGCTTGGGCATTGCTAGCTCTTAACAGGGGCGAGACAGAATTTGAAAATAAGACTTACTCTGTGGTTGCCAAACTTATGGACCGCAGCACAACCGGGCCATATTTATTATTAGATTTCGGGCTAAGAATTAAACCTGGGTTAGTATGCAATAATGTATTGGAGCATTCCCGCGATACTCAGTATTGGCATGCATATGATTTCTTAACCCAATCGTTTATTTGTTCTGCTCTGGAGAATATGATTCAAGTTGCTAAACGCCGTCAGGATACGGTCCATGCTGAAAGATGGTCATATCGTTTGGGGCGGCTAAATTATAATATTATGAGAAACATGACTCGAGATTTCGAGGGAGATAAGATTTTTTACGAAATGCTTCTTCCAACTGGCCGTGAACCAGAGCCTTTTCCTGGTATTGGTTGGATCAACCTGGCTCCAATTCCTGCTGGTTGGAATAGTGTAGATAAGGAAGTATTCAAAAATACTATAGACACATGGCATAGAGTTGCGCGTATAGATTGGGATGGGCCGCAAATGACATCAAGTGACTGGCTGCCTGAAGGAGAAGTTGATGTGTATGGCCATCAGATGTCTAATCAGGTAATAGGAAAGGTATTAGGTTGGGATTTGATATACTGCCTTAGGGCCGGTGAATATGATCGTGTTTGTGGCATGTTGGATTTTATTGAAAAAGTCAATAGTACTGAACTGATTGCAGAAGCATTTAATTATGATCCACAGTCGAAAAGCTGGCACTTACAGGATCCTGGTAACGGAGAGCAGGCTTGCTGGTGGTGTTGGGCAATGATTGTTATTCGTCAGGAAGTTGGTTTATCACCATTACCAGAGTAGCCTGAAGTTATAATGTTAAATGCCATGAAATATGCCGTTGAGGTATAAGATAAATATCTCAATGAATGGATCTGTCTTTCTTTTTGCCCTGATCATACTTTAGGCAACCTGAAACAGATATTTCAACCAGTATATAGAATAAATA
Source organism: Sedimentisphaerales bacterium (assembly GCA_963662515.1). Taxonomy (GTDB): domain Bacteria; phylum Planctomycetota; class Phycisphaerae; order Sedimentisphaerales; family SM23-30; genus JAFGDI01. The sequence continues at coordinate 1,329,288 of OY759675.1, forward strand.
TATTAGGGTGAAAAGTATCCGCTATAACTAATCATGTTGCAATGATTTATAAAATCGACTCCTGATACTTTTAATTTCCCCCTGAAAAAACGCGGGGCATCTCCCTGCTATAAGAGAGATGCCCCGCAGCCTAAACTACTTATCGGGAGAATATCAGGATCTTAACACTTCCCGGGGAAAATGGTTCTATACAAACTGTATTATTACCGGCCTGTACATAATCGGAGATATCCTTATACAGCAGTTTACCAATACAGCCGCCGGCATATTTACCGTTTACGGTTATCCTGGCCGCTGTTTCCGGCTGAATATCATCCATTGCCAGAACGACCCGATAATTCTTGCCAGGATACTTTTTCGACAGCTCAAATTCACCGGTATAAGGGTCAGCCATGTTCACCGGACTCAGGGTCAGCTGCTGACCAAAGGTCCCCCACGGCCCGGAACCGTAAGTTGCTGCCACACCAGCATAAGACCAGCCGGAATCATCAAAACCAGGCTTCTCCCAGTTCTGAGCCTTGGCCTTATCGGCTTTCCAATTCTTATCAATAAACACCGTTCTCTCCGAGCCGTCAGCAAACGTCAGAACAATCTTGCCTATCAGCCCGGCCGGACTGGCCTTATCGGTTGCATTCAGAACACTTATCGCAACCGTATTACTGCCGGAGCCAAGCATAGAGGTAATATCTATATCAGATATCTGTCCCCAGGCGGCAAAGGCATCACCGGCAGCCGTAAGGGCATTACCATTCACAAAAACACCCATCTCATTATCAGCAGTAGCGATAAGTCTGGCCTTGGCCAGTTGACTGTTTGCCGGTATATCAAAGCTGTTACGGAAATAGCAATAACCGGGAAGTGCGGAAACTGCGGCATTTTCGCCTGAGGCCCAAATCCAGCTGCAGCCATCAAGCAATACCTCTACGGCGATACCGGCAGCTTCCTTCTTCTCGCTTTCGACTGTGGTAACTGCCAAACTCTGTATCGGTTTTACCCCGGCAGTATCGTATAATGCCGGTAGTTTCCGTTTCGACTTATTGAATACCAGCAGGCAGCTCTCCAGCTCATCAAGTTCAAGTGCCATCTCCACATTTTCACCCGAACGGGTAAACGGCACAGACATTATCTCATTACGCATCGCATCCCAATATTCCGGGTAGCCGGCAGCCTTTATCCTCAGATCGAATTTCCTCTTGCCACCGTCCACATTCTGATTACAGATAAAAAACACATCACTGCCGTCTTTAACCCTGTGCAGAACATGCAGACTGCCGCCAGTATCTCCCTTTAACACTTCCAGGGTAGGATGAACCCCGGCATCTCCGGTTATTACCTGCTGGAATAGCTCCGCTGACGGTTTGGCCGGCAGAAAATACGAGCGGCCCCCGGCCTTACTGACCTTGCAAACAGCAGAACCGGCCTGGGCATTTCCCCAGATCTTTTCCCGAAGCACTTCTATATCCGTACTATCGCGACCAAGATCGGCGGCCAGCTCAGGCAAACGCTCATAAGCCAGCACCACTCCGCCTGCGGCAAAGAAATCATAGGCCTTTTTCAGTGTTTCATAAGGGATAACCTCAACCGGCGGCATAATAAGAACCTTATACTGCTCTTCACGCATTTTAAGTGTCTTCTTACCAACCTTCACCTGATCCTCAAATACATCATAAGGCATCCAGTCGCAATCGAACATGGCATCCTGCAATGCCTCACTAACCTCGTCCGGAGCGGTAAACTTACCGACATGGACGCTATTACCGGCATACAAAAACGCTACCGGACAAACGTGATAGCCGCCGCTGAGCATAAGGCTCAACCGGCTGGTATAATCGGCATAAACACGGTACAGCGGCCAGCGAGGCTCATGACCGTTATTATAGAAATATGGCGGGCAATCGGTATCATAAGGCGATTTGGGGTTAAATGAATGAGGGATATGGAAGTTTATACCGCTCACCTGCATATGATCGGTCCACCACTTCATTTCCGGATAAGTCAGATCCTGACCGCGGGCACCAAATATCTCGACCATAGCTATATCATCCGGCTTATTGTAAACATGGCTTATAGAGCTTGCCAGCTTGGGTGTCTGCCAGCACAGATCACCATGGGTTTCCCTCTTTGCCATCTTAAACTGGGCAAATACCGCGTCAATAGCACCCATATCACTATATTTCTGCAGCTGGAACATATTACCGGCACAGAAATGATCGGACATGTACAGCATATCATGCTCAAGGAAATGACCGATAGACCGTACCTTGTGCTCATGACACCATTTGGTTATGCCGCCAAAGAGAGTACGCCCCCAGGCTTCGGCAAAGGCGTCGCGATACTGATATTTCGCGGCAATCTGCTCCTGACCTGCCAAAGTAAACTTCCAGGCGGTCAGGGCCTTTTTCCAATCAATGCCTCGCTCTTTCAGAAGTGGTATAACCTCGGTTCCCCAATCGCCGTACGTTTCCGGCTCATCATAAAAGAAACCCGGTATCCAGCTGCCGAAATCTTCCTTGAAATGGTCATAATGCGGCTGATACACTTTCTGTATATACCAATCTACCGCATCCTGGCTGGCTCCATCGACCAGGTAACTATTGCCCCGTTTATGGCTGTAGTTCCAGCTGAAAGTCATAACTTTCCAGTTACCCTGCGGAACCTGCCAGTTAAGACTGCCATTGCTTACTTTTCCGGTAAGATCGATCAGGCTTGCCCCGTCAATAGCATCATCAACCAGCCTGCCTGCCAGAACCGCTATGAGCTTATCCTCAGATATTGCCAGATCGCAGCTTTTGCCGCCTTCTACGTCAACACCTTCGGCCTGCATATACTTCCCGGCATATTGCTGCGGGACCATGCCCCCAACTTCGCCGCTCGGCCACCATTTTTCATCAAAGATCCACATCTTCAGATCATTTTTCTTCGCCGCTTCCAAACATATCTTCAGATCTCGATACCAGCCATCTCCAAGCCAGTCATTATGCGGACGCGATTCGGCAGTAAAACATCCATTTCCGCCCTCTGCCACTTTTTCGACATAATCCTCCAGCAGCTGCTTACTCTCGTCACCATGCAGCCAAAAGAGTGGACCGGTCAGCCGGCGATCATCGGCAGATAATGTTTGGAACGACTTCTGCAGCTCATCCATCGACCCGGCAGATAATAACCCCTGCGTAAAACTCAACACACACAGGCCAATAAGCATTTTCTTGATCCGTTTAGTCATTATTTCCTCACTATATTATCATTATATGATTTTAAAAGCGTTTATTATTGATAAAACAACAAAGTTAACTTGACAATTTATACATTATGATATTATTATTAGATTATATACAATAAACAATACAATATTTGGCATTTTATTTAAGTTTTATGACAAACAAACTAGAGACTTTTTTTCAATATTTCCCATGTTCCGATTTGCTCAGGAAGTGGGGCTTCTACGCCCTTAGCGCAGGATGGAGCAGTATTCCGCCCGGACACAACTACCCGCCCGTGGCTCACCCGGAAAATCACCATTTCAGCTGGGAAAAAGGAAGAGTTCTGGATTCGTATACTTTTGTATATATCCCACGCGGCAAAGGCAGCCTGGAGACCTCAAAAACGAAATCTATCCCGATAAACGAGGGGTCTGTCTTTATTATTTTTCCCCATATTCGCCATCGTTACAGACCACTAACCGATACCGGCTGGGATGAATACTGGATCGAATTCGCCGGTGCTGCTGCTGACAATTTCATAAAAAACTCTCCCCTGCGCCCGCAGGAGCCGGTACTGACCGTCCAGAATACCGCAAAAATAACCGGGATATTCCTGGATATAATTGACACCGCACGCCAGCAGGCACACGGCTTTGAATACCAGCTGGCCTCACAGGCCTTTTCTCTCCTGACAGCAATGATATCAGAAAGCGATGCCAGTAATATTGAGGATAAGGAAAAGGCAGAAATAATAAGAAAAGCCAGGCAAACCCTGCTAAGCGACCTTGACAAAGACATTGACCTGAAAGAACTCTCTGCCGAGCTTGGCATGAGCTATTCATTATTCAGAAAAACATTTAGAACGATTACCGGCTGTTCGCCGCACCAGTATCGCCTTAACTTCCGCCTGCACCGGGCAGAACAAATGTTAAAATCCAGCGACCTGCAGGTCAGCCAGGTAGCCAAACTGCTCGGCTTCAGCTCGATCTACTATTTCTCTGAACTATTCAAAAAGAAAACCGGCAGCAGCCCGGTAGAATTCCGATCATTGCACACCGGGAAATAGGACGATTCAATTACACATCAGAACAATTTCAAATTATTCTGATCTCATAGGATCTTTCATATTATAAGTTATCGCAGCTTTAACTTCACCAACATCATTAAGCCTTTTTTTGAACTCAACGGGAAATTTAAGGTGTCAGTAGTCGATACCATAAAGAATTGATGGGTAATTACTTATGGCTGTTATTTTTATGATGGTAAGCCAGAAGTAGTTACTTGCTGTATAATGCGTTGAAAATGGTGTTTTGCATAATAAAAGGAACAAAGAGACTACCTCAACAGTACTAAATGCCCCGCAAAAAGCGAGCGTGCTAAAGTCTCGCCCCTCCGTCGCAAGGAGTTGCCTTTTGGGGTTGAGTCGGCCTATAATTAGATGTTTATTGTTATTAACTTGAAATGTGAGGTGTGATATGACTCAGGACAATGGCAGAAAGCCGGAGTATCCGGTAAGTGATATTTTTGTTAACCGTTGGTCGCCTCGGGCTTTTGCTCCTGTGCCGGTTGAGGCTCATAAGCTGCATATTCTCTTTGAGGCAGCCCGCTGGGCTACTTCCTGTTATAATGATCAGCCCTGGTATTTTGTCTATGGCGATAATGAGCAGAGCTTGCCAAAATTTCGCAGTTTACTGGTCGAACCAAACCGTCTCTGGGCAGATAAAGCTCCGGTACTGGCGGTGCTTTTTGCCCGTAAGAATTTTACCTTTAATGGCCAGGCTAACGGCTGGTCAGAGTTTGACGCCGGCAGTGCCTGGATGAGTCTGGCATTACAGGCCTCTGAACTTGGTCTGGCGGCGCATGGTATGGCAGGTTTTTATCAGGACAAGGCCTGTGAGGCTCTTGGTGTTTCGGCTGCTGAATTCAAGCCTATGATCGCTCTGGCAATTGGTTATCCGGGAGAACCAGCTTCGCTGCCGGATGCCTTGCAGAAGATAGAGGCTCCTAACGACCGTCGCAGTCAGAGTGAAATGGTAAGATGTCTCTGAGCCTTGCATCTATATAAGATAAGGAAGACTATTATTATCGCTTTAGGTTAATTAAAGTGACAATATAATATTGAGTAGCAGCAGGGCCAGAATGGTGAGTTTTATCAGTTTGATTTTTCTCTGGAAATTTACCATCGCTCCTGGTATTACCGCCAGTTCATAGAGCAGGGCCATGCGGTCTGACAGAGAGCCATGACGCCAGGAACTCTTAGCTGTAGAAATGTTATTAGTAACTGCCAGCCGATTAAGGGTAGAGCTCATAAGGGCTGATCCTATTGCACTGAGTTTATCATTGGGGCTGGCGATATTGCTGTTGCGATCATTTTCATGTTCGCCGATCGCTTGTGCTGCGAAAACATCTGCCTGCCTTTCCAGATGGCGTGAAAGGCAGCTAAAGAGCATAATACCTCCGATTATAACGGCTGCCAGCAGCACTAGAGAGATACATTCAACCAGCAGATTGTTGGTTTGTTCTGGTATAAGTTCCAGCAGGTAATTCAGCGAGACTGAGCCTGTGGAAGTGATCGCCAAAACCCCGGCAAAAAGCCATGGTATATGACGCAGTCGGATATGAGCAGCTTCATGGCCGAAAACCGCTATTAGCTGTGCCGGTGACATGGTTGCCAGTAGCCGGTCGCTTACGATAATGTACCGCAGCGGGCCTGATATGCCTGTAACTGCGGCATTGGCGGTCATTCCCCAGGTATGCCAGATAAGAATGTCGCGATAAGACAATTTTACTTTCTTGCAGAAATCTTCGAGCTCTTGGCGTAAGGGACCATCAGGCATAGGGCTGGTTTTCCAGATGCAGCGTATCATCGGCCCGGCGAAAATGAATATTAGTAATACGCCAAGAAGCGATAGTATTTCATTTTCGATAATTAGATCTGCCGAAAAGTTGAGCTTACCGGACAGTGCCATTAATGCTCTGGTACTGATATCTTCAAAGAGACTGATAAAAAACAATGGTACAAGCACTATTAACAGGTTATGACGCAAGTGGTAAATGAGATATTCGCTTAATGTCCAGAGCGGATTATCAGTCGCGTGCCAGACCATATTATGACGCAGGGCGATATCTAGTTTATAGCAAAATATGAGTTCCAGGCTCAGCAGTACAACCAGAGGTATTATAGCGGTCAACTCCTGTACCAGACTATTTTCAAAGCCGGCACAAAACCTTCCCCAGCCCGCAGCTAATACGATAACAGTGATAGTAATTACTGTTATTAACCGTACCCGTCCAAAAACTGAACTGGCAATATTATTATGGCTCGATTTTGACCTGAGCAGGTGTTTGCGCGTATAAATGAACAGCCAGAGTGTATATATCAGGCAGATAAGCAATAAACGCGAAACAATGTCAAGCCAGCCAGTTTCGCCGGGTATTACCAGATGAAAACTGTCAGTTAAGTCAGTCCTCACTGCCAGCATTGATATTATTACAGCCAGTATAATGGATAATTGCATTTTTATTCTTTCAAACCTGTTTATGTAGCAAAGATGCACCCTCTGCGTCTCTACCTGTTATTATAGCAGCATAGCTCACTGAGTTTGCAGCTCTGGCATTCAGGCTTGCGGGCTTTACATTGCCGACGGCCATGCCAGATGATCCTGTGGCTGAATACTGTCCACTGTTCCTGTGGTATAAGTTTATTCAGATCGGTTTCCAGTTTAACCGGGTCAGTCTGGGCCGAAAGCCCCAGCAGTCTGCTAAGTCTGATAAGATGGGTGTCGGTTGTTATGCCCGGTATGTCAAAGGCATTTCCCAGCAAGACATTAGCGGTCTTACGGCCTACGCCGGGCAGTTTAACCAGTTCGTTCATATCGGCAGGCACATTGCCCTTGTATTCTGCAACTATTATCTTGCAGGCGGCGATAATATTAGCTGCCTTATTGCGGAAAAAGCCGGTGCTTTTGATCTCCTGGCCGAGTTCTTCCAGATCAGCCCGGGCAAAATCAGAGGCATTTTTATACTTTTTGAATAATGCCGGCGTGACCATATTAACCCGCACATCAGTGCATTGAGCTGAGAGTATGGTTGCTATGAGTAATTGCAGGGGGGTAGTATAATTCAGTTCGCAATGGGCATCAGGGTAGAGTTCTGCCAGTATTTCCAGAATTTTACCTATTCGTCTTTTGGCCGAGGCTATATCTTTGCCTGATGGTACGAAATCGGCTGGGCCAATTGTTGTTATCTCTTTCCTTTTTTCTGGCATAAATTACTCCTGTTATTGACTAAACTGCCAGTTATTTTGGGCATAAGTCTTAATGCATTCATTCTGACAAATGGTAAAAGCAAACAGGATTCGCCTTTGGTTAAAAGATCGAATCCTGCCTTGTTTATTTCATTCCAGACCGGAAAGGTTATTACTTTCTGGTATTAAGCTCTTTGATCCGGTTTTTAGCATGAGTTACATTAGCGGTAAAGCCCGGCTCAAGCTGTATGCTCAGCTCGTAAAATTCGCAGGCTCGGGGATAGTTGCGGAATCGTTCATCATAAATTCTGGCAACAGCAAAGCGGGCATCGTACTGGTTTTCCGGATTCCACTGCCAGACTCTCTGATAATAATACATAGCTTCATGATATTCGCCCATATCGCGATCACAGATCTGTGCTATTTCCCAGGCGGCATCATCAACTTTGTCGCTGGAAGGATAGGTTGACAGTAGAGTATCGAGCTTGGTGCGAGCCAGTTGTAATTTTTTGCGGTCGGTAAAAACCCCTCTGGCACTGGCAATGAGTACCTTTGCCTCATTGTAAAGATCATCGGCCTGAGCTATGCTGTCTGTTGCCCTGAGGTCTGCTCCGGCAATTTCAGCTACTACCAGATAGGGTCGCATATTTATAGTTGCCAGGGCTGCCTGTTCCTGCTTAACCCACATGGCCTTGAGCTGATTTCCCTGCTGGTCATAGAAACTGCCCAGGTTTTCCAGTTCGCGCAGGTAGTTATTGCGATAAGTAACCATTTGTTCTACCAGTTGAATTTCACTGGCACGGATCTGCTGATCTGCTCCCAAAGCCAGCGGGTCGCCAGCAGAGGCAAAACTTACCACTGCCGGGGCAGGCTGAGCAGTTCCATCGGCGGGGCTTTGGGCCGGGGCATATTTGTTACCACCACAGCCACCACAAAATGACGCTGTTAATAATGCCAGGGTTCCTATGCACGCTATAGATTTCTTCATAATATCAGCTCCAGAATAAATTATTCAGTAAAATCGTAATTATAGTAATTACAGGTAGTTAGTTCTTGTATTGCAACTGGTATAAACCCAGCACAAATTCTAACTCCTGATAATATATGATTTTAACCGCAATGCCCTGAATTTCAAGCCAAAAACAAAACTGCCTGATGAAAAAGCAAAAAAGCCTTATTTAACCGTTCATTTAAGATCAGCAGTTAGTTTTTATGTCTTTAACCAGCATTTCTACGGTAGTATTGCCATTGAAATGATTTAATTTTGGGGCGAAGGCAATATCCACGCTTCTGGCATCGATTAGTGTCTTTTCCAGATCGCCCATTTTGAAGGCTACTGCCCGCATGGCCAGTTCGGGTTTGCCGGGCTCTCTTACCAGCAGTGCCAGATGTTCACCTGCTTTGCCCATCTTTTTAGGTTCGCCAATTATCTCAAGCCCGCGCAATGCCAGGGTTACTCCCGGATTGCCTTCGCCAACAGGTTCAAGTCGGCCCAGGTCAGCTACTGCCGCTCTGGTCAGTTCAGGTAAAGAAGTCTCTGAATCGATATTAATGACTATACTGCCGGTTTCATAGTCGCCATGCTCTTTAACATAGTTGTTCATGGCTGTGCGGAAATCATTGAGTCGTTCTGGCTCTATCTTAACTCCGGCGGCTCGGGCGTGACCGCCAAAGCTAACCAGATGATCCTTACAGGCTTCCAGGGCCTGATGTATATTGAAATTTTCCGGGCTGCGAGCTGAGCCATGATATATGCCATTATCATGAGCACTCAAAACGATGGTCGGCTTATTGTATTTTTCCAGCAGGCGGCCGGCGACAATGCCTATGACTCCCTGATGCCAGTTCTCATCTTCTATTATAAGTACTTTCCATTCATCTTTATGCCAGCCGGCGGCATTAATGCGGGTGCAGGCATCGTCAACGATCTTCTTTTCGATCTTTTGCCGTTCCTTATTCTGCTGGTCAAGATATTCAGCTATCTGGCCGGCCTTGGCTTCACTGGCAGTTGTGAACAGCTCTATCGCCAGACGAGCATGTCCCAGCCGACCAGCGGCATTCAGACGCGGAGCCAGCATAAAAGCCACATCGCGACTGGTCAGATTGTCTTTACAGCCGGACTTTTCCATTAAGGCCCGTATGCCGGGATTAGTGCTGTTGAGCAGGGCGTTTATACCCCAGCTAACCAATACCCGGTTTTCACCCAGCAGGGGCATAACATCACCTATTGTGCCCAGGGCCGCCAGTGAAGTTGCCGAAAGCAGAAATTCACGAAACTCTGGTTTTACCTTACTGCCGCCAGAAAAGGTTTTAGCCAGTGCCCACGCCAGTTTATATGCCACTCCCGAGCCGCAGAGGCTGTGATTAGGGTAATTGCCACCGGGTAGATTGGGGTGAACTATAGCACAGGCCTGGGGCAGTTCGGTCGGTGGGGTATGATGGTCGGTAATTATAACATCTATGCCCAGCGACTTTGCCAGTGCAACCTGTTCAACTGCGGTTATGGCACAGTCAACGGTTATGAGCAATTGGCAACCATCTTCGGCAAGCTGCCTGACTGCTTCGGAGTGCAGGCCGTAGCCTTCATCTATGCGGTGTGGTGTGTAAAATTCCACTTCACGGCCGGTCAATTTGAAACAATGCCATAGTATGGCGGTACCTGTCGTGCCGTCAACATCATAGTCGCCGTAAATGACTATTTTCTCATCTTTTTCCAGGGCCTGGCGAATACGCGCTATTGCCGGGGCAATGCCTGCCATAAGTTCAGGTTCATGCAGGGAATTGAGCTTTGGGGTCAGATAATCACGCGCGGTATCAAGGTCGCTTATACCCCGATTATAGAGCAGTTGGGCGATAAAAGGAGCCACTCCTACTGCTGCTGCCAGTGATTCCCGTCCGGGCCATTGCGGGGCAATTTTCCAGATCGTATCAGATTGTATCTTCTTCTTTGCCATATAGTCAATTTGGACGCAATATGTTGCGTCTGAAAATTATATTTCAGATTCGTTAGTTTAATGAGCAGCATCATGTTGCATTTCAACATGTCTGGTAAATATCTTCCGGGTCAGTTCACCGCAAGTACCGGCTCCGATCTGATGTTTACCTATATTGCTTACTGGTACAATGCCAATAGAAGTGCCCGTAAGGAACAGCTCATCGGCTTCCATTAGTTCCGCTGACCCCAGGTCACATTCCTGAACCGGTATAGCTAATTCGCTGGCTATTTCCAGTACGGCTTTACGCGTAATGCCGGGAATGATCGCTCCTCCTGTTGCCGGGGTGAGTAATCGACCGTCCTTTACCAGAAAGACATTACTCAGGCAGCCGCCGCAGAGATTGCCGCGTACTGAGAATGGCAGTGCTTCACCATAGCCTTCTCTATGAGCCTGCTGTAACATTGTCAGGCGATTAAAATAGTTCAGTGTCTTATGGCCGGCGGTCGGCTCATCATCATTGATCCGATACATGGTAATTATAACCGGCATGGCCGAAGGGACATTGTTGTTTTGTACCTGATCGCTGCTGGCAGTTATTATTATCGTTCCACCGGCTGATGTCTGTCCAAGATCTCTTATGCTGCCTGGTGTTATTGTCAACTTCAGGCGGGCACTTGACCGACTGAGATTATTGGCTTCCAGCAGACATTCAATGGCAGTGGTTAATTCCTGCTGATCGACCTTTACATTCATACCTAGTCGGCTTACTGAACCGGCGATACGAGATAAATGGTCTTTTAGCCGAAATATCTTACCGTTGTATGAACGCATGGTCTCAAATAGGCCTATGCCATGCAAAACCGAGGTGTCATAAATACTGATAGAGGCCTCATTGGCATTTACCAGTGTGTGATTTAAATATACAAATTCAGAAGGCTGCAATTAGTTTTCTCCAGTAGTCTTCTTGTTAGTCAATTATTATGTAAATCTATCAGCCGCCCAATACATTGATAAGGTCATTGTAGGTAACTGAAATGAACAGGCTCAAAATGAGTGCCAGACCGATCCAGTTCACTATTTCCTGGGCTTTGGTCGAAAGAGGTCTGCCCATTATCTTTTCCAGGATCAGCATTACCATCAGGCCGCCGTCGAGTATGGGTAAGGGCAGGAAATTAAACACCGCAATACACACACTGAGCATTGCCATCATATAGACATAATATTCTATTGGTCTGGTTGAGGCTACTGTGTAACTCATTTTCAGTATGCCGATGGGACCGCTGGCTGCCTTCATGTTTACATTACCAGAGAGCATACCGCTTATGGTCATATAGGTCTGGGTCAGGAAACTTTTTGTTGCCGCCATACCCATGGCAATGCTTTCACTGGTACTGCTGGCCTTATATTCGGTTTCTAATGGTTCAAGAGGCAGGTCGGCCAGTTGGCCATAATCGGGTATCCAGCCAGCTATATACCAGTCTTTATTATCTGGGACATAGATCGATATGCTCTGGCTCTGGTCACTGCCCGGAGCCTGATATGATATCGTGACCTCTGTGCCCTTATGCTTTTGCAGTGCAAGTAAGATATCTTCAAAATCTGATACCTGACTATCTGCTATTGCAGAAATTTGTGAGCCTCGGGGTAAGGATGCCAGTGATATATTATTATGGCCGTCTATAGCCTCGCTACTCCAGTCAACCGCATTGGAAATAGTAGTGCCAGTCATTACCCTGCTCATGCTAATACCAATACGAGCCGGAGTGGCCTGTGCTTTGAGCAGATTAACCAGTGAAAATTTCTTCTGTGGTATAATATCTAAGGTGATCTCAGAATTTGTGCCGTCCTGTTCTTTTCTGATAACTGTAAAAGGCACAGGTTTGCCATTGCTATTATTGCATATTTCCGGCAGATCGTTAGCTGTAGGCCAGGCCTGGCTGCCGGCTCTGGTAATTATATCGCCGCTTTTCAAACCAGCCTTTTCGGCGGGTGATCCGGGTGCTACCTGATCAATTATGACTTGTGGCTCCATGCCGTATATGCCAGAGACAAAGAATGTCGGCTTGATAACGCCATTAGTTTCTGTGCCGTCTGCTTTCCTGATCTTAATACTCTGATCTGCTGGGGCTACGCCGTCTGTGTTTTGACGGAACAGCTCCAGAAACTCGCCATAATATTCTAATGCCTGACCATTGGCTTCGACAATAACATCCCCGGCAGCGAGCCCCATATTTGCCAGCTCATCAATGGCAAATTGTTCTCTGATCTGGCCGATCTTCATTGTTACAGGCTGCTCTATGCCAAGCATGCGCAGGCCCAGTTTCTCATCCAGTGCTGGTTCTATGGTTATATCTTCGACGCTGCCATCTTTTCTTTCAACCGTAAAGACGACATTTTCACCCTTGCCCGAAAAGGCACTGGCCAGTTTCAGGTCCATAAAGCTCATCATCGGGCTGCTCTGCCCATTGATCTTCAACACCTTATCGCCTGGCACGAGTCCTGCTTTAGCCGCTGGAGAGCCGGGGAAGGCTGCGCCAACTACTGCCGGCGGCAGATCAACACCATTAGCGAAGACCAGCATGAAGGCCAGGGCACCACTGATCAGATTCATGATCACACCGGCTGAGACCACTATTGCACGCTGCCAGATAGCCTTATTGCCAAAGCTGCGAGGGTCATCAGATACAGCATCAGGACCTAAATCTTCCTGGCCCAGCATCTTGACAAAACCGCCTAGTGGCAGCAGACGCAACTGATATTCAGTTTCGCCTTCTTTGCCTGCAAGTATCGGCAGGTTGAACACCAGTTTTGGTTCATTATTTTCGTCACAGATTATCGATGGCATAACTCTTAAACGCAGGCCGTTTTTCGTTTGCTTGACACCTGTTATTACTGCTCCCATGCCGATAGCAAATTCTTCTACTTTGATACCAACTGACTTGGCCGCTACAAAATGCCCCAGCTCATGGATCATTACTACAGCACCAAAGCCAATTACAACCATCAGGATCATAGGCATCTGTACTATGTAGTATATAGCCAGTGCCAATATGGCCAGATTGATCAGTGACGAAGTATAATTCTTTCCGGGTTTCTTTTCAGTTTTATCTGTCATGCCGATTCGATTTCCTTCATTATATAATTTATACAACTCAGCTCAACCATACCATGGCAGGCTCAGAGTTAGTTTCAGATTACAATATATATTATTACGCCTTAATACAGAGATTTGTCCAAACAATTCCCGTTTTTTCAGGAAAGGGCATTGTAATTAGCTGCAACAAAGTTACGGGCTATGCTGTCTGCTGCCATTAATTCAGATAAGTCTGGATTTTGGCAGAAGTTATGTTCTTTTAATGCCATTTCCGTAATTAGTGCAATATCGGTAAACCCGATCTTCCGCTGACGGAAGAGATTGACAGCTGCTTCGTTGGCCGCGTTTAACACTGCACCACAGGTTCCGCCCCGGCTGGCAACTTCAAATCCCAGCCGTACCGCCGGGAATTTTTCTATGTCAGGGGCATAAAATGTCAGTGAGCCCAATTGATGTAATTTGAGCTTTTTAGTAGGGCAGGGCAGTCTTTCCGGATAGGTCAAAGCATATTGGATCGGTAGCTTCATATCCGGCGGTGACATCTGTGCGATTACTGAACCATCGCAAAACTCTACCATAGAATGGATTATTGATTCTGGATGAACCAGAACCTCGATCTTTTCGGCTGGTATATCGAAAAGCCAGCGTGCTTCAATAACCTCCAGAGCCTTATTCATCATTGTGGCCGAATCTATGGTTATCTTAGGTCCCATATTCCAGGTGGGGTGATTCAGGGCATCTTCCAGAGTAGCTTTTTTTATTTGCTCCAGCGTGCTTTTGCGAAATGGGCCGCCCGAAGCGGTGACTATTATCTTTTCGACTTCGCTGTGATTACCAGAGTGCATGGATTGCAGAATAGCTGAATGTTCACTATCGATCGGAAGAATGGTAGCACCAGTTTTCTTCGCCAGTGGCATAAGTATGCAGCCGGCAACAACTAATGCCTCTTTATTGGCTATAGCCACTGTTTTGCCGGCTTCAACGGCTGCCAGTACAGCGGGTAAGCCCGCAGCACCGACTATGGAAGCTATTACTATATCGCAATCAGGGTCAGTAGCCAGTTCAACCATACCTTCTGCACCGACGATAACCCTCGTTCGAGTGTCTTTCAGCTCTTCTTTGAGTATCTGAGCATATTGCTGGTCTGTGATAACTACTTTTTCCAGATTGAATTGACGGGCCTGGCGGGCGATATCTTGCCATCTGCTATGACCGCTGACACTTATAACCTCAAATCGGTCAGAAAGATGCTCAATTATCGCCATGCTGTTGATACCGATTGAGCCAGTAGAGCCAAGAACAGTAACTTTTTTCTTATCCTTCATAGACACATAAGTTTAAAGCGATTTACCCCGAAATACAACAAAATTTTACCTTGCATTATCTCTATTGGCTATCCACATAACCAAAGCCAATAATATGAACCGTTGATGCGAGAAAATAAAAAAAGCCTGCCAGGGTTTAGTCGCTGGCAGGCCAGATCTCATATAATCAATACGGTCAAAACGAATCTTATCTCAGGCCCTTCTCGAGCATGTAATAGATTTCGTTTACCCTGATGGAGTTTTTGAATTCTGGTATAGTAGTGTTTTCATCGATCATAAGCGACTCGATACCAGTCATTTCGGCAAAGTCAACCATGTGCTCAGCGTTCAATGCCATACTGAATCCGGTGTGGTGTGCGCCGCCGCCGAGTATCCAGGCGTGAGCAGCGACCTTAAGGCTTGGCATTGGTTCCCAAACTACGCGAGCGACCGGCAGATTAGGCAGGTCTGCAGATGGTGCTACCACTTTGCATGGGTTTATCAGCATACGGAAGCGGTTGCCCATATCCATTACTGAAACATTTATGCCCTTGCCTTGTGGTACATTGAATACCAGACGGGCCGGGTCAGACTTGCCGCCGATGCCAAGCGGATGAACTTCCAGTTTTGGCTTACTGTCGGAGATGGATGGGCACACTTCGAGCATGTGGGCACCGAGAACCTTCATTCCCGCCGGGTCGAGGTGGTAGGTATAGTCTTCCATAAATGATGTGCCGCCCTTGAGACCACTGGCCATAACTTTCATAGCCCTTACCAGAGCAGAGGTTTTCCAGTCGCCTTCTGCACCGAAGCCAAAGCCATCTGCCATAAGTCTCTGAACTGGAAGGCCCGGCAACTGAACCAGGCCATGCAGGTCTTCAAAAGTTGTAGTAAAGGCCCTGAAACCGCCTTTTTCCATGAACTTTCTCATGCCTACTTCTATTTTGGCAGAATCAGCTACATTAGACTTCTGTGCGTCATTAAATTTAACGGCATATTCCTTTTCATAGCTGGCCATCATATCTTTTATCTCAGCATCGGTAACGCTGTTTATTACTGCAACTACATCACCAATCCCGTAGCCATTTACCGAATAGCCGAACTGTTTCTGAGCTTCAACCTTATCGCCTTCGGTAACGGCAACCTCACGCATATTATCGCCTATTCTCGCAACTTTGAGATTTTTCCAGTCATTTACCGCTGCGGCAGCTCTAATCCAGCTGTCCAGACGGGCGTGACAGTCACTGTCTTGCCAGTGGCCCACGACGACCTTGCGATTTTTACGCATACGAGAGCAGATAAAACCGAACTCACGACCACCATGAGCAGACTGGTTCAGGTTCATGAAGTCCATGTCTATGCTATCCCAGGGTATATCGCGGTTAAACTGAGTATGGAAATGGACAAATGGCTTATTGAGAATACTAAGGCCTGCGATCCACATTTTTGCCGGGCTGAAGGTGTGCATCCAGGTCATAATACCAATACAATTCGGGGTGGTATTGGCTTCGACACAGATATTCTCTATTTCAGCCGGAGTTTTTACAGTTGGCTTGAATACTATTTTGCAGGGGAAACCAGCTTTAGCATTGAGGTAATCAACGATCTTTTGCGAATCGTCTGCTACCTGCTTTAATGTTTCAGGGCCATAGAGATGTTGACTGCCAGTTACGAACCATACTTCAAATTTTGTTAAGTCTATCATGAAATCACCATTAAAAAGGGTATATTAATTGTTTGTCCTATCTACACAAAGCATGTTTTGATTGTAGCAATTAACAAAATAGCATTACAGGCCTTTTCTGGCATTTTTTTAACCAAAATGAGTAATTTCAGTCACTTGATCTTGAGATTAGGTAATATGGGTTGATGTGTGCAGAGTGAAAAAAACAGAGCAAAAGCGGATTGTCTTTACATAAAGGTATGTATTTAAGGTGTTTATATCGATGTTGGCTTGGTTGTCGGGCTTTTTGTAATTGGTGATTATTAAACCATATTTTCGCGAATAATAAAGTTATTTTCTTGATGATCAGTTGTGTATTTATCACGGCCAATGATTATTTGCCTGATATCGCCACTGGCGACGATGCCGAAAATATCATTTGAATCTGCGATCTGCCCCAATTTAACTTTCCCGATCGAGCCAGTAAGGTTATTACTTGTTCCGTCAATAAACTCACCGTTATCGGGTGTAATGCCGGAGGAAATAATACTGCCTGAAAATGTGTTGCTGATCAATACATTTTGTATTATAGCTTGTGCAGAGCTGCTGCCATATACAGGGCTGAAACCGGCAGAAATAACCGAGTCTGTCATGTCGTATTTAACTACGGCGTTTGTAATGCTGTCAGAAGCGTAGATTTCAGAGTTGTCAATATTATTGGCCCTGATAGTTTTGATATAACCGGCTGCATTGATGGTTGCCAGGCTTATTTCGCCGGCATTTACCATATTGATGTTGCCATTGACCTGGATATTGCCAGACAGTTCAGAGGTCACTTTAAGGTTTTTGAGCATACCATCGATATTGATCGTTCCGGCATTGTTATCGAATTGGAGTGTGCCGCCTCTGACCGCTGTAGCATAATCGATCTGTGAGTCTGCTTCTATTTCGTTTAAGACCAGTTTGCTTACTTCGCCGTCAATAATCATATTGCCGCTGAGATTGGTTGAAGGTGCGTTTATCGCTGAGAAATCGCCTTGGGCGGTTAGTTCGCCTAATGTTGTATAGCTGCCGCGTTGCGTCTTGATAGTGAGATTGCTATACCCGGTAATTTCATCTATTTCGATCTTTCTTATATCGGGCTGGCCGTCATTGCCCAGAAATATTTTGCCTGTGGCTTTGGTCAGACTTACAGTTACCTGGTCGCTGTCATTATCTCTGAATACATATTTGGTCCGATTGCCAAATACAGCATAGGAATCAATGCTTAATGTTAGTGGGGCGGTCAGCATTTCGTCATTTACAGTTAATACTATTTCAGTACTATAGCTATAGGGCAGCAGGGCAGCAAACTGAGCAGTTATTGTCATGGTCTCGCCGGCAGCTACAGTGATCGTGCTGGCTACTGTAAAGGCAGTGTTATCAGTTGAACTGGTATTTATAACCAGTTCTTCGTCACTGTTATTAGTTATAGTCCACAGATCTATGGTATTGATCTGACCGGCTTCCAGTTCGCCGCCATAGGTTGTGCCATCATTAAGATTGTCTGATTCATTTATGGTTATTGTGCCGCCGCTTATCGGCTGTTCGCTGTCGAATACCTGAGCTGTAATATCATAGGTAAGTACACTTTCGTCCGGGTCATTACTCTGTATGGTTATCTCGCCGGTAAGTGTCCGGGCTTCCTGACTGCTATAGTTAATATATACTTTTTTACTACTGCCGGCTTCTATACTGATCGGTTTATTATCAACAGTGAAATCGCCGCTGACAGTAATTGAGCTGATCTGCAGAGTGGCCCGGCCGCTGTTACTTATAGTTATATAACCACTGCCATTTATATCGCATGATGTGCCGCCCAGGTCAAAAGCTCCGCTGTTTCTGGTTGACTGGCTGACTTCTATATCTGGGGTATTAGCTATGCCGGTTCCGGTAATATTTACCGTCTTTACAGCATTGTCAGAGTCATTACTATATATAACCACCTGACCGCTGATCACGCCGGTGTATTCAGGAGTGAAGCCAACTGTTATTATGGTTGAATCGCCCGCAGGAATATTTATAATGCCGGCTTCTCTGGTATAGTCAAAATTACCTGAAGTAACTATATTGTTTATGGTCAGGGTGTCAGAGCCGCTATTGGTTATGGTTATTGTATGGCTGGTAGTGTCACTGATATATATATTGCCAAAATCAATATAACTGTCATCTGCAACCGCAGAGCTGTCTGATACGCTTATTTCAGGCGTGCCTGCCGGGGCGGTTAATGTCAGTTGATATGTACCGGAAGTTTCCCGATTAGCACTGCTTACCAGTACTGTGTATTCCTGGCCCTGGGTTATCTCAAAACTGATCAGAGAATCTTTTCCCTGGGTGGTGTTATTATTACTATGGATTATTCTGCCGGCTGCATCGTATATGGTAAGAGTTGAGTCCAGATTACCATAAATTGTAGTGTCAATGTCAGCGGTGAATATGCCGCTGGCACTGGCAGTGAACTTGAATGCATCGGTGTCGGTAATATGTTCCAGTATCCCATTTATTGTCGTACTGGCACTACTGCTTATGCTTATTCTTTCCGGGTCACTGGCGGTATCGCCATAATCATCACTGCTGTTTTTATAGCCGAGATTCAGGCCCAGCAGATTTTGGGTGTCCTGGCTGGAAGTGCTGTCAGGAATGGCACCCTGGCCAAATCCTGAGGTTCTGTATGTCGTTGACAAATACGGGTTCATCATATATTTGGGGTCATCAACATGGTTGGCGCCAAAAGTATGAGCCGCTTCATGGCTTATCAGATTAGCTACATATTCGCTGAACTTTAATACCGAACTGCCGGCATAACTTTTGTAGGTGCTGAGTTCTTCAGTAAAGGCAAAACCGTAATTTGATGCATCGCGGTTGCCTACATCGTAACTGGCTATGCCGATTATATTACTGTTGGTCTGATACCAATCGGCAGTACCGCCCACATAGATAGTGGTATATTGGCCTGTAGTTGGTTTGGTTGCTGTTACTGATACATTGTATGCGGCATAATCTTCACTGACAAAGCCCAGGATATGTTCAATAGATTCCTGTTCATAGCCAGCCCAGCCATACGAAGACAGATCATAACCAGGTATAGTGATAGAATCCTGCCTGAGCCAGAAATCACCTGACCGGCTGTAAACTGTGGCCGGTTCAAAGTCAAGAAAGAGGGTGTAGCCGCCGCTTAATGCGGGCATCGGGTCGAGATAGGTACTTTCAAGATCATGATGATCTTCATGTTCTGTTATGCTGTCAGACTGCGCCAGTGCATCTTCAGAATAGAACATATCTGCTATGCCGTAGATAATGGTATCGGCGTTAAGAAGTGTGCGATTTTCCAGCGTTTCCAGTGTGAAACGACTTGTCTGTGTGCCTTTTGCTTTGCTGCTTGCCAGCCCGGTTGTCTTCATGCTAACCTCCT
Source organism: Sedimentisphaerales bacterium (assembly GCA_963662515.1). Lineage (GTDB taxonomy): Bacteria > Planctomycetota > Phycisphaerae > Sedimentisphaerales > SM23-30 > JAFGDI01. The sequence goes on from OY759675.1 coordinate 1,349,182, forward strand.
GTTGAGGGGGGCGTTCCTGACGGTGAAATAAGTTATTCTGATCTCACTGTCATGCATCCGGGTGCAACGCTAAGTCATTCATTTGTAAACTAATATGTAAATTCTGCCTTTGGGGCCTTTCAGCCGCCAAGTTATTGTAGTATTAATTAGTAACCTAAAACAAGTGCCCGGCAATAATATTACAAAAGTTAAATTTTCCCTTTGATAATATATACCAACTATTCTGCTTGTAGTATTTGTACGGCTGTTAAAGCGCCATTGTATTGCGATTTGGCCAGTGTTTTAAAATGCCGGATTTTAGACAATAAATAGAATTTCTTTTTTTTAGACCTGTTTTATTGTACAATTACAGCTTGTTATGATTTGCATGGTGAGATGTCTTGCCTGATTAGCTGGTGAAGGTTTGTTTACTGTTATAACTTGTTGATTTGGGAGTGGTTATGAAATTTGGTTTTAGTGTCGTATTTATTCTGGCATTGTTATTTTCTTTCAATCTATATGCAGCTATGGGTATATTGCCTGGCGATGGTACGGCGGCCAGTCCGTATTTGATCGAGGATATGGCGGACTTTCAGACTTTTTGTAGCGATGGTAAATACAATGACTTGAATATAAATACGAAGTTGACCGTCGATCTGGACCTTGCCGGTCAGGTGCGATCCAGTCACTTTGTGGGACACTCTAATAAGAATTATAATGGCTACCGGAACTCGTATTTTGGTTCATTTGATGGCGGTGGTCATATTATTTCTAATCTCAGGGTGGTTAATACGGGGGGAACTACTGCAAGTCAAAACATTTCTGGCTTATTTCAAGTTATCGGTCCCGGTGGTGTTGTAAAAAATCTGACACTAAAAAATGGATTAGTATATGTCAAAAGTTTTGATGTCGGTCTGCTTTGTGGTCGTAACTGGGGTTTGATAGAAAATTGTCATGTATCAGGAATGGTCAGAGCTGCCAGTAATTGTAGTGTAGGTCTTTTGGCAGGTAATAACGGATATGATAGCGGTGCAATAATTCGTAATTGCAGCGTCAGTGGTATAGTTGTGCAGGAAAATACTGGAGATTTTGCCGGTGGTTTATGCGGTAGTAATGAAGCACTGATAGAAAATTGTTATGTTATGGCTGATGTATATGGTAATCGATATGTTGGCGGGTTTACCGGATGGAATAATACTTATCTGGGGGAAATTCCGGGTCAGATCATTAATTGTTATGCCATTGGTTCGGTGACTGGCACCAGCCACTATGTAGGCGGTTTTTGTGGCATGAATGTCTGGAATATCTCTAACTGTTATAGTGCAGTCAAAGTCAATGGCCCGGCAGGAAGTAGTTCTATCGGTGGGTTTGTCGGGAATAATTCCGGCACATACAATGGTTGTTTCTGGGATGCTGATATTGCCCAGTTGGAAACCAGCCAGACTCAGATTCTCACTGGTGTTGAGGGTAAGACCACAGTCCAAATGAATGATATAAATACCTTTATTGATGCCGGGTGGAATATTGTTCCAGATGGCCAATTTGCCGGTAGTAATGTATGGGTTAAGTCAGCAGGTAAGTATCCTAAATTTACCTGGAGCGATCCGGCAGATACTGCTGTTATCCTTGATACTGAAACGCTCATAGGATTAACCGAGCCTGAGGCCCTGGCTATTCTGGCTAGCAATGGTGTTACTGCTTCGATTAAGTACGATTGCAGTAGTATGGTACCAGCAGGCTGTGTTATTCTTTGTGAGTCCGATCGCATTTTGTGTAATGCAACTGAGATTTGTGTATTAGTTAGTACTGGTGTCTATGATTGGGATACTAATCCAGGAGCTGGTACAAGTGACGATCCGTATCAGATAAGTACTCCTGGTATGTTATTGGGTGATATTGGTGTTGATGGCTGCTATTACAGGCTGGAGAGTGATCTGGATCTTAAATACTATTCATTTAACAGGGGATGCGTTGTTAGAAGTGATCTTGCAACCTTTACCGGTTTCTCTGGTGTGTTTGATGGTAATGGTTATGTTGTGCGTAATGTTTATATTAAGAATACTGAAAACAATCAAGCCCTGAATGGCTTTTTCAGGATGATAAATGAAAATGGTATGGTAAAAAATCTTGGGGTTGAGAATGTTTTTGTATATGCTAATTTATCAGACTCGAGCTTATCTGTTGGTGCTATGGCAGGTGTTTGTTATGGTAGTTGTTATAACTGCTATGCAAAAGGTACTGTGAATGCTATTTCCTACTATACAACACAAGCATCATGTGGGAGCTTTGCCGGCTATGGTAAAGGTATTGCAAATTGCTATTCGGATGTCAATCTATATTCAAATTTCGATGGTTATTGTGGCGGTTTTGTCGGACGAGGATATGATATTACGAATTGTTATTGTCTGGGCAATTTGACCAGCGGCGCCACTGATAAATTTCCAGGCGGCTTTATTGGTTCTGTTTTGAATTCATCAACTAAACCAGTGCGAAACTGTTTTACCGCAATGAAATTAGTAGTTTCTGGAAGTTTGGTAAATGGTTTTATAGGGAAGGATGTTAATGGTATATTGGGGGCTGTGATAAACTGTTTTTGGGATTGTCAGGCTGTAGGTGTTGGTACTGCCGGGACAGTAAGCAATGGTGCTTCGGCTAAGACTACAGTTCAGATGAAGGTGATGGGTACATATGCTAATGCCAGCTGGGATTTTGTTGATGAAACTGCTAATGGGATTGATGATATATGGTACATGCCAGATAATGATTATCCTGGGCTTCTTGGTCTTACATCATTTGGATATAGAGGTACAAATTCATGTTTAATGTTTGAATCACAAGGTATATCATCATTGAATATTGAGATTTATGGCCTGGCTCAGATACAGCAGAGTTGGGAGATAGATTATAATTGCTCTTGGATCGTTTCTGTAAGTCCTTTGACGGGGGGGACATCAGGGAGTAATGATAGTACAAATGTGACTATCTTTATTGATCCTTCTGGATTGCCTGTTGGTAAACATTCTACTGAATTATTGATAACTAATCAAAATCGTATTCGGACAAGGGTCCCATTGGAGCTTACAGTTTTTGACCCGATTGATATTACAGATATGCAAGAGCTGGCATGGCATTGGCTGGAATCTGACTGTATTGAGGGTTCTCCATGTTACAATGTTGATTATTTCAGAGATGGTAATATCGATTTACGAGATTTTGGCCAGTTCGCCCAAAACTGGATGAAGCAGACTGTGTCTCGTAAGCAGGATTTGGACTATATAGCTTTTGCCCATTGGTCACTGGATGAAACCAGTGGTACAATCGCCGCTGACAATTCAGAATATAACAATCCTGGTACTGTCTATGGCATCCCGGCATATAGTACTGGTGTTAAAAATGGCTGCTATGTGTTTGATGGTGATGACTATATTGTCTCTGAAGGTTGTCAGGGTATTGCCGGCAGTCAGCCGCGAACTGTAGCTGCATGGATCAAGGCTGATGCTGATCTGGCTAATGACGATCAAAATCTCCATTGCGTAGTAAGCTGGGGTAGTCCGGAATCCGGCAGTATGGCTAAGTGGTTTGTTTCTATTGATGATGTAACGGGTAAGCTGGCTTTGGGCATTTATGGAGCTCGTTTGGTAGCTACCGGTTCAAACACTCTGGAAGACGGCCAATGGCATCATATTGCTGTAGTTATGCCAAATGGTGCAACTAATATCAATCAGGTGAAGATGTTCATTGATGGAGCAAAAGTTGCCACAAATGCCGCCGGGCTCAACGCAGTGATCAATACGGCCTTTTCAGAGGTGACTATAGGAGCAATGAACAATAGTACAATCGCTAGTGTTTACAATGCCGTTCAGCATTTCAAGGGCTGTATAGACGATGTACGCATTTATAATACGGCCTTGTCAGCCGCAGAACTGGCCGAACTGGCCCAGCCCTGATATTTGCTGGCAGCGAATATGTATATGGTAATAGTTCCCCAATCTGGGGGGGTATTTGATATTTATCTCCGATAATATGTAACTATTGCTTGGATAAAAGTGATTATTCATTTTTACTTATTTGTTGGTGATGACTATTTAATACCAAACAAAGGTTGCAAGTGATAAAGTCTTGCCCCCGGCGTGAGCACTTTTTGGTGGTTTTTTGGTATGGCTTGGGCTAGAATGTTCGTTAATGAGCCAGGTGCTGAACCTGGCAGGAATTGTTGCAGATTGTCATCTAATAGGAGCGATGGTTATTCTGCTTTTATCCACACGAATATATCTTTAATATTAACAGGAGTTTACAAATGCGAATAATCCTGACCATGACCAGTGTTTTTTTATGGTGCTTTATTGCCCGGGGCGGTGATCGTCCTCTGGTAGATTGGGTTAATACCCTTCAGGGCACCAATTCTCATCATGAGCTGACCCGGGGCAATACTTATCCCACTACTGCCTTGCCCTTTGCTATGCATACCTGGACGCCGCAGACGGGCAATAATGGCGATGGCTGGAAGTATCAATATCAGAAAGATACGATCCGGGGTTTTCAACAGGCCCATCAGTGCAGCTCCTGGACAAATGATTATGCGGTCTTTTCGCTTATGCCCATTAGCGGCGAGCTCGAGGTAAATGAACATAAACGGGCCTCAAAGTTTAGCCATGACCATGAGACGGCCCGGCCAAATTATTATCAGGTAAAGTTCGATAACGGCATCAATACTGAGATCTCGCCAAGCTGGCGGGGGGCGCATATTCGCTTTAGCTTCCCGCAGGAGCAAAAGGCCTTTATCGTACTGGATGGTTATACTACTCCGAGTATGGTGAATATTGATCCGGATAATTGCAAAATAACCGGTTATGTCAAGGTTACAAGGGGCAGAAAGCCCAATTTCTTTAATCATTTTGTTCTTACCTTCGATCAGCCTTTTGTCAGTTGTGGTACCTGGGAGAACAGAGGCAATACTATAGAGCCAGGTGCTAAGAGCCGTGAGGGCCGTGGCGCGGGAGCTTATCTTGAATTTGCCCCGGGTACGGTGGTGCAGGTTAAAGTTGCTTCTTCTTATATCAGCCTGGAGCAGGCCCACTTGAATCTCGATCGTGAGTTGGGCGCTCATGCTGATCTGGAAGCCACCCGCGCGGCGGCTGGTAAGGTCTGGAATGATCATTTGGGCCGGATCGCCGTTTCCGGCGGCAGTGATGAAGATATGGCTACATTCTATTCTTGTTTCTTCCGGGCCAGCCTGTTCTCACGCATGTTCCATGAGTTTGATGCTGACAATGAGCCGTATTATTTCAGCCCTTATGATGCCAGGGTACATAAAGGCAAGATGTACACTGATACGGGCTTCTGGGATACCTTCAGGGCCCAGTTCCCGCTTACCTGCATATTGCATCCGACGATGCAGGGCGAATATATGCTCGCTATGCTGGCCGCTTATGAACAGTGCGGCTGGTTGCCTTCCTGGTCATTCCCCGGCGAAGAAGGCAGTATGGTGGGTAATCATGCTATCTCTCTTTTTGCTGATGCCTGGTCTAAGGGTATTCGTACCTTTGACCCGCAAAAGGCTCTGGCTGCCTATCATCATGAAGCGAACAATAAAGGACCCTGGGGGCCGGCTAACGGTCGCGATGGCTATAAATATTATTATGAACTGGGTTATGTACCCTATCCGGAGGTCAGAGAGGCTACGGCTAAGACCCTGGAATATGCTTATGATGATTTCTGCGGCTGGTATCTGGCCAAAGCAGTTGGTGATGAACATTATCAGCAGCTTTTTGCCCCGCACATGTTTAATTATAAAAATGTATTCAATCCAGAAACCGGTTTCATGCAGGGTAAGAATGCCAAAGGGCAATGGCAGGAAGATTTCAGTCCTTTCCGTTGGGGCGGACCCTATACCGAAGGTAATGCCTGGCATTATACCTGGTCGGTATTCCATGATGTTTATGGCCTGATCGAGCTTATGGGCGGCGATGCAGCCTTTAACGCCAAACTGGACGCCGTTTTCTCTGCTCCCAATACCGTTGATGTGGGAACCTACGGCGGCATGATCCATGAAATGACCGAAATGGTAATGGCCGATATGGGGCAGTATGCCCACGGCAATCAGCCGATCCAGCACATGGTTTATCTGTATAATTATTCAGGCGAGCCATGGAAGGCGCAGTATCATGCCCGCAATGTAATGGCAAAGCTCTATAATGCCACTGAGAACGGTTACCCTGGCGATGAAGATCAGGGCCAGACATCATCGTGGTATGTCCTGAGCGCTCTGGGTTTCTATAGCGTCTGTCCTGGCACAGATGAGTATGTTATCGGCAGTCCGGTATTTCCCCATACCGTTGTTACTATGGAAAATGGCAAGAAATTCATTATCGATGCGGTTAATAACTCCAGTGAAAATGTCTATATTCAGTCGGCAACGCTCAATGGAGAGCCTTTTACCCGTAATTTCCTGACTTATGCCGAGATAGTCAACGGTGGCGAGCTGAGACTGGTAATGGGCAGTGAGCCGGCCAAAGACAGGGGCATAAGCCCGGCTGACAGACCATATTCAGTGTCTAAACCATGAGTCAATTGCTGATATGAAAAATCAAGTTGATGCCGGGTAATCGACCTGGCTTATATTGTAAAATCTATAAGGTAGTTTTCTGTCTCCCAGTAATGGCAGGCAGAAAACTATTTTTTTTTGTAAATTTTATATCTGGCGGGCCCCCGATGTTCCCGCGAGCCATGAATTATGAGTTTAGTTACTTATTTTTCCTACAATTCCTATTTTAACACTTCTGCTAATTTTGCTATTTTTAATATTTTCTATGTTAAGATTTCTGTTTTTCCGGATTAGAAAAATGAGGCTTTAGTTGTCCTGTGTATTTTGTTGTATTTATCCAGGGGGGCTTTTCCTTGTGGCTGGGGTATTTTCCCTGAATCAGAGTCCACATTCGCTTGGTTGATAGATTATTGATAGTGTTTTGAAAACGAGCGGCAGTTTTTATGCCGCCCTAAGCGTTTTTTGCAGGAAGTTGTTAATTTGCGGTAAGTTACCGTATATCTGGTCAATTATAATACGAAAAAGGAATTGATGGAGGTTTGCATGAAGAACAAAGGATTATTGGGTTTTGCGGGTATATCATGTCTGTTTATGACCGCAGCAATGTTGCAAGCTGGCGAAATAGTGCCAGCGCTCGATGACAGTACTGCTCTGGGCGATTACACCGCTGCCAAAGCAGGTGTGGCTAATGAGGTGGCAGACATAACTACGGGGATCATAACCCTTGCTGCCCGTTTCAATCCTGATATCAGTCAGGCGGCTGCTGGTCCGGTGATCGTGATCGAAGATGGTGGTACTTCAAATGGTACAGGTTTGTACATAGCTGAGGGTAATCTTATTTTCGCTGCCAAGGGCAGAAATGCTACTCTGACTCAGCCAGCCAGCATGAACGATGCGGATTATACTGATGGCTGCGTTCTTCTGACGCTTGGCCCGGTACAATATGGGGTTGAGAACAATGTTTATGCTTCTTTTAGTCTGGGAGCCGGAAAAGTATATAGCAGTGTAAATGGTTCAGCCAAAATATTTAATATTACTGGTGCTGTTGGCGGTGAAAATATTGATGGTAATCGTACAGTCAGCTTCCTTGGCTCTGGTACGATCATTCTTGATACCGGTGGGGCTGGGTCGCTGGGCGGTCTGGTTAGCTTTGAAGTGGCAAGCCCGGTATTTCCTAAAGTAAGTGCTTCTAATGCGGTTAATATGGTACAGACGGCAGGCTATAACAATCAGCGTGGTCAGGTATTTAATGCCCTGGCTATACCGCCGCAATTACCGACAAATCCGAACCCGGCTGATAATGCCGTTAATGTTGACCCGGCAAGTGTTACTTCACTTTCCTTTACTCCCGGTCAGGACCCGCTTAATCCCGGCAATAATAACCCCGCGGTAACTGGCTATTATGTAACTATTTATGATTCATGGAATGGCGAGCCCAATTATGCTGCTCCGCTTTTGCTTGATACGCTGCTTCCAGTGGCTGCTGCACCGGTCAGTGTGAATTATACCTTTGGTCTTGATGATACTATTTGCTGGCAGGTAGAAGAAAAAGTGGGGGCAGCTCTTAAGGGTGATCCTAATAATATTGTCGGACCGCTCTGGTCTTTTGATTCGCTGCCTTCGATACCGGTGGTTACTGCCGGGCCGGTAGGTGGTCTGGTTGAAGTTGGTGATAATTTTACTCTGGCTGTTGATGTGGCAACCATTACTCCTGAGAGTTATATCTGGTATTTCTCCCAGGATACTATTGTAGGTGATGATACAGTTATAGGTACTGACAGCCCTGAATATACTATTACCAGTGCAACTGTTGACGATCAGGGTTATTACTATTGTTCCGTTGTTAATGGCAGTGGTCAGCCAGTTATTTCCCCATTTGCTTTAGTTGAGGTTGCCCAACTGGTTGCCCATTATAGCTTTGATGTTACTGACCCGCTGGATCCATCGGCAGTAGTTGATTCTTCTGACTGCGGCAACAACGGTATAGCCTTGTTCTATAATGGCACTACAGAGGAAAGCTCTACTGTGAACTATGGTACTGGTTTTGTGGGCAATGGCCTGCTGCTGGGTTCTGGCCAGATGAAGCATGTTCAGATACCTTGTTCTGTTCGTAACAGCTATACTATCTCAGCCTGGGTTAATACTTCTATGACCGCAGGTACTGGCGATTGGTGGAATGGTGCCGGTATAGTCGATGGCGAAATGTCTGGTTTTGTTTCTGATTTCGGTCTGGCTCTCACCGGCCCAAGGTTTGCCATGGGTTCAGGACCAAGCGGAACTACTACTCGTTCAGTTAAAGTTATTAATGATGGCCAGTGGCACTTTGTAGTCGCTACTCGCGATATAACTGAAGGTGAGATGAAGGTCTATGTTGATGGACATCGTGAAGCCCTGGCAGTTAATGATATTGGCAGTGTTTATTCTACTACCGATGTGCTGAATATTGGTAAAATAAGATTTGAAAATATTGCTGCTAAGTACTTCGTTGGTACCATTGATGAAGTGAAGATGTATAACTATGTCATCGATGAAGTTGCAATTGCTGATAGTTATCTTTCTGCCGTTCCTGGTTCTGACAGTATCTGTATTGAAAGCAAGAGACCGGAAGCTGCTTATGATCTTAATGGCGATTGTGAAGTGAATATTGCTGATTTTGCCCTGTTGGCCACTAAGTGGCTTGACTGCGGCTTGTTCCCCGATTGTGTTGAGTAATAGGTGATTATTTAATATCTTATTACGAGATCATACAGACAGACGGTGACACCTTCCTTTCACCGTCTGTCTGCTTTTTAAATAATCCCGCTATATCAGGAGCCTTGCTGCGTGTAGATGTTTTATAGCTTTGTTATGCAAGTTTATATTGTTTATATGGATATACTTATCCTGACTGCAAGTGATTATTATTTTAGCTTTTATATGTTTTAGAATGGTTAAAAAGGGCGAAAAACCTTGACATATCGGGCTTTTTAATGTCCAATCTATCGGCCCGGCTTAACCTGTGGTATTAGTTGGCTGGTGTTAAAATAGGCAATATATATAACTTGCTTTTGTATTGCTTACATAATTAAAAAAGTATAGGCAGATAGCATTATTTCTGATTTGAAAACAGTTTTTCTGCCTGAATTTCGCCTGAATTGATTGCCAGTGAGCATGTTTCAGGCATTTAACCGTTAAGTTTGTAATTAGTAAATTTCGACAACAGATAAATTGGATTTTTTTTGCTCATGGATGAAAAGCATATAGTTCGTATCGTTTCTGAAACCGGGATGAATGCCCGCGGTGTTATGGCTGTGGCTCAATTATTAGAGGAAGGTTCTACCATTCCTTTTATTGCCCGTTATCGTAAAGAAGCTACCGGCTCGCTGGACGAGGTGCAGGTTCAGACTATTCGTGACCTGCTCAACCAGTTCACCGAGCTGGATAAACGCCGGGAATCGATCCTGGAATCAATAGCCTCTCAGGGTAAGTTGACCGATGAATTAAAGGCAAAGATCGAAGCTGCCCAGACTATGAGCGTGCTGGAAGATCTCTATTTGCCATATAAGCCCAAACGACGGACCAGGGCTACTATTGCTAAAGAAAAGGGGCTGGAACCTCTGGCTCAACTTATTCTGGAGCAGGGCGATATTGACCCTATGGTCGAAGCAGAAAAATATCTCAATTCCGAAGAAGGTGATAAGGCTGTGCCCGATGTGGTCTCTGCCCTGGCTGGGGCTCGCGATATTATCGCAGAGCAGATAAGTGAAGATATGGTAGCTCGTGAGCATTTGCGTCAGTTATACCATGAGGCCGGTCAGTTTGTCAGTAAGGTGGCTTCTGGTAAAGAAGAAGACTCCGAAGCTGCGAAGTTTAAGGACTATTTCGACTGGACAGAGCCGGTTATGACCGCTCCCTCTCACCGGGTATTGGCGATGCGTCGTGGGGCAAATGAAAAATTTCTCTCTTTGCGGGTTGCCGTGCCAGATGAAGAGGCAGTGGCTTTATTGGAAAAACTCTTTGTCAAGGCAGATAATGCTTGTGGAGTACAGGTTCGTCTGGCGGTGATAGACTGCTTCAAACGCCTGCTCTCATTGTCTATGGAAACAGAGATAAGGCTTGAGACCAAGAAGAAAGCTGATGAAGTAGCTATCAAAGTGTTTGCCGATAATATTCGCCAGTTGTTAATGGCCGCTCCCTTGGGGCAGATGCCGGTGCTGGCTCTTGACCCTGGTTTCCGTACTGGCTGTAAGCTGGTCTGTCTGGATGCTCAGGGTAAGCTGTTATATAACGAAGCGATCTATCCGCATAATGGTGCCGGTCAGGCCGCTCAGGCCGCAGATACCATCATAGCTCTCTGCCAGAAGTATGGTGTAAAGGCCATAGCTATCGGCAATGGCACAGCCGGTCGTGAGACAGAGGAATTTGTTCGCAAATTGAATCTGACGGGTGTAACTATTGTAATGGTTAACGAGTCTGGAGCTTCGATCTATTCGGCCTCTGATGCTGCCCGGGAAGAGTTCCCAGACCTTGACCTTACTGTCAGGGGTGCAGTATCAATAGGCCGTCGTCTGATGGACCCGCTGGCTGAGCTGGTGAAGATCGATCCTAAGAGCATTGGTGTTGGTCAATATCAGCATGATGTTGATCAGAACCAGCTTAAGACATCTCTTGACGATACGGTCGAAAGTTGCGTAAACAGTGTTGGCGTTGAGGTGAACACCGCCAGTAAGCAGCTCCTGACCTATGTTTCAGGTCTCTCGGCTCGAGTTGCTGGCGAAATAGTCAAGTATCGAGAGGCTAACGGACCGTTTGGCAGTCGCAAAGATATTATGTCAGTGTCAGGTATGGGGGCTAAGACCTTTGAGCAGGCGGCTGGCTTTTTACGCATTCGTGGAGCTGCTAACCCGCTTGACAGCAGTGCTGTGCATCCTGAAAGTTATGCCATAGTTGATAAAATGGCCTCTGATCTGGGTACGACTGTAGCTGAGTTGATAAGTAATGCTGAGTTGCGTAAGAAGATCGATCTGAAAAAGTATGTAACAGAGACAGTAGGTATGCCAACTCTGACCGATATAATGGATGAGTTGAGTAAGCCGGGACGCGACCCGCGTGAAAAATTTGAGATATTCCAGTTTGCCGATGGCATAAATGATATCAAACAGCTTTCGGTGGGTATGGTTATGCCTGGTATTGTTACTAATGTTACAGCCTTTGGCTGTTTTGTTGACATCGGCGTACATCAGGACGGTTTGGTGCATATAAGTGAGCTGGCCGATAAATATGTTGGCGACCCTAACGAGGTGGTCAAGGTAGCACAGCCGGTAAAAGTGCGTGTAACTGCCGTTGATGTTGACCGCAAACGCATTTCTCTGAGTATGAAATCGGAAAGATCTGAGGTCAGAGCTGCTTTGTCCCGTAAAACTGAATCGTCCGGCAGTCGTCCGGATAATCGGCCCTCGATGAGTGGACGAAATGACCGCAACGATAAAAAAGATAAGAATCGTCGTAATGACAGTGGCGGTATGTTTGGCAGCTCGCTGAATATTAAGTTATAAGCACAGGGGCGTGAATAGCCGTAAAAAACAATAATAATTATATGAGTCAGACATCAAATAAACAGTATAGTGTGCTGGCCCTGACAGATGCCGGCGATATCGATCAGCTGCGTCGGGTAGTGCAGATAGCGGCAATAGTGCGTTGTGCTGGTATAGACCTTAAACTTACCGTTTTGGTAAACAATAAGTCGCAGGGAGAATCTGTTTCGCGTCTGGAGTCAGCATTTAATATGCCGGGAATGTGCGAGATAATATCTGCTGAACAGTTGTCAGATGAAAAAATTCAGGATTTCGCTGTAGCTCTGGCTCCTTGTGAGCTTTCTGACTGCACCCCGGGTTTTATGGCTGTAAAAGCAGCTGGTTTGCCAGTTGTTCTCAAAGAGGCAGTTGCTGATCAGGTATTTGGCCTGAATAATTGTCTAAAAGTTCCGACTGATCTTATGCGACATTTCGCCTCAGCTTTATATCAGTCATTATACCAGGAAGTATCTGTTGAAAATAATGGTGAATTAAATGGATAAACAAAAACGAGGAAAGTATATCTTTGTTCAGGCCCTCACCTGGGGGCGTATGCCCCTTATTATTCTCACATTGATAGTTGTATTGGCAATGAGTGAGAAGCGCCAGCAGATGGCTACCGGCTGGTTCATTCTGGCTTTTGCTTCCATGATACTAAGTGCGGTGACAGACCTCTTTGATGGTTATTTTGCCCGAAAATTTCAGGTTGTTACCCGTATTGGCGGTTATCTTGACCCGCTCACCGATAAAGTGTTTTATCTGACCGCTTTTCCTATGCTGGTATATCTGGCCGGACTCCGAAATGATGATTTCCATGCCCGGCTATTACTGGCTCTGGCTATCTTATTTTTACTGCGTGATCAATGGGTCTCTTTTCTGCGCTCTGTAGGTGCCTTGTATAATGTAGATGCCAAGGCAAACTGGTCAGGGAAAGCTCGCACGCTTATTTCCTTCCCGGTTATCTGTATGGTGTTTTATTATCTGGAATGCCCGGCGAATTGGATTAAAATACCTAAAGAGCTTATCTATACAGCAGAGGCAGCCGGCATGTTGATAAATACCATATCTATTTGGGTTTATACCGCCTATTACTGGCCCTGGATAAAAAAGGAAATGTCTGAATAGATATTTTGATATCTCCTTCGCCTGCGGTGAGGCAGCCGGACAATTTAGCCGGTTATCTTTTCGATTATCCTGGCCAGCAGTATTTTCAGGCGTGGATGACTGATCCTTGAAAGTTTGTTACGGCAGAGTTCAATGTAATGCTGCTGTAATGCCTGAGCTTTTTCGGTCTTTTCGCTATTGCTGATATTCTCAAAGCATTTGATTATGGAGATCGAATTATTATCCTGCTCAATATCATCAGTATCATCTTTTATTTGATAGGCTATACCCAGCAGGTCGCTCAGCTCATCAAGTGTATCTAGCGTTTCCTGATCGGCCTTAGCCAGATAGGCACCACATTTGAGGGCTGCTCTGAATGCGGGTGATGTTTTGGCCCTGAAAATGTTGATTACCTGCTCTACTGTTTGCTTCTGGCCTTTTAACTCAAATTCCATACCCTGACCAATAGTCAGTCTCTGGTGGGCCCAGGCTATCTCGTTGATTATTGCCAGTTTTACCTCTGGTTCTGTGGGCAACTGGGACAATATACTATAGCCGCAGCCTATAATATAATCGCCGGCATTAATGGCAAAGGCATTACCATGTATGGCATTAAGTGTAGGTTCATCATAACGACTGGTGTCATTATCTTCTATGTCATCGTGTACCAGAGAGGCCTTATGGAAAAATTCTATAGCTATGGCCGTATTTAATACAGAATCGGGCAATACTTCCCAGAGATCACTTGCCGAAAGGGCGGTAAATACTGCCGCTGTAATAAAAGGACGGTATCTTTTACCTTCACCTGCTATATACTCCAGGGATTTTATTTCCGTTTGACCGGCACTATCGAGTTGTGTATTTGTTATTGTGGCCAATCGCTCTATATTGAACCAATTTTTTACATTATCTGAAAGTCGTTGATAGTCCGGCTGGCTATGCAACTGGTTATAGGGAAGTTTTATGGCTTGTTCTAATTCCTCCAGATCCAGTATTGTATCTTTGCAGCCATCTGTGAGCAATGGGACTGCAATAGCCGGTATGGCAGCATTGTTAATATGTCTAAAAGCCTTCTCCAGTGATTCCAGGCAGCTTACTCCTATTATTCCTGATATCTGTCCGGAACGAACCAGCTCTGCAACGATCGGCGAGCCTTCGGCTATCATACTTACATAGCCAAGTTTACCGGCAAGCTCTTCTATCTCGGGAATTTTGCATGCACCGCATTTGGCACATAGTAAGCCGATTTGGTCAAACTGGCCGCAGCACTGTTGAGAACTAGCCAGGCATTTAGGTAGCAGTAGTAGCCGCTTTTCACAGGGGACGCCGCTAAAAGATTTTAACCAGAGAGAATTATTCATGAGGATCATGACATATGCCAGCCAGATAGTCTCTGTCTGTGTTTCATGACAAAAACGGAATGCCAGTTCACCCAGGGTTGCAAACTCAACAGGAGCAAGGGGCTTGTTATCAGCAAACCATTTCTCAACTCTTTCTCTGAGAGTTTCTCTTTGTGACCGATCTTGCGGTACCTGATATTTTATGTCAACTTCCAATATTGCGATCCTGAACTACATATACCAACAAAAAACAGGACAAACCTCTAAATGGTCTGTCCTGTTATTATAGCATATTTTATTATCTGTTGCCTGCAAAAATCAGGCCGCTTAATCTGCCAATTACTTAGCAGTACATAGCTGTTCTTTTATGATCCGATAAGTTTCCTGAGCGATCACAAGCTCCTCATTGGTCGGAATCCGGAATACCTGTACCTTTGAATCTGGGGTGGTCAGGTGTACATCGTGTTTCTTATTGCGTTCTTCATCTAGCTTTATACCGAGATAAGAAAGACTATTGATAATATCTCTTCTGATTATCCAGTCATTCTCACCTACACCGGCAGTAAACACTATAGCATCAACGCCGTTAAGAACAGCGACATAAGCACCAATATATTTCAATATACGATAATTAAAGGCCTCCAGAGCATTTTTGGCATCCTGATCGCCCGCCTGTGCCAGTTTATGCACATCACGCAGGTCAGAAACGCCGCACAGACCCAGCATACCGCTCTTTTTATTGAGCAGATCATTGATCTGTTTGCCGTTCATCTGGAGTTTCTCCATTAAGTACAGCAATACCGCAGGGTCGATATCTCCGCTGCGTGTACCCATTATAATGCCTTCCAGCGGGGTCATACCCATAGAGGTGTCAACTACCTTGCCATTGTCAAATGCGGTTATAGAGCCGCCATTACCTATATGGCAGGTTATTATTTTACACTGATCGAAAGGCTTATCAAGCAGCTTGGCCGCCTTTTTGGCTACATAGCCATGACTTGTGCCGTGGAAACCGTATTTACGCACACCATGCTCTTTGTAAAGAGATATTGGCACTGCATACATATATGCTTTGGGCGGCATTGTCTGGTGGATAGCCGTATCAAATACCGCAACATTGGGTATTTCTGTACCAAGGCTCTTAAGACAGGCTTCGATACCGGTAACATTTGGCGGATTATGCAGGGGGGCCAGGTCATATCTTTCGGTAATAGCTTTGATAACATCCTGAGTTATCATTGCAGAATCGGTAAAGGCTTCACCGCCATGAACTACACGGTGGCCGACACCTTGAATTTCACTGACACACTTAACTACGCCATATTCCGGGTGAGTCAGTGTCTTTTCGATCAAGGCCATAGCCGCGGCATGGTCTGGCAGCTCTGACTGGAAAGTCACCGGGTCTTTTCCCAGTGGAACATGAGTAATTGAAGCATCATTCAGGCCGATCTTTTCTACCAGGCCTTTGGCCAGCAGACGAAAATCGGTGTCCTGTATATCAAATATCTGATATTTGATACTGCTCGACCCGCAATTGATTACAAGTATCTTCATCTTGTCATTCCTTTGGTTTATTCCGGTTGTGCCGGATATTCTACCTATTAATTCTAACTCTGGCCCTGTTTTGGCCGTTTACTATTCAAAACCCCAGACAGGTCCTGTTTTGACCCTGAGATTTATCGTCATATATGTTTCATTGCTTGACTGGATTATCATTTCCAGAGCCCGGACTGATAATGCCGCAATCATGAAAAAAGGCAGACTATTGCCTGCCTGAAAGTGTATTACATACCCTGGATAGCCGTAATTGCTATTGTTGCCACTATGTCGCTGGCTGTACAGCCGCGAGAAAGGTCGTTTACAGGCTTGGCCACGCCTTGAAGTATAGGACCATAAGCACTGAATCCGCCAAGTCTTTGGGTAACCTTATAGCAGATGTTTCCAGCACCCAGGTCAGGGAATATAAATACATTGGCCTGACCTTTTACTGTACTATTGGGTGATTTGGAGGCGGCTACTGAGGGTACAAAGGCGGCATCGAACTGCAATTCGCCATCAATGGCGAATTCTGAACCAAATTCAGCGGTAAGTTTGGCTGTAGCTAATTCAGTAGCTTTAACCATCTTTTCCTGACCGGCACCCCCGGCTGAACCTTTAGTTGAATAGCTCAGCATGGCAACTTTCGGTGAAAGACCGAACTGACGGGCTGTGTTAGCGGTTGAAAAGGCAATGTCACTAAGTTCTTCAGCGGTTGGGTCGATTATAAGACCACAGTCTGAAAAGAGATATGTCTCTTCGCCCCGGCACATAAAAAACATGCTGGAAATGGTCTTTATGCCCTTGGCCGACTTAATTATCTGTAATGCCGGGCGTATTGTGTCTGATGAGGAGTGAATGGCACCGGCAACCAGGCCATCAACATCATCGTTCTTGAGCATCATCATGCCAAAGTACATCTCATCTTTCAGGGTTTCCAGGGCTTTCTCTGGTGTCATACCCTTATCTTTACGAAGCTCATAGAAACCATTGGCATACCCCTGAAGTTTGTCTGACTTCTTCGGATCAATTATGGTTATCTGGTCCACTGGGGCATCTATTGCCTTTAGACCGCTGCTGATCTTCTCAATATCTCCAAGCAAAGTTACCTTAGCTACTTTGTCCTGGGTTACAATCTTTGCTGCCTCGATCATGCGAGGGTCAGTACCTTCTGGCAGAACAATATGTTTAACATTTGATGCTGCCTTAGCCAGAATCATACTTCTAAATTTCTCAGTTGACATCGTTTCCTCTTTTGTGTCGGGATTGTATATTGATAAAGTCTTTTGTTTGTAAAGACTTATATTGGTTTGTTTTTTGTGGGGTGTTTGCGTAATTCCTTATTTAGCTATCTGAACCTCAAATAGGTTATTTTGTAGCATTATTCATGTAAGACAGTAATTTGCTCTTAACTGTCTATCATGAAAAGTTCATTATCTGAAAAATAATCGTACTGTCAAGATTATTAGTTTGCTTTTTACATATCTCTTATTTTTGTTTTATCCTAATACGAAAATGACAAAAATGTAGCTCTGAATTTGCTTATTTCGCAAATAACAAGCATGCCCAGGTTCTCATCTGAGCTGGCCTGGGCATTATCATGATCTTGTGATTGTAATATGTTATGTAGGGTTATTCTCTCATGGGGCAGCCTTTCATCTTGCAGCTGTCGTGTATTGTCAGGATTATCTTATCATCTGGTGTGGGAATATGGCTGAGTTGGATTCTAAAGGGTATTTTATCGCTAAATCGGCCAATAGTTTTTTTAGGGATGGTAAAACTGTCTGTTCTGTCAGTGAATAGTTCCTTACCATCAGCGGAATAAGCCTTTATGTCAATATGAGCTACAAGTGGCCCCGCTGAATCTGAACGCTGGGCAATGCTGCCGCTAAGCCAGGCAGTGTCATCTGCTAATTGCAATTGGGGGGCGATTATCAGGGCTTTTGGACAATATTCTACTGAAATGCTGTCTTTGCTATCGATAGTCAAGCCTGGTTGTGTGTTACAGCCGTTGGAAAAAACTATAGCCATAGACATGAGGAGTATAATAATTGTGCTTTTCATTTTTTTATCCTTTTCTTTAATGTTAATGTTTTAGTATTCTTTTATTGTTGATGGCTTGAACCATTTGTATAACGATGGAATTACCAGTAAAGTTAGTGCCGTTGACGAAAACAGGCCAGTTATGACAACTACTGCCAGAGGCCTTTGTATCTCTGACCCCGCACCATCTGAGATAAGCAGAGGTATCAGGCCCAGTATAGTTGTCAGTGTGGTCATAAGAACGGGGCGCAAACGCAATAATGTACCGTTAATTATGGCTTTTTCTGTGTCGGATTCTCTGGAGCTGGACAGGTTAATGGAATTAACTAATACCAGCCCATCTTGTACTGCGATACCAAATAGGGCAATAAAACCGATCGCCGCCGGGACTGAGAGATACTCTCCCGCAAAGTAGAGGCCAAAAACACCACCGATCAGAGCCAGTGGGATATTAAGAAATATCAATAAAGCCTGCCTGGCTGAATCCAGAGAGAGATAGAGCAGAAAATATATTAACAGTAGTACCACTGGCAGTATAACAGACAACCTGGTCATGGCCCTTATCTGATTAGCGAACTGCCCGCCATATTCAATGTAGTAGCCAGCCGGCAAACTGATCTCTGTTTCGATCATATCTTTGATATCTGAGATCACACTACCCAGATCGCGATCGCGGACATTGGCTTGTACTATCCATCTTCTTTCACCGTTTTCGCGATTGATCTGGACCGGTCCTGTATATTGTTCTATTTTGGCTACCTGGTCAAGGCGGATAATTAGACCGGAACTGTTTCGTACTAGTAATTCGGCCAACTTTTCGGGACTATCGCGAAACTCTTGCTGATAGCGGAGGTTTATGCCGTAATGGGTATTGTTAACATATAGTCGGTCAATGACCTCACCTCCGGCGGCAAGTTCAACTAATTCCATTATCTCAGCAATATTAATGCCAAATAGCCTGCATTTGTTCCGGTCTGCAATTACCTGCAATTGTGGCTGGCCAAAACTTTGTTCTGTTGCCAGGTCACTCAGACCGGGTATCGATTCTATCGTATGACTTATTTGCTCTGCTTTTTCTTTGAGAATATTTATGTCAGGTCCGAATATTTTTATCGCAATTTGTGATTTAATGCCCGATAACAGTTCGTCAAAAGCATTTTGTATGGGTTGCGTAAAATTCAGTAATATGCCCGGGTAATTTCCCAGTTCAGTTTCCAGTTCGGTTATAAGTCTGGCTTTTTCCGAGCGATTAATATTATCCAGAGTGTTTTTGAGCTTTACATGTATTTCTGCATAGTTTACAGGGTGAGGGTGGCTGCCGGCTTCGGGTCTGCCGATGCGGGATAGAACTTCTTTGACTTCGGCGTGAATGATAATCTTATTTTCCAGATGGTCAACTATTTCAACCGCTTTTTCCAGAGAGGTTGATGGTGCCATAGTTACACCTATCAGTATTTCACCTTCTTCCAGAGTCGGCATAAATTCACTGCCTAATTTGGGTATCAGCAATAAACTGCCAGACAGGGCTATTAGCATTATTGCTGCGAGAGTCTTGGGCCATTGCAGAGCCCGTTCTAAAACTGGCTGATATTTTCTTTGCAGCCACAATGCCGGGCTGAAACGGCTCTCTCTTACATTATTGAGCAGGTAAGAGCAGATAACCGGAGTGAATATTACTGTTATAATCAAAGAACCGAACAGAGCATAGCTTAGGGTCGCGGCCATAGGCCTGAACATTTTACCTTCGACATTTTCCAGAGAAAAGATCGGGATAAACACGGCTATGATAATGATCAGAGAAAATATTATAGGCCCGGCAACCTCTCTGGCTGCCTCATATATAGTTTCAAGGCGATCTCTGAGAGTCTGGCCTGGTCTTTCACTGAGGTGGCGGTATATGTTTTCGATCATAACTATAGCGCCATCGCCCAGCATGCCGATGCTTATGGCAATACCGCCCAGTGACATAAGATTAGCTGAAATGCCGGTCAGTCGCATGGCTATTATCGCAATAAGGGCACATAATGGCAGCGTGAGCGAAACAATAAACGCCGAGCGAAAATTACCCAGAAAAAGCGTCAATACTATTACTACCAGTATAGTGCCTTCTATCAGGGCATTTTTAACAGTATTGGTTGTAGCTGTTACCAGGTCTGCCTGATGATAATACGGTATTAAGTCAATACCCTCAGGTAGTGTTGCGGCTATCTGAGGCAGTTTTTCATTCAGAGCTGATATGACATCTGATGTGTCTGAACCAAAAAGTTTCATTACTATACCAGAGACAACTTCCCCTTTGCCGTTTAGTGTTGCCACACCCCGCCTTATTTCATGACCGATCTTTACCTCTGCCAGATCACCTATGGTTACGGCCTGACTGCCGATACTCTTAACGCTTATTGAGGAGATATCATCGAGATCCTGGAGCAGCCCCAGACCTGTAACCAGATACTCTTCACTCCCTGATACTATGTACTGACCGCCGGCATTGCTGTTATTGGCTCTGACGGCAGTTATGATTTCTTCCAGTGAGATATTATATTTCCGCAGTTGGTCAGGATTGGCATTGATCTGGTATTGCATTACATGGCCGCCAATTGACAAAATGTCTGTCACTCCGGTTACAGTCTGTAATTGCTTTTTTACGATCAGGTCGTTTACTTCACGCAGATATGTGCCTTTATCAAGGCCTTCAGGAACGGCTTTATCATCTGCTTTCAGGTAGTAGATATATACCTGGCCCAAACCTGTTGAAACTGGTCCCATTTGTGGCATTTCGTGTGTTTCGGGAAGTTCGCTTCTGGCCCGGTCAAGTGCCTGAGAAACCATTTGCCGGGCAAAATAAATATCGGTATCGTCGGTGAAATAGACATATACAGCCGCCAGGCCAAAGGCTGATGTTGATTTTACCTGAGTTACATCGGGTAACCCGTTCATGTACAATTCGATCTGTCTGGTTATTTGTCTTTCCACTTCTTCAGGGGCCAGGCCATGAGCCTCGGCAAAAACCGGAACCATTATCGGAGATACATCCGGGAATGCTTCGATCGGCAGTTTGTTATAATGATATATGCCGCTGGCAAATAGAAATACTATTGCCGATATTACTATCTGCCGATAGTGCAGAGCTGCTTTTATTATTTTTATGTGCATATTTTGATCTCCTTTAATGGCCATGACCGGCATGGCTATCAAGCGTGGCTGTCAATATTTTTGATTTCAGGGCAAAAGCACCATGGGTTACATATTCCTCACCAGCAGTTAAGCCGCTGGTGATTTCAACTGTATCTGGTCCGCTAATCCCCAGAGTTACCCGTATCATTTCAAAACCTTCATGGCTGGCTACAAAAACATATTTGCCATCTCCCATCGTTTGCACAGCTTCCCTGGCAATGACAACTGGTTTTCTTTGCTCATCAACTGTTATGTCAGCTGCTAAGAAGTCATTGGCTCGATATTTACCAGATTCATTATTTACCAGGGCACGAGCAAATACTGTCTGATTCTCATTGTTGAATATTGGTGATATATAAAATATTTTAGCTGTTATAGCTTGACCACCTGCTTCCGGTTCGATCGTTACTTCCTGGCCGATATGTATCTTTGCTGATATGTTTGCGGGCAGGTAAATGTCGGCCCAGAGCGTTTTGAGGTCGGCAATCACAAATACCGGGTTGTTTTCCTCTTTTACCAGCTCGCCTATATTGCAGTTTTTCTCTATAAGTGTGCCACTGATCGGGCTCTTAAGCTCATAGGCGGGTAAAACGCTTTTCGTTTGTTTGAGTATCTCAAGCTCTGATTCAGAGTATCCAAGGGCCAGTAACTTATGCTCAGTCAATTGCTTATTAATTCTGGCATTAGCCAGTGCTTCTTCACTGGCTAATATGTCTGCCTGTGAATTCAGCTTGTTCTGCCATAGTTCATTTTCCCTGATAAAAGTTTTTTCTGCCATATCCTCAGTAGTGCCGGCTGCGAGATATTCAGCACGCAGCTCTGCCAATTCCCGACTCTCCACAATAGCCAGAGTACTGTTCACACTGATCTCATCGCCCAGATCAGCATTTATCCTGCTTACTATCCCTGAGATAGGAGGACTTAAAAACACCACTTTGTCTCGATTCAATTTCAGCTGGCCATAAGCCTTAACAGTGGTATGTATTGTACCAGCTCCGGCTATAGCGGTTTCCAGTCCTATATTCGCTTTCTCCTGATCTGTCAGTGTGATTAATTCCTCAGTATGACTTTCATCATGATCGTTATCGCTTTTATCGCTATCTTTATTGCTTTCATGAGCAAGATCAGGTTCATGGCTGTGGTCGTGGTCAGTGCAGGATTTTATACCTGTTTCATCTGTAGCTTTTTGTGCCCGGCTGGTACTTGTCAGTATCAGAGATAGTGCCGCAAGAGAAAATGTAATTATTGTTATCGTAATTATACTTTTTTTATTTCGCATTATTATCCTCGATTCCTGAGCTGGTTTTTCCAACTAATATCTCACCTGTCAATTGCATTAGGGTTATTCTGGCCTTATGATACTGTTCCAGACTGTTGATATAATCTGCTTTGGTTTCAATCATTGTTCTTTTAGCTTCCAGCAGAGCAACTATGTCGATTTTGCCGGTGCTGTGTAGTTTGCTGATATTCTCAAATATCTTTTCTAACGAAGGAATTATCTCATCTCGCAGTATCAATATTTGTTTCCGATTTATCGTAAGTTGATTGTACGCCAGCTTAAGTTCATTGTGAAAATCTAACTTAGCTGCTTTTTCCTCTTCGCGAGCTATAGCCATATTATTCAGACTTTGTTTTATTGTGGCCCGCCGATTGCTTTTATTTGCCAGGGGGACAGAAACGCTTACAATGGCAGCTTTATCATTGTTTTCATTGAAAAACTGTATCCCGGCTCCTAGTGTAATATCGCTGTTGGAATGAGCCTTTTCCAGCTCTGCTGTTGCCATTTCCTTGCTTGTCTGATCGAGTATATATCTGTATCTGCCAGAGGCCATAGCTCTGCTTTCTATTTCAGACCAGTCAGGCAGGGGGGCTATAGTGTCTGTTTGACCTTCAATTGTTATTTCGTTGGGCGAATTATCGCCGCAGAGTGCCAGAAAATAATCTTTACTGCTCTTTAATTGTCCTTCTTCCAGCAGTTGAGATTTGCGGGCCTGACTCAGTTCTATCTGGCTTCTAAGCACTTCATTCTGGGTTGCCAGGCCACTTTTATGCAGCTTTTCTGTATTCGAAGCAATTTCGCTTGCCAAAGTCAGATTCTCGCTGGCAAGCTCGCTGTTTTGCTTGGCTATGGCAATGTCAATATAGGCATTGGCCATTAGAGCGGCTCTATCCTGTGCTGCCAGCAGGTGACCTGTTTGTAGCAGTTCTCTTTCTATTCTGGCCAGATTTGTACGCTTATTGGCTTTATTTCCTGTTTCCAGGGTTTTGATTACTGTAATACTGCCTTCGGCGGCATCAAAACCCTGACTATCTCCAGAACCGGCAAAGTTTTCAACTTCAAACTCCAGCTCCAGCTCTGGTGAAAGTCCCGCCTGTTCTTCCCGGCTGATAGCGGAATCCAGATGCCAGTCAAAGGCCTTTAGTCGAGGGTCAGCATTAAGCCCCAGTCTGATTGCCTGATCTATATTTATATTCTGGTAACTAGTTATGGCCGTTTCTGAATTCTTTTTTTTATGCTCAATTGGGGGTGTATTTAGCGGTCTTGAGACTTCCGGCTCTTGTTGATTGCCAGAATGCATGCCGTTAGAGTTGACCTGACAGCCGCTTACTGACAGTACAGTGATTAATATGCAATATGATACTATGTGTCTCATATAATATTTCCTCTGAGTTACAAATATTAGTGTGGAATGACCAATAGTGCGAAATAAGCCGGGATTCGGGAAGTCTAAAATCAGCTTTAAATGGACCGATAAACATCTGTTTCTTTTTATAACAGAAGCGCCGCGCTTATTTCAAAGTGATTAATAAAGATCAAGACAGCAGTATGATACTGCGCAGGGGTGAATGGAATGAATTGTGTATATTATCAAAGTTAATATACCTATATACCTGCTGGTTATTTTCAAGCTGTATTACACTGGTCTGGGCCAGAACAGATATCTTTGCCAGCAGGTTTCTAAGCGATATATCTGATGTAGGAACTATATCTGGTATGCTATGGTCATCCTGACAGCGATTATGCTTATTGCATAGTTCGGGACCTGTCTGGTGAATATTTCTACTGGTACTGGCATGGCATACATTGTGACAACAGGAAGAATTAATCGAAATATCCTCGCTGCAGCTGTTACCGTTAAAACAAACCACGGTAAATAACTGGCATAAAAGGCTTATGCTAAAAAGCGTAATTACTAAGATCTTATTCCTGTTGCTATTCATTGCAATACATTATAGCATTTTAGATCATCAAAAACAATAGTATGTTATTTAGCTTAATTTTGATACTATTGAGGAAATTTAGTGTATATTTCTCTTATATCTTTACTTGGAAGGGCTTTATCCCAAATGGCAATATCGTAGATCCAACCCTCGAACTGGCACATCATATTCGAGCGAATGCCCAGATAAAACGGTGAAGAATTAACCAGTTTGACTCTGTCCGATATTGTATCATTGATATTGTCCCGATTATATTCACTGTCCTGCATACTAAGCTGACTTGCGTCGGCCAGTTGCCATTTTTCAGATTTACCATCAAGATAGCAGCTGAATTTATTCTTTTCCCTGTCGATTACCATGACCAGAGAGTGCCATTGATCGTCTATTTGTTCAGGGTGGCTTTGCCAGTGTTGGAATGTGTTTCCGGAACTGTAGTCTGATATTCTCATAAAAGGCCGGTTGTCAAGCAGGCCGATGCGCCAGCCAGTGTTTGTTTGCTGGTCATATCTTGAGGCCAGGAACTGCTTTGTATTTGCTTGCACTTTCTGGTTTGCCTTAAACCATATTGCAATAGTGAAGCTGCCGCTTTCAAATACTGGCATATCAGCACAGGAGGCATAGCTATGACCAGGTTCATTATAGAAAAACAGGGCTGTATAATCAATTACACTCTCACCAGATTGGGGCTCAGTTATCAGAGTGTTACTGTATGTGAAATTGGAGGGAGTTGGAAGTCTGCCGATATAGTTATTTACCCAGGAGTTTTTCTCATTATAAGTATGATATACCATTGCGTTAAGCTGGGATACTTTTTTCTCGTATGCTGAGATCGTTCTGTCTAATACCCCTTGTTTGCTGAATGGTATGTTTTTCAATTCACCCTGAGAGCTGACCGATATGGCATTGCCGGATGTTATTATTTCAGGTTTAATATAAGTGCTGTTACCGGAGATAGCAGCAGAGCCTTTGTACATCTGTATTTCGGTACTACCAGCGTTTTTCCCCGCTTTAACACTAAATTCAGTTCCAAGGTCAACAATAAGGGCGTCAGCAGTTCTAACCATGAAGCCAGAACCTTTTTCTCTGACTTTTGAGTAGAGATGGCCGTAATTAAGATTGATCTCCCTGTTGTTTTTGAATTGAAACTCGGATGGTCCTTCGATGATAATGTTGACATCATTTTCTGTTTGTAGCTCAATTATTCCACTATTAAGGCATAAAACTTCATTTTCAAATATGCTGCTGCCCTGAGGAAGTTCTTGAACTTTCCCGGCCCACTGTGTTTTAAATGCTTCAGTGAGTCTGGCTGCTTTAATGCCCGGCTCAAGAGGGTTTATTTTAATATATATCACCAGAAAGACTATAGCTGCCGTTGCTATCAGTGACATAACAGACATTTTTCTATTATCGGCACTTTTGGGCAGTTTGGCAGGGTGGTATTGGGCAACTGGCGTATCTTGCGTGGTTTTTTCAAGCTCAATCACTGGCGCAATGTCTTCCTGAAGGGCAAATTCCTGTAATATGTTCCAATCCTGCAAATCTTTTTCCTGCACTGCTTCAGAGCATATTATCTCACGAACCAACTGCTCCTGTTTGCAGTTTTCCACCAGCCTTTTAATGAAGGATTCATTTTTCAGATAGGTATTGAGCATCTCAATATCTTTAGCCTGAGCATGGCCTTCCAGATATAATTGCAGCAGTAAATCAAACTTACTTTCAGGAAGGTCATTGCTGGATTCTGGTTGTAGGTTATTCTGGTCCATATTAGTCTTTTACCGGTTTGATCTTTTTTTGCATACAATCATAAAGGGCTTTGTGGGCTCTGGTTATGGCCACATAGATTGATTTTACATTTCGATTAAGAGCCTGGGCCAGCCTTGCCCCGGTCAAATCTTGCTTATAGCGTTTCTCCAGCAGTTTTTTTACCGGCTCGGATAATTGAGCTATGCAATTTTCCAGTATAATTCTGGTGTCAGGGTCGTCCAGGAAAGAGCTTTTTTCCGATTCGGTCTGTATTAGTTCCAGAATCTGCCCGTCAAGCATTATGTGTTGTTTCTTCTTTTCCCGTAAATACTTAAGTGATTCATTGCGACTGACCACCCATACCCATTTTATCAGATATGAACTGTCTCTGAATTTATCTTTTGATTGCAGGGCCAGAAGGCATACTTTCTGGAACATATCCTCTGCCACATGAAAATCACACACTATCGACCTGATAAAAGAGATGAGTTTGAGCCTCTGTTGCAGTACGGTTTCTACTATTTGTTCTTCATTTAGTGCCATTGTAATGATTTTATAGGACTGTAATATTTTTCTGAAGCTCACTGGCAGGTTGCCAGTAATGGTATCGGCAATCTAGCGGTCAGACTGTTGAATATTGAAGCCAGGGGGCAAAAGTAAGAATCTTATGTTTTTTTAATATCTGTCTTTTATTGGCAAGTTTTATGTTGTTGATCGAATGTACTTTAATTACAATATTTAATTATTGATATTTCATTTGCTTTTTCAAGGCTTTATTTGCAGTGGTTTGCGTTTCTTGTGCTGAATTATTTGAGGACTGTGGATGTTTGGCGAGATATACAAAGTTATAGTAGTAAGTGCCTCGGAATCATCGCTGATCTCTTTGGAGACGATTCTGGAAAATCTGACCGGTTGTCTTGGCAGTAGTGTCGTACTGGTATTGCAGGAAGCATACAAGGCCAGCAGAGCTCAATTGAAAGAGCTTCTTGGTTCTTATGCCAATGCCCAGTTTGTTAAAGATCTTCCCTTAAAGGTTGTTCCTGGTGGAATATACATTTTAGATTCAGGTAGCAGCTATGAAATAACCCGTGAATGTGAATTGGTTTCAGCAAACTCAATGCTGGTCAGAGATGCTTCAGAGAGGAGCAGGGCCGCAGATCTGCTTTTGAGGTCTTTATCATCATATTTTAATGAAAATTGTATAGCAGTAGTGCTTGGTGGTAAGGAACAGTCTGGTGCTGAAGGATGCTTTGCTATCCATAATGCCGGGGGCCTGGTGGTAGTGCAGGATCCGCTTAGTTGTCAGTATGATGTTTTGCCTAACAGTGTCATAGCCAGAGGTGTTGCTGATATTGTGGTTGATGTGGAGGATATGGCCGATCTGCTTGTTAATATATGCAAAGGACATGAGATAACAGAGCAGTATTTGTGTGATCTTGATGTAATGCAGGTCAATCGTGTTATGGAGATTCTTAGCATTGCCTATGAAGTTGATTTCGGACAGTATAAGCTCTCTACAGTTCGCAGGCGTATTTTCCGACGGATGCGTTTGTGTAATTTCTCCTCTGTTGATGAGTATGCAGTTTTTCTTGAGAAAGATCGTCAGGAGTTACATGCGCTTTATCAGGATCTTCTGATTGGTGTAACTTGTTTCTTTCGTGATAAAGAGGCTTTCGCTGTTTGTCAGAAGGACATATTGCCGGGGCTGATCAAGGCAGCGGCTAACCGACAGGAATTTCGCATTTGGGATGCAGCATGCGCTACCGGCCAGGAGGCATACTCATTGGCAATATTGTGCCATGAGATAACTCGTGAGCTTGAACTTAATCTGAGGGTCAAAATAGTTGCTACTGATGTTGATGCTGACAGTATTGCCTTTGCCGGCAGGGGCATATATTCTGACAGTGATCTGAATAATATGCCTGTATATTTACGAGACCGTTATTTCGTTCAGGTTGAGCCAGATCAATATCAGATCATTCAGGAGATAAGGCAAAAGGTTATTTTTTCTCAGCACAATCTGCTGCAATCTCCTCCTTTTACACGCATGGATATGGTTTGCTGTCGTAATTTACTTATTTATCTCAAAGGTAAGACGCAGGCCAGGGCTGTGTATCTGTTTCATTTTGCCCTTAATACCGGTGGTGTGCTTTTTCTGGGGCCAAGTGAAACGCTGGGTGAGCTGGAAACCGGCTTTGAAACCATTGACAGGCATTGGCGATTCTTTCGCAAGAAAACAGCGGGTAAGGTATATCCACGCTTGAATTATGCCGGATTTGACAGAAGGGCTAAGACATCGTCAGTAGTAACAAATTGTGGTTATCAGCCGGTTTTGAAGCCAGAATCGTCACCGGCGGCTGATCTGATCGATTGTTATCAGCAACTACTCAGTGCTTTTGTTGGTTCGGGAGTCTTGATCGATGAAAATAATAATATTGTCCAGTTCTTTGGCGAGGCCCAGAAGTATTTTAATTTTAAAGGCCCTCTGAATCTTAACCTGCTTAATGTTGTTACCGGTGAGTTGAGACTGGCTTTGTCTGCCGGGCTTAGAAAAATGGCCAAAGAAAAAAGTGATATAGTCTATGACCGGGTTGAATCTGTTTTGTTTGACGGTGCGAGACAGACAGTAAAGATCGTTATTAAGCGAATTGCTGCCAGACATAGGTTAGAAATGCGATTTATAGGCCTTGAACCTGTAGCTGACATAACTCCGTCAGTAGAGCCTGCAATATTCGATACTGATAAGGAGCTGACATGTGTAAACCAGATGCTGGAAGAAGAACTGGCTCATGTCAAAAAAGCACTTATTAATGCTATGGAAGAACTTGAAGCCAATAATGAAGAATATCAGGCAGCCAATGAAGAGCTTACCGCCTCTAATGAAGAATTACATGCAACTAATGAAGAATTGCATTCCGTTAACGAAGAACTCTTTGTTGTTAATTCTCAATATGAAAGAAAGATAGAAGAAGTCAATCAGGTTAATAACGATATAAAGAACCTGATAGATAACATGGATCTAGGTGTGATCTTTCTCGACAAAGAGTTAAAGATACGCTATTTTTCGCCGATTGCGGAGGACCTGTTCCATTTGCAGGACCAGGATATTGGTCGGCCTATCAGACATTTTCGCTCGCGTCTTGTGGAGGCTCAGCAGTCTTTAGAAGAGGACTGCCGCAGTGTGGTTGAAGGCTCAAGTGCTATAATCAGGCAGGTATGTTCTGCTGATGGTTTGGTTTTTCAGCAGAAAATATTGCCATATACTAATTTGTCTGGTAATACCGGCGGTGTTATTATTACCCTGGTTGATCTTACTGAAAGATGCTTAATTGAAAAGAGGCTTGCAGAAAGTGAGGCCGGCTACCGTAACCTATTTGAGAGCATAGAAGAGGGTATGGCTTTGCACCGGATCGTCCTGGACGAATGTGGCAAACCGGTAGATTACATTTTTGAAATGTTCAATCCGGCATTTACCCAGATGACAGGCTTGAATGAAGAAGTTATCGGTAAATCAGTCAGGGAGGTCATTCCAGACATTGATGAATCACTGATCGAGACTTATGGCCGAGTGGCTATAACTGGCAAGTCTGAAATAATTGAATACTTCATGCCTCAGTACTCCAGATGGTATCACATTAAGGCTTATTGTCCTGAAAAGCTTAAATTCGTCTGTCTGTGTACTGACATTACCGACTTTAAAGAGTCTCAGAAGAATCTGCTGAATAACAAATTAAGGTTCCGTGCTTTCTTCGAACAGGTGAATGTTATTGTTTTTCGTTGTGATACTGAAATGTCAATAACTGATATCAATCGAGAGGCAGAGCTTTGCTACGGCATAAGCAGAGACCAGGCCAGAGGGAAGAGTTTCTTTGAGTTATTTATTACCCAGGACGATGACCGTGATCTGGCTCGTGATATTCAGGATAAAGTTCTCCAGGGTTATCCGGTATATGGTATGGTTAACAGTATTACTCGTGCTGATGGCCAAAAGCTAACCTTACAGTGGAATTCAGTGCGAGAGGTTGATCCTGAAGGTGCAGTTCTTGGTATTATTGTTACGGCCCGTGATATTACTGAAGAAGCCAGAATGCAGGATAAACTTATTGAGCGGGAGGAATTATTCCGCTCAATTTTTGAGGAGTCTCCTATTGGTATTGAGCTTTTCAATGCCTCCGGCAAACTGATGCATATTAACAAGGCTTTTGTCGAAATATTGGGAATAAGTGGTGATGTAAGTCGTTTCTATGATATGAATTTATTTGACGAGCCTGAACTGTCCCAGGCAATGGTCGATTTGGTCAATTCTGGCCAGACAGTGAGATATGAGACTAAATATGATCTGGAAAGATATCGTCAGAGGGGCCTGGTAAGTTCATCTGGTGATTATGTCTGGATCGAAAGCCATATTTCTGCTATGTATGATTCTCAACGAAAGGTAATGGGCTATCTGGTTCAGGTAATAAATATTACCCAGCGAAAAAAAGCCCTTACAGAATTGCAGGAAAATCGTAATAAGCTGGAATTGGCACAGCGTACAGCCAATGTTGGTTATTGGCAATGGGATAAGGAAAATGACACATATACTTTTTCTGCTGAGGCTGGTTTGATACTCAATGCAGATGACTGTGAAACAATTTTGCCTATGTCAAAATTACAGGAATTACTTGGGGGTGACTGGCAAATATTTGACAGTTTCAATAAAAAAGTATGGTATGATGGCATACCAGCCGAGTTCTTTGTACGCATAGTTTCTCCCAATGGCCATAGAGATCTCAAAGTTAATATTTTGCGGGCAAGCGTTGCTGGTTTGGGTACTCAGGGTACTATTCTTGATGTTACAGAACTGGTGGAGGCCAGGCGTAATGCTGAGTTAGCCAGCCATGCCAAGAGTCTTTTTCTTGCTAATATGAGTCATGAGATACGCACTCCTCTGAATGTTATTGTAGGTTTTGGCGAACAACTGGCCAGGGAAAAACTGGAACTGGAGCAAAAAGATTCTGTTAATAATATAGTACGCTCAGGTTATGAACTGTTGCAGACGGTAGAAGATATACTTGATATTTCCCGTATCGAAGCAGGTAAATTTAAAATATTAAAATTATACTGTAATTTGCAGCAGATTATTGATGATATTCTTATTCAGGCTCGCTATCGACTGACAGGAAAAAATGTTGAGTTTATGGTTGATGTTGATCTTCCTGCCTCGGCATATACAGACCCTTTGCGTCTGAAACAATGTCTTTTAAATCTGGTCAACAATGCCATAAAGTTCACCGAATCCGGCTATATTAAACTTCTTGCCCGTAAGACAACCTGTCAAGGGCTTAAATCTGTTGTTTTTGAGGTTGATGATAGTGGGGTAGGTGTCCCAGATAATAAACGCAAAGAGATATTTGAGGCTTTTGCTCAGGCTGATTGTGGTTTAAGTCGGAAATTTGGTGGTGTAGGCCTGGGTTTATCTATTACTAAGGCTTTAGTTGAGCTGCTCGGCGGTAGGGTATCTCTGGAAAGTAAAAACACTCAGGGAAGCCTTTTCCGTCTTATTGTGCCTGTAGAGCCAAAATCTGGTAAAAAATTGTCTTTGCCAGCAGATGGAGATACATTTAGTAGTGCTGCCAGTAGCAATTATGAAGAGCAGGTAAGTGGACTTACCGGACGAGTCTTGATAGCTGAAGATAATATTCCTAATCAGAAACTTATCAAGATAATGATAAACCGACAGTATCCTTTGCTTGAACTTGAATTTGTCGCTAATGGCCGCATATTGATCGATGCTCTTTCTATGGAACAGTACGATCTTATCTTCCTGGACATGAGTATGCCGGTCATGGATGGTTTTGAGGCTATAGGTCTTATTCGGGAGATGGGTTTGAAAACACCGGTTATTGCTATTACAGCTAATGCTATGGTAGGTGACCGGGAAAAGTGCCTGGCTGCCGGTTGCTCAGAGTATATATCTAAGCCAATAAATCAGCATCAGTTGTTTGTATTGATCAATACTTTTCTGGCTGATCCGGTTAATTGAATATATGATAATTCTTTCTTCACTTGACACTGACAATGGGAATCTGGTTACTATTTAATATATGTCATGTCCGGCTTGACTGGGCCTGCCTTTTGTTGACTTTTCTACTTATATTCCAAATGGTTGTGAGTCCTATAATCACTTTGACATTATAACCGGCATTATTCTTAAAATAATTCTAATATAACTATAATGCATAGAATAGCCATTTAATGCCTTGAAAGCTTCGTTATTATAGGACATAAACAATTATCTTACATTTCTATTAAAATAATCGCTGGCAATTGCAGCCATTGGTCAAGTTACCCCTTCATATAATCGATTCATAGCACTGACCCAGTGCGTATAATGTGGCGAAATAATGTACCATAATTTATCTTTACAAATTAGGGGAAAAAATGGAAAAGAAATATTTAATGCCGGGTGAGTATCATGTTACTCGAAATCCGATGTATCTGGATACCCTCTTGGGGTCGTGTGTGAGTGTTTGTCTGAGAAATAAGGTTAAGGGGTATGCGGCTATGAATCATTATCTGCTGGCTCGTCCAGGTAGTGGTAGTGAGAACGACATTGGTCGATATGGCATCTCCTCAATTGAACATATAGTTAAGTCTTTATTAGCTATGGACCCTAATCCTGCCAGTCTGGAAGCTCAGCTTTTTGGGGGTGGGGCGGTAATGGACTCACTCAGTAAAACCAGTAATGTAGGTGCTGATAATATAGCCATAGCCAAGGAAATGATGGCTAATTATGGTATAAGGGTTATCAACTCTGATTTAGGTGGCGTTAAAGGCCGTCGGATCAGTTTTAATACTGAAACTAATCAGGTGGTATCAAAGGTAATTGGTGGTGAAGAAAACACCAGATGCTCTCTGGTTGCTCCTGTGCAGAAATCGCCAATCAGGTCTGGTAAGAAGTCAGTGCTTATTGTTGACGATTCCAAGACGGTGCGTACCTTGTTGCGTAAGGCGATAGAGACATCAGACGATCTGGAAGTGATCGGAGAAGCAGCAGATGCCTATGAAGCCCGGCAGATGGTCGTTGAGCTTAATCCTGATGTGCTTACTCTTGATATTATTATGCCAAAAATGGATGGTCTGGCTTTTTTACAAAGATTACAAAAATATAGTCCAAAACCTGTGGTAATAGTTTCAACTATTGCCAAGGCTGGCTCCAAAGTGGCCAAGAGTGCTATGGAGTTCGGCGCAGCTGAAGTTGTTGATAAGGATGCCCTGGAATTATATAAAGGGATGGATATTGTGTGTAAAACGCTTATTCCGAAAATAAAGTCGGCTATGCGTAAGTCACCCAAGCCATCTTATGTTTAAAATATGGCTATAACTCTAAATAATACAATAAAAGTATTGATAGTCGATGACTCGGCGGTAGTACGAAAGGTACTCAGGCAAAATCTCGTTAAGGAACCAAGTATAGAGATAGTCGGGGTGGCCCCCGATCCCTATGTTGCCCGGGACAGGATTCTGGAACTTAATCCTGATGTACTTGTGCTAGATGTGGAAATGCCGCGAATGGACGGTATAACCTTTCTGGACAAACTTATGCGTGCACGCCCGATGCCTGTTATTATCTTTAGCTCACTGACGCCAAAAGGCAGTCAGATGGCTCTGGAGGCAATGCAGAATGGGGCTGTCGATGTCGTCTGTAAGGCAGGAGAAGCATATAAGGTTGGAGATGTGATTGATGACCTTATTGACAAGATAAAAATGGCATCGCGTGTCAATATTGCCAATATGGTAAAGAATGTTAAGGATAAGCCTAAGACGCATAAACTTAGCATGACTGTAACTACCAATAAGATAATCGCGATAGGAGCTTCTACAGGTGGCGTTCAGGCACTTTCAACTGTTATTAGTATGATGCCGGCCAATGCGCCGGGTACTGTAATAGTCCAGCATATGCCGCCTAAGTTTACTGCTTCATTTGCTCAGCGGCTTAATGATGAATGCGCCGTGAATGTGAAAGAGGCCAGAGATGGCGATAGTGTTATATCTGGCCAGGTTTTAATTGCCCCTGGCGGTTACCACATGGTACTTGGGCGTTCTGGAGCTAATTACCATGTTAAGATCAAAGATGGGCCGCGTGTTAAACATCAAAAACCAAGCGTAGATGTGCTTTTTGACTCAGTCTCGCAGTATGCCGGAGCAAATGCTGTAGGTGCTATTCTGACTGGTATGGGTGATGATGGTGCTGCCGGTCTGTTAAAAATGAAAGAAGCCGGAGCAAAGACAATTGCACAGGATGAACATAGTTGTATTGTATATGGTATGCCGGCGGCAGCAGTAAAAATTGGGGCTGCCGACACACAGGTTACATTGAATAAAGTGGCAGAGACACTGCTGAATTTGTGTAGATAATAAACTGTTTATTTACTTTTTGGAGATATGATAATATGGCTCCTCATAATATATTACTAGAAGCCGGAACCAATGAAATGGAACTGCTGACCTTCAAACTGGGAAAGATACCCTTTGGTGTTAATGTAGCCAAGGTCAGAGAGATCGTTCAATGTACTTCAATGATAAATGTGCCCCATGCACCTTATGCCGTTGAAGGTAGTTTCAGGCTTAGAGACAAGGTGCTTACCCTGATAAATCTGGGCAAGTATTTTGGCGTGGAAACCGAAAAGATTTCAAAAGGTGAAGGTCTGGTTATTGTCGTAGAATTCAATAGCGTCTATTGTGGTATTTTGGTTGATTCGGTTGATGTTATTACCCGGATGAGCTGGAGCAGGATTGAGCCGCCATCTCCTTATCTGGTTAATATGAATGCTCCGATCACTGGTACTGTAAAACTTAAGGATCAGACTGTACTGGTAATAGATTTTGAAACCGTAGTAGGTGCTATTCTTGGTGTGGCCTCACCTGAGCTGCCTGCTAATGAAACAGTTAAAGATATTACTAAATTCTCTGATGCTCGTATTGTCTTTGCTGATGATTCAGGTATAGTTCGTGATAGTATGAGAGATTTTCTGGCGGTTTGCGGTTATCATAATGTGATAATTTTTAATGATGGATTGAAGGCCTGGGAATATATCGATAAAAACAGATATAATGATAATGGACCATGTGATATGGTTGTTTCTGATATAGAAATGCCGTGTATGGACGGTCTGCATCTTGCCCGCAAAATAAAAGAAGACCCGCAACTGAAAGATATCCCCGTTATTCTGCTCTCTTCTCTGATTACCCCTGATAATATCAATAAGGGCAAAGCTGTTGGCGTTAATGCCCAGATCAGAAAGTCAGAAACCGAAAAACTGGTTGATATTCTTGAAGAGTCGTTGGCCAGGAAATTGGGAGTTATGGCTTCTGTCTGACTCTGACACTCACAATAATAAACAAAAAAAGCTCCTGCTATTGAGGAGCTTTTTTTGTCTGTCTGTGATTAGCTGCATCGCAGGGTATTGCAAGCATATTATGATAACAGCGTTATTTAAATTGCTTCGCCACCCTCTTCCCCAGTGCGTATTCTTATGCACCGCTCCAGATTAGTGACAAATATCTTTCCGTCACCTATTTTGCCACCATCACCGTGCCTCGCTGCCGATAATATGGCATTGATAGTAATGTCAACAAATTCATCGTTGCAGGCAATGTCGAGCCTGACCTTATTGATCAGGTCAGGGGCTACTACCTGGCCGCGGTAAAGATCTACCTGGTCAGCCCGGCCTCGACCGCTGCACCGGCTGACCGTTATTCTGGTTATTTCTGCCTTAAGCAGTGATTCACGAACTTCGTCAAGTTTTTCTGGTTGTATTATTGCTGTTATCAGTTTCATTTATTAATCCTCTGTGATGATTAGTTCAGGTTCAGTATGCCATAGCCATGTTCACCGTGCAGGACATGGTCCATTCCGGCTTTTTCATCCTGTTCATTCATGCGGAAACCAATGGTTTTCTGGATCACAATACAGATTATAAGCGTTCCGACTCCGGCCAGCAATATGGTAATTCCCATGGCCTTAAGCTGAAGCATAAACTGATCCATTCCTGACCATACGCCACCATTTTTTGTAGCGGCATCGGCCATCCAGCTGTCTCTTATGAAAAATGATAATAATAGAACGCCAAGTCCGCTGCCTACCCCGTGGATGCCAAAGCAGTCCAGACTGTCATCATAACCGAATTTTCCTTTGGCACGCAGCGCCAGGAAACATATTACTGAGGAACAGGCTCCCAGAATTAATGCACCACTCGGACATACTACGCCTGCTGCCGGTGTTATTACTACCAGACCGGCCAGAATCCCAGAGACAAACCCAAGTGATGTTGCTTTCTTGAAATATACGGCTTCTATGAACAGCCAGGTCAACGCGCCGCTTGCGGCCGATATCTGGGTCATAGTTAATGCCCTCGCTGTATCAAGATTACTGGCCAGGGTGGAACCAGAGTTGAATCCGAACCAGCCCACCCACAGGAAGCCTGCACCCATCATCGTCATTACCAGATTGTTGGGGTGCATTGCTGTTTGGGGGTAACCACGACGAGCGCCCAGATAGAGGGCCACGACTAATGCGCTTATGCCTGCTGATACATGGATTACCAAACCACCAGCCAGGTCGATCACGCCTTTGGCACCGCTGTTGAAAAGCCAGCCATCTGGTGCCCAGATCCAGTGGCAAAGCGGACAATATATAAGTGTGAACCAAAGAGCAATAAAAGCACAATAGCCTCGAAAATAAACTCGCTCTGCCAGTGCTCCCGCGATCAGTGCCGGGGTAATTATCGCAAATTTACCCTGAAACATTGCTATTACATATTCGGGAACATGGCTGGTTTTGTCAACTGCGTCATCCAGGCCTTGTAGCATGAACATATCCCAGTCCCAGCCGATAAGTCCGCCAAATACATTGCTGCCAAAGGTGGCGGAATAACCATAGACCGTCCAGAGAACTCCGATGATTGCGATAGCGACAAAGCTGTGCATCATGGTACCAAGTACATTTTTGGTGCGGACCAGACCGCCGTAAAACATTGCCAGTCCAGGCACCATCATCAATACTAATGCCGTAGAAGTCAGCATCCAGGCTGTTGTTCCTGTATCGATCGGTGATGAGCCATCATGCTGGGCTTGTACCAGGCCTGGCATGCAAGCCAGAGCCAGTAACCCGGCTATTATCAGTCGAGTCATTTTCATTCTTCACTTACTCCTGAATAGTTGGTCTGCCAGGTCGGACTTTGGCCGATCTGACTTGTTTCGATAATTCACAGCCATCTACCGCAAAGAGCATGCCATAGAGATCTGATATGTGAAATAATTGTCAGGATGATATGGTGAAAGTGACATTTATTTCCGAGCATGTTAAAATTTCAGGCTCTCATAATTGTAGATAACTTATTGTTATAAATTCATTAATGTAAAAAGCCCATCATAACTCAAGCTTATGATGGGCTTTAATTTAAAATTATCTCACTTCAGGCAGGAAATTGCTTTCATGCTGATTTAGTGAAATAAATGTCACAAATATTGTGACATTTATGTATCACTATTGTTGAGTGTTACCAAATTGTATCACTGATTCCAGTTAACCACAACTGAGATTATATTATTGATCTTTTTGCGGATTTCGTCACTGTATCAGTATTATCAGGCAGTAATGTCAGTATATTTTGCAGATCAGGCCTGATTTTTCAGATAGCTTCACCACCGGTTTCGCCGGTGCGTATCCTTATGCATCTTTCCAGATCGGTTACAAATATTTTGCCATCTCCTATTTTCCCTTCCGGACCGTGTTTGGCACCCTTGAGAATAGCATCTATGGCTATGTCAACAAAAGCATCATTACAGGCAATATCGAGCCTCACTTTGTTGATCAGGTCTGGGGCCACTACCTGGCCGCGGTAAAGGTCAACCTGGTCAGCCCGTCCACGACCGCTGCACCGGCTTACTGTTATTCTTGTTATCTCGGCTTTGAGAAGGGCTTCACGCACCTCATCGAGTTTGTCTGGTTGTATTATTGCTGTTACTAACTTCATGTTATTTCCTTTTATCTATGGTGACTATTGTCACTGATCTTGTTCTATAAACAGTTTATTGTAATTGTCAGTTCATGTTGATCATGCCGTAACCTGACTCTCCGTGCAGACTGTGGTCCATGCCGGCCATTTCGCCGGTATCACCAAGTTTAAGGCCAACTGTCTTTTCAACAAAAATTGTGATAAGCAGGGTTAATATACCAGCATAAACACTGCTTACTACCACACCTTCGGCCTGATAGTAGAACTGTTTGGCTATGCCGCAATCCGGAACATTTCTCAGGAAGAATGTCAGCAGCAGGGCACCAACTATACCAGCTATGCCGTGGATACCAAATACATCCAGCGAGTCATCGTAGCCAAGTTTGGCTTTCAAACGCAAGGCCATATAACATACTACTGACGCTGCAATACCAAGGACTATCGAGCCGGGAACCATTACATCACCAGCCGCCGGTGTTATGGCTACCAGGCCGGCAAGCATACCAGAGACAAAACCCAATGAAGTTGCTTTGCCGTGATGAAGTGCTTCTATCAGCATCCAGGTTACTGCACCTGTTGCCGCTGCCACCTGTGTTACGGTTAACGCCTGACCTGTGAGCAGACCGCTTGACTCTGAACTTCCGGCATTAAAACCGAACCAGCCAACCCATAACAGGCCTGCACCCATCAGTGTCATCACCAGATTATTGGGGTGCATCGCCGTCTTGGGGTAGCCGCGACGAGAACCAAGATATAATACCATTACCAAGCCTGATACGCCCGCTGAGATATGGATCACTGTTCCACCGGCAAAGTCCTTGGCCAGACCTGTCATAAAACCGCCACCCCAGACCCAGTGGGCCAGAGGGTTATATATCAATATTGACCAGAGTATTATAAACAGACAATAGCCGCGGAACTTCACTCGTTCTGCAAATGCTCCAGCTATCAAAGCCGGGGTTATTATCGCAAACTTTCCCTGGAACATGGCAAATACCACTTCTGGAATACCTGAAGCTCTTATCTTACTGTCTATTCCGCTTAACAGAAACTTGGATGAGTCCCACCCACACCAGCCGTGCGAGGTGCCAAAGGTCATTGCGTAGCCAACTATCGCCCATAATACTCCAACTATCGCCATGGCAGCGAAGCTGTGCATCATTGTACCTATTACATTTTTGGTCCTTACCAGACCTCCGTAAAACATGGCTAGTCCTGGTGTCATAAGGAGCACCAGAGCGGTAGAAGTCAGCATCCATGCCGTGGTGCCGGTGTCAACTGCTGTGGGTTCTTCAGCGGCGCCCTGAGCCAGTGCAATACCCGGCATGAGCAGCAGGGTGGCAAGCACTAACAATAATCCTGTAACTTTTTTCATCATCAATAACTCCTGTAATTTCTTTCTTTCATTATGTTCCGGCCTTAATTTGCCAGCCTTTATTCAAGCCATATTAGACTATAGGTCTATTGGGGCAGAGAAATGCACATCGTTCGATAATTTAACAAAAAATGTGCCAATTTCATCTCAGTTCAATTTTTAATAGCAATTATTATGGTAAAGAATGTGCTTAGCTTTTGTATCTCTTTTATTTTCAATAAGTTATAGTTTTATGGTTTTGTGATTCTGTTTTCTTTTATTTAATATGTCAGCATTATTATTTAGTTTGATCTTTAAGACTGAAATAATTGTTATTAAAATGATGACAATAATGTAGCTGTGATTCGCCAAACGACATTAATGTTAGTCGTTTTTGGTTCTGTTTCATTTTTGGGGAAGGTGTATTGGTTAACTTACTAATATGACATAGTGTTAGCATATTGCGGCATGATATGTCATTAGTTGTGCGGTGCGTCTGATTGTTAAACTTATATATTTGAGATGTAAGATAGTAAAAAGTTTGATATTTTTGAGAAAAAGATGTAACCTTTGGGCTGGTCGTGCGTCTATATTATAAGATGTTCAACTGAGCAGAATCTCAAGACTGTTTTTACGAAAGAAGAAATATGAAAAAGATTATCGTTATTATAGTTATAGTTTTTGCTTTAATATTGCTCGTTCTGTTTCTCAAAAATATAGCGAAGAAACCTGAGGTAGTTACCGAAGTCAGGGTTCAAACTCCAACTGTCGGAAGTATGACTGAAAGTATCCAGGCGCCAGGCGAGATCAAACCACTTCTGAGCGTGGCGATCAGTGCCAAGATCACTGGCAAAATTATTGCTTTGCCTTTCGATGAGGGAGACCAGGTCCTGGGGCCTGATAGTGGGCAGAAGCCTTCGGTATTGGTTGAGATAGACAGCAGTGATCTTCAGGCTGACCTGGAATCTGCTCTGGCCAGAAGAGAGGCGCAGGCTTCCCAGATCGAAGTTGCTCGTATAGGCATTGAGAATAGCCGGGCAAATCTCCAAAATACTGAAATATCGCTGGCTCAGGCCAAACGAGAGCTTTACCGATTAGAGGAGCTGCTTAAAACCAGCGATGTTAAGGCCAGTGATGTTGAAAATAAGACAGATGAGGTTAAAAAACTCGAAATATCGCTGCAATCGGGACTAAATTCCATTAAAACATCTGAATTGAACCTCTCAATAATGGAAAATAATCTTAAAAGTGCTGATGCTGAGATCGATAAGGTTAAAGATGCCCTGACTTATGCGGTTATTTCCTCACCTCTCACCGGCGTAGTTACCCAGGTTCTGCAGGAAGTTGGGCAGATCGTAACCGGAGCCACTAATTACACCGGCACAACTATACTCAATGTCGCTGATCTTTCCAGGATGATCATGGCTGCTGAGATCGATGAGGTTGATGTGGGTAAGGTACAGGTTGGTCAAAAGGCAGTCGTTAAAATACAGGCCTGGCCGGATGAAAGTTTTGCCGGCGTTGTTACGGCCAGGTCGCTGGTAATGCAGACCGGCCGCTCTGGAACGAAATATTGTCAGGTTGAGATACAGCTTGATAATACCGATGGCCGTATTATTTCTGGAATGACGGCCAATGCGGAAATAGAGATCAAAGTGCATGAAAATATTATGAAGCTGCCCAGTCAGTCTGTGCTTGGCCGGGAATGGGAAGCTCTACCCAAAGAAATACGGGATGCCAATACAGATATTATCGATAAGGATAAGGCCTTTACGCCGGTTGTTTATGGAGTTGTCGAGGGCAAGACCAAAGTCATTCCTGTTAAGATCGGGCCCAGCGATCTTACCGATACGATTATTGAAAAAGGGCTCAAAGGGGATGAACAGATAATAACAGGGCCGTTCAAGGAGCTTGAAGCTATGACCCATGATAAGGTCGTTAAGGTCGAATCTGATGCAGATGTCGATCAGGCAGAGACGGCAAAGGACAAACCCGAACAGGCGGAAAATGATTCAGATTCAGCCCCGGACAATAAAGTTGAGTGATATATGCTTATAAGACTTGAACAGATAGAACGGCAATATAAGATGGGCTCTGAAACAGTTCATGCCCTTGACAGGGTAGATCTTAATGTTGCCGAAAATGAATATGTTGCGATCATGGGGGCTTCGGGCTCCGGCAAGAGTACGCTTATGAATATTCTGGGATGCCTGGACAGGGCCACCTCCGGCAGTTATAAACTCAACGGTATGGAAACCACCGGCATGTCAGCAGCGCAACTGGCCAGGGTACGCAATCAGCAGATAGGATTTGTCTTTCAGACCTTTGAGCTGCTGCCGCGTTCCAGTGCTCTGCAGAATGTCGAAATGCCGCTGATTTACTCTGCCAGATTCCCCTGGCGAAAAAGGCGGGAAATGGCTCGCAATGCTCTGGAAAGAGTAGGGCTGGCCGGCAGAGTTACTCACAAACCCAATCAGATGTCGGGCGGCGAAAGACAGAGAGTAGCTGTAGCTCGTGCTCTTATTTGTGCTCCCAGTCTTATCCTTGCCGATGAACCAACCGGAAATCTTGACAGTAAAAACAGTGCCAGTATTCTCCAGTTGTTCGATAATCTCCACCGGGAAGGCCAGACTATAGTCATAGTTACCCATGAGGAAGATGTGGCACAACATGCAGACCGTATCATCAGAATGCAGGATGGCAAGATACTTTCTGACAGCGGCAGGAAAGGCGGGCTCATCTGATGTTTCTTTTCAGTGCTTTATATCATACCGGCGTGCTGGTCGTGCAGAGTATCTTTCTGGCATTGGGTCAGATCTGGTCTAATAAGGCCAGGTCGATCCTTACTACTATTGGTATTATTATCGGTGTGGCCTCGGTGGCCGTGGTTATTGCGGCCTTATCTGGTATGAAGGCCAAGGTTCTCAAGGAATTTGAGCAGGTGGGTACTAATACTATCTGGTGCGGACCGCACTGGCCTGATACCGGGCCGCTCAAAGATGCCTCCTGGATGCGGATAAGATTTGCCCCGGAAAACTTTGAAGGCCTGCTGGAAAAATGTCCTTCTATTGAGCGGTTCACCCCGCAGATGTGGCGGCGAGAAAAGGTCAGCTACAGTAATACTCAGCTCGAGGATGTCACGATCAAAGGCGGAAACCCCAATCTGGTCATTATTGAGAATCGCGAGCTGCTCCATGGGCGTGCTATCTCGCTGATCGATGAGAGTCAGAAGCGAAATGTCTGCCTGATAAACGAGACCCTGCGTAAAGATCTCAAACTGCCCGAAGACTGCGAGCTTGAAGTGATTGATATCGGCGGTAAGTCGTTCAGTATTGTGGGGGTAATGAAAGATAAGGCTTCTGTCTTCGATGGCGGCGTGAGTAAGGAGGCATATCTGCCTTTTTCCACTGCCTGGAAGATATGGTCGCCCTGGATCGATCTGGTCTTACAGTGTAAAAATCCACAGCTCAGTCAGGAGGCTCAGGCCGAACTGAGATTCTTTCTGAGAAATGCCAAGAAGGTCAGGCCCGGCGATCCTGATCCTTTCCGGATCAATGCCGTTGAAGATGCCCTCAAGCAGTTCAATAAGATAGCTGTTATGGTTACGCTCATTGCCAGTTGCGTGGTGGGTATTTCTCTGCTGGTGGGCGGGGTGGGCATTATGAATATTATGCTCGTCTCGGTTTCGGAAAGAACGCGAGAAATAGGCCTGCGTAAAGCTGTAGGAGCCCGGCCCGCGGCGATAATGTTCCAGTTCCTCATTGAAGCAGTTGTTTTGTGTCTGGTGGGGGGTATGGTTGGTATCGGACTGGGCCAGCTGCTCACCATGGCTATTTCCCGCATTCCCAATGCCCAGATGGAAGAGGCCTTTATACCCATGTGGGCTATTATGCTGTCTTTTGGCTTCTCGGCCTTCATCGGTGTGTTCTTTGGCCTGCTGCCCGCAGTAAAGGCCGCCAGGCTCGACCCGATCATCGCCCTGAGACATGAATAATTAATTTCAAAGTTAACTTTGCTGTTTTATAAACACTGTGAACGGTTACGGCATTTGTAGTTATAATGCCTAAGCAGTATATGTTATTTTTTTGGAGAAAAAATGAAATTGAAGAAGTCTTTCGTATTGTTGGCTGCTTTGTCAGCCGCTGCTGTAGTTAATGCTCAGGAGCTTGACTCAGACCTGGAAAGCCGGGCCGGTAAGTTCGATGCTCATCTGCTGGTTCAGACTATGGATGCCCGGCGGGTAACGGTTAATAGCGGTGCCCGGGAACTGGACATTGAATCTGTCGGCATGAGTGGTGTTGGTGTCTCTTATTATCTTACAGAGGATCTGGCTGCCAGCCTGGAATTTCTTACCGGTGCAACAGAATTCGATGATAATGATTCCGGCCTAGAAGCGATCGATGCCGGGCTGTTTATGCTTAATCTCAATGTTGATTATTATGTTTCTGCCCTGAGTATGTTTGATAATAAGCTGACACCCTATGTCTCCGGCGGTGTCGGCTGTCTTACTTTTGCCGAAGAAGTTGATGATGCCGATGATGATTATGACAGTTCAACTGATATGG
Source organism: Sedimentisphaerales bacterium (assembly GCA_963662515.1). GTDB lineage: Bacteria > Planctomycetota > Phycisphaerae > Sedimentisphaerales > SM23-30 > JAFGDI01. The sequence continues at coordinate 1,393,340 of OY759675.1, forward strand.
CCTTTAATCTCGGGGCCGGTCTGAGATATGATTTCAATAAGGACATATTCATCAGAGGCGGCTATCGCCTGATAGCAACAGAGATAAAGGATTCCGGCACTGAGAATTTTAACTGTATAAACCTCGCCCTCGGCTGGGTATTCTGAATTATATAGAGTTTTGTTTGGGTAACCGTTGCTATGAAATAGTAATAAGATCAACATATATATGTATCTTTATCATTTCCCGGCAGCGGTTACCAGTTTCTTTAAGGCAGATGATATCTTACTCTTGGTGGATTATTATGCGAAATATCAGGTTTATGACATTGATAATCGGAGCTTTACTTATCTCCGGCTGTGTGGAAGAGCGGCGGCTCGACAAATATGACAGATATTCTGTATCTGCCGAAAAACTCAATACGATCACAAAGATAGAGTTAAAAGAGGACCCCGACCAGAGCCGCCAGGAGCTGGCCGATCTGGTAGCGGTAGATCCCGGCCAGATCAATAAGCTCTCTCTGGAAGATTGCCGCGTGCTGGCTTTGCAGAATAATCTCGAGCTCAAGGTTGAGTCTTACAGACCCATACTGGCCCGGGAGTCATTAAAACGCGCTCATGCCCGCTTTGAGCCAACTTTTATTACCGGCATCTCTTATGCGGCCAATGATTACCCGGCTGATTATTCCGAAGCGGAGAATCTCGATTATTACGGCCAGATACAGGTGCCCATGGTCACCGGCGGCCAGCTTAATTTCGGCCTGCCCATCAGCCGCACCGAAACGCAGGGAACCTATTATTATAAAGATGAGATCACCGGCCAGATCATTACCTATGATTCGCAACAAAAATATTATAATTCCAATGTGAGAATGCAGCTCAGTCAGCCTCTGCTCCGCGGGGCCGGAACTGATATCAATACCCACTCGATCAGGATGAGCAGTTATGGCCGTCAGCGGGAGCTCGCTGCCAGTAAGCTCAGCACCATGTCAGTACTTATCTCGGTTGATAAGGCTTACTGGCAGGTTTACTATGATCAGGAGGCGCTCAAGGTCATTGAAATGGATCATGACCTGGCTCAGGCCCAGTATGAACGCACCAAACGCATGCTCGAACTTAATCAGGTAAGTCAGATCGAATTGCTGCGGGCTCAGAACACTATGAGCCAGAAGCTCTCGGGTATTACCGCCGCCAGATATTCGCTGAGCCAGAGCCGCCGGGCTCTCAAAGAAATACTCAATGCCCACGGGCTCGAAGTTGACTCTGCCATCATCGTAGAGGCGGTATCTGAGCCGGTGGCTCTCAAATATCAGATCGATCAGCAGCAGCTCATAGATTATGCCCTGACCAACAGAATGGAACTGCTCGACTATGAACTGCAGCTGGCCGGTCAGGACAGCACTCTGGAATTCACAAAGAATTCACTGCTGCCTTCTTTGTCACTGGAATATATATATAACTTCCGTGCTATGGGAGCTTCTTTCTCAGAAACGATGGATATGCTCGGTGAGCGGGAGCTCAATGACCATCGCGTGGGTCTGACTCTGGCAGTGCCGCTGGGTAACCGGGCGGCTAAAAGCGATTATCGCAGTGCCCTGGTCACCAGAGAAATGCTCAAACTGGGGCAGGAGATAAAAAGAACCGCTGTCAAAAACAGTGTTATCAAGGCGGTCGAAGATCTGCAGGAGGCCTGGGACAATATCGTGATCTCCGACAGTAATGTCGATATAGCTTTGCGTACCTTCCAGGCCGAACAGCGCCAGTTCGATCTGGGAATGCAGAATTCAACCGAACTGATGCTCGCCCGCAATACCTATTCTAATGCCCTGCTCCTGAGACTCAATGCCCTGGTAAACTATCAGAATAAACAGATCGACCTGTGCTATCAGACCGGCGGACTCAATCAGGTGGCCCGCCTGAAGATAGACTGAAAAAGCGGTTAATTTTTTAACCACGAAGCACACTCCCCCTTACGCTCTTCGACAGGCTCAGAACAGGCCGGGGAGGCGACCCCTTACGCCGGGGGGGCGAGTCTTGATCACTCTTGCCCTTCGTTGAGCGTTAAGTGCTGCTTGGGTTTTCTGTTTCACACGGTACTATCTAAACAGTAGCCACGGCATGTTTCGCCCGTGCGGCGTAAGCACCGCCGGGGGGGCGAGTCTTGATTACTCTTGCCCTTCGTTGAGCGTTAAGTGCTGCTTGGGTTTTATGTTTCACACGGTACTATCTAAAGACTTGCCAGTGGCGACAGTTGAGATCAGGCTGGTTTTCTGTCTTTTAAAAAATAGGTCCCATAGGTCTCATCGGTCCCATTCTTCCCGGCATCGAGATTGAACAATGCGACCTATGAGACACATGCGACCTATGGGACCTATGTTTTCTTTTCCCTGCACCGAGATTGACCTATGGGACCAATGTTAAAAAAAATAAATTTCGTGTGTTTCGTGGTCCTTACGCCGGACGGGCGGAACAAGGTAGCTCAAGCATCCTTGCTTGAGATTCTTCCCGGTTGTCAGTCTGCTCTGACAAATGCAGCCAGTGGCGACAGTTGAGATCAGGCTGGTTTTCTGTCTTTTAAAAATAGGTCCCATAGGTCTCATAGGTCCCATTGGTCCCATTCTTCCCGGCATCGAGATTGAACAATGCGACCTATGAGACACATGCGACCTATGGGACCTATGTTTTCTTTTCCCTGCACCGAGATTGACCTATGGGACCTATGTTGAAAAAAATAATTTCGTGTGTTTCGTGTGAGGGCTGAAAGTCCCGGCGGTTTTGGTCGGGATGGTTGAAAATCTTTCTTTCGATTTATGGTCCAATAAGTTTATTTTGGGGCGGATTAAATTTGAAATGTTTCGGGGCAAAGTGGTTTGGCGGTTTTCTTTTTGGGAATCTTATTTTTCCAGTTTGATTTGCCGTAAAGTGAATTTGAAAAACGATTTTGTAAATTGGAAAAACGGTTTTGTAAATTGCAGTTATCGGAATTTGGATTTATTTTGCGGCGTTTTCAGTATTGAAAACGGCTGGAGCTACCAAAAACAGGCCGTCCAGCCGGTTTTAGAGCTGGAGAAATGAGAAAAGAAGATTTTTGAACCACGAATCACACGAACTACGCGAAATTTATTTTTTTCAACATAGGTCCCATAGGTCACATGTGTCTCATAGGTCGCATTGTTCAATCTCGATGCCGGGAAGAATGGGACCAATGGGACCTATGAGACCTATGGGACCTATTATTTTTAAGACAGAAAACCAGCCTGATCTCAACTGTCGCCAATGGCTGCTATTGTCAGGCCAGACCAGCTACCGGGAAGAATCTCAAGCAAGGATGCTTGAGCTACCTGGTCTCGCCTCCCCGGCGTAAGGGGTCGCCCGTGCGGCCTGTTATGAGCTTGTCGAATAGCGTAAGCACCCTGCCCGGTCCCGAAGCTAGTTCGGGATAAACTCCAGGGGTGGATTGTTAAGAAAGGAAATAAATTTATCTGCGTGCATCTGCGTTTATCTGCGGTTCAAACTCTATTTTTCTTCTATTAAACCCAAAGCCAGCCGGGGCCGGAAAGGTTAAATAATAACAACTGCACTTGCGGCTGACTCAAACTACTATAAAGATCAAGGGCGTAATCGCCCGGTTATCCTGTCAAATATTATTTTATCCATCAGCCAGGTCCCCGGGTAAATCTTTCTTCCAATTTACCGGTTTATCCGATAGAATTGTCAGACTGAAAACTTGTCCCTACTGAGGAAAGAGCAGGCATAATTGCAGGATAATGATCTCAAACTGGCGATAGAGGTTCAGCGTGCTTTGCTGGCCCGGAATGTACCGCATTGTAAGTGCGGCAAATTAGTCGTGCGCAATAAGATGTGCAGCGATATCGGCGGTGATTTCTATCAGTTCAAACAGATCAATTCCGACCAGGTGGCCATAGCCATTGGCGATGTAATGGGCCATGGCATGTCTGCGGCTCTGATCGTGTCTTTATTGCTGGGTAAACTCTGGCATAAGGCAGATTCTCCCAGTCGGCCGCAGATAGTCCTTTCTGGTCTGAATGATATGCTGGTAGAACTGGGCGATCATCTGGATTATCCGGTGACCTGCTCTATGTTCATGGGTGTGGTTGATCTGCCCAGCGGCATAGTTATGTTTATTAATGCCGGGCATGTCAAACCGATCCATCTGGACCGGTCTGGTAAGAGAATAAACTATCTGGGCGTGAGCAGTATGCTGCTGGGCGTCCAGAAGGGCGTGCGTGAAGAAGCCTGCGAGCAGTTTAATAGCGGTGATCGTTTAGTGCTTTATACTGATGGTCTGACAGAGGTGATGAACCCGGAGCTGGTTCAGTTCGGCTCCGGACGACTGGCGGATATTATTCTGAAAACCGCTGATTATGACAGCGAGCAGGTTGCCGATATGGTATTTGCCGAGTTGGACCGCTTTTCCGCGGGGCGGGCGATCGATGATGATATGACATTAATTATAATTGATTTTAATATAGAAAAGGAAGTTGATAAGTAAGGACTAAACGATACAGAGTCTCAGGTTATGCCGGTGTCGATTGTTTTTTGCCGGTCATTTTGAGTTTGATAATTTATTCTTCTTATTACTAAATCTAAAAATGATAGAACCAGGAATTGTTTTGCGTTTTGGCTTTCGTCAATATCAGACAGATGGCCGTTTACAGAATCTATACGAGACTTTGAACGAAATAGCTGCCGGTCTGGTATTGCTCAGCTTTGTTGACAATGGTTTTGATGATAATATTCTCGATAATGAGACACTCTCAGAGCGTCTGGAAGTAGTGCGGCAGTCGGTTCGCAGACTGCGCAAACGCAAGTTTATTGCCGAGCTGGTATTGCCCTCGATAGCTGATTGTGCAGATAAGGAGCAGACCGCTTATTTGCTGGAACTGTATAGCAAAGCAGCAGAGATAAGCGGTTGTCAGGTTCTCTGGGTTGATGATGCCGCTCTGACAGGCATAACAGATAAAGAGCCTTTGGCCCGTAAGCTGTTTTATCGGCAGCTTGCTTCGACAGTAAAGTCAGTTAATAAAAAAGTATCGCTTGGCCTGCTTGCCGCTGAACCTGGTATTTATGCCGGTGCCGGTCTTAATGCTGTAGCTCTGGCCGGTGAGTTTGGTAGTCCTAAGAAAGAGCTGCTTCTGGCTCAGAGTCAGCCTTTTGCTTGTGATTATAACCGAACTGAATTGCTGGAAACCGCCCTGGTTCTGGCCCATAGTCAGAAGTTATGCTACAAACAGATCAAAAAGACCGCTTTGCTGGGAAATATCAGCCAGAAATATGCCTCGCCTTTTCATAAGGGGGCTGAAAGTACCAGTATGCAGTTTAATTTCAATTTGCTTACTGGTCATCGGCAGGTTATTCTCAATTGCTTTGATGAAATGGGTACAGCTCCGCGGGTTGACAACCTTTATTTGCAGATGATAAAGGCAGGCCGCAAGTTTACCAGTAAACTGAGCGAATATGTTCCGGTGAACATGCGTTATGAAGGCGTGCAGATCATTTTAGCTGATGAGACTGATGGTGAGGGATATGATTATTCAGCGGCAGTTATGCTTAATCGTATGGGACTGCCTGTTACGGTGGTTATGGTCAGTGATATCGATGATGACTTTAATACCGGGGCGGTTTCGCTGTTATGTGGTAAAGCCCCGGCACAAATGACCCGGGAGCAGCTTGATATGGTTTTTATGGGCGGCGTCTTAATGGATGCTATTGCCGCTGAGACTATCCATAATATGGGGTTGCCAGGGTTATTGGGCAGTAAGATAGGAAAACCCATAGAAGATGTCTGTACTGAAATATTGAGCTTCCAGGGTTTTGCCAATCGTTACTATGGCCATCAGACTATGTTCAGATCTCGTGTACCATCTGGTGTTTTTCGCCGTATTGAGCCGTTCCATTGTAATGCCAAGGTCATGACTGAACTGACCAGACATGGTAAACTGGCTAATGTCGATGGTATGGTTATTTTTGATAATATTGAGCATGATCATCGCAGTGCCATATTGCCCTTTGCATTAAACAAGGAAACCTGCGATCTGCTGCTCAGTCCGGCCCGGCAGGTACATACTGTTGAGATAATTCAATGGCTGGGCCGAAATCGTATCTGCTGCTTTATTGAAAATACCCCGGACCTGGTACCTCTTTTTGGTGTTGATCCGGAGCCGGGAAATAAACGCATTGTGCTTACTCTCACTAATGTCAGTTTTGACTGGGCGATACATGCCCGCGTTCGCCTTGGCTCATTGCCGTTTAAGGTCAAAAAGGTCAGACAGATAAATGAGCAGGGGCGTTTAATAAAAGATGAGAACCTTTGCCTTAGTAATGATGGAGCTTATACCTACATTCATCTGGGCACAGATTTCGCCATTGCCCCAATGCAGATGTTGGTTCTGGTACTTGAGTAAAAAACAAAATTCGCCCAGGCCAAAGGTTTAATGCCAGCGGCCTGGGCGATAGATCATATCAGGTGGGTATTAACTCTGGCTTATGATCATTACTTTCTCTTCTAGTTGTGACGCTTGCGTGTAAAGAGCAGGCCGCCGGTAGCCAGAATAAGCATTGATGCCGGTTCTGGTACTACTGTGAAGTTTGACAGGGTAACTGTCTGCTCGCTATCCCAGATTCCAAGGCGGAATGATGTAATATCATCGACGGTTAGCCCATCGAGATAATCACGAGTGCCGCCTGATGTGAATGAAGGATCAACCAGGCTGGTAACTGTCATTGTATAATTGGTCTGGCCGAAAATAAATTCAACATGAACACCATTGTTCAGGTCAGCACCATTATCATGCCAGCCATCAACACCATTGTCATAAGAATTGCGGTAATCACCAACATTATTAACATAGAATCTTTGGGTTACTTTTGGGTCATTTCCAAAATCGTTAACAGTCTTAAAGTGGAAGGTTGTATCACCTACCCAGGCATCTCCCTGTCCACCAGGAATATTCTGACTGTTGTTGGATAAATACCAATCAAAACTGACCTTATCGCCTGCATTCAGTGATAAGGTTGTGTACATAACGCTGTCGCCAGCGTCGCCACCGCCGTAAACACCGCGGAGACTGGCACTGCCGGCATCAATTACAGTAATCTCTGTTGTTATCTCAGGGATCCTGTTATGGGTAGCGATCTTACCTTCCCATGAAAGGGTGCTGCCATCTTTGTTGATTCCAAATTCATAGGCAGCCTGGCTGGTATTTGTGCCGTAAATACCTATTGCTACTGCGGCCAATAAAACCTTCTTCATTAACTCTGTTCTTAACATAACGGTTTTCTCCATAAAACAATATAATAAAACCTGTTAGCATATTACCCATACTAACATTATAACTAGCCTGAAATCTGTTGCCGATATATGCCGGGAGATGAACTCAGCCTTCAGACAGACTTGTCTGAGGAACTTGGCTAAGATACACATTCTTGCTCTCGGTTACTTATTTATGACCGCAATGTGGGTTATTAGTATGATTTACTGGTTTATTTTGAAAAAAAAGATAAAAAGATAGTTTAGGTAAAATTTACCGTATTTTTAGCCCCTTTATTTCGACTCTTGCCATATATAGTAATCCGGCATATAATCCCTTGCGTGAGACTTTAAGGCAAAATTGCTGGTCGTATATGGATCTGTGGCCCAAAGGCTATGATCTTTTGACCTTAGTTACCTGCGGAGATTTTATTTTGAGCAATTACAGGCTGGCACAGATATTTGATTCAATTGCTGATATTCAGGAAATATTGCAGCATGACAGCATCAAAGCAGAGGCTAACCGCCGGGTTGCTTCGATTATTTCTGATAGTGTAGAAGATTTCGCTGTTTTACATGAATATGGTCAACTGCAGGACATACCCGGCATAGAGTCGGCGACGGCAGAGAAGATCGAAGAATTTTATCTGAATGGCAGCATACGGGAATATGAGCAATTATTGGCAGAAATTCCCCAGGGTCTTTTGCAGTTATTGCGGGTTAATGGTCTGGGGGCCAGGTCTGTCGGTCTTATCTGGCGAGAGCTGGGGGTTTCTGACCTTGCGGGCCTGCTGGAGGCTGCTAATGATGGCCGCCTGGAGCGACTTGATGGTTTTGGCAAGAAGAAGGCCAGGCATCTGGCGGCCAATGCTGAGTTTCTTCTGGAAACGGGTGATCGTATGCCTTTGGGGCGGGCAATTGAAATATATGAGCAGTTACGAACTGTTTTGCTTGCCAGTGGCCAGGTAAAGCATATATGGCCTGTTGGTTCTCTCAGACGGTGTTGTGAGACAGTTGGAGATATTGACATTTTGGCTGGAACTGATAACCCTGATACATTTCTTGATTATGTGGCAGGTCTGGCGGCTGTTGTACAGGTGCATAAAAGAAATTCAGAGAGTATAAGTTTTACCTGGCATGACCAACATGGTGTATATAAACCCTGCGAGGTTGAGATCTTTGCCGTTTGTGCTGATTCCGAGATGCTGGCTTTGTGTTTTCTTACCCCCGGCTCCCAGCAGCGGGAGTATCTATTAAAGGCCGCAGAGAAAAAGAAGCTACAGTTCAGTATTACCGGCCTGAGTAAAGGCTCAAAACCGATAAAGGTTCAAACTGAAGCTGCGGTATATAAAAAGCTTGGCCTGCCCTATATTTTGCCAACAATGCAGGATGACAGCCAGGCCCAGATTCTGGCTGTTGCCGGAAAATTACCCAGAGTGGTACAGGTTGCCGATATAAGGGGCGATTTGCACATGCACACCCCGGATTCAGATGGCAGAAGCCCGCTGGAAGAACTGGTAGCAGCGGCTATGGCAAGAGGGTATGACTATATTTGTATTACAGACCATTCGCGTAGTTCGGCTATTGCTCATGGGTTAAGTGTCGAGAGGCTGTTAAATCAGGTAGAAAAGATCAGGCAATATAATAGTCAGGTGCGTGATATTGAGATATTGTGCGGTTGTGAAGTTGATATACTCTCTGATGGCAGTCTGGATTATGATGATGATATTCTGGCTCAACTTGACTATGTTGCAGCCTCTATCCATAGTGGCATGGAAGGAGACAAAAAGCTTAATACCCGGCGTATGTTGGCGGCTATGGATAATCAATATGTCAGATGTATCAGCCATCCTACCGGGAGATATATTAAGTATCGTCGTCCAATGGAACTGGATATGGAGGAGATATTCAAACATGCAGCCAGTACTAATACGGCCCTGGAGGTCAGTTCTCAGCCTGCCAGATTAGACCTTTGTGCAGAGCATATTAGAAGGGCAATTGATGCTGGTGTTAAATTGGCTATAAACACCGATTCTCATGACCGTAATAATCTCAGCCTGATATCGCTGGGCGTTGCTATAGCCCAGAAAGGTTATGCCCGGCCTGAAGATATAATAAATTGCCAGCCGCTTAAAAAGTTCAGGAAATGGCTTCTGAAAAAGTGATATTTGTATTAGTCAGGTGTTATGTTTATGTAACCGGTTCACAAAGGTTATTTTAATCATTATGCAATACCAGGAGTTAAATAATGGAAAAGGGAAGTTCAGGTTTGGAAAAGGTCAGGGGCTTTTTCGGACTTAATGCCAGTATGTTGGCAATGCTGGTTATGGCTGTAGTATTAGGGCTGGGTGAAAAGATGGGGGAGCGTTTTCTGCCGGTTTATATGCTTGCCATTGGCGGGTCAGTCTATGCAGTAGGTTTGCTCAATGCTCTGGATAATTTTCTCAGTGCTATTTATTCTTATATTGGCGGTTATGTCTCTGACTGGCTTGGCTATAAGAAGGCACTTGTCCTTTATACCTGCATTGCTATGCTGGGGTATCTTATCATTATTATTTTCCCGGTCTGGCAGGCGGTTTTTGTTGGTTCGATCTTTTTTATCTCATGGACAGCGTTGTCTTTGCCGGCCATATTATCGCTTATTTCAGCTACGGTAAAACAGGAAAAGCAGACTATGGGAGTGTCTTTGCATTCGCTGATAAGGCGTATTCCAATGGCCTTAGGTCCGGTTTTAGGAGGCGTTTTTATTACACTCTATGGTATTACACATGGTGCGAGAATATCCTTTGCAATCGCTTTTTTTCTTGGTATATTTGCCCTGTGGTTTATTCATCGTTATGTTGAAGACCAAACCCCCAAGGCCGCTGTTCGTCCAAGGATTCGCGACTCATTTGTTAATATGCCTCATGAGCTGCGTATCTTACTTTTAAGCGATATTTTGGTCCGTTTTGCCGAGCAGATACCATATGCCTTTGTTGTCGTCTGGGTAATGAAGAATAATGGCATTTCTGCTGCCTCGTTCAGTTTACTGACAGTAATAGAGATGGTAACTGCTATTTTGATCTATATTCCCGTTGCCTGGCTGGCAGAAAAAACCTCTAGTAAATTATGTGTAAGTATAACATTTATTTTCTTTACTGTCTTTCCTTTGGTATTATTGTATTCTACCACTTTGCCAATGTTGATCTTTGCTTTTATCGTACGCGGATTGAAAGAGTTTGGCGAGCCAACTCGTAAGGCCCTTATAGTGAAACTGGCTCCGGCAGGTAATAAGGCTTCCGTATTTGGCACTTATTATCTGTTGCGTGATATTGTTGTTGCCCTGGCAGCTCTTTCTAGCGGATTTCTCTGGAATATTTCACCAGAGGCCAACTTTATTACTGCCTCTTTTTTTGGTCTGGCAGGTACGCTCATTTTTGTGTTTAGTGGGCGTGATGATAGGTCTGATGCGGTTTTGACTGAGAAAAGATGATTGTTATGGATACAGGAGTATGTTGAATGATTCTTAAAGCGTTTTTTATACTGTCAATTGCTATTTCGCATGTAAATATTGTTTGGGGGCAGAGCGTTTCAGTTACTCAGCCTGTTGTAATAAATAATGCTACAACTGAATGTTCCCTTTATCAGACGGCAGGTGAGTATAAGGTTAGTACTCAGGAGTGTGATTGGTTTGATAATGACCGTCAGAGAGAAGTGCCGGTTATGTTTTATTTGCCCCAATCCGATAAACCTGTGCCGCTTATCATATTTTCTCATGGCTTGGGCGGCGATCGTTATGGCTATACCTTTCTGATGAATTATTGGGCCAGTCATGGTTTTGGCTGCCTTATGCTGCAACATCCCGGCAGTGACAGCTCGCTTTGGCTGGGGAAGGGGGCTATTAAGGGTGTTATTAATGTGTATGCAGCTGCTAATGCCAATAATGCCGTATTGAGAATGGGTGATATGCGGTTTGCTCTGGATATGGTGCGTAAGCTAACTGCGGCGGGAGAGCAATTTGACGGGAGATTTGATCTGGAGAGACTCGGTATTGCCGGGCATTCCTTTGGAGCGCATACTACTTTGGCATGTGCCAATGCCGGTATGCCCTTTAAGGCAGCAATACCAATGAGTGCCCCATCGGTTGGCGGGCCGATCGCAAAGTACCTTGCCTTGAACAATATTAAAATACCATGTTTGCACATGACCGGCACTGAAGATGACAGCCCGATAGGTGAAACAAAATCCTCTCAGCGGCGAGAACCCTTTGACTACCTTAATAGTTCTGATCAATATCTGGTTGTTTTTGATGGTGGTGATCACATGATCTTTGCCGGTATGGCTAAGTCAGGTATCAAACATAAAAAAGATATAGTCTTTATTGACCAGATAAAAACCCTTACAACGGCTTTTTGGTACTATTATCTTAATGATTCGTCTCAGGCTGGTAATTGGCTTAAAGGGCAGGCAGCCAATTATCTGGACATATACGCAACTTTTGAAACTAAAGTAAAAGGTAACATACAGGCAGATAAAAGCGATCAATAAGGGGATTTGTGATAATTCCGGGTGCCAATAAAAAAAGCCAGGCATGCTTAACTTGCCCGGCTTATTATAACAGTCTTTTACTCTGAATGATAAAGAAGCATTAGCTGTATCAGCTAATCGTATTGAGAATCTTTCAGGCTTTGAATTTTACTACCCCGCCAACTAAAGTGTATATTGGCCTGGCAGGTAGTTCCCAGCCGTTCCAAGGGCAATTTTGACTTTTGGAACGGAATTTAGTTACATCAACTTTCCATTTTAAGTTCGGATCTATTATGGTAATATCGGCATCAGCTCCAACTGAAAGCGTGCCTTTGTCGATATTGACTATTTGGGCCGGCTTGATCGTCATCATTTCAATTACTCTGTTCCAGTTGGTAACGCCCGATTCGATCAGGGCTTTAGCATAAAGCCCCAGGGCGCAGTCCAGACCGACAATTCCAAACGGTGCAGCCAGAAATTCCAATTCTTTTTCACTTAGCAGGTGCGGAGCGTGATCAGTTACCAGACAATCAATTGTACCGTCTGCTACGGCTTCAAGCACAGCTTCAATGTCCTTTTTGCTACGCAAAGGCGGGTTCATCTTGTAGTTACTGTCATAGCCGTAAACGCATTCTTCATCGAGCAGCAGATGATGAGGGGTGGCTTCGGCGGTAACCTGAATACCTTCTGCCTTGGCCTGCCGTAGTATTTTGACTGAGCCTGCAGTTGAGATATGCTGAGCATGATAACGCCCGCCAGATGCCTTGGCCAGTTGAATGTCGCGATGAAGCATAAGTTCTTCAGCCAATGGGCTCATGCCGGGAAGTCCCAGAACGGTAGCATGATAGCCTGCATTCATTACCCCGCTGCCAGCCATCTGATTGCATTGGCAATGCTGCATGAGTACTTTATTGAACATTTTTACATATTGAAATGCCTTGAGCATGACTGCCGGGTTTTGCACTCCGGCACCATCGTCAGTAAAAGCAACGGCTCCTGCCCGGACCATCTGACCCATTTCGGCCAGTTCCTCGCCAGCGCGGCCTTTGGTAATTGCACCGGAAGCAAACACATTGGCCATACCAGCACGAGCTGCCTGTCTGTGAACAAAATCGACCGTAGCCTCATTATCTATCGGAGGCTCAGTATTAGGCATGCATACTATGGAGGTAAAACCACCAGCAACGGCAGCAGCCGAACCGCTGGCAATTGTTTCTTCTTCTTCATCGCCCGGCTCGCGCAGGTGTACATGAATATCGATCAGACCGGGACTTACGATCTTGCCTGTAGCATCGATTACTTCTGCCTGAGCAGAGGACTGATTGCCAGCCAGGCCGGGGGCTATAGCGGCGATTCTGCCTTTTGACACTAAAATATCTGCTATCTGGTCTATTTTATTGGCCGGGTCTATTACTCGTCCGTTCTTTATGATCATATCAGGCATAAACAATCCTCTAAATGAATCGTATCTATTGTTCTATTTCAGTGTAATTAGCTACTTTAACGCAAATTACAAAATATAATAGCCTTCCTTACAATAAAAAAGCAATTATAATTGAAACTGTATCATTCTATTTGATTTTGTCATTAAATTCAATCGGCAAATAGCGATTTTAACCACAGGTTAAGGCCCTATAATTTATCATAGTCCATGATAATTTACGCTTTTTCAGGGTTACAAACGGTTTTTTTGATAAATACCTAATTTATTATCACTTTTATTCCGAAACACACTCCAGACAGGTTGTTTTTAGAACCGAACTATTAAGGATGATTTTTATGGCTATTATGAATTGGACTGACAGCCTCTCAGTTGGCGTCAACGAGATAGACAATCAGCATAAAACGATAATTAATATCATCAATCGCATTTTCGAACTTGTTGACAGCGGTGATGCCAGAGAGAAAATGACTAGTCTTATGCCTGAATTATACTGGTATGCTTCAGAGCATTTCAAAGATGAAGAACTGTTTATGTTCGAGACTAGTTTCCCGGGACGAGCAGAGCATAAAGAACTGCACGATAAGATGTTATCTGAGATTCAAAGTATTATGGAAAATCTTGATCATGAGTTGTCTAATCCAGCTCGTCTGGCTGAATTTCTCAAATTCTGGCTTACTGATCATATTGTTATTCACGATAAGGCCTATGCCTGTCATGCCGAGATCTTGCCGGGAAAATTGCATAAGTGATGAAGCTATAACGGGAAGCAGATGATGTTTAATGCCGGGATTTATTATTTTACGACGGGCCGAAGGTCTGTTTGTGAACTGTTGATATTTCCGGCTTTTTATTAAGATTCACTCCGGGTTGATTCCTGACTTATTCAAATTTTCACTTGCTCATATATTAACTACCTAATAAAGGCTTTTTTGTTGAATTATTCTATCTTGACAGTTATTATATCAAAGGTTCCTGAGGATGTGGGCCTACCTGGTCTGTCTCAGGGGAATTTTATGCCTAATTGACTTGCGATTATGTATTTATGTCACAAAGTGAATTTGACAACGATACAACTGAGTTAGTCTCCGTTTATGTCTCCAGGCTGACAGGTGAGGAGCTGATGCTCATAACTCTCAAGAAAGAGTTATACGAGGGGTGCTGGGATACAATGCTTGCCGACCTGAAAAACAGGCTGGAAGGACGCCCTTATATTTTTAAGCTCGCCAACCGGATAACAGACGACATAAAGAGGATCGAGAAGCTCAGATTTTTTGAGCAGGAACAGAAGGTCGATCTGGCTGATTTTGTAAATAAGTCATTGTAGTAGTAAATAACGAACCTTACCGTAAACCGCAAACGGGAGTTAATAAAGTGCAGTTATCAATCCGCAACAGCAAAGTTTTTGTTCTGGCCCTGGCAGTTATTATGATCTCTTCCCTGAATGCTTCGGGTATGTTCTTTCCTGGTCAAAAAGCCAAACAGGGTAATGAAATAAAAGATATAAGATTATCCTCAGACATACTCAATGAACTAGCTCTTACCGAAAAATGGGTGATCTATTCTCTCGGCGGAGGTAAGGCTCAGATCAATAATATTGAAAAGTCTGGCAATAATCTGCTGGTGTTCAATAGTGACAGTGCCTTATTTTGTATAAACCTTACTACCGGTGGAGTGAAATGGGAAAAACGACTCCCACAGCGATACGGCAGTCTGGCCCAGATCAGTTTTTATCAGGATCGCGTTTTGATGGCTGTAAGTAATCATGTGTTTGAATTTGCTCTTGATTCTGGTATCGAGACTAATCACTGGGAATTGCCTTTTATGCCAACTACTTCGATTGCTCGTGATGAAGATATGCTTTTTGTCGGGGCTACAGATGACCGTTTTTATTGTCTGAAGCTTCCTATGCTGACCCAGGTTTGGAAAAGTCGTCATTCTCAGCAGCCCAACGGTAAGGTTTGGCTTGATACCCGTATTACTGATGAGGGCAAGGTTGGCAATGTATATTATACCTGTGATAATGGTTCAATGTATGCCGCTTTGTATGATCAGCGCAAGCTCCTTTGGACAGTAGCTACTACCGGTGATATTGCTGGTTCTGTATTCGATAATGGCCAGTGTTTTATTGCTTCTACCGATACTGCCTTGTATTGTCTTAATGCTGATAATGGTGGGATATTCTGGAAGTATTTATCTGGCGGTAAGTTATTTGACCTGCCTGTTGTAACTAATGAACATGTGTATCAGGCGGTTCAAAACAGATCGCTGGTATGTCTGGAAAGATATCCTCAGGGGCTAAAGCCTCAGGCTGGTGCTGAAAGACTTACTCCGGCGGTTCGCTGGGAGCTTAAAGGTGGTACGAAATTTATCTGCGAAGCCGGGGAGCGGGTCTTTACTGCCAATAGTTCCGGCCAGATGGTAGTTATGAATAATCGCACAGGCCAGCAGGAGGTAGCTGTTTATTTACCTGGTATAGATGTGTTTTTTGCAAATACCCAGGATGATATGCTTATTCTGGCCGACAAAACGGGTAATATTATGGTATTACAGCCATCAAGATAATTGTTCTTATAAGCTCTGTGGATTGCCTTCACAGGGCTTTTTTAGTTGATAGTGGGGAATACGCTATTTTTTGGTCTGTTACCGGCCGAGTGACAGTCAGATCTGTAATGGATATTTTCCACAAGTTTCAGGTTTATATTGCATTTAGTTTCAGGAGTATTATTTATGTCATCAGTCAAAAGAGCACTGATCTCTGTTTCAGACAAAACCGGCGTCGTAGAGTTCGCCAGACAATTGGCAGATATGGGCGTTGAAATTATCAGCACAGGCGGTACTGCCAAGGCCCTCAAGGATGCCTCGATCAGTGTTATTGCTATCGATGATGTTACCGGGTTCCCCGAAATGATGAACGGGCGGGTAAAAACTCTTCATCCGAAGATTCATGGCGGTTTATTGGCACTCAGAGATAATGACCAACATGTTAAGGCTATGACCGATAATGATATAAAGCCTATCGATTTAGTCTGTGTAAATCTTTATCCTTTTGAGCAGACTGTGGCCAAGCCGGACTGTTCTTTTGAAGATGCTATTGAAAATATCGATATCGGCGGTCCCAGCATGGTTCGCTCTGCAGCCAAGAACTATAAGTTTGTGGCTATTGTTACTTCACCTGATCAATATACTAAAGTTATAGATGAGATGAAGGCTAACAATGGTGCCGTGACCGAAGTCACAAAGAAAGAGCTGGGACGCAAGGCTTTTGCTCTCACTGCTTCCTATGATTCTGCTATCAGTAACTGGCTAGCCGGACAGGCAGATGATCGTTATCCAGAGAAAAAGACTATTTCTATGGTAAGAAGCACCTCTTTGCGTTATGGCGAGAATCCACATCAGAATGCTGCTTTTTACCGTCTGGCCCGCAATAGTGGAGAGCCATGTGTGGCAAATGCTACCCAGTTACCCGGCGGTAAGCAGATCAGCTTCAATAACCTTATGGATACTAATGCCGCTTTTGAGCTGGTAAAGGAATTTGACAAGCCGGCGGCCGTTATTGTCAAGCACATGAACCCATGTGGCTGTGCTATTGATGATGATATTGTTGAGGCTTATCGCAAGGCCTATATTTCTGATGTTACCAGTGCCTTTGGTGGGTTGCTGGCCTTCAATCGTCCGGTAACTGCCGAGCTTGCTGATGCAATTTGTGAATGTTACGGTCGGTGGGGCAAAGCGTTAGGAGCTGCCGGCTTTTTCGCCGAAGTTATTATTGCTCCTGCCTTTGATGCTGAGGCCGTTGAGATCATTCGTACCCGGAAACGCTGGGGGCAGGAAGATGTCAGGTTGCTGGCGACAGGCCCGATCAGTCGTGAGGATATCGATAGTAATGAATACGATGTACGCTGCATAGCTGGCGGTATTTTGCTTCAGGATCGTGACCTGATTGGCTGGGAGGCCGATCAGATCAGGTGTGTTACCAAGCGCCAGCCGACAGCCCAGGAGCTCTCTGACCTGCAACTGGCCTGGGTTGTTGCCAAGCATGTTAAGAGTAATACTATTGTTCTGGCTAAAGATAATGCCGCCGTAGGTGTAGGTGCTGGCCAGATGAACCGTGTTGACTCTGGTATGCTGGCTATCCGTCAGGCAGGTGATAAGGCTGCCGGTGCTGCAATGGCCTCGGATGCATTTTTCCCATTCCCAGATAATGTAACCCAGGCCGCTAAAGCCGGTATTAAGGCTATAGTTCAGCCGGGCGGGTCCAAAAATGACCAGATGAGTATTGATGAATGTGATAAGTATGATATTGCTATGGTATTTACCGGCAAAAGACATTTTAAGCATTAAATTATTATTGCTCAAACAGATAGATGTTTTTTTGATTTGATAAAAATAGAATAGCCGGTCACGGTTATGAATAATTGAATAATTATTGGCGAGGTTCAGAGTGTGGCTTTTTGTCTTAAGACAAGGTCGGTACTCTGAACCTTTTGCCCTTATGCTTTTGCCCGTTTTGATCGGGCCTGTTCAGTATCTTATGGAGATGCGTATGGCTAATGATAATGACATGCTGAATGGCAAAAACAGGCCATCGATAAATCCGGAAACGATAAAAAACTTTTCCGTTAGTCGGTTGTGGCTTACTGATGGCGCTATTCTGTATAATGACAGGGGTGCTTCTCTTCTAAGCTGGTTGTTCAATCTGGTATTGTATTTCATACTTTGCGGCGTGCATAATCGTATTGCTACGGGGCAGTTCTGGCTGGTTGGTGTTAATGCAAAGATAAATTTCATTATCCCTTCGCTTTTACAGCCAATAAACATATTTGAGTTTCCATCATACATAATACTTTATTCTCTTTTTACTGCTTTGCTGGTGGCAACTCCCATACTAATTTCCCTTTTGTATAACCTTTTTTATGCCATTCCTTTTATTTTGCTCAATTTGCTGCTCTGTCATGAATTGCCCCAGTCATTGAGCTTATTTTTTGCCTGCCTTGCTGTTAGTTTTGACCCTCTGCGATTCAAGTCTAAGTTTGTCTCTGCCGTTCTGTGTATGGCTCCGGTGGTGCTTTATTGGGCAGTATTTGCAGGTCCTAATCCCTGGCAGGACAGCGATGCTCTTCGCTGGGCGATAGCTTACAGCCCGATAGCCTTTACCTATCTCAACTGCGTTTTGTTCTTTGGCATAGTATTGCTTTTTGGCCATATAATTCGCTATAAGCCCTTTACTGTCGCGCCTTTCTTATTCCTTGCCGCCAGTATTACCATCTGGCAGTTTTATGACAGGATCGGTACAAATGAACGCGATTTCAGGGCTGAGGTAGTTTCATTCAGTCCCAAAAACATGCCGGAGTTTCAGGACAGAAGTATTATCCCTCTAATAGAAAAGGAAAGGGCTGCTATTAAAATGGAGCAGCCTTATCTCAGCCAGGATGCTATTGACAGCAAGATACAATTTCGCTGGCGTTGGGCTTTCTCTCTTGAGCCGACAAGTGTGTCCACAACTGATTCTGAGGCTTCTCGTACTCGCATTGCTATTTCAACTGCGAGAATGAGGGCTATAGACTCATTTAAGGGCTTTATCAAGGACCACCCTGACAGTAAGCGCATCGTTGATGTTTTATATTATCGTGCCCTTACGGTTGATATGAGAGTCGATCAGCGGGCCTTAAGAAATGAAGATTCTATCCGCTTTATTTATACTTTTCCTTCAACTGAATCAGAACTGATCTGGCGAATGATACAGGATAAATTCCCTGATACTATATTTGCTGTGGAAGCCAGACTCAGGCTGGCACGCCTTTTGGCAGGGCAGGCTCCAGCAAACAGCACAGGCAGTTATAATTTTGACCAGACTATCCTTTTTTTACAAGACAATCTAAAGCTATGTGATAAATGCATTGCTGATATGGAACTAAGGCAGAGCCGGCAGGAGTTCTGGAGCGGCATGTTCGCTGGTATTTTTATTAGTCCTGAGCCTACTATTTCTCTGGATCAGGCCAGAGAGTTGAAATGGCGAATTGAAGATCTTATCTCACTTATAAGCCTGGAAAACCGGGCCGGTAATCTTAAGCATGAAAGTCGTCTGGCTAAGTTCATTATGCTCGATCCCAGTCATATCAGCTATGAAGATAAGCTCAAGGAGCTTTTACTTGACAGTCCTAAGCCTGACCCGCTTCAGGATAATATTGAGTTGGAATTAGCCAGTCTTATGGTTAATCTCGATCAGAAGGAAGTTGAACTGTTCCGTATTGCCCGTCAGTATCCTGAACAGGATGGCGGCTGTATGGCTATGCTCAGGCTTGCTGATCTGCTGATAAATGAAATGGCTCGCCTTGACCTCCCAGCAGAAAAACAGAGCTATCTGGACCGGGCAACCGAGATGCTCGATGAAATTATTGCCAAAAGACCAGAATCTGCATTAGCAGGCAGGGCATCTGAAATGAAAAGTAAAATGGCCAGTAATTCCAAAAAAACCGGTCTTTAGCCTGGGAATTGAATAAAAAAATAAAAGCCGGACTCATATATAGTCCGGCTTTTATTTGTTCCGTTATCTTGTCTCCTGACTGATACTAAAGGCACAAGCGTAATACTGCGTGTCGCGAACGATCAGGCAATCCTTGACCAAGACTTGATTGTCTTTAGTCAAATATGAGACACTTGTGCTTCAAATCGTCAGAATACAGAAGATTCTTACAGATCCTGTGGCTTAACAGTGCTGCGACGGTTGGCTTCGGTACGCTTGCAAGCTGAATCCAGCAGACAATAGATCTTGTCTGAAATAGCCTGGATAGACTCGCTGCTGCACATGAAACCCTTGCTCTTGATGTATGCCTTGACCTTGCTGGCAACAACCAGAACTTCTTTGTTTGCACAAGCACTTGAAGCACAAGCCTTCTTAGCAGGAGCGGCTTTCTTGGCAGGAGCGGCTTTCTTTGCAGGAGCAGCCTTCTTGGCGGGAGCGGCTTTCTTAGCCATAATTAAATCCTCCGTGAGAGATTAAAGTAAAACAACAGATACGGCAACCATTGCCGTACACACATTATTATTAAATTTTCAAAATCGCTTCTTATCGTTACAGTCACAAATCTTTGAGACTCTTATTAAACTGTCCGATAATATGCTTATTTTCACTTTCTAAATCGACAAAAGCAATAGAAAAAATTAAGAAAAAGTCTAAAAATACATAAAAAACGCAAAAATTTTACTGTTTCAGCCCTTTTCGGGCTGTTTTAGCTCATTTCGTCATTTTTACAAATCGTTAATCTCTGCTATTAACCAGGAGTAATTACTGCAAATAGACATAGAAAAACCATGTTTTAAGCCTTTTCCCGTTTTGCATTATCTTTGGAACTGTTTTTTAGGGTATGATATCATAACCTTGCTTATTTCTTTTACTCATGTTAATATGGCCTTCGGCATTGTATCCAGGCAAAAGGGCGGTTTTAGGCTTGAATGTGCCTATTGCCTGGATTTTTTGCTATGGTTTTTTTTAGGAGACATGATCATTACAGACATAATGGAAAATGCTTATAACAGGCGGCAGAGACGAAACGACCCCAAATTCAAATTATGGAGTTCGGTGGGTATTATGCTTACATATCGCTGTCCGGCGGCATGTGCCTGTTGTTATGTCTTTTCGGCTCCTGATATAAACTGTCCCGACGGTGAAATGACTACAGAGATGGCCTGGAACTGCTGGCAAGCCACCCGCGAGCTTAACGGGCAGGCAGGTTTGGTGCATCTGACAGGTGGAGAGCCTTTTTTAAGATATGATCTGCTCAGAGAGCTATTGCAAAAGGCTTACGACACCGGTATTGGAGGACTGGAAAAGATAGAAACAAACGCCGCATGGTGTGTTAATGAGCAGATCGCTATAGAGCGGATCGAGGAACTGGCAAGGCTGGGGCTGACTAAATTGCAGATAAGTACCGATATTTATCATCAGCAGTTCGTGCCAACGGAAAACCTGCAACGGGCGATCCGTATTGCCTCTGAAATACTTGGTCCTGAGCGTTTGCAGGTTCGCTGGCGCGATTTCGCTAATAATCCGATCCATAGTGAGCTTATGTCTGAAGATGAGCTTGATAGGGCTTTTGCTCTCGCTTTGAATAAAGTACCTGAAAGAATGTTAGGGCGGGCAGCTGTCCGTCTCAGTTATTTGGTCAGTCAGCAGCCTTATGCCTCTTATAAGGGTATCAATTGCCGCAAGAGTCACATGGCAGCTAAAGGCGTTCATATTGATGGTTTTGGCAATGTGTTCAGCTCAACATGTATTGGTATAATTACTGGCAAGGTTGACAGAGATAACTCTCTCAAAGATATATGGGTCAATTATGACTTTACCCAACACCCGATATGGTCTGTGCTTACTGAGGGTGGACCATGGTTACTGGCTGAGAATGCTATAGAGCAGGGATTTGTCCCTGCTGAGAAATATGCCGGTAAATGCCATCTATGCTACTGTGTCAGAAAATGGCTTTTTACCAACGGTTTGTTTCCCGATCATCTCGGGCCGGCTGTATGTTATGGCAAATAGCAGGTACCGTCTTGCCGGCAACGGTTGCATATAATTGCATTTCCTCTTGGCTCGAGTATTATGTTTCTGTATCGCCAGCGAGTGTTGCCAATAATTATTGGGTATCTGCTTTGATTATTTGTTGTTGGAGTAACTGAAAGCTGGCAACAATAAGCTTTATTATTCAAAAAAAAAGGACAGCTTCGGATTATCCGGAACTGTCCTTTTATAATTTCGTATTAGTGGGGCTAAGCAGCTAATATGATCAGCTGCTATTAATGCCAGATACGATTAGTAGCTTCTGCGGCCACCGTCTCTGCCACCACGACCACCACCGAAGCCGCCGCGACTGCCGCCACGACTGCCGCCACGATTGTTTTCCTGTGGCTTGGCTTCGTTAACTTTAATATTGCGACCACCGCACTCCTGGCCATCGAGGCCTTCGATAGCAGCCTTAGCTTCGTCATCAGATGACATTTCAACAAAGCCAAAACCCTTGCTTCTGCCGGTTTCGCGATCTGAGATGATATTGGCACTTTCTACCTTACCAAACTCAGAAAACCAATCCTGCAGGTCTTCACTTACAGCGTCATAACTCAGATTGCCAACATACAACTTTTTACCCATGATAAATCTCCACTTGGGCGTAATAACCTTCTTTTTACTTTCCAGGTCAGTTCGAAAGAGCAAAACATTGCCAGAGGGCCAGGTTCAACGATATAGAGAATTTAGAGTGCTATTTCGAACACCTGGCTTTACTATTAACTTTAAATATATGAGAGTTCCCTATGGTTCAACTTACGGTGAGCTGTATTGCTTTCGGCTTGACTAACCCGGAGAAATCCGGCAATTACAGAGAAATGGTTAATTCCAGTATCATCTTTCCAAGCGAAGGGCGGTTTTGAATCACCCGCAAAAAACATTCCCAGGAACACTCTTTTTAACTTATTCTTTCATCTTTTCTACGCCGGGCTGTCCCGGTCATAGCTATTTTAACCCTTTAATGTAATTACCTAAAAAAACACTGAGGCTGATATTTAGATCAACAACTATTTATTTATCAGCTTTCGTCGATATATGTAATAACTCGCCTGCATTAAAGACGCTTCAGGCAAAATATTGCATTCATTATAATGTCTTTATCGGCTGATGTCAATCCAAACCAAAGAAAAAAACAAAAAAAGTGTATTGTTTTTATTTTCATCGATTCACTTATTGTGTGTTCTGTACCTTTGGTCATTATTTGACCTCATGTTTCATTTGTGAGTAATTCTTTAGTGTTTTATGGCATATTATAAATAGCAGGTATATTGAAAGATAAAGCAAAGCTGGTTGAGAGCTTCTTAAAAAAATTATGGAGTGAAATAAAAAAAGGTAATTTATTATTTATTTTACTTAAAGTATGCTGTGGCAAGAGTTTGTATGGAAGTGTGTTTCTATTTTTGTTAACATCAGGTAGGTTTTTGTGGTTGTAATTGTTTGCAGTATAAAGAGATATGGTAAAATGAAAAACTTTGACAGTTTTTGCTGATTTATTTTAATTATAACCGGAATCTGTCCGATATACCAGTTTGTAAAGAGAATACGAATAAAAAAAGAGAAGAATGTTTGTGAGTTTCTTTACTGCGGAGAAAAGAGAAGTTTAGAGAAGAATTTGCTGCAAGTTTCAAAGAAGAGTGTGGAAACAATTCTTGGGAATCATCAGCAATTGCTATATTAGTGACATGCAATATGTTTAATACCATATCTGTTGTGACAGTGTTATTATGCATATGTATTTAGTCGAATCAGACAGGAGAATGTTGTTGATGTCAAGGATCGCTATAGTTTGTATTGATGACCAGCAGATAATTCTGGAATGTCTCCAGATGCAGCTTGAACGCTACTATGGAGACGACTTTATTCTGGAATATGCTAATACCGGGGTCAAAGCTTTGGCTATAATTGATTCTTTATATGATTCTGGTGTTGAGCATGTGGTCGTAGTCTGCGATTTGAATCTTGGTGCGATCAGGGGAGATGAGTTACTGAACATTATACATGCAAAGTATCCTCAGGCTGGCAAAATATTGCTTAGTGGTTATATGCCTCATGATCTTCTGGAAAAACTCAAAAAGAAAATAAATCTTAACGGCTTTGTTTATAAGCCCTGGGATGTTCAGGAATTAGTCAGGGTAATAGATACTGCCATCAGTGATGTGGTTAGTTACGGTCAGGGAGACCTGAGTATCTACGCTGATATTAACAGAGCTACTGTGCTTTGTGTCGGCTTGGAGTATCAGTTACAGGAAAAAGTGCAGTATGTTATGGAACAGCTTGATCGTCAGATAGTTGTGGTCCGCGATGCAGATAGTGCTTTTGCCTGTATTGATGATATTGTGGCTGATGGAGTCAGGCATCTGGTTATAGTTGCTGACTATGGACTCAGAGAAAGTGAACTGATTATTGATGCTCAGTCGCAATTTGTCTCTGTAAAATTTGTCGCACTTAATGGAACGGAAGATTGTTTGGTGATCAATAACCAGGTCAAAGGTGTTAAATTGGCTGGTGTGATCGAAAATACACATAGCCATGATGATATACAAAAAGTCATATCTGATGCTTTAAGTGACTGCCTGGTATGTGTATAAAGTATTTTTAGTCTTATAATAAGCAAATAAACGCAATTACGATATATTTTAATTCTGATACCATGTTTTACGCCTTAGTAGTCAAAGAGCTGACGGTGCAATGCCGCCAGCTTTTTGCACTTTAAACATCAGCAGTTGTTGATCGAGCAATGGCCAGCAGCTAATGACTCATTGCGGCTGTTGGCCCTTAACTTATTGATGATAAAATAAGATAGGAACATAGGCTTTTGACGCTATTTTTGCGATTTTTCTATTGCTTAACGCCATTATATGGCTAGAATCATTGATTCGACACCATTAGTTGTGTTTGAAATTTAGAACTATATACAGCAGTAAGACAGGTAGTATGGATTTATCTCAAGCTATTGATATTAAAAATGTTATAGTTGCATTGTCCGGCAGTGACAAGGCTTCTGTTATCAGTCAGTTGGTTAAGGCTCTTGTGGAAAGTGGAAAAATCTCCAATTTTCATGATATTTATGAACAGGTTATGGAGCGAGAAAGGGTCCGCAGCACTGGGGTTGGCAAAGGGTTTGCTATTCCGCATTGTAAAACTTCGGCGGTTGATAAAGTTCATATCGCTTTTGGTATTTGTGTTGAGGCGATCCCTTTTGACAGTATTGATGGTGAGCCGGTGAAACTGATTGCATTGCTGATAAGTCCGTCCAGTCAGACCGGGGCTCATATTCAGGCTCTGGCTGGTATTTCCAGGATTATTACCTCTGTTGGTGTTCGTGAAAAGCTATATGAAATTAATAATCCAGAGACTTCTTGTCCCTGGACTGCTCAGGAAGTTTACAATTTGATAACTTCCAGACTATAATCACTATGTTTTGATAATAATAATTTTTAACAGGTTGAAAAGAATGATTAAAGTAACTTTACCAGATGGTTCGTTTAAGGAATTTGATGGCCAGGTCTCGGCTTTGCAGGTTGCAGAAGCGATTGGGCCTGGTCTTGCCAAGGCCGCATTGGCTGCCAGAATAAACGGCACTCTTTCTGATATAACTACTTTGATCTCAACAGATTGCAATTTGGAATTTGTTACTGTCAAAAGTGATCCAAAATTGGCTCTTGAGATGATTCGTCATAGTTGTGCTCATGTTATGGCTGAGGCTATTTGTCAGATATATCCTGAGGCTAAACTGGTTTACGGACCTGCTGTGGAAAATGGCTTTTATTATGATGTCGATCTTGATACGCAGATCACTCCAGATGATTTTGCCAGGATCGAAAATGAAATGAAAAATATCATTGCCCAGGACCGGCCTTTTGTCAGGTATGAAATGGCTTTCAATGATGCTATGTCTTATCTGGAAAAAGAGGGTAACCGATATAAAATAGAAAATGCCAAAGCCGCTAATTCTGATATTATCAGCTTTTATGTCACTGGCTCTCGTGAGGCAGGTAATTTTGAAGATCTCTGTCGTGGCCCGCATATTGCACGCACTGGCCAGATAGGAGGTTATAAGGTTATGAGTATTGCCGGGGCGTATTTCCGCGGTGATGCCAGTGAAAAAATGCTTCAGCGCATTTACGGCACTGCCTTTGCTGATAAGAAGGAACTCAAGCAGTATTTATTTCAACTGGAAGAGGCAAAGAAACGCGATCATCGTGTTATTGGCAAGCAGCTTGACTTATTCAGCTTTCAGGATGAAGGGCCAGGTTTTGCCTTTTATCATCCTAAAGGAATGATTATCTGGAATGAAATGCTCAAATATTGGAGATATGAGCATGATAAGGATAATTACTGCGAGATCAGTACGCCGATAATGCTGAATGAAAAACTCTGGCACCAGTCTGGACACTGGGATAATTATAAACAGAATATGTACTTTGTTGATATAGATGAAGAACGATTTGCTGTTAAGCCAATGAATTGTCCCGGCGGCTGTCTGGTGTATAAATCAAGAAACCACTCTTATCGCGAACTGCCGATAAGAATGGCAGAACTTGGGCTGGTACATCGTCATGAGGCTAGTGGGGTGTTGCATGGCCTGTTTCGCGTACGACGCTTTACACAGGATGACGCTCATATTTTCTGCTCACCTGATCAGATCGCCGATGAGGTTATTGGCGTAATAGAGCTGGTTTTCCGTATTTACGGTACATTCGGTCTTAAAGATGTTCATTTGGAATTGTCAACCCGTCCGGCTAAGTCCATCGGTAGCGACGAAATGTGGGATGTGGCAACAGAGTCGCTCAAGCAGGCACTGGAACGGAAAAAGATCGATTATAAACTCAATCCTGGTGATGGTGCTTTCTATGGCCCGAAGATCGATTTCCATGTTCGTGATTGTCTGGGACGAAGCTGGCAGTTGGGAACAATTCAGTGCGATTTTGCTTTGCCGGAAAGATTTGATCTGACTTATGTCAGCAATAGTAATACAAATTTGCGTCCGGTAATGTTACACAGGGCGATACTTGGCTCACTAGACAGGTTCTTTGGTATTATAATTGAGCATTTTGCAGGGTCTTTCCCGACCTGGCTTTCGCCAGAACAGGTGCGGGTTATGCCTATAAGCGAAAAGACAAATGATTATGCGAGCAAGGTTTATAGTATGCTCAGAGAAGCTGGTATCAGGGCTACCCTTGATTTGGCTGATGATAAGATCAATGCCAAGATAAAAAAAGGATACGAACAGAAATTGCCTTATATGCTAATCCTTGGGCCTAATGAAGCCGAAAATAATAGTGTCACAGTGCGGGTTCGCGGTTGTGAAAACCAGCAAACTTTTAAACTGCAAGACTTTATCGAAAAAATAACTTGTGAAATTAACAGCCGTTCGTTAGAATCGACGATGAGCTAATTGTGATCTCAAAGTTAAACCATAGTGGTTTAAAATTTTAATATATTGTCTTTTAAGGAGATACAGCAATAACTGCCAAGAATCTTAGAATAAATGAGCGTGTAAGAGTCCCGGAGGTCAGACTTATCGACCAGAATAATAATCAGGTCGGTGTTGTCAGAACTATTGAGGCCCTGAATATGGCGCGTGAGGCTGGCGTGGATCTGGTTGAGGTTGCACCGACCAGTAAGCCGCCGGTGTGTCGTCTCATGGACTATGGCAAGTGGAAGTATGACCAGAAGAAAAAGGAGCATCGTGCCAAGGTTAAGCAACATAATGTTGTCCTTAAAGAAGTGCGGTTGCGTCCGAAAATAGACCAGCATGACCTTGAAACAAAGGTTAATGCTGCCCGGAAGTTCCTCGAGAAAGGCAATAAGGTTCAGTTTACCATGATGTTCCGTGGTCGTGAGATGATACATCTTGACCTGGCTAATGAGCAATTCGCCGCTATTATTGCGAATTTAGCTCCTGTTAGTAAGGTTGATTCTCCGGCTAAGAAAAATGGTAAGCGGATGACCATGGTTTTAAGCCCTTCTGGCAAGATAATGTCTGAGGTTAAAAAGCGTGAAGCTGCCGGGGAAGTACGGCCTGAAGAGCAGGAAGAAAGCCAGATCATTGGTCAGGTTGAAAGTGACGACTTTGACGATGATGAGCTTTTGGAAGGCGACGACGAATAATCTTAAGCCTTATTGTTCTAGCCGGGTTGCTTGTAGAATTTTATCGATGTCTGTCCTGTAGCATGCAGGGCAGACTATCGTTATTTTAAATTAACCGTTCAATGCTTATTGGCTCTTATTTACTGAAGAGATCTTTATGAATATATTTGGTATTACAGGCATAGTTTCATTTGTTTGTTGTTTATTTACTCTGGTCTGTTGCCCTGTTGCTCTTAAGGGACAGGAATTACCGGCTGAATCTCTGAGTATTGTACAGGATCAGCAGGAGTCAGAAACCGGTATAATGCGAGAGGGTGATTATCTGGCGGGGCGGCGAGGGCGTTTACTCTCGCATACTGATAATGTTCGCTGGTTTTTTGTTATTGATGATCAGGAGCTGGCTGATATTACCCTGTCTGCTAATAATTCTCCTGTGAAGCCTGCTGAACAAAAATTAACCGCTGGATCTCAGATAGAGGCTATTGAGATTTTGCCCTCGAGATGGCTTGAGACTATGCTCAGGGTGGTAGATAATAAATCTGACTATAATATAGTCTTCAGGGTTTGGGGCAATGTGACTGTATTTCAGGAGCGAAATTATCTGAGTATATCCTTAGTTGCCACTGAATCTCTTTTTGGTGATATGGAAGCACAGGTTGAAGAGACAAAAAGCTATTCCCCTTTTGCCAGTGAGCAGGCAGGTAACGCCAAACTCTCACAAGAGCAGGACTCTCAAAGTGTTGTGCCTCAGGCTGTGCGCGATAAGCTCATGAGTATTCCCAGGGTAGAAATATTGTCTTTCCCTTTTAAAATGAAAGAATCTGATGTTAATACTGTAACTCTGGAAGATTCTGAAACGGACCATTTCAAGAATGACATGATAATTACTAACCGGGTAGGCCGTTTATTCCCCAGTCAGTCAGAGGCGAGAGTGTATTTTATGTTTGAGTCTGGCGATGGTGCTTCGGGAGCTGATCAGATAGTAATACATCCTTGTCAGCTTTTAGAGCAGATGCTCAATAAGGCTAATGCCTCGCAGGGGCAGTCGCTAAAGTTCAGAATATCAGGAAGGGTTGATGAATTCAAAGGAGAGTTTTTCCTGCTACCTTCTATGTATTTACAGGAAAAAAATTAGTTAATATATATTAACTTTATAGGTATTATATCGGGCGATAGCTATGTTATTTTGCTGTTGTGCCGTCATTCGCTTGGGACAGTGGAGATAATAAATGAGTATTACAGTTAATGGCGAGCTGATCTCTGATCAGGCTGTTGAGGCGGAAATGCAGGCTATGCAGCCTTACTATAATCGGCTGCAGGGTGAGCTGGGGCAAAAAGAAAAGCAACAGCAGCTTAGAGAGTGGGCTTGTGAAAATCTTATCGAGCAGGTTCTTTTCCGGCAACTGGCAGATAAATTTTCCAATGAGATCGACCCGTCCCAGGTTGATTCGATTTTCGATGATATGTGCCAGCAGGCAGATTCGCCCGAACAATATCTTGAACAGGCGGGACTTACCGAACAGCAATTGCGGGCTGATATTGTAAAATCACTCGAGCTGGAAAAACTACGAGCCAGTATTACCGATCCGGTAGCACCGGCAACACCTGAGCAGATGCTTGAGTATTACAATGACAATAAAGAACTATTCATTCAGCCTGCTATGGCTGATGCTGATCAGATAGTTATAGCTATTGACAGTAATACCAGCAGTAAAGCAGCCAAAGATGAGATCGAGTCTCTGGCCAAAAAGCTTAGCCAGGGCAGATCTTTTGATGATATAATGAAAAACAATTCTGATGCCGGTCTCGAAGATGGCAGACTCGGCTGGTTTACCCCCGGCGAAATGCTCCCGGAATTTGACCAGGTGGTTTTTAAGTCAAAGCCCGGCGAGATCAGCAAACCATTCAAAACCGAGATCGGCTGGCATATTGTCCGCGTTAATAAAATAACCCCGGAATCTGTAATGCCTTTCGATGAAGTTCAGGACCATATCGCAGAACACCTGCAAGTAGAACTTCAAGAACAAGCTCTGGCTGATTTCATAGATGCCGAAAAAGAAAAAGCCCAGATAATACGCTGAGAGATTTCTTCGTAGAGCTAACTCACTGTTTTATCTCGGCTATTTACAAAAACGCCTGTTTCCGTTAGAATCCTCTTTCTGGCGAGCCGGGCTTGTGGGGCGGGGCTGGCTTGTATTTGTGATTTGCCCCAACAGACTCTTGACTGGCAAATAAGCCGGCAGAAAGATAGATGATGGACCTGTTCAATTATAAAAACGGCAAACTATATTGTGAAGATATTGCAGTTGAAGATCTGGCCTGTGAATTTGGCACTCCTCTTTATATTTACAGTGCAAATACGATAAAGCGTCATATTGACAATTTTCAACAGGCTTTTAAGGATGTGCCTACCACAATATGTTATTCTGTAAAGGTTTGCAGCAATATTAATATTTTGAAAATGGTTGCAGCTCAGGGCGAGGCTTTTGATGTTGTCAGTGGTGGAGAGTTATATCGTGTTTTACAGGCCGGCGGCGACCCTACCAGGGTTGTTTACGCCGGAGTAGGTAAGACTGACTCTGAGATCCGCTATGCAATAGAGCAGAAGATAGGTTATTTTAATATCGAGTCTGAGGCTGAGCTTGAGAATATTATTAAAATTGCCGAAGAAATGGGTAAGGTAGTAAACTGTGCCCTGAGAGTGAATCCTGATGTTGACCCCAAAACCCACACTTATACCACTACAGGTAAGAAAGAGTCGAAGTTTGGTGTTGATATTGAAAGGGCTATAAATGTATTTGAAACATACGGTCGCAACCCGAATATCAGATTGTGCGGTATTCACCTGCATATTGGTTCGCCCGTCTATACCGTTGAGCCTTATGTTGAGGCCATAACCAAGACTCTGGCTATGATCGATGAACTCCGGACTCGAGGTTTTGTAATTGACACCCTGGATATTGGTGGTGGATATGCCGCAGATTACACAACAGGCAAGGCTCCATCCCCGGCGGAGTATGCCCGTCATATTGTACCTCTGGTAAAAGACAAAGGACTCAAGATCATACTTGAGCCTGGCAGAAGTATAATGGGTAATGCCGCCATAATGGTATCGAGGGTAAACTACACTAAAACCAGTGGTGAAAAGAACTTCGCAATTATTGACGGGGCAATGAATGACCTCATTCGCCCAATGCTTTACGGTGCATTCCACTTTATCTGGCCGGTTAATGTTTCTGAAAAGTTTGCTATTTCCGATCGTCAGGAAGTTATGGATATGCCGGGATTGATCAAAACTGATGTGGTAGGCCCGATCTGTGAGTCAGGTGATTTTCTCGCTCAGGACCGCATGTTGCCGCCTGTTCAGCGGGGCGATCTGTTAGCGGCTTATACTGCGGGTGCTTATGGATATGCTATGGCCAGTCAGTATAATTCCCGTCCACGCGCGGTTGAGGTTCTGGTCGATGGTTCTAAGGCAAATATCATTCGCAGGCGTGAAACCTGGGCTGACCTGGTGTCGCCAGAACTGATATAAATATTGAAAATAACTGTTGGGCCTGCCAAACGGGCTTACAGAGATAAAAAATGATTTTTATACCAATTTGGTGTAAAAGTCATTTTTTTTTGACTGTATGCGTCGTCAAAAAGAAGGTCAATATAATCAGTATAGTCCGTCTTTTTACTTGACTGTAAAGCACTTAAGACATAATATGTAATCTACCATAATGGCTAAATGGGTGAAGGTAGGCCCATAAGTTATATAATGGTAGCAGAGATATACATAACTCAGTGCCTGTCAATGCTTTATATTTGACGGGTCCCGCCCTTACCGGCCCCAGAAGTTCCTGCACTTAGTTTTGATTTTTATTTATTTGCAGGCATAAGAGTAGAAAACAGGATTGAACTCTCGATGTCACTAGCCATCGGGTCAAGGATGACAGGCATCTATTTTAATAATTGATAAATGTTGAACAGTAGCATATAGCCCAGGAGAATACTACTATGTTGCGTAAAATTCGCCGCCAGATGAATAAGGCTCTTACAGGTTTGGCTCGTCACGAGTCTGAAAAGTCTGTCTTAAAGCTGGAAGCACTAGAAAATCGTACCCTGCTCGATGTTGCGGGTTACTGGTCAGAGCTGGGTTATCGCAGTGCTAGCGGTGGCGGAGTAAGCTGGGATACGGCTAATGATGTCGGCCAGACTCAGTTGGTAACAACAACAGACGGCGATTCAGTTGTGTTCTGGATCGATGGTGCTTTTGCTGATGATATTACAATGGATGTCGGTTCAGATCCGGTGATGGGCACATATAATTTCTCCGGTACGATCCACGCCCGTCAGTATGCTGGTGAAGATCTGGGTTGGTGGGACCTCAGTTACGGCAGCGGCGATATTGCTATAGCCCAGGGTGGCCAGATAGATGTTGCAGCAGGTCCAAATGGCAGTATTGTACTTGTGGGTGTAGATGATGCCCAGCAGGCTTTTGTTATGCTCTGGAATGGTTATGACTGGCAGAATATTACTACCGCCAATGTAGGTAGTGATTACGCAACCACAGTCAATCCGTTAATGACGCAGGTTCAGGTCAACGAAGAGGCCGAAGATGCTCAGGGAACGGAAGTTGACGAGACTGAAATAGTAACTGAGGTATTACTTGCAGATGTATCTTCTCCTTCGGTTGCAGTAAATGATGCTGGTGAGATTTTTGTCTCTTACACAGTGATGCATCCGAATTCGAATCAATATGAGGTCGTCGTCAAGAAGTATGGCTATACTTATTCTGATGGCAATGTTCTGGGCGCTCCGCTGCCAAATGATCGCGGCTGGGTTGAGCTTACCTCAACAGAGGTTGGACTTATCGGTGCTACCAATAATCAGCAAACAGCAGGTGTGAGCAATAGCACAGGTAATTCTTTTGATTCAGCCATAACGGTAGATGAATCAGGAAGACCGGTAGTAGTTTGGACTGAAGCATATAAGTCGAACAATACTGAGATATTTGTTAAACAGTGGGACGGCGACAGTTGGGAAGAGATCGGTGAGAATTCAGCTTCAGTAAACCCGGCTGATGATAACAGTGGTATATCGAGTAATTCCTATCAGGATATTCAGCCTGATATAGCTATAAATGATGATGGTGATATAATTGTTTCCTGGGTATGCTGGCATAATTGGTCTAATTATCAGACTAACGGTCAGGCGGGTATATATGTGAAATATTTGCCCGGTGATGACCTGGACGGAGCTTGGCGCGGCTATAACTTCACGGCAGATGGCAGTAATGTTTCATCTGCCAGCGGAGCCGGTATTGCTCAGGGCAATGGCGTTCCTGCAAATCGGGCTGGTCTGGGCTGGTATTATAATCCGCAGATAACTCTGGACAGTGCCGGTTCGCCAGCTGTCTCCTGGTTTGGCTGGGGCAGAAATGAGAGCAAGGCTGTAGCCAGGAATCTTGAGAATCCCGGGGCAACCGATGATCCGTTCTGGGGTACATTTGCCAGTTATTTTTATGATCATGATTCTAATAGTGCCACTGCATATACATTTGAGATGCTTTTCGAGGATTATAATGAAAATGATTATGATTGGAAAGCAAACAGTAATGCAGCTAATAGCAATGTTCAGAGAGCAGTGGTTAATGAGCCTGATATGCTCGCCTGGGCTCCTTCGATATTATTTACCGGTACCGGTGCTGATGAAAAGATAATCATATCTTTTGTTCAGGCATCTTCTTCTTTTGCACCATCAGACCATGACCAGGAAGTTTTTGTTAAGTATTGGAACGGCACTGATGAGGCCTGGCAGAGTTATGGCCTGGGTTCTGATTCCAATGGTAATCCGCTGGCGAGTCAATATCCGGCAGATGTGCTTAATAGTGGTGATGTTGCTTATTTCGAGTTTAATGCCGACAGTACCGATCAATATGATGTGGTAATGGCAGTGCCGGATGAAGATGGCACTAATGAAGGGCAGATGTATGTCTATAACCGTTATAGTGGTGCCTGGTCAACAAAGACACCAACAGCGGCCGCCGAAGATTTTAATACTATAGATTCTGATGGCGATGGAACCTTTGGTATTGGTCGGGTGTTTGACCTCGATGGCGAGCCTGAAATTGAATACAATGATATTACTAACGGCACTCCAATTGTAGCCTTCCTTGATGATACTAATGGTATGCCCTTTGTATATAAATATACCGTAAGTTATGGCTGGCTGCCGGTTGGTTCATATCTTGGCATTGATGGTCAGGCCGGTGGAGTTGCTGGAAATATTGATGCCGATGACAATGTTGGTATCGATGCCCAGGTGGGGCCCGGCGGCAAAATTCTGGTCGCTTATGTTGCTACTGATGACAATGGCAATCTCATAGCAAGTGATGACTTTGACTATGTGGTAACTCGCATTTATGACCCGGTATCAGATACCTGGAGCGATGCCTACGATGGCCGCCTTACTACCGATTCAGTGCAGGAAGTTACCTATTTCTCTGATTTCAATGGTTTTGACTTCGATGAAGTAGGTGATCTTACTGAAGGTGAATATGATGACTATGGCCGGGTATATGATGAGAACGGAAAATGGTATTATTGGGAATCAGATCCTGATAATGATGATGATGCCGTTGAAGGTGGTTTAACCGGTTATAGTGATGACAGTGCTGCTTATGGTCTGTTTACAGACCGTTTGCACGGCTGGTATAATAATGATGGTGATTTGCAGCAGGGCGCTTTGGAATTCCTGTTTACTCTGGAAGACGGTTCAACTCGTCAGGAGGTCACTGCACAGATGGATCATCAGTTTGAGATGATCAGTGATGGTGATGTTGTTATTGAATTTGATGCCTCACTTGATGGTCAGGGTGAGCTGGGCGATTGGGAAGTAACCGATCCTTTGCTAAATATGGACCTGTACCTCTATCTTACCGTCAATGGCCGCGTGGTTGACATAAATGTTAATGATGCCCAGATCGATAATACTTACTTCCCGTATAGTGGCGAAGTTACGCCGGTTGCTGTTTGTATGGCCGGCACTCTTATGTCTATGACCCAGTTCAAATTCGATACTACCCAGATGCAGTATGCCAATGGCGCTGCGGTAGATCTGACCGTTGGCGAGAACACTATAGGCTTTATAGCTTATGCTGCAAATAACGGCGGGGTACCTGTTGCCGCTGAGCAGAAGGGCGCCATTCGTATTGATAATGTTGTTGTCTATCAGAGAATGATATCTGAAAGTCGTTTTGTTAGTGGTGATACCGATACCTTTGATAATACCAGCTTAGCGGCAATGACAGCAGCAGGTAAGGTTTGGACACCTTCGGGTGCGGTAACCGGCACACTTAAGAATGGTGTAGGCCAGACTGGCAGTGTGGATGATGATGCCTTGAATATCTCTTTTGCCAGTTCAGCCACTCAGGCGGGTGTTTTTACCCGTACGAGCAGTATGTCAGAATATGGTTATGTCAGATTAGACTTTGATTATCGCATGGTAACAAATAAAGATTTCAGTGACGACGATGAATTGCAGCTTACTGTCTCTACAACAGCCGGCGGTGTATTGGGAACTTATACTGTAACTGGCGCTAATGCCGACAGTGAATGGGTAAGGGTTTCAGTGGTTGCCCCTGCAGTTGATGTTACTGGTGCGGTTCATATTATCTTTACCGCGGCTGTAACTAATGGCGATGTTTCTGTTGCCGGTACTGCCGATGTATATATCGATAATGTTGATATAAGCCATTCGCTGGCAATTGATCTGGGCGGAGAAATCGATGTCGATAATCCTGATACAACTGATGGCAGTAGCTGGGCGTTTTTGGGTACTGGCGGTATTACGGCTGACTATGATAATACTGCTGGCAGTGGAGGTGATGGTGCTATTGTAATAACACTACCTGATGGTGTAAATGGTACCAGCTTTGGTGCGGTTGGTTATTATTTTGAAACCCCCGCTGGGCCTGCTGTTAATTATTCTTACCTGAGTATAGATTTCTCCTATAATATCGAGCTTGCTGCCAATGCTGTTGGGCTGGGCGATTATGGCCAGTTAGCTGTTTTGTTAGTCCGGGATGATGACGGTAATGGCGTATTAGATAGTACAGATACTGCCGTTTATCGCTCAGATGCAGGTTTATTCCGCCAATATTCTGATGGTGTTACTGGCGGTAATAGTGGCTGGGTAGATGTTACCGATTTTAATGTCGGTATCGTTAATGGTAATAATAAATATTTTGTTGTATTTGATGGTTTCGTGTCTGACAGTGCTGCCGGTAATGATTCATATATAAGGCTCGACGATGTGGCCTTGAAATATACTGGCGCTAGTGAATGGTCTTCTAATGAGACCAATGATACCGACAACGGAGGCAATAACACAGTAGGCTGGGATAATAACGGCAACTGGAATTACAATTTCCGCGGCGATATGCATTCTTCGCTTATTGACAATGGCACCATTGATATTCATAGCCAGTTATTGACTATTCCCGATTATAATCAGGCATATAACGGTGATGCGATCGTTGCTTTCCGTTATCGTCATGATGGTATTGATTTCATTCAGGCAAATTTACCTGATCTGACCGATATTCGTGTGCTGGTTGATGGTGTCGAATATGATAAAGACCAGATCGCAGCCCAGCTTGGTGGTACTGACCTGTATTTTGACTATTATGACAGTTGGTCAACAGGCAATCGCGATGACCTAAAATACACCTGGTTCAAAATAACCATACCAGATCTGCCGGCAGGCGATCATGATATCAGTTTTGAGCTGATGGGTGGAGATGACTTCTGGATCGATAATGTAGTTGTGCAGAGTACCCGTTCTCGTACTGATACTATCGATCCTATCGTTAAACTCGGAGCTGTTGGTCAGGATGGTGTTCGTCCCTTTGTTGTGGGTGCCACCTATGCCTCTGATGAGCTTCTTATTTATCCGGGCAGCGGCAGTGATCTGGGCGATAAGCATTTGATCAACAACCATCTGGCAGGCAGTGGAGTATATCCTTTTGGAGCTGATGCTTTTTATCATGCAGCCCTGTTTGAACTTAATGATAATACCTGGGAAAAGTATGGTAACAGTCATGTTGCTCTTGGTAATCTTTCTCTGGTAGGCGTACCCGGCTCTGACACTTCAGTGCCAATTGCTGAATTATATTCTCTTGAGGATTTCGCAATAGGTGATAATCAGCTTATATGGGTGGCCCTGTCACATGCTACTACAGATCCGGTTGATACTGATGATGCTGATAGTGACATCAACTTCTTTGCCGTTCATCCGTTTAATATGACTAATCCCCCGGCATATTATGGCCCGCATACCGATCTGGACATTGTTATCAGACGCTGGGACATTGTTGATGCCAATGATACTGACAATCAGGAATGGCTTGATGTGCCTGCCCCAATTACATTAGATACCTGGACGACAGATCATGAGCTGCGTGCCACATTTAAGGGCCAGTTGACAAGCAGTCCGGACCAGAGCATAATATTTGCCTGGACTAACCTTGACCCGGATGGGGCAAGGTTCAGCTCCCATGCCTACAAAAACATTAATGGCACCTGGGAGGCTTTCGGATCTGACACGGTTAATGGCAATATCCAGAATAACCGGAGCTGGTCGGCAACACTGATGCACGAAATGATCGTTGATTCATCAGGTAATCCGCTCGTACTTTATGGTATGACCCATCTTGATATGTATGCTCTGCGTGAATTTGTGCTGGAAAGAGATGATAGCGATGCTGTGATCTCGATTCCAGGCAGTAATGGCCTTTTCCTTGATTTTGGCCAGATCAGCCGCGGTGTTGTTTCCCGCCAGATGACGGTTGCTAATATTGGTCTTGGTGATCTTATAGTCCAGAATATATCTTTTGGCGGTCTGGAAGCTATCGAAGCAGGATTTACTATTACCAATGATCCTGGTATTGGAACCAGCCAGTCGATCATACCGGCAGGGGCTAACAGCCGCTATAGCTATAATATCCAGTTTGACCGGTCCAAGATCGATCCGAACCTTTATGGTACATTCGAAGGTGTGATCGTGGTTCAGACCAATGAAGGCAGATCTGAGAATCACCCCTTTGATAACTTCCAGGAGGTTAATGTTCGGGTTGTTATTGAAAATGCCGGTGATGTGATCATTGACAGTGATTATTATTATTTCGATGATAAGATCGTGGCAGGTAATTTTGATCCAAATGACCATGATGATGATAACAATATAACCGTTAACAACCCTTATGAATGGCAGACACAGACAATTTATGTTCGTAATGATGGAACCGATACCCTTAATGTAAATTCTTTGGTACATACCGGTGCTGGTTTTGCTATCAAGTCGATCAAAAAGAATGGCAGTGACCTTGCCATAAATAATATGGATGCTGATGATGAT
Source organism: Sedimentisphaerales bacterium (assembly GCA_963662515.1). Taxonomy (GTDB): domain Bacteria; phylum Planctomycetota; class Phycisphaerae; order Sedimentisphaerales; family SM23-30; genus JAFGDI01. The sequence goes on from OY759675.1 coordinate 1,431,592, forward strand.
GGTCTGCTTGATGCCGGTACTTCTCTGGAGGCTGGCGAATATCTTGCAGTGGAAGTGGCCTTTATTCCCAAAGAGGCCGGCCTTTACAATGAGACTATCTTTGTTTGTACTGATGATACCTTTGAACCGGTAATTCCGATCCGTCTGCTGGGTTATGGCCTTAATGGCGGTGACCTGGAAGTGCAGACTTCCCTTGATGGTATTACCTGGACAACAGTATGGCGTACCAATGCATCTGATGGCAGCGACGATATAGACAGGATACTGGACCTGGGTTCCACTCTCTGGGGAACTTCTGATGCCACCCCGTTGATGGTGAGAGTGAACAATACCGGCAGTACAACTATGAATGTTGAAAATATCAGATTCCAGAGTGGTACAGCTCAGGTAGCTTTCAGTCCTGATGCAGTTATATCTGATATAGATATTGCCCCGGGCAGCTCTTATACCTTTACTTTGACCTATACTCCTGATACCGGTCTGGTGGAAGATATTAATGCTGAAGATAGTATAAGATATCTTATGGAAAGTCTGTTTATTCTGACTGATGCACTGGATGATTCAGAGGTTGTTCTTTCCGTTGTCGGCTATGCTGTGCCTAAAGCCCCGGTATTGCAGGTTATTGATGCCGACACCGGTGATATTGTTGGCGGTTGGGACCCGGAAAGGGGCTTTGTAACCGATGGCTTGATGAATCTGGGTACTGGCAATGTTGGTTCCAGTGTCTTTACCAGAACCGTATTCCTGCGTAATCTTGGTGGTGCTCCGCTTACGGTCAATGGTTTGTCCGTTGGCTATGTTGGTGCAAATGCTTCAGATTATGTGATTACGCCGGCTAATTCACTTAATAGTGATCTTGATAATACAATCCTAACTATGGATGGCCTGAACTATACTGTTAACATTACCATGACCCCGACTGTTGACGGTGAGTTAAAGTCAATGTTCATGGTTGATTATTACTGGACAGATATCTATGGCAGTTCCAAGTATGACCTTTCCTATACCGGATTATTTGCCAAGGTGACGGATCAGGCGATTGTTCTTTCTGATAATGATGGTATTGTAAATAATACTATTCTTGATTTCCAGAAAGTTGGTATCGGTGGAACTGGCTATGGCAGCGTAATAATAACTAATCAGGGCAGTAGTAAGCTTAATATCCTGGGTTGGGAGCTTTACAATAATGGTGTTTTAGTTGTTGACTCAGATCTGAACGATGACTGGGTAACCAACGCTAATTCGCCATTCAGCATGTTGGCCTATGAATCTTCATTCAAGATAAACGGCAATGCTTCACATACTATTCCGCTTACCTTCGATCCTTTAGCTGCTGATACTGTGTATCCCGCTATGATCAGAATATATAGTGATGATGCTACCCAAACCGATAATGGTGATGGCAGATATTATACTGATTACATAATTTCCGGTGAAGGTGTTACCCCTGGTGTTCTGGCAACAGATGTAACCGAAGTTGATTTCGGTGCAGTTGAGTTTGGCCAGCACTGGAGTGATGGTAATGGTGGCTTCCGCCAGACGGTAACGATAACCAATACCAGTACAGTCAACATATCTCTGGTAAATATTTATTCTACCAGTGATGTATTTAATGTGTGGACTGATATGGATAATGATCAGTTATTTGTCTCCGGCAGTATAACTAATGGCGATTATGTACTCGCCCCTAATGAATCGATTGATGTGGCGATCTCGTTCTATGCTGCCCAGCCATTCTTTAATACCTCTACAGGTGTTTTGCCCAAGCTGGTATTTGAATATGATAATTACAGCGGCAGTGAGACATTGCAGTCTCAGGAAGTAAGCCTTCATGCCAGTGTGGTTATGGCTGATTCACCTTCCAGCAGAAGTAATAAACTTATCTGGTCTGACACAAATGGCAAGCTGGTAACTATCAGTCTGGCCGGACCGGGCAGTTTCTCAGTTTTGGCTGTATCTTCTGACAATAAAGATATTGGTGCGATTATCCTCTCTGGAACTACCAGCAAGAGTACTTTGAAAATAGTTGGCGAGAATAATAATGATCTCCCTATCTCTACGATCGGCTCGATAGTTGGGGCTAATGGCCAGGCTATTTCTGAGATTGGCAGTATTATTATGCAGAATGTTAATTTTGATGGTACAGCTTATGATACCGCTGGTTATGACCATGATATTTATGTTCAGAGTCTGACTGGCAAACTCATTCTGGGTGATATTGTTGATACTGCTGATATTTATGTTGCTTCAACCTCAACTGGTGGGGCAGCTATAACTACCGGCGCTATTGCAACTGGCACAGATATTTACATCGGCGGTAATGTTAAATCATTCACTGTTGACAGTAAGACGAATAATTCCGGTGGTGTACAAGGTGACAGCTTGTATGTTGGTGGCGATCTTCGTTCCTTTGTAGTTAAGGATTATGGCCCTGTTGCAATGGATATTGAGGTTGCTGGCGATCTTAAGACCCTTAATGCCGGCCGCAGCAATTTCTATACCGGCGATATTTATGTTGATGGTAGCCTGGGTAATGTAAACCTGTCTGCGGCAACCATTACCGGAAGTGTTATATCTGATAATCTTAATAAGATGACTGCTTTTGCTTTAGATGGTGCTACTATTGCCGTACAGGATACTATCCGTCAGATATCGGTAAGGGATGATATGATCGATTCGCTGATTCTGGCTGGTGTTACACCTGGTGCTGATAAAATAATTGGCAATACCCTTACCAATGATGATGTTCTGGTAGGTGGTTCGACTATAGGTAAAGTTATTATAGGTGGTACCGCTACTGATAGCAGCATATTGGCCGGCGTTGGTGCTAATCCTTCCGGTAGCTATCAGGTGTTTGGCAGCACTGCCGATCAGCAGCCGCTTACCTCAGTCAGTGGTACTATTGGCTATGTCAAGTTTGGCGATGTTAAACTCGGTGCTGGCAATACTCTGGAATATGGTGTTGCTGCTGGTACCAGTGTTAATAAGTTTATCTTAAAATCTAAGACATACAGGGCGCCGGAGGCCTGGAATCTCGATGGTATTATTGGTAATGACTTCTTCCTGAAGACTTTCTGATAAATAAGAAACAGATCGGCGAAATAGCCGGGCTTATAATAAAAAAAGACAGTTAGGAATTTTTGTTCCTGCTGTCTTTTTTTTTTGAATCCTGAGATTCTTCCTTTGCTCGGTGAGACTGACTTTTGCCTGTCTTTATTTCACTAATATAGATATCGGTTTTTCGCCGGGGCATTTTAGTTGCTTTCTGTTATTTCTTAGAATTTCCACTTTGTCAATTGGTGGTCTGTGACGATTGTATCAGTCAGGCAAATAGTGCCTCGTTAATATTATTCATATTATGTTTTTTCAAAATATAAATAAAAATGTGTAATAATATCTAATCTCCTTCGACTAGAACACTGGCTGGTAGTGGTTATTAGCTGTTTGTTGCTTTGAAAGATTATAACATAAGGAGAATTATTATGTTCACTAAATTTGTTAAGTCCTCGTTTTTTATAGGTTTAGGTGTTCTGCTGTTGGCTGTTCTGCTTTTCGGCTCTTCTGCCGGCAGTTTCATATCCAGTTCGTTCCGTCAGGTTCAAACCAAGGTAGCTGATAATGTTCCTTTGGAATTTGAGTTGCAGCGGGCCAAAGATATGCTGGAACAGATAATTCCAGAAATGACTGCCAATATTCAACTTATATCACAGGAAGAAGTCGAGATAGCTTCACTTAAGGCACAGATAAACGAAAATGTCAAACCTCTGGCTATGGAACGCAATCAGATACAGTTACTTACTGGTCAGGTGCAACTTCAGAACGCCTCATATCAGGTTGGGGGGCATCAGTTCACTCAGCAGGAGCTTACTAATGAGCTGGCCAATCGGTTTGAACGGTTCCGTCAGGCAGAAATGCTCCAGAACAGCAGGGTTAAGATGCTGGAGACCAGAGAAAAGTCACTTAAAAACGCAATTGCCGTACTGGCCTCGACTAAAGAGAATAAAGCCTTATTAGAAAACAAGATAGCTGCTCTTGAAAGTCAGTATCGTCTGATCCAGGCATCTTCTGTTGGTACCAGTTATAGTATCAATAACAGTTCACTGGCCAAGACTGAAAAACTTATCGGCCAGATCAAGAAACGCCTCGATGTAGCCGAGCGGGTATTGGCAAATAATGGCAAATTCCTTAATGAGAATATCGATAATAGCCAGAATGTCATTGATACAGCTGACCTGGTGGGCCAGATCAACGATTACATGAGTCCGCAGCAGCCTGCGGTTTTGCCTATCGACTCAGCGGATGAGGGTGGCGATCTGCAAAATGCTGTGGCCAGATAAAATTCTGATCGATACCAACTGGCACGGATATATAATTCGTGTCAGTTGGCTGATAGTCAGTGACTAATAGTGTTACTTAGCCCTTGTATGCCAGTTAAAGATGCGTTAAAATAGTTAGTGATAAGGTCTTATGTTCATACTGGAGATTCCTTTTGTATCTGATTGAGCTAAAACAAGTTAAACAGGCGATAGAGTCAGGAGATCTGGCTTGTGCCGCTCGCATCCTTGGCGATGAGTATCTGCGCAGTCATAAAGATGGAGCAGTTCTTGTCGTAAAGCTGGTAGATGCACTTGTTGACAGGGCACAGGCAGCGGTTGATGCCGGAGATCTGGCGGCGGCTGGCTCTGATGTCGCACTGGCCCTTGGTATAAGCGGCGGTAATAGCCGGGCTGTGGCCCTTAAGGCTCAGATCAGCCATATCAAAGCTCAACAGGAACAGGCCAGATTAATGCAGCATGATAATATCGCCCGAGCTGGTGAACTGATGGCCAAAGGGCAGCTTACTGTCTCTCTGGAAATGCTTAATGGTTCTGAAAAGACACCTGCCGGCGAATTATTGCGTCAGCAGGCCCATCAGCATCGACTGGAGCGAGAGAATAATGCTGCCCATCTGCAAAAGGCTGTATCGGCCCAGGATATCGATCATTGTCTGGTAATAACGGCGAGGCTTTCTGCCAGTGAGCTTAATGCCAGCGAATATACTGAGCTGCTGCGTCAGCTTCGACAGATGATCGCCGCTCGACTAAAGTCTGATTTTTCCGTGGGGAAATTGGCCGGTTTTGCTCTGCTGTTAGATCGCTCGGCTCATATTATTGGTCAGATGGTGGAATTTGCCCATTGGCAGGATGTTTTAGCACGCTATCGTAAAGCCTCTGTTCTGCTCACCCGGCATGATTATCGGAGTGCATTAGCCCAGCTTAAGCCAGTTACTACTGCTGTTGCTGATTGCAAATGGCTGGATCTGGCCTTACAGTCATTAACGCAGATGGCTGCCTTGCAGGATGAACTTAGTTGCCTGTTGCCTGAAATTCAACCGATCAGTCCGTTTTCCGCCGTTTGTCAGCATGATATACCTGCCGGCAGGGTCAAACCTACTGATAAGGTTGCGGTTAAAGCGGCTGAAAGTCATGTTCGGAAAATAATTATCGATGGGGTCGGTTCTTACCTCCTTTTCCTTACAGATAAGATAGTTCTGGGGCCGGTAAGTTCTGGTCAGCCTTGTGATATTGCTGTTGTTGCCGCCGCTGATATGCCAATCATTGAACTATATCGGCAGGATGGCGATTATTTTGCCTGCTGTCAGAATGGTTCTGTTGAAGTTAATGGCCGCTCACGCAAGGAGCATCTACTGGGGCATGCCGACAAAATTGCTATAACAAGGCAGGGCAGTGTGAAATATCTGCGGGCAAATCCTGCCAGTGCTACCGCGGTGTTTGACCTTAAATCGCTCAGATTGCCTGATTCAGATATTTCAGCGGCGATCATGGCAGGAAGTGAAGTTATCTTGGGGCCGGGCAGTGGTGCTCATATCCGCTGCCGGAACCTTGAATCTGATCTGATCTTGAAACTGGATAAAGCCGGAAGAGTGACCTGTGAGGGAGTAACTATAAATCCGGGCGAATTGTTTACTCAAACTGGAATCAGTATGATGATAGAAGCGTAGAGATGTGTGAGAATGCATCTCAATAACAGGACAACCATGGAAGAATATTTCTACAAACAGGGAGACCGGCCACTGGATGGCTATACGATCAAACGGGCAGCCGGTCGGGGTGGTTTTGGCGAGGTCTATTATGCTATCAGTGATGCCGGACGAGAGGTGGCCCTTAAGGCGGTGCATAATTACGAGAGCATTGAGCTGCGCGGCATTACTCAGTGTATGAACCTGAAAAGCCCGCATCTGGTGAGTATTTTCGATGTCCGGCATAACAGCTATAACAAGCCCTTTGTTGTCATGGAATATGTCTCTGGCCCATCTTTGCGTGAGATCATGGATGAGTCACCCAGTGGTATCGGTGAGCAGAAGGCCGCCTTCTTCCTCCGTGAAATAGCCAAAGGACTCAGTTATCTGCACGATTGCGGCATTGTCCATCGTGACCTCAAGCCGGCTAATATCTTCTACGAAAATGGCTATGTCAAGATCGGCGATTACGGTCTGAGCAAAGCTGTTAAGCAGGGCTATAACAGTAACCAGACCATCACCGTCGGTACGGTTCACTATATGGCTCCGGAAATTGGCGCTGGTAACTACGATTATTCGATAGATATTTACGCGCTGGGTTGCATGCTCTATGAAATGCTCACCGGCTCAGTGCCTTATTTCGGCAGTTCGCCCGGTGAGATACTCATGAAGCACCTGGCTTCTGAGCCGGACCTGTCGGGCATAAACGAAACTTTTGCCCGTATCATTCGCAAAGCCCTGGCCAAAAAACCCCAGGAGCGTTATCAGAGCGTGCGGGAGATGATCGAAGATGCCTTTGGTAACGAATATATACAGAACAGCATCAGTGCCTTCCGTCCTGAAGACCTTTCGGTAATCTCCGCTCAGGTCGCCCGCAAAGTAGAAATAGCCAATGAGAAAAAAAACGCTGATGCTGCCCAGCCAACTCCGGCTGCTGGTGACAAAGTCAGGGCTGATATTCCGCAATATCAGCCGCTGCCCGCTCAGTCGCTGCCCCAGTTCAAGCCAACGCCCCGGCAGCTATACCGGGCCAGAGTGAAGCATTATGACAAGCTGGGATTATTTGCCCGGCTGGGTGCTGCTTTGCTGCCTTTAATGTTAACTTCGATATTATTTGTTTTCCTGATGAACAGATACCATTATCAGCCGGTAACTGTGTTCCGGGCGGCTCTGTTTTTGTTTCTGACCCAGGTATTTGGCTGGCTGGGTCTGCAACTGGCTGATATGCTGATAAAAAATGTGGAAGATCGCGGGGTAACCGGATTAACTCGCGGTATTTTGGCGGCGGCTTTTTCCTGTCTGCCTATGTTGCCCTTTTACCTTAACAGCGGGTTTGATCCCCTGTTAGGTGCCACCCGGGGATTGCCCAGTCTGGCCTTGTTGGTGCTGGCCTGGTGTGAGAAGTATGACTGGCTTTCTCCGTTGCGTTCAAGAAGGATAAATATTCGACAGGCATTGTCGGCGGTTGCCGGGCTGTTTGCCCTGTCATTTGTTTTTCGTGCCCTTGTCCATATCAATATTGAGGGCCCGGTGCTCATATTTGCTTCGCTGCTGCTGGCCGGAGTGCTGCTGTCAGCTCAGATTTTTGCTCCGTTCATTGAACCGGCAGATCGACAGGGCTTCACTCAAGATAAGCATGACTACTGCAAGCCTCGTGCTGCCAGCCGCTATGCAGATGGTATTCGCCGCCAGCCCGAATGGCTGGTACATGTCTGGCGCAGTCTCGCCGGGCTGTTCGTTATGGTGATGATCCTGCTGTTTATTGTAGCAGGTAATTCTCAGGGCAGTGATTGTGATGTGGCGCTGAGCTTTGCCTGGACTTGTCTGCTGCCGCTGGGCTGGTCGCTTCGCTATATCAGCATTAACCGGCATTACCGCAGTGTGCCTGCCAATCTCATTAAGCCGCTGCTGCTGATGCTCTCGCTGTATTTAATAGTTGCTGCTGGTTTTTCGGCTGTTTCCACCGGTCAGGGCGATTTCTTTGTACTTATCGTGCCGGGTTTGATCGTGTTCTGGCTGGTATTGTGTATTCCGGTAGTGGCCTGGGAAAAGCTGGCTGATACCATGGGCTTCAGTGCTGCGGTGGCCCGGCCTCAGGCAGTTCCGGCCAATAATGGCAGATGTCAGCCGCAGTGGCTGATCCATGTCTGGCGCTGTATGTCTGCATTCTGGGCGATGCTGCTGGTGATGCTGTTTGTAGTAGCGGTAAATACTCGTGGGCTTTCTGGAAATTATTCAGCAGACAATATCCCATTTAGTTTTGCCTGGGCCTGTCTTGTCCCGCTCATCTGGTCTTTGCGAATGACCGGCCCGCAGCGTTATTTCCGGGGTGTGGCGGCCAATCTCGTTAAGCCGCTTATCCTGATGCTCTCGCTTTATTTCACTCTGGCGGGCTGTTTTGGCCTTATGGCAACCGGTGATGATGATTTTCTCGGAGCGGTGATCCCCGGCATGATCGTGTTCTGGATAACACTGTGTATTCCCGTTGCGACGGTGGAATATGTAAGTCAGCAGGCCGGGCAGGCATATAATACTGCCGGCGGCAAACTGAACAGCAACCTTAAATCTCCCGGCGGATCGCAGCAGAAGCGCACCTGGGCTACAATACTCTGTGCCGTGCCGCTTATCAGTCTGAGCGGCGTGGTTCTGCCCATTTGCGGACTGCACCGTTTTTATGTCGGCCGTATCGGCAGCGGCATACTCTGGCTGCTTACCGGCGGTTTATTTGGCATCGGCCAGTTAATCGATTTTATTATGATCTTATGCGGCACCTTCACCGATGTTAATGGTTTTCCCGTTACCAGCTGGGATCAGCCCGGGGGGGCGACTGTGCCAGGATATCAGAATCAAAGAAGGAATAACAATAATATGAATAATACTGTATCTGATGATGTCAAAAACGCTGCTGTGGGAAATGACATGGCAGATGAGGTCAAAAACGCTGCTGTGGGTAATAATATGGCAGATGATGTCAAAAACGCTGTTAAAGATGTGGCTGACACCGTGGGGCAGGCGGTTACCCGGGTGGGTACGGCGGTCAGTTCCGCGGTTAAAGAAGTCAAAGCCGAGGTTGAGAAAAAGGCGCACAAAGATGAATATTTCAGTCGGGGCGGCAGGCAGGTCAGGCCTGAATGGCATCCGGTGGCGGCTCTCTTGCGGCTTATCGGCCAGATCCTGCTGCTTATCGGCTTTATCCTGCTGACTCTGGCCGCTATCGATCTGCCGCACATTCTGGCCTCGGTTACGGAATTAAATCAGGAGATAACCAGGCAAACCGGCTCTGTGGCCTGGGTTGCACTGCTGGGACGACTGCTCAATATCGGCGGGGCGGTCATAACTCTGCTGGGCCTGGCCCTGCTGGCCATCGGCCGGCGGCATAAAGGTTCGCTGCACATTGTCCGGGCCGTTCTTGCCGTTATCATTACCGTTATCAGTATTTCCATCGCCGGGAACAGTCTGGATGTTGCCCGCTTTAATACGGTTCTCGCCGCCCTGAACGGCAATATTGACCCGCTGGCCGCTCTGGAACAGATGCTGGCCTGCATAAACGATCAGGGAATGCTTATTTCTCTCATAGTGGGAGTAGTCGGGACTGTTCTTATGGCCTGGCCGGCCCGGCAGATGCCAGAACCGGTGAATTACCCGGTGGCGGTGCCGGAGAGCTAAGTCATTGCAGTATAGTCGCTTAGCTCCGTGACAAAGGCACTTAACTCTGTGACAAAGTCACTCGACTCCGTGACAAAGTCGCTTAACTCTGTGACAAAGTCACTCGACTCCGTGACAAAGTCGCTTGACTCCGTGACAAAGTCGCTTGACTCCGTGACAAAGTCGCTTAACTCCGTGACAAAGTCGCTTAACTCCGTGACAAAGTCGCTCGACTCCGTGACAAAGTCGCTTAACTCCGTGACAAAGTCGCTTAACTCTGTGACAAAGTCACTCGACTCTGTGACAAAGTCACCGGGCTTCGGAGCAGGATTATTGAAAAACCGGGCAAAATCAGCATGATATGCCCTGAAAATGCGGAAAAATGCGGTGTAAGTGGTTAAATATGAGGAAAAAGTGAATTAAAATGCCATTTTACCGCTTTACAATGCCTCATTGTAAACTTACATCGTGGCATTGTAAGCTTACATCGTGGCATTGTAAACTGACATTGAGGCAATGTAAACTGACATCGTGATAATGTAAACTGACATCGAGGCATTGCAGGCTTGCATCGAGGCAATGTAAACTGACATTGTGGCATTGCAGGCTTACATCGTGACATTGTAAGGTTACGATGAGGTAATGTAAGCGGTATTATGCCGAGAGCAGGCCAGATAAGATACAAGCAGCAGCCGGAGCGGCTGCCAATATGAGGTAATATTATGATGTATTCTGTAGGGATCATTCCCTTGTTCATGCTGCTGCTGCTGGCGGCGGTACTGGTTTATGGTCTGGTGCGTGCCCCGAAAATGACTGTCACCGTGGTTGGCGGACTGCTGATCGCCCTTGTGCTGAGCGCGGGTATCAGGCTGATTCTGCACCGGCAGGGGATATCGCTTTCAGGTGGGCTTATGTCAACGAGCATAAAGATCACTGACCCGGTGAGCAGCACCTCATCCGTGCCTGCCCCCGCTCCAGCGGCTGAGCCTGAGGCTGTGCCGCATATCTGGCAGGAGAAACTGGAACTGGAATTGCGGCCGGATAAATACTCATCGGCGGTTAATGCCCTCAATGCGGCGATGAAAGATATGGCCGGTCATGAATATCTCAATCCGCAGGTATCGGCCGCCGCTCAGGCCGCCGCTGATTCACCTGCTGCCGCTATGCTCATGCACCCGGAGAAGCAGCTGTATATCTGCGCTGAGATGCCGGGGCGATTTACGCTGCAGGAGCTGCAAAATGCAGTTGAGATATTCAAGGCCGCCCATCGCGGTGCAGTGCGGCTGGCTGTTTCGGTGGCAGGCCAGGATAAGCTGGCAGAATTAGCCGCACTTGACCCTCAGCCTTTTGTCATCAGGATCGCTTGTGAGTCTGATACCATCACTAAAGCATATGCTCTGCATAAGTCTCAAAGCAGTAATGTGGAAATTATGGGATCTGGCAGTGTTGCCATAGAAAATGGCCGGATCAGTCTGAGATTTTCCGGTCCGCAGGGAGAAGAATACCTCGATACCCGGCAATATTCGCAGGCCGACTGGATGAACGATCTGCCGGGCTATACCCGGAATATGAGTGCTGCGAGTGTGGTAGTTACCGGTGCTTCGGAGCCTGCCTGCCCCAGTGCGGAAATCGCCCGCAGTCAGGCAGTGGCGGCTTTGGCGGCCAACTTTAATAATGCTCTGGCCCAGGGTGAGCTGCTTACTGCCGCAGTTGTTCAGGAAAACGAGCTTATGCGTGATATTTTCATTCAGCAGCTCTCTACCAGTCAGGGCATCGTCTGGCGGGCCAGAGCTCTGGGAGTAGCTGATATCTCGAAACTGCGGCTTATCAGTGAGACAGCCAGAGATATCTTCCAGCAGAGCCAGATACAAAGGCAGGTGCATGAAAAAGAAAGCCTGCTCCAGATTTTAACCAGCTTATTTTATATTCTGCTGGGTATAACCGGTACATGGTTCCTTGCCGATTATGTTACCAGAGGTTATTATCGTGGACGGATCATTATCGCTCTGCTATTATTGCTGATAGTTCTGGTAGCAGTGTTATGCCAAGGCTGAGCGGCCTGTGTTGGTCAGAGCCTTTGCAGGCAACTAAGCCCCGGTTGATCCGGCAGAGGTATTGAGATGAATAAATTCCAGAGAGTTTATCTTTCCATTCTGATAGTTGGTTTTTTATGCTGCTTTCAGCTGGCAGCCCGGGGGCAATCATCTCCTTATGGCGTCTGTGCCCATATTTCACGCAGCAGTGATCACCATCTGGCATTGGCCCAATGTCAACTGGTTCAGCAGGGCAATATGGCCTGGGTGCGAACCGACTTTGACTGGACTACGGTTGAGCCGGCCCCGGGGCAGTGGGATTTTTCTTATATTGATGAAACTCTGGCCCAGGCTCAGGCTCAGGGCGTTAATATCCTGCCGATACTCTGTTATGATGTTCCCTGGTCACGACCGGCATATAAACACATGGATAAATGGCTTGAATATGTTAAACGCACTGTCAGCCGTTATAAAGACTCACTGGGTTATTGGGAAGTATGGAATGAGCAGAATCTTGAAGGATTCTGGCAGGATAAGCCCAGACCTGAGGATTATGCCGAATTGCTTAAACAAACCTATAAGCTGATCAAGGAAATAGATCCGGATCTGCAGGTAGTTATTGGCGGTCTGGCCGGTGTGCCGTTGGATTATATTGAAGGTGTCTATAAAGCCGGCGCTAAGGATTATTTTGATATTATGGCCGTTCATCCTTATCGTTACCCCGGTACCCCCGAAGGGACGGGCATTACTGCCGAAATTGCCAGACTCAAAGCTCTCATGGCAAAATATGATGATGGTGAAAAGAGCGTATGGATCACTGAGATCGGCTGGCCAACGCATATCGGCCGGAGCTCGCTTTCGCCGGGTATTATCAGCTCTGGCCTGCAGGCGGCCCGGCCCGGTAAACAAAGCTGGAAATTAGCGATCATTTCCGAGCCGGGTTTCCCTGTCTCTTCGCAAATGTCACCTGAACAATTGGCAGAGATAATGCCCGGCTTTGCTCTGAGGGTTGAGCAGCTAAACTTTGCCGAATTTCAGACTATTTCCGCTCAGGACTATGATGCAGTTATAATGCCTGCCTCTGAGGCCCTGGCTGTTGAGCTGTTTGAGCCAATGGAAAGATTTATCGCCGCCGGCGGCATAGTTATCTTTTTGCAGGGGCTGCCTATGTATTATGCCGCTGAGCAACTGCCTGAGGGCAACTGGCATAACAATCCCGCTGATAGCAGTTGGCATAACCGACTGCATTTCAGTTGGGAAGCATTCTGGACCAGAGCGGGAGTGCCCGATGAATGTTCCGAATTGCTCATCGAACCTCAATATGCAGATAGTATCAAGCTCAGTGAGCATGATCCGCGGGCCAGTCGATTCCTTACTTCAGACCGGTTACAACAGGACGATAAATTCATTCCGCTTATTCAGGCTCGTAAGGGCGATTATACCGGTACGGTGGCCGGTGTATATCTCTTTGACAGTGAGCTTAAAGGTGCTCTGATCGTCTCTTGCTTTATGGGGTTTCACAATGGTGTGTCTCTGGAGCAACAGGCTCTTATGCTGCCCCGTGCCTGTATGTTGGCTCGTAATGCTGGTATTGATCGTATAATATGGTATAATTTGCGGGCTAATGAAAACGACCCGTACTATAACGAAGATAATTTCGGTATTGTTCATAAGGACCTCAGTCCCAAGCCGGCTTATATCGCCATGAAAACCCTTGCCGGTCTGGATATTGCCAATAGTGTTTATTCTGGCGGAGGCATAGCTCAGGGCGATATTTATCGTATTTCCTGGCAGAGACCAGATGAGAAAAAGGTTTTTGCCTTCTGGACTACAGGTAAGTCACGCAAGGTGAAATTGTCAGGTTGTAGCGTGGTTGAATCTGTAATAGATAATATGGGTAAGGTTGTCTCAAGTGATTGCAAGGCAGAATTATCCGAACTGGAGATCTCGCCAGCTCCTCTTTATATTATTGGAGCTGGTAATATTGAGTTGATTGGTGACTATGGTGATAAAGAGGATTAAATGACATATAAGATCATTGATGATATCGCTACTGCTGATATTGCTGTTGAGATCACATCTGACTGTATAGCAGGGGTGTTTGCAGATGCTGCTGAGGTTGTTTTAGACATAATGCTGGTGGATGCCGCTGGTTTGGAGCGGTCTGTAAGTCAGCAGCTTGATATTTCCGCCCCAAGCAGCGAAATGCTCTTATTCGATTTTATTGGCGAACTGCTCTTCCTGAAAGATGCCCGGGAGCTGTTAGGCAGGCCAGTCAATATCAATATCGAAGATAATTCTGGTCAGTGGCATTTATCCTGCCAGCTTCAGGGCGAGCTGATCGATCGAGACCGGCATGACCTGCGGATTGATATAAAGGCTGTTACTCTCCATCAGTTCAAGCTGGAATGTGTTGATAATGTTTGGAAGGCCTTTTTAATACTGGACTTATGATGTGCGTGGCTGATAAGTATTTTCTGTTGCAGTTTTGCTGTTAATATTTGCCACTAATATTTTGACTGTTAGAAAAATAATATTCACTCGTTCTGATTTTTTGGTTGATATTATCACCTATTATGTTAAAATTCTCTGTTTCTGAGTCACTGTCTTACACTGCCTTTTGCAGGCAGGTGAAAGCGAGTTGCTCTGGAAATACCGTAAGTTGCCTGATATTAAGTAGTAATGCTTGTTTTTGATTATAAACAGGAGTTTGAAATGTCAATTGATCGTTCTCTGAGAAGCAGTGCTTCACTGTCTCGCCATCGTAATGTTCTGACTCGTGCAGAGCGTGTTGCCAAGCTGGAAGATATTGGCAAGTGGGTTGAAGGCTCCAGCACTGTGATTGGTATGCCCAAGGTAGGCAATAAAAAGTCTGTTGGTGGTAAGAAAAAGAAAGTTAAGAAAGAAGACGATACCAAGAAGAAATAAGGTAACCGGCAATAAAATCTGCTCTTCTGTGATGCAGATCCTGTGCCGCTGGTTTTCTTTTGAAATACACAGAAATAATATGGAAACATGCTCAATTTCGGGCATGTTTTTCCATGCGCAGAAAATGAAACTGAATTGTCAAAGGTGAAATTTATGGAAAAATATCTTTCAGACAGAATAAAAGGTATGGATGCCTCTGGTATTCGTAAAATATGGCAGCTGGCTCAGAAGATGACCGATCCGGTAAATTTTAGTATTGGCGAGCCGGACTTTGATGTGCCTGAGCCGGTTAAAGAGGCGGCTATTGAGGCTATTCGTAATGGTCGCAATGGTTACACTCTTACTACCGGGCTTAATGATCTGCGTGCTAAGATCGCCGCTAAGGTTTCAGCTGATACCGGCTGGGATGATCCTCAGGTTATTGTAACTTGTGGCGTTAGCGGCTGCCTGATGCTGGCTCTCAATGCCCTGGTCAACCCCGGCGATGATGTGCTTATGCCTGATCCTTACTTTGTCATTTATGATCAGATGACTAAGATGCTGGGCGGTAACAGGGTATATATTGACACCTATCCTGATTTCAGACTTACAGGTGAACATGTAGCCAGATCTGTTACCCCCGCCAGTAAGATACTCTTTGTTAACTCTCCTTCTAATCCAAGCGGGGCGGTTTATAGCGAAGATGATCTTAAAAGTATTGCTCAGGAAGCTAAAAAGAATGATCTTATAGTCCTTTCTGATGAAATATACAGCGACTTCAGCTATGATTCAAAAGCACTCAGTATTGGCAGGTATTATGAGAATACCATAGTAATGGGCGGCTTTTCCAAGAGTCATGGTGCACCCGGCTGGCGTCTGGGCTATCTGGCAGTGCCTAAGCACATGTCTGTTATTTATGATAAAATGGCAACCTTACAGCAATATACTATTGTCTGTGCTCCGCAGCCTTTCCAGGTTGCCGCTACGGTTGCAATTGATTACCCGGTCGATGATCTGGTTGCCAAATATAAGGCCAAAAGAGATATGATTTACGATGGTCTGGCAAATGACTTTGGCCTTATTAAACCAGCCGGAGCCTTCTATGCTTTTGTCCCGGCACCAGGTGGTAATGCCACCGAATTTGTTATGAAGGCCATCGAAAATGATGTCCTCATCATTCCGGGGAATTGCTTCTCGCAGAAAGATACACACTTCCGTATCAGCTATGCAACCTCTGAAGATATGATCAAGAAGGGTATAGCCAGACTTAAAGACTTGCTCTAGTAAATATACCTGATGCCCCGGTCTTTTGTTAAACAATTGGCATGAGGGGTTTGTAATATAAATAAAAAGCCAGTTCCATAGCAGGGGCTGGCTTTTTTCATTATTGCTGCTGCACAAAGATCAGGTTATCTGTAGCGAATCCTGAGGCTGCGGCTTTTGCTGTCAGCCGGTCTGTTATCTCTTTGTCCAGGGTTGGTGTCCTGGCCAGTAGCCACAGATATGATCGGTCAGGGCCGCATACCAGTGCGTATTGGTAATTTTCGGTATCCAGGTCAAATATGACATAGGAGCCAAAGAACGGGCCAAAGAACGATACTTTCAGGAAGCCCAGATCAGAGCTTTTGGCAAAATATGCCTTACCTCTTGCTTCTTTCCAGCTATTCTGGCTGTCCAGATAGCCCCGATTAATAACCTCTATTCCTCCATCGTCGCGCAGGTTGTATTGAGCAGAAACATGGCTCAAACCTCTTTCAAACGAATGATCGAGACGGGCGATCTCATACCACTGTCCCAGATATCTGTTTATCTCAAATCCTGATACTGGTTTGATGTCATTGGGTACTTTCACACAGCCGCTTAGTGTCAGAAACGAGATTAGCAATAATGATCTGATAAGCATTTGTCTGACTCCATTTTTCTCTGAGAACTAACTTGTTATCTTATGTTAATGAAGCTGTTTCGCCATATTGAGGTACAGATGTTTGCCAGCCGAAGGTTGCTTTTACATGGCTGGCAAAATCAACTGCTGTCTGAGCTTCACCATGAGTCACGAACAAGTGACGGGGCGGTTGCTTGAGATTACCCAGCCATCTGGTCAGCTCATTGCGGTCGGCATGGGCACTGAAACCATTAATTTTCGCAATAGAAGCTTTTACCGGGAACATCTCACCGAATATCCGCACTTCGCTTTGACCTTCTAATATCTGGCGGCCCAGTGTGCCCTGAGCCTGATAGCCGACAAAGAGTATAGTGTTTTCAGCTTTGCTTATATTATTGGCCAGATGGTGTTTAATTCGCCCGCCGGTACACATGCCTGAGCCGGAAATGATTATTGCTGTGCCTCGTATTCGGTTTATGGCCTTGGACTGCCAGGAAGAATGGATCAGTGAAAGGCCCGGCAAGTCAAAGGGTGATGTGCCTTGCTGAATATGTCTGGTCATGTCCCTATCAAAAAGGTCAGGATATTTCTCAAAGATCTCAGTTATCTTCACTGCCATAGGACTGTCCAGAAATACCAGCATCTGCGGTAGACATTTTTCGTTCATCAGTTCATTAAGGTGATAGAGCAGGTCCTGTGCCCGTTCTATGGCAAAACTTGGAATGATTATATTGCCGCCTTTGTCACATGCCAGATTGATGGTATCACATAAAGACTGTTTAATATCCGGGCTGGTCTTATGAACTTTATCGCCATAAGTTGATTCGCATATTACGAAGTCAGCCTGATCTATAGCTTCCGGGTCATGCAGAATGGGCATGTCCCAGCGACCGACATCGCCGGAGAATAATATTGTTCTGGTCTGGCCGCTTTGACTTATCCTGATCTGAATGGCCGCAGCTCCCAATATATGCCCGCCATTATAAAAAACAGCCTCAATTCCCTTGCTGATCTTTATCGTTCGATGATAATCTGTCGTCTGAAATAATGACATGCAGGCCTGCACATCCTCCATGTTATACAATGCCTGGGGTTCATGACGACTCTGGCGATTTTGGCGGGTATGGCGTTTTTTCTTATACTCTGCATCTTCAGTCTGTATCTTTGCCGAATCGGCCAGAACGATACGAGCCATATCTGCCGTTGCTTCAGTGCTGTAAATAGTGCCTCTGAATCCGTTTTTATATAATCGCGGCAAGCGTCCGCAATGGTCCAGATGGGCATGGGTGAGCAATACCGCATCTATCTTATCTGCCGCTACCGGCAGAGGCTCCCAGTTACGACTTTTTAACTGATGTTCCTGATAGAGTCCGCAGTCTATGATAATATTCTTACCGTTTGCATTGAGCAGATAGCACGAACCGGTAACATTCTGGGCTGCTCCCAGAAATTGCAGGGTTATTTCCATGTGTTGATCTTTCCGATAGTTATATTTGATCATAATATACATATAGCCGTAAATGGTTACAAGTATATCGACTAAATAATTATACCGCATTGTGTTTTTATGACAAAGATATATTTAATTGCCACTTTAAGGGTTTGGTGGTTGATTGCTAAAAATAACCGTATGTTACTGGAAATTGTATTTTTTTATGTTTTTTTTCGGAAATATACTTAATAATGATACATTAAATATAACTGATTAGCTGTCTTATAATCTACGATTCTCTGATAGCTGCTTATACTGTTAGTTATGTACTATGTTACAGGAAAGGTAATTGCATGAAAGTGAAACATGATTGTATTAAACTATACTTCGTTGCAGCGATATTAGTTTTTTTATTCTTAATATCTGGTATTTCATCAGCCCGGGCAGACATTATGCCGGGCTATCGAGGACTGTCTGCCGGGGCCTTTCCTGAACGGGCTGGCGTTTTGTCGCTGCGGTCTCAGGACGGGCACAACGGAGAGTTTTCCTGGCAGTTCATTTCCCTGAAGGATGCCGGTGCTGATGGAGCAGTGGTGTCAAAGCCGGGAACTGTGATCGATGGGGCTATGCCGGCGATTGTGCCTGGCACTGTGCTTAATACGATGGTTTTTAATAATATATACCCCGAGCCGTATTTCGGGCTTAACAATGCTCGCGAAAGTAAGCTAATTCCTGATATTACTGATATTGGCCCGGATCATTATACCGGTTGGTTCTGCACCGAGTTTGAGTTGAGCAATGATTATGCCGGTAAGAGGGCGATCATGGAGTTTAAGGGCATAAACTATCGAGCAGAAATCTGGCTTAATGGTCACAAACTAGGTGATATGGCCGGTATGTTTAAACGTGGATTCTTTGATATTACAGATAATCTTAGTGCAGGTGGAAAGAACAAATTGGCGGTTCTGGTTCGCCCGGTAGATGTTCCCGGCGGATTCCGTAACAAGTTCAAAGAAGTTCGGGCTGCCGGTGAAAATAAAAATGGTGGTGATGGCCAGATCGGACGCAATACCACCATGCTTATGTCTGTCGGCTGGGATTTTACCTTTTCTGATGGTATTCGTGATCGAAATACTGGTATTTGGAAAGATATAAATATTTTTGCCGTTTCCGACCTCGAATTGCGCGATGATTTTATGGTTAGTAAGCTCGCTATGCCGACAATGGACAGTTGCCAGCAGGAGTTAACCGTTTCTGTTATTAACCATAGCGGCAAAGAGCATAATGCCAGTCTCCGGTTGACTATTCCTGATATGAAGGTTGACATAACTTCTCCTCTCGCTGTTAAAGCGGGTGAAACTAAGGAAGTTAAACTCTCACCTGCTGATTTTGCCGCTTTAATTTATAATGACCCCAAAATATGGTGGCCGTTGGGTAAAGGGGATCAGCCTTTATATAATTATACACTGAAAGTTGAGTCGCCCGAAGGTGTTTGCCTTGATGAGATACAGGGGCGATTCGCTGTCCGTTCTATTGTCAGTGACAGAAATACCCCGGATAAGAGCAGGCGTTTTGTCGTTAACGGCCGCGAACTGTTCCTCCACGGTACAAACTGGATACCAGAAGCTATGCTGCGCACTTCAGATAAACGCACGCTGGCTCAGTTACGCTATACCGCCCAGGCTGGCATAAACTTCATTCGCTTCTGGGCTGGTGGTATTGTCGAAGACGAATATTTCTATGACCTCTGCGATGAGCTGGGCCTTATGGTCTCTATGGAGTTCTGGCAGACTGGCGATACCGTATTGCCAGATGACAAAGACCTGTACCGCGAATGTTTTGCTGATACTATCAAGCTGCTTCGCAATCACCCATCTCTGATATATTATATCTCCGCTAACGAACGAGGGATTAATAATGTTGTGCCGGTAACTGATATTCTGGCCGAGCTTGACCCAACCCGCCAATGGCAGACCGGTTCAGAAACCGATGGTATCGGCGACGGCAGTCCCTACAAATATGTAAATCCAATGTTCTATTATGATGATACTGCCTCAGAACGAGGTAGTCGTTTTCATGGCATGTGTCCGGAATACGGCACTGCCTGTCTGCCCAATATTGAAGGCCTGCGTAAAATGATGGCCGAAAAGGATATCTGGCCGGTCAATAAGGTGGTATGGGATTATCTCGATGGCGGGGCTTTCCATGATATGGTAACCCGCTATGTTCCGGCTATTGAGCAATATGGCCAGCCTGAGAGCTTAGAGCAGTTTGCCCGGCAGGGGCAGGCGGTGGGCGGTCTGGCCTATCGCAGTATGTGGGAATGCTGGAATCGCCAGCGAGGATATAACGGTAATAAATATACCAGTGGTGTATGGTTCTGGTATAATAACAGTCCTATACCACAGGTTTGCGGACGCATGTGGGATTGGTATCTTGACCCGACTGCCGCTCTTTACTTCAGTCAGGATGCCCATGAACCGATCCACGCTCAATTTGATTTTATCACTAATACTGTGTCGGTTAATAATGAATTGTATGAGCCATTTAATGGTTTTGTCCGGGCCAGAATATTTGACCTTGAGATGAATGTCAAAGTAGATGAGACCGTTGCATTTTCTGTTAATCCTGATGTAGTTGCCGGAGATATTTTAGCTCTTACTTTACCAGCAGATATTTCGCCGGTGCATTTCATTCGTCTGGATATTTCTAATGCCGCTGGTACACCCGTTGCTGATACCTTCTATTGGTGTTCAAATCAGAAATATGAAGGTAAGAGAAGTTATTCCGGACCACTTTATGGTAATTTGGCTGCCCTTAATCAACTACCAAAAACAACAGTTGTCAGCAGGGTAGATCAGGTCAATGGCCAGTTTGTTTTGCATTTGAAAAATACCGGTGAGGCTCTTGCTTTTATGCTTCGGGTCAAACTATGCCATGCCGGCTCTGACGAATCTGTTCCCGCGACATATTATAGTGATAATTACTTCTCTTTACTGCCTGGAGAAGAAAAAACAGTCATTATTGAGAGTCTGGAAAACATCGAAAATCCCTCCATCATTATCGATGGCTGGAACACTCCTCTTACAGACTTGTTGCCTTGAAGATATAACTTGTTCATATAGGCTATTATGTTGATTAAATAACCTATCAGACTAAAAGCCATTATAATAAAAGCAAACACGGACCACAGGGACACACTGAAAAAAATCTTTTTTCTAAGTGCTCCCTGTGGTCCGTAGTCTAGTATCTTATATTATCTGCGTTTTATGATCTTTAAATGCCGTATTCTTTGCAGATGGTTTTGAGCCAGAATCTGAGATCTTCTTTCATGTCATTTCGTTTCAGGGCAAATTCCAGATTGGTTTTAATGAATCCTTCTTTATTGCCGATATCGCAGCGTCGTCCGTTAAGCCTGCAACCGAACATGGGCTTGTCTTTTACCATCATAGCCATGGCATCGGTAAGTTGTATTTCATTGCCCTTACCCGGTGTCGTGATCGCCAGATAATCAAAGATCTCCGGAGTGAATATATATCTGCTGGCCACGACCAGATTAGATGGTGCTTCTTCTATTGATGGCTTTTCCACGAAATTATTGATTCGGAACAGACCATTGTCAATTTCTTCGCCGTCCATAACGCCATAGCGGCTGACCTTACTGCGGTCGATCTCTTCGAGCAGAGTAACTGAGCCTTTGCACCGGGTATATGCCGCCTGCAATTGACAGGCGGCCGGTATGCTGGCATCAATTACGGTATCGCCCAGTAAGACCATGAAAGGTTGGCCGTTTATATGATGGCGGGCACAATAGACCGCATCGCCCAGACCTTTGAGCTCCTTTTGCCAGACAAAGTGGATCTCTGCCATATCTGAGATCCTGCGCAGGCGTTCGAGTGCTTCAGTTTCACCCCGGGCACTGAGCCGCTCTTCCAACTGGAAATTTCGGTCGAAATGTTCTTCTATGGCCCGTTTACCTGAGCCGATAACCATGATTATGTCAGTTATCCCAGCAGCTACTGCTTCTTCAACCACATATTGTATTACCGGGGTATCTACTATAGGTAACATCTCTTTGGGAGATGATTTAGTCGCCGGCAGAAAACGGGTGCCAAAACCTGCTGCCGGTATAATCGCTTTTTTAATCATATCTTTCCCTTAACGCTTCTTTGCCTTAACGATCAGTTTTAACCGGCTTTACAAACCGGGGGATAATTACATTTACGCCAGTTTTTTTCATTGACTTTTTCAGATTATCGAACATCTTTGCATCTGTATAAGTTCCGACGATCGCACCACCTGAGCCGGTGAACTTTGCACTCGCTCCGCAGCGGCGAGCCAGTTCGATCATTTCCAGATTCGCTGCACTTATTTTATACAACTTGCATCGCATATCAAAATTGGCATTGATCAGAGCGGCTATCTTTTCGGGCCTGCCGCTTTCGAGTTCTTTACGCAGCTTGTCGGTTATCCCGGCCCAGTATTTCATGGCATCTACTACCAGCTTTTCGCCCTGGTCAAATCTCTGCCTGATATTATTGTGGAAGACATCAGATACTTCTGAGAGCTCCTCGCGATAGGCTATATATATCGGTGGCAGCAGTGAATGGTCCAGATATTGATATTTACCATAACCCTGAGCATCGAACAGTTCTTTGGCGAAATCCATATAGACCATGCCATCATATACCTGGATCACGCGGTCTTGCAGGCCGGCGGAAATATGCAGCTCATCTTTTTCAGCCGATAAAATAAGGTTAGCCTGGGTGGGACGGGGAATGCTCACGCCGTAAAAAGACATGAGCCCGCGCAGACATGCTGTTATTATTGCGCTGGAGCCGGCCAGACCGACACCATGAGGTATGCTTGACTTATATCGAATAGTGAAATTCCGTTTGTCTAATTCAATGTTCTCTGACCGACAGTAGTCATAAAAACGCTTGATCGTTGCCTTGAGCAGACGAATTCCGCCATAATAACCATGCAGCTCCACATCATTAACCAGATCGTGAATGCTGTCGAAGATCGAATTATCCTTCTGACTGGGTATTATCTCCAGTTCGGGGCTTTCATAGATCGTTACTTCAGCGTGAAAGTTGCTGAAAGAAAACGAAATTGTCTTACCAAAATAGCCATCAGAGGGATTGCCAATCAGCCCGGCACGAGGATAGGCCTTTGCTCGTATTATCATACCCTTTTTTTCCTTACCGGCATAGCCGGCCACATCTTACTTCTCTGTCTAATATTAACCACAAATGAACAATCAGATACTTTGATTATCTGATTTTACTGAAATTGGCCGGAAAAGCAAATTTTTCTTATAAGATGGTCCGGCTTGAGTTCCTGATGTCAGAAATTGAGGGGGAATATGCCTAAATAAACCATTATTGCCTGTTTTTTTGCTATTTTACAAGGTACTCTTCAGAAAGGAAAAGATGTTTGCCACCTGGTCGTTTTGCATTAAGGCAAAGAGGATTGGCCTTAATAATTGACCAATCCTCTACTGTTATTGCGCTATAGTCACCGGAGGGGCAAGGAAAGAACAGTGATGTTCTCAGGCGGGTCTTATGACCATAAACTGTATGTGTGCCAATGTAGAGATTCTGTCTGGTTTGCTCTATATCATACTCAGGGTCAGCTATGCCTGATGTTTTCATCTCCGGCATGTTTTGCAGCGATCGCATCAGCCAACTCATCAAGTTTGCCCAGAGTGGCCTGGTCTGCTACACCTTTTTGCATTACTGTGCCGAGAACTTCCACTTTCAAATTGGGAATGAGTTCGGCTATTTGTTCTATGGCCTTACTGCTCCAGCCATAAGAGCCTATTATAGCTGCGTATTTCAGCTTTGGCTTTAACAGGTTAGCCAGATGTGCGGCATAATAAACTGCCGGGTGTGGTCCGACATGAACAGTTGGTGTTCCTACAACTATAGTTGCCGCATCAACCAGCGACATAGCTAATTTTCCGATATCGGTTACTGCCAGATCAAAGGCATGAACCTTTACGCCTCGTTTGGCAAGGGCATCGGTCAGGTATTTGGCCATTAACGCCGTTGACCCGTGCATACTGATATATGGCAATACTACCTCATTTTTCATCTCCGGCGATATCCATTGGCGGTAAGCATCTAAAATAAAGCCCGGCTTATCGTATATCGGACCGTGACTCGGTGCGATCATATCAAAATCAATGTTAGCCAGTTTGGTCATATTCTTGATAATAACAGACCGGAACGGCATCATTATTTCGGCATAATAACGCTTCGCTGCTTCGTGTACCAAGGCCTGATCGGTAACGAACAGATCTGTGGTTGCCAGATGAGAACCGAAAAAGTCGCAGGAGAAAAGACATTTATCTTCTGGGACAAAGGTACACATGGTTTCGGGCCAGTGGACCCAGGGTGTATAAATGAATTGCAGCGTTTTACCGCCCAGATCAACCGTTTCGCCGTCTGCTACCACCCTTATCTGTTCGGACGCGATATTGAGATGACTTATCAGCAGGTCTCTGGCCTTTTCGCTGCATAATACTTTAGCATCAGGGAAAAGCTCCATAACCGCAGGTATAGAGCCGCTATGGTCCTGCTCTGAATGCTGTGATACAATATAATTGATCTTTTTAACATCAGTAAGCTGACTCAGCAGTTCACTTTTCAAATCCGGGTCGGCGGCATCGATAAGAACTGTCGCATTTTTACCCTCAACCAAATAAGCATTATAACTGGTACCATCCGGCAGGGGAATAAGAGAGTCAAAGAGCCGGCGTTCCCAATGGGCGCAGCAAATAGCCTTTATGCCTGGTTTGATAATTCTTGCGTGCATTTTCTCGTCCTTTTTTTATATAAAAAAATAATTATCTCATCTTTCAAGTATGGTTTTATTGTACCATTACACTAAATGGTATTCTTTTAATTATAGTATCGAAAAATAATTAGTTTCAACTGTAAAGGCAATAAAATAATAATGTAATTGTGAACTTAACCTCCTGATTTTGCTATTTTACCATTAATAAAGATTTGTTTAGCCAGATCCAGCTGTTAAGTTATATATCTTCCTGACTTATGTTGACGATTTGATTGATTGTCAGTAAAATTATATTTATCTCCTTGATATTGCAATAATTGTATTATTGAGGTGGCTTTGCTGATAATTATTGGCCAGGCCAGCTATGATATGGTTCATTTAAGCGGACTAGTACAAACTTACATTGAAAGATTCCACACATGATATTACTGGACAAGCCCTATATTTCGGATTTTTTACTTAATACTATTGAAAACAACCATCTGGAAGTGGTAGATACTCCTGTAGCTCGCAGTCTGGCACAGGGCAGAGGGCTTTGTTATGTCGCAGAACAGCAGGCAGTAGCCAGTCTTAGTACTCAAACAGATCCGCTTATATACACTGCTTCAGAAAATGCCCTTGGCTGGGTGGCTGACAGGCTCGCCGGCAGTAATGCCGCCAGGGTGGCAGAGCTGGTAAAAAATAAGGCCAGATTCCGTGAACTTATCAAGCCTATGTATAGTGATTTCTATTTTCGGGAGATTTCGGTCGAAAAAATTGCCGACCTCAGAGCTTCCGAGCTTCAGTTTCCTCTGGTAATAAAACCGGCGGTCGGGTTCTTTAGCCTGGGGGTATATGTTGTTGATTCTCCAGAGAATTGGCCCTCAGTTCAACAAAAGCTTCTGGCAGAAGTAGATAAAATATCCGGTCTTTATCCTGCGGCTGTGGTTAATACTTCATCTTATCTGGTGGAAGAGGTGATAACAGGGCGGGAATTTGCTCTGGATGCTTATTATGACAAGAACGGCCAGCCGGTAATATTGAATATCATGGAACATTTCTTTGATGGTCCCGATGATGTAAGTGACCGGATATATATAACATCAAGAGATATTATTAATGAATTTATGCCTGTTTTTACCGATTTCCTTGAGAGAGTTAATGCTCTATTAATGGCCAGAAATTTTGTGGTGCATGTTGAGGCTCGTATCAACAGCTCCGGCGTTGTTGTGCCCATCGAAATCAACCCAATGCGTTTTGGCGGCTGGTGTACTACCGCAGACCTGACCTGGTATGCGTATCAGGAGAATTCTTATCTTAATTATCTGCAACAGAACAGGCCAGACTGGCAGCGGGTATTTTCAGGTAATGATGACTCTGTTTATGCTCTGGTAGTACTTGATAATTCTACTGGTATTGACGGTACTAAGATATCTGCTTTTGATTATGACAGACTGTTGTCTGGTTTTTCCCAGCCATTGGAACTTAGAAAGACTAATTGGAAAGAATATCCGCTTTTTGGTTATTTCTTTACCCGTACACCCAAAGAAAGAATGGTTGAGCTTAATGATATACTTGCTAATGACTTGAGACAGTTCTGTACTTTTGTAAACATCAATTGATAATATTTGAGTTCGAATTATCAGTATAATGGTTTTGCAATATCTTTCAGTTGAATTGCTGAATATAATGGTTTATAAGTTAGTAATAAGGCAATATAAATGTAAATATTGGCAGCACTAAAATTTTTAATGCCAGAGGCAAATTCTTCCCTTAAGAAGTGGTTATTTACAGATGAAATATCCGGTGATTCCCATATTTATGTAGCTGATATTGATCTCTTACTGTAACTGGCGAAACCAGACTCTGTATTATTATTGGGCCAGATACAGTTAAGGTTATTCGATCTGCTTTCAGAGCAGGCTGTATAAAAAACAGTCTGCTCTAATAGCCCGCTGCGTTTGTGTTTCAGATAATAATGTCGCACACCTGAGTAGTGTATAATTTTCTTGCCATTTTTCTCCAATTTATCTCAAAACGGTAACGAATCGGTAACATTTGTGCTTTATATTTATAACAGATGTGCTATATTACCAGATACTTATCTGCTGGTTGGTATCTGGCTCTGGGCTGCCGAAGCGGCTCGGGGTAGTAATCAACTGTTATAAGGAGTAAATAATGTTCAAGAAAAGTTTTGCCTTTGGTCTGTTTGGTTCGCTGCTCATATCTGGAATTATTTCCATTGTTTTAGCAATACACAGCTCTGCGCAAGGGGCTGATAATGCCGTTTCTATCGAATTGTTAATGCAAAAGGCCTATTATGCCCAGCGGAGCGAAGGTGATATGGAAAAAGCCATTGATCTGTATTCTCAGGTCATCGCCCAGAACGCCGCTGACCGCGAATATGCCGCGCAGGCCTGCTATCAGCTTGGGTTGTGTTATCAGACCAAAAACGATAGTGCCAAAGCCATAGAGTATTATCGTAAAACGGTTTCCGAATTTAAAGATATCGAAAAATGGCGGGATAAGGCCGCTGTTAAGCTCACTGAACTGGGTGATATAGCTGATAGCTCTGATCCGGGAACTATTGTGTTGGGTAATGTCCCTGCTGAAGTTAAGAGTATGGTGGGTGATCTTTTGGCCGGGGTTATAGAGGAAGCTCAATCGCTTCAATGTGATTTTAATTGCCATTATTATCTGGTGGAAGATGATATGAGCGTTTCTGCCGGTGTTATTGGTGTCGTTATTAACAGTAAAGATACACCGATGACAGGTAAGGTACATCTTGGCGGTTCTTCCTATAATAACAGCCGGTATTATACCGTTGATGGTCGGCGACTGACGGCTGATTTTATTCCGGCGGTGGGGCGTAAGGATCATTGGAATATCTATCTGACACTGCCAGAGCCACTGCCGGTAAGTGGCCAGCTTGTCTATGTTACTATCTCTGACAGCCCGCATAAAACCAGCCGTGACGATCAGGGTAATGTGGCTTTTAATATGCAGAATTACTTTGGTAGTAAGTGTCTGGAAACTTTTATCCTGATAACTCGCAGCGATGTTGAACTTGTGAGTAAGTCTGATGAATATACGGAAAAGGTTACAGCTGGTGGTTGTAACATCTATAATTTCAAGAAGCTGATGTCTTATGGTGAGAATCATAAAGTAAGTGTAACGGTCAGGGGTAAGCAGGGAGGTGAAAACCCGCAGATAATGGCCGCTCCAGCATTGTTGCCCGTTCCCTGGTCCGACGGCGATTCCTTCTTGCTGGATATTAAGCTCAAGACTGGTGTTTCTATTGGTTCGCTGAAGTATTCGTTCAGTACAGTTGAAAAGGCCGGAAAGCAGTGTTGGCAGATCGCAGGTGAGCAAAGTGTTGATGCCGGGGCGGGGAAATCCGAGCAAAAGACTCTGGTTATCGCTGATAAACAAACCTATCGCCCGGTTTATGGCTCAACGGAAAATACCCTGGGTTCTTTTGCCGCTGATTATTCCGAAAAGAGCGTTGCCCTTAAAGTGAAAGATGGCGGTACTCAGGATATAGCAGTTACTGGTACTGTATATGACAATGAGCAGGTAATGTGTATGTTGCGCATGCTGCCACTGGCCGAGAATTATGCCTGTAAGTTTAATATATTCCCGGTATTAAGCGGTGTGGTTATTGAATGCCAGATCAGTGTTCTGGCAACCGAAACCGTTACCGTCCCGGCAGGTGAATTTGCCTGTTATAAGATAGCCCTCTCCTGCTGGAGTAATGGCCTTAAGGCTCTGGAGCATTATATCTGGGTAAGTAGTGACGATAAGCGTCAGATCGTCAAGTATGATGCAGGTTCGGCTGAGATGGTTCTGTCGCAGATCAATGGCCAAACCCCGGCAGCAACTACCGGCGGCCCGGCTGCTAATGTGGTAGCTGCCGCAGCAGTTAAGGCCGATAAAGCTGAGGCCGAAAAACTGGCGGCCCAGGGCTGGAAACTCTGGCAGAAGCGTGAGCTGGAGCAGGCCACTGAGAAATTCCAGCAGGCGGTTGCCAAAGACCCGACTAATGAAAATGCCTTCCAGGGTTTGGGCTGGGCTTTGTTCAATCAGGGCCTTAATACTGAGGCTGCTGATGCTTTTGAAAAATGTATTGCTATCAATTCTAAAAATGCCGCCGCATTGAATGGGCTGGGATGGATCGCTAAAGCTGGTGGTGACATGGATAAGGCTGTTGCATATTGGGTCAAGGCTGTTGACGCTGCTCCGGGTGTTACCGCTTCGCTTTCTGGTCTGGTCGATCACTATACTGAAAAGGGTGATAATGAGCAGGTGGTGAAATATCTCAAATTGTGGCATAAAGCCGAGCCTGACAATAATGAGGTTGCTGAAAAACTCAAAGCCGCTCAGGGAAAAGATAGTGCCTCGATTAAAGGAGTGCAGGTTATTTCTACTAATCCGGAAGTATATTCCGGAAGTGCCCCGGCCACACTGGAAGCCATCGAAGTTACCTTTAATACCACAATGAAAAACGGTGGCTGGTCCTGGACGGGTGGCGGTGATACTTTTCCGGAATCCGCTGGAAGTATAAGTTACGACAGTAAGCGTCGTACTTGCCGGATGCCGGTAAAGCTTCAGCCCGGCAAGGTTTATTGGGTTGGTATTAACTCGCCCTCTCACAAGAATTTCAAGAGCGCCAAGGGCGAACCGGCCAAGCGTTATGTAATTCTCTTTGCCACAGCCGGTGCCGATGGCTCGCCGACTGAAATCCCGGCAGATCTGCTGGAAAAGGCCAAAGCGATAAACGGAAGCAAATAGTAAGGGCTGATAAATGTTTATCAAGTTAATTTGCGAATGAGGATTGTTATTATGCATTTTAATCAACAATATCAGATCAAGGTTCCATCTGATTTACTTATCGGGCGGCTGGCTAATGCTTTTTCGCTGCAGGGTTATCGGATAGAGGTTAAAAGCGATGACAGATTGGAGCTGAGCCAGGTCTCAACCCCGACGAATAATAAGAGTTGCTTACTTGGTGCGGCATCACAGCTTTTAGCATCTGTGAAGGATAAAACACTCTGTGTGGAGGCTAGGCTGAACGGCTATAAGAAGCTCTTTACTATGCTAAGTGTAATGATGGTGATAATGTTCCTGGGTTTTTTGATAACATTTGGTTTTATTCTTCGGCCCGAGGGCAAGACTCTTTGGCTGGCGATAATGCCAGTGGTTCTGCCTTTTTCTCCCTGGCCGATATTCTTCCCGTTGATGTACCGGGCGGCGGTGAATCAGTCAGTTAGGCATCTCGACGCCCAATTACGGAATATGTGTGAGTTTGAATGAAAATGACTAGTGAAAAACGACAATGGACTCTCATCTTTACTCTGCTGGCAGGTATTGTTATCCTGCCAGCCGGGGCGATGCTCTGGTTTGTCAGCCGGGCGGCAGTTAATGAGCAGATGGCGATCAAGCAGCGGCTCATTGATAAATATTCCCCGGAGGTCAAAGCGGAATTTTTCATCCAGCTACCTCAGGATATGAGCCAGATCATGGAGAAGGCTATTGCTTTGTCGGTTACTGCCCGGACGCAAGGGCGGGCAGTAACCGCGGCTGATATACAGCAGTCGGGCCTGCCGCTGGCAGCGATAATCCCGGCTAATCGCAGTGGCTACCTGCTCGATGAGACAGGCAAGAGTTTCTGGCCACCAGTTGATAAAGCTGATGAGGCTGACTCTGCGCAACTACCTGATATGGCTGAGATTATGGATAATCCAGTCTTTGCTCTGGCCCATCAGAAAGAATTCGTGGAAAAAGATTATGCCGCTGCTCAGGTTGAATATGCCAAGCTCTGTGAGCAGGATGAGGCCCTGAGAGGTGCGGCGATTATGGGGCAGGTTCGCTGCCTGCGTAAAGCCGGGCTGCTGGCACAGGCGATTGAGCTGTGTAAAGACCAGACCATATATATGGCCAGCGGAAAGGGCTGTAACCCGCGTGATCTCTGGCAGTTGAAACTGCTGCTGGCCCAGATGTATGCCCAGGCCGGGCGGGCAGAGCTTACCGATGCGGTCAGGGAGTTGCGGGCGATATCCTCTGAGCCGGTTGACTATTCCCTGCGGGTATTTGTTCTGGAACAAGCGGCAGAAATTGCCCAACAATCTGCCAATAAAGAGCTTACAGATTCAATTCAGACCGAGCTTAGCTATGCCCGGCTGCTACTGGCCTTTCAGGAGAAGTATTTGCCCTGCATACCATCAACAGAGGTTAAACGCCTGATGGGTTTTGCCGCTGACGAGTATTTTGGCTTCTTTGCCACGGGCAAGGATGCCAATAGCTGCTATTGCCTGATCTCGGCAAAACAGTTAAGCGATTATCTAAACGCCCGGGCGGTGAAATGCTCTGATGAGATGGTATTTGTCAATGTATATGGTGATGGTCTGTTTGCCGGCGAAGATGTAAAGCCATATTCAGATTCTTTGGGGCGGATGCGTATGCCGGAAATGATATTCAGTTTACCCATGACCGTAGGTCTGCCTTTTGACAAGGTTTTCACGCTTAATCTGGCCTTTCGGCCCGGCATATTCTCCTCCGCGGCCACGCTTTACCAACATGCCTA
The DNA here is from genome assembly GCA_963662515.1 of Sedimentisphaerales bacterium. Lineage (GTDB taxonomy): Bacteria > Planctomycetota > Phycisphaerae > Sedimentisphaerales > SM23-30 > JAFGDI01. The sequence continues at coordinate 1,462,876 of OY759675.1, forward strand.
TATCTGGTGGGCCGCCCTTATTGTGCTGGTGGTAATAGGCGGCGGGGTAGTAACCAGCCGGATATTACTGGGTCAGTTGCGAGTTAATCGTCTGAAAAATGACTTCATTGCCACTGTTACCCATGAACTTAAAACACCTTTGGCCTCGACCCGCATGCTGGTTGACACCCTGCGAGAGGGGCGGTACAATGACCAGGATACTGTTAAGGAATATCTGGAAATAATAAGTAATGAAAATCAGCGACTGACCGGTCTGATAGATAATTTCTTATCGTTCAGTCGTATGGAAAGGGGTAAAAATGTTTTTGATCGGCAACCTATCAGTGTGAATGAGCTGCTGGCCGGTGCTGAAAAGGCATTTAATCATAAAAATGAAAAAAATCTGATTTTTTCTGTAACTTTTTGCTCCCCTGATGCGACTATATATGCAGATGAGCAGGCCATGTTAACGGTTATGCTCAATCTGTTGAATAATGCGTATAAGTACAGTTCGGATCTCCGCAAAGTCGTTGAGCTTCGGGGCGAGCATAAGGCCGGGGCCGTGCATCTTGTTGTAAAAGATAACGGCATCGGCCTTACCCCGGCTCAGAAGCGCCGGGTGTTCGACCGCTTCTGGCGGGCAGATAATTCGCTGACCCGGCAAACAGAAGGAACCGGTCTGGGATTGGCAATAGTTAAATATATACTCGATGGCCATGGCTATGAAATCGAAATAATCAGCCAGCCGGGGGTAGGTAGCGAATTTATAGTGAAAGTGAGTCTGTAAGATGAAAGTTTTAGTGTATATATCGTTATTGATAACATTGGCCGGGCTGTCTGGCTGTATTTATATAAATACCTGCTCCTGAAAAGGGAAAGGAAGCTGAATTATGAAAGTTGTTTTATTGATATTATTGTCTGTTGTTATATTGACTTCTGCTGGTTGTATAATGATAACCTGAAGTTAGCAGGAATTAAGGAAAGATCATGAAAAGTGTATTTATGTGCCTGGCTTTATCGTGTATTTTATTACTGGGTGGATGTCTGATCATCGGTGGTAGTGGCTGCGGTTGTAATGGTGGCAGTCAGGAGAAGGCTTATGCTGACTTTAACGGCGAGCTGGCCTGTAGCAGTGGCAAAACGCTGGTCTGTCACGATCAGTTTGGCAGTATAACAGTTGTGGCAGGCAGTGAAGATAAGGCGGTAGTGTCCGCTCATTATTATGCTGCTACAGCTGATGATAAGGTCAGGGCCCAGGAATTACTGGAGACTACCTCGATCAGGTTTGATGTTACTGACAAGGAAATCATAGTAGAGCTGCTTTGTCCGGATAAGAAAAACAATGAATCCTGTGGCGCTGATATAACCGTTACCGTTCCCGCAGCGACCATGACCCGGCTTGACAGTTCATACGGAGCGATAAAGATAACAGGTTTGCAGGGCGATTGCCGGGCTGATACCAGTTTTGCCGATATCGTAGCTGAGAACATTACCGGTGAGCTTGATCTTTCTACCAGTTATGGTGATGTTAAGGTGTCAGGTTGCACCAGTAAGCTTATGAAGCTTGATACCAGCTTTAATGGCATAGAAGTATGCGATTCAAAGGGTGATGTCCAGGCTGATACCAGTTATGGCAGTATCAAGCTGGAGCGTAACAGCCAATCGAAGGTAAGGCTAAATACATCATTTGGCCCAATAGAATTTGATGGCAGTGCCGCTGATGCCGCACTTGCCGGTGAGTTCCATACCAGTTATGGTAAGGTAACCCTGTCCGGCATGGATAAGTTCGCCGGCAAGATAAGGCTGTCAACCAGCTACGGCAAGGTTAAAAGCGAATTGCCAATAACTGTCAGCGGTACTATCGGCGATGATAAACTCTCTGGCACTGTCGGCGAAGGTTCCGGCGATATTACCGTGGATAACTCCTTTGGTGATATTGTTGTAAAATGAAAGTAAGTATTAACTCATACTGGCCGCTTAGTAATCGGTCAGTATGAGTTATTACTTTAACTAACTGGGGATAAATTTAATGGATAATGAAAACAATACTCAATCCTGTTCCTGTGGCTGTAGTCATAAACCAGCCGAAGGACCGGCTGACGCCCTCTTGCAATATCGACTGTCCAGGCTGAGATATTTGCGGGTGTTTTGTCTGTTCGCTGCGGTCTTATGGCCGGTTGTGGCGATCATTATGAAGCTGAATCTGGCTTGGGCTGCCGTTATCTCCGGCCTAGCCTTACTGGGTTTTTTGGTGGCAACTCTGAAGATGAGCTTTATAAAAGCCATGTCAGATAGTAATAAGGCCTCTGATGTGCAGAGATAGAGTGTTAGTATGGAAACTATCCTGATAATCGAAGACGATTTTGCCATGTTGCGTGGGCTGGCGGATAACTGCCGGTTTGCGGGGTATAATATCGAAACCGCCACTGACGGCGAAGCCGGGCTAAAGGCGGCTCTCGACCTGCGTCCTGATCTGATCTTACTGGATATCATGCTGCCCAAGGTAAATGGCTATGAGATATGTCGGCTGGTTCGTAAAGAAAAGCTCGATATGCCCATTATCATGCTCACGGCCAAGGGTGAGGAATCGGATATTATCCTGGGCCTGAATCTGGGAGCTGATGATTATGTCACAAAACCCTTCAGTATTAAGCAGCTACTGGCTCGCGTGGATGCCTTCTTGCGTCGCAGGCGAATTTCGGAGCCAAAGAACTATACTTTTTCTGATTATTGTCTTGATACTGTGAGTTGTCGACTTACCAAAGGGGGGCAGGTTATAGACCTATCCCCGAAAGAATATCGTCTGCTGGAGTATTTTGTAAAAAGCACAGGCAGAGCTCTTACTCGTGACCAGATACTCAATGCCGTCTGGGGCTATAATGCACTGGCCGGGCATCGCAGTGTTGACCGCTTTGTAACTACGCTGCGTGCAAAGATCGAGGCTGATCCTCAACAGCCTGCCTATATCCATACACTGCGTGAGATAGGCTATATGTTTGAGCTGAGGTAGATGTCCAAGTTGGTAATTGGTTATTTGTTAACCATCTTTTTCCTTGTTAATTTGATTTAATGTTTGCCTTTGTTGTAGTCCTCCTATAGAATCGATTCGATTTGCTGGCGGGATGCTGGCATTAACCATAAGTAATGTGATTTTACAGGAATATAAATGAAGTATAAATCGTTGTTGTTAAAAGTATTAACAGTTGTTGTGGTTTTTAGTACCTTAGTTTTTGCAGATTTTGACACTTTTGTTAACCCTATATATGAAGGAGCAGATCCTTTTGTAGTTAAGCATGCAGATGGTTATTATTATTTCTGTCAGTCAGAAGGTGATAAGGGTATTGCTATCTGGAAATCTGATAAACTTACAGATAAGGGAATTAAACGCATTGTCTGGAAGGCTCCTGATACCGGATGGAACTCAGAAGAAGTCTGGGCTCCTGAAATTCATTATTTACAGGGGCGTTGGTATATATATTATGCTGCTGACAGTGGCAATAATCGTGATCATCGGGTAGGAGTTTTGCAGAGTAAGACCCAGGATGCTCAGGGTGAGTATAGCGATATGGGTGTGGTATATACAGGTGATGAATTTGACACCCAGACTAATAATCGCTGGGGAATTGATGCAACCCCGCTGGAAATGAATGGAAAGTTATATCTCATCTGGTCTGGCTGGAATGGTTATGATGATGATATTCAGTCTTTATACATAGCGGAAATGAGCAATCCCTGGACCGCTGCTACGAATCGTGTGAAGATCACTGATAATGACACCTATGCCTGGGAACGGGTTTCAAATAATCCAAAGAACAAGGGACTCAATGAAGGTGCTCAGATATTGCTTAAGGGTGATAAAATATTTGTTATCTATTCCTGTAGTGGATCCTGGGAGCCGACCTATAAACTTGGGCAGTTATCGATCAGGCAGGGGCAGGACCCGATGAACCCGAAAAACTGGGTTAAAAAAAGTGAGCCGGTATGTCAGGGCACAGATCGAGTTCTGGGTGTGGGGCATTGTTCTTTCACTAAATCACCTGATGACACAGAGGACTGGATGGTCTATCATTCCAAGATATCCCGTTCAACCGGCTGGCAAAGAAATGTAAGAATAGAGAAATTTACCTGGAGTGAAGATGGTGAGCCTGTCTTCCCGGTTCCAAGTGAAGCTGGTACTGTATTGGCCAGGCCTTCTGGTGAGAAGCTGCCGGTAGATGGTGGCGATTTTAACGACAGTTTTGATAATGGCCTTTGGGATAATTGGTGTTACTATGGCTATAATCGCTTTATTGATGTAAAAGATAATGCATTGTTTCTTGGTACTATTCCCAACTGGGGCATAGCTAATAACTATCGCAGTGGCGAGAAGGCTGTTATTCGTGATCAGATATGGGGCGATTTTGTCATGGAGGCCAGGGTTTGTATCGTTAGTGGTAATCGTGATGCCGGTCTTATCTTCCGGGTTAATCATCCGGCGGTAGGCGTTGATGCCATGAAGGGCTATTTCGCAGGGATAATACCAGCTACTGGTCGTGCTATTGCCGGAAAGATGGACGGTCGGGGCTGGAAACAGTTGGCTGCTACTGATTTTGATGCTAATGTTGGTCAGGATTATCGGCTTAAAGTTGTGGCTGATGGTGATAAATTTCAATTTCTGGTTAATGGTGTTGTTATTCTGGAATTCAGTGATAGGGGCTATTCTACGGGATATGCTGGTATCAGAGTATTGGATACCGAAGTCAGTTTTGATGATATAACAATAAAAGCGAGCAAATAATAGTGTCTCGTCCGAATAATTGTCCGCTTTGTCTGCGTGGCGGTCATATCTCTGATATGTCCGCCACCGGGGAGCGGCTTTTTTATTTTTGTAGTCATTGTTATCTGATTTTTACTGATCCCAAAGAACATCTGCCACTTATAGAGCAGCGGTCATTTTATGATAAGCATGAAAATCATATTACTGACGATGGCTATGTAGCCTTTCTTGACAGGCTTTTGGGGCCTATGTCGCAATATTTGCAAAAGGGCATGGCTGGTCTGGATTATGGCTGTGGTCCGGGGCCGGTTATTTCTCAACTTTTAGACCGTAAGGGTATCTTGTGCGATAATTATGATCCGATTTATTACGATCGCTGCCTGGCTGGTCCGTATGACTTTATTACTGCCACAGAGTGTTTTGAACATTTTACTCATCCAGCGACCGAAATGGCCCGTATCTGTCAGTTGATCTTGCCTGGTGGTGTATTAGGTATTATGACTGAGTTATGGCATACTGCCGAGCAGTTTGAAGATTGGTATTATCTCAAAGATCCGACGCATATTGTTTTTTATCACAAAAAGACCATTGGATATATAGCCAGATGTTTCTGTATGGATTTGCTCTGGACTGACGATAAGCGAGTAGTAGTATTCAGGAAGAAGTGAACTAAGCATTCGGGATAATTATAATATTATTTTGATTGATAATGTCATTTACTAAAAAAAGGTTCACAAAACCTTTATTCTTGACATACTATAGCAACGAGCCTTATTTTATAAGAAATTAAGGTTGTAATTGTCATAACCTACCCAATAGCATTTATTTTGCGAAAGGACGACTATGTTAAGGAAACTGGCCTTATCTGTACTATTATTCCCAATAGTTCAATCAGTATCAGCGGAGGTTTTTTATAGGAACGACTTTTCAGGATCTGTATCGGATCAGCCAGGTAAGATGGAGATCCTGTCTGGCAGTCTGGATTTTCAGTTTCAATCAGAAACGGGTGATCGGCTGTTTTTGCAGGATAATAGTGAAGGATTTTCCATTAAGCCGGCGTCAGATATTATTGATGGGAAAAAGCATTCGACGGTGTATGTCAGTTTTACATTTCGCAGTTTGAATCAGGGCAATAAAGGCAAATATGGCGGGCTGATCCTTTATAAAGACGACAAAGAGGTGTTTGGTCTGGGTAATGATTTTGATTCAGATATATTCTCATTCTGGGAGTCTGATGGCAAGGGCATGCAGATGAGTGATACTCGTAAACAGGTTGATAATGCCATTCATAAGATCGTTTTACGCATTGATTATCATGATGATGGACCAGAGAGCCTGGCAATTGGCCTTGACCCGTTTGCTAACCGCTCAGAAGTTCGTCAACCCAGCGGTATCTGGTCAAGGCACCATACGGAGCTTGCCTTTGATGAGATCCGTATTCGTTGTGGCCATGAGAACTGTGCCTATGAATTCGATGAAGTTGTTATTGGTACTAACTGGCAAGATGTGAACCCGGTAGATGACCATCCGGGTGAGTATATCTCCAATTTGCTGAAAAATGCCGCCTCGGCAGCTGAAAGTGAGATGTTATCTTCAAATATAGCTCGTTTCCGACCGGCGGGTCTCAATCAGGCAGATGTTCCTGTGTCTCCGGCGTTTGTAAAGGCATTGAACCCGGTTGGACCAATTGCTGCTGGCTGGCAACTGAAACCGATTTTTGGCCAGAAACAAGGACGCAAGTTTGCTTATTTTGCCATTGACCCTGAAACGGATCTTTATGCTACTGGCGAAGTTACCGGCAGTCTGATCCGTAATGGGCATAAAATTGTTCTGGATAACCTTGATAATCCGCTTTATGGTAAGGCCGATCAGCTTTACCAGACGCACCCCTGGGTGATCGGGCTGCGGCCTGATGGCTCGGCTTTTGGCGTTTATTTTGACTCTACCTGGCTTGCTGAACTGGACCTGCGTAGCGGCATACTTTATAGTGTTACTGAAAATGCCCCGGCTTTTCCGGTTATGGTTCTGGAGGCGAAAAGCCCGCAAGAGCTTATGACTATGCTCGCTGATCTCATTGGGACGATCTCTATGCCGCCTCGCTGGTCGCTGGGTTATCAGCAGTGCCGCTGGTCGTATTATCCTGATGCTCGTGCCCGTGAGATAGCTGATACCTTCCGGGCTAAACAGATACCATGTGATGTTATCTGGTTTGATATTCATTATATGGACGAATATCGGATCTTTTCCTTTGATAAAAACCGTTTCCCAGATCCATCTGATACCAATGCTTATCTCCATTCGCTAGGCTTTAAGGGGGTTTGGATGATCGATCCGGGTGTGAAATATGAAGAAGGATATTCTGTCTTTGATGCTGGAACCGCAATTGATGCCTGGGTTAAGACAGCAGAGGGCAAGCCGTTCAAAGGGCCAGTCTGGCCGGGTGATTGTGCCTTCCCTGATTTTACTATTCCGCAGGTTCGAGACTGGTGGGCAGGTCTGTATAAAGACTTTATGGCCCATGGGATTGATGGTGTCTGGAATGATATGAATGAGCCGGCGGTTTTTGTTGATTCTAAAACTATGCCTGCTGATAATGTCCATCGAGGCGGCGAAGAGCTGCCGGCTGGCACTCATGCCCAATATCACAATATATATGGTATGCTTATGGCCAAAGCCTCACAGCAGGGTATTATGGCGGCTAATCCCGATAAGCGGCCTTTTGTTCTTACTCGTGCTAATTATATCGGTGGACAACGATATGCCGCCACCTGGACAGGTGATAATGCCTCTACCTGGGAGCATCTTCGCTGGTCAATACCTATGTCGATCAACTTTGGTCTTTCCGGTCAGCCTTTTAATGGTCCCGATATTGGCGGCTTTGGCGATAATGCCACGCCGGATCTCTGGGCGCATTGGATCGCGGTGGGCGCATTTTATCCCTTTAGCCGCGGGCATAGCTCACTGGGTACTATTGACCATGAGCCGTGGGCTTTCGGCGAGGAAACCGAAACTGCTGCGCGGGTTGCCCTGGAGCGTCGTTATCGGCTTATGCCTTATCTCTATACTGCTTTCCGTAACGCTCATGAAACCGGTTTGCCGGTAATGTGCCCGGCATATTTCGCTGATGTTACCGATATGGATCTGCGCATGGAAGAGCAGGCTTTTATGCTTGGTTCTGACCTCTATATTGTGCCTAAGTGGGCGCAGAATGTTAAGTATCCTGCCGGGAACTGGCCTCTGGTTTCGCTGACTGGCGAAGACAGTGCTAAAGATAAATATCAGTGTGATGTGCATGTTCGTCCAGGAGCTATTGTGCCGCTGGGACCAGTTGTGCAAAGCACAGAGCAGATAGCCGCTGTCCAGAGTCTTTCTCTGATGGTTGTTTTAGATGCTCAGGGCAAGGCCCAGGGTACTGTATATGATGATGCTGGCGATGGTTACGGCTATCAGGAAGGTGAGTATTGCCTTACCAGCTTTACCGCCGAAAAGACAGATGGTTATATTGTAGTCAAATGCAGCCGGCAGCAAGGCGATCTGGCCCAACAAAAGCGAATAGCAGATATAACCGTTGTTGATGGTAATGGCATCTGGCATGGCGCAGGTGATGTTTGTCACGAGAAAGGTGTGCAAATAATCAGAAAATAGTATGAACAGGCGGTTTTGGTGAGAAAAAGATAAATTGACATTTTTCTTGTTTTTCGCCATGATTGCAAGTGCTTTTTAAGTAATGATTTATATCTGAACCGCACTGGTTGCTCCAGTTTTATCTGGGGTTACTGGTGCGGTTTGTTTTTTTAGCAGGTTGTGTTTTTGACATAAAACAGGCAATACTGTGCTGGTTGATGATATTTTAGCCTGTTTTAGGATTATTTGTGAGAAAATTGGAATTTATCTTTAAGAGCTGTCATTGATATAATAGAAGATTGTATAGCATGGTATTTTTTTTGTTGAGATAAAAATGGCTTTTGGCAGTGAAAAGAAATGCGAAGACAAAGAGAGCAGGTATATCCGGCTTTTGACCGCAAATTATGTGCGTATAAAGTCGTTTATTTTCTCTATGCTGCCTAATGAGGCAGATGCTGATGATGTAATGCAGGATGCCAGTATAACAATGTGGAAAAAGTTCGACACTTATATTCCCGAAACTGATTTTGCTGCCTGGGCTGTTACTATTGCCAAGTATAAAGTAATGGAGTTTCGGCGAAGGAATTTCTCTAATAGTATTCTGGTAGATAATGAGGTATTGGAATTACTGGCGAAAGACAATTTACAGGTATTTGAACGCTCTCAAGAGAGAACAGAAAAGCTGATGGAATGTGTTAAGGAACTGACAGCCGGCGATCAGGATTTTATTAAGTTGAAATATTCGCAAGGTTTGACCCTGAAAAAACTTGCCAGTCGCTTTGGTTTATCCGTAACCTCGGCATTCAGAAATAATGCCAGAATACATGGATTGTTGCAGAGTTGTGTGCAACGCAAGATGAGAGTCGAGGCTGGTAATGTCTGAAGACAAATACAGAGAGTTGAGGTTTCTTGTTGGGGAAGCTGCAGAAGGGCTGATCAGTAATGAGCGAATGGCATTGTTGAACCACATATTGCTGGCTGATGCTGATGCCCGGCGTTATTATCAGGAATATATATTAAATAATGTTATACTTAGTACCGTATATGGCAATGAGGGAGGTTCCTGTAAACCGGTATCTGGCAATAACTCTGAGGCAAGGCAGAAGTATATTTTGAAGCTGGCCGAAATTGAAGAAATTGCACCTGAAGTTGAGGTTGATAAGGGGAAAACGGTAGTTGAGGAAGTGAAGTCTGTTAAAGTAGCTAAACCCAGAAATAAAATATTCCTGCTTTTTGATAAACTAATTTATGCAGCAGCGGTATTATTTATTTCGTTCATTATTTATGCTGAAATGTTTTTGCCGGATCATTCTGTGGCAGTGGCTACACTTATCGATCAGGTTAATGTTGCCTGGGGTGGGGATTCAGCTTCGCTTAATAATAATGCTCGTTTATTAACCAATCAGGCTCCTTATTCGCTAAGTAAGGGTATAGTTAAGATAAAGTATGATCAGGGGGTTGATGTACTGATCGAAGGGCCTGCTGAGTTTGTGATCGAGAGAAATGGCATATATGTTGAAGAAGGTCGTATTTACTCTTTGGTATCAAATGTAGGCCGAGGGTTTACTATAGATACTGATAGTGCCAGGTTCATTGATCTGGGTACTGAATTTGGTGTTGAAGTATTAAGGTCAGGTGTCTCTGAGCTGCATGTAATTACCGGAAAGGTGCAGTTATTTGCTGGTGAGGATAATCAAGAGAAGGTTAGTCGGTTAGTAATGCAAAACGAGGCGGTCAAGTATGAGGCTGCAAAAAAAGCATTGAGTTCGATCCCGGTAATGGCACAGGCTTTTGTTCGTGATATAGACTCAGATGTTGACTTTATCTGGCATGGTCAGAAGTCGGTTGATCTGGCTGATTATGTTGGTGGTGGTAACGGCTTTGGAACAGGCAATCTCAATTATGGTATAATGATAGATAGTGGTCTGCTTTCTACTATTCCTTTGTTTGTAAAGGAGTATAACGATCACCCGCAGGTTAAAGATAATTATTTCAGACCAGTACCTGAGGTTGGTGCTGTTGATGGTATCTTTATTCCAGATGGCGGAACAGGTAAAGTGATTGTAAGTTCGCAGGGAGATGTCTTCAATGATTGCCCGGATACTAACGGCAGATATTGCGTACCCATTATAAATGGGGCTCATTACGATAAAGATCTTGATGTTAAATTTCAGATCGATAATCATGATTATGGCACGGATGATAGCGCGGGGCTTTTTTTGCATGCTAATATCGGTATAACTTATGACCTTAACAATATCCGTAAACAATTGCCGGAAAGACTGTCATTAACCAGGTTTGTTTCCCTGGCAAGTTCGCCGGATAATCCTTCTGGTAAACAGAGAAATCTGGATGTATGGGTATTGCTTGATGGAAGTTTAGTTTTTTCTAAAATTGGAGTGTCAACAGATGAGTCATTTAATATCGATATACCGCTAACTAGTGAAAACCGGTTTTTATCTCTGGTGGTTACCCAGGGTGGTAATCTGCCCGGCTCCGGATTTGAAACTGATGACTCATGGGACTGGCTGCTGTTTGGTAGGCCTGAGCTGACCATTGAAGAGCAGTGATCAATCCTATTTATGTCTCTTTATTGCTATAACCTCCACAAAAGTATATTTTTTCGCCCATTTCTGGAATTTTCGGGAAATTATTGTCATTGCGTAGTGAAATGTTTTTTCTCAGGCAGCGATAGTGACAGGATATAAGGTGTGAGCTGATAATAGCTGTCAGGCTCTTTGCTGAGTTTGCAGATAAGAGAGCTGATATCTTATTCCTGTTACCGCAATAGTGATATGATATGTCTGGGTGAATATTTACGATCTGACAATTAAGTTTCTGTAAAAAAAAGATATCTTATTAAGTGGTAATTGGGTATTACCTGGATTTCTTTTTAGTAAATGATTATTTTTGGAATTGGAGATGAAGAAATGAAAAGAGGTCGGCAATGGAAAAGGTCAATGCTGCTGAGTTTAATGATGCTGGGTGCTTCTGCCGCAGCGGCTCAGGCAGATACCAATGTGGCAATCGGTAAAAGTGTGACTGCTTCAAAGGCAGGCAGCAGTGTGCCGGCAAGCAATGCAGTTGATGGCAATGCTGCTACCCGCTGGTCATCAGGCAGTGCTACAGAAGCCTGGATAAGAGTGGATCTGGCGGGTATTTATAATCTTTCACAGGTGGTCCTTAAATGGGAGGCAGGTTATTCTAAAAGCTATCAGATAGAATTGTCTAATGATGATATTAACTGGGTTTCGGTTTATAGTGATCCTTCAGGTAATGGTGGTGATGATACTATAAATCTCACCGGTAATACTTTCGGCTCTGCCCGATATGTAAGAATGAAATCGACTTCTGCATATAATTCCGGTTGGGGAGTATCGCTCTGGGAATTTGAGATTTATGGCGCGCCGGATAATGCACCGTTTGTGACTGTTGATCCTGGTCTTACTTTGGTAAGGCTGCCCATTAATTCCATTACCCCTGATGCAACTGTGACTGATATAGATTCAACCAGCTTTACTTATAGCTGGACTCAGGTTTCCGGGCCGGCGACAGCAAGTTTTGGTGGTACCAATACGCTGCAAGATCCAACGATAACATTTCCAGCGGTTAGAGGTTGGTATGTATTTCAGATTATTGCCAGAGATGACTCTGGACATTATTCAAAGCCCGTTCAGGTAACGGTTCGCCTGCTTGACCCTGCTTTTGATGATAAGCTGCTTGCTCACTGGACTTTTAATGAAGGCAGCGGCTCGATTGCACATGATATTGCCGGTTTTGATGATAAGGGGCTGTTGGGACATCACAACGAAGTTGGCGGTGCTTTACATCATGACCCCAACTGGGTTACAGGCTGGATACCCGGTGATAGTAATAACTATGCCCTCGATTTCACTGATCTGGGTTATGTTGAAGTTACTCCTGATCCAGTTAGTACTGATGATCCGAATATTGCAAATCTTGATTATGGTCTAACTGTTGCCTGTTGGGTTAATGCAAGAGACTGGGATGGTAATCGTCGTATTATTCAGTATGGACTGGGAACAAGTGATGAGCAGAATATTTTCCGGTTGTTATATGAGAATGGTTCGTTGAAGTTTGTGCCTGACCGCAATGCCTCTGGCTATACATCGCGTCAGGTCTCTACTTCAGTGTTTACCGCCGGAGAGTGGCATCATGTGGCCGGTACTTATGATGGTAAAACTGTAAGTCTATATGTTGATGGTGTGTTGGCCACTTCGGCTGAATATGCCAGTTATCAGGCACTTACTGCTTATGTTGGCCAGACAGTTAGTATTGGCTGCAAGAATAAGGATGTTCCCGAAAGATATGCCGGTGACTATATGAATGGTCAATTGGACGATGTTCGTCTATACAACTTTGCTTTGAGTCATGATGCGGTTGTTGATCTGGTTAAATTGGGCCAGAATGCTGCCCCAGTTATCAATAATATTTCTCTTACTGATATTGGTCCGGGTAATGTTATTATGCTTACAGGACCAACTACTGTCAGTGTTGATGCTGATATATATGATGCTAATGATGATGTGATAAGTTATAACTGGACTCAGATTAGCCCTGAAACACCACTGGTGGCATTTTCAGATGTTAATGTGGAAGATCCGCAAATTACTTTTGCTGAAGTTGGTGTATATAAGTTCCGCCTGACTATCACTGATGGAACCTTTGGATTAGCTGATACTATTTATAAAGAGATCACAGTAACAGTTAATCAGGCAGATTGTGCCCGGGTGCTGTCTGATGGCCTGGGGCTGATAGGTGACCTTAACGCAGATTGTTATGTTGATTTGCTTGATTTTGCAATGTTGGCCAGTGACTGGCTCAAATGTAATGATCCTGCTGATACAAACTGTAGCAATCCTTACGAACTGTAAAAACCGTCTTTTTAAGTTCAGGGTGAACAATGGGAAACTATTGTTCACCCTGTAGTTTATTAATTGTTATCTCAATTGAGGTGAGATAATAATACTTTTGCCGAAAGAAGGAGTTGTAAAGAGTAGATATGACTAATGTTAAATTATTATTTTGTTTATTGTCATTATTAGCCACATGCGGTTTGAGCTTCGGTGCTGATATTACTTTGCCCAATGACCTTATTGCAGGTTTGCCGGCTAATAATAACTGGCCCGGCAATGAATCTCCTGCTTGTGCATTTGATAATAATATCAATACCAAGTATTTGCATAAAAGCGGTGTGCCCTCTGGTATTATTATTACTCCCCGGCTTGGTACGGGGCAGGCGACGGCTACCCGGGTAGAAGAACTGGGTTTTACTACTGCCAATGATGATCCGCAACGCGATCCGCATAGTTATGAATTGTATGGCTCTAATGATGCAGTAGCCTCAGTGGATGGAAACTGGACCTTGATCAATGCCGGTTCGATATTTGATTTTACCGGTGGAAACTGGCCTCGCAAAACCAGAAATACCACTCCAGTTCGATTTTGTAACTCTACAGAGTATTATCATTACAAACTGTTATTTATGACTAACGGTGGTGACCCTTATGTACAGGTCGCTGAGATAGAGCTGGTGGAAAGGCCGATGGACTGCCAGCGAATAAAAGAAGATGGTCTGTTGTTGTATCATGACCTTAATGAAGATTGTAAAGTTGATCTTTATGATCTTATATTCCTGGCTCTGAACTGGCTTGGGTGTAATGATCCTGCCAATCAGAATTGTGACAGCCCTTATCAGGCTTTTCCATATTGGGCTATCGGACCGTTTAATCGCCCAGTCGATGCCCAGCCGGTTATCAGGCCAAATGCCGACTCAGTATTTTATTGTCCTATGCGGCAGAGAGATATTAACTGGGAGAAGCTCCATACTTTTAATCCTGCAGCAGTTGTCAAAGATGGTCAGATAAAGGTTATGTATCGAGCTGAAGATGATACCGGGGAAATGGGTGTTGGCGGCCATACCTCTCGCTGCGGATTGGCCAGTAGCGATAATGGTATTGATTTTACCTTCCGTTCCAGCCCGGTGCTTTTCCCGGCAGATGATAGTCAGGCAGATTTTGAATGGATGGGCGGATGTGAGGACCCACGCATTGCTGAGCGTGCTGATGGCCTTTACACTGTAACATACACCCAATATACCGGTGTGGAAAATGGCAGAACCTTCAAGCTGGGCCTGGCCTCTTCTACTGATCTGGTCAACTGGCATAAGCATGGTTGTCCTTTTGCCGGAACTGCATTTGAAAATATGCGTATTAAATCTGCTTCGGTAGTACATGAAATCATCAATGGCCATCTGGTAGCAGCCAGGATTAATAATAAATATTGGATGTATTTTGGCGAGAATACCGTTTATACCGCTACTTCTGATGATCTGATACATTGGCAGCCGGTGGTGGGTGCTGATGGTAAGCTCCTGCCTGTAATGAAGGTAAGAAGCGGTCATTTCGACAGTCTTCTGGTCGAGGTGGGCCCGCAACTGGTACTGACCCGGCATGGGATTGTCCTGATATATAATGGTAAAAACGGGGACCCTGCCCGAAGTGGTGATCCGGAACTGGCCAAAGGGGTTTATTCATGCGGTCAGGCTTTATTTGACAGGCATGAACCGACCAGATTACTTACCCGGCTGGATAAGCCCTTCTTCAAGCCAGAACTGGACTGGGAAAAAAGCGGTCAATATGCAGCAGGTACAACTTTTGCTGAAGGACTTGTCTTATATAATAACCGTTGGTATCTATATTATGGTTGTGCTGACAGCTTTGTCGGAATGGCAGCCTCACCCAGATATTGATTGCCCAGGCAGCAATTGTCAGGGTTTCTGATAGCGAGTAATTGGTGGAATTATTCAGCAGATTCTATCGACAGTTATTTGTGATTGGAAGTTTATTCTTACAATTAACCAGGGGCAAATCATATAATTGGTATATGATTTGCCCCTTGATATTTATTATTATCTTTTTTATTGTTATTCTTCTGACAACCAGTTTGCCGCCAGATATGCAAGGTCTTGCATATCTACCGAGCCATCGGCATTAAGGTCTGTTCCCTGGCTAATTGGATAGCTGACACCGCTTGAGAGCCAGTTAGCGGCAAATATCTCCAGGTCGCTGATATCTATCTGACTATCAGTAGCAAAATCCACATTGCGGAACTCTTCCCAGTTAAAATGTATGCCATCGACCCAGAGCTTAAATCCATAATCCCAGGTGTCGGCATGTATTTCCAGAGCCGTTATATTGGTCAGGTCGGGTTCTCCTGAGAGGATATGATTCCAGCCATTATCAGTATATTCACCATAAAGGTCGATCACAGCGATTTGCCACTGGTAATTGGCGGTATTAAGAAAATCAGATTGTTCACCGTTTCGATACCAGCGATATTCGAGATAATTTCCTTCATTGTCATAGAGCCTTATCCAGGGGCTGTTATTTTGGAAGCCATAGCCGGTGTCATTTTCGGCATAGAACCAGATATACAGGCTATTCGCCCCTGAAATATCCCAACTGGCCTGATAGGAACCCGGATAACGCACATAGGTGTCGAAACCGCCATCAGTCTCAAATCTGATCGAAGTTGAGCCAACCATAGTATTATAGTTGTCGAGCCAGAGTGAGCCGCTGGCAGATTCAGCGTAGTATGTCCAGTCATCTACATTTATCTCGGTAAGTTCCAAAGGCATCGTGCCCAGTATTTCACCGCCAAGGTTCAACTGGCGGGGGAATACTGCATTGCTGGTATTGCCTTGCCAGTAAGCTACATTGGCCTGGGTAATATCCAGCCAGCAATAATCAACAATGTCTTCGTATTCAACCTTAAACAGGAGCAGGCCGTTAGTGCCTACCACATGTACATAACCAAACGGATTGTCGTGCAATATTTCACCGCTGGGCGAGCCTGGGAAAAGATCGTTATCTATGGTCACATTGGGCAGAGTGAATATGCCGTTCTCGTCAGCAGAGCCCTGTGCCCTGATCTGGTCAGTTATTACTTTGCCAACGCCGGGCCGTTCACACATTTGATATATGGTAACCTGTGCATTTGCCAGTGGTTGGCCATATATGCCGGTCAGTTCCAGTTGTATCTGCTCAGGAATATCATAGAGGAACTGGCCATACATGCCATGGGCAATATTATACCACCGGGTCATGGCCAGAGCATGAAATTCATTGAAATACGGAGCACAGGTCCGCATCAGGTCATCATGGGCATTGTAACCCACGCCGTTGACCTGATTGTTTTCTGATGGCAGGTCAAGCTGGTAAACATCGATCATGCCGAGCTGATGAGCCATTTCATGCAGCAAGCCATAGTCAATGTCATCATCGTTATGGTAATAACCAGACAGGCGTGGATCACTATCTGTAGCCCGATAGCGTAATGGAAAAATAGCAAAATTGATCGCCTCTGGGCTGTCTGGGTCTGTAGCATCATCGTCCAGTACTTCCAGAATGTCATAATGCACGCGTTTAGGACAGTTAGCCGTTTCAAACAGTTCATTGAGTCGGGCAGCATTGAGATTAAGCCAGTCAATAATGTCATCGGTCGTACTGCCACTATGGTCATCTGTCCAGACATCACGGAAATTCTCAATAAAAGTACGATCTATATAGGTCAGAAAGCCAACAGCCATTGTATCGATAGTCAGGCTGTTATTCGCCGGGCGGTCATCAATCAGGTCAACAGTGAAGCTCAGCTCATGGCTTTGCTCGTCCCAGGTTTGAGTCAGAGAAAATTTAGCAGTTTCACCAGGGTCAAGGAAAAGAGGAATGCTTATAGGACTGGATGTTCCATCTATTGACCAACTGCCGGTGGTTATGCCTGAAATGTAATTAGTACCGCGATTTCTGACTGTTGCTATATAGGTGATATTTTCTCCATATTCCGGCAGGTGTTTGGTGTTCTCGTCCTGTCCTTGTCCCAGGCCAGTTGCTACCGAGGTATGGTACGGGCCAAACCCGGTATCAGGTTCAGTTATTTCCATATCAGTATATTCCGGGGCATAACGAGGATAGTACGGAGTCCGGCTGATACTGACCACCTGCAGGTCGGTTTCGTCGCGACAAATACGCGGACCGATAGCATTTACAAAGTTATATTCATCTTCATTGCTTGTAACGGTAGTGACCGCATAATACCAACTGATATTATTAGTCACATCTGTGTCAAGATATGTGTTCTGGTTGATGTCATACTCGGTGGCGATAGGTATCATGCCGGTTATGTCACTGAAGGGGCTTGTGCTGCGATAGATAGCGTAATGGTCAAACATCCCGGCAGTATCGGTTATGACATTCCACTGTAATTCTACTGAACCATTCCCGGCATAAGCCCGCAGACCAGAGGGTGGATAAAGCCAGATAACTGCATCGTCGCTCAGGTCAAAGGCACTGAAAAGGTTCTGTACGGTATAGTCAGGTATGTCACCATTACCATTGGCTGCATTCCAGATAGTACATAAAGGCAGATACATTATGCCTTCACTGCTGAGTGTGGCAGAAGCCCGGGCAAATGTTCCTTCACTATTTGCCGAGGCGCTAAGTGTATCTAATAAAACAACATCATTCTGGCCATTATCCAGCAGAGCATAATATGTACCATTGTCATTATTTCCCACAATTATTACATTGTTTTGCGTAATGACCGGGCAACTGTAGTTTTCATCAGAGCCTCTGCTCTGGGTGGCATAATCCCACTTCAAACTGCCATCAACTGTATTAATGGCATACAATTTACCGCTGCCATCATTGGCGACGGTCTGGAAATAATAGGTTCCGCCATCGTGACTAAGACAGCCGCTGCCGCTGGCGTGCTGATCGTCCAGGCTGCCATTCTGGTCAAATACTTGCATTGCCATATTTTGCCAAAGGTTGTTGCCATATATGTCAAGGCCAACAACATATATGTCGGACCAGCCGCAGGCCAGATATATATTGCCATTGTCCGGGTCGATAGTAGGGGTGGCATCGGTGCTGTCTGGCATAAAAGCGATCCATAGCTCGTTTTCCCAGTCATTTGTAGCACAGATCATGCCATGACGACCAGTTGAGATAACCACCTGCTCTCCCATAAGAGAGTCATACCAGATCGAAGGTTCTGAACGAATTACACCGGTGTCGTTGCTTGCTTCCCAGACCTGATATATATCATAACCATCGTCATAGGCGCCATAGGCTTTACCGTACCATTGTGAGGCGTATATCATACTGGAGTATGGAGAATAAACCGGCGAACCTAACCCGAAATGGTCTGGATAATAATCGTTTTGATTACCCCTGAAATTTAAAGGTGAATCATTTGAAGAAAACGCCATCAGACTGGCACCGCAGGAGGTATAGTCATTAATTACATAAATGCTTGTACCATCAGAAGAAAACGCCGGAGTTATATCCCCGATCACTTCACCGCCATCTGGGTTTCCACTCCAGAGCATCTCGCCGGTGTGACGGTCCAGACCGGCAACACCCTTGGGCCAGTGATAGCCAGCTACTACCAGATCAGCACCATCTGGACCTACGCCATCATAAAATGACATACTGCCGGCACCAACCCGACCATCTGCTGGTGAGCCTGGGACAGGGGTCTGCCAGAGGAAAACATCAAAGAATGTGTCATTAAGTCTTTCTGATGCAATAGTTACATCTGCTCTGCCTGTGTGGCAGCAGTCTTTTTGTTTCATCGGCCAGGTTTCGCCATAGCAAGCCGGAACTACAATCATTACCACTATAGAAATTGCCAGACCTATCCCGCTTTTAGTTTTCATGTTTCCCTCGATTATTACAAATGTGTAAAGTTGTTGTTTTGCATAAATGTCGCCCAAGCATAAATTCTAACCCGTTCTGCCATGCCGTCAAGATAATTAATTGTTACTCAATTTGTAATTTTCTATGGAATCAGTATATTAAGTTTCGCAAATAGGTTTAACTTTAACGCTATATGGCATTACTATTTGTGGCTGTAAGATTTACAATCCCAATCAGATATTATTATTTTTAACAGAGGAATAACTGATGTTGCGAAGTGCTTTTACTATGAAGCTTAAGCCGGGCTGCAAAGATGAGTATCAAAAACGCCATGATGAAATTTGGCCGGAGCTTAGTCGCTTGCTGCGTGATTCGGGCGTGAGAGATTATTCTATTTATCTCGATGAAAAGACCGAGACTTTGTTTGCCACACTCAAACTTACAGATGATAATACAGCGTCTGTCATATCAGAGCAGGCAATTATGCAGAAGTGGTGGGCCTATATGGCTGATATTATGACGACCAATCCAGATAATTCGCCAGTACAAAGGCCGATGCTAGAGGTTTTCCATCTCGACTGAATCTGTGACTGTTAAGTTGTTTTATTGGGTTATTACCAGACCTATTTCTTCTTCTTAATATGATCAGTGAACTTGATAGTTGATCCTGTATCCTGGGTCTCTATAATGTTTTCATTCTCTGATTCGAGTTCGACTATTTCCTGGTCACACATATCTTTCATCTTTGCCAGTTGTTCATGAACCTTGCTTTTGAGCTCATTGTAAGTCATGGGTATAAGGCCCTGGGCGACTGCTTTTCTCTGTTCCTCTTCGGATTTTTGTGAAAGATCTACCAATATCCCATTAATTTCAACCGTCCAGAGAAGAGGGTTTTCCAACATTACAGAGGGCATAGACCATAAGGGGTCCATAGGGAACATGTCAAATTCGTCCCTGATGAATTTGGACCGGGACAGCATGGTGCTGTTACTTGCACCGAAGAAGCCGTACATATCGCTTACTGGAACATAGGTCTCCAGCGATTTGTCGTTCAGGAAGTTTACTATGCCCAGGGCGTGAACAATGCCTGCTGCCCAGCCTTTGGCATTACCCCGGCAGATCTCGTCAGGAAATTGGATACATAAGGAAACCATCAGGTCCAGACAGACAAAAGCAAATTCCATGCCGCTGCATTTTTTACCGAACTGGTTTAGCATGTCGTACAACTCTTCAAAACGGTTAATCGCCTTTTGCGGTACCTTATCGAAATCTGTGTAAGTTAGTCTTGCGGGCCTGTCTTCTTCAAAAAAATCATCGAAATCGTCTGAAAAATCTTCTTCGGGTCGTAAATATTTCAGATCTGATGGGTTCTTCAGGGAGAATGGTAGTGGGGTGTCAGTGCAGAACTCACAAATGTACTTACCTCCCTGCATAACATAGACATCCTGGGTCAGATGGATCTTCCGGTTGCATTTGCTGCAATAAGTGGGTTTAACTTCAGGTTTTTTGTCAAGTGTCTCGTAATTGTACTCATTTGTGCCGAAATCGATATAAACTTCCATCTGGTTTTTAAAGTCATCTTTGCATTTCTGACAGTTTTTCCAATGGCCTTTATGACCCTCTGCATGATGATGGCCGCAGAGTGTATATTTGCGATGATTGTGATAGCAACTATTGCGTTTGTAAGAGAATGGCACATATTCACTTTCGTCATCACAGATCCAATGGTCGCAACATTCGGTTTTGGTCAGATTTTCCGTACAGCCGCAGATGAAACAGGCTGGTTGAGTATCAGAACTGTTAACAGACCCCATTTTTTTTCCAAGTTTTTTTAACCCCACAGCCTTATCTCCTGTATAGGTCCTTATCTTACAACCAGTTAATAATATTTTAATTGTCAACGGGTTCTGGTTTGACTCTAGTATTTAATTTCTCAAAATAATACACTTTTGTTAAGATTATATAAATCTCTATATCATGGCAAGTGAAAAAAGTTTTGAGTGTTATGATTCTTGATTTGTAGAAGAGTTGTTCCGTCTGGACTGAGAATCAGGTATTTGTTATAATGCCTCGATGAATGATTTTACAGATAGTGATAAGGATTTGCGGTCGCTGACCGTCGAGCGGCTCAATCAGGTCTTAAAGCAGGCCCGGCAGTCGGCCCGGCAGCGGCTGGGACGCATTATTAAGCAGAACTACTGGCCTGATATAGACTTACATGATAAGCTGGTTCGTCGCAAAGGTGGGCTGGTTCGGGCTGTTTTCCAGATGTTGCACAGGGACTTTGTAATGGATTTGAATTTGTTGGAATCCGTTCTGGAAAAAGATGTCATTGAGCAGCTTCGCCTGGACGGCTGGCATATCTCTCAGATTTTCCTTGATGAAACCCAGCAGGATCCTGATGGTACGGTCAAATATCGGTTCAGAACGGCTGATGGCCATTGTTTTGAGTCTGTAATGATGTTCCTGCGAAATCGTACTACAGCGTGTTTGTCCAGCCAGCTTGGCTGCCGGATGGGCTGTAAGTTCTGTGCAACCTCCAGACTGAAATTTATTCGCAGTCTGACGGCAGGGGAGATAATCGCTCAGCTTTACTATCTTGTTGCTCGGCATGGTAATATAGATAATGTCGTGTATATGGGAATGGGCGAACCTTTTGATAACTATGCGGCAGTAGCCGATTCGGTAGCGATTTTGACTCATTATGCGGGTCAGAGTATTCCGCCCGGCAGGCTTACGGTTTCAACCTGTGGTCTGCCTGCAGGGATAAGACAAATGTCCGATGATGACATGGCAGCGAATCTGGCGGTTTCGCTGCATAGCGGAACCGATGACCGCCGGGCAGAGCTGATGGCCTCAGCCAGGCGATATTCGCTGGCTGAACTTTTCGAGGCTGTGAAGTATTATTATAGCAAGACCGGCAAGCGAGTACTAATGGAATATTGTATGATCGCAGGTGCGAATGATTCAGATGAAGATTGCCGGGTATTGGTAGAATTACTGACCAGTTCAGGTATCCAGGCAAGTGTGAACCTGATCGAGTTCAACAGTCACGAACTTTGCGACTATCAGCCCTCAGACCGTGGCCGGATCAATTATTTTTGTGATGAACTTATGCAGTCAGGCATAGAAACAACTATTCGCTTCAAACGCGGCGAGTCGATAAAGGCCGCCTGCGGACAGTTGTGTAATGGTTGAATAGCGGCTCCTGGCTGGCTGATGTCATGCATCGTGTTGTTCCTATCTCGGCTGGGGCGGCTGCTGGGTGTGCGGATCGTGCGGGTGGCTGGCCTGGGTGCTGATGGCTGTCATGATCCGGCTATTCCTGGCGTGTTGTTCATCGATATTGATTCGGTGCAGCCGGAACTGTTTATTTTTGGTCATGAGCTTTATCATGAGCTGCGCCAGGTGGCCAGTTATAACCCGGTCATTGGTTCAGAGTTAAAGGCTCTGGCTCAGGCTGCTAAGGCCGCCGGTGTGGATATGGGTAATAATGCTGCTACAGGCTCGGAGGCCCTGGCTGATCTGCTGGGATCGGCTCTGGTTAAACCGGCCTTCTGGCAGGCTCTTAATAAGCAGAATCCGGGATTGTATGCCAGGGTCGTCGATTTCTTTAAGAAATTGATCGGGCGGCTTAAATTGCAGGTTGCCGGCGGCCGTGATGTCTTTGCCGGTGTGAAAGATCCGGGCGATATGGCTGACCGGCTGGCAAAATTAGTTAATCTCTGGAAAAATCAGGCTGGCTCGATAGCTAATCGGCGGCTTGATGGCCAAGTTAATTTCAGCGGGGATATACCTGTTATTGATATTTCCCAAAATAAAGATAAATTTTCTACACTCAAAAAATTCTTAAAACTTGATTCAAAGTTTCTGCGTGAATCTGTACGCAAATGGGCCAGATCTAATATTTTCGGTGATTATGTAATTGCTTCTACTGGTGAATCAGTTTCTATAGCAAATGAGGGCTTTAAACATGGTACTTCAAGCCAGAATCAGCATAAAATTGCTTTGGCTATATATTTACCTGAAATGCTTCGCAATGCTGTAAAAGTTGGTATTGAGCCTGACCGTGACGGCAGGGCAGATATTGTCGCTTTCCATTATTACCATTCTCGCATAAAGTTTGGCAATTCCCTGCATACTATTGAAATCGCTGTTCGTGAACATGCTGACGGTAAGCGTTATTATGACCATTATCTGGCTTTGCCTGAAAAAAAAGGAGAGTCTGGATTACCCGGTACGGCATCTCAAACTGAGAAGTTGCGTAGCCAGCCTGTGGACTCTCCTGCTACTGATAATATATCATCAGAAAAACCGGCAGTCAAGCCAGATGATAAAATTTCTTTCAGCGGAGATAAGTCCGATAATGCTGACAAGATCATTAAAGCCGGTATAAATTATAAGCCGGGCCTGACCTGGCAGGAGAAATTCACGGATAAATATTACAGTTTCCGCAAGAAATTCTCTGATAGTAATGTCCTGCTGAAAGATATTTTCGGTGTCGATTCTGCTAAATTAAACCCTACCGATAACCCCTATAAATTGGCCGTGGCCTTTGCTATGAAATCTGGCGCCAGAGCTATGCAGGCTATATTTCACCAGACTCGCTCGCTGTTTGGTAATAAAGTAACTGGTGAGTGTCTGGCCGATATTCTTAAACCGCTGGTGGAAAATGGCCGGCTCGATGAGTTTGGCCGATATCTGGTGGCCCGTCGTGCAGTTACTCTGACCAAAAGGCAGATCCAGAGCGGTTTTGATTATGATGCGGCTCAGACCGTTATAGAGTCGGCCCCTGAAAGCTGGCAGGCTTTAGCTGACCGTGTGACAGCCTGGTCTAATCGTATGCTTGACCTGCTGGTGGAAGGCGGCGCGATAACTGATGCTGAGGCGGCGGTTATTAAAAAGACTAATCCGATCTATGTGCCTTTCTACCGGCTTAATCGCGGCGGCGGTATTAAACCGGCTAAATCTGCTGGTAAGGGTGTTACCAATTATGCCAGTCCGGTTAAGAAGATCCAGGGCGGCGATCAGGTTATTATCGATCCTATAGAGTCTTTAACGATCATGGCTGAGGTTTATATCAGCCGGGCGCAAAAAGCTGCAATTGCTCGTGCGGTGGCTAATCTGGCTATTCAGGGTGATAATGGCATGGCGGGCCTGTGTGAGCGGCTGGAAAATAAACCCAGATTCGACCGGACCGAAAGAGCTAACCAGGCCGCGGCCCGGCTCAAAAAAGATAGTTTTGCCGGTCTTAATACTTCCGGTGATTCTGAGGCGTTTTTAGATCTCTTTGAGGTTGTGAGCCGGGAAAGCGGCGGTAATGGCCGTTATACGATCTCGACTATAGTTAATGGTAAACGGCAGTGGTTTTATTACCGGAACATGTTTTTGATCTTATGGTAAGCCGGGATTATATTGCCCATAATATGCGGTGAACCGGCTTTGAGTTTCTCTTCCAGAATGAACCTGCGAGTAAATGGCAAGTTCAGATCATCAAGAAAACCAGCTACTTCACTATACCGCTTCTGATACTTAAGCTGATTTATAGCCTCCAGAGTGAGAATACGCGCCACAGGAAAAAACTCCCGCTCTTTCCCCTTATCTACCGCCAACTGATAAAGACTATTGAGCTGAGTAATGCGCTCAGGGAGATAAAGCCTCCGAGCAAAATTCTTAGGACTGTCTTCAGAGTAAATGGTAAGAGGCGTGTTATCATACAGTACCGGTACCCCCAATAACCCAATCCGACACCAGAGGTCGGTGTCCTCGCCTGCTCGGTATAATGCAAATTTTCCTGACTGATCAAAAAGACTTTTCTTGACCAGAACTGTTGATGTTAGAGCAAAAAAACCTTTTTTTAATAATGTAAAATAGTCAGAAATATTAGTGTTTGAGATTAGTTTACTACTATTATTTATACCAGTATTGTGGAGTTCTTTGTTTTTATTATTCCCAGTATAATAGTTGCTATAACAAATTTCGACGGTTGGATTTGTGTTTAACAGTTCTATTTGACGCTGGATTTTGTCAGGTAACCAGACATCATCAGAGTCAATAAAAGCCAGCCATTCTCCTTGGGCGTGTTCCGAAGCAATGTTTCTGGCATTGCCAGGCCCGGAATTGGTGATACTAATTACTTTTATAGATACCGCGCAACTTACTTTAAGATCATTTATTGTGCTTAGTGTCTGATCTGTTGATCCGTCGTCCACTATTATAATCTCTGTTAACTGTACGGTCTGACACAATACGGAATTGATGGCCCTGATAATAGTAGAGGCTGAATTAAAGGCTGGAATGATTACTGATATGTTATAATTGGAACAATTCAAATTACATGTATCCAAGATCGTTTAATCTTTTTTCGAGTGTGGACTTTTCTTCTTGATTGAAAGAAGCGGAAGACTCTTCACGATCATTAATGTTAAATTTATTAGGGCTAATGCAATTATCCTTCATGCTTTGAATGAATTCTGGTTTCCATATGTCTGTAATCACTTCTCCATCAAAGTGGACCTGGCTGTTCTCAAGATTAAGTAACCAAAAAACAGTAGGTGCAATATCTGTCAGATTATGGTTGGTGGCTGCCCCTGATTTTACCTGCTCGCCAGTTGAAATGAAGATACCATTTTGGTGGTGTGTTCCCATGTGGAAGGTATTATTAAGGTTGATATTGATAATATCCTGATCTGCCATATCCGGCTTAAAACAGAATGTCCAGTTATCAATGGGCACGATTGTAAGATCCGGCATATACTTTAATTTGCTACCGGAGTAAATATCTTCCTTTCGATATATGTTCTGGACAACTGGCTTGCCGTCCCTATCAGTTATACTGCCTATCTGAGCTATAATATCGTTTATTATCTCATCTTTATGCTTCTGGTCTAAAATATGAATAAAACATTCTCTGCAACTGGTGGAGCAGTGGACTTTACAGTCAAACTTGTATGTATTGGATGTGTTTTTTAGGTTTGTCTTTAGTTCTAATTTCTCAACTGCTGTTTCAGGCATGAATTTCCTGATAAACTTTCCAAAACCAAGATTTTTTAATGTCTTAACCAGTCCGAATGCTTTCTTTTGCGTTTTTGGCTGACAATCGAGTTTATATTTAATATAGTTATCGTCTATATAACCATTTCTTTTGAGCCAGCCTGCCATGTTATATTCATAGAGATGAGACTGAAAACCATGGTCAGAAACTAAAAAGGTTATGTTGCCTTTACTTAATTCTATAGTGTTTTTTATCACATTATCAAGATGACCATAAAAATCTTTGAAGACCAGTTTTTGATTTTCTTTATTAAAAAGCGGATGCTGCGGATCTATGAAGCACCATAATCCATGTTGTATAATATCCGTCTCGTGATAGTGTACCATAAACAGATCATATTCACTATTGGTTATCATGAATTTTGCAGCTTCATATCTCCAGTTCAGATTTTTTTTCATGAGATTGATAAAGGTGGTTACATCAGTTTCGGCCGGAGATATATATGCTTTTTCCAGATTCAGAATGTCATAGTCTGGAATATGTTTCAAGAGCTTTTGTTTAAGTTCAGGCGGCCAGGTAAAATTACTATCCAGGCTGGGGGTTAATAAGCCGCCAACAATATCTCCACTATCAGATTTTGGTGGATATGTCATAGGAACATTCAAAGTACCCACCTTAAGCCCGGCATCTGTCGCAAGCTGCCATATAGTATTATTCAAACTGGTAGAATTTACTATCGAACTGGTTTTATTGTCATTATCCCAACGCCAGAAATCGTAAACACCATTTTCTCCGGGATTGCGGCCGGTTTGAAAACTACCCCACGCTGCCGGGGTAATAGCAGGTATTGTAGAGTGAAGTATGCCGCTGGCTCCCTGTTCCATGATCCTTTTCAGATTGGGCATATATCCGCCATCTATCGCCGGTTGTAATAAGCTCCAACTGCCACCATCAATACCAATTATTAGAATTTTGTTTTTCATGGTATATCTCTATTTCGTAAGCTCAAGATATCTACATATATCCCAAATCTTTAAGTTTGTGAGCTATTGATATATTATCTTCGGTTTCCTGCTCTATATATGGTTCTAGCTTTCTTGTTTTTTCGGGCTTATATACATTGCTGTGCCATTCAAACCACGGAACTTTCCTGAGTATTTCATGATCTGAGTTTATAGGATGGGCGTACATGTTCTTTTCGCCCAGTAATTCACCGTGATCAGAAGAAATAATAATCTTCTTTCCATTCGTGTCTATATTATCCAGAAGCAGACAGACTTCTTGTAAAACGCTATGAAGATTGTCAAGATAAAGCTTCCTTAACCCCTTTTTCCCATACTTCCGCCGGGCAGCATCCATAGGAGTTTGGGGCGGAAGCCCCAAAAACTGACCAATAAACCATTCCGGATGATTGCCAAGAAGTTTTATGCGACCAAAATGTTTGAGCAACTTTTTATAAATATAACTCCGAATGGGAGTGGCGGAACTTTTGTTATTCATCTCAGCAAATGGATTAGAGCTATTCTTGGGGTCTGCAAAGCCAGCAAATATGTTACTGGCAAGATAGGGTGCGTGTGGCTGCAGGTAGTGTATTATATGTTTTTTATCGGAATTTCTTGGTATTACACTAGTTGCAACATCAGTAATCTTTTCGGGGAGAACGGTACCCAGATTTTGCTCCCATGCTATTTTCCATACAGGGTAAACCTTAAAAAAAAGTTCACTGCCTGTGAAATTGTAATAGTTTGTGTCGCCAATGAAAGGATTGCTTGAAATATATACTATGTCATTGTGTTCTCGGGTGAAATTAGCATCACGCCATTGAGGAGTCGCTGAACCGCTCGAAAAGGTACTGGTAAGTACACCATTAAAATAGTTACTATAAATTAAATCAAAGCAATCAAATCGGCATGCGTCAAGGATTATAAGGATATCCCACTCTTTATCGTATATTATAAAATTATTCATGTTAACTAATATTTTCCCAGATATGTGGAATATTTATAACTCCTTCGACAAAATGACCTCCAGGTATCTGGAATTTCATAACATTGTCTATTCTATGGAGGGGGACTAGAAATTTTGTTTGGAGAAGTATTACATCTAGAACGAAGGTGTCAGGAAGTAGATTAAGTGTTTTAAGT
The DNA here is from genome assembly GCA_963662515.1 of Sedimentisphaerales bacterium. Classification (GTDB taxonomy): domain Bacteria; phylum Planctomycetota; class Phycisphaerae; order Sedimentisphaerales; family SM23-30; genus JAFGDI01. Next base: position 1,491,094 of record OY759675.1, read on the forward strand.
TTAAGCGTAACTTTACCCAGGCGACTACTAAATATCTTAATATTGTCGTAGTCGTTTCTAATTGATATTACTGGAATTCCATTAGAGTTTCTGATTATTACAGCAAAAGTCAGGTCCAGATTTTTGACATTGCTTTGATATGTAATTTCAACAGACATAGAATCGTTTGAGCTAAAATGATGTTGCTCAACGCCACGCGAGTCTAAAAGTCTGACATCAGTTATTTTAATAGTACTGCCACCAGTTTCAATTATATTTTCGTTTGTGCATAATAATTTATATTTATCTATACATTCAATTATTGACGCTCTGGTTGTTATCTGACCTTTATTAAGAGTAACTGCATATTCACATAAATTTGCTATCTGATGCATGTTATGAGAAATAAATATAATGGCAGTTCCATCTTTAGTCATCTCAGCTATCTTATTCCTACATTTTGCCTGAAAAGATAAATCACCGACGGCCAACACTTCATCTACCAGCAGAATATCTGGGTGCAGGTGGGCGGCTATACTGAAGCCTAGTCTGACTCTCATGCCGGAACTGTAGTTTTTGACCGGCATATCAAGGAATTCTTCCAGTCCTGAGAATTCTACGATCTCATCGAATTTATCTTTTATCTCTTTACTGGAAAGGCCAATAATAGAGCCGTTAATATAAATATTCTCTCTGCCTGATAAAACTGGCTGAAACCCGGCCCCAACCTCAATTAACGCTCCCATCCGGCCTTTATACCATATATCGCCTTTGTCTGGCTTTATTATGCCGTTAAGCATTTTAAGTAGAGTGCTTTTACCGGCACCATTAGGTCCTATAATCCCAAGACATTGACCTCTTTCCAGAGAAAAGCTCACATCTTTAACTGACCAGAACTCATCTTTTCGTAGTGTATCAGGCTGAGTTTTCAGGCCAATAGAGTCACGCAATATATCAATGCAGCCGTACATCATAGACTTTTTTAGGCTATGACAGTATTTTTTACTGACATTATTGACTTGTAAGACAATTTCGCTCAATTTCAGTTCCCTTATACTCTCTCTGCTATTCTTGGTATTGCTGTACGGAAGAAACGCCAGCCCATCAGAAATATCAATAAACTCATTACACCGGTTACGGCAAGACTCAGCGGATTTGAAATCTCACCAAAGAAGGTCAGATCCCTTGCCGCTATTATGAAGGGGCTGACGGGGTTCAGGTAATTAAGTAATTGATGCGGCATTCCTTCCAGCGGAGGATATGCCACTGGCGTTATGATCATCAAAAAAGGCATGATAACGGGTATTCCATTACCAATATCCCTGAAAACGCCATTCAATAATGTTAAAAAGAAGCCTAATCCTATGGTCAACAGGGCCAGCAACACCAATATAAACGGTACAAATATCACTGTCCACGCCGGACATACATCATACCAGAGGAAAAATGGTACTACCAGAGCCAGTCGTATGACAAACTCAAATACAGATTCCATGAATGCAGAAAAAACCAGGGTTTCTCTACAGAAGTTAACCTTAGTAATTATTGCCTGTGACTTTTCCAGACACAGTGTTGTTTTGGTCAGACCTACAGAAAAGAGCTGCCATAATGACAGGCCTGTGAGCGCATAAACCGGATAAGGTACAGAAAGTTTATACTTACCATAAGCAAAGTTACTATTTATGTAACTAAATGTAATTAAAAGCATTACAGAAGGTATGATAGCCCAGATGTACCCCAGGATGCTCTGGCGATAGCGAGCGCGAAGCTCTCTCGAAAATAGCTGCCAGATCAACTCTCTGCTATTCCAAAGCTCAGCGACCATATTACCTCGTCCGGCATCAGAAAAACTATATTTTGTAATGTTCTTACTATCTGGCATTAACTAATTAATTATCCATAAAAAATTTGAAAAGGTTGCATAAATATATGCTTAATTATAAATTATGAAAAACGATTATTCAAATAAAATCATTATTGAGTCCGCTATATTCTTGATCGAATCAGGCATTATTAATTTGACATCTATAACTAGCGGGTATATACTTCACTAGCGTAGATTTGTAGCTCTAAAAGGATTCAAATCTGCATTACGCCTGATTGAACCCGCCTGTTTACTCAGTGCAGCGTGCTGCTTTCATGCAGTATCGTTTCCATTTTTTTATTTGAAATTCCGGTTTTTTGCCGGTATAACTTGTGTTATGCTCAAAATTTGCGGGGCATAGTCTCTGTGTTGGAGACAGAACTGTCATCATTTATTATATTTATACGATATAGTGTCCCCGCATAGAATTAGATATTTCTTTGTTGGAGGTTATATTAACCATGAAAAGAAAAGGTTTTACACTTATTGAATTGCTGGTTGTTATCGGCATTATCGCTCTGCTGGTGTCAATTCTGATGCCCGCCCTGAGCCGTGCTAAAGAACTGGCCAAGAGAACTGTTTGCTCCGCCAACCTCAAGGGTATTGGTAATGCTGCTGTGATCTATATGAATGAAAACAGAGGCATGGCTATGAAGGCCTGGAAGGTTAATCTTACAAGTGGAAACACAGGATTTGGTTCAGGTCTTTATAATCAGTCTGGTTATGGTGAAGGTCCTGATGATACCAGAAAGAGATTTGCTATGGCTAACGGTGCTGGAGTGCAAACAGCTGGTATGTGTCTTTATATGCTTGTAAAATACGCCGATGTAACACCGGAAAGTTTTGTTTGTCCAAGTGCTTCTGGTGCAAAACCGATGAATTTACAAAATGCTATGTTGGTTGGTGATAGTAATAATCCTGTAGATGACTGGACAGACCTTTGGGATTTTGATGCTGCTGTTAACCTGTCATACTCTTACAATGACCCTTGGAATCGCCCGCTTGATGACACATCAGGATCATCTATGGTTATGGCCGCAGATAAGAATCCAATATTTGATGACATGGATGCTAACAATAAAATTGTTATGGGAATTAATGCTGGCAGTGGTGATTATCCGGCTCCAAAGGGGTTTAAGACTCCTAAAGATGGCAAGCCAGCCGATTGGGACTGGTCTGTTTTGGACCCAGGGGAGTCTAGCACCACTATTCTGCCTGGTAATAGTTTGAACCATACAACTGAAGTGCAGCAGGTTCTTTTTGCTGATGGACATGTTAAGTCTGCCAACAATCCTTGTGTTGGCGTAAGTGAAGATAATATCTATACATTTAATAGTCCAAGACCTGGCGTTGGTGTTAATGCTTACTTGTATATTGGAAAGTTCCCAACTGCTTCAGGTTCTATTGGTGCAGGTGTCATGTATGATGCCACACTTGGTGCCAAGATTGAAGATACCTATGTAGGTAACTAAGTTTGCTTTGAGTTAAACTTATGTTATTGTTTAATGTAATTTATTGAGCGGGAGCTTTCGGGTTCCCGCTTTTTTTATTGTAAATATATGGAGTTCAGGTTTAATGGGTGCTTTGTATAAGATCGTCAATTGTTTGTCAGGCGTTTTTGGCTTGTCCGTAGCTCGGGTATTGCCACAAGATTATAATGTAAAAGACATTTCGCCTATCGAATGTTTCCCTTCTGACGCATTGAGAAGAGATGTTTTGTCCAGATTTCAAAACGAGTTCGAACTTTCAGAGAATAGTAAGTATTCTCAAAGCGAAATATCTGAAGTTGGTAAAAAATATTTCTGGCACTATCCCTTGTCGCTCGGAAATTGTTTTTTTGACTCTGACTTTGAACATTTTGTTGGGAAAAGGGGCAGGCACTATTTACGATATAAACATTTTTTCCCTACTATTGTTAATTTGGCTGGTGGTTCATTGAAAGGTAATACTATCTTGGATTGTGGTTGTAATTGTGGTTTCTGGTCCATTCAATCTATTCTCAATGGAGCTGATTCTATTACGGCTTTTGATGCCAGTGAATTAAATATCGAGCAGGCTTTATTTCTTGAGGATGTTACTGGGATTAAAGGCATAAACTATAAAGTAGCAGATCTTGATAATTTTACTGAAAAAATCACGGGTCTGTATGACATTTCTCTCTTTTTAGGACTGTTGTATCATGTTAACCGACCGATTGACATATTGCGGGCTCTCAGAAATGTAACTCGTAAATTTGCTGTTGTTGATACTACCATTTCACCACTTGGTGGTTCTGCCTTGTATGTTGAAAAAGATTTTGCCCATGAGCAGAATAAGTGTAATAATCTTTGTTTCTTACCAACGGCACAGGCAGTGTATGATCTGTTGATTTTTGCAGGATTCAAAGATGTGAAATTCATTCCCAATTTTGATTCTGAATTGTCTGATGATTATCTCACGGGAGAGAGAATGACTTTTATTGCCTGGGTGTAGCCCGACAAATGGAAGGTGTTATTTATTATGCCATCTAATATCTGGCAGCTATAGCTGTTTTTTAATTATTTTTAGACAGTTTTTAACAGGAGATTTCGCCAACCATTTGATTTTGTGTTTAATTCCATTCTTTTCCTCAATTTGTTTTTTGAAGCTGACCGGCTTAATTTTTGCTTGAAAAGGCCTGTTGACACATACCGCATTAATGCAGTCCAACTCATGGTGGGTGACCCACTGTTTTTCGCTGTTGAGCAGGGCAATGTCAAGCCCGATATATTTGACACAATTATACATAGATTCTTCTGAGAAGAAATTAATGTGTGTTGTTGGCTCGTCGATATTATGCCATTCCTTTTTACTGCCAAGTGGTACTTCTATGTATAATACTCCATTTTTTTCAAGATGTTTAAGAATGGTTGATAGTACTGCTATAGGTTCCATAAGGTGTTCTAGCACATGTGCGATAATTATGATGTCATATTTTTCTGTCGGGTTTTCCGGTAGTGAAGACCCAATATATGTAACACCATCCAGGGTTGGTAGTTGAATATAGTCAAGCAGGTGGCATGTGTTGTTGCTATTGACAAAGGCTTTGAGGTTGAAGCCTTGCATTCCACCAAAGTCCAAAATTTTGAGGTTATCTTTTTTCGTAACGAACGGCATTATCAGATTATATATTCTTTCTGACCGCTGATCTGTGTTTTGTGGGGGGGACGCTTTCTGCCTTTTCTCAGGTATGGCCAATTCAGACAATTTCTGATAGTACATGGCTTTTTCTGCTTCTGTAGGTCTTGGGTTTGTAAATATGAAACCGCATTGTTTGCATAAGCCAACCTGAAACTCGAATGATTTGGTGTTAGTAATTATTGAACTGAAAAAGATGGATAATCTCATAGACGCGTAGGAAAACGAAGTTGGGTCTTTCAGGCAATCTTCAATGTTATCAGGGCAATTATAGATGTTCTTTGCAAGCAAAGTCAGTTTTTTTGAATTGCATATAGGGCAATGATCTAAAAAATACATTTGTATAATCCTTTTTAAGCATATTTTACTTTTGTATTATAGTAACATATTTTCCTCTGTATTGATAATAAAACTTTTGTTTTCCGTTGCTAAAATAGCGACATTTTTGTAAAATTACTTTTTTGTCAGTTTGCTGATATGAAGCTGGTGATATTGTAGTTTTTTTGGATATTGTACAAAAATGGATAAAATTGAACCTCAGGCTACGCCTTTATTGTCGTTATATAAAATTTGTCAGATATTGAGTACTAGTGCCGGTCAGAAGCAGATACTTGCCGAAGTTTTTGATGTTCTGGACATTGAGTTAGGGATGAAGCGGGGTGTAGTTACTATTCTCTCGAGCGATGGTGACTCGGTGCATTTTGATGTTACTCACCAGGTAATGCCTAATCGGGGTAAAGAGCCGGTTTTCAAAAAAGGTGAGGGTATTACCGGTAAGGTCATTCAGTCTGGTAAGCCCATAATTGTTCCTCATATAGCTGAGGAGCCGGGCTTTCTCGATAGGGCTAATCGCATGCAGCTGGCTAAAGGTGACAGAAGCTTTATCTGTGTGCCGATTATAGCGGACAACACTGTTGTTGGCTCAATTTCTGTTGATGTGGATTTTGCTGAGCAGGAGATACTTGTAAACAAGCAGCGTCAGTTGAGTATTGTTGCCAGCATGATCGCTCACGACCTTACTATGCGTCGCCGGGTTAATGAAGAGAAGCAGAAGTATGAGGAGGAGAATAGCAGGCTCAGGACTGAATTGGAAGATAAATACCGCCCTGAGAATATTATCGGCAATTCAAATGCTATGCGTGATGTTTATCGAGCCATATATCAGGTAGCCAGTAGTGATGCTACGGTGCTTATCCGGGGTGAATCCGGCACTGGTAAGGAGCTGGTAGCTCACGCGGTTCACTATAGCAGTCATCGGGCAAAAGGACCATTTATCCGCGTAAATTGTGCTGCTTTGAACGAAAATCTGCTTGAAAGTGAGCTTTTTGGCCATGAAAAGGGGGCCTTTACCGGGGCTATTGAAACTCATATCGGTCATATTGAAGAGGCAGAGGGGGGAACACTTTTTCTGGATGAGATCGGTGATTTTTCTCCTGCTATCCAGGTCAAACTTTTGCGTGTGCTCCAAGAGCGAGAGTACAAGCGGGTTGGCAGTAATAAGGTTATAAAGAGTAATGCCCGTATTATATGTGCTACTAATCGTAATCTTGAAGAGGCGGTGCAAAAAAACGAGTTCCGCCAGGACTTATACTACCGGATCAATGTTTTTCCTATTTTCCTGCCCCCTTTGCGTGACCGCAAGGATGATATTCTGCTTTTAGTTGATCATTTCATTGAAAAGTATGCTCAGCGATTGAATAAGGATGTTAAGCGGGTCAGTACCCCGGCTATAAATATTATGACCTCGTATCACTGGCCCGGCAATGTCCGTGAACTGGAGAACTGCATAGAGCGTGCCGTACTGCTCAGTACCGAAGGTGTGGTTCATGGCCATCATCTGCCGCCGACTTTGCAGACCTCAGATGCAACTGACACTTTTGGCACAGGCTCATTCCAGGAGCGAGTCAGCTTGTTTGAACGGGACCTGATCGTTGATGCCCTCAAGCGTACCGGTGGCAATCTGGCTGCTGTTGCCCGTGACCTGAGTACAACCTCGCGAATTGTGCGTTATAAAGTGCAAGAGCTCGGTATCGACTATCGTAAGTATCGGCGTAATGGCTGATTACCAGGCAGGTATAGTGCCTGATGGTTAGACTGGTGTGTTATGCCGGGGCAGGTGTAATCTGTTACCCGGCAATAGCTCGTCCAAATGCCTTGATCGCCTGCTGAATGTCGTCTGCGTTGACTTCCAGGCAGGTTACGGCCCTGACAGCGTTTGGCCCGACGGACAATACCCGGACGCCTTGCTCTGCGAGTCTGGCTACCATGGTTTCTGCCGGGATGTTACCGAGGTTTATGACGACTATGTTGGTTTGGACAGAGTTCAGGTCGATATTGATGCCATCAATATGGGCGAGACCTTCTGCCAGCATTCTGGCATTGTCATGATCTTCCCGGAGCCGGTCGCGATTGTTTTGCAGGGCGTAGATGGCAGCCGCGGCGATTATGCCCGATTGCCGCATGCCACCACCGAACTGTTTGCGGAACCTTCTGGCCCGCTGAATAATGTCTGCAGGCCCGGCAAGGGCAGAGCCAACCGGAGCACCGAGCCCCTTGGAGAAACACACGCTGAGCGTATCGAAGCAGCTGGCGTATTGCTGTTCGCTGACCCCTGATGCCACCGATGCGTTCCAGAGTCTGGCGCCATCCATGTGCATTTTGAGCCCCTTAGTGGCGACGAACCGGGATACTTCTCTGACGGTTTCGAGGGGCCATATAGCACCGCCGCCGCGGTTATGGGTGTTCTCCAGCAGAACAGCTTTGGTTGGGGTGAAGTGGATATTGGCCGGCCTGAGAGCGGCTTGTACGGTTGCGGCCGGGAAAATACCGTTCCTGCCCTCGATCAGGCGGCAGCTTACACCAGACAGGGCGGCGGGCGCCCCGGCTTCGTAATAATAGCAGTGGGAGTTCTGCTCCATGATGATCTCATCGCCCGGCTCGGTCAGGCAGCGGACGGCGACCTGGTTGGACATAGTACCCGAGGGCATATATAAAGCGGCCTCTTTGCCCAGTATTTCCGCGGTGAGAGCCTCGAGTTTTTTTACGGTCGGGTCATCACCCAGAACATCGTCACCAACCTCGGCATCAGCCATAGCATTGCGCATTGCCTGAGTCGGTTTGGTAATTGTATCGCTGCGAAGGTCGATGATCTGCATGGCTAATTCTCCTCAGGCCATTTCTCTATCGACGGCGTGTGCTACTCTGGCTACTGATCGCATCAGGGAGTCGAAGGCGGCGGGGGTTAGTTGCTGACCGGCATCGCTGCAGGCATGTTCCGGGTCAGGGTGCACTTCGATTATCAGGCCATCAGCTCCACCGGCGATGGCGGCTTTGGAGGCGGGTTCGACCATATAGGCGTGGCCGGTGCCGTGGCTGGGGTCAACGATGATGGGCAGGTGGCTGACACGCTGCACCGCCGGGATTATTGACAGGTTGAGGGTATTGCGGCAATATTCCTCAAAGGTGCGTACGCCGCGTTCACAGAGGATAACATTGGGGTTACCGGCATTGATAATATATTCGGCGGCCAGCAGAAATTCTTCCAGCGTGGCTACCATACCGCGTTTGAGCAGGACAGGTTTTTTCTTGCGGCCGACGGCGTTGAGCAGCATGAAGTTCTGCATGTTGCGGGCACCGATCTGCAGGACATCGGCATACTGGCTGGCCAGTTCGCACTGGTTTTCGTTCATGACCTCGGTGACAATGGCCAGACCGGTCTCGCGGCCGGCCTCTGCCAATATCTCCAGTCCTTTTTCGGCCATACCCTGGAAGGCGTAGGGGCTGGTTCTGGGCTTAAAGGCACCGCCGCGCAGGCCAATGGCTCCGGACGCCTTTATGGCATGGGCTACCTCCATTACCTGTTCTCTGGACTCAACCGAGCAAGGCCCGGCAATAACGCCAATGGCTTTGCCGCCAATACTGCCGCCACCTGGCTTGAGCTGGATAACGGTCTTTTCCTGTTTGACTTCACGAGAGGCAACTTTGAATGGGGCCAGGATCGGCACGATCTTTTCCACACCTTCGCAATTCTCGATCGCGCTTTTATCCGCATTGCGTTTATCGCCTACCGCTGCTACCACGGTACGGTCAGTACCTCTGATAATATGGGTGGTCAGGCCCATTTCAGTTACCAGGTCAACTACATGATTTAGCTGGCTTTCGTTTGATTCCGGGGTCATTACAACTATCATATCAGTATTCCTTATTTAATGGATTGGTGCTTATGTTTTTTATAGCCTCTGGCTCAAGATATTACTGTCGTAAATGAGCAAGTCAGTGAATATTACCTTAAAAACTACACATTCTCAATAGTAAAGCTCCGGCTTTTACCATTTGATCCGCATTTCCACTAAGTTTATGATCTGTATTTATCATTTGGCTATTCTGTCCATATTGCAGGGGGCTAACGCTCTTCGACAGGCTCAGAACAGGCCGGGCGGGCGGATCAGATTAACGCCGATGCACGCAGGTCCTTACGCCGGGCGGGCGGAACTTTAACGCGAGCTTCAGCGAGCTTTAAGAGTACCAATCTTCAGTTGGTTTTTCAGATATGAGCGCAGCGAATACAATATAATATTATTTAACCGCAGAGATCGCAAAGAAATCAAAGAAATTTAACCATGAAGCACGCGAAGATATTGAAGATTTTTATTAACCACTAACCACACTAACTACACTAAAAAAAAATATTTTGAACCGCAGATAAACGCAGATAGACGCAGGGCGGTCAAGCCGCAACCAAAAGTAATAAGATATAAGATATAAGTTGATAAGCTCCGGTTTGCCCCTGCGGGGCAGACTAATTTATTTAAATGTTTGTCTGCTTGCAAATCGATTATTATTCCTTATTTATAAGACAGTTGCAAACGCTAAGAAAAATAATCGAGCATAAAAAACAATATTCTGCAGGATAGTATTGCAGATAATCCAGATTCTTCATCTGCGTGCATCTGCGTGCATCTGCGTGCATCTGCGGTTCGTTTTATTATATTCAGGCAAAACTCTGTTTTAAGGCATTATTCATTTAACTGGTGGCTGTTACTAGTTTCCCTCTTCGCCGCGTCCATCTCGTCCATCGCTCTTAATCTTTGTCTATAATATCTATATGTCCATAGCGTCCATAAAGCGGTTGCTTTAATTCTTTCCGCCTGCGGCGGACTCTGGTTTTTAACCACAGAGGCTCAGAGGACACAGAGAAAATGAAAGAGTTTATTGAACCGCAGATTAACGCAGATGCACGCAGAGAGAAGATTTTTAACCGTGAAGTTATTGAAGGTCGTGAAGGTTTTAATCTTCTCTTCTTCATGAACTCATCTATCCTGAGCTTGCCGAAGGGTGCCCTTCATGATAAACTCTTCTTTTATTATATTCAGGCAAAACCCCTGTTTTAAGGCATCATTCATTTAACTGATGGCTGTCCCTGCTTCGCCAAGAGTTCGGGATAAACACCAGCGTCTCTGCATCTTTGCGTCTTTGCGTTTAAAAAATATAAAATTCATTTAACGCAAAGGCGCCAGGACGCGGGGACGCGAAGATATGGTTTGCGTGGTCGGCTATGGTCCAATAAGTTTATTTCGGGGCGGAGTGAATTTGAAATATTCTGCCGAAAATTTGTTTTACAATTCCCGCCTCCGTACCATCGCCAACCAAATTTCCTTTGTTTCGCCCGGGCCTGTCCTGAGCTTGCCGAAGGGCGTAAGGACCAAAGTGAATTGGTTTTATGGTTTTGTAAATTTGAAAAACTGTTTTGTAAATTGGAAAAACCGTTTTGCAAATTGGAAAAACCGTTTTGCAAATTTGAAAAATCGTTTTGTAAATTTGAAAAATCGTTTTGTAAATTTGAAAAATGGTTTTGTAAATTGCCTTTGCGGTAAAATAAATGGGTTTTGTAAATTGCCTTTGCGGTAAAATAAATGGGTTTTGTGGCTTTTTCAGTACTGAAAACGGGGGTAGTAGTTTTAAGGCGGGATAAGGGGCTTTTGCGGGCGGTTTTATTAAGGGGCCGGGGCCGGCTGGCCGATAGAACAACAGCAAAGGACGCTGCCCGATGGCGGCGAGAGTGGAGAGCAGAGCGTTAGCACGGACAAGTGCCGACAAGTGCGGGCAAATGTGACCGTGTGCGGCGGGGAATTATTAACGGAATATATTTTAAGGAGTTTTTAAACCATGGCTGTTTATCCAAGATTAGATGCAGACATAGCGGCTTTGGCCCGGGAAATCGTCAATGGTGCCAATGACCATCCGGAATTATTCCCCAGTATCGACCCGGCAGAGCTGGCCGGGGAGCTGGCTGAATATCAACTGGCCTTGCAGGAACTGCACACCGCCCGGGCCGCTGCCCAAAGGGCAACGGCGCTCAAGGATGCCCGGGTGGCTTCACTCAACGCCGCTTTGAAAAAAGCCCTGAAACAGGGGCAGGCTGATTGTATCGCTCAGCCCGGCAATATGGTCCTCATCGGCTGGGGCTCCAGGGCCGCTCCGACTCCGATAACTGCGCCGGGCACGCCGACCAACCTCCGCAGTAATACGCAGGGCTTTGGCACGGTCAGTTTTAACTGGGATAAACCCAAAAGCGGCGGGACCGTACGCAATTACTCGCTCTATCGCACGATGGTCGATCCCGAGAGCGGACTGGCCCAGTGGTCACTGGTTGGCTTCTATTATACTAACGAGATAACCGTCGAGAATCAGCCGCGGAGCGTGCAGCTGTATTATATGGTGAATGCTGTTAATGCCGGCGGAACCGGGCCTAATAGTAATACGCTGGCGGTGGTCCTCTGAGGAATAGTAATAAGATATAAGATATAAGTTGATAAGCTCCGGTATCGGCCTTGCGGCCGATGCTGTTTTAAAGCGGAGCGACAATAAGATAAGGGCGGCATTGAGAGATCAATCTCAATGCCGCCCTTTTGATTTATAAGTTGTGAGGTCAGGTCTGTAAATTGCCGGGTGAAGTCTGTAAGTTACAGAGTAAAGCTAATAAGTAGCGAAGCAAAGTTTAAAAGGTCTCGCCCGCAGGGCGAATCCGGAGCTTATCAACTTATATCTTATATCTTATTACTTCTTCCAATTTCTTCTTTCTTCCTCCAATATCTTTTTACTCTCTTTCAAAGGGCCTCTATCTCCTTGAGCAATATCTCTATTCCCTCGGCACAGCCGGTTGTGGCGATCAGTTGCCCGCCTTTATATACGGCTACCTTATTATGACCACCGCAGATGGCCAGATCGGCATCGGCTGCTTCGCCGGGTCCGTTCACTACGCAGCCCATGACTGCTACGGTAACGGGCTTGCGCACACCAATCAGGGCGGCTTCAACCTGCTGGGCCATGTCGAGGAGATTAACCTGACAGCGGCCGCAGGTGGGGCATACTATCAGTTCGGGCTTCCAGCTCTTACGCAGGCCCAGACTGGTTAATATCTCCCAGGCGACGGTCAGCTCGTTTATCGGGTCGCCCGCCAGCGAGACGCGAATGGTATTACCGATCCCTTCTTCCAGCAGCACACCCAATGCTACCGCACTGCGTACACCGCCAGCGGCGGGCAGCCCGGCATGAGTCACGCCCAGATGAATGGGCAGGTCGAACCGTTTGGCGATCAGGCGATTGACATCGATAGTGGTGCGGGCATCATGGCATTTGGCCGAGAGGATCAGCTTATCGAACCCGCAGCTGTCGAAGATATCGAGATATTCGGCCATCTTTTCGACCATAAGCTCCGGTAGGGGGCGGGTAAGCTCTTTTTCCCGCAGGGCCTTGTCTTTAGACTCGATTATACTGCCCTCGTTAACACCGATACGAATAGCGGTGCCGTTAGCCTTACAGGCGGCGATAACCTCGTTGACCTGCTGGCGATCCTGGATATTGCCGGGATTGAGCCGGATCTTAACAACGCCTGCCTCAATGGCTTCCAGTGCCCGCTTATAATGGAAATGGACATCGGCCGCCACCGGAATGCTCACCGCTTTGATAATGGCAGGCAATGCGGCGGTATCCTGCGGGGTCGGGACCGCCACGCGGATAAGCTCACAGCCAGCAGCTGCCAGACGGTTGATCTGGGCAATAGTGGCATCAATATCGCTGGTATGAGTATTGGTCATGCTCTGCACAAGCACAGGATTATTACCGCCAAGTGTCAGCGGCCCGATAGCTAGTTCTTTTGTGATTTTAGTCATTTTATTTCAGTTCGGGTTGTTGGGGGGGGGTGAAGAGGTAGTAATAAGATATAAGATATAAGTTGATAAGTTCCGGTGTTGCTGCGCAACCTTGTTTTATGGCTTCGCAGCAGTAAAGACGGTAAAATTTGATCAGTCTTTACTGCTGCGGAGCATTAATAAAGCCGTCGGCCTCAAGGCCGACTCCGGAGCTTATCAACTTATATCTTATTACTTATATCTTTCCTCAAACACAAATCATCTCCACCAGTTTGATCAATTCACTGGCATCCTTATCATTATACGAGTTATATTCATGGCTGTCGATATCCAGTACGGCATAGATATTCCCGGCCTTGTCGCGGCAGGGGATAACCACTTCGCTGCAACTGGCGGCATCGCAGGCTATATGGCCGGGGAAGGCGTGGACATCGGGCACGACCTGGGCCTTGCCGCTATTGAGAGCTGCCCAGCAGACGCCGGTATCTTTTTTGAGCTTCAGGCAGGCCACCGGCCCCTGAAACGGCCCGATGATCAGCTCACCATCTTCATAGAGATAAAAGCCAGTCCAGCTGTTACGGGGCATACTGCTATGGAGCAGGGCCGCCAGTGTACTCATCCGGCTGATGCGGTTAGTAGTTACCTCAATAAGCCCGGCATATTGCTCCTGCCACAGCTTATAATCACTGTTGGGCTCGCTTTTATTATCCTGAGATTCTGTCATTGTCTGCCTTTATTTTTATGTTATTTTCATTGTGATGTGATCCTGAACTATGAGAGATACATATCACACTGCTATTTATATCGTTACGGCCTGATATTCAATCTTGCCTGTCAGCGATTCTTACATTATAATAAAGGAGTTATTACTAGTAAACTCTTTATTGTTGAAAGGTTTTCATATGTGCTGTATGGAAATGTCCTTACCAAGTCGGTTCGCTTATCATTTTAATCATAATATTTCCGGCTGGTTATGTTCCTGCCTCGTATTAGCTCTTATTTTTACATTTAATAGCGGGCTCAGGGCTGCTGACCCATTTGAGGTCTTTGCCCCGGCTTCGACCCAGACAGCCCTCGAGATTGGTAAATTGCCGCTGGAAGAGCTAACCGAACTGGCCAAAAAAGACAATGTTGAGGCTTGTTATGAGCTGGCATATCGCTATTATACCGGTAAAAATGTCGTTCAGGATGCTAAAGCCGCTCTGATCTGGTTCAATCAGGGGGCAAAGCTCGGCGACCCGGCCGCTCAGACCACTCTGGGGGTTATCTACCTTCAGGGGAAAGATGTTGCTCCCGATGCCACAGAGGCTCTTGTCTGGCTGGAAAAAGCCGCCGCCCAGGATTTTGCCAGGGCTCAATATAATCTGGGAATTATCTATCTTAACGGCAATGGTGTGGAGGCTGATAATGAAAAGGCCTTTAACTGGCTGCAAAAGGCCGCCGCTAATAATGATGGGCAGGCCCAATATGCCCTGGCCTGTATGTACCTTACCGCTCAGGGTGTTACAGAAGATTATCTCAAGGCTTATAAATGGCTGCTCGTTGCCGAATATAATGATGTCGATGTCAAAATGGTAAAAGATATGGTCGAAAAGACCATTAGTGCCTACGAAAAGCAAAAGGCACTGGAAGCGGCCAGTGATTTTGTCGCTAAAATTAAAAATAAAACTGCTGCTGATGCCGGGCAAAAGTCCGATCAGAATCTCGCCGAGGGCCCGGTAAGCGGCGGCACAGGCTTTTTTATCACAAAAGACGGTTATATTCTTACCTCCTACCATGTAATTCGCAGTTCCAAAGATATCAGGGTTCAGACTTCGCTGGGACTGATCCCCGCTTCTCTGGTGTTATACGACAGCTCCAATGATTTCGCTTTGCTTAAGATAGAAGGCTATATAAATTGCAAGACAGTGGCTCTGGCAGGCTCTGACTATAGACCGCAATTAGGCAGTCCGGTCTGGACTTATGGCTATCGGGCTGGAGCCAGACCCCAGGAGAAGCCCGACTTTGTCAATGGTAAGATCACAGCTCTTTTTGGTCAGGCCGTTGACAGCTCTGCTACCAAGCCAACAGTTGGTTTTCGCGGTTTATGGCAGGGTAAGTCAGAGAACAAAACTCCTTTGTCGCTGGACTCGGCCAATTTGCGTTTCTTCCAGTTAGAATGTAATGCCGGTCCGGGAAATGCCGGCGGTGCGGTTGTAGATGCACAGGGGGCAGTCATCGGTATTTTTGCCTCTGAATTTGATGCCTCTGAAAAAGAACTATTGACTAATGAATGGACCGTCAGGACGCATTTTGCTTCTAAATTGGCATTTATTCTTCCTTTCTTTGATGCTGTATCCGGCCTGAACGATAAAATAGAGGCTATTCGCCAGGAACGAAAGTTGGAAGAGGCGGCTATTCAGGCTAAAAATGCCACTGTCGCTGTCTTCTGCTATTGATCATATCTGTTGAAGTAATTTCACAAGACCGCTTTGTTTTCTGAGCCTATCCTCTTGATTTTATTATTCATCTTCTGTTATACTGTCAGGCATATTTAGCAAGGAAGCAGGTTTTTTATGGATGAACTATTATTTCAGTTGCAGATCGAATCAGAATCAGCCGCAGATGCCAATATTGACATAACAAGGCTTAGTGGCCGGGTCATCTCCGACAGTCGGCAGGTTCAGCCGGGCGATATTTTCGTTGCAGTTAAAGGACCATCATCGGATGGTCATGATTATATTGCCAATGCCGTTGCCAGCGGTGCGGCTATTGTTATTCATCAGGATAAACTTCAGGATATCTTTCATGGTTCTACCCATTTTATGCGTGTCTTTAATTCCGCCGGGTCATTGGGAAGGCTTGCCCAGGCGGCCTTGGGCAGACCCGCCCGTTCGCTCGCCGTTTATGGCGTGACAGGCACAAACGGCAAAACCACTGTCGCCAGTATGGTTCGCTGGATACTTGATAAATGCGATTGCCCTTGTGGTTTCATTGGCACTATTGGTTATGACTCCGGCATGGGTATGGTCGAACTGGATAATACCACCCCGGGAAGCGTCCAGTTAGCTCAGATAATGAAACAAATGGTTGATAACGGACTAAAAGCTGTTGCCATGGAATGTTCCAGTCATGGCCTGCATCAGAGGCGCACTGATGGTATTTACTTTAATGCTGCGGCCTTTACCAATCTGACCGGCGATCATCTTGACTATCATAAGACAATGGAACACTATCGTCAGGCAAAATCAGAGTTGTTTGCCCTGCTCTTGCCTGATGGCTCAGCGGTTATAAATCGGGACGACCCGCAGTGGGATTTCTTTGCCCAATCTGCTTATGGCAGGCCGCTTATAACTTATGGTGTTAATCGGGACGATGTTGTTCTGGCAGCTAAAGTTGCCAGGCAGGATATTTTCGGCTCTGATCTTACCATTGTATATCATGGCAGTGAATATGATTTCCACCTGCCCGTACCGGCATTGCATAATGTCAGCAATTTCCTTGCCGCGGCTGCTATGGTTCTTACCAGCGGCATTGAATTGCCCGATATTCTCAGGGCTATGCAAGGTTTTCCAGGTGTACCCGGCAGGCTTTCATCTGTTAACTGTCAGCAGGATTTTGCCGTTCTGGTCGATTATGCCCATACCGATGATGCTCTCGACCGGGCTTTGGCTACCGCCAGACAATTGACTAAAAACAAGGTTGTCGTTGTTTTCGGCTGCGGCGGCGATCGTGACCGCACCAAAAGACCAAGAATGGCCGCTGTTGCTCAAAAATATGCAGACATGATATTTGTTACCAGTGATAACCCACGCACTGAAGATCCTGATGCTATTATCGAAGAGATTTGCACCGGTTTTTCCGGTTCATACGACCATAAGGTCAAAGTTATTGCCGACCGCAGAACAGCTATTCAGTCGGCGATCAGTATGGCCCAGACAGGTGACTGTGTGCTTATTGCCGGCAAAGGGCACGAAAACTATCAGATCATTGGCAGACAAAAGATACATTTCGATGACAGTCAGGAAGCCAGAGATGCAATTTTAGCTCGATAAGGCTGGGCTTAAGCGGCATTTATTTCAGTTCAGGTGGGTGGTTATTGCGTCAGTTAAATAAAGAGCATCAGGTATAGGCAGATCAATTATCTATTATTTCATTGGCCCTGAGTATCTCGCGCAGTAATTCCAGAGGCAGACCGACTATATTTGATTCACTGCCTTTGCGGCTTAATACGAATCTGTCGCCGCCTTCCTGATAGGCATAAGCACCGGCCTTGCCTTCCCAAAGGCCGCTTGCCAGATATTCATTCAACTCTGCCGGGGTCATAGCCCGCATTTCCAGTTCTGTTACTGCATGGGTAATATGGCGGAGCTTTTTATCCGGCCATAATACCGCCAGACCGGTTATTACCTGGCAATTGCCCGCAAAATAATTAGTCAGAATATTTCTGGCATCTTCCCGGTTTTCCGGCTTACCGATTATTCGACCGCTATGCACACATACTGTATCTGCGGCAATAATGACCTGTTCAGGGTGTGATTGTGCCACCTGTGCCGCTTTGAGATAAGCCAGTGATTCTACCCAGATATCCGCTGCCTTGCATTCCATATCCGGCAAGGCAGGTTCTGCCAGCTCAGGCACTATTACCGTAAATTCAGCTCCAAGCTCTGCCAGTAATCCCTGCCGGCGAGGTGAGCCGCTGGCCAGAATTATCCCTGTTTTATTTGCTCCTGCCATTCACAACTCTCTATAAACTGCTGAATGTTATTATCGCCTGCTGATCTTCCAGCTTTATATCGCTTATCCTGATCTTCTTATCTTCCTGATTGTTTATTATCGGGTCAAGCTCAACTTTGCCTTTCCTCAATAAGTCCGGCAATACCTGTCCGATCACACGACCAAGATCCTTTTCGACTTTAGCTTTGTTTGGGCCTTGATCGGAAGTTTTTACCGCATCAAGATGTGCTTTGATCTTGTCTGCTGCTGTTATCAGATAGTCGTTTATTGCCAGTGAGGGCAGGCCCAGCAGGCCTGAACGAACTGATGTTAATTCCAGCTTCAGACGGCCGTTTTCGCTAAACTCTGGTGTTATTGTTATGCTCACTATAGTTTGCTGACGGGAATAGGTCATACTGACATAAAAGATGATCTTGCCATTGCGGATACTGATCTGGGGATGCCTGATCGAATAATCCCGGTTGGCAAACTCTCGTTCTATTATCTTGTTCACATCATTATGTAATAGTAACTTATTGATCAGGCTGCTATTGATCGTCTCTGAGAAGGAATTACTGGCATATACATTATTATGTATATCGGCGATAAGGGCTATGGCCTGGTCAACTGCCATTTCCTGCTGTTCTACTGGTATTGGCTCAGGTGCGTATTCCGCCGGTTTATATATCGCCAGAAAATACATTGTCAGCCCTGCACATAAAGAAAGAAAGACCGCTCCTGTTATTCCCAACAGGATACTAAGGAGCATTATTCTCTTTTTTTTCCTTTTTCTAAGCATATTTTTAAGATCCATAAGAGTGTTTCAATTACCGTCGTAATAGTATCGGTAATAATCTGTTTTATGCAAGCAGAAAAAAAGGCCTGTTAATTCAGGCAGCGTTCATCCTGAAATAGAGTCTGTACAATTTGCTGTGTAAATGGTTTTACACATATATTTTTTTGGCAGCAATAATATTCAGTTTTCTGTTTTTTTGCTGATATTTCAGTTGCTGGGTTGACTATAGCACAAGGCTGATTGTTGGGCAAGTGGTAAATGTTCAATTTGGTGTTATTCCTTCGCAATAATTCCTGGGGAATCTCCCTTTAGTTCTGGCTTTCCCGGTGGCCCGGTGAGCAGAACGACCACGGTTGGCCTGCCTTTAATGTGCTATTAGAAAGGGTTAGTTGGCTAGTTGAGCTTGAGCCGGTCGCCGTAGCGGATGGCGAACTGGTTCATTGCCGCCTTCCAGCCGGGCTGCACGCTGGTCCATTTTTTGGCAATGTTCCGCAGAGCTAAAAACAATATCTTCACGATCGAATCATCGTTCGGGAAGATGCCCTTGGTTTTAGTCACTTTCCTGATCGAGCGATTGAGGCTTTCAATAGCATTGGTGGTATAGATGATCTTTCTGATCTCCGGTGGATAATCCAGAAAAGGTACAATGTTAACCCAGTTATCCCGCCAGCTCTTGCTGATCGTCGGATAGGTTCCATCCCATTTGGCTGCGAAGCGATCAAGAGCCTCCAGAGCCAGTGCTTCACTGGCGGCATTATATATCTCTTTGAGATCAGCGCAGATGTCCTTGCGATTTTTGTAACTCACAAACCGCAGCGAATTACGGATCATATGCACAATGCAAAGCTGTACGGTAGTTTGCGGATAAACCGCTTCAATAGCCTCAGGGAAGCCTTTTAAGCCATCAATGCAGGCGATGAATATATCTTCCACGCCGCGATTGCGCAGTTCGTTGAGCACACCCAGCCAGAACTTGGCTCCTTCATTCTTTGCTATCCAGATACCGAGTAATTCCTTCTTCCCTTCCACATTTATCCCCAGAGCCAGATAAACACAGCGGTTCTCTACCGGGCCATTAGGCCGGCCTTTGATCATCAGACAATCGAGGAAAACGATCGGATAAACCTTCTCCAGCGGCCGACCCTGCCAGAGCCTTACTTCTTCCATGACGCTGTTAGTTGCCTGACTGATGAGCCCCTCGGAGACATCCACCTGATACATCTCTAAGAGGTGGCCCTGGATATCCCGCACGCTCATGCCCCGGCCGTACATGGCGATGATCCGGTCATCGAAACCTTTGAAATACTTCTGGCCTTTGGGAATGATCTGCGGCTCGAAAGAACCATTGCGATCCCGGGGCGGGTCAAGCTCTACCTGATCATCGCCGAGCATAACGGTCTTTTTGCCCCGGCCATTGCGGCTGTTGCCGGAATTATTGCCCTTGGGGTCGTGCTTGGTATAACCCAGATGGTGATCCATCTCAGCCTCCAGGGTCCGCTCCACAATCCGCTTTTTAAGGGTGGCAAACAGCCCGGATTCCCCCCAGAACGACTCCGGGCCGCTATATTCCGCCAATAATTCATCCAATAACTCATCCTGCCGTGTCTTTTTAGTCATAATAAGTCCTTTATAATAATACAGTAACATATCAACAACCATTTACACAGCAAATTGTACAGAAGCCCTGAAATATAGGGCCTTCCTGTTGCATTTCAAATAAAAACACTTGCGATACTGTCTCGAATGCCTGGTTACTGGGGTGGAGATGTGTATTTGTCGGTTTGAAAGAGTGCTTTTCTTATATTGCCTGTTTAGCATCTGATGGTTAGTACTGACGGGTCGGTACGAAGGCGGGCGGTGTAAGTCTGTTAACCACAAAGAATTAGGAATTAACCATTTTGAGCAATCCTTCCGTTCCGGCTTGCTTTTAATCCCTGGGTTTTGCTATAATGGAGGGATAATGATAATTAATAATACATCAGATAGTAGCGATCTAGCAGCAACAAAAGTGGCTGTAACCGGTACTGTTTTCGACATTAAGCGTTTTGCCATAAATGATGGCCCGGGTATTCGTACAGCGGTGTTTCTCAAGGGTTGTCCGCTGAGTTGTCAATGGTGTCATAATCCTGAAAGCATTAACTTTGCTCCTGAGCTTACCTGGCGAGAGGCGTTTTGTATAAAGTGCGGCGGTTGTATAGCTGCCTGCCCGGCAGGTGTTATCGGTATGGTCGAGGGAATGGTGCAAATTGTTCCCGGAACAGATAGCTGTATCGGTTGCGGCAGATGTGTTCAGGCCTGTCCATCTGGTGCCCTGAGCATGGTAGGTCGGGAAATGTCACCGGCAGATATATTTAATGAAGTAATTAAGGACAGGGTTTTTTACGATAATTCAGATGGTGGGGTTACTTTTACCGGTGGTGAGCCGCTGGCTCAGGTGGAATTTCTCTGTGAGTGTCTGGATATGTGCCGGGCTGCCGGGCTGCACTGTGCGGTAGATACTTCGTGTTTTGCTCAGCCTGATATAATTGAGCGAGTGATCGAAAGGGCGGATATGTTCCTTTGTGACCTCAAGCATGCAGATGGCCAGATGCATCGCAAATATACCGGGGTTGATAATCAGTTGATCATGGATAATATTATGAAAATAGCCCGGGCCCAGAAGAGTATTATACTCAGGGTTCCGCTTATACCCGGGGCCAATGATGACCCGGCTAATATTGAGGCTGTAGAACGATTTGCAAGCAGTATTGCCGCTGTCAGACAGGTCGAATATTTACCTTATAATTCCGGTGGAATAGAAAAGAAAAAGATCATGCTTAGAATGAGTTGCAGTCGTGTTTAAATATTCTCTTTTTTGAGATGGCTCTTGCTTGTTCTGATCATAATTTGTGGAGTATAGAATTACATGTTAAGTGAAAGAGTAAATCGCCTGAGAAGTTTTAGTGTTAACACTGAGCCCTATATCTCCAGTGAAAGGGCAGAGTTAGTTACGCAATATTATCAGGATAATTATGGTAAGTTGCCGATGCCTTTGTTGCGAGCTGGCAATTTCTATCACTTGATGGCCAATAAAGAGATCTATATTGGTGACGATGAATTGATCGTGGGAGAAAGAGGGCCTGCCCCTCGTGCAGTTCCTACTTATCCGGAACTATGCTGTCATGATCTGGCTGATCTGGAGGCATTGCATAATCGCTTTAAGAATCCTTATCGGGTGAGTTCTGCGGTTCGGGAGGTTTATGCTGCTACAATTATTCCTTACTGGCTTAATAGTGGTATGACAATGCGTAAACGGGTGTTTAACGCTATGACTCCTGCCTGGCATGCAGCCTTTGATGCTGGGGTTTTTACTGAGTTTATGGAACAGCGCAGTCCGGGCCATGCTATTTGTGATGACAAGATATATAAAACGGGAATGCTGGCCCTTAAGGAAAAAATAGCCGCAGTACGAGCCAGACTTAATCCTGCTGAAAGTGAAGCAGATCTTCGAGGTGATATTGAATTGCAGGCTATGGCCGTCTGTGCCGATGCGATCATGCTTTTTGCTCAGCGGCATGCTGAAAAAGCCACAGAGCTGGCCAGAGTTGAAAAAAATGATGACAGGCGGCAGGAGCTATATCGCATTGCTGAGGTTTGCAAAAGAGTGCCGGCCCAACCGCCGCGAAATTTTCATGAAGCCATTCAAATGTACTGGTTCATGCATCTGGGTGTTATTACTGAAACCAATCCGTGGGATTCGTATAATCCAGGTCGGCTTGATCGGCATTTGTTCCCATTCTATCAGGCTGATATTGACTCTGGCTTGATAACCGAAGAATATGCCCGGGAAATGCTGCAGTGTTTCTGGGTGAAGTTCAATAATCACCCGGCACCGCCCAAGGTAGGTGTTACTCTGGAGCAGAGTGCTACCTATACTGACTTTTCACTGATAAATGTTGGCGGGCTTGACAGTGATGGCAAAGATTGTGTTAATCCGCTTTCTTTTATGATACTTGATACCGTTGCCCAGATGCAGCTTACCCAGCCCAGTTGCTGCATACAGCTTAGTAAGGATAATCCTGATGCTTTTCTGCGCAGAGCTTCTGAAGTTATTAGTCTGGGTATGGGTCAGCCTTCCTGTTTTAATACCGAGACAATTATTACTGAGCAGTTAAATCACGGCAAGACTCTGGCCGATGCACGCGATGGCGGTCCGAGCGGTTGCGTTGAGACCAGCTCGTTTGGCAAAGAAAGCTGCACCCTGACCGGCTATATGAACTGGCCCAAGATCATTGAACTGGTATTGAACAATGGCAAAGATCCGGCCTCTGGCCTGACTATCGGCATAGAAACAGGTGACCCGCGTGAGTTTAACAGTATAGAGCAATTTATAGAGGCTTACCGTCGTCAGCTTCAGTATTTCATTGATGTCAAGATTGAGGGTAATAACACAATAGAACGACTTTATGCAGAGCATTACCCTGCGCCTTTCATGTCGCTGCTGGTTGATGACTGTATTGATAAGGCTCTGGATTATCATGATGGCGGCCCGCGTTATAATATGACCTATATTCAGGGGGTGGGGCTGGGAGTGGCAACTGATTGTATCAGTGCGATTCAAACCCATATCTTTGAAGGAAGCAACTGGTCAATGGCCCAGTTACTTGATGCTCTGGCCCATGATTTTGCCGGGTATGAAACCATGCGGCAGACCCTGCTGAATAAAACCCCTTGTTATGGTAATGATGACCCGGCAGCAGACAGGATTACTCGCGAGTTATTCGAGATCTATTATAATTCATTCAACGGCAGACCCAATACCAAGGGCGGTCGATATGGAGTTAATCTTCTGCCTACCACCTGCCATATTTATTTTGGTGAAGTAACCGGAGCTTTGCCCAATGGTCGTCTGGCGCACAGGCCGTTATCTGATGGTATTTCTCCCGCTCAGGGTGCTGACCGTCATGGACCTACAGCGGTTATCAGGTCTGCTGCCTGTATTGACCATTGCCGGACGGGCGGAACACTATTGAATATGAAGTTTTCGCCGCAGATCTTTACTGAGGGAAATATTACTAAATTTATGGCCCTGATACGCAGTTATTTCGCATTAGGGGGACATCATATTCAGTTTAATATTATTGATGTGGAAACGCTCAGGCAGGCTCAGGCACACCCTGAAGATCATCGCGATCTGATAGTGCGAGTTGCCGGCTATAGTGACTATTTTACCGGTTTGAGTCAGAATTTGCAGGAGGAGATAATCGCCCGAACTCAGCAGAGCTTATCTTGATCTATTGATTCTCTTCCAACTCAGAGAGCTTTTCGCTGGCAGTTTCCCAGTCTGCAAACAGCCGTTCAAGTTTGTCAGACAGGGTGGTTATTTCTGCTGAATACTTCTGGCCTTTATCATTATCACCGGCCATATAGGCATCGGCAGCCATTTTTTCGCTTCTGGCTTTGAGCTCTTCTGTTTTGGCTATTTCATCTTCCAGGGTCTCAACAGTTTTTTTTGCCTTTCTCAGCTCAGCATTTTTGGCTTTGCGGTCGGCATGATACTGGGCGCCAACGCCAGGGGTTTCATCTTTGGTTTCGTTGCGTAATTTACCGCGTGATGCTATGCGTCCGGCACCAGTACTCTCCTGACGGAGTGGGGCGGTTATTTCCCAATAGTTTGTGAAATTAGCATCATAACATACCAGCTTGCGGTCACGAACCTCGGCTACATGATTTACTATTTTGTCCAGAAAATAACGATCATGCGAAACTACCAGTAATGTTCCTTCAAATTCGAGCAGGGCTTCTTCTATGGCCTCGCAGGTATATATGTCCAGATGGTTAGTTGGTTCATCAAGGATGAGGAAATTTGGCCGGGAATAAAGCAGCTTGGCCAGTTGCAGGCGATTTCGCTCACCGCCGGAGAGGTTTTTGATCTTCTTCTGGATCGCTTCATCGGTGAAGCGAAAGCGAGCCAGAATGTCAAATACCTGCTGTTCGTTAATGTTGGGCAGGTCATAGAGCTCATCGAAAACTGTGTTTTCGCTGTTGAGATGTTCCTGCTGCTGGGAGCAATAACCAACAGACAGGGATGGTCCGATGCGGATGACCTGATTGTCCCATTTGCCAAAGCCGACAATGTCTTTGAGTATGGTGGTTTTACCGCTGCCATTGGGGCCGACCAGAGCCCAGCGTTGACCGCCGTCGATCTGCCAGTTGGCCTCTTCAAACAGCACTCTCTCGCCAAAGGCCTTTTTATAATTATTGACCTGTAATGCTATATCGCAACGGGTGGCTTCTGTATTGAAATTGACTGATATTTTCGGGGTGCTGTCATTGGGTCTGGCAACTTCCTTGCCCATTTCTCTTTCCAACTGGCTGCGCCGGCTTCGTAATCTGCGGCCCCAGCTATTATCACTGGCATGTCCCTGGGCAATATCGGCAAATTTCTGTACCAGTTGTTTGAGGTCATCAACTCGCTGCTGCCAGGCCTTATGTTCAGCAGCCTGAGCGCGGAGCTTTTCTTCTTTCTGAACCTTGAAAGCACTGTAATTGCCGGGATAATATTCTACCTTGCCATTTTCCAGCTCTAAAATGCCGCCAACAGCCCGATCCAGCAGATAACGGTTATGCGATACGATTATAATTGCGCCGCGGAACCGGCAGATAAAATCGTCCAGCCAGGCCAGTCCATGATAATCCAGATGATTGCCCGGCTCATCAAGAATAAGCAGATTGGGGTCAGCTAATAAAGCTCTGGTCATGCAAAGTACATTTCGCTCACCGCCTGATAACAGCCGGGCGGGTTGATCGATCTTATCTGTCAGGCCCAAAGCACTTACCAGTCCTTCGGCCCGCTGTGGGTAAAGGTCACCGCCGATATGGTCATAGCGGTCACGGATCTGCTGATATTGTTTCAGTAGGCGATCATGCTCGGATTCGCTACCCTGAGCCAGAGCTTCTTCGGCAAGTCTTAATTCACTATTGAGTCTGCCGTAATCCTCGAGTAGATAATCACTTACGGTACGGTCGTCTTCGATCTCGACATGCTGGGGCACATAGCCGACCCGCACTTCGGCAGCCAGTTGTACTGAGCCGCTGTCGGGCTTAAGCATGCCGGTAATTATATTGAGTATGGTCGATTTGCCCGTACCATTTGCTCCGATGAGTCCGAGTTTCTGACCGGCATTAACCTCAAAGCACGCATTATCCAATATAGTCCGACCTGCGAATTCCTTGTTTATGCTCTTAAATTCTAATATTGCCATATCTTTCTCATTGTACTGTACTTATGATATTATGCCTGCTTTTCTGCTTACGCTTTAGTTCGTAAATCTTTATTGTAACTTATTTGTCATATTATGTCTATCTATCAGTTTTTATACTTTACTTTTTGATGTCTTTATGACAAAATAATGCAGTCTTGACAGTGGTTATGCCATATAGGGCGATTACTGGCCTTGAGTTGTCAGTTTTTTTGGTTGTTTAGCTCTGAATTGGAAGGGCTGATTGTACGGTCACAAATTATGAATTTACCAACGACAGAATTTTGTTTTAATCCTGTAAGATTTGTCTTACTGGTTTTTTGGTTTTACTGGTGTGTTTATCTGCTTAATGCCTATTATAAAACACCTATGGTTTCCAATAGCCGCAGACCTTTTTGCAATTTAATGATCTTGTTTTTTGGACCATTGTTTATTTTTGGCCTGACAGTTGTTAATGCGGTAAGGACGGTTGAAGCTAATAACGGTTCAGTTTATGATGTTTTTGCCATTCTTCTGGGTAAGGGCAAATTTTCTAAAGCCGGCAGCGCAGCTAAGACCCGGTCCCGCCTCAATGTAGTTATTACTACCGATAAGTTCAATAACAGTGAGGTTATATCTCGAGTTGAGGAGATAATTGCAGATGCTTTGGAGATGCGGGCTAGTGACCTGCTTATAAATCCGGTTTCAGCAGAAGAAACGCAATTGCGTTTCCGCATAGATGGTATGCTGCGAACTATCAACAGTTACCCGGCCCAGGAAGCAGTAGCCATTATCAATAGCATAAAAGCTATCTCCTCTATGGATGTTGCTGAAAAGAGAAGGGCACAGGATGGTGCTTTTACTGTTAAAACAGATAACGGACCGGTTTCTTTTCGTACCGCTACTGCCGGGGTGTTGCATGGAGAAAAAATATCCATTCGGGTATTGAATCAGGCTCAAAAGCCGCTTTCTCTCAAAGAGCTGGGCTTCAGGGCCAAACAGCTTGAGATCGTTGCCCCCAGACTCAAACGCAATAGCGGCATGATCCTGGTCTGTGGTCCTACCGGAAGTGGTAAGAGTACGACAATATACTCTATGCTCAGAACTCTGGACTTTGACCAGAAAAATGTTATTACGATAGAAGATCCGATCGAATATATATTGCCTAATGCCAGTCAGATAGAGGTGAACGAAAAAGCGGGCATAACTTTTGCTTCAACATTAAGAAGTGTTTTGCGTCAGGACCCCGATGTGATCTATATTGGTGAGATCCGTGATCAGGAAACCGCCCAGATCGCCATGCAGGCGGCTCAGACTGGTCATCAGGTATTTGCTACTTTACATAGCAGTAGTAATGCCGCTGCGCTGGTGAGGCTTGTTGATCTGGGGGTGAAGCCTATGTTGCTGGTTTCTGCCGTTGATATGCTTATTTCGCAAAGACTGGTAAAGAAATTGTGTGATAAATGTTCAACCCCGGCAACACTTACTGACAGCCAGATGAATTCACTGGCTGAGAGAAAGATATCCGGCGGCTCTTTGAGGGCACCGGCTGGCTGTAAAGATTGCGGCTTTACCGGCTACTATGGCAGGACCGGATTATTTGATATTATGGTACTTGACGATGAGATCAAAGCTCAGTTGTTAGATGGTTCTATTTCTGTTGGTAAATTCAAGCAGTTTGGTGACGATAGCTGCCGCACAAATATGCAGAAATCTGCTATGGCTCTGGCTCTGGAAGGCAGAACCGATTTGCAGGAGGTAAAAAGGGTAGTTTCAAACCTTTAGTATTGTTAAGTCTGTTTTTTTTACCCTGATTGGGCTCTAATATTTTTTCAGGTAGATCAATTATGTTATTTATGCTTACATTTATCGCCAGCCTGGCATTTGGCTGGTATTCGAGAAAATTTGGTTTTACCTCAATGTGGGTAACTCTCTTTAATTTATTGTTCAGTATATACCTGGCTGTTATGCTTACGCCGACGATCATTGGCTATATTCCTGCTTTTTCAGAAGTATATTACAAAGTGGTTTGCTGTTTGCTAATGTCTTTGTTTTTCTTTATTATTGCCCGCTATTGTACATCTATGTGTTTTGATAATGCGCTTAATGCCCCTTTGCCAGAGCTGTTTTCTAATATTGCTGGTGGTGTTGCGGGCTTTTTTATTATGCTTATTCTCACAAATTATCTTATTTTCAGTGGTTTTGCTGTTGCCGTGAATGTAATTGAAAAACCAGAGCGTTTTGCGAACAAGGATTTCGACAAAGCATCATCTCTGGTCTTTTCTTCCTGCAATTTTATTCACAGGCTTGCCGGTCAGCCGCAATATGAAATGCCCACTGAGGTTGTTGACTGGTTTAAGACCCATAGCCAGAGTGTTACGGCTCCTAAGCCTGCAAAAAAATATGATGAGGTCGTTGAAGAGGAACTGACAGGTAAATAGCTCTGTTCCAAACTTAACAAAACAATTTGAACCTTTGTTATTTTCTTGTCGTAATAATACTGACAGTCAGGTTGTTTCTGACATAAGTATATAGTTTACAGGGAGTTGCAGACAGGTTATTATGCTGCCTCGTGAGATAATCAAGCAAATTAAACGCATTCAGATATATACCAATCGCAAGGTAAATGATGTTTTTGCCGGCGAGTATGAAAGTGCTTTTAAAGGCCAGGGTATGCAATTTGACGAAGTGCGTGAGTATGCCCCCGGCGATGATATCCGTTCAATTGACTGGAATGTTACGGCTCGAATGGGCAAGCCATACATTAAGCGTTTTGTCGAGGAACGCGAGCAGGTTGTTATGCTTATGGTTGATACCAGCGGTTCGGCTGATTTTGGTACAATAGATAAGACTAAAAATTCTCTGGCTGCCGAACTTTGTGCTGTCCTGGCATATTCGGCTATTAAAAACGGTGATAAGGTCGGACTGATAACCTTTACAGATAAGATCGAGAAGTATATACCGCCCAGAAAAGGGGCCAGTCATGTGCTTCGTATAATTCGTGAACTACTCTATGATAATCAGCCAGGCGGCAAGACAGATATTGCAATAGCTCTGGACTATCTTGCCGGTGTTCAGAGGAAAAAAGCCACTGTCTTTTTAGTGTCAGACTTTTTTGATTCTGATATTGCCCGTAATCTGAGACTTGTGGGTAAAAAACACGACCTTATAGCCGTTAGTGTCAGAGATCGTCATGAGCAGATATTGCCCAATTGTGGTCTGATCCAATTTCAGGATGCCGAGACGGGGCAGGTTATGCAGATCGATACTTCCGGTAAGAAGTTCAGGCAGGCTTTTGCCTCTCATGCCCAGAGCCAATACGCTGAACTGGAAAAGATTTTCAGGCAGGCAAGGGTAGATCATATCCCTGTAATTACAGGCGAACCATATTTCCCGGCTCTGGTGAAATTTTTCACCGCCCGAGGTAAGCGAAGATAGTCTCGACTTGATTATTGCCTTAATTCTTTGATTTTGTTATTACAAAGCAATTAACCTTTCCGGTTAATGCTTTTGGTATTGGGTCAGTGTTCGTAACCGGTTCGTGTAAATGCTGATGTCTGACCATTATTTCTTATATAAACCAGTTCATCGGAGCGGGGTATTATCTCACCGATAATACTCAGTTTTTCACTGCTGAATTGCGGCCAGAGGTCAAGCAGTCTATTTGCATCTTCTGGATTTACGGTAAAGAGCAGCTCAAAATCTTCGCCATCGGTGAGGGCGTGCAATAGCGGGTCACCACCCAGCTCAAGAGCAGCAGAGCTTATGGGTACCTGCTCGCTATAGAGCAGGGCAGATACCTGGCTTTCCCGGCATATATGCCGCAGATCGCCGCCAATACCATCACTTATATCCATCATGGCATGAAGTTCACTGTGGTCATAAAGCCAGATAGACTCATTTATTCGCGGAGTGAAATCGAGATGTCGGCCAAGTATGGAACCGCCCAATTGGCCTGTTACCATTATTTTATCGCCGGGCTGTGCCCCGCTGCGATATATGGGCTGTCGGTTATTATCCATAATTGAGAACATTGTCACTGTTAAAGTAAGGTCTTTGTCCCAGCTTGTCATGTCGCCGCCAATGATCGGGCAATTGTATTGCCCGGCGGCAGACTTAAAGCCATTATGTAATCTGGTTATTTCATCCATATTAAAATGGCGGGGCAGAGATATTGCCGCAACACAGCCGACCGGCCGGGAACACATAGCTGCACAATCACTGAGGCTTGCGGCCATGGCTTTATAGCCGATACGAGCCAGGTCTGTTGTTGTGGTATTAAAATGCACCCCATCAAGCAGCATGTCTGTCGTTACCAATATCCGCTGGCCGTTTATGTTCATGACGGCCATGTCATCGCCGGGGCCTGTTTCTATATACTCACCAGAACCACAGCTCTGGCAGCGAAAATAGTCTATTATCTCAAATTCTTTGGGCATTATAATCTCTTAACAGAGTAACTGTTGGGGGTGGTCCTATAATTTGTGCCTTTCATTATAATTCCAAAACAATTCCCTGACAAGCGGTAATAAACACTGGCGTACTCAAATAATGTTTTTCTGATACTCTGTAAGGCATCAGTAAAAAACATCTCAGGCACATATCGAGACCGATGCAGTAATGATGAGTTTCTTTTTTGTAATCTGTTTATTTGTAAGTGGTTATAGCTAAGGTGACCGCTTTTAATCAAAAGATATTGAACTAATACTATGATTATGGTAAAATACGGGTCTGTATATAGTTAGCCTGAGTCTGGTAAACTGCCGCACTAGCCGGACTCGCTTTGCAGTGTAGAACTGACTTTGTTGGTCTGAGAGCCAGCAAGAGGTCAGGAAGTAATATATCAGAGATGAAGTATCGTGTTCATCTCAAACACCCACCGGCATAAAAGCATTGATAACAAAACCCTATGGATACAAACCTGATAAGAAATTTTTCGATTGTCGCTCATATTGACCATGGTAAAAGTACGCTTGCAGATCGAATAATGCAGCTTACTGGTGCAGTCTCAGAAAGAGAAATGCAAGAGCAGTTACTCGATAGTATGGACCTTGAAAGGGAACGCGGTATTACCATTAAAGCCTCGGCGGTATCGATGAACTATAAGCATTCTGATGGTAAAACATACCTGCTTAATCTTATTGATACGCCCGGGCATGTTGACTTTCATTATGAGGTCTCTCGCTCACTGGCTGCCTGTGAAGGGGCATTGCTCGTAGTAGATTCTACTCAGGGCGTTGAGGCCCAGACGGTTGCTAATGCATATCTGGCTATTAACGGCGGTCTTGAGATCGTACCGGTGATCAATAAGATCGATCTGCCCAGTGCTCAGGTTGATGTCGTTGCCGATGAAATAGAGCAGGTGCTTGGCATTAAAAAGGGAGAGTGCATTCCAGT
This sequence comes from Sedimentisphaerales bacterium, assembly GCA_963662515.1. Taxonomy (GTDB): domain Bacteria; phylum Planctomycetota; class Phycisphaerae; order Sedimentisphaerales; family SM23-30; genus JAFGDI01. The sequence continues at coordinate 1,522,351 of OY759675.1, forward strand.
TAGTGCTAAAAGTGCTGCTAATATGGCTGAGTTGCTTGAAGCTATTGTCATGCTTTTGCCTGCCCCGGAAAACCATGAAAATGAGCCTCTCAAAGCTCTGATCTTCGATAGTCATTATGATGATTATCGAGGTGTAATTTGTTATGTCAGAATTGTTGCCGGTAAGCTCAAGAAGGGCGACAATATCAAGATGATGGCTAAAGGGCGTTCCTATCAGGTATGTGAACTTGGTAAATTTACGCCCAGAATGACCAGGATCGATGAGATCGGCTGTGGTGAAGTAGGCTATATGGTTGCTGCCATCAAAGATCTCAGTGAAGTTACAGTTGGCGATACTATCACACACACGCTTCACCCATGTGCTAAACCATTACCCGGCTATCAGAAGCCCATGCAGATGGTGTTCTCTGATTTTTACCCCGGCAATAATACAGACTATTCCAGGTTACGCAGTGCTTTTGACAGGCTCTCGCTGAATGATTCATCTTTTTCTTATGTTCCTCAGAATTCGCCCGCTCTTGGCTTTGGCTTCCGTTGCGGTTTTCTGGGACTGCTCCATATGGAGATCATTCAGGAAAGACTCGAACGCGAAAATGATGTTGAAGTAGTGCAGACCGCTCCTACGGTAAGCTATGAGATCGTTACTACTGATGATATTACTGAGAGGATTGATTCTCCATGTCAGATGCCTGACCCAACCAAGATCAAGTGTTTGCGCGAGCCATTTGTTAAACTCGAAGTTATCACACCTGTTGATACTATCGGGCCAATTATGAAACTTGCTGATGAAAGACGATGCATTCTCCATAATCAGACATATATTGGCCAGAGCAGGGTTATGCTCGATTTTAAAGCTCCTCTGGCTGAGATCGTATATGATTTCTACGACCTAATTAAAGGTGTAAGCCGCGGTTATGCTACTATGAACTATGAGCTGCTTGATTTTGAAGAATCTGATCTGGTCAGGGTTAACTTCCTGGTTAATGGACTTGCTGTTGATGCGCTTTCAATTATTATTCACCGATTAAATGCTGAGACCAGGGCACGCAAACTTTTACTTAAATTACGCGAAGCTATTCCCCGTCATCAGTTTGAAGTACCTTTACAGGCTACTATTGGCGGTAAGATCATTGCCCGTGAAACTATTAAGGCCTTCCGCAAGGATGTTACTGCCAAACTCTATGGTGGTGATGTTACCCGTAAGATGAAACTGCTCAAGAAGCAGAAAGAGGGTAAGGCCCGCATGAAGACTATTGGCTCGGTCAATATACCTCAGGAAGCCTTTATGTCTATTCTTGACAATTCAGATTGATAATTTGATCTTAACCGATATTCAGGGCTGGCATTTATTGTCAGCCCTGTTATTTTAACTCTTTATATGTAACCGTTCACGGTTACAGTAAATAAGATATAAGATATAAGATATAAGTTGATAAGCTCCGGAGTTCGCTTCGCTCACTGCTATTTTAAGGCTTCGCGACAGATAAAACTGGGCATTTTGCTAACTCTTATCAGTTGCGGAGCCATAAAACAGGTCACGCAGTGACACCTGAGCTTATCAACTTATATCTTATTACTTATATCTTCGCTTTATCACAGTACAGTGAACGATTACATTACTTATGGTAATTAGAGTATCTTCACCCTTGATTGTTGATATAAACAGGGGAGCTGTCTTACTCACCTATCTTTTTTAATGCCTTACCGCTCTTTACCATCTTATAAAATTCGTGGAAGAGATAGTTGGCATCGTGGGGGCCGGGAGAAGCCTCTGGATGGTATTGTACCGCAAACAGCGGCAAACTGTTATGAGCGAAGCCTTCCAGAGTATTATCGTTCAGATTGATATGTGTCACGCGAATATCATTGGGGTTCAGAGAATCGATATCAATGGCAAAGCCGTGATTTTGTGAGGTTATTTCAACTTTGCCGGTGTCGAGATTCTTAACCGGCTGATTACCGCCTCTGTGACCAAACTTCAGCTTGTAGGTCTTGCCTCCCAGGGCCTGGCCTATCAACTGCAAGCCCAGACAGATACCAAACATGGGTATGTGCTTGTCGATCAGCTTCTTGATAGTCTCTATGGTGTATTTGATCGGCTCCGGGTCGCCAGGGCCGTTACTGACAAATATGCCATCTGGTCTGACTGCCATTATTTCTTCAAAACTGGCACTGGCAGGCATTATCGTTACATTGAAACCGGCTTCTACGAGATTACGGCTTATATTATCTTTCAGGCCGCAGTCAAAAGCCACAATATTAAACTTCTTATTGTTTTTTGGGGCTTGTGGGCCGGAAAATTCTGAATTGTAACCTTCGTGCCAGTCGCATTTCTCTCCCCGGCAGACATCTTTTACTATGTCGCGGCCAACCAGACCGGCATAAGAACGGGCCAGATCTACAAGCTCATTATTATCAAGTACTTCTGTACTGATCACGCCACGCATGGCTCCTTTGATCCGCAATTTACGGGTCAGGGCACGGGTATCTATATCACTTATGCCTACTATATTGTTGCTCTTGAGATACTCTTCCAGTGAACTGGTTGACCGGTGATTACTTACAACTGAGGAGGGTTCGCGCACAATAAAGCCGGAAACATGTATTTTCCGGCTCTCTGTATCTTCATTGCAAACACCATAATTTCCTATCATAGGATAGGTCATAGTCACTATCTGTTCACTATAACTGGGGTCAGTTAATATTTCCTGATACCCGGTCATGCTGGTGTTAAATACCACTTCTGCCTGTTTGGTGCCTTCCGCTCCAAAACTAACACCAGTGAATATCGTTCCGTCTTCTAATGCTAATTTTGCAATTTTCTTTGAGGTCATAGTTTTTTAGTCACAAAGTCCGAAAAAATATTTTCTTTATTCAATCTATATCGAATTATGGTCGATATAACTGCTGGCCTTGTTGTTTAAGGCTTTAATTGGCTGTGGGTCATCCGGCTTTTGGTCGGATTGCAGCCTGGCTTGGAGGGTCTGAGTTCGGCGACTCAGACTCTTCTTTTTTTTTAATCCTGTGGCTTCTTACCTGCCTGGTCATTCTTTACTTTTTCTGGTACTACCAGTCACTGAAGGCATTAGTAAATGCACTTACAGCGGTTCTGGATGCTCAGTTTTCAGCCCAGACATAATAGTTTATAGCTAAAATTTAATCAATGAAAATATTATACAGATTGATATCTTAAGCAATAATGATAAAGTCAGAAATGAGCAGGTTAAGGCTAATCTGCTCATAAGTATTTGCTTTGCATAGTTTTAGGCTTGATTGGCTGCGTCTCTCAAATAAAAGCTGATCTGTTTGATTTTATTGTCAACTATTATGAGACTTTTGCTGAGAAAATGCCTAACCGTTCACGGTTACGAATATGTCTGTTTCCTGCTTAGTTTGTTTATGTTATTATATTGCAGGGGGGTGAGTATCTGTAAATATTTATCCGATATTTACAGCGAGCTATTGCCAGTTGCGGGAATCTCGATATAATCAGGTGACATAGCTGGTAATCAAGGAGATTGTATAACCTTATGGATAATGAAAAAAACGCTCTGATAAAGCAGGAAATTACCCTGGCTCTGGCCTCTGAGTCAGACCCGGCGAATATATCGCGTTTCTTTGCCGAAATGCTCACTGAATCTGAGATGAGTAATATTGTCATGCGCTGGGAATTGATGAAAAGGCTCAAGGCCGGCGTATCGCAACGCCAGATCGCCGAAGACCTGGGGCTCAGCCTGTGCAAGATCACCAGAGGCTCAAAAATACTCAAGGACAAACAGTCCGTTGTGGCCCGATATCTCACTCAGCTTAATGAAAAAGCCCCCGAATGACCTTTAGTCTGAAAAATTGTTATCCACTGATGCTGTGTTTTCGGCTGTAATTTCTTTGTGGTAATTGGCCTGAAGTATATCTGATATTATCTTTTCATTTTGCTTATTGCATTCTGAGATGATATCTATTACTAGAGGTAGCAGCTCCGCCATGTTTTTGCCTTTTTCGATTGATTCGCCCAATACTGCCGCCGGGTATGCTAGTTCCGGTATTTCCAGGGTAGTTGCATCTTTGGCAAGTGACTTTGCCAGATCGTTCATCAGGGCCATGTCTTCTGCCTCGGCAGCGCAGATCAGCTTTTCTATTTCCAGGCCTATTCTTAAAGCCTTTATTTCATTTTCATTTGGCATCATGTATTCTCGTTCTTCTTTACGAGCTGTTACGATTTCAGTAAGCCTGGCAACTATCAGTGGGTCGAACTGTGCAGGTGAGTTTTCTCTTAGTACCGCCAATGCCTCATCTATGGGTTTAGCCTGTCGGTACAAACCACCCGTTATCATAGAATCATAGGCTGTAGCCGCATGGATGATTCGTGAACGCAGGGGAATATTTTCTCCGCTTGGTATTTCAGGTTTATTGGGTGTGCCGCCATACCATGCTCCTCGATATTTAAGTATTCCAGTTAGCTCGCTGGAATGGAATGAATTTTCTATTATCTCAACTCCTCGCCTGAGATGATAGCTCATGGTTACCAGTTCGGCATCGCTTAAGGCCGATTTCTTAGTGAGTATTTCGTCTGGAACACTTATTTTACCTATGTCGTGAAGCAGGGCGGCTACCTCCAGTATATATATATCAACCTGACTCATTAAGCCACGGGCTATAGCTACGCACAGGTCAGCTACTCGCCGACAGTGCATTCCTGTCATGGCATCGCGCTGTTCCAGAGCATTTATCAAAGCATTTACTGCTTGGAATGGTATCTCAATATATGTACAGCTTTCTGAATCATCTGAAACGAGCGATTGTGTTTTTTTGCTGCTTTGAGACAAAATCTCTTCTGGCGGCAGCTTATCCCAGCTGGTGTATCGATTACGACCGGTTTCTTTAGAGTAATATAAGGCCTTATCAGCCTGGTCGATCAGCTCCTGAGGTGAGTTGGCCTCAAAACAGGTTGCTGATATACCAATTGAGATCGTAACACGAATATCACTGGGATAACTTTCTTCCACTTTCTGGCGTATTTTTTCTGCTGCCAGAGCAGCGGAGGCTACATCAGTATGAGGTAATAATATGCAGAACTCTTCTCCGCCATAACGGCATACATGGTCAGATTTTCTTACCATTTTCCTTATCAGTTCTGATACTACTTTCAAAACTTCGTCGCCTGCTGAGTGGCCATGGTTGTCATTTATCTTTTTGAAATAGTCAATATCCAGCATAAAGCAGCTTAACTCATAGCCATACCTTTTCGAGCCACTCCATTCTGTATCAAATATATCAAAAAAGGCTCTGCGGTTCAGGCAGCCGGTTAGTGGATCCTGCATTGACATTTGTTTTAACGCGGCATTCTGGGCCTGTATCTTTTTATGACTATCTTTCAATTCAGCCATCGCTGCTTTTATCTTTTCATTTTGCAGGTGAATTTCGGTAATGTCATTCAAAGTTACCATTACACCATTTATGCTCTGGTCTTTATCTTTAACCGGCGTTGAATTTGCTACTACCAGTCGTTTTTCGCCTGATGCTATTTCTATAGCCATCTGTATACCTTTGACCAGCTCTTTGTCTTTTATTGCTCTGGTCCATGGCATTGTTTCGGGTTTATCCTGCCAGTTCAGGCGATTGATCTGAGATGCCTTAAGGTCAGGGAAACTTTTGCTGGTTAATTTCTGGAATTCATTATTTGCCAGTATGATATTTTCTTCATTATCTAATACTACAACAGCTTCTGCCATGGTATTAAATATTTCGTTGACCCGTTCTGAACTTTCGGATTCATTTTCAGGTAATGTTGTTTTCAACATTTTTCTTATAAGTATCAAGTATATAATGAGAGTTCCGATAAGAACTAATATGCTTAAGATAAAATTGTCTGACTTGTACCATATAGTCTGATCTGTTTTGTAAGCCAGTTGCAATTCCAGAGGAGCACCTTTAAGTCTTGATATTGTGAAAGAAAGGTTAGTCAGTGCCTTTTCTTGCTGAGTTTTGGAGTCCCATAACTTTTCGTGATCGGCAGTTGCCATTATGATCTTGCCATCAGATCTTATCGCAATAGACCCTAATTCCGGATATTGTTCCAGGGAAATATTCATCAGGTTCTGTATGGTGCTATCTTTTCCGGCCTGAAGTGCCAGCGAAAACTGCACGGCAACGGCCCGTCCGTGCTGATTTATCCACTGATTTTCTTTTAATTTTTGCCCGGGCATAAGCCATAGTGTTACAGCCAGTGAAGCTACGCTCATAGCGATCAGGGCCAGTTCCAGGCTTACGGCAAAGATCTTATTTATTTTAAACATCTTCATGTCTCCCGCTATCGGATATAAATTTTACATCCTTTATATTAAACTGTCTTAGTTGGTTTTATAATGCTGTTATAGCTTTGCCAGGAGTGATTTCTATTTGTTATAGGACTTTTTTCTAAACTATAACAGACTGTTTTTCAGTTTTGCGTGTTCTTTTCTGGTAGTTTTAAGGCTTGGCAGATATTGAGTTATGTCTTGGAGACCATTGTGTTACTATTAAATCCACACAGTATTTCATATTTGTTTCATTGACTTTTAAATCTTACTCTTAAGTAGCGTATAGTTTTAGATTATATACATACATGGTATTTTGTGAGCAATGTATTTTGGATAATAAAGTAAACTTTAAAAAAGGTTCAGACCTGCCAGCTAACAACTCAGATGGGTTGAGGCTCAAAATTGAGCCTCTGGAGTTCCGTCAGTTGCTTAGTGCTTCTGGCTTTGATATACTTCTGGTTGATGAGACTCTTGGTGATTCTCAGATGCTTATCGATTCAACTGATGCAGATGTTGTTGTGAATTTTGACCCTGCATCTGAAACTCCTCTTGATATTCTTGACCGGGTAAATGATCTGGCTGAATCAGTACGCGTATCGATAGATTCTCTTACTATTTTATCCCATGGTAGTGAGGGTGGCTTCTTTCTGGGTAATGAGTTGATCACAGCTGATAATGTCTCATCTCTTGAAAGCAGTTTCAGATCTCTTACTGAGAGTTTTGCTGATAATGCCAGTATTTATATTGCCTCGTGTAATGCCGGAGCAGGACAAAGCGGTCAGTTTATTCTTGATGAAATAGCCTCCTATACCAGTGCCAATGTTTATGCATCTGATGATATTACCGGTGCAAGTGGTGATTGGGTATTGGAGGTAGCTTCTTTTGCCAGTCCGTATGTGTCTGTAAGTCCTTTTAACCAGGATATAATTGCTGGATACCAGTATGATCTGGCACTTGCCAACAACCTTCTGGATAATGCTGAATTTGAAGAACCAGATTCAGGTCATATATCCAATGATTGGAGTCTCATACCCGGCTGGAGCAGTGATGGCGTTACAACTGATTCCGGTGTTCAGCAAATGTTCCCAGGGCAGGGGTATTCTGCTGTGATCAGAGATATTGATCCAAGTTTCTATCAGACTACTACAACGAACATTGCGGCTGACGAGGTATATACTCTCAAATTCAGAGCTACTGATACATGGACTGATATCGAATGTAATGGTTCAAATGATCCGGGTAATGCTGTCATAAATGCCACGATCTATTATGAAGATAATGGGGTGAGAGTTCCTTTGTCTTCGTATTCTTTTTCACAGTTAAGAAGTTCATTTTCTCAAATGGAACCTTCTGAGTATGTTATAACATTTGACACTGCTGACAATCCGGCGGCTATCGGTAAAAAAATCGGTGTGGAGTTTGATAATGTAACTCCCAGCCCGGTACCAAGTCTAAGCTGGATCATGATCGATGATGTCAGTCTTACCCCAGAGAGTAATACAGTTCTCACCAGAGATTTTTTCAATGTTGGTGACATTAACCCGCTTAACCTTACTACTATAAATGATACTGTTAATGGTGTTGATGTTAATTATGAGATTGTCAGTGCCAATGGACATTACTTCCAAAAGCATAGCGATACAGTCATTACAAACTCAGCTTTGAAAGATATCTTCAAGCTTACATCTGATACAGCTGTTGAGTATATGAATCTCAATGCCAGCGCATTACAGGCTCAGATCGATCTTTCCTGGCAGACTACAGATCAGTCTGTTTATCTGGTATTGACCGATATTGATCTTGATATTGACAGAGTTACATTGCAGGATGCATTTGGTAATCCGCTCAATTCTCAGTGCTATGTTGGTACTTATGACCCGGCATCTGAGGCCAATGCCAGTCCTCGGTATAATTATGATCCTGCCACTGGTATTTTTATTAATACGGTTAATGAATGGACAGGGGAGTACTTCAGCGTATTTGATATTAGTGGTCTGGAAGATATTTCGATTCTGGCTGGCGGAACCCCGGGTGCTAATACCAGTTTTTATGGTTATGCTTTGTTTGTGGTTGATAATCAGGGTCCCGACGCTACAAACGATACTGCTTCTACCAATGAAGATATTGCCAAGGTGATCAATATCTTTGCCAATGACTCTGATCCTGATGGTAATGGATTGTCAATCAGTGCAATAACTCAACCGGATCATGGTGCTATTGTTGATAATGGTAATGGTACAGTTACCTATACTCCTGATGCTGATTATTATGGAGTCGATAGTTTTATTTATACCATAATTGACAATGAGGGCAGTAGCAGTTCTGCAACAGTTACGATTAATGTCCTTGCTGTTAATGATAATCCTGTTGCTCGGGCAGATTATATGACGGTCTCTGAAGATGTGACAACAATTTCGCTTAATTTGTTGGCTAATGATTCAGATAAAGAGAATGATACAATTACTATATTATCAGTAGCAAATGGTCAACATGGTACTGTAGTTAATAATGGCGACGGCACAATTTCATATATACCCTTTGAGAATTATTATGGCTCAGATAGTTTTACTTATATCATCACAGATCAATATGGTTCTACATCTGCTGCTATTGTTGATGTTAATATTCTTCCTGTTGAAGATAGTCCTGTTGCTGTAACTGATAATATATCTTATATTGGCAACAGAGTCATTTTTCCCGATTTGCTGGCAAATGATTATGATCCTGATGGTGATCAGATAGTTGTGGTTTCAGTTGATACTCCTGAACATGGTTTTCTGACTACTGATTATCTGGGGCGTACTGTATATGTTATGCATAATACTTTTTATGGTACAGAGATTATCAATTATTATATTTCTGATGCTAATGGTAATATTGCTCAGGGGCAGTTGCTTATAACCAATAATAATATCCCTGTTCTCAGACCAGATACTCCAATAGTACAGCCAGATGATAATGCTGATAATGATAGTATTTCAGATGTGTCTGATAGCTCTGACGGCAGTATAAATGCTGATAATATTCTTACCGGTGACTCAGGTGTTAATATAGAGTTGGATAATTCTGTCGATCAGGATTTTACTGACCTGCCTGACAGTGATGAGCCTGTTATAGATGCCCCGGTACTTCCAGATAGTACCAATTCATTTGTATCTCAGGAAATAAAATTGCCTGAAGTTGTTTCGAATGATATGCTTATCAACAGCCCGTCAATCAGCCCTGAGATCAATACTGACAATACCACAACGGTATCTGATGACCAGGCTCCGCTCAATTCTGGTTTAGTCCTTAATTTGGCCACTAATAATGCAATTCAGAATCAGACCAATAGTGACAGCAGAGATAATGATATGGTATTGGAAGATGCCGGCGATCAGCAAGTTGGCTCTCAAGAAGATTTGCAATCAGATGATACTGATAACATAGAAGAAAATGAGGCTGAAAATGGTAGTAATCAAAAGAACGGAGATGCTGTAAATGATAAAGCCGCGGGTTCTTTCTGGGAACGCGCCGCTAATGAAAGTAATAAAATCACTCTTCTAAAAGATACAGGTATGGCTATCAATATTGCGGATAAAGATATGGTCAAAAAGGCAGATATTGACTTAATAATGTCTGATTTAGGACTTATTGCCGGGTTAGCTGATGATGTTATTGTAAGTCCGATGCAGGATGAACTTACTGCTGTTGTTCTTAATAAACAGGTTAGTAATTTTAATAATGCCGCTGATAGTTATAAGCCAGAATCACTTGAGTTGCCCGAAATGGATGTAACTCTGGTTGGTGGAGCGGTCACTTCGGTAGCGGCAGGTATTGCTTTAGCTCAGAGTGGTCTTTCCATTGCGGCAGTATCTAAATCTTACGCTATTATTACTGCTATTGACCCTACTCCTCTTATAAAAAGCCTTACTCTTTCGGCAGGCAGTACTGCCATAGCAGGCCTCAAAGGTCTCTCAGTCGATAAGATCGTTAAATAGGCGTTCGCTTATGCTTTTTGCCTACATATCTGGCAATATTAAATCTGCCGGGTCAAGGGCTGGTTTGGCTTTTTGGGGATGGACCAGATCTTCATCGCTCAGGAATTGATATTTGCCTTTATATTGTCGGGCCAGGTTCTGTAATTTGCTTTCGTTGGAAATACTGCCGCAGAGGATGACATTTATCGGTGCGGGCGATTTTAGATTATGTTGGGCCGTAGCCAGAACGGGAGTTATTATGTCGGCATCAAAATCGCCATCAGTGAATAAATAGATAAGATTGGGTGACTGGTGATCGAATGTTTCGCTGCCAAAGCCGGCATGGATCGCATTGAGCAGGGGCCGCCACGACTCTGTACCGGGACTGATGCGTCGAATATCAATGGTATTGATATATTCTATGGCCCTGAGCCTGCTAGTCTTGCCGGCACGAGTGAGCTTACCCTGGGCAAATACCTCAGGGGTCTCATTGCAATAGAAAACGATCTGGAAGTACTGATCGGGCGCCAGTTGTGAAATAGAATCCTGCAGTTCCTTTTTGATATATTCTATGGCCATTATCATACTGCCGGATATGTCAACCAGATAGCAGATACGCTGGCCTTCGCCGCTCAGGCCAAAGAACGAGCTGCGTGAAGGGCCGATGGGCCGAAAATCTGCCGGTTTGCCGCTTTCTTTCGGTTTCTCAAGCGTTATAGCTGAGATATTACCGGCGGCCTGAGCCATGAAGTCACTGAGATCGTGTTTAGCCACTGGTAACGGTCCCGGCCCCAAAGTCAGATCCTGCTTTTGGAGCGGGGCCGGCTCCTGGAGCTGAGCGGCTGGTGTAACTGATATGATTTTAGCCGGCGGAGTATTATCTGTCTCTGGTCCGATCCCTTTGCCTGTGGTGAACAGTAATGCCAGAATTATGGCCAGATGTAAAAAAGCTGACAGTATCCAGCTTCCTTTGCTGCTGCTGGCTGTTATATTTCCCGGGATCCTTTTCATATTTGAGTATTATTTCACCTGCGTATCAGGCTCTGTCGTTTCCTGCTCTGGTTGTGTTTCTGTGGGCTCGGTAGTGATGTTTATTGTCGGTTTATTGCTGTAGCGGGGCACAGAGGGGGTGTCCTGCTGTTTTAACGGCTCCATCTCTCGACCTTCTCTCATTTCGCTATTCGATCTGGTTCGCTGGTCATTGGTCATATTCAAAAACTCTTCCGGTTCCTGCAGAATATGAGGGGTGAGGAAGATAATCATTTCGATCTTCTCCCGCTTTTTACTGGTATGTTTAAATAGCAGGCCAAGTAAAGGAATATCTCCTAAAAACGGGACTTTCTCCTCAACTTCATTGATCCGGTCTCCGGTGAAGCCGGCCAGACATACCGTCTGACCATTCTTTATGCGCAGATTAACCTTGGCTTCCCGTTTATTAATGATCTGGGGTTTATAGCTTTCTGAGATCTGGAAGGTTTCAGTGCTTATATCATCTACGGCCTGTAATATTTCCAGTGAGACATAGTTGTCAGGATGTATCTGGGGCTTGACTTTCAGACGCGTACCGATATCTTCATATTCCACCTTGCTCATATAGGCCTGTTCATATCTGGTTTCTATGCTTTTGAGTATAGGCACTTTGTTACCAAGTGATATCTCTCCTTCGACATTATTTTTTGTTACCAGGTGCGGACGGGAAACTACATCAATATTGCCATCGGTTACCATGGCCTTAAGGCTGAGTTTGAAATCCTCATCAAGCACTTCATAGGATAAGCCCGGAATACTGCCAAAGCCATCAAAGGCCGTACCGACAGTATAGTCGCCATTGGCATAATTAAGCTGAACTCCTGATTCATTGAGCTTGCTCTTATTTACCTGGGTTATAAATACCTCAATATAAACCATCTTTTCGGCTACATCGAGCTGGGCCACCATTTGCATGATCTTGGGGAAATTGCGGGAAAAGGTATATACTATCAGGGCATTCCTTATTTCATCGGCCACGATGGTATATTCGCTTTCGCTTACCAGGGCCAGCGACTTACTTATTCTGCCCAGCAGGCTTTCATCAACCAGGCCAGAGCGGCTCAGGGTGTCTTTTATCTTATCGGTACTCAGGTCGGCATTGCCCGCCTTGACATTTTCTTCCTGTTGTTCGGCTGGTACTTCCTGTTTGGCTTCCCGGTATATCTGGTTGAGCAGATTGGTAATATCTTTGGCATTGGCATAGGCCAGCGGGATAAAACGAAGCTCTTTCTGATCTATGTCGAATTTGTTCTTTAATTCATCTATTATCTGGAAGATAGTTTCATCCTGAGTTTCAACGGTAATGATATTGTTCTGTTCTTCAACGGCTATGTATTTGTCTTTCAGATTGGGATTATTGGCCATAAGGTTCTGGAACGCTTCGGCGCTTATATAGTTTAAGGTTATGTATTTCTGGATCACTGGCGGCCCGGCCGGGGTAAGGTCCAACTCTTCCTTGATAACTTTTTCCATATCATCTATGACGAAATCAGGGCCTTCTATTACTATTTTCCGCTGTTTGGGGTGTTTGGTTATCTTATATACCTTTCTCGCTCTTTCTTCTGCGGTGGCATTAGGAGCAGCCAGATATACTTCCCGCAGATAAGTTATCATCTCATCAGTAACGGCATTATTTACATCTACGCTTCTGATCACGATCTCTGGCATATTGGCCTGCAATAGCGAGGACACATCACTGCCGGGCAAGGGCGTTTGCTCGCTTTTTTTAACCTTGACAGGCTGACCTAAGGGAATATCTATTTCTGACAGATATAACTGGATCTCTTTTATTACCTTTTCCGGGCCTCTCACTATTATTGAATCGCCATTGGGGTGGGGCTCGATCAGGCTGGGTTTCTGATTCTTTTCGCCTTCAGTTCCAGTGGTCATAAACCGCTTTTTAAGGATCTCAACAGCCTGATCGGGCTTGAGATTACTCAACTTGATTACCTGATCTATGTCCTGGATCTGAGTAATATTAACTATCTGGCCATTAGCTACTGCTTTGCGATTCTGCTTTTGCAGGACCTCATTCAGAAGCAACATCATACCTGATACATCAACCTTTTCCCGGCTTATCAGGGTGATGGGGCCTGATACAAGATCTACACCATCAAATTGTACATGGTAAGTCTCTGACAGCATCTGGAACAGTTGTTTGGGTTCGAGATCCGGGTAATAGCAGCTCGCCCTTACAGTTGATTCACTGTTTACCACAGGGTTTTGGGCTTCTTGACTGTAACTTATTGCTGGAAAGATAAATACGGAAAATAACAGGCCTGTCAATAATACTTTGAACTTCATTTACTCGGTCTCCTGTGTCTGGTTGTCGTTGGTATATATGTATCATATTAACACATATTTAGCAAGATATTTGTCTTTCCCTGAACTTGTCTTTAATAGTCTGTAAAAAATCCTTGTCTTAATCTCATCCGGCAGCTAAAATCTTACGGTTATTGTTCTTAAATGAGATTGTGCTTTGCCGCGCGTATTCGCTAAGAAAGAGAGGCCAGGAACATGCAAGTTGGCGAACCAAAAATTGAAGTGACCCATCACGATGGCGTTGTCCATGTGGAACTGCTCAAAGAAGAGATACTCGATGAGTCGGTTATTACTTCTATTACTGATACTATCTTGAAATTGATCGATGATAATCAGGGGCTTAACCTTCTGATCAGCTTCCAAAAGGTTAAACACTTCAGCTCCAGTGCTTTAGGCATGCTTATCAGAATTCACAAACGCATCGAAGAGGGCAATGGCAAGTTACGCCTGTGCAATATTAACCCTGCTTTGTATGAGATCTTTGTAATTACCAAGCTCAATAAGCTCTTTATGATCTTTGAAAAGCAGGATCAGGCGATAATGAGTTTTGACAGATAATGCTCATTTCGTGTAACACTCTATATTAAAAGTATTTATATCTCGCATGAATAGCTGTGCCTCACTTTTATCTATTATGACAGACAGACAATACACAGAATTAACCGTTGCCAGCAGCCTGGAGGAGGTCAGGGGGGTAGAAAACCAGATACTCTCTGCCGCCGGGGCCGTTGGCTTTAATGCAGCCGATATGTTTGCTATCCGGCTTTGCCTGGAAGAGGCATTGACTAATGCCGTCAGGCATGGTAATGGCGGCGATGGCTCTAAATTTGTTAAAGTTAAGTATTTTCTATCCCAGACCTTACTGGAGATCTTTGTTGAGGATCAGGGCAAAGGTTTTAATCCGGGTGATGTACCTGACCCCAGGTCTCAGGAAAATATCTCCCGGCCGGGCGGCAGGGGGCTGCTGCTTATGAATGCTTATCTTGACCAGCTCGACTATCTTGGAAGAGGTAATATTGTACACATGATTAAAAAGAGGAGCGTTTAGTTCACTCATGAGTGATTTTCATATAAACATCTCTAAAAATGGCTCTGCTTCTGTTATTTCACTTATCGGTCAGGCCGATATGATGGAAATTGAGCGGCTGGACAAAGCTTTTAATCAGATCATCGATCACCAGGGCGGTAATATTGTCGTTGACCTTTCCGGGCTTGATTTTATTTGTAGTGTTGGTCTTAGTTCTTTGATCAGGGCCTACCGTAAATGTAATGCCGCCGGTACCCATTTTGTACTTTGCTCTGTTCCGGTTATGATACAACGGCTGCTGAATACTACCCAGCTTGATAGCTTCTTTGTTGTATATGATGACCAGAATACCGCTTGTTGTCAGCTTAACGGCTAATAGAAAATAAGGTAAGAAAGAGAGAAAATCGTGCCTGCCAGATTCCCCTTTATATGTTTCTGTTTCTTTGTTATAGCCCTGTCTTTTTTGACAGGCTGTAAGAGTTCTACTTCTGTTACGCAACCGCTAAAGCCTACTTTTGAGCAGGTTTTTGAATTAGAAAGTAATAATAAAGTATCTATTAAGCCGCTTGATGAGCAGACAATAGCCTCGCTCAGAGATGTTAAATATCCGCAATGGCTTCCTCTTATTGAAAAAGAAGGGAGCAGGAAGTGGGAGGGCATCATTATCCATCATTCTGCCTCAGATTTTGGTGATGCTACTACCATGGACAAATGGCATAAAGAGCAGGGACTTGATGAGCTTGGCTATCATTTCGTTATTTGCAATGGCATAAATGCTATGGCTAAAAGAGATGGCGAGGTCGAGGTCGGGTACCGCTGGATGCAGCAGAAACATGGCGCCCATTGCCGGGTTAGCGTAACTGATGATAATTACTGGAATGAACACTATATTGGCATTTGCCTGGTAGGAAACTTTGAGAAAAACGCTCCTACCGAGCAGCAGTATAAATCACTGGCAAACCTGATCGAGTTTCTTTCTGACCGATACGGCATAACCCCGGATAAGATAGTTGGTCACAATGAGGCTGAAAATGGCGGTACGCTCTGCCCGGGCAGAAAGTTCTCCTGGCAGAAAATTGGGTTAGGCAGGTGATAATATGGCTTCAGGTGATTATTCAAAATATCAGCAAAAGGTTATCAATAACTATTATCAAAATATCGATGCTATTTCCATTCAGCGGCTGCAAGAGCTTATTACCGAGCTTTATCTGGCGGAAACCGAAAAAAAGGCCGACCAGCTCTGGCAAAGAGTTCATAAAGCTATGCTGAATGTCAAGGTTCATCCAGATATAATTAACCATATTATGACCAGGAGAGATGTCCAGGTTCTCGCACGCAATGTCGAACAGTGGCAAAAGAAAAAGTGATCCTGCCGGCAGGTCTGGCATGACTCTCTCCTGTATTACATGAGCTGGGCAAAACTGCCTTGGTATCAGATTCTTCTTGCTTACACCGATTTTATTCTGGACAAAACAGGGCTCTTTAGTCGATAATCCCGTCTATGGATAAAGCTGAATTATCAAAATTTTATCACGACCTGAGCGTTTTTGCTCAGTCGCTGGCCTATTATTTCTTTGCCACTGTTGCAGGGCTGGCTATTATGACCGGCATGTTGGCTGAGCCGGTCGTCAGGCATTATGCCGACTCTAATGCTCTCAATATACAGCAGTTCAAAATTGACCAGCTTCGCGATAAGAGAGATCAGCAAAACGAATTACTGCGAAGATTGGACAATGCCGAGATCGTCAAAAGGGCGGCCAAAGTAAACCTTAACTTCGTCAGCTCACCAGATGAAAAAGTTGGCCATGAAGACTTTAACGCTCTGCTTAGTAACTGGCCGGAAATGGCCCAGGCTCTGGAACAGGTAGCTCCCAAAGAACCACAAACCGTTCAATACCCCTTCTGGTATAATTACTTCCAGTTCCTCGCCGATAACAAAGGCGAAAGAATGGCCCTCCTGGCTTTTGGTGCCTGCCTGATAGTAATAAGCCTGACCTGCTTCGGCTCCAAAAAATACTGCTGATTTTCCGACCTTCCAGTCTAAACTTCAAATTTTACTATTGATCTATATATAAGCAAACAGCCGGTCAGTACTCTTTGTGGCACTGACCGGCTTTTACTTTTTACTTTTAACCTTTTAACCTTTTTACCTTTTTACTGGTTAAGCATATCCTTCAAGTCAGCCTGCACATCGCCTGTGGGTTTTATGCCGAAGTTTTCTACCAGTACATTTAGTACAGCAGGTGTTACAAAAGCCGGTAATGTTGGTCCTAAACGCATGTTCTTTATACCCAGGTGCAGCAGGGTCAGCAGAACGCAGACAGCCTTCTGCTCATACCAGCTCAATACTATGCTCAGCGGCAGGTCGTTAACGCCGCAGTTGAAAGCACCGGCCAGGGCGACAGCGATCTGGATAGCGGAATAAGAGTCATTACACTGGCCAATATCCAGCAAGCGAGGAATACCACCGATATCGCCAAATTCCAGCTTATTGAAGCGATACTTACCGCAAGCCAGGGTCAGGATAACACAATCCTGGGGAATGGCTTCAGCCAGTTCTGTGTAGTAATTGCGGCCCGGCTTTGCGCCATCGCAACCGCCGATAAGGAAGAAATGCTTGATCTGGCCGGCCTTAACCGCATCTATAACTGTGCCGGCTACGCTCATTACTGCATTATGGGCAAAACCAATGGTAATGGTCTTTTCAAGGGCAGTTTCGGCAAAGCCATCAGCAGCCAGAGCCGCCTCGATCACCGGGCTGAAGTCTTTATCGTCGCCAATGTGTTCGACGCCGGGCCAGGCTACCAGCCCTGTAGTAAATATCCGGCCTATATAGCTATCTGCCGGTTTCTGAATACAGTTGGTTGTCATGAGTATTGCACCGGGGAATGCGGCAAATTCCTTCTGCTGGTCTTGCCAGGCGCCGCCATAATTACCTACCAGATGCTTATATTTCTTTAACCCTGGATATGCCAGGCAGGGCAGCATTTCGCCGTGGGTATAAATATTTATACCTTTGCCCTGTGTCTGCTGGCAGAGCAGGTCTAGGTCTTTCAGGTCGTGGCCTGAAACCAGAATGGCTTTTCCTTTTACCGGAGTAACTTTTACTACGGTTGGTTCTGGATTGCCGTATGTGCCGGTATTGGCCTTATCCAGCATCTCCATTACATGCAGATTAACTTCACCAACTTTAAGTGCCATAGCTACCAGCTTATTCACATCTCTGCCGTCAGCGGTAGTCAGGAAGTTAAGAGCCTCAATGAAAAAGCCCGGCACTGCATCATTCTCAACACCCAGCACCATTGCATGGTCTGCATAAGCTGCTGTGCCCTTTAAGCCATAGGTTATCAGCTCCTGCAAGCCGGTAATATCAGGTCCCAGATCGCTCAGTTTTTTCGCTATACCGATAGCTGCTGATTCCTTTATCATTTCCTCACGCGTCTGTGGAAACTTCCAGTTATCTAATTCAGCTATCTTTTCTGGTGTCTGTCCCATTTCTTTGCATATATGCTCATACATAGCCTTCGCATCGGCTATCATGCCTTCACCCCATCTTATTATTTCTTCAATGCGATTGGGGTCAAAGTTTACATTAGTCACTGTGGTAAATAATGCTTCTATGACAAATCGGTCAACATTTTCATTTTTAACTCCCAATAATCTTGCTCTGTGGGCATACATCGATACTGCTTTGCTCACATATACCAGCAGGTCCTGAAGATCTGAAGTTTCCGGTGTCTTACCGCATACACCACTTATTGTACAGCCAGTCCCCTTGGCCGTTTGTTCACATTGATAACATAGCATAATAATTGCCTTTCCCTAATTAGATATACGGTTCAAATAAACCCATTTTCCATTTACTGACCTGTATCTCATATGTACAACAGATCATTCACTACTATTTCTTTTGATTACTTCATTTTATCTGTCATATTCAGGTCACTTAGCTTTTTATCTGACAGGTGAAATACGATCTCTTTTTGTAATGCTGCCAGATGGCCACTTACCGGACAACGACTTTTTAGCGGGCAGCTAAAGCCAGGCAATAAACACTGATTCAGTCTTACCTTACCCTGTATTGCTTCTATTACCTCTATAAATGAGATCTCATTGGGTGATCGATTCAGTTCATAGCCGCCTCTGGGGCCCTGAGTGCTTTTAACCAGCGAGGCCTTGCTTAACTGCTGCAATAACTTACGCGCCAGCTCATAGGGCACAAAATTATCCTCGGCCAGTTTACGCACAGACACCGGCATCTTACCATAACTTACCGTTAAGGCAGATACTAGCCTGAAAGCATAGTCTGTGTTTTTTCTGATGATATCCATTCTAATTCTTGTATCTTACTATTATATAGGACTACTTTAATCTCATAAGCCATTAAAAAATAATTGTTATTTTATAACTTCTATAATGGGATAATATCAGTCTCATTTAGGTATGTCAAATTTCTCAGGAGAAAAAAACAAAAAAAATAATTAATTATTTTGAGAATAACATAATGGCTTTAATTTGAGACAGTTATAGTATTTATGAAATTGAAGTATATTAGGGAAGAAATAGCTGCAAATATGAGATAAACTGCAAAAACCTTTAATTTGGCATTTTTAACCACCCACATTAGTAGGCTCAGTGCCAGAAAACCAGTTATGCCGCTTGCCGCACTCCCGGCGATTACCGGACCCCATGGCAGTTTGGCATTTTCATTAGCAAAGAATGAACTTAATAATTCTAATCGTCCACGGTTTCAGTGGGGGAGGGGAAAAGGGTTCAATACAGCACATTAGAAGGTCTCGCACCTTTAGTAGCTAGCAGATTCCAGGTCCCCTATTTGCTTTCATTATCTTTGAGCATTTGCAATGCCTGAGATGCTGGGATTCTGCAGGTTTTGCCATCTATCTGGATAACGACATGATAGCCAAGTTTGGCTTTTCTCTCGTATTCGTCTCTGACGGCTCTGCGTAAGCAGTCCAGAGCATCCTGCCCCATTTTACTCATAGGTTTATCTTGCATCGCAACCTCTTATTTTATTGTAAATAATAACATTCTTTACATCAATTGCAGTACCTGTCTGCTCAAACACGGGGACGGGCACTGAATCAGTATTGTCATAACAAAACACCCTGTCACAAAGTGCAGAGTACACATGCCAGAAGTTATACATTATTCTCGGATAGCGACGATATATTGTTTCTACTGGTATGTCATGTCCGCCTTCAGTAACACGCTGGATGACCCTGTTTCGGGAAAAATCAGCATCCGGTATCCACAAAAAAAACATGACTATTTGCCAACCATCTTTTTTGAGTTGGCGAATAAGTTTGATATAGCTGCGACCTGCCAGAGTAGTTTCCAATGCAAAATCAACTCGCCTGGCAATATTTTTATTTACTTCACTCAGGAATATTTTACCGGCATCAAACTGGACCGAGGATAAATCAAGAGGAGATAAACCATAAGCGATCATGTCAGCATTTACAAAGTTTCTGCAATTAACTATCTCCGGCAGATACCTCAAGGCAAATGTGGTTTTGCCTGCGCCATTTGGACCGGCAACAATATAACAAGTTGGTTTTTCATTCATATTCATATAAATTATTTTACAACAACTGCTGACATCAATTATTACCAATGTTGAAATATACCAGACTGGCTATGGCGGCTACTATCAGGTATATGGCGAATATTTTCAATTTGGCATTTTTAACCACCCACATTAGTAGGCTCAGTGCCAGAAAACCAGTTATGCCGCTTGCCGCACTCCCGGCGATTACCGGACCCCATGGCATACTGGCATTTGCCTGACTGAAGAAATCTATACTTTCGATCAAAGTTGCACCCAAAATAGCAATTACTCCGATCAAAAAGCTGAATTCGCCGGCCCAGCGACGGTGGAGGCCCAGCAACAGGCAGGCGCAAATCGTAGAGCCGCTACGCGAAATGCCCGGCAAGATCGCAATTCCCTGGGCCAGTCCTATGAGCAGGGCACACATTACCGTAAAATCCTTTATCTTCCTGCTATGTCCTTTTTTAAGATCAGTAATAAAAAGTACGCAAGCGGTTATCAGCCAGCAGCAAGAGACATAATTAGGGTTTTCAAAAGCCGACTCTATGGTCTTTTTGCAGATAACATATACTACCCCAGTGGCAAAAGTTGATGTCAGGGCCAGAATAGCAAATCGCCATGCCGGACTTTTGCTTATTAGTGTCCTCGGCTCGCATAGCCTGCCAGAGTCTCGTAATAAGCCGCCAGCAAACTTATGCACACTTTTTCTATAAAAATATAATATCGAGGCGACTGTTCCGACATGCACTGCCAGATCAAAAAGCATCATATCAGCCGATTCCGGGTTAAATTCCGCCAGATGCTGGAACATCACCAGATGTCCGCTTGACGATACTGGTAAAAACTCAGTCAGGCCTTGCAATATGCCCATCATTATTGCAGATAAATATGACAAATCCATTTGATCTTCCTCTCAACAGGCTTACATTGCACAACTAACTCACCAGTTACCACTGGTGGGGCCAGGGTCAGCCAACGACAATGTTTATCAGTTTCTTCTGGATCACAATTATCTTCCGAATACTCTTGCCTTCCAGATGCTTTTGTACCTTTTCGCTTTCTCGGGCGATTTGGGTAATAGCATTATCGTCTGAATCTGCCGGTACAATTAGTTTATCGCGAACTTTGCCGTTTATCTGAATAACCAGCTCTATTTCCGGAGACTCCAGCTTTGCAGCATCAAACGACGGCCAGGGTTCGTAGGCTAAGGTATTGGTATGGCCAAGTCTGGTCCACATCTCTTCGGCCTGATGCGGGGCAAATGGAGCCAGCAACAGGATAAAAGCCTCTATTGCCGTTTTATTTCGTTTGTCCAGCTTGCCAAACTCATTGACAAAAACCATCATCTGGCTGATCGCGGTATTAAAGCCAAAGCTCTCAATGTCGCAGCCGACTTTTTTAATAGTCTGGTGTAATAATCTTTCTGAAGCCTCGTTCAGCGGCTCATTACAGATAGAGCTGTGCAATTTGCCTGTTTCTTCATCAACGACCAGACGCCATGCTCGTTGCAAAAATCTATAAACACCTTCAACGCCATTCATATTCCAGGGTTTATTGGCCTCAAGCGGTCCCATGAACATCTCATACAGACGCATTGAGTCGGCCCCGTATTTATTGATAACATCGTCTGGATTAACTACATTTTTCAGTGACTTGCTCATCTTGGCAACGAACTCGGTTAATTCCTCGCCTGTTTCCTTATGATAGAACTTGCCTGCTTTGGATTCTACCAGATCATTTTCGATCAGGCGACCCTCGGCTGTTTTATAGCTAAGGCCCAAAATCATGCCCTGGTTTACCAGCTTCTGGAAAGGTTCGGCAGTTGATACTATCCCCAGGTCAAAGAGTACTTTATGCCAGAACCTGGAATAGAGCAGGTGCAGCACCGCATGTTCGGCGCCGCCAATATAAAGGTCAACCGGCATCCAGTAATTTTCTTTTGATGGGTCAAAGGCCGCCTGTTCATTGCGGGCATCGATATATCTCAGGTAATACCAGCAACTGCCTGCCCACTGCGGCATGGTATTAGTTTCACGACGATATTTTTTGCCATCTTTCTCAAAGTAGAGCCATTGCTTACAATTAGCCAGTGGAGATTCACCATCGCTGCTGGGCTTGAAATTATCAGTTTCTGGCAGCAGGACCGGCAATTCGCTCTCATCTATTGCTACTATTTCACCATCTTCTCCATGTGCGATCGGGAACGGTTCGCCCCAATAACGCTGGCGACTGAACAGCCAATCACGGAGCTTGTAGTTGATCGACTTACAGCCTAAACCATTTTCTTCCAGCCAATTGGTTATCTGCTCTTTGAACTGGGCTGTAGGCAGACCAGTGTATTCACCGGAATTTATCGCTATGCCGGGCTCTGTAAAGCAGCCGTCAAATTCGCTGCCATCGGTAGGAGCTACTACTTTAATTATCGGCAGGCTGAACTTCACGGCAAATTCATAGTCCCTGTCATCATGGCCCGGCACACACATGATCGCTCCAGTTCCATAACTGGCCAATACATAATCGCTTATCCATACCGGTACCTTATTGCCGTTGACCGGATTGATCGCATAGGCTCCAGTAAATACGCCGGTTTTATCCTTTGCCAGCTCAGTGCGGTCCATATCGCTCTTGAGTGATGCCTGCTGCTTGTATTGCTCTACCTCAAATCGCTGCTGGTCACTGCATATTTTGTCAACCAGCGGATGTTCCGGCGCCAGTACCATATAGGTTGCACCATAGAGCGTATCAGGTCTGGTCGTAAAAACCCGTATGGTGTAATGTTCATGTTCAAACATTTCTTTGGTGCTGTCATACCAAACCTTGAAATCTACCTCAGCTCCAATACTTTTCCCGATCCAGTCGCTTTGCAGTTTCTTTATACCATAGGCCCAATCCAACCCATCAAGGTCAGCCAGCAATCTTTCAGCATAGCTGGTTATTCTCAACATCCACTGACGCATTGGCTTTCTTACTACCGGGTGGCCGCCTCGTTCACTTACTCCGCCGATCACCTCTTCGTTTGCCAGTACCGTCCCTAATGCCGGACACCAGTTAACAGGTGTTTCTGCCTCATAAGCTAATCGCTTGCTATCTATATATTCGCGGCGTGCCTTGCCTGTCATTTCTTCTGGTACAGACAGTTCACTTATCGGGCGAGCCTTTCCCTGTTCACGATCATACCAACTGTTATATAATTTTAAGAATATCCATTGTGTCCACTTGTAATATCCTACATCGGTGGTATTTATCTCCCGATCCCAGTCATAGCTGAATCCCAGAGCCTTGATCTGTTCGCGAATATTGCTGATATTCTTTTCGGTTGTTATTGCCGGGTGAGTGCCGGTCTTTACCGCATATTGCTCAGCCGGCAAACCAAAGGCATCATAACCCATCGGGTGTAAAACATTAAAACCTTTCATGCGTTTATAACGAGATACAATATCACTGGCGGTATATCCCTCTGGGTGTCCTACATGCAGGCCATTGCCAGATGGATAAGGGAACATATCCAAAACATAGTATTTAGGTTTACTAAAGTCGTCCAGAGTTTTAAATGTCTTATTAGACTCCCAGTATTTTTGCCATTTCTTCTCGGTTGCTATATGTTCGTAAACACCTAACTTGTTTTCTGTCATAATGTTATACCTTATTCTCAAAAAAGCCTGCTCAGGGGCAGGGCCAGCTAATGGTCTATTTACAAAAATGCAATTCTAACCGTATCTCCTTGTAAAATCAAGCTATTCCGACAATCAAAACCTCGCAATCACATGAAATAATAAAAAAGGCCGCAGCCTCGGTTGAGGAGCGGCCTTTAATATTATATGTGTGCATTTGCTATAAGAATATTACTTCTTATTCCAGATGCAAGAACCGTAAACAGCAGCATTGCCGAGTTCTTCTTCGATTCTCAGCAGCTGGTTATACTTGCAGATACGGTCGGTACGGCATAGAGAACCAGTCTTGATCTGGCCAGCGCCGGTAGCAACTGCGATATCAGCAATTGTAGCATCCTCAGTCTCGCCAGAACGGTGAGATATAACGGCGGTCATACCGTTACGCTGAGCCATCTTAACAGCTTCCAGAGTCTCTGTCAGAGTGCCGATCTGGTTAACCTTGATCAGGATCGAGTTGCCGCAACCCTTTTCGATACCCATCTTCAGACGCTTGGTGTTGGTTACGAACAGGTCATCGCCAACGAGCTGGATCTTATCGCCAACCTTATCGGTAAGACTCTTCCAGCCAGCCCAGTCATCTTCAGCCAGACCATCTTCAATAGAGCGGATCGGGTACTTGCTAACCCAATTGGCCCAGAAATCAGCCATTTCTTCAGAAGTGGCAACCTTAGATGGGTCGCTCTTGAAGAATACATAGCCGCCCTTGTCTTCTTTGTACATTTCAGAAGAAGCAGGGTCCAGAGCGATAAAGATATCTTTACCAGCTTCGTAGCCGGCAGCTTTGATCGCAGTCATGATTACTTCCAGAGCCTCTTCGTTTGTCTTGAGGTTAGGAGCAAAACCACCTTCATCACCGACGGCGGTGTTGTAGCCTTTGTCCTTCAGGACCTTCTTGAGAGCGTGGAATACTTCAGCACCCATACGCAGAGCCTCGCGGAAGCAGCAGGCTCCGAACGGCTGGATCATGAATTCCTGGAAGTCAACATTGTTATCAGCGTGTGAACCACCGTTGATGATGTTCATCATCGGAACCGGCAGAATGTTGGCATTGTTACCACCGATGTAGCGGTACAGTGGCAGACCGGCTGACTGAGCAGAAGCCTTGGCAACAGCCAGAGATACGCCCAGAATAGCGTTTGCACCCAGCTTGCCTTTATTTTCTGTGCCGTCAAGCTCGATCATGAGCTTATCGATCTGTTCCTGGTTGCGTGGGTCAAGACCGCAAAGCTCAGGGGCGATGATCTCATTAACATTCTTTACTGCCTGAAGTGTACCTTTGCCCAGGTAGCGTTTTTTATCGCCGTCACGAAGCTCGACCGCCTCATGAATACCTGTGCTGGCACCGCTTGGAACAGCGGCCCGGCCAAAAGCGCCATCAGCCAGAGTTACATCTACTTCTACAGTCGGGTTGCCGCGGCTGTCAAGGATCTCGCGAGCCCTTACATCTACAATCTCGTTAAACATTGTCGTAAGCCTTTCTAAACTATCGGGTTAAATTATATTCCGGTAAAAGTTACTTATTGCCATACCCTTGAGGCATGAACAGCCCCATAATATAGTGCTTTAAATATCAATTTACAAGAAATAACCGCTTTTTTTTGGATTTTATTAAGCTGAAACAAAATAGATAGCTTCGTTTTACTGTCTGCCAAATCTGTAGTTATACAGAATCAAAGAGGGGGATTGTTCATCAGCCTGTGTTGCAAGTTTTTATTATTAAACTACTTGCCGCGAAGCAGGCAGTACACATCATACTTTTGGTCTTCAATAACCAAAATCGTCAAATTGTATTCAATATTTTGCAAAATTGAGCTGGCCCTTTATTATGTATTCACATCTTCGTTTGAGTTTGTTGGTGTTTGGAGATTTCGATTTTCATATTTTTTGAACAATAGTGTAATAATAGAGGTTCATACGGCCCCGGCTGGGGGTGTAAGTTTTGCATTCTTTGTTTTGCTGAGGTGAGCTGTGGAATGGGGGGGGGAGCAGGGAATACGCCGGGCAGAGTGTGATTTATCTTAAGACTTTCGCCCCTGGAACATGCAGCTGGCTTCCTTTCCTGCTCTCGAGCTGTAGGTATGTTTTTTTATTATTATCAATTTTATGTTGTTTTTAATTGCAATTACTGTCTTTAAGTGCTATATTTGCCAAATGTGATGGGGTTTTGGCTGGTTTTGATAGCCAAGATATATAAAGGGTGAAGTGCCTGCTATGGTTTCCTTCAGTTGTTAATTCTGGCTGGCCGATTCTCAGTCAGAGTTATTGGTTAAAAAGGTTGATAAATGTGAAAGGATATGTAATGGTATCATTTGTTAAAAATAGTAGATATTACTTTAGTGTAATTGTTTTGTCTGCAATCGCGGCGGCGGGCTTTGGCCTGGAGCTTCCCCAGGGCTCAACCTCGATTAAGGAGGAATTATCCGAGCCGTTCTGTTATTATCTTTATCCCAGCGATCAGTTGGGCTTCAAGGATTGTCCCCACGGCACCCAGCTTACCTATGATGGCGCTTTTAATGCCGGTCTGGGCGAGCTGGATCTGTTTATCGGCAGTTCTCTCAAGCCGGTCAATAAGCGGGTCAAAACTCTCTACAAAGAGTACATTCCGGTTTTCAGTTTCACTGATACCGCCGACGGACTCGAATATGAGATCCAGGCTCTGGCCACGCCTTACGATCTGGAGCCGATGAATATCCTTATCAATTTTATCAGCATCACTGCTAAAAATCCAACTGATAAGGCCGTTAACGCCGCGGTAAAGGCTCAATATAGCGATCGTAAACAAGATGACTTCCGCTATGATTTTAACAGGAACCTCCATAGATATTATACCGATCAGTTTTTACTGCTTGATAACTATAAGAGCTCGGCGGACGGCCATATTGCCGACGGCCAGGCGTGGAGAGGGGATCACCTGGTCTTTACCTATGCCGCCGGCGAGCAGGCCGAAGGTGCTGACATCTCTCTGACCCAGTCGAAGGACCCGGCAGTTACTTACAGCTTTTCGCTGGCCGCCGGCTCCAGCCGCACAATATACCTGAAAATGCCTTTTGTCCCGGTCTATAAAGAAAAGACAGATATCCTGGAGCAGGTCAATTCGGTTAACCATGCAGACTATCTGAATCGCACCATCGCCTTCTGGGAAAAGGAGATCGCCAAGGGCACGCAGATATCGCTCGACGATGAGAAAGTTACCAATGTTGACAAGGCCAGTATGGTTTACATGCTCATGGCCCGGAACATAATGGCTGATGGAACTTATCAGCAGCATGTTAACGAGTTCCAGTATGATTATTTCTTTTCCCGTGATGTAGCCTATTTTACCAGAATATACAATATGTATAACCGGCCGCATATCGCCCGCGATATCCTCGATCATTTCATCAAGTATGACAAGGATGGCAAGCCGGTTGGTTTTAATTCATTCTTCCCGGATGACTGGGGCCAGGTCTTATGGACTATGGGAGCGCATGTCCGGGCCACTAACGACAAGGAATTCGCGCGGTTTGTTTTCCCGCTTATCCTGGGCCATTTCGACAAATTGATCAGGCTTTGCAATGATGATCCGCTGGGACTGTGGCCGGCGGCCGGTCCTTATGATAATGAGGCGATAACCGGTCATTACACCGGCCATAGCTTCTGGATATTGCTGGGCATGAAAGAGGCGATCTATCTCGCCGATCTGCTGGGCGAGAAGGATTACGCGGCCTTTTATCAGTCTGTTTACGACAGCTATAATGACCGGTTCAGGAAAGTCCTGGGTGAAAAGCTCGAATTCACCGGCGGCTATATCCCGCCGGGACTGGATAACCCCGAGGATGGCTACGATTGGGCCAATTCCACCGGCGGTGTCTATCCTTATGAATTGCTTGATCCTTTCGATCCGGTAGTGACCAGGACCCTTGAGCTGACCAGGGAATATAAATACCGCGAGGGCATTATGACCTACGGCCCCAATGCCCTGCTGCTGGCCCTGCAGAATGCCCGCGGTGAGGAAATCTCGCCGAGCTACTGGCTGCATCATTACCAGACGTTTAATATCGATGAGCCGCTCCTGGCCCGCGGTCAGCAGCGGGAGGTGGTGGAGGATATGTATTCCATCCTCGCCCATACCGGCAGCACTCAAAGCGGCTTCGAGTTCGCCATTACTCCGTGGGGCGAGCGGAACGCTTACGATAATTATACCCCGCACGGCTGGTTCGCCGCCCGCTTCAAGGAATTGCTCCGCAATATGCTCGTGCGTGAATATCAGGGCACGCTGCACCTGGCCTCGGCCCTGGCCCCGCAATGGCTGCGGCCCGGCAAGACGGTAAAGATCACCGACGCCGCCACTGATTTCGGTATGCTCTCTTATACGATCAGGGCCGCCGAAACCGGCGCTGACGTTGAGCTGGAGTCTGACTGGCGGACTGAGCCGAAACAGATACTCTGGCACATCCCCTGGTTTCTCGAAGTCACCGGGGTCACCGCCGACGGTAAAAAGCTCGCCCTTATTCAGTTGCCCAACGATCAGGCCGTGGCCCTGCCCGCCAATACGCAGAAGCTCCATTTCGACTGGAAATGGAAAGAGCAGCCGGAGCTGAGCTATGCCAAAGCGGTGGAGCTATATCTCGATAAGAATTATAACCGGCCGGAGGATGCCGACTATTGCTTCCTGTTCCCGACCCCGCGGGCGCCCCGGATAAAAGACAATGCCAGGGACTTCTCCGGCACCGCCGCGGTTGAATTGTATATTCCCGGCGGTATCGGTAAGATCTACTACACGCTCAACGGCGAGGAGCCGACCGAAAGCTCGGCCCAATATCAAAAGCCGCTGACTATCGATGCCACAGTGACTATCAAGGCCATCACCATCTGGTCCGACGGCAGAAAGAGCATCCCAGTCTCATACACCTTCACCAAATCTTAGGATAAAAGTGAGGTTTCACATTTTGACCGTGCCAGGTTTTACTCAATGGGCAGAACAGGGCCTTGTGAATAAAACTTTCTTTCGATACCGTCTCGAAAGAAAGTTTTATTCAAAACGAGGAGGATAATTAGCGGATAATTAAATTTATTTGGTATAGTTCCGGCTGACATAATTGCAGTCTGGCTTATGACATTGTCGGGAATCTGATATTAGATGATGTGTGTTATGAACACATAGCATTTATAGCTAACAGGACAAGCAGGCAAGGCTTAAGCCAGATACTTCGCCGTTTCCGGAGGGCTATCCCAGAGGGACGAGACTAGTCAAAGAACTAAATCTGAAAATGTGCGAATGATTCCTGACAATACCTGAAGTTTCCCGCAAGGTTCAGAAAGGGCGACTTTTTTTCTTAAAATTTAGCCAGATATGAATTGAATATAATCAGGTAAGCGCATATAATGTGCCCCTTGATAAGTTTATATGAGTTCTTATTTTTATGGCAAAAAACTTCAAAATTTTGCCCCTTAAAAGAGCTAAAAAATCTTAGACAGAACCTTATACAGAAGCAATTTTGTTAGGTAGTTGTTATGATTGGCGAGATAGCTCATAAGTGCTATTTAAATAAGAACTTGCATTAAATGTTCCCGTAGCTCAACTGGATAGAGCGTTGGCCTCCGAAGCCAAAGGTTGGTGGTTCGAATCCACTCGGGAACGCTTTTTCTTTGGCGTGATTAGTTTGCCCTGTAGTTGAGTTTGGGCGGCCCGGTCAGGTATTTATCAGATAAGAACAACGGCTTTCTGTGTTGTCAGATAACTGTGACCGTGAAATTTTTCAGCGTCTTCTATGATGTATTGTCTCCAGTGTTGAAGCTGAGATTCGCTATATACCGGTCTGGTAATATTTTCATAATGCCATAAGTGACTGCCTAAAAATCCGGTATATCTGTTTATTTCTTTAGCAGATTTCAGTTTCCATTCCTGGACAATACTGTTGATGGTATTATTCCCCCTGGGTATAAGCAGGGCATGAACATGATTGGGCGTTATTACCCAATGGTCCATCTGATATTTATCCTGATCATAATAGCAGATTTTATCGACGAGAATAGACATGCATTCGGGGCGTCTGAGAATACAGCCGCCTCTGCCCATATCAAGCCAGTTTTCCAGTCGGGAATTGAACATGGTCTCGAAAGCGAATTGTTCTTCTTCGCTGAATGGCGGTATGTGAACCGCCAGCCATTGTTGTCTGGCTACCTGAAGCAGGTTAATGTCATTGTCAGCTACTGCATCAGCTAATCTGAAAGTAACAAAGAACATTTTACCATTTTCTGAATTATGGCATTGGTTATTGTTGAATCTATCGGAAAAGAACGAATTTTTCATAATTAACACCCTTCACTTATCATTTGCATCAAAAAACAGGTACAGACACTTATTAAATACTTGTTTTTTAATTATGATGTACCAATACAACGGCCAGCCTGATGTATGAACAAACAACACCTTCGTTCAACTTTAGGTTCAGTTTGGTGGCAAAGTCAAGTATGGGAGTGAAAAAATATTATTTATCGAAAAAAACATTCAAAATGAGGAAAAACAGCTTATTATTCCGGCCATTGGCCAGAATAGACTTCAGTAGCCGGTCCTGTGAGGTAAACTATATTACTCTCTTTTTGCCAGTTGAGGTTAAGGTCTCCGCCAGGTAAGTGGGCAAGTATTTTAGCTGAGCTTTTACCAGTCAGAACTCCGGCAACGCAGACGGCAGATGCACCAGTGCCACAGGCCAGAGTAATACCGCTGCCGCGTTCCCAGGTGCGCATGATGAGCTCATTATCTGATACTATCTGGACAAAATGAACATTTATCCGTCGGGGGAAGAGTTTATCATGCTCGAATGCCGGGCCGATCTTTTCCAGGTTAACAGCAGCGACATTATCACAATATACTACTGCATGCGGATTACCCATCGATACGCAGGTCATTTTATATTCTGCTCCGCAAATCGTTATGGGGTGGTTTACTACCATTTCGCCAGTTAATGCAGTGGGGATTTTTGCGGCATCAAGAATTGGTGAGCCCATATTGACACAAGCCTGCTCTACTTTACCGTTCACTATTGCCAGACCTATGGGCAGGACTCCATTTCCTGTCAAAACGCGTATCATGCAATAGCTCTGAGCCTGAGGGCAGGCGGTTTTGAGAGAATCAAGCATAATAGCATCGGAAACTGGTTGTGTCTTAACTAAGTCATTGTCAAAGCTATATTTAGCTACACATCGAACCGCATTTCCGCACATCTCTGACTCGCTGCCATCAGCATTGAACATACGCATTTGGACATCAGCCTCACTGGTGGGGCAGATAAGAACCAATCCGTCAGCTCCGATTCCCTTATGCCGGTCACTGACTTTTATTGCCAGGGAAACAGGATCTGAAACCTTTTCCTGGAAACAGTTTACATAAACATAATCATTGCCGGCACCGTGCATTTTGGTAAATTGCATATTCTTCCTCAGAGCGGTATAAGTTGTATATTATATATCTTTATTATTTAATTATTTAGTTTAGTTTCAGAATGGTTATTATATAAAATTATATTTCACTTGAAAAGAGAGAAAAATACCTGTTTAATCTACAACTTAAAGGCACGCTATGTGCGTTTTTTTTTAACCGGCCCGTCAAGGATCGATACCTAAGAACAGAAAGGACTTAAAACCCTATGAATGATAATTTCGCTGACAGACTAACCGCTGCCATAAAGACCAAAGGTACATGTGCTGCCGTAGGTATTGACCCGGTTTACGATAAGTTGCCTAAAGCTCTTATTGAAAGGGCAGATCTTAATGACCCTAAAGATTTGCCTGTCGCTTTAGATGCCATAACTGAATTTTGCACCAAGACAATGAAGATAGTGGCTCCAATAGTCCCGGCAGTGAAAATAAACAGCGCTTTTTTTGAAAGATATCTCTGGGAAGGAACAGAAGCCTATTATTCGCTCATACAGGAAGCAGAAGCTCTGGGAGTTGAGGTTATCGGTGATGTTAAACGCGGTGATATTGGTTCAACAGCTGAATCTTATGCTATGGGCCATCTCAAAAACAGCGATTTTATGGATATGGAACATATTGTTGCTGCTGATGCCGTAACTATCAATGGTTTTGCTGGTCGTGAAGGTATAGTTCCTTTTGCTGATATGGCGATAGCTGAGGGTAAGGGTGTGTTTGTCTGGACCAGGGCCTCTAATCCTTCAGCTGGTGTATTGCAGGATTTTGCCGATGCTAATGGCAAAAAATTCTGGGAACTGCTTGCTGAACAGGTAGCTACCATAGCCTGCGAACCTAAGTATATGGGCCAGTCAGGTTATAGCTCAATTGGTATGGTTATTGGCGGCACTACTGCCCAGCAGACTCAGGGTTTGCGTGAACAATATCCGCATATTATTTTCCTGGTGCCAGGTTATGGTGCTCAGGGTGCCGGGCCGGATGATTGCCGCAAGTTCTGTAAGGCTGATGGTACAGGTGCTATTGTGCCTGCATCACGCAGTGTTATCTATGCCTTTAATGAGCCTAAATACAAAGAGACCTATGGTTCTAATAACTGGGAAAAATGTATTGAACAGGCCGCCCTGGACATGGCCAAAGAGCTTGCAGTTAAGTAAGTCTTAAGCTGGCTTTAATAAAGATGATATATCAAAAAAAATGGCCGGTCCTGTTGAGCGGGGCTGGCCATCTTCAATTAATGGGTTAATCTCAGATTTTACCATAGTAAAGCATTGATTTGTCCGATATAATTCTGTGCTGGTGTTAAGATAGCTAAGATGATAAGCTTTTTTGTATGAAAAGTACTTATGTCGTTTGCAAAAATATGTGAAATTGTTACAATGTACCGGCGTTTCGCACTAATGTGTAATTTCTGGTTACTATTGAATAGTTGTTGAGTTGTAAAGGAACTTATTAAATGAAGGTAGCAGTTGTAGGAATTGGTTATGTAGGTCTTGTAGCCGCCGCGTGTCTGGCAGACGGTGGTAATCATGTTATCTGCATAGATAAAGATCAGAAGAAAATAGATAACCTGCTAAACGGTATTATTCCGATATATGAGCCTGGCTTGACTGAAGTTGTAAAAAAGAATGTTGAGGCCGGTCGTTTAATATTTACAACAGACCTTAAAGAAGGTGTTGATAATTCTCTGGTGGTATTTCTGGCGGTAGGTACGCCATCTGCTTCTGATGGTTCTGCTGATATTTCGGCAGTTCTGACTGTTGCTCAGCAAGTAGCCCAGACGATGAGCGGATATCGCATAATAGTTACTAAAAGCACGGTACCGGTTGGTACTCATCGCAAAGTGTCTGATGTTATGCTGAATAATACCAGTCATCCTTTTGACTATGTTAGCAATCCGGAGTTTCTTAAAGAGGGTACGGCCGTTGATGATTTTATGATGCCTGACCGAGTAATTATTGGTACTACCAATCCGGCGGTTATGGAGATCATGAAACAGTTATACTCTCCTTTCATGCGGAAAAATGCCAGAATGCTGTTTATGGACCCGGCTTCAGCAGAAATGACTAAATACGCAGCTAATGCTATGCTTGCCACTCGTATTTCTTTTATGAACGAGGTTTCTCAGCTTTGCGATAAATTTGGCGCTGATGTTGAAATGGTGCGTCAGGGCGTTGGCAGTGATAAACGGATCGGTAATTCATTTTTGTTCCCCAGTGTCGGCTATGGCGGCAGTTGTTTCCCTAAAGATGTTAAAGCACTGGTATATATGGGTAATGAAATGGGCATGGATATGAGTATTGCCCGGACAGTGGAAGAGGTTAACTATCGTCAGCAGGATCTTTTTGCTCAGCGGATCATGGATTATTTTGCTGGTAAGTCAGATCAGGTTACCCTGGCTGTCTGGGGGCTTGCCTTTAAGGCTAAGACTGATGATGTGCGTGAGTCACCTGCCTTGCGTTGTATCAGGAAATTGCTGGAAAATGGTATTAAGGTCAGGGCTTATGATCCGGAGGCGGCTTCCAACGCTTTTGCCGAGCTGGAAGGGCGTATCGAACTTGCCCAGGATAGTTATGGTATGCTTAAAGGGGCAGATGCTCTGGTTATATTTACCGAATGGCAGGAATTCCGTAATCCTGATTTTGAAGAGATAGGCAAAAAGCTCAATAAGCCGGTTATCTTTGATGGCCGAAATCTTTATGAGCCTTCTTATATTAAAAAGCAGGGTATTGAATATCACTGTATAGGCAGACCGACGGCCTGATCTGACAGATGTCATAAATAAAAAACTCCAGCACTGAACAATTTATCATTGCTGGAGTTTTTTTTATACTTTCATGGTCTGGATACTATTTATTGTAATTTGATAATTACAATCCAGTTTTTTAGTTTGGCTTGACCGATTTGCTGATAGTCTCTATTTCCTGTTCAGCCTGAGAGAGTATTTCACGACCCATTTCATATAGTTTCATTCCACGGGCATATTGTTTTATACTTTGTTCCAGCGGAACATTTCCCTGTTCGATGCCGGTAACTATCTGTTCCAGCTCATTTTTGATCTGTTCGTAGGTTAGTTTGTTTTCTTCAGTCATTTTGTTCTATCCTCATAACTTTACTGTCAATAGTTCCATTGTAAAATTCAGTAGTAATAATATCTCCGGTTTTTGCCAGGGCAGGTGCTGATAATATGGTTTCCTGTCCTTGGATACGAGTGACACTGTAGCCTCTCTTGAGCACCTGGCGATGGTCAAGGTTATTGAGTAGCTGCCCGTATTGATTTAATTTGTTTGCCTCTTGACGCAGGAGTGCTTTTTGACCGATATTAAGGCGTTCGACCAGGTTTTGTAATTGGCCAAATGCTAATGTAATTTTATTAGCCGGACTGTAGCGAGTGAGTTTGAGCTGTTTTTCGCTAAAATAATTCAACTGAGCATTGAGTTTATGGGTTATTGCCTTTTCCATGCTGTTCCGTTTGTTTTCCAGTTGCATTTTCATAGAACTGATCTGGTTGTGCGGTTCGATCTTTTTAAGCACTGTGGCAAAACGGTCGAGTTCCTGTCTGTTTTTGGCTAAGCGAGTGCTCATGGAATGAGCTATACGCATTTGCAGTTCATCGAGTCTTTGCCGCGGCCCTTCCAGTATGCTCAGGGCTCTGGCAAAGAATGGGCGTCTGGCCAGCGATTCCAGATACTCGGCGGCCTGTCTTTGCAGATTCCTGACATCAAGAGTAAGAGTTCTGGCCAGTTCTGCCAGATCAGCGGCTTCATCGAAGGCCACTGGTACGGCCAGTTCTGCCGCGGCGGTGGGGGTTGCAGCTCTGACATCTGCAACGAGATCGGCTATTGTGGTATCGATCTCATGGCCTACGCCGGAGATGATCGGTATTTTAGAACCGGCTATGGCACGAGCTACAATTTCCTCATTAAAGGGCCAGAGGTCTTCCAGACTGCCGCCGCCGCGAGCCAGAATGATAACATCAATGTCCAGTTCATTTTTTCTTTGATTTATCTCCGCTAAGGCAGCTGCTATCTCACCGGCTGCCTGTGGTCCCTGCACTAAAACCGGGAATAATAATTTTCGGGCAAAACCCCAGCGGCGATTCAGCGTTTGACCGATATCAGCTATGGCTGCTCCTGTCGGACTTGTGACAATAGCAATAGTTTGCGGATATGTCGGCAATGGTTTTTTGAGCTCAGGATCAAAGAGTCCTTCATTTCTGAGTTTTTCAGCCAGTTCTCTGAAAGCAAGCTCCAGGGAACCAGTCCCGGCAGGTTCGAGCTTATCTACTATTAGCTGATATTTTCCCTGAGGCTCATAAACCTCCAGTCGGCCTGAAGCCAGAACCGACATGCCGTTATCAGGAGAAAACTTGAGTTTGGTAGCGGTACTGCGCCACATTACAGCTATAATGCTGCTGTCTGGGTCTTTCAGTGAAAAATATACATGACCACTGCCATGCGGCTTATAATTTGATATTTCACCACTAACAGTTATTTTACCAGGGAAGGCATCGGCCAGAGCGAACTTAATAGAGCGGTTAAGCTGGGTGACGCTTAGGATGATATCTTTTTGTTTTTTTTCAGGTTTGGCTGCTATTGACTCCGGTTTTTTGTTCTCGGGAAGGTCAGCAGTGTTTGATGTTATATTACTATTTGTTGAGGCAGACTGTTCAGGGATCTGGGTGCCAGTTTCAGGTAAATTAATGCTCTTTGGTTTACTGAAAAAATCGCTATTTCTCTTAAACGAGGGTTTTTCATCGTCCGGGTCATTAAAATTGAATTTGCCTTGTTTCATAGTATTTCGATTATAGCTGAATTTGGAAGGCAGAGCAAGTTTCCTGTGATGCCCAGAGTTACAATAGTATAATGTAAACAGGGGTCCAAAATGATTAAATAGTGAGAGTTATAGTATTATTGATTATTGGAATAATAGGAAATTCTATTTCAACATATCCAAACCCGATTTAACTATTAGATAATTGATTATAATAGTAAAAGTGCTTAAAATGCACTTATGAGATCAAAAAAAAGAAATATTGTTATTGTTACAGGTACACGGGCTGATTATGGAATATTGCGTCCGGTAATTGAGGCGGTATCAGGCCATAAAAAGCTGAATTTACAGGTGCTGATAACAGGCCAGCATATGCTCAGGAAATTTGGTCTTACCTCCAGAGAGGTTGAGGCAGATGGTTGGCCCATAATCGGTAAAGTGCCGCTTCAGAGTGCAAATGACGATATTGCCAGTCATGCAGTAGGTATGGGGCGGGCGATCTCGAAATTCAGTAAATTATTCATTGAAAATGAAACCGATATAGTTGTGGTTTTAGGTGATCGACTGGAACAGTATGCCGCCGCTTCTGCTGCTATAGCATCGGGCAGGTTTTTGGCCCATATTCATGGTGGTGACAGGGCTACTGGCATTACCGATGATTCGTTTCGTCATGCTATGACAAAGCTGGCTCATATTCATTTTGCCGCCAGTGATGAATCTGCACATCGGATCGAAAGGTTAGGCGAGGATAAGTTTCGTGTTTATCGGACCGGTTCGCCGTCAATAGACGGGATAAAAAAAAATATTTGTAATAATATCAAAGACTTAAAGAAATATATTGGTTTAGATATACCTGAAAAATATCTGATGATCTTATTTCATCCTTCTGGCGGCTCAGAAAAAACTGAGTATGACCGTATGCAGGAAATATTACAGGTCTGTGGCTCTAAGTTATTGCATAAAATAGTTTTATATCCCAATTGTGATCCAGGTAATGCCGGTATTATTAAAGCTATAAAAACTGTAGCTGGTCGGTCAGATTTTACCGTCTTAACTCATTTACCCAGAAATATTTACCTTGGTTTATTGGTCAGGAGTAAGGGCCTTATAGGAAATAGCTCCGGCGGAATAGTAGAGGCCAGCTGTTTAAATGTCGATGTAATTGATATCGGCAGCAGACAGGCAGGTCGCCAGCGTAGTCAGCGGGTGATACATAGTGATTTTGGCCTGAAAAATCTTAATAATGCAGTCAATAAGCTCCTGAAAAATGCCGAAATAAGCAAAGAGCATGCCCCGTGTGGCATTTACGGCAATGGCAGCAGCGGCAGGCAGATAGCCTCGATTTTAGCTGAGGTTGAACTTGACGATAAGCTGCGTTTGAAGACGATAGTGTATTAATTGTCATAAGCTGTTATTTGACAAATAATAATGAAAGAATTAAAAGTGGCACAACATTTTGATTCGATGCACAATAGTGCATTGGCCAGGCAAAGGACCATTCTATGAGTGAGACAGCGGCATTAAAGATTGCAAACAATACAATTGAGATCGCGACACTGCCGGAAGTAACGATGAAGATCATTGAGGTGGTGCAGGATCCGCGCAGTACGGCACATGACCTTCATGAAATAGTTAAAAATGACCCGGCATTGTCATCGCGTGTCTTGCGAGTGGTAAATTCTGCTTTTTATGGTTTGCCCGGCCAGATCGGCAGCATTGATCGGGCGATTATGCTTTTGGGACTGAATGCCGTTAAAAATATTGCGATTGCCGCATCTCTGAGCAAAATGTTCAGAGGAGGGACATCGCATGATGATATGACAGGTAAAGACCTCTGGACACATAGTGTTGCAGTAGGAGCTGCCAATAAGCTGATCACTCAGGCTATTGGTCTGGCATTGCCAGATGAGGCATTTTTGGCTGGCCTTATCCATGATATTGGCGTGGTTGCCGAGCTGCAGTGTTGTAGCCGGGAGATACCAAAGATAGTAACGGCAATGAGAGCAGGTCTGACCCTGTTGAAGGCTGAGGAACAGGTATTAGGAGCAAATCACCAGGAAATAGGGGCTCTGCTGGCATCAAAATGGAAGTTTCCGCGTTCTTTCCAGTTTGTGACCGGTTACCACCACACCCCATTTGAGCTGGCAGAAGAAAATCGACTGCTGGCCTGCGTTACCCATGTTTCTGATTATATTTGCACGCGCAAGGGTCTGGGAATGGTCCGTAATCAGGAGGCAGGAGAGCTCGATCCTGATATTCTTGAAGAGATAAAATTATCAGAAGATGCATTAGAGCATGTTTGTGACAATATAGAAGATGAATTAGAAGTAGTAAGAACGCTGATCGAGTAGGTAGGTCAGAGTATTGTTATTGATGAGCCTGGTTGATATGTAGCCGGGCTTTTTTTTAGTGTTCGTAAATATTTAGTTATGACCTTAAAAGTGTTTACATTGATTTGATTGCATATATTATGGATGAGGTTATAATATCGTTATGTAGCAGGCAAACAGTTTTTTGCCAAAAGTATTTGTAGCTGGAAAATTCAGAAATGATGGAATTTGTAGATTCTCATGCACATTTAACCTATGAACCCTTTGATGGTCGTCTGGATCAGATATTAGATCAGGCTGCTTTGGTTGGGGTAACTCGCATATTGACAATAGGTACAGACTGCATGGATAGTCTGAGGGCTGTTGCAATTGCCAAAGAATATGAGAATCGTATATTTGCCTCTATTGGTGTTCACCCGCATGAGGCTAAAGATTATAGCCCAACTGATATAGATGATATGAGCCGAATAATCGAAGATGGTTCGGTAGTAGCTGTAGGTGAGACAGGGCTTGACTATTATTATGATCATTCACCTCGTGATCGCCAGCGGTCGATCTTTGAGGCTCAACTGCAACTTGCTCGTCGGTATTCAATACCTGCGATCATTCATTGTCGGGATGCTTTTGATGATTGCCTGGGTATATTGGCTGATTTTAAACCAGAACCTGGTAAAGTCATTTTTCATTGTTATAGCGGTAATGTAGATCAGGCCCGAACACTTCTGGATATGGGTGTGTTATTGAGTTTTTCCGGAACGGTCACCTATAAAAAATCTGATGATATACAGGCAAGCGCAAAATTTGCCCCTCTTGACAGGATCCTGGTTGAAACAGACTGTCCATATCTTAGTCCTGAGCCCAAACGGAGTATAAAGCCCAATGAACCGGCTTTAGTTGTGCATACTGCCTGGAAAATAGCAGAATTAAAGCAAGTATCTCTGGAAGAAATAGCGGCTGCGACAACCGCCAACTTTACCCGCTGCTTTCTTGATAACAAGCCTGTCTTTATTTGATCAATGATGTTTTTGTGTAATTAGCTGTTGATGGGATATGCTACAAAAATACTATCTGCGGTCTATAATGCCTGTTAAATCATTATAATTCAAATACAAATTTCTTGTGTATGTATCATAAATACTAATATTGAGTGTCTTATTCTATTTAAAAAGAGTTGCTTTACCTTTATAATGCAGTGTAAATGGTAATAAAACTTAATTTTTAAGGAGTATTTATGAATTATCTTTATAGAGCTGCTTGTCTGGGTGTTTCTATACTTTTAGTAGTTTCTTCTGGCATTTATGCGGGTAACGAAAAGGATTGGCAGTTAGGGCCGTTTACTCGTCCCGTTGAAAGGCCGGTAATAGCTCCTGTTAAAGATACCATATTCTTCTGTCCAGCTCGTCAGGCGAATTGTAATTGGGAGAGCAGCGATACTTTTAATCCAGCGGCAGTACTGTATAAAGGCCAGATATGCGTTCTATATCGAGCAGAAGATGGCTCAGGTAATGGTATAGGAAAGCATACATCACGCATAGGGTTGGCCAGGTCTGAAGATGGTGTGAATTTCACCAGAAATACCCAGCCAGTATTTTATCCAGATAATGATCAGCAGATAGCCTATGAGTGGATGGGCGGATGTGAGGACCCTCGAGTAGTTGAGAGTCCGGACGGTACATTTTTTATGTACTACACAATGTGGAATCGTGATAATCCGGTAGGTGAGAATGTATCTTTTCGCATAGGTGTTGCCAGTTCTCGTGATCTGGAAAACTGGACCAAGCATGGCCCGATCTTTGATAATAAAAAGAGTATAAAGTTCATGGATAAGGCACAGAAGGCTTCATCTGTGGTAACAGAGATCAAAGGTGGCCGGCTTATAGCAGCTAAGATCAATGGTAAATATTGGATGTATTGGGGTGAGAATAAGGTTTGTGCAGCCTATTCAGATGATCTGATATCGTGGTATCCAGTATTGGATGATAAGGGCGAGGCAAAAGTAATAATCAAGCCTCGATCAGATAAATTTGATAGTCTTTTGACAGAGGTAGGCCCACCTGCGGTACTGACAGACAAAGGTATAGTTTTGCTTTATAATGGAAAGAATTCTGGAGCAGATAAGACTATAAGTAAGGGGGCTTATGCTGCCGGGCAGATATTGCTGGATAAAAATGATCCGATGAAGTTGCTGGACAGGCTGGACAACTATTTTTTCAGGCCGGAATATGATTTTGAAAAAACCGGGCAGTACCCAGATGGTACCGTTTTTATAGAGGGGTTGGTATATCGAGAGGGCGTTTGGTATTTGTATTATGGTACAGCTGATTCATTTGTAGGTGTTGCAACCTATAGTGAAAAACCATGAAGGGTTGAAAAAAACCTTGTTATCTGACCTTTATTTGGTTATATTTCTTTCATATTTGATATATTTATATTTTATTAAAGGGGCACGAAATGAAATTTAAGTTTAGAAGTAGATTGATGTTAGCCTGCCTTTGCGGTCTGATCATGACTCAAATTGCCATCGGCAAAGGGCAAAGCAGACCATTTGCAGACTATGTTAATCCTTTAGTAGGAACAGATTCTGAGTTTGCCTTATCGACGGGCAATACCTACCCGGCAATAGCAGCCCCCTGGGGTATGAATTTCTGGACACCTATGACCAATAATATGGGTAACGGCTGGGGGTATCAGTATGATGCTCATAAGATAAAAGGTATCAAGCAGACCCATCAGCCCAGTCCGTGGATAAATGATTATGCGGCATTTGCCTTTATGCCGGTGGTAGGAGAGCTTAAGGTAAGAGAAGAAGAGAGAGAATCATGGTATTCACATATGGCCGAGATATCTCGTCCTTATTATTACAGCGTTTATCTGGCTGACCATGATACGACCGTAGAGGTTACACCGACAGAGCGGGCAGCCCAGTTGCGGTTTACTTTCCCGGAATCTGATAGTTCATACATTCTTCTGGATGCCTTTAATAAAGGTTCTTATGTCAATATTGATAAAGCCAGCCGTACGATCACTGGCTACTGTCGGAATAACAGTGGTGGGGTGCCGAGCAATTTTCATAATCATTTTATTGTGATATTTGATAAAGATTTTGAAGAAATAGGTACCTGGACAGACTGGAATGTGACCATGGGTAAGGGTCAGGAAAACGGTAATCATGTTGGGGCTGTTATTCGCTTTAAGACCCAGCGTGGAGAAAAAGTGACTGCCCGTGTTGCATCATCATTTATCAGTCCTGATCAGGCTCGTCTGAATCTTGAAAGAGAACTGGCTTTTGATGATTTTGATACTACCTGCGAAAAGACCAAAAAACTCTGGAATGAGAAGTTAGGTACGATCGTAGTAGAAGGCGGTACGCTGGCCCAATATCAGAATTTTTATACAGCTCTGTATCGTGCGATACTTTTCCCTCGCACTTTCCATGAGTTTGATGCTGATGGCAAGATGGTGCACTACAGTCCATACAATGGCAAAGTACTGCCCGGCCCGATGTACACCGATAATGGTTTCTGGGATACATTCCGCAGTGCGTTCCCTTTAAATGCTCTGTTGTTCCCTGAGTTAAACAGTCTGATGATGGAAGGTCTGGCCAATGCTTATCGCGAAAGCGGCTGGCTGCCGGAATGGGCCAGTCCAGGACATCGTAACTGTATGATCGGCTCAAATTCAGCCTCAATTATTGCGGACTCATACATGAAGGGTATTCGTGGTTACGATATTGAGACTCTGTATGAGGCAATAATCAAGAATACCAAGAGCATGGGCCCAATGACATCAGTGGGTCGTGCCGGAGCTGAGCAATACAATAAGCTGGGCTATGTGCCCAGTAAGGGGCTTGGCTTCCGTGAGAATACCGCTCGTACATTGGAATATGCATATGCTGATTATTGTATCTGGCAGTTGGCTAAGGAGCTTGACCGTCCTCAGGAGGAGATCGACCTGTATGCCCAGCGTGCCCAGAATTACAGAAATGTGTTTGACCCGGCAGTTAATTTCATGCGTGGCCGTAACGAAGATGGATCCTGGGCAGAGCCTTTCCGGCCTGACACCTGGGGCGGCGACTTTACCGAAGGTTGTGCCTGGCATTATACCTGGAGCGTGTTCCAGGACCCCAAAGGTTTGATCGAGCTTATAGGTGGTCGTGATGCATTTGTAGATAAACTTGATGCCGTTTTTGCCAGTGCCCCGACCTTTGACTATTCCTATTATGGCGGTCAGATCCATGAGATAACAGAAATGTTGGTAATGAATCTGGGACAGTATGCCCATGGTAATCAGCCCATACAGCACATGATCTATCTGTATAATTATGCCGGAGCTCCTTATAAAGCTCAAAAGTGGGTTCGCACTGTAATGGAAAAACTGTATAAGCCAACACCCGATGGTCTTTGCGGCGATGAAGATAATGGTCAGACTTCTGCCTGGTATGTATTCAGTGCTATGGGCTTCTATCCAGTTTGTCCTGGCTCAAATGAATATGTAATAGGTGGCCCGCTGTTCCGCAAGGCAACTATCAATCTGGAAAATGGTAAGAAGTTCGTTATAAATGCCCCCAAGAATTCTGCGGAGAACATTTATATTCAGTCTGCTACTACTGGTCTGTTCCAGAAGCAGACAAAGACATATCTGACCCATGAGCAGATAACCTCAGGCGGTAAGATAAACTTTGATATGGGCCCAGAGCCAAACCCCACCTGGGGATCAGCTCCGGAAGATGCCCCGTATTCAATGTCAGATGAAAAGTAAGATACACTGTTGCGATGTGTATGTTGGATTTATAAAAATTTGATAAAGGAAGTATTATGAAACTGAAAGTTGTTCCAATTCTAATGGCTTTTTTTGCCATGGGCGTAGCTGATGCAATGGGTCCTATGTCTAATGCTGTTAAAGAAAATTATCAGCTTAGTAATGTAATGGCGACATTACTGCCGTTTTTTGTATTTATAGCATTCGCCGCATTCAGCGTGCCTGCTGGTCTTTTGGCAGCCCGCATAGGCATGAAGAAGCTGTTACTTGTAGGTTTAGGCCTTAATATTATTGCAATGCTTGTGCCTTGTATTATTACACCAAGTTTTCCGCTGCTGGTAGGATGTATATTCCTGCTGGGTGTTGGTACAACTCTTTTGCAGGTAGCAGGAAATCCGAT
This sequence comes from Sedimentisphaerales bacterium, assembly GCA_963662515.1. Classification (GTDB taxonomy): domain Bacteria; phylum Planctomycetota; class Phycisphaerae; order Sedimentisphaerales; family SM23-30; genus JAFGDI01. The sequence continues at coordinate 1,565,895 of OY759675.1, forward strand.
CATGCGTGATGTAAGTGCCGAAGGTGCCTATAGCAGCAATCTGAGCTTTGCTCAGGGCTTCAAGGGTATTGGAAGTACAGTATCAGCTTATCTGGTAACAATGGCGGCCAGTATTACCGTTCTGGCTAATCTGGGTTGGAGAGCAGCGTTTCCACTGTTCTGCGGTCTGATGGTTATTGTATTTATCTGGGTAATGACACTCAAGATCGAAGAGCAGAAAGCTGATGTTCCGCCAAGTATAGGTTCAAGTATGAGTCTGCTGGGTAAGCCGGTATTTGCCCTGGCTGTTTTGGGTATATTCCTGTATGTTGGTGCAGAAGTATGTATGACTACCTTTACAGGCCGTCTGCTTGAGAGTATTGGAATGACCGCAGAGAACGCCTCAAAATATGGTGCAGCTTTGTTTTTGGCTATGCTTACAATAGGCCGGCTTACTGGCGGTGTAGTGTTGAAGTTTATCAGCCCCCGCAATTTCTTCCGTCTGTCAGCAGCTCTTGGACTGGCTGGTGGTATTGTTCTTATGCTTGGTAATAGCAATATAGCTCCGGTTGGCGTAGTGCTGGCTGGTCTGGGCTTTGCTAATATCTGGCCGATGTTGTTCTCTATTACCGTTGAGGAAGATCCCAAACGCGGCGGTGAGCTTAGCGGTTTGATGTGTATGGCTATTTCTGGTGGTGCTATTGTTCCTTTGCTGATGGGTAAATTTGTAGATGATGGTCAGGGCACAAAAGCCTTTATCGTCCCTATTGTTTGTTTTGCCTATCTGCTGGTACTGTCACTGAAGGGTTCAACAAAGAAAGCCGCTTAATTTGAGAAGAAAAGTGTAACCGTTAACAAGGTTATTAATTGATAAGCAAGTGTATAGAGACGCATGAAAGTGCGTCTCTATATGCATAAAAACAGCTTCGAATATTTATGCGAACATTATAGAAAAGGATCAGAAAAATGAAATATCAGAATGATAAAAGAATTGTAATGACACTGGATGCCGGAGGCACAAATTTTGTTTTCTCTGCTATTCGCGGTGGTGAGGAGATAGTTGAGCCGGTAACATTGCCATCAAATGGTAATAATCTGGAAAAATGTCTGGATACTATGGTAAATGGCTTTAGTCAGGTAGTAGCCAAGCTGTCAGATAAGCCATCAGCTATAAGTTTTGCGTTCCCAGGCCCGGCAGATTATCCTAATGGTATAATTGGCGATCTTAACAATCTGCCTTGTTTCAAGGTTGGCGGTGTTGCTCTGGGGCCATTTCTCGAAGAGAAATTTGGTGTTCCAACTTTCATTAATAATGACGGTGACCTTTTTGTTTATGGTGAAGCCATAGGCGGACTATTGCCAAAAGTTAATAAGATGCTTGAAGAAGCCGGATCTCCTAAACGCTTCAATAAGCTCTTTGGCATAACTCTTGGTACAGGTTTTGGTGGGGGCATTGTTGCTGATGGCAAGCTCTATGTTGGTGATAACTCAGCAGCAGGAGAGATATGGATCACTCGTAACAAACGCCATCCTAAATGTTTCGCCGAGGAAGGTGTGGCTATTCGTGCTGTTAAGGGTACTTATGCCCGCATCACAGGCACTGATCCGGCTAAAGCTCCTGAGCCCAAAGATATCAGCATGATCGCTCAGGGCAAGCTCTCAGGTGATGTACAGGCAGCGAAAGCGGCTTTTGCCGAGATGGGTGAGGTTATTGGTGATGCACTGGCTAATGCCATTACTCTGCTTGATGGTCTTATCGTTATCGGTGGTGGATTGTCTAAGGCATATCCGATGTTCATTGATTCGGTTCTGGCAGAAATGAACGGTACTATTGAAAATTATAAAGGCGATAAGTTGCCTCGTATAGTTCAGAAGTGCTATGATCTTGAAAATGAAACAGACCGCCAGAAGTTTATCGCCGGATCGGTTAAAGAGATTACCGTGCCAGGAACAAGCCGCAAGGTGAAGTATGACTCAGAAAAGAGACTGGGTATTGCCCCGGCGGTACTGGATACCAGTAAGGCCGTTTCAATAGGCGCATTTGTGTTCGCTCTAGATCAGCTTGATAGCAGGGCGTAATTTTAACCCTTCATTGGAAAGGAATAGAAGTATATGTTAAGAAAGTTATTAGTTTTGACATTTTCTCTGACGCTGGCAGGTTCACTGTGTGCTGGTGAGTTTGTCTCAAATCGTCCGGCTCCGGAAAAACGCACCTTTGTCAGTGAGTCTGTAGAGGCCACTATCAAAGAAGTAAAAGCTGCGATAAAGGATCCTGAACTTGCCTGGATGTTTGAGAATTGTTATCCAAACACCTTGGATACGACAGTGGATTATGAAGTTATTGATGGCAAGCCAGATTCCTTTATTATTACTGGTGATATTGATGCTATGTGGCTGCGTGATTCTACCGCCCAGGTGTGGCCGTATATGCCTTTGATAACCAAGGATGAAAAGCTTAAGAATCTGGTAAAAGGTCTGGTTAATCGTCAGATCAAATGCGTTAATCTCGATCCTTATGCTAATGCGTTCTATAAGGACATGACTCGCGAATCGCACTGGGCTTCAGATAAGCCATCACCGATCGATGGTGTGCATGAGCGCAAGTGGGAAATCGACTCGCTTTGCTATGTTGTTCGTCTGGCCAATGAGTATTATAAGGTGACAGGTGATAAGGAGATTTTTGATGCTGATTTTGATAAGGCTATGCGAAATATCGTAAAGACCTTCCGTCAGGAACAGCGTAAGGGCGGTTACCATGATACCCCGTATCGTTTTGCCCGGTCAACCGACCGTATGACCGATGCTCCTGTGCATAATGGAGTAGGTAACCCTGTAAAGCCGGTCGGACTTATCTGTTCTTCATTCCGTCCTTCAGATGACGCTACGATCCTCACATTCCTTATTCCATCTAATATCTTTGCTGTAATAAGTTTAGAGCAGATGGCTGCATTCTATACTGATGTTTATGGTGATAAGGAATTTGCCAAGGAATGCCGCTCATTTGCTAAAGAAGTTCAGGGAGCTATTGAGAAGTATGCTGTAGTTAAGCATATAAACTATGGCAAAATATACGCTTATGAAGTTGATGGTTTTGGTAATGCATTGTTTATGGACGATGCAAATGTACCGAGTCTGTTGTCACTGGCGTATCTGGGCGCTCATAAGCCCAGTGACAGCCTGTACAAGCGTACCAGGACATATTTGCTTAGTGACGATAATCCCTGGTATTTCAAGGGTGAGTTTGCCGAAGGAGCCGGCAGCCCGCACACTGGCCCACGGACAATATGGCCGATGGGTATTATTCTTCGTGCCCTTACCAGTACAGACGCCAAAGAGATCGAGCATTGTCTGCACATGCTGAAGGCTACTCATGCCGGGACTGGTTTTATGCATGAATCATTCAATATGGATGATCCCAATGACTTTTCCAGAAGTTGGTTTGCCTGGGCTAACACCCTTTTTGGCGAGCTGATAATAAAAGTTTATCACGAATATCCAGAAATTCTCCAAAAAAGTTCTATATGATTGGCATTTATAATTGAATAAAGCACACATTGTCGGGACGGCATGACTGTTCCGACAATGTTTTTTATAAGGTTACGATGCGTAATTGTATTACAAAGAAACTAGAACAATGTACTTGGAGAATGAAAGTAATGAAGCGAACAATGAAGTCTTACATTACAGCCTTGTTTATGGCACTACTGGTAGTACCAGTTTTGTCAAGTTCAGCAACATCTGCTGATTTTAAGGCTGACAAAGCGTTCCGGCCGCCGGCTGTTCCTCTGATCACTTGTGACCCGTATTTTAGCATATGGTCCTATAATGACAATTTGTATGAAGGTGCAACTCGTCATTGGACAGATGATCACAATACTCTGAATTCTGTAGTAAGAGTAGATGGCAAGGCATATCGTATAATGGGTGCCGAGCCGGCAGATGCCCCGGTTCTGGAACAGAAGAGCCTTAAGGTTCTGCCAACAAAGACTATCTATAATTTTGCCGGTGCGGGCGTAAATGTTGAGCTGACATTTTTGCAGGCGGCCCTGCCAGATGATATCGATCTGATGAGCCGTCCAGTGGTTTATGCCACCTGGAATGTTACTGCAACCGATGGAAAGGCTCATGATGTTTCAGTTTATGTTGATGCCGCTATGGATCTGGTAGTTCATGAGCGTAATCAGGCTGTTGTCTGGTCAGAGGCTGATATTAAGGGTATGACTACTCTTAAGGCAGGCAGTAAGGATCAGAATGTACTTCGTCGCAAAGGTGATGGTGTTCGTATTGATTGGGGTTATTTCTATCTTTCTGCAAGTAACAAGCTCAAGCCGACAGCTGTTTTTGCTGCTGGTAATGAGGTTCGTAAGAGCTTTGTTGACACTGGTAAGATCTCAGCCGGAGCTGAAATATCTCAGCCTCGCAAGGTAGAAGATAATGCCCCGGTTATGGCAATGACCTTTGACCTAAAGGTTAAGGCCAAAGGCGATGCCAGCTGTCAGGCGATCTTTGCTTATGATGATATATATTCAGTTTTGTACTTTGGTCAGAATCTCAAAGGATACTGGGCTCGCAACGGCAAGACAATAGATGATATCATTGTTGAGGCTGTTAAGGATTATAAGTCTATTGCAGCTCGTTGTGAGAAGTTTGATGTTGAATTACTGGAAGACTTATATAACGCCGGTGGTGTTGACTATCAGCTGCTTTGTTCACTGGCATATCGTCAGGCTCTGGCTGCCAACAAGATAGTTGCTGATGCTAAGGGCATGCCTCTGATGTTCAGTAAGGAAAATAACAGTAATGGCTGTATGGGAACAGTTGATGTATTCTATCCATTTGCCCCCCAGGTGTTATTGTTGAACAATACTCTGGCTAAGGCTACCGTAGTTCCGATTCTTGAGTATTCTCGTTCAGAGCGTTGGAGATTCCCATTTGCTCCGCACGATGTAGGTACTTATCCTCAGGCAATGGGGCAGGTCTATGGTGGTGGTGAGCGGTCAGAGAGAGATCAGATGCCGGTTGAAGAATCAGGCAATATGATCATTCTTATGGCTGCAATAGCTCAGGCTGATAATGATGTGGCCTTTATTAAAGAATATTGGGATATTCTGACCAAGTGGGCTGACTATCTTAAGAGCAAGGGTCTTGATCCGGAAAATCAGCTATGTACGGATGATTTCGCCGGACACATGGCTCATAATGTGAATCTGTCTGTTAAGGCGATTGTAGCAATTGGTGCTTATGCCAAGCTGGCCGATATGGTAGGCGATAAGGCTGCAGCTGAATCATATCGTGAAACAGCCGAGCAGTATGTAAAACAGTGGATCGAAATGGCTGCTGATGGAGATCATTACAAGCTGGCTTTTGATAAGCCTGGAACCTGGAGTCAGAAATATAATCTGGTTTGGGATCGTCTGCTGGACCTGAATCTGTTCCCTGACGAAGTAGCTCAGACAGAAATGGCCTACTACAAGAAGGTACAGAATACTTACGGCCTGCCGCTGGATAACCGCAGCGAATATACTAAGCTCGACTGGATAGTGTGGACAGCTTCTATAACTGGTGAAAAAGATGATTTTGAAGCCTTGGTATCTCCAATTATCAAGTTCCTGAATGATACACCAAATCGTTGTCCGATGACTGACTGGTATTGGACTCATAATGCCAGACACAGAGGCTTTAAGGCTCGTCCGGTAGTTGGTGGTGTTTTCATTCGTATGATGGATGACAAGAAGGTCTGGTCGAAGTGGGTTAAGAAAGCCGATGTTGTCAAGGGTACATGGGCTAAGCTGCCTAAGGCTCCCAAGATTGTTGATATAGTCCCTTCGTCAGCGGATGCTGATGCCCAGACCTGGTATTATACCTTTAAGAAGCCGGCAGATAATTGGTTTGCGGTTGATTTTGATGCCGCTACTTCAGGGTGGAAGACGGGTAAAGCCGGTTTTGGTACAGATGGTACACCTGGTTCAAATGTTCGCACAAAATGGGACAGCTCTCATATCTGGATCCAGCGTGAATTTGAGATAGGTGATGTGCCATCAGACCTGAAATTATTTGTACATCATGATGAAGATGCCAAGGTTTACATCAATGGAGTTCTGGCCTGTGAGCTGAATGGCTTTACAGGTTATTATGAACCTGCAAATATTTCAGCCGAAGCACTCAAGACGATCAAGCCTGGTAAGAATAAGATAGCTATATCTTGTCACCAGACTACTGGTGGTCAGTATATTGATGCTGGTTTTGTCAGGGTTATACCTCGCGACTGATCTGTTAAATAAACGATATAAGATTCGTTTATAAGTAAAAAATAAAAAGATGTCTGGCTTAAATGTCAGGCATCTTTTTTTATTTTATGGTGGTAGATTCAGAACGGTAATATCATAGTTCTTAATTATGTAGAAAAAAAGCCTGGTCAGAACTGTAATTTATTTGTTCAGGCCAGGCTTTAATTGTCAATAGGTCAAAAGGGTCAGAATTTCTGACCACTGATAGCTTCATAAGCCTCAATGTATTTCAATCTGGTTTTTTCGATCACATCTTCAGGCAGGACAGGACCGGGCGGCATTTTATTGAACTGAATGCTTTCCAGATAGTTTCGTACAAATTGCTTATCATAGCTTTCCTGATCTCTGCCGGACTCATATTTATCAGCCGGCCAGAAGCGGGAAGAGTCAGGGGTCAGGACCTCATCGATAAGAATAATATCATTACCATCATAACCCCATTCAAACTTGGTATCAGCAAGAATTATACCTCTTTTGGCGGCATAATCTGCGGCTTTATTGTATATTTCTATGCTCTTAGCTGCTACGAAATCCGCAGCTTCTTTGCCGATTATCTCAACTGCTTTTTCAGGGCTGATATTTTCATCATGCAAACCCTGTTCAGCTTTGGTTGAAGGGGTGAATAAGGCTTGCGGCAACTTATCGCACTGTTTAAGTCCCTGCGGTAGGACAATGTCACAGACAGTACCTTTTTTCTGATATTCCTTCCAGCCAGAGCCTGTGATATAGCCGCGAACTATACATTCGACAGGTAAAACCTTAGTCTTTTTTACCAGCATACTGCGTCCGGCGAGCTGGTCGGCATAACTGTTAAATGGAGCCGGGAATTTGCTTACATCGGCGGTTATGAGGTGGTTTTTGATCGTATCTTTGAGGAAGTCGAACCAGAAAAGAGAGATGCGGGCCAGAACCGCACCTTTATCTGGTACGCCATTGGCCATAACTACATCAAAAGCACTAATGCGGTCGGAAGCCACAAATAATAATTTGTCGCCCAGATCAAAAATATCACGAACTTTTCCGCGTTTGGGAACAAAGCCGGGAATTTCAGTATTGAGTATAACTTTCGATGATGCCATGTGTTACATTCCTTTGTTTGTAAAAGTATGTGAAGTATTATTTTTGCACTTTCTCGATCAGGATTTTATCGGTATTTAACTCAAAAGTAAAGTCTAATCGCCATTGGGTATGTTTGTAATAATAATCAAATCTTAATTTGACATCGCGTAAAAAGTGAGCTTATAATATATAGACATTTGGCTAAATGACGAAATGTGATAAAATGAAAGTAACCTTATGAACGGTTACAAAGGAACAAGTTATGATATTAGATAAGTTGAAGGCATTGTCAGATATGAACCGATTGCGGATCGTTTGTGCATTGCAGGGTGGTGAGCTATGTGCCTGTCAGTTGATAGAGTTGCTTGGTATAGCGGGAGCGACTGTATCTCGCCATGTCAGGCAATTGGTTGATGCCGGGCTGGTAAATAGTCGCAAAGAAGGTAAGTGGATATATTATAGCCTGGTCAGCGGCAATGCTGACGATGTTTTAGTGGAACATATCTATCAAAGAGCAAAGAACGATAAATTGTTATGCAGCGATAGTAAAAGGCTGGCAGCGATCAGGAAATGTGATAAGAGTATATTGTGTAGTAAGCTGGGCAAATGTTAAACGAATTGCGAAAGGTTAAATATGTCGAAAAAAATAAAGGTATTATTTTTGTGTACAGGAAATTCCTGCCGGAGTCAGATGGCAGAGGGTTGGGCTCAATATCTTAAAGGAGATATAATTGAACCGTATTCAGCGGGTATTGAAACACATGGCCTTAATCCTAATGCTGTCAGAGTGATGCAGGAAGCAGGGGTGGATATATCTGGCCACAAGTCAAAATTGCTCTCTGAATTGCAGGATGTGCCGTTTGATTATGTAATAACTGTTTGTGGACATGCCCATGAGACTTGCCCGATGTTTCCCGGTAAAGCCATTGTGCTGCATGTAGCCTTTCAGGATCCACCTGCTCTGGCAAAAGCCTTAAGTGATCCGGAAGAGCAGCTAAATTGTTATCGTCGAGTAAGAGATGAAATTAAGCGTTTTGTTCTGACATTGCCGGATCGTTTATTTTCGGAAGTTGGTGAGAATAATGAATGATACGATCTGTGATGACCAGGCTCGTAAAATGACCAGTATATTCGAAAGATACCTTAGTATTTGGGTTATACTCTGTATAATCGCAGGTGTATTACTGGGAAAAATAGTGCCTGGATTTGCTCAAAGATTAGATTCTATGGCTATTAGTATTGGTGAAACCCCTGTTATATCTATTCCTGTTGCTATCTGTCTTTTTTTTATGATGTATCCCATAATGGTGAAGATTGATTTTGGTTCGGTAATAAAGGCAGGTCGCAGTACAAAACCGGTTTTGCTTACACTGGTTATTAATTGGTGTATAAAGCCCTTCACGATGTATGGCATAGCGTTATTATTTCTTGGTATATTATTTCGAGGTTTAATTGGTGCTGAGGCATTGGATCTGGTTAAGATGCCATTTGGGCTTGATCTGCCGGTAGGAAGTGAGCATGGTTCTGGTATTGTTGTACTGCATGAAGGTGTTAAGATGCAGCAAATACCGCTCTGGCGCAGTTATTTTGCTGGTTGTATATTGTTGGGTATAGCCCCTTGTACGGCAATGGTCTTGGTCTGGGGTTATCTTGCTCGGGGTAGTGATGGTCTTACATTGGTAATGGTGGCAATAAATTCATTAACTATGCTGATTCTGTATGGTGTGCTGGGTGGTTTCTTACTTGGAGTGGGGCGGTTGCCTGTGCCATGGCAGGCACTGTTGCTCTCTGTTGGTGTGTATGTGGCCTTGCCATTACTGGCCGGATACTTTTCCCGCAAATGGATAATATCAGCAAAAGGAGAGAAATGGTTCAGGGAGAGATTTCTTCATATACTTACGCCTATAACTATTGCAGCTTTACTGCTTACGCTGGTTTTGCTCTTTCCAGTGGAGCAGCGTTAGCTACGGTGGTGGGGGTATTGATCGAGGTGCCGGTAATGCTTATGTTGGTGAAAGTGTGTACAAAGACGAGAAAATACTTTGCAGGTGAATGCTGAGATAAAAAAATGACTTTTTTTTTAGATTTTTAGTAATACGAAATTCGTACGATATTGCTTCTTGATTGTGCATAAGTGAATTTTAAGTATGGCAGATACAGTGATTTCATTAAAAAAGCGTTTTGCCAGAGACGGCGAAACGCTTTTTGGGGTATTACAGGCTTTGTTGGCAATATTTTTTTTCTGGCATTCTTATGATTGTAAGTTAGAATTATGTTGTATAACTTGTTTTGTTTTAGAGTTTTATAAGATGTATTTATTTGTTTGTATATAAACTTAGCTTTTTTACTAACTTACATACCCGGCGACAGCCGATCAGAGAAATATTATGATAAGAAGAAGTTTGGTACATGAAGGTTCAGGTCAGTTAACATACGAAATTCGTGAAATTGTGAATGTGGCTAACGATCTGGAAAAGCTGGGAGTAGAAATAATCTGGGAAAATATTGGTGACCCGATAGCCAAGGGCGAGCCTATGCCCCAATGGATAAAAGATATAATATCAGATCTGGTTACTCAGGATGAAACCTATGGCTATGTATCAACGCAGGGCGTCCCTGAGACCAGAGAGTTTCTGGCCAGTCAGGTGAATAAAAGAGGCGGAGCCCAGATAACCGCAAATGATATAATGTTCTTTAACGGACTGGGTGATGCTGTGGCCCGGTTATTTGGCTTCATGAAGCGGGAAGCCCGAATTATTGGACCATCTCCGGCATATTCTACGCATTCTTCGGCAGAAGCTGCACATAGCGGCTACGAGCACCTGACCTATGAATTAGACCCGAAAAATGGCTGGATGCCAGATCTTGAAGATCTTGAGAATAAGGTTAAATATAATGACTCGATCGCGGGAATATTGCTTATCAATCCTGATAACCCAACTGGAGTGGTATATCCTAAAGAATTCCTGGAAAAAATGGTTGATATAGCCCGTCGTCACAAAGTAATTGTTATTTGTGATGAAATTTATATTCATATATGCTATGGCGGATATAAAACAGTTCATTTAAGTGAAGTTATCGGTGATGTCCCTGGTATTGCTCTCAGGGGAATAAGTAAGGAATATCCCTGGCCAGGCAGTCGCTGTGGCTGGATAGAGGTATTTAATCAGGAGAAGCATCCAGAGTTTAAGGCCTATATTAACTCGATTATTAGTGCAAAAAGGCTGGAAGTGTGTTCTACGAGCTTGCCTCAGTATTCAATCCCTAAGGTAATTGGAGATCCCCGATATATTCCACATCTGGAAAGTAGAAAGGCAATGTTTGAAAAGCGTGCCGATGAGATATATGATGCATTTAGTCAAGTGCCGGGTGTAACAATAGTTAAGCCGCATGGTGCTTTTTACGCTTCTATACTTTTTGATGAAGGATTATTAAGTGATACTCAGGTTTTGCCGATAGATAATGATGAAGTTAGGCAGTATATAGAGAAAAAAGTTGTTGGTGCAGCACCAGACAAGCGATTTGTCTATTATTTGTTGGCCAGTGCGGGAGTATGTGTAGTGCCCCTGACAGGTTTCTGTTGCAAAAAACACGGTTTTCGTGTTACATTACTGGAATGCAACGATGAAAAACGGAAAAGAACCTGGCAGCTTATCTCTGATGCGATCAGACAATATACAAAAAGCTGATAAGGTTTATCTGTGTATGATAAACAGTTTCCGCTGAAGGATGATTAGATGCGTGTACTTGTAAAACGAGGCTTTAGCCTGATATATGACAAGAGGTTCGATAAAGGGCCTGTAAATATAGGAAGACGGCGGGAATGTCACATTTCATTGCCGGACAGGTCTGTTTCTCGTAAGCATGCTATGATGTTGAAAGATCCCAGTGGAAACTGGTATGTCCAGGATATGGAGTCGGCAAATCAGACCCTGGTGAATGGTAAGCCAGTTTCACGCGTTCCCTTGTCTGAAGGCGACATAATAAGTATTGCAGATTTTACTATAGAAGTACATTTTGATGATCCACTGCCAGATAATGACAGTGAATTTCACCGTGAAGAACAGCAGGTATTTGACCAGCGATTCAATTTATCTGAGACGGTAATAGCCCACGATGTGAAAGAGTCAATTTATAGCTGCTCCTGTCGTTATGATCGTGTGGTAGAACTGGCTCCCCGTCATCTCAAAGATTTTTACGACATGAATCTGGCCTTGTTTAATCTCAACGATGAAGAGTCGTTTCTCGAGATATTCACCAGTTTGCTAAAAGATCAATTTCAGGCAGCTCATGTTTGGGCTGGTTTGCGTGAGACTACCGCAGGGCCGTTGACCTGTCATTTTGGACGAGGACGCGGCGGGGCAAGGCTGGATATGACAGGAATGCCAGGCAAGCATATAATTCGTCAGGCAGTAGAAACAGAGAAATATATACTTGTTCCGGACTTTTCGGATAGTTTTGCACCGGAAGATACCCGCTTACCTGATGCTGGTCATGTACTATCTGCTATGGCAGCACCAATAGTAGCTCCAATCGGCATTTATGGAATAATCTATCTTGATAACTGGCAGGATTGCCAGCCTTATGACCGCCAGGACCTCGATTATCTGGCATTATTGAGTATTCAGATAGCGGCATTTTCCGAGAAGATCGGTTAAGCAACTCCAGATTAATTTTGCCTGATTAGTCACCTTTGATTTGAGCTTCTGTTCAGTTCAATTTGTACCTGTTCAGTTTATATTCTGGTCATATATCAGGCAGTCAAATCCGTTTAAGCGGCTGATATTTATTTCGGTCTTTAGTGTTCGAGTTTTACAGGGGGCTGAGTTGAAAAAACATTTCATTGTATATATTGCACTTTTTTATCTGGCATCTATCCTTTCAGCGGGCGAAGTAAATGCAAGCCGTCGGTTATCAGGTATGGCTCGTGCCTTGTGGACTCCGGTTGAACTGCACAGCAAGGGTTTGGTCAGTTCGGATATGTCAAAATCGCAGATCGATACCAGTGTTCGACAGGCAGTTATCTGGCTTGAAGCAGCCGAAAGATTAGAAAGTGGCAATAAAATGATTCTGGCAGATCTTGAATACTTATATCGGTCAGAAATGATAGATGATCCTGGTCGTGCCCTGAAGGCTCTGACTGCCTACAGTAATACTCAGCCAGAGGATAATATTTGTGTTAGCAATTGGATGCAATATTGTCTGGACAAGCTGGATCAGCAGTCACAGCGTGAAATTTTTATTAATTCAATGCTTGAGAATCTCCAGCCATATCCTAAAGTGCAGTCGGAGATGATCTCGTTACTTGGTGTTTATGCCGCACAGCAGGGGAAACTCGACAGAGCGGCATCTTTATTTGAGTATGCCTGGAAGGTCTGGCCATATAATCTTGATGCTGGTGCTAAATTACTGGCATTACCCCGTCCGGATTTTGTTGATCCGGAAGGCCAGTTGAGTGATATAGAGAAGCAAGAGCTCAGTTACCAATATGACCAGCAGGAGCAGTTCCGTACGGTATATTATCTGGTTATGTCACTGCTGGCAGATCCGGGTGATGTTGAGGTTGCTCTTGATCTGGCTGATATATTGTTTAATCTTAATAAATTTGCCGGGTCAGAGCTTTGTTATGGTCATTGTGTGTCTCTGCTGGTGAAAGATAATGATGAGGTAAATCCAGAAGAGCTTACAGGTCTTAGATTCAAACAGGCTGTTTGTGCCTATAATACTAAAGACTATAATCTTGCCCATAATATTTTATCTGAAATATTGAAGGGTTCACCAGCGGATATTCCTGCTGCTGCATTTGCTGTTATGTCGATGACAAAAATAGGTGATAGTGCTGAAGCACATGAGTTTACTGATAAGTTTTTAGCCAGTTCTGATTTGCAGAGATTAGTTCAGTCGGGAGACCGGCAGTGCTGTCTTGATCTTGCCTGGTTTTATGCATTTGTCCAGGAAGATACCAAAAAGGCATACGACCTTTTAGTAAAGGCCGGACCTGATAGTGAGGGTAATATGCCGGCGTTAATGGGATATCTGGAGGTTGTATCAGGAGTATTTTCGACATCTGAAGATTATCTCAATAAATATGAATTAAATTCGCCAGCGAATATATTTGCTCTGGCAAAGCTGTACTCAGTTAATGGCCAGTTTGAAAAGGCATACGATCTTTGTCAGTTGGCATTAAACAGCTCGCCTGGAGTTTTGTATGCAAGAATAAACGATCTGCTTGTAAGTATTCGAGAGCAGGCTGGTATAAGTTACGCACAAAGCAGCGACCTGATCGATGCTGCGGTGTCGAAATTAAATTCTAAGCAGCTTTCTTTGGCCTTACAGCCAGAACTGTTTATGCAATGCAGTAGTCGGACCTCCCGAAAGATATATGAATTTGGAGAAGACATTATACTTGATATTTCTACTGTTAATATATCCTCATTTGAGCTTCCGTTGGGGCCAGAAACTTTTTTTGACCCTTATGTATATTATCAGGCTAAAGTTACTCCTAAAATACCGGGGGTAAAATCAGAAGCAATAATTGTACCGCTTGGCTTATCTTATCTGGCACAAATACCGGTTTTAAGGCCGGGTTTTGCCAATAGTTATCAGCAAGTTATCAGTTCCGGGCCAATAGGGCAGATATTAGGAGATTCGCCCCAGATATCATTTGAGATAGTATTTGATTGTATTCCAGCTCCTCTTATTGATAAAGAGCAAATTCTCATTTCTGCCTGTCCGGCATTAGTTAGTAGTTCAGAGCCAGTTGAGAGGGCGGCATTTAATCCAACACCTCAGCGTTTGAGTTTGTATTATAAGATGCTGCAAGAGGGCAAAGAAGAGGAAAAAATACAGGCTGCGTATTTGTTTGCCGGACTACTTAAAGAGTCAATAGCCAGTCGGGAAGGGAAACTGGCCTATAAGCCGCGTATAGTTGATTATGACAGGACTGTAGATGCAATAATAACAAATCTGAAAGACAGTACCTGGCAGGTGCGTGCCTGGACAGCACATAGTCTTGATGGTTTATTAAATGATAAGAAGATAGTTAATGCTTTGTCAACTTTACTGAAGGACCCTGACTGGTTTGTTCGCCTTATGGTTCTGAATACTTTAAGGAGGTCAGTAAAGATCGATACAGTTATCGATTGGTTTGCAGAAAACGAAACGGATCCAACTATTCAGCGTCAGATCAGTATATGGAAAAGCACACCCTGGTCTGTTGAGCCTTTGCCATTTGGATTGCCCGGCAGTAAGCAAGAATAGTGTGGCAAGTAGAGCTATAGTCTTATAGTCAAGCTGCGGGCGTGGGCATCGAGGCCTTCGACGCTGGCTATTGTTTGTATGTCTGCGGCAGCCTTTTTAAGGGATTCTTTGTTATAACTGATTACACTGCTTTGACGCAGGAAATCATTCACATTAAGCGGGCCAAAGAGCTTAGCAGATCCGCCGGTGGGGAGAGTATGGCTTGGCCCGGCATAATAATCGCCACAGGCAACCGGGGTATCATGTCCGATAAAGATCGCTCCGGCATTGACTATCTTATCAGCAATAGAATCAGAGTTTTTACACTGAATTTGCAAATGTTCGGCGGCGAAATCATTAGCCAGATCAATGCATTGAGCCATATTTTCGGCAATAACGATGAGAGAATCTTCAGAAATACATTTGCGGGTGGCCTGAGCCCGCCCCAACTGTTCAATTTGCACTGATAATTCCCTACTCACTTCATGAGCAAGCTGAGCGGAGTCAGTGATTAACATAGAGCTCCCGGGTGCGTGTTCTGCCTGACTGAGCAGGTCAGCGGCTACGAATGCCGGGTTCGCAGAATCATCTGCCAGAACTAACACATCGCTGGGACCGGCGAAGCTGTCAATATCAACCAGTCCAAAAACTTCCTTTTTGGCCAGTTGTCCCCAGATATTGCCCGGTCCGACTATTTTGTCAACTTTCCCGATGGTTTCGGTTCCCCAGGCCAGGGCGCCAACTGCATGGGCACCACTAATACGGTACACATCTGTTACGCCCAATTCGTAGCATACAGCCAGAATAACCGGGTGGATAGTGCCTTGAAAACGAGGAGCACTTATAACTGCTGTTTCTTTTACTCCGGCAACCTGGGCGGGAACAACAGTCATAATTACGGTTGAGGGTAATGGCGCTGATGCGCCGGGCACACAGATTCCCACGCGCTGCAGAGGATTGTAGCGTACACCCAGTCGAGTGCCACCACTATTCTGCCAGTCGGCAGGTGCTTTTATCTTTATCTTTTCCTGATAGTCACGCACATTACTGATCGCATGCCGCAATGCAGATAGCAGTTCAGCAGGTATGTCTTTATGAGCCTGGGCGAGTTCTGCATCTGATATGCGTAACTGCTCTGGTTTCAGGCTGACATTGTCAAATTTTTCGCTGAACTGACACAGGGCCTTGTCACCACCGCTACGGACCTGGTCGATAATGTCTCTGACTGTCTGCTGGCGGGCCTGCTGGTTCATTAGTGAACCTTCAAGTGAGAACTTTTCCTTATATGCTTTCCACTGGGAGCTGAAGGATTCTGACCGTGTTTCGATAATGTTGATAATAGGATTCATATTATAAGTTAAATTTCAGTAAGGTCTGCCCTTATATAGCAAGAGCAGCCATAAAGGGACTCAGGCATAATTTGATCTGGTTACAGAAAAGATCATGCTTGGTTTCCTTTATGGCAGTTTGTTTTTATTATGCGGTTTTCTTGCTGCTGTCTTCCGGGAATATAGTCTTTTCTTTTCTGACTACTTCATCGGTAATAGTGTATTTACCTTTGTTGCCCAGGTCTGGCAGTTTGTACATAATGTCAAGCATGAACTCTTCCATTACGCCGCGAAGTGCCCTGGCGCCGGTATCGCGTTTAAGAGCCAGGCGAGCCACTTCCAGCAGTGCTTCGCGGGCAAACTCCAGCGAGCAGCCTTCCATTTCAAAGAATTTCTGGTATTGCTTGGTTATGGCATTTTTAGGCTCAGTGAGAATATTAACCAGAGCATCTTCGTCCAGCGGTGACATAGAGGCAATTATGGGCAATCTACCAATAAGTTCGGGTATCATGCCAAAATGAACCAGATCCTGGGGTGTAACGCCCTTGAGTATTTCCAGGGTTTCTTCTGCCTTATTTCTTTCGATTATTTCTTCTGAGCCAAAGCCGATCTGGCTATGTCCCAGGCGTTTGCGAATGATAGTGTCCATGCCGGTAAATGTGCCGCCACAGATAAACAGTATCTGGGAAGTATCCATCTGAATGTACTGCTGTTCGGGGTGTTTGCGACCGCCCTGAGGAGGGATATTTGCTACGGTACCTTCGAGCATTTTGAGCAGGGACTGCTGCACGCCTTCGCCAGAGACATCCCGGGTTATACTGACATTTTGATTGGTCTTGCCGATCTTGTCAATTTCGTCAATATATATGATACCTCTCTGAGCTGCCTCCAGGTCAAATTCAGCTGCCTGTAATAATCTCAGCAGAATGTTTTCTACATCCTCTCCTACATAGCCAGCCTCTGTAAGTGTTGTGGCATCAGAGATGGCAAAAGGCACATCGATAAACTTTGCGAGTGTTTTGGCGATAAGTGTTTTGCCTGACCCGGTAGGGCCGATGACCAGTACATTACTCTTTTCGATCTCGACTTCATTTTCGCCGGTCTGACCTTGATTGAGCCTTTTATAATGATTATGAACCGCTACAGATATGCACTTTTTGGCATAATCCTGGCCGATAACATATTTGTCCAGGTGTTCTTTAATGGAACGCGGAGAAGGTATGTTGTCAAAAGACTTACTGGGGCCGCCGCCTTTTCTTTTTTCCTGACGAATAATAGTTGAGCAAAGCTCTACGCAATCCGCACAGATATAAATATCATTTGGCCCTTCGATTATTGGGCTTACTTCTTTATCATTTTTGCCGCAAAAGCTGCATTTGCTTATTCTGCGACGACCAGAACCTTTGTTTTCGCTCATTTCCTGAAGCTTTCTTTTCTGTCAGAAGTTATATCCCGGTGGGATTACCTTACTGTATGTTATTTTAGTATCTTGATATTATAGTCTTATAAAACACCAGAGTTCAGGGAATTAATCAAATCCCATTGTTCTGGTAATAAATTTATTTGCCATTCTGGCCGACATAAGCTTGTCTTAATTGTTGATATTCCTGCTGAGTTATGAGACCTTTTTTTTGCATATCCTGCAATTCGGTCAGGCTGAAAGAGCTGTGTTTATCACTAGTGACATTGCCCAGTCCTTTACGCCATTTACTCAGACGCATAATGGACCAGCCAGCCACTATCAGAGCCAGTATAACCAGGAGTATAAGGCCTATAACCCACGCCAGATCAGACATTTGCGCTTTGCCGGCGGGCCGACCGCCGTTATAGCCTGTTTCTGCTGGTCCGGCGGAAGTATTTCCCGGAACTACGGTCGCTGTTATTGTCGATTCTGCTATAAACATTATCGTTATTTTATATGAGAAATGCCGGTTTTAGTCAAGTTAATAACCACGCAGTTGAGACCGTCACTAACAGTTCAGGGGCACTTAAACCGTGGTATTTTATTAGACATGCAAGTCGGCATCTGGTAATATTAAACGGTTCAGCAGCCGACTATGCTTTGGTAGATGCTGGTAGAAAATTTATTACAATTAACGACAGAATTCGCAAAAAAATGGCAAAAATAGGTTTTATAGGTTGCGGCAAAATGGCTCAGGTGCTTATCGGTGCCTTCATCAATGGCGGTATAATAGCTGCCAGTGAGGTAATATGCTCCGATATCAATCCTGAATTATTAAATGAGGTTAGCAAAACACTTGGTGTTGAAACTACCAGTGATAATACTTATGTTTTTGATAATGCTGAGGTTATATTCCTTGCGACAAAGCCTCAGAGTTTTCCTCAGGCTATACTTGACTGTCAGGGAAAAGTGAATGCCCGGCATGTTATAGTCTCGATCATGGCTGGTGTTACTATTGCTAAGATCAAGTCGTTTTTGCCTGCTCCGGTAGTAAGGGTTATGCCTAACACACCCTGTCTGGTAGGGCAGATGGCGGCAGGTTATGCTGTGGGAGACGGTGTTGGTGCAGAGAAGGTGGTTTTGATCGAAAAACTGCTTAATTGTGCCGGGCTGGCTATCGAAGTCGCGGAAAAACAGTTAGATGCCGTAACAGGTCTGAGTGGTTCAGGGCCAGCATTTGTTGCCTGGCTTATTAAGCATTTTGTTCTTGCCGGCAGTTCTCTGGGGCTCAGTGAAAATGATGCCCGGGAACTGGCATTACAGACTTTTGCCGGTACCGCGGTTTTATTACAGAAAAAAGAGCTGTCACCCGAAAAGTTGATCGAGATGGTATCTTCCCCCAATGGTACGACTGTAGCTGGTCGCGAAATCTTAGAAAGTTCCGATGTCGGCGATGTGATAATCAGAACTGTAGCCCGGGCCGCTCAGAGAAGTGAGGAGCTGTCTAAATAGTGATCGCGTTATTGTGAATGCACAGATGATCACCGGTTATGCATATTATGTTGAGAGACAGGAACAGGTAGTTTTCAGATGGAATTTGCTCCAATACAATTTAAGCCAATATTAAAAGAACGGGTCTGGGGCTCCGGATTATTTAATAGTCTGTTCAAAAAGAGCGGCTCTGATGAACCAATAGGCGAATGCTGGCTTATGGCAGATACACCAGAGGATGAGTCTGTTATTAACGGCGGTATATTTGACGGCAAGACCTTCAAATGGTTTTTACAGGAATATGGAGAGGCCTTTGGCTTCACTTCGCAGCAATGTATGGGTTTGTTCAGCCTAACGGTGAAGTATCTTGATGCTGGTGATACTTTGAGTGTTCAGGTTCAGCCTGACCTTGAAGTAAGTCGTAAATATTCACAGGTTAGACCACTGGTGGAGTGTTGGTATATTATAGAGGCCAAACCAGATGCCTTTATTTATGCCGGGCTTAATGATGGTATTGTACGCGAAGATATGGAAAGAGCCCTGACAGCAGGTACTGTTGGTGAGTTGCTTCATAAAAAAAAGGTGGCAAAAGGCGATTTCTTTTTTATCCAGCCGGGAATGGTTCATGCCCTTGGGGCAGGTATAATAGCCGCTGAGATATCAACCTGGCCGGGTATTTCATTTCGGCTATATGATTGGGACCGTGTTGACAGCAGGGGGCTTAGCAGGACCTTGCATGTAAATGAGGCTCTTGAATCAATATACTTCGCTGATTCTGTTATTCCGGAAGATCAGTCGCCTGCCTTTGTTGCTCATGGTCATTTAGAGGCGGTAGCAGAAATGTTGGGCGAAGGTCGTACTCTGGTTGATTGCCCGTATTTTACTGTCGCCGAAGTTAAAATCAGCAAAGGTGAGCATTTGTTCAAGACGGCGATGCCGATAATATTTACCACCGTATCGGGCGTATCCCGATTAAGTAATAAAACATATCCGGAGCAGTTTGTTAACCTTGCCTTTGGCTCGGGAGCTATTTTCCCGGCGACACAGCATGGTAAGATAGAGGTTGAAGAAGAAGCTGTTTTGCTTATGTGTATAGTAGGAACGATAATAGAATAACAGATAATGGTTATCAGAGTTATTAACCGTAGAGATTACAGGTTAGGAGATTTTATATGATGGAAAGATTGCAGAAAGTTATGGCTGAGGCCGGTATTGATTCCCGGCGTCATTGTGAAGAGATCATTGCCGAAGGGCGGGTGACAGTTAATGGTGTTGTCGTTACTGAGTTGCCTTGCATGGTGGATAAGTATAAGGATCGTATCATCGTTGATGAACGCCGGATACGCTTCGATAAGAAGGTGTATTATTTGCTGCATAAGCCCAAGAAGGTTATCTGCACTAATCATGACCCTGATAACAGACGCAGAACTGTTGACTTGCTCCCTGGAGTCAAAGAAAGAGTATATTCGGTAGGGCGTCTTGATGCCGATTCGCAAGGGCTGGTGTTGATGACTAATGATGGCGAACTGGCTAATGAGCTGACCCATCCCCGTTATGGTGTGCCCAAAACCTATATTGCAGAAATAGATGCCTGTATTGATGGTAATGATATAGAGAGGCTAAAGCGTGGTTTTTTCATATCTCGTGATGGCATAGCTTCAATGGACTCAGTTAAGGTTATTAAGAGAGAACGAAAATATTCTTTAATTGAAATAACTCTGCGAGAAGGTCGTAATCGTCAGATCCGTCGCATGCTCCAGAAACTCGGCTATGAAGTGAAAAAACTCACTCGAGTTGCTTTTGGCCCTCTGACATTACGAGGCTGTGGTATTGGCAAGCATCGTGAATTGAAGCCCCAGGAAGTAGAAGAGCTCAAAAAGTCTGTAGAAAAGTACAAGGCAGTCGCTTTGGCTGATTCTAAAAAGAAGAGGAAAATGCCAGCTTTACCCAAGCCTGCTGCACCAAAGGAAACAGAGGAGTTTACTCTGCCTAAGCCCAAGCCTAAAAGAGAATTGCGAGCAGGTAAGGCTGTTAAACCTGTTAAGTCTTCTCTTGAACAGGATAATCTGGCATTAGCTCGTAAGATAATTGGCGGTGGTAAGGGTACAGCTAAACGGATAGCTAAATCCAGTGTTTATGGAACTGCTCCCTCAGCTCGTTCTAAGTCTTCTGGCGGTACGACCTCTTCTGCGGCCTCTTCGAGAACCAGATCGGCTGGGTACAAACCCGTCCGTAAATCAGCATCGCCAAGAAACCAGCGAAAGAAATAAGCTCAATCTTTTGCGTGCCTCTGGGAATGCCGGGCCCAGCAGAAAAAAAGATCATTAAATATTTTAAAAGAGATAATATTTAGTGAAAAATATCTCAGGTAGCCCCAAACCACAGAGCATTTGTTATTGCGGCCAATAATCGGAATCGTTCACACGGTTACGATTATTGGCCGCATTTATCTTATGCTTGTGGTTTAAAAAAGATAAACAGCTCTTGCTATGTGTCGATTCAAGGCAATATTTCGAGGGGGGTGTTTTGCAGTTTCCTTAGTTGAAAGTACTCTGGTGTACTTTTGTCCAGGATTACAACCGCACTGCCGACCAAAGGCAGGTGACATAACTCACCATTTAGCAAAAACTTAAAAAATGGGCCCACCTGGACTCGAACCAGGGACCGTTCGATTATGAGTCGAATGCTCTAACCAACTGAGCTATAGGCCCGGCTTTAACTAAGGAGTTAACCTTGGCTAATCTCGCTGACTACTTGTGTCAGCTTTTCTCTAACGAGAAAGTAAATAATATGTTTTATTAAGGATTTGTCAATAAGAATTTACAAAAAAACTCCTTTCATTTTTGTTTTTTTACTTTTTTGTAGATTGTTAATGAAATCAGTCCTATAATTTCGATATATTACTGTGTTGTTGTCTATACTAAGGCTTCAGCAGAAAAATTAGTTTAATAATAATACGAGAGGAAACTTAGATGAAAACATTGTTCTGGGCATTGGTATTTGTAGCAGGTTTGTATTTTGGTTCTGGGGTTGGTAATGGAGCTATAGATATTGCCGGTGTTGACTGGAGTTTTGAGCAGGGTATCGAGGGAGAAGATGAGTATATCTTTACCCAATGGACCAAGTATGGCTGGAACAGCAGTGATGGTGGTCTTGGCACATGTCATACTACAGCAGGTATAACCCCTGGTGATTATCTTAATGAGTCAGTGGTATGGTTTAATGAGGGTGATCAGGAGTTGTTCGCTTTTGACGATCCAAGCACTCATGGTTTTATGGCCTTTACCAGTAAACCATTTACAGTCGAAAAAGATATAAGCTATGCATTTAACCTGAACATGAAATGGGAATCAGCGGCTAGCGAGAGTGATCATTTATTTATTCTGGTACATAATTCAACAGCAGATATAGATAATCTTTATAGCGGACTGATCTACGGAAGTGGTTCAGAGATATGGACAAATCACTATAGTTCTGGTTATGCCACAAGTTCTTATGGCGAATTTCTGGAAAGTGATTTTACTTCCGGTTATTTTCTTAGTTCTTCCGATTCATACGCCCTTACCATAATGCTGGCTTATGATGGATATAAACCTGGCATTTCTGGCGATCAGGGTTATTCTAATTTTGCCTTCGACAGTATTTCATATATGGAAGTAGTAAGTGTTCCGGCTCCGGCTGCTGTTATTTTAGCCGGTTTTGGCACTATAATCATTGGTTGCGCCCGCAGATTAAGAAAATAAGAATTGTGATAACTGGGCTTGAGAGGCTCTGTTATCTGCTTCAGAATGATATAAAGTAATTAAAAGCCGGATAAGGAATGATCCGGCTTTTTTAGCATTCACTCTATAGCTCGTTAACGAACTGGCGGAAGTCATTTCCTCTTTGTTGAAAGTTTATGAACATGCCATAGCTGGCACAGGCCGGGCTCAATAATACAGCATCTCCCGGTACAGCCATTTTGCGACATGTTTCAATAGCTTCTTTGAAACTCTCGCAGCGAGCTAGTAGCGGTCTTTTGTCTGGTGTTAGACCGGCACCTGCCGCCTCTATATCGTTTTGTAATTGCAGGGCTGTTTGACCGATAAGTACAGCGGCTTTTACATTGCCTACCACCTTTTCTGCTAGTGCCGCAAACGATATTTTCTTATCGTAACCACCCAGGATCAGAATCTTACCGCAGTCAAAGGCATCGATAGCAGCTATTACACTTTCCGGTGTGGTTGCAATCGAATCATTATAATATTTAACGCCGTCAAGCTCTCGTACCAGCTCCAGGCGATGTTCCAGCCCGCAAAAACTTTCCAGTGCCTTTTGTGCTTGTTCTCTGCTGATACCAATTTTAGCAGCTGCAGCAATAGCCCCCTCAGCATTAAGCTGGTTATGAGCTCCCGGCACAGTTAATTTAATAGTTTGCCCTGTAGTGGTCTTGTAAAATTCCTTTTTCCCGGCTCCTATTCCTGTCCAGCTGTTTAGCTGCTCATCTTCGCCGCATAAAATTGCAAAATCATTTTCTCCCTGGTACCGTATTATATTCTGCTTGGCATAGATATAATTGGCCATAGTGCCATGTCGGTCCAGGTGGTTAGGTGAGATATTTGTAACTACAGCGACATGTGGGCTTAATTTGAGAGTAGCCAGGTCCTCAAGTTGGAAACTGCTTAATTCCAGAACCAGGATGTCATCTTGACTGATATTATCCACCTTCGCCAGTAAGCTACCCTTGCCAATATTGCCGCCGAGCCAGACCTTCTTATCCGGGCGACATTCTTTGACAATGTGGTAGAGCATGGCAGTTGTGGTGCTTTTGCCATTACTGCCTGTTACTGCCAGCTTTACTGCTGGACAATATTGCCAGAGCAGATTCATTTCTGTCGTTAATTCTGTCCCATGTTCCCGCGCTTTTTTAAGATATGCATCTTCTGAAGGCACTGCCGGGTTGACTATTATGAGGTCGTTTTCGATAAAGTCAGAGTCGATATGTCCACCGAGGTGGTACTCAATGTCAAGATCGGCCAGAGCCGCCAGACTCTCGCTGAGTTTCTCAGCCGGGTAAGTGTCAGTTACCGTAACGACTGCCCCGTGTTCTGCTGCGAATCTCGCTGCCCCCACACCGCCGCCAAAGCGGCCCAGTCCCATGATCAGTACTTTCCTGTCTTTTATTCTCTTCATACCATAAATCTTATTACTTTGTGTAATAAAATCAATAGATTAAAATAAAAAATCAGCATAGCAATTTATATATATCTTCTATACTTTCAGAATCTATCTCTTTTAGAAATTTTAACCCTATTGTGTACCAGCCGCCACCATATTCCTTGTTGCGTACTACCGAGGCCAGGTATATAATGTCAGGGGTGTTCCCCGGAGTTTTGATCGTTATATGCATAACCTTGTCATCGTCAAACTTAGTCATGCTCAGGATCCCTATGCCGCCTTGAGATATATTATATACTATAACCTGATTTTTCTGGCCCAGGGTCCACTTTTCTCCATCTTTATTAACAACCCGCAATATAGCATGTGCCCTGAAATATAATCTGGGAAATATGCGGCCCGATGGATTCCCCTCGTTTGGCTGCTTTATATTTAACTCATTGAGTATATAGTTATTATTTGCCGAAAATGTCAGGCTATTCTGGCCTAATAGAGAAAACTGAATAAAACTTTCAAATGCTTCCACTACCTTACCGTCCAGCTGTTGCGGAGCCATTGATTTAAGTCTTTCCAATGCCTCTTCTATTGAGATCACTTCTTTACGATATGGTCTTGCTGCTGTCATAGCATCGAACACATCTACTACTGCCGCCATGCGACCGGTGATTGATATTTCTTTGCCTTTCAGACCTTGCGGGTAACCGGTGCCGTCCATTCGCTCATGATGCTGAACGATCACATTCATTGCTTCAGGCGATATGCACGCATTCTTTTCCAGATAGCATACTCCCTGCTCAACATGACGGTTAAAATATTCTCTTTGTCTTTCGCTCAACTCTTCTTCGTTATTCAGAATGTCATTTGATATGAATATTTTTCCTATATCGTGAAGCAGTCCTCCTGTACCGATATCACTTAATAAACCCGGGTCTTTTATTCCTACATGGCAAGCAAAACCGATCAATAAGGTACTGACATTTGACATGTGTGTTGCCGTTAAAAAGTCATGGGCGGTTACATCATACAGATAGCGAAATGCTCTTGGATCATTCATTATCAGGCTCACTGTTGCTGAGCAGATATCCTGAGTTTTTTCTATTGATTCTCCAGATATGTCATCTTGACATAGCTGTTCTGCCAGGGCGATTGTCGATGAGTATAATATCTCGCTTTTTCGTTCAATGAGTATTTCCTTGTTTTCAATTATGTCATTGATCGAATTTTCTATGGCCTCAAAATAGGCTTTCTGGTCTTGAGCTGAAATGTAAACATATTTTATCCCGGCATCAAGCAGGCGAGTATAATCTTTTTCGCTTATCGGCTTATTGTCACTATTGTAAAGACTAAACCCTGGCGGTGTAGATATGTAGATCTTTATTCCGTTAAGAAAATGAGGTGGAACGCAGCTCAAAGGCACTGGCAGATATCTTTCCTGACACAGCTCCATTACTGTTCCTTCTGGAGCACTTCTTAATGGTCCCAGAAGATATGTTTGGTATTCCTGGCTCAAATTCTTCTCCCAGTTCTAGTTATGGTGCGTAATGCATTATTTCTCTCTTACAACAGGAAATTTATCGACTCCTTTTGGTATTCACTTAATTTGAAAATCCCTTAATTTACTCAATTACTTAACAGTATTTATAGTGTCTAATTGACTAAAACTGAATGTGTATAAACTGTATTTTTGCTGTAAATATATTTAAGGAAAGATGTTATAATTAGTTTGACTCGTATTTGACTTTTCATTTCCTGATTTGTTCTTAAACCTCATTTGTTATAAACTCTTTTCCTGAAATAGTTTTTATTTCAGTAATTATATAAAACGCCAGTCAGCTTATATTTCCAGTCCGCAACAGTATCCGCTGGAGAAGGCCCACTGGAGATTATATCCCCCCAAGGCTCCGGTAACATCAACAACTTCGCCTATGAAAAAGAGGTTTGGAACCAGTTTTGACCCCATATTTTTCGAGGATAGTTCGTTGGTTGACACGCCTCCTGAGGCGGCCTCCGCCTTACTGAATCCGGCGGTGCCGGATGGCTGGAAGTGCCAGGAATTGAAATTTTCAACCGCCTTACTGATCTGGCTGGCAGAGAGATTCGCTATTGCAATATCTTCATAGTATCGCTGCCAGATATGGAGGAACTTTCGTGGCAGACGACCATGTAACAGCTTGCTTATTGTTATCGAACCATCGGTTTCTCTGCCTTTTTCGATTGCATTGGCAAGGTCAAAGCCTGCCAGCCAGTCTATGTATATATATCCTTCTTGCGGCCAGATGGACGATATTTGCAAAATGGCAGGGCCGCTCAGGCCATGATGGGTGAATAGCACTTCTTCTTCAAAGCTGTATTTGCCACATCTTACCGTAGCTACAACAGCGTTACCAGTCAATTCGACCATTAATGCCGCATCTTCTTTGTTATAGTGCAGTGGTACGAGGGCAGGGCGGACAGGAATTATCGTGTGGCCAAAATCTCGCGCAATATCGTAACCGATATCCGTTGTTCCGCATTGCGGCCAGGCACAGCTGCCGCTGGCAACTACTATTTTTTCGCAACTGTAATGAGCATTCTCAGCAGTAATGATATATCCTTCACCTGATCGTTCTACTTTGCTTATCTGGCTGTTTAATTTTAGCGAAACTTCACTCTCACGGCATAATTCACAAAGCAGATTTACCAGCTCATTGGCACTATGTCGGCAAAAAAGACGACCATGATCTCGCTGTTCCCAGGCTATACCCTTTTCTTCCAGTAATGCAAGTGTATCCCATTGGCTAAACCGGGCCAGAGCTGATTTAACAAAATGGGGATTTTCGCTATAAAAATCACCAGCTGAGCAGTCATTATTGGTAAAGTTGCATTTGCCCCCGCCGGATATAGGTATCTTACCGCCAGGCTTGCCGCTCTTATCTAATATTAGCACCTTATAGCCCCGCTTACCTGCTACCTGTGCACACATAAGGCCTGCCGCGCCAGCCCCTATAATAATTATATCGTATTTTTCAATTGTATCCATCAACTCTTAATCCACTTCCATCGCCTTTATCGCTTCGGGAAATTCCAGCTTATCGCCGGGACGCAGACCCAATGCGCCAGCTCTCCCTGCTTTTAGCTCCAGTACATATTTTGCCGGTCTTTTGCTTCTATACAGCTCTGATGGTCCGCTTCGTGGGTATCGCATATATTCTATATTGATTATACGATCGTCTGGACCAATGAAAATGCCGTCCAGGTCGAAATGACAATTATTCATGTGAAATGTTCTTTGATGCGATTCGGGGAATATAAACAGTATGCCCTCATTCCTCTGGCATTCCTCGCGGAACATAAAGCCTCTGGCACGGTCAGCTTCATTTTTCGCCAATTCCAGCTCAAAATTCTCACCACAAATAGACATTATAGCTCTGGGCATACCTTCGAGGGCTTTGTCAGACTTCTTTGCATCGCAACCGGCTATTATTATGCCAGTTATTATTACTATCAAAGAAAGTAATATATTGCTCTTTTTTGAAAATTTTTCCATACAAATATTTTACTGACAACTGCTTACAAAAAAAGAAAATTCACCCCCAAACCGCTCTTTTTACCACTTTTAAAATACCGATCCGAGATTTTATCATACTTTTGACCATAAAATTACATTTTCCCAAAAAAACGCTTGTACTCATTGATAAAATCTATATCATTACATGTCCTCGAAAGGGGCGGTTAGCTCAGTTGGCTAGAGCGTCTGGTCGACATCCAGAAGGTCGTTGGTTCGAGTCCAATACTGCCCATTTTCTTTATTTTATCTAGTCAGTAGTTTACAGTTTACTGTCAATGGTTTTTATAGATTCCCTTGCAAGTTTGTTTTTTTGTATGTTGTGTGTAATTTAACATTTCAGTGAGGTTGTCTATATGTCATTCACCCAAACTCCTTTGTATTGCACTAAGTTTGATGCCAGAAGAGCATTTCGCAGGTGGGAATAGTGAGTTTATTGCCTGTCCATAGATCGATAAGCACAGTTGCGATAAAAAAGAATTAAATGAACTAAGTACAGTAAAGTCTCTTTGAGTTTTTGTTTCAGGTGTGGTATATTGTCGTGGGTAATCATAATATTCAGGTGAGAAGGGCTGAGGAATGCAATCCGGTTCTTTTCAAAGGGTATGGTCTGATTAAAATTGCCTGGATTGATTTTGAAAGGATATGTAATAATGCCACAGACTACGGAACAAGTCAAGTTGAAGCGAATTATATTGTTATCATTTATTCTTTCGGCGATAATGTCTGGCTGGTTTGGCTGGCTGTATGGTGCTATAGATATAATACCGCAACCTGTATTGGTTCAGGCTGGTGAGGGTTGCTTTGAGGTGCGGCCTGATACTTCGATAAGAGTTTATGGTAAATGCCGGGAGCATGGTCAGAATATCGCGGAAAAGATCCGGGTGGTGGGTGGTTATGATTTGATGGTTGTTGATTCGGATAATTCTGATAGGGTGGAAAACAGTATTTGTCTGATACTGGATAACAACCTGAGTGATATTGGCCCAGAAGCCTATCATCTCATAGTTGACGGTCAGGGAGTAGTGATAACAGCATCTGCTAATGCCGGGCTTTTCTATGGTTTGCAGACCATTTATCAGCTATTTCCGGCGGAGATCGGGAGTAAAAAGCTCGTTCCGGGCATAGAACTGGCCATACCATTTGTCCTCATCGAAGATTCGCCCCGCTTTCGCTGGCGAGGTCTGCATCTGGATGTAGGCCGTCACATATTCCCTGTCGAGTTCATTAAGAAATATATAGATCTTATGGCCCGTTACAAGCTCAATACTTTTCACTGGCATCTGACCGAAGATCAGGGCTGGCGAATTGAGATCAAGAAATACCCGCTACTTACTGAAATCGGTTCTAAACGATGTGAGACTCCTATGCCGATGAGTCCGGAGAAGGGTGATGGTAAGTCTTATGGTGGCTACTATACGCAGGGACAGGTGCAGGAGATCGTGGCTTATGCCGCAGCTCGTTACATAACCGTAGTGCCTGAGATTGAGATGCCGGGACATTCGGTTGCGGCTCTGGCGGCATATCCGGAACTGGGCTGTAGCGGCGGGCCCTATAAGGTGTGGACAAGATGGGGGGTAAATTCAGAGGTTTTTTGTGCCGGGAATGACCAGACATTTGTTTTTATTGAAGAGGTTCTCGATGAGGTCTTAGAACTGTTCCCTTCGCCGGTTATCCATATCGGCGGTGATGAATGTCCAAAGGAGAGCTGGAAAAAGTGTCCCAAATGCCAGCAGCGCATAAAGGATAATGAGCTGGCCGATGAGCATGGCCTGCAGAGTTATTTTATTACCCGGATCGAGAAGTATCTAAATAGTAAAGGCCGGCAGATAATTGGCTGGGATGAGATATTGGAAGGCGGCCTGGCACCCAATGCGATGGTAATGAGCTGGCGCGGTATTGAAGGCGGTATAGCAGCGGCCCGGCAGCAGCATAGCGTGGTGATGTCACCTACCAGCCACTGTTACTTTGATTATTGTCAGGCGAAAGATCGTACAGGCGAGCCACCGACCTTTGGCGGCTTTTTGCCTTTGGAGCAGGTTTATAGCTATGAGCCAGTACCGAATGAGTTGACCGATGAGGAGGCTCAATGGGTAATAGGTGTACAGGGTAATCTCTGGACCGAATATATATCAACCCCTGCTCAGGCGGAGTATATGGCTTTCCCTCGTGCTATAGCACTGGCGGAAGTAGCCTGGAGTAAGCCTGAGAATAAGTCTTTGTCTCGGTTCCGTAAGTCGCTGCAGGCTGAACTGAAAAGGCTTGATATTATTGGGGTGAACTATCGCAGGCCAGATGGAAATTGAGCCAGTTTCGTCTCGGGGTTGCTTTTTAAGATTATATTTAACCGCGAATTATACTTTGTTTGTGTGGTTAACAATCTTTTTCGTAAGAGTTAAGC
The DNA here is from genome assembly GCA_963662515.1 of Sedimentisphaerales bacterium. Taxonomy (GTDB): domain Bacteria; phylum Planctomycetota; class Phycisphaerae; order Sedimentisphaerales; family SM23-30; genus JAFGDI01. The sequence goes on from OY759675.1 coordinate 1,595,782, forward strand.
GTTTAGGACTTGTTGCCCAGAGGGAAAATAGATCAAGTTGTATGACAATGGTTCTGATTAGTAATTGTTATATTTACTTTCCCTTTAATCAAGGTATGATCTGATCTGAACTGCTTTTGATCTCGAGTTTAATATTAACAGATCTGTTTATAGAAACAACAGGGGGGTAACTTTGGGTTGGGTCGAACTGGCTATGCTGCTCCGGCGGTAAGGCACTAAGCATATTGTGGTTAAGAGGGAGGATTTTTAGCTGTAATTTCTTTTGCACGAGGTCAGGAATACCTGAACAGGCAAATTCCATGGCTCGTCCATTATAGAAATTATCGAGTAATAATTCGTTGTCAGCATAAATACGCGCGGCATTACCTTGATAGTCGATCTGTATAATATCATTCAGGGTGGGGCTGCCGGCAGTAAAATTCAAATCCCAGATTGCCGCCTGCCCCCATGATTCTTCCTGAGTGGCATCAAGAGTGTCAGCAGATAAACCAGCTTTTTGAACTGCTACTAACTCAAGTGTCGGAACAGGGTCCTGTACGAGCTGATCAATGGCAAAACGGGTGAATATTCCCTGCGGCTGGTGAGGGATAATTTCACCTGCAAAACTGACATGCTTTGGAGCCGGGTAAAGCAGAAGGTCAAGCGGTTTTGTGCTGTTGGCAAAGAGCCGGAGGGATGATCCATCCGGTACTGCTGCGGCCTGGGTGATAATAACATGTTCTATCTCATTTAACTTGATTTTGGCCAGATATCTTCCCAGCTCGCCGGGTAATATCACAAAATGGATATTCTGTCCCCCGGCCAGACTAAAACTTGCCGCCGGATCAGTGCCCGGTATAATATTGTGGAGTAAATGGCCGCCCTCTGGAGTAGCTATCGCATTTTGCCCTGTAAATACCAAAGGGGAAGGTGAAAACTTCATCTGAACCTTTATGCCGGGTATTGCAGAGAAGAAATACACAGTATCATTATCAGATACAAGTCGGCACAAAGGCATGGCCGTAGCATATTCGAGTGTAATGCCGTCACAATCGAGAGCAAAGGGGAAAAGTCCATAACTGCCAGATGGTATGGTTATTGGCTCATCAGGTATGGTCTTTATAACCGGGTCAGGATGATTGGTGGAGTTTTGTTTGAGAATGAAGCTGATATTCTCTTTTTCCGGCATAACAGTACCAGGCTGATAGTTATTAAAGAAGATAAAGCCGCTTTGGCCATCAGAGCGTACTGACCAGCGGAGACTGGCAGTATCATCAAGCCCGGTGGGTATTTGCTCGGGTAAATACAATGGCATACGGGCTAAATACTGGGCAAAAGTTGCAATGAACATATGCTGCATCCTCAGCAGAAAGTAATGTTCGCGGATCTGACCACCAGCGCCCAGCGGTGCCTGAAAATCATAATCCTTTACCGGCATGTAATTCGGACTGGTCTCGTTAAGCGATGTCACTCCCTGGGGATTAACTCCGCCATGATACATATAATAGCCCTGCATATTATTGCCGCAGCCCAGACGAACCAGAGCCATAGCAGCTATTTCCTGCGGGTCAACATAAACCCGCTTACTATAGCTTGAGGGCATGCCCCCACCTATTTCACAACAGACATAAGGATATCTGAGGATATTTTCTGAACGGCCGGGCCGCTGATTAACAAATTGTGCTCCCATATCGCCATCATCGCGAATATCGGAAAAGAAAAAAGATTTGCGATAATTAGTATTACTGTGCGGATACCAGAAAGCCACGGAATATGAGCCAAATAAGGGCAACAGCCCGGAAGAGGGAATATTGACCCGATTCCAGCCGGTCATAGTATATAAAGGCACATCAATACCACAGGCCCGGGCCATCTTTTTTAATTCCAGCAGATATGGGACATCATTTCTTTCATTATCAAGCTGCACGGCGATAACCGGACCGCCGTCCTTCCATAACAGACCATCTGTCTGCCGGGCAATTTGCTCATAGAAAGGGCCGACCATGGCCAGAAAGGCCGGGTCGATAGTGCGTAATCTGCTACCGGAATTCTGCACCCAGTCTGGCAGTCCGCCATTACGCACCTCGCCATGGCACCAGGGGCCGATTCGCACAAAAGCCAGCAGGTCAAGTTCCCGGCATAACAGCAGAAACCTGCGCAGGTCCCGGCAGCCGCTCCAGTTGAATTCACCGGGTTTCTCCTGATGATGGATCCAGAATACATAGGTAGAGACTATCGTAATACCACCGGCCTTTATCTTGAGTAATTCGTCACGCCATTGCTCCTGTGGATATCGGGAATAATGAAACTCACCCACAACCGGCATCCACGGCTGGTTGTTAAAAAGCAAACACTGGCTATCGGCAGAAATAATATCGCCTCGCAAATTAACATTGGTTCCTTGTCCCAGATCGGTTGCCTGAACCGGCCTTACCCGTTTTGTCAGGTCGATATAATTCTGATCAGAGCTGAGATCGGTTAAGGAGCTGAGATGCCGGCAACCAGCATTGATAGTCTCGTTCCGCTCAGATATCCGGTCGCAAGAGTCGGTCTCAACCTCGTTGGTTTGCCGGTGATCCTGCGGCTGGGCCTGGGTGCAGGTGGTGATAAGGCCAAGCAGGATAACATATATGATCATCTGAAACTTTTGAGATAAACGGTTGGTTAACATGTCTTTCTCCGAGAGAGGATTTCGCCTTTTCATTGTGTTTCTCTTCGTGTGCCGGAGCTGGGCTTTGTGAACGGTTACCGCTATTCAATGTACAGAGCTTTGAGCGAATCGGTACTAATATCAACTGCCGGAGTAAACTTATCCGAGTTCATATATTTCAATAAGGAATATTTAAGCTGTCTGGCTACCGGCCGATTATCGAGATCGTTGGCTATATCGATAGAGCAGATCAGGATATCAGCTTTGCCAGCTTTTACTTCAAAGATCAGGCCCAGACTGCGGCATTCGGTCCAGTCATCAATTACCCGCACAATCGGGTTAATTGTCTCAGCCAGATCAGTGAGGATCAGTGGCTTACTCTTATTGAGCAGTTCCCACCACTGGAAGTTAGTAAAGGAATCGGTGGGGAAGTTGCTCAGGGCCGGATGCCGGGGATCGCAAAGGGTTCCCAGCGTATGAATATCCCGGCCGGGGAAGGTTATCCGATTCCAGAATACCGGCTTAAAGGAACCGCAGGTATTGACCTTGAGGGCCTGGGGGTCGGGAATAAACAGGATCTTACCGCCATTATGGACCTTTGTCATAAAGTCGGTGTCAAGATTTTGGGTAATAAGTATGTTTGCCGTGTCTGCAACGGGGACAACAGCGGGATAGACCCAGATATCCCAGTCATTGGCATAATCTGTGCCAGCGAGTTCAACCTGCAATTTTAGCTGAGAGGCCTGTTTAACACAGCTCAGGTCAATAGATATCTGGCCCACAGGATTAAGCTTGCCGGCAGAGAGCTGCTCTTGTGACAACTGCCCCTGAGCTATTATATTTTCAGAATCGGTAAGCTGCCAATTAACAATGGCATTAGTGAGCGGCTCAGGCCCGAAATGGCAGATCTCCAATCCGGCTGTCAGATTCTCATTATTAAGATAGACCAGTTTATTCATTCGGGCCAGAGGAACAATGTCATTACAGAACCTGCGGTATTGAGCGGGTGTAATATAGCCCTTTTCCTCCCAATAGGCATTTAATATCCCAACCGGCGCTGTGCCCTGACCGGGGAAGTCATGCAGGTCCAGCAACTGAAAGCCAGCCATACCGGCGGTACTGAGAGCAGCTTCGATCTCCCGCTTATAGAGCAGAGCCTGAAACTTGCCCGTTGCGGTGACAAAAGCAGATGACAACTGACCCAGACCGGCTTTAACGAGCATATCATGAAATATCTCAATATTACCTGGCTGCATAAAGCCGCGATATTGTTCTACCTCGGCGAAATCAGGATAGGCGCACCACTGGCCAATTTCATGACTGATTACGGGTTTATTTTGCTGGCCTATAAAGTCGCTATAATCAGCAGCGGTCTGCGGCGGCCGGTCGAGATAATTCTGCTGACGCGGCTTTGATGGATTGTGATAATTATTAGCCTCGATCATGGGCCAGTTGGCCCCGGCACAATAAAAACGCCTTTCATCGAATTGCTCGAAATATCTTATCCAGTCAGCCAGATAAGCATCTCGCAGGGATACATCTCCGTGCGGTTCATTACTGGGAGTGAGCAAAATAAAGCTGGGATGATTACCATATTCGTTGATCATTCGAATAGTTTCCTGATAGACCCAACTGTCTTGAAGGCGGTCATGACCTAAAACGGCCCAGCAGGAAACATCGACCTGATAATAGAAACCCATCTCATCAGCGGCATCGAAAGCTGCCTGTGGCGGGCACCAGGCATGGAAACGCAGGTGATTCAGACCATGAGCCCGGGCAATTTTCAAAATACGCTTCCAACTGGCAAGATCAGTAGGTGGATAGCCGGTATCAGGAAAGATACAGCATTCCAGAGTGCCTCTGAGAAAAATATGGCAGCCATTAATAGTGAATTGTGTTCCCTCAATACCCAATTGTCTCATGCCAAAAGTGGTCGCAGCAGTATCAAGCACTTCTTTAGCCGGTAATTGCACCAGCGAGATATTCAGATCATAGAGTTGAGGGTCAAATTCATTCCAGAGTTTCGCTTGCGGTATTTCATATTCCAGCAGCGATTCAGGCAAATATAGGGCATATTGGCGGGGGGGCAGCTTGCGGCCGCTGCTGCGTTCGCTGGCCTCAACAAGCAACTGGCATTTTATCTCTGGCATGTCGCTCAGAGTTACCCGCAGATTGATCTTCCCGGCATCAGGACGAGGGTAAACCTGTAAATTTTCGATATGGATTGACCCAGCCGGGCGTAATTCTATCTGACCAATAATGCCGTTCCAGTTACCCTGTGTCTGATCGGAAATACTATGGGCATCGAGGCCGACATTAACAATAACCCGATTATCCACACATATCGTCAGCAGATATTCTTTGCCCGGTTCAAGTGGTGAGTTGTTTTTATCTTGCAGAATATAGCGATGAGGTGTACCCAGCGAATCGCAGGAACCCATTTTTCTACCATCGAGCCAGATAGTAGTCTGCCAGTGGGCCCGTTCAAGGAATAACTCGGCGGTTTGCCCCGCCGGCCAGTTGGCTGGCAGAGATATTTTACGCTGATACCATGCCAGACCCACATATACCCGGGCAGGAGTCAGCCAGAAGGGACATTTGAAATCATCAGCTTGAATATAGCTCTGGAACTGGGGCATATTCAGCAGATCCTTACCAATATTCAGAGTCCATTTTGTGTTTGCAGATGGCTTATCGCCATAGCCGCGGATCTGCAATGAGCCAGGCAGTGCAATGGTTTCACTGCCTGCCAGCGGTCTGTTAAACCAGCCCTGTTCCATGCCGGTATTGTCCCTGTCGAGTGCGAAATTCCAGGGACCAGATAAGTCAACTGCCATACCAGAGGCCTGAGATATTGCCGCACAAGTCAGAACTAATATCATAATTATACATGATCTGCACATAATAAATGCTCTCCTTGAATAAGTATATACTGCTTTCAATTTTGTCTGCCGGTATGAACAAGTCATTTTTAGCTTATTTACTGTTTTTGCCGACTTTCTCACCAGTCTTCATTCTTACATTTCCTGTTCTATCTGTTCCAGACTCCGACCTTTGGTTTCAGGTAAACTACGGGCTACTACCACCAGACCTGCTATACAGATTAAACTGAATATACCAAAAGAACCATGTGCCCCCAGTTTCTTATTCATGTAGGGGAAAGTCAGCGTCAGAACGGTACAGGCCAGCCAGAGTGAGAGAACTGCAAGGGACATGGCGGCTCCGCGAATCCGGTTAGGATATATTTCCGAGATAACTACCCAGGTGATCGGAGCCAGGGTCATGGCATAGCAGGCAATGGCAAGGATAACCAGAATGAGCATGTGCATACCGCTGCTCTGGAAATAGTAGCCGATCCCCATAAGAGCATAAATACCGGCTAAACCAGCTGAACCTATAAGCATCAGTGGCCTCCGTCCGAGCTTGTCAACGGTAAAAATCGCGACGAAGGTGAAAATGAGGTTGACTATGCCGGTAACTACAATATTAAACATAATATCACTGACACCATAACCTGAGGCTGCAAAAACTTCCTGAGCATAATTGAAAATAACATTTATACCGCACCATTGCTGAAAAACGGCCAGAAATATACCCAGTAGAATGACCCTGGAGAGTTCAGGGGCAAGCAGATCCTTATAATTAACCCTGGCAACCTCCTCATCGGAAATTGTTCGGCGAATTGCCTCTATCTCGGTATTGGCGTAGGTAGGGCCGCCTATACGGGTTAAAGTCTTTCGGGCCGGTTCATGTTTCCCATATTTTACCAGCCAGCGGGGACTCTCAGGAATATAGAACATAAGTATAAAAAATAAGAATGCCGGTACCGTTTCAGCAGCGAACATCCAGCGCCAGCCATATTGGCCGTTCCAGGATTGGCAGATAACCTCAGCTGTTGTCTGTGGAGATATAGGCCGGGCGATCAGTAAATTGACCACCTGAGCTGCCAGGATACCAATAACAATGGTCAATTGATTGATAGAGACAAAACGCCCCCGAATGTGGGCCGGTGAAATTTCAGCTATGAACATAGGCGAGAGATTGGAAGCCAGCCCGATTCCCAGTCCGCCGATAATGCGTGCTGTAATAAAGCTGGAAAAATCCCAGGCCAGTCCGGTCATGACCGCTGAAACAGTAAAGAGCAGGCCTGCCAGAATTAACAGTGGTTTACGGCCATAGCGGTCGGCAGCCATTCCCGAAACAATTGCCCCGAATATGCAGCCAAACAATGCACTGCTCATTGCCCAGCCCCGCATAAATGGCGTATTATCACTGATATTGAAATAAGGCTCATAAAAGGCCTTAGCCCCGCCTATTACTACCCAGTCATAGCCAAAGAGCAAACCGCCCATTGCTGCGACCAGGCAGATCAGCCAGAGAAATTTCATATTATATTTTATATCAGTTATATTAAATTCAGGAGCGTTTGCCATGAATTGCCGCCTTTCAAGGAGGTGTTTATTGTACCTGCATTGGTTACAGTAATGATAAGTTCTCCGTATATCGATACTTCGCTAAAAAAATAATTGCTGTGTAACATTATAACCTTCACAACGACAAGTTATAATAATTTTTTATGGATCAAAGCCCCGGCATGAGCCGGGTTGAGGTTGAGAACTGCATTAAATTCGGCCAGGGCAGCCTCATTATGTCCCAGGCCCAGATAGCCCAGCCCCATAAGGTACCGGCAGTGTATCGTGTTACGCAGAGCCAGATCTTCATCAAAAACCAGAAAATCTGGTAAGGAAACGGCAAAATAGTCAATCTGGACCTGATTATCGATATTTTCCCGGCCATATCGGAGCAACTGGCTAAAACAATCTTCTGCTTGAACCTGATTGCCAAGATGGGCATAAGCCAGACCCTGATAATAGATCTTTTCCGGCGGCTGGTCATTGTAGAACATGGCATCAGCAGGTATTATGCTGCCGGCTGTTGCCAGTTCAAAGTAAGTATGGGCCTCTTGCTGCTGACCAAGGGCTGCATAAGCCAGAGCTGTATAGTAATGGATATCGTTTTCCCGGCAACCTAAAAGTTTGCCTTCTCCGAGATTTTCCGGATACGATAGAGTTCTGGCCAGTGTAGTCAGGGCCTGATGATAATCACCCTGTACGATGTAATCATGGGCTAGTTGGGTCAGGGCAAAAACATAAGCTCCGGTAACTTTTCCCTCACCGCCTTCCCAGGGGTGGAAATAATGATCGCCCAGCAGGTTAAGTGCCAATTCATAGTCGCCGGTAAGATTGAGCAGCCAGATATACTCAACATACAGATCATCACGCTGTTCAAGTAATGCTTGATTCTGCTGAAGAAATTTTCTGCGATAACCGGGCAGGCAGGCGGTTTTCTTATATAACTGATCCAGCTCAAAGAGTACTCTGGCATCGGTGGGATCAAGGGCGAAGGCCTTTTCATAATGCAGACGGGCAGTAGCGGCATCGTGTTGTTTATTGAAACTGGCCAGACCCAGATTGCGGTGTACAGTTGGAAAAGAATTATCGAGTTTAGCTGACTTTTCCCAGGCCTCTATAGCATGGTCGTATTGCTGTTTGCTATACCAGAAATTACCCAGATAATACCAGGCTTTGGCATCAGTGGGATTGTTTTCAACGGCATACTGCAAGGCTTTCAGGTCGCTGAGCCGATGGGGAAAACAATAATCACTGCTTGCCCGGGCGGCCAGCGGCAGATATTCACTTAAACCCCAGGCGGCCAGATGATAATATACCAGCGGATAGACCGACTCGGGAGTTGGGCAGTCAGCAATAAACAACTTTAACAATTCTGCAGATGACTGAGTGAAACCGGCATCGCTGTAATCAAGGGCGATTTCTATGTAGTTATGCACATAGCCGCGGATCTTCTCCTGGAACTGTTTGAGCAGAATATCAGCTTTTTGAGAGTCGGATCTGGCCCGGGCGATCTGATAGAGCTCAAATAATGCCCCGAAATCGAGTGGGTCAAGAGTCAGGGCCAGTTGTGCTTCATTCTCAGCCAGAGTTAGCTGGTTCATTAACCGAAGAAGTATAGTTTTGAGATGACGTGCCTTGCTGCTGCGGTAATTACGGTCCAGAGCCTTATTGACATGCTCCAGAGCTTGTTTCAGATTATTCTGCCTCGCTGAAAGCTGTGCCAGTGCAAAGAATGCCGGGTCCTGCCAGTGGGCATTCCAGGTGGCTTTATAGAAGGCATCGTAGGCTGGCTCCAGCTCTTCGAGCATGACCAGGGTCAGACCCAGATTGTAATAGGGTTCACCATCATAGGGGTTAGGATTATGTCTGGTAGCCTGATCTATGGCAGTCTGAAAATGTTGGCGGGCCTGAGCAAACTGGCCCTGGCGATAGAGCAGCAGGCCCATAGCATTATTACAACGCAGGTCACTGCTGTTGCGACGGAGTGCTTCCTGATAGTAATCTACTGCTCTGCGGGTGGCATGACGATATTGTTCCAGATGCAGACCTGCCAGATATAACGCCTCAGTGTCAGGCAGTTTGTGGGGTTCATCAATTGCCTGGGCCGGTTGCGGCAGTTTCTGGTCAGTATCAGCTTCTGGACGGAATGATACCATTAACCGCCCATCGGCAGTGTAAACCTCAAGGATCAACGAATGGGGTTTTGCGTTGCCGGGCAGGTCAATAGTTTTTAATAACGCATGGGTCGGGTCAAGATCTATGGTTTCCTGATAATAGATCTCTCTGTTGTCAGAGAGTATCACTTTTAAACCCTGCTGTTCTGAAGTTACATAAACACCGATATTGGCCTTGTCCTGGCCCAGTTCCAGATTTACGGCCGCCTGCGGATTGGCATTTTTGACAGCACCAATATGTTTGTAAGGGAAGAAATACTGGGTGAACGATTTTTCTTCATAGGGCATGAGCCAACTGAAGTCAGGCTGATTGTCTGTAAATACTCCTGTCATTAATTCGACATAAGGGCCATCAGCATCGGTGAGATTGCGATGCCAGGCATTTCCGAAATCGCCAGAACCCCAGACCCATTGTTTTTTGCCGCAACTGACATGATGGTCGGCAAAATGCAGCATGCCTGCCCGGCGGCCGTGGTCATATCCGCCCATGAAATCATAGCGTGACCCGGCAGCCATAAATGAAGTCGGCACCGGAATATTTTTAAAACGGCTGATATCAACCCCGGCGGAATAATCCATTTTATAATATGTACCGGTAGCTATAGGAAAGCTCGAGACATCTCGTTTGCCATGATCAAAAACAGCATGAACATCCGGCGGGAAAATGCTTTGATAGTCATCATTGACCGCCATGGCCGGGTTGGCCCACCATAAAAAGGTCTGAGGCACTGTGGTGCGGTTATAAAGCCTTACTTTGACCTCGAGATAAGCCTTGCCGGGATACAGGGTAAAACCAGTTAGGGCCCGGGTGCCATACATTCGTTCAATTTCGCTGACCCAGAGGGTCTTACTGCCATCTGCATTATCAGTAATAGTATGATCTACCGGCATATAAGTGCCCGGACGATGATGCTGAGGCCAGTTGAACTCTATACCGCCAGAGATCCACGGGCCGACAAGCCCCACCAGGGCCGGTTTGATAACCTGGTTATAATAGATAAAATGGAAATCATTAGTCTTGTCGTAGGCCATCTGTACTCGGCCACCTAATGATGGCATTACCATTATCTTGAGATAGTTATTTTCCAGAAAAACTACATCGTGATCGACAGGCCTACTGGTATTTTCGATGGTGTCAATTACCGGCAGGGGATATACCCGGCCGCTGCTGCCCTGATATACCCGCTTTTCCAGGAACATAGGGTTCTTATTGGGCTGGCCCACACCATAAGTAGGAATGGAAATAATCTCATTCCATATTTTAACCTCAGACATGAATTACGGTCCTTGTAAATTTTTATGATTAACAACTAAATTTGCATTTTGGTTATATCATAGTTAGCAGTAAATAACTTGACAATGGATAATAAAATGAATAGGATGGATTATATTATTATTTTCAGGAGTATATTACATGCCCAGAATAAAAGATGGGTTTTCCGGCCAGAAAATGCTGATCCTGCCTGATGAGGTTAATGCTCAAGCGGCGGTTTCGCCTTTGATGGGTAATCTGTACCTGACTAATATTGGCTATTTTCCTAAGGCTGGTTTCCACTATGTTGAGCGAAAAAAGGGCAATAATCAGTATATTCTTATATATTGCACTGAAGGAGAGGGATGGTATAAACTGCATGGTGAACAAGCCAGTATAAAGGCCGGGCAGTATTTTCTGTTACCTGCTGGTCAACAGCACAGTTATGGCGCATCTGTTGATAAGCCATGGACAATATACTGGTTTCATTTTACAGGGAAAATGGCTGTGGAATTGTGGGGACTCTATCAGAGCAGGGATTTCCCAGCTGCAACAATACCATTTTCGCAAGCGAGGATTGATTTTTTTGATAAGCTTCTGCATACGCTGGAAAAGGGGTATTCCCGCGAGCATCTTCAGTTTACCAGTCTGGCATTGGGGTATCTGCTCAATTCGTTCTTTTTCCCCAATATCTTTACCGAACCAGAGCTAAAAGATCACGACCTTACTGATCTGGCAATCGAATATATGCAGAATAATCTCTATCGTTCTATTACCCTGCGTGAACTGGCTGATCACACAGGCTATTCTATTGCCCATCTCGCCATGGAATTCAGGAAGAAAACCGGGTATTCTGCTATCGATTATCATAATCGTCTGCGGATCCAGAGAGCCTCTCAGCAATTGATACTAACCGGCATGAATATCAAACAGATAAGCTTTTCTCTGGGGTTTAAAGATCAGTATTACTTTTCCCGTCTGTTTTCTAAGATTACCGGAGAGTCGCCCAGTAGTTATAAAAAGAACTATTATACACACAAATGAATAGCTTCATTCATTTTCCATGGATGAATACGGTCTATCAGATGATCGTATAAGGGCCGAATTTTTGCAGATTATGCATTTGGTTGGCGCCCAGGGTGGCTTCGATTATAACCTCATTTTCGGTATATTCCTGCGATAGTATGTGGCCGCTGGCCTGCAGGAAGGCTATTATCTTGCCGTTACTATAGGGGCAGCTCAGGCGGAATTGCTCGGTGCGGCCGGCAACCCGGGTGAGAACCTTTTCGACCAGTGAGGTGAGTCCTTCTCCGGTTTTGGATGATACAGCCAGAGCCTCGGGGTAAATCGCAGAAAATTCCTGGAAGCGGGCCATAGCGCCGGGCATATCGATCTTATTGGCAATTAGCATAATGTCCTTCTGGTTGCAGTCCAGGTCAGATAAAACACTGTTAACTGCTTCTACCTGTTGAAATACATGCGGGTGCGAGATGTCAAGTACATGGAGCAGCAGGTCTGCATGGATGGTCTCTTCGAGAGTGGCCCGGAACGAGGCGACCAGATGATGCGGCAAGTCACGAACAAAGCCAACCGTATCGCTGAGCAGAGCGTGGTTATCGCCATCGAGATTCCAGCGGCAGGTCTTTGTGTCCAGGGTGGCAAAAAGCTGATTAGCGGCATAGGTTTCTGCCCCGGTAAGCGTATTCATGAGAGTGCTTTTGCCGGCATTGGTATATCCCACCAGTGAGACGGTGTAGCTGTTTTTACGACTGCCTGCCTGACGGCTTTTTCGCTGATCGATCTGGGCGATCCTGCTTTTAAGCAGTGCTACTCGTTTACTGACAAGGCGGCGGTCTATTTCGAGCTGACTTTCGCCGGTGCCGCGTGTTCCCACACCACCAGTAGCAGCTCCGCCGGTTACAGTGTCGAGATGGCTCCACATGCGTGTCAGGCGAGGGTAGGTGTATTCCAGCTGGGCAAGCTCTACCTGCATTTTAGCTTCAGATGAGGCTGCTCTGCGGGCAAAAATATCCAGGATAAGCTCACTGCGGTCAATGACCTTTACTTCCATTATCTTTTCAAGTTCTCGAATTTGAGCCGGACTCAGGTCGTTGTCAAAAATGACAACATCAGCCTGACGCAGTTTGACGAATTCGGCGATCTCACGAGCTTTACCCTGACCGATATAGAGGGAAGGGTTTATCTCTCGCCGCCTCTGTCTGACATATCCAACGACATGCACACCGGCGGCCTGGGCCAGAGAATCCAGTTCGTCCAGAGAGTCTTTTGAGTCTATAGTTGCATCGGGCAATATAACATGCACGGTGATCGCTTTTTCTATTTTTGTTTCTTCTGCTGACATATATATGGTAACCGATTTTATCGGCCGGGGATCCGGATTAAATGCTTTCTCTTAAAAACTCATGCCAAAGTTAAAGCTGAACAACTGTGTCTCATCTTCATCATCTTTCCTCATAGGGAAGCCAAAGTCGAAACTCATAGGCACCTGCTGGAAAAATTGCGGTATGATCAGTTCAAAGCCAAAGCCAACAGAAACGCGGTAAGAACCTTCACTTATAAAGGCACTGTCACAGAATATCTTGCCAAAGAGTGTTTCTTCAAATACCGGATGAACCAGCTCGGTACCAACCAGGAACATATAATCAGAACCGATCGGGTCATTATCTCTGCCGTCTCGCGGGCTGATACCGCGATATTCAAAGCCGCGGGCAGTACCTATACCACCGGCATAGAATTTCTCAAAGGTAGGAGAATCACCAAATATCTTTGAGCCTGATACTCTGGTCGCCCAGACAGTTCTTCTTTCGACAATATCTTCATAGATGGTCTGATATACGGTCATGCCCGCACTTAATTCAGTAAAGTCAAAGTCACCGCCAAAAACGCCGAACTGCTCAACTCCCATATTGATCTTATAGCCTTCAGTAGGGCGATAGAGGCGGTCAGTAGTATTCTGGCCAACGCCGAACTTGAAGCTGGTCAGCCAGTTGTCACCTTCCTCTTTTACGATCTGTGGTGGGGTAACCAAATATCTGTCGTAGAGGTATTCACCTGTAACCGGGTCCGTCTGGTAACTGCCATCGGGGTTTGTTCTTCTGACATGGTCATATTCGAAGTCACCGATAGTTATTTGTTCAAAACGAGAGGTGCCCTCGATCGACCAGTCATTATCAAAGCGGTGGCCCAGCGTAAAAGAAGTGCCTCTGCGTCTTTCTTCGTGACTTTCCCTAAATCTGCGGAACAGATAGAGGTTATATTCGAGATAATACGGCTGGTCGTAGAGATATGGTTCGTAAAATTTGAGATTGGCCCTGGTCATTTCAGTACCAGGTTCAACGCTGAGTTTTAACCGCTGACCGGCACCTACATAAGAATTGCCGGTAATGAATTCCTTGAAACTTTCAGGCTTGCGTGAGGCATCGAAATTTCGCTGCTCGATTGAGAATTGTCCTAAAACGCCGCTATTGGTATCAACGCCCACGCCAAAGAGCAGCATGCCGGTATTGCTTTCTGTTACCTCAACCAATGCATCGCGGCTATTGGGGTCAGTACCGATCGGCTGGACATCGACCGATTCAAAAATGCCGCTGCCGGCGAGTCTGCGTTGAGCTTTGTCAGCGGCATCTTGATCATAAATACTGCCGGGCAGGAACTTATGCTTATCAAAGTCACGACGGACAACTTTGTCCTGTGTTTCGTAATTGCCGGTAACAAAAATGCGGTTCAGATAGAACTTATCGCCTTCGGTTATATTGAAGTCAAGTATAGCTTCGCCGGGCGTGTCAGTATATTTAACCCGGGGATTGGCTCGAGCATAGATATAGCCATTGCGGCCATAGAGCCGGGTAATGGCTTTTTGTGCCATATCTTTATTGGCCTGTCTGGCAAATACGCCCGGAGCCAGATTGACCTCTGTCTTTATTTCGTCGGTAGAAAAAATACTGTTACCCTGATAGGTAATGTCAGTAAAGGTATAGCGGGGGCCTTCATTGATAATATAGTCTATTTCCAGACGAGAATTGTTTTTACTGAATTTCTTTTCAACTGACACCTGGGCATCAAGGAAACCTTCCTCATGATAGAACTGGGCGATAGCGTCAACATCAGCTTCCAGTCTGATATCGTCGAGCTTGCCTTTACTGAAGATAGGGAACCATGCTCTGGTCTTGGTCTTGCCTTTGAGCTTGTATTGTGGGAATGACTTTCTGCCCTCAAAGCGTATTTTATTTATCTTGAGCCTTTCACCTTCATTGATATTGTAAACAACTACCCCTTCTGAGTCGGCTCTGGAATTATCAACAGAGACGCTGGCGAAATAGTATCCCTTATCACGGTAATAAACTTCCAGTTCCCGACCGCCTCTGGTTACCAGGTAGTTATCGAGGAACTCACCTTCTTTGAAGGGAAGTTGCTTCCTGAGTTTTTTCTCCTTATAGGCTTTATTACCAACAAATTCAACGCGAGAAACTGTTACTGCCTCTTTAACCGAGAAGATAATATCTACCAGTCCAGGGTTATTGTTAACCTCTTGTGCCGTCCAGGTTACATTGCGTATCTGAGGCATAATGATTATTCGCCGGGAATCTTCAGATACGGTCTTTTCATTGAACTGGGCATCCGGGCGAGACCTGACATTGGTCATTATTATATCATCAGCAACCTTTTCGTTACCTTCGATCAATACTTTATTTATAATCCGTACGGTTTCCCCTGTATTAGTCAGCCCGCTTTCGGGAGCTAAAGGGGAAGCGATCTGGGCAGAGCAAAAACCTGCCAGCAAAACAGCTGTCAAACTGACCGGAAAAAATATATATTGATTTAACTGCATCAGGCAGTTTTTAACTACTGAACCCATAAGGCCTCTTATCATTAAATGATTCCTTTCAACATACCTGCATATCCATACCAGAAAATCAAACAGCCGCCAATATTTATGCTCGGGCGACATTATTGTCAGATTCTAACCGATATATCGGAAATATTCTACAGTCAGGACCGACTTTTTCGTAAAAAAACGATAAAGTCAAAATTAGCAAACAATAGCAAGTAATTTTACCTGTATTAACATGAAACTCAAGAGGAATTACCCAACCAAAACAAAAATAAGATATCTCTTTATACTATAGATATTTAAAGTCTGAATCATTACCAGGACACGCCCGGAGAAATAACAGCTTCCCTCCGCATCAGATAGCGTTGATCTTTATATTGGAAAAAGCCTCAGAAGCCAGATATAAAATGTTATTTCATTTTGAATTCAACTTCTTCTGGGATCTGTCCAAGCTCTTTGAGGGCTTTGAAGGCGGCTAGCTGTTCAGATTCTTTTTTACTTGGTCCCCAGGCAGATTCAAAGCGTTTGCGGTCTATAATTACGCCAATTTCAAAACATTTGCTGTGGTCTGGTCCTTTTTCGTCGAGCATTTCGTAGATGGGGGTTGAGTTCAGGAATCGTTGGGCGTATTGCTGGAGCATACTCTTATAGTTTTCTTGCGGCTGTTTTGCATCGGCTTCATCAAGCAGATCACCCATCCAGCGTAAAAGAAAAGCCCGGCTGCTCTCATACCCGCCATCCATATAAATGGCTCCGATAAGCGATTCAAAGGCTCCTGCCGGGCAGGAGGTAGGCAGATCCCGCTGAGAGCTCATGCCCTTGCCCATTATCAGGAAATCGGTCAGACGCATTTGCTTGGCGACCCTGGCACAGGTGCGTCGTGAAACTATCATACTTTTAACCTTGGTCAGTTCGCCTTCGAGATATTCCGGGAATCGCTCAAACAGTTCCTGGCAAATGGTAAGCCCAAGTACGGAGTCACCTAGAAATTCGAGCCTTTCATTGCTGTCAAGTCTGCGGTCGGCGGCCGAGGCGTGTCTTAACGCTTTATCCAGCAATGAGATATCGTTGAAATGATAATTGATAATATCCTGGAACTCATCGAGTTCTGCCATTCTGTCGTCCATTTTGTAAAAATCTCCAAAATGACTACCGACCTCTGACGGAAAAGGCCTGCAAGCTGATTTCCAGGCCTGTTGCGTTAAAAGTCGAGAAGTCTGTGCTAATCGAAAAATAAAATATACATAGTGGCCAGAGTTTTGTCAAATAGTTAGAAAAAAAGCTGGCTCATGCTGACTTGTTTGTCGTTGCAGTGCATAATAATTTAGCCAAAGATGGAATAAGTGGTTATAATTACCCATCTGGAGAATAAAAGATATATGATAGATCCGATAGAATTGCTTGGTCCTGATGGACCGATCGCCAGTAAGTTAGACAATTATGAGCAGCGTCAGGAGCAGCTTGACATGGTGGCAGCGATCGGTCAGGCTATAGCTGACAAAAAGCATCTGGTAGTAGAGGCCGGCACCGGTACGGGTAAGAGCTTTGCCTATACTGCCGGTGTCTTGCCATTTCTGGACGAGAATCATAAAAAGAAAGTGGTAATAAGCACTTTCACTATCGCTTTGCAGGAGCAGCTTATCTTAAAGGATATTCCCTTTCTAAAAGAGGCTTCAGGTCAGAAATTCAAGGCGGTATTGGTAAAGGGTCGTGGTAATTATCTCTGCTGGCGTCGTCTGGATAAGGCCCTTGCCGCCGGTCGTCAGTTATTTGATGATGACAGTCAATATGACCAGTTAGATGAATTGCGTCAGTGGGCACTGTCAGCCCGGGACGGTTGTCTCAGTGAAATAGAATATGCCCCGGATAAAGCAGTCTGGGAGCTTGTCCGCAGTGATCCGGGAGTATGTACCGGCAGAAAATGCGGCCGCTTCGAGAGCTGCTTCTATCAGAAGGCCCGCCGCCAGATATATAATGCTGATATACTGGTTGTGAACCATGCTTTGCTCTTTACTGATCTGGCGGCTCGATTGACTCAGGGGCAGTTGTTACCCGATTATGACTATGTAATTCTGGACGAAGCCCATAGTGTAGAAAAGGTTGCTGGTGCCCATTTTGGCTTGCAGATATCCAATTATCAGATCAGATACCTGCTCAATCGCTTATATAACCAGAAAACCCGTCGCGGTATTCTCTCTCGCGAGATGACCAATAATACTGTAAGTATAATCGATGACTGTCATAATGCCTGTCAGTTATTCTTTGAAGAGGTTGAAACTTATGACAGCAGTTCTCGTCAGAGCGGCTCTAATAGCCGGGTAATGCAACCGGGCGTGTTTTTGAATTGTCTTTCTAATCCGCTTGAGGCACTGGCAACTGACCTGATTACTATAGCGGAAAAGACGGCTAAAGATGATGACCGTATGGAATTTATGTATTATGCCCAGAAGTGCCGGGGGTTCTCTCTGGGTATAGATCAGTTTATTTCACAGACGCTTGAAACTGAATGTGTTTATTGGGTAGAAAGTAGCCGAAATCGTTTTGGTAATCTTAATGCCAGTCTGCACGCCTCGCCGCTTGATCTTGGCCCGGTCTTAAAAGAAGCCCTGTTCAAACCAATCTCTTCGGTTATACTAACCAGTGCCACAATAAGCATATCTGGCAAAAAGCAAAAGCATATAGATAGCGGCACCGAGCAGGAAAATGCCATACCTGAAGGATTTCGATATTTTACCAACAGTATCGGGCTGGATCATTGTAATACCTTGCAACTTGGCTCGCCCTTTGATTATAAAAAACAGGTTGAGGTTTATATAGAAGCTGGCTTGCCAGAGCCAAAGGGTAATTATGAATCGGATTTTATGGAAGCTGCGATAGAGGCGATCAAGGGCTATCTGACCATGACTCACGGCAAGGCTTTTATACTCTTTACCAGCTTTTCGCATCTCAATAAGGTGGCCAGCGCCATAGAGGGATTCTGTCAGGGTAAGAATATTACTATGCTTACCCAGGGTAGCGGCACTAATAGTCAGGACTTGTTAGAGAGATTTCGTTATGATACAAACAGTGTTTTGCTGGGTGTTGATAGTTTCTGGCAGGGGGTTGATGTCCGGGGTGAGAGTTTGAGTAATGTTATTATTTTTAAGTTGCCCTTTGCTGTTCCGACACATCCGCTGTTACAGGCCAGAATGGAGCGGATAGCTCAAAGAGGCGGCAGTCCGTTTTGGGACTATCAGATCCCCGAGGCTGTATTAAAGCTTAAGCAGGGCTTTGGCCGTCTGGTGCGTTCTAATTCTGATAAGGGTATTGTGGCTATACTTGACCCGCGAGTGGCAACAAAGGCTTATGGCCGCTTTTTTATAGATGCTTTACCAGAGTGTAAGATCCGCTTTGTCAAGTCGCCCGCTGAGCGTACTGCTCCCGATTGGATTAGGTTCTGAACAGGTCTGGTTGGTATTGGAAAGCTGATTTATTCTTCTCAGTAAATAAAGTCTGAAAAGCAAATAGACATTCCCGTTTACCTGCCCAGTATTTTACATAGCCAGTCGTTGGCCAGAAAATGCAGGTCATAAATGTCCGTCTTATTATCTTTATTTATATCAGATGAGTTATTTCCGGTTTGTAGCCAGAGATTGGCCATTAAAGCAAAGTCAGTCAGGTCAACTTGCAGGTCCTCATTGAGGTCGCCCATTATTTCCGGCTGTTCAATAGCCAGCCAGGGGTAATAATTATCTGATACCTGCCAGAGGTTTTCACTGCCATTTTTGGTTTCTCCGATCAGGTCAATGCTGGTGTTATCATACCAGAACTGTCCAGTTTTCATCTGGCTGCTGTTAAGAGCTGTTCCGCTATTGCCATAAGGACACAGGTCTGCATTCCAATAGCTGTTAGTTATACTTGTGGCACGCTGATATGCTGTCAAGCCATAGTCGTGTTCGCAGGCGATGATGTCAGCGGCACTATAGCAGCCGCTTATAGTACTGTTGCGAAGTCCGCCCGCCAGACCGCCGGCAAATAGGGCGGCATCGATCTGGCCGGTGAAGCAACTGTTGCTGATCTGACAATATTCTCCAAAACCTGCCAGACCCCCGGCGTACATTGAGCAGAGAACTGAGCCATTTCTTACCGCACAGTTTTCGATAAAACCATCATAGATGTAACCGGCCAGGCAGCCAGCGACATCTCCGGCGGCAGATGTTTCGATCGTTACATTGTCCAGGATTAGGTTTTTTACGCCTGCTGCGGTTTCGTTGCCTGTTTTGCGGCTGATATAACCAAACAGACCGGCATAACCGTCGGCACGGGTTATATTTATGTTTGAAAGTTTATGACCATTGCCATCTAATATACCTGTGAAGGGCTTATTCTGTTGGTAGCTGCCAAAGAGACTGTTTTGCAGGGGCCAGCCATCCAGGTTGAAATCGGACATGAGCTTATAATGATTGTCGGGCAGCTCACTTATCAGCATAAGGTCAATATCATTAGACACCAGGTAAGGGGCAGTTTCTGTACCGCTTCCGCCGCTGAAGGCGAACAGACTTCTCAGACGCGGCCACATCAGGCCGTCAAGCATGAGCCAGGGTTTATCACTGCCAAATTCCCAGCCGGAAGCGGTAAATATATCCTTATCTTTGAACTGCTCAGCGTCCAGACCGATATATCCGCTATTGCTGCTGGTGTCAGTCAGGCCGCTTGTCGCGGTATTCCAGAAACAACTGGCTATTGTACCGGTATTTGAGGAGCAGAAGCCGTTTTTATGGCTGCCGACTGAGACGACAGGCCCGGTGCTGTAACAACTGCTGATTATGCCGGTGTTGGCTCCGGCAAAGCCGCCGCTATAATCGCTGCTGCTGTCAACTTCTGACCAGCTATAACAAAATACTATGGTGTTGGTGTTTTTGCCGATGAGGCCTCCTGCACAAGTGGCGGCAGTTACAGATGAGCCGTCAATGGCCCGGCAAGAGGTTATATAGCCCTCATTGAGACCAACCAGTCCGCCAGCGTTTTCTCCACTGGTTGCTACTGTTCCATTTACTGTGCAGTTGCTTATGCGTGGGGTTATACCGCTGCCATCGGCGTTTTTGCCTGCCAGAAGCCCGGCATTTGTTGATGCCTGTATTGCTCCGCTTACTGTACAATTATTGACCCAACAGCCATTGTTGGCAATAAGGCCGCCAGCCGGTAGAGTTGAACTGCTAACATTTATTGATACACCCGTCAGGTTTATATTGCTTATTTCGTATTCAAATTCTGTAGCTGCTGAAAATGAGGTATAGCCAAATATGCCGGTTATACTGCCAGTGCCTTTAAATTGGTAATTGCTTATGGTATGGTTTTTACCGTCAAATACGCCGGTAAAGGGTGTGACAGAGGTTTTACCTATACTGCTGTAGTCTCCTTTTAATGTTGTCAGGTCTATATCGGCAGTTAAGATAAAGAAATCGTCCAGATGGTCGTTTATTTCCGATATAGTGTCCAGTTGCAGGGCGGTTGCTATCTGCCAGGGTGAGGTGGCGGTACCTTCTCCGCCATTATAGCTATAGTCGCTGTCAACTGCCAGAATCCGGTCAAGTGATTCGTTGTTGTTAAGCTCTCTTTCAACTATCTCGCCGGTAGTGAATATTCTGGCCTGCATGTAATATAAACCGGCAGTAGCAGGTGTGGTAAGTGATATGCTATCTGGTTTATTACCGCTGGCTGATATGCTGCTGATATTTACACTGCCATATTTTGTCGCGGTTGACCAGTTTGGTGTTTCGCTGAGAGGTGTTATGTACAGGTCAACTACTATGTCACTGGCTGCCACTGTGCCGGTGTTTAATCCCTGGATATTAACCGAGATCGTCTCGCCGGCAGCCTTTTTCAGGTATTTGTCTTTAAGCACAACTTGCAGGTCAGGAGCGTTGGGCCTGGTCTTGATATTAACTGAATATTCACTGACTTCCAGGTTGGTCGCGGTTTCTTCTATACGCAGGTATAGCTTGCGGGTTGTGGTTGTTATTGAAAGTGGCTTACTCCAGGTATAACTGTTACCAGTGACGGTCGGATTGCCGATAGCTACAGGGGTTTCTACTCCATCGATCAGTTCCAGCATTGAAACAGCCAGAGTTTTACTGCAATTGACTGTTATGGATATCTGGGCCGATTCGGTAAGGTAGTAATACATATAGTCAACATCGCTGGCTGGTGTCAGGCTGTGTGTCTGGCTTATGCCCGATTGCAGTTCATTGGTCGTTGCTAAGCTATTGTCATTGTACTGCTCATAACTATCATCAGCATAGCAATGCAGACGCAGGGGGGCGGCAGTCATATTATTATCTTCGTTGGTTTCTTCAATAGTGTTATCTGGGTCAGCGATAAAGGCGTAATAGGTATCGCCAGTGGTTGTTGGTGTAGGTATCGCAAAGCTATTAGTTCTGGTCGCGCCAGGGGCAAGAGAAATAGTGAATTGATTAACCTGATTATATGGCTTGCTGAAAGACGGTGTTGGTGATGAAATCAGAATACAGGTAAAACTATCTGTTGATACTACAGAGTTGTTAGTGACAGAGCAGCTCAGGGTAGGGGCAGCATCGCCGGTTCGGTAATATTTTACCAGTGGTTCTCCAAATGAGGTTGAAAGATCTGGCTTGACCTTTATTACCGTGGCATTGAGAGTATATGACACTATAGTCTTATTGTCAGTTTCATAAGCTTTGATATAATAATGTGTTCCGGGACCGTTAATTGCCTCAAGCTGAGTGCTTATCGAAGCCGAGCCAGTTCCAGAGCCACTCACCAGCAGGTTTGTACCGGTTGGGTCGTATAATTCCAGGACAATATTGCCGCTTTCTGTGTTTGTAGCGGTTATACTTATGTCGCTGATATCGTCAACAGTAAGACCGGCCCAGTCGATATCAGAGTTTGATCCGTCAACGGGAGAAAGGCTGGCTGTTTTGTTAAGAGGGTTGTCGGAACGGGCAAAATCGACCGGGTTTAGTTGCCCTATGGTATTGTCCGGTTCCCAAGCGGATGGGTCGAATATGGTTAGTTCCATTATCGGCCCGGCATTATTCTCATAGTTGTTTTCTGCAATGGTATGATAATAATTCGCTACGATCATGACATAATAAGTACCGGCGGTAAACTGGAAAAATGGGCTGTTGCTCAGGTTCAACTGGTAGTTTTGCGAACTTTGGGCACTAGGAATAGCAAATCGTTGTGTGTCAAAGTCGAAACTCGGTGCGCTCAGCAAAGCTATTTCTTCCGGGCTTGATCCGACAAAAACGAACATTTCTACCTGACTGCCGCCGGAATTATAGCTGTTGTTAGTCATGGATACATCGAGGAGGATGCTCTTGTTATTGGCTACCGCCATGCTTTGAGTGTAGTTCAGAGTGATATCCGGCACATTATTTAAGGCCGGGTATGAACCGCTCTGAAAAAGCCAGACATCAGAGAATTCCCAGCTAAGCCCATCAATGTAAGCTGTTGTTTTTAATTGTGTACTACTGGCGGGTTGGCATGAAGTTATAGTGCCGGTACTGCGGCCACAGGCTACAGCGAGCATAGAAACAGTCTGGTCCCAGAGACAATATTCGACAGTGCCGCCAAAGTTATCGCCCGCTATGCCGCCCAGATATTTAGTTGAGGGTGAGCCCGGATTGACTTCTGGCAGCCCCAGGCTGATACAATAGCTTACTCTACTGCCGCTGGCATTATAGCCGACTATGCCGCCCGAGTTGGTGTTGACTGCATAACAGTTGGCATAAGACAGGCAATTTTCGAGCAGGCCGCCCGAGCCATTGAAACCAGCTATACCGCCTGCATTATTGGATAGTATGTTTATGTTGCCAGATGATTTACAGGTCTTTACTGTGCCAAGATTACTGCCGATTATTCCCCCGGCGGTATTGGAAGATCCACCACTGCTGCTGTTTATTGTGATAGTTGACTGACAATCAGCTATCAATGAACCGGCATATCCAGAGCCCGCTATGCCGCCCATTCGTGATGTTGCCGTTATTGTGCCAGATACGCTGCAATTGCCTATTGTGCCATAATTCTGACCGGCGATCAGGCCGCAATTCTGGCTTGATAGAGTACCGCTTATCGAACCTCCGATTATGTTCAGGTTCTGGACCTTGCCCGCAGGTCCGATATAGGCAAACAGACCATAGTTTGAAGCACTGCCGTTGAAGCTCAAGCCGGTTATGGTGTGGTTATCGCCGTTAAAGGTGCCGGTGAATTGAGTGTCAACTTTGCCGATAGGGCTTAGGCTTGCACCTGTGGCGTTGATGTCAGATGTGAGTATGAAATGACCGCTCCAATGTGAGGTATTACTGGCTATGGCCTGCAAGTCGGCGACTGTATATATTCGCCAGGGGTCTGAAAGCGTGCCGCTACCGCCATTATAGGCTCCCATAGCAGAAAAACCCAAAATATGCACTAATACCGCCAGTAGAACCGCAAAATGAACCGCTTTTTTCATTTTTTCAGCATCCTTGCCAGAAAGTTAAAGTTTTCTCCAAAAACTAAAGGACAAAATAAGTCTTTGCCTCACGACAATTATACCATTATACCGCAAAAAACAAACATAAAAGTGGAAACTTGTGATCCATGAGTGTGACATTATTTTCTGTCACGCGAGCAAAGCGAGCTTTAAGAGTTCGCTGCTTCAGGTCAATCTCTATGTCATGAGTACGCCAGAGGCGGACGAATACCTTGTTTTCATTACCTATTTTGTCTAAATTCACACAAATTAACTATTGAGTGTGTGTGTTTGATTGTAAAATTATATTTTATATTTGAAAATATGATGTATGATATTGTACAATAAAATTTTATGTCATTCTGGGAAAGGCCGTTGTTAAACAAAGGCTTAATGGCAGGGTTTGTGGTTATTTCCCCGGAATTTATGATTCAATTATTGTAGTGTTTGATCGCTTATGCAAAATTTAGTTCGGTGTGTATATATAGAGTTTGTACAACAAGGATTCAGATATGAAAAAGTCTTATGTGTGTTTGGTAATGCTGGTTTTGGGACTGCTGGTTGATACTGTCTTGAGTTATTCAGGTGGCGATGGCTCAGCAGAGAGACCCTATCAGATTAACAGTGTTGATGACCTGCTCCAGCTTGGCAGTACTACGACTGATTATGATAAGTGTTTTGTTATGACGGCTGATATTGATCTGGCTGATGCCGGGACGGTTAATAAGGCGGTATTGGCAAGTTTTACTGGTAAGTTTAATGGAAATGGTAAGACTATCAGCAATCTGACTATAAGCGGACCTGAAGAAGTTGGTTTTTTTGGCAAAATCGGTTCAGGTGGTGAGGTTTTCAGTCTGACGCTGGAAAATGTGAATGTTACCGGGTCATATTGTTGTGTTGGTGGTTTGTGTGGGATTAATTATGGAGCTATAGACGATTGTAGAGTTACAGGTTCGGTAACTGGTTACTCTACCGAGGTTGGCGGTTTGTGCGGTTGGAATGGCAGAACAATCAGTAATTGTGATACTGAGGTTGTAGTTACCGGCGGAGAAGGGTCTGGCGGTTTATGTGGAAAAAATCATCAGGGGACTATTACAGGTTGTTATTCTGCCAGTACGGTTAATTCTTATAATGCTTTTGCAGGCGGACTTTGCGGCCTGAATGAGTCTGGAGCAAGTATAAGTCGTTGCTACTCAGCAGGAGAGGTTAATAGTCAGAATTTGGGACATGGTTATGGCGGTCTGGTTGGCAAGAATGAAAGTAGTACGATTATCGATAGTTATTCAACCTGTTGCGTTTCAGGTTCTGGTGGTATTGGTGGCTTGTGCGGGTATAGTTTTGGTATTATCAGAAATTGCTATGCAACAGGCAGTGTTTCCGGTGATAATAATATTGGTGGTCTGTGCGGACAAAGCGATGGTATTGTAAGTAATTGCTATGCCACGGGTGGTGTTTCCGGTGTTTATAATATTGGTGGCTTGTGCGGATATGGTTATGTAGATGTCGAAAACTGTTTCTGGGATGTTAATACTTCGAGTATAGGTAACGCTGGCGATAGTAATTATGGGGCGACTGGCCTGACTACCGCTGCGATGCAGAGCCGGGATACTTTTGTTGATGCCGGGTGGGATCTTATAGGCGAGACGGCCAATGGTACAGATGATATCTGGCAAATGGAGGGTTATCCGGTGTTTGTTCCTTGTGGACCGACAGAGGCGTTTGAGGTGCATATTGGCACTGCTCAGTATGATTCAATTTTCCCGCTGCGTACTTCCAGACTGGATTGTCGTACACAGAGCATTTATACCGCTGAGCAGGTTGGACATGCCGGGCTGATACAGTCGCTGAGTCTGGATATAGTGAGTGCTCCCGGTCAGACAATGAATAATTTTACTATCCGCCTGAAGCATACCCAGCTTAACGAATATGAATTTACACCCACCAGCCCGGCATGGGAATCTGAAGGCTGGACGGTTGTCTATCAGGCTGACCAGACTATCGACCATACCGGTGATTTCGAGTTTGTCTTTAGCACACCATTTGCTTATAACGGCACTGATAATCTGATGGTGGATATCTCTTTCAATAACGAAGAATTTAATTCAACAAATGGTTCTGACGGTTACTGTTGGAGTACATCAAGAGCAGACCATGTTTGTCGTACGGTTGTCTGCTGTGCCAATAATGAATATGGCGACCCGCAGACCTGGTCTGGTTCTGGTATGCCAATTCCAGATGGGATAGGGCTGGTGCCGGATATTTCTTTGATTTTTTCCGACGGAGGCAATAGCGAATATTCGACAGTACCTGATCTTGCCGGGCTGACGCAGGAGCAGGCAGAAAGCGAGGTAATTGCTGCCGGGCTGTCTGTCGGTGCGATAACGCACGAATATAGCAAAACAGTGGTAGCATACAATGTTATCAGCCAAAGTCTCCCGGCTGGTAATCGTGTAAAAAAAGACCGACAGATAAATTTTGTCGTTTCAATAGGCAATTCACTGCCGGGTAGTGGCTGGCAGTACGACCCATACATAATCGACAGTCTGGCCGGTTTCAAATATTTCTGCGAGAATACGGATTATTGGGGACAGGGTGTTTGTGTTAGATTAGATACAAACATTGACCTGAGTGGTAAAACATATTACCTCGCTCCGATAGCTGGTGATTTCGGTTTTGGTAATACATATAGGGGAAATTTTGATGGTAATAGTCATGTGATAAGCAATCTGGCAGTGAGTGGCTATAGTTCTTGCGGTCTGTTTGGCAGTGTTGACTATGCGAACATTTATGATTTAGGGCTGGAAGATGTAAATATTACTGGTGATTATTATGTTGGCGGACTGTGTGGAAATGCTTTTTGTAGCGATATAACAAACTGTCATGTGAGTGGAACTATCTCAGGATCAGCTTCAGGTAATTATGTTGGTGGTCTATGTGGTGCCAGTCAGTGTTGCACCATTGAAGGTTGCTATGCCGAAGGTGTGGTGATTTGTCTATCTGGTACTGTTGGTGGTTTGTGTGGTAATGGATCTAACGACTGGGTAACTGGTTGTCATACCGCTGTGTCGGTTAATGGCAGTGATAGTGTTGGTGGCTTGTATGGAGAAGTAACTGTAAGTGTAATTACCAGTTGTTATGCAACGGGAAATGTTAAAGGAACTGGTGGATATACAGGTGGTTTGTGTGGAAGCAGTCAAAGCAACACGATAAGAAAGTGTTATGCTACAGGAAGTGTCACAGGTTATAGCGGAATTGTTGGTGGCTTGTGTGGGTATAATACTTTTAAGATTGCTGAATGTTATGCTACAGGTGATGTTACAGGTAATGGATGTTATTTTGTTGGCGGATTGTGTGGAGGTAATGTTAATGGAGAAATATTCAGTTGTTATGCAACTGGTAGTGTTACTGGCAATGGAAGTGGGGAAGTCGGCGGCTTCTGTGGAGATAATACCGGTGATATAATCGGTAGCTATGCTATAGGAAATGTTAAAATTTATGGGGTAGGTGATGTTGGCGGTTTCTGTGGATATAATTGTGGTAGTGTTTTTGAATGTTTCTGGGATCTGGTTACAAGTGGGAATTCTAATGGGGTTGGTTATGGACCATCCAGTGGCATTTCAGGCCTAAATACTGCTGATATGCAAAATCAAAGCACCTTCATCACCGCTGGCTGGGATTTTTCAACTGCTGATGGCGATGCGGCGGACTGGCAGATGAAGGCGGGATGTTATCCGTTGCTTGACTGGCAGGTAACAGATGGTGATGTTGCCGGGTCGGAAGCGGTTGATATGGAGGATCTGGAATATCTGGCGGCGAACTGGCTAAGTGAGGCTGTGGTTGCTGATATGGATGGTGATTCTGTACTGGATCTGGCTGATTTTGCTGTTCTGGCGGGTAACTGGCTGAAGTAGAGATATATGATAATATGCCACGAGCGAGATATACGACAATATTTTCTTGTGGCATGCAAGATTCGTCTGCCCGGCCTATTCTGAGCTTGTCAGTAATTGTGAGTGTAAGTTCTGTCAGTTGCGGAGCCATTAATCAGGTCGCATAGCGACACCTGAGCTTATTTCTTATTTCTTGTTTCTTATTACTGTAACCGTGTGAATGGTTACAAATTCCAATAACAAAACAAAGCATATCCACTCATATTGGGGATATGCCTTGCTTTGTTATCGATCGTAGTAATGATGATTTTATGGCATTAATATGCCGGGGTTATTGGTTATATATGTTGGCTATTTCCTCCGCGGAAAGTGGGTAGTTGAAGAGTTTAATCTCATCGATCGTACCTGTGGTATAGTTTATGCCGGTGTTTATGCGCCCGATGCTGAGATTAGTCGGGCTGGTGCGTGGTCCGATAGGGCCATTAGCAGTAGCCTGCAAGACGCCATCGACATATACCTTCATCTGTCCGGTGTAGTTATCTCTGGTGGCAACGCAATGATGCCAGGCGTTGTTATTTATAACCGTTGTTGACGAAATAGTAGTATCAGGGCTGCCCACGCCAAAGCCAAATTTATTACCTCTTACCACCGTTCCGAAGTCGGCAACAGAATTTGGCCTTTCGGCATCGACGAGTCCTTTCCCTTCCCACCAGCCGCCGGTACCGCCGGTAGAAGTGGTTTTTATCCACATGGCAATAGTGAAACTTTCGCTAATGCTCAGAGGTATCTGGGCATATTGGGTGCTGCCATTGAGCGAGAGGCCCTGGCCATTGCGTCCGGCAGCATACGAAGCCGCGGCCCCGGGTGCAGTACCGTGATTACTGTTAGAAGAGTCGAGCAGGTTATTCTCAAACCTGTACCAGGCGATGGCTTTTTTAGTTATCGGGCTATAGAGCAGTTGATATACATCAAGGGCACCATCGGTAAATCTTACCTCATCAATATAGCCATAGCCGCGGTCGCCATGCTGGGCATTATACATGCCGCGGCCAACAGTGAAATTACCTGCCAGCCAGTCTGCGCCGCTGCCAAGGCCAGGTGTCAGAGATGTATTACTGCTATTGCTTATGTCTGCCTGAGCGATTAACTGATAGCCATTTGTATTATTATGATTTAGCAGGTAGAGCAGCATTATTTTGCCGTCACTGATCGCTGCCAGCGAATACCAGGGTACATCGTCAGCATAAGGGGCTGAGCCGGTATTAAAAGGCTGGACAACATTATTGGCAGAGATCGCTTCATGCCATACCCCGGCAGAATCGCAGAATTTAAATGCTAAAGCGTTATTGGGTGTAGCCTGAATATACAGGGCAGCCAGTGAGGCATTTGATGAGCATTTGCCATAGCTGTCTCTGCCGATATAGGTACGATAGCTACCGCTTTGAAACTTAATTGTAGCTTCCAGAGTGAAGGCTGCCGGTGTCCAGCTACGCATGGTATCGTTACCGCAGAACATGCCGGGATAACTGCCGCTATTGCAGACGCTCAGGCTGTTAGTTTGAGCTGTGCGGGAAATAGTGGCTGTTGCAACTTCTGCCAGGCTGTTATACCCGGCTCCTCCGCCAGTTGCCCAGGTTGACAGGTGATTGCCATTGCCTGAATAATCATTTATATCGGCACTATAGATGCCGGTCCCGGCCAAATGCTCGATCGCTTCACCTGCTATACCGTCTTCAAAACGCCAATATGCCTTGGTGCTGGTAGCAGCAGGAATGAAATTATTGGTCTTATATATCTTTTCAGCTCTGACATCATTTACGAAATCCATCATGAGCATACCGAACCGCCCCGAAGGATTAGAATTGAAGTATGTTTCCAGACGGGGGTTAACATAGTTTGATACTGTGGTTATGCTGGGTATGCCCAGGAAAGAGGTATAACCGCTGGTGAAGTTAACATAAAGCGTCCCGGCGTAACCGTTCTTTGCCTCATTGAGCATATTATTGACATCGGTCCATTTTTCTGAGCCGCTGCCATTGCTGTAATTATCCTGCACACGCATCGGAGCTACCCCGCCAATTGAGAAGGTGGTGTCATCGCCCCAACTTGTTGCCTCCAGACCGAGATTTGACACGCCGCCAAAGCGACGGAACAGGACGATCTTGCCGCGAACCTGTCCCAAAGCCGGTATTTTTGTGCCCATGTACCACAGGCCGGGGCTCTGATTGACATAGCTATTGAATGTCTCGACAAATGTGCGGGTATTGTTAGATGGGTTATATTCTTCTTTTACTGACATAATGATTGTTTCTGAGGGGTTAGCTGCCAGAAAACTGCTGCACGCATTGAGTACATCGGTGAAGTTCATATTCTGATATACCTGTCCATGATGAATGGTAAAGGCATTGTCGATATGGCGGCATCTTATGTCAAGGGCACGAACGCCGATGGCCAGTTGCTCAGCAATAGTTAGATTCTGACATTTGGCCGTTCCTGCGATCGGCTCAAATCTGGCCCCGGAATCATGTGTGCCTGGAATAGACAACTGAGAGAGCAGGGCGGTATCTTTCAGATCCTGCATCCAGTTGTTATCTGCGGCAAAAGCTATATTGCTACATAGTAATACAAAAAGCAAGCGAACAAATTCTTTCATATCGGACCTCTCGAATTAAAAAATAGTGATACAGTTTAAGAATAAAACTACAGATCGATTTTTTATCACTAAAAGATTATGCGGTTTATTCTATCCTGCAATGTACAAATAAGGCAATATGTTTTTCGTGAAAAAATATATAATGATCGTAATGGCAGATCTGACTGTTTAGCATTTTTGTCTGTATTTGTTATGAAATAGCATTTATCTCAGTATTTACTGTATTGAGTGTTATTATTGTTTTATAGATTTATCCTAACTACGGCCCGTCTATTTCCATATTTATCGTTGACTTATCTCTGTTTTTCCTGTGAAATATAGTCTTAATTGATATTTTTTTAACGATTATGCAGATGAAGTAAGGAATATTATGTCAGGAAAAGTCAGGACAGCGGTGATCGGGGCCGGGCGTATGGGTAAGTTGCATACCCGGATCTACAGTCAGATGGAGCAGGTTGAGCTTATTGGTGTGGTTGATCGTGATAGTAAGCGGGCTGGCGAGATTGCCTGTGAATATGGCACTCAGGCTTTTGCCGATCTGGCTGAGGTGATCGACAAGGTTGACGCTGTTACGGTATCAGTGCCGACCGAGCATCATTTTTCCGTCGCTAAGCCGTTTCTGGAAAAGGGCATAGCGGTTTTAGTGGAAAAGCCGCTGGCAGATTCGCTGCCAATAGCGCGTGAAATGCTGGAATTGTCTCGCAAGAATAATTGCGTTTTGCAGGTGGGATATTCCGAACGGTTTAATCCGGTAGCTCAGGCCATGAAACGGCTTAATTTCAAGCCGCGGTTCATAGAATCTAACCGCATATCTCCTTTTACTTTCCGCTCAACCGATATTGGCGTGGTATTGGATATGATGATCCACGATATCGATATTATTCTCTCGCTGGCCAAATCGCCGATCAAGAGTGTCTCGGCCGCAGGGGTTAATGTTATTGGTAAGCATGAAGACATTGCAAATGTGCGGATTATTTTTGAGAGCGGCTGTGTTGCCAATATGACCGCTTCGCGTCTGGCTTTAAAAACCGAGCGAAAGGTGCGGGTTTTCAGTGAAGATGCTTATTTGTCACTCGACTATTTCAAAAAGACCGGCACAGTGATCAGTAAGGCCGCCAATATCGATATTTTGCAGGAAGTTCGCAAGCATCTTGATGATAATGGTGAGCTTAAGCTGACGGGTAATGACTGGACAAATATGATCAATGTTGAAAGTCTCGATATTGATGATAAGGAGCCTCTGCGTATGGAGCAGGAGGCGTTTATAAAGGCTGTTCAGGAAAAGTCAAGACCAGAGGTATCAGCCGAAGATGCCGTACAAGCTATGGAGCTGGCAGCCCTTATTGGTGAAAAGATCCGCGAACATCGCTGGGACGATGGAACCAGTGCAGATATCGGTTCGATACATTGGAGGTAGCTCAAGCATCCCTGCTTGAGATTAAAAAGCTGGAAGATGGGAAAAAGTAAGCTTTGTGGCTTAATCGCAAAGGTATTATGAATGAAATTGTTTTTTGGAATGAAAAGAGTCACAAGCAGGGATGCTTGTGCTACCTAAATAAGAGGATGACAAGCTCAAGCCCCTGGGAACGCCGAGCCCCGCTCGGCCATTATCGGGTATAACTAACGAATTGCCCATACCCAAAATAGGGGAATAATTGTTTTTACCGTATAGAACACAAGTGGCTATTCTGGCTTTTAATGAGTTTCGTTTGCCGAGCCCCCGACAAGTCGGGATTTGATTCTGCTCAGTGTTCCCAGATAGCTACCTGCTGTCCCTGAGCGTACATAGTATCGAGGCAAATGCAATGGCAGCGGTTTCTATTCGCAGTATGGTATTGGTCATACGCACTTCCATGGCACCGGCGGTTTTGAATAGCTCGATCTCATTATCAGTGAAGCCACCTTCCGGGCCGACCAAAGCTATATTGGCTTGGTCAGATTTGAATATCTGGGTAATATTCCCGGCTTGTGGTTCGGGTGAACCGATAAGGAGATTAGCTTTGTGATAGTCATTTTTGATTATATTGAGCAATTCTTCTGGTTTAACAGGTGCGAATATCTCCGGCAGATGCAAATTATGGCTTTGTTTACCGGCCTGTACGATAATATTTTCATATCTTTCCAGAATTTTCTTTTCATTCCCAGGCTGCTTTACGGTTCGTTCACAGAGCAGGGGGTATAGTTTCGTTACCCCCAGCTCGGTACACTTGCTTACCAGCCATTCAAACCGGTCACTTTTAGCTACACTGGCGGCAATGATGATCGGGCATTGCATATTATCTGGGCATACCTTTTCTATGTTTTCAAGTCTGACCTCGACCGAACCTTTGCTGATATCGACTATTTTACCTTGGGCCAGAGTGCCGTGACCGTCAAAAAACTCGATCTGATCGCCAATTTCCATACGCAAAACACGAGAAATATGTTTAGCTTCCTGATCTTCGATAATGATAGTATTGCTAGTTATAGGACTATAGTAAAATCTTTTTCTGTCTTTTATGCGGTTTTTATCGATTTTTCCCAATTTTTTTCCTTCATAATTTATAATGCAGCCAAATTAACCGATACATAATACCGTTGTATTGTGTATTTATACAAGCAGATTATAATTTGATAAATCGGAAAGATCAAAAATGGCCGACGAGAAAAAGAATCTGAAGGATAATGCCGGTGGTATCCCCGACAATATCGATGAGTTACTGGAGAATGCCGGTAAGTCATTGGCCGAATTATCTGAAGAAGTGGGGCAGGAAAAGAAGCAGCAGGACAATATTGAGCTGGAAGACAATTCTAAAGTCAGTGATGTTGACTCTATCTTGTCTAGTCTGGCAGCCGAGCTTGAAAATATTGGCGAGGAGATTGAAGAGGACAAGCCAGCACCAGTTGAGCCTGAAGCTACAGTCAAGGAGCAAGCCCCAGAGCCAGAGCTTGAACCTGCCGGATCTGCTGTAAGTGATAATGAACCTGAAGAAGCTGTTATTGAAAACGCAGCCAGTGAAGAAGTTGAGGCCAGTTCAGAGCCTCAGCAATTAGCTGAAGCTGCTCAGGATAGTGCAAGTGTCAATGAGTTATTGAAAGATAATGATGATGACCCTCTGGCGGAATTAGCCGCAGAGCTGGAAGCTATAAATGGTGGTTCTCTTAAAGACCTGGGAAATGATGATAGTGAGGAAGCCCCCGAACCAGCGGTAGATGTTCAAGCGGCGGTTTCTGAGCCTGCCCCGGCAGTTGCCGAGCCTCAGACAGATGGAGAAAATGAGTCTGTTGATGATATTCTGGCACGGTTAGCCCAGGAGATCAGTCAGGATGAAATAGAAAATAATGATAGCCAGCCTGCCGCTGCGTCGCTGTCAGCCGACAATCAGCAAGAAGTCAATAAGCCTGTAGAATCTGGTGAAGCTGTGGAAAAGCCTGAAGATGTGGATTCTCTGGGAACCCCTGCTGAAAATGTCGAGATGGATGACGAAATAGCAAAAATGTCTGCCGATGTGCAAAAGGCAATGGAAGATTTCGAGACGGCGGCAGAGCAATCTGATTCGGCTTCTGAGAACGCAGAAGAACAGGTAAATGAGGACGAATTGGCCAGGCAGTTGAATGATCTTACAGAGACACTGTCAGAAGCTCATGAAGGTAAGATTTCGGAAGAAATCGACAAATCAGTAGAGGCGAGTATTCCAGATGAACCTGAGCCATCTGTTGAAGATGTGAAAAAGGCAATGCCACATGCCGAAGAGGTGTTAGATGCTCTGGACAGGCAGATGAAAGATCTAAATGCCCTGGTTACGGAGGAGACTAATGCCGGAGGGGCAGCAGGTGCTGATGTCTCAGCTGATGATAATATGGTTATGCAGGAGCTGGAGGATAAAACAGCCCCTGAAGTTAAGGGTAAAAAAGATAAGAAAGTATCAAAGGAAAAAGGTAAGCCAGAGGTTGAATTGCAATCCGAACCGGTGATTAAGCCGCGAACAGGTATGAATGTCGCCCAAAAAGCGGTAGTTACCAGTTTTGAGGCAGTTAATAAACCATTGGAAAAGGTAGTGCCAGTTACTATGAAAGATACGCTGGGGTTGGTAGCAATAATTACCCTGGCCGTTTCAATGGCGACATTGGGCTTTTGGCTGGTATTTGGCGGCGGTCAGTGACGATATGATATAATTACTCCGTATGAAATGAGATAGTGCCGGTTTGGTAAAGTAATTCCAGACCGGCATTTATATTTTAAATGTTCATAATATATCGCCATAACAGACTTACTTTTAAATAAAAAAAAGGCCCTGAGATTCAAGGGGTCTTAAAAGAGTCTGTTCATTTTCCCTTTTAAGAACTCTCAAACTCACTGGGCTTGAGGCGCGAATTTAGTTTTTTTGAAGCTGGTCGCAACTTTCGTCGCATCTCACTCTTCAACTAGATAGTGGCCGTATGTTTGAAATCGTCCCAGGAAAATTTAAATAAATGCGAAATAATCGTTAAATTGTGCGTAAGGTCCTGTGGTGAAATTGTTTACAATAAATGTGGTGTTTTTGTCGTTATCTGTTGATTCAGAAATCTGGTAGAAATAACAGGAGCTTTTTTCATACAGATTGTAACAGTCTGTCAGGAAAGGGGAAATTTATTTGGTAATAAATATATTTTGTCAGATTTTATTTGGGGCCAATGTGTAATTTTGTTACAATAGGAGTATGTTGCCAGCCTGCTGAGATTCAGCTAAATATGGTTATCATGCCTTGCCTGAGGCATGAGGGATAGTTTCATTGTAAAACATAAAAAGAAGATTTGCCGGTATTTTTAACGGGAGCCTGAGTATTTGGAGTGTCCTGCCGGTAGATTGACGAAAGGTAAGTATATCATGAAGAAATTGGTGTTATTGATTTTATCATTCCTTATCGTTCCAGTAAATTACTTAAGTGCTTTTTCCGGCGGAAATGGCACGACATCTGATCCATATCAGATCGCGAATATGACTGATTTCCTTGAGTTTGTTGGGGCGGCAAGCAATAGTACATATGTCTTAACAGCTAATATTGATTTTGCTGGTACAGTTTATACTGGGGCTTTGATAGCAGCGTTTGATGGTACTTTTGATGGTGCAGGTCATAAGATATCCAATCTAACGATCAATAGTGATGATGACAATATTGGTTTGTTTGGAGTGCTGAACTCTGGAGCCATTGTATCAGATCTTACTATTGATAATGTTACTATTTCGGCTACTGGTAAATATGTTGGTGGTTTGTGCGGTAGGAATAATGGTACGATGCAGAGCTGTAGTGTTTCTGGTACAGTAACAGGTCTGGCCTTAGCAAATGATAACCCATATGATGATCCGGCATATAATATTATGTTCCCCGTGGGTGGTTTGTGTGGTTGGAATAACTATATGATCGTTTCCTGTCATTCTGCCGGACAGGTTTCCGGTGTAAATTGCGTGGGTGGTTTGGCAGGTATAAGTAACAATGGCCGTATGGAGTCAAGTTATTCAACTGCTGATGTTATTGGATTGAATTATATTGGTGGTTTGACGGGTTATTTTAATAATTTTTCATATCCGGTAAATTGTTTTGCCAGTGGTTCAGTTACTGGTAACTTCAATGTTGGTGGTTTATGCGGAGGTGGGGGAGATCTAAATGCCACTTTAGTATCCTGTTTTGCCAGTGGTAAGGTTACCGGAATAAGTCGGGTAGGTGGTTTGTGCGGACAATATTCTGGTGTGGTCATGAACTGCTATGCAACTGGAGCAGTGTCAGGAAGCAGTCTGGTTGGGGCTTTGGTTGGTTATAATAGTTCTGGCAGTGTCAGGCTTTCATATGCTACCGGCAGAGTGGTCTGTAATGATAATACCGGAGGTTTTATATCAGGTCTCAGTATTCCTAATCGTTGTTTATTCGATAAGGAGACAACTGGTATAAGCTGGTCAGATGAAAACAACTCATTTCAATTAAAGGGTCTGACAACTGCCCAGATGCAAACCCTCAGTACATTTACTGATGAATTGTGGGATTTTGATCCAGCTGATGGTGATGTTGCTGACTGGCAATATACCATAGGGCAATATCCATATTTAAGTTGGGAAACCAGAGTTGAAGTACCGTCAGTAACTGGTCTTACTCTTTCAGAGGCAATGAGCCAGTTAAATGCTGCTGGTATTCAAGTTAATGTGGTATATTTCGATAGCGATATGCCAGCCGAACTGGTTGCGGCGCAGGACTATAGTGGTTTTGTAAATGTTCTGACTCCGGTTAAGTTGAATGTTTCTACCGGTATAATCAAATATTCAGGTGGAGCCGGATCGCCTGTTAGTCCATATATTATCTCTTCAGTAGCTGATCTATTAGCTCTTGGCCAGAGGCCATCTGATTATGATAAGTGTTTCCAACTGACCCGTGATCTTGATCTTGCCGGTCAGGTATTTGCTCAAGCTGTTATTGCTCCAGATAAGGTCTCTGAAAATTCCTATTATGACGGAAGATATTTCAGTGGCAGGTTCGATGGCAATGGTCATGCGATAAGGAAATTCACTGTTAGTGGCTCAAGTTGTTGTGCCTTATTTGGTTCTGTTGGTGCAACTGGCGTGATTGAGGATCTGAACCTGTCAGATGTTATTATTGTTGCCACCGGAAACTATTCAGGTGTGATCAGTAGTTGTAATAACGGTATTATCAGTAATTGTCAGGTTGCCGGCTCTATAACCGGTTTCGACTATGTTGGCGGTCTGGGTGGTGATAGCTATGGCAGTATACTGGATAGTGTCTTTGCCGGTAGTGTTAACGGTGTGAATTATGTTGGCGGTCTTTGTGGTAGATCCACAGGGATAGCTCGCTGTTCTGCCTCAGGTACTGTGACTGCTACTAAAGATTATGTCGGTGGTCTTTGCGGATATGGCTATGGAAATATCATCAGTAGCTATTCTAAGGCCAGTGTTAAGGGAAGATTGTATGTGGGTGGCTTCTGTGGTCAATATCAGCCGGAGTGGCAGGTTTATGAGCTCTCATCGAAAATAATTGATAGCTATGCCACAGGCAGCGTTTCCGGACATACATATGTTGGCGGTTGTTGTGGCAGTTTTTGTCAGGGATATATAATGCGTTGCTATAGCTCTGGCCTGGTTCTTGCGAGCAGTAATAAAGGCGGGTTTATTGGTTCATATCAAGATGGTACTTTAAGTCGTTGCTTCTGGGATGTTCAGACAAGCGGTCTGGCAAATGGTTTAGGTTCTGGCATTTCAGAACGCGTTATCGGCAAAACCACAGCCGAACTGCAGATTCTGGCTACCTTTACGGCTTCTGACTGGGATTTCAGTGCAACAGATGGTGATGT
Source organism: Sedimentisphaerales bacterium (assembly GCA_963662515.1). Taxonomy (GTDB): domain Bacteria; phylum Planctomycetota; class Phycisphaerae; order Sedimentisphaerales; family SM23-30; genus JAFGDI01. Next base: position 1,633,428 of record OY759675.1, read on the forward strand.
CGCCGACTGGCAGATGCGCGAGGGGTTCAGTTATCCGCACCTGGCGTGGGAGGTTGCTCCTGCCGGTGATATTGCCGGTGGCTGGGGAGTGGATATTGGTGACCTTGAGGCTCTGGCCGGTGACTGGCTGGGTATCGGAATTAGCGATATAAACGCCGACGGTATGACCGATATGCTGGATTTTGCTGTTATGGCGAAAAATTGGCTTGTTATGAACTAGGTGTTCGATCTTTAAGGAAATAAAATAGAACCACGAATTTACCTGAATTCGTACGAATGTTTATTAGTGTGAATTGGAGTTTGTTCGTGGTTTTCTTTTTTTAAGCGATGGTTATTTTATAATCCCCACGCTTTGGCAAATGCCACAAAGCTGCGGTCGTAGGTTTTTTCGGCGGTTTTGGGGAAGCAGCAGCCTGGGAGTTCCTGGTTTTGCAGGTGATATTGCAGGCATTCACAGCATAAGCCTTTTTTGTTACAAGTGTTATAGGTGCATGTGCATTTTTTCAGGTTTATTTCTTTTTTACATTCCATGGTCATTTTCTTTCTGTTTAGCAGTTAGGTAAAATTTTTTTTATAAAATCTTGCCCTATAGTGTGTTGTGGGCATATAATCGAAATGATCAAAGGCACTATTGTTTGATGCCGAGAAATATATGAGAGTTTTGAACTGATAATTTAGACAGGAGTGCAAAAAATGGCAAGTGTAAAACTTTATAATAAGACAGGTGACGAAAAGGCTGTCAAGATGCAGGAGAAGTTCGAGAAGCAGTTTGGCGGACATATCCCAGAGGTATTTCAGGCGATGGGGCGAAAGGGCGATTTCCTGGAGGCTATCCTTAATCTTGCCGAGAAGGCTGGTGCCGGGCTTGACGCCAAGACCAAGGAGCTGATCTGTATTGCAGTAAGTGCGGTCAATGGCTGTGGATACTGTATAGATGCCCACCGCGCGATGGCGTTGGGGGCCGGGGTTACTGATGAAGAGATAACAGCAGCAATAGAGGTTGCAGCGGCCATGAGTGCCTTTAATAAGTTTAATGGTGCCATAGGCATGAACCATGACATAAAAGCTCCTTGATTATAGTAAATATTAGTATAAAATTGTCAATAAATTGAAGAGGTCTGTAAGTTTCAGGCGTGCTGTTTGTGAATTATTATGATTCAGGAACAGTTTTGAAACTTCGGACCTTTTTTATGTAATCTCTTATTATAGTTTAAGTTATCTCTTATCAGCTAATCAGGCCTATAACGATTGGTTTGGTTTTAATGATTGGTTATGTTATATTGTTGTCTATAGGTGTAAAGCGAGTGCTCTGACTGAAAATATACCTTGACAGACCGGGATTTCGATGTATTATTAAGTGTCTCGACAGCAAGCGTTGTACTGGGGTCAACAAGGGGTGTTGGCCTCGGCAGTTGTTTTATTACCTTTTATACATTCTGTGATGTTTGTATAGCAACAAGTGAGGGTTTATGCGAATTGGAACATACTGTCAATTTAACTCCAGAAATGGAATATGTTGGTAGCAACGGGTATGTAAATTACACTGGTGTTCACCTTATTATCGACCTTTGGAAAGCAGAAAATTTGTGTGATGCCGCTGAGATCGAAAGAATATTTCGTCAGGCGGTAGCTGATTGTGATGCAACTCTTCTGCACATTTACATGCATGAATTTACTGGCGGCGGTATAACGGGCGTCGCAGTACTGTCAGAATCGCATATAAGCATTCATACCTGGCCTGAGTTTGAATATGCAGCTTTGGATATATTCCTTTGCGGCAGTAAAGACCCATGGCGGGCTATCAACGCTATCAAAGATGGTTTTAAACCTGGTAGCTTCCATATCTCCGAGCATAAAAGAGGTATTCTCAATGACTGAGCCATCTCGCTGGGTAGTTGAGAGTTGGGAATGCGGTTTTTCAGGCGGTTATGAGATATTATCAGAACTGCAGGGCGAAGAGACGCCATTCCAAAATATGCAACTGGTTCAGTCGAAGATGTTTGGCAAGATGCTTCTTCTGGATGGTAAGGTGCAGGCTACAGAGAAGGACGAGTTTATTTATCATGAGATGATGACTCATGTGCCCATGGTTAGTCATGGCAGTCCTCGCCGGGTACTTATTATCGGCGGTGGTGATGGCGGCATATTGCGTGAGGTATTGCGTTATTCGTCCGTAGAGCAGGCTGTGATGGTGGAAATAGATCAGCGGGTGATAGACTTTTCTAGCAAGTATTTGCCTACTATAAGCGATGGAGCATTTGATGATCCCCGCACCAGGCTGGTTATAGCTGATGGGGCCCAATATGTTGCCACAACCCAGGAGCGATTTGATGTTGTTATCGTTGACTCATCAGATCCGATCGGCCCGGCGACAGTGTTGTTCACTTCGGAATTTTACCGCAATATTGCCAATATCCTTTCGGCAGATGGTATAATGTCTCGTCAGAGCGGTTCAAGCTGGAGCCAGCCTGAAGAGCTGGCTGAGGCCTATAAGCTGGTTTCTGGCATGTTTGAGCATACAGGTGCTTATGTCTTTACCCTGCCAACATATATAGGCGGCTTGTTTACCAGCTTATTATGTTCAAAGGGGGCAGATCCTGCCGGGCTTGATATGAATGAGTTATCCATTAGAGCCAGGCACTTACAGGGTGTAACCAGATATTATAATCCTGGTGTGCACTTTGGCTCATTGCAACTGCCAGGTTATATAAAGGACCGTCTGGCTTAATTAATCCTCCTGTTTTCCCTGCCCTGATTTTACCTCATTTGTTATATTTGCAGATGTAGTGCTTATTGGACCAAAACTCCTTTTTGTTGTTTTAGTCAGGTATTTTACTGAGATTAACAATAAGTTAAAAAAAATAAAATTAAGCAGTTGAAATATTATTACTTATTGGTATTATTACTAGTGAAGAGGCAAAAGAGGGTACCGCAACAGCGGTATGAGAGAAAGAGATAAACTTACCAACCATACCCCATACCATACCCCATTGTGCAAAGCCGTTATGCGACAGCCATCCCTCCTTCCCCAATTAGGCTGTACATGCGGCTTTGCGATTTTTTTCTCCCTTAATAAGGTAGAGTCAAGAACAATGGGGTACTTAAAAACAAAGCCTGCATTGTGCCAGCGAGCATGATGCGGGCTTTTTTATTTTGTAACCGTTAACGGTTACTATATTTTAACATGTTTCCAATCTGTGTCTAACGACCATGGCATAAACTGCTGGTGAAATATATATTTACCAGAGTATATGAAGGAGTTGGAGTATGTTAAAGAGCATTTGCCGTTATAATAGGATTATTACTGTTCTTGTTTGTATATTGAGTGTGTTTATTCTGGCAGGGTGGCATAACGCAGGTCATGAAATGATAGTTGAGTTGAGTATGAAAAAGCTCTCAGGGCAGATGCCGGAGTTTTTTATTGAGGGGATCGGTCAGGTTGCCCATTGCGCCGTTGATCCAGATGTATTCAAGGAGAAAGTGCCCGATGCGGCTCTGGTTCGCAGTGAATCTCCAGATCACTATTTTGACTATGAATATTTTACTGGTGAAGAATTACCTGCTGATCGATACGCATTTTATCGCTGGTGTTATGAGCATGGTCGCGAACCTGATAAGGTTGGCACTCTGCCCTGGTCGCTGACTGAATATGCCGGTAAGCTGACACTGGCGTTTGCAGAGTATCGTAAGTGGCCAGAGAACAGGCATATTCAGGCGAAATGTCTGGTTTATGCCGGTTTGCTGGCACATTACTCAGGTGATGCAGCTATGCCGCTGCATGCTACTATGCATTTTGACGGGAAGATAATAGAAGGTAGCAATCAAAAGGAACATAAGGGTATTCACCGTAAACTAGATGCTCTGCTGGAGAAAATACCCAGGGCCAAACAGCCAGATATTGAAGAAATAACCATTGTAGCATTTGGGCCAAAGATATTGCCGATAGTTTATTCTTTTCTCAGGGACAGTAACTCATTGGTTGCTGAGTGTTATGAGCTGGCCGAAAGGATACCAGATCTGTCCCAAAAGGATATAGCCGATGAGCAGGTAATGGCTATGGCTCAGGAGCATCTACATCGGGCCATCAGTCTGACATCCGGACTTTACTTATATGCCTGGCAGGCATCAGAACAAGTGCAGCTTCCTGAATGGCATGTCAGGAAATATTGAGTGTGTAAATTAAACTGTCTTAATCAATACCTAATGTAATATTATTGGCATTTTCATAGCAAAGCAATAGAGCATAAATGAAGGTGTCGTAGAATGAAAGCCGAGAGCAAGGAAATGGTTAGCCTTGCATATGAAAGTAAGAAATTGGTTTTTTGGAGAAAATTAAGATGAAAAAGTTTTTGGCAATGTTTCTGGTAATGGCAATGGCAGCAGCTGCAAATGCAGGTGTTATAGCCGCAGTTGACAGCAATGCGGTAAATGCAGACCTTAAGAGCAATGGTTATCCTGTGAGTACTGATAACAGTTGGTCGGGCAAATGGGTAAAAGATGCTACTGTAGCATCGGCTTCATTGAGTATTTCTTCAGAGCTGAGCGTGCCGGGTTCGCCGGCAAATAATCAGTTCAGTGCCCAGGGTTGGGATGCTGAGGGTCAGTATTTCAGTATGACAGTAATTCTGGCCAAAGGCTATGAGTTTGGTGATGACATTGAGCTGGTTTATGGTGGTCTGCGTGCATCAAGTACTGGCCCAAATAGTGGTACAACAGCGATCATAGTAGATGGTAAGGAATCAGTAATAGATTCATACAGCTTATCAACATCGTACCTTAACAGAATAAATGATATTGGTAGCCTGGTTGAAGGAGCAACAGCAATAGAGATACGGTGGTATGGTGAGGGTGCTACCTCTGCAACAGGAACCCACAGGATCGGAGATTATTATCTTGATGGTGTATATACCGATACCGGCTTATATGGAACTGTAAATGCGGTACCGGAGCCAACAACTTTAGCTTTGTTAAGTGGTTGTGCAATGTACCTGGCTCGTCGCAGGAAATAAATAGTGGTGTAATGGGGAAAGTGCATTTTACTTGAAGTTTAAGCGATTTGCACAAGGGAAAGAGAACAGGTGACTCCCCGCGTTAAGTGGGGGGTTACCTGAATATGTATCGAGTGTGTTTTAAGTGGTTTTGGGCAGGAGGGGTAATATTGGAAAGTAAATGGAAAGATTGCAGGTAGAATATGAGTAAAGAAAGAAAATACCATAATGCGGGATTTACCCTGATAGAGTTACTGGTTGTTATATCTATAATAGCATTGCTTGTTTCAATTCTTATGCCATCACTGGGTAAAGCCCGTGAATCAGCCCGAAAGATCTTCTGCATGAGCAATCTGCGACAGGCTGGTATCAGTATGGCTACTTTTGCAGCGGAGAATAATGATCTGCTTGCAGGTCCTAATACTACCGGCAGGAAATTAGGGCAATATGCTGCCGGTACGCCCGAGTATGAGTCATTTGTGAACAGCTCGCCCAAAAGCCCGACCCAGAATGTTGACTGGATGTCACCGATCCTGGGTAAAGATCTGGGCTTGCCTGCTAATTTCAATGAGCGGCTGGAGCGGTTGAGTAATCAGGACTTTTGTTGTCCTTCCAGTCGGGTGAACTATGATTATGAATATACCGGCAGTAATAACTATGATGCCATGATAGGTTCTGTGCCTGTTAATCAGATCCGGCAGTTCAGTTACAGTGCGGCAATTGCTTTCCATCTTTATAGCTATCGCAGCAAAGATGTTAATGCCGGTTGGGTTACTGATAAATACAGCTCAGCTAATCCCGGCGAGACTGTCCCGGCGAATTATGCTCCCAAGGCCAGCAAGGTTGGCCGTCCGGCAGAAAAGATATACATAATGGAAGGCAGCCGTTATGTTGAGGCCGGTGCTAATGGTAAATATGAGGTTTCGCTGAATCGGGCAGCCTATCAGAATGATGGCGGTAATTGTATGGTGTATGGTCCGGCTACACCTCGTGGAAATGGTGATCCTTTCAAGTGGACCGGGGCAAAGAGTAATCCGAAAATTGTAGCAGGTACTGAGAAATTTGCTTATCGTCATAATGTCAATGGTCAGGCGGCTTTTAATGCGGTTTATTTCGATGGTCATACCGAGACGCTGGGTTATCTCGAATCACTCAATATCAATCTGTATTGGCCTAAGGGGTCAAATATATTCAGGGGCAGTAACACCTGGGATCCGGCTATGCAGGGCAAAATGAATTTCGTTGTTAACTAAAATATGCAATTTGCTGTCAGATCAGAAGCAAACAATTCAATGGAGATAAGGAAAATGAAAAGAATATTATTGGTATTATTAAGTTTAATGCTCTGGACCGGCTCAGCCCTGGCTCAGGCAACGCAAGAGGCTGACTACAGCCGCTGTTATCGGGCTGGTGGTGCTTATGCGGCCCATTATTTCACTATTGAAGGAGCCAGTTATGGCAGTTATGCTGGCTGGGGCCTGCTCGAGTTTGATAACACTGCCGCACTTGTCCCGGCGGCTGATAATGAGATACTCAAAATTGAGCTGGTATTGGGCCAGACGGTAGCAAGTTTCTCAACTCCGGGTAGTTTCTCAATTCTGGCTGATCCAAATAATTCAACTTCAGCTGATCAGAGTAAGACCGGTCGTGTAAGCGGAGGGACAACCTATAAATATGCAGACCTGCAGGCGGTAGCTGCCCGCATGGAAATGATAGGTACCTATAACTGGCAGCCGGTCTCTAATGGCTATCTTGACAGTTATACTCTCTGGCAGAGCGGGCAGGAGAGCAATATTGTCATTGATCAGATCAGCAGCGGCGGCAAGCTGACTCTGGCGGTGGCAGAAGCTGATGAAACTGTGGCCTGTACCTGGGCAGGTTATACCAATTACACCTACCAGAAGCCAATGCTGGCCGTTACTTATGCCAACAGCGGCGACTGGGGCACACCGACCGCCAGTTATGGTTGGGAAGATGGTCATACCGCTCTGGATGTAGCCTATCGCGTTTATGTGCAGAATGTATCAGATTCAGCGGCACCAGAAGGGCAGCGGGTGCTCAAGGTCACTCATGCCGACACTTCTGATCCATCGTATGTATATCTGGCCCGGATAAATGGTCTGGCCCATGGCGATGTGATAAAAGTTTCATTACAGGCTAAAAGCGATAGTGTCGATCCGGGGGCGATAAGTCTCACTGGTCTCTATTATGATGCTCAGGGCAAAAGCGGAGGATCAGCTGGTACCAGTATGCAATCGGGTACTGACTGGGGCCAGTTACGCTGGTCGTGGGTTTTTGATGAAGGTGATACTACGCAATATGATCCACGCACTGACTTTGTTATTGAGGCCAAGTTTCAGGCCGGAGCAGTCAGTCGCAATGCCTGGCTCGATGATATGCAGATCTGGGTTGAAAGTGCTCAGGGTTATCAGATAGAATTGCCCACCGGTGATCCCACCGATTGTTATAATTATTATGATTTTAATGGCGATTGCCTCACCGACAGCTATGAACTGGGTGAGTTTGCAGCCCAGTGGCTCACCAGTGGTCTGGCTCTTCCTGACCCTAATGATGGTACGGGCCATTTCTATAAGTTCTATAAATATGACTGGCAGGATGGCGGTCTGGCAACGGCAACCTTCCCTTCTGATGAACGAGCGGCGGCTTTGGCCAATGCCCCTGATCCGCAGCAGGCTGGCGATGGCAGATTAGAAATAACTATGGGCAGTTATACTAATGATTTCGACAGCTCATATTATAATCAGGTTGTTCTCGCTGAGGTTTATGGTCTGGGGCTGGTTGAAACCGATGGCAGTACACCGCTGCAAAATGCCCGTATCTATGTTATGCTCAACTGGCAGGGTAGTGGCATCGAGGGCACATATCTGCGTTTGGGTATGGATCATCATCGCGCCGGTGCTTATGCCGGGACCAGGGTTATCAGGCCGATCTATACCAGCTCAGATGCTGAGATGGTTACGACTCTATTCACCTTTGATATTGGTGATCTGGCCAGTTATGAACCTCGTGATGGAGTGCGTATCTTTGTGAGCCCTGAGGGTCAGCCCGGCGAGATTGCCGGTTATATTGACAGTATTACCCTCAGCGTACCTTATTATAAAGACAGCTATGGTAATATTCAGGATACGGCGGTTATTTTCCCTGATAATAATTATGCTGGTATTATCTCTGGTGTAAGCCGTGCAGTTAGCGAGGTTGACAGCTCATTATTGGTGCCGGTCTGTATGGCACGCCCGGAGATGGATTTCGGCGGCGATTACTGTATAGTAGAATTAAAAGACTTCGCCGAAATAGCCACCCGCTGGCTACTCTGCGACTACGCTGTCCTTACACCGGTACCCTGAAGGGCATAAGGACTAACACCCGCATAATAAAGGGCGGCATCGAGATATTACTCTCAATGCCGCCCTTTTAGTTTATAAGTTACAGATTGAAGTCAGTAAGTTGCAAAGCAAAGTCTAAAAAGTCTCGCCCGCAGGGCGAATCCTTCCCTTACTTCCTTGCCTCCTTACAACCTTACTTCCTCGCCTTTCACAATACCACCGGAACTATATTACTTTCGGTCTGAGACATACCCCAGGTATTACTGCCCTTTACCATATAATATAACTTAGTGCCAACGGGCTGATTGGTGAGTTCTGCCAGCGTATCATAATAGAAATCGACCATACTCCACGGGTTCATACCGCCCGCCGGGTTATTCGTTGTGCGATAGAGCACATAATTGCGGATCACGCCGCCGGTTCGCGGCTTATTCCATTCCAGGGTAACTGTTCCTTCATTCTGATAGCTGGCCCGCAGATTGAGTACCTGACCGGGTATCTGCGGACTGATGGGCGAGGGCTTGGGTCCCCAGCCGATCTCGATGAGCTTTTCGGGTTCCGCTGAGGTATCGGCCTCAGAGAGCTTGAGATCATCTCTCATGACATGTTTGACAGAATCCAGCTCGAGATTCTTGGCCTGCAATGCCAGCTCATATTTGGTCTTAGCTGCGTTCAGGGCCGCTAAAGCCACATTATAAGCCTCCAGCGTATCTTCCAGCGTCGTTACTGTCACACTGGGAAAGTCAGTGGCATAAGCCGGACGGGCGGAACTTTAGTACTCTTGCCCTTCGTTGAGGCATTTTGTGCTGCTTTGATTTTCTGTCTCACATTTTTCCAGCCTATCTGCAAAGATGCCACGGCAAGATCCGCCCGTGCGGCACGAGCTGCGCTCGAGAGCAGGAGAGAGTAGAGCAGTAGAGCAGTAGAAAGAAACTCAGACAAGACTCAACCGTCGCCACTGGCCAGTCTCGCCCGTGCGGCGTAAGCACCACACGAGATATTTATGGTATCTTAATCCGGTTTGAATACTCTTAATTTAAGATGCTCTCTGAAGCGGTTTTGGTTTTGATCGCTTCTGCCTGTAATTTTACTGGAGAGAGATCATGCAAAGAGTATTAGTTGTTTTCCTTTTAGTTCTGGGTTCGATGTTTGTTTTTCCGGCCGGGGGTGATGAATGGTCTGCTCCGGCTGGTTATTATAGCGGGGCCACCGGTTCCGGTGCGATATTAAAGACTCAGCTTGCAGCGGCTATGAGCAGCGGGCATATCCAGCGTACCTATGGCGATTTTCGTTACAGTTCGGCTATCTGCGACCGCGACCCGGTGAAAAGCAGTAATCTGATATTGTGCTATAATCTGGCCTCGGTTACCGCCGCCTGGGATGGCGGCAATACCTGGAATCGCGAGCATGTCTGGCCGCAAAGCCATCAGCCGGGTGATGCCAGTAACAGTACCAAAGGTAATCTGGGCGATCCGCATTCACTGCGCCCGTGTAATCCCTCGATAAACAGCAGCCGGAGTAATGCTCCTTTTGGCGGTGCTACGCTCAGCGGCAGTTATCGGTATAATGGCAGCTTTTACTTTCCGGGTGATGGCGATAAGGGCAATATCGCCCGCAGTCTGTTCTATTCGGCCACGCGTTACAGCGGCCTGACTCTGGTGAACGGTACGCCGGGTACTAACCAGATGGGCGATCTGGCCTCACTGCTCCGCTGGCATTATCAGGATGTTCCCGATGAGTTTGAAAGAATGAGGAATCATAAGATATACAGCCGGGCGTATAACCCCACATATTATACTAATAACCGCAATGCTTTTGTTGATCATCCGGAATTTGTCTGGTCAGTATTTGGCGGTAACAATAATGATACGCTTATTTATGCTGGTGATCAATATTATGCTGATGGCTCATCTGTCGTTCATATTGATCTGGGGCGATTTATTGCAGGTGATACAGAATTGCCGGCTCCTGTGATGGTTGTTTTGCATAAAGCAGGTGAGCATGGTACATATTATGCTGTTGAACCTTCAGCAAATGTTGCTTATAAGGTTAGTGGTAATGGCCGGGCCTTTGATTATGGCACTCAGGCAGTAACATTGACTTTACAATTGAAAGCCCTGCCAGATAAGGCGGGTATTTATACAGAGACAGTGATAGTTGATAACCTTGATGTCTGCGGCAACAGCCCGGCGGGAAGAGGCAGTCGTGATGGCAATGATATTATCACTATCAGCTATGCACTGGCTGCTCACCGGGCGGATATTAACACTGATGGCCGGGTTAATATTGATGATCTGGGCCTGATAGCATCGAGCTGGCTTACAGTGGCTCCTGAAGCGAATATTGCCGACCAGGAAGGAGAGACTGCCGGGCTGGTCAATCTTGTCGATCTGGCGGAAATGGCACTTGTCTGGCTGGTTGGCCAGTGAGAGGTCGTTGCATTACACTCTTTTGAGCGTAACGATAGCGGTGTCATCGAATCTCGGGGTCAGGCCGGTAAATTTGCGCATGATCCAGATCATGTTATTGGCAGCCTGTCTGGCAGTTAATTTTGCCGAATCTGCAATAGCCTGCCGGATCCTGGCCGGTCCGAAAGATTCGCCCTGAAAGTTTCGGGCATCATTGAGCCCATCAGTGAAAACAGAGAGAAAATCGCCGGGCTGCATAGTAATTATTTCAGTCTGGCAGTCATAATCTCTGGTAATACCCAGAACCATCCCCCCGGCTTCCAGTCTGGTTATTTTACCATCCTGCCAGAGCAGGGCTGGTTCATGTCCGCAACTGCAATATTCCAGTTGGTTGCTATTGAGGTCATAGAGACCAAAGAAGGCGGTAGCAAACTCGCCTTCAAGTGTATCGTGATGAACACTGCGATTAACCTTTTGTACCAGTTGTATCAGAGGCAGTTCCATTTCGCCATAAGCTCTGATAAAGGCGCGAATGGAGGCCATGGCCAGAGATGCCGGTATGCCTTTGCCCATAATATCACCGACAAAGAACAGAAGTTTACTCTGGTCTGCGATAGTCATAAAGTCATAGAAATCACCGCCGATATCATAGCAGGGGGCATAAGCACCACCGGTTTGCAGGTTCTCGAACTGCGGCGGGTTGGCCGGTAGTAATTGCCTTTGTACAGTTCCGGCGAGTTTCATCTGACGGGATATTCTGTCACCTTCCAGGGCATCGTTATAGAGTCTGGCATTGACAATAGCGGCAGCCGATTGAGAGGCTATAGTCTGAGCCAGTTTGATCATGGCCTCAGGGAAATTGCGTTCTTTTTTGCTATACAGACGCAAAATGCCTATGCCCTTACCATGATAGATAAGGCCGATACTCAGACTGCTGACAATACCTTCTTTGATCACCTTGGCGCGATGTTTGGCAAAATTAGGGTCAGTTTGCATATTTCTGACAATAATGGGATCGCCATTAAGGGCCCGGATATTGAGTTCGCTTTCTGAAGCGGTAACAGGCCCTTTATTGATATATCGGTCGCTGAGCTGATAGGTGGCTTTGAGTTCGAGTCTGCCGGTCTCTTCATCCAGTAATCGCAGCCCGGCGGCATCAAGTCCCAGGGAATTGGTAATAGTTCGAACTACAATTTCCAAAACCTGATCCAGCCCCATAGGGCTGTTAAGCAGCTTGGAGGTTTCATATACTTCGGTCAGGTTGCTGTTGAGCTCCTTAACTTTTTTACCCAGTTTACTCTGTTTTAGTCCGAAATTGGCCATTTTTCCTTGTTTTCCTATCTTATGCTTCCATGCACATCAAGCCTGCATAGCTTAATCAGGATTATCATTATTGCAGTGGATAAATCAACAAAAATATGGCGTTATCAGTAATTTACACTCTGTCCAATAACCAGTGAAGTTAGTAAAAAAACGGAAAAAAACAAATTAGTTATCTAATTGTAATTTAATTGATATTAAAGGTTTACATTAAATATTAATGTTAAGTTAGTTAAACTGAAGCTATTAATTTCAGAAAACACTGGCAAAAACCGACCCTTTCAATATAATTTCAGACCCCGGAAGTGCAGATAATGTTTGCCGTAACTTACTGTAATTCCAAATAACTACAATATATTATTTAACCCACCTTTTTCGGAGGCTTAAAAGAAGATGGCACAGAAAGTAATGAAAACGATTGATGGAAATACCGCCGCGGCGCATGTAGCGTATGCGTTTAGTGAAGTAGCGGCTATTTATCCAATTACCCCATCAAGTACGATGGGTGAGATAGCAGACGACTGGGCTGCTTATGGCAAGAAGAATATTTTTGGCCAGGTATTGAAGATCAGTGAGATGCAGAGTGAAGCCGGTGCTGCTGGTGCCGTGCATGGTTCGCTTTCAGCTGGTGCTTTGACTACTACCTTTACCGCCAGTCAGGGCCTGCTGCTGATGATCCCGAACATGTATAAGATAGCGGGCGAAATGTTGCCGGCTGTATTCCATGTGTCGGCTCGTACTGTTGCGGCTCACTCGCTGAGTATTTTTGGCGACCATTCAGATGTAATGGCTGCCCGTCAGACAGGCTTTGCTATGATCTGTGCCGGTAGCGTACAGGAAGAGATGGACATAGCCGCTGTTGCTCATCTGGCAACTCTCAAGGCTCGCGTGCCTTTCCTGTCATTCTTTGATGGTTTCCGTACCAGTCATGAAGTATCAAAGGTCGAAATGACCGACTACAGTGTATTTGCTGAGCTGGTTGACCGTGATGCTATTGCTAACTTCCGCAAGCGTGCCCTGAATCCTGAGAATCCTCAGCTGCGTGGTACTGCCCAGAACCCCGATACCTTCTTCCAGCATCGTGAAGCCTGTAATAAGGCTTATGATGCCGTACCAGCTATCGTTGAGAGCGTAATGAAGGAACTCGGTGCCAAGGTTGGCCGCAACTATAACCTGTTCGACTATGTAGGTGCCAAGGACGCTGATAAGTGTATTATTATCATGGGTTCTGGTGCTGAAGTGGCCGAAGAAACAGTGAACTTCCTGCAGGCTCGCGGCGAGAAGGTTGGTGTTCTGAAGGTTCGTCTGTATCGTCCGTTCAGTGCCAAGCACTTCCTGGCTGCTATTCCGGCCAGTGTTAAGAAGATCGCCGTTATGGACCGCACCAAAGAAGCTGGTTCTACTGGTGAGCCGCTGTATCAGGATGTACAGGTTGTCGCTCGTGAAGCTGGCAAGACCTGGACTATCGTTGGCGGCCGTTATGGTCTGTCTTCAGCTGAGTTCACTCCTTCAATGGTTAAGGCTATCTATGATAACCTGGACCTGGCTGAGCCAAAGAATCACTTTACTGTTGGTATTACTGACGATGTGACCTTCCTGTCTCTGCCGATCAACGAGCAGATCGATGCTACCCCGGCTGGCACAGTTCGCTGCAAGTTCTGGGGTCTGGGTGCTGACGGTACTGTTGGTGCTAACAAGGAAGCTATCAAGATCATCGGTGATAACACTGACATGTATGCTCAGGGTTACTTTGCTTATGACAGTAAGAAGTCTGGTGGTTTCACCGCTTCCCACCTGCGTTTTGGTAAGCAGAAGATCCAGTCAAGCTACCTGATCAATATTGCTGACTATATCGCCTGTCATAATCCTGCTTATGTACATCAGTACGATGTACTGGAAGGAATCAAACAGGGCGGTACATTTGTTCTGAACTGCCCCTGGTCACCAGAAGATCTGGAAAAAGAGCTGCCAGCGGCCATGAAGAAGACCATTGCTGATAAGAAGCTCAAGTTCTATACTATCGATGCTATAGCACTGGCAGAGAAGGTTGGCCTGGGCGGTCGTATCAATATGATCATGCAGACTGCGTTCTTCAAGCTCGCTGAAGTACTTCCTTTCGAGCAGGCTATAGAGCTGCTCAAGGGTGCTATCAAGAAGGCTTATGGCCGTAAGGGCGATGATATCGTTAATATGAACTATGCCGCTGTTGATGGGGCTATTGCTCAGTTGCATGAAGTGAAAGTTCCGGCCAGCTGGGCCAGTGCTTCCGGCATACTTGCCAAGAAGGCAACTGGTAATAAGTTTGTTGATGAAGTAATGAACCCAATTCTGGCACAGCAGGGCGATAAGCTGCCGGTAAGTGCTTTTATGGGTGAGATGGATGGCTCATACAAGACTGTCAGTCCGGATGGTACTTATCCGACCAGCACTTCACAGTATGAAAAACGCGGTATTGCGGTTCATACTCCCTGCTGGATCAAGGATGCCTGTATTCAGTGTAATCAGTGTGCGTTCGTTTGTCCGCACAGTGTAATTCGTCCGGTTCTGCTCAATGCTGATGAAGCTGCCAAGGCTCCGGCTGCTTTTGAAATGATCGAGGCTAAGGGTAAGGGCTTTGAAGGCATGAAGTATCGTCTCCAGATCAGTCCGCTGGACTGTACCGGTTGCGGTAACTGTGCAGATATCTGCCCGGCTAAGCCAAAGGCTCTCGAAATGAAGTCTCTGGAATCTCAGATGCCTCAGACTGAGAACTGGAATTGGGCCAAGGATAATGTATCGTTCAAGAACCCGATGGATAAGAACACTGTTAAGGGTTCACAGTTCGAACAGTCTCTCTTTGAGTTCTCTGGTGCCTGTGCCGGTTGCGGTGAGACTCCTTATATTAAGGTAATTACTCAGCTCTTCGGCGATCGTATGGCAATATCCAATGCTACCGGTTGTTCAAGTATCTATGGTGGTTCAGTTCCGAGCTGTCCATATACCAAGAATGCTGCCGGCTGGGGTCCTGCCTGGGCTAACTCGCTGTTTGAGGATAATGCTGAGCATGGCTTTGGTTATAATCTGGCCTTCTCACAGCGTCGCGAGACTCTGGCTGCTCAGATCAAGGCTGCTATGGAAGGTAGTATCTCTGCTGACCTGAAGGCTGCTTTCGGCGAATGGCTGGAAAACTTCAGCAATGGCGAAGGTTCTAAGGCTGCTTCAGCCAAGATCAAAGCCCTGCTGGCTAAAGAGGCCAAGGGCAACGCTCAGCTCGAAGAGATCGCTGCTTCTGCCGATATGCTCGTTAAGAAGAGCGTATGGTGCTTCGGTGGTGATGGCTGGGCCTATGATATCGGTTTCGGTGGTCTGGACCATGTTATCGCTTCTGGCGAAGATGTGAATATCCTGGTACTCGATACTGAAGTATATTCAAATACTGGTGGTCAGTCTTCCAAGGCAACTCCTACCGGTTCAGTGGCCAAGTTCGCTGCTTCTGGTAAGAAGACCAAGAAGAAAGATCTGGGCATGATCGCTATGAGCTATGGTTATGTATATGTAGCCTGCGTTGCTATGGGTGCTAACAAGAACCAGTATATGAAGGCTATAACTGAGGCTGAAGCCTACAATGGCCCATCACTGATCATTGCCTATGCTCCATGTATTAACCATGGTATCGACATGGGCAAGACCCAGGAAGAAGAGCAGAAGGCTGTAGAATGCGGCTATTGGATGCTGTATCGCTATAACCCAATGCTGGCTGAAGAAGGTAAGAACCCGTTCACCCTGGACAGCAAGGAGCCAACCGGCGACCTGATGAGCTTCCTGAATGGTGAACGCCGTTACACCACTCTGATGCGTCAGTTCCCTGAGGAAGCTGCCAAGCTCAATGCTGCTATGGTTAAGGAATACAAGCAGCGTTATGAACTCTACAAGAAGCTCGCCGGTAACTAATAATGCCCGGCAGACAGGCCGCAAAATAGCGGTCTATCCTGTAGATATATAAAAACTAACAAGCCCGTTTCCGTAAAAAGAAGCGGGCTTGTTTTTTTCTGATACTTATTCCTTGCCAGCCTGTACCACCAGTGGTAGAATTATGTCCGTATCATGTTCCTAGAAGTAGATAATGACAATTTAATTGAAAAGACAGCCGGTTTGGCCGCTGAGATCTGGACAGAGCACTATCTTCCGATCATCGGCCCTGAGCAGGTTAAGTACATGCTGGACAAATTTCAGTCGGCGGCGGCAATTGCCGGGCAGATCCATAAGGGCTATCGTTATTTTCTTATCGAAGATGAAATGGATTATGTAGGCTATTTTGCGGCACGATTTGATAATGATGCTCTTTTCCTGAGTAAGTTCTATGTGAAAAAAAGCTGTCGAGGCAAGGGGCTGGGGCGTGCGACATTTAACTTTATTGAAAAGCTGGCTATGGATAATGGTCTGGAGCTTATTACCCTGACAGTTAATAAACGAAACAAAGACAGTATAAAGGTTTATAAAAAATTGGGCTTTATCATAGCTGAAAAAGTGGTCACAGACATTGGTAACGGCTTTGTCATGGACGATTATAAGATGGAAAAACAGATAGACCCGGAATGATCACCTTCCGGGCCCGTTGTTATTCCGCTGTCTGGTATATCTCCACCTCAATAATAGTTAATTTGCCTTTGGTCGCCTTATTTATCTGGCCTTGTGAGTCTTTTTGTCCGGTTACTTCCACCAGGTTAAATTTATCTTCATCGGTTTCATTGCCGCTTAAGGCTATGGTCAGGCTGCTGCCGCGGGTGGGTGCGATATCAATGGTAACATACCCCAGACTCATGGGGGTATTGCCTTGCCATACTTCATTATCATCAACGCTTATGGCCAGGGGATAGCTGCGATTACGCCAGTTGCCCAGCTTGAGAACGATTTGGCTGATCGTGCCTTCTTTCGCCAGATCATACCGTATTTTACCTGCCGTAGCTGACCAGTTCGTTTCTTCATTGTCATCATAGCTCAAGGGCATATCTTCTATATTATCGCTGGCAGTGCCGCCGATAATATCCAGCGGAATCCGTTTGACAGTATATGAAGGTGTTTGCGGGGTTTCTCCTCGCGAAAGATTACCTGTAAGCTGGTTACGGGGTATATAGCTGCTGAGTCCATTGTTTTGCTCTATGGATAGAGAATTTATATTTAGCTCTGCTTGTTTGAGTGTACTGCTCTTAGCTATAAGGGTGATTTTCCCGGCAACAGGCTCAGATCTCAGCAGAACCCGGTTAATACCCAGTTCAACCGGCAAGCTCTTCGCCAGAATATAATTATCCGGCCCCTGAGCTATACCACCGCGCCACTGAGCTGGTCCGGTTAGCTCAAAATCGATCATGTTAAAGCTGGTCGGGCAGCGGCGACCCTGGTCATCTACAACCTCAACTTCTACCAGCATAAGATCGGCTCCATCAGCCATGAACCCATCTGGCCCATTATACCCGGTCAGCCGTATAGCTGAGGGGGTGCCGGCCGTTTCTCTTTTTACCCGGCATAGTTCCTTACCAGCATCATCATAGCCAACAGCCTCAATTGTGCCTGGCTGCCATGCTATATTCTCAAATGTAAACAGAAAATCTTTGCTCCTTTTGCCAAAACCCATCGACTCACCATTCACCAGTAATTCTACCTTTGTGCAACTGGCACAAACAAATATATCCTTCACTGTGCCTGGCTGATAGTTCCAATGCCCCATAATATACGCCCGCGGACGCTCGATATCAACCCAGCCATCCCACATTACCTGGTGAGCAAAGAAACCGTCTTTGGCAATACGCATAGCATCAACTTCACCGCTACGCCGGTAGTTTTCATCGCCTCGAAAATGGGTATTAGTATCCGAAAAGACAATATTTACACCGCCAGAGCTTACCCGGGTGCCCGTTCCCGGCCGGGCTTGCCAATAGTCATACCAGCGGACTATATTTTCGATAGCGTGCGAGTCTTGATTGCGATTATATGCCGGACCGTCCTTATGGAATGGCCAGGTATATTCATCGGCATATCGCCGTAAACCTTCATCCCGTGAATATTCCATAGCCCAGAATGGTATCCGACTGCTTTTGTTAATATAGAGCATTTCCCCGCCGTATTCTGCCACCTGGCTGGCCAGCATTTCCCGACTGCCGATAGCCCGGCCACCATACGGGTCGTAAATATCGCGGATCGCTTTCAGCTCGGCCATATGCTCCTCGCTGATGTTCTCATTTCCACCTTCGTAAAAGACTATACTGGGATTATTGCGATTATATATTATCGCATCCCGCATAAGCTCTACCCTCTGCTGCCAGCGGCAGTCATTTACATCTTTTTCCGAATCACCAGCGGGCATAGCCTGTATCAGGCCCACTCTGTCGCACGATTCCACATCCTGCTTCCAGGGCGTAATATGCATCCAGCGGACCAGATTGGCATTGCTCTCCACCATAAGATTGTTACTGAAGTCACTAAGCCAGGCCGGGACAGACATTCCCACTGCCGGCCATTCATTACTGGTTCGCTGGGCATACCCTTTGACCTGGATCACCCGGTCATTCAGCCAGATCATTCCCTGTCCAAAATTGGTTTTGCGGAAGCCGGTTTGCGTAACCACTTCATCGGCAGTTTTTCCGTCAACCAGCAGCCTGGTATGCACCTTATATAGATAGCCATAACCCCAGCTCCAGAAATGCAGACCTTCAACCGGGGAAGATGCTTTGGCAATCAGCATCTGGCCCGGCGAAACCGTTACCGGCAACCCCCGGAATTGCTTTAGTATATTACCGTCTATATCTTCCAGAGCGACCTCAAAATTAAATGTTATAGCTTGTTGGCCTTCATTCCTGACCTGACTTTCTGCGGTAATATCAGCCTTATGCCCGGCAATATCATAATTACTGCCGTAAATATATATACCCGTAGTGCCCAGATTGGAATACAGCGGTAAAGTCTGGTAGAGCTTGCCACAGCTATGTAGCCAGACATTTTTGGGTATGCCGCCGTAATTGGCATTGAAGTTCTTATCACTCCATTGATATTTGGTCTTTGTGTTTATTTCTCTATAATCCCAGCTATTGTCAATACGCAGGGCGATAACATTACTTTCGTCACCAAATCGGGCTAGTTGGGAAATATCCAGACCAAAGGCCATTGCCCCATTTTCATGGCGGCCGATATATGTTCCGTTTAGATAGATTTCTCCGCCTTGCCTGATACCCTCAAATTCCAGAAATAATTTATTTCCTGCCAGTTCGCCCGGCAGCTTAAAATGCTTTCGATACCAGACCAGCCCGGTTGACAGATCGTGAATATCAACTCGAAACGCTTCATCTTCGTTCCATGCTCTCGGCAGTGACACTTTCTGCCAGTCTGAGTCATCAAAATTCATTGCCTGCGCTCCGGGTATGTCCCCTTTGGCCAATTGCCAGCCATAATTGAAATTCCAGAGTTCTCTTTTATTCTGGGCCGACAGATTGGCCGATATTGATAACACGCATAAAAATGATAGCAAGATTATTAAATTGCGAAACATGCTGTTGCTCCTGAGGTTATCTATAGTTTACCGTTATAGTTGTTAGTATTGTGCTGAAATCGTTATTCAGTTGCAAGCTAAAAGGTTTTATTGGTGATTCCTGTGTAATAATTGGCTAAGCAGAAATATGGTAAATGGTGGCTAATCTGAATATTTCACGCCAATAATTCAATTGCAAATATAGTATCTTTGAATAATAATGAAGCAATGAAGACTATATATTTACAATTGTTGGTAATGGTAATGTTAGTTTCCGGCTGTGGTTTAACCGGTCGTCAGGTGGTTACTCTGCCGGTGCATGTAAATAATTATGCCGAGTCCTGTCGGCTCGATCATTACTCCTGTAATGACAATAGTTTATTTGAGCCGGGAATGACGATTATCAATGATCTGCTTGCGAATTTCAGATTTTTAGCGTTAGACCCTTATCAGGCGGAAATCGGTCTGGGTTGTGTTATTGATGCCCGTCAGCAGGTGGTTGATGGCAGGCGATTATGGTTTGTGAATCTGGAACTGGAATTTTATGAATTGGCGGCGGGTAATACGCTCCGCAAAACTGTATTGCAGGGACATGCCGACAGCATTAATGATGCTATTGACCTGATAGCTGGTATGACTGGTCAGTTTTTCAATAAGGTAGCTGGCAAAGGCGTTATTGTTGTGCCGGTGGCTGTTGGTCGTACAGATTTCGATAAGGCTGGTCGGGCGGCTCTTAATGAGGGCGATTATGAAAATGCCCTTGTCCTGTTCCAGAGTGCTATAGACAGGAAACCAGATGATCACGCAGCCAGATACAATCTTGGTCTGACCTATGAAATGCTTGGTCGTAACGAGCAGGCAATGAATTGTTATCGAAAAGCTGATGAATTACATAGCTGTGAATTGTATGGTCAGGCAATAGTCAGGATCAATGATCGGCGAAACTAAAGTTAAAACATGACTCAGATATTTGAGGAGATGAAGTGGATATTTTGACTAAAATAAGAAGCAGATACTCTGTTTTTATAATTGTTGTTGCGTTTTCTTTTATGGCTTTCTGTCCCGTATTATCCTGGGCAGCCGGGCAGAGTAATGCACCGGTAGGTTCTTATGTGATAGTTGTCAGTGCCAAAACTTATGAGATGGCTCCCTGGCGAGAGGTGGTTGATACTCTGCGAAGCAAGTATGAAGCCTCTCTGGTTGTCTATCGCAATGATGTTACCGAGTCTATAAAGCCTTTGGCTGAGATAATGCCCAATTATACTTGTTTTGTTGAGCCGGCAGATAGCTCTGATCGAGACTTTATTGTCAGTGTGCAGCGTCTTACCCGACAGTTGGACAATGATGCTTTTACCGATACGCAATGGGCTGTTTTGACCGGTTATGAACCACAGGATGCTTTGCGTATTGCAAGTGCCTCTGAGCCTTTGACCGTTGATAGCGTCTTTTCCGGCACTGTCAGTATAGGACTTGATAATGTTGCCCGGGGATATCAATTTAATGAAGGGGCTGCCGGGGTGGCTAAACGAAAACTGGCTGATGGCAGTGTGGTCAATATGGAATGCCCTGAGGATACCACTGAAGCGATAACTCAGGCCTGGCAGGATGAAATAGATGCTATTTATACCAGCGGGCATGGTATGACCACCGGCTGGCAGATAGGTTATAATTTCAAAGGGGGATTTATCAAAGGTGAGCAGGGCATTGTCTTTGGCTCTGATGCCCAGGGGAAGAGAATTGATTTTTCCTCTGCTAATACCAAGGTATATCTGCCCACCGGGAATTGCCTGATAGGGCTGATACCGCAGCGGGATTGCTTTGCTACTGCGATGATGCATTCCGCGGGTGTGAACCAGATGTTCGGTTATATTGTGGTTACATTTTATGGGTATATGGGCTGGGGAATAAATACCTACTTTGGTGAGATGGCAGGTCAATACACACTGAGCGAATCTTTTTATGCAAATCAGCAGGCAATATTGTATGAGATAGGTCAGAGATTTCCTGAATTGCTAAATGTAGAATTTACCGGCTATGATTATCAGGAAATACATAAAATAGCAGCGGGAGCTTATCCTGATGCGATCAATGATGCTCTGGGTATGTTGTGGGATCGTGATGCCCTGGCCTTTTATGGCGATCCGGCCTGGCAGGCTAAGGTAATGCCTGCTCAGTTACCCTGGTCAGGTTCAATAGAAAAAGGCAAAGACGATACCTGGCAATTGACTATAAAGACAGTTAAGGCTGGTAATTGGCCCAATCGTCCGCTGTTGTTTTTCTTGCCTGAGCGGTTGGTTGATACAGTACTTATTGCTGGTCAGGAATATAAGCCGGTAATTACCGATAATTTTATCCTTGTTCCGCTTAGTGGTGATTTCGCTGCAGAGGAAACAATAGATATATCATTCAGGGGCAGTTCTCTGGCGGTTAAAGTAACCGATAAAAAGTCAGAGCCGATCTATGTCGGAGTTGATTATGCCGACCGTATCAATGCTATTGTTGCAAAAGTACCACAGGAATATTGTCAGGGGGTAAGAGATGCTTTTGTTGAATCTGGTGCTAATAATAGTGAAATATTGCAAGTCTTTGAGAGGGTATCGCCAGCTAATATGGAAGCTGCGGCTTTTCTTATAGCTAATATGCCCAAAAGTGACCTGAGAACATTATCATCTGAATATTTATTGAATAATATCGTTCTGGCCTATCAGGCTGCTTCTACTGCTAAATGGAAGAATATTCCGCAGGATATATTTCTGAACAATGTGTTGCCTTATGCTAATCTTGATGAATTGCGAGATGATTGGCGTGGTAAGCTTATGGAGCTGATCATGCCGGCCGTGGCTGATTGCCAAACACCTATCCAGGCGGCTCAGAAGATAAACGAGCAGATATGGGATCTGACTGGGGTTAAATATTCAACCGAAAGGGAAAAGCCTAATCAAAACCCAACTGAGTCAATGGCTTCTGGTATTGCGTCCTGTTCAGGACTGTCTATACTGCTGGTTGATGCCTGTCGCTCGGTTGGTATTCCTGCGCGGGTTGCCGGCATTGCAAAATGGCCTCATAAAGATGGAAACCATAGCTGGGTTGAGGTATGGGACGGTAAGTGGTACACGCTGGGGGCCTGGGATGGTAAGGGGCCTGATGATGTCTGGTTCGCCTCTGATGCCGCCCGTGCCCAGAAGGGGTCGGGGGCCTATGGTATTTTTGCTGTGAGTTATGCCAAAACCGATATTCCCTTCCGTTGTGTATGGTCTTATGGTGAAAGTGAGATATCGGCTGTTGAGGTTACTGACCGCTATCTGGCGATGTGGCAGCCTCAGGTCGATGGCAACCTTACTGCGTTCCGTGTTTTTTCTGCCGAGGGTAAGCGGGTTGAGGCTCAGATAAAGATTGATTCTGAAGGTAAGGAACCGCAAAGCGGTGTGAGCCGGGGAGAAAATCGTGACACTAACGATACTGCCAGTTTTAAACTCATGCCCGGCGAATCATATTCCATTGAAGTGAACTATAATGGCCAGATTAAGGCTATGTCTTTTACGCCTGAAAATAAGGCGTTTCAGACTGTAGATATTAGAATAGAATAATTCTCAGTTTTGCCAGATTAAGATAAAAAAAGACCGTTAGGGGGGAATAAATTTTCCTACTAACGGTCTTTAGCTTTTAGAGATTCTTCTCTGGAAGAAATTACTTTGCTCCGTATTCAGCCAGATATGCTTCCATTTTGCCTTTCATGGCATCGTCGATGAGAACTTTGCCGTTAATGGGGCGATTGTGCAGATAGGAGATCACTTCCCTTACTGTTACTATTGAGAATACCTCGATGCCAAAATCAGCTCTGGCCTGATCGATGGCGGTCAGGTTGGTTGTCCCTCTTTCCATCCTGTCAACAGAAACTATCGTTGCCTTAACTGCCGGCTTATTATAGTTCTCCAGCAGGGCCATGGTCTCTCTGATGCTAGTCCCGGCAGTAATTACATCTTCTATGATCAATACCTTCTCGCCACCCTTGTACTTATACCCGATTAATGCTCCGCCTTCGCCGTGGTCTTTTTCTTCCTTACGATTGTAAGTAATTGTCACATCTTTATTAAAGATACCTGACAAGGCAATGCCAGTTGTAACTGACAGCGGAATACCCTTATAGGCCGGGCCGTAAAGGTTGTCAAAGTCACTGCCAAACCGGTCCATGATCGCCTTGGCATAAAATTCGCCCAGTTTACCAAGCTGTGCACCGGTCTTGTAATTGCCAGTATTGACAAAGTAGGGGGTCTTACGCCCGCTTTTGGTAGTGAAATCGCCAAAAGTAAGCACGCCACAAGCCACAAGAAATTCGATAAAGTCTTTTTTATATTGTTCCATGATTCTTTCAGGTGCACAAGCGTCTCGCTTGTGGTTAAATTGTATTTTGTGATATGCGTCACAAATCTATTGAAATCTCCAGTTTAGCATTCTGAGGCAGTTTACTGCGTATAGTTGTAATAATGTCAAGCAGTGCTGCCTGACCTACCTACAGAACCGTATTATAGCGTGTGAGGTGATAAACTGGCAAGGAAAAACGATATTAAGGTTATAATATTAGTGGTTAATTATTTTATAGTAATGATGTATATTCTTAATAGATATAATTATGTAAAACTTTAATTTAGAATATCTTAATAAAAAAGGTACTTAGTACCGTTTTCGTTCGTCTTTTGGATAAAGTTTGTTTTTACACGAAAACAAGTTGCCTTTAGCGCAACTTTGATATATGCTTTAGTAGTGAATGAAGTCAGAGTATGGCATTAGGAAAAGGATTTTATGCCGGGCGTGGCATGGATGTAAGATGCAGAAAAAGCTGAACAAGATAATCAGCAGTTCGTTGCGGGAAGGGCTGGCGGCGATCGATACCGCTACGACCGTAATTCGCAAGGATAGCAGGTTGCAGACCTCGCATAACCTGACTGTGATATCTGATATCAGCAAGCATATTGCCATTCTGATATATTACGACCGTATGGTGAGCAAACAGGTTGATGCCAGTGAAATTGATACTGTGATCGATCAGGTAGAGATCAGTATATCACATATTCATTCCGGAGTATTGGATCTGGCGATGAATTGCCTTTCAGACAGATAAAGTTCTGAGGCGATAGATTGGAGGTGGCTCTTATGAGCGACAAACGAAGTATATTACAGGAAATATCGAGCGAATTTGTTGAAGCGATCGGCAAGCATAATATTGCACAATCTGAGATAGCCCGGCTGACTGGGAAGAATAAAGGAACCATCTCTCGCATATTCAACGGCACCTATGCCTTTTCACTGGACGATATAAAGACTATAGCTAGCGAGCTAAAGATCCCGACAATAGGTATCATCACCCGCCATCTCTGCGGCGAACTTTCGCCCGAAATGCACAATATGCTGCAAACTCTGGAAGCCGCCGAAATTACCCTGTGCGATAATCTGAATGATTTACAAGCTATGAAAAAGGCCAGAGGCAAGAAGGCTGCTTCGTAAGATATTGGTGTGGTTATATAACTGTTGTTTTGGCAATGTGTTATCGAAGTAAATGGGTGGTGCTGTGAGAAACTATCCTAATCTTGCTTTTTATGATCATATGAGGTACAATCTTGCTGTTGTTTTGATACAGGAGTTAATAATTATGGGGCTGGTAATAGCAAAAATCGAATTGAATAATCCGCGGATACCAGAGCTGAAGGATATTGAGGTTAATGCTCTGGTTGACAGTGGAGCGGTGCATTTATGTATTCCTGAGCATGTTTGTCTGCAATTGAAACTCAATAAGGAGCAGACCAAAGAAGTCGTGCTTGCTGATGGTTCTGTCCGTGAAGTTCCTTATGTTGGTCCGCTGGCGATCAAGTTTGAAGGTCGTATCGGCTACGCTGGTGCCTTGGTAATGGGCGATCAGGTGCTACTGGGTGCAATCCCAATGGAAGATATGGATCTGGTGATAATACCCAAAACCAAACAATTGCAAGTAAACCCAGCCAGCCCTAATGTTGCAACATCGATCGCCAAATGAGCTTTTATGGGGCAAACAGGAGCATGTGCGAAATGATTTACAGTTGCGAACTTTCTGGGAAGATATAATGATCGAGAGTCGGGAGTTATTTAATTATTTTCAGGAAGACTTGCTGGGTCCGTTGCAGAAGTTTGAACTGCAACGGCTGAAGATCAGAAACAAATTGTATGTTTGGGCTGGTGTACTGCTTATTCCGGTTTTAGGGATAACAATGTATAGTACATTTAAATCTGGGGCAGCACAGCATGGCATTGTACCAGCATTAGTTGCTTATTGGGTCTGGGTCAGGTTGCGTAATTATTATGCCGCGCCATATTCTCTTGCTTTTAAGAAGGAGATACTATGTGACTTGATAAGGGCAATAGACCCATCATTACGGTTGGAACCTGAAGTGGCAATTTCTCGAAAAGTCTTCGAAGATAGTCTGATGTATGAAGCTCGTATCGACCAGTATTGTGGTGAAGATTTCGTTAGTGGTAGAATAGGAAAAACCCAAATAGCCTTTTCTGAAATTCATGCCCTTTTCTATTTTAAGAACAGGCATAAAAATGAGGCGTTTACTGTTTTTCGCGGCCTGTTTATTCAGGCAGACTTTAATAAGAATTTCAAAGGGTTTACCCTTGTGTACCCGGATATTTCCCAAAGGATTCTGGGCAGGCTTGGGCAGACTGTACAAGATAAATTTGCTTTTCGTGGCCAGCTGGTAAAGCTGGAGGACCCTGAATTCGAGAAAATGTTTTCTGTCTTTTCTTCCGACCAGATTGAGGCCAGGTATATTCTTTCACCAGCATTGATGAGCAGGCTAAAGCAATATGTGAAAAAGACAAAAAAGATTGTGCGTGTAAGTTTTGTTAATTCTTGCGTTAATGTTGCCATTCCTTCCAGGAAGAACTTATTTGAGCCAAAGATTTTTTCCAGCCTGCTTGATTTTCAGGCAATTATTGATTATTACCAGCAAATACAGTTGGCTCTGGATATAGTTGATGATCTCAACCTGAATTGCAGGATTTGGACCAAGCAGTAACTCCTGCCAATTATTTCCCGTCGCCCCGGCCAGTTCTGCCACCCGGCGTAAGGGTCACCCGGCCTTAACATCAGATCGCCAACTTACAATCGCCAGATAGCAACCGTTATTTCCAGCTTGCGTTTCTTACCGCTTGAAATAGTTAATATACTTGCATTTTGGGGGTAAATATTGATAATTAAGCGGTTTAGGAATCCTCTGGTAGCGGGTATTGTACCTGATGGCCGGTGGGTTGGCAGCTTAATATATAAGTTGTTTATAATATAGAGCTTAGAATAGCTGGAGAGATATTTGCGATGTTCCAACAGGTACCAACAAGCTGTGACCATATCAAGCTGGAAAATGATACGCTGAAATTCTGGAAGGATAACGACAGTTTCAATAAGCTGCGGGCCAAAAACGCCGGCAAGCCAAAGTGGTCGTTCCTCGATGGCCCGATCACGGCCAATAACCCTATGGGCGTACACCATGCCTGGGGCAGAACCCTCAAAGACTGCTTCCAACGATATAACGCCATGTTAGGTAAGGAATTACGCTATCAGAACGGCTTCGATTGTCAGGGACTCTGGGTTGAAGTTGAGGTTGAAAAGCAGCTTGGCACCAAGTGCAAAGCTGACATCGAAAAGTACGGTCTGGAAGAGTTCATTAACACCTGTAAATCTCGCGTAGCCAAATATTCAGCTATCCAGACCCAGCAGAGTATCCGTCTGGGCTATTGGATGGACTGGGACAACAGCTATTACACTATAAGCGATGAAAATAACTATACTATCTGGTCATTCCTGAAGAAATGCCATACCAAAGGTCTGGTTTATAAAGGCCTGGATGCCATGCCCTGGTGTCCCCGCTGCGAGACTGGTATTTCTGAGCAGGAACGCCGCGAAGGCTATAAAACCGTTACTGATACCGCCGTATTTGTGAAGTTCCCGCTGATAGGGCGTGCCAAAGAGAGCATTCTCATCTGGACCACCACTCCCTGGACACTCCCGGCTAATGTAGCTGCGGCAGTGAACCCGGAACTCAGCTATGTCAAAGTAAGCCAGAACGGCGAATATATCTGGCTGGCCGAGACTCTTACCGGCATACTCAAGGAAAAGGGCAAGTTCGAGGTAGTCGAGACCGTCAAGGGTGCTGCCATGGTAGGCTGGGAATATGCCGGGCCGTTTGATGATAATCCGGTAGTATCCGAGGTGTTCGGCGAAGCTGGCTATAAGCATCGCATCGTACCCTGGACCGAGGTTGCCGCCGATAGCGGTGTGGGCATAGTGCATATCGCCCCGGGTTGCGGTAAGGAAGACTTCGACCTGGGCAAAGAGCTGGGCATACCCATGCTCATGCCGATTGATGACAATGGAATATATCAGGCTGGCTATGGTTTCCTCACCGGCCAGAGCGTCTTTGCTGTCGCCGATCAGATCCTCGATAAATTGCGTGAGAAAGAACTGTACTACAAGAAAGAACAGTTCAGCCACGAATATCCACACTGCTGGCGTTGC
Source organism: Sedimentisphaerales bacterium (assembly GCA_963662515.1). Taxonomy (GTDB): domain Bacteria; phylum Planctomycetota; class Phycisphaerae; order Sedimentisphaerales; family SM23-30; genus JAFGDI01. The sequence continues at coordinate 1,661,534 of OY759675.1, forward strand.
AGCACTCCGCTGGTATTCCGCTCAGTAGATGAGTGGTATATCAATATGAAGTGGCGTAACGAGATCAAGCAGGTTGTTGACAATATCCGCTGGATACCCGAATGGGGTCGCGATCAGGAGCAGAACTGGCTGGACAATATGCAGGACTGGATGATCTCCAAGAAGCGGTTCTGGGGTCTGGCTCTGCCCATATTTGAATGCGAATGCGGCTGGTACGATGTTATCGGCAGCAAAGAAGAACTCAAAGAGCGGACAGTCGAAGGCTGGGATAAGTTCGATGGTAACAGCCCGCACCGCCCCTGGATCGACCATATCCGGATCAAATGCCCCAAGTGCGGCAATCATGTAGCTCGAATCCCGGATGTGGGCAATCCCTGGCTTGATGCCGGTATTGTGCCGTATTCGACTATGAAATATAACTCTGACCGCAGCTATTGGGAGCAGTGGTTCCCGGCTGATCTGGTGCTGGAATGTTTCCCCGGCCAGTTCCGTAACTGGTTCTATGCTCTGCTGGCTATGAGCACCATGATGGAGGGCAAAGCCCCGTTCAAGACTCTGCTGGGTCATGCCCTGGTGCGTGATGAGCATGGCAAAGAGATGCACAAGTCAACCGGCAATGCTATCTGGTTTGATGATGCCGCCGAGAAGATGGGTGCCGATGTGATGCGCTGGATGTATTGCAGTCAGAACCCGACGAATAATTTGAACTTCGGCTATACGCCCGGCGATCAGGTGCGTCGTCGTGTGTTTGGTACCTGGTGGAATGTTTATAGCTTCTTCGTCAACTATGCCCGGCTGGATGGCTTCGATGCCACTCGTGAGCTGGTGGCTTATGATAAATTGCAGGATATTGACCGCTGGCTGCTGAGTAAATTGCAGGAGCTGATAAAAGTGGCCAATCAAGGCCTGAGCGAGTTTAATGTAGCTCTGCTGATTGCCGAGGCCGAACGGTTCATCGAGCGGCTGAGCAACTGGTATATCCGCCGCAATCGCCGGCGCTACTGGCGGCCTAAGTCTGACAGTGATACCGATAAGCTGGCGGCTTACCAGACCTTGTATCGCGTGCTGGTTGACCTGTGCAAGATACTGGCCCCGATCTGCCCGTTTGTAACTGAAGATATGTACCAGAATCTGGTGCGGAGCGTGAACCCAACCGCCCCTGAAAGCGTGCATCATACCGACTATCCGCAGTTTGATGCCAAGCTCTATGATGAAAAGATCGCCCAGGATATGGATATGATCGCCGATGTGGTCAGTCGCGTCCTGAGCATTCGTGAAAATAAGAAGATCCGTGTCCGTCAGCCTCTGGCGACCGTGACAGCCGTAGCCGGTCCGGCTAAACAGGAAGCTCTCAAGCGATTAGAGAGCCATATACTCGATGAACTCAATATCAAGGAGCTGGCCTTTACTACCGAACTGGGCGACTATGTGACTTATACTATTAAGCCGAACTTTAAGACACTTGGTACCAAGGTCGGCAAAGAGATGGGCAAGGTCCGCACTCTGCTGGCGGCGGCCAATCCCGCCGAACTGGCGGCCAAGGCACATGCTGGCGAAAACTTCAGGCTGGGCGATTTCGACCTGGCCGCTGAAGATATTCTCGTTGAAATGCAGTTTGATGAGACCTTAGCGGTAAATGATGCCGGTGACCCGCCAGTTATTCTCGATATCAAGATCACCCCGGAACTTTTGCGAGAGGGTATCGCCCGTGACATGGTCCGCCATATCCAGCAGGCCCGTAAGGATAATGGCCTGGAGATACAGAATCATATCACAATGCAGTGGTATTGCGATGATGATACCATAAAGAAAGCCATTGCCGAGCATGGCAGCTATATCAGTCGTGAGACATTGTGTGATAGTATGACAGAAACGGCAGCTCCGGCAGATGCCATAGAGCTGGAACTGGAAACAGGAAAGTTGTATTTTACAATAGCGGTTAAATGAGGGAATATATAGTAACAAGAAATAAGAAATAAGAAATAAGCTCTCGTTTCGCCTTTGGCGAGACTAAATTAACAGCTTTGCGTCAGTGTTGACCAGACAATTTGTATAGTCTATACAGTTGCAGAGCTATTAAAATAGCCGTTCGCCTCAAGGCGAACTCCGGAGCTTATCAACTTATATCTTATATCTTATTACTTCTTCAAAACAATGGTTTATACACTACACAGATACATATTTCTTGACCTGCTCAAAAAGTTCGCTTTGGGGCTGATCGTATTATCACTGGTGATGGGTCTGGGCATGATGCTTAAGCCATTACGCAGTTATAATATTGATCCAATGAAAGTCCCAACGCTGATCGCCTATACTATGCCAATAACGGTCACTATGGTTATGCCGATCGCGGCTCTGCTGGCGACTACGCTTACTTATGGTCGGCTGGCATTCGATAATGAGATCAATGCCTGTCGTAGTAGTGGAATAAGTGTAATATCGTTGATCTACCCGGCGGGAACTCTGGCCTTATTGATCGGTCTGGTTAGTTTATTGCTTGGTTTTCATACTATCCCATATTTTATCTCTAAGTTTGAAAATATAATAACCGAAGATGCCGAGGCGATGATATTTCGTGGAATAGAGAAAAAAGGAGAGGTATCAAAGCTCTTTTCCGGTATGGTGATCCAGGCAGATCGGGTATGGCCAGAGCAGAAAATATTGCAGGGGGTAACTCTGGTCATAGCAGATAAAGAGCGGGTAAAGCAGGTAATAACTGCCAGTGCTGTTAAACTGAATATAGAGTCAGAGCCTGGAGGCCAGAATAATATCAATTTACAGATAGTTGATGGACGCGGCCTTTTTGATGATGCTTATGTTGAATTATCTCGACAGGGTTTTTCTCTGCCGATACCCACTATGTTTAAAGATAAGATAAAGTTTAAAAATCTCGATGAGCTTAAACAGATAAGTGCAGATCCATCTTATTTTGGCCCGATAAACCAGAATTTCAAAGCGTTCAGGGATCAGTATATACAGGAGGCATTATTTAATTATGCTGACAATGAGCTACGCCGGACGGGTGTGGTCTCTTTTAATTGTGATAATGGCCGCATAGTTAGGGTTTTTGCTGCTGGCTGTTCGTATAAAGCTGACAAGTTGCCTTCGGGTAAGGAAACAGAGTTTCGGGCTGAATTTATTGCACCGGCTTCTGGGGTGGTTACTGTTGAGTATTCTGACCCAGGCAATGCTCTTTTGAATAAAGTTTATCGCTGCGAACAGGCGGGGTTAAAGACAGAGACTCTTTATGGTAATACATCGCAAACGGCCTTGTTCATGAAAAATGCTTCCTGGCAGACGGGAGATGGTCGCTCTGTCAATCATAGCGTAGAGGGTGTTTCTGGTTTGATAATCCCCAGGGAAATATTAGAGTTAGGTAAGTCTGTCAGATTGTCTGATTTTACACAAATGGATAAGAATGAGATCGTTATGCCACCTTATGCCTCACCCCGTCTAAACAAAATGTCAGATAAGCTCTGGCAGCTATGCCGGGCATTATTGATCGAGATAGCGGCTGAGAAGCATTCTCGTCTGGCTTTTGGCGTTAGTTGTGTTATTTTGACGGTAATGGGTGCGGCTCTGGGTATAATATTCAAAAGTGGTCATTTACTCACCGCTTTTGGCATAAGCTTTATTCCGGCTGCATTCTGCCTGATAACCATGTTTTCTGGTAAACATGTGGCTGAAAATAGTGCAAATCTGGCTGGCGGCTTGTTATTTATGTGGTCCGGCGTAGTGTTAGTTACCATATTAACCCTGTTTCTCTATCGTGGCCTGACCAGGAGCTGAGTATAGCCCCATCATAATTGTATTAGCCTGAGTGTCTGAAGATCTTTTATTCTGTGATTCCAATATTATTATCCAGAGATCTGATATTTTCCGTGGTGGTGTAATTGATTGCCGATCTTGCCCTATAATGATATTTTTTGGTCTATTTCTATTTTTTTTCTTTTTCTCAATTATTTTTATTACTTATTGTAATTGAAGAGGATATGTACTTCCCGGGATATTAATCTTATATCTTTTTTTTAAAATAATCAATAAAATGAAGATTTGTGCCCTATCCTATAGTGTATTTGATATTTCAGAGGTAAAAATGCGAGAAAATGATATTGATAACGAGGTTAAAGACCAAGCCCAGAGCTTTATGGGTTTGTATATGGGAGTTCAGCGTCGTTTGTTTGGCTATGTGCTTTCCCAAGTCCCCAATACCACAGATGCCGATGATATTATTCAGGAAACCGTGGCTTTGATGTGGGCAGAATTTGATAAGTATAAACCAGGTACAAATTTCGCTGCCTGGGCTTTGTGTGTTGCCAGGTTTCAGATAATGACTTATAGAAAAAATGTTCTCAGGAAGAAGAATGTATTTAGTGAACTGGCGATCAATGCCATACATGAAACAGTTGAGGCAAAAGCCAATCTTGAGCCTGAGAGGCAAAAAACACTCAGAGAATGTCTTAGCAAGCTGAACAAAAAAGATAAACAAATCCTGTATTTTCGCTATGAGGTGGGTGAAACTTTACGATCAGTGTCTGAAAGATTTAACCTTAATGCCAATACTCTTTACAGTAAATTAAATCGAATACATCTGGGATTGTTGCATTGTGTACGAAAAAACATGGAATATTAAGGAACTACAATCGGAATGGATCTCGAAACAGTTAAAAAACTAAATATTCTTATGGGCGAGCTTCGTGAAGGGAAGATTTCTAATGAAGATTTTGCTATCCTTGACAATTTGGTGGCAACAGACCGGGAAGTCTGCCAGTTTTATGTAGATTATGTTATGGTATGGGCCGACCTTTATGGTTTTCAGGCGGCTAGTTGCCCTGAATTGTCACTTGATAATATGGGTGTGATCAAGTTGTCAGGAACAAGGTTATTGGAAGCTCTGGCAGAACGGGAAGATGCTGCCGAAGCGATAGAGGAGCAAAAAGAGACCCCGATAGAAGCTGTTCCAGTACCAAAGAAACCGAAGTTAAATATTAACCTTTATAAGTTACATAGACTTAAGTTTATGGCAGCAGTTGCATGTTTGATTTTGTTTTTCTCTATATTTATTTACGATAGCTATTACCGCAGTTACACTGATATTGCTACTATTACGGAGTTAGCTGGATTGGAACAAGACAGTCAGGGCAATCCAATATCTTTGGGCACACACTTCTTCCCTGATGATATACTGACAATAAAACAGGGAATCGTAAAGCTCTTTATCAATAATGGTGTAGAGCTGGTTATTGAGGGGCCGGCGACTGTGACTTTCAAAAGTGAAAAAGAGTTACATCTTGAGAAGGGCAATTTATATGCCAATGTATCTAAATCAGCTATCGGTTTTACTGTTAATACTCCATTCTCCCGGATAGTTGATATGGGTACTGAGTTTGGCGTTGGAGTTAATGTGGCTCGCTCAATTCGTACCGAAGTATATAAAGGTCTGGTTGAATTATCAACAAATGCTTCTAGTGCTAATAGTAAAAAAGTTACGCTGAAAGTGGGGCAGGCTGGAGAGATCAGCTCAGTGGGTAAAATAATATGCTCAGATTTTTCTCTCGATGATCGTATGTATATCAGAGATGTCAGAGAATTTGAAAGTGGTAGGGCACTATTAAATACTAATTTAATTGTAAACGGCGATTTTGAACACGATAAGGTTGTTTATGCAAAAGGAATATCAGACACTACCAAGCTTTCTCAGAATAATATTGCTTTATATGGCTGGCAAGACACCGGCCCGGCAACAGTAAATACCTACGATACCTGGGGTACAGGTGGTGATAATGCATTTACCGAAATGGAGATTTGTATAGTACCGGAGAATAAAGGTAATAACTTTTATGTAGCTCATGGGATCAGTAATGTTTATCAGGAGATATCGGTTTCTGATTTAGACTGGAAGATCAATCGCAGTACAGTTGCATATAATTTTTCTGCATGGATGGGAGGTTGGGCCGATCAAAATGACTCACTTGTTATACAGCTTGATTTTGTTGATAAGGATGATAAGGTTCTTTCGACAGCAATGATCGTGCCCGCCACCCCGCAGGAGAGAAATAATATACCTGGCTTTCGCAAAGAGTTTAGCAGTGGCACTGTTCCTGCCGGGACTGACAAAATAAAGATCAGTCTTATTACCAGTGAATTTGATGGTAATACTGCCGATGCTTATGTCGATAACATGGTATTAATATTGAAATAATATTGATTTTAAGATAATGCTTTTAAGTATTTTTATTAATCTTTAAGGAGATCTGGAATGAAGAAGTTACATGTGTTTTTTATGTTAATGGCTATGGTCTCATTAGCCAAAGCAGAGTTGGTCGGTTTATGGCAGTTTGACGATGCGGCCAATCTGACTAAGGCAACTGTCGGTCAGGACTTAGTTTTGTCTGGCAGTCAGACAGCCGTTGCAGGTATTAATGCTACCGATGGCGCCGCTCAGATCGGCGTAGGTACTCATTATCTTGTTAATAATGATGCTGCCCCTAACGGTGGTGGAAGTAAGCTTAATGAGTGGACTCTGGTATATGATGTCAAAAGTCCGCGTGTAAACAAGTACAGCTCATTTCTGCAAACAGAACCAGCCAATAACAATGATGGCGAACTGTTTGGAAGAAGCACCGGCAAGATAGGTCTGGGCGATACCGGTTATTCTGAAGAGAATGTTTATCAGGCTAATACCTGGTTTCGTCTGGCAGTTCGGGTCAAATGCGGCACTACGCCTATGTACGAGTTATGGATTGATGGCGCAATGATCATGCAAAGTACCCTTGTTAACAATTTCCCTATTGATGGCCGTTTTTCTCTGGGCACTCAATTCCTTTTATTTGGCGATAATGATGGTGAGCAAGATATTATGGATATCACTTCGGTAGCTCTTTTCGATAGAGCTCTAACCGAGGAGGAGATTGTGGCACTGGCATCTGTTGATGGTGCTTGTTATAGTGCCACGCCTTATAATCCGGCCTTTAATGCCGATGGTATATTGCCTTCGGCGTCTTTGCAGTGGAAGGCCCCTCATAATATAATCAATCCAAGCCAGATTGATACTAATACCAGTGCCTTTATTGTCTATTGCGATCCTAATCAGTCTGCTGTAGTATCAGCTACATATGCAGACCATAATGATGTTACATATTATAGTTTCCAGAATTTAACTGGTACTATTGGTACAGATCCCATTCAGACAATGGAATTAACCCCTGATCTGGCGGTCAATACCACTTACTACTGGAGAATTGATACTGTTTATTCTATAGAACAGGGTGAGCCGAATATTGCTTACCCCGGCAGTATCTGGTCTTTCAATACCAATCAAAAGCCTGAAAATGCCGTTGTTAAAGACGCTATGATCAAACCAGCCGCAGAACCATTTGGTAATCTGACATGTACTGCTTATGACCCTGCTAATCTTGGTCTTAGCTATCGTTGGTATCTTGATGTTAATACAGCAACAACTGGTGATGAGGTTCTCCTTTCTAATGACAGTGTTTACCAGGGTTGCGATACAGACACTCTGGTCGTAAATACAACTGGTCAGCCAGACCAAAACAACACATATTATGTGTGCGAAGCCTATAATGCCAGTGGCAATGTCTTTTCTAATTCAGCCAGAATGGTTCATGGCATAATGGTGAACAGATATGCATTTGATGGCGATCTGATTGATTCTAACAGTGGTTATAATGCCGCAATCACTTCTGGAACCCCTGTGTGGGCCGATGGACATGTTGGAACAGGAGCTATTAGTTTTAGTGGTGACCAGGCAGCGATCGTCGATCTTAAACAGTTTGAGACTGTTTACCCAACAATAGGTCAGGAATTTACCATTACCGCCTGGGTTAAAGCCGAAGATATTGCTGGTCCGAGTTGGGCAAGTATTATCAAACATTGGAATGGCAGCGCATCTTACGGTATGTTCCATCTCGGCCTTGATAGTTCCGGAACAAAACTTGATCTTCAGATCGGTCAAAGCCACGGTGGTTCTGCCCGTGTAACTGATGGGGCCAATTTCCCCAAAGGCTCCTGGCAGTTTGTCGCTGCGGTTGCTGATGGCAGTTATATTCGTCTGTATAGAATGGGTGCCGATGAAGCTGTTAGTTTGAGAAAGTTTGAAGTTGGCAGTCACAGTTATGATGGCACGCTGGATGCAGATTCTACTCGTTGGGTTGGTATTGGCTGTAAGCCAGTGGCTGATGGCTCTGCCCAGGCTCCTGGTGCTGATCCTGGTGCACCGGGCTTCTGGAGAGGTCAGCTTGATGATATCTGTGTATATAACTATGGCTTGTCTGTTGAAGAAATAGCTGATATATATGGTGCCAGAGTATGTTTATACAGTAGTGATGTTTCCAGCCCATATTATATGAATACTACTTGTGATCTGAATACGGATTGCAGTGTTGATCTGACCGATTTCTCAATAATGGCTAATGATTGGCTTTCAAGTGGTCTCTACCCATCTATAGATTGATGTTAGTCCCTTAATCCCTTTACTGATAACTAACCCCCGGTTCTTTTGGCCGGGGGTTAGTGTTTATATAGGGTATCTTGCTAACCGTCATACTTGTACTGGTATTTCCCTGCTGATAAGTTCATGTTTTAATGAGGAGATATGATGAAGAAGTTGTTAGTAATTTTATGCTTTATAGCTTTTGTGATGCGTAACGCCTCTGCTGAGATGGTTGGTTTATGGCAGTTTGATAATGCTGGTAATTTTGCCGCGGCGACAGTTGGAAATGATCTTATATTACAGGGAAGTAGTTTTGCTGCGATCCAGGGTATTGCTGATAATGATGGTGCTGTTCGGGTAGGCAATAATAGCTTTCTCGTTATTAACCATAGTATTGGCTCTAATGGTGGAGGTAATTTTGTTAACCAGTGGACTATTGTTTATGATATTAAGTGTCCGTTGCAGTCAGAATATTGTTCCTTGTTACAAACCAACACGACTAATAGTAATGATGGCGATTTGTTTATCAAAAGTAATGGCGAGATAGGTGTCTCTGCTACCAGATATACTGCCGCTGGTGTTATGCCTGCTAATATCTGGTCTCGTCTGATATTGCGGGTTAATAACGGTAATTTTTATCAAATCTGGCTTGATGGCATTTGCGTTTTAGAAGGTGAAACACAGGCGGTTGATGGCAGATTTTCACTTGAAAATACAGTCTTGTTATTTGCTGATAATGATGGCGAAGAAGATATGGTTGATGTTACTCGGATCGCTCTTTATGATGAGGCATTGTCAGAATCTGAAATAGTATCACTTGGCGGGTGTACTCCAACCAGGGGGCCTGTTTGTATGTGGAACTTTGATGACCCTGCAAATCTCACTCATGCTGAAACAGGAAACGATCTTGTGCTTTGGGGAGATCAGATGGCTGTTGCCGGTTATAACGATCAAGATGGTGCTGTGAAAATTGGTAATGGCAGTTATTATTTCTGCAACCACAATATAAATCCCAATGGGGGAGGTTCTAATGTCAACCAGTGGTCTTTGGTTATGGACTTATCATATAACGCTGTCAGCGAGCTGCAATGGAAATGTTTATATCAGACAGATGTGAATAATAATAATGATGGTGAATGTTTTATCGATAAAAGCGGGAGGATAGGGCTGGCAAGTACTGGCTACTCTGATCGCGATGATGGAACCCCTCAATTTCAGGCATTGACTGATACCTGGTATCGAATTGTTATTGTGGTTGATAATAGTAATGAGTATTCAATTTATGTAAATGGCGTCAAAATTCTGAAAGGCGATGTTCAGAGTATTGATGGTAATTTTTCTCTTGCTGATGGATTACTGCTATTTGCTGATAATGATGGCGAAGATTATCCTGTAAATGTGTCTATGGTTGCTATATACGATTATGCTTTGAACGGTGTTCAAGTGGCTGCTTTGAAAGGGCCTGGTGGCATCGATTGGCCGGATATTACCTATATTCTTACTTATCCTTATTTACAAAATGTCAATACAAGCGGTATAACTGTAATGTGGGAGGTCAATCAGCAGGTTGAATGTTCACTTGATTATAGTAAAGATTATAATTTAGGTTATTCTGCATTTGTTACCAGTGAGATATCTGGTGGTGGTAGTGTGATATATAAAACGGTTCTTACCGGGCTCGATCCCGGCGAAATTTACAATTATCAGGTCATAGTAGATGGTATAGCTCTGGAGGTGAGTTCGTTTGAAACAGCACCGGCAGATAGTGTTAACTTTTCTTTCGCTGTCTGGAGCGACAGTCAAGGTCATAATGATGGTTCCTGGCCAACTGATCCTTATGAACCAACCAAGGCTATGATGACAGATATAGCTTATTCTGGTGTGGATTTTGCAGTTACTGTTGGTGATCTGGCTGAAGATGGTGATTCTTACCTTGATATTAAAAATTACTATCTTGATCGTGTAGCTAAATATCTTGGGCAGACTATACCATGGTTTAATGCCTGGGGGAATCATGATAATGGTCAATATTCAAAAATCAGAAAATACGCTGATATGCCTAGTAAGGACCGCCCAGCTCCCTATAATGCCGGCTATGGCAGCTATTCTTTTGATTATGCCGGTTGTCATTTTGTGTGTATCGATGATGCTGATCGCGGGCATTGGGATTGGGTTGAGGCTGATCTTGTGCAGGCCAGAGCTAATAATGCCAGACATATCTTCATGTTTGTTCATCGCCCCCCATATTGTGAACGCTGGTATAATGGCGAATCCGACTATCGGACTAACCTTGTCCCTCTTTTAGAAGAGTATAATGTTGATATCTGTTTCAGTGGTCATACTCATGAATATGAGAGAGGGTGGCAAAACGGTGTTTACTATTGCATTACTGGCGGTGGCAGCTGGCTGGATCATAGCGAACCTTTGGTTTATAACTGGCCCCAGATTACTGTGGGGGGGTATCATAACCTGAGCAGTGATATAAATGGTGGGCTGATCAACGAGTATGTCAGGATAGATGTTACTGAAAATGGCTGGAAAGCGACAATGGTTCCATTCAGTCCTGATGGTACCAGGCGTACCGACATTGTTGAGGCTTTTGGTAGTCCTTCATTTGATAATAATACTATTATTGCTGATAAGGCTTTGCAAAATACTCAGTATAATGGTTCAGTGGAAACGCGTGCAACAGATCCTGACGGTCTGGCACTTTCTTATTCTATTGTTTCAGGGCCTTCCTGGCTGCAAATGGGCTCGGCGGGTAATTATTCTGGCACACCATCGAGGGTTCATATTGGTACCAATAGCTTTAAAATTAAAGTGGCAAACATTCATAATGAATATGATCTGGCAACTTTATTGATCAATGTTAATAATTTATGCGATGGCATAGATGGCATGATCGACTTTGCCGGTCTGTCTTTGGCCTGGAATCTATCAGGTTCGGCAGTCGATGCTTCAGTTGATCTGGATAATAATGGTGTAGTCAATATTGACGATCTGAGTATTTTAGCCTCTCATTGGCTGGCTGAGTAGTTGTAATTACCTTTTTTCATTAAGTTCAAATCAAGGGTCAGTCCTTTGATTTGGACTTTTTTTTTTGAATATTTTGCATGATACAAAAACAACTCAATTTTATTCGTGCCCGTTAAGGGTTAGTGGTTTATAATGCCTGTTTGAAGTTTAGCTGGCTTTGAAACGTATTTAAGGTGAATTATAACTGTAACTGTTTGAATTGTAGGTAGTTACGCATAGTATGCGAAAAAGTGATCGAAAACCATTATTAGATAAGCTCAATGCTCTTAGCCCGGTTCAGCGGCAGCGGTTGTTTCAACAGGCGGCGCGTCTGCGTAAGGCAGAGGTTAATAAAAACCGAAATCAGCGGAGCGATGCTACTCGTAAGTATCGGCATGGCCATGAAGATGGCGATTCGTTTCAGAAGCGGGGGGCTCAGAATAAGCCTGTTTCGCTGGAGGATTGGGCGTTGAAGCTGCTGGCCGCCGGTGAATTTGACCTGGATGAAGCGGCCTCTGATGAGCAGGTAAAGACCTGGTCGGGCCGGGTTATCTCGGTGAAGGCTGGTTCCTGTACGGTAATAAGTGAAGATTTTCAGAGCCGGATCAAGTGTCTGCTGCGTCCTGAATTGACCCTGGCCCAGCGAAGCGATCTGGCGGTAGGCGACCTGGTGCAATATTCGGTTAGTAGCGATGCTACAGCGATAATTGAGTCGGTAGAGCCGCGAAGTACTATGCTCAGCAGGCCTGACCCACATGATGGCCGGATTGAACGGGTGATCGTTACTAATATTGATATTGTAGTAGTAGTCTGTGCCCTGCTTGACCCGCCGTTGAATACCAATATGATCGACCGTTACCTGCTGGCAATAGAGCGGGGTGGCATAAAGCCGCTTATTTGTGTCAATAAAATAGATCTGGCAAATGGGGATGAGAAAATTCTCTCAGAAATGGATACGGCACTTGAGCCTTATCGTCAGTTGGGAATTGACATTGTCTGCTGTTCAGCTGATGCCGGGTTGGGTATCGATGAGTTGCGTGGCAAGCTAATGTGCAAGCCGGCAGTATTTGTCGGTCATAGCGGTGTAGGTAAAAGTTCGATTATAAATGCCTTAGAGCCATCATTAGAGCTGGAAACCAGGACTGTAAGACGGACTACCGGTAAAGGTCGACATACTACTGTAAATAGCAATCTTTATCATCTGCCTGGTGATATAACCATAATTGACACACCGGGGGTACGCAGTTTTGGCCTATGGCAGATGAAGCCTGAGGAGCTTCGCTGGTATTTTGATGAATTTAATGAGTTTTCGCCCAATTGTCGGTTTTCTAATTGCAGCCATACCCACGAGCCTCAATGTGCCGTAAAGGCAGCTGTAGAGGCTAATCCGGCACTACAACGACGGTATGAAAGCTACCTGCGAATGCTTGAGACTCTTGACAAAAGCAGTGGTAAATAATATCTTTCGGTTAATTGCTGAGCCAGAAGATAAAATTAAAAGGCAGATGTAACTTTGACACCTGCCTTTTTATTTTATCTTGGCCGGGAACGCCGAGCCCTGGTATGATTAATTAAGCCTGAGTGTGATTATCTCATAGCCTTGTAAGCATTTATGAGGCCATTAGTTGAGCTGTCATGACTGCTGATGGCTTCAGAGTTGTTGAGCTCTGGTAAAATGCGATTAGCCAGTTGTTTGCCCAGCTCAACACCCCACTGATCGAAACTGAATACATTCCAGATTATACCCTGGACAAAAATCTTATGCTCGTAAGCGGCGATCAGGCTGCCCAGACTGCGAGGTGTGATCTCTTTGACCAGAATGGAATTGGTGGGTATATTGCCCTGGAAAATCTTGAAGGGCAGGAGGGCGGCAATTTCAGCTTCGCTTTTCCCGGCAGCTTTTAGTTCGGCGGTAACTTCAGCAGCGGATTTGCCCTGCATCAGAGCTTCTGTCTGGGCGAAGAAATTGCTGAGAAGTTTGGCGTGATGGTCGCCCAACGGGTTATGGCTGCGGGCTGGGGCGATAAAGTCGCAGGGTATCAGTTTAGTACCCTGATGGATAAGCTGATAGAAAGCGTGCTGGCCATTAGTGCCAGGTTCTCCCCAGACAATCGGTCCGGTTTGATAGTCCACCGGGTTGCCGTTGCGATCAACATATTTACCGTTACTCTCCATGTTACCTTGCTGGAAATATGCGGCAAAACGGTGCAGATACTGGTCATAAGGCAGAATAGCCTCGGTTTGAGCTCCAAAGAAATTATTGTACCACAGACCGATCAGTGCCATAATTACTGGCATATTCTGGGCGAAATCTGCTGTCTGGAAATGATTATCCATAGCATGGGCGCCTTCCAGCAGGGCGATGAAATTATCAAAACCTATTGTGCAGGCGATGGGCAGACCAATTGCTGACCAGAGAGAGTAGCGGCCGCCTACCCAGTCCCAGAATCCGAACATATTGGCGGTGTCTATGCCAAAATCAGCTACCGCCTTGCCGTTAGTCGAAACTGCGACAAAATGTTTTCCTACATGCTTTTGTTCGCCCTGGCACTGATTGAGGAACCAGTCACGGGCGGTAAAGGCATTAGTCATGGTTTCCTGAGTAGTAAATGTTTTTGAGGCTATTATAAATATAGTAGTCTCAGCGTTAACCTTTTTCAGGGTCTCTGCTATGTGTGAGCCATCAACATTAGAGACAAAAAGCGGGGTTATTCCCTGCCAATAGGGTTTGAGAGCTTCTGTCACCATTACCGGCCCCAGGTCGGAACCGCCGATGCCAATGTTAACGATATGGGTTATTTTTTTGCCGGTGTAGCCTTTCCAGTCACCATTAAGGACTTTATGGCAAAAATCCTTCATCTGAGCCAGTACAGAATTAACATCGGGCATAACATCTTTTCCGCTAACCATTACCGGTGTGTTACTGCGGTTACGCAGAGCAGTATGTAATACAGCGCGATTTTCGGTTTGATTTATTGTTTCTCCGTTGAACATGGCCTTTATAGCATCTTTAACCGCAGTTTCATTGGCTAGTTCCAGAAGTAACCTCAGTGTCTCGCCGGTAATGCGATTTTTGGAATAATCCAGCAGAATATCCTCAAACTGCATAGAAAAATCAGCAAATCTGTTTTTTTTCTGAGCGAACATATCGCTCATTTTCAGGTCTTTAACTGTAGCGTAATGAGCGGTAAGTTCTTGCCATGCCTTAGTTTGGGTAGGGTTAATGTTTTTGAGCATTATTGAGCCTTTCTTTACTGTCTTTTTTATCTTAACTTGCAGTTAGTTATTTTTTATTGTAATAGTGTTTGTTAGTCGATAGTTTTGGTCGTAGAACCATGTGACCTGGGCTATAAGTTCATCTGGCAAGTTCTGGTGATCTATGTTTAGCTTGTAGCAACTGGTTATTCTGTCCCAGTACTGGTGATTATTGACAGAGTTGCGGAGGTCAAATTCCATAAAGTTATTATTATCAATAGTTAATCTTTCACCGGTTTTATCTTGATTGAGCCCTAGTCGTTCGTAGATTTCTATCCGAAATATGCCGGGGAGCTTCATGCTGTCGCCGAATTGGTCAGTAACCTGAATGTAAATTTCGATGCCGGTGTTTTTACCTTGTGCATCGGTTTTTAGATGGCAAAAAGCGGGCCTGAACAGTAATTCAGCAGGAATGAAACAATTGCAGCTGTCTTTTTTGACACCTCGTGAACTGGTGCATCCACTGATGAATATCGCTACTAGCAGGCATGCAATTGTGCGAATAACTTTATTGATAACTATTATGCTTGCTATTTTATCCATTTTTATGTTTTTCCAGTTATTGTTACCTGGATAGATCCTTTATCTATGTGTCAAAACCGGCGTATTTTATCTCTTTTATCTGCATATATCAATACATTTGCTGATTTTAAGAAGAATTAAAGAATTTTTTTTCTTTTAGAAGCCGATAGGTAATACCGGAGATGATTTGAATTGATTCGTGTTCAGTTATAATGTAATGTTAAATTTTATAGTGAGTTATATCTGATTTACGCATTGCTGGTATTTCAGGAATAATCGTTGTATTCACTACATTCGGTTCAAATATGATGTTTTTTGTGAAAAAAGTCTATTTGTGTTACGAAAATATAATTGAATTACTTATGAAATAATTATAGAATAAAAATGTAGTCAATCAGACTGCGTTTAAGATTTGATCTAAAATTATTGGTATTGTTTAGAATTGTGAGAAAAGAAGTAATTAATTGGTTTTAGGCCGCAATCGTTTCAAGAACGATTTGTTTTAGGAGTTTTGGAGATTAGAGTTGCTGTTCGCTTTTGAGTTTTTCCGTTCCGAATTGACGGGAATAGCTTGAATAGGATGCGAGTTATGTTTCTGCCAGTCGCTTCATTATAGCTGTGTTCACGGCTGCGCGCTGTAGGAATTTATAGTTTCTCTAGTCGGTATTAATTAATTCGATTTGTGTTTGTGCTGGTACAAAGTGTAATCTGTAATACACTTGCCGGCACTGTGAGTATTCTATAAATAGGAGATTTGGAAATGAAGAAATTGTTGTTATTGCTGGCTATTGCTGGAATGGGTACCATGGCGAATGCTGATCTTGTGCATCGCTATGAATTCAATGGCAATGCCAATGATAGTGTTGGTTCCGCTCATGGTACACTGAGTACCAGAGCTGATGCCGGCACTATTGCTGATGGTAAGCTAACTACCACCGGCGTATCGTATGGTGAGAATGTTTCAGGTGGTGTATCGCTTCCAGCTTCTGCTGTGGCTGGCCTGAATGGTCCTTTTTCTATTGAGACCTGGTTTTTTGCTGTAGCTCCTCAAGGTGCCTGGCACACGATTTTCAGTTTTGACAATGGTACGCAGGATAACTTTATTATTGGCTGTCCGGCTCGTGGCGATGGTAGTTGGAATGCAAGTGCACATTGCAAACAGGCTGGTGTCGTTGACCATATTCTGCGTAACGGAGCAATGGATGTATGGCCAGACAATCCTGACCAGGGTCCCCGGCAGATGGTTGTAACCTATGATGGTACCACTTTGCGTATGTATGCAAATGGTGTACTGGCAAATGTTGATAACAATGTAGCAGCCGCTAATTTCAATCTCGAAGCAATAGCTACTCAGTTGGATATTAACTCTGGTGCTCCTTACGGTGATCCGTCTTTGATCGGCTCTACTCATGATTTTAGAATTTATGACCATGCTTTAACTGCAGATGAAGTTGCTGCTATTCACGCAGCTGGTGCAGACGCAAGTAATAATCATTTATTCCCAGCCAGTGCTCCAACACCTGCTAAAAATGCTTCTATGGTTGGAACTGTTTCTGGCTCAACTGTTGATGTTGAGCTGAGTTGGCAGACAGCCAGGAATCCGGTTGATCTGGCTAATCCTAACCCGGCAGCTAAGGTTCATTACCTCTATATGAATTCTGCTTCTGATGCTAATGTTGTTTTGGTTGATACTATAACAGTTACTGGTGCTACAGGCAGCAAGAGTCTTACTGGTTTAAGTCTGGATACTAATTATAAATGGCGTGTTGATCAGGGTATGCTGCAGGGCAATGGTACAATATCTGGTCCGACAGATCCAAATACTGTTAGAGGTATGGAATGGAACTTCAACACAATGCCTTCGACACCAATAATTGAAGCAGGTCCAGTAGGTGGACTGGTTAGTGTTGGTTCTTCTTATAAGTTGACAGTATCTGTATCAAGTATTACAGATGTTGATTATGCATGGTACTACTCTCAGGATAATATTATTGGTGATGATGTTGCAGTTGGTACTAACAGTAAAGAGTATGTGATAGATGTTGCAACTGCTGAACAGCAGGGTTATTACTACTGTAATGTTAATAATGCCAGCCAGATAATTGTGACCTCACCTTTTGCTCTGGTAGAAGTTACCCAGATGGTAGCTCATTACAGCTTTGATGTTGTTGATTCAGAGCAGCCCTCAGCAGTAATTGATTCTTCTATCCAGGGTAATGATGGTATTGCCAGATTCTATAATGGTACAGAAGAAGTTGACTCTACCGTTACTTATGGAACAGGCTTTGATGGTAATGGTCTGTTGCTTGGTTCAGGTGAAATGAAACATGTTCAGATACCTTGTTCAGTTCGCAATAGTTATACTATTTCGGTCTGGGTGAATACCTCTATGACCGCTGGTGGCGGAGACTGGTGGAATGGTGCCGGTATTGTTGATGGTGAGATGGACGGCTGGGTTCCGGACTATGGTACAGTTCTCAGTGGCAGCAAGTTTGCCCAGGGTTCTGGCCCAAGCGGAACAACTATCCATTCAGAAAAAGATATAAATGATGGCGAGTGGCATTATGTGGTTGCCACCCGTGATATCAACGAAGGTGAGATCAAGATCTATGTTGATGGTCATCGTGAAGCTATGAAAGTTGCTGACAAGGGTTCCAGTTATACTACTACAGATATTCTCAATATCGGTAAGGTAAGAGCTGGTAATAATGCTGGTAAGTACTTCGTTGGTACAATTGATGAAGTTAAGATCTTCAACTATGTCAAGGATGAACTGACAATCGCTCAGGAATTTGTAAGTATGGTTCCCGGCGATCATAAGATCTGTATTGAGACACTGAGACCTAGTGGTACTTATGATCTCAATGGCGACTGTGTAGTAGATGTGACAGACTTTGCTATGCTGGCTGCTGAGTGGCTGGACTGCGGTCTGTATCCGGCTTGTGTACAGTAAGTCATTATTCTCTGACTTAGTATTCGCATAGTTTTATTTGCTGGCGGTGAATATTATATATCCACCGCCAGCTGTATTTTAAAACAGTTAGTAGTTGTGAGTCAGATATTGTGGTTCAAAAAAAGTATAAAAGTCAGGCTTCAGGGCTGGTATTCAGTCGATACTGCCGCAACATTTGCTGAGCAAAGCCGTTAGATCATCTGTTTTTACAAGTTTAAGACTGGCAGTGATAATGTCATGTTGGCGTGCGGTGAATATTGCTGGTGCGGTAAAGTCGAAATCGTCCTTGATACCCAGTTTATTCCTCACAGCCTGCTTGATTTTTTCCAGACCATATTCATTTACTGATGACACTTTTAATTCCGAATCAGTACTGCTGCTGCAAACTTTTTCATTAAGCTGGTCATACTTGCTTATGACTGTTAATACTTCCAGGTCCCGGGGCAGATTAGCTGTCTGTTGGGCCTGAATTGTTCTGAAATTATCTATTTCATTAGCCGGTATAAGCAAAATCGCCAGATCGATCTGAGCAAGCAGTTCCTGAAGTTTATGGAGGCTCATAATCTCAAGTTCATCATTACTTTCTCGCCAGCCGGCGGTGTCGATAAGTTCAACTGGTACACCGGCCATATCAGTGAGCAGTGAGGTCCAATCTCTGGTCGTACCTGCCAGATCGGATACCAGGGATTGCTTTCGTCCGGTAAGTATATTAGCCAGTGAGCTTTTCCCGGCATTGGGCGGGCCGATAAGGGCAACCCGGGCAGGATATATCAGTCGCCGGGCAACAGTAAATGATCTCAGCAGTTCATTCGCCTCATACTGATAGTCAGTAAGCGAAAAAGCAGGGCTTTTCATGGTTTGTATCTGCTTATGGCACCATTGATACAAGCCGCCAGGAAACTGACAGGCCAGCATTGAAACTGTCAGAGGGGTGCGGGCTTTGGCCAGATAATAGTTCTGCTCAGAGCTGATACTATCGAGGTGCTTTTGCAGATCTGGGTCGATTATTGCAATGCTTTTAGACTGGAGTAAGAGCATTATCCGCTGGATAATACGCGGGCCGCCATGGCAATGTATCTCCGCTGAGTTTGTTTGCGGGTCAATTAGCAGCATTACCTGGTCAATTGTTTCTTCCTGTTCCACAATATGGCCAAGATAGCAATGGCCTGCCTTCATATCAGCAGGCAGAGTTTTTTTATTAGCAGCGTTAAATATTTCCGGCAGAATTTGCCAGATACCTTCTCCGGCAATTTGAATAACGGCTATTCCGCCAAAACCTGGCGGTGTAAGCAGTGCTGCGGTAGTTATGCTCTTATTGCTTGATATTGGCATCATTCATCTGAAGCAGTGTCCAGCTCATCTTCGAGTTCTTTGTATTGCAGCATTTCATCTGGTGTGTCTTGCAGTTCATACCACTGATTAAACGCCAGGTAAAGGCCGTTAATGCACAGGTTGGGCACGACATTTTCTATAAGGTCAGAGCTAGCAGCAAGCATTTTAGCATAGCCGCCTGTAGCAATAACCTGAGGCCAGTAGCCCAGTTCAGTGGCGTAGCGTTCTACCAGTTCCCGCAAAGCCCCAAGGGTTGCAAAATATATACCGTTATTGATTGCCGTTTCGGTATTAGTGCCGTAGGAAGCATTCGCTTCTGGTTGGCTGGGACAGACATAGGGCAGGGCAGAGGTGTGTTCATTAAGAGAGCGGGCCGCCAGGTCCAGGCCTGGTATTATAACGCCGCCCATGAATATGCCAGAGTCATTTACCAGGTCAATGGTCGTCGCCGTACCAAAATCAGCAACAACAACAGCCCGGCCAACAACCTGGAAGGCAGCCAGTGCGGTAAGTAAGCGATCAGGCCCCAATTTGTCAGGATTTTCCACGCCGACATTCATCTCAACAGGGAAATCGCGGCCGGCCAGCATGAGCCTTTGGTCAAATACCTTACTGACGATTTTTTCAACCAATGCCAGATTTTCATTGCTGACAGAGCTGGTTGGCAGCGGCACAGTACGGGCATCGAACTGCTGCGGTCCGCAAATCTCGCGGTATTTAACTAATATGCCGGGCAAATCTGTCTCTAGTGAGTCGATAGCAATGCTTACCGATTCTTTCAGCTCATTTTCATCATAAACGGCTACTTTTACAGAACTATTGCCAATGTCAAATGCGATCAGGTCCATATTTTCTTCCTATTTGTCTGTTCTTCTGAATACTGCCACAACATTTTCCAGTTCGATGACGAATAACTTATTATTGCCCTCAAAATCGACAGGTATGGCTCCTTTGGGATTGAATAGTATTTTATCGTATTTTTTCAGTGGTACCAGCGGATCAGATTCGATCTCTGCCGATACCGCCACTATCCGCCCGGTTATGGTTGGTATCTCTATGTTATCAGGCAGTCTTATGCCGCCTTTGGTCTCTTTTTTATCTTCATCTTTGCGAATAAGCACTCGCCGGCCTATCGGCTCAACGATCTCAAATATATCAGCTTTATTTTCCATATATTCAATCTTTAATTTATGCTGTTCTGAAATACTATCTCTCTTCCGAATGGGTTAATCTAACAGAAATCGCACGCTATTTAAAGAGAAAAGGAACTCGTGTCTTTTGCAGGAATATGACTGAAAACTGCCGTAAAATAAAAAGGTCTTGTAAGTATTTATTTTACAAGACCTTGCATAGCGAACGACCGGATTCGAACCGGCGACGTCCAGCTTGGGAAGCTGGCATTCTACCACTGAATTACGTTCGCATCGTCAAAAAGAGCTAACTTATTGACTGGCATAGATTTTAGTGACTAAAGCCTCTTTTGTCTATACCGGATTTTGAGTTTTTTTAGTTATTGGTGCGGCAGGACCGAAATGTTTATATGTGATGTGTGACGGTTATAATAGGTATAAGTCATTACTTGTTATCTTGTTACGCTATTTTCAGAGCTTGTCACACTTTTTTGACAAATTCAGATTTGAGCATCATAGCACCAAAACCATCGATTTTGCAGTCGATATTATGGTCACCTTCAACGAGTCTGATATTTTTGACCTTGGTTCCGGCTTTGATCTTGGAATTTGAGCCTTTAACCGGCAGATCCTTTATCAGAGATACCGTATCGCCATTATTGAGAACAGTGCCATTAGCGTCTTTGAAAACCGGGCCGTTATTGTCATTTTCGGCCTGATTAGCGGGGTCCCATTCAAAACCGCATTCCGGGCAAATTACCATATTGCGGTCAAGATAGGTATATTCACATTTGCATTTCGGGCAGGGCTGTATTTCGCTCATATTATCTCCTTGGTATGGATATATTAACTAATTGCCGCACAGGGCATAAAGTCATGTATAGTATTCAAAAACAAATGAAGCTGCAAGGAAGAAATACAGCAAATATGCTTGAAAAAGTATTAATAAATTGTTGGGGGAATAAATGTATTTGACAGTTTTTCAGATTTGATGTTTAATGGGCCTGGAGTGAATTGTGTTGCAGATCAGGGTATTTGATATAGTGCGTTTTATGGTTTATCTTAATAAAGAACAGGTTAAAACGGCTGTTTGATTATGGTGTATATATAGGTAAAAAAGGGTCTTGAACATGATAGTCAATAAGGAGTGTCTGAGATGAAGCATGTCTTTGGTGTTACATTTATTTGTTTTATAATCTGTATTTTTAGTAGTAATTCTATTGCTGCTATTCAGAACTTTCCAACTTATCAGAGTGCAGTACCTGGTGTTCTGTCAATATCAAAAGCGATCAGAGGTTTAGCTAAAGCAGAGATAAAAGATGATCCTGCAGATATATTGGCAAAGGACTGGTTTGATATACCGGTCACCCAAAAGGGCGGTATGTTCAATCCTGTTTTTCTGCCCTTTGAATTTATTACTGATGCAGAACATAAGGGGGATTTCGACATGCTGACATTTCCCTGTTTGCTGTCATTTAAGTTTGATTTTGTGCCTGATAATTTTTCAGCAAGGCATCCTGGTTTTATTTACAGGAAAAAACCGGTATGGTTTACCAGTATGAGCGAAACCCAGAGGGTGGTTAACTATATAAACTATTGGAGTGCTACTCATGCTATTGGCGGGACTATTATTCAGCAAAAAGAAGGATTAACCGGCGAAATGGTCGTTATCGATAATACCGGCCGGGAAGTAATCCGGCAGAAATATTCACAACCTGTTCCTTATTTTACTTTTATGGGGCAGATGGTAAAAACCTGGATGGAGTATCGAGGTCAGCCTGTCTCAGAGGGCTTGTATCAGGAATTGATCCGGCCGATGACCACAGATATGGAATGTGTTAAAATGTATGGTAAGTCATTTTTCGTTCCCTGGCGCAGTCAAGAGGAATGGGATATTTATGAAGAAATACTAAAACGAGATCCTGATTTTGCTGAGATCAGATATTGGTATGCCAATCAGAAAGGCTGGACGCTCGATAGTAAAAGTCAGGAATATGCACAGTTAAAGATTGAAACTGGCAGGGCATTGCATAGTCATCTGGTTATGCCGGCTTTAGGTGAATTTAATTTTTCTGGCTGTCCCGATAAAGCTGTTATAAGTGACTGCAAAAAAGTACTTGATTATGCAATTGATATTTGTGGTGAAAACCCATTGGTAATGGCGGTGAAGCTTCAAAACAACAAGGGAAAATTATCTATAGAGCAGCTTGATGCTATGCTTCCGTTAGCTGAGAAATACCCATCTAACTTGATTTTTCTGACCACGCTTGCCAGTGAATATCTCAAAAAAGGTTGTCATGACAGGTCTATGCCGCTTTTACTCTCTGCTATTGGTTCTGGTTATCTTAAGGGTTCTGGTAAATTTGGCTGGGAATGGAGTATTTTAGCCAGAGATTACTGTCGGCTTGGTTATAACGATGAAGCAATCTATTGTGCACAGCAGGCGGTAAATGATATTGGTAAAAAAGGAGATTACTATCTCTACTGGAATATGGCAATGGCCTACAGGGACCATCAGGATTATCTGGAGTCGGCAAGAGCGTTTCGGATGGCAAATGATAGCAAACAAGGGTATGGTGGTGACCTTATGTCTCGTTTGTGTATTTATCAAAGCGGCAAGTTGGAATTGCTCTGTGATCCTGAATATGTAGTTGTTCAGGAAACCCAGTACTCCCACGAAACAGCCTGGAAATATTATTCAAATAAGAGTTACGATCAGGCTTTGGAGACTCTGGCGCCCATGGTTGACTTGCCTTTGGTAAAACCTGAAAGCTCTCTTTATATTGCTGAGGCAGAAATGTTTTTTGCGGAGGTTTATATTCAGACTGGTCAGTTAGAAAAGGCAAAGAAACATGCATATCGTGCCTGGTATATTTATCCACAGAGCAGGCGGGTGGCGTGTTTGTTAGCTCAGTGTTGCAATGATGATAAATATCAGATGGGTGTGTATCTTAAAATGGCATCGTATTTTTATCCTGCTGATCCGCTTTGGGCAAAACTGGCTCAAGAGCATAAAATTTTGCCTGTAACTGAAGTTTATCCTGATATTGTTCAGAAGTACAATAAGGTCAAACAAGACCTGAACGGTCTTTCTGAAGATGATCAATGGGCGTTCTGGCAGCAGTTTTCTCCATTTGAGATAGAGTATATGTGCCTTGTTTTGGCCAGGGGAGGAGATGGTTCTATTAAGGGGGATGCTTTAGAGATGTATGAAAACTATAGAAAAGTCGTAAGTGGAATATCTCAATTCCATAAAGATGCCTCCTGGTTATTTCAGAAACAGTTGCAAAAGAGCTGACTTGTCTATAGAATTATCTCTTAATTTAGCTGGAATTAACCAACAGGAAAGTATTCCGGGATCAGTTAATAGCTGAATATTTTGGGTTATGGGAGCCTGAAAATCAGTTTTTGATTACTTTGTAAAAGAGATAAAAATGACAAAAAACCCTTATGAGAGATTCAAGGATTCTGAGTTGATACTCAGGGATGAGTTAGCGATTGACCGGACTTTGCTGGCCAATGAGCGGACCTTACTGGCCTATCTTCGTTCGGCAGTGGCCTTATTGATAACTGGTTTTTCGATAATACACTTTGGCGAGCATAAGTGGTTTGTGGTTATTGGCATTTTTTGTATTCCGTTTTCGATCCTGGTAGCTCTTTTTGGTATATCGCGATATGGCAGGATGAACAGATCGATAGCCGTAGTTCGGCGGGAGCTTAATAACATTGCCAAGGGAAAGAGTCAGTAATTCTGAGTGTTGCAATGCAGAAAGGTCAGATATTTACAGCTTTATTATTCTCCTGAAATTGTATGTTTATCTGGCCGCAGAGAATGACAGATAATATAACCTTATATAAGAGCCTGAGATGCGGCAGCCAGGCTATTCTGACAATCAGTGGGATGAGAAAAGTTATAAAATCTGCTATCTTTACCCTTTTTTCTTTTTTAAGGGTTGTATCTGGGTTAAAATAGTGGCCCGGCAGCCTTAACTGGTGGCTGTCATTATAAATACCGTAGGCGTTCACGGTTACTAAATACTATTATGATAACTATTTGCAATATAACCAAGACCTTTTATCATAGCGGCATGCGGGAAGTGCCTGCGGTACGGGGTGTTTCCTTTGAAACATCGCCGGGCGAGATATTTGGCCTGCTGGGCCCTAATGGTGCCGGGAAAACCACGCTGTTGCGTATTCTGGCGGGTATTATAACGCCCGATAGCGGTTCATGTGTGGTTGATGGACTTGACAGCCGGGAATATCCTGAAGCCATCCGGGCCCGGATCGGTTTTTTATCAGGTAATACCCGGCTGTATAAGCGAATGACGGCCCGTGAGGTGCTCTTTTATTTTGGCCGGCTCAATAATATGCCTGATGAGCTGATAGATAAGCGGATCGGACAGGTAAGTGAAATACTGGATATGGGCAGCTTTCTTGATCGACGCTGCGAGAGTTTTTCGACCGGTCAGATGCAGCGGGCGGGAATAGCCCGGGTTATTATTCATGACCCGAAAATACTTATTCTCGATGAGCCGACCCTCGGTCTGGATATTATGTCCAGTCAGGCGATCCTGGACTTTATCAGAAATGCCCGCCGGCAGGGGCGGACAGTTATATTTTCGACCCATTATATGACCGAGGCCGAAATGCTCTGTGATCGGATCGGCCTGATCAATAATGGTAAATTGCTGACAGTAGGGACCCGGCAGGAATTGTATCAGCAGACCGGTAAAGATAATCTTCAAGAAGCGTTTTTGAGCATGATTAAGTGAGCTGGTCGCCTGCCTGAGGTGAGTTTTATTTTTTGAATTAAGAATTATCGTAACAATGTGAACGGTTACATGAAGGTATATGATATAAGTTGATAAATTAAGGTGATCCGAAATCCCGAACCTGCTTTGGGGCTCTCGTGTTGGCCTTAGGGGGCAATGACTATATTTTATGCTCCGCAGCAGTAAAGAGCAGGCAATTTGCATAGTATTTACAGTTGCGAAGCAAAAGTTTAAAAGGTCTCGAGCCAGACGAGAATCCAGAGCTTATTTCTTATTACTTATATCTTATTACTGTAACCGTGTGAACGGTTAAGAATTATGATTAAAACAAGTATTTTTATGATAGTAGTGCTTTTATCCAGCAATGTTTTGGCAGCAGGGCAGAGTAGTAATCTCGATAAGTTCTTTTTTTCCGGCGGCTGGCTGATGTGGCCGCTGCTGGGACTCAGTGTAATTACCTTACATCTGATTATTCAGTATTTGTTTCAGGTGCGTGCCGGTATTTTTTATGACCGGCAGATCTCAGCTCAGATAGCAGAGCATTTGCAGCATGGGCGTTTTATGGCCTGTCAGGAGCTGCTCAGGAATAATAAGAGTGTTCTGGGGCGAATGATGCTGATTGCTCTCAATGAGAGAGAGCGGGGCTATGCTGCCATGGAAAATGCTATGCTGGAGATAATGGAAGAATACAGGAGTGAGTTCTTTCGTAAGCTCGAGTGGCTCAATATAATTGGCAATGTTGCCCCCATGATCGGTCTGTTCGGTACGGTTTGGGGTATGATCATGGCCTTCAGTGCGATTGTAGATGCAGGCGGCCGGCCTCAGCCCGTTGATCTGGCCTCGGGCATTTCCAATGCTCTGGTAACAACCTTATGGGGTATGGCAGTGGCAATACCAGCCTTGTCAGGCAGCGGCTACTTATCCAACCGCTTCGAAGCACTTACCGCCCGAACCGCAGTTATAGCAGAAGAACTGCTATCAAAAATGCCGCTCCCCTTACGCCGGGGGGGCGAAACTTAATTACTCTTGCTTTTTGCTGGGCATTTAATGCTATTGTTGATATTAGTCTCACAATCCCATCCCATCTACAACAGTCGCCTCGCAAGTCTCGCCCGTGCGGCGTAAGCACTGCGGCGTAAGCACAAATGTTCTTGCTATAGTGGTAATAATCGCCTAAAATATGGGGCGATAAGCAAATAGGGCAAGAAGAGCTAAGTTCTTATTACTTAGTATCATACAGTAAGTTATAGCGGCAGGTCCGGTTTAGGAGGCCGGTTAGTCATTTATTGGCGTACCGCTCGGATCGGTGAGTTTGGGCTTGGTTCCGGCTGACTGTTTTGCCGGAACAAGTATATATTTATATGAAACAGATAATATCCGCGGCGGGTTGCGTCCCAGCCGGGTATCTGGCTGGTTAGTCCGGCCGGAGCTTTATGATCATTGACCGGAGAGTAGAATATGGCGAATATATCGCCTGGAGCAATTGTAGATAAGACCGCCTGTCTGGGTGATAATGTCACTATCGGGCCGGGTTGTATAATTGGTCCGGAGGTCGTTATCGGCCCGGGCTGTGAGCTTCGCAGTAATGTGCTGGTCTGTAAGGGCACGACTATCGGCGCCAATAATCGTATTTTCCACGGTGTGGTTCTGGGCGAAGAGCCGCAGAATGTCGGCGAGGTTGACCCGCCGACCCATCTGAGCGTGGGTGACAATAATGTTATTCGCGAATATGTCACAATTCACCGCGGATCACCTGGCGGTGGCGGCAAAACCAATATCGGCAGCAAAAACTTTATAATGGCCTATTGTCATATCGGGCACGATTGTCAGTTGGGCAATAATATAGTCATGACCAACAGTTGTCAGCTCTCAGGTCATGTCAAGCTGGAAGATAATGTCTGGCTGGCCGGCGTATGTGCGGTGCATCAGTTCACAACTGTCGGGCGTTTTGCCTATCTGGCCGGCGGTTCGCAGCCGAGTCAGGATATACCGCCTTTTCTCAAGTCGCAGGGGGCTGAGAACTGTTGCCCTCGTGCGGTGAACTCGATAGGGCTTTTGCGTAATGGCTTTAGCCGGGAATCGGTGCAGGCGATCCGGCAGGCATTCAAGGATATCTATATCGGGCGTGGATCCCGTTCGATCGAGGCTCTGGTAAATGATATGCTCCAGACAGAGTCGCTCGATGAAAATGTCAGGTATATGCTGGAATTTTTGAGCAGGAGCTTTTCCAGCCCGAAAAAGAGGTTCAGGGAGCTTAGCCGCAGCCACTGACCAGAGAAACGATCAAAGGAAAATTGAAAGAAAGAATGACAGAAATATCAAAGCTAGCAGATGTAAGTCCTGAGGCCAGACTCGGTCGTGATGTCAAAATAGGTCCGTTTTGTGTCATCGGTCCGGAAGTTGTACTGGGCGATGGCTGTGTACTCTATAATAATGTGACAATTGTCGGCAATACTATAATAGGCCGCAATAATGTCTTTTATCAGAACAGTGTTATCGGCACAGCTCCGCAGGACCTGAAATATCAGGGGCAGCCCACCCAGACCATTATCGGAGACAATAATGTCTTTCGCGAATTTGTTGTGGTACATCGGGGCACAGAAGTGGCTGGCGGTAAAACCGTAGTTGGCAGTGATAATCTGCTGATGGGCGGTGCTCATATCGCCCACGATTGCATGGTGGAGAGTCGGACCATTATCGGCAATAATGTCTTGCTGGCCGGTCATGTCAAGATCGAATACGGTGCGATGATCGCGGCTATGGTGGGTATTCATCATTTTACCACAGTTGGCCGTAACAGTTATGTGGGGGCAACTACCCCGGTTCGCCGTGATGTTCCGCCATTTACCATTTTTGAAGGTGACCCTAATGAAGTTCGCGGCATAAATGCCGAAGGGCTCAAACGCCATGGCTTCGACCCGGAAGTTATAGCAAATCTGAAAAAGGCCTATACTCAGCTATATCGGCGGGGCGGATCACTGGCTGCTGCTGCTCAGGAATTATTGGAGCAGGAGGGTAACAGCGAATATGTGAGCTATTTTGCACAGGCAGTAGTAAACAGCTGTTCTACCAGATTTGGCCGCTATATGGAAGAGCAAAGGCAGGATAAACAGCTCAGTAAAGTTAATCGCCGCCCGGCTGAGATAAGGCAGGCTCAGGCTCGGCAGGAATAATGAGCTGATAGTCGCCTGGCTGATGCGGCCTTTCAGGCTTTTCCCGGCCGGCCGGGTTTTGAGCCAGTGCCTTTATTGCTGATAAAATAATCATTACCAGGAACAGGAGATGGATCTTATGGCTAAAAATAGAAGTTATTATGGAAAGAGTAAGAAAGTAACGCCCAGACTCGCAGTTCTTTATGCCGGAGTCGTTCTGGTAATTTTTGCCGCTGTCTATAAGATATACAGTCAGTATGGCTCAAAGTCAGTTGAGCTGGAAATAGTTACTCCCCAGGGTGACAGGGTGGCTGAAAAGGTAATATTGTCTCAGCCAGAACCAGTTGCCCCGGCTCCTGAGCCTGTTGCAGTTCCTGCAGTGGTCCAGTCAGCTACTGCCCAGGAATCGCTGGCCCAGCCGGTTGTGGTTGACGCTCAGCCAGAGCCGATAGCTCAGCCGGTGAGCTATCTTCCGCAATATGCACAGGCGATGGAAAAGTATAATGATGGCTTAGTGGCTATGGATAGTGGCAATGTGATCCAGGCTCGTGACCTGCTCAGTGAAGCGGTGAACGATGGCCTGCCCCTTGCAACAGAGAAAGAGGCCCTCAGTCGCCTGAATGATCTGGCCAAGCTCTGGCTGTTTTCCCGTAATGTCTATGAAGGTGATATTCACAGCCAGAAATACAAGGTGCAGTCAGGCGATTATCTTTCGACCATTGGTGCAAAATTCTCTACGCCGTATCAGTTCATTATGCGGCTTAATGGCATAAGCCGGGCTGAAAATCTGCGGGCTGGTGAAACCCTTAAAGTGGTTAACGGGCCGTTCAGAGCTGTTGCCGACCGGACCAAATTTACTCTCACTGTCTATCTTGGCGATACTATAGCCTATACCTGGCCGATCTCAACCGGTCGGGAAGGGCGTTCTACCCCAACAGGCGTCTGGGAAGTTACCAAAGGTAAAAAGCTCATTAATCCCGAGTGGACCGACCCTGATACCGGCAAGACCTTTATGCCCGATGATCCGGATAATCCGCTGGGTGAGCGTTGGATAGCTATTCATGGCATAGAAGGCGATGCCGTAGGCAGGACTGGCTTTGGCATACATGGCACTATTGAGCCTGATAAGATCGGTCAGTCAGCCAGTCGCGGCTGTATCCGTCTGCGTAATCAGGATGTAGAAGTGGTCTATGATATGCTCATGGAAGGTAAATCGCATGTTGTCATTAAAGATTAATACAACTGTTAGCGATTGCAAAATGTGATAAGTACTTCCCGGAGGGCCGGGATTGCAGCAGGCTAATATCAAGCTCTGTTATAAATAATGCCTGATCATGTTGTTGCTTGCTTTAATATGCATTATAATAAACCTGAGGTCAGAGCGTGGAAGATCTTACTGTCAGATTGTTAGAGAAACGCCAGGGCAATATTGGCTGGACCGGCATGCTCTCGGGCAGTGCACTATCTACGGCAGTTTCTGTCTTTGCCTTTAATATGAATGATCCTGCCGCCTATCATCGGCAGATCGAGGCCGGGCTCAATTGGCTGCTGCAAAATGTCAATGATGATGGTGCCTGGGGCGATACGGTCAAAAGTTGTAGTAATATCAGTACGACCTTGCTGGTATTGGCAGCTATGGAAAAGGCTGATGGTTCAGATTTCACCT
The DNA here is from genome assembly GCA_963662515.1 of Sedimentisphaerales bacterium. Taxonomy (GTDB): domain Bacteria; phylum Planctomycetota; class Phycisphaerae; order Sedimentisphaerales; family SM23-30; genus JAFGDI01. The sequence goes on from OY759675.1 coordinate 1,691,783, forward strand.
TTGCTGCCCGGGAAAAGGCACGCATCTGGATTGCCGGGTATTGTGGTTCAATGCAGCCTCAGGATATCGCCCGGGCTGTTTATAGCCGCTATGATAACGATAAGACCTTTTCTGCTCCTATAATGACAGTTTGTGCTCTGGCCGGTCTTTTGGGCGATGACCGGAGATGCTGGCAGTATGTCAGTGCCTTACCTTTTGAGCTGAGTGTTATGCCTCAGCGTATATATGGTTATATTGGCTTTCCTGTGGTTAGTTATGCCCTCCCGGCCTTGATTGCCATTGGTCAGGTGGTGCATCATTTTAACCCATCAGCTAATCCGCTGATTTCTTCTGTCAGAAAAGCAGCGATAAAGCCTTCGTTAGCAAGGCTGGCTAAAATACAGCCTGAAAATGGAGGTTTTCTCGAAGCCTCGCCGCTAACTGCATTTGTGGCGGCTTCGCTGGCGGCTAAAGGGCTTTCCGAACACCGGGTCACGCAAAAATGTCTGTCATTCCTGCAAGGCTCGCAGCGTTCTGATGGTTCCTGGCCAATTGATACTGATCTGGCGGTCTGGCTGACAACCTTGTCGATTAATGCCCTGGCTCGTGCCGGTTCGCTTACTGTTATGCCCGCAATTGAACGCAGCTCTCTGGCTCGTTATATTCTGAGTTGTCAGTATGATGTGGTGCATCCTTATACCCTGAGTAAGCCCGGCGGATGGAGCTGGACCGATAAGCCCGGAGCGGTGCCAGATGCCGATGATACAGCCGGGGCGATAGTGGCATTGGCTAATCTGGTTCGATCTGGTGTAGCTTTGGATGATAGTGTTACTCACGCTATTGTTTCCGGTTCAAAATGGCTCTGTGGTATTCAGAATCGCGATGGCGGATTACCTACTTTTTGCCGCGGCTGGGGTAAATTACCCTTTGACCGCAGTTGTAATGATATAACCGCTCATGCTATTGCCGCCTGGTCTGCTGCTATGGCGATATTGCCTGGCAAGGTTGATTATACCGCTGAGATTACTCGTGCTTTGCACTTTCTGGCCCATCAGCAGGCTCGTGACGGCTGGTGGGAGCCGCTCTGGTTTGGCAGTGAATATATGCCGGAGCAGACCAATCCGGTTTATGGCACTTCCCGGGTGATTGTGGCCCTGGCAGATGTTCCATCGGAACTTATCTATCTGGCCCGGCCTATGCTCGAAAGAGCAACAAGCTGGCTTCTGACTGTTCAGTGTTCTTCTGGTGGTTTCAGTGGGGGAGTGAGTGCCCGTATCTTAAATTCACAGGAAGACCTTTGCTCAATTGAAGAGACGGCTTTGGCTCTTACTGCCTTAAAGACGGCTCTGGCCCAGTTGCCCGTTGAGAAACAGGCAAAAACCGAGAAACTTCAGCAGGGAATAGTCCGTGCGACCGATTATCTTAAAGCCCGTCTTGATGCAGATGGTGAACCTGAGCCGGCTCCGATAGGTTTTTATTTTGCTAAACTGTGGTATTACGAGGAATTGTATCCTTTGATCTTTTTAGTCAGTGCTTTGTGAGGTAAAAAAATGAATAGACTGCTTTTATTGTCAGTATTGTCTCTTGCTGTTCTTTCCACCCTGCTTTCAGCACAGGAAGCAACTTTGGGTCTTAAAGATATTTACAAGGACCATTTTGTGATTGGCGCTGCAATTGATATGCACTATCTGGGGCAGGCTCATTCGCCTGAGCTTGATATAGTTCGTAAACACTGTAATGCCATTGCACCGGAAAATCTGCTGAAGTGGGGCAGTATGAATCCCCGGCCTGGCGTATATAATTTCGATGCAACTGATAAATATGTGAGTTTTGGTACAGATAATAATATGTTTACTGTTGGTCATGTTCTCTTCTGGCATAACCAAACGCCCGATTGGGTCTTTCTTAATGATGTGGGTGAGACCGTTTTACGAGATGAGCTTCTGAGCCGGATGCGTCAGCGAGTTGCTTTACTTGCTAAGCGATATGGTAGTAAGATCAAGGGTTGGGATGTGGTAAACGAGGCTATTGAAGATGATGGCACTTTACGCAAGTCAAGATTTCAGGAAATAATAGGGGATGACTGGATAGTTGAGGCCTTTAAAATTGCCCAGGAGGAACTGCCTTCTCAGGTTGAATTGTACTACAATGATTATAATATGCCCATAGAAGCCAAGCGTCAGCGTATTATCAGGTTGATAAAAGAGATAAAAGATGCCGGTGTCAGAGTTGATGGAATAGGAATCCAATGTCATTGGTCTTTAGACTGGCCATCTCTTGAGCTGGCCGAACAGACGATTAAGGAACTCGCCCAGGCCGGTGCAGATATTCATATAAGCGAAATGGACATAACAGTCTTACCCTGGCCCTATAAAATTCCGCAGGGTTCGGATATTAATGACTATCCGCAATTTCAGGATGAATTTAATCCGTATCGAAACGGACTGCCTCAAGAAGTTGAGCTTCGTCAGGGCCAGAGATATCGTGATCTATTCCAACTCTTTGTAAAATATAGCGATAAGATCAAGAGGGTGTCACTCTGGGGTGTGCAGGATGGTCATTCCTGGTGTAATGATTACCCGGTAAGGAACTGTCGTAATTATCCACTTATTTTTGATCGCGAACTTAAACCCAAACAGGCATTTGAACAGATCTTTCATTTGCTTGACTGAGTTGCAGCAAAATAAAAAATAACAACTTGAGGCTGTTTTGTTAAAGGGTTGAGGACCAAAAGAACTGGGGAACTAGGATTCGAACCTAGACTGAATGAGTCAGAGTCATTAGTGCTACCGTTACACTATTCCCCAATCGCCTGAAAAACTTAACAGTTTTGTCAGCAACGAGATAAGGCAATATATCTGAATTGTGGACCGATTTCAAGTGAAAAAAAAGAAAAAAGCATGAAATTTTTAAGCACATAACTATCCTTGATTATTGTTTACGGTCAGAGTTGTGCATATTGGTGGTCCTATAACCGCTGATCTGGTCGGTCATAATCTTTAAATCGCTTTTTATTGAGTATTTCAGATTTAATAGACGATAGTAAAAATCGATATAATCGTTACAACAGTTTGTTTTTCTCTGATTTAACAGCTAATATATTACAGGTAATATCAGATTTAAATACAGTTAGTGTAAGAAAATACCGAAAATACATTTGTCAGGCCGCGGCGTGTGGCTAACTTGTTATTTTATATGTAATTGCATGCCGGTTGTCTGTTTATTGTATTAGGATTAGATAGTGTACTTTGATCATGGAAAGAATTGAGGTAAACATGCGTAATGTAAGAACCTTTGTAGTAGTGCCATCATTGCCGGCGGAACTTTCCCGTTTGAATGACCTGGCTCAGAACCTCTGGTGGAGCTGGGATCACGACTGTGTAAATCTGTTTCGCAGGCTTGACCGCGAACTATGGGAAGAATGTTACCACAATCCTGTAAAAATGCTGGGAAAGATATCTCAGGAGCGGCTTGAAGCGGCCAGGCAGGACCTTGGTTTTATCAGTCACATGGAAAGGGTGCTCGACTGCTTTGATGAATATATGGCAAAGCCTCTTACCAGCAAGGAAGTTACAGTTTACTTCAGTGCCGAATTTGGCCTTAATGAATGTCTGCCGATCTATTCTGGCGGTCTGGGTATTCTTGCCGGCGATCATCTTAAAAGTGCCAGTGACCTGAGCCTGAATCTGGCTGGTGTGGGTCTGCTTTATCGCCAGGGGTATTTCAGCCAATATCTTAATGCCGATGGCTGGCAGCAGGAGTCATATCCAGAGAATGACTTCTTCAATATGCCTGTTGAGCTGATGAAGTGGGAGGATGGTCGTCCGATCCGTTTCCATATCGATATTGGTGGTAATGATGTTGTCGTACAAATATGGCGTGTAAAGGTAGGGCGTATAAGTCTATACCTGCTTGATACAAACCTGCGTTGCAATAGAATTGAAGATCGCCAGATCACATCTCAGCTCTATGGCGGTGACAGTAATATGCGTATTCGTCAGGAAATATTACTGGGTATAGGCGGTTATACTGCTATGAAGACCCTGATGATAGAGCCTACTGTCTGCCACATGAATGAAGGGCATGCCGCCTTTATGTCGCTGGAACGAGTCAGAAGGCTTATGCTGGAAAAGAAGCTTAACTTCCATCAGGCTCGTGAGGCAACTCGAGTAGCTAATATCTTTACAACGCATACTCCGGTTCCGGCTGGTCATGATGCCTTTTCTCCAGCCTTAATGGAAAAATATTTTAAGAATTATCATGCAGAGCTTGGAATTAGCTGGCAGGAATTCCTGACCTTTGGTCGGGTCAATCCTGAAGATATTCATGCTCCGTTCAGCATGACAAATCTGGCTATAAAGATGTCTAACAGCTGTAATGGTGTTAGTAAGCTGCACGGCGAGGTTTCTCGTCACATGTGCTCTAATCTCTGGCCGGGTGTTCCGGTTGAAGAAGTGCCTATTGATTCAGTCACCAATGGTATTCATGTAAAGAGCTGGCTCAGTTATGAAATGGCCCAGTTGTTTGATCGATATCTTGGCCCGGATTGGCGTGAGAGAACTGATCGTAAAGAGATATTCCAGCATGTTGATGAAATACCTGATGCAGAGCTCTGGCGTACACATGAGCGTCGTCGTGAAAGATTAGTTGCCTTTGCCCGTCGTCGTATGCGTATGCAGATGGCTCATCGCGGCGTAGGACCTACCGAACTTTCTACAGCTGATGAAGTACTTGATCCGGAGATTTTGACAATTGGTTTTGCCCGTCGGTTTGCAACCTATAAGCGTGCCAATCTTCTGTTCAGTGACAGAGCCCGACTGGAAAAGATCCTGGGTAATCCTGATATGCCTGTTCAGATCATCTTTGCAGGTAAGGCACATCCCAGAGATAATGAGGGTAAAGACCTTATTCGTGAAATAGTTCACTATATACAGAATACCCGGCTACGGAATAAGATCGTATTCCTGGAAAATTATGATATGAATGTTGCCCGTTATCTGGTGCAGGGTGTTGATGTCTGGCTTAATAATCCCAGACGCGGCATGGAGGCATCTGGTACCAGCGGTATGAAAGTACTGGGTAATGGCGGCCTTAATGCCAGTATCCTTGATGGCTGGTGGTGTGAAGGTTATTCACCAGAGGTCGGCTGGGCTATTGGTAAGGGCGAAAGTTACCACGATAAAAATTATGAAGATGAGGTTGAATCTCATGCTCTTTATAATCTTCTCGAAAATGAGATCGTACCGACTTTCTACGATGTAGGTAAGGATAAGTTGCCTCGCAAGTGGATCAAAATGATGAAAGAATCTATCAAGACTATCTGTCCGGAATTTTCTACCGAAAGAATGGTAGAAGAGTATGACAGCAGATACTATGGTAGAGCCAGAGCAAACTATGGTAAGTTCTTTGCCGATGATTGCTCCAGGGCTGTTGTTCTCTCTGACTGGAAGCAGGGTATAACTGACCGCTGGAAAGAAGTTCGTATTGATAAGGTAGAACTTGTCAGCAAGAATGAGCTTCAGGTTGGCAGTGATCTGGAAGTTCGTTGTCAGGTTTTTCTGGGGTCTATTGCTCCTTCTGATGTCGTCGTTGAACTTTATCAGGGACCTCTGGGCCAGAATAATGGCGAGATCATTAACGGTACATCTGTTCCGATGAAATTTGTCGGACAGGGTGGTACAGATAATGTCTTTGTGTTTAACGGCAAGATAAATTGTAAATATACCGGTTTATGCGGCTTTACCGTCAGGGTAATGCCTCATCATGAGGATATGTCAAACAGGTATGAGACCAGGCTTATAACCTGGGAAAATAATGACCAGGCTCCTGAACCAGCCTCTCTTGAATGTGTGAATTGATATTTACAAACATTTATATTATTATTGAAAGGGTTTGGCTCAAGGGCTAAACCCTTTTTTCTTGTTGATTATTAGTGTACTGAGACTATAATTTAACCGTGTATAATGTATTAAATTTGTAGTTTGTGGGGCTTTTGAGACTATAAATTATTTATTTTAACCTTTATAATTGTGGGAGCTGCACATTATGGCTTTAGACAGAGAAAAAGCTAAGAAAAATGTTATTGAGGTATTAAATAAGGCTCGCAGTATGGAGCTTCATGCTATTCATCAGTATATGCATCAGCATTATAATCTTGATGATCTTGATTATGGTGAGTTGGCGGCAAATATGAAACTTATTGCCATTGATGAAATGCGTCATGCTGAGATGTTTGCTGAGCGTATTAAAGAGCTGGGTGGTGACCCAACTACCGAAAAGGCTGATAAGGTTGAAAAGAACCAGGATGTCCCTGTGGTTTATAATTTCGATTCTAGCCTGGAAGATGACACTGTTGCTGCTTATAATGAGTATCTACTGGTTTGCCGTGAAAATGGTGATAATTTAACCGTTAAACTATTTGAAACCATTATAGATGAAGAGCAGCAGCATTATAATTATTTCAATAATGTTGCCGGTCATCTTGAAAAACTTGGTCCTGCCTATCTGGCTCGTATTGCCGGTACACCTGCCGAAGCCGGTGGAAATGCAACGCCAGGTTTTGTTGCTCAGGGTCAGGCCTGATCAAACAAATAGATTATAATTGTGTCCTTTGCCGATATAAATTGCGGCAAAGGACATTTTTTCAGTTACGCCATTGTCTGCCGCTGCATGACATGAGCTTGTCAGCACCTTCAGGGCCAAATGTGCCGGGTTGGTAGGGCTCTGGTGTTTTATTTTTGAGTTTCAGGTTATTTATCAGTGGTGTAATAAATCGCCATGCAGCTTCGGTTTCATCGCTGCGAATAAACAAGGTCTGGTCGCCCAATAGTGCGTCTAAGAGCAATTTCTCATAGGCTGAAGGAATCGGTTTAGGGCAGAAATCCGGGTAGTAAAAGTCAAGCTCTCGTGGTTCCAGACATTGTCTCCCGGTCTTGTGTGTAAAGAAATTTACTGATACGCCATCGTTAGGCTGTATTCTCAAAACCAGGCAGTTCATGCTATTCTGGGCACAGCCTGAACTGTTTTCCGGGCCAAATAGCTGGTTTGAAACCGGCTTGAAATAGATACATATATCTGTCATCTTTTTGGCCATTGCTTTACCTGTCCGAATATAGATCGGCACATCGGCCATTGAGGGTGTATCAACAAACAGCTTGAATGCTACGAATGTTTCTGTTATCGATCCTGTTGAAACCCCCGGGCATTTAAGGTAGCCGATTATTGCTTTGTCCTCGATCTTGCCATCGGAATATTGGCCAGTGACAACACTGCAACAGCAGTTATTTTCGCATACCGGGCGTATAGATGAAATAACTTTAACCTTCTCATTTCTTATTGCATCGGCACTTAACGATTCAGGTCTTTCCATGGCTACCAGAGCCAACAGTTGCATAATATGGTTTTGGACCATGTCCCGCAGGGCACCGCTTTGATCATAATAACTGCCTCGCTGGCCTATATCTACTGTCTCGCATACCGATATCTGTATGTGATCTATATGGTCACTATTCCATACTGACTCAAATATCCGATTAGCAAAACGAAGAGCCAGAATATTCTGTACAGTTTCTTTGCCCAGATAGTGGTCTATTCGGAATATCTGTTCTTCCTTAAAGTAGCTATTGAGTTCTTTATTTAATTCTATCGCTGTGTCCAGATCAGTGCCAAAGGGTTTTTCAATTATTATTCTTCGGAATTGTTCTGGCGTTTCTGGCTGGCTCAGGCCGCTGCTGTGTAAGTTTGATGCTATGTCTCTAAATAGCTCCGGCTTTACTGAACAGTAGAACAGGCAGTTGCCTGTCTGGCCGTTATTAAATGGCAAAGAGGCTATGAAATTGTGTAATTTTTCAAATGTTTCCGGTTCATTTCCATCGCCGCTTAAATAGTGTATATGACCGCAAAATTCAGACCATTTTTCCGGTGTTGCATTGCCGCAACGATCGGCTTTTTTAACATCCTCGTAGAGTTTGGCCCTGAATTGGTCATTATCTAGCTCCCGGCGAGCAACGCCAATAATTGCAAAGTCTGCCGCCAGAAGATTGTGGTGGTACAACTCAAATAATGCCGGGATCAGTTTGAGACTTGTCAGGTTGCCCGAAGCGCCAAATATGACCAATGAAAAAGCCCCAGTCCTTTTATTTTCAGTTTTAGTCATAAAAAACTCTTTTAACAGATCATAATCAATATATATTTCTGGATACTTTTCCAGTCTTCAATTCGATTATATACCCCAAATTACCTTTACTCAAATTAATTACAAATTTACAATAAATCTTATTCTGTTTTAATTTTGACCGTATCATGGTAGTTTTTGCCTTGCAATATAGTGGGTTGTGAACTACAATGCGTAATTCCAAAATACCTGTATATCCTAAAATATACCGGTTTTGGAGAGGTGTCCGAGTGGTTTAAGGAGCACGCTTGGAAAGCGTGTGTGTGGGTGACTGCACCACGGGTTCGAATCCCGTCCTCTCCGTTTTTAACGCCTTGCTTGAACTATAGGTTTGAGTAAGGTTTTTTTTTAGTAATATTTCTTCCTTAAACATGTTTTTGGGCATGTTTTCATTTTCTTTATTTAAATATCTATATATCTGATACTTATAGAGATTGCTTGTCTATTATTTCCGTTTATTCTGGTTATAGAAGTTATTCCAGCCTCCACATTGCATTTGTAAAAAAAAATATATAAAAAACTGTGTTAAGAATATGGATATTTGGGATTAGAAATGCAGAGGAAGTAGCAGTAGCATTTCCGGTTTTTATTTTATTCAGTATGTTTAATACATAACAGTTTTATTTTCAATATGTTGTAATATTTCGGAGAAAAGAGGAAGTGGTTTCTTATTTTTTCTGCCAGTTACTGTTTATAGGAGAAATGGAATGAAGAAAATGTTATTTGGAGCCTCGCTTTTGGCCCTGGCTTATGGCGTTTCTGGTGTCGATGCGGCGACAAAGGCTCATTGGCGATTTGAGGGAGGGACGGCTGATCAGGGTGTTCCGCACACTACCGTCAATGTATATAGTGCAGATATTGCTGATGTTAGCGGAAATGGCTATGATCTTTCCTGTTTTAACAGCAGTACGACGCCTGGCGGTGCTATTTGGCGGGCTAAGTCTGCTGGTACACTCAGGCTGTCACAGGAAGAAAACCTGATGTGCGTACAAAACTCTGGAGCTAATCCCGGCATGTACACCGGCAGTGCTGATCTCCGTAGCTGGAGCCCGGCTCAATTCACTGTTGAAGTTACTTTTAAGGCCAGACAGGGAGAACACAGAACCTTTGTAGGGCGTGACAGTTATGCTGCTGCTCCTAATAATACCGGTCTGTCTGTTCTTTATGTTAAAGTTAACCCTGATGAGGCATTAGGTTTCACTTTTGTTGATGTAAATGGTATATCACACGGCTGTACCTCTGCCCCGGGCATTATAAAGGATTATTCCTCTACAGGCGATATTGCAACTCAGTTTGCAAGCAGCGATTCTGTTCCATGGTATTCTATGGTTGCACGCAGTGATGGCGATAATATGGCTATTTTCCTGCTCGATCATTCAAATCCGCAGTTAGGTTATCAGCTTGTGGCTCAGGCAGATATTTCTGATTTTGAAAATACCGCTCTGCATCCTGGTCAAAAGGGTGGTAATACTGGTACAGACTGGGTGCCGGGTAACTTTACCGTTGGTCGCGGTATGTTTAATGGTGTTCACGCTGACCGTGCGCATGGCCTTATCGATGAAGTGCGTATCAGTGATGTTGCTCTGGACGAGAGCGAGTTTCTTTTCGCTCCTGCAGTTGGATCTCCGGTAGTAAATCAGACTGCTGATGTACCAAACGGCAATGTTGAAACTACTTTTTCGTGGAATGCTCCTGTAAGAAATGGTGTGGTAATCCCTGAGATTGTTGATCAGTATCTGTTTGTCAATACCAAAGTTGCACTGGGTGACCCGAACCTGTACTTTGTGGCTAATATGGGCGATCCCGGCTCTACAGCATTGACTTCATACGGGCCAATGGACCTTAATTTTGATAACAATTATAATTGGCGTGTAATTTCTGTAATTACAGGTAAGACCGCTACCCTTACAGCCGGAGTAAGCAAAGACACTGATGTTGCCTACGACCCTAACTGTTATTATGGTACTACATGGTCGTTTGCGTCTCTGCCTTCTACACCTGTTATATCGTCTGATCCCGTTGGCGGATATATCGAAGTTGGCGGTTCAATTACCATGACTGTTGGGGTTGATAGTGTGACTACTCCAATTCATACCTGGTATTTCTCTAAAGATAATATTATTGGCGATGATGTTATTGTTGGTACTGACAGTGATACTTATGTTATTAACGAAGCTACCAGTCAGCAGCAGGGTTATTACTATTGCAGTGTTACCAATAGCAGCCAGTCTGTGGTAAACTCGGCAATGGCTTTTGTTGAGGTTGCTCAGATGGTAGCGTATTATGAATTTGAAAATACTCTCAACGATTCAACTACTATGGAAAATAATGGTACTGCGGTATTCTTCGATGGCACAGCCGAAGTTGATGGCGCAGAAGTTACTTATGGCTCTGGTTTTGGTGATGGTACTGCTTTAGTATTGGGTCAGGGTGAAATGAAGCATGTTCGTATTCCTTGTCCTGTTCGCAGCAGTTATACTATGGAAGCCTGGGTTAAGACATCAATGACCGCTGCCGGTGGTGACTGGTGGCTTGGTGCCGGTATTATCGATGGTGAAATGAGTGGTCAGGTTGCAGATTTTGGTACAGTACTCAGCGGCAGTAAGTTCGCTATGGGGTCAGGGCCAAGCAGCAGGACTATTCGTTCAGTTGTTGATATAAATGATGGTGAGTGGCATTACTGTGTCGCTACGCGTGATATCAGCACTGGTGAGATCAAACTCTATGTCGATGGGCATCGTGAAGCCACGACGATCACTGATAAAGATGTGAGATACACTGTAACAGATGTTCTGAATATTGGTAAAGTAAGATTAGGTCATGTTGCTGGTAAATACTTTGTTGGTTCTATCGACGAAGTCAAGATCTATAACTATGCAATAGATGAACTGACTATTGCTCGTAACTATGCAAGTATGGTTCCAGGCGAACATAATATCTGTATTGAAAATCTCAGACCTGAAGGCAAGTATGATGTCAACGGCGACTGTGTCGTAAATATTAAGGATTTTGCTATGCTGGCTACTAAATGGCTGGAAAGCGGTTTGTATTCTAACTAACCAATAATTGGATTCTAAACTCCAAATCTTCACAGATGGCAGGGTAATACCTGCCATCTGTATTTTAAATCAACTGACTTAGCATAGATCAATTATGATCTGTCGTTGAATGACTGTCTCAGAACCATTGAGTATGATAAAATTCACTTCTGGGCTTATCAATTCTCTGATAAGTATGGGCTCCGAAATAGTCGCGTTGAGCCTGTAAGAGATTGATTGGCAGAGAGACACACCGGTAACCATCGTAATATGATAATGCGGCACTTAGTGTGGGGATTGGTATTCCAGATCCTACTGCCAGAGCTACTATCCGCCTTAATGACTGCTGTCCGTCTTTTGCTGCCTGACAGAAGAAGTTATCCAGCAGCAGATTTTCCAGTTTTGGGTTACTGACAAACGCATCTTTTATCTTCTGTAAAAAAACTGAGCGAATAATGCAGCCGCCATTCCAGAGTAGGGCGATATTGCCAAAGTTAAGCTCCCAGCTATATTGTTTTGATACCGCTCTCATAAGCTGGAATCCCTGAGCGTAGCTAACGATCTTAGCCATATATAAAGCCTTTTCCAGATCATTTAATATGTCTTCACTGTCAGTGGGTGTCTTAATGTCAGTTGGTCCGGGCAATATTTTTGCTGCTTCGGTGCGTTGGTCTATAAGAGCTGAGAGGCAACGAGCAAATACCGCTTCAGATACCAGAGTGAGAGGCTGTGCGGTCTCAAGTGCTGCCTGACTGGTCCATTGGCCAGTGCCTTTCTGACCAGCAATATCGGCGATAAGGTCAACGGTATGTTTGCCATCTGGTTCTTTATGTCCAAATATCTCTTTAGTTATTTCTATAAGGTATGAATCGAGTGGCCCTTTATTCCATCTGTCAAATATGCAGGCCAGCTTTTCATTGTTGAGTTTAAGAACCTTACGCATTATGTCGTAAGTTTCGCAGATAAGCTGCATATCGCCATACTCTATGCCATTGTGTACCATTTTAACAAAGTGGCCGGCACCACCTTTACCTACCCAATCGCAGCAGGGCGATCCATCGGGTGCTTTAGCCGCTATGGCCTGAAATATCTGTTTGACTTCTGGCCAGGCTGCCTCTGAGCCGCCGGGCATTATGCTTGGGCCTTTTAATGCTCCTTCCTCTCCGCCGGATATTCCTGTGCCCAGAAAGTGTATGCCTTTATTGGCCAGATATTCAACCCTTCGCGAAGTGTCAGGATAATGACTGTTACCGCCATCAATTATAATATCGCCTTTCTCCAGGAATGGTAATATCTCTTCTATCAGGTTGTCAACCGCCGTACCGGCCTTTACCATCATCATTACTTTTCGCGGACTTTTCAAACTCTGGCACATAAGACCTATTTCATGGAATCCCTGTATTTTAGTGCCTTTACCGCGATTGTTGATAAAGTCGTCAACTTTCTTGGTTGTGCGATTATAACAAGCCACTCTGAATCCCTTACTATCCAGATTCAGGATCAGATTTTCACCCATAACAGCCAGGCCGATAAGTGCGATATCATTTTGCATATTTACAGCTCCATTTCATCTGTTTTAATTACTTCTTAATCTTCTGCATAAACATCGCAGACGCGAATACTTTTAAAGTTTGATTTGTTCCTGCTCACAAATTCTATATGTTCCTTTGAAACCTGATAATTATCGTGAGCTTGCTTATCTTTGAATACGGTATTGAGGCATACATCATAACCCTGGTCATTTACCGGTCTGGTGAACTCCTTTGCTCGTTGGCCAACTGCAAAATGAATGAGCCCTGTATCGTTCTTAAGATATGTCTTGGCATCTGTAATTAACTGTGCAACTCTTTCCTCACTGGCGTCCAGTAATGAGAAATATACATTATGGATCAACATTATTATACCTCAGTAATTAATATTTAAATTATTTCTCATATTATAGCAGTCTGGGTTGGTAAAATCCACATTTTGGCTATAAAAAAAAGGCTGACAACTCTTTGCTGTCAGCCTTTCGGTTTCATTGTAACTGTTGATTATTCCAGTTCTTCATCGTACTGCATGGCATTACGGTCAATTTTGTCCATAAAGCCTTCCAGTTTACGAGAGCGAACCGGATGCTGCAATTTACGCACGGCTTTGGCCTCTACCTGGCGAACTCGCTCACGAGTTACCTTGAATATCCGGCCTACTTCTTCCAGTGTGTAGGTATATCCATCGCCAATTCCATAACGCAACTTGATAATCTCTCTTTCGCGATAGGTCAGGGTGTTAAGCACTGACTCTATGCGGTCTTTGAGCATCTCCTGAGTAGCAGCATGAACAGGTGATTCAGTGCCGCTGTCTTCGATAAAATCGCCAAAATAGCTGTCTTCGCTTTCGCCGACAGGGCGGTCCAGGCTTATTGGATGACGAGATATCTTCATTATCCGTCTTACCTCAGCTACTGGCATATCAGCCTTTTCTGCTATTTCCTCTATGGTTGGTTCTATGCCAAGTTCCTGCTGTAGCTTCTTGCTGATATTACGCAGCTTGCTCATAGCCTCTATCATGTGTACTGGTATTCTTATTGTACGGGCATGATCTGCGATGGCACGAGTTATCGCCTGACGGATCCACCAGGTGGCATAAGTGCTGAACTTATAACCACGACGGAACTCATATTTATCTACCGCACGCATCAGACCGGTATTACCTTCCTGAATAATATCCAGAAAACTCAAACCGCGATTACGATACTTTTTTGCTATAGATACAACCAGACGCAGGTTTGCCCCTGAGAGCTTGCGTTTGGCTGTTTCGTATCTCTTGTATGCCCGCTTGATCCGTTTAACACGACAGCGAAGTTCAGTCTGATCTTCCATTATCATGTCACGAAGACCTTCAAGCTCTTCATGGATAACTTCAATGTCATCAGAAGCCAATCCATGTTTGGCCGGGTCAAGCAGCATTTTCTGTAAGCTATCCATCTTATTGAGTATATGCTCAAGTTTATGGATAAATGGGGTTACCCGGCTGGTACGAAGGGCTATCTCTTCCAGAAGTTTAGAAGCCCGCTGCCGTCTCAGGTTCATCTCGATCCGTATCTTGCGTATCTTATCTTCATCGCTCAGGCCGGCTATTAAGTCACGGCTCTTACGGTTCTCATCAAGAATCTTCCTGAGCGTATCTATATTACTGGGCATTCTGCTGATAATATTGTTACGGACTGTATTATTGCTCGAAGACAGACGCATTGTCCTGTCAAAAGGCAGCTCACCTGTAGCTACCTGCTCGATGATATTAATACATTCACTTATGCAGTAGTCATTTTCCAGTATCCGGCGACGAAATACCATTCTCGACATTTCAATTGTCTTTGCCAGTTCGATCTCCTGCTCACGAGTGAGCAGAGGAATCTCGCCCATCTGGGTCAGATACATGCGGACAGGATCGTCGATACGCTGATCTTCAAAGAAGAGGTTCTCTTCCTCCTCTGTGTCTTCAAAACCAGAATCATGCTCCTCATCGTCTTCAAGTGCGTCAAACAAAGCCTCATCTGTCGAGTCTTTGCTTACTGCTTCAATGTCGTCAGCTGCGAGACGCTTGGCCAGTTCTGCTTTATCGATAAGCTCTATACCCATCTCGTCCAGGGTCATAAGGAAACCGTCCAACTGATCTGGGTTTACTGCTTCGTCAGGCAGTTCATCGTTCATCTGCTCATAGGTCAGATATCCACGATCTTTACTCTTTTTAATGAGTGCCTGGAAACTATCTTCTATTATTTGCTCACTTTTCATATTGTTTGACAATTCAGCTCTCCGTCTAATTTCAAACCAGGATTGTTTTAGTCTCTATCTACGCCGCGCTAACTGCTTCATCTTGACTCTGTCTTTTTCTTTACTAACCTGGCTTGCAAATCTGCCAGCATGACATCCATTGTGTCTCTGTCAAAGTCTGACCCTGAATCAGTTATCATATTTCTTAATTTCTCTCTATGTTTCTTTTCTGTATTTGCTGACAGTGCCTCAATAGCACCATCTAATGTTTTTTCGTAATTACCTCGCAACTCACCAGTGTGAGCCATATCTGTTATCAGGCTGCATAACTCGATACTCTGACACAACCCCAGCATACCTGCAAGGCTTGCTTTTTCTGTACTTTCACATACTTTCTGAATCAGCTCAGCAATCTGTTTTAACACCGGATGGCTCAGCTCAGAAAAACTATTTGTCTGCTCCTTAACTATACAATATAAATCAGGTCGGTTCAGTAATACTTCAATAATATATTGAAAACTACGGCTTACCGCATCCAGCGGGCCTAATTTGATTGTTTTATGTTCGCTTTCTTCATTACTCTTTTCCTGAAACTGACTTAAATTGAGCTTCATCATTTGCTTATGGATCAATTGTGCCGGTTGTTTGAGTAATGCTGATACTCTGTTTATTATAAGACCTTCTTTTATCGGGTCCAGATTGCCGTGTCGCGACATCTGGCCGATTATCTTCAAAAATTCCTCTATCGCTTTTACGCGTCCGTTTACCGCATCTTGTTTTTCATACTCATTCAGCAGAGAATGCCATTTATAATCGATGGCACTTACTGCTGTTTTTAGCAGCTCCCGGAAGGTATCTCCATCGTTTTCCTGTAGAAAATCGCATGGATCCTTGCCTTCCGGCACTGATAACAGTTCTACCTCTACGCTCTGGCCATAAAAAAGTTCAATGGCTCTATTAGAAGCCTTGTACCCGGCCTGATCGGAATCGAACATCAGGACTATCTTCTGGGCGTATCTGCCCAGCATCCTGGCATGCTCTTTGGTCATAGCCGTACCCAGTGTTGCCACTACATTGCACACACCTCGCTGGTGGGCCATTATGCAGTCGGTGTAGCCTTCCACAACTATGGCAACCTTTTCGCTTACAATGGCATCTTTGGCCGCATGTAGTCCATAAAGATTAGAGCTTTTGTCAAACAGCTCGCTCTCCGGACTGTTCATATATTTCGCCGGATCACCGGCCAAAGTTCGTCCCCCAAACGCTATTACCCGCTTGAGACTATCCAATACCGGGAACATAACCCGTTCGCGGAATCGGTCATAATAGCCGCCGGTATCTTTTTCTATCACTAAACCCAGCTTGTGCAGGGCTTTAAGGTCAATATTGTCGGCTCGTGCCGCATTTACCAGATTGTCCCAGCCTTTGCCGGCCCAGCCCAGTCCAAACTTTCGGCTGGTTGCCTCACTTATGCCGCGACTTGCTATATATTCGCGGGCGATCAGTCCTTCCTGATCATCATCATATTGCCCGCGATAGTATTTCGCTGCCCAGCGGTTCACTTGTTCCAATGCGTTGCGGTCGTATTCACCTGCTGGTGAGACAACCTTACCTGTACGCTCGGGCAAAATAATATTTGCACGCTCCGCCAGGTACTTTACCGACTCTGGAAAGGTCATCCTTTCCTTGAGCATTATAAATTTAATAACATCTCCGCCCGCACCACATGAGAAGCATTTGAATAACTGCTTACTCGGACTAACATACATACTGGGCCGACGGTCGTTATGAAAAGGACACAAACCCACAAAATCCTTGCCTTGTTGTTTCAACGCCATGTATGTTCCCACAAGGCTGACTATGTCAGTTGCTTGCAGGATCTCGGCTATATGTCTGTCCTCAAAATATGTTGGCAAGTTCTGTCCGTGTACTCTTATCTGTCCAGCTATCTGTCTTAACTCCGGTCAGGAGCTAACAAACACATAAGTATATATCATAAATGGGGAAGTGTCAAAAAGATCGGGTCAATAATTTTACCATAATCTTTTATATTTCGGATATAAAATTTCAAAAATTAACCAATTTTTCTTGAAAAAAAACAGAATTAAGGGCAGGGTGTTGTAAGTGATTGGGGAGTAATGTCTTATAATTAGAATGTTTTTTTATTTTTTTTATTTTTTTGTCCGATTGTCCGATTCTCAGGTCTCAATAACTTAAAAAATATAGAAAAACTTTCTTATATCCGCAAAAAACTACGACAATTTCTTAATGTTCATGCCAGAATATAATAATTCCATATATGAATTTGTGTCTTGGTTCGTTTTGTGTCAAAAGATGATTTGATTGGCTATATGTTAAAATAATGTTAATCTCAGGGTGGTTTTATAGGTAAGTCATATTAGCCGATACTAACTTTATCTTCTTATTAAAAAAAAGGTTAGTTATCTTTTTGATGGTGAATTTATATATTACACAATTCTGCTTTATTTTCTGTTTGAGGTTGTCGTGGCCAATTTTTATGTTTTTTTTAGAACAGGAAATGTTATAATTTAACTGTTAAGCCTTTTTAGCCTCAGGAACCTGGCATGATGTGATAAAAGTTCAGGCATCCGTTAATTTAGGCGATTTATTGCAAATGTAGGAGCATTTGTAATGATTTCATGAGGAGGGGCAGCAGTATGAGCTGTTCAATACCTGCCAAACAATAATATTCAGGGTTCAACCGGAGTTACCTGATGTTGCCTGTTATCAGGTTTTAAACTCGCATTTATAATAACATTGTCAGAGAGTATTGCAGTAAGAATTGTGTTTGTTTCGCTGTTTGTGTTATTAATTCTAGCTACATGAAAGAGGACGGAAATGAAAAGATTCAGTTTGATGTTATTTTTTTTGAGTGTTGTTATGGCAATGCCTGTACTGGCCAGTTGGGAGATGAAACAAGGGCCTCTTATGACCAGATGGGCCAGTGAAATAGATGTTAATAACCCGCTGCCAGAATATCCCCGGCCACAGATGGTTCGTGATAAGTGGCTTAATCTCAATGGTATATGGCAGTTTCAGCCAGGGAGCAGCTCTGATCCTATTCCTGTTGGTCAGACATTGACCGATGAAATATTGGTTCCGTTCCCTATGGAGTCAGCCATTTCCGGAATAATGGCACACCAT
Organism: Sedimentisphaerales bacterium; assembly: GCA_963662515.1. Lineage (GTDB taxonomy): Bacteria > Planctomycetota > Phycisphaerae > Sedimentisphaerales > SM23-30 > JAFGDI01. The sequence continues at coordinate 1,709,893 of OY759675.1, forward strand.
GAGCGATCATGGTATCGTCGTACCTTTGAAGTGCCTTCTGATTGGGCGGGTAAAAATATTCTGCTTCATCTTGACGCTGTAGATTGGGAATCTCAGGTTTATGTTAATGGAAACAGTGTAGCTATCCATAAGGGTGGATACGATCCTGTAGTTCTTGACATCACGCCTTACCTTAATGCATCTGGCTCACAGGAATTGATAGTTCGTGTTTTTGACCCGACAGACGATGCCGGATATCCTCGAGGGAAGCAGACACTTTATCCCGGTGGTATTATGTATACAGCTGTCAGTGGTATCTGGCAGCCTGTCTGGATCGAGCCGGTCGATCCTTATGCTGTCAGTGACCTCAGGATGACTCCTGACATTGATAATTCCAGGCTCAAACTGAGGGTTAACACTCTTTCTGTAACAGGCAATATGAAATTTAATGCTGTTGTTAGAAGTCAGGGCCAGACAGTTGCTTCTCTTTCAGATGCAGCTCCAAATACAGACCTGGAGATTGTTATTCCCAACCAGAGATTGTGGTCGCCAAATGATCCTTTCTTGTATGATCTGGAGATAACCCTGCTGAGAAATAGTGTGGTTATTGATACCATTAACAGTTATTTTGGTATGCGTAAGTGTTCGCTGGGTATTGTTGATGGTGTGCACAAGATGTTCCTTAATAATGAGTTTGTCTTTCAGATGGGACCTCTCGATCAGGGCTGGTGGCCTGATGGTTTGTATCGGGCACCAACTGATGAGGCTCTGAAATATGATATTGAAAAGACCAAAGAATTCGGTTTTAACATGACTCGTAAGCATATTAAAGTGGAATCAGCCAGATGGTATTACTGGGCTGATAAGATCGGTCTTATGGTCTGGCAGGATATGCCTAGTGTTAATTCATATACTGGCAACCCTCAGCCTATAGATAAACCGCAGTTCGAGCTGGAACTTAATCGTATGATTGATACCTGTTGGAATAGTCCTTCGATAGTCAGTTGGGTGGTTTTTAATGAATGGCAGGGTCAGCATGATACTGAATATCTGGTTAATATGGTAAAGACAAAAGATCCCAGCCGTCTGGTTAATCAGGGCAGTGGTGGTGGATATGCCAATGTCGGCGATATTTATGATGTGCATAGTTACCCTCAGCCAGGGTTCCCAAACCCTGCCGATGAGTCTAGTGCTATTATGGCTCGTGTATGTGGTGAATATGGTGGTATCGGTTATATTGTTGAAGGACATCTCTGGAATCCAAATCGCGCTACTGGTATTTATTCCAGTACAAATAATCCTCTTGAACTGCTTAACCGCTATAATAGCTATCATGACAGCTTACTCAGTTTCAAGGTTGACCAGGGCCTTAGTGCTGCGGTCTATACTGAGATAACTGATGTTGAGAATGAGTGTAATGGTCTTATGACCTATGACCGTATTGTCAAGGTTAGCGAAAAGGCTATTGCCAAAGCTAATCACCGGGTTATAGTTGGCGATCTTAGTTCTGAAGTTGTTTTGCCAACCTCTCAGACTAATGCCCGCACCTGGACATATACCACCGATCAGCCCGCTGATGGTTGGTTTGAGACAGGGTTTGATACTTCAGCATGGTTAACCGGTAATGGAGGATTTGGTACTAGTGGAACTCCTAATGCAGTTATTGGCACAAACTGGAATACCTCTGATATCTGGCTTCGCCAGAGTTTTGTTCTTGGTGATTATACGCCCAGTCAGATCAATCTGATGAGCTTTAACATTTTCCATGATGAAGATGTTGAAGTTTATATTAACGGTGTACTTGCCGGTACCAGAAGTGGGTATACTACTTCATATATCAGTATGCCTATTAATGATGCCGGTAAAGCAGCTCTTATATCTGGTGGCGAAAATGTCATTGCTATTCATTGTCATCAGGCTCAGGGTGGTCAGTTCATTGATGCTGGTATTTCTATCGTGAAACAGATAGTAAATGCGTCTTATGTTCCGGTTGACACTTTTAGTTATTGGAATATGGACGAGTCAGCCGGCAATATTGCAACTGACATTTCCGGCGATAATAACGGCACTGTCTATAATGGGGCTGCCTGGAATGCTGCCGGCAGGGTTAATGGCTGTATTGATTTTGATGGTATTGATGACCATGTCCGGGTTGCTCGTCAGATAAGTAATGACTTTTCTGTTGCTTTCTGGACTAAAACAACTCAGGTTGCTGGCGGTAATGACCAGTGGTGGCAGGGCTGCGGTATAATTGATGCAGATATTCCATTTCAGGCAGATGATTTTGGTATATCTCTTTTCGTTGATAAGCTGGCCTTTGGTGTCGGTAATCAGGATAAGACCATAGTTTCAGAATCCGTTATAAATGATGGTATGTGGCATTTCTGTGTGGTTAGCCGTAAGGCTGATGGTACGATCAAGCTATATGTTGATGGTATGCTCGAGGCGTATGATGTTGCTAATGACGATCCTCTTGCCTCTTCTGCTACAATTACTTTTGGTGCTATGAATACCGATGAACGCTATTTTGATGGTTCACTTGATGAAGTTATGTTTTTTGATCGCGAGCTTGGCGACCTGGAAATAGCTGCTATGTACAGCAATCTTGAGTATGTCGCTGCCGTGCCAGAGGGTGTTTATGCCTTTACTGGCAACAATTCCATTACTGTAGCCTGGGACGATTCGCCAGTGGCCAGTTCTTATAATGTTAAAAGAGCCACTGTCAGTGGTGGGCCATATACTAGTGTTTATACAACGAATCAGACTTATTATGTTGACACTGATCTCGAAGATGATACTGAGTATTATTATGTAATTTCTGCTGTTAATCCAGTGGGTGAGTCTGATATTTCTGCCGAAGTATCTGCAAAGAATATTACTCTTATGGCCTGGTTTAATGCTCATGACATTGAGGGCAAATCATCTGGTACTGCTATTGATCGCTGGAATGATATATCAGGTAATGGCTTCGATGCTACTCAACCTGATTCAGGCAGGAGGCCAGTTTATATCGCAGAGGCAGTAAATGGTCATCCGGCATTGCGATTCACTAATTCCAGCAAGACTTATCTTGGCCTGGCCAGACCTGTAGCTGATAATTTTACTATTATGGTTGTTTTCAGAAGCACTCAAGGGATTGGCTCTGGCACGCAGTTCTATCAGGGTGCCGGACTCATTAACGGTGAAATGCCTGGTGTAACTAACGATTATGGTACTTGTCTCAATGCTGATGGTAAGATCGTTGCTGGTACAGGTTCACCTGACAGAAATGTTGTTTCGGCTTCAGGTTATAATGATGGTGAACCACATCTTATGACTTTTAGAAGAGTTCGCAGTTCTGGTGAGCTTAAGCTCTTTGTTGATGGTGTACTGGTTGACACTAATACAGCAGGCACTCAGTCGCTTGGCTCTCCTTCACGGCTGATTATTGGTGCTCAGCAGACAGAGATAAATTATTTTTCTGGCGATATTGCTGAGATCAGAATTTACAATAAAGCCCTTGATGATAATAAGCTCAATCAGGCTCATACAGAACTTATTAATCGCTACATTCTTGGCCTGCCTGCCCCAGCTTTTAGCCCTTACCCGGCAGATGATTCAGTAATGGTATCTGCTCAAACAGACCTTAGCTGGACACCAGGTGCTGCAGCTCAATTACATAGGGTCTATCTGGGGCAGTCAAATCCGCCAGCATTTGAGGCTGAAATCACAGAACCGTCGTTTGACCCTGCCATACTCGAGCCGCAGGCTACTTATTATTGGCGGGTGGATGAAGTTAATTCTGCCGGTACTACCGTAGGGCAGCTTTGGTCATTTTCTACTGCAATTAAAGGTGATCTTGAGCCAGATGGTGATGTTGACCTGCTGGATTTTGCCTCACTTGCCTATAGCTGGCAGGCGGCATCATGTGGGCCTGCCAATGACTGGTGTCAGGGTAATGATATTGATTCCAGCGGCTCTGTAGATTTAGCTGATTTGCAGGCAGTCTCTGTTAACTGGCTGATAGGCACGGACTTACAGCCAGTTGAGTAACTTCTCTGATTAATGATTTTGCTTTATAACAGGTGAGAGGGGCTGCCTTTCACCTGTTTTATTTTAAAACTGATATTTTTTTATCAATTTATCTTGCTTTTCATGTTTTCTCGTAATATAATTCTTGCGTCCGGTAGTTATTGTTTCGTTACTGTGGTAACTTGCAATGTGGCTGCCAGCAAGCAGGTCCTCGTAATTATGGACCATAAGCAACGGGTACGGCCCGGCTGGTTATGTTAATGTTGAAGCTTACGCTGTTAATGAGCTACTGGTTTATAACTCACCATTTTACGGAAATGGAGGTTGCTCGTGTTTAAAGTTATTGTTACCGATAAACTGGCTCAGGAAGGTCTTGACTATCTGGCAAGCCAGGATGATATCGAAGTTGTGGTCAAAACAAATTTCACCGAAGATGAGCTCGCTGATGCTATTGGCGAATATGATGGTCTTATTATCCGTTCAGGCACTCAGGTTACCGCTAAGGTACTTGCCAAATCAGGAAAACTGAAGGCTATTGCTCGTGCCGGTGTTGGTATTGATAATGTTGATGTTAAAGTGGCTACCGAAAAGGGTATTGTTGTTATGAATACTCCTGATGGTAACACTATCAGTGCGGCAGAGCATACTATTGCTATGATGATGGCTCTGTCTCGCCATATTGTAGGTGGAAATAACACCCTGAAAGCTGGCACCTGGGATCGTAAAAATTTCATGGGTACTCAGTTGATGGGTAAGACTCTTGGTGTTGTTGGACTGGGGCGTATCGGTCTTTCTGTTGCTCGCAGGGCTATGGGCCTTAAAATGAAGGTTGTGGGCTTTGATCCGCTGGCCTCTGCTGAAGCTGTTACCAATGAGGGCATTGAGTATATCGCTGATGTTAAAGATGTATTCCGCAAGAGTGATTTTATAACTCTGCATGTGCCTGTAACAGATCAGACTCGTGGTATGGTTAATGCTCAGATGCTTTCTCTCATGAAGCCTACAGCCCGTCTGGTTAATGTTGCTCGTGGTGCTGTTATTGTTGAAAATGACCTATGGGACGCTTTGAAAGAGAAAAAAATTGCTGGCGCTGCTCTTGATGTATTCAGCAAAGAGCCGCCGGATAATCGTGGTTTTGAAACTCTGGATAACTGTCTTGTTACTCCGCATTTGGGTGCAAGTACGGAAGAAGCCCAGATCGAAGTGGCTATTGATGCAGCTAAGGAGTTAGTTGATGCACTTCGTGGTATTCAGATGCGTAATGCAGTTAATGTGCCCGGTCAGGACAAGGCTATGCCTGAGATCGTTATGCAGTATAAGGGGCTGGCCAATAAGCTTGGTAATATAGCTGGCAACCTGAGCAAGGGTAAGATCGAAAAGATAGAACTGAGCTTTGCTGGTGAGCTGGCTGAGTATGCCGTTGGTGCTATTACCACAAGCTGTCTTGCTGGTGTCTTACAGCCTATGTTCGAGGGTTCTGTTAATGATGTTAATGCTCGAAGTCTTGCCGAAAAAGCAGGGCTCAGCATTGCAGAAACCAAAAATTCTGACTCTAACCAGTACAGTAGCTCTGTTGCTGTAAGTGTTACAACTGCGGGTGGTAACAAGAGAACTGTAACCGGAACTATTATCGGCAAGGGTATTGAAAAGATCATTGCTATTGATAATGTTTCTCTTGAGATCACACCGGAAGGCTCTATCGTGGCTATGTTCTATGATGATCGTCCGGGTGTTATTGGTATTGTTGGTACACTCTGCGGCAAAAATGGCATAAATATCGGTACTATGGGGGTTGGCCGTGAAAATGGCAAGGCTATCCTTGCTGTCAGTCTGGATCAGGCTCCAACTGAGTCTATTCTCAAAGAACTGGCAACTAATGGCTTTACCGATGTATATATCTGTAATCTGAAGTAAGGTATCTTTAATCTAAAAAAAAAGGCGATCTCGGTTAGTTCCGGATCGCTTTTTTTATTTATTAGCAGTGTAGTTTATAATATGTCGTGAACATAAAGAACACGACATATTATTTCTTATCATTTATAACTTGTTTATTCAGTATCATTCTGGCCGCAGCATTTTTTATATTTCAAACCACTGCCGCAAGGACATGGGTCGTTACGACCTACCTTTGGCCCATCGTTGTGCGCGGTTTTAGGCATACCTGTTGACTGGCCCTGTTGGCCGGCTGCCTGCTGCTGATTGAACTGGGAAAATTCAGCATGGCCGGCACTGGATATATTCCAGATCGAACGCCTTTCCTCTTCGCCGCCTAGTCTTGCCTTGAAGATTATATCTGTTACCTTATCGCGTATCGAACTGAGCATTTCCTGGAACATACGGAAGCCTTCGCGTTTATACTCCATCTTCGGATCCTTCTCTGCCATGCCGCGCAGGCCTATACCACTCTTGAGGTGGTCCATCGCATAGAGATGATCTTTCCAGGTCGAATCATAGATCTGGAGTAAAACATACCTTTCCAGTTCAGTAAGTTCTTCTCTTAAGTAACGATCCGCAGTTTTGGCAATAAATGCCTCTATACTCTTGGCTGAAGTTATCTGCCAGGGTTTAATATGCTGATTAAATCTTCTGGAGAGTTTATCTGCCAGCAGGGCGATACCAGCTTCATCGTCAGTTGACTGAGCAACTATCTCGGCGACTTCCTGGTCTATTATGCCCAAACCGCGACTGCGTACCATTTCCAGCAGTTTTTCCCGCATATTGTCATAGTCCAGAGCTTGTATTTCGCTCAGGTCCCAACTGACCTGATACTTGCGTTTAACCCAATCGATTACTTCTTGGGCGGCATAGCTACTGCCAGACTGGTGGCGATGAGCTGCCATACTCATTATAAAGTCAACCGGATACTCTATTTCACGCTGATGGTATCTTTCTCTGGCTTTCTGGCATAGAATATCTACAACTTCCTGAACTTTCTTGCCTGAAATATCAGCGGGCGCAACTGTCAGCTCAAACTTATTATTTACCCAGTCGGTTAATATTCCGGCAGCATAGTCTGGCTCTAAAAATGCACTCACTCTGCCAAAATCAAAACGATTTAAGTGTTCCATGGCACCAGCGGTTATTCGCTCGCGTGCCTGAGGGATGGTCATAGTCTTGAACTCTTCCGGCGAAATGTGGACATTATACTTACTTGCCGCCCATTTGCTCATTCCGATCAGGTCCCATTGTTCCTCTTCCAGCTCCTTTTGCATATATTCGCCGATGGTGATAGAAATATCTTGCTCTACATTGTTCTCTGTATGATTCTTGAGCAGATTGGGCAATGACTTGGTATTTACGCTTTTGAGCTTGTCCAGTTCCATGTCAATACCGCAGACATTTCTGGCCCATTCGCTTATGCATGAATACGCATAGTCCGGCGATAATATTTCCTCGGTGCGTTCTGCAATTATATCGTCGATCATATCCCAGATATCGTCCTCAATGCCAAAACCCTCCAGTATTCGCTGCCGGCGGGTATAGAACACCTGACGCTGATAGTCCATTACTTCATCGTATTCCAGCAGGCTCTTACGAGCTTCAAAGTTCCGCTGTTCTACCTTTTTCTGGGCTTTCTCTACATATCTGGTTATGCTCTTTTCATTGATTGGCTCGCCTTCTTTCCAGCCCAGCTTTTCAAATGCTTTTACGATCCAGTCCGGGGCAAATATCCGCATCAGATCATCCTGGAAGCTCAGGAAGAACTGACTTACGCCCGGGTCTCCCTGACGGCCGGAACGACCGCGAAGCTGATTGTCTATGCGTCGGGCCTCATGCCTCTCTGTACCCAATACATACAGACCGCCTTTGTCAAGCGATTCTTTGGGTAGCTTGATATCTGTTCCGCGGCCTGCCATATTAGTTGCTATTGTCACATTGCCCCACATTTCGCCATTGCGGTTTTTATGCTGTTGGCCGGCTTTAGCTACGATCGTAGCTTCACGGGCATGCTGCTTGGCATTGAGCACTTCATGTTCCAGACCATATCGTTTGGTCAGGGCATTGCTCAGGGCTTCGTTCTTTTCAATACTTATAGTACCGACCAGCATGGGCTGGCCAGCCTTACTGACATTAAATATCTCATCTACCAGGGCGTTGAACTTTTCCGGTACGGTTTTATATACCATATCGACACGGTCATCACGCACGATCGGCCTGTTGGTTGGTATAGCTACTACGCCGAGTTTATAGATATTCATGAACTCATCTGCTTCGGTCATGGCAGTACCAGTCATGCCGGAAAGCTGCTGATACATCTTAAAGAAATTTTGCAGTGTTATTGTTGCCAGAGTCTGACTTTCCTGCTTAATGGTCACGCCTTCCTTGGCTTCAACTGCCTGATGTAAGCCATCAGACCACTGCCGACCGTTCATAAGGCGTCCGGTAAATTCATCAACGATAATCACCTGATTGCCCTGTACAACATAGTCCTTTTCTTTCTCAAAGGTTACATGGGCACGCAGGGCCTGTTCCATCAAGTGCGGCCATTCCATATTCGAACCTACATAAAAGCTGCCAACCCCGGCCAGATCCTGGGCCAGGCCGATACCTTCATGGGTAAGCTGCACACTGTGACGATCATATTCAACTTCATAATACTGGACGAGTTCTTTGCTTTGCGCTTCCAGCTCTCTGATCCGTTCTTCACAGGTTTTTATCGCCTGACTGGCGGCACTTTCTCGTTCTTTATCTTTATGCTTTTTAGCATCTGATAATTCGCCAGCTGCGTTGGCTGCGTCCATCTTCAACTGATTGATCTTCTTTTCGATGTCAGTGTATGGCTTTTGTTTCTTGATTATCTCGCGTGCTATCTGGTCGGCCTTGCGATATCTTGCTGAATCATCTCGGGCCGGACCTGATATGATCAATGGCGTACGCGCCTCATCGATCAGAATAGAGTCAACCTCATCGACAATGGTAAAGTCAAGCGGACCTTGCACCTGGTCTATATATCTGGTTTTCATATTATCACGCAGATAGTCAAAACCAAATTCATTATTTGTGCCATAGGTTATATCGCTGGCATACATTTCCCGACGCATGTCGCCGGCGGTGTCCATGTCAGCCTGTATCGCTCCTACGGTCAGACCCAGGGCATTATATACCGGGGCCATCCAGTCGCAATCTCGCTTTGCCAGATAGTCATTAACCGTAATAACATGCACCTTACGACCGCTAAGGGCAACTATATATGCTGCCAGGGTCGCTGCCAGGGTTTTTCCTTCACCGGTCGCCATTTCTGCGATCTGACCTTCATATAACGCGCCGCCGCCTATCATTTGCACATCAAAATGACGGAAACGGAAGGGGGGACGCTCTGTAGCAGGGTATTTAGCTCTTACTTCAGCATAAAACTGCGGCGGAAGCTCTATATCATGTATGGAATCTCCCTGGATCAGAGCTAACCTGACATCGTCATAAACTTTCTGCATCTCAACTGACAATATATTAGGGTCAAATCCAAGCCGGGCATCAAACACATTCCTGACACCCAGGTGACGATCTGAAGCCTCTCTTACTGCGGCAAATGCCTCAGCTAATAAACCATCACAGCTTTGCCTGAGCTTCTCTGCCAGTGTTTTTTTGGCTGGAATACGATCTGCCAGCGTTAAAGTGGGCAGTTCCCGCAATATATCCCTCAATGGACGGTCCAGGAGTTTGCCCTGCATTGCCTTGATCTGCTCTTTGAATTCAAGGGTCTTGTTTTTCAACTGGCTATCGGTCAATGTACCATAAACTTCCTCCAGTTTTGAGATTCTGGAGATAAATTCCTGTCTTTTTTTTACATATCGGTCGCTGCTGCTGCCGAATAACTTCATCATGGCTTTGCCGAGATTTTCCAGTACTGACATAATTTAATATTCTTCCTTATAGCTTTAATTCTGTTAAAGCCTCTTTATTAAAATAGTTATGTTTATTTGTGAACAAGTGAAACACCTGCTGAAACATAATATTACCGCAGGGTGGATTATGCGGAAATATAAATATCTAAACTACTTATAATACTATCGTTAGCTCTGGGATACAACTATAAATATTTTTATAATATTGCCGCTGTTGAATTGTATCTGACTTACAGTTTATATATAACTACTGTCGCTCAAAAAAAAAGAACTGGGGGCTTGAAATCCTCAGTTCCATTATTTTGGTCAAAACCCTCATCGATGGTTGATTATTTTAATAATTCTTCTCATGAGCTGATACCATAAGGTAGTTCATCATATCATCTGCCAGATCTACCTGGGTATCGCTGGCTGCTATGAGTTGTGCGTTTATATAGTCAAATTTATCATTGAGCTGATTGATTATTTCAACTCTGTTCCAGGGAATTATGCGGTCCATGACATTTCCGACTTTAATGTCATTTGGACTGTGAGCATGTTTGCGAAAATGATAAGTCCGGCAATTTAACTTAACAAAAGCCTCATTGCAACTTATTACCTTGCCAATAATTATGTGATTACTGGCCTCGGCATAGTTCTTGACGGTCCTTATCTTCCATATCTGACCTTTTTCTTTGTTGAAATCTTCCATATTTTAATACCTTCCTGCACTATTTTCGCTGACCTGCTTTGTCTGAATTCCTTTTTCAGACTGATAAGCATAGATACTTGATCTATCTGTCAGGGCACTATATGTCATTTATTATCCTCACAGTATAACCGCACTATATGCCAGCAATCAAGTAATCAATTTACCTTTTTCCATTGAGGTTTTTCCTGTTTTTTTCTTGTTAAATTGCATGTATTCCGGTTAGTATTGCTATCGGCAGGCAGCCATGAGGGTCTGTCCAGCATTTGATAATTATTTCAAGGAGGAAAGCACATACATGTCATTTCAGACCACTAATCCACTTAATATTCTGGTACTTTGCGGCGGTATAAGCTCAGAACGCGAGGTTTCCTTAAAAAGTGGCAGCAGTGTCATAAATGCTTTAAAGCAAGCTGGTCACTCTGTGATATCTTCAGATATTTCCCCACATGATCTTTCCGCTTTAGATATTTCCGAAATCGATGTTATTTTTCCTGTTTTGCATGGCAAATTTGGTGAAGATGGTCAGTTGCAAGAGATATTAGAAGCTCGCTGCTTGAAATTCGTCGGTAGCGGCAGCCGGGCCAGTCGTCTGGCAATGGATAAATGGCTGAGTAAGGAATTATTCATGCAGAACGGTATAGCTGTCACACAGGGACGGCTGCTCATGGCTCAGGAGTTTGCCCAGAGCGATATGTCTCAGTTAGCAGGTGAACTTGCACACGATTTGGGCCTGCCATTGGTACTTAAGCCGGTGTGTGAGGGCAGTAGCGTTGGTGTTTATCTGGAAAAGTCGATCGATTCCCTGGCTAAGCGTCTGGTGACATTCTTCCCGGAGTTTGGTGATTGTCTGGCTGAGCGGTTTAATACTGGGGGGGAATATACTGTTGGCATAGTCTGCGGCGAGGTTTTGCCGGTGATTCAGATCAAAGCGGCCAATAGTTTTTATGATTACCAGGCCAAATATCAGAGAAATGATACTAATTACCTCTTTGAAACTGAACTTACCGAAAGTCAGCTAAAGCAGATGCAGGTATTTGCCCTGAAGGCCTGGGAACTGCTGGGGTGTCAGGATCTATCTCGCATAGATTTTATGGTAGAATCTGGCGCCCAGCCGCAACTGCTGGAAGTCAATACCTTGCCGGGTTTTACCGATCATTCGCTGGTTCCGAAGGCTGCGGCGAAAAAAGGTTATTCAATGCCGGAAATATGTGATAAAATTGTACAAAATTGCTTTAAAAGGTCGATATAGGCTTTCATGGCTAAGAGAAAGACAAAGAAAAAGAAAAAAGGCCCTTCGCTTTGGCGTCGGGTTTTAGGTGTTTTTATTGATGAGCAATTTGCTCCGTTGCGTAAGATGGTAATTGTGGGTATTCCCGTTTGCCTGCTGATCGCCGGGGCGGTAGTTGGTATGTCCAGACTGGAAGGCTATGTTAAAAATGTAGCGGCTGTGCGAGACATCCCCCTTACTGTTTCTTATGTTGGTGATAAGCCCTTATGGGCTACTGATGAGCTTATCAAGACCATAAATTTCAGTACTGGCATAAAAAGTGATGATTATCTGCTTGATGATGAGCTGGTGAAAAGGGTATGGGACCGTCTGCAGAATAATTGCTGGGTTGCTCAGGTAAATGCGGTTCGTAAGACCTATAGTGGGCAGATCATGGTCGATTATTCTCTGCGGGAGCCCATCGCCGAGCTGGTTCGTGGGAATGATATTCGTTTTATTGACCTGGAGGGAATGGTGATGTCCTATGTCCCGATCCAAAAGCATCTGGTGCGTATTGACGGCAGTCGCCAGTCTGTGCCTGTGCCTGGTACTATAGTCAAGTATGAAGATATAAAAGCGGCCCTGGAAATACTGGGCAAGATCCAGTTGGTTGACAAGAGCCTTTCCGGCGGCACTGAGGCTATTTGGCCGGAGTTGGCCAGTATAAATGTGGCAAACTATGGCGGTCGGGAAAATGAAGACAGTTCTCATATCAATCTTTATACCAATAAGAGTACCGAAATTCGCTGGGGAGTTGCCGTTGGTCGGGAAAATGCTTATTGGGAAGCTGATTTTCCCACTAAGATAACCAGATTATACCGTGATTATCGCGATTATGGTACGCTTGATATTAACTCTTCGGGTATTGACCTGAGAGATCACAAACGCTGATCGGCCTGCTGAGGACTGGTGTTATGCTGGCATATATAACATATATAATATGTTTGATAGCATTGGGGCTGGCAATACGCTATGAGAAGTATGTTAACTGCCCCAATATGGATAAAGCCCTGGGTGAGCTGGAAGATATCGGATTTGAGTTTGGCAAATATCAGTGGTGCAGTTGTGATAATTCTACCGCTTTGGGTATTGACCAGGATAAAGAAACTATATGCCTTATTAATGCCCGCGAAGGCTGGTTGCAGATAGAGTTTGAAGATCTGGTCGAATATGAGCTTGAAGATAAACCTGCCAAAAAGAAACGGAGCTTCTGGAGTTTTTTCTTTGCCAGGAAAACACCCGGCGATGAAAGCAGGCATATAAGTGTGCATCTGATCATCGATGACTTTGAACGATATGATTTCCCAGTCCTGGTCTATTGGGGTGGTAACCCTGAAAAGATCAAAGAGGCTCGGAAAGAGGCTAAAGAGATACTTACTGTTCTTAAACTGATCAAATTTCGTGCTCAGAAAAAACAACTTCGTGAGCTTCAGGCTATCAGGCGATCAGTCTCAAAGTCAAAACTTGCCAGAGAGATCGCTGGTCAGAAGAAATTTTCGTTCAATGGCTGAATATCTTGATATTTGTCTGTGATTTTTCTATTCCTTCATCAGTTCTGGACCATCTGGTTTTTATTCTGTAATTTTCCTGTGTTTTAGATATAATACTCAGTCCGGCGTAAACAGGGGGGATTAACCCTGAAAGATACCTTGTGAGGGTAATTAGCTTTATGGCGGATAAGTAATTGTAAAACAGTACTTTAGATAGTTAATCTTTATAAGCAGAAATTAGCAGAGGATCATTATGGCCCTTAGTATGGGAATAATCGGTTTGCCCAATGTGGGTAAGAGCACCACTTTTAACGCTTTAACCAAGGCACAGAATGCCCAGGCGGCAAATTATCCATTTTGCACTATTGAACCCAATAAGGCTATTGTCGCAGTGCCGGATAAGAGGCTTGATGCCCTGGCAGCTATTGTTAAGCCCAAGCGGATACAGAGCAGTACTATTGAATTTGTCGATATTGCTGGTTTGGTTAAAGGTGCCAGTAAGGGCGAAGGTTTAGGTAATAAGTTTCTGGCTAATATTCGTGAGACGGCTGCCGTATTGCATGTGGTCCGCTGCTTTGATAATGATGATATTGTCCATGTTGCAGCTCATCCTGACCCCAAAACGGACATAGAAGTTATTGAAATTGAGCTGATCTTTTCTGATCTGGAGCAGTTGGAACGCAAAATGGAGAGGATGGCCAAGTTGGCCCGAACTGATAAGAAGCTGGCAACAACGCTGGAAATGGCAGATTCTCTTAAAAAACATTTCGAGCAGTATAAGCCTGCTATTAGCTTTGCCTGGCCTGATGAGCTTCTCAAAAACGAATTTTATAATGAAATGCGTTTTATCACTGCCAAAAAAGTTATTTTTCTGGCCAATGTTGATGAAGATGGTCTGGCTCAGGATAATGAATATGTCAAACAGCTAAAAGAACTTGCCGCCGAGCGTAATTGTGAGGTGGTAAAGGTCTGTGCTCGTTTGGAAGAGGAAATGGTCGGAATGGAAGAAGCTGAACGACAGGAATTTCTCGAATCGATGGGGGTAGAGGAAAGCGGTCTTGAGCAGGTTATTCATAAGTCGTTCAAGGCCTTGGGGCTCATGGCTTATTTTACTGCCGGTGTGCAGGAGGTTAGGGCCTGGACTATTGAACAGGGCTGGACAGCACCACAGGCGGCAGGTGTAATTCATACTGATTTCGAACGAGGTTTTATTCGTGCCGAAGTTATTTCTTATGATAATTATATAAAGTACAATGGCGAGTCAGGAGCCAGAAATGCCGGCGTATTGGAAGTTAAAGGTAAGACTTATGTAATGAATGATGGCGATGTGGTTCATTTCCTCTTTAATGTATAAGCTTTGGGGGTGTTATCCATAATAATCATTTGTTATGCTCAATACGATAATTGACAATGCGATTGCCGGGGCGGGGTGTTCAAGGGAGCAGGCTCTGGCTCTTTTGGCCCAATGTTCTCTGGCTCAGCTTTGTGATGCTGCCAGTTGTGTGCGTCAACATTATTTTGGCAATAAAGTTCGTTTGTGTATGATCGTTAATGCCAAAAGTGGCGTTTGTGATATGAACTGCCGCTTCTGCTGTCAGAGTGCCCATAATCACGGCAATTCCCCGGTGTATCCGTTTCTGGATACTGCCCAGCTCAATGAACAGCTTGGTCAGATGGCTGGCATAGCCCATAACGCTGGTGTCGTGACCAGCGGCGGAAGACTTACAGCTGACGATATTAATTCATTTATTGCCTCCCTGGCAGAGTTTCAGGGCAAAAGCGAGCTGAAAATTTGTGCCTCCCTGGGCCGGCTTGAGCAGGTGGACCTGGCCCGGCTTTATGCTGCCGGGATTAGCCGTTACCATCATAATCTGGAAACTTCTTCTGCTTATTATCCGCAAATATGTACTACCCAGCAGTGGTCAGAGCGTTATGACACAGTCCGGCGGGCACTTGCTTCAGGCATGCAAGTATGCAGTGGCGGTCTTTTTGGGCTTGGTGAAAGCTGGGCGGACCGTATCGATCTGGCTCTTAATCTTGGCGAACTGGGTGTTGACAGTATCCCAATTAATTTTCTTTATCCGCATAGTGGTACGCCACTGGCGCAGCAGCCGCTGCTTGACCCTGATGAAGCTCTGGCTATAATTTCAATTTATCGACTAATCTTGCCTGATAGGACAATACGCATCTGTGGTGGACGCCAGAAAGTACTTGGTGCAAAGCAAAACCAGATTTTCGCTGCCGGGGCCAATGCCCTAATGACTGGTGATTATCTCACTACCTCCGGAACCAGTTGGCAGAGCGACAGTCAGATGATAGCTGAGGCAGGCATGGAAGTGCAAGAGTAGGGAATTACATCTCTGCCGGGAAGGACCATATTATGGATCTATATAAATATATTGACAAACAGCTTACTTCTCTGGCCGAACGCCAGCAGTTGCGGCAGCTAAACTGTGTTGAACACGATACTGCCGGTCATGCCCTCTGGCAGGGTCGGCCGCTGCTCGATCTATCTTCTAACGATTATCTGGGGTTGGCCGCTGATACCGCTCTGCAGCAAGAGTTTCTCGCCCGGGTCAGCCTTGATCCCGCCGATAAAGACTATGCCCTGTCGGCCAGTTCTTCACGCTTACTCACAGGTAACCATCCAGGGTATCAGCTCCTTGAAGAAAAACTCGGGTCTATGTATGGCGATCGCAGCGTTCTGGTATTTAACAGTGGGTATCATGCCAATGTGGGTATTTTACCAGCTCTGGCTGCTCGCGGTGACCTTATTTGCTGCGATAAGCTCAATCATGCCAGTATTATTGATGGAGCTGAGCTTTCCGGAGCCAAGGTTAAACGCTATCGTCATCTCGACTATGACCATCTCGAAGAGATATTAGCAAAAAATACCCCGAAATATCGTCATACCTTTATCATTACCGAATCAGTGTTCAGTATGGACGGCGATATTGCTGATCTGCGGCGTCTGAGCGAGCTAAAGCAGAAGTATAATGCAGTACTTATTGTTGATGAAGCCCACGCTTTCGGTGTTTATGGCCAAACGGGTTGTGGAATCTGTCAGCAGCAGGGAGTAATAGCTGATATAGATATTATAGTCATTACCTTTGGCAAGGCCCTCTGTTCACAGGGAGCGGCTGCGGTCATGAATGAAACGATGCGAAGCTATCTGGTTAATAAAATGCGCTCGCTGATCTTTACTACAGCTTTGGCTCCTATGACAGTCAGTTGGACAAGTTTTGTACTCGAAAAAGTAATGACCATGACCAGTCAGCGAGAACATTTGTCTCAACTGGCCGATACTCTCCGTCGTGGATTGCTTGACCGCAGTTATGAAACCTGCGGTTCCGGGCATATAGTTCCTCTGCTGCTGGGTGAGAATGAGCGGGCTTTGGCCCTTGCTGAACAGTTGCGTAATGCCGGTGTGTTGGTTTTTGCAATCCGCCCGCCGACGGTACCGTTTGGCACCGCCCGCGTGCGATTTTCTCTGACTGCCGCTATGACTTACACAGATATGGACCTGATACTTAGCTCGCTCTAAGGTCACCTATTAAGAGTAAGGTTTGACCAGGCTCTGAAGAAAATACGGGTTTAACCGTTAATTCTTCCTTCCATTGTTGTTGAGGCTGTAGCGTAGAGTTTTCTTGGTATGCGTCCGGCTTTTGCAGCCAGTCTGCCAGCTTCCATGGCGTGTTTCATGGCCAGTGCCATGCGTACCGGATCCTGGGCTGAGGCTATGCCGGTATTGAGTAAAACACCCTCAGCTCCCAGCTCCATTGCAAAACTTACATCGCTGGCTGTGCCGACACCAGCGTCAACAATGATAGGCACTTTTGCCTGTTCCAGTATTATGCGAATGTTGTTAGCATTGAGTACGCCCTGACCGGATCCGATCGGAGCGGCGGCCGGCATTACGCTGGTTGCTCCGGCTTCTTCGAGTTTCTTGGCCATTACCGGATCATCATTAGTATAGACCAGCACGGTCATGCCTTCTGCTACGAGCTTTTTAGTCGCCTCCAGAGTGCCCAGTGGATCTGGCAGCAGGGTCTTGGTGTCGTATAGCACTTCGAGTTTTACCCAGTCTATCTCCAGAAGTTCCCGGCCCAGCAATGCGGTGCGAATGGCATCATCAGCATTAAAGCAACCGGCAGTATTGGGCAGCAGTGTGTATTTGCTCCGGTCGATGAAGTCAAGTATGTTCCTGTCCTGCTTGTCGTAAAGTCTTTCGCGACGCACTGCTACGGTTACTACCTCACAGCCAGAGGCTGCCAGAGCATCCTGCATTATCTCATAAGTTGAATATTTGCCAGTACCTACGAACAGGCGACTATTAAATGTGTATTTTCCCAGTTTTATCGGTTCTTCGTAATTGTTCATTTTGTATCCTTATTGCTTTTGCATTAGCATGTAATTAAATTGTTCTAACCTTTAAAATCTGCGGTATTAACCTCCGCCGACGATGGTTACTATTTCAATAATATCACCACTCTTGATTATTGTCTCAGTGTGCAGGGCTTTGGGGCATACCTTGCGATTAAGCTCAACGGCAACCGGACCGGAAACAGCCAATTCCAACAGAAGTTCTTTAATACTTATATTGTCTTTGACCTGCCGCTTCTGGCCATTTAACATGATTTCTGTCATCTCTTAATATCTTTCTCTTTCTATTGCTCTGGTTATTTTTTTTCTATTTGAGCATACAAACCAGTAATTATAACAAAAAACAAGTTCAACTAAAGGCCAAATGAGTTTTTATACCTCATTATTCTAATTTATTAGTTTTATAACTTAGTTCGGCCATGAATTGTGTCATATAACCTACTGTTCTATTTATGCTTAAATGAATATAAAGTATGAAGATCCAGAATCAATGTTTTAATAAGGTGATTTCCGCTATTTGTCATCTGTTAAATCCCTTTCTAATTGGTAGTGCAAATCAGGCATACCTGTCCGATTTACTAACGCAAACCTATTTTTTTGTCTTTTCTGTCAAAAAATCAAAAAATAACTTCATTTTTAAATGTTTTTCTAATACAATACACGCTGTATAGTAGGTCGGACTGTATATCGACTCGCTCTGGTCCTGTGAATGTATGTTCAGTAAAGACCAAAATGAGTCCCCCCGGGCGTAAAAGCGTGATTGGACTCGCCCTTAAACCATTACCAATGCTCGTGTTACAGTTAAAAACGAGCTTTAAGACTATGACGGTGAATTATGGCTGAAAATGCAAAAGAACAGGGTAATATTGTCGAAGGATTGCTCGAGATGCCGCCAGGGAAAGATGGTTATCTCAGGAGTAAGGGGCCTTTCTGGACTGCCAGCGGACGCGATCCCTTTGTCCATCGTAATATCATCGCTTCCCACAACTTAAGGCAGGGTCACTTCGTGAAGGCCAGTTATACCCGCAAAAAAGGTCCGGTGCCTCAGGTTGACAAAATACTGGCTATAAATGGCGAAGATCCGCAGGTTTATGTCGATGCTTTGCCTTTTGAAGATCTTACTGCTATCGACCCTCGCGAGCAACTGGTACTGGAGACCACTCCAGATGTTATCAGTACTCGTATTATAGACCTGTTCACTCCGATCGGTAAGGGCCAGCGTGCGTTGATCGTTGCTCCGCCGCGAACAGGTAAGACCATTTTGCTTCAACAGATAGCCAATGCGGTATCTAAAAACTACCCCGAGGCCAAATTAGTTGGTATGCTAATTGATGAGCGTCCGGAAGAAGTAACTGACATGACACGCAGTATTGATGCTGTCTTTTTTGCTTCTTCTAATGATAAACCAGTTGACAGCCATGTACGCATGGGCCGTCTGGGATTTGCCTATGCTCAGCGTCTGCTTGAGGGTGGTCATGATGTGGTGGTTATTCTTGACTCGCTGACCCGTTTGGGGCGTGCATTTAATAATTCTACTAAGGTTGGTACCCAAACCGGTCGGGTTATGACTGGTGGTATTGATGCCGGGGCTTTGCAGATACCAAAGCGTCTCTTTGGTAATGCCCGAAATATTGAGGGTGGCGGCTCACTTACTGTAATTGCTACCTCCCTTATAGAGACCGGCAGCCGTATGGATGAAGTTATTTTCAATGAGTTCAAGGGTACTGGTAATATGGAACTGGTACTTGATCGTCAGATAGCTAATAATCGTATCTTCCCGGCGATTAATCTTAATGAGTCAGGCACTCGCAAGGAAGAGCTGCTCATTCGTGAACGAGACCTTGACAAACTCCATCGTCTGCGTCGTCATCTTAATGGCATGGCACCTGGACAGGATATTGAAATGCTTATAAAGGCAATAAAGACCCAGAAGACAAATAAAGCATTCCTGGATTATCTGCCGTAAGAATTCAATTTCTTAGAATGTTTTTTAGTCTTTCATTTGAAATATTTATGCACATTGTCAAACTGCGGCAATGTGCATAATTTTATGCTGATATTATTTGTTTAAGGTCTGGATGTGTTGCTGCTTGTATCAGAGATGTTTTCGAGTATGGTCTGGAGCTGCCCAAAAGCGGTGTCTATCTCTGCTTTGATCTCTTCTACTAAAGGTACGATCCTTTCGGCTTCGGTATGTGATTGCCCGGCGAGTCTTCGGACTTCTTCAGCTACAACAGCAAAAGACTTGCCAACATCTCCTGCTCGTGCTGCTTCAACGGCAGCATTGATCGCCAGTAAATTGCTTTGGCGTGACATGCTTTGAATGGCTGTTGCCACAGGCTCAAAACGAGCTATGAATTTCTGTGAATCAAGGCTTTCTGAGATGAGCTTCTGGAAATCCTGTATTTTACGATTAACTTCTTTTTCCTGTTCCAATAGCTGTAGATTGATCTTTTGCTGATAGTAACAACAGTTTTCTTCTTTTGTCAGTCCGTAGTGCAGGGCAGTTGCCATTTTTTCACACGAACCATAGCCGCAGGCCGAACAGTTCTTATGGTCTGCCGGTGATGATTTAAGCAGCCTTTTATAGCAATCCTGCAAAGCCCTTTCTGATATTTTATTATAGCTATTATTAAATGACCGGTCATGATAGCTACGGCCGTACAGTCCTTCCTGCCAGAAATTGTTTATATGTTGTCCTATAATTTTATGATTGATCTGGTCTGGTGTTAGTTTAGTTTTCTGAGCTTTACCAAACCATTTTTTATCTTTTACTGGTTGGTCTGTATTGTTCTCATCCAAATATTTTTGTTGTGCTTTTCTTTTTCTTTGCTCAACATAATATTCAAGTTCATCAGCATTTGCTTTATTATTAATTGTTGCTGTACCGCCGTTACAGCCCATTTCGCAGTTCAGGCAATCGATCACCAGTGGGGCTTTGCCACTGAGAATGGCATTTTCAAGATCGTTAAGATAATGATATATGGTGTTTGGTCCTTCTATCTTTCGTATTTTGCCGCTTATGCCGGGCATCCATCTTTCTGCCGTATCTCGCAGACCGCCTGGAGTGCTGAACAATACAGCTCTTTCTGCTGGTGGATTGTCATACTCTGTTGCCGGATAACTGCCCAGTTGCAGACCACTATGTTTAATATGATCATGCAATTTATTCATGGTAACATTGTAGTCACAATAGCCCGTGTCGGCGAATTCTCTTTTTTTTGCATAACATGGAGAGATAACAGCTATTTTATGGTTAGCAAGATGGGGGTAAAATTCTTTTATCATCTTGGCTGTATGCAGCATAGGGCTATCGGCAGGAGCCAGATATTTCAGGAGATTGGGCTTATATGTCTCAATATATGAGACGATTGCAGGACAGGGTTGGGCTATAACGCATTTGGCTTTATTGTTTTCTATATGGTTCAAATAGGTTTTGATTGTCAGTTCAGCGCCAAAGCTAACATCAAAAACAGCTTGTACCCCCAATTTTTTCAAAAAGCCATTAAGGTTAAGGTATTGCCCTGGGAAATTACTTGCTACTGCCGGTGCCACAATAGCGACCATTGGTACACCTGTTTTCAGGTCATTGAAAAAAGTCTTAGTGTCGTCAATTCCATAACGGGCATTTTGGGTACAGGCCTTAAGGCATTCGCCACAGCCAATACATAAATCATGGTTGATTTTAACGAAATCGCCGCTGGCATCGTTACAAAATTTTACCGGGCAAGCAGAGATACATGCCAGGCAATGATTGCATTTTGACTCGTTTATCATTATCACAGCCGGTAATGACCTATAATTCTCCATCTCCATTCTCTCCATAATTCTTCTCAGATACTCTATTGACTTATACTTAACTCATCTCTGATTGTCTCGAAATGACATCAGGTCTCTTTAATCGATGATGTTATTATCTGTTACTTTTTAGCTCTGCTTTAGTGTCTTAGTTCTATATCTTTTGAGAATAATGGTTGAGATGTTAATCTGTAACGATTATTTGGGCTATGATATTATTGCTTATGGTAAAAAAAAGAGCCTGCATAAAAAGGTGTTTTATACAGGCTCTGATACATTTTGATTATTTAATCAGGAATAAGGCTAAATACCTTTGTTTTCATTAAAAACTAAAGAACTGTCAAGCTGGTCGCTGTTTGGTGTGTAGCCATTAAGTGGTATGATATTTTCGTGGATAATATCCAGGAAATCAGATGGGTAGGGGAAAAATGCATCTTCGATCTCATCTGGTGGTGTGATCCAGTTTTTGGCTCCGAGAACAACCGGCGGAGCGTCAAGTTCATCAAAGGCCAATCTGGTAATATTAGATGCTATATTGTGCAGATAGCTGCCTCTCTGGCAGGCATCAGAGGCAAGAAGTATCTTGCGTGTCTTTTTAACCGAGCTAAGTACTATCTCATAATCAAAAGGTACAAGGCTGCGAGCATCAATAATTTCACAGCTTACACCATATTTACTTTCCAGCTCTTTAGCAGCTTCCAGAGCGCGGTATAAAGTAGCGCCAATAGTCAGAATGGTCAAATCGCTGCCTGCCTTACGGACAGCCGGTTTGCCAAAAGAGACTTCGTAGGATTCGACCGGCACGCCGCCAGCGACGAATTCTTCCGGTTGTCCGTATAGTCTCTGGCTCTCGAAAAATATTACCGGGTCTGTGCCTTTCAGGGCGGTTGTCAGCATGCCTTTGGCATCGTACGGTGTTGCCGGGAATACCACTTTCAGGCCTGGTATGTGAGTGCAAAGTGAGGTCCAGTCCTGACTGTGCTGAGCTCCGTATTTGCTCCCGACCGAAACGCGAACTACAACAGGCATTTTGAGCAGGCCGCCGCTCATGCTCTGCCATTTGCAAAGCTGATTGAAGAGCTCGTCGCCAGCCCGGCCCATAAAGTCGCAATACATCAGCTCAACCAGTGCCCGACCGCCTTCCAGGGCATAGCCAACAGCCGTGCCGATAATGGCACCTTCGGCTATGGGTGAGTTAAAGAGCCGGTGATAGGGGAGAGCTTCAGTTAAACCGCGATATACGGCAAAAGCACCGCCCCAGTCGCGGTTTTCTTCACCATAGGCAACGAGGGTTGGGTCGGTGTAAAATGCATCTAATACAGCTTCAAAGATAGTGTCTTTAATTCCCACGCAGCGAGTATCTTTGAGTCGCTGGCCGCTGGCATCAAATGCTGACCGGCTTTTGTCCTTAAGTCCTTTAACTCTTGGATTATCTTCTTTGCTCATCAGAGTGACTGGCTTGCGGGCTGGGTCTAATGACTCTGCTTTCTGATTGGAAAACATAGTCTTCTGGAGCAGGTTGTCGGCTTTCTTGAGGTCGGCCCGTGGTGATATTTTGAGGTCAGCAGCTTTAGTCAGTGCTTTTACCATTAATTCTTCAGCTCTGGCATGAATGCTGTCAATTGTATTCTGGTCACAAACGCCGGCTTTAACTAGTTCTGCGGCGAAATTTATTATTGGGTCATGCTGCTGCCATGCTTCGATCTCAGCTTTTTCACGATAGCTACTCTGATCTGATGGAGAGTGCCCGCTGTAGCGATAGGTCATGGTGTCGAGCAGTACAGGGCCTTTACCTTGTTCAATTATCTCTCGTTTGCGAATAATAGCATCTGCGACAGCCAGCGGGTTATATCCATCAACCCGCTCTGCATGCATTTGATCTGGGTTGAGCCCTGCGCCCAGACGGGCCAGTACATTGTACCCCATGGTCTCGCCGACGGTCTGGCCGCCCATGCCGTAGAAGTTATTAAAGAAGTTCAAAATAAGAGGCAGACCGCCGCGGTACCCTTCTTCCCACAGGGTTCTGAACTGATCCATAACGGCAAAGCACAGTCCTTCCCATACCGGACCGCAGGCAGCTGAGGCATCGCCAATATTTCCGATTATTATGCCGGGCTTCTGATTGCATTTTTTGAAAAGTGCAGCGCCGACAGAAATGTCTCCTGAACCACCCACTATTGCGTTATTGGGATAAACGCCAAAAGGAGGAAAGAAAGCGTGCATCGAGCCGCCCATGCCCTTATTAAAGCCGTTTTCCCGGCCGAATATTTCAGCTAGTGTACCATAGAGCAAAAAGTCGATTGCGAGATCTTTTACACCGCCTTTCGCATCTTTTTCAACGACTCTGAGACAAGTGCCGCCAAAGTAGTTCTCCATAATGCTCATAAGTGTCTTATCATCGAGCTTTTGGATAGCCGACAGGCTTTTGGCTAATATTTCACTGTGGCTGCGATGGCTGCCATATATATGGTCTTCAACGCTCAGGTGGTATGCCTGGCCGACCGCGGCGGATTCCTGTCCGATAGACAAGTGTGCCGGTCCTTTATGATTGTATTCAATTCCCTTGAATGCTCCTCTGAGTTTGATTTCATTCAGCATGTTCTCAAAAGTGCGGCAATAGGTCATGTCGCGTTGGATTCTGACCATGTCGTCAGGGCTGTAGCGTTTAAGTTCTTGTTTGACGGTTTTATTGTACTGATTTACAGCAATGGGCGTGAATTCCAGTGTGGAACTCATTCTGGCCTGATTAGGGCAGATATTGATTGATTTTGGCATGACCTCTATCTCTCCTGTGGGTTATCCTGTTAGTTATTTGCTATCAGCCGGGATTTGTTGCGGTGTGAAATTGCCCGGATGAATTACGGTGACATTGTTATCTCTAAAGAATTTGCACCATTCTTCAGAGGGTGCTTTATCGGTAATTATGGTGGAAATGGTGTTAAACCCTGCGATCTTGTAAAGTGAAGGTTGGTCGAATTTGCTGCTGTCAGCTATCAGAACACAATCCTTGGCGTTCCGGGCAACTATGCTCAGCAAGTGAGCACTTTCAATGTCAACTGATGTTAGACCAAAATCCATACTGATGCCATCACTGCCCAGAAAGGCACGATAGCCGCGTAGGCGTTCCAGTGACTCAAAGGCCATGGGCCCAACTGTGTCCATGCGGTCAGGCCGATATTGTCCGCCCAGTATTAAGACATTAAGGCCGGGTGTTCGCAGCTCCTGGGCTGTCCGTACCGAATTTAATATGATAGTAACGCTTCGTTTGGCACGCAGGTGGCCAGTCATTTGAAAGCAGGTAGTGCCCGAATCCAGAAATATCTGGTCGCCATCATTGATCATATCGGCGGCCATCATAGCTATAGTGTTTTTGGCATCAACATTTCGCAGCGACTTTGATATGAATGAATAGTCTGAATTGAATATAACCCTGGCACCGCCGTGAGTAAGCTCAATATGGCCATCAGCGGCCAGACCTTGCAGGTCCCGTCGGATAGTTGCTTCTGATACGCCAATTGCCTCAGCCAGAGTTTTTACCAGGACATGTCCGTTACGATATGCAATTGTCAGTATTTCTTCGCGTCTTTTCTGAATCGTCTGGATCATAATACAATATTCCTTCCTTCATGTTTCATGTTTTACAATTGAATCATATCTAAAAATGATCGTCAATGCAATAATAAATTGCAATAATTTGCTTGAATTATGATTGATTATGTAATATTATTGTTGATGTGATAAAGAACAAATAGGAAGACAGGATTGGAAATGTATAATATATTAGTACCGAAGTCAAAGGTTAAAGCGACTCAAGTGATTGTAAATTCATGGCTTAAGTCTTCAGGGGTAGTAACTGCCAATGAAGTTGTCTGTCAGGTGCAAGTTGGTCAGGAAGTGTTTGAAATTCAATCACCGATAGATGGGATAATTGAAAGTGTATTGGTTCCGGCTGGTTTTGTTGCTGGAATTGATGAGCCGCTGGCGGTTATTTCTCCGAATGTAGCCGAAGCGGAAGTTGGTCAAGAAGACGAAGATTCAAAGCGAGCAGGGGGTAAGCAGATGGGTAGTGGCAAAAATGCTGAGATGTCTGAATCTGGCGATGTAACGGTTATTATCATGCCCCAAGCCGGGCAGTCAATGGAAGAAGGCACTGTGGTTGCCTGGAAAGTGGCTGTGGGCGATCGTATTGAAGTTGGTCAGGTGATATTTGAAATAGAGACAGATAAAGCTGTGATGGAGGTTGAAGCGGTCAATGCCGGTCGGATAGCTAAAATCGTGGCACAGGTTGGTGATATTGTTGAAGTTAAAAAGCCAGTTGCCTATCTGGCCGAGGAAGGCGTTGATGTTGATGCTTTTATTGCCGCCCAGAATGACGATCCGGCACAAAAGTCGCCCGTTTCAGAAATGACAACAATAATGCCATCTGCCAGTCAGTCAGCGGTAAAAGCACCTTCTGCTGTCAGTGATTCAGGTCGGGTAAAGGCCTCGCCTGCTGCACGCAAAGCGGCAAATGATAAGGGTATTGATCTGTCATCGCTTGGCTGTGGTTCCGGACCGGGGGGGCGTATCCTTTCTACTGATGTTGAAAGTGCCCAGTTTACCACAAAAGAGCCAAGGACTTATCCCACAACAAAAATGCGCCGGGCTATTGCCAAAAATCTGCAATATTCCAAACAGACGGTTCCGCATTTTTATGTCCGAGCTACTATTGATGCCCAAAACCTGTTCAATACCTATAAGGCCACTAAAGAGCAGTTTAAGTGTAGCGTTAATGATTTCATTGTTCTGGCAGTTGCCCGTTCGATTAAGCAATACCCGGCATTCCGCAGTCAATATCGCGATACTGAAATAATGGAAATGCCCAATGCTAACATTGGCATAGCTGTTGGTACTGACGATGGATTGACTGTTCCTGTTGTGCTGGCTGCTGAAACTATGTCTCTTGAGCAGCTGGCTCGGCGTACCCGCGAAGTGGTCGATTCTGCCCGAACAGGCAAACTTGAAGGTGTGGGTCAGGGTGTATTTACTATTACTAATCTGGGAATGTTTGGCACGGAAGAATTTTCTGCTATAATTAACCCTTCAGAATCTGGTATTCTGGCTGTTGGAGCAATTCGAGAGGGGGTTAAGGCTGAAAACGGAGCTATAAAGGCAACCAGGCTTATGACTATGACCCTTAGTGCTGACCATCGTGTTGTTGATGGTGTGGTCGCTGCTCAGTTTATGCAGACTTTGGGTAAAATGCTCGAAAATCCGCAGGAGTTAATTGGCTAGAAATTTGGATTTAGTATTTGGAATTTGATTATCAAACATCCGGGTACATTTATTAAGGAAAGATCATGTCAGAACAATTTGATATTGCAGTGCTTGGTGCCGGGCCGGGCGGCTATGTTGCCGCTCTGAAGGCTGCTTCTATGGGGGCAAGGGTTGCACTGGTAGAAAAGGGGCATTTTGGCGGAACATGCCTGAATTATGGCTGCATTCCATCTAAGGCTTTACTTGCCTCTGCCGAACTGCTGCATAAGATACATGATGCCGCTGAGTTGGGTATTACCATTAGTGGTGAAGTAAATTTCGATTGGACAAAGATCCAGAAACGCAAGGATAAGGTGTTAGCCAAACTTCGCGGCGGAATTAAGGGACTGCTCAAGGCCAGAGAAGTGAAGGTTTATGCCGGGCGGGCAAAACTTGATGGCCCGGGCAAGGTTATTGTTTCTGATGACAAGGGCAATGTTGAATCATTTACTGCCAGTAAGATAATAATTGCTACAGGTTCAGTCCCTTCAGTAATTTCGGGCTGGCCAACAGATACGAACTATGTCTGCACTTCCGACCAGGCTCTGCATTGGGATAAATTACCGCAAAGTCTGCTGATCGTTGGTGGTGGTGTTATCGGTTGTGAATTTGCCTGCATGATGCATGAATATGGAGTGAAAGTTACAGTTGTCGAGCTGTTGGATAATCTGATCCCGGAAATGGAAACAGCCTTAGGCGAGGCCCTGGCAGGTGCTTTTGTTAAACGGGGCATTACCATTCGTACCGGAGTGAAAGTTGATAGTATGGCAGTGAATGATGGTGGTGTGGAAGCCATTATAAATGGTGAAGCTGCCAGATTTGATAAAGTGCTGGTTTCTACTGGACGCAGGCCAAATACTGCTGATCTGGGGCTCGAGACTGTTGGGCTGAATACTGACCGTGGTTTTATTCGTGTGAATGATAATATGGAAACCTCGGTACCTGGCTATTATTGCATTGGTGATGCAAATGGCCGCTGTTTGCTGGCCCACGCCGCGAGCAGTCATGCTGTGACGGCGGTTGAAAACGCTCTGGGACATAACAATACCAGCGTATTGCCTATACCATCGGCTGTCTATACATTCCCAGAAGTAGCTTCTGTTGGTCTGACCAGTAAGCAGGCAGGCAGGCAGGGGATACCTGTCGTAATAGGAGAATTTCCAATTGGAGCTTTGGGCAAGGCTATGGCTGTGGGTGAAGATTTTGGCTTTGTGCGGGTTATAAGCCACAAAGAAACCGGGTTATTGCTAGGTGTTCACATTATTGGCCATAATGCCACAGAAATAATCGAAAGTGCCGCAGCTATGCTGACGCTTAAGGCTGATACTGGCAGGCTTGCTGAGATGATCTTTGCTCATCCAACTATTTCTGAGGCAGTGAAAGAGGCTGCCGAAGATGTATTTGGCCACGCTCTGCATTTACCGCCGAAAAAGATTACTAAGATAGTTGCTGAAATAGAAGAGAAGAAATGAAATGGTAAGTGAAAATATAAAATATAACAGTCATATACATCTGCCGCCAAACTTTTCGGCTTTTAGTAATGTTGCCCAGGCCGTTGAAATGGCCGCAGCTGAGGGTATTAAAGCTCTTGGAGCTGGTAATTATTATGATTTCAGCGTATATGATGAGTTTGCGGTATTATGTCAGAAGCGGGGTATTACCCCGATCTTTGGCACCGAGATAATTGCCCTGGAACCGGAAATGCAAAAAGCGGGTATTCGGGTGAACGACCCGGCTAATCCCGGGAAATATTATATCTGCGGCAAGGCTCTGACCCGATATAAAGATCTTACACCAAGAGCCAGAGAGCTGTCTGATCAGATCCGTAATAATGACACAATTCGTATGCGGGAGATGACTGCAAAACTCGCTGAAGTGTTTAAAAAAGCTGGTATTGATACCGCACTGGATGATAACGCGATAATTTCCAGAATATGCGACCGGCATAACTGCCCGGCGGCCAGTGTTACCCTGCAGGAAAGACATCTTGCACAGGCCTTTCAAGAGGTGTTATTTGAGCTGGTTTCGCCCGATCTGCGAGCAGCTGCCCTGAAGGCAATTTTTGGCTGTGAATCCAAGGCGGTCGATAACCCGGTGGGCTTGCAAAATGAGATCCGTTCTTATCTGATGAAGGTGGGTAAGAGCTGTTATGTACCCGAGTCATTTGTCAATCTGGCACAGGCCAAAGAGCTGATCAGGGAACTTGGTGGAATAGCCTGTTATCCGGTATTGGCCGATGGTGCATCATCGTTTTGTGAATATGAAACACCATTAGAAAGGTTTATAGATACTCTGAAGGCTGAAGAATATGAAATGGTAGAATTTATACCTTTACGAAACAGCCCTGAAGTACTTACCGAGTATGTAACTGCCATAGATAAGGCCGGGATCGCTGTGGTTGCCGGTACAGAGCATAATACGCTCGATCTGGTGCAGCTGGTGCCGACCTGTGCTAAAGGCCAGCCTGTTCCGGATAAAGTGGCGGACATATTTCAGCAGGGGTTGAAAATGCTTATGTAGCTCGACTGTCTCTGCGGAGATCGATAAGACCGGGTAATAGTAAGTTGGAATGCGTAGTTGTCGCAAGTGAAATTAAAAAGTTGGAATGAATTGAATCTCAAGCCCCGATAGATCGGGACTGATTGAGCTACCTTAGGAATTAGATATGATAAACAGAATAGCCCCGGTCTTGCGGATGTTGGCCGGTATTAATAATCGATATCCGCTGATATGTTATCGCCAGAGTGAGATAAAAAACTCGGTAGTTGTCGATCTCTCATCTGAGATGACTGATGCACAGATAATGGCGGCTTGTGCGGCTGTTATTAAATCATGTGATGCTACTATTAAGGCTGTTAATGTGCCGGGTATTGGCTGTTTTGAAATAGTGCCCTGCCCGACAGAACAAACCGGGCGGGTTGCCGGCAAAATAGCAGTAGTTACCGGTGCAGCTCAGGGTTTTGGCCTGGAAATAGCTCATGATCTTGCCGCACAGGGAGCTTTCGTTGCACTTGCAGATGTTAATGAATCTGCTGCAATTGCGGCTGCTACTGGAATTTGTGCTGAATATGGCCCCAATCGTGCTATGGCTCTGGCGATGAATGTTACCAGTCTGGCATCGATAAAATCAGCTCTTGATAAAGTGGTTTGCGTTTACGGCGGTCTGGATATTTTTATATCTAATGCCGGAGTACTCAAGGCTGAGAGTGTAAAGACTCAGTCGGAAAAGGACTTCGACTTTGTTACCGCTGTTAATTACAAAGGATACTTCCTTTGCGTACAGGCAGTGGCCGGTCTGCTGGCTTTGCAGCATCAGGCATCCCCGGCTTATACCAGTGATATTATCCAGATAAATTCCAAATCCGGGCTGGTCGGCTCTAATAAGAATGCCGCCTATGCCGGCAGTAAATTTGGCGGAATTGGCCTTACCCAATCGTTTGCTCTGGAACTCATAACTGATGGCATAAAAGTTAATTCCATCTGTCCTGGTAATTTCTTTGATGGGCCGCTCTGGTCGAACCCGGAAAATGGTCTCTTTGTGCAGTATCTGCGTACCGGTAAGATACCCGGCGCCAAAACCATAGATGATGTAAAGAAAGCCTACGAAGCCAAGGTGCCTATGGGACGCGGCTGTACTACCGCCGATGTCATGAAAGCGATTTATTATCTCGTTGACCAGCAATATGAAACCGGTCAGGCATTGCCAGTTACCGGTGGTCAGGAAATGTTGCATTAAGAATAACTCTCCCCGCCTGTCAGTAAGAAAGTGTAAGATTTCGAGCTGTAATAGAGAACTTAAAAGGATAGATAAATGAATAAGAATATACCAAGTAGCCAAACCGCTGTGCAGCTTACCGGGCCTGATACCCTTGAGCTTAATACTGCAAAGGCTGTAATCAGCCCTGGCCCTCATCAGATATTACTCAATATAAAGGCAGTAGGTTTGTGCTTTTCGGATCTGAAACTGCTCAAACAGTTTAATTCGCACCCGCGCAAAGGGCCTGTCCTTTCCGGAATCGACAGCAATGCTCTACGAGAGATACCCAGCTATCAACCCGGCCTTAAACCGACAGTTCCGGGCCATGAGGCCTTTGGCGAGATAATTGCGGTGGGAGATAAGGTCACTCACCACAAGGTTGGCGAAAAGGTGCTGGTACAGGCCGATTATCGCTGGCTGCCGACTGATGGTTCTAATGCTGCTTTTGGCTATAATATCGAAGGCGGCCTGCAGAGTTATGTCATACTTGATGAAAGGGTGATAATCGACCCAGTGAGCGGCGAAAGCTGTCTTATTCCGGTTGATAATGACAAGTTGAGCTATTCATCTGTCGCCCTGGTAGAGCCATGGGCTTGTGTGGAAAGTTCGTTTTTAACTGTCGAACGACAGCATGTCAGGTGCGGCGGCCGTCTGCTGATAGTTGTTGCTGATGACCGGGAAATAAAGGGCATTGAAGAATCCTTTGCCCCGGAAGGCAGCCCGGCGGAAACTGTTGTTGTCTGTTCTGGTAGCGATATTGTGCATTCTGACCTGAGCTATGCCCTCAAGGTTGAAAAGGTCGAAGCCCTCGCTGATGAGTCTTTTGATGATATAATATATTTCGGTCATGATGCTGCCGCGATCAATATACTCAATGATAAACTGGCTCCGGGCGGTATTATCAATATTGTTCTCAATGGTTCAACTATTGGCAGGGATATATCAGTTGGTGTAGGGCGGGTGCATTATGGTATGACTCGCTGGATCGGTACTGTAAGCGATAATGCCGCCGATAGTTATAAAAATATTCCGGTAAGCGGCGAGATTCGGCCGGGAGATAATGCATTGATTATTGGTGCAGCCGGGCCGATGGGGCAGATGCATACTATTCGCCTGCTAAGCTGCGGTGTGCCGGGTATATCTGTTACCGGTACTGATTTTGATGATGAGCGTCTGGCCTCACTGGCGGCCAAGGCCAATGAACTCTCGGAGCGGCGTGGAGTTAAATTTGAACTGGTCAATCCCGAAACCAAGCCGCTTACAGGTGCTCAGTTTTCTTATATCGATATTATGGCACCGGTGGGAGCGGTGGTGGCACAGGCTGTTAAAGATGCAGCTCCCGGGGCGATCATTAATATCTTTGCCGGCATACCAGCAACGGTCAGGCAGGATATTAATATGGACATATATATCCGAAATCGCTGTTTTATGTTTGGTACCAGCGGCTCGCGGGTTTCAGATATGATGATCGTACTGGGTAAGGTGCTGACCGGTCAGCTTGATACTGATAGTTCAGTTGATGCGGTTTCTGGTATGTCCGGAGCAATAGATGGAATTCGAGCAGTTGAAAATCGTATTCTTTCTGGTAAAATAATAGTGTATCCACAGTTACACGATATGCCTTTGACAACTTTGGCTCAGCTAAAAGAAAAACACCCCAGTGTTTATGCCAGACTTGACAAGGGCATCTGGACCAAAGCCGCCGAGGCGGAATTACTCAAGGAGATATAATTGACTGATCTGTTGCAGGATAATGTTGCTCTGGTTACCGGAGCAGGGCGTGGTATAGGCCGTGAAATAGCTCTGGCATTGGCTGGTGAAGGTGCTACTGTTATTCTTACAGCTCGCACTCAGACTGATCTTGAGGAAACCGCTGTTATGGTCCAGGCAGCAGGTGGTAAAGCACTTTCTCTTATAATAGATGCAGCCAGACTCGATTCGCTGCAAACCCTGATAGATTATGTAAATACAAAAGTAGGAAGATTGGATATTCTGGTGAATAATGCGGGCAGTATATGTATAGCACCGTTAAAAGAAACTGATAATGAAAGCTATCAGCGGGTGATGGATGTTAATGCTCGTGCTCCTTATATTTTATGCCGGGATTTATTGCCATTATTAGAAAAATCACCCGGTGGCTATATTATCAATATAGCATCTGTGCTTGCTGTCAAAGGCTACGCAATGCAAAGTGCTTATACTGCCAGCAAACACGCTTTGCGTGGCATGTCTATGGCTTTGGCTGAAGAATTGCGTGATACTGACATACGCGTCCATGTTATCTGTCCCGGAGCTACTGCCACTGAGATGGTACTTAACGCTCGACCTGATATCCCTGTTGAAGACCTTATTGCGCCAGCTGAAATAGCTGAACTGATCCATTATCTGGTAACCCATAAAGGTAATGCCATGATGGATGAGTTGCATATAAGAAGAAAATCGTCAGCTCCGTGGTATTAGGCCTTACTTTCTTAAACAGGTTCAGGACAGGCCGGGCGGAAATGGAATGATTGATCTTATAAATATAACCGATTTGTTTGTGATGCTTATTAAACAAGATAAATACAAAACTTGTAATTAATACGAGAAAAAATAATGACAAAAAATGAACTCTTAAACACTATAACAAAACTATCTCATGAATTCGGCTCTTGTGATTATGTTCTGGGCGGTGGAGGCAATACCTCTGCAAAAAATGAACAGACTTTATGGATTAAGCCCTCTGGCACTACTCTGGCGGGGCTGAAGCCTGAGCTTTTTGTTGCCCTGGACCGCACCAGACTCAGTGAACTTTATGCTTTTACCCCGCCTGCTGTGCCAGCCGAGCGGGAAGAGCTTATAAAAAATGCAATGGCTGCGGCTGTCAGTCCTGAAACCCCGGGCCGGGCATCGGTTGAAGCTCCTCTTCATGATTCTCTTAGTGCAACCTTTGTGGTTCATACTCACCCGGCGATAGTTAACGGTATGACCTGCTCTCTTGCCGGGAAAAAAGCCTGTGTTGAGCTGTTCCCCGATGCACTCTGGCTTGATTATATTGATCCGGGCTATACCCTTTGTATGAAGGTCAGGCAGGAAATTAAAAGCTATAAAGATTGCAATGGTAAAGAACCAGCTTTGATCTTTCTGAAAAATCATGGTCTTTTTGTTGCTGCAGATACTGCTGATGAGATTCGTCAGCTTTATTCTCGAGTGGTCAATACTCTCTTGCCATTCTATAAGAAAGCTGGCATTAAAACTACCCTGAAAGTTGGTTCTGACCCTACAACCAGAGAGATAGATGAAAAAATGCGGAGAATTACAGCTGCTTATAAAAATGATGATCTGGGTATTGCTGTTTCCGGAATGTTCGCTTATCCGCAAGGGCCAATTACACCTGACCACATCGTCTATGCCAAAAGCTTTCCGTTCATTGGCGAGCCGGACCAGGAAGCTATAAAGGCTTTTAGTGCAAAGCATGGCTATAACCCGGCGATTATTGCAACCAAAACTGCTGTTTATGGGGTGGCTGATACCGAAAAGAAAGCTGCTCTGGCTCTCTTGCTTGCTCAGGACGGTGCCCTGGTTATTCAACTGGCTAATGCCTTTGGCGGTATAGACTATATGACCGATGATGCTCGCATTTTTATTGAAAACTGGGAAGTAGAGTCATATCGCAGCAAACAGATGTAGTCGTTTCCTGATTGCAGAACAATTGCCAACAGGTATAATTTGCTTTCTCTAAGCAACAGACTTATCAGCAGACTAAAATATAACTCAGGTTGTTTACTGTAATGAAACGGCCTGAGTCTTTTTATTGTTCATTTGCTCCTGTTGCTGTAGCTGGACAGACATTTTTACCTCGTCGTTTGCGTCTTTGCTTTTGTTTGCGTATTTTATCTGACAGGCTTTGCTCTGGTGTCTTTATACCTTGCTCAATTTCCAGCAGTTCACACATTTTTCTACGGGCGAAAAACCTGTTCAGGGCCAGAGATCTTTCTTGTTGCATTTTGATGATCTTTCCGGAGGGTATGTGTCTGAGCTGGACGCAAGATGAGGTTTTATTGACCTTCTGGCCGCCAGGGCCGGAGCCTTTTATAAAAGACTCCTCCAGGTCGCCTTCTTTTAGCTGGCAATTTTTCATTCGGTCTTGCAGTTCAGCTGTTTTTTTCTCGCTGACACCAAAATTTATTTTACTGCTCATATCGCTATTGTATCTTATTTGGCAACAGGTGCAATTATTCTTACCTGGTATTTTTGCCATTAATATATGCCAGCCAGACAATGGTTAAGCCTGATCTGGTCCTATAATTAGCAAGACTCTGAATTATTATTTGTCTATGTTTTTTTAATATCATGCTTATCTGTCGATTTTTCAAGCACTTACGAGAGTATATTACCTATTTTATCAGCTTTTTTGCAAATCCTCCTTTTATATTTTACGATAAGAGTGTTGCAGGGAAGTGAAGTGTCCCGGCCTATGGAGAAAAAGAATAAAATTGTACGATTTTTAGGAGATAGATCAGATGGTTGATCATGGTTCAAGTGCGACAAGTCTGGAAAACCGCAATGCCAGAGCTAAAGCTGGTTTATATTTAACCTTTGCCTTAGGTCAGGAAGAATTCGGTCTGGAAATACTCAAAGTTAAAGAAATAATTGGCTATCAGGATATAACCAGCGTACCTCAGACACCGATCGAGGTTAAAGGTGTAATAAACCTGCGTGGTCAGGTAATTCCTATTATTGACTTGCGGGTCAGGTTCGGCATGGAAGAAAAGGAAGTTACCGAGCAGACCTGTATCATCGTAGTTGAAGTCGAACTCGAAGGTAATAATACCCAGGTAGGTATTATTGTTGATAATGTTTCCGAAGTGCTTGATATTCAGGAAGCACAGATCGAACCGTCGCCAGAGTTTGGTAATCAGGTCAATACCGATTTTATTCTTGGTATGGGTAAGATTGGTGAAAATGTTAAGATTTTACTGGATATCGATCAGGTTCTCGCCGGTACTCAATTCCTGAGATAGTACGATTGTTTATACAATTTTGTATAAGATATAGTTTTATTCAAGGCAGGTCTTTTTGGCCTGCCTTTTTTCTTAGCTCTATATCGATGGGCGGTCCATATCTCCGGCTTTACTACTATAATATACACTTATCGCAACCAAATATAAGTTGACAGTCTGTATCATATTCATACAATTCAACCTTAATTATAGTTTATTAGACAGATGAGTCTGCGATTGGAGTTTTTTATGTCTTGCAAACCGGAATTAAGCGATAATGGGCTTATTTCTCCTTTATGTATAACGCCAGAGCTTGACCGTGTCGGCGTATTGGCCCGTATGGAAAATTGGCTTTTGTTTTTCTTTCTATTGGGTATAGCTGCCCGCTGTATTCGTTATTTTCTGGCATTCCCTCTGTGGGAAGATGAATGCTTTGTTGCTGTTAGCGTATATAAGTGCAGTTATATGGAGCTGTTACAACCCCTTATCTATCATCAGGTAGCACCTGTTTTCTTTTTATGGCTGGGAAAGGCCTGTAGTGACATTTTAGGTTTTTCTGAGCTTTCATTGCGATTGCCGGCGTTTATTACCTCAATTGTCTCAATGTTCATTTTCTGGCGTATTTCCAGAAAGGTGCTTTCCGGCTCGGCAAGACTATTTGCGGTGGCACTTTTTTCAGTGTCCTATTCTAATATCCGCTATGCGGCAGAATATAAGCCTTACGGCATGGATATGTTCGTTTCGTTATTGCTTGTCTGGTTTCTTCTGGAATGGTTATTAGCTCCTCATAGAAGATGCTGGCTTATCGGTTTGATCTTATGGGTACCTCTGGCGATTGGCTTTTCATTCCCGGCAGTGTTTACCGCTGCTGCGGTTAGTCTGATAGTTTTCTGCTCTCTGCTTAGCCAAAAGGGGCAAACCAGAGACTGGCAGCTCTGGTTGCTTTATAGCGTGATTTTCTCAGTTTCTTTCCTTGTTGCCTATTTTTATTCTATAAAGCCGCAAATGGCCGCTGAACTTGGTTTTATGTCTGATTGCTGGGATGATACCTTTCCGCCCCATAACCCAATCAAAATGATATGGTGGATCATCACAACTCATACCGGCGAGAGTTTTTCCCATCCGGTTGGTGGCGAGAGATTTGGCAGTACCCTTACCGCTATTTTGATGTTTACTGGAATTGTTGCCCTGTTCAAAAACGCCAGAGGTAAGATAGCCTGGCTTTTACTTTTGCCTCTTCTTATAAATTTCGCCGCCGCTCTTGTGCAAAAATACCCTTATGGCGGTCATGTTAAGTTCTTCATGTATGCAGCCCCTATGATATATATCGTTAGTGGGCTTGGGGCGGCCACACTGCTTAACGGCCATGCCAGGCGGGCTTCGGCGGGTAATACCAGAAATACGGTTATTATTGTAATGTCACTTATTGCAACTATTGCTATTGCCTGTTCCGCTATTGATGTAGTCAAACCATATAAAAACAAGGCTGATCAGAGGATCAGGGCCTTTTCCCAGTGGTTCTGGTATAATGCTTCATTTGCTTCTGAGGCTTATTGTCTGAAAGAAGATATGGATGTAAGATTTTCTCAGGCTACCTGGACACAGCTTAGTTGGTCAGCCAGCTATCTTTGCAATCAGTATATCTACAGGCCAAAAAAGGTTGTTCGCGAGCCTTTCCCTGATAATTTGTCACCTGAAGCTCTGAATAATGTTTATTTTGTCCACTATCATATGCCCGATTGTCCGGATTTTGACAATCAGAAATATGAACAGTGGATTAAAGAGACATCGGAAAAAATGGACTTTATTTCCAAAGACACTTTTCCGCTCGTAAGAAATGATAAACGAGAGAGGAGAGTTATCTGTGCCGATCAGATAGAAATATTCAAATTCAGGAAGAAAGTTCAGTAAGAGCGAGCTTGTTGTTGCTTCCGAGCGAAGTGTCAGCTGGTTTGAGGTATGTAGCATGGATAAAAAAAGGCTCAGAAAGACAATGAATAATGTCCTGGCCAGCTGTTCTGACAGACAGGTTGTTCAGTGGAGTGAGGCTGTTACCACGAATATTGTTTCTCTGAATTTTTATCGCTCTGCCAGGGTTATAATGACATTCCTTAGTATGGCAGGGGAGTATGATACCAGCCTTCTTATTGCTCAGGCATTAGCCGATGGTAAAACGGTAGTAGTTCCGCGAGTTAATTTTACTGATAAATCCATGGCTGCAGTAAAACTAAGCTCCCTCAAACAGGAAATGGTTATTGATCGCTATGGCCTGCGAAATCCTGCAGATAATATTGAAGTTGATCTCAGTGAGATAGACCTGATAATTGTGCCTGGGTTGGCGTTTGATACCAATGGGCACAGACTGGGGCGAGGCGGTGGTTTTTATGATCGCTTTCTGAGCCGGGAACAAGTAAGTAATGCCGTTCGCTGTGCTGTGGCCTTTGAATTGCAGATAGTTGATAATATTCCCACTGATGAACATGATGTGTTAATACCATTACTGGTGACCGAAAAAAGGGTAATAGAGTTTTCCCGCTGACTAATACGGTGAATCAGATGAAAATATCTCAACATGCAGATAAAACTGAAAAGCTTTTTGGAATCCGGGCTGAAGATATTCATAAGTGGATCGATGGTTTTTTTGACCTGCAGAGTTTTGATGAGTTCATTGCCTCCGGTACAACTGATGGTTATGACCCATATAGTCACCGCAAGTTTCGTCATTGCAAAGAAACGCTGGCAGACGCCATTGCTGAATTTGAAGGTAAATATACTCACGAGCAGATAAAGTCGGTTTTTGAATGTCACTTGCAAGATGATTATAATGGTTATCTTCCCTGTCGCGAAGATTTCAAAAATGGTACTTTTACTGAAAGGTATCATGAAGCTGAAGAGCAGCTTGAAAATGAGAGGATACTCAGTGAACACGAGCTCAGTGAATACTTTAAAGGTAAATATTATGCTGGTAAAAAACAGCAGGCTCAAAGCTACTGGCTTTCTGGCTTTCATCTGAAAATTGCCCTGCCTATTCTGCTTAGTACAGCTCTGTTTATTATTGCCATTTTTGTGATCGTTATACCTCTTTCCCGTCAGAATCTGATGGAGTCTCGCAAAGTAATGTTAAAGGAGATGGTCAATACAGCACAGAGCCTTATAATGCATCAGATAGCCAGAGCTCAGGCTGGTGAGATATCTGAGCAGCAGGCCAGAGAGATTGCTGCCGCTGACATTAAGGCCTTGCACTATGGCACTGCCGGTAAAGATTATTTCTGGATAACTGATACTCACCCGCGTATGATAATGCATCCTTATCTCCCCGAGCTTAACGGTCATGATCTCACTGATTATGTAGATAGTAAGGATAAAAGCCGCAAAAAACTCTTTGTCGAATTTGTCAAGCTCACTCAGAACAATCAGGGTGAAGGATACATGGAATATCTTTGGCAGTGGCAGGATAATCCAGACCTGCATGTGCCCAAATTATCTTTTGTTCGCCTGATCCCCCAGTGGGGCTGGATTATCGGCACAGGTATGTATATTCACGATGTGGAACAGCAGATAAGTGCTATGACTATCAATCTCATGTGGACTTTTCTGGTAATATCTGTTTTTCTCTTTGTTGTCGTACTTTATACCATTAGTCAGAGCCGTCGCATAGAAAATGAGAGATTGCAGGCTCAGACGGGGCTTATTGAGGCCAAAGAACGATATCGAGCTCTGGTCGAAGCCTCCAGTGAGGGCTATATTCTTATGCTCGAGGGTAAGAATATATTTTCCAACCTGGCTTTGCAAAGGATGCTCGGATATAGCGAAAAGGAGCTGGCCTGCGATGATATCTGGCAGAAATTACTGCCGGAAAACAAGGTTAATCTAGCCGCGGTCGAACATCTGGCCGAGCTTAATGATGGCAGACGCTCAAGTTCTGAATTTGAGGCCCGGTTACAGAGTAAAAGCGGACTGCTTATCGATGTGATCATTAAAGCAGCCCGTATCTTCCTCTCTGAAAAAGATGGCCATGTTCTGACTATTCGCCGTATTACAGCTGAGAATCTTGCCAGTCAGATATCTGGTTTTGATATTATCAGCAATTATGATCAGTTGCCCGCCGGGATAATTGAAGCTATAGAATCTGCTCAGAGCCAGGGCCATATTATACATAGTGTCAGCCAGGTACCTGCTATGGTTCGTTCCATGACAGTTAACGGCGTAAAATCGCCAGCTATCCGGCAGGCGATCTGTCGCATTTTTGATGCGGTTATGGTCAAATTCATTATTCTGGCCCTGCAAGAGATGCAAACTCAGGATGTCGATTTTGCCTTTGTCACTCTGGGTAGTAATGCCCGACAGGAAATGACCATGTTTTCCGATCAGGATAATGCTATTATCTTTGACAATGTTGACAGCCGGAACCTCGAGCAGGTCAGAGGTATTTTCCTCCGCCTGGCTGATAAGGTATGCACTATGCTCGATAAAGCCGGGTATCCTTATTGCCCCGGCGGTATTATGGCGATCAATCCGCACTGGTGCCTGACTCTCGATGAATGGAAGGCTCGCTTTACTTCTGAGACTATAATGAACTTTGAAAAGTCAACCCTGGAGATCAATACCATATTTGATATCAGGTGTATTTATGGCAGCCAGTCTCTCACTGATGCCGCCCAGGCACACATGATGGCGGTTATTGATGATAACCCGGAATTCTTTATTTATCTGACTCGCAATGCCCTGAATTATGATCTGCCTTTGAGTCTGCTCGGGCAGCTTCGTACCGAAACGATCGATGGCGAAGAATCGCTCAACATTAAAGACCCTATTGTGGCAATTGTGAATATTGCCAGAGTGTATGCCCTTAAAAACCGCATTAAAACGCCTGGTACTATCTCAAGACTGTCAGCTCTGCTGGAATTGGGGCAGATGAGCCAGGAACAATATGATGAGACAGTACAGGTTTTTAATCACCTCTGGTATCTGCGTTTCTATAATCAGATCATCTGTCATAGTAATCTCCGCCGGGTAAATGATGAACTCATAATCAGTAATCTCTCGGAAGCTCAGCAAGAGAATCTCAAAGAATCGCTGACCAGGATAAGCCTTCTCCAGACCAGATTAAGTTATGATATTCTGGGTATGGCTAATTGATCATTCAGACATTTGTAACCGTTCACGGTACTTGCTTGGATTGCAAAGTCAACTGTGAGCTTAATTGCTTAGTAATAAGTAATAAGAAATACGAAATAAGAAATAAGCTCATGATTCTCGCTCCGCTCGAAGCTGTCTGATTTTTATTGCAGACAAAGCCAGCTTAAATAAGCCTCGCCGAAGGCGAAACCTGAGATTATCAACTTATTCTTATATCTTATTACTTTTTATAACTGTGTGAACGCTTACAGGCATTTCAGTATTGTATTTGGGTAATTACCTGCCAGCTTTGTCCTGTCAGGACACATCTGTCATACTTTTTGTCAGTATAATTCTAATGAAATGGATTTTATCTGTTTTCAACTCGGAAAACCCCTTGCGTTAAGCAGAGACTGAATTTAATATAG
This sequence comes from Sedimentisphaerales bacterium, assembly GCA_963662515.1. GTDB lineage: Bacteria > Planctomycetota > Phycisphaerae > Sedimentisphaerales > SM23-30 > JAFGDI01. The sequence continues at coordinate 1,750,935 of OY759675.1, forward strand.
CTCTAACTCAGGCCTGACACGCTATAAATATTGAAAAAAGTGATAGATTAGATTTAATGGAGAATACTGCTATGCAGCGTTGTTTATCTGCAATTATAACAGCCGTTTTATTATGCTCTGCCTTTGCCGGGGCACAGGTTACCCGGTTCGTTGATGTCTTTGTCGGAACTCAGGGAGATCACGGCCAGTTACATCCGGGAGCTACAGTTCCTTTTGGTCTGGTGGTGCTTGGCCCTGATACTGATGGCGGCTTACACACCGGCTATGATTATGCCAATGATAATATAAAGGGTTTTTCCCATACCAGAGTGCCTGGTGTCGGCTGCAGTGGGGCGGGCGAGACTTTGCGGGTTACTCCTTCGCTGGGTAAAAACCTTCGTGATACGATGGATAAGAAAACCGAGGCAGGCTGCCCCGGCTATTATACCGTTACGCTTGCCAGCGGCATTAAGGCCCGGCTAACCGCCTCGACCAGAGCCGGGTTCCACAGCTATTCGTTCCCGATATCAGATCAGGATATCAATATTCATTTCGATCCCAGTAAGAGTCTTTCGGGTATTAAAGAATATAACTGGCGGGTAGTTGATAATACTCTTATTACCGGTCTGGTAAAAGCCGGCAATGTCTGCGGACATGGTTACACTGTGCTGTATTATGCAGTAAGGCTCGAAACTCCGCTGCTGAGCTGGGAAGCTGCCGAGAAAGGACTGTGGTGTAATTTCGGCCGGGCAGATAAGCCGCGGATCATACAGCTAAAGGTCGGTCTCTCTCCGATCAGTGTCGAACAGGCCATTATTGAAGCTGATAATGATATGCCCGGCTGGGATTTCGAGGCAGCCTGCCGAAAGGCTGATGCGGCCTGGGAAACCGTGCTGGGTAAGGTTGATCTGGGAGTTGTTCCGGCTGAAATGGAAGAGTTCCGCAACCTTTTCTATACCTGCCTCTATCGCAGCTATCAGTATCCTAATAATGTTACTGCCAGTAACGGCCAGTATCGCATGGCCGGTGATGAAAACACTATTCGCCAGACGGCAGATACCGCACCCGATTATGTTAACTATTCCGGCTGGAGCTCCTGGGATGATTTCCGCAAGTTCAGCCTTATAACTCTGCTCGAGCCGCAGATCGGCCATAATATCGCCCGCTCGATCGTAGAATGGTTCGCCGGTGATTCATTTCCTCAATGGGGCAGCGGCTACTGGCCCTCAGCTACGGTTCGTCATGAATTCATCGGTGCTATCGTCGTTGATGCCTTCTTTAAGGGGCTCAATGATTATGATCCGGAGATCGCCTATAAAGGTGTGAAGAACACTATAATGGGCAATGACCAGCTTGAGAAACCCTATCAGTATTATCTGGTAATGAAAATGGCCCGGGCTCTGGCCAAAGACAGCGAGGCAGCCGAATATGAACAAAAGGCGCAGGGTTACAAACAATACTGGTGTGCTGAGCAGGTTGATGGCGAAGGTAATGTTCGCGGCTTTTTCACGAGCGATGGTCACAGCGTGCCCCGCGAAAAGGTAAATGAAACTAATGCTGTCTTTTATCAGGGCAATCTCTGGCATTATCGTTATTGGGTGCCGCACGATATAGATGGTCTGGCCAGATTGCGGGGCAGTAAAACGCTGCTGGCCGATGATCTGGAATATTACTTTGCCAATTATCAGCATATACCCCATAATCAGCCGCCGCTGACCTGGCCGTATCTTTTCAATTATCTCGACCGCCCCTGGCGCACGCAATACTGGAGCAGACATTTCCTCACTGAGCCCGTTACGGTCATTCACGAAAGCCGCGGTAAGTTTCGCACGCCTCTGTTTGAGCGGGTGATTAAAAAGTCGCCTGATGGCTATATGCTTACTATGGATGATGATGCCGGGTCCATGGCCAGTAACTTTGTATTCAGTGCGATGGGCCTTTATCCTGCCTGTATGGGTGAACCCTCTTTCGTCATCGGTTCGCCCTTATTCCCGCAAATGACTCTGACATTGACCGATGGTAAACAATTCAATATTATCGCACGCAACAGTACGCTGGCCAATAAGTACATCCAGAGTGCCACACTCAATGGTGAACCTTATGATCAATGCTGGATAAACTATAGCGATATTATCAAAGGCGGAACCCTGCAATTCGAGATGGGACCAGTCCCCAATTTCGACTGGTCCTTACGCCGCCCCTTGCGCCGGGGGGGCGAGTCTTGATCACTCTTGCCCTTCGTTGAGCGTTAAGTGCTGCTTGGGTTTTATGTTTCACACGGTACTATCTAAACAGTAGCCACGGCAAGTTTCGCCCGTGCGGCGTAAGCACCGCCGGGGGGGCGAGACCAGGTAGCTCAAGCATCCTTGCTTGAGATTCTTTCCGGTTGTCGGTCTGCTCTGACAATAGCAGCCAGTGGCGGTCCTTACGCCGGACGGGCGAATCATTATCACTCGCGCCCTCCGCGGGGTATTAAGTGCTATTTGGGTTTTCTGTTTCACACGGTACTATCTAAAGACTTGCCGTGGCGACAGTTGAGATCAGGCTGGTTTTCTGTCTTAAAAATAATAGGTCTCATAGGTCCCATCGGTCCCATTCTTCCCGGCATCGAGATTGAACAATGCGACCTATGAGACAGATGCGACCTATGGGACCTATGTTTTCTTTTCCCTGCACCGAGATTGACCTAAGGGACCAATGTTGAAAAAAATAATTTTCGTGTGTTTCGTGGTCCTTACGCCGGACGGGCGAGACTTGCCAGTGGCGACAGTTGAGATCAGGCTGGTTTTCTGTCTTTTAAAAAATAGGTCCCATAGGTCTCATCGGTCCCATTGGTCCCATTCTTCCCGGCATCGAGATTGAACAATGCGACCTATGAGACACATGCGACCTATGGGACCAATGTTGAAAAAAATAATTTTCGTGTGTTTCGTGTGATTCGTGGTTGAAAATCTTTCTTTCGATTTATGGTCCAATAAGTTTATTTTGGGGCGGATTAAATTTGAAATGTTTCGGGGCAAAGTGGTTTGGCGGTTTTCTTTTTGGGAATCTTATTTTTCCAGTTTGATTTGCCGTAAAGTGAATTTGAAAAACGATTTTGTAAATTGGAAAAACCGTTTTTCAAATTGGGAAAATCATTTTGTAAGTTTGAAAAATCATTTTGTAAATTGGGAATGTCATTTTTCAAATTTGAAAAATGGTTTTGTAAATTTGATTTGTCGTTTTGTAAATTTGAAAAACGATTTTGTAAATTTGAAAAGTCATTTTGTAAATTTGAAAAATGATTTTGTAAATTTGAAAAATGGTTTTGTAAATTTGAAAAATGGTTTTGTAAATTTGAAAAATGGTTTTGTAAATTGCAGTTATCGGAATTTGGATTTATTTTGCGGCGTTTTCAGTATTGAAAACGGCTGGAGCTACCAAAAACAGCCCTTTGGGGCTGTTTTAGAGCCGGTGAGCATTGGAGCAGGGGAACAGGAGAGAGGAAAGAGCAAAACATAGGTCCCATAGGTCACATGCGTCTCATAGGTCCCATTCTTCAATGCCGGTGCCGGGATTATGGGACCGATGGGACCAATGGGACCAATGGGACCTATTCTTTAAAAGCCAGAAAACCAGCCTGCTCTCGATTGTCGCCACTGGCTGCATTTGTCAGAGCAGACTGACAATCGGGAAGAATCTCAAGTCCCGAAGCGAGTTCGGGATTTCGGAGTACCTCAACCGCTTGAGCTACCTTGTTCCGCCCGTCCGGCGTAAGGACCGCCACTGGCTGCAATTGTCAGAGCAGACTGACAATCGGGAAGAATCTCAAGCAAGGATGCTTGAGCTACCTGGTTCCGCCCGTGCGGCGTAAGCACAGGATTTGATAAACTTTATTTTTTGAGTTTTTATTCCGGCATGGGCACGATAAGATTCTCGGGTAATCTCAGTGGTCTGGGTGAATAAAAATATTCCAGTACGGAAATGCCATCGCTTATGCCTTTGCATGACAGCGATGTAACTGTATAGCTCATAATTACGCTGTTGGTCAGGCATACTCCAGAGTTTTTAATTGTAAGAGCCAGAGAATAATTCTCTTCAAAGTCATTTTCCGACCCGGTGGGGTAATTGATTTCATCTTTTACCCCGATCAGCAGATTGGCATCAGACAGAGCCCCGGCCATTATTTTTTTTGCGTGACCGGCTATTCGCCAGGTACAGTTTTGTATCTCTCCACTTACAGAGGCGCTGGTCAGTGCTATCTGACCGGCAGCATTTTCCCCATCGAGGTTAATATCTGCTTCAAAATCGCTTTTACAGCTAAGGGTCTTGAGCCATTGGGCGTTGATCTGTGATGATCCGCCGGAGGTCAGCCAGCTGTTAACTTTTATACTGCTTATCGGCAGAGCCGGGCAAAGCAGGGCGGTATTGTTTATATTCGCTGCGGTGAGGCTGATGGCTGTTTTGGGGTTATCGCTGTTGCCGGCAATTGATATAACGGCATCTGATATGTTACCGATCATTAGTTTTGTCATTATGCCGCTCACTGTTATGTCGCCGGCCAGGTCGCACTTTTTGGCATTAAGGTTGAACGATCCTTCGCAGTTGATATCTCCCAGAATGGTTGTCGCACCCCTGGTTTTGGTCGCTACGGTCAGGGTAGTTGCCGACGAGTTGCCGATCAGGTTTATAGTGCTGCGATCCTGAGCTATTTCTCCCTGACCATCTTTCAGGCTGTACTGATTCAGAATACCATTATTATCTATGAGTGTCAGCCTGGCATTGTTGCGGCCGTTAAAGTTTCCAAATTTCCAGTTTATCTCCTGAACTCCGGCATTAAGCACATTGCTGTTGCTGCTTTCATCTGTCTCATCGATTGTATTCTCATAGTCAAGCTGTGCCAGCAGATAGTAGCTACCCGCTTCTATATCTGAAGGAACAGTGTAAGAATACGAGTAGCGGCGGGCGGTTTTATTGTCAGCCGCCGGGAACTTTAATCGCAGAGCTCGCGGCGTCGTATAGAGCAGGGTATCATCCTGGCTAATATAAGCATCTGCTGAATAATATAACTTTATTCCCATTTCGCCAGTCAGTGCCATATCACCATCATTCCTAAGCGTTATAGTGACTTTGCCTTTATCGCCCGGCAGTATCGCTTCCGGGAATTTTATTGCGGCCGCTGCTTCTCCGGCAATATCTATACCAGAAGGTATCTCAGACACTTCATAACAGCCGATATCAACGAACTTATAGATTATCCGTTCATTGCCGGCGAGGTCATAGTTCAGTCCGGCACTAAGGCTGGTTTTGCCTGTATTAAAGCATTGTGAATCTGCGTTTATCTGATAGCTGCCGGACTGGTATAATTCTCCCTGCCATATACCTGTTTGTTCAAACTGCGGATCAGTGTCCATATTGCCGCCCCGATTCCGGGCCAGTGAACCTGTTTGCAGATATACATATTCGTTATTAAAGCTTGGCTCCAGGCCTCCCTGAATAATATTGTGGACATATAACAATAATGAATTCTCGCCGGTTATAGCCATCTCACTATATTGGCCCTCATAACCGTACTGGTCCTGGCCGACCACATTATTATATATTATGCTGTTTGCCAGCAGCAGTTCGCTATTGGACAGCTTCGCTCCGCCCCCCTGGCTGTTAGTGCGATTTTCAGTTATCGTACAATTGATTATCGTATTGTTTTCGGTGCCGCTGCTGAAGGGGCTATTGCCCAGATAAACACCTCCGCCATGACTGTCGGCATAATTTCCTGCTATCAGGCTGCTGCTTAGTGTCAGGCCGCTCAGGGTGTCGCCATATAATGCCCCGCCAAAATTACCGGCATAATTACCGATAAAACTGCACCTGTCAATATATACGCCCATAGTATTATCTTCAAACGACAAAGCACCGCCATCGCCTCCCAGGTCATTATCTGAGCTTATATTGTCTGTGAAGCTGCATCCACTTATATTTACGGCTATGTTGCCTGTTACCGATATTGCACCACCTGAGACCTCTGCCTGATTAAGATCGAAATCGCAATTGCTTATTAGTACTGCTGAACTGGAACCGCTTACAGCGACCGCTCCGCCGGTACTGACCGAATAACAACTCGAAAAGCTGCTCTCCTGTATATCAACCGCTGAGTTATTCACCAGAATTGCCCCGCCAATGGTGTTATAGCCGTTTTTGATAATTATCCGCTTCAGGGTTAACGATGCATTATTTGTGAGATTAAATGCCCGCATATATGACTGTGAGCTTCCTGTACAATCTATTGTGACCGGGGCTGCATCATCCGGGCCTTCCGGCCGGATGGTTATAGCCAGACCGCTTATTTCTATATTTACATTACCCGCCGAAGAATAGCCGCCAGTTCGGGCTGCCAGCACGATCTCATCGCCATTTGTCGCTGCTTCTACCGCATCAGCTATGGTCGGGTAAGCCCCCGGCACATGCAATTCGGCTGCCCGGGAATAACCGACAGGTATTATAGATATTAAACATATAATCGCTAATAATTGCACAAATCCGACATAAGTTTTTTTTGTTTTTTCCATCTGACTGCTCTTTCGTTTTGCTATTATTATCTCAAGTTATGAGAATAAAAGTCTTTATGGCTTTTAGCACTCTCTCTTTTAATCTTAGACCTTATCGGCCCGTTATTCAAGTCTTTTTTGAATCCTGTTTACTGTTCAGAGCACGCTTCTGCAGTTAGCTCCATAATTTTCTGCGATAGTTTTTACCGTTGTTAGTGAAGAAATCCGTACGAACGGTAACCATAATTATGTTGATGAATAAATAATGCAAATAAGCGATTTTGTCTTGAATTGAACCATTAATCCGATTATTATCCTTATTGTTCTTGGTATATTATTATAAAGCCCTTAATTCATAACTGTGTGTTCCATATCTGGTCTTTTTTTTGATCATTTATTGGTTTATGGCTGTTTTGTTAATTATATTTTTTTTATAAGGATTATATTATGGGAGATTATAGCTCTGGGCCTGCAACTTCTGTTTTTCTTACGGTTGGTTTGATCTTAATTCTGGTTATTCTGGTTAAGATCTTTTATCTTATGGCTTTATCCCGGGCTTTACACTGCTGTTCGGCCCAGAATCGTAAGATATCGCCCGGCATGGTCTGGCTCGAAATTATTCCAGTTATTGGCTTTATCTGGGCTTTTGTTAATGTTATTCAGGTCTCTGGTTCTTTGGGGGCTGAATTTCGCAGTAGAGGGATCGAGCAGCAGGATAATCCTTCTATGGTACTGGGGATTGTTGCCTGTGCCCTTAATGTTGGCTCATCGGTCTTACCTTTTGCCGGTATTGCCGGGTTGATCTGCTGGATCATTTACTGGGTTAAAATTAACTCTTATGCTAATAGTTTACTCACTCAGGGTGAATGATAATTCCATATATTTATTACGCATTAGACCGTTTTTCGCTTACTAGCTTTCTTTTTTATGATTTTTCCTATCTTGTAAGCGCGAACGCATACCTGTTCCTTAATTTTCAGAAAGTGAGTGTTACGATGGCAATTGAGCAAGAGTCTTATTCTCCTGTTTACAACCAGAGCGAGGTACTTTTCAGAGCTCGCAGTGCCATTACCGGCAGATACTGGTCTGTGGTTGGTTATATTTTGCTGGTCAACCTTATTATGGGTGTGTTAAGCAATATACCAGCTTGGGGATGGATTGCTTACTATTTATTGCAGGGTGCTTTTGAATTTGGTATCTCTCTGATCTTTCTTGCTCTTATTCGCTCGCAGAATTCTGATTGTTCTATGCTTTTTTCTGGATTTAAAATTTTTGGTACTACTCTGGCCGCGTTTCTGCTCCGACTTATTTTTACGCTGCTCTGGATGCTCTTATTGATAATCCCCGGCATAATCGCCTACTATCGTTATTCGCAGACCTTCTTTATTCTGGCTTCTGGCAGGCAGTCCGATCCAATGGAAGCGATAAATCATAGCATCAAAATGATGGATGGATATAAATGGTCTCTTTTTATGCTTGACCTGCATTTTACATTTCTTTCATTTCTCTTTCTGGTGCCAATAATAATATTGGCATTTCTTGTGCCGCAGGGCCATTCTTCTTCAGTTGCCTTTTATGTTTTGATCACGCTTATGGTTTCATATTTCGTCTTTATCTTTTTCTGGCTCCAGCCTTACTGGTTTGCGGCACATGCTGCCTTTTTTGACATGATTGCGGGGGGAGAACCGGTTTCAGATGATAATTCTTACCTTGAAACCTGTCAGGGCAATGATGTTTGATGCTGACTGCTCCTGCCTGTTCTGCTTTTTTAAACCATCTGTTCTGTATAGCTTAATGTCAAGTTCAGAGCTTTTACTCAAATGATTTTCTGTGAGTTATTATTATTTTCATAGACACAGGCAGGGCGGAACTATATAATTTATAACTCTTTGTGTTTGTCGTTAATCTGGCGATACAAGAGAGCTGGTTTCCTGTTGGGTGTTTGGCTCTGCTGTTTTCAACTGAGCCCCGGCAGGATGATATGTTTTATAACTAATTGTATTTTAATAATTTAAGCAAGGGCAGGCATGACCATGAGCCAGACTCCGGAAAACAATTCCAACAGCATGGAAAACACTTCTGATGCTAGCGTTAATCCCGTTACTCCCGTTACTCCCGACCATGTTAAAGTGATCGCCAGTGATGAGCACCCGGCATTTAATACTGCCAGTAAGAAAACTGAGTTTGGTAAGCCCATCGCCCCAGAAGATATCGATTCTGCTTCTGTTGAAAGAGAGATCGCTGATGCTCTGGGTGATATGTCCTTGTTAGATATGGATACTATTCTGGCGGCTCCATCAAAGGCCAGGGCAGCGGCTCCGGTTAGTGCTGAAGATAAGCCAATTCCAGGTATTTTGCGAGGTCAGGTATTCAGAATTGCCAAAGACGGTTTATTTATTACCGGGCTGGGCGGTAAGAGCGAGGGTTTCCTGCCGATTGCAGAGGTTGATGACTGCCCGGATATCAAAGAGGGTGATGCTATTGATGTTTGTATCGTTGGTCGTGACCCCAAAGATGGCATGATCATGCTTTCGCGTAATGCCGCGGCCCAGCAGATAATGCTCAAGAACCTCAAGGCTGGCGACCATGTCGAAGTTACGGTTACCAGCAGTAATAAAGGTGGATTGGAAGTTAAGATCAAAGGCGGCGTGAAGGCCTTTATGCCCATTTCACAGATCGATTTGCATCGGGTAGAAGATGAGGACAAGGATAAATACATTAACCGCAAGTTCATTTGCGAAGTTACTCAGGCAGGTCATGGTGATAAGAACATAGTTGTTAGTCGTCGCCGTATCTTGCAGGCTGAGCAGGAGGCTAATGCCGGTCAGCTCTGGACAGAGCTGGAAGTCGGTCAGATCCGTCGCGGCGTGGTTCGCAGCGTCATGGATTATGGTGCCTTTGTTGATCTGGGCGGCGTAGAGGGGCTGGTGCATGTCAGCGAGCTGAGCTGGGCTCATATTGATAAGCCTTCAGAGATGGTAGTTGCCGGTCAGGAAGTTGAAGTCTTTATTAAAGAAGTTAATCAGGATAAAAAACGCCTTTCACTCAGTCTTAAGATGGTTAACGGTAACCCATGGGCTACAGTTGAAGAGAAATATCCAGTTGGCTCCAGAGTGCAGGCCAAGGTTGTTCGTCTGATGAATTTCGGGGCTTTTGCCGAGCTGGAACCGGGAATTGATGGCCTGATTCCAGTCAGCGAGATGAGCTGGCTGGGCAGGGTGCATCATCCTCAGGATGTTCTCAAGATTGGTGATGTCGTTGAGACTGAAATATTGAAATGTTCTAAAGACAGCAAGCAGATATCTATGAGCATTAAGGCTCTGCAGGGTAATCCGTGGAATAATATCGAGCAGAAATATGTGGTAGGACAGGACTATGAAGGTCAGGTCGTGCGACTGAGCGATTTCGGGGCCTTTGTGCAGCTTGAGCCCGGTGTTGATGGACTGATACATGTTTCTGAGCTATCTGATAAACATGTTAAACGCCCGGCTGATGCAGTAAAAGAAGGCGAGACGGTTAAGGCCAGAGTGCTGGAAGTTGACCAGAATCGCAAACGCATTGCCCTGAGCCTTAAAGCTCTGATCGTGCCGGAAATCAGCCAGGAAGAGATCAATCTGGTTAATGCTCCTGAACAGACTGCTCCGGTAAGTGAAACCGCCAAACCTAAACGCAAAAAGGACCTAAAAGGCGGCCTGTCTTGTATGAGTAATGATAATCCTTTTGGCCTGAAGCTTTGAATAACGAAGTAGTCTGGTAATAACAGGTTTCTGCTGACAGACCAGTTCGGTTTGATGCAGTAGTCTGTTTGGTAACATGGAGGTTCGCTCATGACTGTTCGATCAGGATGTATAGGCATATTGACAGCCGGGGGCGATTGTCCCGGGCTTAATGCCGCCATTCGCGCTTTGACTTTGGCGGCAGCCAGGCGTGGCATGGATGTTATCGGCATTTGTGATGGGTTCAGCGGCCTGATCAGCAATCAAACTATTGTGCTTTCTGCCGATAATGTCAGCGAAATACTCCGAGTTGGTGGTACTATGCTTGGTACCAGTCGGCTTAAGCTCAGAAAAGTGCGTATTCGCAGCGAGAAAGTCAATCTGGAAGATGTTGCTCTGCAGAATATAATGGCAAACCGCATTGATACTCTGGTGTGTCTGGGGGGCGGGGGAACGCAGAAAAATGCCTGTAAGTTAATGAAGCGAGGATTGGATGTGATTACTCTGCCCAAGACCATCGATAATGATGTTTGGGGTACTGATCTTTGTTTTGGTTATGATTCAGCCGTGCAGATAGCGGCAAATGCCCTCGAGCAGCTCATCAGTACTGCCAGAAGCCATCATCGGATAATGGTTTGCGAGCTTATGGGGCATAAGGCCGGCTGGCTGGCCCTATCGGCCGGGATTGCTGCCGGGGCTGATGTTATCCTTATACCTGAAATACCCTATGAGCTGGAAGTGATTGCCCGGCATATTGCCGCCAGAAAACAGGCTGGCTTCGACCATACTATTATTGCCGTTGCTGAAGGGGCTGTGAGCAGAGAAATGGCCTCTGTGAAAGACAAATGTTCTGCCAGCAATTCCTCCTCAGTAGATCAGGATAAACAGCGAGCTGATGTGGTTTATGATTCGCTGCAGCAGGCAGCCAGAGCTGCTGACCTGCGAGATGATCCGGTAAAGCCAAAGCAGCTCGATAATCCCCCGATCTTATATCATATGGTGCATGAACCTTTGGCATGCCAGATAGCACGCAAATTACAGGAAATGACTGGCTCTGAGGCTCGGGCTACTATCTTAGGACATGTCCAGCGGGGGGGCTGTCCTTCCGTTGCTGACAGGCAACTGGCAACTATGCTGGGTGTTCATGCTATTGATTCTATTGAATGCGGCAGTGTAAATAATATGATCGCCTGGATTAATAATGCCCCAGCTGTCGTTCCGCTGGAGCAAGTAGCTGGCAAACGCAAGGTAGTTCCCCCTGAAAGCCCATTGCTTCAGGCCGCCAGAATGACCGGTTGTTGTCTGGGCGATTAACACAAGCTCAACTTCCCGATAATGTTGGATAGGCTTATTAGGCAGTAGCTGCAATATCAGGTTATGTCTGTTTCTGGTTTTGGCATGACTTTATTAAATCAAATTAACATTTAAAATAATACGAAATTTCAATGATATACTTAATTCTGGAACACTATCTCAAAGATTTTATGTTTAACACACTGGGCTTTTATTCCTGGGAAGAAGTGTTATTACGCTCGCTTTTGTCTATGCTCACCAGTTTACTGCTTTGTCTGTGGTTGGGGCCCAAGGTGATTCGCTGGCTCAAGAAAAAGAAGATCGGTGATATTCCTAATTTCGACCATGAATTATTAAATCAGAAGAACAGTCATAAAGACAGTACGCCTACGATGGGCGGCATTCTTATACTTATCAGTATTATTGTCAGTACGCTGCTCTGGGCTGACCTTACTAATCAGTTCGTGATTAAAGGACTTTTTGTTATGGTCTGGCTGGGACTTCTGGGCGGAGTTGACGATTGGCTCAAACTGACAAAGTCGTCTCAGGTGCGTAACCGCCATGGTCTGCTGAGCTGGGAAAAAATGATGTATCAGATCGGTCTGGGGGCTCTGGTTGGTGCATTTCTTTATCTGGTCGATTTTAAAAATATTGAAGATGGCCAGAAACTCTGGCTGCCTTTTTGTAAGGCTGGGTTTGATATAAAGTTCATCGGCTTTCTGATCATGTCGATATTGGTAATTACCGCAACAAGTAATGCTGTTAATCTTACTGATGGCATGGACGGCCTGGCTTCGGGTTGTATAGGTATTGTTGCTTTGGTGTTGGCAGTATTGTGTTATCTTGCCAGTGAGCCTTTGAGCCTCACAACTAATCAGACCTGGGCCAGTTATCTGCGATTGCCGCAGATTCCCGGAGCTGGCGAGTTATCTATTGTCTGTATGGCAATGCTCGGAGCCTGTCTGGGCTTTCTCTGGTTCAACTGCTACCCGGCGGAGGTATTTATGGGCGACACCGGCAGTCTGCCCTTAGGTGGGCTTATTGGTTATGCCGCTATTGTTACCCGCCATGAACTTTTACTGGTTATTCTAGGCGGTGTGTTTGTTATAGAGGTACTGAGTGTTATGATACAGGTATCTTATTTCAAACGAACCGGCGGCAAAAGAATTTTCAAATGCACTCCTATTCATCATCATTTCCACTTGAGCGGATGGAATGAGCCCAAAGTAGTTGTCCGCTTCTGGCTGCTTGGTATTGCCTTTGCTGCCTTAGCACTGGCAACTCTAAAACTAAGATAATCTCAATTGATTGGTTAATTCAGCAGCTTTCTGACCTCAGGATAAACAGAGGACGCACCTGATCTTGTTGGATGCTGTCTTGATCTCGCCTTGCATGGCTCTGTTTGTAAATGTTTCTGATATAAAGACTTAATGGGATGTATTTTAAGCATTACAGGGCTGTAATCATTCTTGTTTTTTTCCTGAGCTATGTGCCAAAATTCTTTGTTTGAAATTGTTGGTGTATGCCAATATCTATTATTATCTTATTGCAAGACAGCCAGTTTTCCACAGCAGGTGGCTTTCTGTCTCTAACAGCTGTTCTTCCTTGCCCCCAATAATCCCCGTAATCGAGACCGTTTACTCATTATTATGTTATGTGAGATATTCTATTAGCAGATAAATATCTATGGGGCAGTATGCCGGTGAATTATTTATAGGATTTATCGCTGTCAGGAGAATTGTGTTTTTAGCAAACATATATTTCAAAAATACTTAAGGTCTTGTTTTCCAGGGTATTAGGTTGATATGTTTTGGGTTTTTCATGGCAGTTTGACTGCAAATACTAATATAACTGTCAAAAATAGCGGAATAATTGTTTTGTTGAGTCATAGATATATGGAGTAGTTAAATGCATCTATTTTATCAGTGTTATCAGTTTAAATCATTTAGTTATCTGACCTTTAGTATTTGAGACAGGAAATATCGTGCAGGGTAAAAAAGAAGATATGGATTACCGCGAATATATGTCGCTATTATCTTTGAATTATCAGAGTATATATAGTTATATATTAATGTTGGTGGCTAATCATAATAATGCTGACGATATTATGCAGGAAACTACAATACTGATGTATGAGAAGTTTAATGTATTTGAGAAGGGTACAGATTTTTTATCCTGGGCCCGCAAAATAGCCAAATACAAGACTATGGAGTATTATCGCAAGCAGAAGCGGGAGAAGTTGGTATTTGATCAGGATCTGGTAGAGTTGATCGATCAGGAGTGCAAGACCTTTAAAGAAAATGAAGATGACTGGCTTGATACTCTGGGTAAATGTGTTTCAGACCTGGAAAGGTCAGACCGGGAATTATTGCATATAAGATACCATGAAAATGCCAGCGTGCTGGAGATATCCCGCCGGTTTGGCTGTTCATTTCAGAAAGTATATCGTGCGATGGCGAGAATTAATGGTTTATTGCATCGTTGTATGCGTCGCAAGTTAGGTATGGAGCAGATATATGATGCATAACGAAAATAGCAAAAAATGGCATCGTATGGGCCTGATCCTCCAGAGATCGCTTGAAGGTGATCTGACTCAGCCTGAGAGGTTATGGCTTATATCTGTTTTGCATTCTGATGCTCAAGCCAGGGAATTTTATATAGGTTTTATGAAAGTGCATTCCGGTTTGCGAATGATATCTGCTGAGATATTACCAGAGACGGCAAGTAAGAATAATGTAAGTCTCAATGATCTGTTGCAGGGATTGTCAGAATATGAGCAGGAGGCTCCAGAGGCAGTAATTCCCGCGGATACCGAGCCGGTATCGACAATAGAGGTATCAGATTTTGGGAGCCGGATTCGCAAAAAGAGTAAGTTGGAAAATCTGCTGCTGTTGGGTTCAATAGCAGCGGTTTTATTGATTGCGGTGGCCGGAATAATGTTTCCACCTGCTATGGGGCGTGAGGTGGCAACAATTACAGATATGCTCTCAGCTCGTTGGCAGAATAATGGGGTTAAGTATGAACCGGGTACTAGAATATTCAAACGAGAACGGATGCAATTAGAGGATGGATTAGCCGAGCTGGCATTTGATAATGGAGTTCGTGTAACAATAGAGTCGCCTGCATCATTTAAGGTGCGGTCCGATATGCAGATAGATCTGGAATATGGCAAACTGTTTGCTACCGTTCCAGGCGGTGCGTCTGGCTTTACTGTTAAGACTCGGGTGGCGAAGGTAGTTGATATCGGCACACGCTTTGGTGTAGAAGTTGATAAGGCTGGGGCCGTTTCATTGCATGTAATTAAAGGGCAAACCAAACTGGGTTTGAACCGCTTCTGGAATAGTGAAAGTGTAGATGTTAATGGTGGTGCTGCCCGCAAGGTATCAGTCAGTGAAGAAATAACAGAAATAAACTGTAACAACAGGCTTTTTGCTCAGGAGATAAGCTCCCGGAGTAATACGGTCTGGCGAGGAGAAGAGCAGTTAGATCTTGCCGATGTGGTATGTGGTGGGAATGGTTTTAATACCGGCAATGCCGAGATGGTTATTGACCCATTAACTGGTGAACTTCAACCATACATGGAGAGAGGGTCGATAACAAGGCGTGCGCAGGCAATATTTTTGCCCACAGAGTCTTTAGCTTATGTTGATGGTGTTTTTGTTCCAGATGGTGGCGATGGAGCAATAGAGATAACATCTACAGGCATCAGGTATAGCGATTGCCCAGACACATCAGGAGCGACGCGTAAAGATATTACAGTGTTGAATAAGGTATATGATAATGAGGGTGGAGATCTCATTCTGGGAGATTATAAATATGGTTATCCGTATCGCCCTGCGATATGCATGCAGGCCAATAAAGGAATTACTTTTGATCTTAACGCGATCAGGGCTGATCTGGAAAATGTGGAAATAGAGTATTTTGAAGCTTTATGTGCTATGGCTTCGCTAGGTACTGCAATGAATACAGGTATGGGGCCTGCTGGTAAGGCAGATTTCAGAATACTGCTAGATGGTGTGGAGCAAAAGGTTATCAGCGATGTACGCACTGATTTCAGTGAGAAGGTTCGTGTTGATATTGAGCCGGAACACCGGTTTCTTACTATAATGACTACCGATCATCAACTTAAGGGCGAATCAGATCCGATCGGCTGGGACAGATGTTTTCTGGGTGAGCCGGTATTGGGTTTAAAAAGTAGATAATGTTCCTAATGATTAATGTATAAATACTGTGGTCATAAGTCTGATCGCGGCAGTTATAGTTTTCTATTTGCGGTTTATTATGCGAGGCAGTTCAGACTGTCAGTGCATTTTGTATTATTAGAACTATCTTATTTTGTAATTGCATTTCTGGTTGAATTATTGGCCGGAATGGAGCAGAGGAAGAGAATTTTGAGAAAACTTATAATATTATTTGTATTATTTATGGCTTCTTTGAGTTTTGGCGATGCAGTTGTTGTCAATCCAGGATTTGAATCAGTCAGTAACGGTTGGGCGACGAACTGGTCTAAATATCCTGATATTGAGACTGATAGTATTTACTATGCCTTAAAGAGTGATAATAAGCATTCAGGTAGTTATTCAGCCAAGATAGCTGCTCGTAATGGATACGGCATGATCTATCAAGAGGTTAGCAGTGGTTTTAATGTCGGACAGAAGTATTTATTTAGTTTTTACGGATTAGGCGATACCAGTAGCTCCTGGATAATTGATGAGCCGCAAGATCGAATTGAGGTATATGTAAAATTTGTGAGTTCATCAGGAGCTACAATATCAGAACCATATTCGGTAGTATTTGATGGAAATGATCAGACTGATATACCAACACTCAGCAGTAGTCAATGGAAGAAATCGCAGGGTTTTGAGTTCACCATTCCCAATGGGACAGTATCATTTCTCCTGAAGATAGTGGCGGTTGATGGTTCTCCTGATGGCACTGCTACTGATGGAACCTCTGTGTTGATAGATGATGTGGAACTGTCATTAGTAACTGAATCGGCTACGGACCCTGTTCCAGCAGATGGCAGTATAAATATAAGTGCGGGAGAAGTGCATTTGAGTTATACGGCAGGTACAGATCCGGCAGGTGGGGGTGGAGTTAATCCTGAGATTACAGGTTATTATATATATCATGTTACTTATGATCTTAATGCAGACCCGGGCGTTCCTGTCTTTAGTGCGTATGAATTTAATGCAGGGACAGTATATCCAGAAGGTGGCACTGGGCTTGTATTTGGTACAAATAAGGCAGTTTACTGGCGTGTTGATGCCAGTATAAATAATTCGGCGGCGGGTTCAGCAGAGACTATTACTGGTCCGATCTGGAAGTTTACAACAGCGAATTCGAGTATAAATATACTTGGTCCTGACAGTCAGAGTGTATTTGAGGGTGAGTCAGCTGTGTTTTCAGTACAGGCTCAGAGTGATACTGAGATTGTCTGGTATAAGTGGTATGGCCAGTCAGGTACTCTATTATTTGAAGGTGCAACTGCTGCCACATTGACTATTGATGATGCCAGAGTAAATGATATTGGCAGCTACTATTGCATAGTAAGAGACCTGAATGGGCAGGAAAAAGCCAGTAGTCCGGCAGACCTCTGGGTATCAGGTATAATGCTACAGTATAGTTTTGAAGATGGGTTGCTTGATGCTGCAGGCAATTGTTATGGTACATTGCGAAATGCAGTATCAGGTCAGGTTATCTCTGAGAATTATTGTGCGGGAGTTGACGGCGATGGTATTGTTCTTGATGGAGAGTCATATATCGATCCAGGTGATAGTCTGGTACCAGACAGTGAGATGGGGATTTATGCCGGGACATTTTGCTGTTGGCTGCGGAGTACTGGTTCTGGTACAGGAGTTTTAGCAGGCTGTTATAATAGTGCAGATCTGAGCTGTTTTAATGTTTCATTGCAATCAGCAGATCAGGTTTATTTTCATCTTCGTTCCAATGATAATTCTCTGGTACAGCTTCAATTGCCGGTTAATACGGTTAGCGATGGTCAATGGCATTTCCTTGCTGTCAGTTGGCAGTTAAATGCCTCAGTATTGGTATTATATGATGGTGAAATTATTTGCCAGACGCCCTGGCTGAGTAAAAGAGCTGTTTTTTCTCCCTGGCAGCAGGTTATGACATTAGGAGCGTTGAACAGAGCTGGGGATAAAGAACACTGTTTCAGCGGTGAATTAGATGAACTTGAATTTTATAATTATGCTCTTAATGGATATGAGTTAATTGGATTGTATAATCGCTGGGCCGTTGACCCTGTGAGTATTTGCCTGGATAATTATGCCAGTTGTGCCGATCTGGCCGGTCCGGACGGAATTGGTGAATCGTATGCAGATTGCCAGGTCGATCTGTACGATTTTGCTGCTCTGGCAGTCAACTGGTTAGAATGTGGATTGTATCCGGTAATTTTAGAGTAGTGGTCGCAAATGCGGTCACAGAAAACATAATGGCAGTGCACGGTTATTATGTATATGGTAAATAAAGACTGAGTTCTTTTTGTTATTTTTTTAGGAAGGAATAAGACTATGAAAAAGATGGTGTTCTGGTGTTTGGCTATGCTTGCAGGTTCGGCGGCACAGGCCAATATGGTATTAAACCCTGGTTTTGAGTCCAATATGGATAACTGGACAACCTATCTTTCGCCGGTAGGTGTGACTAGTGTTTACTTTGCGGTAAAAAACGAAGCTGTTTATGATGGAGCCTGGGCAATGAAAATAGCGGCCAGAAATGGTTACGGCCTTATCCATCAGACAATTAGTGTTCCTGCCGGTGCTAAATTGAATCTGTCATTATGGGCATTAGCAGTAACTGGTAACTGGATGATGAATGAAGCTGGTGATATAGTTGATGTTCATTTTAAGTTTATGGATGCTAACGGTGTGGAAATATCACAGCCTGGCTTTGTCGCCTTTGATGGTGATCCATCAACAGATGCTCCGATTTTGACAAATCCTGATTGGCAGGAGTATTCTGTTGAAGTAGATGTGCCAGCCAATGCGGTTTCAGTAATGCTGAAGATTCGCGCACTTGACGGTTCTATTGATGGAGGAACCATAGATGGTACAGGTGTGTATATTGATAATGTATTACTGACAAGCAGCCCGGTACCGATGCTGCCAGTACTTGAGCAGACCGCTGATCTGGTCAATAATAAGGTAGATGCTACTCTTACATGGCAGGCTGCTAATGAAGCGGGCGTAGCTCTGGCTGATATTGTTGACCAATATGTTTTTATGAGTTCGGCAACAGACCCGAACCTGTATTATATCGGTGCTACTGGTGACCCAGGCAGTGACCCTGCATCAAGTTTTGGTTCATTGACCCTTGAATTTGATTCTACCTATAAATGTCAGGTAGTTGATGTGCTTTCCGGTCAGGAAAAGCCTATGGTGGAAAATGTGACTCAGCCGTCAAGTCTTGATCCTAACAGCATATACAGTGCAGTTTGGACCTTTGATTCGATAGCTTCTATTCCGGTTGTAATTACCAATCCGGCTGGTGGTCTAATTAGTGTTGGTGATGATTTTATAATGGAGGCAGAATTCCAGAGTCCAACAGCTATGACATATAAGTGGTATTATTCAGCTGACAACATTTATGGTGATGATGTTGAGCTTGACTCTACTGATGACAGTATAACTCTTAATGAGGTAGCTGCCAGTTCTCAGGGTTATTATTATTGTGCGGCAGTTAATGCCAGCACTACTACAGTTAATTCGGCAATGGCTTATCTTGAGGTTGGCCAGTTGGTACTGTCATATCCAATGGAGAATTCTTTGGATGATGTAGTTGGTATTAACCACGCTACACCTTCTAGTACAGAGCCTTTAGTTTATGTGACGGGTGTAGTGGGTGATTATGCGGTTTCCTTTAACGGTACAACGCAGTTTGCCGTTATGCCATGGGTGGTTTATAATAGCTTTACTATTGAGTACTGGGTTAAAACTACTTCTGTAGGAGGCACCGGCCAGTGGTTTAATGGTATTGGCCTAATAGATGGTGAAATGAGTGGTACGGTGAATGATTTTGGTACTACCGTATTAAGTGGTAAGCTGGCCTTTGGTGTAGGTAATCCTGATACCACCATTGTTTCTACAGCTTCTATTAATGATGATCAATGGCATCATTGTGTAGCAACTCGTGACCATGTTACCGGAGAAATGGCTATCTATGTTGATGGTGAAATGGAAAACTATCTGGCTAATGGTCCTGCTGGCACCAGAAAGGCTGCAAATGATCTCAGAATAGGTAAAAAGAGATTTGGCACAGGTTATCTTAATGGTGCTATTGATGCTGTCAGAATGTATAATTTCCCAATGAGTGAAATTGAAGTGGCAGATCTGTACTATGAATATACTGGTAAGAAGGTATGTATCCAGTCAGATAAGCCTGAAAATGATCTGAATGATGACTGTGTAATAAATATAGCAGACTTTGCGGTGATAGCAGAAGCCTGGCTCGAAAGTGGTTTGTATCAGGGACAATGATCTCCTTTTCTAAAGCTGGTGGCCAGTGTGCCACCAGCTTATATAACATACAAAAGAGAATAAAAGAGAGAAAGCAGATAGGGTTTAACTGTAGTTTATTACTGATTTTTTAACCCCTATTTTAAGGAATGATATTATGAAGAAGTTATTTGTAAGTTCGCTGTTGTTTTTGGCCGCAGGTGCTCAGGCTAATCTGATCGTGAATCCTGGTTTTGAGTCTGTTACTGGTGCAGGCACTTCTGCTTCGCCTTATATGCCTACAGACTGGACAACCTATTATAAGTCTGCCTCTTATTCCGCTGTATTTTTTGCAGCAAAGAATACACCTGTTTATGACGGTGATTATAGTATGAAGATAGCCGCCAGAAATAGTTATGGCATGATCCACCAGACTGTATCAGTCGTTGCCGGTTCCGAACTTAATCTTTCATTTCAGGCATTGGGTGACACCAATGGAGATTGGGTAATGGATGAACCTGGTGATATAGTTGATGTGTATCTGAAGTTCATGGATGCTCAGGGCGCGGAGATATCGCAGCCTTCTTTTGTCGCATTTGATGGCGATGAGAATACTGAAGCTCCGATCCTTTCATCTGCAACCTGGCAGTTATTCAGTAAGGATTTTGTTGTCCCTGAAAACGCCCAGAGTCTTATGGTAAAGATCAGGGCAGTTGATGGCAGTCAGGGTATTAACGATAAAGATGGTACATCGGTATATCTTGATGCCGTTTCTTTAACCGTAGTTCCTGAGCCGGTTACTCTGGTTTCACTGGCATTAGGCGCTGTTGGTGTTATGCGTCGTAGAAATATCCGGTAAATAATTGTTAATATGTAGCAGTTATATTATTATGTATTTCTGAATTTAAATGTTAAATGTAACAGGTATTTGCCTGATGATCGTTGTTCAGGAATATTACTGAACGGTTACGCTAATTTTGGCGGGCGTACAATAAATGTATGCCCGCTATTTTCTGAAAATCAGCAGAGGTTATTTGTGAAGATAAGTAGATTTTCTATTATAGTATTATCGATATTGATGTCTGTAATTGGTATGCCAGCTATTTCGGAAGCTGCAGGTCAGGTATATGACATAGTGGTTTACGGCGGCAGTTGCTCTGGTGTTACTGCCGCAATACAGGCTAAAAGAATGGGCCGGTCAGTAGTGCTTTTATGTCCGGAAGAACATATTGGCGGGCTGACTATCAGCGGTCTGGGATGGACTGACACCAAGGATGTAAATGCTATAGGTGGTTTAGCTCGTGAATTCTATCATCGTATTTGGCAATATTATACCGATCCGGCAAAATGGGTATATCTGCAGCGAAGCAGTTATACCAGCTATGTCTCACAGTCAGGCCTTTGCATTCAGGATGATAATCAGACAATGTGGACTTTTGAACCTCATGTAGCTGAGCTGATCTATCAGCAGTGGCTTGAGCAGGAGGGTGTTACTGTAATTACTAATTGCTGGTTGGATCGTAGCCCAGGAGGTGTGGTCAGATCCGGCGATCGTATAACTGCTATAAAAACTCTTACTTATAATACAGAAAATGGCTTTGTTCCTGCGGATACCTTCGTTGGTAAAATGTTTATTGATACCTCTTATGAGGGTGATCTGATGGCTGCTGCCGGAGCGGCTTATCGTAGAGGTCGTGATTCTAACAGTGAATATAATGAAACACTTAACGGTGTATATTTTAAGTCAACAGACCTTAGTCCCAGTAAGTCGCCGTATTATGGAATAGATCCTTATGTGGATCCGGGAAACCCTGAAAGCGGCTTTATTGATGGTGTAGAAGCTGAATTTGATGATTTTAATTCAATAGGAAAAGGTGATAACAGATTACAGGCTTTTAATTTGCGTATGTGTCTGACCGATGTTGCCTCTAATAAGTTAACTATCAGTAAACCAGTGGGTTACGATGAGGCTCAATATGAACTCTTATTGCGTTTGTTTGAAGCCGGCCAGAAGCCCGGTTTTACTTCACAAAGAATGCCAAATCTGAAAACAGATTCTAATAATAGCGGGCTTATGTCTCTTGACTGGCCGGGTGGTAATTTTATTGCTGCTCATAATTGGGTTTATTCTGAGGCATCATATACCGAAAGAATGAACTTTAACAAACGGCAGCAGGACTATGTGCATGGGTTACTCTGGACAATGCAGAATCACCCAAGAGTGCCCCAGTCGATCCGTACTGAAAGAAGTAAGTGGGGACTGGCTAAAGATGAATTTACCGATAATGATCATTGGCCCTATTTCGTCTATGTTCGCGAAGCCAGAAGGCTTGAAGGCGAAATGGTTATGACCGAACATCATGTCAAGATGGCAGATGGGTATGTGGTTAGTGATTCTATTGGCCAGGGGTCATATTCGCTTGATTCGCATGTTGTTCGCCGCGTTGTTATAGATGGTACGATCTGGGATGAAGGTGGTTTTTATCTCTGGTGGAGTACCAGTTATCCGATAAGCTATCGGTCAATTGTGCCTCGTCGTGGTCAGTTAAGTAACTTGCTGGTTCCAGTATGTCTTTCAGCCAGTCATGCGGCATTTGGCAGTATCAGAATGGAGCCAACCTATATGATCCTGGGTCAGTCAGCAGCTACTGCTGCATCTCTGGCTATAGAATATGACCAGGATGTGCAGGATGTCTCTTATGACATACTTCGTACCAGACTGCTTCAGGATGGACAGAGGCTTAAAGAGTCGTTTTCTTCAAGATACCCGGCAATATTACTTAACTTTGGAGCTACAGTAAATAACGACAGTAACAGTCCGGCCCATGCCATTGGCAAGGTTATTGGTAATAGCTGGAATCTGGTCACAGGTGATGTTGCCAGCGGTTTGGTTGCCTCTGATAGCAGTCCGACAAATATTAGTGTAGATCTGGGTAAAACTCAGCCGCAGACTAAAGTTATTGACTGGGACAGACATGGTTTTATAAATAGTTCACTTGGGTCAGCGGTCAATTCAGGTATTTATAGCGGCAATGCCCGCAGTGCCACATATGTAGATGATCCGGCTGGTTCAGGTGTTGCACTTGGCGTTCGTATTTCCGGGCTGGCACCTGCTGTATATAGTCTTTATTCAACCACTATCAATACTAATACTTCCAGTTCTGATTCATATGCTATATATGCTTTTGCTGCCCAGGCAGGAACGGTTGATACAGACTTTAGTGGATATTCCCCGACAGTAATGGCAAATACCAGAACTACAGGTTCATGGCTGTTCGACAAAAACTTCAAACTTTGTACTATATCAGTTAATCAGGGTTCGGATCTCATTCTGGTAGTCGAGGGTTTGTCAGATGCTGGTTATCGTGGCTTTATCAATACCTTAGAGGTAGTGAGAGTTTCAGACTCTCCTTTGTCGCCAGTTATTATTGATGAACCACAAAATACAGGGGTATATTATTCTGATGATCCGGATTTTGTCGGTCCTGGTATGCTGTCATGCAGGTTTCGCAGTGCATTAGAGCCGGCTGTGCAATGGTACAAGTATGTCGATGGTATAAATGACCTGATTCAAAACCCTTCTTCAATTTCGGGGCCTGATTACGATGAGGGAAGTGGTTGTTATTTAACCACTCTTGCCTTTGTTGATGTATCAGATAGTGTTCAAGGTGATTATTATTGCAAGGTTAGTAATGATGAAAGTAGTATTGTAAGTGACACAGCCAGGGTTCGCATAAATAAGACACTGGCACACTGGACGCTGGATAGTGACGACATGGTTGGTGGTTTATACCAGGATATGAGCGGTAATGATCATAATGCTACTATTTCGGGTACTCCTGATTTTATCGCAGGTGTAAACGGGTTGCCATCAACCGGTATAGTATTGAATTCAGTTAATGGCTCTGCAGTAGCAGGTAACTGGGACCCATCTGCCGATAGTAACAGTTTTAGTCTGGCGGTTTGGGTTAAGTGGCTCAGTGGTGGTACTCAAACCAGTATAATTGCCGATAAGGGCCTTGGTTGGTCATCAGAGCTTATGCGTTGGACATTGGCTATCAATCCATCAACCAACAAGATCAACTTTGTTTCGGCTGCTGATAGCAGTTTTCAGACATCTATCAGTCAGACTGAATTTGAGGCAGGGCAATGGCATCATATTCTGGTGACTCATGATGGTAGTGGCAACCAGGCCAGATTATATATAGATGCAGAACTGGCTAATAGCGGTTCTTTGGTATTGGGCAATAAAACAGACAGTCCATTATATCTTGGAAGTGATAGTAGCGGCCGATATTTTAACGGGTCACTTGATGATATCAGGATTTATAACCGGGTTCTCACACAAAAAGAGATATTAAATGTATATAATGTTCTGGCTCTTGAGAAAAAGCAGGTATGTGCGTTCGATTCAGGGGCAGGACAATTTGATATATCAGGTCCTGATGGACAAAGTGATTGTGTGGTTGATGTGTATGATTTGATGCTACTGTCAGCGCATTGGCTTGAAAGCGGCAAGGTCCAGCCCTGAGGGCGTTTTCAGGTTAATATCATAGTTCGAATCTCTTCTTGCAGCCTGGGTAAAAACCAGGCTTTTTAAATATATTTTCCGATTCCTCCGTTATTCTGTCTAAATCTCAAAGGGTGGATTTCAGACCTATAACTCAGAAATTCATAGTATGAGAGTGATATTTTTATTATGTTTTATAACTATATTATTGGACTTAAATGATTTGGTGTGGCTTGGGTACGGCATGTCGTAATATCTTGCGTAAGTATTGTTGGGTAAAGGCATTATGTGTTGTTGTGGTGATAGTGTGCTTTTCAGATCCAGTCTGGTGAATTCTAAATGTTAAAAAAAAGTGCGTTTTAGTAAACATTTTCAATTTTTATGTTAAAAAAAAGGGTCACAGGGTAATTGCTATAGTGGAAAAGTACGATTGATAGACTATTGTGAACAAGGCTGATATGGAAAAAGACAAAGACATAACAGAATCAAAAGCATTTCTGAGCCTGCTGGTACCAAATCAGCGGCGGATCCAGGCTTTTATACTTATGCTGGAGCCAAATGTGACAGATGCGGAAGATATCTATCAGGAAACTTTGTCTGAAATGTGGAATAAATTTGACACCTTTGCTATAGGTACTGACTTTGTTGCCTGGGGAATTACTATTGCTAAGTACAAAGTACTGACTCATCGTAAGAAAAAATACAATTCGAAGATGATGTTTAGTAGTGAGGTATTAGATATACTTGAGCAGGAAGCATTACCCAGAATCAGTTCAATGCAAAATCATATTGATGTGTTGAAAGACTGCCTGGGAAAACTTCCAGAAAAAGATGTAGATCTTTTAAAGCTGCGTTATGAAAATGATATGACCCTCCAAAAAATATCTATGAGTATGGGTAAGAGTACACCTTCGATCCATAGATTAATGGCTGCAATACACTCCAAACTTGCTTTGTGTATTCGCCGGACTCTGAGATTGGAGGAAATGGCATGATGAAAGACCAGGAATTGATGTTGAAGGTTGCTGATCTTACCTTGCATGCCATGAACGGTACGCTCAGTCCTGAGCAGTTTGAGCAATTTCAGGAACTATTATCCCATAGTCAGGCGGCACGAGATTGCTATGCTGAGATACTCTGGACTCATATTGGACTGAATTCTATGGAGGGAATATCTGGCTTACAGAGATTTGACCAGGGACTCTTGAATGCTATGCTTGAAGACGAGAGTCAGGCTCCTGCAATAGAGCTGAATACTGAAAAAGCCACTGAGGTGAAAGTCGCAACACAAAATCCGACAGTAAAGTCTGAGCCGGAGTTTTTACGACGGATCAGGCTTGTTATCGTTGCGGCTCTGGCTGCCGTTCTCATGATCGCCTTGTCGCCTCTTTATATGCCCGGCATGGCCGAAAAGGAAGTGGCCACTCTTACCGATAGTATCGATAGCTACTGGGCCAATATGAACGGTGCTATTGCCAAAGGCACCAGGTTTACTGATGGCAGGGGTGTATGGAAGCTGGAGCGAGGTATGGCTCAGATACAGTTTGACTCTGATGTTCAATTGGTAGTTGAAGCACCAGCAGAGTTTCAGATCCTGGATAGTGACCGGATAAGTCTTGATCGTGGTAAAATCTATGCCGTGGTTGCTCCTAAAGGAATCGGATTTACCGTTTTCACTGATAATGCCAGAATAACAGACCTTGGAACTGAATTTGGTGTTGAAGTCAGTGAAAAGCGAGACACTTTGCTGCATGTTATTAAAGGGCGGACGGTTCTGAAAACTGACAATAGTGCAGAAATTGAAGTAAATAAGGAATCAGCTAAGAAAATAGATAGTAATACCGGTAAGGTGTTTGATATTGTCTGCCAGGATGATCTTTTTGTCCGCGGTATAGACTCTGAACGGGACATTATCTGGCGTCAGCAGCCGGGGCTTGCTCTGGCAGATATTGTAGCTGGTGGAGATGGTTTAGGGCAAGTTGGTAAGGCCAGGGTTCTCAATCCGATCGATGCTAAATATCGCGATGCTGCTGATCTGGGGCTTCGCAAACCTAAAGGCATCTATAATCTGATGTCAGATTCTCAGTTTGTTGATGGTGTGTTTGTTGTTGATCCCCACAACAGCGAGACAGTGGTAACTTCCAGTGGTATTAAGATAGACACACCTGATCTCGAGGGTGGTATAACTCATGGTATAGTTGCCTTTCGCGGGAAGATACAGGAAAAATTCCCGACTGTTCCCAATGTTGTGATCAATGGCAAAAGTTATGACAAAAATAATGTGATTATGATCCATAGTAATTGCGGTATAACTTTTGATCTTGAGACAATTCGGAATAATTACCCCGAATATGAGCTTGCCGGGTTCAGGTCACTGGCCTGTATATCAGAAACACTGGCTTCTCTTACTAAAAGGAAGGCTTTTGTTGACTTTTTCCTTCTGGTTGATGGTGAAGTCAGATATCAGGTTATTGGCTTAAATGCTGTCTCTGAGGCTTTGAATGTTGAAGTTGAATTAAACCAAAATAACCGTTTCCTGACTATTATTGTGACAGATTGCCCGTCACTTTCAGATAGCAATTTCCCACACAACTGCGTCGATAATGATTTCTTTAATCTGATAGATCCTGAATTAGTGATCAAGAATAAATCAAATATTGTCGAGTACAGCAAGTAAGCATGGTATTGTATTTGTGGGTTCTTTTTTTCCAGGGCGTACTTTCTTGAGGACTAAGATGAGAAGAGTAAGTTGGATTTTTCTTTTATCGTTGTTTTTATCAGACTATTGTCTGGCATTTCTAGCTGCTGATTCACTGGTTATGCATTATGATGCAGCTTCGCTTGCCGATAGCTATGTTAGCGGCAATAAGGTATCAGTATGGAAAGACAGTTCAGGTCATGGCAATAATGCACTTCAGGACAATGTGTCGGCTCAGCCGGTATATATTGGATCAGACCCGGCTTTTGATGATCTCCCCGTTCTTCGTTTTGATGGTGATAGCGATTGGCTAAAACTGTCATCAACAGCCATTAATGTCAGTTCTTATACAATGTTTGCGGTTGCCAGGCATGCCCGGATCGATCAGGAACAGTATATAATTGCTGGTCAGAATGGCGGCGGCGACAATCGCGCCAGAATGGGTATTGACCATGAGGGTAAGTTTGTCTGGCGTGCCGGCAGTTCAGATGTTGTTACTTCTGAAGCTGATACCAGGGTGCATATTTTTGCTGCTACCTCCGAGTTAGAGGCCTATCTTGATGGGAGACCAGTTGCCAGCAATGCCAACAGCTCTCGTCAATATCCGGCATCATTCAATCTGGGTTCATACAATCGAGGAGAAAAGGCATTCTTTTTAGGTGATATCGCTGAAGTTATAGTTTTTAACCGTATTCTTACAGGCAAAGAGCTTAATGAGATCGGCTCATATCTGGAGGCGAAATATGGTCTTGATACTATTTACCGCCAAAAAGACAAGCATGTTATCGGTGTTTCACCATCTGACCAGACTTTCAATGTAGCTTTGGATAAGGTGCTTAGCTGGGAGGCTCCAGTTGGTGTGGTAAATCCTGCCTATAATGTTTATTTTGGGACAAATAAGGCCAAACTTGAGCTGGTTGCCGAAATGCAAAGTCAGACGGTTCTGGACCCATTTGGTCAGGCACTGCTGGAACCTGGTCAAAGATATTACTGGAGAGTTGATATTGAAGGGATTGCTGATAAGGGTAATTTATATTCGTTTGTTACCAGAGAATCAGAGTCTGGACAGTCAGCAAGACAGCTTCCTCCAGATATGTCCGATCTGTCTGGGAATAAAGACTCTGTCGGCGGTAATACTATTGTATCCAATAAGCCAGTTGAAGATGGTTTTGCTATTGTGGCCGGAGGTCAGGTTTGTAATATATATGTTGATGAAAATGACTACGAGGTTTGTCGTCTGGCTGCTGATTTGTTGGCAGGTGATATTGAGAGTGTTTGTGGTATAAGGCCGCAGGTTGTTAATGATCTGAAGTTGGCTAAATCTGATAATGTTATAATTATTGGTACATATAAACGCAGTAAGGTCGTAGATCAACTGGTGGAAAATGCCAGGATCAGTATTAAAGATATTGCAGGGCAATGGGAAACCTTTGCTCTGGAAACTGTTAATTTTCCACTTGATAATGTTAAAAATGCATTGGTGATTTATGGTAGTGACAGACGCGGTACGGCTTATGGTGTTGTTGAACTCTCAGAAAAGATAGGTGTTTCACCCTGGAATTGGTTCTCAGATGTTCCGGTAAAATATCAGCCTGAATTATTTGTTCGTAGCGGCAGATTTAAACAGGGACCACCTTCGGTTAAATATCGTGGATTCTTTATCAATGATGAAGACTGGGGACTGCATCCCTGGGCCAGATATACTTATTCACCCGAAGAAGGTAATATTGGCCCTGAGGCTCATAAAAGAATCTTTGAAATGATGTTAAGGCTTAAGGCCAATTATCTCTGGCCGGGAATGCACAGATGTACTAAGGCCTTCCATGCCTTTGCTGAAAATAAAGTGGTTGCCGATCAGTATGCGATAGTTATGGGGTCTTCTCACTGTGAGCAGATGTCCAGAGATAATGAATGGGAATGGTATCGCTGGAGTCCTAAAGATGGCTCTGACAGAGGTGCATGGGATTGGTGTACTAATTCCAATACTCTTATTGAGTATTGGCGTGATGCTGTCGCAGCAAATGGTCAATATGAGAATGTTTATACGACCGGTATGCGTGGCATACATGATAGTGGTATGCCTTGTTCTGGTGCTACCAATGCACAGAAAGTACTTGCTATGCAGAATGAAGTATTCCCGGCACAGAGGAAAATGATCTCTGAGCTGGTGAATCCTGACCCAAGCAAAGTACCTCAGATATTCTGTCCTTATAAGGAAGTGCTTGGTTTGTATGATCTGGGCATGGATGTGCCGGATGATATTACCCTGGTATGGCCAGACGATAATTATGGCTATATTCGCAGATTGTCTAATACGAAAGAACAAAGCAGATCTGGTAGTGCCGGAGTTTATTATCACTTCTCATATCTGGGCCCACCAGAGGATTATCTCTGGCTCTACTCTACTCCTCTTGGTCTTATCTGGGAAGAGATGGTTAAGGCATATCAGTATGGAGCAGACAGAGTCTGGGTGTTTAATGCCGGAGATATTAAGCCGGCAGAGCTGGGACTGGACTATGCTATGCGTCTGGCCTGGAACATAGATAATTTTTCTCATGACAATATCAGAGAATATCTCGAATTGTGGGCCTGGCAGCAGTTTGGCGTTGAACAGAGAAAAGAAATTGCTGATATATTGATCGAATATTTCCGATTGGCGCAAAATCGTAAGCCAGAGCACATGTCATCTGGTGGATTTACATTTTCTATGACAGAATATGGAGATGAAGCCCAGAAGAGATTGCAGCAGTACGCCAATATTACTGACAGAGCCAATAGTGTTTATGATAAACTGCCTGCAACCTGTCGTGATGCATTTTATCAACTGGTATTGTATCAGGTTCGCTGTGCTGATCTTATGAACCAGAAGATAATCAATGCCCACAGGAATATATATTACGCATCGCAGGGGCGTGTTTCTGCCAATTATTATGCGCAACTGGCACATAAGGCCTACGAGCAGATAATTGCCGAGACCGATCATTATAATAATGTTATGTCAGATGGTAAATGGAAGTATGTAATGAGTTGGCAGCCTCGCCATATAGCTCCTTACTACAGGCCGGCAACTATTACTGTTGCACCAGATGGTCCTGCCAGTATGGGTGTAATTCTGGAAGGTCAGAGTAAGGCAATTACTGATACTCCTGTTGTTGGTGTTCCATATTCTGATAATTTTGCTGATGGCTCAGCAGCCAACTGGCAGCCCTATAACCCAGGTCGCTGGACAGTCAGAAACAATGGCGGCATTAGTGAATTTGCGATTCAAGATGGTGATTATGATAATCGTTCAGGTGGGCGTCTGGGCGAGATTGCATTATTGCGAGATAAGATGTATGATTATTTTAACTTCAAGACAAAAGTACGCCTTTGTGACAGAATGGAAGGTAACAGTTCAGCTGATGCCGCTGTAGTCTTTGGTTATCTTAATGAGATGAATTATTATTATTTTATTCTCAGCAGTAAAGATGTAACTAAAAACTCTTACGGTAGTGATACTGTTCTATTCCGGGTAGTAAATGGTGTCAGAGCTCATGTCCGTAGTTTCAGTCTGGCTGTCAGAGATAATGATTATCATGACCTTGAGTTAGTAAATGATAAAGATGGACTGACAATCATTGTTGATGGTACAAATCTTGAGCACATTGCTCAGCGGTTCCCAGCTGGTCAGATCGGTATTGGTTCATATAATGATACCGCTGCATTCGCAGATGTTAAGATCGAACCAATCGTTGCTGATGATGTACTTGATATTCTTCCGGTATTTGATGTTTATACAAAAAACAGCCATTTTATTGATATTTACAATAAGGGCAAAGGGACATGTGACTGGTCTGCAACTGCTTCTGAACCATGGGTTAAACTGGACAGTACCTCTGGTAAGGTTGATTCTCAGCAGCGTGTCTGGGTTAGTCTTGATTGGTCTGCTGTGCCAGTTGGTACAAGCACCTCAGTTATTACTATAGCTGGACCAGATGGTAATGTTAGTGTAAGGCTTAATGCATTTAAGCCGGCTTCACCTGAGCCTGACCAACTTGATTGTGTAGTTGAATCTAATGGTTATGTAAGTCTGGAAGCAGAAAATTATACCAGGAAAACTGATCGCAATGGTGCTGCCTGGCAGGTTATTGATTCCTTTGGCAGTACCGGTGACACACTTACGGTTTTACCGTTTGATACCGCCAGTTGCAGCGATAGCACTAAGCTGTTGTCCCAAAGTCCTTCAGTGGAATATGATATGTATCTCTGGAGTTCTGGTCAAAAAGATATCACTATCAGGGCAATACCTACTCATCCAATCAATTCAGAAATGAAGTTGAGATATGCTATAGCCTTTGACGACCAGCAACCGGTAATTGTTGATTACGGTACACGGGAATGGTCACCTAAATGGTATCTTAATGTTTTGCAGGGTATTACTTTATCAACTGCCAAACTTAATATCGATCAGGCGGGTAAACATACCCTCAAAATCTGGATGGTAGATCCTGGTGTTGTACTTGACAAAATCATTGTTGGTAAGGCTCCTGTGAGCCATATGGGTCCTCCGCAAACAAATGTAATCAGATAGTATCTGTTTTATATGAAGAGGATTGTTGTTCAATGTAAGTTGCAAGAGATATAGCTGGCAAGGTTGTAAGATATAGTGTGATACTGTCAGGTCATTGAGTATATTATGCTCAAATTGGTCTTGGTTTTGGTCTGGCATGGTCTGACATTATATCTTACGGCCTGCATTCTCTTGATTTGTATCATATTAACTCTTAGTTGAAAGAAAGTTTTATCGTGTATTGTGTGTTTTAGTTTTAATCTTTAATTCAGAAAAAGGAAGGTTTGGAATGAAGAAAGTAATTTCAATGTTGTTTGCGGTATTAGGAAGTGCCAGTTCGTTATTGGCGTTACCTGTGACCGACGGGCTGGTGATGAACCTGGATGCCGATGCGATCCCGAGTTCAGCGGTGGCTGTTGACGGTACGATCAGTACCTGGCTAGATATGTCAGGACAGGGTAATAGTGCTACCCAGACAGATGCTCTAAGGCGTCCGGTATTTATCAGTAATAATATTGATATGAAAAATCGGGCCTGTGTTCGGTTCGATGGTGTTGATGACTGGATGCTGCTTAATGAGAATATGGTCAATGTTGGTTCATGTACAATGTTTGCTGTGGCAAAGGCCATTCGTACCACCGGCGAGCAGTATATTGTCGCAGGCCAGAGTCTTGTAGATGGTGTTGCACAGAACAATCGTTTGCGGTTTGCAACCAATACTAATGCTTTTGAGTTTCGTGTTGGTAGTTCTGGTTCGTATAAAACTCCTGCTAATTCAGCTAATACAGATGTTCATGTATTTGGTCTTAACTCTGACGCAAAGTTTTATATAGATGGCGTAAACTTTGCCAATGGTAGTAATATTTCAGTTATGAATCCAGCGAGTTTTAATATTGGTTCATATAATCGTGGTGCGAGAAACTTTTTCCAGGGTGATATAGCTGCGGTTGTGGTATTCAATCGCGTCTTGTCCGATACTGAGGTAGCCCTGATGAATGACTATTTCATTAATAAGTATGTATTAGGTGCAAATTCACCTGATCCAGCTAATGGAGCTACTTCTGTTGGTACTCCGAGCGGTCCAGGTAATGTCTCATTTTCTCTTCAGTGGAATTCTGCTATTAGCGATGCCGATATAACAAAGGTTGATCCGCTGGTGAAGAAGCACATGGTATATCTGGGCGAAGGTGCAAGCGATGCCAATATGGTGCTTATTGCTGAGATCAATGTAACTGATTATAATACTGTAGCTAATTCTTATGGTCCACTAATTAAGCCTTATGACAAAACCTATACCTGGCGTGTTGATGAGATACTCGCTGATGGTCAGGGTGGAGTGCGTCCGGTTGATGACCCTAATAATTATAAAGGTAAAAACTGGACTTTC
Organism: Sedimentisphaerales bacterium; assembly: GCA_963662515.1. Lineage (GTDB taxonomy): Bacteria > Planctomycetota > Phycisphaerae > Sedimentisphaerales > SM23-30 > JAFGDI01. The sequence continues at coordinate 1,784,044 of OY759675.1, forward strand.
GGTACTCTGCTGAGTGTTCCTGATATTACTTCAGGCCCGACTTCAGCTCGATTCGATCTTAATGGAACAGCCCAGCTCAGTATCGCATACACAAGTATAAGTCCGGCTACAGCAATGTGGTATAAAGATGGCCAGCCGGTTACTATTGGTGGCAGAATATCTGCGTCATTAGTAAATGGTGTTGCGACATTGAATCTGACTAATATGGTTATGGCCGATGAAGGCGATTATTATTGTGTGCTTACCAGTTCAGGTGGTGTTACCACATCAGATTCTGCAACACTTATGACCAACAGGTTGCTGGCAAGCTATGCTTTTGAACAGAATCTCAATGATGGTACAGGTACAAATCATGGTTCACCAATGGAAAATCCATCATTTGTTGAAGGTATTTCCGGCAGCTATGCTGTTGCTTCGTCTGATGGTCTTGGTTATGTGCTTCTTTCTACTGATGCTTACCCCAAGGCAGGCTTTGCTAATGGACTTGAGCAGTTTACCTATTCTTTCTGGGTAAATCCTTCAGCTTCTTATACTGGAGATGGCCGTATTATGGGTAACTTCAATGATGGCAGTAATACCGGTGTGCAGTTTGGTGTAAGTGGTGATGGTACTATCAAGACTTATTTAAGAGAGCAGAATAACAGAACCGTTGATGTATCTTCACCTGCTGGTACTGTTCCTGATGAACAGTGGTCACATGTTGCCATTACTTATACTGGCTCAGTATTCAGATATTTTCTTAATGGTACTATGATCCTTGAAAGAAATGTTACTACTCTTACAAACTTTGTTGACTGGCAGTATCCTCACTTTATTATGGCCAAGAACCTCAGAGGTACTGGGGTTACTGAGAAGTATCGCGGAAGTCTTGATGATCTCAGGATCTATAACTATGCGATGGATGAGTACCAGATAGCTGATCTGGTAATTGACATTACAGGTGAGCCGGTGTGTATAGCTTCGGAGAGACCTGATGTGCTTGTCGATCTCAATAATGACTGTTCTATCGATCTTTCTGATCTGGCTTTATTTGCCGGTGAATGGTTGAAAACAGGTATATACCAAAGTGGAAATTGACCATTTCTGATTTGGTATCCGCAATCGGAATGGTTGTGGATTGTAATAAAACCTAATCCCCTTTTTTAATTATAAACCCGACTGAGTGATTGAACTCAGTCGGGTTTATTTTTTATATTATACCTGGGTATTGGGTGTATAGTTGGCAATAATTGTTGTTATGCAGTCTTTAAGATAGAGCAGGCGAAGGCCGGCAGAGCCGCTGTTTAATGCAGTGCCATAGCCATTATTACTGTCGGCCAGTATAAGAGCGGTTTCTATGTCTTGATATTCGAGAGTGTTCCTGCGAGCTGCAGCGGCATTAATTCTGGCCAGCCAGCAGATAGCACTTATCGTCAGAGTCAGACAGTGCAAGCCATCTGCCATGCTATAGCCATAGTAGTTCAGTCCACAGTAGTTCATGCCAGTCAGCCGAGCCAGAATATATCTTTCTAATAAATTTGCGGCAGCAGATGGCATAGGACCAAAATCCTGTTCTATATCTGACAGGTCAAGGTTTGACCAATTGCAATGTAGTTCAGGCAGGGGGCCAGACCTTTTGCCCATTATTCTTAATTCAGCCGAGTTTTTGAGTCTTGCTTTGAGCTTGTGCCAGAAACCAATTTTGTCACCCAGAGTAATAACTTCCGGTGAATGTCCCAGCAAATATAGTATCTGACCGAATAATACTCTGGCCCGGTTTGATAGGGGCTTATCTGGTGCATTGTATTTTTCTGCCTCTCGTGCTGTTCCTTCCGTAAGAAGACTCATCAGTCCTGGAAAATCATCTGAGGTTACTTTCTGAAACTTTACTTTTTCCAGATGGCTGGCAAAAATAGTAAGCCAGTAAATTTTATTTTTGAATTGTGGGCCAACTTTGACAAAGGTTTCAATTATGGCATCATTAATCTTTTCAAAGCTGTCTGCATCTGTATGATTTCTTTTACTGATCGGAGGCAGGGCGGATGTGAATTGTTCAGCTTTAATGCCATCAGGATAAAGCAATCTGGCCAGTCTGTTTAACTCCGGCAGGTTATCGCTGAGCTTAGCTCCTCTGCCACTACAGACGCCTGGACAATCAAACCGCAGGCCAACCATTAACTTGCCGTTAAATGGTGTCAGGACAAATGGGAACAGTTGACAGGCTATGGGTTTGGCTGAAAGAGAGTATTTGCGATGGATCATACATAGATTGTCGCTGTCGAGAAATACGCAGCAACGATCCGACCTTTTGGCAATAGCCCCTTGCTCAAATCCGGCTAAGGGCAAATCTATAAAAAGGGTATCTGACCCTGTTTGAGCCTGCCAGTTGCATTGAGAGGATATCTTTTCTCGTTCTTTATGGCTTACCGGAACCATAAAGCTCCGACAGCCATGACCGCAGTTAAGGCAGGAATAACCCTGAATAAGGCTTAATCGATTGTCTATCTCAATATTCATAGGGAATATGAACTACAATACGCCCGGCGTGATGGGCAATTAAGCCTGTGGCTGATATGATTTAACTGCTAAAAGCCGGAATATAGCCGGCTTTTAGTCCAGATGTGTTCTTTTACTGTTCTTGATGCCTACTACGATGCCGCCAACAGATAGAATTATACCCATAAACCAGGCACCTGCGACCGAAGGAAGTTTTTCTTCAGGAATCGGAGATACTTCATTACTGCCTGGGGCTGCCTGACATGTATTAATGCATAAAGTTCCAGATATGGCCCATACAGCCAAGGCCATTATTGCTAACTTTGTAAATCTTCTATTCATAACCTATTATCTCGTAAGTAATTAAATTCAGTATTAATCATCTTGCTTTTATAAGACTGCTCTTAATGTTAAAATTATAACTCATTATGATTGGCTTGCAAAGACATTTTATTTTGCAGAATAGTGCTTGTGTTGTCTGTTATTGTTTCTCAACCTAATTGTGCATATATCTGTAATTTAATATGGGGCAAATCTATAGTGTTACTAAACAAATCGTTTATTTAAATAAAAAATGACCGGGGTTTCGTTCGGACCCCGGTCGCCAATATCCCACAAAGAGGTTGACCCTTTTTGCTTCGATCGTTGAGCATTTTCAGATGTTTGCGTACAAATAATACTGAAAGTGCGTAATGTTTTATTGTCTTTATTACTCTGCCAGGCTAAGCAGAATTTCAGAATTAGATGCCTCTATCTCGACAATATCCATTATTTCGGCTATTTTATCGGGGGTAAGGTCGAATTCTTCTCTTACGCTGCTTTCGTAAATAGGTGCGTAGTTTCCGCTATCACCAATATTCTGATTATGGCAGATATAATTGGCAAGATGGACAAGTTTAACCAGCGGCAGATGTTTTTCGTCTGGACAGCACAGTGGGTTGTGGTGATATTCTATTACAGACTTAAGCTCATCACCCAAACGCCATTTATCTGCAAGCCAGGCGCCTGCCTCATTGTGATTCATGCCAATAAAACGACCTTCTTCCTTTTCCAGGGGCAGTTCCAGCTCTCTGCCGCTTTTAACTGCCTGATGGAATTGCTTATTGGCGTATTTTTCAAACATGATCTTACCCATATCGTGCACAATACCAGCCAGATGAGCTTTATCTCGAGTAATTCTCTGATTGATATGATTAGCGCAAAAATCATACAGTGTGGCGGTAATGATACCAACTGTGATCGAATGTTTCCAAAATTCGCGACGGTCAAAAACTGGCAACTGGCTCTTACTGAATGCTTGAAATACGCTGGTACTCAGGGCAATATTAGTTATCGTAATAAAACCTAAACGAGCTATCGCCGGTGATAACTGGGTTATTTCTTCACCATGTGAAGGGCGATAAAATACTGAGTTAACCATCCTCAATACTTTGGTTGATATAGCCGGGTCGTCTTCGATTATTTGTGCTACATCCCGGGCGTCACTATAGGGGTCATCGACGACCTGTTGCAGCTTGAGGGCTACTTCCGGCAGGGTGGGCAGGTCTTCTGCAGACTCAAATATCTTGATGAGCTTACTTGGCTCCATGGGTGTTGCGACGGAAGAATCTAAATTCTGTTCTGTCAGTTGATCATAATCGCTCATTTTTCTGTCCTCAAATCTTTCGAGTTAGTAATGTTATAAAACATCCTGTCACGATAATTCTCGACCATTAATGCTCACGAAATTAGTAAACATGAAAGAAACTTAAAGAAAATTCAGCTTAAATTGTTTTATCGACACTTTCTCTGCGGTTATAGGACTTTATGCCGTAAAGCCAAACAGAAATGGTGGGCCCATTGACGGTTTTGGACTATGGAGCCAGATTGCAGGTGGTTATTATTATCTTACTAATTATATGATGTGGCGACGAAAGGTAGGTGTTGAGGGAGGGTGAAACAAGAGGCTATATTGCAGCTTGAGGCAGGGTAAACTTGAAGGTTGTGCCCACTCCCGGCTGACTTTCTACAGTAATGCTGCCATGGTGATTTTCAATTATTTGTTTGCAGATCATTAGTCCCAGGCCGGTACCTTGTTTTTCGAGACTGGTATTGTTCTTTTTTGTGGTAAAAAAGGCATCAAATATCTTGCTTTGATTTTCCTGGGCAATACCACAGCCTGTGTCGCTTACTGCAACCTCTATCATGCCAGATTCCAGTTCTGTAGCTATGACAGAGAGAGAGCCTTGTTTTTTTTCCAGCATAGCCTGACGGGCGTTTATAATCAGGTTGAGCACAACTTGTTGTAATTGACCGGCAATAGCATAGACATATAATGTTTCCGGAACAGAAATTCGAACTTTTATTCCATCTTTGGAAAAATCGCGTGCAAGGCAGCGGAAAGAATCGTTAACTACAGCCAAAAGATGTACTTTGCCAAATTCCTGACTCTGGGCGCGGGTCATTCCTAATATACTTTCTATAATACTCCCGGCTTGCAAGCCCTGTTTTATGGTTTTTTCCAGAGTCTTTTTGACTAGTTTTTCATCATCGGAATGTTTTAGGGCCAATTCGCTATAGTTAACTATTGGCATGAGCAGATTGTTGAATTCATGAGCAACCAGACAGCTCATTGTTCCCATGGTTGCCAATTTCTGGGCAAAAATAAGCTGGTCTTCCAGTTGTTTTATCTTCTGTTGACTTTCTTCCAGCATGCGATAAAGGTTTTTTCGCTGGCCAAGTAATTCATTTTTTTCTTCTGTCTGTTTCAATTTCTCTATTGCAGCTCTGCCAAATGCCGTTAAAATGATATTATCACCTGCAATGAATGGGTTCACGCGGGTGTTCTTTATAATCGGATATAAATGGGTTTTTTCTTGAGACTATCCAGAATTATAGCAGGATAATGGTAAATAATTTATTAATGCTTTTCTGGTAAGGAGTTATAGCTGCTTGCGATAATGATTGTTTTTTTGATCCAACAATCGGTCTAATGGGGCGGGCAGCAATTTACCAGCCAGTTCAACAATGGCAGTAATTTAAGTAAAAATGTATCAGTGGGTATAGAACTCTTATCTCTGAAAATATTTTAATCAAGTCTTATCCAGGGGGAAGGCCTGTTATGACTCAGGAACAGTTATTAGAAAATATGTTCGCGACCGCTCAGGAGTTGGGCATAGAGCTGCGTCTGACTCGTATGGATGGCACATCACCCGGGGGGGTGTGTAAATTGCATGATCGGTGGATATTGATCGTAGATGTGAATGCCCCGCTGGCAGATCGCCTTGACCTGCTGGCTTCTTGTTTGAGACAAAGGCCAGAGATCGAGACGATTTACCTGCGTCCGCAAGTGCGCGACCTGATCGAGCAATAGCTATCTGGGTTGTTTATCCAGATTCGGCGGTTCTGTACAATTTGCTGTGTAAATGGTTGTTGATATGTTACTGTATTATTATAAAGGACTTATTATGACTAAAAAGACACGGCAGGATGAGTTATTGGATGAATTATTGGCGGAATATAGCGGCCCGGAGTCGTTCTGGGGGGAGACCGGGCTGTTTGCCACGCTTAAAAAGCGGATTGTGGAGCGGACTCTGGAGGCGGAGATGGATCACCATCTGGGTTATACCAAGCACGACCCCAAGGGTAATAATTCCGGCAACAGTCGCAATGGCCGGGGCAAAAAGACCGTCATGCTCGGCGATGATCAGGTAGAGCTTGACCCGCCCCGGGATCGCAATGGTTCTTTCGAGCCGCAGATCATTCCCAAAGGCCAGAAGTATTTCAAAGGTTTCGATGACCGGATCATCGCCATGTACGGCCGGGGCATGAGCGTGCGGGATATCCAGGGCCACCTCTTAGAGATGTATCAGGTGGATGTTTCCGAGGGTCTCATCAGTCAGGCAACTAACAGCGTCATGGAAGAAGTAAGGCTCTGGCAGAGTCGGCCGCTGGAGAAGGTTTATCCGATCGTTTTCCTCGATTGTCTGATGATCAAAGGCCGGCCTAATGGCCCGGTAGAGAACCGCTGTGTTTATCTGGCACTGGGGATAAACATCGAAGGTAAGAAGGAATTACTGGGTATCTGGATAGCAAAGAATGAAGGAGCCAAGTTCTGGCTGGGTGTGCTCAATGAGCTGCGTAACCGCGGCGTGGAAGATATATTCATCGCCTGCATTGATGGCTTAAAAGGCTTCCCTGAGGCTATTGAAGCGGTTTATCCGCAAACTACCGTACAGCTTTGCATTGTGCACATGATCCGTAATTCGCTGCGGTTTGTGAGTTACAAAAATCGCAAGGACATCTGCGCTGATCTCAAACAGATCTATAATGCCGCCAGTGAAGCACTGGCTCTGGAGGCTCTTGATCGCTTCGCAGCCAAGTGGGACAAAACCTATCCGACGATCAGCAAGAGCTGGCGGGATAACTGGGTTAACATTGTACCTTTTCTGGATTATCCACCGGAGATCAGAAAGATCATCTATACCACCAATGCTATTGAAAGCCTCAATCGCTCGATCCGTAAAGTGACCAAAACCAAGGGCGTTTTCCCGACCGATGATTCGATCGTGAAGATATTGTTTTTAGCTCTGCGGAACATTGCCAAAAAATGGACCAGCGTGCAGCCCGGCTGGAAGGCGGCAATGAACCAGTTCGCCATCCGCTACGGCGACCGGCTCAAGCTCAACTAGCCAACTAACCCTTTCTAATAGCACATTAAAGGCAGGCCAACCGTGGTCGTTCTGCTCACCGGGCCACCGGGAAAGCCAGAACTAAAGGGAGATTCCCCCGGAATTATTGCGAAGGAATAACACCAAATTGAACATTTACCACTTGCCCAACAATCAGCCTTGTGCTATAGTCAACCCAGCAACTGAAATATCAGCAAAAAAACAGAAAACTGAATATTATTGCTGCCAAAAAAATATATGTGTAAAACCATTTACACAGCAAATTGTACAGACTCGATTCGGCTGCCAGATGCCATTTAATTTATGTGGTTACAGGCCGATTTCTTCTTTAACTAATTGTATTAGCGGTTCAAATGTTGTCAGATCCATCCCGAATTTAAGACCGGCAGCTTTGAACAGTTCTGCCAGTGTCCTACTACCACCTAATGAAAGTGCGTTTTTATAGTTATTCATGGCGGTTTTGGGGTTATTTCTGGCCTGTAGCCAAATACCTAATGAACCAAGCTGGGCTATGCCATATTCCATATAATAAAGAGGGTAAAGGAATATGTGTAACTGACGATGCCATTGATATTTCTGTTCATTTTCTAGGCCATCATAATCCATTATATCTCCGGCATCAAAACGGCTGCGTACCTCTTGCCAGAGTGTATGGCGGCCCTCAATGTCCAGTTGTGGGTTTTCATACAGCTCATGCTGAAAGCAGTCAACCGTGGCTATCCAGCCCAGCAGGTCAATTATTCTTTCGAGATGTTCATTTTTGGCCCGTTTAACATCTTCTTCGCTATAAAATTCACTAAGAAAAGGATAGGCCAGTAATTCCATTGACATGGAGGCGACTTCGCAGAATTCCATTGGAGCGTGGCGGTAGCTTATGGGGTCAAGATGCCGGCAGGCGAAAGTGTGAAAAGCATGGCCGCCTTCGTGGAGCAGGGTAACAAGGTCATTGTGTGTGCCGACTGCGTTCATGAAAATAAAAGGTTTGCGGGCTTCGCTTATGGTTGCCTGGTAGCCGCCAGGAGCCTTACCCTTGCGACTGGCAAGGTCGAGCAGACCATCGTTTTTCATTTGAGTGAACTGCTGACCAAGTTCGTTGTCAAGTTGATTAAATATGCGTTCGCAGCCGTTAATGAGTTCATCAACATGCTCAAATGGTTTAAGTGGGGTTCGCCCCAGTGGATCGCATGTTGTGTCCCAGGGGCGAAGTTTTTGCAGTCCCATTTGGTCGGCTCTTCTTTGATAGATCTTCTTATTGAGAGGCACAACCAATTCTTCAACTGCTTTATGAAAAGCTCTGCAATCAGCTGGCTTGTAGTCGGTTCGGTACCATTGCTTAAAACGAAGGTCGCGGAAGTTGTTATACCCGCAATTTTGGGCGAATTTCTGGCGAAGCTGGAACAGTTTATCGAAATTATTGTCGAGAGGATCGGCATCTTTCAACCTGCGTTTCGAAATTGCACGCCAGGCTTTTTCGCGTATTAATCTATCATTTTCCAACAGGTATTTTCCCATTTGCGGCAGAGTTTTTTCCTGTCCATCAAATTCAACTGTCTGGGCTCCGGTTATTTTCTGAAATTCCTGGCACAGAAGCGATTCTTGGGTACTCAGGTCTATATTTTCGGTGCGGAATAATTCTATGTCTGTGGCCAGATGTTCATCATGTAATTTGTAATGACCATAGGTGTCTGGAAAAAGTTTGCGGGCTGCCAGATATTTGCGATCTAACTCATCTTCAAGTGGTTTTAAAACAGGTTCAACATTTTCGACAAAGTCCTGATAGGCTTTACAGCGATTGGTGTCATCAGTTTTACAGGTCATCAAAATATGGAGGAGGGAGCTTACCTGGCCAATAGCGGCAGAGAGTTCAGAACGATTTAACAGGAACCGTTCCAGATCCTGGGCGGTTTTGATCTCTTTGTCGAGTAAACGCCGGTACAGTTCTTTTATTGTGATCGGATTAGTCAGGTCACAGCAGCCTGGAACGAATTGGCGGGGGGAGAATGGCGTTAAATTATCAATATTTGGCCCATATATTTCAGAACTCATTTAGACGGATTCCTTTTTCAAATTCTTTATTATTCAAAGTTTAAGATGTTAGGGGTGGAAATTAGCATTAATAGTACTTTTTGTCAACCAGTTTTATAATAGGTAAGGGCTATTTTCCGGTTGTTGTTGTCTGTCCTGAATATATCTGAGTGTAAGCCATATTGTGCTTGATGAAAGTATTGCTCTCTGATAGAATTGCATGATGTTTGATATCAGGTAGTTATAATCGTGCAGGTAATTATTGCTCCGGGCTTGGCTATGCTGATAGATTAACTATAGTATTTATATAACTAATTATTTTACAGTACTTTATTGATAGTTTCGGGCTTTTTGGCCGGGCTGAAAGACGGATATATGACAGTACAGAACATAGTAGAAGTCAGGGAGCTCAGGACTCATTTTCCTGTCCGGAAAAGTATGCTGGGTAAACCACTGGCCTGGCTCAAGGCTGTTGACGGTGTGAGCTTCAATATTGGCAAAGGTCAGACCCTTGGTCTGGTAGGTGAAAGCGGCTGTGGTAAAACTACAGTTGGCCGCAGTTTGCTCAGGCTGATACCAGCGACATCCGGCAGTGTTAAGTTTGAGAATAAAGAGGTTTTTTCGCTTACTGGCGAATACATGCGTCAGCTCAGGCGAGATATGCAGATAATTTTTCAGGATCCGTTTGGCTCGCTTAATCCTCGTATGACCGTTGGCACGATAATCGGTGAGGCTATGAGTGTTCATGGTCTGGCTAAGGGTAGGGAAAGGCAAGAGCGGGTTAATGAATTACTGGAAAAAGTGGGCTTGCAAAAATCATATGCTAATCGTTATCCGCATGAATTTTCTGGCGGTCAACGGCAGCGTATAGGTATAGCCAGATCTTTGGCATTGAATCCAAAGTTCATTGTTTGTGATGAGCCTGTGAGTGCTCTTGATGTGTCGATCCAGTCGCAGATAATCAATTTACTGCAGGATCTGCAAGAGGAATACGGCCTTACCTATTTGTTTATAGCACATGATCTGGCTGTTGTGGAGCATATAAGCGATTATGTGGCAGTGATGTATCTGGGGCGTATTGTTGAATATGCCCCGGCTGATAAACTTTATGCCAATCCGAGGCATCCATATACCAGGGCTTTGCTCTCAGCTATTCCTTTGCCAGATCCAGACAGGAAGTATGAGCGGATCAAACTGCAGGGTGAGGTGCCCAGTCCGGTGAACCCGCCTTCAGGGTGCCGGTTCCATCCGCGGTGCAGCTATTGTATAGATAAGTGTAAAAATGAATGCCCGCCATTGGAAACTGTTGATGGTAGTTCTGAGCATACTGTTGCCTGCTGGGTAACAAAGGGTGAAAAATAATCAAGGTTGTATTAAGCTGGCTACATATTATAATAATATTGAGATATTCTCATGCTGGCCCGTAAGTCAGAATGAGATAATAATAAAGACAAAAAGACAAGCGGAAATGAATTGCTAAATGGAAAAGAAAGTTAAAATTGCTATTGTCGGCTGTGGTATAGTTGGAACCGGAGTCGCTAAGATATTACTGGAACAAAAAGAAAGCATAAAAAAGCGTACAGGCATTGAGCTTGTATTGACTGATATTGTTGATAAGGATCTGGATCGAGAGCGTCCAGTGTCAATTCCGGCTGGTATGCTCCATAGTGATCTTGATAAGGTGCTGAAAGATTCTGAGATAGAGACAGTGGTGGTGGTGGTTGGCGGTACTACGATCGAGGCTGAGATCCAGAAGAAAGTTCTGGCCAGTGGTAAGAATGTGGTTACTGCTAACAAGGCATTATTGGCTGAACGAGGTAAAGAGATATTTGCAGTTGCCCGTGAAAATGGTAAGTGTGTGGCATTTGAAGCAAGCTGTGGGGGCGGTATTCCTTTGATCTCGACAATAAACACAGGTCTGGCTGCCAATAACATTCAGTTTATTATTGGTATTCTTAATGGAACCTGTAATTACATACTCAGCAGTATGACCGAGCAGGCAAAGTCTTATGCTACTGCCTTGAAAGAGGCTCAGGTTGCCGGATTTGCTGAGGCTGATCCAACTTTGGATGTTACTGGTGCTGACAGTGCCCATAAGATAGCTATATTAGCTATGCTGGCTTTTGGTTGCGATATAAAGTATGAGAATGTGTCATACAGTGGCATAGATACTGTAGATCTGGTTGATATAAACTATGGCCTGAAAATGGGCTATGTAATGAAGCTGCTGGCAATGGCATGGCGTACCGATAAAGGTATTTCTATTCAGGTGAGAATGGCTTTTATTTCAAATGATGAACCATTATCTCGTGTTTCAGGTCCATTTAATGCTGTCAGTATTTTTGGCGATGCGGTCGGCCATACCCTTTATTTGGGGCGTGGTGCAGGTATGTTGCCAACCGCCAGTGCGGTTGTTGCTGATGTTATCGAGGTAAGTCGTGGTAATGCCGGTCGGATATTTGATAATACTGCTGGCTTGGGTAAGATTGCAGAGCCTGCGGTTTTGTGTCCGGCACAAGAGAGTATGAGCCGGTTTTATCTCAGGGTTAATGCTGCTGATAAGCCAGGGGTATTTGCCAGTCTCAGTACAATTCTTGGTAACCATGACATTAGTATTATGTCATGTCTGCAACAGGAGGTTCATGATCCAGGTTCAGAATTTGTACCTGTAATTATAATGACGCATCTTGCCAGACAGGGAGATATGGACAACGCCCTGGATGAGATCGCCAAGTTGCCGACTATTAAAGATAAGCCAATTTGTATTCCGGTGGTCACTCCACCCTCTGATGAATAAAATGAATATTTTTTAATGGCCTATAAGCAGCCGATATTGGTTGCTTATAGGTTTTTTTGCTTTGTGGTTGATAAATAAAAGCCATGCCAGTATTAAACTGACATGGCTTCTGATTTTTTCTAAGACTTATATCTGCTATCGCTTAGCGACACAGGTCTGCCTTGCCGGCACAACCAAGTACATGGAGCTTGTGCTTAACCATCTGCTTGATAGCATCACGGCCAGGGCCGAGATACTTGCGAGGATCGAATTCGCCAGGCTTGGTAGCGAATACTTCACGAATCTTAGCGGTAAGGGCCAGACGCAGGTCAGTATCGATGTTGATCTTACATACAGCGCCTTTAGCAGCCTGAGCAATAGCTTCCTCAGGTACGCCCATAGAACCAGGCATGTTACCGCCATACTTGTTGATCAGTTCGATGAATTCCTGTGGAACAGAGCTTGAACCGTGCATTACCAGTGGGAAGCCGGGCAGACGACGAGCGATCTCATCGATAACATCAAATGCCAGCTTGGGAGCGCTCTTGAACTTGAAGGCACCATGACTGGTACCGCATGCAACAGCGAGAGAATCACAGCCGGTCTGCTTAACAAATTCTTCAGCTTCAGCAGGGTCAGTAAGGTGATTCATTACATCATCTTCACTTACGCCAACAACTTCTTCTTCAATACCGCCGAGCTGACCGATCTCAGCTTCAACAGTCACATTGTGCTTGTGAGCGTAGTCAACAACCTTCTTGGTCTCTGCAACATTAGTTGCGAAGTCTTCATGGCTCTTGTCGATCATAACAGAGGTGAAGCCATCTTTAACGCACTGTTCGCAGAGCTCATAACTGTCGCCGTGGTCAAGGTGCATAGATATTGGCAGATCGCCGCTGTCTTCGATTGCACAGTCGATCAGTGCACGCAAATACTTAACATTGGCATATTCACGAGCACCCTTAGAGATCTGAAGAATAAGCGGAGCGTTTTCTTCTTTACAGGCATCAACGATAGCCTGCATTATCTCCATATTGTTTACATTGAATGCGCCGATAGCAAAACCGCCATCATAGGCCTGCTTGAACATTTTTTTGGTACTTACCAGTGGCATAGTATCTCTCCATATTTGGGTTAGAGTTTATCCGGGTTAACCAGTTTTCTGTTTGTTATCTTACGGCCAAAGCAATAGTTCCGGCTTTAACCGCAGTCCCCAGTATAACTGATTGTCAAGACCAGTTACGGGGTGCGATTGTACCGGTAATACAAAACTCATGCAAGAAAATTATTGGCACTTGCAATATCAATACCCCACCAATTAAATGGAAGGGCCAGTTGAATTGCCGGTATGATAATTCTTTATATAACTACTTTATCAGCAGGTGTTTAGTAGCTATTTTTATTTGTATCTGATTAAAAGGTCAATCAGAATTAACATGATCAGCTTTGATTGGAATGTCCTATAACATAGTTGCTCGATTGAAAGAAACTTAGTTTGAAATTCAATCTGTTAGTCCCATAATTGTTGATTATTTAAAATACTGTAACATTAATTATTGAAAGTTCACTATCTAAGATATTAAAATGTAGTAGGTTATGTATTTTATGTTTTTTTCATCTCATCTTTTCTATTATGGAAATAATATTCTAAGAACTAATTGGCGATACACCACATTGTAAGGACAGTTAATAATAGCGGCTTTATGATATTGGAAATTAAGATGGAACCAAATCACAATATACTTTTTGTAGATGACGACAGCAGATTGCTTCGTGGGTTGCAGCGTGCTTTAGGCACGCAGCTTGGTTTTGGTCTTTATTTTGCTCAAAAAGGCGAAAAGGCTTTTGATATTGTAAAAAATAATAAAATAGATTTTGTGGTTTCAGGCGTAAAATTAGATGATATGTCAGGCAGTAACCTCTTAGAAATGGTCAGGAGTATCAATCCCGCAAGTGTCAGGGTGATGTTTGCCGGTTATGAGGAAAAAGATGATAATGCTGTAAATAGTCCGGTGCATATGTACATAGACCGTCCTTGTGATTGCAGTGGGTTAATGCAGAAACTAGAAAAGATCAGTAGACGCTGGTGTAAGGCAACGGTAAATTACAGACAGGTTGTGGCGAATGCCCAAATACCGCCTTTGCTGCCGGTTACGATCGACTATATAGAAAAATGTAATGTTATAGATACCGGGGATAAAAAGTTATTAAACCTTTTGGCAAACGATCCAGGCTTTCTTTTACTGGCAATATACAGACAAAGAAGGAATATAGCGGGATTTGTTTTTAATGATCTGACTGATATGGTGGTGAAGTTGCTCAATAGGGACAGAGTTTTGCATAATGGGATGCTATGTTGCGGTTCGATCAGAAAAACTGGGGGTAGGGAGCTTGTAAATTTACAGAGTGAAATTTATGGGCATTGCATATTGACCGCAAAATTGGCTTGTAAAATTGCCAGTGAGAGATTTGGGGAGGGCACTGTAATTACAAGTCGCGCATTGTTAGCCGGATTGCTGCACGATATTGGTAAGCTGATAATAGCTGAACAATGTGCACAGCAATCCCGGTTAACAGTTTCAGACGATCAAACAGATCAAATTAAATTATCAATGAACGAATTAAATATAGATCATCGCCTGCTGGGTAGTATGTTGTTTAGCTTATGGGGAATGCCAGAAGATGTAGTAGATGCTATTGCAGGCAAAAATTGTCAGGATTCAGTGGTGCATACCAATGATGTTCATGATATTCTGGCAGAAGCTGACGATATGGCTATGGCAATGTTTGTCGGTAGTGCAAGCGAGTCAGATTTATGGGTTTAATATGGTAACAGTCCGGCATAAAAAACCGAATTACAGGAGAATTAAAAATGAGTTATAAACTACTTTTTGTGGACGACGATCAGAAGGTAACACAAGGGATAAGGCGCAATCTTGAAGACCTTGACTACGAGATATTTACCGCACAGTCTGGAGCTGAGGCATTGGAAATACTGGCTCAGAATCAGATTTCCGTGGTCGTTTCTGATGAAAAGATGCCGGGCATGACTGGTGCAGAGTTTTTGTCTAAGGTAAGAGATGTATATCCTGATACTGTCAGAATAATATTGACTGGTCAGGCTAGTCTGGAAGCAACAGTAAAGGCTATAAATGAGGGTGAGGTATATAGGTTCCTGCTTAAGCCCTGTAATGCTACTGAGCTTATTTTTACTATAAGACAGGCATTAAAGCAACGGGAACTGGTCGTACAATGTAATAAACTGCTGGACCTGACACGCAGGCAGAGTGAGCTTTTGCAAAATCTTGAATCTGAATGTCCTGGTATTTCAGATGTTAAGAAAAATGAAGATGGGGCAATTGTAATTGAAGAGCCTTCAGATGATATTGACTCGCTCATAAACAATATTCAAAGGGAAGTTGAGCGAGGTGAAGCAATGTTTTTTGACTGGTCCTGCTCTAATGGAGGAGTTAAAGGTACTTCCGGCCATCATGTGGAGGACCCGACAGCATATAATATAGATCTGGGCGAGCCAGATGATGAAGCAAAAAAGAGTAAAACAAAGGAAAATGTTGATATTGATCAGATGTATTACTGAGTGTCAGTGTTCTGATGCGAAATCGATATTTGTATTAATGAAATAGTTGTGTTTGTTATTGCATTCTCCAATATAGGGATAGTTTATTATGAACTATCCTTTTTTTATTAAATTGCATGAAAGACTGTTATGCTAAACAACCGATTTAAGTCATTGGTCCGAATGACTTGAATATTACTTACAAAATATCATTCTGGTTTTGATTGCTCAGGGCGGTATTATTGTCATGGTTGGGTTTATATTCCAGCCAGAGACCGGTCTGGTCTATTTCCAGTTTACCCATATCTCGTTGGAGCTCCAGTTCAGCCAGACGGTATGAGATAACGCTGGCGGTGATATTATTTCTGGCATTAAGAAGAGACTTTTCAGCATCGAGCAGGTCACGCATCTGAATGCGACCGGCTTCCAGGAACATGTTTGTACTGCGAACCCGGTCTTCAGCAAGTCTTACTGATTCAGCCTGTATCTGTAAGCTGTTTCTCTGATCTTTTAGATTTCTCAGGCCGCGTCGTATCTCAAGTTTCACCTGGTCTTCAAGGCTCTGAAGGTCTCGTACCGATTTTTGGAGGTTAATATAGCTTTCACGGTATTCATTTCTTTCCCTGGTTCTTTCGATGGGAAGATCCAGGGTAAATAAGGCCTGATATCTGCCATTATCAAAGGCCAGTCCGTTATCTGAGCCATTAGTTGAGGCACTGCCGCCGAAGTTGGCTTTACCCAGCAGGGTAAGTTCAGCCCGCAGTTGATCTGCTTTAACTACTACAGCTCTTTGCCTGTCATAAACCTTGCCCTGGGCATTTTTGATGTCCAGACGATTGGTCAGAGCAATATTGATAGCCTCTAGTTCATCAAGTTCAAATGGCCCGGGTATATCGTTAAATTCTATCTTTGTGTCTCGTTCGGGGGTAAGATCGATATTGAGTGCCTCTTCGGTATAAGCGATCACTTTGGCCAGCTCACTGTTATCGAGCTCAACTTTAGCATCTGTTGGCAACCCCAGCATATTCTTGAAAGAATCGAGAGTGGTCTTATAGGTTTCAACCGAACTGAGCCAGCTGTTCCTGGCGCCGAGTTCATCCTGAATCGCCTGATCCCTTTCGATATTGGTCATTCGGCCGGCTTCTGCCAATCTGCGTGAGCGAGCAGCAGATGTTTTAACGCTTTCATAGTTTGCTTTGGCATTAGCGATCTGATTACCCTGTTTTAACACATTGTAATATGAAGATATTATATTTATGGCAAATCTCTTTTTGTATCGTTCAAATTCTGAAACGGCATAGATCAGGTTCCGCTGCGATTGGGTGAGGCCTTCGGTAACAATATGTTCACCAGAGCCGCGCAGCAGGGGAATAGTAATTGAAACCTCTGAGGAAGTTCCTCTTCCTACTGCTTTATCAGGTGTCAGTATCTGGGCCAGGCTGACAAATATGCCGGCGGATATTTCCGTGCCGTTTGCCAGTTTCTTTGAAGCCTTGATATTGCCGGTATTAGAAAGGGTGTTGACTGTATTGGGTTCATTTATGTTAGAGAGAGAATGTTCACTTCCGGCTGAAAATATGCTGTCAAAACCATGTTCGGTCAGGTCAAAAGATAAAGCCGAGGCATAAACCTTTTCCTTTTCTGATTGATATTCAAAATTATGAGCCGCAGCCATCTGCAGAGCATCGGTCAGGGACACTTTTAACGGCTCATGATACAGGCTCTGATCAGCAAGCAGCTCGACAGGTGCGGGGTAATCCTTTTCCGGCCAGAATTCAGGTTTATCCAGATTTTCAAACCCCAGTGAGGCAGGGCAGGAATAAGGCAGGCCCTGGGCTTCCATTAAACGGCGACGAAGTTGATCTTCGGCTGTCTCAATAGTAAATACGGATTCCCTGTTAAACAGTTTTTTTTCTGTTTTGTGTATGAGCTCATAAGCTCTCTGGTCAGCTTCCTGGCGATATTCATAAGGTTTTTTGCAGCCGGAGGTTAATCCTAAAGAGGCCAGGGTAATACCGGCTAATAATATATCGAGTCTTTTGTTGTGCATTATTTATTTTCCCGTAGCTTTGGTATGAACCAAGGGTGTTTATAGCTGGTGTTAATAGCAGTTCGGGCCGGGCAGATCAGGAGACAATATCCTGTATTTTGCTGTCGATCTCTTCTTTAACCTTATTCATCATCTCAACGAAATCAACTTCTTTAATGCTGATCTGTTTAAGGGTCTCATTATTGGCCATTTTCTGTTCTATATCGCGCAGGGCGTGCTTATCGGCCACTTCGATGGGTTTGCCGGCTGATTCCAGAGAGTGGATGCGTTCTATTTGTTTTTGATAGTCTTTGAGCAGGTTGCGGGCCTGTTCATCTTTGTCCAGAACCTGCTGCATTTCTTTCAGGGCTTTGGTGCGTGGATGACTGGCTATCATTTCACCGAGTTTTCTTGCTAGTTCTATTACTTCCTGCATAATTTATCCTTCGGGCTTATAAGGTACGCCCATCTGCATAACGAGTTAATACTATTATTTATTGCATAAAAAAGGCCGGCATAATACCGGCCTGAAATTCATATCTCAGAGAAATAGTTTAGGGCGGTCAAGCCGCAAACAAAAGTAATAAGATATAAGATATAAGTTGATAAGCTCCGGTTTGCCCCTGCGGGGCAGGCTAATTATTTAAATGTTCAACTGTTTGCAATGCGGTTTTTATTCCTTATTTATCAGACAGTTACAAACGCTAAGAAAAATAATAAAGCATAAAGAACAATACTTTTCAGGATAGTATTATATACAGCCTATCATCTCTTCAGTGCTTATTTTTCCATGATTTCAGCGGTTTTAGCCTTGGCGATCTCATCGGCTTTATCCACATATTTCTTGGTTATCTCATCCATTTCTTCTTTGCCGCTGTCACGCATGTCTTCTGTGATGGCCTTGTCTTTTTCCGCCTGATCAAGAGATTTATTGCCATCTCGTCTTACATTTCTTATATTGATCTTGGCCTGCTCTGCCATCTGCTTAACCTGATTGCCAAGCTGCTGGCGGCGTTCTCCGCTTAATGGCGGGATTGCCAGGCGGATTATACGGCCATCATTCTGCGGGTTCAGACCCAGATTGGCCGCGATAATGGCCTTTTCGATCTCCTTAATACAGGATGTATCGAAGGGCTTGATAACGATCAGGTTGGCTTCGGGAGCGGAAAGATTGGCAAGCTGATTAAGAGGAGTAGAGGCACCATAATACTCTGCGGTAAGATGTTCGACCAGAGCGGTTGATGCCCGGCCTGTTCTCAGCCCTTTCATCTCATGCTTGAGATGGTCCAGTGACTTGCTCATCTTGTCTTCTGCTTCCAGAAGTATCTCTTCTACCGAAATCTGTTCATCTGCCATAAAATTGTCCTTTTAACTTGTCCTTTTTAAATTTTACTGTTTGTCAGTTATTGTATTTACTTTATTAGCCGGCATTAGTTACTCTGGTCCCGGCACTACCGCCTTTAACCACATTTTCCACCATGCCGGGCTTCATGAGGTTACAGACGATTATGTCTATGCTGTTTTCCTTGCATAATGTTATGGCGCTGTGATCCATAACCTTCAGGTCATCTTTTATTACCTGGTCAAAGGTTAACTCCTGATATAACTTTGCATTTGGGTCTTTCATCGGGTCTGCGGTATAAACACCATCGACCTTGGTTGCCTTGATAACTACATCGGCATCGATCTCAACGGCACGCAGGGCGGCACAGGTGTCTGTGGTGAAAAAAGGATTGCCCGTTCCCCCGGCCAGGACCACGATCTTGCCCTCATCGAGCAGGGCTTTGGCCCGGCGACTGGTAAAACGGTCACAGACGGCGAACATTTCTACAGCCGAGAGGGTTACCGCTGGTGCTCCCATGCCGGTAAGCACATCCTGCAGGGCCAGAGAATTTATTACTGTTGCCAGCATGCCCATCGAATCGGCAGTTACCCGTTCTATTGTGGTTTTGCTGTTAAGCGTGGCGCCCCGCACTATATTGCCGGCTCCACAAACCAGGGCAACCTGCAAACCGGCTTTACTTAAGGCGGCGATCTGCTCACAAACGGCATTTATCTCTTTAGGTTCCAGACCTATACCGCCGCCGCTGAGCCCTTCGCCGCTTATCTTCAATAAAACTCGTTTATATTTGAGTTTATCACTCATATTGCGTAATCCTTTACCGGGTAATTGTTTATGCCAGCCTGACCTGATAGGCTCAGGCTTTGTCTGCCTCATTGTAAATGTGCATTGTAATAAGGTTTTACCGCTCAGGCAATAATAAAATCGTGGTGTTAAAAGCCTGAAGCCTGAGACAGGCCCTTTACATTGCGGCCGCTCCGCCCAATACCTTCAATGCCAGTGTTACGATCACATAGGCAACATAGATCACCATTATCAGGTAGAACAGCAGGTTCATGGTACTGCAGAAACTTTTCAGGTGAAATTGACCCTGTTCCTGATATATTTCCGCCAGTTTATCGGTTGTAGCTTCCATAGTACCGGCTACTTCGCCAACTTTCCATAGTTCAACGAAGGTTGAGGGCAGTTCCCTGCCAAAACCATCTGAAACCTGTTTGCCCTGTTTAACTGCTTCGATACAGCGGTCAAATTGCCGGGCTATGATCTGATTGCCCGTAGCACTGCCCGCCAGCTCTACCGATCTGTCTTCTGGCATACCTGAGCGATAGGCCAGATTGATCACCCGGGCAAATCGTCCCAGAGCTATCGAGCCCACCGCTTTACTGAGCCAGGGGATCCGGCAGGCCAGCAGATCGACATAATAGCGAAGCGGGCCTGCATTGGGTGTCCGCGTTACTATGAGGTATATGCTCAAAAGGGGAATATACAGAAATGACAGCTTGATAATTACTTTGGTGAGATAGCCGTTGAATACCAGCCCCTGATTCAGAAAATTCTCGGCCAGCCCGCCGATTATGACCGCGGCATGATATAGAAAAATGGTATAAATAAAGCGGCCCAGAGCCTCCATTACTATTCGTTTGCGATTTTCATGCTCATCTGCCAGCAGCCGCAGGGCCAGGGGCAGATTGCCGGTATGTTCCGCGGCTTTGATTATGCTGATATCCAGTTTGCTGAACAATCCCGGGCTTTGGGCAAACCCTTCGGAAATTGTGCCGCCTTTATTGACGACATCTCTGGCGATTTCCATGGCTTTGCCGTATTTTCGGTTCGCGGTGCTGATACTGAGCGATTTTCTCAGATCAACTCCGCTTTCGTTGAGGCTGGCCAGATTCCGATATATCATAGCATGATGTTTGGACATGATCTTTCCTTTAGCCAGAAAAAAAAGCCCCAGAGACTGTAAGTAGCTTACTTGCTGTCTTTGGGGCTGTTACGGTCACTTACAGAGTTTTTCCTGTAACTGCTGATCTTTTTCAAAAACAGCTTTGGCCATATCCTTTTTATATTGTTCGAGCTTCTCGGTAAGCATACTGTTTTCGGTTGCCATTATCTGAACTGCCAGCAGGGCGGCATTTTTGGCACCGCTTGAGCCGGTTCCGACAGTAGCTACCGGAATCCCCGGGGGCATCTGCACCATAGACAGCAGGGCATCAAAGCCCTGAAAACTGCCCGAGACCATAGGCACACCAATAACCGGCAAAGTAGTATGAGCCGCGATAACGCCGGCCAGATGGGCCGCCATGCCTGCTGCGGCGATAATTACCTTTATACCGCGATTGCGGGCTGAGGTTGCCATTTTACAGGTCTCTTCCGGAGTGCGATGGGCACTGGATATGCGACATTCAAACGATACGCCAAAATCATTCAGCACATCCAGACATTTATCCATGGTTGCCAGGTCACTGTCTGAACCCATAACCACTAATACATCTACTTGTTTGCTCATTTTTAACTCCATTATATTAGTTAAATTCCAGTCATCTTCGACAACGCCCGCATTATAACAAAATATTCAGCCCGGGCCAGTTATTTCCAGCTGCACCGGCCGGTTATATGCGATATTATTTTCTGAAACGCCTGCTCATTAAAATTGTTAATTCGCTATCTGAAATCGGCAATTCCCTCTTTAAAATCGTCCGCCTGTTACTTTTTTCAGCGATCTGCTCAATGAAATTACCTATTCGCTAGATGAAATTGCCGACTTGCTCGTAAAATTACCAATTTGCTGTATGAAATTACCGATTCGCTGGTTGAAACGACCAGTTTGAATGTTAAAACGACCGGCAGGCAGAATTTTCGACCTGCCCGCTCGTTGAAATTACCGATTCGCTATATGAAATCGGCAATTTGCTATATGAAATTACCGACCTGCTTGTTGAAATCAGCGATTCGCTCTTAATTTTGCCAATTCGCTCGTTGAAATCGTCGATTTGCTGGTTGAAATCGCCAACTGGCTACTTTTCCGACCCGCCCGCTGAATTTTCTACCTGCCTGCTCGATGAAATTATCGATCTGCTCATTCAAATCGTCGATTCGCTCATTGAAATCGTCAGTTCGCTACCTCAAATCGCCGATCCGCAGTTAAAATCGTCGATTCGCTTGATGAAATTACCAATTCGCTCATTGAGATCGCCCGCTGGCTATTTTTTTTGACGACTTGCTGCATGAAATCGCTCGCCCGCTACTTTTTTTGACGATTCGCTCAATGAAATTACCGTTTTGCTCGATGAAATTGGTAATTTGAATGTTGAAATTGGCAATTCGCTATATGAAATCGCCGACTTGCTACATGAAATTGGTAATTTGCTGGATGAAATTACCAATTTGCTACATGAAATCGGCAATTCGCTAAATGAAATTACCGACTTGCTATATGAAATCGGCGATTCGCTAAATGAAATTGCCAATTTAAGGTCCGCTTTTGTGTATATTCCAGACCGAAACCCAATTTTCAGTATCAAAAAGTGCTTACGCCGCACGGGCGGGGCGGTTCTGTACAATTTGCTGTGTAAATGGTTGTTGATATGTTACTGTATTATTATAAAGGACTTATTATGACAAAGAAGACACGGCAGGATGAGTTATTGGATGAATTACTGGCGGAATATAGCGGCCCGGAGTCGTTCTGGGGGGAATCCGGGCTGTTTGCCACGCTTAAAAAGCGGATTGTGGAGCGGACTCTGGAAGCTGAGATGGATCACCATCTGGGTTATACCAAGCACGACCCCAAGGGCAATAATTCCGGCAACAGCCGCAATGGCCGGGGCAAAAAGACCGTTATGCTCGGCGATGATCAGGTAGAGCTTGACCCGCCCCGGGATCGCAACGGTTCTTTCGAGCCGCAGATCATCCCCAAAGGCCAGAAGTATTTCAAAGGTTTCGATGACAGGATCATCGCCATGTACGGCCGGGGCATGAGCGTGCGGGATATCCAGGGCCACCTCTTAGAGATGTATCAGGTGGATGTCTCCGAGGGTCTCATCAGTCAGGCAACTAACAGCGTCATGGAAGAAGTAAGGCTCTGGCAGGGTCGGCCGCTGGAGAAGGTTTATCCGATCGTTTTCCTCGATTGTCTGATGATCAAAGGCCGGCCTAATGGCCCGGTAGAGAACCGCTGTGTTTATCTGGCACTGGGGATAAACATCGAAGGTAAGAAGGAATTACTGGGTATCTGGATAGCAAAGAATGAAGGAGCCAAGTTCTGGCTGGGTGTGCTCAATGAGCTGCGTAACCGCGGCGTGGAAGATATATTCATCGCCTGCATTGATGGCTTAAAAGGCTTCCCTGAGGCTATTGAAGCGGTTTATCCGCAAACTACCGTACAGCTTTGCATTGTGCACATGATCCGTAATTCGCTGCGGTTTGTGAGTTACAAAAATCGCAAGGACATCTGCGCTGATCTCAAACAGATCTATAATGCCGCCAGTGAAGCACTGGCTCTGGAGGCTCTTGATCGCTTCGCAGCCAAGTGGGACAAAACCTATCCGACGATCAGCAAGAGCTGGCGGGATAACTGGGTTAACATTGTACCTTTTCTGGATTATCCACCGGAGATCAGAAAGATCATCTATACCACCAATGCTATTGAAAGCCTCAATCGCTCGATCCGTAAAGTGACCAAAACCAAGGGCGTTTTCCCGACCGATGATTCGATCGTGAAGATATTGTTTTTAGCTCTGCGGAACATTGCCAAAAAATGGACCAGCGTGCAGCCCGGCTGGAAGGCGGCAATGAACCAGTTCGCCATCCGCTACGGCGACCGGCTCAAGCTCAACTAGCCAACTAACCCTTTCTAATAGCACATTAAAGGCAGGCCAACCGTGGTCGTTCTGCTCACCGGGCCACCGGGAAAGCCAGAACTAAAGGGAGATTCCCCCGGAATTATTGCGAAGGAATAACACCAAATTGAACATTTACCACTTGCCCAACAATCAGCCTTGTGCTATAGTCAACCCAGCAACTGAAATATCAGCAAAAAAACAGAAAACTGAATATTATTGCTGCCAAAAAAATATATGTGTAAAACCATTTACACAGCAAATTGTACAGACTCGGGCGGGGCCAGGTAGCGTAACCATCCTGGTTGCGAATTAATCTGGTGTTTTTCCATATAATATTTCTTTCACCGTGGTGGAAAGTAGGTCGAGCAGTTGAGGTATTCCGAAATCCCGAACTGGCTTCGGGGCTTGACATTATATTTTCTTTTTTTAACCACAGAGGTCACAGAGGACACAGAGAAAATGTAAGAGTTTATTGAACCGCAGATGCCCTTACGCCGGGCGGGCGGATCAGATTAACGCAGATGCACGCAGGTCTTTACGCCAGACGGGCGAAACTTTAACGCGAGCTTCAGCGAGCTTTAAGAGTTCCAATCTTCAGTTGGTTTTTCAAGCCATGAGCGTAGCGAATACAATATAATATTTCTTTCACCGTGGTGGAAGTGGAGTCAGTGGAGGTTATTCGTAAGAGTCCAGCGTTTACGCTGTTGAGGTAATCCGAAATCCCGAACTGGCTTCGGGGCTAATTCTTTATTTTGACAGGCCACGCAGTGATCGCAGAGCGATATACCGCTCGAGTACTCGCTGGATTTTTATAGCAGTTTGAGTATGCCGGGTTTTCATTTGTAACTGATTTACTTTCCGGCCTCGGCTGGCTTTGAGTTTAAGTTTTTTTAACCACTAAACACACCAAAGACACTAAAAGAAGAATTATAAGTTTCGTGTAGTTCGTGTGATTAGTGGTTAATCTCTTTTTGTAAGAGTCCAGCGTTCACGCTGCTGAGGTATTCCGAAATCCCGAACTGGCTTCGGGGCTTGACATTATATTTTCTTTTTTTAACCACAGAGGTCACAGAGGACACAGAGAAAATGTAAGAGTTTATTGAACCGCAGATGCCCTTACGCCGGGCTGGCGGATCAGATTAACGCAGATGCACGCAGGTCTTTACGCCCATCGGCAAGCTCAGGACAGGCCAGACGGGCGAAACTTTAACGCGAGCTTCAGCGAGCTTTAAGAGTTCCAATCTTCAGTTGGTTTTTCAAGCCATGAGCGCAGCGAATACAATATAATATTTTTTTCACCGTGGAGTTAGTGGAGCTAGTGAAGTTATGAACATAATTCTTAAACAAGAGATATTCACACCGGAACAGGTGGAAACGCTAATAGTTGAGATCCAGTCCGGACGGGTGGCTAATACACGAGAGAACCGGCGGGAGCATGTGAAAGGGTTGAAAAGGTAGCACAAGCATCCTTGCTTGTGATTAAATTTAATATTTGTTTTCACCACAAGGAAACGCAAATAACGCATAAAATTCTTTTTCACCGTGTAGGTAGTGGAGTTAGTGGAGGTGCTGGAGGTGCTGGAGTTTATCCCGAACTGGCTTCGGGGCCGCACGGGCGGGTCTTTACGCCAGACGGGCGGAACTTAAAAAAACTAACAACTTAAAACTAATAACTAAAAACCATTTTGAACCGCAGATTACGCCGATGAACGCAGATAAGACAATTTTATTAATCTGCGTGAATCTGCGGTTCGTTTTATTATATTCCTGACTCTCTTCTTCTATTACATTCATTCAAAACATCTGTTCCAAGGCATTATAAAGCAAGTAACTACTTCTCTGGCTTATCATCACAAAAACAACAGTCACAAGCAATTATCCATCAATTCATAATGGTATCGACTCCTGACACCTTTATTTTCTCCCCTGACACCTTTATTTTCTCCTAATCAATGAGACGGTCAGACAGGCCTTGCCAGATGGGTCTCAATCCCATTTTATTCAGGGTCTGGTGGAGGGGGAAAATAAATCCACGCCCCAGTGATGGGGCGACCAAGAAGTCTGGACACGAGAACAAGTAACAGACGGTTTCAATCCACGCCCCAGTGATGGGGCGACGATCATAAATATGTTGATTCTCCTGTATATAGTGTTTCAATCCACACCCCAGTGATGGGGCGACCGAAGCCCATCAATTAGACCACGCTGCCTGTCAAGTTTCAATCCACGCCCCAGTGATGGGGCGACCGCCATAGAACTCCTTGAATCTAGTCCAGGACTGTTTCAATCCACGCCCCAGTGATGGGGCGACCTTTAAATATACAAAACCTTCGACATATCTATCGTTTCAATCCACGCCCCAGTGATGGGGCGACAAGTGAGATCTTCGGGCATAGCTCAGTAGATGTGTTTCAATCCACGCCCCAGTGATGGGGCGACACAGCAGCATTACTGAATCGGTTAAGCAATACATAGTTTCAATCCACGCCCCAGTGATGGGGCGACATTAGCTGTAATCAGCCAGGTATATTGTCCACTGGTTTCAATCCACGCCCCAGTGATGGGGCGACAATTTTCGCTCCGTTCCAAAGCCGAATTGTCATGGTTTCAATCCACGCCCCAGTGATGGGGCGACATCAGCATAATCCGGGGTGTTTCCGACCGATACAGTTTCAATCCACGCCCCAGTGATGGGGCGACATAAATTTGGGTTTGATCCGACCGGGCTTATTTCGTTTCAATCCACGCCCCAGTGATGGGGCGACAAGAACCCAGCAACTGTTTGGCAGTTACTTCCAATGTTTCAATCCACGCCCCAGTGATGGGGCGACACACCGTATCGATGGACTCACCACGCCCTGTATGGTGTTTCAATCCACGCCCCAGTGATGGGGCGACTTACGAATCTGGCCAGATTCATTCTGAATATTCTGTTTCAATCCACGCCCCAGTGATGGGGCGACGTAAACTTCATCACAGAATTACAAGAATGTATAGTTTCAATCCACGCCCCAGTGATGGGGCGACTCACAGGCAATGAGCGTTGTACCAGACCCTCCAGTTTCAATCCACGCCCCAGTGATGGGGCGACACATCACACTCTAACGGAGACACTAACATGATAAGTTTCAATCCACGCCCCAGTGATGGGGCGACATAGATTGTGGGTTCCGTTTATATATATCAGGTGTTTCAATCCACGCCCCAGTGATGGGGCGACAACGAAGTACTGACAATGGAAAAGCAGATATTGGTTTCAATCCACGCCCCAGTGATGGGGCGACGCGTGCTTATAGCCGATATGAGCGTATCTTTGAGTGTTTCAATCCACGCCCCAGTGATGGGGCGACCAATTCTGGCGATCGCGGCATAACTCTGTTTATGTTTCAATCCACGCCCCAGTGATGGGGCGACTGGCACGGAATTTCCGACCAGAATGCTGGTAATTGTTTCAATCCACGCCCCAGTGATGGGGCGACATATCAACCACCCTTGCCGGTTTAGCCCCGGTATTGTTTCAATCCACGCCCCAGTGATGGGGCGACTTATTCAAACAAACTCGAAGAAATCCGGTAGAGAGTTTCAATCCACGCCCCAGTGATGGGGCGACTGAACAAGATAGACAGGACTGTCAGCTTCTTATTGTTTCAATCCACGCCCCAGTGATGGGGCGACGAGGTCCAATACTCTTTGGAGGTCGGTTACATAATGGTTTCAATCCACGCCCCAGTGATGGGGCGACCACAACCTAACAAGCACCTAACGGAATTAATTTGTTTCAATCCACGCCCCAGTGATGGGGCGACTCTGTATTCCTTCCAGTTTATAAAATCACTTTTAGTTTCAATCCACGCCCCAGTGATGGGGCGACGCACAAAAACAACTGCATTGGCTTAACTTGGAAAGTTTCAATCCACGCCCCAGTGATGGGGCGACAGAATCCGGTAAAAAATATTACTACACACCTAATGTTTCAATCCACGCCCCAGTGATGGGGCGACTGTAACCTTAGCAGCATTGAAAGTTTGGCTTAACGTTTCAATCCACGCCCCAGTGATGGGGCGACCAGAGGGTCAGCGGCCAGCCCTAAGCAGACTGAAGTTTCAATCCACGCCCCAGTGATGGGGCGACCAGAGGGTCAGCGGCCAGCCCTAAGCAGACTGAAGTTTCAATCCACGCCCCAGTGATGGGGCGACCTTACGCCGGTCAGGCGAGTACTTACGCCGTACGGTTTCAATCCACGCCCCAGTGATGGGGCGACGAATTGAGAATGATATTTGATAGTGTTTTGTTTTGTTTCAATCCACGCCCCAGTGATGGGGCGACTCTGGACAAAGATTAAAGAAGTTGTTAAACTGAGTTTCAATCCACGCCCCAGTGATGGGGCGACGTGAGTGTGCGATATATATTACGGAGAGAGATCTGACGTTTCAATCCACGCCCCAGTGATGGGGCGACGCAGTTTTGGAAGAAATGGACAAACGAGGTTGGTTTCAATCCACGCCCCAGTGATGGGGCGACTAGCTACTGAATACCTAAGAGACCCATCAGCACCGTTTCAATCCACGCCCCAGTGATGGGGCGACTCTGTGAGATAGCTGTGGCATTGCTCTGCTATGATGTTTCAATCCACGCCCCAGTGATGGGGCGACACACAGATGACCTGTCGTAGCAGGTTCAGCGACGAGTTTCAATCCACGCCCCAGTGATGGGGCGACACAATACAAAAATAGCTAATATCCAAGGAGAATTAGTTTCAATCCACGCCCCAGTGATGGGGCGACGATTTTACCATGCACGCCAGAACCGGAACTGATGGAGTTTCAATCCACGCCCCAGTGATGGGGCGACAGTAAATAAGAGTTAAAACCACGAAGCCATCGTAGAGTTTCAATCCACGCCCCAGTGATGGGGCGACATCGGTGGTGCACTAACTGCCTATGTGTATTATGTTTCAATCCACGCCCCAGTGATGGGGCGACTCCGTACCGGGTGCTTGATAGCGAAATTGAGCAGTTTCAATCCACGCCCCAGTGATGGGGCGACAGCGGAGTTGAACGAGCGGAAAGTAAGTAATAATGTTTCAATCCACGCCCCAGTGATGGGGCGACCAAGGGCATTATGCCGGATTCTGGCGGATATAATGTTTCAATCCACGCCCCAGTGATGGGGCGACCAAGGTATGTTTTTAGGTATGGAGAGTCAATATGTTTCAATCCACGCCCCAGTGATGGGGCGACGGTAGTAGCTACGCTGGAGGGCGGCTACTGGCTGTTTCAATCCACGCCCCAGTGATGGGGCGACGCTGTTCAATTATGGCAGTGAGTTTCTCAACTAAGTTTCAATCCACGCCCCAGTGATGGGGCGACAAGAACAACCGTCGATCTCGACTATGTGGCAGTGTTTCAATCCACGCCCCAGTGATGGGGCGACTGGACTATATTTGGATTCGTGAATCGTCCAAAGGGTTTCAATCCACGCCCCAGTGATGGGGCGACCAGATAATAAGCCAGTAACCCTGCCAGACTATAAGTTTCAATCCACGCCCCAGTGATGGGGCGACCGAGCGGCATTCTCTATCTATGCCGACATTATTGTTTCAATCCACGCCCCAGTGATGGGGCGACCAGCTTGAGCGGGTTAAAGCCAATCACTTCATAGTTTCAATCCACGCCCCAGTGATGGGGCGACGGCTATGTCGGTCATTGTGTTAAACCTTTTATGGTTTCAATCCACGCCCCAGTGATGGGGCGACTATCCGTCACAGTCTTATCCATATATACCAACAGTTTCAATCCACGCCCCAGTGATGGGGCGACTTGTTCAGTTGGTGGTATCAGAAGACCTTTTTGAGTTTCAATCCACGCCCCAGTGATGGGGCGACAACATATATCGATGTTTTTGAAAAATCTTTTTTGTTTCAATCCACGCCCCAGTGATGGGGCGACGAACAGAGGCAGCCAGTGCCGGATATATATGTTGTTTCAATCCACGCCCCAGTGATGGGGCGACCTTGTAAAAATGGGTAGCCCTTGAATCGAACAAGGTTTCAATCCACGCCCCAGTGATGGGGCGACACGATGGAAAGCACATAGGCTTTCACCTTGTATTCGTTTCAATCCACGCCCCAGTGATGGGGCGACTTTTTCGCTATAGAAACCTACACGATAATCTTTTGTTTCAATCCACGCCCCAGTGATGGGGCGACTGTTCATCTGTACCTCGCTTTCTCATATTCTGATTGTTTCAATCCACGCCCCAGTGATGGGGCGACCACAGAGAACACAGAGGGCACAGAGATGAGTAACGTTTCAATCCACGCCCCAGTGATGGGGCGACTCAATATCACCTATCCGGCCACGACTGCGTGTCAGTTTCAATCCACGCCCCAGTGATGGGGCGACTATGATCAGTTGGATGAGCTGGGTTATGACTATACGTTTCAATCCACGCCCCAGTGATGGGGCGACCACGGTAATATCATCTGTGACTATAACCTATAGCGTTTCAATCCACGCCCCAGTGATGGGGCGACGGCAGCTTAATCGTGAGCTGGCACGCATGGCTATGTTTCAATCCACGCCCCAGTGATGGGGCGACTCAGACTCTGCACCAGCCGCAAGATGGTACAGTTCGTTTCAATCCACGCCCCAGTGATGGGGCGACGGCAGACAGATAGCATCAGAGATACCCTCCTGCAATGTTTCAATCCACGCCCCAGTGATGGGGCGACCCGGGCGGGCTAAACATAACAATGGACTTAATGGTTTCAATCCACGCCCCAGTGATGGGGCGACCTTATATACATGCTCAGACACCACAACCGTATAGTTTCAATCCACGCCCCAGTGATGGGGCGACGGGCCTTACCGATCATGATGGTGATATTGATGAGGTTTCAATCCACGCCCCAGTGATGGGGCGACAGCTTGGTATAGCCGCTATTTTGACCAACTCGCTGTTTCAATCCACGCCCCAGTGATGGGGCGACTAAAAAATCTGCGTTAATCTGCGTTAATCTGCGGTTTCAATCCACGCCCCAGTGATGGGGCGACACGGCTGCTGAGCATAAGCGGTGAGGATAAGCTGTTTCAATCCACGCCCCAGTGATGGGGCGACTATATCGCAAGCAATTCCGGCAGAAAATAAAGAGTTTCAATCCACGCCCCAGTGATGGGGCGACGCATTTAAGGCGGCCAAAACCAAATACCTGTATGAGTTTCAATCCACGCCCCAGTGATGGGGCGACTGTTCTTAAGGGCAAAATCAGTCTTGATTTTCTGTTTCAATCCACGCCCCAGTGATGGGGCGACCAATGCTAATTGCATTGGGCAAGGAATATAAATTTGTTTCAATCCACGCCCCAGTGATGGGGCGACACAAAAACAACTGCATTGGCTTAACTTGGAAAGTTTCAATCCACGCCCCAGTGATGGGGCGACATATCTAAAAAAGATTTTAGCAGAATCTTGATTGTTTCAATCCACGCCCCAGTGATGGGGCGACAAGATCTGGCTGGGAATTACTATCTCGCTCCAGGGTTTCAATCCACGCCCCAGTGATGGGGCGACCTCGACTACGGCTAACGCCTGAGCCGCCAACATGTGTTTCAATCCACGCCCCAGTGATGGGGCGACTATCAACCACCCTTGCCGGTTTAGCCCCGGTATTGTTTCAATCCACGCCCCAGTGATGGGGCGACCGCAGGCAATACAGAATAAGGTAGATGCTGTGCTGTTTCAATCCACGCCCCAGTGATGGGGCGACCGACTGGTGATGCTTTCAATGTATATGAATTTACTGTTTCAATCCACGCCCCAGTGATGGGGCGACCTGGAGCATGTAAGGTGTTAATTCGTGGAGCTGGTTTCAATCCACGCCCCAGTGATGGGGCGACTCATCATCTGACCAACTAGAATTGTCAACCAGATGGTTTCAATCCACGCCCCAGTGATGGGGCGACAATTTACGGCGAGACTGACCAGAACTATTCTGGGTTTCAATCCACGCCCCAGTGATGGGGCGACGTCTATGAGAGATGACCGCGTAAAATGGGCACAGTTTCAATCCACGCCCCAGTGATGGGGCGACTCTATGTCTCCAAATACTTTAGAGCTATCAAAGGTTTCAATCCACGCCCCAGTGATGGGGCGACAGTAGTCAGCAGTGGGTCTGATGCCTGTATATTGTTTCAATCCACGCCCCAGTGATGGGGCGACAAATCGATGCGGTTCTGTTGCTCTTAAAGGGATGGTTTCAATCCACGCCCCAGTGATGGGGCGACTTTGACCTTTAAGAGTAGGCAAACCAGCAATATCTGTTTCAATCCACGCCCCAGTGATGGGGCGACGGTGCGATAGTAAGACTAATGTCGAATGTGCGAGTGTTTCAATCCACGCCCCAGTGATGGGGCGACGGCCTTTATTTAATTATTGTTATAATAAAGGCTTGTCAAATATAATAAGCGAACAGTCTTATTTTATGCAAGAAAAATAGAGATAGACAGTTGTGTATAACATTAACCAATGAATAATAATGGAATTATGAAGAAAGCGAACCTGTCTGGGGTTTTATGAGCGCTAAAGGTTCGCAGCCATCATATATACCGGATAAATCATAAAATAAGCGGACCTTGTGGGTCGTAAGCTACTTTTGATCCAACATGTTCTACTCTTTTTTTCCAGTTTTTACCCAGAAAGTAGAATCGCAGGCTATCCTTTTCCAGATCTGCAATATCAATTAGTTTTTGCCGCATTTCTGTCCATTGTGCCGGATCGAGCAGACATTCAAAAACTGAATTCTGTACTCTCTGGCCACGATTAACACATAATTTGGCCACATGTCGCAGCCTTTTTCGGCCATCTGCTGATTCAGTGTTTACATCGTATGCAACTAATACAAGCATGATAAGAGACTCCTTTTAACTTGTCAATGAGCATTGCACTCAAACTTAATCTGATTATTTCCAGAAAAACGGTGGGTATTCTTCCAGCTCTCCTCGCAAATGCCGGGCCAGCAACATAGCCTGAATATGCACCAGCAGACCCAGCGAGATTTTTTCCCCAGTAAAAGGGTGGGTTGTTTCTTCTTGCTTACGCTTTTGCCAGGCAATTAGAACTTCCTTACGAGTTATATCGTCCATAATCACAGCACCGCTTTCGGTTTTGGTAAAGCCTCCGGCTTTGACCTGCTGACGGTTGACCAGAGAAAGAACCAGACGGTCAGCCAGATAAGGCCTGAGCTCTTCCATCATGTCCAGAGCCAGCGATGGCCTGCCGGGTCGGTCTGTGTGCAAAAAGCCTACTGCCGGGTCAAGACCAACTGTTTCAAGTGCTGCAGTGCAATCGTGGGCAAGCAGGGTATATATAAAGCTAAGTAGGGCGTTGATATTATCCAGAGGAGGCCTGCGGCTT
Source organism: Sedimentisphaerales bacterium (assembly GCA_963662515.1). GTDB lineage: Bacteria > Planctomycetota > Phycisphaerae > Sedimentisphaerales > SM23-30 > JAFGDI01. The sequence goes on from OY759675.1 coordinate 1,817,195, forward strand.
CTCAAGGTGAAGCAAAAACTATTACGCCCGGGAATTTCCGGACTGATAAGAAAGTCAAATACCTCAAAGTAGGTTCTGGCCGCCTCGCCCTCAAGTCCGCGGATAATATCAGTATTTGTGGCATTGGTAAGAACTCCCAGAGAATGCGACATGTAATCTGTCGCCTGTCTGAGCTTGTCTGAGCCTGGTCCGCCGGGCCGATCACGCAGGCAACGCAAGATAACCTGACGACAGTTTGCTACTTTAGCGATAACACAATTGCGAGCAATGATGGCGGTGTCAGTCGGGTTGTCGGCCTTGCGATACTGCTGTCGTCGAAGAAGAACATTACCGCTAACTGGTCCGTGAACACGAGCCATAAATCTACCATTTTCGGTCAGAAAAGATAGTAAAACCCCTCGTTCACCACAAAGGCCCATAAGAAACGGACTACACGAAACATTGCCAAAGCAGATTATCTGGCAAAGCGTGTGGATGGGAACTTGCAGTTTGGTTTCCTTATCTACCCGTACCAGAACAGTATCGCCTTCTTTGGCCAGATAAGCCCCCTGAGTGGTAACAAATAAGGTATTAAGAATCCGCTTCAAGGCTCCTCCTTTATTGATTTCTGGATGAATTGCCGAACTTTTTTATTTATGCCGGTGATCTTTGGATTACATATATCAAAAAGTGAGCATTTGTCGCACTTTTTTTGATATATTGCTTTGGGAGTCTCACCTTTATTAATTAGACTATGAATATCAAATGCAGATTTTAATGTTTTATTCCGTAATTCAATATCAAATAAAATTTCAGACCTTCTTTTACTTATACCGTAGAAAAGAGCCCCTTTTGTGATAGTTACATTAAGCATTTCTTCCAAACATATAGCTTGGGCACATAATTGAATTTTATATTCCAGTTTATCTTTTGTCTCTCCACGTTTGTACTCTACCGGAAATGGTTGCCAATAATTCGGTTTGTTTGGCAAAGATATAACTTGCTCTGCTGGCGTATCAGGTTTGGCATGATGGAATTCGACCACATCGGAAATACCTGCCAAACCTAATTTAAATGAGTGTAAGCGAACCGATCGTGCGATGATTAGATTGCCGCGTGTTTCACCTTGCGCAGAATCAACTCGCTCATGTAGGATATTGCCTTCCGCGGTGAAAGTATTATCTGACCACTGTTGTTCAATGTGGACTAATGCACACCGTCTTGGACAGAATGTATAATGCTGTAGTGCGGAAAGAGATATAAAATCTGCTTCATTATAATATTGCGTAACCATCTGCATCTCTATTTATCTGATGAACTATTCCTGCCATATATCCTAAAAAGTCATCATAATCACGATTCCATTTATACAAATTTGGCATATGGGATATTTCTTCTACACCATAGTTTAAATCTGAATGAAGCTTATAGCTCAAAATCTGAACACTATTATTCATTATTTCTCTATTTGAAACTTTATATCTGTCGTTTATTTTCTCAATAATGTGTTCTTTTACTATGACCGTTTTAGTATCTGTATTAATTACTTTAAAAAGACTTTCTACAATAGGAAACTGGCTGTTTTTTTCTGCAATTAAAATATTTTTTGGAAATTCAATATATTCTGGTGACCGAATCTCTCTTTTGATCGCTTCAGTTGTATATTTAGCGTCGATTTTCTTCTCACTAAACATTTTTCCAAGTACACTTGCTGACACATCAAAAGCGGGGTGTTTTTTAAGATACTTGCCGTCATGATTAAGTTGTATGTCCCATAATACTGAATCTGTATATTCACCATTGCGATTAACTCTACCAGCTGTCTGGATTAAACTTGTAAAACTAGATCTTTCTCTCAAACCTGTTCTAAATGAGAAATTAACACCTGCTTCTACGCATGATGTAGCTACTAAAGTCCAGTTTGTATCTTTTTTATCTTTTAACCTTTCTTTAATTCTGACAAGTGTTTTTAGCCGGTCTGCAGGGCATAGGGATGTTGATAGATGTTCTACGGATTCCGTTTCAGATAACTTGCTGGCAATGACAGCCGCAGAGTGAACAGTGTTAACTATTAACAATCTAGGGCCAGGATGTTCTTTAATAAAATCAATTAGGCCTATCAAATCAAATTTCTTCGAATATGTATTATATTTTACCCTTGTATTTTCGTATTCATATGCTTCAGGGGTTACTGAGCAAGATACTAAATCTGGTATTTCAATTTTATCATTTTCAAATTCTTCAAGTTCCCAGAATCTGGAAAGTGACCCTGACCCAAGTACAATATGGCAATTCCAGTTATTAGCTAATTCTTTTAACCATTTCCAGGCCATTGGCCAAAGCTTTGCAGGTAACGCCGCATGTGATTCATCAATAAAAATGGCAGAGCCCGGTAAGTTATGTAATTTTCGAAGAGATGATGTACTGCAACTGGCAAGTGTTTCAAAAAACTGCACGGCAGTAGTTACTATGATTGGCGCATGCCATAAAAAGCTATATTGCCTCATTGATTCATCATCGAATTCAGCTTTGTGGTGGTGTGCTGCAACAACATCATCTTTATTTTCTTGCTGATCAACTAAGGCATTTTGATACACTTCAACAGATTGATCGATAATATTTGTAAAAGGTAAAACTACAAAAATCCGTCTAAGATTATTAGTTTTAGCTTTATTTAACAAGAAAGCCATTATCGCAGTTGTTTTACCAGTTCCTACAGGACTATCACATGCTACAATACTGTTTTGAATTGTTGAGTATTTGCATGTCTCATAAACCTTTTGTCTTGTATTATTTCTGGAATCAGAGCTTGTTGCCAGATTAGTAATATAATTATCAAGAAGTTCTAATCTTTTTTCTGGAAATAACGGCAATCCATTTTGTGGGATTGAACTATTATAATTTTTTGCAGTGTCAAAATGGTCAGCATCTACTAAACAAGATAACGCAATTCTGAGAAGCATTTGATGGTTGTTTGGCAAGTTGAAATGCGACTTTTCAATATCATTTATGATGCTTTTGTGGATATCAAGATATTGATTAAGTAAATTATTGGAATATTCATAAAAAGGAATAACCTTTCTAGCTATTTCCGTTTCAGACCTGTCTCTGAAGGGGGCAGGTGAATTGATTTCATCTACAATGTCTGGCAGGCCAAGGTGGTGAGAAAAAACCAGTAAACAAGATATAGCATTGCTGTACTCATTCGACAGAAAAACAGCACTGCCAGCGTCAACATGGTTTAATAATTTCCCTTTAAACTTGCCACTCAGAATATTTTGATTTAAACTATCCAACTTTCCTAAATCATGAAATGCTGCCGCAAGGCGGACGGCTTCATAAAGAAGCTGTCCGTCTTCGACATAGTAACTGGCTACATGTCTGGCATTATCACCAGCCCGTGAAATAACATTATTGATATGCTCAGAATATGATTGCTCTTTAATATTATATTCTGGTTTTGCACTGTGTGCGAGCATTTCCATTGTTATTTCCTCATTGAATCTCTGAAGTTGTCATCTGTTAAATCACCAAGAAAAGTATATTTGTTTGCAAACTTTTCTTTTAGGTCGTCAACTGGTGGGCAGACATAATTACCATCTTTAAAAGTCGGTGTGGTGGCATCAATAAATGCAAAATCAGATAAAGAACCTATAGCTGATTTATGGACAACATAATAGGCATGCTTAACATCCACACATGAACGAATATATGATCTGTTGTGAGGATAAGCGTATGGAATCAATTCCAGTAGCAAATCAATATCTTTCTGGGTGCAGCATGTTTTTGAGGCGGCAGTAGGGTTTATAAAGAAAGGCATACAATATATTCCATGCTCTACCACTCTATAAGCCAATGGAGCCATTCCACGATCCTTATCGCCTTCTACACCGGCTTTATTTGTATTAGTATGTCTTCTAATTTCTACAGGATTGATTGACAAGCCCAAACCAAATTGTGCCACGCCTGTTTTAATGTATGACTCATTATTTTCTTCAAGAAAAGTATTACCAAATACTCTTGCATCCCAGTATTTTTGCGTAAAGCTACCATCTTTAACTTCCTTGGTTATATCTGTTCTGTTACGGCCTCTGTTTTCTAATATCCAATGGTTCTCTGGAGTCAAATCTAGTTTCTTTGATATTTCATCCCAAACAGGCCCTCTTTCATTGATTTTCAAGTCGGATTGAACCAGATCTCTGACTTTTCTTTTAAATGACACTGGTGATATCTCTCCTTTACCATCAGGTCTAACTCTTGGATCGCTTTCTCTGTCCGGGTCACCATTGGGGTTTGAATTTTTTACCTCTATCACTAGTAAACCGGTTGCTCTTAAAATATTAGCCATTTTGTGCCTCACTTTCTGTTATATTAGTCTCGGTGTTTTCATTTGTTGTAACTGTTAAAACATTACCATCTTTTTTGCTGATTCTTGATAAATACCCAAGTAACAGTTGAGCTTTTTCGACATCTGTTGCCTTTTTGGGTATTTCGCAATCTCCCAACATGGAAGATATATTTCCAAATTCGGATAACGCCCAACCAGCATAACCATTTTCATGGACCGTCTTGGCCCATGCTTGATAAATCAATATTCTTTCAGATAATCTTGCCAGACCTTCCTCTGGATTATTTAATGCAACATTCATTGCCGCATTTCCAATAAGCTGCGTGGGTAACGAACCTTTTCTTACTTTTACGCAATACTCTCGATGCAATACATCTGCAAGCGACATTAACTGTCCGATCAAAAACGCTGGAGAACTCATATACTGTCCTTTCTGATAACCAAGTTTGTATAACAATAGTCCAATTATACTAGGTATAAAGTTGATATGGTTTTTAAAAGCTTTTGTGTTTTTCCAATTAAATGGACCATCTCTTCTGTTTGTAACATGCCCAATTTCAAGAAGTAAGCTTTTGGTGTTTTTGATACATTTATATAACATGTCATCAATGAGGTTTTTGATTTTTTCTGGACTAGTAGCTAATAAAATAATTGCATCCCCCATCCTGATTTCATCCACTTGTTCAACCCATTGACCATTTCGACACCAAGACGCATTTAGACATTTTGTTAGTTCTGAAGGAAATGGGATAAAAAATAAATTGTTTTCATTTTTAATGTTAATATTTAATTCTGAGATGTTCGAACACCCAGAGATCCAATCCTCGGCACCAGATATTATTTGATTTACCTTAAAGCATTGGCTAACTAGCATTTTAGTTTGCCCCTTACTGACCCTAGATATGGCGAGAATATTTACATTGACATTTGGCTTATCTTTTTTCAGAGCGTCTAATGATTTAATTACTTTTGATGAAATATTGGAAAAACGAACGCCATCCTCATCGTTACAGCTTGTAGTTCCAGCAAACATATTTGCTATTTCTAGTGTTGTTTCAGGTATTTCAGTAGGATACGCAAACAGAATAGTTGGTATTGGTTTACCTTTGCTGTTACCGCAAGTACCTGAAATGTCTTTCCATGTGAAATTTTCATTTTCTGATTTACTTAACCATTCAAGGGCATCTTTACATGTTTGCCTGCGAGTGTTTCCCACTGTAAAGAGTTCAGAATCTTTTTTTGAATATCTTTTAAAACATGGCGATTCACTATTCATTGCCCAAATAATAACATCACCTAATTTATTTATTTTCACAGCAGGAAAGGTAGTGTCTGATCCGGAAATAGCACAACCGTAAACATCTTTACGGGTATTTTCTTGGTTTGCTTCTGATTCTATAGAGTCTTTGTTTAATAATGCTTTATTAATGGCAGAGTATACCTGATTATGGTTAAACGGGTATTCATATTGGTCATGATCTGACAATTCGAGAATGATTGAGAAATTAGAAAGTGTTTTAGCAGTACAGCAAAATATACTACTAAACAATAACATGCCATCTTCTTTTGATGCACTAGAAATTTTATCAATCGTTACATCTTTAAGTTGTATGATAAAGGCTTTAATTCTATCTGAACATACTTGTTCGCTGTCGCCTTTAAGAAGCCTGAATCTGCTAATGAGTTCATTGAATGATTGATATTTTTCATCGACACCACCGATGATTTCATTTAAATTTTCTGATTTATTGATACATTTCTTTAAATTTTCAACTTTGCATAAAGTCTTAATTTCTCTTTCTGATGAAAGACAAATTAATTCATTTTTTAATGTGTCTGGGCTATTATTATCTTTAATTAACTTTTTAATTCTATCGATTTTGTCTTTCTCACTATTTGTTTGATTTTGTATATGATAGAATGCCGTTAGGTTGAACGCAGGAAATGACTCCCCAAGAGCTTCTTCGTATTTTTTAAATTGAGAAGGATTGTCAACTAGTTTCAAGTCTGATATGTTACAAGTAGAATCAATATAAACTATAACAGTTTTGCTTTTGGGGCAGGTTTTAAGGTTTTTATGCCACGAAGTTGTGGTTATTCCAGCCTTTTCCATACTCGAACTTAATTCATATAATTGGTTAAACATATTCTATTACTCCTTCTTTAATAGATGCTGGTTTAAATACAGGATTCCATGCTTTCCCTCTATCTTTTTTCTGCTGAATCAGATTGATTGGAGAAATGTCAAATGTCGTAACTAGCATACTTGGAATCTCCATATTGATTTCCCGATTAACCTGTGTACTGTCGCGAAATTCGCCAATATAGTCAGGAGTAAACTCTTTAAGTCCAAGAAAAGGTGTATAACACAACCTTCCTTTGTTAAGTTTTCTGTAGAACATTTCCTGATAAGCATGAGGACCATTTGTTGTGCCATTTGACTGCCTTTTTTGTTCCTGAAATCCCATAAGATGATAATTGTTCTTGATTGGTTCCAGTCTGGCATATAATCTATAGCAAACATTGATTAGTACCTCCATCATTTGCTGAAAACCGGCATTTTTGCTAATAACGGCTGATTTCCTTAATGGACCACCATAGTTTGTATGATAAGTATGAAAAACAATAGGGCAGCATATTTCACACTTTGTCGGTACCACTTCTGCCCAATCGCTTAGTAGTACACTCTCAAAGATAGCTTTGGTAGCACCAGAAGTTGGAGCTGGATAACTAATTGCCGTGTCTCCACTATCAGGTCTTGTCCACATTGCAGTTGGCCCTGAAATTTCCATATTAACTTCATATACTTTCTTTGTCATAAATTCACCTTGTGCCTATTAAGAATAATGTTTTATTTGCTGTAAATTCCCAATCATAGAAATAGAATCCCTTGCCACTTTTCCGGCCCATTACTGGCTAATGTATGTGCATAATATTCTGTCATAGCTTAAATTCCTGATAAAAACTATCATATAATTTATTCGGTATTCGCTGCGCTTATGGGCGTGATCAGCCCCGAAGCAAGTTCGGGATAAACACCAGGACCCACTATTAATTACGCAAAAAAACCGAAATCCTGCAAAAAAAGACTTAGAATACCCTTTTTTACGCTGAAATTGCCTGCTTTGTCTCGAATTTGCCATACAATCGCTCCAAATGTTTAAAATAATTAACAATTGTCTGCCGTTTGAGAGACTTTGGAGAGGTATGATCGATAACCATTTAAACCGGTACTGTCAGACGAGGCCCGAAAATAATCAACACAACAATTTTTAACGGGCCGCTCAAATTTATTCCACAATCGTATATTTCGACGATGATAATGTCAATATATAATTTTAACCGTTTATCTTTTTTTTTCTGGTGGGGGCGCCGATGAGTTTTCAGCCGGGAAAGATATTATCGAATATAATCTCAAGCCCCGAAGCGAGTTCGGGATTTCGGAATACCTCAACAGCGTAAACGCTGAACTCTTACGAGAAACACCAACAGCCATCAGTTAAATGAATAATGCCTTAAAACAGATGTTTTGAATCAATATAATAGAAGAAGAGTTTACCATGAAGGGCATGAAGTTCATGAATAAGACAGTCAGGAATATAAGAAAACGAACCGCAGATGCACGCAGATGCACTTAGGGCGGCCAAGCCGCAACCAAAAGTAATAAGATATAAGATATAAGTTGATAAGCTCCGGTTTGCCCCTGCGGGGCAGACTAATTTATTTAAATGTTCGACTGTTTGCAAAACGGTTTTTATTCCTTATTTATCAGACATTTACAAACCCTAAGAAAAATAATCGAGCAGAAAAAACAATATTCTGCAGGATAGTATTGCAGATGAAGAAACTGGCATTATCTGCGTCTATCTGCGTTAATCTGCGGTTCAAACTCTATTTTTTTCGTATTATTAGTGTGCTTTGTGGTTAATAAAAACCTTCAATATCTTCATGTGCTTCATGGTTAAATTTCTTTGATTTCTTTGTGATCTCTGCGGTTAAATAAAATATTAAAAGAAAAGCAGAATAAATTTAGCCCCGAAGCGAGATCGGGATTTCGGTGTACCTCAACAGCTCGGGACTCCGAAGGCCTAAAGGCTTTTCTCCACTAGCTCCACTACCTACACGGTAAAAGAAAATATTATATTGTATTCGCTGCGCTCATGGCTTAATTAACAGGCTGAAGGCCTGGACTCTTAAGGCGTAAACGCTGAACTCATACGAAAAGAGCTTAACAACGAATCACACGAACTACACGAAACTTAAAATAATTCTTTTTGTGTCTTTGGTGTGCCTGGTGGTTAAAAAACTCTTAAATTATTATTAAGGAAGAAGACTTGATTAATTCGCAACCAGGATGGTTACGCTACCTGGTCCCGCCCGTGCGGACCCGAAGCTAGTTCGGGATTTCGGAATACCTCAACAGCGTAAAGGACTTGTCAGAAAGAATTAGCAGCGTAAAGGGCGTGTTGCCCAAAGGTAGCTCAAGCATCCCTGCTTGAGATTCTTAGTGTTGCATTGCCAGTTATGTTGAGCATATTGGCATAATGTTTATGCGAAAAACAGTATGTTTCTTCTGGGCAACAAGCCCTAAACGCTGAACTCTTACAAATAAACTCCACTAACTCCACTACCGGAATAATATCCGCCACCGTCGGACGGTGAAAGAAATATTTGAAGAAGTAACAAGTAAAAAGTAAAAAGCTGAGGTATTCGCCCTGGGGGCTCATCGCTTTAAAAAACCGACTGAAGCTCGGAACTCCTAAACTCCAGTACACGAGCCTATCTCCCCAGATGCCTCGCAAGTATCGCCCCCCCGGCGTAAGGGGGGGGGCTGGGAAGGATGTTGGGTGAGTTACTGTTATTTCCGTAAGGGTGAAAAACAGATACAATTTTGTTTTAGTGTTATAATTATTTATTAAATAGTCTGTTACAGAGATGTGGATTGAATAAGGCGGATAAAAGAGGAAATTTTTGTCGTACTTAATATTTGGGTTTTAAGTCGAGTGCCGGTTGTGACAAATGTGTAACGGGTTGTTTTTGGGTACAATAAAGTTAAAAAGGCGGTTTACGGGTATAAAAACATTTGTTTATAGGTATTGCCTGCGAGTCGGTAAAAAATATTTCTGGATTGGCATACTGATTGCTCTTGTAGATATGACTGGTTTACGAAGGAATAGAATATGAAATACAAGAGAACAGATAAGGCATTTACTCTTCTGGAATTGATAATTGTGATGTCGGTTATAACCTTGCTTTTATCACTAATTGTGCCGGGTCTGCGAGGAGCCCGGCATATGGCCAGGCAGATAGTATGTCTGGCTAATGTATCGGCAATTGCTGATGGTATGGTTATGTACAGCATGGACACAAGAGATAAATATCCGGCGGCATATACATACATGGCGGCCGGTAGTGGATCTGTCCCGCTAATCAATCATTGGTCTGACATGCTTATAAAGAAGAAGCTAATAGATGAGAATCAGCTTAGCTGTCCTGCATTTGCAAACAGGGGATTACCACCACGAAGCACCAGTCAGGGAAATCTGGAAGAGGAACAGGTATCTGCAGTAGAGGGCGAGGAGGATCATCAGGCTGGAAGATGTGCATATACGGTAAACGAAGCGATATTTCCCCGTAACCGTTTTACTGTTGGGTTTGAAGGGGCTATACGAGTGAATCGTTATGTGAGTAGTTCGGAGCTGAAAAATACAGCTGATCTCATAATGATAACAGAATGGACAACCGACTGGAAAGTAGTAAGAGAAGTGGCAAATGGCCCGATAAGCAGTTATTTGCCGGTTCATGGCGTTAAGGCATTGGCCAGTGATTATCATAATGATCTGAATTCAGTGCCGATATTGCCGGGTAAGCCCTGCTTTACCGGCGGCATTTATGAAAAATGTCTGGACTCGGAATTATCGTTGTGGCAATCAGCCCAAAGGGTCAGCCCACCTCGGCTTGACTGGATTGGCCGCAATCATGGCTCTGTGGCCAGAGGGAATAAGGATATGCGGAGGAGTTGTTTTGCCTATGCAGATGGTCATGCCGAATGTAAAAGTGTGTTTGAAACACTGGGACTGGATTTTGAATGGGGCAAACGGATCTACTCAATAGCCAGCAATAATAATACAGTTAAGTAAATAAATAACCTGTTGAGATAGGCACGATGATATTCAGGATATGTACATTCATACATTTAATAATAGCGATAAGCTATGGAACAGGCCAGACAAGGGTTTTGCGACCGATATCAGATACATTCGTAGTTAAGCCAGGACCAGGCAACATACTGCACCGTGGAGCTGCGGACTATAACTATGGTGGGGCTGGTTCCAGAGCGGTTGCATCGCCAGAGGCGTATGCATACGAAGTGTATAATGGTTATGTAACAATCAATGATAAGCCCAAAGGTGAGTATATTTCACTTTTGAAATTTAATTTTACTGATATGGCAGGGAAAAAGATAAATAGTGTTAAGTTAAAGCTATATATCAGCAATGGTAATGGGCAAGCCCAAAGCCTGTTTAATCGTCGTGGGACATCGGGTGATTTTGATCTGTCCTGGTGTATTAACGACTGGGAGCAAGGTACGGGGTCGCCGCACGAGATAGTTTCTTATCCATATAATTCATTGAATGGCGTTAATTATAATTCACTGCAGGTATTATTGGAAGAATTTCCGGCAGGGTGGTTGGAAAGGTTTAATTACCCGGCGACTAATCCTTACGGTTCACCATTTTGGTATGAATATATATTTGATGTTAAGAAGGCTACATACATCAATCTACTTCAGGCAATCGCTCAGGGTCGGGTTATTTCCTTTATGCTCAGCCCCGCACCAGAAAGCCATGTGAGTTTTAATTTTGCTGCTTATGTACAGCAGTGGAATGATGAGATATATTATCGCGAGGATGGTCCTATTCTTGAGATAGAATATGAAGAGTACGAGCCACTGATAAGTAATTGTTATTCTGTGGCCAGTGTGCAAGGTCATACCCGAGTGGGACAACTATCAGGCCAGAATTCAGGCAGGCTATCAGAATGTTATGCCAGTGGCTCGGTTACCGGTGATTTCGGTGATCCCAATGCCTGTATCGGTCCACTTACAGGTTATTCTGTTGGGGATGAATCCAGTTGTTTCTGGAATATAGAGACTAGTGCTTTGCCGCATGAGATCTCCGCACATATCCCGGCAGGATTAACTGAGGAGGAGATGTGTCAGTCAGAGCTGTATTCTGGCTGGGATTTTCAGACAGGGTCTGGCTGGAAGATGATTCGACCGGGAGAGGATTATCCTCGGCTGACCTGGCAGCGGGAATATCCCGGAGATCTGGCGGGCAGATATGGTGTAGATATGGCAGATTTGATCTTTCTGGCGGAAAATTGGCTTGCTGACGGAGCAAGTGACAGTGAAATACTGGATATGAATGATTTTGCGGCGATAGCTGCCGATTGGCTAAAGAACTTGTAACTGGGGCTTAGCATGAATTTGAACCAATATAATATTACGACAAAAATAATGTTCTTGTTATTATTGATCCTGGCCACAGGACTGTTTGCTGGCGATCCAAATGTGCCGGATGAGCCAAACTACATTAATACCGTAGCTCAATGGCTGGAGTTGTCAGATAATCCTCAGGTATGGAACCGGCATTATGTTCTTACAGCCGACATAGATCTGGCTGGTCAGGAATTAAAGCCGATAGGGAATCGTCGGGTTCCATTTACAGGGTCATTAATAGGTGGAGGGTACACATTAAAGAATGCTGTAATATATTGCCCAGCGGATAATTGTGTAGGTATGTTTGGTTATCTTGGGAAAGATGGCTTGATCTCGGAACTGGCGGTGGAAAATGTGACGGTCAGTGGGAAAAAATATGTTGGCGCATTAGCAGGTTATGTATATTTGGGAACAATAATATGCTGTAAAAGTACAGGGGTAGTTTCAGGGAGTGATATTACAGGAGGCCTGGTTGGCTATAATACAGGTTTAATTGGCGGTTGTTATTCGCTATGCCGGGTTGAAAGTGGTAATATTGCTGGCGGGCTGATTGGATATAATGAGGGGCTGGCCGCGATGGTTCGCAGTTGTTATGCCGCAGGAGCAATAAACGCCCCAGAGGCTGGCGGATTAGTGGGTCGTAATAGTGGTCTGGTTTATGGTAGTTTCTGGAATGTGGAGGCTGCTGGAGTGAGATTCAGATCTGCGGGCAGAGGTTTAACCTGTGAAGAGATGAAAAACGAAGTTATTTTTCGGAGGGCATGCTGGTCAGAGTATAACTGGGTAATGGATGCCGGAAAAGAATGGCCCAGGTTGGATTTTGAGATGGCTGAGTTGCCCAATATCCCCGAATCCGATCAGGTTCTGCTGGCCGGACAAGGAACTCAGGAAGATCCTTATCTGATTACCAGTGAAGCAGAATTTATCCTGCTGGGACAATATAGTCAGTTATTAAGCAAGCATCTGCGTCTGATGGTTGATCTGGATATGAAAAATGTCCATTTTGACTTACCTGGTGAACTAGGGCCGTTTACCGGAGTTTTTGATGGTGGTGGTCATGTTATCAGGAATATGGCTATAAACTCATCTGGAGATAATACCGGGTTGTTTGGTGTGGTAAATGGTGGAAGAATTGTTAACCTGGGTTTGGCTGAGCTAGAAGTTAATGGCAGGAATTCAACTGGTGGAATATGTGGGATACAATATGGTGGCAGTATCTCCAGTTGTTTTGTAAGTGGTCAGATAACCGGTCAGAATGATACAGGAGGTCTGGCCGGGGTGAGTATGGTAACGGGCAGGTAAAAATATTCCAGTGTAGAGAAATATAAATATAGTGAAGTCGCGTAGGCGAAATACATTCTGGAGGAGTAAAAACCATGAATACGATCAGAACATTTTTTATGACAGTACTAGCAGCATATTTAGTTAATGTCGGGTTTTATACCCCGGCCATGGCGGCAGTTAGTACCACGACCTATATGTATGCAATAGCAGATACATTTGTGATAGAGCCTGGAGCCGGGGCAACATCAACTGGGGCGGGAGCAGATTACAACTATGGTGGAGCAGGATCCCTTAGTGTAGCAGCCTCGACGGCCAGTCAACAAAAAGGGGAATTTATAGCTCTGTTGAAATTTGATTTCAGTTCACTGGTTGGACAGGAGGTAAGTAATATCAGTCTGACCGTAAATCTAAGTGATGGAAATAAGAGTGCTGGTGGATTATTTAATTATCCGGGAAGCAACGGCAGTTTTGATATAAGCTGGTTTGGTTCAGATTGGATCGAAGGCTCTGGCCATCCTCTTGGGATGTCAACAAGTGGTATTACCTTCAATTCTCTGGAAAGTCTTCTTATTGCAGATCCGGCAGAATTGCTTAATACTGAGATATTTAGTCGCAGCGCTATAGGTAGCAATAGTTATTCCCTGACGATAACAGATGCTTTGGCAGAGGCGGTAGATGCTGGTGAGATCATTACTCTAATGTTATCTGCGACGGCTGGCAGTGAGGTTGCATTCAATCTTACCGGTAATAACAATGCTATGGTTTCAGTGACAACTATTCCTGAACCGGCAACACTGGCTTTATTGGTGGCTGGGTCGATTATTCTGAAGCGAAGACTTTAGTTAAAACCAGCGACTGTATGTCACCGTGTGATAGTGCACGGTGACATGGAGATAATATTATGATAGCAATCAAAACTCGGCAAAATAATACACCGTGGCTCTGGATCGTACTGCTGGGATTTCCTGCGGCAATGGCGGCGTTTGTTGATAAGTGTAGTGAGACGGCACTGACATTTACGATGAAGAAATTCACTGATGACCCGGTAACGATCTCTGTGTTGGGCAGCATGAATATTTTGTTTGGCCTTACAATTGCTCCGCTTGTAGCGTATTATAGTGACAGGCATATTAATAGTCGTAAACCGTTTATGATTGCAGGATTGTTACTTGCGGCTGTAAGTATGGTGTTTATCCCGTATGCCGGAAGTTTGTTCTGGCTGGCTCTGATTGTCATCATTTTTTTTGCAGCCATAGATTTTGGCTTTACCGGTCTTTGGGATCCACTTTACGCTGATCTGGTGCCAGATAATCGTCGCGGCAGAGGTATGGTAATAAACCGATATCTGGCTATGTCTGCACGACTGCTTTTCATGTTCTTTTTGATAGGAAAGTTCAGTGAACATATTGGTCAGCCAAAACTTGTCAAGGCGTTTACTGGTGCAAATGCCATAAATCTTACCGGTGAGCAGATGATCTATTTTATTGCCGCATTGTTTATTGTGATAGCGGCAGTAATAATAGGTCTTTTTATTCGCGAAAATGACATAATACCACAGCGGTCTGTTGCCCGGCTTAATATCAAAGATTTTTTTAGGGAAATATTTGGTGTTTCGGAGAACCGAACCCTATTTTTGTTGATGGCGGCATCGGCTCTTATGTCAGTTAAGTTAAAGAATCTGATGCCATTGCTATTTACGGATCAGTTTGGTTTCAGTATGCAGACCATGGGTCAGGTTCACGGTTCGACTATGCTGGTAAATTGTTTATTTGTATTGCCGCTGGCAGCTCTGGTGGCTGACCGCCTTAATCGTTACTGGTTGTTTATGATATGTTTATTTGGCTCAACTTTACAGCCGATATTATTTTGGGGTTATGTTAAATACATTGATATTCCGACTCCGGCTATAGCTATAGCATTTCATGTGGCAGATGCCGGATTTGATCATCTGGCTCTGATATCGCTGTGGCCGCTGCTTTATGAACGGGTTGTATCTGGAAAGCGTGGTTCATTAAAGGCCGGATTACTTATTGTTGGTGGTTTAACTTCCTTTATTGTATCTATTATTCTGGGAGTATGGATCAAGTGGTTTAGTAGTAATGTGGCAGAGCATGGTTATGATTATATGAGTGGTTATCTTCTAATTTTTCTTTCTGGTGTTATTGCCTGTGTATTGGCAGTTATGGCCGGTTTTCGGCTGAAAAGTTATGAAGTGAAATGAGGAATCAGTTATGAATACAAGTATAAGCAGGGCAGTTACAACCGAGATAGGTTCTGCCGGACATCTTGATTTGCTGGCATTATTACCTTGTCCGGTGAAAGTTCCGTTTGAGGCGGCTTTTAATGAATTTCTGGGTATGCAGGATGATGACCACGGGGCGTTAAACTGTTGTCTTGAGGGGCATGCCAATCATCACCTGAGCTTTTATGATGGTCTGGACAGGGTTAGCCAGCCCAATCAGTTGCCCGGCATGATGATCACGCCGGGAGTAAACCGATTTATGGGACAGAAGTTCAAGGATGCCTTTGTTCGTAAAGGGGTTTATATGGACCTGTCTCAGTACTATCAGGGTAGTTATGCAGCTGATCTGAAAATGATCGATCCGTTGGGTGCTTACTTTTTGTTGGCGATCAATCCTCTGGTGATCGTGGCTGACCATAGGCGGCTTGGCGATTTGCCGCTCCCTGTCTGTTGGTCGGATTTGCTTGATCGGAAATACCAGGGGCAGATCGTAATGCGCGGCCAGAAGAATACTTTTTGTGAGACGGTGCTGTTCAGTTTTTATCGCCGGTTTGGTCTTGATGGTATTGTTAATTTGGCTACAAATCAGCCTTTAGGTTGTCATCCAGCGGAGATGGCCAAGCATGCCGGTTCGCCGGAATCTATGAAATGGCCGGCGATTTCACTTATGCCTTTGTTCTTTGCCAATACTATTGTCAGAAAACAGGCCGTGTCTATCATTTGGCCGGAAGATGGCGCTATTGCAAGTCCGGTTACTCTGATGGTTCAAAATAGCAAGTTTGATCGTCTGCAAGGAGTTTTGAGATTTTTAACCGGCCCGATCATGGCACAGCTCTGGCGGAATGCATATTTTATTCCAACTTACAGTAATGAAAATGATCAACTTTCAAACAAACCACTGCAATGGCTGGGTTGGGATTTTATTCACGATGCCGATGCCCATGGTCTGTTTAATGAACTGAATGAACTGTTTTGCACTGTTCGTGCCCAGGTAGCTGGCAGGGAGGTAATATGAAGCTTATAAGTGTTTGCGGTCCGCCATCGGCAGGTAAAACATCAATGATAGTTAAAACAGCAGAACACTGGTTAAGATGTTCACTGAAAGTCGGTGTAGCCAAGTTTGACTGCCTTTATACCAATGATGATGAAATATATGCCCGCGCGGGTATTCCTGTTCGTAAGGCTTTATCCGGGCCACTGTGTCCGGATCATTACTTTATCAGTAATATTGAGGATGTTTTTGCCTGGGCAACAGAACTAAAACTGGATGTCTTTATTACAGAGTCTGCCGGATTATGTAATCGCTGTTCACCATTTTTACGGGATGCTGCTGCGGTTTGTGTGATAGATAATCTTTCAGGTATTTCTACTCCGAAAAAGATAGGGCCAATGCTTAAAACTGCCGATATGGTGATTATAACAAAAGGCGATATAGTTTCTCAGGCCGAACGCGAAGTATTTGCTGCCGGAGTCCTGGCAGTAAATCCAAGAGCTGAGATATTTCAGGTTAATGGCCTGACAGGCCAGGGTTCACTGGAGTTGGCCGGTTTGTTGCTGGAACTTACCGGGGAGTTGTCAGACCTTGCGGGCCAGTCACTGCGTTTCCCGATGCCGGCAGCCGTATGTTCGTATTGTCTTGGTGAAACCAGGATAGGAGTTGATTATCAGATCGGTAATATACGGAAACTACAGGAGCAGATAAGCTCTGATCAATTTAACAAAGAGGTGGATTAATGGTTATGATTGATAGCCAGGAGCAATATTATATTTCTCCGTCAAATAGTATTCGGATTGAAACCTTGACGATAGAGCCTGGAGTTGACAAGTCTGGTCAGCCAGAGAATTGCGGCAAGATCGAGATAAGTTGTGGTCAACTTGTGGGTATAACCGGTCCAACAGGTTCGGGTAAAAGTCGCCTGCTTGCTGATATAGAATACCTGGCCCAGGGAGATACGCCCACCCAACGGCGAATCCGGCTTGATGGTGCTGCTCCAGCAGGTCGAGAACGATTTTCTCCAGTAGCTCGTATGGTAGCTCAGGTCTCCCAGAATATGAATTTCGTTCTGGACCTGCGTGTTGGCGAATTTCTGGCCCTCCATGCCGGTTGTCGTTGTCGGGATAATGTCAGTGAGATCATTGCTCAGGTTTTTGTTGCTGCAAATTCGTTGGCGGGCGAACCATTTACCGAAAATACGCCACTTTCTGCCTTGAGTGGTGGGCAGAGCAGGGCACTGATGATCGCAGATGTTGCCTGGCTATCAGACAGCCCGATTGTCGTGATAGATGAGATCGAGAATGCCGGTATTGATCGCCGCCAGGCACTAGAGCTACTGGTTGGTCGTCGCAAAATAGTCCTGATAGCGACCCATGATCCTATATTAGCCCTGATGACCGATTTTCGCCTGGTATTTCGGCACGGAGCCATTGATAAGGTGGTTTATACTTCCAATCAGGAAAAAGAACTTCTGACAGAACTGTATTCCTACGATCATCGTTTGGCAGTGTTAAGAGAGAATCTCAGACATGGCAGACCTTTATTGTGATTCTCTTTGTTTCTGGTGCGGGTTGAGTGTTTGTGTCGCTGGTTGGTTTGTGTTTGTGGGGGTGAGGCAGGGATGTAGGGTTGGTTTTCTGGCTGGAGAAGTATATGCCGGGGGGGGGCTGGTCTGGCCGTGGCGACTGTTGAGATTATTCTTTTAGTGTCTTTCGCCTGCCCTGAGCTTGTTGAAGGGTGTGATTAGTGGTTAAGTGGATCGATAATTGACATGATACTTGATACTTTTTATAGTTCAGATGGAATGTCTATAATTATCAAGTTGCAGAGAATGATTTTTAATTAACCAGTTTTTAACTTTGTGCATATTGGGTTGATTATGGTGTTGGCAAAGACAGCCTGATTTGCTGTTTTTGCCGGAACCAAGTCTGCCTTGAGCCAAAAGGCAGCCATTTTCCATGAAAATAACTTCCTGGGCTAATTCTGCTATTTCATCGGTGCAGTGACTTATGAGTACAAGAGGTATGTCCAGTGCCTTGTGCAGTCGATGGAGGTACATCATAATTTGGTCTTTTAGCCCCTGATCCAATCCGCTGAAAGGTTCATCCAATAGAAGCAGGCTGGGTTGGGCCAGTATGGCTCTGGCAAGAGCAACACGCTTTTTTTCACCGCCGGACAGGTTTGTAACACGGCGGTTAAGCAGAGGGGCTATTTCGAGAATAGAAGCTACTTTCTCGAAATGATATTTCCGGTCTGAACAGCAGCCTTTTTGGCCGTATTGCAGGTTTTTGCCAACAGACAGATGGGGGAAAAGCAGGCTGTCCTGAAATACTACACCGATATTTCTTTTATGTGTCGGTATGTTTATCTTGTTTGTTGAGCAAAAAAGGGTTTTTCCATCTATGCTGATATATCCTCTGTCAGGTTGTACCAAGCCAGCCAGACAGTGTAACAGAGAAGATTTACCAGCGCCAGAATGGCCAAATACAGCGGTTATCCCGGCCGAAAATTCCAGCTTGACATTTAGTAAGAAGCTGCCGCGGTTAAGTGTAATGTCAGCGCAAAGATTCATCTGGCAATCTCCTTTGTCTGCATTTTTCTGCTCAGATAGTCAGAGCTTACAACGGCCATAACGGCAATCAGTACAGATATGGCAGCCAGATGTAATGCCTGAGAGTCATTTCCGGGGGTCTGGATAAGGCTATATACAGCCAGAGAAACAGTTTGGGTCTTACCTGGTATGTTTCCGGCGAAGATAACTGTAGCGCCAAATTCACCTAAGCTGCGGGCAAATGCCAATATCATGCCGGCCAATATGCCTGGTCCGGCTAATGGCAAAGAGATAGTGCAGAATCTGCGTAGTGGGCCTGCGCCCAGAACAGCAGCGGCATTATCCAGGTTTTTATCAACCATTTCGATGGCAAGTTTCACTGAGCGTACCAGTAGAGGCAACCCTACAATAGCAGAGATAAGAACGGCTCCGGTCCAGTTAAAAGCCAGAGAAATCCCGAGATATCTATCGAGCCATTTACCTATAATACCATTAGTGCCGAAGATGAGTAGAGCCAGATACCCGGTTACCACAGGAGGTATTACCATAGGCAAGTATAGCAGCGAATGGACCAATGAACAGCCAATGAAGTTATGGCGAGCCAAAGCCCAGCCAAGTATCACTCCGGGGAGTAATATGACCAGAGAAGAAACCGAAGCAACCTTTAATGATATTATCAGAGCGTCAAGCATGATCTGTGCTTTCTATTGGTTTGGCAGGCAGATAGCGTTATAATCTGTGAGCTGAACCTGGTGTTTGAAATCCAAAATTTCTAAATATCTCTCGATTAGATCCCTTTTGTATGTAATTGAGAAAATCAATAGCATCCTGATTATCTGGTTTGGCAATAGCCATAAATTCGATCGGCTTGTGTAAATTTTCTGAGAATTTATGAATAATTTTTACCTTTTGTGAATTATGTACAACAGAATTATATACAATACCTGCCTGGCACTGATTGGTTTCTATATACCTGGCAGCAGCGGCAACATCAATAGCTGGTACAACATTGTCATTTAGATATTGCCACCATTGCATCGATTCAAGAGCTTGTTTTGCATATATGCCAGCAGGTACACTGGCAGGATCACCCAGGGCAAGATAGCCGTTAAAATTAATGGCAAAATCAGTATTGTTTATATCATCACTTGTTAACGGGCTGTCTGCCGGTACTGCCAGAACCAGAGAGTCTTTAAGCAGGCAGACTTGAGAATCAGGTTTGAGTGATAATTTATTTATTACTTCATTCATCCACAGACGATTAGCAGAGATATACACAGCCCAATCAGCCCCTGCGGTGATTTGTCGGGCCAGGGTGGCGGAAGAACCGGCATTTAATACAACCTCTATCTGTGTTATGGCTTTATAGTTATCTGCTATTTTCTGCATAGCCGGATAGGTAGCTGCAGCAACAAAAACGGTTAACGGTGCCTTTGGTGCAGATATCTGGGTATTATTGTGATCATTACCTGTAGATATATAAGTAATTGTATAGATAGCTATGATAAAAAAGATACTAATTGTTATAATCTTAATTTTCATGATTCTAATTGTCCACACAAAATGGTTATTTCGTCTCTGGTTAAGGCCCGTCTCTGGGTTGCGGCTGTGAGCTTAATCATGGCCATTAGTTGATTTTGTGAATCTGAGGGTAATGGTAATCCCCATCGGTCAAGCATTATCTGGAGTGCAGCCCTTCCAGAATGCTTACCGATTATAAAATCATCTCGCTGGCGGCCAACTGTTTCTGGAGGAAAGGGCTCATAGCTCTGTTCATTGCGAATCATAGCATGTACATGGATGCCGGATTCATGCAGGAAGGCACAATTACCGATAATCGGTTTCTGTAAGGGGATAGGTCGCCCAGAAAGTCTGGCTACCAGTTGTGAGATATCATACAATTTTGCAGTATCTATCCCAAGATCTAATTTAAGTGATATCAGGGCAGCCATAACAACCTCTTCAAGAGGGGCATTGCCAGTTCTTTCGCCAAGGCCATTGACTGTTACATCAATAAATTTGCATCCACCCTTGATAGCTGCAATAGAATTTGCAACGGCCATTCCCAGGTCATTATGGGCGTGAAACCCCAAAGGCAGTTCTGGGAACCTATTTTTAAGCTGATTTATTGTCTCACAGGCAAGAAAAGGATCCCATATACCAACTGTGTCGGCAATTCTGACGCGATTAACGCCCGTTTGGCGGAGTTTTTCGCAAACATTGCCTATTGATGTCTGACTTGTCCGGGAGGCGTCCTGGAGTCCTATGGAGACGAATTTGAAGTTGTCACAGGCAACAGGTAAAAGCAGGTCAATTTGTTCCATGAGCCATTGAGTATTTTTGTTAAGGGCTGACAGTAGAATGTCAGACACAGGCAGGGAAATATGTATAGCCTCGCATTTAAGAGATATGGCCTTCCTTAAGTCGTTCATATTGGCTCTGGCCCAAAGTGTTAATCTGTTTGGCAGGCCCATGGTGAGTATGGCACGCATAGCATTCAGTTCAGGTCCATCACAAGCGGCAGTACCGATCTCAAGTTCACTTATGCCCAGATCGGTGAGTTTGCCGGCAAGTTCGACTTTGTCATCAATGCCAAAGGCAACACCTGCGGCTTGCTCACCGTCCCGGAGTGTAGTGTCCACAATCTCTATTTTGTCATTTATTACCATAATTAACCTGAAATCAGCATAGTAGATATTCATCTACAGGTTCATCGTTTTCCAAAGCATCAAGTATTTCGTCGATCTTCTCTTCGGTTAACTGGCCATACCACCAGCCCTGAGGGTAAATAACCATTGCAGGTCCCCGGTCACAGATTTTCAGGCAGCCGGTAGCGGAAACCATGGCATCCAGACCGCGATCAAGAATACCTTCTTCAACATACTGCATGAATCCTGGAGCACCTTTTTTATTACATACTCCCTGTGGTTCGCCGCTGATCCTGAAACTGTTACAAATAAATACATGATGTTTTGGTTTTTTCATTTTATTCTCCTGTTTATAGTTAATAATAATTGTGTAAGTGTTCACAGTGCTTACATTGATTGCAGAGTTAACTGTGAACTTAATTGTTTAGTAATAAGATATAAGTAATAAGAAATAAGCTCATAATTCTCGCTCCGCTCGAAGCTGTCTGATTTTTATTGCAGGCAAATCCTGCTTAAATAAGCCTCGCCGAAGGCGAAACCTGAGCCCCGAAGCGAGTTCAGGATTTCAGATTACCTCAACTTATCAACTTATATCTTATTACTTCTTGTATCCGTGTGAACGGTCACATAATTGTTAATCTTAGTAACTGTGTGACCGTTTACTGATATAAATATTATATCAGCCACAACCACAACCTGCTCTGGAACCGGCTTTAGCGCAAGAGCTTTGGCAGGCGGTTGGTTTATGTGACTCAATAATAGGTTTACCGGCAAAGAAGTCAGTAAGAACAAGTTCTATGAGACCCTCAGTTTGTATTACTTTTATGCCATTACTTTCAAGGGTTTTAACCGGAGCACCGCCAGCCTGGCTTACAAAGAAGGCCTGGCAATCACTTATTTTGTTGGCAAGCATCTGCCAGCGTTCTTCTCCTTCTCCGGTAGGAGGGGTACTACGGGTTTCCAGCAAAACTGGCTTATTATCTTTGACTGAGTAAATGAATAATTCATTTGCCCGGCCCAGATGCTGGTTAATAAGAACTCCCTCAAGGGAAGCAACAGCGACATAGGGTCGATCAGGGTTATTTTCTTTACCTCTGGCTATTTGCCGCATTAATTCAACTGCCTGTATAGAAGTGCCCTGACCCAGACAGCCAACCGCATCGGCCCGGCATCTTGTACAGTGCCTCATTTGCGGCAGATATTTTTCTGCCATTTTGCGTACCGCTTCAATTTGTTCCTTTTCTGGCGGAACAATGCTTTCAAAAGGAGTATCAGGGACATGGCACATACCTATGCTATTAAAGAGATTTGCACCTTTTTCAGCGACAAAACGAGCTACTTCAGCGATATGGTGATCATTTATGCCTGGAATATGAATACAATTAACCTTGGTGGTCAGTCCATTTTGTCGGCATAAAGACAGGGCTTCCATCTGTCTGGAGAGCAGAACTTCGGCGGCATATCGTCCGCGATATATTTTTTTACCAGATCTAACCCATGCATAAATATGCTGGCTGATCTCGGGATCGACAGCATTTATGGTCATAGTGAGATGGGTAACATTCAGTTTTACCATTTCTTCTACATAAGGGCTGACATTAAGGCCATTTGACGCAACACAGAGTAATTTGTCGGGGAAATCCTTATGAATTAGTCTTAGCGTTTCCATTGTTTCATCTGGGTTGGCAAAAGGATCTCCAGGGCCGGCAATCCCTACGACAGAGAGATTTGGTACTAATTCAACCATTTTATGTAGATATTCGAGAGCCTGGTGTGGGGTAAGCACTGTACTGGTAACGCCGGGTCTGTTTTCATTTACACAATCAAATTTCCGATCGCAGAAATTGCACTGTATATTGCACTTTGGAGCAACAGGAAGATGAATTCGACCAAAGTTATGTCTGGCATTTTCGTTAAAACACGGGTGGTGGTTTCTATCTGGTATCATTTCATGTCTCATTTATATATTTATATTATTTTTATATTTAGCCTGGTAATTTAACTAAAGGTGGGTATATCCTACAGGGGAATCATGTTGTTGTTTTTCTAATATGGCATTAACTATGCGGTCAAATAGCTGTTGGGTACCCTGATAGCCCAATGTTTCGATACGGGCTGCTCCTATACGGTCATGTACAGGTAAGCCCACACGGATAAGCGGCAGTCCCATACTGCGAGCCATTTTATAACCATTGCTGTCACCGATAATAATGTCAGGGTCCAGGCTGGCAGCATATTGCTGAATAGTAGCAAAGTCGGTATCTTCGATTATGGTGATCTTTTCTTCAGAGTGTGGTAATTTAATATTTAAGTAATCTTCTAGGCGTCCGCGATTATCGCCAGCAGCGCATAATACCGGCAAGACACCGATCTCGGAGAGAAAAACAGCAAGTGATGCAACCATATCAGAAGGACCGTACAAGATGGCCTTTTTACCAAAAAGATATTTATGGCCATCAATATACGAGTCTATAAGCCGACTGCGTTGGCCAGCATATGGTTCTGGTGTGGTTAAGCCGGTTAACTCATTAATTATGGCAAAGAATTCATCGCTGAGTTCAATTCCTATTGGTGCTGGCATAGTATAGAGAGGGACATTGTAATCATTGAGAAGCAGTTCTCCGGCAGAATCAGAAGATATGCCAGGGATTCTGAATTCTATTGTAGCCTTCGCCTGAGCACACTGCCGTATTGAATCAATGCTAGTTCCTGATTCAATATTCTTTTCATAATTATTCCAGATGCCATTATCAAGCGCATCGCTGTAATCAGGTAGTAAAGTTGTCTGGAGATTATAGTTATCA
This sequence comes from Sedimentisphaerales bacterium, assembly GCA_963662515.1. Lineage (GTDB taxonomy): Bacteria > Planctomycetota > Phycisphaerae > Sedimentisphaerales > SM23-30 > JAFGDI01. Next base: position 1,841,546 of record OY759675.1, read on the forward strand.
ACAATGTTTTTAAGATGGCGTATCTCTGCCGGGGAGATCATTCCGCTAAAGAGATTGATATGCGAGCCAGTTGGTCCGCTTTGTGCCAGTTTTTGTACGACAGCTCTGACAGTTCGGTGGAAACCATCAGTATGACTGCCCTGATAACTTGGGGTTGAGACAGATACTAAAACAGGATTATCAGTCGGTAGTAATTTTTCCATACGATGGATCATCTGTGGGAGATCTTCTCCAATAGTTTCAGCCAGACAGGTAGTGCCAATTCCGATAAGAGCGGGGTTGTATTGCTCAATAACAGAGTTTATGCCGGTGTGCAAGTTATTCCATCCGCCAAATATAACAGATGCCTCGCCGAAATTTGAGCAGGCAATATCAACCGGTTCGCGAAAATGGCTGATAAGGTATCTGCGTATATAAGTACTGCATCCCTGAGAGCCATGGAGGAATGGTACAGCATTAGCGATACCGGCAAAAACCATAGTTGCCCCCAGTGGGGTACACATCCGGCATGGATTTCGTGTTGCGGTAGTTATATCTTCATTAGCAGAATTTGAATTTACAGTACTAATCACTTTTTATTCCTCCTGTCGGTAAATTTCCATACAGGGCTCATTATTGAGCTGTTGACTTCACGGGCAAAATTTAACATTCCCTGATAGCCAGAAAGAGATATTTTTCTTTCATGATTATGGTCGCAAAAAGCTATGCCTAATTTGTAAGCAACAGGTCTTTCTTTCACACCTCCGATAAGCAGGTCGATATCAGTTTCCTGGGCGAATTTGACCAATTCCATAACATTAGCATCATCGACAACGATCGTGCCATGATCACAGAATTCAGAGAGATTCTTATAATCATCTTTACTGCCGGTTTGTGATCCGACAAAGGCAGTTTTTATACCCAGCAACCGCAGAGAATCTACCAATGAAAAGGCCTTAAAAGCACCTCCGGTATAAATGCCGGCTTTTTTCCCTTCAAGGTTATGGCGATATCTGATGATTTCTGGCATAATTTTCTGCACTTCATTAACCACAAGATCTTTGGCTTTTTGTGTAACTATATCATCTTTGAAAAAATCGGCCACATCATATAAAGCCCGACTCATATCCTGAATGCCAAAATATGAGACATGTATATATGGTATGCCGTACTTTTCTTGCATATGTTTGGCCAGGTGTATCATAGATCCACTGCATTGCACTACATTAAGTCTGGCTCCGTGGGCCTTACGAATATCGTTCACCCGGCCATCACCAGTAATAGTGGCAACAACCTCTATACCTAATTTGTTATAGTAATCTTTAATAGTCCAGGTTTCTCCGGCAATATTGAAATCACCTAAAATATTAAGGCTAAGTGGTGATATGTTATCTGTCTGTCCAGTTCCGATGAGTTGGGCCAAAGCATGACAGGCAGCGCGATAGCCATCTTTTTTAGTACCTCGAAATCCTTCAGAAGCTACCGGAATTATGGTTAACCCAGTTTCGCGGGCGACTTTTTTACATACTGCTTCGACATCGTCACCGATAACGCCAACAATACAGGTGGAATACACAAAAGCCGCCTGTGGTTTATACATAGCTATCAGTTCGGTAAGGCAGCGATATAGTTTATCTTCACCCCCATGAATTACATCCTTCTCTCTCAAGTCAGTGGTAAAACTCATTCGGTTAAGCTGAGATCCAGAGGAAAGAGCGCCGCGGATATCCCAGGTATAAGCAGCACAACCCACAGGCCCATGAATGAGATGGAGGGCATCAGCAACCGGGTAAAGAATTACCCGGCTGCCGCAGAATACACATGCCCTTTGACTGACAGATCCTGCCAGAGATTGCTTTTCACAGCTTATCTCAAAAGGGTTATCCCCTTTGCGATGGATCTGTTCTTTTCTCTTTTTCAGGATATGGTTCATGTTTATATACCTAAAGATAATTATGCTGACGGACAAAATAAGGAAAATAACAGGTTGAATATTCTCATTATTACATTACTAATTCAAAGCTTTCTTCAGGAGAATCACGGTCTTGGCGGTCCATGATAAGGCTGAGCATTTTCTCCAGTAATCGCATAGCGCCAGAATATCCTACGGTTGGGAATTGACTGTGTCCTATGCGATCGAGAATAGGGAATCCCATTCTCAGCAATGGTATGTCTTCATCCCGGCTTATATATTTGCCGTATGTATTGCCAATTAAAAGATCTACTTTTTCCTGTTTAATCCACTGATGCAGCAGGAACATATCGGCATTTGCACCTTCGCGTATTTTTGCCTCTGGCACTCTGCCTCTCAAAGCCTTTTCTATTCGACTGATAAACTTTTTGCCGGGAGTTCCGGTAACAATATATACAGGTTTCATGTCCAGATCCACCAGGAATTCGGTTAGTGAAACCAACTGGTCAGGGTCGCCCCAGAGGGCAACGCGCTTGCCATAGAAATACTGCTGCATATCAGTAATAAGGTCCATTAATCGACCTCTTTCATCGTCAAGGCAGTCTGGAACTTCAACACCGGCAGCCTTACGCAAGGTGTCTATAAAACGGTCTGTTGCTCGTAGGCCTATGGGCAGTTCTAATGCCTCATAGGGCACTTTACATTTAGTGTCAAGCTCTTTGGCTGCTGCCAGACTGGCTGATCTTCCTAGAGCCAGAGTCTGTTTGCTCTGGCCTGCCATGATCAGCTCCTTTATGGTTGTACCGCCTTTGGGGTAAAATTCAAAATTACCTGTCTGGGGACAATCTAAAACATCAGAAGTGTCCGGGAACAGAATAATATTTATACCCATTATTGCACATAATCTCTTAATCTCACGCATATCGGAAGGTTCAACCCAACCTGGGATAACATTTATAGTTTCATTTTTCTGGCCTGATTCTGCAAAGTAAGAAACCATAGCCTTAACCATATTAGAAAAACCTGTTACATGCGAGCCTACATAGCTGGGAGTGTTACAGTGAATAACATACTTTCCATCTGGAACAGATTTTTTGTCGCGAGCTGCGGCAACTATCTGAGGTATATCATCACCAATTGTTTCTGACAGGCATGTAGTATGCACAGCGATAATATCAGGCTCATAGATAGAAAAAATATTCTGTATTGCTTGTAATAAGTTGCTTTGACCGCCAAACACAGAAGACCCTTCGGTGAATGAACTGGTAGCAGCCATTACAGGTTCTTTATAGTGACGAGACAGGGCACTGCGGTGGTATGAGCAACAGCCTTGTGAGCCATGGCTATGCGGCAAGCAGCGATGAATACCGAGGGCGGCATACATCGCGCCAATTGGCTGGCAGGTTTTAGCCGGGTTTATAGTCAGGGCTGACCTTTCTTTAACTTCAGGAGTTGTATGTCTTAAAAGCATAATAACCTCATTATTCTAAAACAAACCTTCAGGCTTGTTGTTTTTTTGAATTATTGTAACCGTTTTCAATTACATGGATACTGCAGTAAGAGACACCGGTATATGTTTTATAATTAAAGTATGTAAATTATCCTGTGACTAATTCAGCTTCCAACAGTGGTTTATTGCAGGTTTTCCAGGGTGCCTTGATGTACGACCATATTTGTGTATTGAGCATACGGTCAAGGGTTTTGTAAAAGTTAATTGCCCCCTGAAAACCAGCAAAAGGCCCGCCGTAATCATAGCTGTGTAATTGCAGGCAGGGAATGCCGGATTTTTGAATAACAAACTTTTCCTTAATGCCGGCACAAAAAATGTCTGGTTTATATATTTCCAGAAGCATTTCGGTTTCGTAATGACTGATATCGTCAATTACAAGAGATTTTTCTTCCATTTGCGGCATCATACCTTCATAGCCACGAACTTCCAGGCCTTTATTATTAAGTTCCAGTAATTGCTTTTCAGTACGGCGTGCGTTGTATTTTTGAGGATCTTGTTCCACTGTTAATTCTTCAATATTTCGGCTGTCTGCGTCGATCTGTATGTCTGGCAAAACTTTGCGGCCTTCATAATCATCGCGATGAGCAAATTCATAGCCTGCTGCAATTGTTTTCATGCCTATTTCAGTAAACAGGTCCTGATAATGATGTGCCCGGCTGCCTCCAACAAACAACATGGCTGTTTTGCCAGATAGTCTTGCTTTTACTTCTTTACGCACAATTTCCACTTTTGCCATTTCTTCGGCAATAACCTTTTCTACCTGTGCAGTAAGCTGTGCGTTATCGAAATAAGCAGCAATTTTGCGTAGTGACTTTGCTGTAGAATCTGCACCTATAAAGTTTACTTTTATCCATGGTACACCATATTTCTTTTCTATCATATCAGCCACATAATTTATAGATCTGTGACACATTACGCAGTTAAGATCGGCCGTGTGAGCGTTTTCAAACTTGCCAATAGTGCTGTTACCACTGAAGGTGGCGATATTTTTGATCCCACATCGATCAAAAATATCGTCAAGGACAAAGCCATCTCCGCCGATATTATATTCGCCCAGTAATCCTATTTTGAATGGATGCGGATCGACGGTGTCATCTTTACCGATAACATGCCTGAATAGCTGATTATTGGCGATATGATGACCTGCTGACTGGCTTACACCCTTATAACCCTCGCAGCTGAACCCGAATATATTTATACCGAGTTTTTCTTTCATTTCGCGACAGACAGAGTGAACATCGTCACCAATAAGCCCAACCGGACAGGTCGAGAAAACTGCAATGGCTTTGGGCTTAAAGGTGTCGTATGCTTCCTGGATAGCCTGCTTGAGCTTTTTTTCTCCACCGAATATGATTTGATCTTCCTGCATATCAGTTGAGAAGCAATAGGTCATGAAATTATCATCATCTGGTGTTTCAGGACGGGTCTGATTTCTGCGGGTAAGCCAGGAATAAAAACCACAACCGATCGGGCCATGGGTTATATTTACAATGTCGCGTGTTGGCCCCAGTACCACACCTTTACAACCGGCATATGTGCAACCTCTCTGAGTAATTATACCAGGGGTTGTTCTGACATTTGCCATTATTTCCGGCACTTCCTGGTTTTCTCCAACGCTGTTAATTACAATCTGTTGAGACCGTTTACGCGCAACCTTTACCGGATACTTATTTATTAACTTGTCTTTTACTTCTGATGGTTCTGGCTTTTCGGCCATGATAACACCTCTTTTCTGTTTATTATGTAAACGGATTATCGCCTACTTATTTTTTATCAACTATTTCATCCAGGGCCAGGTCACCTGATTCTGCGGTTCTAACCCTGATAGCATCCAGTACTGGCAGCACAAATATCTTTCCATCACCGGGGTTATTTGTCTGATTAACTTTAATAATTGTTTGTACTATCGATTGAACTTTATCATCAGGTACTATTATTGTCAGTAGTCTTTTCGGGAAAAGTCTCGGACCTTCGCTTAGCTGATTGATCGCCTCTTCTGCTCCCGATTCTGCACCTTTTAGTAAGAGAGAACTAACTTTTCCTCTTCCGCGACCGGCTACTTTTCTGGCGGTAAAGGAGTATATCCCTGTTTCAGCCAGTGCCCGCTTAGTCTGGTTTATTTTATTCATGCGAATGATCGCCATTACTTCTTTCATTTTGCACCAACCTTTTAGTGTTTTACGCTTCTTTTACCCCTGAACTTACGGTATAAACCTCTTCAACTGGCGAAATAAATATTTTTCCATCGCCAAAGGCACCTTTTGAGCCGGTTCTTGCTGCTTTAATTATAGTTTCTACTGCAAAAGCCTTTTCACTTTCTGGCACAACGGTTAAGAGCAGTTCTTTGGGTAACTCATCATAGGTTATTTCACCTATCTTTACGCCTCGCTGTTTACCACGACCATATACATCCATCTTGGTTACTGCAGGATACCCGGCATACATCAGTGCTGACATAACTTCGTCAACTTTTTCAGGGCGAACAATTGCGCGGATCATAATCATTTTTTCTTTTCCTTATATTAGCGTTCCAGAACGCATTATGCTGGTCTTTTTGTTTGTTAGTTTAACATTCCATAGTCTAATAATAGCTGTTCGAGTTCATCAATCTGTAGTGGTTTTGGTATAACGAACATCTGGTTATTGTCAATATTACGGGCTAGTGTGCGATATTCATCTGCCTGGGGGGCATCTTTATTCCATTCGATAACGGTTTTGCGGTTTATTTCCGCTCTTTGTACATCATTGTCACGCGGTAGGAAATGAATCATCTGTGTGCCTAGCTTTTCGGCAAACTTTTCAATCATCTCTTTTTCATTATCTACTTTTCTACTATTACAGATCAACCCACCAAGCCGGACACCTCCAGCCTCAGCGAATTTCATAATACCCTTACAGATGTTATTAGCTGCATACATCGCCATCATTTCGCCGGAACATACAATATATATTTCTTCGGCCTTACCCTCTCGGATCGGCATGGCGAAACCGCCACAGACTACATCGCCAAGTACATCATAAAAGGCATAGTCCAGTTCTGTCTTATATGCACCCAACTGTTCAAGCAGATTTATAGAGGTTATAATACCGCGACCGGCACAACCAACACCAGGCTCAGGACCACCTGATTCTACACACATCGTACTACAGAATCCCGGGCGACGAACATCCTCTAATTCAACATCTTCTCCCTCTTCACGCAGGGTATCAAGTACTGTTTTCTGGGCCAGACCGCCCAGTAATAATCTGGTTGAGTCAGCTTTGGGGTCACATCCCACAACCATAATCTTCTTTCCCATTTCAGCCAGAGCGGCCACTGTGTTTTGTGTGGTAGTTGACTTGCCTATACCACCTTTTCCATAGATCGCAATCTTTCTCATAGTTTACTGTTCCTTATTTGTGAAGTTATTTTGTGCAGTTGTTTTGTTTCAACTCGATATTGACTTAGGCAAGGCATGTGCCAGAATAACTAAAAACTTTAAAAAAATATTTTTCTTCGTTTTTTGCATTGAAAATGCGGGAATTAAATAAATATGATCAGTCAGGTGGTTTGAGCGTATTAGAAAAAATGGAAATAATTGTAACTGACAGTGCAGTTTTTAAGTTGCTATTATCTCCTTCTTTGTTATAACTCTATACAAATAAAGGTCTAATGTTATAATGGAAATAATTGTAACAGAATCCGCTTCGGTGAAATAAATGTAAGGCAGTAATTTTTCGGCACAGAGTTTATATGTATCGATTCGAAGGCGGGGAAAATTATATTACCAGGTTTGGAATTATCATTACACAATTGTTGGTGGTAAAGCCAATTAAAGTCTTTTGTTCAGATATAGTGTTTACTTATTTTATGTATTTGCTTATGTTGTTGTTAAGTAAGGCTTTATGTGATTGTGAGGAGAGGAGGGCATATTTTTTTTCGTTGGATTGTTTTTTATTGATAAATATATGTCCAATTTCGAGAATGAGTGGTAATACACTATGTAAGTTTGATGGTAAATGTAAGTTATATAAAATATGGAAAATGTAGATACAGAATTTAATAGTAGTGCCCGAGATTTGGAGTTTTTCCAATTATACATGGATTCGCATAAGAGTCTATATGCATACATTCTGGCGATGGTTCATAATCAGGCAGATGCAAGTGATATATTGCAGGAGACGGCGACTGTAATGTGGCGAAATTTTGATGAATATGACAGGTCAAAGAAGTTTCAAGCCTGGGGTATAGCTATATCTCGTAATTTGATCAAGAAGCATTTCCGTACCAGAAGAAATACCAAGATTCAGTTTGATGATGAGCTGATCCAGAAGATAGAGATATTTACAATGGAGGAGATAGCAAATTCGAATACAAAGGTGGAGGCATTGAAAGGGTGTTTTGAAATGCTGGGTGATGACAACCAGTTATTATTGCAATTGCGTTACGATAAAGGGATGACAATCAAGTCAATTGCAGCAAAGCTAGGCCGTCCGATAGCTGGTTTGTATAAACGGTATTCACGCTTGCACCAGACATTGTTAAGTTGTATTGAAGGTCGGATTGGTAGTGGAGATGTAATATGAGTGATTTTGATAAAGACCTACTGGATTTGCTTATTCAGAAAGAATTGGATGGAGTTTTGGCAGATCAGGAATTTGATCAGCTTGAATCTATACTGAAACACGATGATAGTGCAATAAGATATTATTCAAAGAATATGGTTTTATGCTCTTTATTCCAGGGTTATGACAGCTTGGAATTGTTTTCGACTACTGCCAGAGAGAAAACAGAAGAAGTTTTGGATATTAATTCTGTAATGAGATCTATGGCCAAGAATGAACAATTAGCCGAAACCGTGGAGGATGAAAGTAAAGTTGCAGAAGATTTAAATCTATGCCCAAAAGCGAGCAAAAAAATAAGATTTAAGAAACTGGATAAGTTTAATAAGGTGTTTAATTCAATCGCTGTCCTGGCTGCGGTATTGATGTTTATGTTCATCGTTTATGCTAATATATATCCGCCCAAATATTCAGTTTCAGTTGCCAGGGTTGTTGATCAGGTCGGAGTCGTCTGGGATGACAATTCGGCAACAGTTAAAAACAATGACAGGCTTATGACAAATCAGTTGCCTTTTGTGATAAAAGAAGGCGTTTTGGAGATACTATATGATAATGGTGTTGATGTTTTCATAGAAGGGCCGGCAGAATTCAGAATAGGTTCCAGAGATATATTTGTAAGCTATGGGCGGGTATTTAGCAAGGTGTCTGAAAAGGGACTGGGATTTGCCATTGAAAGCCCGTTTGTGCAATTTGTAGATCTTGGTACAGAGTTTGGTGTTGATGTTGAGAGGGGCGGGGTATCGGAATTGCATGTGATTGATGGTCAGGTGAGATTTTATGCATCAATTGGCGACGAATGTGTAAGTAAAAAAATAGTGTATGAGCAAAGCGCATTGCGATTCTGTCCAAAAAGTGGAGTTACTGATTACATTGAATATATGGGCGAAAAATATGCCAGACGGATCAATTCTGAAACAGGAATTGTCTGGAGAGGTCAGCAAAAAGTCGATTTGGCAGATATTGTAGGTGGTGGAGATGGGTTTGGCACTGGCAGGCTGAATTATGGCATAAACTATCAGGGTGAAACAATAGAGCTTAGACAGCTTGCTGTTCAGACAAAGATTAAAGAGTTTGTGCAGATATTATCAAATCGATTTGTTGATGGTGTATTTATACCTAATGGTTCGACTTGTATTGATTCGGCAGGTACAGTATATTCTGGCTTTGAAACAACCAACAACAGATATTATCTTGGCGTACTTAACGGCGCCTGGCATCAGAATAAAGATGAATCGGTACCTCGTCATCTATTGCGGTTAGGGGGCAAGATATATGGTTCGCACGATAATCCGGCAATTTATATTCATGCCAATCAGGGTATTACCTTTGATCTGGATGCAATCCGGAATTATACTGATATGAAGATTGTGCGATTGATTGCTTACTGTGGTATGTCTGATACATATTTGGATTATGCAACAGAAATGAGGAAGGTCAGGAATCATTACATTGAAAAACCGCAAGCATCCTTTTATGTAATTATTGATGGCAAGGAAAGAATTGTCAGGAAAGATATAACATATCTTGATGGTGAGATAGCAATAGAAGTAGAGCTGGGTCAAAACGATCGTTTTCTTACTCTGGCAACTACGCAGGGAAGTGATGGTGGAAATGATGGAGACTGGATATTTTTTGCCGCTCCCAAACTTGATTTAGAACAATAAATTTTTGTCAATGATAGATTATGAAGGGGACCATAGATTGAATAATGAAATAATGGCCTGTCCCACAGCTGATTGTTTCAGTCAGCAGCTGGCAGTCGGTTTATGTTGCGATTGTTAAGACAATTGATCAAAATTGCTTCAATAAAATGGTTGTTGAAGCCATAAATATCTACTACTTATTTTGGAGGTCTAATAATGAGAAAAGTTGTGTTAATGTTAGTTGGTTTGATTGCTGCGGTGACTCAGGCGGCAGTTATTGATGATTTTTCTGATGGTGATCTGAGTGATTATACGAATACCGTTATTTTGAACAATGGTACAGCCGCTTTAAACGCTTCGGTATGGCAGGTTAATAACGGCTCTCTGGAAATTGTCACATCAGTTTATGACGATGTAGAGCAGAGTGCCTTTATAAAAAATGGCTATACGCTTAATATTGGCCAGGAGCTTCGGGTTGATATTAGTCATAATGGCGGTTCTCAGGATATTGGCCTTTATGTTGGTATCGAGCCGACAGTGGGTACTCGTAAGAACTATGTAGCGGTTTATTCTCGTGGTTCACAAAATGCTGTATATTCACGCGGTTTCAATGGAACATCTGAGATGAATCTTAAATCCGCTGCATTAACAGGCGGAAATGGTACATTATTTATAACCCGTGATGGTGCTAATGATTATGAAGCTGGTTTTTATAATGGAACTGAAAGAGTTGTAATTGCTGATCGTAATGGTCTGGCCTTTGGTGCCGGTGACAGTCTGGTAATAGGATTATATACTGATATTCGGGCTGCTGGCACGCTTGGCAGTGTTGATAATCTGACAATAGTCCCAGAACCTGCGACTATGGCATTGCTTGGTCTTGGCGGTCTTGTGGCAGTCAGGAAAAGAAAGTAATATGCAATTTATCGCTGTTGTGGGCTATATAGGTCCACAACAGTTTTTTTTGAGGGGAAAAATAACAGGGTTGGTTATTACGGCGTAATACCATTATCCTGTTTGAATTTTTACGATGGTTCTGCTTGAAGTTTCAGGTATAAGTTATTGAAGTAAAGAGAGAGAAAAGGAAAGTAGAGAATGTCGAAAAATTTATTAGTCTATTTTATGACAGTTTTCTTTGCTATGGTCACACCCCAGTTTGCTGCTCCTTATAATACAGATACAAATACACTGTATTTATATCATTTTGATGCAGATGGTTCTGATTCAGCAGGTGATAAGGTTCTTTTGCTGGCAAATGGTGCTGCTTTGGCATTGTCGGCTGATGGTTTTGGATATGCGGTAAGTACCTATAATAGTGGTACGGCGTCAGCCAGATATGTTGGCGATAATGTTAATAAAATGCTGATCTCTGATCTGGTTGGCACAAATGGCGCGTTTACTTTTGAGGCTCTTGTAAAACCGATGATAGCTCAGAGTGCCATATCGCATCATATGGAAATAATTTGTCTGGAAGACGATGGGACAACCGGCAGCGAACGTGGGTTTCAATTTCGAATTAATAGCGACGGAAGGCTCAGATTTCAGGTACTGGCAGGATCAACGGATTATTTTGACTCGGCCATAACTTACACAAGTGGCCTGTGGTATCATGTAGCAGTAGCCTATAACGGACAGGAAAATACTGCCAATAATCTCAAGGTATATTGGACTCCAGTTGAAAATGCTACCAGTGTACTTGAAGTTGGTTCTTTTCAGCTTAATGCCGACCTGAAAGCAAGTGTGGATGGCTATTTCTCTATAGGAAATGAACTAAGGCCAACTACATATACAGAGAATTTTGAGGGTCTTATCGATGAAGTTCGCATTAGCAGCATTGCCAGAACACCGGCAGATAAGTGGTGTTTTATTGTTGACGGCCTGCCGGTTATTGTCAATCAGCCTCAGGGTGTTACGGTTAAAGCCGGTCAGATGGCTCAGTTTGAGTGTTGTTTTACGGCTGAGAATTTCGGGCAGATAAACTGGTATAAGGCTGAGGGCTCGATTGATATTCCGCTGCAAGGATCTGATAATGGAATTACTGTCAGAAATGTTTATGACTCTGATACGCAGGAGTACTGGTCATATCTTACTATAGAAAATTGTGAAATTGCGGATATTGGTGAATATTTTTTGACTGTCAGTGATCAGGCTGGACATATAGTATCTTCAGACCAGGCATTACTAACAGTGCATGGATTATGGCGGTACTGGCCTCTGGGTGAGTCTGGTTATAGTGGCTCGCAATATACAGAAATGGTAAGTGGCAAGAATGCCCAAGTTGAATCAGTGCCTGTATTTAAAACAGGGGCGGATCAAGCTGTAAATGGTTCTGTTGAAATAAGTTCTAACATCGGGTGGGCTGTGGTTGGTTATGATACGCCCATTGTTTTGCCGGATGCTTTTACTATTTCATACTGGGTGAACTGGCAGGGTCAGAGTAGTAGCACTGATGATTTATTAGTCAGTTCCGGCATAGATAACATTATTTCGGTAACAGAAGGTCTTCGTGCCGATCAGGTCTGGCAGCATATTTCCGTGGTGTTTGATGGTATTATGTGTAGATTTTATCTTGACGGGATATTAGCGGCTGAATCTGAACTGGTAATGGCAACTGGTATGGCTGTTATGCTGGATATTGGTCATGCCGGTTTGGGAACGGAGAGTTTTAGTGGCTGTTTTGATGATATTCGTATATATAACTACGCACTGGAAGAATTAGAGATTGCTCAGTTGCGTTTTGATATATCAGGCAATAGTTCTTGTATTAATATGGCCGATATGAAAGCCGACTGGTCCGGTCCGGATAATGTCTCTGACTGTAGAGTTGATATGTATGACCTTATAGCTTTTGCGGAGCAGTTTTTAGAAGAACAATCATTGTGTGACATCGCAGGACCGTCAGGACAGGTTGATAGCATTGTAGATCTTGTTGATTTTAGTAATATGGCTCAGAAATGGCTTGCCTGCGGATTATATCCGAGTTGTGAGTAATTAAGTATCAGAAAGGAATTTTGATTCGTGAAAATATGCAGAACCTTAAAATACGCTTGCCTGCTATCTGTGTTGGTTGGCGTTAATAGTCTCTTTGCACTTAGTGCACCAACAGGCTTAATGTGTGAATTGCTGGATAATCCTATGGCAACAACGATAAGTGATGCTACCCCGGAATTCAGTTGGATTATGAACTCTAATATTGCCTCTGACAACCAGATTGCGTTTCAGATCATGGTAGCCACCAGTGAGTCATTATTGGATCAGGATATGCCGGATAGGTGGAATAGCGGGAAAACGGTCATTTCTACATCAGTGAATGTTGAATATCAGGGTTCCGCTTTGGCAATTAACAGTACTTATTATTGGAAAGTCCGCCTTTGGAATATTGATGACCAGGCATCCGACTGGTCGGAAATCCAGCAGTTCAAAACCGGTACATCGTTATCTGGTTATAAAACAGCCAGATATGGGCAAGTTGGCAGTCAGATAGTACCGGTAAGTATTACGGCATTGGAAAACGGTCATTACCTGGTTGATTTTGGGAAAGACGCATTTGGTTATATACAATGGCAGATACCTGAGCAAACCATTCGTATTGGCACAAAAGATGAGACTATGCTAAAAATTACACAAGTACAACCAACTGTGCCATCTGGATCAAGTGTTGAATTTCATTTTGGTGAGAAGCTGAGAAACGGTCTGGTCGATCGTACTCCCGGCGGTACTATCCGCTATTATCTCAAAACAGTTACCCTTGATGACTCAGCTCAATACGAGATTCATCCATCCGGCACAACTGCAGGTATTGCCATACCTTCTGAGTTTGGCCGTATAGCTCCGTTCAGGTATGTTGAGATTGTCAACTGTCCTTACACTGTATCAATTGCTGATATCAGACAAATATCAGTGCACTACCCATTTACTGATAACGCATCATCATTTAGTTGTGACGATCAGATTTTGAATGATGTCTGGGAATTATGCAAATACAGTATTAAGCCGACGAGTTTTTGCGGCGTATATGTTGATGGTGACCGCGAGCGTAAGCCTTATGAGGCAGATGCCTATATCAATCAGCTTAGTCATTATTGTGTTGACCGGGAATATACTCTGGCTCGCTATTCTCATGAATATTTGCTGGCTAATCCAACCTGGCCGACCGAATGGAAGCAGCATTCGATCATGATGGCCTGGATGGATTATATGTACACTGGCAATAGTGAATCTCTTGCAGCGTATTATAACACTTTGAAAAGTAGCAAACTCTTGCAGCAGTATGCACGAACTGATGGACTTTTGAATACTGGCAGTTTGCAAGATATAGTTGACTGGCCCACCGGCGAACGAGACGGCTTCGTATTCAAACCGGTAAATACTGTAGTTAACGCTTTTTATTATCATACTTTATTACTTATGCAAAAGATAGCCATAGTACTTGGGAATAATGCAGATGCCCAGAAGTTCGCCTCTGATGCCGCTTTAGTGTATCAGGCTTTTCAAACAGTGTTCTTTGATAGTCAGACAGGCTTGTATTTGGATGGTGAAAGTGCTGCTCATACTTCACTGCATGCTAATATGTTTGCTCTGGCTTTTGGCCTGGTACCAGCTGAGAAGCAGCCATCGGTAGTGGCCTTCATTAAGTCAAAGGGCATGGCCTGTAGTGTTTATGGATCGCAATATTTGCTCGAAGCCTTGTATTATGCCGGGCAGGAGCAGGCGGCTCTGGCATTGATGACTTCTGAGGGACCAAGAAGCTGGGTTAATATGATGCGTGAAGGTTCGACAATTACTATGGAGGCATGGGGGATCGCCTACAAATCTAATCAGGACTGGAACCACGCCTGGGGAGCTGCTCCGGCTAATATTATACCTCGATTTGTTGCCGGTATTCGACCTCTGGAGGCCGGTTTTGCCAAAACTCTGATCCAGCCACAGCCTGCAAAACTGAATCAATTTCAGGCTGTTATCCCGTCGATTCGTGGAGCAATTTCTATATCTATGGTTAAGCAAGCTGACAATTGTAACTTCCAGTTCAATATCCCTGCTAATATGAAGGCTTGTTTTGTTATTCCGGTAAATTGTAGTGAATATAACGAAATAATTCTGGATGGCGAGCCGGTAGCAGCCCGGGTTGAAGGAAATAGGCGTTATATTGACCCAATAGGCTCCGGGAATCATATTATCATTTGCCGGTAATATAATGATGACCTGAAAATAATACATCAATACGCTATTGTTCAATAGGGTTCTGTAAAACAGTAGCATGTTCCAAAATAAATATAAAAGACCTGTATGAATTTATTTTTCATATAGGTCTTTTGATGTACAGAGTTTAACGCTGCTGTTTGTTTCATCTGTGTTATTAAGTTATATATACTAAATGCGGTCTTTAGAGACAGATCAAAAATAATGCCGGCGATTTACCACCGGCATCAATTAAAGAGAAGGTATGGAATTGAAAGGTTATGTGTTTATGTTACCTGCTGTTTATGGTTATGCCCAGCTTCTTGATCTTGTATCTGAGCATGCGTTCGGTTATGCCTAATTCCTTGGCACTACAACTTACTCGCCCGCTGTACCTTTTCAGGGCATCTATTATCATATCTCGTTCCAGTAGGCAGACACGGCTTTTCATTGTACCCTGTTTAGGTTCTTCCTGATAGTTTGGTATTTGCAGGGTAGGGGGCAAATGATAGCCGTGGATCACTCCGTCATCACTGAGCAATATGGCATGTTCGATGCAATTTTCCAGCTCACGAACATTACCAGGCCAATGATAGGCCATCATAATATTAATAGCTGTAGTACTGATCCGGCGTATTTTCTTTTCCAGCTTATCAGACAATTCCATTATAAAATGGTCAGCAAGTAAAAGCAGGTCATCTATGCGGTCACGCAAGGGCGGCAAATAGATTGGAAATACATTTATCCGGTAGTAAAAATCAGCTCTGAACTGGTTTTCTTTTACCAGTTGTTCCAAGTTGCGATTGGTAGCGGCAATAACACGAACATCTGTTTTTATGGTATTGTTGCTGCCTACCTTTTGAAACTCCTTTTCCTGTAATATTCGCAGCAATTTTACCTGAATAGCAGGTGAAAAGTCACCTATTTCGTCTAAAAATAATGTGCCACCATTAGCTTCTTCCAGGCGACCTATCCGACTTTGCAATGCCCCGGTAAATGACCCCTTTTCATGACCGAATAATTCACTTTCAAGCAGGTTTTCATTTAAGGATGAACAATTTACCTTTATAAACGGTTTTGAACTACGACGACTGGCGTAGTGGATTGCAGAGGCTATTAGCTCTTTTCCGGTTCCTGTCTCTCCTCGGATCAACACTGTTGTATTGCCAAAACTTACCTGCTGGATCTTTTGATAAACAATACGCATTGAGTGGGAATTGCCAATTATGTTATCAGGTCGATACTTACCCTGTAATTCATTTTTAAGTCTGATGTTTTCTTCAGTTAGCATCTGTTTTTCAATAAGGATATCACGACGGTGCATAAGATCGTTTGAAACTAATGCCGCTATTATACTTAGAAATTTCTGGGTTTCCTCCAGTTGTTCTCTGGCTTGAAAGGGAACATCAACGGCAAAGGTTCCTATAATCTCGTTATTGAGGTGGATTGGAACGCAAATAAAACTATAGTTATGCCAACTTTCCTTTTGGCGGCGATGTATCCGACCGCGAAATTCTGGTTCTTCCGCAATAAGTGGTATAATCGCTGGCCGACCAGTAGCCAGAACTCGCCCGGTAATACCCTCTCCTCGTTGATAGCGTACGGCTTCTGCCTGTAATTGTTTTTCACGCTCGCTGGCTGCCTCAACTATAAGTTCCTGTCCATCTGGACTGGAAAGCATAAATACACCACAGCACATCCCCATCTCCAGATGCAGTACATCTAGTACCTCATTGAGCATTTGTTGCTGACCGGCACTTTTACTTATAATCTGAAGAATTCTGTGCAGGGTGTTTAACTGCTTAAGCGGCCTGCCGGATTGTTCATTTTCTTTACTGTCCATGTTTAACATATTTGTTGTCACGCGTTGCATTTATTACATTTTTGTAAATCAATTTTAACGGACACTCCTTAAGCTGTTAGATAAATCCTTATTTTTTAGTAATAATACCGGTTATACAAAATTTCTGTTTTGCCATAAATGTAAGAGCAAAAAACATACCATCTAGTGTAAAACGCTGAAATTAACTTCATCTTCATTCTTTAAACCTCAGAAAAAGTTCAGCAATTACAATTTCTCCGTTATTCTATTTCTTTCAAATCGCTTGACAAATGATTTAGCAGAAATATAATAACTGATATGGCAAAAAGGCTTGGAAAACAGGAAGTAGCTTTATTGGCATATGTACAGATGCGAGATTTACATGAAATTCGTACTGGTGACCTGGTTGGGCCTCTGAATTTATCTGCCCGGCAAGAACAGACATTGCTTTCCCGAATGAATAAAAGCGGGCTGATAGCTCAAATCCGCCGGGGGTTATATCTGGTGCCGAGCAAACTGCCGCTGGGTGGCGTGTGGGTTCCTGATCTTGCTCTTGCGGTAAATGCTCTTATGGCCGACAAACAGGCCAGGTATCAGATATGTGGTCCCAACGCCTTTAATCGCTATGGTTTTGATGAACAGATACCGGCCCGGGTATATATTTATAATGATGCAATATCTGCCAATAAAACTATTGGTTCGATAAATTATGTACTGATAAAAGTTAGTTCAGACCGCCTGGGTAGTATTGAAACGGTCAAATCTCTGTCTGGAGAACCACTGATATATTCATCGCGCGTCCGTAGTCTGGTTGATGCTGTATATGACTGGTCGCGATTTGATAGTTTACCACAGGCTTTTAGGTGGATAACAAATGATATTAATGTCGGGGTGGTAAAACCTGCTGAACTGGTTCAAACCGCCTTGAAATACGGCAATACCGGTACAATTCGCCGGATCGGGGCTATGCTGGAAAAAATGCAGGTTAAAAACGCTATAATCAAGCCTCTGGGAGAACAATTACCGCCAACCAGTGCCAAAATACCTCTGGTACCTGGATCGCCTACTATAGGGCCTTTAATGAAGCGGTGGGGGGTGGTAGATAATGCCGGACAATTACTTGCCTGACATCAACCAGGGCCGGGCATTATTCAGGGAAATGGTAAATTATACTTCGGCAAAATTACGATTTAACCCAAGATTGGTTGAAAAGGGGACTATAATGAACCAGAATCAAAATCTTTCGGTCTGGATAATGATATAGTCGTTGTTCAGCATGTATTCGAGCAAATCAAGATATTACAACTTGGTTTAATTTTAATATCAACATAACTACTTGCAGGGCAATATATTGGTAATTATCCCCTGAAATAGGTCCATACATAAGTTTAATCATATGGTATAATGGTGCTATGTTAACTTCAAGTGGAGAGCATAACTTGCGCGTAAATGAAGATTTAGTGAGAGCGAGATATTTTCGGTGTTAAAAGAGCTGGAATCTGACCTGTAACCATTTACGGTTACCGAATTATTTATTTATGAGGGTTAATAATGAAAATTCGGCTTGATACTATAAATAAAAGACCTGAGGTGCTTGATGAGATATCGATCAGGCATATAGAAAGTCAGCGGAAAGAATCTGAAAGTGTTAAACAGTGCTTTACCAGTCAATCGCATCAGACGATGATGCTGTGTATAGCCATTGTGGGCCTGGTCATGCCATGCCTGACCAATAAGTTGGTTGATATTGATGGTGTGATCAAATGGTATATGCTCGCCGGCACATCTTTTCTTTCTATTATGCTATGCCTGGCGACTATTGCTGTTGGCTGTCATAAATATAATACATCTAATCGTATTACAGCTTATCAGATCCATTTATCGAGAATTGTCGATTATCAGGAGGCTAATCATAAAAAATGCGATCCAATTGCAACAGAATTGGGGCGGATTGATTGGGAAGAGGCAATGTTCACCTGGCGAATTGTTCAGCCGGTATTATTTAACTATTTCTATAATTGCCTGCTGGTGAGAAGGTCAATATGCTCTCTGCTTGCCCCGAAATCGGTAAGTAGAGAAGCCTGGCAAAAGAGTCTGGAATACCCATGGTATGATACCCGGAAAATCGGGGATACTATGAGTAAGAAGGCTTGTAAAGAGTTGGGGGGCGGAGTTAATTGCCGCATGAAGAAATGTTCACCATATTTTGTGCCGGGTACATATCTGAGGCGGAAAATAGATGAGTTATATTTTTTTATGCTGCCCTTTTATGCAATGTTAGTCTATTCTACTCTGGAAATATATAAAGCAAGTCAGCAGCCTCATATTGCGTTTGGTATGGTTTCGATTTGCATTGCGGCGATCACCCTGTATTTGCTCTATAATATATTAAAGACCTATGAAAACTGTATAATTCTGGAATCGGGACTGCTGTCGATCCAGAGTAGTGCCTTTGTCTGGCGAATTGTTTGTATAATGCACTTACTAGCTAAAAAGAAAGTTTATGAATTCAATGTCTCACCTGATATCGGTAATGATACAGTTCAGTTGTATAACAGATATACAATTGAACTGATGAGATTGTCCTGCTCTGAATTACTACCCAATATTCACTGTATTCATAAATGGCTTAACGATAAAGAGAACGAATTACTGTTATTTTATTCAGAGCAAGGTCCTTACGCCTGACGGGCGGATCTTGCCAGTGGTGTCTGTGCAGATGGGCTGAAAGTGTGAGACAGAAAACACAATCCCGAAGCGAGTTCAGGATTTCGTACCTCAATAGTACTTAATGCTCAGTGGAGGGCGCGAGTGCTGAAGTCTCGCCCCCCCCCGGTGCAAAGGGGGATTAGATATTGCTCAGGGCGGTCTCGATTTTCTTCGCGGCGTTTTGTATGAACCACTCAATATCAAAATCTGGTCCGGTAGCGGCCCCGGGCTGTTGCGGCCAGGTCTTTTCCAGTATGAGCGAGCCATGCTGCAAGGCTGCATTTTTACTGCGTCTCTGGGCTGAGCCCAGCAGTTTGCCCTCGGGCATGACAACTATGTCCAGTTCATGATGACGGGCAAAGCAAAAGAAAGGACCTCGCTGACTGTTGCCCTTATCACTGAATCCGCGATATTGGGCATTTATTCCCTTATCTTGTAGTAGTTGAATGAAGATGTCGTGTACCAGGCGGTATAGGTCGTTTACCGGTTCGTTACCTTGCAGAGGGATAGTCAGAGAATAGGTCAGTTCCCGGTCATGTAAAATAGCACCTCCACCGGTCATTCTTTTAACCCGGGGCAGTGCCTGTAACAGGTGCGGCAGTTGTTCTATATCGCTTTCTTTCTGGAAGTATCCCAGAGAAATTGTAGGTTCTGACCACTGATAAAATCGCAGAACAGCGTCGGAAGTGCCATTATCAACGGCATCAAGTATCTGGCGGTCAACTGCCATATTAATAATACCCGTTTGAGGCGGGTCAATCTGGATTTTCAGTTTTGTATTCATAGTATTATTATAAGGATTTGACAGCAAAATAGTGTTTATGTCAAGAGCTAAAACCATGCCCGACAATGATTTCCAATATTAAGCAATGAAAGCAATGTCATTTAAATATATGGCTGGCAGTTCTTTATGTGACAGCGACACTTTTTGTTCAGCTTCTTGACGAATCAATTGAGTGAGGTTATAATAAACAACCTTTATTAATAAGATTAACTGTTTATTTTTCAGGATATTACGATAATGACAGAACCGCTATCGAAGGTTTATGAGCCTGCCCAGATGCAAAAGCAGGCAACCGAACTCTGGGGCCGGAGCAAGGCTTTTGCCGCCGATCCGGCCGGGCCGGCTGACTCTTACACCATAGTTATCCCGCCGCCGAATGTGACGGCGGCTCTGCATCTGGGTCATGCCCTGAACAATACGCTGCAGGACATACTTATCCGCAAGCGGCGTATGGAGGGGCGTAATACCCTGTGGATGCCGGGCACAGATCATGCCGGTATCGCCACTCAGACGGTGGTGGAGAAACGGATTCTGGCGGAAGAAGGCAAACGCCGTACCGATTTTGAGCGCGGCGAGTTCGTTGGCCGGATCCAGGCCTGGAAAGATGAATATGAGGCCCGGATCATTGACCAGCTCAAACAGATGGGCTGTTCCTGCGACTGGGATCGCGTGCGGTTCACCATGGATGAGGTGTGCGCCAAGGCGGTGCGCGAGGTGTTCCTGCGTCTCTTTGCCGATGGCCTGATCTATCGTGGCAAACGCCTGGTGAATTGGGACCCGGCCACGCAAACGGTTCTGGCTGATGATGAAGTTGAGCATGAAACAATAGCTGGTTCCTTCTGGTATCTGCGTTATCCGCTGGAAGAGCCAGTTGACCTGAACAGCCAGACGGTACAATATATCACGGTTGCTACAACCCGTCCTGAGACTATGCTGGGTGATACGGCGATAGCCATGAACCCATCAGACCCGCGGGCCGATGCTCTGGTCGGTAAGATGGTGCGTCTGCCTCTGACAGGGCGGCTCATCCCGATAGTTGCTGACAATCATGTGGTTCTGCCTGACCCTGACAGTGCCGATGAAAAGGCCCGCTTCTCGACAGGTTTCCTCAAGGTCACTCCGGCCCACGATACTAACGACTGGGAGATCGGTCTGCGGCATAAGCTGCCGGTTATCAATATTATGGCTCCGGATGGCTCGATCAGTGATAAATACGGCTGGAACGATGCCGCCGGCACACAGGCTGCACAATTTATCGGCATGGATCGTTTTGCCGCCCGCAATGCCATTGTTGAATGGTTCAAAGCCAATGATCTGCTCGAAAATGTGCGTGATTATGCCCATGAAGTGGGCCATAGCTATCGCAGTCATGTGCCTATAGAGCCATATCTGTCGGATCAGTGGTATGTAGCGGTGAAAAAGCCTATAGTCGGTAAGGCTGCCCAGTACGGCACTGAGAATTTGCTCGGCACTGAGAATTTGCTCGGCACTGAGAATTTGCTCGGCACTGAGGTTCCGGCTAATTCCCTCGCTGGTCTGGCCCTGGCTCCGCTGCTTAATGGCAGTTTGAGAATAACCCCGGACCGTTATAACCGCAATTATCAGCAATGGCTGGAGAATCTGCGGGATTGGCCGATAAGCCGTCAGCTCTGGTGGGGGCATCAGATACCCGTTTGGAGTAAGCCCGGCGAGCATGCCAACCGCTGTGAATATGGCACGGTGCGTATGCTGCATCAAAGCGATGCCGGTCCAGTAACATATTTGTGCGTAAGGCCTGGTTTCCCTGAACTGGAAAAAGCGATGGAAGCCGAAGGCTGGGTGCGTGACAGCGATGTGCTGGATACCTGGTTCAGCTCGGCCTTATGGCCGTTCAGTACGCTGGGCTGGCCGGATAAGTCAGCTTCCCTTGATAAATATTACCCCGGCGATGTGCTCTGTACTGCCCGTGAGATCATTACCCTGTGGGTTTCCCGCATGGTCATGATGGGCCAGTATTGTCTGGATGCCATACCTTTTAGCGATGTGTTCATTCACGCTATGATCCAGGATGGACAGGGCCGCAAGATGAGTAAATCACTGGGCAATGGTATCGACCCGCTGGATATTATCGACAGCCATGGTGCTGACGCGATGCGTTTTGCCCTGGCGGCGATGACCACGCTCACGCAGGATGTGCGTCTGCCCGTTGAGCCGATGACCCTGCCCGATGGCCGCAAGGTTAATTCTTCGCCCAAATTCGATATCGGCCGTAACTTCTGTAATAAGCTCTGGAACGCCTCGCGTTTTGCCATGAGTAATCTGGAAGAGCTGGCGGTTTGTGATAAACTTGAGCTGGAGCTCGAAGATCGCTGGATAATCTCTCGTCTGCATAAGACCATTGACGAGGTTACCACCCAGATCGATGAGTTCAAGTTCAGTGAGCCGGTCAATTCGCTTTATCGTTTCATCTGGAACGAGCTGTGCGACTGGTATCTTGAGCTGATTAAGCCACGGATGTGGGATGATAACCGTAAAGGCTCGGCCCAGCGGGTTCTGGCCTATGTGCTGGATGCTTCGCTGCGGCTGCTGCACCCGTTCCTGCCCTATATAACTGAGGGTATCTATCAGCATCTCAATACTCTGCTGCCGGATCGCTCACTGGCGGGTATTGCCCAGCTGACACCATCGGCTATGCTGGTGAATGCCGCCTGGCCGACTGCGGATAAGAGCCTGTTCAATGAGCAGGCCGAAGCTGATATTCTGATATTGCAGGATGTGATCGGCAAGATCCGTGAGGTGCGTACGCAATATCAGGTTGCTCCCAAGAACAAGGTTGTCGTAACGATCAAGGCGGCTGATTCGCTGGCAGCGGTGATAAACGCCGGCAGTGCCTTGCTGGGCAAACTGGCCGGGATCGAGAAGCTCACCTGTGTGGCCGAGCTGGCTGAAAGACCGGCTAATGCCGCAGTAGCGGTTGGTACCGGCCTGGAGATCTTTGTTCACGATGTGATAGATGTCGAGGCTGAGAAGCAGCGACTCATCAAGCAGAAGGAAACGCTCGTTAAGGGCATAACTTCTGCCCAGAGCCGACTGAGCAATGAGAACTTCATCAGCCGGGCCGCCGCCGATGTGGTCGAGCGGGAAAAAGAAAGGCTTGCTGATATGCAAAAGCAGCTGGCCGATCTGGAGAAGAATCTGGCGGCTCTTTGAGATTTTGATGGATTTCGATTCAGCCCTTACGCTCCTCCCACATTTGTGGGTGGAGCGGGGCAAAAGCTTTTATGTTGGCCCGGATCGACCTGGTTCGCCTGCGTGAGCTTAAGGACTGCTTATGAATATACTGATACGAAATCTGAAATATCACTGGCGGGTTAATCTGGCAGCGGCATTGGCTTGTGCCATTTGTGTAGCTATTATTACAGGTGCCCTGGTTATTGGCTCAACTGTCAGGCATTCGCTCGCAGAGCAGATGCGACAGCGGCTTGGTTTTGTCCAGACAGTGGTTAACTCGCCGACAGGCAGTTTTGATGAGTCCACCGCTACAGCGATACGGGAATCGCTTATCAGGCATAATATATCTGCTGGTGACTTGAAAATAGAGGTAGTAAATAGTCGTATCGCTACCGCCATTAATCCGGCAGATATGCAACAGGCAGGCAATATTCAACTTTTGGGTATTGATAATTCGCTGGCAGCAGCGGCTGATAATATGGATCTGGCCGATCTGGGTTTGAATCAGGCGGCGATCAATGAAGAGCTTGCCCGGCGTTTGGGTCTGAAAATCGGTGATGATATTATCCTGCAATTCAGCGGTGATAATATGGTAGCCGAGCTGGCCTTATATGCAGGTGATGATTTCAGCAAGAGCTGGCGGGTGATGGTAGAAGCGATAATTTCTGCAGATCAGTTTGGGGCTTTTGCCCTGCATACGGGTCAGCGGGCCGTTTGTAATGTTTTTGTGCCGATTCGCCAGTTGAATCAGCGTATCAGTGCGCAAAACAGCACTACTGCTGGTAATCTGCTATTAATGAATCGACCGGATAAATCTGATTTGGTTCAATTCAATGCTTTGGTCAATAAAGCCCTCTCTGCCAATGATCTTGGCATAAAATTCAGTGTCGGACAGGCATATTCCTGCATCAAAACTGCCGGTGTTTTTTTTGACAAGAAAACAACTGTTACAATCAGTGAAGAATTTGGTTTGCAGCCATTTACAGGCTATCTGGTCAATAGAGTAGAAAACTCAGGCAAGGGTAAGGCAAACTATTATTCCTTTGCTGGAACCGCTTTTGATGATAAACTAGCTGAAGATTCGGTTGTGATAAGCGAGTGGCTGGCAGCTACGATAGATGCAGTGATCGGTGACAAGCTTGATTTGGCCTATTATCTGCCTGCAGATAATGGTCAGCTTATAGAGCAAACAGTTTGCCTGAGCGTAAGTGAGATCGTTCCGGTTGACCAGCTGGAATATATGCAGGGTCTTATGCCGGATATTCCCGGTATGACTGATTCGCAAAGCTGTAGCGACTGGGATTCCGGAGTGCCTGTTGATCTGGCCAGGATAACTGATGAAGATGAGGATTATTGGGACAGATACAAGACTACGCCGAAAATGGTAATAAGCTACAAATTGGCCGAAAAGCTCTTTTCAGGTCGTTATGGTCTGGCGACGGCACTGTATCAGTCGGGCGGGTTTTCCGCCGGGCAGACAGAACAGATCGAAGGTCGTCTTAAAGAACTTCTGGCTTTGCCGCTGATAAATGCTGACCTCGAGGCCGAATATTCTGTCGATAATTCGCTGGATTTTGGTGGTTTGTTTTTGGCTCTGAGCATGTTTTTAATAGCCTCTGCCGGGCTGTTGCCAGCTATGATACTGGGTTTGAATATTCAGAATCGTTCTGGTGAGCTGGCTACGCTCAAAGCTCTGGGGTGGCCGGCAGTAAAGATAAAATGGCAAATGTTGACCGAGATAGCCATAGTAAGCAAAATGGGTATAATCCCAGGTGTCTTACTGGGTCTGCTCTATGCCGGTCTGCTCAATAGTGGTTTGAACGGCATCTTTGCCGGTGCGACCGGCGGAATGAAAATGACCGTTTATGCTGATGTCAGAACGATAATTACAGGTGTGTTGGTTTCAGTTACACTGGTAATACTGACAGCCTGGTTTAAATGTAGAAAGATACTCAATCAGACGGTAAGGTCATCCTTTAGCTCTGTTGATACCGTTGTTGGTGTAAAGTTCGCCTTCAGACCCGTTAATATATTTATAGTATTGGTCCTGATTCTGGCAGTCATTTTGCCATTACTCAGCGGCGGTGGGGCAATGGGCTATTTTGCCGGAGGTGGGTGTCTGCTTCTCTTTGGAATATTGCTGATCAGAGAGATATTGCATTTTTATAGTCGTCCCGGGCGACATTTTAGCGGCAGTCAAATGATCTGGAATGAGCTGACACGGGGTAATGTTGGTACAACTATGGCGGTAATAATATCTATGGCCTGTGGGATGTTTATGGTAACGGCTGTAGGATTAAACCATCATAACCCACTTGCTGACCTGGAAAAAAACAGCGGGCCGGCAGGAGGTTTTGGCTATATGACCCGATGCTCTCTGGCATTAACAGGTGAGATACGCTCTGGAAGTGAATTTCTGGCCTTTCGTCAGCGTAACGGCGATGATGCCAGCTGCCTGAATCTGAGCCGCCCGGTTAAGCCCACTATTATTGCTGCTGACCACGAAAAAATGCTAAAACTTAATTGCTTCCGTTTTGTCAGTTCTGTTGCCGGCCTGCCCGCCGACTGGTCTGTATTGGCTGATCCTGAGCTGCAAGATAATATCATACCTGCGGTAACAGACCAGAATACTATAGTCTGGGCTTTGCATAAAAAGGTTGGTGATCTGCTGACAATACAGGACGATTTCGGCCGGGAGTATAAGCTCAGGCTTTGCGGTGGTCTGCAAAGTTCGATCTTGCAGGGTAAATTGATCATAGATCAGGAAGCGTTCAAACGCATTTTCCCCCAGGAAAACGGCTATCGCCTGATACTCCATAATGCCGATCAGAGTCTGGAGGAACAGTTGAGTGAATTTGGTCCGGAAACAAGGACGACCAGAGAGATACTCGCTGAGCTTTACGGAGTGGAGAATACCTATATGTCATTATTTGCCCTGCTGGGCGGGCTGGGCATGATAATGGGTAATTTTATACTGGCTCTGACCGTATTGCGCAATTGTCAGAGCAACCGTCAGGATTATGCAATAAGGAGAGCATTGGGCTTTAGCAGCAGACAAATAGCAAGGCAAATAACCAGTAGTTATGTCCTGGCGACCACTGCCGGGCTGGCAATTGGTATTTTTTGTGCATTGTATGCTATATGGCCCAAGGTCGTGAGTAATTATGCCGGATTGCCCCTGAAAATGATAGCCAGCCTGACAGTTGCGATCATGATTGTGGCTATGCTAAGTGTGATCACAGCAATTAAATTCACCCTGAGCAAAAAACTTAACATAAAAACTCTGTAACCGTGAGCGGTTATAAACCTATTTAAACCAATTATTTGCTTCTGCATATTAACAGATCATCATAACTGTGGGGGGCTGGCAAAATGTCAGCTCTCAGACCTAGATGGTCTTTTGATAGTACGGCGTGTGGGCTGGTACTTTTGAAATGGCATGGTCTGGGCATTCCACGGCAATAGCACAGATATTACAGTTCAGGCAGCGGTCGTGCATAATCTGCAGGTAGAGCGAGCCATTGCCAAAGGCTGTGCAGCCTTTAACACAGCGGCCGCAGCCTGTACATAATTCTTCATCGATCTTATATTGAAAGTATGGTTCTTCAACGAATTTTCGGATAAGGGCTCCGGTGGGGCATACCTGGTTCTCAGCGGCGGTATCGAGATTTGATGGCTCAGGATAATAGTATCCGGTACAGAGGTCGCAATAGCCGCAAATATCACTTTTATGCAGGCATTTAACCGCTGATTCTTTGAGGACGCATAGTGTGGCACATTTGCCGCAATGTGAACATTTATTTGGGTCGATCTGCCAGAGGCTGCCGCCTTCGAGTGCTATACCTGCTTTGGCTGGCTTTTTAGCAGATAACCAGCCAATATCTCCCAGGGCAGATATGGCACCAAGCCTGGCAATTGTTTGCATGAATTCTCTGCGGTCCAGTTTTTTATCACTCATTGTTTCACCTTGAGTATAACGAGGTTTGTATAGGGACAGTTTAGGGTCGGGTTAATTCGTAAAATAATTTATAATTATATAATTTTATTTTACTATTGAGTTGGTTGATAATCAATAGTAAGTATATTTTGTAACTGTGTGAATGGTTACTATATTTTAAGTTTTGCTAAATCAGAACAGGATCAACTGAACTTTAATAGCTGGCTGTTTGTGCTGATTTTGTTTGTGTGTCAATCACTATGATTTCTTCGGAAACGACATCAAGTATAAAAACATGCCTGTTGTCGGGTCCGGCCTGGACTAATGGGAATGTCAGCTGCTTAAATGCCTCAGGGCGTGCGAAATTGTTGCGATCAGCCAGTAATTCCAGGTAGCGGCCATCTGGAGAGAATATTTTAATGAGCAAAGCCCCTTTTTCGCAGGTTACAAAGCGGCCATCAGGGAAGATATCAAAACTGCCGGGGTTACAACAGCCACTGAAGGCATCGAGAGAAAAGCCGCTCTTGCCCCAGGACCTGATAATATCATTACTTTGCGGACTGAACAGGTCGAGTCGATGGTGACCGGTATTGGCAGCCCAGATGCCGGTACTGTCGGGAGCCGGCGACAGTTCAAATTTGGCACTGGGCAGGTAAAACTTATTTTCGCCAAGAGTGCAGGGCGCCAAAGGGTCGGTCAGATCGGTGAGTTTTACCCGGGTATAAACCCAGATAAGTCGATTGTTGCCATCGGCGGCATAAAGGAAGATATCATCCAGGGCCAGAGATGTTATCAGGGCATTTTCTGCGGCGGCAGGATATTTTTCCTGCAGTTGGCCTGTGAGCGGATCAAAAACAGATATTTCCTGACCATTAGAGACTGCCAGCAGGTTATTTTCAGGCTGGCGGGTAAGTTCCAGGGCTGTTGCTCTGAATCCTAACTTGTTTATAGATAAGATATTGCCGTTGATATCGGTCATTTCTACCCGGTCAGTCAGGGCAATAGCCAGAACCTGCTGGTTATTGATAATACCAGCAGAAAAACAGGTGGGGGTCATGCCTTTAAAGCTGAGATGAGAAGAAATAATTCCTGATTTTTCCGTTATTTGAGTGTTGTGCAGATCAGGAGAGTAAGTGAATTTCTGATATTTGCCAGGCAGGTTGCGATAGACCACAAGGCATATAGCGGCAATCGCAACTAATACTAAGATAAATGCTGATAATGGTTTGCGTTTTTGCTCTGGCATTTTACAAGTTCGCTCTCTATAATAAAACACTGATAGTCTTTACCAAGACTATTTACATGATACTATACATAACTGACAGATAATTCAAGGAGTTATTGATGGCGCTGCGTTTATATAACACAGTATCTAAGGAAAAAGAGTTATTTGAGCCTGTAAATCCGGGTAAAGTGGGCATTTATGTCTGCGGACCAACAGTTTACAAGCCCAGTCATATAGGCCACGCCGTGGGCCCGGTCATATTCGATGCATTAAAAAAATATCTGACATTCAAGGGTTATCAGGTAACATTGGTAGTTAATATTACTGATGTAGATGATAAAATGATAATTGAGGCTGCCAATCGTGGTATTTCGGTAGCAGAGCTGGCCGACGAGGTTTCAGCCAGTTATTTTGAAGCTATGAACCTGCTGGGTGTAGATTCTATTGATATGTTCCCGCGGGCAACGGCACACATTGAAGATATGTTCGATCTGATCCGCAAGCTGATGGCCAAAGATGCTGCTTATGCCGTTGATGGCGATGTCTGGTTTGATGTAAGTAAATGTAAGGATTATGGCAAACTTTCACATAGAAAGACCGATGATCAGTTATCCGGCACGCGAAAGCTAGCCAGTGAGAGTAAACGCAATCCGGGTGATTTTGCCCTGTGGAAGAAGGCCCAGCCAGATGAGATAGGCTGGCAGTCGCCGTGGGGGTATGGCCGGCCGGGCTGGCATATAGAATGTTCAGCTATGAGTATGAAGATCCTGGGTGAGACTTTTGACATTCATGGCGGCGGTATGGATCTGGTCTTTCCGCACCATGAAAACGAAATCGCCCAATCGGAAACCGCAACCGGTTGTGTAGCTGCGAAATACTGGATGCATAATGGTCTGACGCGAGTAAAGACCAAAAGTGCCAGTGGCGAGTGGCAAGATGAGAAAATGAGCAAGTCATTGGGCAATGTAAAGACGCTCAAGGAACTTTTTGCCGAATATGATCCGTTACTGGTTAGATTCTTTTTACTGAGTACCCACTATCGCCGTCCGATAGATTTTTCGGCTGAGGCTCTCGATGCCGTACAAAAGGGTATGATGAACCTGTTGCGTACTATTGAACGGGTTGGCCGTATTACTAAGACAGATATTTTCAAGCTTGGTTGTGATCTTTCTTTGCTGGAAAGTAAGGCTCAGGACCGTGATCGGGAAATGGTTAAAGAAGCTGGTCAGGCCCAGCTCAGATATCTTGAAGCTCTGGACGATGATTTTAATACGGCCGGTGCTTTAGCGGTATTGTTCCAATACTCAACCGTACTTAATCGCTATATTGATCAGAATCAGCTTGAGGGCAGCTGTGATGATAATGCCCGTACTGTTCTGGCTCAACTCGGTGCAATGATAACATCGCTGGGGCGGGTAATTGGAGTATTGACAGGGCCGCTGAACTCTGGGGCAAGTGATAACGATGGCCTGGTTGATCAGCTTATGCAGATATTTATAGAATTGCGTGCCCAGGCGCGTAAGGATAAGAACTGGGCATTGGCAGATGCGATCAGGGATAAGCTCAAGGCTGTTGATATCAGTATAGAGGACAGGCCAGAGGGTGCGGTCTGGCAGCAGAAGAAATGAGATTATCGTTTTTATACTTTGTAAGAGTGATCGCTTGCAAATAATGAAAAAAGCTCGCCAGATTTTTTTAGCAAGGAGTCAGTGTATGTGCTTTTGGAAATATTTTTTTATCTGTTTATTCATTTGGGCGAGCCCGGTATTGACGCCGGTGAATGCTAATGAAGCAGAAAATCGATTGCTTATAATTGCCTCTACTACCCAGACGGCTGACTTTGCCCGAGTTATAACGGGAGATCGATGCGAGGTGCGTTGTGTCCTTGCTCCGGGTGCAGATCCGCACACTTATGAGCCAACTCCAGATGATATAGCTCTGGTAATGAAAGCCGATCTGTGTTTGCAAAATGGTTTGGGGCTTGAAGGTAAAAACTGGATGGGAAATCTGGCTAAAGGGGCAGGTAAAAAAGTCATTGTCTGCACCGAGGGGATCGAACCTCTGGCTATTTCAGCAGAAGGTCAGGAAATCGCAGATCCTCATGCCTGGTTTTCTCCGGCTAATGCTGCTGTTTATGTAAACAACATTGCCAGGGCGATATTGGAACTGGATCCATCTGGTAAAGATTATTATCTGGCGCGAACTTCTTTTTATCTGGATCAGTTGCGTTTGCTTGATGCCTGGATAAAAGTGCAGTTCAATCAGATTCTCCCTGATAAAAGGATATTGGTAACCGGGCATGATGCCTTTAATTATTTTTGCAAAGAATACCGGTTTAATCCGGCTAATAACTATAGGTCTCTGGCACCTGTTGGCTGGTCAACTGGTAGTGAGGTCGGTGCTGGCATGACGCCTCAGAGGCGTAAGCAGGTAGTTGATGGTTTAAAAAATGCTGAAGCTCGTGCAGTATTTGTAGAAACCAGTATTAACCCCAAGCTTATCCGTGAAATAGCTCAGCAGGCGGGTATAGTTGTTGGTGGCGAGCTTTATTCTGATTCAATGGGTAATGCCGGGACTGATGCCCAGAGCTATATAGGTATGATGCAAGCCAATGTATTAACAATAGTTGAGGCATTGCGGAAATAATTATCTGGCAAATAACATGTGTAGTGAGAGGTTGTTGAAGGAGTCTTGAAATGCGTATTATCGCAGCTATATTGGTGTGGGTGGTCATAATTGGTTTGGTTGTTTCATTTCAGAACTATAGTGAGGCCCAGTCGCAGAAATCAGGGCAAGGTCATGATACCTCTATTGAAATGTCACAGATATCATATACCTTGGAACTGACAGCTACATTTAGGCCTGCCAGTGACAGTTTTGTGTTAACAGCATCTGGAAGCAGCATTGATCCTTTGCAGATAACTATGGCTGGTAAATCAATGGTTTCTGCGGCACTTGAGTTGCAGCCGGGTAAGCCCCTCCTGACAGAGATAGATGGTATAATAGTTGGTCGTAATGAACTATTGGTGCGGGCTATTGTTCCGCGATCATATTCAGAAACAAGTCAGGCATTGCGTGCGGTTGTCTATGCTAATGGTGCTGTTATAGCCCAGGATACTTTCTGGTCAGTGCCTGGGGGCGATATAACCGGCACACTATATTTTGAGGTTAAAAAGGAGCAGGTGCAACATCATGGCCACTAAAGATACTGATAATATAATAGAAGTAGATAATCTGACTGTAAGTTATGGCCCCAAGCCGGCTTTGTTAGATATATCATTAAAGGTTGAAAAGGGTTGCCTTGCCGGTGTAATAGGTCCTAATGGTGCGGGTAAGTCCACTTTTATTAAGGCTATATTGGGTTTTGTTATACCCGATATTGGTAAAGTTCTGATTAACGGCGTGCCGGCTGATAAAGCCAAGGGCTGTGTTGCTTATGTTCCGCAGCGAGGTTCGGTTGAATGGGATTTTCCTATTACCGTGCGTGAAGTTGCTATGATGGGGCGGTACAATCAGATACCCTGGTATCGAGACCCGCAGGCGGAAGATAAACGCATAGTTGATGAAGCCTTGAAAATGGTTCGGATGCAGGATTTTGCCAATCGTCAGATAGGCCAGCTTTCGGGAGGGCAGCAGCAGCGGGTATTCATGGCTCGAGCCCTGGCCCAGGGAGCTGAAATCTTATTGTTGGATGAGCCGTTTGCTGGTGTTGATGCAGCTACAGAGCGGGCTATACTTGATGTTCTGGAAGAGGCCCGATCTGCCGGAAAGACTCTCGTGGTTGTTCATCATGATCTGGCAACGGCTGGTGAATATTTTGATAAGCTGATCCTGATAAAGCAGAGATTATATGCATGTGGTACACCGCGGGCAGTGTTAAGAGAGGATCTGCTCTCTGAAGTATATGAGGGTAAGCTAAGAGTATTTTCCGATCTGATCAGAGATAGTTCATCGCAGGATAAAAGGGGAGCTATATAATGGAACAATTATTCAGAATGTTTATAGAGCCAATGCAGGAAGTTTATTTACTCAAGGCATTGCTGGGTGGTTCGGTTGTCGCTATAGTCTGCGGTGTTATAGGTTGTCTTATCATACTGCGTCGCATGGCTTTTCTGGGTGATGCACTCTCTCATGCCATGATCGCTGGTGTAGCCGGTGGCTATTTGTTTATGAAGATGCTTTTCGGTATAGAGGCATCTGCACCGGCTATGTTACTTGGTTCGCTTTTATCAGCTATTATAACAGTCGCCCTGATAGGATTTGTTTCCAGAGTTTCGCGTGTAAAAGAAGACTCTGCGATCGGCATAATGTACACAGGTGTATTTGCAGCCGGTGTTGTTCTGGTGTCTGTTTTTCGTGAGTACATTCATATTGATCTGATGCATTTTATTATGGGAGATGTTCTGGGTATTTCCGATGCAGATCTCTGGGCCAGTGCCATAAGTTCGGCCCTGGTATTATCATTGGTAATATTGTTTTTCCGGCATTTTCAGATATCATCATTTGATCCGGTTATGGCAGCTACCATAGGCCTGCCTATATTGTTGATAGATTATATGCTTACTACCTGTGTTTCTCTGGTAGTTGTCAGTGCTGTCAGTATGGTTGGTGTTATTATGGTGGTAGGGCTGCTTATTACCCCGGCAGCTACTGCCTATCTGCTCACCGATCGGTTGAGCAGGATGATGATGCTGGCAGCTGCGTTTGGCTTTACCAGTGTGTTGGGAGGTTTGTATCTTTGTCTCTGGCTAGATTCATCAGGCGGTGGTGCGATCATGCTCTGGTCAACATTACAATTTTTACTGGTATTGTTTTTAGCACCTCGATATGGAATGCTATCTCGTTGGCTTCGTTTGCGTAAGATGATACCTCAGCAGACAATTGAAGACATACTCCAGACCGTATTTCGTAATCAGCCGGCCCCGACCCCGTTAAAATTTATTGATAATTTTATTACAGGTCATGGACATGGTAATGTTATCCCAGCGATAAAGTCATTACTGAGAGATGGATTTCTTACCGGTGATATGAGCAGCGGACTTTTGCTTACTGATAAGGGCAATGAGCAGGCTGCTCGTATATTGCGTGCCCATCGTTTGTGGGAGGCATATTTGCACCATGTGGGCGTGCCAGATGAAGAGTTACACGCCCGGGCCCATAAACTTGAGCATGTTGACCGTGATGTTACCATCGGGTATCTTGATGAGATATTAAGTCATCCACGAGTTGATCCTCATGGAAAAGAGATACCTGGAAACTGACAGTGTAATTATTGTAAGTGCCTTTTGTTTCAATTATTAACATGTATTATGTAATTATGGTGCGATGATAGTTTGCAGGTAAAAAAATATTATTTTTCCCTTAAAAAAGCGATTTTTAGGTTGCAATTCTGTCAGAAACCCTTATTATATCTAGTCTTCAAATTGCTTTGAAGTGAGGAGCTCATTTAAGGGTTTTTCGACGAAGAGCCTGTTTGAGAAAGAAGAGAGAAACAGCTATTTTCCCACTGGGAAAGTGGGGATGTAACTCAATGGTAGAGTAACGGCCTTTTAAGCCGTGAGTTCTGGGTTCGAGTCCCAGCATCCTCATTAAAGCCGAAAGCCTTGTAAGATTGTCTTACAAGGCTTTCGTTGTTTATGGGGAGATTGGTGCAATATGAATTCTTGTACCCGTGAACGGTTACGAATTGTTTTATCGGGACAGCCAGCCGCCGTCAACCGCTATAGTATAGCCCTGAATATAGTCAGAGGCGGCAGAGGACAGGAAAACGGCTGTACCTTGCAGGTCTTCTGGAGTGCCCCATCTGCCCGCTGGTATGCGGTCGAGTATGGCTTTGTTACGAGCCGGGTCTTCACGCAGGGCCTTGGTGTTATCGGTTGCCATGTAACCAGGGGCGATAGCATTAACATTGATATTATATGCCCCTAATTCATTTGCCAGTAATTTTGTAAGTCCCATAACGGCACTTTTGGAAGCAGTATAAGATGGCACAAAAACACCGCCTTGAAAACTCAGCATTGAGGCAGTATTAACTATTTTGCCACCGCGTCCCTGGCTGATCATAAATTTACCAACTGCCTGACTCAGGAAAAATAATGTACGAATATTAATATTCATTACATCGTCCCAGTCTTTTTCGGTAAATTCAGTAATAGGTGCCCGGCGAATGATCCCGGCATTATTAAAAAGGATATCGATTCCACCTAACTCGGTTGCAGTTTGCTCCACAATGGTATCCACGCAGTCTTTTTTACTCAGATCTGCTGTAATAGTAATGCATTTGCGTCCCAGAGATTCGATCTGGGCTTTGGCCTCTTCCATATCAAGAATATCGACAAGAGCTATGTCAGCCCCGGCCTGAGCCAGAGCCAGGGCGATGCCAAGCCCAAGACCACGCGAACCGCCGGTGACTATAGCTTTTTTGCCATCTAATTTAAAAGAATCTAAGATCATTATTAACTCCAAATCTAACTAAATATATACTAATTCGATTGCCAGATAACTGTCAATAGTTACATTATCATAATATCTCGCCTATGCTGAGATGGTCCATGTCGTCAAAGGCCTGGTTTTCGCCGCCCATACCCCAGCAAAAACTGTAAGCAGTCGTGCCAACGCCAGAATGGATTGACCAGCTGGGTGATATGATTGCTTCTCCGCTAGCGGTTGCAATGTGTCTGGTTTCCTGAGGCTGACCCATGAAATGGAATACTCTGGCATCATCAGGCAGGTCAAAATAGAGGTAAATTTCCATGCGACGGTCATGTGTATGGGGTGGCATTGTGTTCCATACGCTGCCAGATTCCAGTTTGGTAAAGCCCATAACCAACTGGCAGCTTTTCACGCCATCAGGGTGGATATATTGATATATTGTCCGCTTATTAGCTTGTTGCTCAGAACCCATAAGTCTGGGGTTGGCTTTAGCAATAGGAATATGTGTGGTTGGATATTCTTTGTGTGCCGGGTAGCTTAGCAGATAGTACTTTGCAGGGTCGTCTTTCTGGACACTGGCAAAGCTTATATCTTTGCTGCCTTTGCCTATATAAAGGCAATCGGTTCTGGACATATCGTATTTCTGGCCATCAACGGTAATAATGCCGGCTCCGCCAATGTTTAATATGCCCATTTCCCGGCGTTGGCAGAAGAACTCAGATTTGATCTCAGCTGCAATATCAAGGGTAAGGGTTTTAGTTACTGGCATTATGCCGCCGCAAATGGCGCGATCAACATCGCAGTAAACTGTTATGCTTTCATCGTTCTTAAACAATTGCTGAATAAGAAAACCGTCTCTGATCTCGGTGGTATTCATACGAGAAAATCGCACTGGATCAGGGGTGTACTTAACTTCCATGAGTTACTCCTGTTCGGGGTTGACCACTACATTAAGTGGATTGTCTATATTTTTCTTTAAGTCAGCCAGATATTTTTTCCAGGTAGTGATATCAGATATCTCGCGGGTTTTATCCCAGGAACCACCTGTATAATAGGTGAAAGTTGTGCCTGGTTTGACTTTCGTACAAAGCATGATATGGCTTAAGGCTAATTCGGAGCTGACCTTATGTTTAGCCGGGACGATAATTCCGCAGAATATAGAGCCAAAACTTTCTTTTGGCTGCCAGTATGCTGCCCAGCCATTCCTGGCATCAGAGGCAGTTTCGCCGCCTTCTGGCCGGGTGATAATGCCGGCAGCAATAGTTAATTCTTCCTTTTGCTGGGTATTGTAGGTTGAATCCACCTTGCAAAGATAACTTCCCAGGTCAGTAGTTACTCTCATTGTCTGAGAGACACTCACTCCCTCTGCGTTCCAGCTTTCGTATTCAAGGGTAAATACGGTGCGTATAGGGCCATTGGCCAATATTTTATGACTGATAAAATTATGATCAGGCATTAACAGCTTACCGTTTTCATAAATGGCATTGCCGCCGCAGCCCAGTGTGGGACCGACTTTATAGTAATCGCCTCCAATGCCGCGAGACTCATGATAGCTCATTTTTTTATCGATGTATTCGCTGTATTTCTGTTCGAGTATCGGACGATTAACTTCCTTACACCACAGGTCAATGCCGCAACTGATTGTCTCCCATTCGAGGCCACGCCCGTACATTCTGGCGGCCATTTTGTCATTTTCCCAGGCTATATCATCGCAGCGTTTAGGATAAAAAGCGGAAAAGGCTCGTAATTCACTGTTTGCAGGTGATATCGAATCAGGTCTGACCATTATAGCGAACTTCTTAATGTCTGATGGGCCGAAATCTGATTGAAAAAGGACCTGGGTTTTACCATCAAGTGATAATATCTGCGATACCACAAGGGTATTGGTTTCAAATGAATATACCGCCAGATTATCCGGCGTTAACCCCTTAATATTCTCAAAAATGTTATAATCAACCGCTATTGTTTCGTGGGTTCGTGAATTATTCAGTGGGTTTTGGACCTGAATACTTATAAATTCAGATTGATTGTCAGGTAGCACCTGGGCAAAAGCTATTGAGCCCAGAAACAATGTAATAATAGTAGTAAATATTTTCATTTTGGCTTGTTCCTTTCGTTACTTTTTCATGTATAGGTTTATTGCTATTAGCTAAATACAACCACCAATTTTCTGGGTAAGATTTTTGGCTGCGTTAATAACTATCTGATATAAAAGGTCAAAATCGACCATATTGGATGGCCCAGTTACGCCCACTGCAGAAATAATATTGCCATGAATATTAAAAACCGGAGCAGCCAGGCATTTTACACCGATATAATATTCTTCATTATCAACAGCATAGCCCTGAGCGAGAATGATATTTGTTTCTGTTTCCATTGCTTCAGGGGTGTTTATGCTGTTTTTTGTTAATTTAGGTAATTCAAGTTCCCCCATCTTCTGTTTTAGTTCGTTTTTGTAGAGATAACTTAAAAATAATTTTCCAGTAGCTGATGTATGCATGTATGCCTGAGTGCCGGGGCGAGAGGCAACACGAATTGGACCGGGGCTGTCGCATACTTCAAGGATCAAAGAATGCTTATCGGTTGGCATTGCCAGATGCGAGGTCAGATGGGTTTGCCGGGTCAGTTCCTGTAATACCTCAACAGATAATTCCCTTAGTTTGTTGTCTCTAAGGGCTGCCAGTCCAATCTCATACAAGCCAGGCCCGGCGAAAAACAGACTATCTCGTTTAACCACCATATCGGCTTCACAAAGAGTTTTTAATATTCGAAACGAGGTGGTTTTGGGTGTATCAGTCATTATTTCGATCTGCTTAGCTAGCAAACCATTCTGGCTTCGAGCCAGTAACTTCAGTATCTCGCAGGTTTTCTTCAAATTTGGTACTACATATCGGTTCATATATGAAACTCCTAATCCTCATTTGAATTTTACCATAATTCAGGTATCGTCTTCAAGGATTTTTTTTATTTATTAATATAAAACATTGGATTAAAATGCCGTTATGTTCCGATAAGTCAACTTCTTGAATTCTTTTCTCTGAATTCCGGACTATTGAGAAGATTGTTTTTTGTAATGTGGATGTCTTGTTAATGATTTTTGACAGGTTTTTTTTGCTATTAATAGTAGCTATAGCAAATTCTTGCTGCACGGTAAGTCTTAATGCTATTGTGCGTCATCCATTTTCAGATAGCAAAATTGCATTTATGGATCACCCTTCGGATAAGGTTGTTGGAAAATGGGGCTATAATTCAAGTTGTGTTGCGATTGGTCCGGATTTGGTAATAACTACCAAACATCAAAAAGGGGGAGTAGGTACCAAGGTTTCTATTGATGGGAGGCAATACACTGTTCAGAATGTTTTATTGCTCCTGGATATAATGAGACTGAATCGGATGTCAGAATTGCTCGACTGGCTAATGCAGACTTGGATAGTTATGTTCGTATAATAGACAG
Source organism: Sedimentisphaerales bacterium (assembly GCA_963662515.1). Taxonomy (GTDB): domain Bacteria; phylum Planctomycetota; class Phycisphaerae; order Sedimentisphaerales; family SM23-30; genus JAFGDI01. Next base: position 1,879,943 of record OY759675.1, read on the forward strand.
TAATATGGAAATAACAGATGGTTCACCAGTATGTATTGCCGGGTTTGGCAGGACCAGAGGGCAGGAGCTCTTTTGCGGTGGTAATATATATGCTTTTAAGTGGTCGGACTCAGCGAGCAGTTCTGTAAATTGGTGTACAAATGTGATTGATTATACCCTATGTGAAATATACCTTATTGCGGATTTTGATGGTCCAGAACAAGAAATAGATGATATGTCAACTGAATGTGAAGGAATAGTAGCTGAATATGATTCTGGTGGAGGTTGGTTCATAAAAAGTCAGGGGGTATGGTATCTGGTAGGGTTATCCTATGCCACAGAGACATATTTCAATGCAAAGTTCAGGGCTATAGATCCTGACCTTAAAATAGCTGATCCCGATTGGTTTGCCGCCCATAATCTCAGATGTTATGCCGATTGGATATCGTCCTATATAACATGTCATTCAGCTGATATAGACCTTAATGGTCAGGTTGACATAGGAGATTTTTCCATAATATCAACAATGTGGCATAAATACTCTCCGCCGCACAGTCTTGGAAGCGATATGTTCATAGATGTTGATGATCTGATTTTTCTGCTTGATGAATGGTTGATGACTGAGTAATTTTATTGCTTGTCCTACTTTTATTGGTTAAATTATACGCTTTCTCGAAAGTAATCTCATCGTCTAAAGATATTTTACAGGTGATGTGATAAAGTCCAGGAAGTTATTTATTATAAACCAGAAGCAGAATGATGAATAAAGACCTTATAGTATCTCTGATTTTTGTAGTTGCCAGTTTTGTATTATATCTCATACCAACAGGATTTGAAAAAGCAGCCAGTCATATTTCAGAAAATGTCAAGGCAGAGGTTGTCAGTATTGTTCGTGAGAATATACAGTCTTATGGTATAGTTAATGTGGGCAGTCAGGAGTTACGGGTCAGGTTGCTCTCTGGCCCTCGAGCAGGTCAGGAGATAACTGTTCTTAATCATCTGTCAGGTAAACTGGATATCGATGAATATTATAAGGAAGACGCTCGGCTTCTGGTCGAATATCAGGATAAAAGTGAAGGTGATATAATAGGTTTTGCTCGTGGACACTACAGGTTAGGGCTGGAGTTTTTCTTGTTAGTTTTATTTGCTTTTACTTTGATATTAGTGGCAGGGTGGACAGGTCTCAGGGCTTCATTATCGTTTGTTTTTGCTGCTCTGGTTATCTGGAAGCTGATGATACCAATGTTTCTGAAAAATATTGACCCGCTGGTCGTTTCTTTTCTGGTTTTGTTATTGCTTACCTCGTCGATTAGTTTTTTGGTTGGTGGGTTGAACCGAAGAGGAGTGACTGCATTTCTGGGGTCATGTTCCGGCTTACTTTTTGCGTGTATATTAGCGGTGTTGTTTTCAGGTTATTTTAAGTTGCAGGGTGTAGTCAGACCCTTTGCCGATTCATTACTATACGCCGGTTATTCGGATCTGAATTTTTCTCGCATTTTTATATCTGGTATATTCATCGCTTGCTCTGGAGCGGTTATGGATCTGGCTATGGATATAGCTGCTTCTATGGACGAAATATATCTTAAAAAGCCGGATATCGGCTTTTTCGAGCATATTTTATCTGGAATAAGGATAGGTCGTTCGGTTATAGGTACTATGACAACTACCTTATTGCTGGCATATTCAGGTGGTTATACTTGTATGATGATGTTCTATCTGGGGCAGGGTACATCTTTATCACAGGTTTTGAATTTGAACTATGTATCGGCTGAAATACTTAATATTATATTGGGTAGCTTTGGTGTGGTAGCTGTTGCCCCCTTTACGGCCTTGATTTCCGGCATAATATACCATAAAAAGCCACAGGATAAAATCATGCTGCTGACAAGGAAATTTGTCAGTAAGAGAAACGCTAAGGCCATAAGTTGATATTGTAACTTAAAATGGTGGTCTGTAAGATATGATTGGTTAAGTCGCTATTATTTTGAAGCCTCAGGAATAAGTCTGTGGTCGTGATTTTATTCATATTTTAACCAGTGGGGCAGCTAGATTCAGAAATTGTATTCATAAGTAGTTGTAGAGTAGATGATTATGTTATGGTCTGTAAGTTTTTAGAAATTGTTTGCTCTTGAGCTTATTGGTGGATCCGACTTGATTGCCTGGATTAATATTTATACAATTATTCTATATATTTTTATTTGGGTTGTAAGGCCCTTTCATGACCGCGACTTTGTTGAATTTTAGTAGGATTCTGCAGATAAAGACCTGAAGCTTTGCCTGTCGGAAAAATATGGTTCATCATTTTTGTTAATGAAATTATGAAACTATACCTCGTTCAACAAACATGAAAAGACAAATAAGGATAGGGCCCGGAATGTGGTGTCTGGGCAATTTTAATAACCAGATTTATTGGAGGTCAATTATGAAAAAATGGTTATCGTTTATTTTTTCCGGAATGCTTCTGACATTTTCAGCGGGAGCTGAGATTATTTATCAGGACAATTTCGATGGGCAAGGTACGGTTTTGCTTAATGGTCTGGCTCCCGATATTGCTCCGCAAGGTGTTACTTGGTTTGCAGGAGATGATATAGCTGCAAATGGCTATGCCACTTATGATGGCACAAAGTTTGGTGATACCGCATATTTACCTTTGACTTTAGAGTCAGGTTATTTTTATGTACTGACAGTTGATATAGATGCAATTAATACAGGTAACAAGTGGGCTGGTGTTGGTTTCACTGTAAACGCAAATACTAATGCCGCTGATCGTTTTCTTGAAGATGGAGTATATTATTGGGCACTAACTCGTGGAGCAACTGAACTTGATCAGTCTTTTGGCGGTGTTCGTACTAATAACGGGGTATCGTCAACAACTACCGGTGCTGATAATATTGTGATCTCGATTGACAATAGTTCCGAGGAGGCACGAGAGATAACCTGGAGTTTCAATAATGTTTCTACCAGATCATACACTGCTGTTGCTCCTTTTCCTGATATCAAATATGTTGCATTCACCAGCAGTGAGGCAAATTTTGATATAGATCTTTTCCAGCTGGAAAGATTTGCCGCCCGACCGGCGGATCCTGTTCCTGCAGATGGAGCAATAGATATCGCTGAAAGCGTTACTTTATCATGGGCAGATATTGATGCTCCGAATATTGATCCTAATGTTGCAGGATATAAGGTGAGATATCTTGTTTATGATGCTGCTTCTGTTCCGGCTGAACCTAATTTCTTATTGGCAACTGAGGTCAATACCATTGCTAATAGCTATGGTCCGCTTACTCTGGGTAAAGACAAGGTGGTTTACTGGGCGGTAGATACGGTTCTCGATTATAATGACATAGTTTATGAAGGCAAAGTCTGGAATTTTGCCACAATGACAACAGCGCCAACTGTTATTACTGCACCAGTCGATCAGATCAGTTATACTTCAGATACAACAGTTATAGATCCAGTAACAGGTTTAGCTCGCTATAAGGGTGATGCAGTCTTTAGTAGTGTGTTTAACTGTTACAGTCCGGTTCAGTCAGTAGTCTGGACAGACAGCCAAGACAATGTACTTAGTACAACCTATAGCGTTGACAATACTACCTACAGTTCCGCTCTTACAATTTCTGACATAACACCATCAGATCAAGATGTTTACACATGTACTATAACAACTACGGCTGGTAAGTCTGTTTCAGTATCGGCTGATCTGCTGGTTTGTGGGCAGGTTTGCGATTTTGTTTTTGATGCAGATGCTACAGACAGTATATCTGGTATTACTGGAGTTATTACCAGTGGCGCAGAAAGTTATAGCGATGGCTCACTGCTTTTGGGTGGTACCCAGGCAATAGATATAAGTAGTGAGGGATACCCCAGAACCGGATTGGGCAATGGCCTGCAACATGGCACGGTTTCGATCTGGGTCAGGATCGATTCCCTGGCTAGTGGTCAGGCTAATTCAATGCTTATGGGTACGGTTAATGGTCAGTATTACGAGGATAGCAGTTATGACCTTACCGATGCCTTCCAGATATGGGTTACAGAGTCAACCCTTAACGCTCGTCTGCGGGATACTAACGGTGCTTCTGTGCAGGCATCTACAACGATAGCTTCCATTATTGGTGATGGCAATTTCCACATGGTAACAGTATCCTATTCACAGGGTAAAGATATGCAGTTGTATCTCGATGGTAATGCTGTTGGTGCTGCGGTTGCATTCCCTGCTTCACTGACCTTTAAGGACGCTGCCTGGGATTATCCTATGCTTATTGGTGCAAATAACGATCGCAACAATGGTGCAAATGGTTATCTGGTAGGTGCTATAGCCGACCTGAAAATATTTAACTATGGTCTGGACAAATTCGAGGTCGTAGATCAGTATGTTAGTGTTGTGCCGGATGCGCATTTCTGTTTACTTGAAATTGATGACACTTATGACTTTGTTAAAGATTGTAAGATCGACATTCTCGATTTTGCCGTCTTTGCCTCAAAATGGCTTTCTTGTGGATATTATCCTCTGGAAGCGTGCGATTGATTTATTGCTGAAATGCTGGATCAGAGCGGAGGTGATATCCTTTGCTCTGATCCTTTAATATAACAATACAGAGTTATTAGATTGGCAATTTGTGATTTTTAAGTGAAGTACAATAGAGAGAGAAAAATGATTAAAATATTGTTCAGGGCTATAGGTAATACATTTTCTACATTATACGGTAAGTGTATATGGTTTTGTTTTTTGATGCTGTGTTGCACATTAAGCGTATCAGCAGTGCCCTCTGTTACTCTTATCGGTGACAGTACGGTGGCAAGTTCTGGCCTGACTTTAGCATCTGATGCAACTTATGGCTGTCAGATCAATGGTCTGTCATTTCAGCAGGATATTATAACTTCTTATAATGGTTATCAATATGTAGCGTATTACAATGGGGATCGTCGTGTCTGCCTGGCCCGGCGAATACTCGATTCAGATATCTGGCAAACAATTATCTTTACCGATTATTTGTTTTCCGGCGATGATGCGCATGATACTATATCTATGGGTATATGTCCTAATGATGGTACTATTCATCTGGCTTTTGATCACCATGGCGATGATCTCAATTACCGGGTGTCATTGCCTGATGTTGCAACAGATCCATCATCTTTCGTGTGGAGTTCATCATTGTTTGGGCCGATTCTCGATACTCTGGAAAGCTCGGTGGTCAAAAGTGTGACCTATCCGGCATTTATTCGCACTCCTGAAGGAGATTTACAGCTTATTTATCGATATGGTACTTCAGGTGATGGGATATGGAATATTTACGATTATTCTGGTCAGGATCATACCTGGAGTAATAATCGCACTTTTCTTATTGCAACTGGAAATTATACAGATAGTCTGGGTAGCAGTACTACTCGTTGTGCATATCCTAACTATTATTGTTATGGGCCAGATGGTGTTTTGCAAGTTAGCTGGTGTTGGCGAGAATCGGCTTCTGGTGCTAATCATGATATTTGTTATGCCTTTAGTAAAGACAGGGGATACAACTGGTATGGTAAGTCTTTTACCAATATTTCTTTCGGAGTTAAAAATAATGATGGCACCAGGAAGATAAATCTCCTGACGCTTAGCAGGGGTGTGAGTAAAGACGATATTGTCTGCAATACTCAGGATAAATTTATAAGTGTAGAGACTGATGAGGTAGTTGTAAAAAAGTTAGACAGAGCTTATGGTATGATGAATACTCAGGCTCATGCAATAGACGGGCAGGGGCGTCCTCATATTGTTATGTGGCATTGTACAGATGAATCTCTGACAGCTGTCGGTTCAACTCCAGGGGCAACACGCTGGGGGCCATCGACGGCGCGTTTTTATCATCATTACTGGCAGGGTGAGGATGGTTTATGGCATAATACGCAAATACCTGGTTATGCCGGGAGTCGTCCCAAATTGTTCATGAGGTCCAATGGCGATGCCATATTACTATTTCAGGCATGTCGTACGGTCGAGTCACTGGGTGCCGATATTTATTTTACCAATGGTGATCTGAAGATTTTTGCAGCTACAGCTGCTAACCAATGGTCAGATTGGCAGCAGGTATATGAGCTGAAAAACGGCAGTGGTTACTTTATGAATGAAATGCTTGGCGATGTACATTTATTCTCGCAGAGTAATACCGAATTGTTATCGGTTTTTGTCCAGGAACAGCCTGGGTATAGCAGACAGCCAACTACTATCCGTACCCTTGACTTTAAGATTCAATAAATTATTTGCAAAGAGAAGAGAGATGAGAATACTATTTTTAATACTTATTTTCCCCTTGACACTGCTGGGGCTTACCGGTCCTTATATCGCAGATGAATATACATTGCATTTATATCATTTTGATGGTAATTGTGATGATTCTGTTAATGCGAATCCTATTGATCTTGCCTTAAATAATGGTGCTACAGTAGTGGACCCATTAGGTTTTGCTGATTTTGGAAATTGCCTAAACACCTATACACTTAACACAACTTCAACAGCCAGGCCTGTTGCTGCTGCGGCAAATGGTATCTCTGCTGGTAATTTTACCGGTACAGATGGATCATTTACCTTTGAAGCAATAGTTAAAGTTAATGCCGGAGCTGCTTCGCATGGTAATATGCAGTTAATCTGTGGAGAGGGTGATTCAGATTCAGCCCGTGGCTGGCAATTCCGCATTTCATCGACCAACAGGCTGGAATTTATAAATCTATACTTACTTTCTTCATATTCTTTTGCTCTGCCTGCTTCTGGTGTTCATGCTTTTGCTCTTGATAAGTGGTTTCATGTTGCAGTGAGCTATAATGGCAGTGATAATACTGCAGGAAATCTTAAATTTTACTGGACAGCATTGGGCACAGATGCCAGTGAGGCGGTGTTGCTGGGCCAGGCAAGTATGGCAGCAGATATTCCGCAAGATAGATTGGTTGATTTTACAATTGGTAATGAGGGGAGGGATAATGGTGGATATACAGAAAACTTTCAGGGTTTTATTGATGAGGTTCGTATAAGCTCTGTAGCTCGTGATCCAGAAGATATGCTTTCTGTTGTTGACGATGAACTGGCTGTGATTATTAGTGAGCCGGAAGATATGGTGGTTAAGGATGGTGAAGAAGTAATATTTAATCTTACTTTCAGCAGCCAGTCAGATCCTCAGGTTTACTGGTACAGATCCAAAGGTTCATTGTATGTGCCGGTAGAAATAAGTGATATTGTGAGAACTTGTCAGATGTTTGATCCTGAAACCGGTTTGTATTCAGCTGAGCTGATTATTTCTGATGTCAGCCGGGCCTTTACCGGCATGTACTTTGCGGTTATACATAATGATTCAGAACATGAAGCAGCCAGTGCTCCGTCTGAATTGACGGTATTGTCTCTGGTCTCTCGCTGGACTATGGATCTGGACGATTATTTAGAAGGCTATTATATGGACATAGCCGGTGGTTATAATGCGGCAATAACTGGTCAGGCAAACTTTGCCTCAGGCATTAGTATGCTTGAAAATAGTGCGGCAATTATGTCAGGTAACCAGGGCTGTGGGCGTGTTGCAGATTACCCTTTAATAACGGCTCAAGGACAGTTTTCTATCGCTTTTTGGGTTGACTCATCTGTTTTTTCATACAATACAGAGGAACTCTATTTATCAAAGACCGAGCCAGGTTCTTATGTCTCAATATCAGATGTTATAGATGCACAGCAAGGGTTTAATCATATAGCAATAACAAGCAATGGATCGATTGTTACTGTATATTTCAATGGCGAAGTTTTGAGTGAGAGCAACTGGATTGTGCCAGAGGATCTTACCGGCACATTAACCTTTGGAGGTTTGAATTCAGGGCCAGATACTTTTACATTTGCTATAGATGATATTAAAATCTTTAATTATCCGCTTAGTAGAGATGATATTCAAACAATGTATTTGTGGCCAAATGGTAAGTGCAGATATTGTGTCGAGGATTTAGCAGGTTTTGCCGCCAGTTGGCTTAGCGATGGATTATACCCCTGATTTCGGAGCTTGAGTTGGCTAATATATGGCTTAATTTGCCATTAATTAATACTTTTCTGATAATTCCCTAATATTCTTAAGTATATTAGAGCTGTGGAGAAGGTCTTATAAATATGCAGCCTGTATTGATCATAATGATTGTAATGGTAGTATTTATATTGTAGCTCTTTACTTAAGTTGTTTTATTGCAATATCTTAAGTTGAGGAGTGATTTTTGCTGTGTTGTTTTGTGCAAATATATCTGTATTTTTATTCCTGAGATGACGATTAAGTTATTCGGGGAGAAAAAAGATAATATTTTTTATTTGACCAGACACTGTTTGTATGGTATATTTGCGAATCTGTATTTGTCAGGGGTGACAAGTGCAGATAGGCAGACATAGCCTACCTCATTATGTCTGTAAAATGGAGCTGGTACTGGGGGGATGAGGTAATCCCACCACCAATTGTTTATATGTGCTGTGAATTACGAAGTTGATCTGACCGCATATTGTGCGTGCGATCAGGGAATGTCGTAGTTGTAATTTAATATTGTTTATTGGTTTATAAGGTATACGAAAACTATGGATACCGACAAGGAAAAAGCAATGGAAATGATCAGGAATATCAGGAATATTGGCGTTTCAGCCCACATCGACTCTGGAAAGACGACTCTGACTGAGCGTATGTTGTATTATGCAGGTCGTATTCATCGAATCCAGGAAGTTAAAGGTGGCGACGGCGGGGCGACAATGGACTTTATGGAGCTGGAACGCGAAAGAGGTATTACCATTACTTCTGCTGCAACCCAGGTTCAGTGGCAGGATAAGATCATTAATGTTATTGACACCCCGGGCCATGTGGACTTTACCGTTGAGGTAGAGCGTTCACTGCGCGTTCTGGACGGTGCTATTATGGTATTGTGTTCAGTAGGTGGTGTTCAGAGTCAGTCTGTAACAGTTGACCGCCAGATGAAGCGTTATAAGGTTCCGAGAATAGCCTTTATTAATAAGATGGACCGTATTGGTGCAGATCCAAGGCGTGTTCTCAAAGATATTCGTGAAAAGCTTGGACTTAATGCTGTCGCTATTCAGCTTAATGTAGGTGAAGGCGAAAAGTTTGAAGGCGTTATTGACCTGATAACCATGAAGTTTTATACTTTTGAAGGCAGTAATGGCGAAAAGATCAATGAGTTGGAAATTCCAGCTGATTATGCTGATGCCGCTGCTGATGCCCGTCATGAGATGCTTGAAACTCTGAGCATGTTCGATGATGAGCTGATGGAAATGTTGCTGGAAGATAAGTCTCCAAGTATTGAAAAGGTCAAGAAGATCGTTCGTGAGGCAACTATCAATCGCGATATTGTCCCGCTGATGATGGGAAGTGCCTTTAAGAATAAGGGTATTCAATTGTTGCTTGATGCTGTATGTCAGTATCTGCCCAGTCCGCTGGACAGAGTTAACACAGCTCGTGACCACTCTAATAATGCTGCCGAAGTTCCATTGGTAGCAGACCCAGAAGCACCTCTTTGTGCTATGGCATTTAAGATCACAGATGAGACTTTTGGACAGCTGAGTTATACTCGTGTATATCAGGGTTCGATCGTCAAGGGTGGTCAGTATCGCAATGCCCGTACCAATAAGACAGTTCGTATTGGTCGTATGGTGAGAATGCACGCTAATGATCGTCAGGATATTGATTATGCCGGTCCGGGCGATATTATTGCTTTGCTGGCTGTAGATTGTGCCAGTGGTGATACATTCTGCGGTGAAGGCATAAATTATTCACTGGAAAGTATTTATGTTGCAGATCCGGTTATCAGTCTTTCTATTAAGCCTAAGGACACAACAGCTCAGGATCGTATGGGTAAGGCATTAAACCGCTTTATGAAGGAAGACCCGACTTTCCGCGTTTCTTCTGATGCTGAAACCGGCGATACTGTTATAGCAGGTATGGGTGAGCTGCACCTTGATGTTTATATCGAGCGTATGCGTCGCGAATATCGTGCTGAAGTTGAAGTTGGTGCGCCTAATGTAAGTTATCGTGAAGCTCCGACAGTTGAGGCTGCTTATGACTACAAGCATAAGAAGCAGTCAGGTGGTTCTGGTCAGTATGGTCATGTAGTTGGTCGTCTGATACCGCTTCCTGAGAATTCTGAGGATCCATACGAGTTTGAAGATAATATCAGTGGTGGTCGTATTCCAGGTGAATATATACCAGCTGTAAATAAGGGTTTTGAAGAAGCCATGAAGAAAGGCCCGGTTGCCGGCTACGAGATCGTAGGCGTTAAGATGTGCCTGGATGATGGTAGTTACCATGCGGTTGACTCAAGTGAAATGGCTTTCCGTATTGCTGCTCGTGATGCGTTTAATCAGGCATTCCTGAGGGCAAAGCCATGTTTGCAGGAGCCGATCATGACCGTTGAGATCGAATGTCCCAGTGAGTATCAAGGGGCGATCGTAGGTGACCTGAACAGTCGTCGTGGTATAATCCAGAATGCTGAGCAGCGTGAGAATTCATCAGTAATTACAGCTGAAGTGCCTCTGGCAAATATGTTTGGTTATGCTACTATCGTTCGCAGTCTGAGTAAAGGTATGGCAACCTTTACTATGGAAATGAGCCGTTATGCTCAGGTTCCATCCTATATTGCAGATGAGATTATTGCCAAACGCCGGGCTCAGAAAGAAGCCAAGGCCAAGAAGTAAGAGACCAACAGTATTAAGTTACTGAAAGCACAGAAGGAGGATAACCCGTGAAAAGGTTGTCCTCCTTTATTTTTGTGCGCTGGGCATGACTTAATGCCTATGGGGTTAAAGTCCCCTGTTGGCCGTGATGAGCGGAACCACAAACCGAGGGCAACTGCGTTATGGCGACATATCGTGGGAAGGAAGCCTTAAGTTAAGACGGACTCGACGAACAGGAATCGGATATAAGGCCGAGCTTGTGTGACATAATTTTCTGGCGATAAGTAACAGCTTTCCAGAAATATACTTACTGCCCATTAGATTGAATCAGTTATTCTGATCTTTATTCCAGCTAATAGCTTATCCCCCCTGATAGCCTATATGGCGCAAAGTATTGAGTCGTTGAGCTTAGGTCCCGAGAGCAATTGATAATGAAAACAAGGTATTCGTCCGCCTTTGGCGGACTCATGGCTTAAAGAACGCCCTGAAGCGGCGAACTCCTAAAGCTCGCTTTGCTCGCGTGCCAGAAAATAATGTCGCACACGGCCGAGCTTGTCAGGGTAAGGGAGCAATAGATTCCGAAGCCTGCGGCTTAGAACAGTAGAACAGCCGAGCAGGTGAGCAGATGAGCAGGATAAAAAAAATCCCAACTCCGAAGAAAAGAGCGATTCCCAACGGGAATCGCCCAGTCAAAAGTTTACAACTCAGTTAGTCCCCCGTGCGTGTCAGCACGCCCGGCCTCGCCCGACCGGCGTAAGGTCAGAGGACGACAGGGACTATATTGCTTTCGGTTTCGGACATACCCCAGGTATTACTGCCCTTTACCATATAGTATAGCTTGACGCCAACGGGCTGATCAGCCAATTCCGTAATGGTATCATAATAGAAATCGACCATAGTCCAGGGGTTCATACCGCCCGCCGGGTTATTCGTTGTGCGATAGAGTACATAATTGCGGATCGTACCGCCAGAGCGTGGCTTATTCCATTCCAGGGTAACTGTACCTTCATTCTGATAGCTGGCCCGCAGATTGAGTACCTGACCGGGTATCTGCGGACTGGTTGGACTGGGCTTGGGGCTCCAGCCGATCTCGATGAGCTTTTCGGGTTCCGCTGAGGTATCGGCCTCAGAGAGCTTGAGATCATCTCTCATGACATGTTTGACAGAATCCAGCTCGAGATTCTTGGCCTGCAATGCCAGCTCATATTTGGTCTTAGCGGCGTTCAGGGCCGCTAAAGCCACATTATAAGCCTCCAGCGTATCTTCCAGCGTCGTTACTGTCACACTGGGAAAGTCAGTGGCATAAGCCTTATAGCCCGCTACCATCTCATTTGCCAGTTTAATGATATCCTGTTCTTTACTCGGAAACTTCATAGAACACCGTACCTTTCTGTGCTCCCGGGCACAAATATTAAAATAGTAATACAATAGCTGGTCAGTCCAGGTATAAACCTGCTGTGAGCTTTATCTGCCGGCTATCTCACCGGTCAGAAGATATAAACTACAGCATGCAACTGCAAACTGATCTGCATATAACAAATAATTGATCGAACCTCATTTACCGGGCCATGCCGCCTGACAGAATGTCAGGGTCGCGATGGTATGACCCGCCAATATCGCCAGCTTCTAACTGTGTACCCCGTTATCCGCTGACAATTGAGCTATCGAAAATACCGGAAGCACTCTTTAATTTAAAATGACATTATTTTAATTAACATGACAATATTTGATATTAGCCCTGCTCGCAGAAAATCGAACCTGCAAATAAAACCTTAATTTAAGCATATTTAGCGAATAACGGCCTGCTTGCTCATAATGACATAAAAAATTCAAAAAAAAGGAAATGCAACCTGATTTCATATTACAGGTAACCGTTCACGGTTACAAGAAGGCAGAAAGGGTGCAAGTAATTAAGGACACAAGGAAAAGCGTAATTAAGACAAAATCCTATTTCTTCTTCACCGTGTAGTTAGTGGAGGTGCTGGAGTTTATCCCGAACTTGCTTCGGGGTTGAGGTAATCCTAAATCCCGATTCATTGGGAATAGATGGGTAAAATAAAAAATAATGTCCTGATACTGGCAGAAGGCAGCGGATTTTTGGTGATTTTATATTATTAGTCTGATAAAATGGGGTAAATATATGATTTAAGGATAAATTCGGGCTTTTGGCCCGCTTTGAAGGGTAAAAATTAAAAAGTTGAATGTTGTTTTGCAAAATTGAGAGGAATATATGACTATGGCGGAAGCCAAGGCAAGAATAAAAATAAATAAACTCCTCGAGGATGCCGGGTGGCGGTTGCTGGATGACCCGCAGAAGGGGCTGGCTAATGTTATTCTGGAGCAACATACCAAAGGCAAGCCGGGCAGCTATGATGAGTTGGGCGATGATTATGAAAACACCAAGTCAGGCTTTACCGACTATACCCTGCTGGATGAAAAGAATTTTCCGGTTTGCATTCTGGAGGCAAAAAAACATACTACTCATCCGCTATCAGCCAAAGAGCAGACCAGAGTTTATGCACGCAAGCATAATGCCCGCTATATTATTCTGTCTAATGGCGATATTCATTATCTCTGGGATCTGGTGGCTGGTAATCCAGAGCAGATAACAAAGTTTCCCAGTCAGCAGAGTTTATCCTGTCGCAATAAGTTCAAGCCTGACACCGCTCAACTGGTTGCCGAGCCAGTTGGCCCGGACTATATTCTCAAGGCACAGATGCCAGATTATGACCAGAATCCCGACTGGATAAATGAGAGCAGGCGAGCTGATTTTCTCGATAAAAACGGCTTGCGTCTCATGCGTCAATATCAGATCGACGCTGTCAAGAGGGTGCAGGAAGAAGTGCGGAAAAACAAAAGTACCCGCTTTCTCTTTGAAATGGCAACCGGCACAGGTAAAACTCTGGTATCAGCGGCCATTATCAAGCTATTTCTACGCACTAAGAATGCCAACCGGGTGTTGTTTCTGGTTGACCGGCTGGAACTGGAAGATCAGGCGAAAAAGGCTTTTGTCCGGTATCTGGCTAATGATTTCAGAACTGTAGTTTACAAGGAACATCCCGGCGACTGGCAGAGTGCTGAGATTGTAGTAACCACGGTGCAATCGCTGCAGGTTGGCGATAAATACCGCAGTATATTTAACCCCGCTGACTTTGATCTGGTAATTTCTGATGAAGCACATCGCAGTATCGGCGGTAATGCCCGGGCGGTATTTGACTATTTCATCGGTTATAAACTCGGTCTGACCGCTACGCCTCGTGACTATCTCAAAGGTACAGAAAACCTGCAGGAAACCGACCCGCGCAGTCTGGAAAGACGCATGTTGCTTGATACCTATAAAACCTTCGGTTGCGAATCTGCTGACCCGACTTTTCGCTATACTCTGCTAAACGGTGTAAAAGATGGTTATCTGCTTAACCCCATTACCATTGATGCCAGAACGGAAATTACTACCCAGTTGCTCAGTGATGAAGGTTATGCCGTTATCCAGACCGATGAAGATGGTCAGGAAGCTGAGGTTGTATTTACCCACCGGGATTTTGAGAATAAATTTCTATCTGATGAAACTAATGCAGTTCTCTGTCAGACATATCTGGAAAATGCCTTGCGCGACCCAATCAGCGGCGAAGTTGGCAAGACGCTGGCCTTTTGTGTCAGTCAGAAACATGCCGCCAAGATAACCCAGATGCTAAATATTCTGGCTGATAAGTTCTGGCCGGGCCGCTATAATTCAGACTTTGCTATTCAGGTAACCAGTCAGGTTGCCGATGCCCAGCAGTTTACCCGTAATTTCGCTAATAATAATCTGCTGGGCCATACTGCATGGCTGGAAAATTATAAATCCAGTAAGGCCCGGGTTTGCGTCACAGTTGGTATGATGACCACCGGCTATGACTGCACCGATATATTGAATCTCTGCTTGATGCGTCCGATCTTCTCGCCACAGGATTTTGTCCAGATCAAAGGGCGTGGTACACGCAAACACACATTCCGCTATACCGCTATCGATGAATACGGTGGCAAGCAGGAGATCAAGCGGGAAAAGCTCGCTTTCAAGCTCTTTGACTTTTTTGGCAACTGTGAGTATTTTGAGGACAAATTCAACTATGATGAAGCTATCAAGCTGCCACCGCTTACCGGAGGAGATGAACCACTGCCGCCGGGCGGGCCAGTAGTAACGATCAAGCCCTATGAGAATTTCGACCCTGATCCGATAAAAACAATAGAAGAAAAGGCCATTGGCATTGAGGGCATGAAGATCGACCGGGAATTATTCGGTCAGTGGGAAAATGCCATTAAACAGGACGATTTTATTGTTAAGAAGGTAAGTGAAGGCGATTTTGAAGCTGCCGTCAGCTATCTTACCAGCCATTATCTCAATCAGCCCGATACCGCCATCACTCCGGAAAAAATTCGTAAAGCTCACCGGGTTGACCGCCGTATCTCCCTGCGTGAGTTTTTAGAGGTGCTCTTTGGTATGCTGCCGGGCTTTGCCCGCAAACAGGACTTACTGGATAATGAATTCCAGAAATTCGTTTCTATCTATAAGATAGGCCCGGAAGATGCACTTGCTGCCCGCAATGTTTTGCAGGCGTATATTACCGAAGGCGATATTCGGGAGATAATCGACTCGGGTTCATATTCTCATTTGGCAACAACCCATATCTATAGTGACTTTTTTAAGCTACCGGATAATATTCGCAAGGTATTGCCGGATTATGTTAAGGATTATGTGATTTTGAATCGGTTTATGTAGCAATGGGGTTTTACAATGCATTTATTCTTTATAGATGAATCAGGAACCGTACCGCCGCCGGGCAAGAGTAACACCAGATATTTTGTTCTGGCTGGTATAATCATACCCTCAGGCATCTGGCATCAGCTTAAAAAGGATTTTGAGCAGGTAAAAAAGAAGTACGCTGTCAGCGGTGAGATCAAATGGCGTTTTTTCTCACCCAGTAATCAGGATAAGGATAATCATCTCAAGGTTATGGATTTCCCGACCAGATGCCTGTTCCGCAATGATTTGCTGGAATTGGTCAGTAAGTACAAATCAATCAGACTCATATTTGCATATTCAGATATAGCTGCCTCATACGAGAAAGATTATATAACAGACCAGAACGATATTTACTGGTACTGCTATAAAGCACTGGTGGAAAGGTATCAATACTATCTGCAGGACAAAAGCCGGGATACCGGCCAGCCGATTAACGGTCTGGTAATTTGTGACCATCGGGAAAGGTCGCAGGACAGGCGATTAAGGCATTTACATCATAACATGCTGGAAAATGACAGATATTTCTTTAGTAATTACGGCAACCTGATCGAAACAGTTTTTTTTGCTCCTTCCGAGCTCAGTCTGGGAATTCAGCTTGCCGATATGGTGGCCGGTAGTTTTTTTAGAAAAATAGAGAAAAATGACAATCAGACCTATGATATCATTAAAGAAAGCGTGAGAAAGTCACAAAAGGGCGTAGTTAATGGTTTCGGGGTTGTAAAAGTGCCTAAAGACTGATAATATAGGACCTTAGAAATGCGCAAAAAAAAAGACGCTGAGTCAGGGAGACCCCAAGCCTGCAAATTTGACGCAGTCTCAGCGTATTAGAAATGTACACGAAGAATTATAGTTTGTCAAATTATAATTATACGCACAGCGTATCATTTAACCCGAATCGCTTCAGATAAGTTTTGCGATTGTAGGCACTTAAATCACGACCTACAGGCAAAATGAACTGCGATCAGTATAAAAGACTGGAAATACTAATTAATGCTCGATACCGAAACCAAAAAACGCATTGACGATTGCCGCGATATTCTTGTCGGTAAGATACCCGACCCCAAGGGGCAGGTGGAACAGATCACTATTGCCCTGATCTATAAATTCATGGACGATATGGATAATCAGTCTATCGAGATGGGCGGTGAGCCGGGCTTTTTCGTCGGCGATTATGCCCGCTTTGCCTGGTCGAAGATTTTTGACAGCAGCCTGAGCGGTCATGAGCTGCTCAATGTCTATAGCGAAGCGATCAGCTCGATGAATAAGAACCCGAACCTGCCGGAGCTGTTCCGCGATATTTTCAAAAATGCCTTTCTGCCGTTCCGTGACCCGCAGACTCTCAAAATGTTCCTGAAAGAGATCGATAAATTTGATTATGACCATAGCGAGCGATTAGGTGATGCCTTTGAATATCTGCTTAGCGTACTGGGCAGTCAGGGCGATGCCGGGCAGTTCCGCACACCTCGCCATATAATCGATTTTCTGGTAGCCGCCGTTGACCCGCAAAAGGAAGATACCATTTGCGACCCGGCCTGTGGCACCGCCGGTTTCCTGATCAGTGCCTATAAACATATTCTGGCGGCCAACCAACAGATAAACCAAGCTGATAAAAAGAAGCTCTATAATAATTTCGTTGGCTATGACATTTCCGGCGATATGGTTCGTCTTTCACTGGTGAATATGTACCTGCATGGCTTTGGCAACCCAAAAATCTTCGAATATGACACCCTCACCAGCGAAGAACGCTGGGACGATGATTTCGATGTTATTTTAGCTAATCCGCCGTTTATGTCACCGAAAGGTGGTATAACCCCGCATAAACGCTTTGCCATTGATGCCAAACGATCGGAGGTGCTCTTTGTCGATTATATCGCCGAGCATTTAGCCCCGCAGGGCCGGGCCGGTATTATCGTACCTGAAGGTATTATCTTCCAGAGTCAGAACGCCTATAAACAACTGCGTAAAATGCTCATCGATAAATACCTCTGGGCGGTAGTCTCTCTGCCCGCCGGTGTATTTAACCCCTATAGCGGCGTAAAGACATCGATTCTGCTTATGGATAAACAGCTTGCTTCCCGCAGCGATTATATACTCTTTGCCAAGGTAGAAAACGATGGCTACGGACTCGGCGCCCAGCGCCGGGAAATAGCTGGCAGCGACCTGCCCGACCTGCTCGAATATCTCAAACAATATAAAGCCGGTATTCTGCGCGGTGATACTATAGACAATATCGCTCTGGCGCATAGCGTGGCTAAAGCCGATATTGCGGCTGATGGGGATTTTAATCTTTCGGGGGAAAGGTATAAATCGACAACTGACCATTCCCATGTGAAATGGCCGATGGTGAGGTTGGGGGAAATATGTGAGATAAATCCGAAAAAATCGCAGATATCAGATATGCCAGATGATATTGAAGTAAGTTTTGTTCCGATGGCAGACATCAATGATAATGCCATGTGTTTTACGGCAAAAACATCTAAAAAACTTGGCGAGGTATTCAACGGATACACTTTTTTTCAGGACGATGATGTATTACTGGCGAAGGTCACACCTTGTTTTGAAAATGGTAAAGCTGGAATAGCCAAAGGGCTTATAAATAAAATTGGATTTGGTTCAAGTGAATTTTATGTATTACGGTGCAGTGATAAGATAAAGCCTGAATTAGTCTATTATAGTATCAAGAATGAGAGATTCTGTTCAGAAGGTAAGCTGAAAATGACTGGTACTGGAGGGTTGCAAAGATTACCCAAAAGCTATGTTGAGAATTATTTAATCCCACTCCCGCCGCTATCAGTTCAGGAGGAGCTGGTAAAAGAGCTGGAAGGCTATCAGCGAATAATAGATGGCTGCCGCCAGATAATAGAAAACTGGAAACCCCAAATAAAAATCAATCCCGATTGGCCTATGGTGGAATTGGGGGAAGTTTGTGAGATAAAGTCTGGCGGAACACCAGACCGGTCGAATGATTCGTATTGGGAAGGCGACATTCCTTGGGTTACAACAACCCTGATTGACTATGGAGTAATTGACCGGGCAAACGAATTTATCACTGCTAGCGGTCTTAAGAACTCGTCCACTTGGATTGTGCCTAAAGGAACCATATTGATGGCAATGTACGGCCAAGGTGTAACTCGTGGCCGAGTTGCGATTCTAGGAATAGACGCAGCTATCAATCAAGCGTGTGCTGTTTTTCAACTTAAAGGAAATACGGTTGATAACGATTATTTATTCAGAATTCTTCAGTTCAGATATGATGATTTGAGAATGGTCAGCGATGCTCGTGGTGGAAATCAAAGCAATTTAAGTGCTAAAGTGCTGAAAGAGTATTTAATCCCACTTCCACCCCTTGCCACGCAGCATGCAATCGTGGCGGAAATTGAATCTGAACAACTAGTGATAGAATCGAATAAAGAGCTAATGGCGAAATACGAAGCAAAGATAAAGCAGCGAATCGCTGAGTTGTGGGAGTAGTAAACACCTAAATTCCCTTCGTGGTGAAAAAACATTGATAAACATTACCACGAAGCTCACGAAGGCCACGAAGGGAAGAAAATAACTGATAACAAATTAGACTGGGAGCAATAGTGCTTAATCTTACTGTATGCTAATTAAATGTGAGGAAATATGTTATGTCAAAGAATGATTATGAATATCTTGACAGTGAACGCAAGAAATTATGGCAAGATGTTACCGGATTGAAAGAATTATTCGATAAGCTTAACCAAAATGTTGATAATTTGCAAAGTAATATTATTACTTTACAAGAAGATGTAAGTAAAAAAACATCAGATTATGAGAAGGATGCTAAGAGCGCCGCAACACAAACGGCCAAAAACAAAACCAGGTCTGCCACTCTATTAAAGGAAGCTCAGGATTTTCACGGCCAGATCCAAGTATTATTTACTCAATTTAACACTTTTAAAGAGTCTGTTCCAGAAATTAATAGTTTATATAATTCAGTTAAGGATCAAATCAATGAATTAGATACATTGCAAACAAAAATCAATAATGACTATAGTATTATTGTAGAAAAAGAAAATGCTATCAATTCTTCATTGGAAAGTGCGGAATCTAATTTAGAAAATGCAGAAAATGTTAAAAATAAGATTGATGAAGTAAAATCTGGAATTGACGGATTAAACCAAAAAGCATTATTGGCTTATAATCTAATCGTAAAAAGAAATATTGAGATAAGAGATTTGTATAATGAGATTTTTGGTTACGATCATAAAAATGAAGAAAGTGGTGAAGACGAACACGTTGAAGGCTTGAAAGATGAATTAGAAAATGCCTATGATGGCTTTGATGAAAGAATATCTGGATTATCGGTGAGTGTGGATGAAATAATTGAACAAACCAATCGCAAGCATAAAGAGTTTTTAGCTTCAGAAAATAAAGAGTTTGATGAATTAAAAAATAAAATACGAAGTTTACTCCCAGATGCTATGACGGCTGGGTTAAGCCATGCTTATGAAAGCAAACGAAAAAATGAAGAAAAAAATCTTATTATACATCAAAAAACGTTTAATAAGGCAATTTTCTTTTTGGAAGTTTCAGCTATTCTACCAATTGTTATAAGTATTGCTTTTATCTTTACTGATAGGTCAATAGATCAGGTTATTTCATCAGCACCAAGAATTGTTGTAGCTATCTTACCTTTATATTTGCCATTATTCTGGCTTGCAATATCTGCTAATAAAAGTATCAAACTATCAAAAAGGTTAATTGAGGAATATTCTCATAAAGAAGCCCTGAGCAAAACTTTTGAAGGCTTATCAAGCCAAATTGACAATATGAATAATGATGATATGTCAAAAGATTTAAGAACAAGGTTGTTATATAATATAATTAGTGTCAGCTCGGAGAACCCCGGTGCATTAATAAAAGATTTCAATTCATCTGACCATCCATTACTTGATGTTTTGAACAAAAGTATGTCTTTTAAAGAATCATTAGAAAAATTATCAACGGTGCCAGGTATTAATTTAATCCTTAAACAAATTGTACACAAAAAACAATTGGCAGAAAAGAAAATTGACAGTGCAATTAGCGAGGCGATAGCTGCAGATAATGATTTAGATAATGAAGAAAGTACATAGTAGAGAAAACCATGTTACAGCGTGACCAACTGAAAACTTAAACCTAAACCGAATGCAACCACCTGTTTTGAAGTAAAGCAGCGAATCGCTGAGTTATGGGAGAGATAGGCAAGAAAATTATCTTTGTGAACTTCGTGCCCTTCGTGGTGAAATAATATTAAGAAACTTAACAACGAAGCAAAGAATAAGTCAGAATATTAACAAGGTTTAACGGGCTGTAAAACAGGTTTAATTTAATAATATATAGAAGAAAGTGCTAACATTTGAGTGAGTTAAATTATGCATCTTGACCCTTTTGGTATAATAACGGCACTAATAATGTTTTTAACATTATTAGTGCCGCACTGGACCTTTAACCGGGATCATCCCCGGCGATGGGTGCTGTTTCTTTTATTTTCCGGCTTTGCCATGTTTATTTTTTCATTAATGTCACTCAGGATATTAGTAGATGACTATACAAGAATTACTCTTCTCAATTTGATACCGTATGCCACACCAACCGCCGCCATCCCCTATATTATCCTGAAATTCTACTGGGGCCAGCAAGACCGGGCCAAAGACATTGAACTGAAAGAATGGGAACTCAAACTGCGGGAAAAGGAACTTGACTTAAAGCAAGCAGAACTGGAATATCAGCAGGAAAGAAATAAAGTCATATAACCTTCACTAGCTCGACTACCTTCACGGTGAAATAAATATAATGTCAAGCAAGATGTTGAAAATCCGCCTTAGGTGGGCTCGACCTACTTATCTTCACGGTAAATGAATATTATATTTAATAGCCCGGTCTATATGAAAAGTGGAGATGTAACTCAATGGTAGAGTAACGGCCTTTTAAGCCGTGAGTTCTGGGATCGATATAATAAGGCGATTTATCCAGACGACTGTTTGCAAAACCGTTATTCGTGGGTACGCAATTAAGCTGATAAATTCTGCAGTGAATATATTATGAGGTATATCAATATGAAAAAATACTACAGGGTGATGTTAGGTCAGAAGAGTAAATATGCCGAGGAATGTTTTGCAGGTGGTTTTATTGGTGCTGGTTTTGAGAGAAAATAAAGGTGTCAGGAGTCGATACCATTATGAATTGATGGACTTATGACTGTTGTTTTATGATGGTAAGCCAGAAGTAGTTACTTACTGTATAATGCGTTAAAACAGATGTTTTGAATGAATGTAATAAAGATTAAGAATGTTAACCATGAAGGGCATGGAGGTATTGAAGGGAAGATATATAACTTCATGACCTTCTAAACTTCATGGTGAAATTATTCTCTTTGCGACCTTGCGGCTTTGCTGTCTTTGCGTTAAAAGTGTTTTAAATATTATTGCACGAGAAGTAAGTGGTAAAGCCCTGCGGGCTTAGAGCAGGAGATAGTAGAACCCCGAAGCTGGTTCGGGATTTCGGATTACCTCAACGAGCAGGAGAGAATAAAAGACTCGCCCGTCTGGCCTGTCCTGAGCTTGCCGATGGGCGTAAAGACCTCCACTAACTCCACTACCACCACGGTGAAAAAAATTGAAGAAGTAACAAATAACAAGTAACAAATAACAAGTTAAGGTATTCGCTGCGCTCATGGCTGAAGAACCAACTGAAGATTGGAACTCTTAAAGCTCGCTGAAGCTCGCGTTAAAGTTTCGCCCGTCTGGCCTGTCCTGAGCTTGCCGATGGGCGTAAAGACCTGCGTGCATCTGCGTTAATCTGATCCGCCCGCCCGGCGTAAGGGCATCTGCGGTTCAATAAACTCTTACATTTTCTCTGTGCCCTCTGAGCCTCTGTGGTTAAAAAAAAGAAAATATAATGTCAAGCCCCGAAGCGAGTTCGGGATTTCGATATACCTCAGCAGCGTAAACGCTGAACTCTTACGAATAACCTCCACTAACTCCACTTCCACCACGGTGAAAGAAATATTATATTGTATTCGCTTCGCTCATGGGCTTGCTTAGCAGGGTGAACCCTGAACTCTTAAGGCGTAAACGCTAAACTCTTACGAAAAGAGATTAACCACGAATCACACGAACTACACGAAACTTAAAATAATTCTTCTTTTAGTGTCTTTCGCCTGCCCTGAGCTTGTCGAAGGGTGTGCTTGGTGGTTAAAAAAACTCTTAAATTATTATTAAGAAAGGAGACTAGATTAATTCGCAACCAAGATGGTTACGCTACCTAGACCCGCCCGTGCGGCGGACCTTACGCCGGTCAGGCGAACCTTTGATAACCCGGCTTGCCATTCCAACTGAAGCCAAAATTGACAGATGCCACTGGCAAGACCCGCCCGTGCGGCGTAAGCACTTTTTGATACTGAAAATTGGGTTTCGGTCTGGAATATACACAAAAGCGGACCTTAAATTGGCAATTTCATATAGCAAAACGGTAATTTCATTGAGCGAATCGTCAAAAAAAGTAGCGGGCGAGCGATTTCATGCAGCCAGTCGTCAAAAAAAATAGCCAGCGGGCGATCTCAATGAGCGAATTGGTAATTTCATCAAGCGAATCGACGATTTTAACTGCGGATCGGCGATTTGAGGTAGCGAACTGACGATTTGAATGAACAGATCGATAATTTCATCGAGCAGGCAGGTAGAAAATTCAGCAGGCGGGTCGAAAATTCAGCGGGCGGGTCGAAAAAGTAGCCAGTTGGCGATTTCAACCAGCGAATCGACGATTTCAACGAGCGAATTGGCAAAATTAAGAGCGAATCGCTGATTTGATCATGCAATTTAATAATTTCAACCTTCAAATCGGTAATTTTAACCAGCAAATTACCAATTATAACAGCCAGCGGGTCGAAATTTCAGCTTGCCGGTCGTTTCAACCTGCAAGCCGGTAATTTCATCAAGCAAATCGGCGATTTCATCCAGCGGATTGGCAATTTGATGCAGCAGATCGCCGATTTCAACTAGCAGTGAGGGGCCAGTTACGAGCAGCGAGCGGGCAGTTTCGCGTGAATCGGTAAAAAAACGGCGGACTGGCGATTTCAACCGGTCCACTCCTCCTTTGGCGGACTTTCAACTGAGGCGGATTTCGGATTACTCAACAAGAAAGCCGCAGTCAGGGGTGAGAAGCAGCGACCTTGTATGTGGTTAACTCTGGTCGCCTGTTTGATTTAGGTATCAAGTCGTAATAGCTATAACCGCAGTAACTCTTTGAAATCGCTGGTGTTACAGAATGTATTGTGGCCAGGTGCTATGATTTTTTATTGTCAATTACTTCTATTTCGCTATAATTACGGTCTGTACAAACGGTTACGCATAGGTGTGATCGTATTTTTCTGGTATTCAGATTGTAATGGTTTTGAAAGGTACACTTATGAAAAATAATGTTTTCTTTGCATCCCTGATCGTTGTTGCTATTGCATTTTTTGTTACGCTGCGTTCAACTGATGCTCAGAGTGCTGCTGCTCCAGGTACAGTTAAGATAGCAGTTCTTGATGTTACCAAGGCTATGGTGGAGTGTCAGGAGTATCTGGCTCGTCAGAAAGAGACTGATAAGAGAAATAGTGAGGCTCGTGCCCAAATGGGTAAGCTCAAGCAGGAGATAGATGCTATCAGCGAGGAATTAAAGAATGTTTTTGAGCCGGGTTCACCTGAGTATTCGGCTAAGCTGAAAGATTGGTTCGATAAGAAGGCATCATTAGAGTCTATGAATGAATATGTCAAAGAGACTCTTACTATTGAAACTCGCAGCTGGACTGAGTCGCTTTACGGCAAACTGGTTGCTTCCGCTGGAGCAGTTGCTCGTCAGGAAAGTATCAGTCTGGTGATCAATAAAGATGGTTCAGAACTGTCAACCACCCAGAACATACAGGAACTCTTTACCCTGATCCGTACCAAGCAAGTTCTTTATAATGCTCCGACTATGGATATAACTGGTCTGGTAATTGAAAAGATGGATTCTGAATTTGTAAAATAAGAAAATCTGACAGAGCCAGGCAAATAGTATTTGGTTATTCGCCTAACGCATGTTACTTATTATATTATGTCAGTTATTGTTGTTTTCAGGAATTGTTATGTTACTATCTCAAATAGCTGAGAAACTGGGAGTTTCTTATTGTGGAGCAGATCAGGATATTAGATCGATTAACTCGCTGGAGTATGCTGCAGAAGGAGAGATTTCTTTTTTAAGTGATATCTCATATGCCAATCAACTGGAGGGTACTTTAGCTTCTGCTGTTGTTGTGCCGGACAGTATGTCAAATATTGAATGCAAGGCTGTTGTTTTACCAGTTGTTGATATTGAGCAGGCTCTGGATGTTCTGCTGGATTTATTTGCTCCTGAAATTGAAACTGAGCGACTATGCCGTCATCATACTGCTATAATTGCCCCTGATGCTGTAATTGGTGAAGGAGTTTCAGTAGGAGCCCATGTAGTAATTGAAAAAGGAGCTGAAATAGGGGATGGAACCGTCATTTCGTCGGGTTGTTATATTGGACAGAATGTCAGAGTAGGGCGGAATTGTTTATTACTGCCAAATGTTGTGATCTTTCACAGTTGTATTATCGGCGACAATGTTGAGATACATAGTAATTCTACTATTGGTTCAGTTGGGTTTGGTTATAAATTTGATAAAGGCCAATACAAGCGTATCCGGCACATAGGTAATGTTGTTATCGAAAATAATGTTGAGATAGGTGCTAATACTTGTGTTGACCGGGCAAAGTTTGGCTCAACTGTTATTGGTTCTGGTACAAAGATAGACAATTTAGTGCAGATCGCCCATAATGTTAAGATTGGCAATAATTGTATTATTGTCAGTCAGGTTGGTATAGCAGGCAGTACCAGGATAGGTAATTATGTTGTTTTGGCAGGTCAGGTTGGTATAGCTGACCACTGTGTTGTTGGTGATCAGGTACAGTTAGGCGCTCGCTCTGCTTTGCTAAAGGGCCAGCATGTAAAAAGTGGAATGAAGCTTATGGGGATACCCGCTCAGAATAAAAATGATGAGCTCAAGCAGATAGCATTGGTTCGCAAATTACCCAAAATAGTCAGAGATTTAAAAAAAGCAAATGATAGTATAAAATGAGCTTAATATATTGTATAACTGACATAATACGAAGCTCAAAGGTATCGATATCAGGAAATTACAGATTTGAATTTTCAAAAGACAATAGCAAAAGAAGTAGTGGTTGAAGACCGAGGTCTTTTTTCCGGCAAACCAGTCAGGCTGGTGATCAAACCTGCTGATATTGATCACGGTATAGTGTTTATTCGCACAGATCTGAATCCACCGGTAGAGATCCCGCTGGAGATTGATCGGGTAACTCAACGCATGCGTCGTACTGCTATTTGTGTTGGTGATGCTTATATCGAAACGATTGAGCATTTTATGGGTGCAGTCAATGCACTTGGTCTCACTAATCTGCTTATAGAGATTAATAATGAAGAAATGCCAAATGTTGATGGCAGTTGTAACCCATTTACAACTGCTATTCTTGAAGCTGGAATTTTGGAGCAGGGCCGTAAGGTTGAACCTTTTGTTATCTCCGAGCCAGTTACTGTGAGAGAGGGTGAAGCTGTACTCTATGCACTGCCCGATAAAGGTGACAATCTGACTGTTATCTATGAACTTGACTATTCCGAGAGTGAGCCGCTTATTGGTCGTCAGCTATATCGTTATTATCATTCTCAGGAAAACTTTATTAGTCAGATATCACCTGCCCGAACTTTTATTCTCGAAAAGGAAGCATTGCATTTCAGTAAACAGGGTATAGGAACTCATCTTACTGGCAAGGATGTTTTAGTTATAGGCCCCGAAGGTCCGATTGATAATCAGTTTCGATTTCCAGATGAATGTGTAAGGCATAAAATAGCAGATTTGTTAGGCGATATTATGCTTTTTGGCAGGCCGATCCATGGCCGTATAGTTGCATATCGCAGTGGCCACAGCACAAATCATAAATTAGTGCGTGAGTTGCTGGCTATAGCAGCCAAAAAGCAGGAAAAAAAAACAGATAAAACCGACTTTGTTTTAGATATTCGCAAAATTCAGAAGATATTGCCACATAGATATCCATTCCTCCTGGTTGATAGGGTATTATCGATAGAAGGTGATAAGAGAGCTGTTGGATTAAAAAATGTGACAATGAATGAGCCTTTCTTCCAGGGACATTATCCGGGAACACCCATAATGCCTGGCGTTCTCATTGTGGAAGCAATGGCTCAGATGTCCGGTTTATTGTTTGCCCAGAAGCTTGAGCATACTGGCCAATTGGCAGTATTGATGAGTATGGACAAGGTTAAACTAAGACGCCCTGTTGTGCCGGGCGACCAACTTATTCTTGAGACAGAGGCATTGAGAAGTAAAAACAGAACCGGCGATTGTATGTGCCGGGCTTTGGTAGGCGATAAAGTCGTAGCAGAAGCTCAGATCAGATTTATGCTCGTTGATGCTGACCCTGAGTAAAAATGGCTATTATGCGACTTTTCAAATGATATTGAACTGGTTTGCACAACTGTTTACAAATAAAAAAACCGTTATATCCTGTTGGAAATAACGGTTTTTTATATTCTGGCCAAGGCGGGACTCGAACCCGCACT
This sequence comes from Sedimentisphaerales bacterium, assembly GCA_963662515.1. GTDB lineage: Bacteria > Planctomycetota > Phycisphaerae > Sedimentisphaerales > SM23-30 > JAFGDI01. The sequence goes on from OY759675.1 coordinate 1,907,005, forward strand.
CATTTGCATGAAAAGGATTTTAAATCCTTCGCGTCTGCCAATTCCGCCACTTGGCCGTTGAATTTTTATTTATATTCTTATTGCTCTTCACAATAAAAATGAAGGTATCTTTATAATGAAAAGATTCATACAAGTCAACAGAAAATTGAAGTTAGGAAAACTTTGTCATGGTCTGGGTTGGTCGTAAGTATATGTAAATAAAGTGTATATACAATTGTTAGCCAGTAAGTATTTTCTCTGGATATTAAAAAAGTATATTTAATTCAGCCCTTATGGAATTATTCCTTAACTATATCAACCAGCATATTGATTATCTGGTCAGGATCGATAGCTTCTCCGATTGCAGCAAAGTTCAAAAATAGGCGATGACGCATAACAGGAAGGGCAAAATGCCTGATATCCTGACATGAGATGTTAAACCTGCCATTAAGCACTGCATGAGCTTTAGCAGCCAAAATTAGTGCCTGTCCAGCTCTGGGGCCACAGCCGCAGCGGAGCCATTTACGGACGAAATCAGGGCTGTTTTCATCGGTTGGTCTGGATTGCCTGATGAGTCTGGCTGCATAACCAGCGACATGTTCACTGACCGGAATATTTCTTATAAGTTTTTGGTACAATGTTACGCTGCGAGAGTCAAGTATCGGCAGGGGAGCAGGAGGTGTCAGGCCGGTAGTTGATAGGAGTATTTGTTGCTCATCGGCCAGATTGGGGTAATCAACTTTGATCAGCAATAGAAAGCGATCAAGTTGTGCTTCAGGCAAGGGATAAGTTCCTTCATGTTCCAGGGGGTTTTGTGTAGCCAGTACACAAAATGGGTCTGGCAGAGGGAAAGCTCGTCCAATCGCTGTTACCTGATGTTCCTGCATAGCTTCAAGTAATGCTGCCTGTGTTTTTGGGGGGGTGCGGTTAATTTCATCTGCCAGAAGTATATTGGTAAAAATAGCTCCTTTTTGAAAAACAAATCGTCTTTTACCGGTTGCAGGATCTTCTTCTAATATATTTGTGCCGGTGATATCAGTGGGCATAAGATCTGGGGTGAACTGAATTCTCTGGAATTTCAGGTCCATACTTGCCGCAATTGAATCAACTATAAGCGTTTTAGCCAATCCTGGTACGCCCAACAAAAGGCAATGTCCTCCGGCGAAAAAAGCGGTCAGGATTTGCTCTATCACTTGTTTCTGCCCCACAACTCGTTTGGCTATCTCTTGCAGGAGTTCTGCTTTTTGGGCCGCCAGACGGTTTACTGCCGCTATAGGGTCTTTCAGTATATCAAGGTTTTCATTTGGTTTATTTGGCCTGGTTTTTACCAATGATGGCTCAGAACTATGTAGTTCTAATGGTGCATCATTTATGAAATTTCCGGCAACTACTTCATTTTGGCTTACATTGTATTCCAGACCACAAGGGCAACGCAATAATTGTCCAATTCTAATTCCGGTTTGCTCGAATAATTGACTACACGAAGGGCATTTTATTATTATTTTTTCATTTGCCATTGTTGTGCCTGTCCTTGAGGTTAAAATATCTTTATCGTTGTGAATGTCAGTTTCTGGGACGCAGTTTTAATGGTCGAAGTGTGTTTTCTGTGATTTCTTCAGCTTCAGTCAGAATAGCATCGATCCGGTTACGCAACACCGATATGAAAAATAAGGTTGGAATTGCCACTATCAGACCAAGGAATGTGGTAACGAGAGCTTCTGATATTGAACTTGCTAATTGAGATGATCGAGCAGCTCCTTCTATGACCGCTATTCCCTTGAAGGCCGACATCATACCGCTCACTGTCCCCAGTAAGCCTAACATCGGGGTACTGGCGGCAATAAATGTCAGATATTCCAATTTGCGATAGAATCTGCCAGATTGGCGACGGGCAGTGTCTTCTATGCTCTTTTCAATATCTTTCCAATTAGCATGATCTGAATACTGATGAAGTCCGGCACCGAATATTATCGTAATAAAACTTGCATTGGCATTGCAGTAATCAAGAGCTTCCTTTATCTCATTCTTTTTGATATACCCATTTATTTCTTCAAGATGATCTGCTGGCAATAGAACTGAATTTCTTATAGAGAGAAAGTATTCTATCACCAATGCTACAGCACATAGACTCATACATATTATAGCATAGCCGATAATGCCGCCTGATGAGATAGTATCCCAGACAGAAACGCTCTTTATTGCAGCTGGATCTGACTGTGCCAATGATAGTGATCCAGTAATAAGTGTAAAGATTGATATTAAGTATTTATTCATTTTCAGGACCATTGTTTAATCGAAATGTGTTATTATATTATTAAAATCGTTATTATATTCATTTTATCGTACTGCTTGTCAAAACGGTATGAATTTGAATTTACCATAGTTTTGTGATGATATCTGTTGCAGTTGTGCCTGTCCGGCGCCTGCGCCAAATGCCAGGGTATTGATCTTTATTTTTCTTCTGTTTGCCAATTTTATCGTACTGGCTGCTTCCGGGTCAAATTCACCATCTGATAGAAGCCATATAACATCTGGCTTTAGAGAAATAGCCAGTTGCATAGCCTCTATTGGGTTTGTACCTCCCTGGGCCGTTATAGCTCCAGCCCATTCAAGATATCTGGCCTTATTTTGCTGAGTTGCAGACATCAGGGTAGAAGCAGGCATTGCCAGATATGTATCACTATAAAATACCAGATAAAACTTAACATTATTATCCAGAGCCTTTACAGATCTGCTTAATTCCCTTAATGCTGCCGATATCTTTTCACCTTCCATACTGCCAGAGTGGTCTATTACATACACAAAGCTGGAACCACTGTCTGATAATCCGAAAAAACCAGCAGAACCAGAAGTGTCAGAGCCGGACAAAGAATCATTGAATGAGCCTGGTTCAGCCAGCATTGCTTGCAGTTCTGTGTTATTCTGAGATATGTTAATATCCGATAATGTCAATTCATTGAGCACTATTGGCTGACTACTTGTCGGTTCAGAAGTAAATGCATTATTCTGACCTAACAGATTCTCTGAGGAACTATTGACAATTGCTGGTGAGAGTTGAGGTATATTTTCATCTTGACCTGAGGTGTCTGTGATCTCGACAGTAAAGGCTTCGTCGCTGCCTGCTTTTTCGGCCAAATAATGAGAAAAGGTGAGGAACATGAGCGAACCAACAAGCAATATATGCAGGATTAGTGAGCCCCCCCAGCCGATAGCAGAGTATTCTGCACTGCGAAAGACAAGGTTCTTTTTTGATTTCTTTTCACTCTGTTCCATTGTCAAATAAGAACGAACCTATATGAAATGAACATGATCCAATTCTATGAAATAGAAAGGATCATGTTCTTGCTTAATATTCTAGTGTACTCAGGATAAACGACTGCACAGGTTTTCAATGGTATCTGTGCCCATCCACAGCTCATAAAGGATATCCTGGAAGTTATTAGTAGCAGCTACTGTTCCGGGAACATTAGCTGGAGCAGCATCTCTCGTTTGAGCAGCGAAAACACCGGCAACTTCATCAGAAAGACCAGCTGCCTTCATTCCCTCATAGTTCAGCACACTGCCGTGAACCGGCATTAACAGGCCGCTGCCAGCTATTATCTGCTGATGGCGAAGAATTAAAAGGTTGCGGATAACATCTTCGATTAACTGATTTTCTTCCTGATTTCGCATAGCTAATACTACAAATCCGCCAGTGATACTCGAACCACTGCGAGATCCAGGCAAACAGGCTAACCCGCAATTATCACCGAGGGCCTCTTTATATGAATTCATTGCCCCGATACCATCAATTGCCATTGCACAGCGTTTCTGAGCGAAGAGATTGACCTGCGCCTCTTTACTTAAGCGGGGGACAACTCCTTCAGTGACCTGTTTTTGAATAAATTCCATGGCTGTTTTTATAACAGGCATGCTTTCAGTATTAATCTTGCCGCGACCATCAAATAATTCGCCACCGAAGCATGATACTAAGGCTGCAAAATGACTGAACCGAGGGATGATCTGGAATCCATATCTCCCTGGAGTTGCCATTTGACGGGCTATATCGAGCAACTGGTCCCAATGCCATTCGCCTGCCGGGATACTAAGACCTTTTTGGGCGAGCATTTCCTTATTATAGTATAGAACCATGGGAGATATGCCGCAGGGAATGCCAGTAAGTTTACCATTTACTGTAAACTTGCTTCTGAGCTTTTCTGGAATATTAACATCACTTACCAGAGCGGGAGAAAATGGTTTGAATAACTCCGGCTGATTCCAGACGCATCCGGCATATTCAAAGTTGCACACCAGTATGTCAGCCCCGCTGGTAGTTCCTGAGGACAGTTGGGTAAGAGCTTCAGGCTGACGCATATCAACTATATTTATCTGGGTTCTGTGTGGCAGTAATTGCTTGTCAGATAACTTACGGAATAATCTGGCCAGCAATGAACTACTGCAAGCTATTCTCAAACTCGGACTTAAGTCTCTTTTAATTGTGACTATTGCGCTACGGCGATCACGACGGGTTATAAGTCCTTCTTGCTCAATATGTTGTAATGCTGTACGCACTGTTGCCCTTGAAGCATTGAACTGGATCGCAATTTGGCGTTCAGAGGGTATTTTCTGACCTGGCCTGAGCTCACCGCTTGATATCTGACGACGAACTTCCTCGGCTATTTGTCTGTGAATGGGCATAGCCTTTGATTCTGACATAATATTAACTCCTTGTCGTAATTTGAGAGTGGTTTACACTTTTAGTTCCATCCATGTTTGGTAAGCCCCTTATCAGGGCCTACCTTTTATGATTTTATTAAATAGCAGGCTAAAATCAACCGAATTTTGAGGAAAATCTTTGTAAATTCGTAAATGCCTGCGTTTTAAGCAAATTCAGAGAACATGCAAATCGATTCGATATCATAAAAAAAGCCAGACTGATTAGAATCAAATCCAATCAGCCTGGCTCTGAGATAATCTCGATATAGCCAGTTGAGACAGAATATTACTTCAGCATTTCATTAATATCAGCTATTTCAATATCTGAAAGAACATTACTGGTCTCATTGTATTCCAATGCCTTTTTAAGATAGACGCCTGATTGAACCGAATCTTTAAGTTTGTAGTATGTGCGGCCCAGATGGTAAAAAGTGCCTGTAAGTGCAGGATTGTTTGTATTGTAAAGATTTATACACTTAAGAAGCATCTCTTCTGATTTCTGATAATCCCCAAGTTTGTAGTATATAACTCCCGTTGTATCTATAAGATCAGCATATTCAGGAGAATATTCCAACCCTTGTAAAGCCAGTTTCAGAGCTTCCTGAGGATTATTTTGGTCTTCGCACAGCATCCATGCCATATTATTGATAGCAATGACATTTTTGGGGTCATTAGAGAGTATTTCTCGATAAATATTTATAGCCTGTGTATTATTTTTTCCGATGAGGTCTAAAGATGCTTTTATGTGCATGGCATCAATATTGCCAGGCTTTATTGCTAATATATTGTTACATATTTCGATTACCAGATGTTTAGCCTGGGGAATATCTTTTTTCCTTGCTAATATTCTTATTGCTTCAAAAAGGGAATCGGTATCTTCTTTATTATTTTCCTGCCATTGTTCAATCACATTTTGAGCCAGATCCCAGTTTTGATCCGAAATGTATATTTCTAATAATACTGAGAAAGCATTGATACTATCAGGTTTTTGAGCCAATATATTTTGGGCATATTCTTTGGCTTTAACATCGCCGCTGCGGTATTCAATTAGTGATCTGAGCAATTTTATAGCTTCAATCTGATCCTTATTTGTAGTTAGTTTTTCAGCAGTTTCCAATAATTCCAGGGCTTCTTTGTTATTATTCTGGCTGGCATAAATAGTTGCCAGCTTAATGGCTATATTAGCATCAGATGTATTTATGCTCTGGAGAGTCTTTATTGTGGCAACAGCCAATTCAGGTGAAAATTCATTTTCCGCTCTTGCTTTGAGCAGGAGCAAGTCCTGGTTGCCGGGATTAAAGGAAAGACCCTGATAAATAATATCTACAACTCTTTGATATTGCTGCCGGTTAAACTCTATTTCGCCAGCAAGCAGCCATGCCTGTATATTTTCTGGCTGCTGTGCCAGTATTTTATTAAGTATATCAGATGCCTCATCCAGATCAGGTCTGGTACCTTTGCTATATAGCAATCTGGCTTTAAGGAACTTCAAAATGTAATCATCAGGGAATTCGTTTAACGCTTTTTCAAGCAAATCAGCGCCGGTTTCCTGACTCTGTTGTTCTGCCAGAAGTAATTGTATATATAGTCGGGTGATTGATATATTTTCAGGGTATTTGGTGTAGGTTTCTTTAGCCAGAGCTGTGGCAGTATCTCTTTGTCCCAGATCAAAATATATAGAAACTGCATTAAAATAATCGGATTCAGTGATCGAACCAGAACTCAAGGCATTGTTGAGTTCTATCTGAGCCAGATCTTTCTGGTCACTGTTGATCAGCAGTCTGGCTTTTAGCAAGTAAGCCTGCGCAGTCTTGAATTTTGTAATAGCCAGATCACTAAGTGCAACTGCTTCCAGATATTTCTGTTCTTTTATATATGTTGAGGCTTTAGCCGCAATGATATTAAAGTCATAATCATCATCGGCCATGATTTCATCGAATATTGCATGAGCCCCGGTATAGTTATTTTGCATAGATCTGATATTGGCCAGTGTAAGTTTTTGTTGGCTATTACACTTACCCTGTGCGTAAAGTTCAGAGAGTATTTCCTGGGCTTTAACAATGTTATTATTTCTTAATAGTCTGGATACTTCAAGATTGATCAAGGTCGGATTATCCGGCTCTTGCCTGAGAAGTGTGGCGATAAGCTCATCAGCCTCATTAAATTTGCCAGCATCTAAAAAGCAGTGTATTGCGCTAAGAGCATAATTGTTATTGAATGTGTCATAATTATAGGCTTCCTGCCAGATATTAGCAGCCAGAAGCATTTGTCCATCCTTTTCATAGGCCATAGCCAGCAATACACTGCTGGTAGTGTCGCCAGGATTGGCTGCTATATTTTCCTTAAGATGAGTAATACTTTCCTGCAATTCAGTTCTGATGGTGTCCTGATTTCTTATCCGCATACGGGCCAATTCTATTTTCCAGATGCGTCCATTTATTCCTTCTGAATCTTTTATCTTATTTATATATTGCATGCAGATAGCATGATCAGAAATTATGGATTGATAGTTAAGTATTTTTTGCAGGGCAGTGAGGTCATTAGGTGAAATAGCCAATAATTTTTTGATCTGTTCAATTGCTTTATCCTCCATTTGCGGATCTTCTTTGCTTTGTAAAGAATATATATCCGCTTTTGCAAAGTACAATTTTTTAATAGCCAGCTCAGAAGTGAATTTCGTTAGTGCCTTATCAATAATAGCATGGGCACTTTCATACTGGTTGCTTCCTGCCAACAAGGAGATCTCTCTCAAAATCAGATCAATATTATCCGGTTCACGGGCGATCTGTCGGCCTAACAGATCCATAGCTTTTTCTTTCTCGCCACTACTGAGATATAGAGCTAGTTGCAGGTTTTCCTGTTGTTCTTCGCTGATACCTGTTTTTCCCAGCTCCTGTAATATTGCTTTAGCGTCGCCGGCTTTATCTGCGGCCAGAGCTAATTGAAATTGCAGGGTTTTGAACTGCTGCTGGTCATCAATATGAGATCGATATTGGCTTATTTTATCCATCAAGTCATTATAGTAATTCAGGTCATTTTTTAGCTTAGTGATATCTGCACTTTCGATCATTGTTTTCATAAGCAAGAAAACAGCTCTTTTATCGCCAGGACTTACCTGAAGGATTTTGTTGATCAGGTTCTGAGTCTCGGCATAATTGTTATTTCTGAGGTACAAATCAGCTAACCTGACCATTACAGCTGCATTGTCTCTGGAGCTGCTGAGGATCTTCTTGTATTCAAGAATTGCAGAGGTAGTATTACCATTCTTTTCATAGGCTTCTGCCAGCAGGAGCTTAACCTTGTCGTTGTTATAGCCAAGTTGAACAGCAGTATTGAAATATTGAATGGTGTTATTTAGGTCGTCTGTATTTCTGGCTATCAGTCCTTTCCAATAGGCAATATATTCTGGCATAGTATCTTTATTGGCAACCTGTTGTATAAGAACTTCGGCCTTGTCATTTTCGCCAGCTATGCAATAACTTTCGATAGCAGTGGGTATAAAGTCCCATTTATTAGTATTGTTCAGCTTTTCCATTCCAGAGTCTGCGATCTCTGTTATAAGTGCTTTGTCGCCTTCCAGAGAGGCGTAGTTCAGCATGGCTGTTAAGGCTTCGAGATTCTGATGGTCATTTTCATATATATCGCCGCATATTGCTCTGGCCATTCCATAGTTACCGATAGATGCGTATAATGATGATATGTGAAGTTTATAATTGGTATTATCCTTACTCAGATCAAAAGCCTTATTGAGATCGCTGACCGCGATCTCATTTTGCCTGGTACCAATGTAATACCTGGCTCTTGCTATATATGATAATGCATTATCGGGGGCAGTGCTGACGGCTTCATTAACCCATTTTTCAGCCTTTTCATTAAAAAGAGCCTGATTGGAATGGACTGTGCGGGCAAGGAGGTCGTATGCTTCAATTTCCTGAGGGTATTCTGCAATTATTTGCTTAAGTAATTCAGCCGCTTGCTGGGCTTTAGATTGACGCATCAAAACCGAATATAGCATTTGATAATACTCGAGTTTATGGTCTGGGTACAATTGCATTGCTTTTTCCAGTTCGGTTTGTTTATTTTGCACAGCCAGAGCTCCTGCGAGCAGGGCATGAACTTCATTATCATCCTTATCGTGTGTAAGATAATCGTTTACCAGCAGTTCACATTCGCCAGCAGCTCCAGTTCCCAGGTAAATACTACAAGCCTGTTTCAGGGCATCATTGTCATCCGGTTTATTTCTTAATATGATCCGATATGACTGCAAGGCCTGATTTATATTTGAAGCGGTTCTGGGCCTGATATTCAAGTGCGACTGGGCGTATTTTCTCAATACCTCAATATTGGTATTATCTTTTGTGATGTATAATCCATATTGACGGGCAGCTTCGGGCCAGTTTTGTTGCTCCCAGGCCATTTCACCTAGCTTGAACCCTTCGGACATTTGCTTATTCTTTTGCCAGTAACGCAGACTTATAGCACCAGTGGCCAATACTGCACAAGTAACGACCAATACTAAAAGTGGTAATAAATTGATCTTTCCGAGACTATTATTTGATACTTTCATCTGAATCACCTCTAGCAAAAAATTTCCAGGTGTTTAAGTTACAACTCAATATTATATCTTCCTGGTTAATAATTTCATACATTAACTGCTTATCAAATTGCATGTCGAGGCTGGAAAGACTGTTCAATAGTCACTTTAAGGTCTTATCTATAAAGTATTTACAGATTCTCGCTGCTGTTTGACTGTAAAAAATTCAACCAGCGGTTGGGCTGGTTGAATCAGATTTCGTTAAAATTGTAAATGTTTTGGTAACTATATTCAATTAAAATTGCTCAAGAATAGACTTAAATATATGTTTTACCGTAAGTAAGCATATATTGATATCGTTTTTTAATGATATATTTTTTACATAAGATGTATCATGTATTACCCATTCCTGAAAATCCTGACCTTCTTTGCGGGTTCTCATTACCTGCCATAAGCCGGTTATCCCGGGGCGAACCGAAAGTCTGGCATCACGCCAATAAGCACAAAAGGTATTTTCCTTTTCAGGCGATGGCCTGGGGCCGATCACTGACATTTCGCCTTTCAATACATTTATAAATTGCGGTATTTCATCGATACAGGTGTCGCGTAAAAATTTACCAATAGCATTTACGCGTGGGTCATCGTCCATTTTGAACTGGGGGCCATCTACTTCATTAATTTTTCTGAGTTGGTCCTGAATATCATCTGCGCCGACGATCATGGTCCTGAACTTAATACAGTAAAAGTCTTTTCCGTGTAGCCCTTGTCTTTTATGTTTAAAAAAGACCGGCCCGGGTGAAGAATATTTAATGGCTATAGCAACTATAATAAATACTGGTATGGACATTAGTAAGATAATGAAGGCGAATAATATATCAATGAGTCTTTTCCAAGACCCCGCATAAGAGTACCAGGGCCAGCTTTTGAAGAGGTGGTTTTTCTTGGTCATTCTGACAGTATATGAAGCGGACTCAATACCTGCAGATGATACAAAACAATGTTGGTATGTCTCGTCGTTAATATTCAAATTGTGGCCAATGATCGAATTGCGAATTATGGCGTTATCGCCGATTACAGTATTATCTCCAATTACGCATGGTCCGATAAGAAGGGTGTTTTGTCCTATTATAACATTGTTGCCTGCAAGTATCTTACCTTTGATTATGGAATTATGAGCAATAACTGAGGGCAAACTTGTCGAAATTGTCTTAGCTGTAAGGTTCTTTTCCAGATAATCAAGTAGTTCATTTATGCAATAAAGATCGTGAGATATTCCCGCTACTCTTAAACATCTGCTGGTTAATGAATGGCGAGTGCATAAATTTATAAAATCAGAAAACTTTTCCGGTATTATACCAATCTCTGGACAATTACGCAGTACATTGGAAGATATGAACAGTAAAACAGGCCAATCATCCGGCATAGATGATGGTACAATAGAGTCACTGAATATTCTTCTTAATCCTACTATATTGCCAGTAGAGTTAAAAGCGATCTTTTCCCGAAAGCCACATAGATCTGCGTCAACTTCAATTGCCAATATATCGGCATCTGCCATATTGAATACTTTTTCCAGATGTTTGTAGTCCAGTTCGGTCACATATCGGGCATTAGCCAACACTATTTTATTATCTTTATGGCCGTTGCTACTGATTCTGATAGGATTATCACTGCTGAAAGAAGATATATCGTTAATTTCCGAGCTGAGTATGATGGAATCATGGATCATGAATCTGAACTTATTCATTTTTTTCAGTCCATCAGATCTGGCAATAGCCTGTAACAGTTCTGGTAGTATAAATGAACATTCACGGGCCAGTCTGTGGATGGCACTGGACTGGTCTGGTTGTTTGGCATGTAGAAGAATGTGGTGCATTGATTAAAGCTGCGGTAAGGTTGATCTGAGATGTGTTAAGTATTATTTGAGTTACGATCCATAATAATATTGTCGTAATTTCTTTTGCTTTGGCGATTTGTGTCTTTACCATACCGATAGTCGTAGTAATTGTGACCATAGCCATAGCCGGGCTTATCTTTTACGCTTGCAAGTACATTTCCAAGTATTTTGACATTAAGTTTGGTCAGACGGTCAAGTGTTGCCTTAAGAGCCGGAGCTGTTGTTTTACCTGATAAAGAGCTGAGAACAACTGCATCAGCCATCTGGGCAAACAAAAGGGCGTCAGGGGCAGCCAACACTGGTGAAGTATCAATAACTATATGATCATATTTACCTCGCATTCTTCTGAGGAAATTGAGGATACCTTCACTACTTAAAAGTTGAATGCTGTCAAAATTTGTACTGCCGCAGGCTCTTAGTATGTCTAAATTAGGGTGGAAGTTTTCAAAGACAGCATCTTCAAATAAACTGACACCGCAAACAACTTCACGCAGACCGATTGTACGATTGGGCAAATTGATTATTCTGTGAATGTCCGGTTTTCTTAAGTCACCATCGATCAATAACACCTTATGGTCACTTCTTGCTAATGAAGCACTAAGGTTGATCGCCAGAGTGGTTTTACCTTCTGCAGGTTCAGGGCTGGTTATTACCATTACCTGAGGGATAGCTCCGTTATTCAGAAGTTTAAGATTTGCCCGAATATTCTGATAATCCATAGTCATATAAGATGCAACATTATCTTTCTTAACTGAATTGGCATCTACTGTAGTGCCAATCATTGCCAGGCCAGCCTGGTCAATGATATCTTCGGGGTATAATATGCTTTTATCCATTTTAACCAGAAAAAATGCAAGGGCAAACCCTGCTGCTAATGAAGCAAAGGCTGCTCCGCCTGCGAGTTTGACTTTTCTGCTTTCCAGTTCAAAAACAGAAACGGGACGATCTATATTAATTCGGCCTGGCCGTTTGCTTTCTATCCGCAAACGCATTATTTTGTCCTGAATGTCTTCTTTAAGTGCCTGCTTCTGGGCTTCCTCGTTTTGTTTTTGTTTTATTAGGGTGTCGAGCCGACCGATCTCGATGGCTTCATCATTGTCATTTTTAAGTTGCTGCTGGAGCATTTCAATGTATTTTACCTGCTCTTCAAATACAGCTTTTGTTTGCTCTAGCTCAGTTTGTCGAGAATCTTCAATATCTGTTTTACGATTATCTTTTTCAGATTCTTTTAATCTTGCAAATTCAGCTACTAATTCAGTGCGTCGCTCTTGCGCTTTCTGGGTAAGACTCTCTATGATTTTCTTTTTTCTACTTAGTTGAGGATTATCAGGTGTGAGGTTCTGCTGGGCGACTAATAAATCTTGCTCCTCGGCAATGATAGTCTCATTGAGCTTGTTAAGTCTTTCATCGTTTTTGATATAAATACTTTGTTCTTCCATTAGAGACTTTTCGGTTTGAGCAGGCAGTTCGGCCGGCAATCCGATAGAACTTTCCAGTTTCTTAACCTGATTCTCCAGTTTAGACTTTTCAGATAGAGCAAGGGTTAATTGCTCCTGAATGCCTTCCATTCGGTTAATGATCATTTCATGTCTTTTCCCCAGGTCGGCATAACCATATTTTACAGTTAGCTGAAATATGTTTTCCTGTTGTCTTTCCAGATCGCGAGTTATCTGCTTGAGCTCTTCTTCCAGAGCCAGTATTTTCTTGTCGCCTTCTTCATCCATCTGGGAAAGTACGATTTCCTGATAGCTTTGTTTTAAGGCTTCTGCTATTTGACGGCAATCGTAAGCATTTTTACCTTCAACTCTTAAAAAAATAAAGCTGCTGTATTTATCTGGAGTGGCGGTAATTTTCTGACTCTTTACCATATCCAGCAGGGTTTTGTAGAGGTCACTATTACTTTTAGACAGAAATGATATATCTTTGTTTGTCCATACCTGCCTGAGCCTGCCTTTAATGGTTTCTTCACGGGGTGTAGAGATATATAAGGGTTTATTTCTTAGCAGATCAGCTGTCCTTTGGATAACCTGTTCACCTAAGATGATCGTTGCCTGTGAATTCTTAAAGTTATCATAAGCAAAAGTTTTAGCTGAATCATCAGGGTCTGAAAAGAGTGTCGAGATTACGGGGAGAACTTCAATCAGTAGTTGAGCCTGATTATTTTGTGGAGTAAATAACCATACGGCCGGGACTGTCACACTTGCAAGTATGATAAAAGTAACAAGTATGAGCAACCATTTATCTATCAGTTTCGGCATTAGATTGCCTTGTCTGGCCTGGTGCTGTTCGTGCATATTCTGCATGTCAAAATATTGTCTGTTATTGGCAGCAATGGCAGAATTGGTCAAGGCATTATTATTCTGATATGAAACAATGCTGTTATTGGCGTTTTCGTTTATATTATTATCGGTCATTAGTTCACCTTCTTGAATACTATTTGCTCTTTTTCAGCTCTCTCATTGCTATTATCGGCCTCAATCAGCATATTCATGAATGCAAGTTCTGCTATTACCATAGCGACTGCCAGAGGCATCATGGCAAAACCGCCAAAATCATGGAATAACTTTTCCCATTCTCGGGCATCTATCATTGTAAAGGCGATCGATGTTATCACCAGGCGTATAGTGTTGCTTATCAGGGCTATCGGTAATGTTGATAGTACTATGATTATTTTTTGCCAGCAACTTCTGTTCACTATCAATGCAATCAGGCCGCTGGTAACAAAAAAAGCTGTTATCATTCTTAGCCCATTGCAAGCTTCGGCGACAGCCACAGTGGTACCATTGATATTAATTATATTACCCTCTGTTACAATCTGATACCCCAGCATTTCCAGAAAGAAAACGGCTGACTCAGTAGCCCAATGCTGAAGCACTGGGCTGATTGTGCTATGGACGCTGACAGGCAAAGGTATCATAAGTACCATAAAAATAAGTACAGCATAATTCTTTAGGCATAATTTTCTGCCTAATAAAAGTATTAATAGCGAATAAGTGCCGAGCAGCAGGCCTGATCTGGTCAAAAAATTGGACATGAGCAATACCCCTGCCAGCCTGCATAATTGGGCCAGGAAGAGCAACGGCAGGGCGATCCAGTCTATCGTTGGACGCAGGCTGCTGTTTTTAATTCTGGAGTATAGTATAGATCCGGCTATTATCGGAACCAGCATACCTGAAGAATATTCATCGGAACTTCGCCACACTAAAAAGAGATCTTTTATATCCGGTAGAAAAGACCAGATTGATGAGATCAATAGAATGCCGGCCCAAAGCCAATATCCAAACCTTTGTTTTTCGCTTTCTATCTTATTCATTTGAGTATATCCAGTTCGCTTTTACAGTTTGTTTATGGTATTGACTGTTTCTGGTTGTAGATTTGATATTGTAACTTTACCAGTTTCGTCTGGCAGATATTTTAATATCTCATCTGCTGAAATTGTTGCAAACTCAAGAACACTTGATTTTATTGCCGCATTTATCTGGATCTGGGCTACATAGCGGGCTACCTGGCCTTTAATATTGGGAATTCTGAATGATAAGCTGTTGAATTCAGATTCTTTATTTGTGGGGACGCCATTTAGTACATAGTAATTTAATACGGTTACTCTGGATGGGTCTGGTGACGGTTTTCTGAAAGTATGGATCAGGCAGGGAATCGTCCTGCCCGATGAAGTCTCAAATTGTGTTTGTTCAGTTTCCTCATGTATCCAACCGGCACCAACATAGCATATCTGTGGTCTGTGTCCAAGCATATTTCTGGGTTGACCAGCATAAGCTATATAAAAACCCACACCTTTATTTTGTGATACATTCTGATACCACCTGTTGACAAAGTCGTCATTACCTGCAACTCTTTGTACTGCTTCAGATAGTTCAATGTCCTGCCCCGACCAGTTGCCCAGCTCAATGGGGAAATTTACCAATGGAACTGGCAATTTGATCTTTTGCAGAGAATCTTTGCTATAAAGACTTTCACAATACCGATATGCCATACCAAATATAACGGTAATTATTACTGCCAGTGCTAATAAAAAACTGTTTTTATATCGCATTTATTTCCATACCACCTCTTTAGCTACTTTTTTACCGGACGCTAATTTTATACGATTATTTAACAGGCAATGTCTGATTTCTACATTATCACCAATCATTACTGATTGCCATAGGATAGATGCTTCCACAAAACAGTTTTCCCCCAGCCTGGAATTACTGCCTATTATGCCTGGACCTGATATTATGCAGTTTTCTCCTATTGTGACATTATTCATTATAATAAGTGGGCCAATCAGACTGGCGCTTTTGGCGATTCTGGCATCTGGAGAAATAAAAATGTTATTATCCCTGCATAAAAAACTATTTGGTATATATTTGAATAACCGGTTATTTTCAAGATGGCTGGTTATTTTTCGGAAATAAGAATGACCGTCTCGAAAAGAACCAGTACCACCATCAAGACAATAAGATCTGATACTGAACTTTTGTTGAATGAGATCAGGGACAAGGCGTTCTTTAATATCGCAATATCCTAGTTTTGGTATAAAATCAATGATATCTGGTTTGCATAAATGTGTACCTGATACTTCGTAATTGTCATACTTGCCTTTTGTCAGATAATTTACTGACATGGTCAATAAACTGTCGCACTTCCGATGGAAGCCAACAAAAGCGGCCAGGTCTGGAGGATTGACCATTGTTGCCTTACAGATCAGGTAATCGGTATGCAAAACCTTTTTTTCCTTCTCTGCCTTAATTACCTCGCGAATGCAACCGGCTGTTCCAAGCGGCATGTCTTCCGGCAGATAGTCAATCGCAATTCCGGTATTGTACTCATTGATGGTATCGCGTATTACATTCTGATCACCATTGAGACACACTGTTGCAGAATTGACTCCACTTTCATTAAGCCAGATTAGGGTTCTGGCCAAGGCTGGCGTGTCAAGTACGGGCCATAGGCAGATTGGAAGACGACTGATTACAGGACATCTGCCGAATTCAGCGCCACCAGCTAAAATTATTGCATGTACATTATTCATTATTATTTGTCAAACAGAGCAAGTGATATTTCTTCCATAAAAAGGAGTAGGGGGCTTATCCTTATCATTTCCCTAGCCTTTGACCCTGATACTTTTGAGTTCTTATTGGTTCCCACCACCATTTGTTGCCCAGATACCACTCTACGGTTTTTCGAATGCCGCTATCAAAAGATTCTTCCGGCTCCCAGCCAAGTTCTTTTTTTATCTTGGTAGCATCGATGGCGTAACGCAGGTCATGCCCGGGTCTGTCAACAACATATTTTATTTGGTCAGCATAAATACCACTTGCTTTGGGACGCAGTTCATCGAGTATAGAACATATAGCTCTTACAACTTCAATATTCTGTTTTTCATTATTACCGCCAATATTATAGGTTTCACCGGGTTTGCCTTTGGAAAGTACCACAGACAGGGCGCGAGCATGGTCATCAACAAAAAGCCAATCTCTGACATTTTCACCCTTGCCATAAACCGGCAATTCCTTGCCATCTAAAGCATTAAGTATTATCAGTGGTATCAGCTTCTCAGGAAAATGATATGGACCATAATTATTGGAGCAGTTAGTTAATAAAACCGGCAAGCCGTATGTATGATACCAGGCCATTACAAGGTGGTCTGATGAGGCCTTGGATGCAGAGTAGGGGCTTCGTGGATCATAGGGAGTTGTTTCGTAGAAATAACCGGTCTGCCCCAGTGAGCCGTAAACCTCATCAGTTGATATATGTTGGAAGCGAAAGATTCTTTTCCTGTCTTGACTCAATCCAAGCCAATATTGACGAGCTGACTCCAGCAAAGTATAAGTTCCGACGACATTAGTCATGATGAAATCGCCAGGACCGTCGATTGAGCGGTCAACATGCGATTCTGCGGCCAGATGCATGATAGCATCTGGCTGAAATTCTGCGAAAACCCGATCTACTGCTTCCCGGTTACAAATATCAGCTTGTACAAAACTATAGCGTGAACAATCAGCAATTGTTTTAAGCGATTCCAGATTCCCGGCATAAGTCAGTTTATCCAGATTCAAAACGCTATGTTCGGTATGAGCTATCAGGTGTCGGATCAATGCCGAACCAATGAAGCCGGCACCGCCTGTCACTATTATTTTAAGGTTATCTTTCATTGTTTACTCTTATGCTTTTACAACATTTTTCTTACTGCCCTTTACTGCATCGCAGGCATTTCGACTATCGACGATAAGTTTAGCATTCTTTACTATCATATTCATATCGTAACAGCTGTGAGCTGTAGCTATCAATATGCAGTCATATTTGCTGATATTAGCAGGAGTCAAAGATACAGATTTCATTTGCAGGTTGTATTCACGGGTTTTTTTAGTAGCAGGTATAAAAGGATCATTGTAATCGACTTTCGCTCCCTTTTCTTTGAGTAATTCTATCAGCTCTAAAGAGGGTGATTCGCGAATATCGTCAATGTCTTTCTTATATGCCAGTCCCAGCACCAGTACTTTTGAGCCCTTAAGGCTTTTCTTTTGTTCATTAAGTGCTTCCATGGTTCTTTGTATAACATAATGCGGCATGGCGGTATTGATCTCGCCAGCCAGTTCTATAAATCGAGTGGGCATACCAAATTGGCGAGCTTTCCAGGTCAGGTAGAATGGGTCGATCGGGATGCAATGACCGCCCAGGCCGGGCCCTGGATAGAAGGGCTGATAGCCAAATGGCTTACTGCTTGCTCCGCGAATTACCTCCCAGACATCTATTCCCATGCGGTCGAATACTTGCTTAAGCTCGTTGACCATGGCTATATTGACGCAACGATAGACATTTTCAACGATTTTGATAGCTTCTGCCGTTTCGCAGCTATCAACTGGTATTAGTGTATCTATGGCATATTTATATACCGACATAGCAAAATCAAGAGATGGTTTATCTATGGCTCCAACCACCTTGGGTATAGTGCGGGTATTATAATGAGCATTACCTGGATCTTCCCGCTCAGGTGAATATGCCATGTAGAAGTCTTTGCCGGCTTTGAGACCGGTTGACTCGAGTATGGGTTTCATTACCTCATTAGTTGTTCCAGGGTATGTGGTGCTTTCCAGAACCACCAACTGCCCCTTTCTAAGCGACTTTGCCACAGTCCGGCATGACTCCTCCACATAATACATGTCGGGTTCCCGGCTGGCTGTTAATGGTGTAGGCACACAGAGGATGAGAACATCAGGTTTGTCCATTAATGTTGCATCAGTTGTAGCCCTGAATCTACCAGATTTTGTCATCTCAGCTATATGTTCATCGGGTATATGTTTAAGCGGTGATTTTCCACTGCTTATTCTTTTGACTGCTTCAGGATTTATATCAAAACCATAAACTTCACAACCGCCGCGTACGAATTCCCGAGCCAACGGCAGGCCAACATAACCCAGGCCAATGATGCCAACAGAGGCTTTATTGTCACATTCTTTTTTATTACATGTTTTTTTCATATTATTTATACTCCTGTTAAATCAGATCAGATTGTTATGGTTGTGACCTGAAATTTTTATTTGATTCGAGATTGAAACTTTGTATTTTGTAGAAACTATATTTCAGCTAAAAATTGTTTTATCCTTGCGGCAACTTTATCAGCCTGATTAACCCTGGGGGTAGGTCTAAAGCTGGCAAGTTCTTTGATCTTTGCTGGTAATTCACTTTCGTTTTCGGCTAACAATAAGTGCCCTAATTCCTGAAACTTACGGGCAATGCCTACCTGATGGTCATTAACTACCTCTTTGTATTTGGCCAGCCTTGGTAATACGAGCAATGGTTTGTTGTATTCAAGTGCCATAGTAATAGTCCCCATCCCGGCATGACTAATTATAGCATCAGATTTTGCCAATACTTCATCAAACTTATCCTTTTCAATAGTCTGACAATATTCAAAATTAATAGGCTGATACTTACCGCTGCCTATCTGGCCATATATTGTTTGTGTGATAAGCCCCTGTCCAACAAGATCATCAATAGCTTTTGTAAGCCGGTCAAATTCAAATTGCGTTCCAACAGTAAGAAAAATCATAATAATCTCACTTTAGATAATTGTTCCATAGTATTCAGCTTTTGGGTATTTTTCTAAAAGATTCTGCCATTGTAATATAAATAAATCTGAAACTGGATAGACTAACCTCCCTGATAAACTTGGTCTTTCAGTATTAGTTATACTATCAATCCAGACCACTTTTGAACGAAAAATACATTTTGCCATGTAGCATAGCAAGCAACCATGTAGGGCGCCAGTCGATATTACTACTTCTGGTTTAGTTTTTAGGATTATAGATAAACAACGAAAAAAAACTAAAATAGTCTTAAAAAAATGTTCTCGATTAGATTCCCCAACAAAAAAAGCCATGGCTTTTTTTTCTAGTTTAGTTTTTAGTACTTCAGTTGTAGTTACAAAACAAACATCTTCACCCGACCATGCTTCAGATATTTTTAATAATTGGCTTATATGTCCGCCAGCAGAAGCAGCTAACAAGACTTTCCTTTGAGTAATTGTTTTATTTAATTTTACATTCAAGTGATTTATACCCCAATAATGATTTTATGGAACCAATGAAGTAAGTCTTTACCATTTGATGGCTTTTTTTTCGCTCACTAGGGTTTATTAGGCCTGTGATTAACCAAGGAACGATTCTTACACTAAACCAAAAATAGGTTATTAAGCAAGCTGCATAATAATACACAGAGTTATGGTGCTTTCTAATAAATTGAAGAATACCTGCTCTGAGTTGTAAAATCATTAAAGGCTTAACCTGTTTGCTGCTTTGGCCACCAAGATGAATAATTTCTGCATCTGGTGTAAATATTACTTTCCAGCCTGCTTTATCAAATCGGTAGCACCAGTCTGTTTCTTCAGCATACATAAAAAAAGAATTGTCCATCATGCCTACTTCATTGAGAGCTTCACGCCGTGTCAACATGAAAGCTCCCATTATTGCTTCTACATAGCGAGTATCATTATGGTCCCACCAAGTCATTCTTTCGCGGCCGAAAAACTTGTTATTGGTAAATAATTGATTTAAATATAAAGTGCTGATAAACATATTAAGTAGAGATGGATGCATAAAACAACTTCTCTGAAGTGTTTTGTCTGGGTTAAGTATCTTACACCCTACAAGTCCAGCTTCTGGATGACTTTCAGCAAATTGAATTGTTTTTTCTAGCGCATTATCTAGAACAATTGTGTCACTGTTTAACAGAAGAATATACTTACCTTTTGCAATTTCAATCCCTTGATTATTTGCTGAAGCAAAACCAAGATTATTTTTGTTTTGTATAATAATAACTTCAGGAAAATTTTTGTTTATCTCCATAACTGATCTATCTGAAGATGCGTTATCTATGACTATAACTTCAAATGAAAACTCTTTTGTCTGCTCATAGACTGACTGGATGCAATTACATGTAACTTCACATGTGTTCCAGTTTACTATTATAATTGAAAGATGCATAATTATTCTCTAGTCTCTATAGTGATTTACCAAATACCTAATCTTCTTTGAATAGGCCTAAATAATACCTGTGGCCAATATATAGGGTTCATTCTAAAAATATTTTTAATGATAGTAATATTTAGATACCTTCGAAATTTGCACATTTCAGCCTTCACATCATGATTATATGAATTAGTAATAGGTTCTTTAAGTAGGCTGTTTCGTCGAACAATTTCCTGAAGATATTTATTAATAGTTTCTTTGGGTATATAAGGGCGATGAAATTTATCCAGACAAATTGGTGTGAAATCATATTTAGTAATTACATTATTAGCTATTTCAATAGAAAGAACCATAGACCATTTATTGTCTGGAAGAAATTGGTCAAAAATAAAATTACCCATACTATATGCAATTAAGCCATTATTGTATTCTTCAATACCTTGAATAACATGTGGGTGATGACCAATTACAAGCTTGACTCCATTATCAATTAACTTGTGCCCAATTTCGCGTTGAACTACATTGGGTCGGTCAATAAATTCATCTCCCCAATGTATGCTAGCTATTATAGTTAAAATACCTTGGTTTCTAATTTCGTTTACTTTTGAGATTATTGTTTCGCTGTCAACAGCAAATGCATACTTCTCTTTTTTTAGGCATGCTCCAATAAAAGCTATAGAATTTGGTGAATCTATATGGCATGATATTCCAGTCTTAAATGGAACATCACCATGTCCAATTACATGGATTCCAGCTTTTACTAGATTTGAAACAGTGTCGCAAGCAGCTTCATAACCCTGTTCTAAAATATGATTATTTGAGACATTGGCAATATTAATTCCCCATTCTTTAATGTAATCAATATGTTTGGGTTTTCCTCTCATGTGTAGTGTTCTAAGGCTGTACCATTTTCTTCCTATATCTGATATGGGACATTCGATATTAGCTAATACATAATCAGAGCTATTAAAAATTTGCCTGATTGATTTATCTACATAATCATATCCATATTTATCCATATTGGATGAACAACCTGATCCTAATGCGTAGAATGAATCCCCGCACATTAAATCGCCAATACAAGAAACTTTTATGACTTTATTACTCATGATTTTAGTGTAAGAAGTAAATTAATTTCGGTTTCAATAATTTGAGAATGTTCTGCCCAATCATTTTTTGATGCCACAAGTATTCTTTTATTCATTCTATCCATAGTGTCATTGCTGATCTCCCATTGTATTCTGTTACAAAATTCTTCTTTGTTTTTTGCTATGCTTAATATTTCAGAATAATTTTCTACTACCTCCCGAATGGGAACTGATACTATGGGTTTGCCAGAAGCCATATACTCTTTTAATTTTAAAGGATTGCAGTTTAATATCCATTTATTCATAACCCATGGTAACAAACAAATATCAAAAGAGGAACATAATGAAGGTATTTGATCATATGGCACTTTCCCCAAAAAAATAACATTTTTCATTTGCTTAAGATTACTATAATCACCGGCTGTAATTTGTCCTGCAAAAACAAAATTATAATCTGGTAGTCTATTAGCACAGTATTCGAGTAACTCTATGTCATTCTGAGCAGTTAGTGTACCAAAATATCCAACAGTTGGGCCATCTACATTTTTATGAAATTGATTGCTATTTTTTGCATTTCTGAATGCATTATAATCAACACCATGATCAAGATATATAACTCTGCATTGAGATTGTCTTAATTTGTGTTCATATAATTCTTTGGACACGCAAATTACTAAATCGCACAAATTAGTTATATTCTGTTCTCTTTCTATGAGTTTGGCTTTATTTTTTGTGTAAGGACATTCGTCAAAACGATCAGAAGCATGGTATATCGCAATCTTTTTATTAATCTTATTTACAAAGTCTGCGGCGCGTATATTTTCAACCCACAATATGGGATCTTTAAATGCAGCTAATAGCATAACAGCTTTTATCTGAGTTAAAATTAATAGGTTATTTAAATTGTCAAAAAAAGGGATACCTTGGATTGGAAGAAACAAGGGACTGATAACCCATATATTCTTTTCTGGTTTTCTGCAAAACTTTAATAAGCTTTTAGTTTTTCTTAGCACTCGAGTCCATAGGCCTTTGTGGCTGCGGGTTCCAGTTATATCACTGCTAAAGGGGTTGATGTAAATGATTTTATGATTTTTCGAAAATTGTTTTACTAAATGGGTACAACAACTAGGGTTGTTCGCCCACCAATCTGATGGTCCAAAAACTAATAGTTTCCATGAATTACTCACTGTCAATCCTCGAAATAACTGGTCTGATTTTACCCGAACTTGTTCGTTCTACTTTTTCCACCTGGTTAAATGATACTTTTAATTCATCAATCGGAAGATGTTTTCTGATCAGATCTTTGAAATCATTTAAATCTTTTTCGCTAAAATTGATATTCGGAACATAGTCAATTCTGATATTTCCCAGACTATTCTGAATGATCTGGCTTTCAAGAATGTTATTGGTTCCATACAATAAGTGTGTTAAAATTGCAGCCCCAAATTCTCTGCCAGAAGGTGTTCTAATTATATCAGCAGGCCTTCCTTCAATATTCTTTATGATAGGAAATCTTCTTCCGCATTTACAATTCTGTTCTTCGGCTAAGTTAACAATATCTCCCAGTTCGTATCTGATAAAAGGCATCGCAAAATTCCAAAAACCAGTAGCAACGACCTTGCATCGATTTGGATTATCTGAATTCACAGGTATTAATTCAGTGTAGCCATATTCAGGTTGAATATGATAATTACCATGCTCACAGGTAAAGACATAGCAAACTCTTTCTGCGCTTCCATAAAAATCATATACTTTACATTGAAAACTTTGTTCTATCAATTCTTTTGCTGAACTTGTTAGTGTCTCAGAAGAAGTCAATACTGATTTAATCTGTAATTCATCGCTTTTATGCTTTGAGTAAACCTGAGCCAAAAAGCGTATTGCTGAGGGGTATCCCACTATAGCCTTACATTTGTATCTTCTTATTAAATCGATATAGTTGCTGGCTCTTGATTCATTTAAGTGATAAGTAGATAATATCAATTCCTTCATAAAAGGATCGTAGGAATGAAAATTTAAATCCTCATTAACATCAGCAACTAACCTTCCTGTTAAATATGCGCATTTATCAGTTAGATTGATTCCAGCCCAGTTCCATTGTCTTCTTACAAATGCATGCTCAACACCAATTGACCAGGGGCTTCTAAAAATATTTAGGGGGGTACCTGTTGTCCCCCCTGTATATGCGTGATTTAGTAATTGTTTTGGCCACTTATTAGATGTCATGCTATTGCCAGCGTTAAGTACATCATGCTTTGTGAGGATTGGGAATAGTCTTATATCATTTAGTGATTGAATATCACCTGATGTAAATCCATTTATCTTCATCACATTTTTGTAATATGGTACATTCTTTTCTGCATTTCTGACAATCTTTTGAAGACAACTCAGTTGTAGTAACTCTAATTCTTCTTTTGTAAACCATTGTGATTTATTAAGAAAATTACGATAGTACCAAAATGGTCCGATAAATCTTCTCGCTGATATATTGCTTATTTGTTTTAATGTTTTCAACATCTTATTTATCCTGTAATTTATAGTGTGGGAGCATTGGAGTTTCACCATATACATATGAAGCTACAGCGAAGTTTAGATATAAAAACATTGTTATTTGCCCCCAATATCCAACCGAAAGCATAGAAGAGCAGTGGGCGATCAGTGCCACAGTCCACCCCCACCAGAACCACTGTTCCTGAGATGTTGTTTTATGTATTGCATAACTGCCAAGGCTTTTTATTGATATATAGCACAGGATTATAAAAAGTGCCATTGTAAAAAAACCACCTCTTACTCCTTCTAATAAATAGTGATTTGTAACATCTGTAAAGTCAGCACTTGCCCAGGACCAGTATTTAGTATGCCAATCAGGGCCACGATTGCCGTATCCAAATAACCACCATTTGTCAAATTCTTTTATTGCGGCTTCAATTAAATTATATCTATGATACCCAGTTGAGCTTGACTTTAAACTTAGTCGGATGAAAATAAAATGCCATATAGGTTTTTCTCTGGCAAAGTGAATAAAAAGCATGAGGATTATAAATAAATAGTAAAATTTCTTGATATGGATCTTCCATCTGAATAATATCAAAATTATGATAGCCAATAACAGTGAGGCCAGAGGACCGCTTGAAGAACTGGCAATAACAAAAAAAATAGCGGAGATTATATGTATAATATAAAACTTGTTTTTGTTTTGACTGTAATACCCCCATATTATCGGAAAGCAACTAGCAGCAAATGACCCAAAAAGTATGGAATGGTTGAATGTACAGGCAGCTCTTATTTCTCCATCTCGCATTGCAATAGATTCTCTGCCAAGTATTGAAAATAGATTAGTTGCGGCAAAGTATTCATATATAGTAAATGGAGTCAGAAATAGAATACATAAAGCTAGTGTTTTTGATGCAGCTAAAATGGTCTCTTTGTTTTGTATTATTGATCTAAATGTCAAGTAAATCGCAATACTGTCAACAAGTTGTCCGCACTTATATATGGATGTAGCCAATAAATTAGTGCTTGCAATAATATATATTATTGCACCGAGTATATGGTAACTAAAAAATAATCTATCAATGGTATTGATTCTGACATTTCTAATTGAATTGTCTGTGCTTACCCTGAGTAAGCTGAATAGGGCGATTATTCTTAGTACTTGAAAATCTAATGACGCTATTTGTATACTCTTATCAGATGGGATAAAACACATGCCAACTATAAACGGAACTATCATGTACTTTTTTGAAACAAACAAAATTGATGCGCATAGTATAATTACTAATAGCATACATAATGGTGTCATTCCGTTCAATTAAGCTCTCCTCTTTAGTTTTTTGTATATTTGGATCATATACAAGGGCATAAGTGAATATAATAGAGGCTTATAATTATAATAATCAATAAAATTTAATCGTACACATGTAAGCCCAACCCTGATAGCTTCTGTTATTTTACCATTTCTTTTAAGACAAATTACGCTGTCCATACAATGTGAAATCAAATGATTATTAGCCGCTCTGATTTTACTTTTGTACCCTGTTCCAGAGACGAGTTTGTGATTGGTATAGTTAAGTCCTCTTCTCTTACAAGCCTTTTGGATTACCAGATTGATTTTTTCTATGTTATTTATAGGGTCTTTTCTTATAGTTGAGTTGTAATTAATTCTATATGTGTAAAGGCACTCACCAAGCAGGGCGATTGGATATTTTTCTCCAGTCCTCAATACAAAATCCACTCCCTGGCCAATTCTAAGCTCAGGGTCAAAACGCATATTATTAACCATACTAACTCGATACATCCCTGTCGCATCGTGTGCTGGCATTTTAAAGTTTTGTATGAGAGTGTCGCATTGTTCACTGGATAACTTTTCGTATTTCGGGGCAAACTGTTTTTCGTTCAATATTATATCATGACCGACATACACAGCTGCCAATTCTGGACTATTTATTAGTGTATTTAACTGTCTTGCAATACGGTCAGGGTAACTAATGTCATCGGCATCTTGAATTAGCCAAAAGTCACCACTTGCCATATCTAAAGCATTATTAATCGCCACGGATTTGCCACTATTCTTCTGCTTGATTACTTTAGTCCGATAATCATTTTCTATTAAATCACGAACATAATCCATGCAATTATCAGTAGAACCATCATCAACTATGATAATCTCTAATTTTTGATATGTTTGTTGAATTATGCTTGCTAAAGCCGGGCGAATGTATATGTCTGCATTATATACAGGAATGATGACAGTTATTAGATAGTCATTTGTCATTGATTGCCTCAGTGAATTTAATTTCCTTAATAATTCTTGCGGGAACGCCTCCAACAACAGTGTAGGGAAGGACATCTTTTGTAACAACAGCATTGGCGCCAATTACAGCCCTTTCACCGATTGTAACCCCTTTAAGAATTACTGCTCCCTCACCTATCCATACTTCATCTTTTATGACTACAGGAGCTGTAATAAGTCCTGAATGCATAGGAGGAAGTTCAGGATGATCAAATCTGTGATCATGGTCGCTTATATATACCCTTCCAGCTATAAGAACATTTTTACCTATTACCACTGATTCGGCAGCACCGCAATGAAAGTATAGCTGTATCGAAGTTCCATCGCCAATAATAATCTTAGGCTGGTCTGGGTTATGTGGTCCGATGGCTTCCAGGCGTGAATGTTTTCTAATAGTTACTTGCCTGCCTATCCTTATACCTCTGGGATTAGTAATCATATCAGGTTTATAAATTCTGGATCTGAACTTAAACCCATTAAATCTTAGGCTCCAGTAGGAATAATGAAATATTGCAGAGAATAAATTTTTTGTTTTGGTTAGTAGTTTCAATTGGATGTATTCAACAAAGTTGGTATTGACAAAATAAATAAACTAGAACTATATGCTACGATTTAGTGTTATTAAGTACATAATAACATCATTTAACTTAATAATATCTTTTTTATTATGATTTTTACTTAGTGTCTTAGTTTTTATGAAGGCTGGAAGGAATCGAGGCGATTTGTGGCTTAAGTAAAATAAAGTATTAATATTATTACCTATTTTATTAAGTAATCTGAATCTCTCATTAAAGTCTTCTTTGGGAATTTGATTGTAAAAAGGAATACCTGAATATTCTGGAAAAGCTCTATTGATCGCAATGGTTTGTGGTTCATTTTTCTTTACAAAACTGAATGTAAATGATGAAACCAAATCGAAAAGGTCTTTATCCATTAATGGGGTATAATTCATTTTGACACATCCTTGGATACCAAATGGATTTGTTGCAATAGCATTTCTATTCCAGTTCCAGAAGTTAAATGAGGCGAGGGGATTACCTGAATCAGAATGTTCTTTCAGTTCTTGAATAACTAACTCAACTGCTGACTTGTAATTCCGTGATATGAAGCCATACTTCCCTTTTATCAGACTGAGCAACTCCTCGCCTGGCCCTACATGATTAAACAGCCATTTCGCGATTTTATCATACTCACCATTAATGTAATATTGATATAAAAAATCATCTAATAACTCACTTCTTGAATAAACGCCTACGCCTAAACCGTCAAAGCTAATATCATAGTCATTCAACTGTCGGCCTAATGGCATCAGCCATGAGTGTTCCAATGCTGATAAATTTGTAAGAATATTTTTGGCTTCTATGTCATGCAAGCTAACTGGAGACTTAAGTAAAACTTTATGTTGGAGGTTAAATTTACTTGTTAGTATCTTGGCAACCTTTATATCTCG
Source organism: Sedimentisphaerales bacterium (assembly GCA_963662515.1). Classification (GTDB taxonomy): domain Bacteria; phylum Planctomycetota; class Phycisphaerae; order Sedimentisphaerales; family SM23-30; genus JAFGDI01. The sequence goes on from OY759675.1 coordinate 1,934,910, forward strand.
TAATTCGCCACAGGTAATACATTCTGTTGGCTTACAATTATTCCTCAATAATTCAAACAATATTTGCCTTGAATCTCGTCCTCCAGATAGTGGCAAAACAAATCTTTTATTGTATGGCAGGAAACGATCAATTGCTTTCCGGAATAGAGATATATATTCATTTGTTGCTTCATCTATGGTATAATCTTTGGCTTTGGTTATTTGTCTGGAATATTTAATTGATAATCCTTCTTTATTCCAGACAAGAGTGCAATTTGGTGGTATGCGTTTGATATGTTTCAATGCGGTATTATTATTTAAGAAAAAACCACATCTGATAAAAACTGATAGAGATAACTCATCAATAGTATTATCTACGCCGTTTTCTAATAGTCTAAATATTGAATTTGAAATTATAAAATTGTTTTTGTCAGCGTAATAGAATAACGGATAATAACCTGAATAATCATTTCTAACAATGACTTGATTATTTGTGCATTGCCATTCAGCCCAGACTCCATAGGTTTCTTGGCTGTTATCTGATATTTTGTGCCCGAACTCGGCCGATAGATTCCCTGTAGCCGAAAAGGAGCCGTTGTTGATGCTTAATTTCAGATATTTTGTGTCATATTGGGTAATCAATGTAATTTATCCTATCAATGAGGTTATGGACTTGAGATCAGATGTGCATCTATCGATATTTATTGAAAATGGTTTTAATAAAATAATCTTTAAGTGCAATAAGATAGTCAACATTGATGTAATTTGAATTCCAACAAAAGTTATAACTACAAAAAGCGGTGACCCCACAATAAAATGATTAACCATAAAACCGATAACCATTAAAATTAATATATAGGCTATGACTTTCCTGTTACAATATAAATAGGAAATCAGACTGATTTTAAGTGTTTTTAGAACCAATAACTTAAGCATTATATAGTATAAGCTGAACATTATTGTATATACACAAGCTCCTTCATTTAGTCCATATAATGAGAATGCGAAGTAACCAACTATAACAAATGCTAATGAAATTATTAACTTCAATAAATTCAGAAGTTTAATATTGTGTAACATCAATATAGATTCATCACTAAAAGAAAAGCTTAAAAATAAAATGTAGAATAAGAAAAACTTTATCAATATTGCTGATTCAAGCCATTTTTCTCCTATTGTTACAATTATTACAGATTTTGTAATAAAAAATAATGTTATTATAAAAGGGGTTAGGATAAACGGGAGCATTGCAGAGATTCTAAAGAAATTTGTTTTAAGGCGAATCGGGTTGTTTTGTATAGATGCAAATGCCGGGAAAAGCATTCGGCCAAATATTGGCATAGCCTTTTCAATTGGGTATCTTGATAACCTGAACGCCATAGTGTATATGCCTAACGAACTTGAACCGAGTAATTTACCAACGAGCAGATAGTCTATATTTTCTGATATAAACTTTAAAATATTGTTTGCTGTAACATGTGTTCCATAATTTAGAATGACCTTAAGTCTGTCAATTGAAAAAATGAATTTGGGATGCCACTTTATCATGATTATATAGCCAAGTGTTGCGCTGAGTTGCATTATGATTTGTTGCCAAACCAATGTCCATACTCCAAAGCCTCGAAATGCCATAAGAGTGGCAACTATACCAGAAATTATACAACTTAACAGTGTAATGATTGCTAAATTGTTGTATTTCAATTGTTTCATTTCCAGGGCACAGGGAACAAAGCCGTATGAACTAATTATGAATACCAAACCTAATATCCTTGCTATCGTGATAAGTTCATCAATTCCATAAAACCAAGCCAGAAGTGGAGCTCCCAAATAAATAATTATATATACCATAATAGACATTCCAATTCCTGCCCAAAATGCAGTATTGCAGTCCAAGTCCGATATATGTTCTTCTTTTATAAGAGATGCAATAAGGCCAAATTCAGAAAAATACCCTAATATACCTATGACTACACTTACCATCCCAAGTAGTCCAAAGTCACTAGGATCTAATTTTCTGGCCAGAATAATTGTAAGAAATATGTTAACAAACTGCACACCAAATTGAGCTATGCCATTCCACAAACTTCCCTTTATGATCTTTTGCTTAAGTCCCATTTGTTATAAAATATAATGTCTCAAAATAGTGGATTTTAATACTTTTGTTATCAGGGAAGCGACGAAAAAGCTAATGATGACTTGTGCAAATAAGCTTTTTTCTAAGAAGGGCACATGCGTTACCAGAAGTAGGATAATTGGGTGTATTAAATAAATTCCAAAAGTCAGTGGAGCGAAATATTGTGTAAATTTATCTATTTTCCCTTGTAAAAAAATAGCAACAACAAGCAATATGGTACCTATGCAGTAAGGAACCGCGAGGTCAATAATTTGATATAATTGCATAACCAAACACACAATTGTTACAATAGAAACTACAAATATTATGCCTTTTTTATTATTATCACGCAACAGTGTCCCAATGCCAAACCCAATTATACATGCTGGCAACCCAAATATCCACTGGGCAATTGGGACAAGTATTTCTATATTTCTTAACATGAATGAGGCCAGAACTACAGTGAATGTGCCGAGTATCGCAGTGAGTAAGGCTGAACTATTGCTTGATAATTTGATATTGATTCTTTGAATACGGTTTATCGCTAATGCTATGAAAAAAGAAAACGGCAAATACCACAAGTGAATGGATGTTCCTGTCAGAAAAACATTTTCGGGGAAAGTATCACTAATCGACTTTTTATTTACATATGCCTTGGCTACGCCTACAACAAGATATATTAAGCACCAGAATATCCATGGCAACAACAGCCTTTTAGCCTTTTTTGCTACAAAATCTCTATATGTTTCGCTTTTTTTTACCGTTATCAGCATGCAGAACATCATGATAAATATTGGCAAACCTGCATATCCTATTGTTCTCCCGTATGCACCCTCTGTGTGAAACCAGACAATACCAAACGCCGCAATAATTCTCAATCTTTCTATATTTACGATCTTTTCAGACATTTTTTTTAATGTTGCAACTACATAATAATGAGAAAATCTACATTTTAGTAAATTCTATACGGGTTATTTATTTACAATTCGCAAATATCAGGGAGCTGCACAATACCAAAATGCACTCCGTCCCGGTGAGTTGTTCTTATTCTACACAATCCATCATAACAATCTGATTGTGTACCACATTTATACAACTTCTTATTTTCAATCAGTTACTTATTCATTGACCTGCTGAAATCTTCAGGCTGAAGGTTCTTCAGGTAGGTCAACTTGCTGATAACTGCAATCAGCTCATTGTCATATGCGCAATATCAATTATAACTTTCTTCCGTTTGAGTCTGCTGCAGACTCCTACTACGGGGTATTTATCGGCCATCTCTCAAACTGTCTTAACCGAAAGGATTATAATTCCTGTAATTCCTTATGTCAACATAAGTAATTAGTTTAATACCCTCATATTCTAAAGTAAGTATTACTCGATTATGGTATTATATTCAGTTGCGGTAACAGGTAAGTATGAAGTTCTTGAGTGACGGTTAGCCTTACAAGCTTGTCAACAGAAGCTAATCAAGTATTGGATTAATAATCAGCTAAGAGTATTTATAAAGAATTTTTGTGAAGACTGCTGGGCTACTTATGTGACATTGTTCTATTGTACATGACAGAGTATTGTTATGGTTATGGCTAATTTAATTGATATGAGTCATTAGGAGTCAGGAATTAAATAGAAATTGGTGCAGTACTCTATAAATGTATCCCTTCTAACTGGGCTGGCCAATAGTTTGAATCATTGACCGGAAGATACCTGGTTAATGTGGCTGATATTGGCCTAAATAAGCTTTTTAAGCAGTAGGTGTATATAAAAACAAATATTATTAGTGCGATGCTGCTTGTTTTGTCCCGAAGTTTGGTTAAATTGCATTATGAATGCTTTAATGAAACACTATTATCAGCTATTGATTATTTTCATTATGAAGTTAGTGTATTCATAAAATGTGATTTACGATTCATGTTATTTAATAACAGTTAGTTGTGTTATCAATAACATACTTGGGTTTAGGCGTCTTCCGTTTTGCAATATTTTAGTATTCCTGTATATGCACCTCTGTTTTAATCCGAATAATCCGCAACTATCTACTTGATATTCTTCTCAATTGTTGTAGGTTGATTGCTATTTGTTATTGTTTAATTTGTTTCTGTCCGATTTGTATTACATACTTACCATAGCATATGTTAAGATAGATAAAATGAATAAAGTAGGTTGTAGTTTGAGGAATTGTGGAAAGTTTAGTTTCTATTGCTGCTTACTTTTGTTAGTTAAAAGGTGAAGATATGTTTAATTTCAATTATATTAGGCCATATATTGTTGGTTTGGCAGCTTATCATAGGCAATTTGTGGTTCTGTGCTTTCTAGTTGTTTTAGTGCGTGCAAATGCTGCAACTTATTATGTTTCGATTGATGGTAGTGATATTGGTTCAGGTAGTTATGAGCAACCTTTTAAGACTATTCAGAAGGGACAATCGATATTGGTTCCTGGTGATACTCTTAAGATACGCAAAGGAACATACTACGAAGGTATTACATTGTCGGTTGGTGGAACGAAAGATAGTCCAATAACAATAATGGCGTACGATGGTGAAGAAGTTGTTATGAACGGTTCTGTTCTTGTGTCTGTACAATCTGGCGAAACATGGGCATTGTGTCAAGGTGATGATCCATACCTGAAGGATATAGATGGTGTAATTAATCAAAATTATAACCAAATATATCGCATAAAGGTTAAAAAAAACATACTTCCTTCAGATTTATTTACAATGTCATTGTACGAGGATGACAAACAGGTCAGAAATGCAATTTGGCCAAATCAGTCGAGTTATATTGGGACGGATCTATCAGAATACAATTCTATACCTGAGCAATCAAACGGATTAATTGATAGGCTAGTTGATAGTTCAAGATTGGGGCAAAAAACTCAAGATTATTGGGCCGGTTCTAAGTTGTCAATTCATTTATATAGTACAGGTAGTTATTTGTATAGTAAGATGATTGCTAAGTCAAGCGAAGGTGAGATTGTATTTGATTCTGGTTTAGATGGTGTTATAACTTCAAGTAAGGATCGTTATGCAATTATTAACCATCCAATGTTGCTGGATAAGCCTGGTGAGTTTTATTTTAAGATAGATCCAATTGATAGTGATTATTGCTGGATATATTTATGGCCAGAAAATCCAGAAAATCTTGATAGTAGGATTCGTTTGACATTATTCGATTATGGTCTTTGGATAGGAACTGCTTATCCAAATTCCAGAAGAGACTATATTCGTATTGAAGGAATTAAATTTATAAATTATCGTTCAAGTGCAGTAAAGTTTGGTGGGCACCCAGCTAGAGGTGAGTATGTTACAGGTGGAGTAATAAAAAACTGTTTTGCCAGTGCTGTTGATACTGCATTTGTGGCTGAATATGCAAAAAACTGTATTATTGAGGGGTGTAAATCAGATAAAACAGTAACTGGATTATTAGGTCGTTATGGGGAAGATATTAGATTCATTAATTGCGAAAATACAAATCATACAGGTACTGGTGTAAGATTGCTTGAATTGACTAAAAGTAGGGTGGTTGGCACAAAACTTCATTTCCCGCTAGGGCCACATGCAAACGGTATGTCTGTTTATCAGAATTGTTCAAAGATTCTGTTGGCTTATAATACTGCCTATGATACCAGTATTACGATGAACCATACCAATGATATAATTTTTTACGGGAATATAGTTTCGAGCGTGGACAAATGGACTGGTACCTACTCTCGAGGATATCAGGTCTTTATTAATAATGTTATTACCGATGGCTGTTTACTTCCTGAGCCGTTACTAACTCAAGAGAGACAAGATTGGCCGCAGAGGTATGTTATTAATAATTATTTCAATCAGATTGCTAGAGGTTTTAGAATGGGTAAGGCGGTACCATATAGCTATGGTGATGTTCAATATAGCTGGTACGCAGGTGGTCTTGCAAGAGATCATAATATGTATGCCAATTTGGGGTATCCATTAAATACCGATTTATTTTCAATGGATGCTACTGAAATTGATGGCCGGATCTATGCATCGCAAATAGATTTATTGTTTAAGTCACCAAATTCTAATGATTTTAGCATTCAAGAAAACAGTCCTTTGATTGGAAAAGGTCGTAATTTAACTAAGTTCTTTGATTCAAAGGCCAATGGTAATAGTATAGTTGATACTATTAAATGGGATGCGGGAAAAACATATGAAGATTATGCATGGGTTATAAAATATGATGAAAATAGCCAAGTTTATAATATATACATGTCACTGAAAGATAATAATCTTGGATATCAGCCAATAGATGGGGAAAGTGATTCTTGGTGGTTATTTATTGGTCAATATAGCAACCCATTTAATGACTTTCCAGATTTTGACTTTACAAAAGATATTGCTGGAAATTCTTGGGCACTAACTCCGGCTATTGGTGCTTATGAATATTCCATGGATAAAACTCCTCCTCAAATATTAAATCTTCAATCAACTGTTGTTGAAAAGAATGTTACTTTACAATGGGAAACAACCGATGATGCCGTGACATCTGTTGCCTACTGGCTAGTTTCCTCAGGAAAAGCTGCCGTTGAAACTCAAGTTGTTACAGGCGATTCAGCACTATCAACTTCTCACTCCATCCAACTCTCCGGCCTTGAGCCATTGACGCAGTATGCATATAGTATTACCTGTACTGATGCTTATGGTAATTCTGCAACTTATGAGATGCCGGATTATAAATTTACTACTCTTGCTGTGGTGCCTGTTAATCATTCTCCCGTTCTTAATCCTGTTGCTGATCGGTCAGTGGCAGAAGCCGAAACTTTATCTTTATCGCTTTCTGCTTCCGATTCAGATGGCGATGCTCTGACTTACTCTTTCACCGCAGTTCCAGAGCTTACCGGTGCGAGTGTTAATGCTTCTGGCGTTTTTTCTTTCACTCCAACATATAACACTACCACCGCTGCCGTCGGTAATAAAACCTATGCTTTGACATTTACCGTTTCCGATGGTAAAGGCGGTACTGATAATAAATCAGCCATACTGACAGTATCTAATTCTAACCAGACTCCCATCGCTAATGCCGGAGCTGATTTCACCGATACTGCGGCCAGTAAGAACAGCTCGGTGCCAATAACACTTAACGGCTCCGCCTCTTCTGATCCGGATGGTTCAATTTCTACTTACAACTGGGTTTGTACCAGTGGTCAGACTGTGGCTGCTGAATCGGGCATAAATCCGCAATTAACCCTTAAACCAGGCATTTACAATTTCACTCTTACGGTGACCGACAATGAAGGTGCTACTGCTACTGATAGCGTAACTGTAACAATTTTATCCCCGGCTAATGTAAAGCCTGTAATAAGTGTTATACAGCCTCAGACCGTAGCTGAAGGTTCTTTGCTTACTGTTCTTGTAAGTGCAAACGACACCGATGGTGATACTTTAACTTATTCGTCTGCAAATCTTCCTTCTGGTGCTACCATTAACGAAGCCTCGGGTACTATAAACTGGACTCCTTCATATACTGATGCTTCAGGCAGTCCATACAATGTAACTGTGAATGTTACCGATGGTTATGATATTGTTTCTGGCAGTTTTACCATTACCGTAACCGATACCAATCGTAAACCAGTTATCTCAGCTGTTGGCGATAAAAAGGTTGCCGAAGCTGCTCCTTTATACTTTGTTCTGCAATCTAATGATCCAGATGGAGATGTTGTGTCTTATAGTGCTACTGGTTTACCTGCCGGTGCAACCTTAAATGCAGTTAGCGGTGCGTTCAGTTGGACGCCAGGGTATAATGCTTCTGCCAGTAGCCCATATACCGTTACTTTTATCACATCTGATGGTAAGGTGGCAGGCACATCTAGTGTACAATCTGTTATCACTGTTACCGATACCAATCAACCTCCTACTCTAAATCAAATTGAGAATAAGAGAGTTGCCGAGGGTGAGACTCTGACCTTTACTTTGGTGGCCTCTGATGGAGATGGAGACAGCATTAGTTATTCCTGTTCTAATCCACCTGCCGGAGCGATTCTGAACGCTACTTCTGGTGTTTTTAGCTGGACACCAGGTTATTCTGCTGCCGGTTCCTATGAACTTTCATTTGAAGTTGTTGATAACAGAGATGGCAGGGGGAGTACCAAGGTTAGTGTTGATGTTATCAATACCAACCAGCCGCCTGTAGTAACTCAGCTAACCAACCAGACTTTTGCTGAAAACACTCTTAGTACTTTCACATTGCAATCATCTGATCCTGATGGTGATGCCAGAATTTATACCTGCCTAAACATTCCTGCTGGGGCTGCTTTTAATAGTAATACTGGCGAGTTCAGCTGGAAACCTGGATATGATGCTGCCGCCTCCAGTCCTTATGCCATCAATTTTAATGTCTCTGATGGCAAAGATGAGATTGATACGCATGTAACTGTAATAGTGACTGATACTAATAGAAATCCTATTCTGGCAGCTATTCCTCAGCAGACTGTAGCAGAAAATTCAGAACTCGTTTTTACTCTTTCTGCTACTGATCCTGATAATGATAAATTAACCTTTAGTGTTAATAATATGCCTGAAGATGCAACTTTTAACTCAACGACCGGCGAGTTTTACTGGAAGCCTGATTATTCAGCCGCTACCATGAGCCCTTACGATCTTAGTTTTACCGCTAATGATGGTAAAAATGGTTCAGCCAGTAAGACAGCACGAATTGTTGTCACAAATGTTAACAGGGCGCCAGTAGCTACTCTGCTGCCCGCTCAGACATTTACTGAAGGTTTGCAGGGCTCATTTAAGATACAGGCTTCTGATCCAGATGGAGATAAGCTATCTTATACCTGTACCAATCTGCCATCTGGCGCCTCTTTTGGTAGCACTACTGGAGTACTGAGCTGGAAGCCGGGAAGTACCGCAAGTGATGCAAGTCCATATAATTTGAATTTCATTGTAAAAGATGTTTATAATAGCGAGGTTAATACCAGTGTTACTCTTACTATAATTGACATAAATTTACCTCCTACAGCTAATGCAGTGACCAATAAGGCGTTTACTGAAGGTACTGCCGGTACTTTTACACTTACTGGTTCTGACCCTGATGGTGATGATCTGTATTGGGAATGTGATAGCCTGCCTGCTGGTGCCACACTAAACTCAGACAACGGAAAATTTGATTGGACACCGGGTTATAGTGCTGCCGCTAATAGTCCTTATATACTCAAATTCACCGTTCTTGATGGTAAGGGCGGATCTGCTCCTGTTGATGTAACGATAAATGTGACTGATAAAAATCAGAATCCTGTATTTGCTGCTCTGCCAGTACAGAATTTTGCAGAAGGCTCTTTATCATCTTTCATTGTTTCGGCTACTGATGCAGATGGTGATACTTTAACCTATTCATGTACAAATAAACCTGTCGGAGCAACATTCGATACTTCAACTGGAACATTTACCTGGACACCGAGTTATACTTCCTCTAAGGCTACTCCTTATGAATATAACTTTACTGTCTCTGATGGTTGGAAAGGCACTGCGTCTTTAACTGTAAAGGTTTTGGTATCCGAGGTTAACCAGTCTCCGGTATTTACGGCTTTTACTGTCCCGGCATTTACTGAAGGTGTTGCAGGAACATTTAAGCTAGCAGCCAGCGATCCAGATGGCGAAAGCATAACTTATAGCTGTGCAAATTTGCCTGCTGGTGCTTTATTGAATCCCAATACGGGCGTATTTACATGGACTCCTTCCTATTCTGCTGCCGATAAGGATTCCTATGTTCTTAATTTTGTTGTAACTGATGCCCGGAATGAGATTGATACTTGTCAGGTGACATTAGTTGTCGCTAATGTTAATCAAGATCCGGCCTTTAATGATATCATACCGCCGGTCTTTGTTGAAAATGTTCAGGGGCGATTTACTATTACTGCTACTGATGCAGATGATGATATCATCCGTTATAGCTGTAATAATTTACCAGTTGGTGCTGAGTTTATCAATACTACCGGCCAGTTTACCTGGACACCTTCCTATTCTGCTGCTACTGGTGAGCCGATAAACTTATTGTTTGAGGCCAATGATGGTAATGGTGGTAAGGATACTAAGACAGTATCGGTTATGGTGCAAGATACTAATAGGCTGCCGGTATTCAAAAATTCAACTTCGTATTCAGTTAATACTGGTAATAAGCTGACAATTAAGGTTGTTGCTGATGACCTTGACAAGGATGATGTTGCTATTGCTTGTGTCAGCAAGCCCGAAGGTTCTGTTTTTGATGATGCAGATGCTACCTTGACCTGGACGCCGGCTAAAGGTGAGGCTGGAAGCTATGTTGCCGTCTTTACTGCTTCTGATAATAAGGGACAACCTGTTAGCTTTACTATTAACATATTAGTAGATTCAGTGAATCAGGCACCAGTTCTTGATCCTATAGCTCCATTAACAGTAAATGAAGGAAATACTCTTTCATTTAATGCTAAAGCTACTGATATAAATGATGATATCTTGACTTTTTCAATGGAAAAAGCGCCTGCTTCTGCCATTTTGAACCCAGCAACTGGCTTATTCTCCTGGACACCAGACTTTGAAGCCGCTGGCACATACGAGTTTACCATTAAAGTATTTGATGGACAGCTATACATAGCCAGAGATGTGACTGTTGAAGTTAAAAATGTTAACCGGGCGCCTGTTATAAATGTTACAGGTCAGACTACAGTGATTTATAAAGATGGACTTAAACTTAGCTATTCAGCTACTGACCCTGATGGAGATGCGGTAAGCGTATCGGCTACCGGATTGCCTGGTAATGCTGCTATTAACCGTTCGGCTGGATCGATTATCTGGTCAACAACCAAGAGCAGCGTTGGTAGCTATTCATTTATAGTTACTGCTTCCGATGGTAAGCAGACTACTGAGCTGCCTGTTACTGTTACTATTGTAGATGATCAGCCCCAGCAAGATGACCAACCTAAGCCAGATGATCAGCCTAAGGATGAGCAGCCTAAACAGAATACACCTCCTGTTATTGCTGCGATCAGTGACAAGGTGATTAATGAAGGAGAATCGCTTAGTTTTGCAGTTAGTGCTACTGACGCAGATGGTGATAATGTAACCATTACAGCAACAGGTCTTCCTTCAGGTGCTTATTTTGCTAACAACTCGTTCCGCTGGGATAATATTGCGGTTCTACCAGGAGTTTATACTGTAACATTTACCGCCTCTGATGGTACTGATACTGTTAATGCAACATTAAGTATTACTGTAGCTGATGTAAACTATGAGCCTGTAATTGAAAAGATCGATGCTCAAAAGGCTATAGTTGGTATGCCCATTATAGTAACGATTAATGCTACTGACCCAGATGGTGACATATTGACTTACACTCTTAAAACTAAGCTTGACACCTTGAAAATTGCAGGTAATGTAATAACCTGGACTCCTACAGAGAAGTATCTTGGTGATAACAAGATAAGTTTCAGTGTGTCTGATGGCAAGTTGAATGTTGATGGTATTTTCAATATATTGGTTGAGAATGTTATTGCTGACAGTCTTTCACCTGAGGTCGTTGGACTGAATCCTAAACCGGACGCAATACAAGTTCCACTTAACCCATTAGTGCTTATTACACTTTCTGATGCAGGTTCCGGCATTGATATTAGTACTGTTAACATAACCATGGACGGATCGACATTATATTCAGGTGCCCTTGCCAGCGAGTCTGAAGATCTGCTTTATAGTGTTTCAGGCAATAAGTGCAGTTGTTCTGGTACGCCGGCTCGATATGTATTCCAATATCAGGCATCTGATCTGTTTGATTACGATTATAGGCCTGTTATTACCATAACAGCTTCTGATTTGAATGGTAATGTTATGGAGCCATACTCTTATAGTTTTACCACTGAAATGTACAGTATGTGTGCCGCTATTCCTGTTGAGCAGGTTAGTAAGGGCAAACAAACCCAACAGGGTCGTCCAGATGCAATAACTGCACCTGATGGCACTATCTGGTCAGCCTGGGACGATGGTAGTAAGGTTTATTTAGCTCCATATTATGAGTCTTTAGGCAGGTTTGATGCTGCATTTACTTTCAACTCTTCTGGAAAGCAGATGAATCCTTCCATGGCTGTTGCCTCTGATGGTGCTATTTATCTTGCATGGCAGGATAATTCAGCCGGTAACTGGGATATTTGCATAGTTCGTTCAGTTGATGGCAGAAACTTCACCCCGACCAAGACTATTACCTCTAGTCAGGAAGACCAGACGGCCCCGTCGATTTCTGTTGACAACTCTGGCAATGTATATATTGCCTTCGTATCTGACAGTAAAAATACCGGATCGGATATCTGTCTGGTTTCTGCAAACGCAGATTTAACTTCCGTTAGCGAGCTGGTCATCTCTAATGCTACAGGTGATCAAATGGCTCCGGTTGTTACCACTGGTGCTGGTACGGCTGTCGTAGCTTGGGAAGATTATCGTTCTGGCTCTGCGGCTGTTTATGCCGCTGATAGCACCACCGGCTGGGCTAATATCAAGTTAGTAAATAGTGGTTCTCAACCCGATATAGTTAAAGATCAGCAAAGATCAGTTCTGCATACCACCTGGGTAAGTAATGAAGATATTTATTATGCTGAAATAGCATTGCCGCTGTCAGGCAGGGCTATTGTTGCTAAAAATATTATTGATGATACGGCAAATCTGGCCCAGTCGTCTCCATCAATTACCCATAATTATCGTAATGGTAAGCCCAGGACCTTTGTGGCCTGGTCTGACAGTCGCAATAATGAAGGTAACAATGATAATGATATTTACTTTGCCTCTGTTCACAGATCGGCAGGTACAAATATCCTGGCCACACTGGATGCAGACATGACCAGTCAGGGCCAGCCTGTTATGGCTATCACTAAAGATGGTGCTCCATATATAATATTCCAAAATGACTACCAGATGGGTAAAGCCGTTGAGATGGCTTGTGCTACGGTTATTAAGTCTGTATTGGAAAAAACCCATATTTCTTCACGCGAAGGTGGTGTTGTTGGTACATCTGCAGAAAATATTAATAGTCTGAATGATGTGTCAATAAAGGTTATGCCCGGCAGTTTGACTACTGATACGGAATTGACCATAGCCCAGGTAAGCAATCCACCTGCTGATGGTAGTGGATTGAGAAGTTTGTTCAGTTATGATTTTGGCCCGTCCAGTACGCGTGAGTTCCGTAAGCCAGTTAAAATTACTATTCCTTACCCGACAACCCTTGATGGCTCTGCAGTTTCTGTATATTGGTATAATCCGCAGACGGGCACATATACCCAAACTGGTATGTCAAATGTTGAAGTTAAACGAATAAATGGTGAGATCAGTGCTATCTCGTTTGATACCACACACTTCTGTCAGTATTCGCTTTCGACTGAATATATACCAGCGATAATAACTGAAGGCCAGTGATCAGCATTGTATTTTAATTAGAGGGCTGGAGCTAAACATGTATCCATATTATAGACCGTAACAGGTGAATAATGATATGTGTTTAATTCTGGCCCTTAATTTTTATAATAGATTTTCATGCCGCAATTATTGCAGGTAAATTCCAGCTGGAAACAGTTTCCTTCTCGATCGGTAAGATACAGATCTGATGCTTTCTTGTCAGTGTTTTTCCCTGGACAGATACCCAGTTCATGACGAAGGCAGTAGCGAGTTTGCATTACTTGCCTGTTGTCCATATCAAGCCCTGATTCCGCTGCCGGTTCTATGGTATTTACACCATGTTTATGATAAAAATCTTTCGCATGTTTATTAAAAACATTGGCTGAGAAATCAAGATCTATGATCGGATAGCTGACCTTGTTATCAAGTCTGAGCTTATTCTTTTTGCGATTATCAAGATAATAGCTTTGGCGAGCGGCCATCATCTTATCACATAAGTCTCTTCTGAGCTGGTTAACTACTGAAACCGGCAGAAACCAAGTCTTTTGAGTATTTATCTCAACGCCAATGCAATTGAAAATGGTATTACCAAACTTTGCCAGTTGCTCAGCAGTTTTTTCGCGAGCATCCTGCTTTTTAGCCTCTTCTAAATCATAATGTAATTCAACACATGCACTTATGCTGTTTTCATCGACACCTGTCAGCTGCAAACCGCCTTCTGTATCATCCAGCATAAGCTTAAGGTCAATTCTTCTTATAGCCGGTAATTTTTCTAGTACCTTATTAAAGTCATGATCGGCATTTCTGTATATCTCTGTGCCAACTTTCATGTACTCTGTAGTGAGTGGTGTTATCTTATTACCATCAACCCGATTGATCTGTGTTCCCTGTAAGATGCGGCGGTCATCAAGAAAACATATTCCATCACCATTATGCAGTTCAACTTTACCGTCAACTATAAAGGCAGAATCACTAACCGATCTTATTTTACCTATATATTCGCCGGTAGCCTTGGGTGTGTCAACAGAGCCAACATTTATCTGCTGGCCGGTAATATTGTAATTGGTAAATCCGCGACTGAAGGTTTTTGACGGGTCAGGTTCAAATTCAAGCTTGGCTTTCCCCGATGATGCTCTGATCAGCGATTGCTTATTGACTATTTGTTCGAGCTTATTATTATAATATCCGACTACATTGGCAACATAGCTGGCAGCTTTTAAGCGTCCTTCGATCTTGAACGAGCTTATGCCTGCATCAACTAATTGGGCAAGGTAGTCAGACAGATTCAGATCTTTTATGCTTAGCAGATATTTATCTTTTATTATTACCTTACCCTCTTCGTCGCTCAGGGTATATAATTTTCGACAGGGCTGAGCGCAGCAGCCTTTATTGCCGCTCCGGCCGCCTAAGGCATAGCTCATATAGCAGCGACCACTCATACTTACACAAAGAGCTCCGTGGATAAAGCATTCAAGCTCTATTTCAGGAGCAGCCTGACGGATAGCTTTAATTTGGTCCAATGATAATTCCCTGGCTAGTATAACTCGTGTAAAGCCAATGTCTTGCAGAAACTTCACCTTTTCTGGTGTGTCATTATGCATTTGGGTACTGGCTATTACAGGAACATCAGGCCAGTCAAGCTCAAGTAAGCCCATATCCTGAATTATGATACCGTCAATCCCAATACTCGATAATTGCCAGATAAGACGACCAGCGTCAACCAGTTCATCATCATTGAGAATTGTATTCAACGCTGCATAGACCCGGCAGTTAAACTGATGAGCATAGGTGATTATCTCTTTAATATCAGCCAGAGAGTTCCCGGCAGCCTGTCGAGCACTGAAATTTGTGGCCCCTATATAAACAGCGTCTGCACCGCATGTTATTGCTGCTATAGCCGCTGCCTTATCCTTGGCCGGAGCCAGTAATTCGATAGTTCTTTGTGATGGTATTATTGTGGGTGTAATCATGTACTATTTGTATATCTCTGCTATATTTTCCAGTTGTTTATTGAATTTACTGCTTTCGGTAAGCATAATAAAATGTCCTGAGTTCGGTATTATAGTACATTTCTTGTAATTTGGGAATACACTGGCATTGGCCTGTTCGTTAGTAGGCCATAGGTCAGCATTGATAAAATAGGTCGGCTTATTCATGTTCTGGGCAGCACTTTTGACATCGCCTTTAATGTAGGCATTAAAGTAGTGTTCTATAGTGTTAAGGGCAATAGCCGGGTCGGCTTTTGCCATTTTGTCGATTATTTTTTGCTTTAATGCCGGATCATCGTTGGCATGGAACATAGGGGCAACAAAATCATTTACCCCTGCAGCGAAGTCATTTGCAAACATGCTGAGGTATTGTTGCGACATTTCCTGTGTTATTTCCATTGTCACATCGTTTAGCGTGTCAACTGCTACTATAGCCGCAATGCGGTCATCTAGTTGGCCTGCTTTCAGAATTACCAGACCCGCCATGGAATGACCTACCAGAATTATCTTTTTGCAATTCAGAT
The DNA here is from genome assembly GCA_963662515.1 of Sedimentisphaerales bacterium. Classification (GTDB taxonomy): domain Bacteria; phylum Planctomycetota; class Phycisphaerae; order Sedimentisphaerales; family SM23-30; genus JAFGDI01. The sequence continues at coordinate 1,950,889 of OY759675.1, forward strand.
CAGCCATTACCGCCTGAACATCTCTGGCATAGGCCTCAAAGGTATAATCCGTTCTTGTTCGACCAGATAGACCATGACCGGCAAGATCAACCGTAACTACCTGGAATTTATTCCGAAAATAATTTACCTGCTCATTCCAATATCTGCCATCGCAGCTCCACCCATGGACAAATACTAGTGCCGTAGGCCCTGAACCATTGATATTGTAATATATAGGGACATTATCAAATGAGTGTACGATCTTACTATATTTTTGTAACTCTTTTTGACAGCCGCCAGCTAAGTATAGCAAGCAAATTATAAGTAAGGAGAGTGTTCTTTTCATTATAAATCACTTATTTTAAGGGAATTAATATAAAAGTATGGTGAACAAGGCTTAAAACTGGTTCACCATACTATCAAAATTATAGGAATTTATTTCCTGCCAATAATTAACATTTCAAAATCGTCAATACTAAGCTTATTGTCCCTGCTGAAAGCGCCAAGTTTCGCTCCATAGATATCAATTTCATTAATACCAAGGGTCTTAAGCTGCCAGGTAATTTCACTGGGCACATAGTACCTCTCATTGCAATTAAGTACTTTTTCCTGACCGCTGTCATCGGTTACTTTGATATTGTTTGTTTCCCTTAATGTCATCAGGTCAAAACTTAGATCGTCATAAATGGCACTAACTCCTTTGGACTTGCTACTATTTATGGCATTATCATAAAACTCTTTGACTGAATGATATAGGGGAAATAACCCATTCAGGCATGTAAATATAAACTTGCCGCCGGGAATTAGTGATTTAACTGCGTTTCCGAGAATAGCATAGTTCATCTCATCTGATTCCATCAGACAGAAGCCGCCTTCGCAAAGCATTATTGCCAGATCGAATTCCTGATTAAACTGAAGCTCTCTGGCATCGCCATGCAAAAAGGAAACTTGCAAATTGAGCTCTTTCGCCTTTTTTCTGGCTTTAGACAGCATGCATTCAGACAAATCAATTCCTGTTATATTATGGTAACCTCTTTGGGCCAGTTCCAGCGAATGCCTGCCTGTCCCGCAGCCAATATCAATGATCCTGGCCTCTTTACAGAAATCAATTTCCCTTTCGATGAAATCACACTCGCCCTTTGTGCCATGGGTGAAAGGTTGTCCCTCATAATTATTGGCAAAATTCTTAAATAGTTCTTCATACCATGCTTTCATGATATTTCCTTTATAAAACCGCAAATATATATTGCGTTATGTTGTTGTGAAACAAGTAATTACATATAAATCCTCCAGTTGGTCCAATGTTGGTGCGCACAGACATCTGTGCGCTTTTACGCATCTGTCCTTTTAGTAAGTTTCATATAAAACCTCAAGTCTGATTATATCATACTTTTGTAATAAATCTGTTCGGAGCTATGCAATAATTACACCTCCGTCAGTTTATTATAGATATAACAGATACTAAGAAAAGAATAATTTACTGACAAATCAGATTTCTTCCCAGATAGTGATTAATTGGCTGGTCAGCTTATGTTGTTCTATGAGCTTCCTTTTTCGCCACTGTAAGTGTCTGCCGTTGTATTCCAGCGTGCCTTGTTGTGTATTATGGTTGTTTGTATCGGTTAATAATATTTCTGGCAGAATATTGTTAGCCATTGCCCCTATATATCCTGCATTATCCAGATCAAAATATTCACCAACCTTATTGTTTGCTTCTATTATCATGCCGTCTGTATCAATAACTACTACAGCAACATCTAGTATTTCCAGCAGATCGTGAATTCTGGTCATTCCAGTGGATACATCCCAGAAATGTTGGGCGAGCTGATTATTTAGCTGAACTAGTTTCTCGTTCTGATTTCGAATTCGCTCAGCCATAAGGCTGTTTTCCATTTTTAAGCGATATTGATCCACAGCTATTTTTATGTCCAGTTTTAGTCTGTCATCGTCCCAGGGTTTACTGGCATATCTGAATATATGTCCTTTATTGATCGCATCAATTATAGTGTCAATCTCAGAGTAGCCGGTAAGTATGATCCTGATAGTGTCTGGCCACTCTTGTTCGATAATTTGTAATAATTCAGTTCCAGACATTTCAGGCATAAGCTGATCAGTAAGCACTAATGCGAATCTTTCCTTGCCTAGCATAGCAATCGCATCGCTGGCCCTGGTGGCAGTGCGGATATCATAACCGCTATTTTTTAACAGTCTATGCAGGCTTCTTAATATTCGTTCATCATCATCAACGAGCAAAATACGGTTAAATTCAGGTGATATTTGATTTGTTTTAACGGCATTATTCATTAAATTATTCCCCGGATTTAATAGGAGCAGGTTCTTCTACGGGTAGCATTATTTTGAAGGTAGTGCCTGAACCTTGTTTACTTTGAACGGTTATTTGGCCGCCATGAGCCTGAATGATCTTGTATGCCAGATTCAGGCCAAGGCCTGTGCCTTTGCCAATATCTTTGGTTGTGAAAAAAGGATCGAAGATCTTCGGCAGTGCCTCAGGTGCTATGCCGCAGCCATTATCGCTTATTTCTATATTTATCTGGTCGTTTTCAAAACCTGTCTTGATAGTAATAACAGCCGATTCACTTTTACCTTCCAGTGCATGTGAGGCATTAATCAACATGTTAAGAAAAACCTGACCAAGCTGGCCGCCGTGACACTTAAGCAGGGGGAGTGTGCCGTAATTTCGTTCGATCTTCGCCTTATACTTCAATTCATGCCAGGCTACGCTTATGGTCTTATCAAGTATTATGTTTATATCTTCTTCGCAGGCATTTGGACGGTCAATATGAGAAAACTCTTTAAGGTCAGTTACAATGTTACAAATCCGCTCAACACCATCGACCGAATCTTTAATTATCTTTTCTGTTTCAGTGATTATATAATCAATATCAATTGTATTTCTCAGTGCTACAACTTCGGCCATTATTTCATTGTAAGTGGACTGGTCTGGTTTTTCCTTAATAAGTCTGTCGTAACCTTCCAGTAACATTATTATCTCTTTGGCATAAGTGCGAAAAGTACACAAATTACTTTTGATAAAGCCGATCGGATTATTAATCTCATGGGCAATTCCTGCTGCCAGTTGACCAACAGAGGCCATTTTTTCAGATTGCAATAATTGTCCCTGAGTTTCTTTAAGGTTTGCCAGTGCGTTTTGCAGGTCAGTTGTGCGGGCATCAACCAGTTTTTCCAGATTCTGACTGTAATTTTCTATATCCTGTTTGGCAAATAACAGTAATTCCTGCATTTTCTTTTGCTCTGAGATATCAGTAAATGCCTCAAGAATTACTTTTTCCCCTTCAAGTTCAAGTGGGATAGCTGTTTTGATAACTGGTATTTTTTCACCTTTGCTATTTATGATATATTTTTCTGATCGACTCATAGTCTGGTGAAGGTCAAACACGGGACATAATCTGTTTTGTGATGGACAAATATATTCATGACATATTTTGCCGTAAATCTCGTTATAATTTCTCCCAATTATTTGCTCTGCTGCTTTGTTGATCTTTATTATTTGTTTTTGTTTGTTAACTACAAATATACCAAAAGGGAGATTCTCCAGAATAGTATTAACAGTATGACTGGCCTGTTTTTGTTGTTTCAGTATTGACGCGATCCTGATCACTATTAATATAGCAAGTATTATTACCAGACTATTTGAAATGATATTTAAGATAACAAGAGTACTAACTGCTCTATTATCAGTTTTAGTTATTTCCTCTTGAGACTTATTATTTGCTATTTTTATATCATAATAGATCTTATTGGCTATTTCACGCGAACGGTACAGATTTGCTTCCATCTGCTTATAGTTGTGAAGAATGGCAAAATCATTTTCTTTTGATCCTGTAGCTGCATTATCAACTTCTAGCAGTAAATGCAGCGTTTGTTGGGTCAGGTTTTTTACTTCATTCAGTCGTGGGTTAAGTTCTATAGACTCAACATTGATATTATCTTTGTCTTCATTGACATAGTGTATATCTTGAACAAATTCATCTTTATCATAAAAATTGACTGGTTGTGTATCTGTGAAAGTTCCACCTTTTTCGATTATTTCTAAAACCCTAATACATATATCAGCGGAACTGACCACTTTATCCTTAAGTAGATCAAGTTGGCGGTTATTGCGTGAAAGGATCATGCCGCGATAATTCGATTCTATAGACAGAAGCTCACGCTGGATTATATCGGCTAGTATCCTTTTCTGATCTCGGTTGATTATCTTTTCTCTGGCAGGTTTTCTATAATATTCATTATAGTAATATTCACTATAGGTTGTAAATACCGTGGACAAAATTATAATCATTGTATGAAAAAGGATAAGTCTTACTATCTTTTCCGAAGAGTATTCTTTAATTATACGAAATAGTCTTTCCATGCTTTATTTTGCTATCGAACTGATTATAGATAGATATTTGTTTATTTTTTATGGGAATAGTAAACCATATTTTCGCAGAATTTGCTGGCCATGCTCTGATAAGGTCATATCGATAATTTTATTTGCTATATCCCTGGATTCTGAACAGTTTAGCAGTCCGATAGCAAGATCCTGAGTCTGGCAATATTCACTGTCTATCTCAATTACATCCATAAAGTCTTTATTATCATCCCAGGTATAGACAGCGTACCAGTTGATCACTATGTCTGCTTGCTTATTTCTAATTGCTTTGACAAGGTCTTTAGAATCTGTGGTTAATGACATGGCATTTCTTACCACTTCTTTATATATCCCTTTTTTCTCTAATATTGTTCTGGTCTCTTTGCCAATACTGCCGCTGAGATCATTACCTATGACTACCGCATATTTTCTATTTGCCAGTTGGTTAAGGTCATTAGTCAGGTTCAATGGATTTCCTTTTTGCACCATTAATGCCGCCTTGTTCATCCCGATCCGTTCTCTTCGTATTATCAGATCAGGATGTTTTTCCTTGATCTGGTCAAAATAATTCTCAGTGCCAGGCAGGTAAAGGTCACCTTTTTGATTCTCTAATATGGTTTTTAGCAAATCCCCTGAACCTCCTTTGATTATTGTGACTTTGCAATTCTCCATTCGTTCAATCTCTTTTGCAATTTCTGTTATTGGCTTTATCATAGTTATGCCGCAGTATATCAGGATCTCTGCTTGAGTTTGACTGTCTGTTTCGACCGCTTCCGACTTAGAAGGATTATTCCGATCACAGGAAGAATTAAGCAACATGCTCAGGACGATCATGATACATAATATTAAACCCGTATAAATAGATTTCAAATTTTTCATAGTTCTACCATTATATGTATTTATTACCCTGGTTATTAGTTAGCGGGAAAAATCATTCCCGGCATAATATATATCGGATAACGGACGCTGGTCTATATCTGTAAATATTTATTTAGATTAGTATTATGACGCAAATCATATGTTTGTAATTCAATTATAACAGCAAAAGGTGCTAAGTAACTGAACTGCCGGTGTTTAAGATAATATAGTAAATATCGCCCTTGTTTAGTAATATTAAAAATACTATATCGGGACTTTGATAAGTCTATTCAGTGCTCGATTATGGGACTTTTTGTATTTATTATTGCCAAAGAGCTTAATATGCTTATTAATATGGTGGTTGAAAAAAAACGGACCAAAGGCATGTATGTCTCTGGTCCGTTTCTAATAGTAATAGTTAGTTAGTGTTCTTCTGCTGTTTTGCCTGAATAAAGATTATCTTCAGGATTCATCTGTTTAGAGTCTGTTCCAACGGGATTTTATTTTATCAAAGAAATTGTGCATGTCATCTACCATCATATAAAGAGATGGTGCCAGTATCAGAGTTATTGCTGTAGAGAATAATATACCATAACCAAGAGACAAGGCCATAGGTATGAGATATTTTGCCTGCCGTGATGTTTCAAATATCATCGGCGCCAGACCGCCAAAGGTGGTAAGGGTGGTTAGCATGATCGGTCGGAATCGCTGTATACCGGCCGCCAGAATAGCATCGTGGCAGGAACAGTCTGGATTTTCCCGTCTGGTAGTATTGGCAAAGTCGATAAGCACAATAACATCATTCACAACAACACCGGCTAATGCTACAATACCAAACATGCTTATCACACTGAGGTTGTAACCCATTATGATATGTCCCAGAACTGCTCCGACAATACCAAAGGGTATGGCAGTCATAATTATTATCGGTTGTGTATAACTCTTGAATGGAATTGCCAGCATTGCATAAATAACGAAAAGTGCCAAAAGAAATCCAGTCTGTAGTGCCTCCATAGAATCAGCCAGATCTGCCTGACGACCTTCAAAACTGTAGGTCAGGCCAGGGTATTTGTTGATAAGAGATGGAAGCAGGTCTGTTTTGAGCCGGTTCATTACTACGGTATTGTTTTCAGCGGGCACATCAGCTGAAATGGTTACCACCCGATTTTGGTCGCGATGATTAATAGAGGTATAAGCTCTGCCTCTGGATACTTCCACAACATCTCTGAGAGGTACTTCAATTCCGGTTAACGGTGAGCGTATTATCATAGATTCAAGGCTGTAGAGGGTATTGCGTTCTTCTTTCGGTAAACGCACCATTACTTTGATCTCATTTCTGCCTCGTTGCTGCCTCAGTGATTGGGCTCCATAATATGAACTTCTCACTTGTTGAGCAATATTGGCAGCGGTAAATCCAAGGGCCTGACATTCTTTTTTGACCGTAAAATCTATCTGTTCTTTGCCGGGCGTGAAACCATCGTCAACATCACTTACCGATTCCACTTCCTTAAGTAATGCTGCCAGTTCGGAACTTGCAGTCTCTAAGGTTTTCATGCTTCTATGTGAAAGTTCGACACTAAGAGATGCGCCAGAACCAGGGCCTCCAACATTGCTTTCAAAGCGAACATAATCAGCCCCGGTTATTTCACCGGTAGCTTTTCGCCACAGAGAAGAGACTTGGGCGGTACTCAGAGGTCTTACCTCAGGAGCAGTCAGCAATATATATATTTTGGCAACATGACTGCCACTGGTAGCGCCGCTCCCTTCGCCAACCCGTTCGTTTACTACTGATACTATACCTGTGCTTAATTTATCACCACCGTTGGCAGCAATGATCTCGCGTGCCTTGGCTTCTATAATATCTTTGGCACGAACCGTTTCTGAAACATCGCAGCCGTAAGGCATCACAACCGTTGCTCTGGCATATTCAGAATCAACAGAAGGGAATGCGACTATGCTGATATAGCCCAATGAGACAAAAGCTAGTGTCAGAGCTAATATTATCATGCAGCAAAGAATAGTCAGATAGCGATTTCTTAATACAAAATTTAGAAATGGCCCATAAATATTTCTTACGCATTTTACAAACCAATGGCTGAATGAGTTTTGCATCTTATGCAGCATACTCTTGTTTTCAGTATCTTTCTGGTGAGAGAGATGTGAAGGCAATATCAACAGGCATTCGACTAAGGACATGAGAAATATGCATGTTATGATTACAGGAAATACCCTGTATATTTTGCCCATAAAACCCGGAACAAAAAGCATAGGTAAAAAGGCTACTATATTAGTAAGAACACTGAATATTACCGGAATAGCCACCTGGCGTGTACCAATTATAGAGGCTTTATGGAAAGGCATACCATCCTGGTGGAGGTGATACACATTTTCACCTACTACAATTGCATCATCTACGACTATGCCTAAAGCCACCAGAAATGCGAACATGGTCATCATATTGATTGTAATGTCAAAACTGGGCAAAAAGAGCATAGCACCTAAAAATGAAATAGGTATGCCCATAGATACCCAGAATGCCAGTCGAAACTCCAGGAAAATTGACAATAATACCGCAACTAATAATAACCCGATAAGTCCGTTACGGAACAGCAGGTCCATTCTCTGGCGGTACATTTCAGATGAGTCATTCCAGATGATCATTTCCAGGCCATCAGGCATAGTGTCTAGCAGTTCACTAATTACCTTTCTGGTCGCATCAGCAACAGAAAGCGGTGTCTCGTTGCCAATCCGGTAAACATCAACAAGTAATGCTGGTTTTCCGTTATATGTAGTGAATTTATCGATGTCTTCAAAACCATCAACGATTACAGCGATATCTTTGAGCAACACCTCGGTGCCATCAGAATTACTCACTATTGGAATATTTTCATATTCGACTCCCCAGTCGCGTCTTTCCTTCATGCGGACCATGATCTCACCATTAGCGGTTTTCATTGAACCGCCGGGTAGTTCCAGGGCATGACGGGAGATAATGTCAGCGATTCCGGGAAGAGTCAGATTGTAACGCCTGAGTGTGTCCTGAGGCACTTCAATACTGATTTCATATTCCCTGTGACCTGATATTTCAACCTGAGTAATATCTGCTTCCTGAAGTAGGCGGTCACGAACTTGTTCAGCTGTTTCCCGCAATGCCTTTTCACTTAAATCAGCTGACAGTACGATAGAAAGTACCTGCCTCTTCCGTGATGACTGTGTAACTTGCGGCTCTTCAGCCTCCTCAGGAAATGTTACAATGCGATCGACTTCCGTTTTTACATCCTGGGTCAGCTTCTGAATGTCATATCCTACCAGCATCTCAACTGTTACAACGCCAACCCCTTCATTGGCCGCAGCAGTGACTTCTTTGACACCATCAAGACCCCTGACATTCTCTTCAATTACCTGAACAATGGATTTTTCAACTTCTTCCGGACTGGCTCCCGGGTATGGCACTGTTACTGTAACCATATCAAGTGAAAATTCCGGGAAAACCTCTTTTTTGATATTTGAAGCCATCATAAGTCCGCCTATCAGGCAGACTACCATTATAAGATTGGCTGTTACTGGATTGTGAACCATCCAGGAGATAACCCCTTTTTTCAAATTACCTTCCTGTTCGATTAAATCGTTCATATATCTTTTACCTTTATTTTTTATAGTGCTTGCTGCTTGTTATAGCCGAGTATCTATTGAGCTAAATACAAAATATCAAATAAATAATACTTGAACAAGCTCCGTCATTTAGATAACATTTCATCTGTCAATCGCAAAGACATTCCGTTAACAGGTGAGGCGATAGCTGATATTACCAGTAATTCACCGTTATTAAGACCATCCGTGATCACTACAGTGTCTTCGTCACGCCATATAGTCTTAGCCTGTCTTATATCAAGCTCATAGCCGCCATCTCGAGATATTGCCAGCCAGACATTATTATCATCACGCCAGGCCGTACGGGGGATTCTTGCTATGTTATCCATTAGCTTACCTTCGATCTCAATTTTTACATAATCGCCCAGCAATAATGGCTGTCTGCTATTTGTTTTCAGGTCAAATGGGTCTTCAACTTCAACTAATACCCTCGCCATTTTACCTTTGCTTTCCAGATTAGTAAGAAGGCCTACAACCTTACCGCTTACTACATTGTCATTATAATAAACTTTGGCTTCAGAACCTTTTGTGTTGGTTATATCTGGTATTTCCAGCCATTTTAGTTCGTCCAGCGGAACTGATACTTCTATCCAGTATTTGTCAATATCAACCAGCTCTGCCAATGATTCCTGGCTGGTTACATTAGTTCCAATATCCACACTTTTAGATAATACCATACAATTAAATGGGGCGTTTATCTGAGTTCTGCTCAGATCAAGCTCGCTCTTTTTTAACGCACTGCGACTTATTTCAACATTTGCCTGAGCCTGCATTAATTGCGGCTGACGCAGGGCCAGTGATCTGTCCTGATCTGATATCTCACGCCCGTTATTAACTAGTTCCCATTCTCTGAGAGCTATTTGTTGTTTGCCTTTTTCTAATGCCAGGGCTGCCTGAGCGTTAGTCAATTGCCCTTTGCTCTGCATTATTGCCAGCTCATAATCATCAGGTTCTATTGTCACTATGGTCTGGCCAGCAGATAAATATCCGCCCGGGCGAAACTGGTCGCTCACTGCTATGATCTGGCCGGCAACCCTTGATCTTAAAACTATTTTACGAACTGGTACGACAGTGCCCATTGCCTTTATAATTATTGGCTCGCTTATTTTTGAAACTGTCATAACATCTGCCAGATATGAAGTCTTTGGCATTGGAGCTTTCCCGATCTCAGGCTTATTTTTTGCCATATATTTTATTGTTAATACTGAAGCAAATATTAATATAGCAGTAATTAATATCTTTATAGTTATTTTTGTTTTACTCATGGTTATTTACCTTTTTATATTATCTACTGTTGATTACCCTAAGAATTGTACTGCCTGGTTATATTACAGCCAGCTTCCACCCAATGCCCGGTACAATGCAGTCCTATATTGAAGGAGATTTTTTTGCCTGCTTAATATTTCAAATTCAAGAGCCTGTACTTTTATCAGCTCTGAAAGAGTGCTTAGATAGTCCTGGGCTCCATTAAAATATTGATATTCTGCCTGTTTGAGTGCCTGACGCGCCAGTTCCAGTTGACCTGATACTACTTTCAGGTTCTTTTGCTGATATTGTTCCTGTAACATTGCATTGGTAACCTCAGTTACAGCTGTTATTGTTGCCTGCTTATAGACAGATGTTTTTTCCTCTATTACTGCCTGAACTCGTGCTACCTCTGCCTCTCGCCGTTTGCCATCAAGTAATGGTACTGTGAGATTTGCCGCAAGGTTCATTATCCAGTTGTCAAATAGACTCTCTAGTTCATCATCTCCATATTTATAGGAAGCGGTGAGTTTGAATGCTGGTAGTTTGTCAGCTTTGGCCTCAGAGAGATTCCAGTTTGCTATTTTGACATTCAGCATTGCCAGTCTGAGGTCAGGCCTTCTGGTCAGCAATTGTGATGGTATGCCGGTTGCCGGCATATCAGGTATTTGAGGCATTCTTTGTGTTTCTATTGATATTTCACTGCCGGGCATTTTACCCAGAAGGGCGGCAAGTTTATTATGGGCTACTTTTTCTGCTGATTCAGTCAGGATAAGAGCTGCTTTAACCTGTTCTATTGTCTGTCTTTGCCGTAATACATCCAGAGAACTGCTATTTGACTTATTAAATCGCAGTTCCAGCAACTCTAGATAAGACTTATTAGTTTCTAATTGCTTATTGAGAATGCTTTTCTGTTCCCGGCTGGCAAGAATGTCAAGCCAGGCCTGTATTATTTCTGCTACAACTGTTGTAGCGGCAGTATCTACTGATTCCCGGCTGGCTTGCACCGATAGCAGGGCGGCTTGCTTCTGCGAGTCTATCCTACCCCAGAGGTCCAGCTCATACGCTGCTGCCAGGCCCAGAGAATAGCTGTCTGTTGTGGTTTCGGTTGTGCCTGCGGCTGTTTCGATTCGGTTTCGGGTCGTGCCAGCTCCGGCACTCAGATCCACTTGCAGATCGTCTGCTGAATTTATCTTTAGTTCCGCCGCTTTAGCCTGTTTCAGTCTGGCCCAGGCTTGCTCAATGCTCAGATTATCAGTCATGGCACTGGCTATGAGCCTGTTGAGCTCTTCGCTGCCGAATTCCTGCCACCATTTTTCTTGAATCTCAAAATTTGCCTGCTGCGTCACTCCTGAATATTGCTCCGGCATAAATCCTGATATTTCAGATAATTCTGGTTCACCAGTATGGCATCCGGCTAATAATAAAACACTGCAAATGCCTGATATATATATTTCTTTTTTCAATATCCACTCTCCATATTTGTTTTACGGATATTCAGACCGTTTATACAAAATTCATATACATGGTCTATTATTTCTTCAAGAAAATTTTCTGCCTGAAACTCCGGTCGGTCAAAGGGGGGCAGCTTTTGGCTTATCTTGTATTTGCGAATATTCCTGGTAGTATTAAAGAACAGACATTGCGACATTATACTCATATTCAGCAACCTTATCTTATGTATGTCTGTCTCACCTGTCAGTCTGACTATTATAGCATCAAGTCTTGATCTTTCCTGGCTTAATATGTCTGAAATAAAATCTTTTGATACCAGTGTAGGGGCAAATATTTCATGAAATACCATACGCATAAACCAACCTGAGGGGCCTTCGTCAAATATTGAGCGGATAAGTGCCGCAATATAGTTTTTAAGCTGCTCAGTTGCTGGTTTTTCACTGCCATCATCATTTAAAGCATCTGCTCTTTGGATCAGGCTAACGGCATGACGGAATGATTTTTCAAATAAATTCTCTTTGCTTCGGAAATAATAGTTTATAGCCGCACGATTAACCTCGGCCATACTGCATATATCAGTGATACTGGTCTCTTTATACCCTTTCTGGGCAAATGCTTCACAAGCGCATTCCACTATCCTGCGAGCCGTATCGTTATAGTCTTCCATATTTGTCACCATTAATTTAAATTGTATAAAGATAAAGTCTGTTTCTGGTAGCCATGGGTGTTATTTGCGTAGCTTTACAGCATACTTATACAACTATATCATACGGTTGTTTGAAATGCAAGTATTATTTTTCTTGTAACTTCAAAATTAGTACAATCGTGAACATATTGTATTTATAATAAATGAGTTAGGTGTTAATAAGTTTTGCATGCTTTTGTGGTCTTATAAAAAAAAGACCAGATAAGCCTTGCGACTCACACTGGTCTGATTGAAAGGATTTAACCTTGGTGAAGAATATTATGCTTGAACTTGTTTGCGAACCACCTCGGCGGCTTTGACCATATTGATCAGAGCTGCTTTGGTTTCGGGCCATGCTCTGGTTTTCAGGCCGCAGTCGGGGTTAACCCAGAGCTGTTTAGCAGGAATAACCTTGAGCATTTTCTCCAGCAGCTCGACCATTTCCTCGACTTCCGGTATGCGAGGGCTGTGAATATCATATACACCTGGGCCTATCTCATTAGGGTAATCAAAATCATTGAACACATCCAGCAGCTTGATATCAGAACGAGATGCTTCGATCGAAATTACATCAGCATCCAATGCAGCGATAGCGTCTATGATCGCGTTAAAATCAGAATAACACATATGCGTATGGATTTGTGTGGAGTCACTTACACTGCATGTCGCAATCTTAAAGGCATTTACCGCCCAGTCAAAATATTCCTTCCATTGCGAGGTCTTAAGCGGCATACCTTCTCGGAATGCCGGTTCATCGATCTGTATGATATTTATTCCGGCATCTTCAAGGTCAGTTACTTCATCACGAATAGCCAGAGCGATCTGGTTTGCTGTCACACTCAGAGGCTGATCTTCACGCACAAATGACCACTTTAATATAGTTACCGGGCCGGTAAGCATGCCCTTGACATATTTCTTACTCAGTGACTGGGCATATTTTGCCCATTCGATGGTCATTGGAGTACTGCGCGAGACATCGCCATAGATCAGTGGGGGCTTGACGCAGCGGGAGCCATAGCTTTGTACCCAGCCAAACTGAGTAAAGGCAAACCCGTTAAGCTGCTGGCCGAAATATTCCACCATGTCGTTTCTTTCTGGTTCCCCGTGTACCAACACATCCAGCCCGATCTCCTCCTGAAACCGCACAACCAGGGCTACCTCATCTTTCATGCTCTGCTGATATGCTGCCTCATCGATATTACCGGCTTTGAAATCAGCCCGGGCCTTGCGGATCTCCGGTGTCTGTGGGAATGAGCCGATTGTGGTAGTGGGTAGCAGGGGCAGGCCCAGAGCCTTTTCCTGGGCAAGTCTGCGCTGCGGATACGCACTCTGACGGTTTGACATAGCTGGGGTTATAGCTGCCATACGGGCTGTTACTGCCGGGTCGGTAAAGCGAGATGCATTTTTAGAATTAAATACTGCCGAATAACTTTCAATTTGCTCCAGAGCCGACTTATCACCGTTCAATGCAGCGGTAAGAAGCTTAACTTCAGATAACTTTTGAACTGCGAAAGCCAGCTTTTCTTTTATTTCTGGAGCCAGAGCCGACTCTCTGGTCAGATCAACTGGGCTATGCTGTAATGAACAGGAGGGGGCAATGATTATGTTTCTGCCACCCCGATCAGCCAATATTGGCTTGAGCTTCTCGTAATGGGCTGTGAGATTGGACTTCCATACATTACGGCCACTGATAACACCCAGTGACAGGCCGGTCTTGATTGGTAATGTTTTCAGTGCGGCATTTAGCTGTTCTGGAGCTCGGTCCAGATCGAGATGAATGAAATCAAAGTTGAATTTTGCCAGCATAGGCAAATGCTCGCTTATATCGCCAAAATAAGTTGCCAGATGGATTGCAGGCCGATTTATCGTGCCCAGTATCTCATGGTATGCCTTTTCAAAGGCAGCTATATGCCGGCCATCTATATCCACAGCCAGTATCGGCTCATCGATCTGTACCGAGTCGGCTCCGGCTGCTCTGAGTTTGGCAAGCACCTCTTTATACACTTCAACTGCATTATCGATAAGGTCCAGCGGGTCAAAACAGTCAGGTCTGGCTTTGCCCAAGGCCAGATATGTTACCGGTCCGATCAATACCGGCCTGGTAATAATACCCAGTTGTTTGGCCTCAATAAACTGATCGATAACTTTGCTGCTGCTTAATGAAAATATCTGGCCGACATTGAATTCCGGTACGATATAATGGTAATTGGTGTCAAACCATTTGGTCATCTCCATCGCCACTTTACGGTCGTTTCCGCGGGCCATGGCAAAATAGGTAGTCAGATTGATTTTGCCCCCTGTGAAGCCATAGCGGGCAGGTACGGCACCAAGCATAGCCGAAGTATCAAGCATCTGGTCATAAAAACTAAAGTCATTTGATGGTATAATATCCAGCCCCGCAGCTTTCTGTAGCTGCCAGTGACGACGACGAAGCTCAGCGGCTATATCCTCAAGCTGACTCTCTGACGACTGACCTTTCCAATATGACTCAACCGCTTTTTTTAGCTCTCGATCGGCCCCGATACGGGGAAAACCATTATTCGAACATTTAATCATTAATTATCTAACTCCTTTCAGGAGAATAAGTTGTTGCATAATATTTTTATAAGATACATGTTATTATATGTAGCTTAGTGTAAAATAATCCAGTAAAAGTAAAAATATTCTTAAACAGTATGATTTATTATACTTTGGGTAGAGTAATGCCGGATTGTTTCTGATATTTCCCGTGTCGATCGGCATAGGATACTTCGCAGGGAGTATCTGATTCAAAGAAAAGTACCTGGGCCAAACCTTCCCAGGCATATACCTTGGCAGGCAGGGGTGTTGTATTGGATATTTCCAGTACAGCCTGACCTTCCCAGCCGGGTTCAAAAGGGGTAACATTTACTATTATTCCGCAACGGGCATAGGTTGATTTACCCACGCAGACAGTAAGAATATTATGGGGTATTCGGAAGTACTCTACACTGAGTGCCAGTGCAAAGCTGTTAGGAGGAATGATACATACCTCACTTTGGATCTCTACCATGCCTTTGGGGTCAAAGTTCTTCGGGTCAACTACGGTGCCGTGCACATTGGTGAATATGCGAAAATGGTCAGATACCCGAATATCATAGCCAAATGAGGAAAGGCCATAGGAGATAACAGGTACTCCCTTGTTATTCTTTACCTGCCCGGGCTCAAATGGCTCGATCATGCCGGTCTTACTTACATATTCTTTAATTTTAGTGTCAGAACATATACTCATTATTTATCCTTTATCATTTGTAGATTTATAAGACTGTACTATATATTTGCAATTATCCGGTACTATACTGGCAATTATTGTCAGGTCTTCTTTTGTCAATATTTCTGGTAAAAAAGTTGTGCGAAAAATAGCATCAATGCCCGATTGGGCGATGATACCTATACTTTGCCTGATAATATCATAGGGAAAATCGATACCGATCACCTGTTGATATTTTTCTGGTGTAGCTTTGATATCCATAGCCACAAAGTCCAGCATGTTTTCAGTGAACAGTCTTTCGAGCATATCCGGATTACTGCCGTTAGTGTCAAGTTTAACTTTAAGGCCAAGTTCTCTGACCCGGCTGATAAACTCAGGAAGGTCCTGATGTATTGTTGGTTCACCTCCGGATATTACCAGGCCATCTATGTGTCTGACTCGTTCTTTTAACAGATCCAGAACCTGCCTGGTATTATCAGGCTCACAACTGCGTGCGATAAGTTGTTTGTTGTGACAATAATCACAACAGAAATTGCATCCTTGAGTAAATGCAATTGCACTGCAAATACCTGGGTAATCACTCAGGGTCAGGGTCTGGAAACCACCTATATTCATTTTGCTATAGACTCCGAGTTAATATTGTAGTATTTCCGCAGCTTAAACTCAGACTGCTTGCCTTCGTTCCATTGATCTACCGGACGCAGATAACCAACTACTCGGGCATATACTTCCGTTCGGCTCTGACATTGCCGACAGCTTTCCTGTATGCCTGATAAATAGCCATGCACGGGGCATATACTGAATGAGGGAGAGATAGTAAAGTAGGGCAGATGATAATTTTCGCAGACCTTTTTGATAAAGCATCGTAATGCCTGCCAGTCCGTCACAGCTTCGCCCAGGAAAATATGCTGTACCGTACCGCCGGTATAGCACACCTGAAGCGGATCTTGCAGGTCGAGAACATGCCAGATATCGCTGCTGTAATCGACCGGTAACTGGGTTGAATTTGAATATACTTTATGTTCCTTACCTTGCAGGCATTTCATTTCCGGATACATCTGCGAATCAAGACTGGCCAGACGATATGATGTTCCCTCTGCTGGTGTTGCTTCCAGATTATACATATTGCCGGTTTCTTCCTGAAATTGCAAAAGTCGTCTGCGGATATACTCCATTATTTCCAGAGCAAATTCTCGTCCAGTGTCAGTGCCTATATCATC
The DNA here is from genome assembly GCA_963662515.1 of Sedimentisphaerales bacterium. Classification (GTDB taxonomy): domain Bacteria; phylum Planctomycetota; class Phycisphaerae; order Sedimentisphaerales; family SM23-30; genus JAFGDI01. The sequence continues at coordinate 1,967,604 of OY759675.1, forward strand.
CCCTAGCAGGTTTACACAGGCTTCGTTCATACCGGTCAGGCCGATAGTTGAAAAATGATTATGCCAGAATTTGCCATAATGCTCAAAAACGCCACGAAGGTAATAGCGAGTATAAGGATAAAGGTTCTTTACTGTAAACTGTTCCAGTAGTTTTCGTTTGATTTCCAGTGAATTCTTAGCTTTTTCCAGCAGGTCATCAAGGCGTGAGAGAAAATCCTTCTTATCTCGGGCAATATATCCCAATCTGGGCATATTGATAGTTACTACACCTATCGAACCGGTAAGGGGGTTAGCTCCAAAGAGACCGCCGCCTCTTTTTTCCAGGTGACGCAGGTCGAGTCTCAGGCGGCAGCACATTGAACGAGCATCTTCCGGGTGCATATCAGAATTAACGAAATTAGCGAAATAGGGTATGCCATATCGGGCCGTTACCTGCCAGAGCAGATCCAGGTTTGGGTTATCCCAATTAAAATCTTTGCCAATATTATAGGTTGGTATAGGGAAGGTAAATACCCGTCCCTGGGCATCGCCCTGCGCCATTACTTCCAGAAATGCCCGATTGAACATATCCATTTCCATCTGAAATTCGCCATAGGTCTTGTCTTTTAGTTCGCCACCGATAATTACCGGGCTATTTGCCAGTGTCCCAGGCGGCTGTAAGTCAAGTGTAATGTTGGTAAAGGGCGTCTGGAATCCTACTCTGGTTGGAACATTAACATTAAAAACAAATTCCTGTAATGACTGTTTTACTTCTTTATAGGTGAGCTTGTCATAGTAGATGAAGGGTGCCAGTAAGGTATCAAGACTGGAAAAGGCCTGAGCTCCGGCTGCTTCACCTTGCAGGGTATAAAAGAAATTTACTATCTGGCCCAGAGCTGTGCGGAAATGTCGGGCCGGATTGCTCTGAACTTTTCCAGATACTCCCTGAAACCCGTTGCGAAGCAGATCTTGCAGGTCCCAGCCGACGCAATATACGCTCAGTAGGCCAAGGTCGTGCAAATGAAAATCTCCTTCCAGATGGCAACGGCGGATTTCCGGTGAGTATATCTTATTGAGCCAATATGTCTTACTGACCTCACTAGATATATAATTATTCAAACCCTGCAATGAATAGGACATATTACTGTTCTCTTGTACCTGCCAGTCCAGTTTTTCCAGATAATTGTCTATCAGGTCAAGGTCTGCCTTATCCAATAATTCTCTTATGCGTGCATGTTGTTCGCGATAGATAATATAGGCTTTGGCAGTCTTTTTATAGGGACTTGCCAATAATACATCTTCGACCAGATCCTGTATCTGTTCCACTTCTATGCCAGATTCTGGCAGTGTGGCCTGAATCAGGGAAAGGACCCGACGGGTAAGTTTTCTGGCGGTTTCATTAGTAAATTCGCCAGTAGCAGCTCCTGCTTTGCCTATGGCACGCTCTATCTTACCGGCATCAAAATCTGCTACTCGACCGTCTCGCTTGACTATTGAAGGAAAATGAAGTGAACTAACTGTTAACTCTGGTTTTTCGGGTGCGGTTTGGGATATTTTACCTGCTGCCATCTGTCTGTCTCTCCTGCATTGGATTAATTAGTTAAAACAAGGAGATAAATGGCGAGTCTCGGCGCAGCAATATACCAGGCCGAAGAACAACACCCGCGTATTGTCTCCACAATGACAAATGAACTATCACCCGATAAAACTGACAATACCCCGGCTGAGAACATCAGCGCAGAACATTGCAACAGCCTTTCCCGCGAAAGCCAATTGTCAGACCGTCTTTCATTTCGACGGATCGCTGGCAGGTATTCGGACTTTCAGGCAGCAAAACCTACTCATCGCCGCTTCCCACCTTTACAGGCAGTGCTTATAGCAATTTTCGTTCCTGATTACCGCTGCGGGGCAGTTCCGGTCTCTCACCGGATTCCCTCTTGCGTCACCCCATATATGCGGGTGAACCAACAACGCATAACACTATATGTTGTGCTGTATGTCCTGTCAAGTATTATTTCAGGTTCTATTGCGGTTCACTTAAGAAGATACTTTGCGTTTGGTTTTTTTTTCGATAGAATAATGCCCTGTTACTTAGTTACAGTTAAAATAAGAATGCAAATATGATAGCAAGAAGCACTGTACCGACTTTTATTAACCAGATCGAAATTTGCTGAAATGGAGTAATTATGTCTCGTTTAGCTATATTGGATTGCGAACATATCAATGAAGTAATGCACAACTGCCAGGAGTTTGGCCAGATGATGGCTGATGGTCTCAATTTGGTTGGTTTTAGGCCTGAAATAGAGTTTTTTGATACTAAACGCGGTGATTTACCAGTATCGACAGGCGATTTTACCGGCTATATTGTTATGGGCTCTTTAAGTGGTGCTTATGATAAGGACCTTTGGATCTACGATCTGGGCAATTTTATTCGAGATCTGGCCACTGGTGGTGACAGTAAAATGGTGGGAATTTGCTTTGGTCATCAGATGATCGGACATAGTCTGGGTGGCAAGGTCACTAAAGCGCCACAAGGCTGGGGGATTGGCTGTATGACTATGCAATTAATTCCGGATAGTTTACCAATCCCTTTACCTGACCAGGTTAATGTTATGTTCTCTCATGGCGATCAGATAATTGAACTCCCGGAAGGGGCTCAGGTGCTGGGCCATACTGAACATTGCCCCTATGCTGCGATTTGCATTGATGATCGTATTCTGGGCTTGCAATGCCATCCTGAATTCACTCCGGATTTTATGGAAAAGATTATCACTAAAAATACGCCTCATTTTGGTATTGAAATGGCAACCCAGGCCCGGCAAAGCCTTTCCAGAAAAAATGACAGCATAGCTGTTCTTAAATTTATTAGTGATTTTATGGTCCTATGATCATGAAATATGTTTTATGTGATTTGTATGATAATATTTTAGGGTGTAGTTCCGATGGTAGATTATGCACGCAGGATCTATTATAATTTCATCTGTCAAAGTATGTTTTTTTGTTTGTTCCTGGCTGTTTTGACATTAAAATAAGGTGCATGGCAGCTAGTGGTTATAAATATTTACCCGCTCAATTGGCCGATAAGCTCCAGTCTATGGAGTTGTCGGTCCGATCAGTTATGGATGGTCATTATCAGGGGAAGCATCGTTCTGCAAGTTTTGGCTCTTCTGTTGAATTTGCTGAATATCGTGAGTATAGCCCCGGCGATCCGGCACATCGTATTGATTGGCCGGTTTATGCCCGTAGTGACCGCTATGTTATCCGGCAATATCATGAAGAGGTCAGTATTCGCTGTCATATAATTCTTGATACCTCAGCGAGTATGAATTATAAATACCTGGGAAATATGACCAAATTTGACTATGGCTGCTATCTGGCGGCTGGTATTTCCTATCTCATGGCTCATCATGGTGATTCGGTTTCGCTTTTGACAGTTGATAAGGGGAAATTGCTGCAGATTGGCCCGGCTGGAAGTTACAAGGGGCTTAAGCCTGTGCTTGACACTCTGGAAATGATCAAGCCTGAAGGGGTTGTGAATATGGCAGATACTATGCATCGAGTAGCTGATGTTTGCAAGGGCAAGGCACTGGTTGTTATAATATCTGATTTGCTGGAAGAACCAAAGGAACTGGCAGCTGCGCTGGGGCATCTTTTCCATAGTAGTAAGGAGCTGGTGGTTTTTCATGTGCTTGATGGGGCGGAGCTGAGCCTGCCGAATGATATGGCCGCTGATGGAACAACTCTGGCAGATATTTCCTGCCTGGAAAGTTCTGAAAAGTTGCTGATTGATCTGGCCGATATTAAAGATAGCTATTGCACGCAGGTTCATACTTATCTTAATGCTGTGCGTCAGGCAGTAATGAATGTTAAGGGCAGCTATATTTTGGCTGATACCCGTCGTGAGGTATTTGATGTCCTGCTCGAGAGGAGCCGCCCAATATGATTTTTGCTTTGCCTGGGCTGCTATGGTTATTGCCAGCGGCATTATTACCAGTGATATTTCATTTCCTTTTTCCCCGACGCAGTGGGAAGCTGATTTTTCCTACTTTGATGTTCTTTTATCGTGCTGATCCGCTTATCGCCCGTCGTAATCGGCTGCGTCAGTGGCTGATACTACTATGTCGGGTATTGGTTTTGTTTTTTCTCATTCTGGCCCTGACCCGGCCGACGATAATGATTGGTCAACTTACTGGTCATATGGGCAATAGTTTGATTATTTTAGATGATACTGCCTCTATGTCACGACAGTGTAAGCTCCAGCCGCAACGCAGTTGTTTTAATATTGCCTGTGCCGCAGCTTTAACGCTTGCAGAAGGATCAGGGAAAGATAATCTCGGGATAATAACCCTTTCTGATGCTAGATTTCACTCTGTTACTGAGGGTATATTACCAGGAGAGTTGCTGGGCAGTTGCGAAACGACCGCAGCTTCAGGTAATATGCCTTTGGCCATTGCAAAGGGTATTGAACTGCTGAGGGAGACTGGGGGTACGATCCATATTTTTAGTGATTGCCAGAGTCATGAGTTTGAGGCAGTCAGTTCGGAAATTCAGGCTGGATCCGAAAAGGTTATTTTGAGTATTCATAGGATACTTGCCCAGCAGTCAGAGAAGGCTAATGTAGTAGTAAAATCGGTGAAGATGCCTGCCAGTATCTTGCTCCCGGGACATCCGGTTAATGCTGAAATATTACTTCAGAATAATAGTCCTTTTGATGCATCGAATATTACTGTTACTGTAGCCGGGCTGACCGCTCGACCAATCAGTGAAATAGTTTCAGTTAATGCTGGTACAATAAGGCCGGTATCGTTCCAGTTGATGGCAAATGCTATCGGTTTTCAGCCGGTAGCCATATCTCTTAGCGGTGATGGATTTCCCGCAGATGATCAGGCAGCAGCGGTATGGTATTGCCATGAGCCTGTTAAAGTGCTTTTTGCCGGAGGCCGGTCTGATTACGGGTTTATACCTCTGGCTTTATCGCCGCTTGATGAACCGGCTCTTACGGGTATCGAGATGGTGTTTCGTTCCGTCGGGAAAATAATTGAATATTGCCAGCTCAATGAAGTTGCAATGGTTGTCATGACTCATAATGTCAGTTTGGAGCTGGAAAATGCCGTTCCGGGTTGGCAGAAGGCATTTTTAGATTCAGGTGGAAATGTTTTGCTGGTCCCATCAATTGCCAATGCATCTGGTCAGGATCTGCCTGATTATTATGATATAAGATTTAATTCATTAGTAAACGCCGCATCACCTTTGCCACTGGAACTCAACAGCCTTGATAGCATGTTCTGGTATATGATCTTTGGGCAAAGTCCTCAGAAAATAGATAAACTGAGTATTAGTAGCTATTATCCCCTTATACTTTCTGATAATTGGCAGAGTCTCTTGAGTTGCGATCTGAGTCAAAGTGTTCTGGCGTACCGGCAGATGGGTAAAGGCAATGTTTTTGTAAGTGGTTTTGCTCTGGATAACCGGTCTTCGACTCTGCCTAAATCTCCGCTTATGGTGGTTGTTTTGCAAAATATGGTAACTGCTATCTCATCTGCAAGCACAAAAGATATGTCAGAAGTGGGGCGTCAAATTGGCCGTACATTGAATCTTTATGCAGGTGATACTCTGGAATATACAGGCATTGCAGAGCCTGTTGAGATTGTTTCCCTAAGTGGTATTGATAAAATAGAACAGGGTGGTAAGCTCTCTGAGCTGCCGATAATGACACACAGTGGTGTGCTCCGACTTGATTATGACGGGGGTACAATGGCAGTAGCATTCAGTTCTGACCCTTCTGAGGCCTATGACAATTATCTCTCCGAGGAGCAGTTAGTCAGTCAGTTGGAAGGCATGAATGTTTTTATTGATACGATTACATACCATGATAATGGCAATTATTTAAGTGCTAGTCCACGCCGGCTCTGCGAACTCTATGTTTTGTCAATAGTTCTGTCTCTCGTATTTTTTCTTTGTGAAGCATTTTTGTCCAATAAGCGTATCTGGAAAGCTGATTCAGCAGGAGCCCGGCGATAATGAACTGGCAATTTAATAGTGAACCGTTTGTCATAGTTTCAGGGCTTTTTGTACTGTTGGTCGCCGTTGTCTGGTTGTGGCACCTTTTACGCAAAGGTTACAGTCGGTCAGTAGCAATATTATTGCTGACTATTCGCATTTCATTACTCTCTTTACTGTTTCTGGCATTATGCGATCCTGTGATATTGACAACTGTTAAGCCTTCTGAACCTCTGCGAGTGACGCTGCTAAATGATATCTCCTCTTCAATGGATGTTTTAGATCAGGGTGATATATCGCGTCATGAGCGTGCTGAGAAGTTGTGCCAGGATCTTATGGGTGATTATGAGGGGCAGGTTACTTTTAACAGACTATTCTTTACCGACCAGCTTTCAGATCAGCCCAAAGACTTATTGGGCGATAATCCACAAATGGTTCGGCAAACTGATCTGGGGGCTGTGTTGCTGGCTCTATGCGATTATGACCAACTATCCGACTCAGATATGCTTATAATGCTCACTGATGGTGGAGACCAAACCCTGACTGATGTTACTTTGCCCGCTACCCCCTTGTATATAGTTGCAGTGGGAACTGATAATCCTGATATCCCTGATGCCAAACTTACCAGAGTTGATTTTCCTGCTATTGTAGATGTTTCGGCAGAGACTCGGATAACAGCCGTTACGGAATTTGCAGGATTTGAAAGAGACACTTCATCTCAGATGCAAGCCAATTCATATCTGCTTCTGGAGGAATTCCATGATAATTTCTGGGTGGAACTGCACCGCCTGGATATTGATAATGATCGGAATATTACTCGCCATGAATTTGAAGTACCAGCTGTAGATGTTGCCGGGGTGAGACGCTTCAGAATAAACCTTGTTACAGATGGCTCTGAACTTACTTTATTGAATAATAGTAGAGAATTTGCAATTGAAGTGCGTGATAAACAGCTTAATATTCTATACTATGCCCATGAAATAGGCTGGGAATTTAAGGCCATTCGCAATTGTCTTGCTGATGATGAAGCGATAGATCTTACAGCACTTTTTCGTCTGGCTCAAGGTGGGGCTGATAGCCAGTTTGTAGTTCAATGTTCCGATAGTGATATCCGAGAAATATTGAGCGATGGTTTTCCTGAAACATCAGGGGAACTACAGTCTTTTAACTGTATTATTATTGATTCTGTTGCGGCTGTAAGCTGGTCGGGCCAGCAGGCTCAGACACTTATTGATTATGTAGCTGATGGCGGGGCGGTAGTGTTTCTTGGCGGCGAGCTTGGCTTTGCAGCTGGTGGTTATGCTCGCTCGGCATTGGCTGATCTGATACCTTTTTCCTTGTCTGGCATTACAAAAGATAGTTTTATTACTGGTCGCTTTCCTGTCACGGTGCCAGTTGGTGGGCAGGGCAACCCAGTTGTAGGTGATCTGGTAAACTACCTCAGATCTGATATGCCCCCTGTAATTGAAAGCATCAATATCTCTGGCCCTCTCAAACCTGCGGCATTTGAATTGCTTTCAGCTGGTACAAGTCAGGGTTCTGCCCCTCTTATAGTCATTTCCCGTTATGGTAATGGTCAGGTAGTGGCAATCAATACCAATACTTTCTGGCGTTGGGGCAGAGGTGATGAAACCCTCAGAAAAGTCTTTAATTCACTATGGCGGCAGTTACTTAAATCCCTGGCTGATATTGCCGATCCAGGGCGTATTCTTAAAGTCCAATGGCTTCAGGATGACTTTCTGCCGGGGCAGATTATTCGGGCTGTGATCTCTATAGCCGGCAATTATCCTGCTGGTATGGTTCATCTTAATGCTTCTGTTTGTCAGGCAGAAAAGCCGATTGACTATATTATTTCACCTATAGATAACGGCGGAATTAAGTATGAACTATCTTTTTTACCTGAGTACAAAGGTGATTATTTCATAAATCTCGAAGCAGTATTGCCAGGTGTTGAGGTCCAAAAGCAGGTTCTCGAGAAATATTCTCACCTCATAACGGTAGGTTCTGGTATGAACGAAGGGGCCCGATTGGCTATTAACATTATTTTTCTTAATGATCTCGCTTCTCGCAGTGGCGGCGTTTGTTATCGGGAGAATCAGACAAAACTGCTTCGGGAAGTACTCAATGACAAAATTTCCTATAAAACTACCAGACAATTCCGTCATTTAGTGTCTTATAATAACTACTTTATTAGTATTTTTATAATTCTGATCTTTATAGAATTGTATGTCCGGCGTAAGCTCAATCTGATATAAACGATGTTCATCAGCCCGTAAGTTTTTCTTTTTGTGGGTCCCATAATTGTCTGGATTTGTTGGCTAAAGTTATCATGAAAACTAACTGCCAATTCCCTGGCTCATAAGTGGCTTTCTAGCAAATGTTTATATCGTTCTGGTTTTGTATTGTTTTTTTCTTTGTCACAGGTTTAAGCTAAGTCATATTTCACCCGAATCATAAAGTGTGTATTTAGTTTTATGAAATATTTACATGAATATTTAATATTAAGAGAATATAATGAAAAAAACTGGGAAGTTATTTAGCCTGGGTATGCTACTTGTTGTAGTGGCTACAGTAGCTGTGGCCGCTTACTACTCCTACATTAATATGGGAGGTCCTGAGATTGCCTCTGCTTCCTCTTCTGATTCTAATGAGGCAGCTATAATCAGCGAAGTTAAAGAGATAACCATTTTTGTCTGGGAGAATTATATAACTGAAAAATCTCTGTCCAGCTTTGAGAACAAATATGGTATTCTTGTTAACATAGAAAATTATGAAGACGAAGAGTCAATGCTGGCAGGAGTTATGTCAGATCCGGGAAAGTATGATTTGATCATTGCCAGTGGTTTATATGTTGCAAATATGGCAAAAATGAAGCTATTGAGCAGAATAGACCATAGTAAAGTTACTAATCTTCTCAATATTAATAATAAATTCCTGAATCCACCTTATGATCGTAACCACGATTATAGTGTGCCCTATATGTGGGGTACAACAGGACTGGTTGTAAATACTAAGTATATAAAAACGGAAAACCCTGGCTGGGATGTACTTTTTGATGAGCAATATGCTGGTCGTATAGCATTGATAAATGATCCAATGGAATGTATGGCCGTTGCTCTGGTTGTAAACGGATATGATATAAACACTAATGATCCGACAGAGCTGGGCCGGGCAGCTGAACTTCTGATAAGCCATAAAGATATGAATTATCAGCTGTTATCCGAAATGGACATAACCGAAAAAATGCTTAATGAAGAGATTTGGGCTGCCCTTACCTATAGCGGTGAGTTTATTCAGGAGACAGTAGGTATGGATGAATTTGATTATATTATTCCTGAGGCTGGTTATTCTGTTTGGGTTGATAATCTTTGTATTCCTGCTGGTTCACAACATAAAGAAGTGGCAAATATGCTCATCAATCATATACTTGATGCAAGGGTTAGTGCTGAGATAGCCAGTGCACTTTTACTGCCCAATACCAATCTGGCAGCTGCAAAGTACACAGATGCAAAAGTTATGGCAGATAAAAGATTATATCCATCTGCCCTGTTATTACGCAAAGGGCAGGCATTCAGTTGCGATGAATTCAGTCTGGAAAAACAACAGATATATAACAAGACATGGCAGGTATTATCTGCGCATTAATAATATTATCCAGATTTACAATTGTTGGTTCGGTTTATCATGCCAGTTGGTGTATTTCTGAGTTTAATGGTTTGGCGATAATTGCATAGTTTGCAAAAAGTATCATTTTATGAAACAATTTTATAACAGTCTAATATTCAAACTGGTTTTAGTTTTCTTGATTGCAGCTATAATTCCGCTGAGCATGTCAGCTGTTCTCTTTTATTTACAGGAAGTCTCCATCGTTGAAAAACGAGAGATGCATTATGGCCAGAAAGTGCTGGAGATGACAGCGCGGGAAATTAATGATGAAATTGATGGCTATTTTCGTCGTATTTTTTTATTGTCTCAGCAATATTCCGTAGTAAACGATGAAATCAGCATAGATGATAAATTACGCGAATTCCGTTTAGTAACCGATTATTGTGAGTATATTGATGATATAAATCTTCTTGATCTGGAAGGAAATGTACGGTGTTCCCTGAACTATAATTATCAGGGTAGTTGGGCCAGTAAAAGCTGGTATCAGATGGCAGTGTCGGGCAGAGTAAGTATCTCGCCTGTGTACTTGCAGCCGGTGACTCAAAAAAGTATTATTGCTGTAAATGTGCCGGTTTTAGGTAAAAATAAGCAGGTTAAAGCGGTATTGTCAGCAAATCTTGACCTTGAAGGTGTATTGAGAGATATTTTTGTAAAAGAAGATAGTGATTCATCCTATTTTATTTTAGTTGATAATGAAGGTAAGATTCTGAGTCATCCAGATATAGACTATGTACTCGATGCTTATCCTAATAAGATCGTTAGTGATCTGTTTGAAAACTATGCTTCCGGTAGTGTGAGTTTTAAATCTCCTGATAATGATTCTCAGATTAATAACTGCCACATGATGACAATTAAAAGTAGTAGTGATCTGGCAGATCTCGGCTGGAAACTGGCAATAGTTCGAGAAGCAACCGATGTTAATCAGACCAATGCCACAATCTTTATTCATATTGCCGGAATTTTTATTACTGGTCTTATCTTTGTAATTATTATTTCACTGGCTTCAGCTCGAATAATAATCAAACCGATCATAGAGATAACTTCTGTCGCCGATCAGATAGCAGAAGGCGATTTTAATGTATCAATAGATAATGATTCCGCAGATGAGATCGGCGATCTGTGTCGTTCAATAAATGAAATGGCGATAAAGCTACAAAATGCTACGACCAGTAAAAACGAGCTTGCTGGCGAGGTTGCTTATTACGAGCAGCTTGAAAGGCAGTTGAAAAATGCCCGTAATAAGGCCGAAAATGCCAGTCGGGCTAAAGATGAATTACTGGCCTGTGTATCGCATGAGGTTCGTACACCATTAAATGCAATCATTGGTTATACTGAATCGCTGATTTTGGATAATGCTGTGCCGGCATATTCCGTAAAACTTAAGACCATCCTGAACGAATCAGAGCATTTACTTTGTTTGCTTAACGACATATTAGATAATGCTAAAATACAGTCGGGAAAATTTGATATTGACCTGCAACCCTGTAACCTGCTGAACGCTGTTGAATCAGTAACACAGCTGGTTAAACCTAAGGCTGTCCAAAAGGGACTTAAATTGAATCTGACAATTTCAGAAGATATGCCTTGTTATGTTATTACTGATTCTTTGCGTATTCGCCAGGTTATTCTGAATTTATTGACCAATGCCGTAAAGTTTACAAACTATGGTTTTGTCGAGCTTAAACTTGACTTACTTGCTTTTGACGGCAAAAAGGCCAGGGTAAAGTTCAGCGTTTCTGATAGTGGTATTGGTATATCTAAAGATAAGCAAATGGTTATCTTTGAAAGCTATACACAGGCCGATAGCAGCACATCACGGAAATACGGTGGTACAGGGCTTGGCACTACAATATCTAAAAATATTATAGATCTTATGGGTGGCGTCATGGAAGTCGAAAGCCAGGTTGGTGTGGGTTCGACATTCTGGTTTGAGCTTGATATGGCTGTATGTGATCTGCAACAGGTTGTAGCTTTAGAAAAAGAAAAAAATAAATCTGATACAGAAATATCTGACTACAATCTCAGAGGGTTAAAGGTTCTTCTGGCTGAAGATTATCAAACCAGCCAGAATCTTATTACCAGCCAGTTGAAGCGTTTGGATGTCGAATGCGACCTGGCAAATAATGGCAGGCAAGCTGTTGAGCTGGCCCTTGCCAATGATTATGATATTATTCTTATGGACTTGCAAATGCCGGAAATGGACGGTATCGCTGCTACAAAACAGATCAGAAGTTCTGGCGGTAACAAAGCTGATATTGTTATAATAGCAATGACTGCCTGTGTTGATCCGGAAGTTAAAAAGAACTGCCTGTCTGCTGGAATGAATGACATTATCGCCAAGCCATTGCGTATATGTAATCTTGCCAACATGTTGGATATATGGGCTAAAAAGTCTGGCAAATTCACTGCCGGTTGTGCATTGGATACACTGGAACTATCTTCTGAACAGCTATCTGATGTTGCCGAAATTGATAATGCCGGGCTGTGGGACAGGCAAACGGCTGCTGAGCTCTTTGGCAATAATGAAGTTATGCTTGAAATAACCCTTAAGAACTTCATTTCAGATGTTAATCGCCAGGTCGGTATTATTCAGGATGCTATTGAAGCAAACGATCTGGAGATTGTTCGTGCTGAGGCTCATAAAATTCGCGGAGGGGCTTCATGTGTTGCTGCTGATTCGCTTGCGGCCCGAGCCGCGGAACTCGAGCGGCAGGCGAAAGCAAATATCTCTGATAACCTTAAAGCAAGGTTATCAGACCTCGAATACGAATTTAATCGTTTTACTGATCAGGCTAAAAGATAAAGAAATGTCAATATTCTACTAATCTGACCAAGAATTTAGTTCGATAAAAATATTGGTTTTGATTTATTTATTTATGAATCAGGTAGAAGAAGGTTTTGTGATTATGTTTAGAATATTAATAGTAGATGATAATTATACCAGCCGTTCTCAGATCAAAGCACTATTTGGTCAGTATGGCGATTGTGATACTGCTCCTGATGGGGAGATCGCATATCAACTCTTTCTGGCTGCTCATAAAGAAAATATTCCCTATGATATTATTACTATGGATATTGATATGCCTAATGTAAAGGGTGATCAGATCGTTAATAAGATGCGTAAGTGGGAACAGGAAAATGCTGTATATAAAAACGGCACAGGAAAAGAAGCGGCGATTATTATGGTTACAGCATTATCTATGAAAGATAATATTATGTCTTCTTTCAAGAGTGGCTGTGAGGCTTATATTGTTAAGCCGATAACTAAAGATAAAGTCGCAAAGATAATCGATGAAATAAAACTGCAAAAGTGCTGACCTCTGAGGTTATATATTACAGACAGCTATTGTAAATAGTTTCGATCAAAGTCAGGTCATAGCCGCTGACGCCTCTTTGTACAAATGAGCTATAGGCCAGTCGGGCAAGTCTTTTTATATTTGGCTCTTCGCAAAGGGCTTCATTAAAGGTTACAGGTGCGTTTATTGATCGGTAATATTCCCTTAATCTTTCCGATATTTCCGCCATATTTTGAGTTTTCAATCCGAAAACCTTATCTGAAAATTGCTCAATCCGCTGCTGATGTTTATTGCCTGCCAGTGCTATCCAGGCGGGTATTATTATTGATAATCCGGCACCATGAGGTATATCATATACGGCACTCATTGGCATTTCCAGTGCATGACACGGCATTCCCCAGCCGGTTATTCCTGCTTGTACTATTCCATTCCATGCCAGAGTTGAACACCACATGAAAGCAGCTCTGGCCTGATAATCGCAGGGGGCTTGCATTATTCTGTCCATCGCAGTCATGGTTGACAATATGATGCTCTGTGCCAGATGATCTTGTATTATACTTTGCTCAGGTGTCGTGAGATAGGCTTCCATAACATGTGACATAATATCAACACAGGCGTAGGCTGTTTGTTGGGCAGGCAGGGTAAAGGTTGTTGTCGGATCCAGAAATGATACAACAGGATTAAGTAATCCAGGGCAGACCCAGGCTATCTTTTCCTGGGTTTGTTCATTGGTCAGAACGCTTATACCATTCATTTCGCTACCTGTTGCTGGCAGCGTAAGTACAGTAGCAAGAGGAATGACCTTATCTGGAAAACTTTTTTTGCTATAAAAATCCCAGATGTCACAATTTGCATGAACTCCGGCAGCTATAGCTTTGGCTTCGTCTATGACACTGCCGCCGCCTGCTGCTAATATAAGGTCTATCTCATTTCTACGGGCAAGTTCTATACCCTCCCGAGCATGTGATAGCAGAGGGTTGCCGCTTACTCCGCCATATTCGATATAATCTATCCCTGCATTGTTGAGTGAGGTGGTTATTAAGCTGAATATCCCGTTTTCTTTCAGACTCTTTTTACCGTAAACGAGCATAACTCTCTTTACACCAGAACGGTTCAGCTCACTGCCGACATTTTCGATCACGCCTTTTCCAAAAACTATTCGGGTTGGGTTGTAATATGTGAAGTTATTCATTATTGTTTCCAGCTCACCGCTTTACTGCAAGTGTATGTTTTATGCCCTTTATGCTTTATTCAAATCTCAGTGATTCAGTAGGTTTGCACCTCGCTGCTTTTATTGCCGGAACCAATGCGCCCAAGGCTGCGGTAACTATTCCTGAGGAAGCTATCCACCAGAGGCTACCCCAATGCACCCAGTTAGGGATCTGCCCAAAGCCATAGCTACCAGATTTCCATATCTTAAAGCCAAGCAGGGCAGACAAACCCTGTTCCAGCATCTCTATATTTTTCACAGCCCAGAAGCCGATAAAGAGCCCAAGGATCGTGCCACTTATACCGATCAACAGTCCATAATTCAAAAATAATAGCGACACCGAACTCTCAGAACCGCCTGAAGCGCGAATTATACCTATATCTCGCCTCTTTTGCAATACTATCATCATAATAATTACAAAGATAAGAACAGCGGCCACTATACATACAAAGCCCAAAATAACCTGCATTGTGGCCAGTTGTTTATTGATCTCTCTGGTAAACATCAGAATCCACGGCTGCTGACTTGATATTGATAATCTGCTTTTGCCCAATTCCTCACTTTCAAGGCCTAGAACATCAACCAGATAGGTTGGCCAGATGTTTTGCAGCATTATACTCAACTCTGTGTCACTTATCCCTGTTTTGCCGACCACTAATATGTCTGGCCTGACATTAAATTCCCGACAGACATAGTCAAAAGGCAGATATAGCGTACCTTCATCAAGATGATTTGATCCGGTTTCTATTGCATCTATGGGCCAACAGCGAATATTTTTGCGACTGATCTTTGTTTCCTGCTCACTCTGTTCAATATTGCCGGTGAAGATAAAAGCTGGTCTGCTCCAGTTTTCGATCTCTTGCAATATAGCCTGTGTGTCATATTTATCTGTTTGCGGGTCAACCTCATCCAGCAGTCCAACCGACATTATACAGGGTATTGCCGCTGGAAGGTCCGATGGTTCCAGTTCTTTTTTAAGCTTATCTGCCAGCCATTTTTCTGCCGCAATTCTTTTGTCTTCCGGCATAATGAACTGTCCCCTGGCGGTCTGATCTTTCAGCAGTCCATTACGAAACTGACTGGCCCGGCATTCCAGACCAAGGTCTATACCCCTGATTGTCACTTGCCGTACATTCCCATTATTCAAAAAGAGCAGACCACCTGAAGAGGCTGATAGTCTGACATAGTCAATACCGGGTTGTTTTTCAAGGTATTCAGCCGCCGCTTTGAAATCAAAGTTCTTATCATCATGCAGTAAGGTTACCTGACCAAATTCGTGCTGCCAGTATTTATTATACAGGTCTAAGAATCCATTGAACAGACTGGTGATTATTATCATCAGCACAACACACAAAGCAACTGAGCCGATCGCAAACAGGGCTATGCGACGGCGGATTAGGTATTTTAATGCCAGAAATATTTTAAACATACACTAATTGTAGCCGGGGTTTTCACTTTTACCACTATTTTTTGATGCTCTGACCATTAAATTTACTCACTGGTATGAGGCGGCTGGTTATAGCCGCCGTTTTGCCAAACTATGCCAAGTCTGTAGATAGGGTCGTGCATTAGCGTTACTCGACGGTTTTCCGCTGGTATCGTCGTAGTATAGACCCTTAATGCCAGTCCGTCATTCCGGGGCAAAATAAGTTCCTCTCGCCAGTCGCCCAGAATATCTGCTGTAAGTGATGGTGTGGCCTTAGTGCCATTTACCCAGGTGCAATTTTCCGCGGTAAATATCCGTCTTATATTGCCCTTTTCTCCCGGCTCGTATTTACCGATCCAGTTGCGATCGAGAAGTTCGCGAGTATTATCTCCGTCCCACCAGATAAGAAAGTTGCAAGTTGATGGGGCTGGACCGATTATCTCGCCTTTACAGCTATACAGCTTGTTATCCAGCAAGGACCAGCATTCAGCACCGGGCGAACCGGCATAAATATCACCGGCAACACCACGGCCAATATCTCTACGATTTTTTACTGGAACTGACCAGATGACCTGGCCGGTTTGAGCGTCTCTAAAGTCTATTCCCGGTATTTTGCCGGGGCTGGCCTCTTCGTGCGGCATGAAAAACTCAAGTCCGGGATGAGCAGGATCGAGATCAGCTAAGTGTCCGGCATCACCATGCCCTAGTCCGGTACTGTATAACCCTTTTCCATCATGGTCTATAGCACATGAACCATAAGTTATTTCATCATAACCATCGCCATCAACATCAGCGATATACATCGAGTGATTTCCCTGGCCAATATAGCTATCATGCAGGCCATCGATAGTGTCAAAGGACCAACGCATTACTAATTTGCCTTTACATAGATCCCAGGCGGTCAGTGCAGTTCGACCAGGACCGGTTTTGCCGTGATAATAGCCTCTGGCCATGATCGCTGACGGCCTGTCATTCCCCAACCAGCCGGAAGCAGCCAGAAATCGATCGACTCGATTTCCTGTCCGATCTCCCCAGTAGCCTATATCTCCGCGAGGGGGAATATAGGCTGTCGTATCTATTATTTCACCCGTCTGACCACTAAATACAGTTAAATATTCTGCCCCGGTTAATATATACCCATTTCTGTCTCTGTAGTCATTGCTATTGCCTATTACAGTACCTTTTCCGTCTATTGTGCCGTCGGCTGTTTTACAGACGATCTCGGCTTTGCCATCAAGATCAAGATCAAATACCACAAAAGGGTTATAATGGGCGCCACTTCTTATATTAATACCAAGGTCTATCTTCCACAGGCTCTTGCCGGTCAGTTCCAGGCCTTCAAGCCAGGTATTACTGGTATAACCCTTGTGGCTGTTGTCATGACTTACTGCTTCCCATTTTAGTACTATTTCATATTCACCATCGCCGTCCAGGTCGCCGACGGAGGCGTCACCGGGACGATAGACCGCTTTTCGTTCCGGAAATACTTTGCAGACAGGAGGAATTAGCGGTATTTCAATATATTGTTCCGGCCAGACTCTTATATTTTCTGATAATACTGCCTCCGGACAGTCAATTGGCTCAATACAATATACGCTTTGAGCTGTTCCCGAAAAATCAAGATAGTCAGTGGTCAGTTTAATAGGCTCAGGGTTAAGTTTAACCTTATCACGGAAAATGTTAAATGCTATTTCTTCATTATCTGTATTCAGTAATCGCCAACTGATATAATTACCACCATCAGGTAGTTGTATTGCAACTGCACCCCGGTTAAGGGTCTCAAAACTCCTTCCGCATACACTGACACTAACTGTAGTGATAAAATATATAGATAAATATAAGAGGCATTTTTGCATTATTTGATCTCAATATCATGATGCATGAAATTACTGGCTGTTAGCCAGTTTCTCGGTTGCCTGTGCCAGTGTCAGGTTTTCCATGCTCTTTTTGGTAATATTACAGATATTAGTCAGCTCAGTTTTCAACTGTGAGTCGTTTATATCTCTTAATACCAGCGAATTATCCGGATTCAACCCGGTAACATCCAGCAGGCTGATTGATTCCAGGGGACGGGCTGGCAGCCAGGCTGGTTCTGATAATTGCTCATTATCAACTGGACAGATTATTCGCCTTTCGACCAGGCGATCTATTATTGACTGTATGCAATCATCTGGTAAATGCAGATTGTTCCTCAGGGTCTTAAATCCAACTGGCCCCTCATTCCTGGCAAAAGGACCGGCTATAGCCATTGTAGTTGCTAAAATGTCCAGCGGGCCAAGGTGTATGCTCGCCGCCAGATCAGATGATTCCATTACTGATATATTTGCCCCGATATGGGATAATACTGCACCAAAAAGGAACATCATCCAGGAGGTATTTATCCATAGCAACAATAGTGGCAGTAAACCTATGTTACCGTAAAGATTGTTTGGCCCAACCAGATTGCTTACATACAGGCCAAAAAGCCATTTTGTTATAAACCAGACTGGTACTACAAAAACAGCACCAAATAAGGCCCAGGAAAAACGCGTGCGGGTATTCGGCATTAGCCAGTAGATCAGAGATACAATTATTATTCCGCCAATAATGGGGAATACTACGGTCATTTTGGATACAAAACTGCCTACATGCTCATTGGCCAGCAAAAAGCTCTGCGTGCGGCTTCCAACCAGTACCGCTGCCGACTGAACTATGGGCAGCAGGGTGACTACCGACCAGTAGAGCATCATTCGCTTACCAAAACCGCGGTGAAATCTGGCCTCGAAAATACGATTGAGCGATTTCTCAACATCAACCAAAAGGGCAATTGCAGCACTTATCATAATGATAATACCGATCGCTCCAACTGCATTGGTCGTCATTTTACTCTGTATAGTACTTACAACTTTTTCTATTTCGTCAGCTACATGATATTGCCTCACATTAGCGACCTGCTCTTTTTCGCCCTGGTTATCGCCAGTTGTGGTAAGGCCTGGAGCTGACTCAGCATCAGTATCTTTGGTTTCGATTTCAGCTTGTATAGCATCTGAGCTGGTGACAGTTATTTGACCTATGCCAGAAGAATCAAGGAAATCTCTCAGTGATTTCTTACTGTCTTCGACCACGCCCAAAGCACTCATTATCATAAGGCTCAGTACCAGTAGCGGTATCATCGCAAATAATGTCCGAAAACTAAGGGCTGAGGCCATAGCTCTGGCATTTAATTCTTGTAACCGTCTCCAACTGAATCGCCATAACTGTACCACAAAACGAATTAAGCGTATTCTGCGATTGTATATTTTGCCGGGGTTATTAGTCAGCTCGTCCAGCCAGCACTTACACTGATTAATCGAAAACTTCATATAATTTCCAATCGTACTATTAGGTTGTAAGAATAAAATGTAGTGTGATAAATAGTAATAAGTAACAAGATATAAGTTGATAAGTTGAGGTAATCCGAAATCCCGAACTCGCTTCGGGGCTTCTGTATCGGCCTTGAGGCCGTAGCTATTTTAAGACTTCGCAGCAGTAATGAGTAAATATTTTATTCAGTTAACACCGTTGCGAAGCCATAAAACATGTCGCATAGCGACACCTGAACTTATCAACTTATATCTTATATCTTATTACTGGAACCGTGTGAACGGTTAAAAATGTAGTTATTGAATTATACCTTCAGCTCAACATCTTTGATCTTGGCCAGTTTCTTATATTTCTTCCGGAATGGATCGACAACTTCAGCTATAAAATCATCTACCTGCTCAGGGCTGCGTCCAATATACTTATCAGGTTTTAGAACATCAGCCAGGTCAACCTTGTCAAACATAGCATCTTTCTTCAACCTGTCGATAAGGTCATTTTCCAGACCATGCTGTTTTACTTGTGCTGCTGCGTCCATACTGTGCTGGCGAATTGCTTCATGAAGATCCTGACGGTTGCCCCCGGCGGCAACCGCAGCCATGAGTATATCTTCTGTTGCCATAAATGGCAGTTCTGCGTCAACTGCTTTAGCTATGACTTTCGGATAAACTACCATACCATCCATTACATTGGCCAGAATACCAAGTATGGCATCAATAGCCAGAAATGCTTCTGGTATGCTCAGCCGTTTATTGGCCGAATCATCAAGTGTGCGTTCAAACCACTGCTCAGCAGCAGTCATAGCCGGAGAACTGGAAAGACTGATAACATAGCGAGCCAGTGATGTTATTCTCTCGCATCTCATGGGGTTTCTCTTGTATGCCATTGCTGAAGAACCTATCTGATTCTTTTCAAATGGCTCTTCAAGCTGTTTGAGACTTGCCAGCAGCCTGACATCGTTTGCCAGTTTATGGGCTGATTGTGCTATGCCAGAAAGGGTCGCTGCAACATTGGCATCTATCTTTCGATTATAAGTCTGCCCGGAAACTGGGGCTATTTCTGCAAAACCCATTTGTTTGGCAACCATACTTTCAAGTTTGCGAACTTTATTGTGGTCGCCATTAAAAAGCTTCAGAAATGATGCCTGTGTGCCAGTGGTACCTTTGCAAGAACGGAATACTATGGTGTCAATTCTGTGCTGTACTTCTTCCATATCGGTAATGAAATCATAGCACCACAGCGTAGCTCGCTTACCTACTGTGGTAAGCTGGGCAGGTTGAAAATGAGTGTATCCCAGGGTGGCCATCTTGCGATATTTTTTCGCAAATTTAGCCGTCAGATCTATTACTTTGTATAGTCTTCCGCTAACCAGTTCCAGAGCTTTTTTCATCTGGATCAGGTCTGTATTGTCGCCAACATAGGCACTGGTTGCTCCAAGGTGTATTATGGGAGCTGCCTTGGGAGCAACATCACCAAATGTATGAACATGTGCCATTACATCATGACGGAACTTTTTCTCGTACTCAGCAGCCTTTTTATAGTCAATATTATCAAGATTGCTCCGCATCTCTTCTATCTGCTCTTTTGATACTGGTAGGCCCAGTTTCGCCTGGCATTCTGCCAGAGTCAGCCATAATCTGCGCCAGGTACCGAACTTAAAGTCTGGCGAGAATATATGCGACATTTCTGGTGAGCAATATCGGGTTATCAGTGGATTGTCATATTGATCGGTCTTTTGAGTCATCGTTCTTCTTCCTTATTAAATACTTAGCTTCAAAATCAAGCCATCATTCTATCTAATAATGGATTATCTTGCAATTCAGAATAATTGTTGTATGTAGGCTATTATTCCCGTCATGGAAAAGAAGATTTTATATTACTTTTTTAACGGTATTTAGCTATAATTCCTGAACGAATTGGAGTATTTTGGCCTTGTATGCTATATGTTGTCAATTTCACCCCGATAAGTATATCGTCATGTTAATCCTGCCTAAGTTAGCTCTCAGAGCTTTATTGGAAAATTGCGTAAAATGGAAAAAAAGAATTTCTTCTGGTTTCTGGCCGCAGCCTTTTGCCTTATGGCTACAGTGGGTTGTTGGGACCCGTCTTTAAGTAATTATTTAAACGAGGTTTTTAAAATATCAGATAGTCAGCGTGGATTCCTTGAGTTTCCTCGTGAATTTCCTGGTTTTATGGTCGTGGTAATGACCGGGCTGCTTGCCGCTTTGCCCGTGGCCAGAGTTGGGCTGATAGCATCTCTCTTGTGCGTATTTGGTCTGGTATCGCTGGCAACTTTTGTTGGTAAAAGTTATCCCGGCATGGTTGCCATGATGGTGCTTATAAGCTCCGGAGTTCATTTAAATATGCCGGTAGTTTCAACGATAAC
Organism: Sedimentisphaerales bacterium; assembly: GCA_963662515.1. GTDB lineage: Bacteria > Planctomycetota > Phycisphaerae > Sedimentisphaerales > SM23-30 > JAFGDI01. The sequence continues at coordinate 1,988,906 of OY759675.1, forward strand.
CTTGAATAGTGCCGGCGAAGGCAAGAGAGGCCGGCGATTAGGCCAGGTCGAATCATTAACTACAGTTGGTTTTTTAATGGGGGCAGGAGTAGTCTGGCTTATTAGTCATATTGTCCATGGAGATACTCGTTTTAATGTGATCTTCTTCTGTGCTGCAGTTTTTGCCGCTTTGGGTGGATTTTGTTATTCCCGTTTGAAATTACCTGATCTGCATCAAAAGCGGGCCAGGTTGGTACTTCACCGGAAATTTAACCTGTATTACTGGCTCGAATTCCTTTTTGGTGCCAGAAAGCAGGTTTTTTTGACCTTTGGCCCATGGGTTTTAATAACAGTTTATGGTTTGGAGGTTGCAAGTATAGCCAAGCTGTATATGGTTTCTTCGTTGGTTGGTGTTGGCTTCAAACTGGTTGCCGGTCGTGCGGTTGACAGGTTTGGTGAGCGTAATGTACTTACCGCAGACGCTATTGTGCTTATAATTGTTTGTCTGGGATACGGTTATTCCCGCACTATATTTAGTGAGACAGTAGCATTTTATGTTGCGGCAACCTGTTTTGTGGTTGACCACATGCTTTTTTCCCTGAGTCAGGCCCGAAGTGTTTATGTTTCCCGTCTGGCAGATACCCCCTCAGAGCTTTCAGGTACTCTGTCTATGGGGATATCCATTAATCATATATCATCTATGCTAATTCCGGCATGCGCCGGTCTTATTTGGGAAATGTTCGGTTACGAGAAAGTTTTTCTTCTGGCAGCCGGGCTTGCGGTTGTAATTGGCGGCTTTACTATGACCTTGCCTGCTAAGCGTCCTGTCAAGGCTTAATCGTCGATGTGCATAAAATGTATATGCCAACTGCATTAATGTTGTTGATGTTTTTCTGAGCTATTTCCAGTTACTTTTACGCCGGGTTTATGTGCGTTTCTGATCTGGCATAAAATTTGCTCATAGACTTATTGGCAGTTATTAAAAAAATCGCCATAATATTTTGGCTGCATATTTAATATGGACCGAAAATATATACCATAGTTTCTGTGAAAAGAATTGCATAACAAGGATAGTTAATAATGAAATTTGACCGCAAAGTTATCAGTTGGGCTTTATATGACTGGGCAAATTCTGCCTATGCCACTACGGTAATGGTAGCACTTTTTCCGATAATGCTTAAGTCTTTCTGGGCCAAAGATCTTGATCCAACAGAAAGCACGGCGAAACTCGGACTGGTAAGCTCCCTTTCCTGTATAGTAGTTGCCGTTACTGCTCCGATTTTGGGAGCAATAGCCGACAGGGCTGGCGGAAGGAAGCTGTTTCTGGCTATTTTTACCCTGCTTGGGGTGGTATCGACTGCTTTGATGGCTAATGCGTCAGAGGGGCATTGGCAGTATGCCTGTTTGCTTTTTCTGTTAGGTACAATAGGATTCTCGGGTGGTTTATCATTTTATGATTCCTTATTACTGAATGTAGCTGACGACAGTAAGATAGACTTTGTTTCGGGGTTTGGTTATGCCCTTGGTTATATTGGCGGGGCGATACTTATGACCGTAAATGTATTGATGTTAACCAAGCCGGAGTTATTCGGGCTGACCGATTCGAATCAGGCCGCTCGCTGGTCGTTTATTTCCGTTGCAGTCTGGTGGTTTGTATTTTCTGTGCCATTGTTTTTATTTGTCCCAGAGAAGATAGTGAATAAAACAACGATTCCCCGTGCCGTCAAAGAGGGGCTTACTGAACTGCTGAATATATTTCGTGACATACGCAAATATAAGCCGGTTATGATCTTTTTATTGGCATATTGGTTTTATATCGATGGTGTAGATACGATCATTCGTATGGCAACTGATTATGGTATGTCCCTGGGGCTGAGTTCAGCAGATCTGGTTACCGCGATATTACTTACAAACTATATTGGTTTTCCTGCAGCGATATTATATGGCTGGTTAGGGCAGAAATATGGTCCCAGGCTGGGCATTTATTTTGGCATAGTTGTTTATATATTGATAACGACTTTTGCGGCATTTATGAGTACTCCTCTGCATTTTTATATACTTGCCGGTGTGGTTGGTCTGGTACAGGGCGGATTGCAGGCTTTAAGTCGTTCTTATTATGCCAGACTTGTACCGTCAGACAAGCAGGCAGAGTTTTTTGGCCTGTATAATATGCTGGGTAAGTTTGCTGCGTTCTTAGGTCCATTATTGGTTGGCTATGGTGCAGTATTTGCCCGTGACTTAGGGGCCAGTGTTGACAGGGCATCAAGGTATGGCATATTATCAGTTATGGTATTGTTTTTGACTGGAATAATATTATTCAGCATGGTCAGGCCAGATAAGGTCAAAAAATAAATAGGATTTTACTACTATGTTATTACGAACAATAATGTTTATTGCTAATTGCCTGTTGGCGTTACGATATCGGATCAGAATAGAAGGTCTGGATAAGATACAAAAACAGGGAAAGACCGGCATATTATTTTTGCCAAACCATCCAGCTCTTATAGACCCTGTGATTGTTGTCGCAAAGTTATATTCAAGGTTTAAGATCAGACCGATAGGACATGCAGATCAGGTCAATCGTTTCTTTATTGGCTGGGTGGCCCGCAAAATTAATACGCTTATTTTACCTTCACTGGCCAAAGAAGGAGCTGCTGGTGCTAATGCCGTTAAAGAAACGATCGAAAGTGCGGTTTTGGCATTAAAAAACGGTGATAATCTGCTTATGTACCCTTCAGGGGCATTGTATAGGTCAAAATACGAAAAGATAGGTACAAATAGTGGTGTTGAGCAGATATTGCGTGCAATTCCAGATTTGCAGATCGTGCTTATTCGCAGTACAGGGTTATGGGGCAGTCGCTTCAGCTGGGGGTATAATGGTTCGGTTCCTCTGGTTGGACAGGTTATGTCGCTGGCAGTGAAGGTATTATTGAGCAGTGGTATTTTCTTTTTACCGAAGAGGCAGGTAACTTTAGATGTATATCAGCCCGAACAGTTTCCTCGCCATGGCAGCAGGCGTGATATGAACCTGTATCTGGAAGAATATTATAATCGAAAGGTTAGTCCGGCTTTATATGTGCCTTATTCGCTCTGGGATAAAGAGCCAGTGCATGAGCTCCCTGAGCCAAAGATGCACAGGGTTATTTCTGATACCTCTGTTGTTCCCAAAGCAACTCGTGAGCTTGTAAGTAATTATATTATTGAAAGAACTGGTATGACCAGCTTTGCTGATAGCAGTTCACTTGCTGGTGATCTGGGACTTGATTCGCTGGCTGTCTCAGATATCGCTATCTGGATAGAGCAGGAATTTGGCCATCCTCAGACAGATATAGAGTCATTGCAGACTGTCGGCGATCTAATGCTGGCGGCATGTGGTCAGGCCGTTTGGGCTTCTGAGGCTAAGCTAAGGCCTGTTAATGAAAGCTGGTTTAAGGCTGTTCCTGATTTTGTGAAATTTGATAATATGTCGCAAATGACAATTTGTCAGGCTTTTTTAGAGCAGGCACATCGTAACCCGGATAAAGTTGTTTTGGCTGATGATAAATCTGGGATAAAGTCATATCGTGATATAATATTGGGAATAATGGTTCTCAGTCCGCTGATAAGGAAGATGAAGGGCGACTATATTGGTATTATGCTGCCGGCTTCGGCTGCTGCCCCGGTAATCTATATGGCGGTGGTATTTGCCGGTAAGATACCTGTTATGGTAAACTGGACCTCCGGCAGTAAAAATCTGGGCGTGCTGATGGATAATCTGGAGGTTAGTACCATTCTGACCTCGGGCTTATTGGTGGAAAAGTTAAAAGGCCAGGGGGTGCAGTTAGATAGCATATCAGAGCGACTAATGGCACTGGAAAAGCTGGGCAGTCAAATAGGCATTTTGCCTAAGATATGGGCAAAGTTTAAGTCTGCCTTCTGCTGGCGTGAACTATATCATGTTAAGCCGGCTGAAACAGCAGTAGTATTGTTTACCAGCGGATCGGAGAATGTGCCAAAGGCCGTACCGCTTACTCACAAGAATATAATGAGCAATATAGATTCACTGCTGGATTATTTCAAATTTTCTACTGGTGATATTATGCTGGGAATGCTGCCGCCATTCCATTCATTTGGTCTTACCGGATTAGTGGTAGTACCGCTGGTTGTGGGAGTGAGGGCCGTTTATTGGCCAAATCCAAATGAAGGCGGCATGTTAGCGCGTATGACTGAAGCCTACAAAGCGACTTTTTTACTGGGCACACCAACCTTTTTAAATGGAATAATCCGTGCGGCCGGTCCTGGCGCACTGGTTAGTATTAAGTCGGTTGTAACCGGTGCGGAAAAATGCCCTTCTCATGTATATGATGCTCTGGAGCGAGTATGTCCACAGGCCGTGGTTCAGGAAGCATACGGGATAACAGAATGTTCGCCCGGTGTATGTGTAAATAGCTATGATGACCCGCATAGAGAGACTATTGGCCGGGTGATAAGCTGTATGGAATATGCGATAGTTGATCCAGAGTCATTAAAGCGAACTGAAATTGGCGAAAGGGGCTTATTATTGGTCAGGGGTGATAATGTTTTTGGTGGATATTTAAAGCATGAAGGCAGCTCGCCATTTATTGAGTTTGAAGGTAAAAGCTGGTATAACACAGGCGATCTGGTTATTGAGGACCAGGGGCATGTCCTTACTTTTGCCGGGCGACTCAAGCGTTTTGTTAAGCTGGGAGGAGAGATGATCTCACTGCCTGCTATAGAAGAAGTGTTGAACCGGGCATTTGTTAATGCTGATATGTTGCAGGCAGGTCCGGTCTTTGCGGTCGTTCCATCCAGTTCTGATGATAACCCAGAGCTGGTATTGTTCGCTACCATAGGGGTAGATAGGGAGCAGGTCAATACCGCTATTCGCCAGTCTGGTCTTTCCGGTCTGCATAATATTCGACAGGTAAGGCAGTTAGATGAATTGCCGGTTTTAGGCAGTGGCAAGCAGGATTATCGAAAATTGTCGGAAATGATGCATGGCTGAGCCTTAACGGGTATTTAATTGCCTTGTCTGTAATGTTGAAATGTATATAATCGGTGTTTATGACAGCGATTCGAATAACAAGTTTGAAAAATGATATAGTTAAGAAGGTGATCTCCCTTGGCGATGGGACGAAGCGTCGCAAGGCTGGTCAATTTGTATTGGAAGGCCGTAAGGAAATTGCCCATGCACTTAATGCCGGGATAGAGATAGCAGAGTTTTTCTATTGTCCCGGCATAATTGCCGATGAAGAGGCAATGAGTGAATATCCTGGTCTGCTTGATGCAGTATCGGCTTCGACTGTTAATATTTACGAGGTAACGCCTCAGGTATATGAAAAATTGGCATATCGCAGCAAGGTAGAGGGGTTAGTTGCGGTTGCGAACTATCCTGACTTTACCCCGGATTTTGGCAGTTTGCCTGCTGATCCGCTCATATTGGTTGTGGAAGGTGTTGAAAAGCCCGGCAATCTAGGGGCTATTCTTCGCAGTGCCGATGGTGCCGGGGTTGATATGGTCCTGGTAGCAGATAATGGCGGGACCGATCTGTATAACCCAAATGTTATCCGTTCCAGTGTTGGCGCTATCTTTACAGTACCGACTTTCAGTATGCCGCCAGATCAAGTAATATCATTATTAAATGCTAACGGGGTCCGCATAGTTTTGACCAGTCCTGATGCTACTACCAGTTTCTGGGAGGTTGACTATCGTGGGGCAGTGGCACTGGTTCTTGGCAGTGAGCATACTGGCCTGCCCAAGAACTGGCTGGCCTCTAATCTTCTTTCGGTGTATATCCCAATGGCTGGTAAAATGGACAGCCTTAATGTTTCCTGTTCGGCTGCTATTATGCTCTACGAAGCGGGCCGACAAAGACAAATATCTCGCTGATTATATTGTTTTCCTGTAAATCTATATCCATTAAGTGTTTGCGATAGGGGAGTGCGTTTTATAAAAAAACCTCATTATCAGTTATAACTAACCAATAATGAGGTAAAAAAGGCGGCGGTGGGATTTGAACCCACGAATAACGGTTTTGCAAACCGTCGCCTTGGGCCGCTTGGCTACGCCGCCGGGCACAACCTGTTAAGGTTGTTTCAAGAGTGTGGAATGCTATCAAAAAAAAGGGGTTATGTCAAAAGTAAAATTCGTTTTTTTGTGAAGTTTGGGTGATTTTAACCGTTTGGTCGAATTTCAGAGGTTTTTTTGTTGTAATATGTGGAAATAATGTTGGGCAAATCGGTGTGCCTCGTCGCGGATATACTGGAGCAGTCTGAGAGCCGGTTCGTGTCGGGAAAATTTAACTGGCTTATCGCGGCCGGGTATGTATATTTCCTCCTCCCGTTTAGCCAGAGAGATAATTGCTGGCTGGTTGATCTGTATTTGCGAAACGATCTCTAAGGCGGAATTAAGCTGGCCCAGGCCGCCGTCGATAAGCACCAGGTCAGGGAATAGCTCATCGTCGGGATCGGCCTTGCTGAATCTTCTGGTCATAACTTCAGCCATAGAAGCAAAATCGTCGATGCCGGAGACGGTTTTAATGCGATATCTGCGATAACCATCTTTGAACGGCCTGCCATCGATAAAACAGACTCGCGAGGCTACAGTGTTAGTGCCTTGAATATGAGCAATATCATAACCTTCGATAACTCTGAGAGAGTGAGCAGGTCGGTCCAGCATGTTTTCCAGGGTTCTTAATCCCTCCTGAGGTTCAATTTGGAACAGCTCTGGTTGTACATGTTCATCAACTTTACCTCGGTCATTTAGTGACTCAATTGCTTTAATCTCATCGCGATATCTGGCTGCATTTTCAAAATCAAGATTTTCTGAGGCTTTGAGCATATCATTATGTAATTGTTTAAGTACCTGGCTTCGTTTAGATTCCATAAACTGTTTGAGGCGTTTAATATCATCAGAATAGTCAATAGTTGAGATAAGCCCGGCACAAGGGCCGCTACACTGTTTTATGCTGTGTAAAATGCAGGGACGATTAAACCGAAGTTTTGGATCCTTGGCATTTATCTCTAAATGGCAGGTACGAAAACGGAATATGCGTTGAAGAACCTGAATTACCCGCCTTACTTCACTGATAGAGGTAAAAGGGCCGTAAAGTTTACTGTTTTTTTGAGGTGTACGGGTAAGATAGACAGCGGGGAAATCATCGGCACTGGTTATCTCAATATAGGGAAATGATTTATCATCGAGCTGACGAGTGTTGTATGGCGGGTGAATGTCTTTAATGAGTCTGGCTTCTTGCAAAATAGCATCTACTTCACTGTCACATTCCAGAAAAGAGACTTCAACTACCTTACTGATCAATTCGACAATTTTAGGGCCGCGAGAGTTCATGAGGTCGGCAGACGGTTGAAAGTAGCTACCAGCCCGGTCGCGCAGGTTTGCTGCTTTACCAATATAAAGCACCAGCCCGGCACGATCTTTCATAAAATATACGCCTGGTTTACTGGGAAATTGTCTTATGGTATTGCGTATGCATTCCAGTCTTATGTTGTCACTATCTGTCATTGCCTTGATTATAAGGTGTAAATTGACCAAAGACAAGTATGAGGCCTGAGCCAATTGTTCATCAATTTTCCAGCCAGGCATTTGTTGAAGGTCCTATAAAACAATTACTAAATTACATAAAGATCTTTGAGTTGTGATCGTCTTACAATTCGTTGTAATCGATCGAACCTAAATAATCGTTACAGACCTACTTGGTAGGCCCATAAGGCTTTATTTTCTCTCAAAATAGCAGTTAAGTAAGTCAATCAGGGGCTTGATATGGTCGAATATGACTCTGACGGAGAGATTTGTACCGGCATTAGCCAGAGTTAGAGTGTGTGACAAAAGAATTATAAAGCGAATATGTAACCAAAATATATTATGAAGCATTGGAAGAGACATAAAGAGAGCGGACCTTCCCGGTCTGTATTGCAGTTGGAGAGCCTGGACAGTAGGGTTCTTTTATCGGCAGGCGTCTATGATGATTTTGGTGATAATTATAAGAGCGCAGCATTGGTTGAGCATGAGGATCCTGGCCTGACTACTATAGAAAGTGATATATACAGTTATAAAGATAAAGATTATATTAGTTTTACGGCATTAGGTTCAGGCAAGCTTATTTTAAGTCTTGATACTACTGATTCAGATCTGATACCAATAGTAACTGTTTATAATGGTAAGATGAAGAAGATGTCAAGTACCAACTGGCGTCTGCATGATGATATATCTGAGGTTGCCATACTGGTAGAAGAGGGCGAAAAATATACTGTTGGCATTCGTTCAGTAAAGAAAACATATGGTGATTATGTTATAACTATTCATGGGCCACAAACTGGTCAGCTCTGGACTGAAGATTATGGCAATAGCAAATATGAAGCTGAGTTACTAACTGAGACAAAGTCAGTTGCCGGTGAAATACTTAATCAGAGCCGCAATGACAAGGATTATTTCTCTTTTTATGCACAAAGCAATGGCCAGGTTACTATAGATGTTATACCTCAGGATAACACTCTGGATGCTAATGTTGCAATATTAAATAGCAGGGGTAAAACTGTCGCGAAGTCCAATACAGGTGGTTTAGGTGCAACAGAGAGCATAACGATCAATGTTGAAGCTGGTCAGTTATACTATGTAAAGACGGTTGGAGTATCTCGTACTCAGGGTCTATATAGTCTGGAATTGTCAGGTACAGGTCTTGACCCTGAAGGTGAGATATCTCAGGCATACGAGGCCAAAGAATATGAGAATTGCTATGCGGTATTGGTAGGCGCCAGTGATTATGACAAAGCAAATGATCTGTCTGAAACCGAGCTTGATGTGCAACTGATGCTGCAGGCTCTGACGAAGGCGATGAATGTTGACCTATCGAATATAATGACATTAACCGGTGATAAATCCAGTGTCAATAGTAGTACTATTGAAAATGCACTTAACTGGCTGAATGTTAATACCGGGCCGGGCGATCTTGCTTTATTCTATTATTCTGGTCATGGCGATTATGGCCGCAGTGTTATAAAAGATGATAATGAAACTCTTTATCTACCTGGCGGGGATGATATAACGGAGCTGGAGCTGAGGGCTATGCTGAGCAAATTTGATGTCGATACAACCAAGCTGGTAATAATAGACAGTTGCTATAGCGGCGGTTTTGCACAGTCTGCAGATTACATTCCCAATACAGCTGTTTTAACTTCCTCTCAGTTTAATCAGATATCATGGGGGTATGTTGACAGGTTTAATATTAACGCTGAAAAGGGTTCTGTTTTTACCAGCCTGTTTGCAGATGGACTGATGGAAAATAAAGTCAGTCATTCTACAATAGATGCCAATTCTGATGGCAAAGTGAGTTTTGGTGAGGCATTTGTCTTTGCAGATGCAATGACCAACTACTATACCGGAAAAAGCTGGAGCGTGCAGGACCCGCTAGCCAGAATGCGTTATGGCGATATAATCCTTTAGAAATGCCAATCCTGTCATATAAGACTTTCACTTACAGCAATTTTCTTAAACTCAGAACTAATGTTATAGTGGTAATTGAGCCTGCCAATTAGAGTGGTCATTTCCATAAGCAGAGTTATTTATGCGTTTCAATGCAGGGCCTGTGCCATCAGCGGCCGAAGGCCATGGTGATTCATCGCTGTATTCGATGCTATCGACAATAGTATAGTATTGAATAGTATTTTCATACTCGCCCGGCCTGGTCAGTGATATTATCTCTCCGGAATTATTAAGTTTTCCACTGTAAGGTCCAAGTAACTCAGCACTGCCGGCAGAATATTTCTGAATAAATGCGTCTGGGTTTCGTGCGATTATAACAGATTGGCCGGCTGGGATGATCGTGCCAACCGGGAAGGTGTATTCAATACCATCAGAGATTTTCCAGCTAACATTCCTGCCAGCTTCCTCAACCATTTCTGAGAGTGTAATATCTGTAGTGGTAATATTAGATATGCGGATGTATTCGTACTCTTCTTTGTCATAGTTGTCGCCAGCAGTTTGTAATGGAGCGTACATGATCTCACTAATAACCAGAGGTCCAATTTTAGCAGTAGCATTAGCAGAGCCAGGAGTAATATAGCTTAAAGTTACAAAATCATATTGGCCATCACTGAGAATATATCTGCCGAAAGATTCGCCCGTAAGTGAGGCCCCAAACTCTTCATGCTGATAATAACCTGTAAGAGAGCCATTTTGAGCTGAGCTAAGATATAAGGTTTCGCCATTTTCACTGAGGGCAAAGGCTGAATTGCAGCCTGGTGCATCGTTATTACCGAAAGTCTGATCCTGATATAAGACTAAGTAGCTAAAAGGCTCTATAATGGTACCAGTTGGTATCTCATATTTAGCAAGATCAGAGCTGCTGTCAGAAAGTAACCATCCCCCAAGATTTATAGGGGTTTCAGTGGTATTATAAAGTTCTATCCAGTCAGCGGCCTCGGCGTGGGAATGTGCCAGAAGCTCATTTATGATGATCGACCTTGTAGCTGGTATGTCGCCGGTATCATCAAAACCCGGCGATCCTCCAAGAGTATTACCAGGCCTCCAGTTAGCAGGATAATTCCAGCTTTCAACAGTTTGCAGGGTATCAATTATCGTAAGAGAGAAGCCATCACCATCAGTTATCTTGTACCAACTGTCGGTATAAGTAAACTGCTGTATGATATGGTTTGAAATATTCTTCAAGGTAATTGTTTCGCCGGAATTACTCAGGCTGCCGGTAAATTCGCCGGCAAGAATGCCGGTAAAGTCAGGGTAAGTCTGTGTAAACAGGGTAATATTGTCAGTTATAACGACATATTCTCCACTATTAATAGTTATGTCAGGGAAGGTAAATGTTATGCCCTGGTCAAAGTACAATTGATAGAGGTTGATGGGTTCAGAACCAATATTAGTCAGTTCAATAAATTCAACCCCACCATCGGAAGGATGGTACATAAGTTCAGAAATGCGCAGGCCAGACATGGCATCACCGATCTGGAAGGTTGCCTGCTGCAGGGCACTCCAGGTGCTACCGCTGAGTATCCGTGCCATTAGAGTGGTATTTCTGTTAAGGAGTATCTGACCAGAGTAGATATTGCCAATTGCTGAGCCAGTCCAGTATTGTCTGGGGTCTGTTTGGTCTGTGCTATAATAAATAGTACCAAAGCCATTAGGGTTGTTAATGGTTAATGTGTCATTGTTGGTGATAATACCGCCAGATGAGGCCTGGGCATTAACATTAAGGGTAGGAGGGACAATATTGGGATACCAGCCCAGACTCTGGAAATGTACAATAATATTGCTGGTAAGCGAGCTGATATATCCCAGGACGCGGGTATTTTCAGCCAGCCATTCATTATGTCGGGTATAGGGAGTAGCTCTTCGATAATCACCCCAGCGTGCAGATTCGGCTACAATTGCAGTGTCAAGCATGTCTTTGAACTTAAGCCAGCGGGCCTGAGTAGCAGCAGTGCTTAATGGTCCCTGTAAATGTTTATACAGCCTGTCGGCGAATTGTACTTTAAATTCAGTAAATCTGGTCAGATAGGTATCAAGGAAAGGCCAGGTTTTAAGCTGAGTATCGGCAAAGGCGGTTGATTTTTCCATAGTCCGCTCAGAGTCCCAGGCATAGTATCGCCAGGGCGCATTAAATAATCCGCCGCCAGCAACCTTCCAGTTACCATCTGTTTTCAGGTCTTCATTTCCGCCATATCTCTGGATTATGGTCCAGTCTATATAGTTGTTAATGTCAATTCGTTCTGCTATATTTTCCCAGGTTGACTGATTACTGCCAACTGCTGATTGGAGCAAACTGCCGAGATCCTGCCACTTGCTATAGGTACCATCGTTAACTTCGCCGCCGTTGAGAGCATCATAATACTCTGGTTCACCGCCAAAATAAGCTGCATAGTGAGAAGCCTCAGCTCTTTCGTGGAGCATATAAATACCCCAATAGAGACCGTTAATGTATAAGTGAACATAGCGTCCTGCACCGGCATCAGGATTGCCCATGTCGAGCAGACATTCCCTGATGAATTGATCGCGGATCAACATGCCGCGACTCCTCTGGACCGCTTCGGAGTGGATCCAGGAGTTATTGAAACAGGCACGCAACTGTATTGAATTAAAAGTAGTATTATCAGTCCGGTCAAAGAGTTTATGTTCGAGTGCTGAATTGCCATAACCACCATTGAATCGGAGGCTTAATGAGTGTTTAGGTGACTTGAGTGGTTCACGGCTGGCACCACCTTGAACTCGCAATCCGCAGTCAATATGGAACTGCTCATTGGTCATGCTGTCAAATAGTTCGGCACTGGCCGGGCGTTCCCATTCTATGCCGCTTTCTCTTGAATGATTGTATATGCCGATGCTTGAGTCGAAAAGATTTTCAGGTGCGGTTGCAATAGAAAGGGCAGGTAAGGCCAGCAGAGCATTTTTGATTATGGAACGGGCTTCTTCTTCGGTGTAGCTGGTGTTGCCGGCAACGAGTTTAATATGTGTTGCATCGTTTTCCATATCAAAGTCGCCAATGCTGTCTTCACCCCACTCGAGGGTATAACGACTGTCGGACGGGCGTGTCTGAAGCACAACATTCTCGGGGAATATATAACTAGCTGTAGTTATATTTGGTGTCAGATAGTCGTTTCTTAATGCTGCCGCACGCAGGCAGGTTGTGGTGTTTATTGTCAAGGGCCCGGCATATACCGTGCCTGCAATTCTTGGGTCGCTGCCATCTGTAGTGTATTTAATTTGGGCTTGCGAGTCAGAACATGTCAGTTCAACACTGAAAGTTTCATCGTAATAACCGTGACTCTTGTTAAAGATAACAGGTGGAGTTATTCCCTGATAGGCAACAGAGTTTACCATACCGCTCCACTTATTGTTGACCATAGTACCGGCAGTAGGTTCCTTTAGATAGCCAATGGAGCCATCTCGTGATATGCCATAAGTTGTAAATGGGTATTGCGGTGGATAATTTTCATAACTATGGCATACAGTTGTCCCGTCTGGTTTAACTAAGGCGAGATATCCACCGTCTGAACTTATGCTGAAATTGGTGTGCAATGAGCCAAAAGCATCGACAAATGGGTAATTGTCCGGGAATTCACTTTGCACCCGGCCTGAAGCAAATACTATGATAAATTCGCCTGGATCTAGTACGAGGTATTCGCCCTGATCGGCAGGAAATTGCCATTTTACCAGATTAGCGGGATCGTCAGTAAGGTACCAGTTACTTAAGTCTATGCTTTCAAATGAGCCGTTGTACAGTTCTATCCAGTCGGGGTTAGCGTTATTTATGCTGGTATTTGCCCATGGATATCGTGTGTAAATATCTAGGTTGTTGATGAATGGAATATGCGAATTGATAGCATCGAATTCAGAGATATAGACAGAGGTTTCAGGTATGACCTGCCAGTTTTGAGCAATATGCGAGAAATCAGCTATATCTACATGGGCATCGGCGTTAATATCAGCAGGATCGCTTTGGCTATTAAGCCAGCAGGAAGCCAGGTGAACCATATCTTCTATATCAATTGCACAATCGTTATTAATATCGCCATGTGGACAATCGACGGTATTGAATAACAGCACATCAATTACTACAATATCGCTGGCCTGCTGGCCAATATCATCAGTTGCGGTTAGTGAAAGGGTGTATTGTCCTTGTGTGGGGAAAATAGCTGTGAGTTCGGCATTATTTGCTCCATTGGCAAAATACACATCGGCCGGACCGTCGAGCTGTTCCCAGTTTAGTGCTGGAACGAAACTTTCGTCCAGAGGATCATCTGTTACATTGGCATTTATGGTTAAAGTTGCCTGACCTCGGAAAAGATTTGTTGTAATATCATCTACGACATAAACCTGGGGCGGATTATTATGATATACAATGTCATGCTCCTCGAGCAGGAAACCAGCCAGGGGATAACCATATCGGCCATTGCTGCCGCTGGCAGGATCAGGTACGGTATATATTGTAAAGCTGCCATCGTCGCCTGGATCTATTTCGTCCCATCGCACAACATAGCCAGTAGTGGCGTTACCTCCGGCGATTAGTTTGGTCAGATTGCCCTGCATGTAATATATGCCAGGTGAGCTGTTATTAACAAAATCATCAGCACCGAGTAGATAATGATCGGCTATCCGGTCAGGATAAACAGCATTACGAAATGCAGAGCCAACGAATGTGTATCTTTTATCAGGGTCCAGATCGCTGAATGTAATTGATTGATACCAGCATGACCCGGAATCGCAATAATCAGCACAGTGTTGGATTATTGTCCCGGAGAAGTTAATTTTACCATTAAATATTTGGTATGCAGGGGTATTTGCTATAGGGTTTACGCCATAATTAAAGGCTGCTTTGGGTTCGTATCCGGCAGGGATTTGCACTGAAACTATGGGCATGCCGCTGGTGCTGCCGGTATTATAATTTATCAATCTGCCGCTAGTTGGACCGGAATAACCCTCATAGTTTGTGATCGAGGTAGTATTTGCATAAACACTGCCAATGCAATCGTTATAAGCAGACCATTCCAGCTCGGCATGTATTGGCTGGCAAGATAATGCCGTCAAGTAAGCAATTAATACGCATAAACCTACAGATATTCTCATTTCCATTCCTTTTTTCATTTTTCTCCTAAAATTAGGAGCAATTTATATTTGGTCTATTATTTCATGTATCAGACTATTTCAAAGTAGAATGCAGATGAGCTAATAATGATTTATTAACCTCTATCTTGCTGATTGTTCTACTGTAAACAGGTTCAAATATGAAACAATAAAAGGCGGCCCGATAGGCCACTGATATACATAGAATATACTATATGCAGTTGCTATATACAATAGACAGTGTTGTTTTATACTGCAAATACTTGTACTAAAATCTGCTTGTCCGGCCGTATTACAAATTTGATAAGTAGGGTAGTAAATGATAATGCTAAATACAAATTTAGTTGTAAGTGCTTATATATAAATAACTAGATAGTAGTCATGCACATGTCAGTCCTATGCTTTTATTAAGTAAGACTAATAACTAAAATGAGGTTAATTGCACTATAGTGGTAATTGGTTGCACTTTTGATGTTGGTACTCAAAGAATGTACAATTATAAGACAAAATTGTCTTTAAGTGATTATTGTGGTTATGGTCAGTCTGTATTTTGAAAGCAACCTAATGCAACTAAAAAAAAGGGCATGATATTTCTATCATGCCCTTGGTGGGTTGCTATGTGGATATGTCAAAGAGTTATGTAGTAATAGTTATTTTATAAGTTCAGGTTTTGAAGTGTTAACGGTTATGGTTCTTTGTTGACCAAGATATTTTTTAGCAATATTTTTAACATCATCTGTAGTTACTGCCATGTAGCGGTCAGCATTACCAGCCGAATAGTTACAGTCATTAAAGAATAGCTCATCAGAAGCTGCCGACATAGCAGAGCTGGCAAGTGTCAGGGTTTTGAATACTTCAGAATTAACCAGATTACTTTTAGCTGAATTTACATTTTCATCGCTGAAATCGCCTTTAGCTGCTTTGTTGAGCAGTTCTTCAATCAGGTTTAGCACCTCAGGGGCTTTGTCAGCTTCGCATTGGGCGGTGGCTGTTATATAACCGGGCACAAAACCTTTGAAATCGAAACAAAAGGCGTAATATACCAAGGATTTACCCCGCAAAGTTTCGTGAAGCCAGCCAGTATTGCTCCCGACAATCTGGTTAAGTACAGCCAAAGGATAACTGTCGTTAACATCTGTCAATCTCATGCCTGGCATTCCGACTGTTACAGTAGCTCCTTCTTTACCGGTTTTTTGGGTAATTATCCGTCTGGTGATATTATTATCATTGGCGTAACGATCAAGGTCAAGATCAGCACCGCCTGGCATATTGGCGAATTTATTGCTGACGAGGTTTTCGATCTCTTTTACATCAATGTCGCCAAAGACAACCAGAACCCCTTTATTAGCGTTAAGTATAGCTTTATAGTGGTCAGCTATCTGTTCTACGGTCATAGTTTGGATTGAAGAGGCAGTACCATGCGGCATGCGTTTATATGGATTGTTTTCAAAGAAACTTGCCCGGAAGTGTCGAGATGCTTCTCTTTGCCAGTCATTAGCTATCTGGTTTATTCCTGCGATCACAACAGGTCTGATTTTATCAAGTTCAACCTGGGGGAAAGTGGGTTTGGTAATAACCTCAGTGAAAATATTAAGAGCTTCAGGCAGATCGTCTTTCATGACTTCAGCATAGAATCCAAAACTGTTATTACCACATTCTGGTGCAAGATATCCGCCTACATTATCAAAAAACTCGATGATTTGCTTATTACTATAACTTTCGGTGCCCCTGACTGCCAGTTGGGTAGCCATATTAGTTATCCCGTTGTTGGAATCGGATTCATCTATTAGTCCACCTTTCACCATAAATCTCAGGTGTACAAGAGGTGTTACAGGGGTGCGTTTTATCAGTACACGCAAGCCATTATTCAAGACTATTTTTTTAATTGCAGATTCTTTGGAAACGCTTTCTATTTTGTCAAGAGTCTTAGTCAGAGGCTTGCCTGTAAGAATAAGGGTCATTAATTTGTTTGTGTCGAAGTATTTGCATGCCATGTCCTTAACCTGTTGGGCGTTGACCTTTTGCATATTATCACAATAGTTCTGGGAAAAATGAGCGTCACCAGTAGAGAGGTAATCATCAGCCATAGAAGAGGCAATATCAGCAGCAGTTTGCATACCGCGAATATGGCTTACCTGAAGTTGTTTTTTTGTTCTGTTGAGTTCCAGTTCAGATACCCCATTAGCTTTTAAGTCATTGAGAATAGCCAGAGTTTGGTTGATTGCCTCGTCTATCTTTTCCTGCTCAACAGTAAGTCGTATAAAAAAGGTGCCGTCTGCATAATCAGGAGTAAAATTAGCGGCGCTGACATCAAGTACCAGTTGTTTTTCTTCACATAAGATACGATATAGCCGGCTGGTCTTACCATCTCCAATAATTCCAGCCAGGGCGTCGAGGGCATAAAGGTCAGGGTGTTGCAGCCTGAATGATGGAAAGGCGATCGTAACTCTAGCCGGTCCGCTCATGAAGGGCAATACCTTAGTTACTATTCTGGGGGCAGTAATTTCAGGTTCTTCCGGCAGAGTGATAGTGGGAACGAACTTGCGTTTGAAGCTGCTGAATTCTTTTTTTACTTCCTCAAGCATTTTTTCGACTTCAATATCACCAACTATAGCAACCACACAATTATCGGGTATATACATAGTCTGGTAATAGTCCATGATCTGCTTGCGAGTGAGTGCCTGTAAGATCTCCTGATGACCAATAACAGGATATTTAGCAGGGTGGATCAGATAACGCATTTCATCCATGAGCCGCCATTCCTGCCTATCTACATTTGTGGTGCCCATTTCTAGTTCCCGCTGTACGACACCCCATTCGCGACTGAATTCATTTTCAGGGAAAATTGGCCTGGTGACCCAGCTGGCAAGGGTGTGTAGTGCTGCGCCAACATGTCGTGAAGGTACGGTAAGAAAATATTGGGTTCTGGCTTTGCTGGTAGAAGCATTAAACTGAGCGCCAGTTTCCTTTATCATCTGGCGACTTTGTTCTTCTGTGAGGTCACTAGTGGAACCACCTGCAAGTAAATGCTCGAATAAATGGCTTAGACCAGCCCCCAGATGATCCCCCTCATAAATACTGCCTGCCCTTACATGCACTCTTACCGAAGCAACTGGGGCAGAATGGTCCTCTTTAATTATAACTGTCAGGCCATTGCCCAATTTAGCTATTATTTCATCTGGTTTGTCAACCATTCTCATTTCCTGTGCCTGAGCAGTCCAGGTACTTTCAACGGCTTCCTGTCCCTGGCAAAAAACCTTTGATGTTATTATGGCTGTTAATGACAACATTATAAGCAATGACCTCACGGCTGAATTCTTCATGAATCTGATCCTCGCAACTGTTATTTGCTGTACAGGAAAAAGTTTCCTGAATTGATTAAATAAGTAATCCTGCTGGTTAGTCAATCTCGGTTTTCCAGTTCTTCCATATATGAAAGAGTGCGTTCCAGTTCGCTTTCAAGATTACGAACCCTGAGTAATGCTTTTACACGGGTGAGTAGTTCGCTTTTATTAATTGGTTTATGTAAAAACTCATCAGCACCACAATCAACACCGCGTTCAATATCACCTGTTTCATGAAGTGCAGTTACCATTGCAATCATGATATCCTTATTAGATGGGTCGTTTTTAAGCCGTTCGCAAACCTCGAAACCGCTCATTCTGGGCATCATAACATCCAGCAGAACTACATCAGGCTTAAGTTCCGAGATCATCTCCAGGGCGTTAATGCCATCATAAGCAATGCGGACATTTGCCTCAAGTGGTATCAGATAGGCCTCAAGCAGTTCGGCGTTTTGAATATTATCGTCAACGATCAATATTTCCGCAGGTCTGTTTTCTTTGCCGGCACTCTGGCTTGCCATAAATAGTCTCCAGTATTAAATAAACAAATTAGCAATAATTACAATTTTAAGTATGATAAGTAGTTACAATCAAATTACTTCACTACGAATAACTTACAAAACATGATTATATTGGTTTTAATCTTTCATTTCCAGTTATTTATAACTCAATGTAACCGGTATAGCTGATTGAAAATCTATAATAGAAATGGTTTCACAGGTTGAATAAGGAGCATGTGGCAGGGGCAGTGAAATTGAATATAACTAATTATTTTATCGGGCACTTACATTTAATACTTCATATGCCATCGTATCAGTGTCAAGTATAACAAGATTGCTTGTACCGGTAACCCAGTCAGTGCCTTCGCCAGGATTAATAACCAGCGATTTTCCGACTTTGCGAATATCCTGGCGGTGGGTATGACCATATATGACTATATCAAATTCCTGGCAGGCCACTATTTGCTCAATATCAATTGGCACATGAGTCATGTATATTTTTTTGCCGCCAAGCTCACCTTTATAGCAATATTCATGAATTTCACCACCAATAGAATCGAAAGCCTTTTTCAATGCAAGTTTTTCACCATCATTATTACCAAAAACAGCTATTATTTTTCTGCAGTCCAGGTCAGCAAAGGCTCTGGCTGTAAATGGAGATACAATATCGCCTGCGTGAAGAACAATGTCAACTGACTTGTCATTTAGTTTGTCTATTGCATCAAGAACACAACGATGATGGTCATGAGTATCGCTTATTATACCTATTCTCATATTTTCACAACCTCACTTAAGCGGGGTATTGTTCAGCGGACAAAGAAATCCACTTCCTAATAATATAGCGAATTGACCGTATAAAAAACAAAATAATTTTCGATTAAGGGAGTCTAAAGTATTCTATGGCCGTCTGAAAGGGTGGGATCTGCTATAACAGTTTGTAAAGGAAAGAGTTATAGTCAGAGCTTCTTGCTGTCTATAATGAGTCCATTGTCATTACTCTGAATTATGCTTCCAGGTTCAGCTATAAGAAAATCGCTTTCAGGCCAATTACCATTAACGAGGTTTCTTAATAATGTCATATCGCCGTCTAACCGATGGAATGTGAGTTTTTTCTCTTGAGCTTCCTTTTTCGTCAGTTCTATATATTCCTGATCTACGGTCAAGCCCATGTCAATATAGGCCAGATCGCTGTAAGTGTCGGTCCAGTTCCCTAGCTGTTCGATTATAAAACCGGCGTTATCTGCACCATATTTCTCAATGAGTTCATTATGCGATAAATTCAGGCCTAACTGGCACATAACTGAGTCCGAAGGAATAAAATCCCTTTCGATCCAGCCGCTACTGCGATAAAAAGTTCCCGGATGATTATTGAACCATTCCTGATATCTGGCGACCGATCCCAGAAGCACACCTATACAATCATGCAACCTGGGAATTACAACTTGGTTGTTACCTGTTAAAAGGCCAACTGTTCCGTTATTACAACGACCATAGGCCAGTAATATGGCATCGTATTTATCTGGGGGGGTCTGGTCGATATTTTCCTGCAACCTGGCACGCATTTTATCGCTGCCTATGTCATGTAATCCTTTTGACAGGAACACCAGATCTATAATATTAGGTGACTGAGCCGCAACAAGACATAGCTCTCGATAATATATTTCACAGGCTACTAGTTTGAAGCAGAACTGGCCCGTCCTAGATGGCGGGGTAAGCAAACTATTATTGAGGTTCTTATCTGTACTCACTATTTGGCGTTTGCTTTCAATAACTAGCGGGGGTCATCTTCCAGCTCATCTTCTTCATATTCCTCATCCAGATACTCTTGATCCTCTTCGTCGCCTTCCTCGTATTCTTCTTCCTCATCTACTTCCTGTTCGTCCAGATCGTCCTCATCTTCAATTTCCTCATACTCTTCTTCTTCTTCGAGGTAAGTTACGGCATCGATGTATTCCTCATCGTCCTCCTCCTCCTCTTCATCTTGCAGCTCGTCTTCGTCGGCGTCAAAAGGAACCGAGTTTTGAGAGTCTTTTCTCAATTTTAGTGTTACACCATTGCGAACCGGCTTACCATCAGTAGTAGTGGCATCAGTGGCAATCACGGTATCAGGCTCATCTTCATTGTCCTCTTCATCTTCGTCAAGTATGATGGTGGGCTTAGTAGGGTCCTTAGCTTTTAAGGCCTTAACCTCAACTTCATCCTGCATATCAGAATAGCCATTTATAGCATCAATTTCCATCTGCCGTTTGATACTTTCATATTCTTGTAATGTCATAAGAACTTCACGGGCCTGAGAGCCTTTGTATTCGCCAACAAGACCGGCTTCTGCCATCTGGTCAACCAGCCTGCTGGCCCGGCCGTAGCCAATTGAGAACTGTCTTTGCAGCAGAGACACACTACCTCGTTTAGTCTGAAGGACAATTTTAACCGCCTCATCAAAGAGTTCGTCTCGTTCGCCAGAGTCGCCTTGCAGTTTATTAAGCTGCATTAGTTCAGCGCTATATGATGGCTGAGATACTTCCTTAAGATAGGTTGTAATAGCACTTATTTCATCATCGCTAATATATGCTCCCTGACACCGTATCAGTTCACTGGTACCAGGGCGTAAAAAGAGCATATCACCTTGTCCCAGAAGGGTTTCTGCTCCGTTTGTATCCAGTACGATGCGGCTGTCCATTTTGGCAGCGACCCTGAAGCTTATACGGGCAGGCATATTACTCTTGATCAAGCCTGTTACCACGGTTGCCTGCGGTCTTTGTGTGGCCAGTATCAGGTGAATACCAACAGCTCGGCTCTTTTGTGCCAGACGGACAATATAGCTTTCAACCTCTTTGGCTGAAGTCATCATCAGGTCGGCCAGCTCATCGATAATAACGACCAGGTAAGGTAATTTGGAAGGAGTACGAGCCTTCTGTTCTTCGGTTTCAGCTCCAACTCGTCTGTAAATTTCATCTTCAGTGAGTTTGTTATAACCAACGATGTTTCGAACCTTGGCCTGAGCCAGCAACGAGTATCTCTCGTCCATTTTCTTGGTCAGCCATTCGAGTATCTGTTCAGCCCGCTTCATTTCAGTGACGATCGGACACATGAGATGAGAAATATTTGCAAAGGCATTCATTTCCACCATCTTCGGGTCAACCAGTATAAGCTTTACCATGTCAGGACGCTGAGTCAATAATATACTGACAATAATCGTATTGATACAAACGCTCTTACCGCTACCGGTCGTGCCGGCTATCAGACAGTGAGGCATAGCCGCCAGGTCAGTTATAAGCGGGGCTCCAGTAGCGTCTTTACCTAAAAACAGCGGTATCTGCATTTTACCGGGCTTGTCACCAGCGAGCTGCAATAGTTCCCTGATGCGAACTGTTTCCTTTTCCAGGTTAGGGGCTTCAATACCTATGGTTTGTTTCCCTGGTATTGGTGCAACTACGCGAATTGTCGGGGCGCCAAGCGATCGGGCAATATCATAGTTCAGTCTGGTTATTTGCGAGACTTTAGTTCCAGGCGCCAGTTTTAATTCAAACATAGTGATAACCGGGCCGGTTTCAATAGCAACAACCTCAGTTTCTATTTTGAATTCACGCAAAGTCTGTTCCAAAACCTTGGCTCGCTGCTTAACAGCCTTTGCTAACTGGTCATTATAGCCATACACCGGCTCTTCAAGCAGTTCGGCAGGGGGGTACTTATAATTACTATAGTCAACAACTTCACCAGCAGCGGCAGGGGATGCATCGGTCGTCTTCTGACCCAACATTCGAGCCAGAGCAGAAACGGTAGGCCCAGTAAAATTGCGACTGGCTTGCCGACGCTGTTCAGTGGCTTCTATTTCCTGAGCATCTATTTCACTATCATCTACTATAGCGATCTCATCTTCCTGAAGATCATCTATTTGTTCTTCCTGCTCATATTCCTGAGTTTCTTCCTTTTCCTCTTCATATTCACTGTCATCTGGATATTGGTCCTCATCGACTTGTTCCTGATATCCCTCATATTCATCGAGATATTCATCTTCCAGCTCCTGAGGTTCAGCTACCGCCACAGCTACTGCTGTACGACTTTTCTTATTTATTTCATATTTACTTATATTGTCAGTCTGTTTACCTCGAGAGGGTATGGCCTTTTTACCGGCAGCACTTACAGAGGCCAAAACCGGTCCGGCTTGTCTGAGATGTTCAACCAGATGCCAGAGCAGCCTTGGCAGCATAAGTAATAAATTATCTGCTGCCAGTAAAGCACCAACAAGCAAAGTGGCAATTACAATAATAGCAGCTCCGGCTGTAGCTGTATTGGTTAGCAGAAAATGTCCTGTTGCGATACCAATTATACCGCCATTACCACAGCTTAGAGACAGATCATTGCCAGGCTGGCACAGGAATGTCCCTGCCGAGATCGCCAGACACATCAGAAAAATACCAATCACACGCAAAAATAGCTGCTCTACAGGCTTTCTCAAACTATATAAAACCAGCATAATCACACAGCTTATTAGCAGGACTATAAATCCTGGTCCGAAATAGTAGTTTACATGATAAGCCAGCCAGGCCCCCACCCGTCCGCAGGGATTCTGAGGTGCCAGAGAGGTGATCGCCTGATAATCAGCCTGATTATGGAATTGATATGTCGGGGCGACATCGGGATTGGGCCAATCATATATACTGAAGCCAAGCAGGCTTATGATCAAAAAACCACAGAAGACAAGCCCCAGAAAACTAAGGGCTATCCTGTTTATATACTTCGTTTCCGACATGAGTATGGTAAATCCTTTCGTAACTATGTCTTTTCTTCCAACGCTTTATGGCCGAGCATGTATTTAATGTATACATTTACTCTCGAGTCTATTATCGGAAAATAACCTTATTTTGCTATAGAAAATGGAAGAAAAATATTTCGATCCCACCCTTGTCTGGTATGCCCAATCTGTTTTGTGACACAATACTTGAAATAAGCTATTAAACAATGTAATGCATATTTGTAATACGCCGTTATTGGATGGTTCTTTGTTGACTTCTTGTTATTATGGCTATTATACTAGTGGCAAATTTAAATACAGAAATGGTGGCTTAATTAATCCAACAGGAGATTGGCAAGTTGAAACGAATATTTTTTATGATGTGTATGTTTTTTGCATTGACAGTGTTTGCTGATACATTGCATTTGAAAGCATCAAAAGCTGTTATTGATGGCGATAATATTGCCTATGAAAGCCGGGCAAGCCGGGATTGCATAGGAAGTTGGGAGAATGAAAATGCCACTGTAAGTTGGGATATTGATATAAAAAACGCAGGCGAGCTCAAAATTTCCATAGAACAGGCGGCAGATATTTCTGGTGCAGGAAATCGGTATTCAGTTACAATTGCCGGTGAGTCCGTGACTGGTACGGTTGAAGATACTGGCGATTGGGGGGTGTTTAATAAAGTTGATCTCGGTAGCCTAGAGATAAATAAGGCAGGTAAGTATCAGATTATTGTTCGGGCCTTGTCAAAAAAGGGCAAGGCGGTTATGAATCTGAGGTCTGTCATACTTGAAGGCCAGGCAGCTGCCGGGGCTGAAGTTATAATACCTCTTGAAAAGCGGCGCGGTATATATTTTGCTAAAAAGGATTATGTACCGGCTGAGCTACCCAAATTTGCAGAGAGCCGTGAATTGATACCCGAACCGGTACTTGATGACAATCCGGATTATTTAGAAATGTATTGGAAATGCTGGGAGCTGGCATTTACTCACATGAGAAAGCCTGATGCAAGTAACGGATTTGTTTCCAATTATCTTGATGAGGCTTTTAATCCGAATATATTTCAATGGGATACCATTTTTATGGTTATGTTCGCCCGTTACGGAAATCATATTTTCCCTGCGATCGATTCATTGGATAACTTTTATTGTAAGCAGCACAATAATGGTTTTATTTGCCGGGAGATATGGGAAACTACAGGCAATGATCATCATTCAGAGAAGAGCCCAGAGGCTATTAATCCGCCATTATTCAGTTGGGCGGAGATGGAAAACTTTCGTGTTACTGGCGATAAAACTCGCCTGGAAATCGTTTTACCTGTATTAGTTAAGTATGTGGAATGGTTGGAAACTGGCCGGAAAAAGCCTGAAGCTGTACATGGTTTATATTGGAGTAATTCTCTGGGTTCAGGTATGGATAATACTCCTCGCAGCGGCTCAGGGTGGGTAGATATGTCTGCTCAGATGGTTATACAGTATAACGATCTGGCGGCCATTTGTGAATACTTGGGCAAAGTTCAAGAAGCTCAGCAATTTCGCAATAGAGCAAATGATATAGCTTTAAGAATTAATCAATGGATGTGGAGCGAGGAAGATGGGCTTTATTATGATGTTGACGATAAAGGCCAGCAAGTAAAATGGAAAACTGTTGGTTGTTTCTGGCCCTTATTGGCGGGAATTACCACTAAGGAGCAAGAGGCCAGACTTATTGCCAATCTTAAAGATCCAGACACTTTCTGGCGAAAAAATGTATTTCCTTCATTGGCGGCTGACCAGCAATATTATGATCCGACAGGCGGTTATTGGAGAGGGGGGGTATGGCCGCCGACAACTTATGCTATTATTCGTGGCCTTACTTCTCGCGGCTATGAAGAATTTGCTATAGAAGCAACTAGACGACATCTTGATTCTATGTATGAAGTATATAAGCAGACAGGTACGGTCTGGGAGCTTTATGCCCCTGACATGGACCGTCTGGGGTCTGGAAATGCCGGCGAAAAAGGTGAGCATCAGGCACGGCCAGACTTTGTCGGCTGGACCGGCTGCGGACCTATTGCCCTGCTGATCGAAAATGTCATAGGCCTTCGTCCTGATGGTGTGGATAATAAACTTACCTGGAACCTGACCCGTACAGATCGTCACGGCATAAAGAAGCTCCGCTTTGGTAAGGTTACTGCTGACCTTATATGTCAAAAGCGAAATGATGATAAATCAGCTCCAGTTATTTCGATTAGTACAGATCAGGAATTTGTATTGACTGTAATATGGTCTGGGGGGATTAAGAATATTAATCTTCAAAAAGGCACTCACCAGATTCAGATATGATTAGTTACTCATACTGACCGATTACTAAGCGGCCGGTATGAGTTAATAATATAGCTGCTCTTAATAGTCCGAAGTTTTTTGCTGCCGAGCTGGCTCAAATCGAATAAATTCTTGCTACTTAAAAATGGAAAATTGAATGAACATGAAAAAAACTATTTTAGCGGTATTGTTCTTTGCTGTGATCTCTAATGTTCTTTATGCTGAAAAGAGCGACAACACCAAAAGCGAATATTATAAAAAAGAAATGCAGCAATTGCACGCTGCTATTGAAAAAGATTTCCACGATAGTACTTCTGGCTATTATTATGTCGAGTTAGACCCGCAAAAAAGGGAAACCAAATTTGGGCATCTGCGTGAATATAGTTGGCTTTGGGCGCTTTGTGCCATGTTTGAAGCAACTAACGAAGTTGAAAAAGTGGATAAAACTGCTGATTTAGTAGATGACATATTTAAAAATATTAAGAATTATTACGACCCTGCTCCACCAAAGCCCGGTTATGGCGAATACATTGTATCACTGAGCCGCGGACAAAGATATTACGATGATAATCAATGGATTGGAATTGCCGCATTAGAAATATATGAGCGAACAGGAGAGGATAGCTATTTGGATTTAGGAAAGTCGATGTACGATTTTATGATGACGGGTTACGATACGGCTTTGGGAGGGGGATTATACTGGCGAGAAAACGATTTAGAATCGAAAAATACCTGTTCCAACGGCCCGGGTGTAATTGTTGCACTTAAACTTTACAATGCAACAAAAGATAAAGCTTACCTCGACACTGCCTTGAAGATATACAACTGGACGAACGAAAAACTGCAAACGCCCACGGGATTGTTCTTCGACAATATTAAAACTAAGGACGAAAGTATCGGGAAAGCCATATTCTCGTACAACACCGGCACTATGCTTCAGTCGAATGTGTATTTGTATGAGATTACAGGCGACGAAAAGTACCTGAAAAGAGCGATCAAGATGGCCGATAGCTCGCTTTCCTATTTTTATGGAGGCGATAAATTCAGAGATGGGTATTGGTTTAATGCAGTATTATTGCGGGGTTATCAGCACCTTTTAAAGCATCATAATGATCTGAAATACATTTTGGGATTCAAAAAATGTTTAGACAATGCACTGAAAGAAGACAAAAATGAAAAGGGCTTATTTGCTTCAAAGCAGGGTACATACAATTTAGTAGAACATGGCGGAATGCTGGAGATATTAGCACGTTTTGCCTGGTTAGAAAAGCAATATGATTTTTAGTCAATAAGTAGTTTGTTCCCGGCACCGCGGTTGTTTGATGTTTTTAAAGATTTTGTAACCGTTCATACGGTTACAAAAGGCAGTAAGTTTGAAAGAGTAATGAGGTTTTTTGCAGATGTCGATAAATCACACAGTTAAAACATTTAATTGCAGTATGAACAAAATGAGCCATGTATTATTGTTTGTGAGTATGGCATTCCTGCTTTTGTCGGCTGCAGATCCATTTAAAGCTTTAGGGGCAGGTATCCTTTTGGAGAAAAAAAAGCCCTCGATACAAAAAGAAGTCTTTGGAGAAACCGACGGCCAAAAGGTGTTTGAATACACACTTCAAAACAGCAATGGAATGCAGGTAAATGTGATCAACTATGGTGGTTCGATCAGTGATATCATGACTCCTGACAGGGATGGAAATATCGCGAGTGTTGTACTTGGATTCGATACTCTTGAAGAATATATGGGAGGGAAAAATGCACTCATGGGCGCAACGGTAGGGCGGGTGGCCAACCGGATTTCCAATGGTAAATTTACATTAGACGGCCAGGAACATACACTCACTTACTATATTCACGGAGGAACAAGAGGATTTCATAAGCGGTTTTGGAATATTGAAGAAGTGCCCGGGGAAAAAGAGGTGGCCTTGAGGATGTCTTACTTCAGTAAGGATGGCGAAGAAGGGTATCCCGGAAATCTAAATGTAACAGTAACCTATGCGCTTACAAACCAGAATGAACTTAAAATTGATTATCAGGCAACAACGGATAAGGCAACTCCTCTTGTTTTAACAAACCATTCCTATTTTAACCTTTCAGGAGGGAAAGAGGCAAAAGTTATAAATACCGAACTTAGTATATTGGCAGATCAGTACCTTGAGACGGGGGCAGAGAATGTGCCAACGGGCCGAATACTGGATGTGCAGGGAACACCACTTGACTTTACCGAGCCGCAATTAATTGGTAGCCGGATTGATGAAACTGAAAATGGCGGAGGGTACGATCTTACCTATGTTCTGCGTAACCAGTCGGGTAAATTGGCTTTGGCAGCCAGTGCATATGAGCCCCTGAGCGGACGAATGATGAGTGTTTATACCACTGAGCCAGGAGTTGTCTTTTATACCGGTAATCATCTGAATGAAAGTATAACAGGAAAAGGAGGGAAGCCTTTTTCGAGATACGGTGCGTTTTGCCTTGAAACTCAGCATTACCCGGATTCTCCTAATCAACCGAAATTTCCAAACTGTATTTTAAGGCCGGGAGAAACATTTCGTTCTCAAACTATTTATAAGTTTACAATAAAAAAATAACATGCAGCGTTTGATCCCGAACTTGCTTCTGGACTTGCTCTACGAATTGAGCAGGTTAGTTGTTATACATTTAGCAGACTTTTTCGATTTAATGAACTTTTCTCTAGCCATAGCAAATGCTCGGCCAGGGTGTATTTCTCGCCACACATGTTCCCACGGTCCATTTTTGTGTGTATATTTATCTGAACCTTCCCAGGGAGAATTATGTTCCCCCCAACCTGCGTTTCAGATTCTCGGTCTGTCCAATATAGAATTTGCCATCAGGATTTTGCAAAATGTAAACCCAAAACACTAGAAAACTCCAAAAAAAAGCAGCGTAAGATCTCTCTCACGCTGCTTAAGCTCCCCGAACTGGACTCGAACCAGTAACCTAGCGGTTAATCCCGATGTACATCGGGACTCGCTCTACCGATTGAGCAGAAATTCCATTATCCATTTAGATGATTTCCTGGATTTGATAAATTTCTCTCTATTCATGGTTTCAGATCGAGTGTTGTATTGCTCAGACCAAATAAGTTTCCATGGACCATTTTTATGAGTAAACTTGAACAATTCAGTGTCGGACGAATTATGTTCGATAATTCTTCGCTCAAGATTCTCGGTCTGTCCAATATAGAATTTGCCATCAGGATTTTGCAAAATGTAAACCCAAAACATTCGAAAACTCCAAAAAAAAAAGCAGCGTAAGATCTCTCTCACGCTGCTTAAGCTCCCCGAACTGGACTCGAACCAGTAACCTAGCGGTTAATCCCGATGTACATCGGGACTCGCTCTACCGATTGAGCAGAAATTCCATTATCCATTTAGATGATTTCCTGGATTTGATAAATTTCTCTCTATTCATGGCTTCAGATCGAGTGTTGTATTGCTCAGACCAAATAAGTTTCCATGGACCATTTTTATGAGTAAACTTGAACAATTCAGTGTCGGACGAATTATGTTCGATAATTCTTCGCTCAAGATTCTCGGTCTGTCCAATATAGAATTTGCCATCAGGATTTTGCAAAATGTAAACCCAAAACATTCGAAAACTCCAAAAAAAAAAGCAGCGTAAGATCTCTCTCACGCTGCTTAAGCTCCCCGAACTGGACTCGAACCAGTAACCTAGCGGTTAATCCCGATGTACATCGGGACTCGCTCTACCGATTGAGCAGAAATTCTATTATCCATTTAGATGATTTCCTGGATTTGATAAATTTCTCTCTATTCATGGCTTCAGATCGAGTGTCGTATTGCTCAGACCAAATAAGTTTCCATGGACCATTTTTATGAGTAAACTTGAACAATTCAGTATCGGACGAATTATGTTCGATAATTCTTCGCTCAAGATTCTCGGTCTGTCCAATATAGAATTTGCCATCAGGATTTTGCAAAATGTAAACCCAAAACACTAGAAAACTCCAAAAAAAAGCAGCGTAAGATCTCTCTCACGCTGCTTAAGCTCCCCGAACTGGACTCGAACCAGTAACCTAGCGGTTAACAGCCGCTCGCTCTACCGATTGAGCTATCAGGGATTATATCGGTATATACTGTTTGTATGGGTATATTATTAACTTTTTTGCTCGCCGTCATTGCTGTCAACGAGATGAGTATTCTATATTGATGTTGATATAAAGTCAATAGTATTTATGGAAAAATATTAAAATTATTGCGATGCTGTAAGGTTATGTGAATAAAGCAAATAGGTTAAAATGCCAGTAGTTTTGTGAATATTTAATGAATCATAAGTTATTATTAATGATGATTTGGTAATAGGTGGGGTTGATATGCATTGCCCGGTGGTGTCTTAATTAAATTAAGTAAGGAGTATTATATGTCGAAAAAGTCAATGAAGGACTCTGTAAATTGTTATTCAGGGCCTGCCAGATGGGCGTGGATATATTATGTTAATAGGATATATAAAAATATTGGATATTGAGAGCTGCTGGGAGACCTGTTAGCCGGGGCAGAATAATGGGGATTATAATGCCGTTAAGTTCAGGAAAAATAAGTGCTGGCAGGAAGAAATTACTGTTTCTTGCTTACATATGCATATTTGTTATCACACTATGCCTCACTTCAATTGGGGTGTTCAATGATCATAGTTATAGGTCTAAGTTGCAATATTACTCAAATATGGCATTGATTTCAGGTATATTGCAGGAGAAGACGGCTCAACTAGGACATCATTTACTTACGGATTCCAAAAATATCAAAACCGAAGAAGAACTCTCGCAGTGGCGGGCTGAGTATGAAGAGCTATTTACAGAAATAGAGAACATTGGGAAATGTTTTCAGGGTGAAGGTGTTTTTGAATATGATGGCGGTATTGGCAGCCAGAAATTACATCTCATTGTTAACCATTCTCTTTCCGGTATAGATAAACCGGCTAATCTGATACAAACATTGCATTCCTATATCGACAATACTAATAAGTTATTTTTAATGATTTATAATAGTAAATATGCTGGTCAAGGTAGTGTGCCAGCAGATGAGTTTAACGATTTTTCTGAGTCAATTGAGTTGTTTGCTGATATGGAGCATGTTGCCAGAAATCTATATAGGCACAGTATAAATTCTATTAACAAAGTATTTGCTGTCATTGAACAAGATCAAAAATGGTACAATTTGTCATTTATCTGGCTGATATTTATGTCCATTGGCAGCATTGCGATGCAGATCCAAAGCTATATTAAGATCTCAAAATACCAGAATAGTATTGAGATGAATGAGTTTCAGTGGCGTACTATCCAAACAGTGTTTGAGGCTTCTCCTATAGCTATGGTCTTGTTAAATAGTAACCGGGAAATAGTATTTGGTAATGACAAACTTGAGAAATTATGCAGATTGAAAAGCAGTGATATGATAAATAAAAAGCCTGGTGTGGTTTTGTGTTGCGATGGTGGAGGAGAATGCTTTACTGGTAAGCCAGAGATGTCATGTAATCTTTGCGGAATTAAAAGGGTTTATGAGAGTGTTCTTGAGAGTGGTAATCCAGTTTATGATTATCAGGAAGAACATAAAGTCAGGGTTGATGGTTCGCTGGAGACTATCTGGTTTGAGCTGAATGGTTCTGTGATCGACATAGAAGGCCAAAGACATGTTTTGTTGACGATAGATAATATTACTGCCCGAAAGACAAATGAAGAGCAATTGATAGTAGCTCTCAATGATGCTGATAAGGAGCGAATTGAGTGCATAGAACAAGCTCAGATCGCCCGCCAGAGTGCACGAGATGCGATTTTGGCTCAGAAAAAAGCAGAGGCACTTAATGATAATCTTAAAGAATTATCAACATTCGCTTACGAAATGGCAGTTGAGGCTGAAAAGGCCAATCGTGCAAAAAGCGAGTTTTTGGCCAATATGAGTCATGAGATAAGAACCCCTTTAAATGGTGTTATTGGTATGACTGGTTTATTATTAGAAGATAGTGCCCTTACCGCTGAGCAGAGAGAGTATGCTATAGCGATCAATTCCAGCAGTAAGACATTGCTGTCTGTTATAAATGATATATTAGATTTCTCGAAGATAGAAGCAGGGAAACTGGAAATTGAGTATGTGGATTTTGATTTAAATGAAGTAGCTACTGAGTTTGCTGGTATAGTCAGGCAAAATGCCAGACAAAAGGGACTGGACTTTGAAATAGAAATAGATAAAGACATTCCTTTTGGCCTTACAGGCGACCCACATCGTGTTATGCAGGTATTATTGAATCTTGCAGGCAATGCCGTTAAGTTTACCCACGAGGGTAAAATTACAGTTAAGGTTAATATTGATTCTATAGCTAAGTCGCAGATCTGGCTGCGTTTTGAAGTGAATGATACCGGTATCGGTATCCCAGAGGAGAAGCAATCTCTTTTATTTAGAAGTTTTACTCAGGCAGATTCATCTACTACCCGAAAGTATGGTGGGACAGGTCTTGGTCTTGCTATTAGTAAACAAATAATTGAGCTTATGGGTGGTAATATAGGTCTGAATAGTTCACCAGGTGAAGGGTCTTCATTCTGGTTTACAGTACCTTTTAGCATCAGGCATGGTGAAAAAAGTGAAACATCCAGATTATCTGAAGCGGTTGACGGCTTATCAGAAAAGCAGCCCCGGAGTTATTCTGTGCTATTGGTAGAAGATAATCCTACTAACCAGCAGGTAGCAAATGTAATACTTGGAAAATTAGGTTGCAGGGTAACTATTGCCAATAATGGCAGGGAAGCGGTTCAAATATTAGAAATAACAGACTTTGATCTTGTATTTATGGATATTCAAATGCCCGAGATGGATGGCTATGAAACTGTAAAATATATACGAAATCCAAACAGAAGTATATTAAATCATGATATTCCTGTTGTAGCCCTTACGGCCAATGCTTTTCGCAGTGATCGTGAAAACTGCATGGCTTCCGGAATGAATGATTATGTTGCTAAACCTGTCGATGCCAATAGTCTTAAAAACATGCTTGAAAAATGGTGTAATTCCGGTCAGTCAGTGAGTGAAGCTAAAGGCAATTCTGTTAGCGATCAGCCTGATGCTCCCAATTCGTCCGTAGAAGTACTGACAGACAATAAAAAGAAGCTAAGCGTGTATGATCGTCAGAAATTTCTGGAAAGAGTAATGAATGATGAAGAACTGGCAGCTGTAATAATAGCGGGTTTCCTTAAAGATATTCCAGTTCAGATCGAAAGACTAAGAGATTATATTGAAGCAGGCCTTGCAGAAAAGGCAGGCAGGCAGGCACATGCCATAAAAGGAGCAGCTGCTAATGTCAGTGGACAGGCAATGAGTCTGGTATGTTTAGCGATGGAAAAGGCTGGTGCGGAAGGTAAACTGGATCAGTTGAGAGAATATTTACCAATTTTGAACAAAGAATTTCAATGTATTAAAACGGCAATGCAGGAAGATATTCCCGTGGCCTAGTCGTCATTCTAAGATGTGAGGTTTATATTATGGAAAAAAATGAACTTGCAAAGCAGATCAGTCGTGAATTCGTTATGGAAACGGTTGAACTCTGCGAAATAGTTTCAGGGAGCATCATGGACCTTGAAAAACACTACGATCAGGAATTGGTTAATTCCGTGTATAGAGTTTTTCATACGATAAAGGGAAATGCTTTTCTGGCTGGCTATCAGATGGTTGGGGAATTATCGCATATTGTTGAAGATGTTCTCTCATCGGTCAAATCAGGCCAATTGCTTATTTCTGTCAGCATAGTTGATCATTTGTTAAGTGCAGTTGATGCTATTAAGTTGATGGTAGATGACATAGAAAATGGCGGAGATGGAAAAGCTGATAATAGTAAGCTATTGAAGTATTTTTCTGCGGTTCTTGCCAGTAGTGAAGCAGATGCCGGTAAAGCAGAGTCTTCAGTTGATTTGCAAGATCGAGGCCAGGGTAATGTACCAGCTTCCGGGCATAATCTTCGTTTGCAGACCGTTAATAGTATGGAAAAATCAGATGAGATGCAAGTTGGCCAAAAAGCTAAGAAAGATGATTCATTCAATATGCTTCCCAGAAATTCTTTCAGACCTTTGCGAATACTTATAGTTGAAGATGATTTTACCTCGCGTCAGCTTTTAGTATCGGCTCTTAAACGCTATGGCGATTGTCATGTAGCCAAGGACGGACTTGAGGCTATACAGGCCGTTATTGAGTCATACGAAATGGTGCCAACCTCACCTTATGACCTTATCTGTATGGATGTTCAGATGCCAAACATGGATGGTACTGTAGCTGCACGAACAATAAGGGAAATAGAGCGAGGAAAATCGGTAGAAGGTACTGAATTTGAAAGCATAATCATGATGATATCATGTGTAGAAGAGCCAAAAGTGATAATGAAGGCTTGTTATCAGTGTGGAGCTAATCATTATTTTGTTAAACCACTAAATCTGCATCAGATGACCAGGCAGATGCAGAAATTAGGTCTTATTGGTGTTGATTCTTCCTGTGTTGCCACTGGTTGATCAGATCATTTAATGTCAATTGCATAAAAATAGAAAAACCGAGGTCGATATTATCAATCTCGGTTTTTCTATTGTATGAAAGCACTTATTTTATCAGCTGCAACCGAGAGAATTACCGCAGTTGAAGCATTTATAGCAATTGCCATTTCTGACGGCAATTGAACCACAGTTGTCGCATACAGGGGCATCGCTCTGGAAATGAGAGAATTGATCATTAAATTTCTTCATTTGTGCTGAACCATCTGCGTTAACAAGTGTTTTTTCTGCAGTTGACTTATCAGCCATTTGCATTATCTCGTCGATACGATTGCCTATCTGGGCGAGCTTTTCCTGCTGACTGCGGTCGGAGACATCCTTATGACGGTTTCCAACTACTGGCCATATCGGTTCGCTCTTTTTTTCATCTTCACCTCTGTCTGGAGTGTTGGCTTTGCGAAACCCCTCGATAAAGGTTATCCCCAGCCATCTGGCAATATAGTCAATGAGGCTCTTAGCCATAGGTATATCACGATTATTGGTCATTCCGGCAGGTTCAAAGCGAGCGTGACTGAACTTAGCTACTAATGTGCTCAAGGGCACGCCATATTGCAGAGCCATAGAGATGCAAGTGCCAAAAGCATCCATCAGACCTCCGACGGTGCTGCCCTCCTTGGCCATAGTGATAAATAATTCACCAGGGGATCCGTCCTCGTAAAGTCCTACCGTCAGATATCCTTCATGTCCGCCAACATCGAACTTGTGCGTAATACTCCGTCTGGTCTGGGGCAGACGCAGGCGTTGTGGACGACGCTCAGGAACGGCGGCGATCTCAGTTTCACTGGCAGGTTGTTTCTTTATATTTTCAGTGATCTCGGATTCGCTCTTATCTTCGCTAGAACTGGTATTAAGCGGCTGTGTGCGTTTAGAACCATCTCGATAGATAGCCAGGGCCTTCAAGCCCAATTTCCAGCCCTCAGTATAGGCTGTCTGAATATCATCAATGTTGCTTTCGTTAGGCATATTAACAGTCTTACTTATAGCACCGCTGATGAAAGGCTGAGCAGCAGCCATCATTCTTACATGTCCCATGTACTGTATGGAACGCTTGCCTTTAACCGCTTTGAAGGCACAGTCAAATACTGGCAAATGCTCTGATTTGATAACCTTTGATGTTTCAATGGTATCGTCTTCTTCAATAGTCTTTTTAATGCTTTCGATCTCTTCGATACTGTATCCAAGGCTTTCCAGAGCCATGTGGACAGTTCTGTTAACGATCTTGAGCATGCCGCCGCCTGCCAGTTGTTTGTATTTGACCAGGGCTATGTCGGGTTCAATACCGGTTGTGTCACAGTCCATCATAAAGCCAATAGTACCGGTAGGAGCTAAAACTGTTGTCTGGGCATTGCGGAATCCGTATTTCTTTCCGCCGGCTAGTGCATCATTCCAGGCTTCTCTGGCAGCTTCCAGAAGATAGTCCGGGCAATTGCAATCAATATTTTCCACCTCAGCCCGATGCATTTCAATTACATGGAGCATCTCTTTTTCATTAGCCCTGAAATGATTGAATACGCCGCGGACATTTGCCAGTTCAGCACTGACTGTGTAAGCTGTGCCGGTCAGAATAGCAGTGATCGCACCAGCTAAAGCTCGTCCTTTATTACTGTCGTATGGCATACCCAGACTCATTAATAATGAACCCAGATTGGCATAACCAAGCCCCAGAGGACGGAAGTCATGGCTATTTCGTGCAATTTCTGCGGTGGGGTAGCTGCCATGATCAACGAGGATTTCCTGAGCTATGATAAGTATTCTTACAGCTTTTTTATAGCTGACTATATCAAATTTACCATCGGCCTGACGAAACTTCATCAGGTTAAGACTGGCCAGGTTGCATGCTGAATTATCAACGAACATGTATTCACTGCAAGGATTACTGGCATTAATTCGGCCACTGTTTGGGCAGGTATGCCAACGATTGATGATAGTGTCATACTGAACGCCTGGGTCTCCGCAGACATGAGTTCCTTCTGCTATTGCATGCATCAGTTCGCGAGCATCCAAAGACTCTACTGGTTCACCTGTAGTCACTGCCACAGTGTTGAAAGCAGTTCCCTGTTCAACGGCCTCCATAAACTCATCTGTCAGACGCACTGACAAATTGGAATTCTGGAACATTATGCTGTTGTAAGCCTCGCCATTGAACTCACCACTATAGCCTTGCTCAATTAAGGCCCAGGCCTTTCTTTCCTCTTTGGTCTTACAGGTAATGAATTCGTAAATATCAGGGTGGTGGATCTTTAACGACTGCATTTTTGCAGCCCGTCTGGTCTTACCGCCGCTTTTTACTACCGCTGCGATCTGGTCATAGACTCTCATAAAACTTAATGGGCCAGATGGCTTGCCACCGCCGCTGAGCTTTTCCCGGCTGGAACGCAGGGTTGATAAGTCTGTGCCGGTACCACTGCCATGCTTAAAAAGCATAGCTTCGCTTACAGCCAGAGCCATTATATCTTCCATTGTATCCTGAACGCTCTGGATAAAACAGGCAGAAGCCTGTGGGTACTGATAGGTATTAGGACACTCTTCGATCTTGTCTGTTGCCGGGTTCCAATAATAATTGTGCTTACTGCCAGCAATGCCTTTAACATCGTACAACCCGACATTAAACCATACCGGCGAATTGAAAGACGCATATTGGTTTAGGCATAGCCAAGTAAGTTCATCGTAATATGTATCGGCTTCTTGCTTATTCTTGAACAATCCATCAACCAGCCCCCAGTCAGCAATAGTCCTGGTAACTCTGTGAATAAGCTCTCTGAGAGATTTTTCCCGCTCATCAGTTCCGTTTTCACCATAAAAATATTTACTTACAATTACCTTGGTGGCTAATTGAGAGTAAAACTCGGGAACTTCAGCATCTTTTTGTTCAAAAACTACATTTCCTTTTTCATCAGAAATGGTAGCATTTCTCTTAATCCATTTCACCTGATCGAATGGCGAGATGTTTTCCTGGCTAAAATAACGATCTATATTCATGTTTTTTTTCGTATTATCCTTAGTAACTTCCTGTGACTTTTTAGAGTCAGAGGACCGATCCTTGGCTGCGTCTTTCATTTCGTAATCCTTTTTAATTTTTCTCAGCTCGATAGAGACACCGGTAGCGTCAGTATTTTCCGTAATTTTACATAACTGGGCTTGCGTTTAGCCCAACGAAATCAGATTCTCAGTATGAAAAACTATGTTTTTCTTACTTGCTATCCTCGAAATTCTCTTTTCGAAATCCCTTGCTGAAATCGTGTCAGATGAGACGATTGCCTTATCTGACGGGCTTTGCTTTTTACCTGTCATAATCGTTGTAACTTCTATAGTTTTCCAACTCTTGTGACGACGCACCTATCCTACCACAACATGTAGTATTGTCAATTTGTTTTTATCTGGTTTTTATTCATGAAGAAAATAAACCTTTGAAAAATAAGAAGTTTAGTAATTAATAATTTCTCAGTTTTAAAACTGGGCGGTTGTTAGTAAATTGTGAGATAGATATGAAGAAAATTATGATTTATTTGGCAATAAAAATAAATATGAAAAGTATGTTCATTTTTTACTATAAAAAACGGGGTTTTACATGTTGGCAGCGGCAGAATAAAGTTTTTTCTAAAGGTGCTAACTTTATATTACGAAAATAATTACGGTGTAGATCAATTTAAAGTTAATAACCTGCTGAAAGGGACGAAATGAATAACTGGACCTGCCTGATAGTTAATAGTGAAAGCCATGGTAGTAGCAATATAGTTGCAGCTGCAGATATGCTTGGTATTAGCTGTCAGATACACAATCCGCAGCAGGCAATGGATATATTAAAGAATCGCGAGTCGCGATTTGCTCTGGTCATTTATGCCGGTCTTGAGCTTAATTGGCCAGATGTAATAGAACAGGAGCTAATAATCCTCTGTGAGAAGAAAAAAAGTACAGTTCTAGTATGTTCGTCCTGTGAAGAGGATTATATTCGAGTAAATGCCAAGATAGTTTCCAGTGAGCCCCGATTATTTGTTTCGTATGCCAATATAAACGAATCGGTAGAAATGCTGGCAGGTCGTTTAGGTACTTTGCTGGAAATGAATAACTGGCATGTCCAGAATCGCATAGAAATAGAAAGACTCAAGATGGTGGGCCAACCACTTAGTGAGCATTTTAATGAAGTAACTGAAGAAATGCATCTGGCAAGCCGGCTGCAACGAGATTTTTTACCCCGAGAGCTGCCAGAATTGCCCGGTGTACGGTTTGGCGCAGTTTACAGGCCAGCTACCTGGGTAAGTGGTGATATATATGATGTAATGCGTCTTGATGAGAATAACTTTGCATTTTATGTGGCAGATGCGGTAGGTCACGGAATGCCGGCAGCTTTGCTGACTATGTTCATAAAGAGAGCTATAGTTCCCAAGAGGATCAATGGTAAGAGTTATGAATTGGTACCACCAGGTGAGATATTATGCAGCCTGAATGAAGATATGTGTCTTCAGGGACTAAGTGATCAGCAGTTTGCTACCTGTTGTTACGGTATAATGAATTTTAAGGAGAGAAAACTTACACTGGCTAATGCAGGACATCCATACCCGATGTTAATGAAGCCAGATGGTAGAATAGAGGAATTTCGGGTTAAAGGTCCTTTGTTGGGTGTGATTGACGGAGCGGAATATGTTAATCAGGAATTCACTATGGAAATCGGAGATAAGCTGCTGGTCTATAGTGATGGAGTGGAAGCGGCATTTGAGACGCAAAAAGTGTCGCTGGATAGTCCACCGAGATTCCGGGAACAATTTGCAGGTCTTAATCAGCTGTCAGTTGATGATCTGGTGCGAAAATTGCTGTATCTTATCGACGATGAAAGTGGCTCCCTGCATCCCAGAGATGATGTAACGGTTGTTGGTATAGAGCTTTATGAAAAATAGGCTTGAGATTTTCGTTACAGACATGTATTGAGCGGTAAAAATTCTATCTGATTGGTATATAATAGTTTTTGACAACTCTTACTGTATTTGCTAGCATATCCGGGCAGTAATTAATAACAGAACCTAATGTTATTGTACTAGTTTAGTTAAAAAAAGATATCTGAGTCGTGAAGGCTGTAGCGACCTGGATAATATTATTAAAGTCTGCCAAGATAAAGAGATACGCAGAGTTACGAAAGGTTTTGTATGACCATTGCTGCTGTTATACCCGCCCGCTATGCATCTACGAGGTTTCCCGGCAAGCCACTGGCCCGTCAAACGGGTAAATATCTTATAGAACATGTCTATGAGCAGGTATGTAAATGTAGCAAGGTGGATCAAATATTAATCGCTACGGACGATATGCGTATATTTGATGCTTGTCGGGAGATTAAAGCCCCATGTGAGATGACACGAGATGACCATCAATGTGGAACGGACCGTCTGGCTGAGGTAGCACAGAGGCATCCGGAATATGATATAATAGTGAATGTTCAGGGCGATGAGCCGGAGATCGATCCATCCTGCATTGACCATCTGGTAGAGCTTATGCTTGCTGATACAGAGGCAGGCATGGGTACTTTATGTGCTGAAATAAAAGATCGTTCCGAGCTGGACAACCCTAATGTTGTCAAAGTAGTGATCGGCCAGAAAAAACAGGCTTTATATTTTTCCCGTTCTGCTATACCATATGACCGCGATGGGGAGAGCTGGCATGGAGCCTATCGTAAGCATTTGGGGATATATGCTTACCGCAGAGATATGTTGTTGGCATTCAGTAAGATGTCGCAGACGCCATTGGAGCTGATCGAAAAGCTGGAGCAATTAAGAGCTCTGGAAAATGGCGTTAAAATAGCTATTGACCAGGTGCCACATACCGCCGTTGGTATAGACACACCAGAACAGTATGCTGAATTTGTTCAAAGATATGTAAGATGATAATTAACTGACAATATGTTGTTTGTATTGTCGTTAATCCATTAATTTATAGTTGCAATAATAGAGTTAGATGAAGAAGTAAAAGGATTAGTAGTTTGAATACTGAAGATCTGCTAAATAGTGTTAGTCATTCCTCAGATGAGACTGAGTTTTATACACCGATGCCTGATGGCTATATTCGGGGGCGTTGTAAGTATGTAGTTATTATGGGAACTGTTATCAGTGGCCTGGGTAAAGGCATATTTTCATCTTCTCTGGCAAAGTTACTGCAAGATAAAGGACTGAAAATATCTCCAGTTAAGTTAGAGGGATATCTAAATATAGATTCAGGCACGCTCAATCCATTTCGTCATGGTGAAGTATATGTACTCGATGATGGTATGGAATGTGATATGGATCTGGGTACCTATGAGCGAATGCTGAATAAGGATCTTTCAGGGGCAAACTTTACAACCAGCGGCCAGATCTTTACCAGGGTTTTAGATAAAGAGCGTCAGGGTGGTTACCTTGGTCGTGATGTACAAATGATACCGCATGTTACTGGTGAGGTTAAATACCGCTTGCGTGAGCTGGCAGTCAATTCACAGGCCGATGTTGTCTTTGTTGAAATTGGCGGAACAGTAGGCGATGTTGAAAATGCTTATTATATAGAGGCAATGCGTGAGCTGGCATATGAAGAAGGGCCAAATTCAGTTTGTTTTGTAGCCCTGACTCTGGTGGTTGAACCTAAAACTCTTGGGGAGCAGAAGTCAAAAGCGGCCCAGCTTGGTATTAAAAGGCTTATGGAAATGGGGGTACAACCTCACATTATTGCCTGCCGTGCTACACAGCCAGTTAATGAGAAGGTTCGTCAAAAGATAGCGCAATATACTAATGTGCCGATGAGTCGTGTCTTCAGTATGCATGATTGCGAGAGTATTTATGTCATACCACAAATGTTGCGAGATCTTGGCTATGATTTTGAAGTTTTAAAACTGCTCAAACTGGAGCAGCGTATAAATTTGCAGCATGAACGCCAGCAATGGTTAAAATGGACTGAATTTGTTGACAGACTGGAAAAAGTTAAACATGAAATAACCATAGGTATTACGGGCAAATATACTGCATTGAGAGACAGTTATGCCAGTATTATACATGCCCTTGAAAATAGTGGAACTAACCTTTATACTAAAGTCAGGATTGAATGGATAGATACAAGTGATCTGGATGACAGTAATGTTGCCGAAAAACTGAGCGGCGTACATGGAATTATTGTTCCAGGTGGTTTTGGTGCGCGTGGAGCCGAGGGTAAAATATCCTGTATAAAGTATGCCCGAGAAAACAATCTCCCTTATCTGGGTATATGTTTTGGTTTTCAGATGGCGGTAATTGAATATGCCCGCAATGTTTGTGGTCTCAGTGATGCAAACAGTACAGAGGTTGACCCGAAATGTGCCAACCCGGTCATTAGTATATTGCCTGAACAAAAAGGTATAAAAGGGTTGGGGGGCAATATGCGACTTGGCGGCAGAGATGTAAGCCTGAAAAAAGATACCATCGCCTGGCGCATGTTTGGTGGCAAGAAATCTGTTCGTATGAGGTTCCGTCATCGTCTTGAAGTTGACCCTGGTTATATCAGTACTCTGGAGAAAGGCGGACTTGTCTTTTCCGGTACGGCTCCAGGCGAACCTATAATGCAGATATTGGAATTACCTGACCATCCTTATTTTATAGGCACTCAGGCTCATCCTTGTATGACCAGTGTGCCAGTAGCCCCACAGGAAATGTTTGTTGGCCTGGTAGCTGCCGGCCGTAAGCGTGCTTATCCTGATCAGGACCTGCCCGGGGCAATTGAGACTATAGAGCTTCTGCATAAAGATCCGATCTTATACAAGAAAAAGCAAGGTTAATTGCTAAAAGTCAGATTTTACAGTGTCAGTTTATCTAACTGAATGTGAAATCTGATTTTTTATTTTAAATTGATTATTATATGTTGGCTCAGCAACTAAATAGAAACAGGAATCACACTAAGACATCAGGCTTTAATATGACACCAATGATCGATGTTATATTTTTGCTCATTGTTTTTTTTATGCTCATCTGTCAATTTATTGGTCAGGATATGGAATTACTCAGTGTTCCGGATAATTGCCAAATGGCTTCAAATGAACCAATTGATACTACAAAAGAAATCGAGATCCGGGTTTACACCTCGGGTGATAATAATACTGTAATATATTCTATAGCTCAGCAGGAATTCAGTCTTAACTCACCCGAGGTAAATGGCCAACCAGAATTGCTTATCGCCAGGTTGGCCCAGCAATTAAAAGAGATCACCCCAGGGGCAGCTGATTCGGTTATCCGTTTGCGAGGTGATGGCCGACTTTTATGTGATCAGGTGAGACCGGCGATAAAAGCTGCTGCATTAGCCGGGCTGGCAAATGTTCGATTTGCGGCTTTTAAAGAGCAGCAAATTCCACAAAGTTCTGAAGTCAATTAGCAGGTTATATCAGCCCAGTAAAAACTCAGGCATGGGCTGTAATTTTCCCTCAAGGTCAACATGGACAAGTGTTGTACTGCCCTCAGCCAGTATTTTTCCATTATCTTTGTGTCTGATGATATAGCTATGTTCCAGGCGGGCACGATCCGCACGCGTGACCCGGGTGTGTATCTCTATCATTTCATCATAGCGGGCGGGATATTTGAACCGGCAGTCAAGTTTGGCAA
Organism: Sedimentisphaerales bacterium; assembly: GCA_963662515.1. Taxonomy (GTDB): domain Bacteria; phylum Planctomycetota; class Phycisphaerae; order Sedimentisphaerales; family SM23-30; genus JAFGDI01. The sequence continues at coordinate 2,031,489 of OY759675.1, forward strand.
CAACCAGCATAACTCCACAATCTTCAAGATCTTTATAAGCATAGCCATTTACCCGTAGCAGTTCGGTTCTGCCTATTTCAAAATAACGGGCATAATTACTATGGTGTACGACATTTTGCCTGTCAACTTCATAATATCGAACCTGCACCTGAGTTACACATTCACTTATCTGACATTTTTTAAAATCTTCAATTCTCATTGGTGGTGTTCTCCAAGATCACTCTGTGGCTTTGCTTTTGTTGTTCAAGTATGAAAATAATACCAACAATGACAGCCAGAGCGGAAATGATCAGCCAGACAGGCATCGGCTTGATGACTGAGGGGTCTGGTCCTTCAAACTGTTCCATCCAGCTGGTAATCTGTTGGGGAAGTCTTTTATGGAATATTAGTACTGGTATGGCATTATTGAAACAGTGGGCCAGCATGCTATTAAATATTGAACCTGTTCGGCAGGTAAGATAGCCCAAAGCCAGCCCCAGGATAAATGTTGGCATAAGCCGGTAAATACTCAGGTGCATAATAGCGAATAAGCCAGCAGTAATAATTACTGCCATAAGAGTGTTTTTTTCAGGTTTGCTCAATCCCGATAAAACTACTCCCCTAAATAGTACTTCTTCACAGACAGCAGCTGAAAAAGCAATAGCAAAGAGCATTTGCAGCGTTTGCAGCCAACTGGGATTATCTGATATCATGGAGTTAAGCAGTGTGTTATTATCCATATTGGGCATTGGCATATACTTGGCCTGCTCAATTCCCAGACGCATAACAACAACCAGAGTAGCCAGTATAAAGATCATACTGAGGATTGGTTCATACCAGCGAGGAGCTTTAAGGCTCAGGGTTTTTGGGATATTGATCTTGTAGAACCATAAGGTAAGCATTACCGGTAGTAGTACAATAAACCATTCAGTAATAATAATGCCGGAGATTAAAGACTTACTCTGAAACCAACTGCCAATATAGAACAGAGCCAGCAGGCAAAAGGCAAAGAGTCCCAGGGCCAAACCAACACCAGGTTTTTCCGCCGGCAGCAGCCTGGAACGCTTGAGAGTCAGGGGCAGGCCTTTTTCCTGCGATAAAATTAGTTGTTCATTCTGGAATAGCCTGACTGATACAGTCAGAGCTAGTAAAGCCCAGCCCGATATTGATACAAAGACTGCTGTGATGGTTTCGGGGTCAAAATTTCCAATAAGCAATTCCTTGAATAACAAGGCAACATTGATAATGGGCAGCAGCATGGTAAATTTGGTAATTTCTACAGTGGGAATGGCTGCTATTACCGCAGGTAAAACGATGCAAAGGTAGAATGGGGTAACATAATGCTGGGCTTCCTGAATATTTCTGGCAAAAAGGGCGATCGACATCATTACTGAGCAGATAAAAAAAGCAAGCGGTATTAATACCAGGAGCATAATTGCTATTGAATAGGGCGAAATACTCAGAGACGCGAAGGGGCTTCCTGGTCCACTGACTGAGTTAGAGAACTGGCTAAGTTGTCCGATCAAAGTCAGGGCCATGCTGCCCAGACTCAAACTTGCAGTGATCATAGCCAAAATAAAAATTGCTAAAAACTTGCCCGTTACTATATCTGTTTTGCCAACCGGGGTACTGAGCAGGGTTTCAAAGGTACCTCTTTCTTTTTCACCAGCGGTCAGATCCAGAGCCGGGTAAAAAGCTGCTACTGCAAGCGATATTATCATCAGCATTGGCAATATCCGCCCCAGCATTGAGCCAATAGTCTTTTCCGGTGGGGCAATATCGACCACTTCCAGTGAAACAGGGGTGATCGCTTCAAAGTCCAAGCCAAGTTCAGTAAGTCTTTGCTGCTGCTGTTCCTGACGATAGCGTTCTAATAGTTTCTGTATCCTGTTTTTTGCCTGACCAGAAGCTGGAATTGTATTATCGTAGCAAATTCGGATCTCAAAATTGGCATTAGCGTCAGTCTTACCATCTTGTACAGGTGAAAGCACAGGATATACTGTTATAATAGCATCAAGTGCATATTCTTCCAGACTCAGCTTATTTTCATTACTACTTTCTATGGCTTCGTTTATGCTCTGGGTTTGTTTTTCATCAAGAGTTTTAATGTAGATATTTGCCAGTAGCTCTTCTATATGATCATTTTGTGTCTGAACATTACTAGTACTATTTGCTTGGGTCAGCCAGTTACTTACCAGACCGGCATCTGGACCAACCAGGGAGATTCGCGATCTTTGAGCATCAAGTTTACTTTGCTGGACAATAGTAACCTGCGTCATAATCAGAAAAACTGCCGGGTATAGTATTATTGGCAGTCCGATCATAGCGAACAGAGTTCTTTTGTCTCGCAGGGTCTCAAGCAGTTCCTTGCACAAAATGGTTTTGATGATACGATAATTCATTAGAAGCCCCGGTACTGGAATAGCTAATTACTGTTTAGCGCTAAGCACTTGTCCCTTTAATATCAGCAGGGCTGTTTTAAGCTGCGGGTCAACATCCAGCAGTTCATCAACTGTCCAGGTATCCCAGTTTCTTTCTTCTCGAGGGGTTGAAGGGTGATGCAGAGTGTCGGCATCACGCGTCGCTTTAGCCCAGGCCTTAAGTTGTTCCAGGGTAAGCTCAACGGTAACATCAGGGCAAACACCATAATCTTTGTTGAGCTTGTCTTTTGTATCTCGCTGAACACAACGACCGCCGGGCAGATAATATTTGGCTATAGTTAATTTAAGCTCGGCATCAGTGAAGCCCAGTTTTAAAACATTCTGTACACTGCCTTTGCCATAGGTTTTTGTGCCTACAATTAAAGCCCGACCGTTATCTTTAAGCGAGCCTGAGACAATCTCTGAGGCACTGGCTGAAGCTGAATTTACCAGAACAACCAGAGGAATTTCACTATCAAAACAGCGGCTGGGCCGGGCCATACGAATATCTTCATAGCCATCGGCCAGACGATAGCGGCTACTCACAATAACACCCTCTTTAATAAAGAAATTAACTATATCAACCGCCGTTTCCAGATACCCGCCCGGATTACTGCGCAGGTCAAGCACCATGGCTTTCATCCCCTGGGCTTTTAGCCGGGCTATGTCGCTGAGTAAATGTCCGGCAGTCTCACCGGAAAAGCTCGTAAGCCTCAAATAACCAACAGTCTTTTCTTCGTCCAGAAAATATTCCCAGTCGCCCATAATGTCGCGGGTTACTCCCTTAACAGTCGGAACAACGATCTGTTTGCGAGTGACAATAAATTCCCGCGGCTCAGTGAACCCCTTACGCATGACCATCAGCTTGACATCTGTACCATCAGGTCCGGTAATGAAATCGATCGCCCGTTCGGTGGTCATATCTTTAGTTTCTTTGCCATCAACAGAGATTATCACATCATTAGCATCGATACCGGCTTTACAGGCGGGAGCATCATAGCTAATAAGTGAATCGGCTATAATATAGCCTTCTTTATTTTTGTCAATTACAACTCCAATTCCTGAGAATACATTGGTCATGGATTTGCGGAAATCTTCTACTGCCTGAGGCCAGACAATGTGAGTGTAGGTATCAGTTGCCTGAGTTAATCCCTCGCCAAACTCGGCCAGAATAACATTAGTTGGTAATTCCAGGGAACTGCTGTTAATCTGCATTATTTCGGTGATGACCTGACGGCATTTATTGAAATCACAACTTTCCCGGGGCAGATCGCGGAGCTTTCTTTGCAAGGTCTTAAGTTGGAGCATATAAACGCTCTTTTTGTCGGCATCAGCCAGCGAGGGGAATGCCTGTTCGATCTTTTCTGTCTGTGCCAATAGCATGCAATATTCTATGCCTTCGATCATCATTTGCTGAAAATCAGGAACTTCTACATAATTTGCCTGTAGTTCAGCCAGAGCTTTTTCTATTATCTCCAGAGTGATCTCCTTACGCCGTTCCTGCCAGGTTATGCCATCAGAATTGGGGTCAGGCACATAAGTTACCTCATTGATAGCCTTTCGCTGCAGCTCTTCCTGCATCTGGTCATATTTATTTGGTTCGCCGGTCAGTTCACCGATAAAGGCCAGAGCCTTGCTGTATGCATCAAGTCCTTTACCCGCAGCTTCGAGTTCATTGCCAATAGCCAAACCGCGTGCAATTATTTCATCCTTTACTGCCAGGTCAACGCTGTTATTAAATTCCATTCTTTCGCAAAAGCTGTGTATCTCAAAGAGATCTGCCAATGCCTCCAGCCAGAATTTTTGAGCATCATCTGCAAGCTGCTTTTCCAGTTTGGATTTGGCTTCATCATCAAAATCATGTTCTTTACTGATCGCCAGGAGAGAATCCTGCCATTTAGCTTTTTTAAGAGATTTTTCCAGATCTTCAGCCAGTTGATCGTATTCTTTCTGGCGGGCCTGAGCCATAAGTTCACTAAGCTGTTGATAATTGTTTAAGACCTGTTCGAGCGGCAGACCAGCATCTGAGAGCTTAAATGACTCGGGCAATTCCTGAAATACGGTCCGGGCCTGCTCAATTTTACCGGCTCTAAAGCTCTCGTAAAGTGGCTTTCGGTCCTGACTTTGAGCCAAAACGGGAAAAATAATGGAAAATAATGTTATAAGTGTAGCTATAATAATATACTTACGCAAAAACAAACTCAGGCGTGCCTTCATTCTTAATCCTTCTGGTCAACTTACCTTTACAGCTAAGGTTATATTTTCATAAATGCAAAAGCTATTTAACTTTACCACAGTCAGAAACCAACATTGACCTCTGACAATATTAATACATAGATTTTAGTATCAGGTTCAATTAAAAGCCAGAAAATATTGCATAACCCCTTACAGGGTATATTTTGAATAAAAAATAATGTGTTACTCATTTTTAAGAAACTCTCAGGTGGGCAGATTATTTACGGCCTTATGTATGGTTCTGGTGTTGGTTATTTACCTCCGGATTAAAAGTCTTGCAAGATAAGTTAATTCGGGTAAAATAGTTAAGTGAAAATGGGCCTAAATTGGATTTTAGAAAGCGTAAGGCTCTGTGTAATAAAGAGATAAGGATCGTGCTTGGAACTGACTCTGACATTAGATAATCCATCATTACGGATGCGGCTTTTTGGCTCAGCAGATTGTAATTTGAGGTTATTGCGAGACTTATGTGATGTACAGGTGACCGCTCGTGACAATCGGGTAATGTTAGCTGGCAATAAAGAGTCTGTGCAGGTGGCGGCGGCCTTGTTCCAGAAGATGCAGGATTTTGCCAGAGAGTCTGCTTTATTGGACAAGACGGCAATCAATCTTCTGTACCGTGAGATCCAATCAGGCCAAACCCATGATTCTGGCAATGCTTCAGGTCGATTAAATGTCTATTTGAGCGGCAAGTTTATTGATGCCCGGACTAAAGGCCAGCGTCATTATCTTGATGCAATAGCGGAAAATGATATGGTCTTTTGTTGTGGGCCGGCAGGGACAGGTAAGACTTATCTGGCGGTTGCTGTTGCAGTTGCAATGCTAAAGCAAGCGAAAATTAAGCGTATTATCCTGGCGCGTCCTGCGGTAGAGGCTGGTGAAAAGCTTGGCTTTCTGCCCGGTGATTTGCAGGCTAAGGTTAATCCTTATTTAAGACCGTTATTTGATGCGCTCAGCGATATGATGGAATTCAGCCAGATAACCCGCTTTATGCAGAATGATATAATTGAGGTCGTCCCCCTGGCTTTTATGCGTGGTAGAACATTGAGCGATGCTGTAGTAATACTGGACGAAGCGCAGAATACGACGGTTTCGCAAATGCTTATGTTCCTGACTCGCATGGGAAATGACTCTAAGATGATAATAACTGGCGATATCGGCCAGAGTGATCTTGGAGAGCATGAGGTGTCTGGTTTAAGCGACGCCCTGATCCGTCTTAAAGGGATCAAGGGAATTGGTATGGTAAAACTATCTGATACAGATATAGTGAGGCACAGGCTTGTACATAGTGTGGTTAAGGCTTATGCCAGATAGAGCAGATAGGCTGGCATGTTTGTCTGCTAAAGTCCTGCTCTTACAGGGTTTTCTAATAAGTAAATAGAATATATTATGTTTAATAAAAAGAAAAATAAAAGAGTTGATACCAGTAAGGTGATGGAGAGTCAATGGGCTCAACGCCGTCGGGATTTTATAGATTCAGGAGCGCCTGTATCAATATTATTTTTGTTGATATTTTCTTTTTTGATGGCTTTGGTAATGGGACTGGGAAGCGTATCAGGCGAGGGGCGGGTATTTTGGCAGTTTCCGGGGTTTAATCATTTTATGATAGAATATGTATTGATGCTTATTCTATCTCTTGGATTTGCCCTGTATGCACTGGCCAATGAGCAGCAATTAATCAAAAGACATATACGATCTTTTCATATATTATTTAATATGTTGATAATGGTGCTGACTGTCAGATTCATAGTATATCAGGAATGGTCGCCATATTTGATCTGTGTGCCGGTAATGATAACTGGTATAACGATGACTATAGCGTATAATCAGAGATTTGCTCTGGGGATAAGCGGATATCTTATTTTACTGGCAATGCTGGCTATGGCCGACAGTATATCTGATTACCAGCAGGGTTTGGGGGTCTTGCTGGCCAATGGCAGTTGCGTGGGCATATCGGTGATGATGCTAAAGCAGATAAGAACTTTCACAAAACTAATAGAAGTGTCTGCCATATCGTCATTTATGTCATTTCTTGTAGTTTTTGTTTTTGGCATATTGATGGAGCAGGAGTATAAAGAGGTCTTGATCGATTGCTGTTATGCATCAGGTGGAATTCTGGCGGTAGGATTTATCATGCACGGACTATTACCCCTGATCGAAAGAATGTTCCATGCGGCAACAGATATGAGTTTGCTGGCATACGGAGAAGCAACTCAACCCTTACTTAAGCGATTAGCGGTTGAGGCTCCGGGTACATTTAACCATAGCTGGCAGATAGGAATGTTGTCAGAGGCGGCTGCCGAAGCGATCGGGGCTAATGGTTTGTTATGCCGGGTTGGTTGCTATTATCATGATGTAGGTAAGTTAAATAAACCTCGATATTTTATTGAGAATCAGCAGGATAGTTTCAATCAGCATAAAGAGCTGTCACCCACTATGAGCCGAATGATCATAGTAGGTCATGTAAAGGATGGTATGGAGTTATTAGAGCAATATCGCATACCTCGTATATTAAGGCAGTTTTGTGAGACGCATCATGGGACGACCCTGGTGCAGTATTTTTATCATGCGGCCACTCAGAAAAGCTCTGAGACAGGTGAAGTGGTAGAAGAGTCAGATTTTCGCTACCCAGGACCAAAGCCGCGAACGAAAGAGTCTGCAATCGTGATGCTTGCCGATGTAGTGGAAGGCGCAACACGAGCGATGAAAGACCCTACGCCCAGTAGAATAGAAACACTGGTACACAATATGGCTATGAGCCGGTTACAGGATGGACAATTGAGCGACTGTGACCTGACGATAAGGGAGCTTTCCCGAATAGAGCATTCACTGGTAAAAAGTCTATGTGCCATGTATCATGGTCGTATCAGCTATCCTGGGTCAGCCAGTAGTGATGGTGACAAAAAATGACTGAAAACATATCAATAACCATACAAAATACTGTTCCTGATGCAATAGTTGGTCTGGATTTTAATGAGCTGGAGAAAGTCTGTCGATTTGTTCTTGCCCAGGAGCAATTTCAGAGAGGCAGTCTCTCATTGGTCATAGTAGGCGATGAAGAGATAACCGCTTTGAAAAAGGAATATTTTGATATTGACCAGACTACAGATGTAGTAAGTTTTAATCTTGCAGATGATGATAGTCCGCAGGATCATATTGATGCTGAAGTAGTTATTAATGCTGAGCTGGCAGTAAGAGAGTCTCTGGCAAGAGGATCGCAGGCAAAAGCAGAGCTGTTTTTGTACGCTGTGCATGGTATTTTGCATCAGGCAGGCTACGATGACCATAATGAAGATGACTATCGTGAAATGCATGAGCGAGAGAACGAAATAATGACGCTGCTAGGCTATGGTAGTGTTTTTGGCCGAGTAATAGAGCCAGACGAGTAATATTAACACAAATAAAGAATTCAATACAATTTTTAATGAGGTAGTATATAAAGTGGATTCCCCTGGCGGTTTGTACTGGACATTAACAGTTTCCTGTGTATTATTCACAACCTATTTTTCCCTGGTAAGTAAATCGCTTTTGCGAGTTTCCTGGGTTCGTCTGGAAGAAGCATTTGAGAAAAAGGGCCGTCAAGGTCATCTTGCTTATGTCAGAAAGAACATGCCCCAATTCATGGCAGTGAGTAATTTACTGCGAATGCTGTTTATGCTGTCGTTTGTACTGTGTATAGCCTGGCATCAGTTACATCTTGTTTCGGAAGAGTTTACCAATTTAGATGCATTATCCCGTTGTTTCCTGTATTGCGCGTTAGTATTAAGTCTGTTTTTTGTTGCTATTCCGCATATACTGGCTACTTATTGGGGTGATAGTGTGGTAGCGGTGAGCTTTCCGCTGGTAAAAATACTCAGCTTGTTATTTCGACCAATAATCTGGGCAATGTATTGGGGAGAACCCCTGATGCGGAAATTGGCTGGTGTGGATGATGAAGACCATCAGGATCGTATTGACGAGATGCAGGAGGAGCTCCTCAGTGTAGTCGAAGAGCGAGAAAAAGAAGGTGTAGTTGACGAAGAAGAGCGAGATATGATCGAGTCTGTTCTGGAATTTCGTGCAACGACGGCAGGTGAGATCATGACTCCGCGAACGGCTATTTGCGGTCTCGATATCCAGTCTTCATTTGATGAAATAGTTGGAACAGTAATTGAATCAGGCTATTCTCGTTATCCTGTATATGAAAATACTATAGATAATATTGTTGGCTTACTCTACGCTAAGGACTTGCTCCAGTTTTTAAGAACCGAGCAAAGGACAGGAGATATAAAGAATATACTCAGAGAGACATTTTTTGTACCTGAAACCAAAACTTTACGGGACTTGCTGCATGATTTTAAGGAGCGTAAGATCCATATAGCTGCTGTTTTAGATGAATATGGTGGTACTGCTGGTCTGGTTAGTTTTGAAGACATTCTGGAAGAATTAGTTGGTGAAATCGAAGATGAACATGAACAGCCCCGTGCTGAATTCGTATTGAAGATAGATGATAATATATATAATGCTGATGCCAGAACAGAGATATATGAGCTGGTAAACGAATATGATATGAAATTACCCGAAGATGAAGATTATGAGACTTTGGGTGGCTTTGTTTTTTCACAGTTAGGACATATCCCGTTGATAGGTGAAGAATTTGTATATGGTAATATGAAATTCACTGTTACTGATGCTGAGAAGAGAAAAATTAACACGATCAGGATAACCATTCTGAGCGAGAGTGAGATGCAGGAGAGTAGATAAATGGCTGCGATCGTAGTAACTGGTGGTGCTGGGTTTATTGGCAGCGCTATAATCTGGGCTTTGAACCAGCAGGGGCGTACCGATATAATAGTAACAGATGATCTCTGGCATGATTGCGAGACACAGCGATGGAAGAATCTGGCCAGATTGCAGTTTCTTGACTATGTGAATAAGGACCTGTTTCTGGAGCGGCTGGAAGGCGGTTATTATGATGGCAAGATAGAAGGTATTATCCACATGGGTGCGTGCAGTAGTACAACTGAGGCTAACAGTGGTTTCTTAATGGAGAATAATTATCTTGACACTCAGCGTTTGGCTCTTTGGTGTTGTTCGCATAGTGCCAGGTTTGTATATGCATCAAGCGCAGCTACTTACGGCGATGGAGAGAAGGGTTTTTCAGATGACCACAAATACCTGAACGAGTTCATTCCTCTCAATGCGTATGCTTTTTCCAAATGGCAATTTGACCTGTATGCTTTACGTAGTGGCATTATTGATTCTATAGCCGGTCTGAAGTTTTTTAATGTTTTTGGACCGAATGAATATCATAAGCAAGATATGCGAAGCGTAGTAGAAAAATCATATCATCAGATCAAGGAGTCTGGCAAAGTCAAGCTGTTCAAGTCTCATAAAGATGGCTTTGATGATGGGGGCCAGTTGCGGGATTTTGTTTATGTTAAATACGCGGTCGGGGCTGTATTAGCAGTATATTTCAATAAGGCTGCAAATGGTATATTTAATGTTGGTACAGGCAAAGCCCGTAGTTTTAAGGATTTGGTCCTGGCAGTGTATTCAGCCTTAGGGGTAGAACCAAAAATTGAATATATTGATATGCCTGAGCATTTACGCGGCAAGTATCAATATTTTACTCAGGCCCAGACCGAGAAATTGCATAATATACACCCGGATAAGCAGTGGACTTCTCTTGAAGAGTCAGTCAAAGACTATGTCTGCAACTATCTGGCCCAGGAAGATCCGTATTTGCGTTAACTGATCAGGTTCAATTATGTATTCATAGATGTGATATAGGTATTATATATCCAGTATAATCATAATTTATTCGATGCAAAAAAACGGAATTTCCCAGAGAGGCAATCTGTCTGTTATTGCTTTACCATTATTTAAAGCCGCGCCTTTCCTAAAAAATATACATCTTATTTTTGACCCTGACAAACAATTCGATTATAATCATGGATTCCGGTCATGCTAAAATGCAAGACTGTAGATAACTATGATAATATTAAGGACTTATAATGACACAGCTTTTACAGGCAAAATCCGGTGTAATAACCCCGGAAATGAAAATCGTTGCGGAGAAAGAATATGTCTCTCCTGAACTTATTTGCAGTGAGATAGCTGCTGGCAAAATGGTAATACCAGCCAACAAGGTGCATCTAGCCAGTAATCTCAGACCAATTGGTATTGGCAGGGCCATTTCTACCAAGATCAATGCTAATATTGGAGCCAGTCCGCTTGATTCTAATGATGAATGTGAATTAACCAAAATGAACATTGCTCTGAAGTTTGGAGCTGATGCCATAATGGACCTTTCAACAGGTGGTGATGTTGACAGTTGTCGTTGTAATTTGATCGATCATTGCCCGGCTCCAGTTGGAACGGTTCCGCTTTATGAAATGATAATGGGCGGTAAGCCGATCGAAGAGCTTACCTATGATGATATATTAAATGTACTGCAAAAGCAGGCCAAACAGGGCGTTGATTTCTTTACTATTCATGCTGGTTTGTTAAGAGAGCATGTGCCACTGGCAAGAAAACGCCTGGCTGGTATTGTCAGTCGCGGTGGTGCTTTATTAGCCAAGTGGATGACATATCATCAGAAACAAAACCCTTTTTATGATATTTTTGATGATATCTGTGATATTATGCGAGAATATGATGTGTGTTTTTCGCTGGGCGATGGATTAAGACCTGGTGCTTTGGCTGATGCTTCAGATGAGGCTCAGTTTGGTGAATTGAGGGTATTGGGCGAGCTGACCAGAAGGGCCTGGGCGAAGGGATGTCAGGTAATGGTAGAAGGGCCTGGCCATGTACCATACAATCAGATTGAGCATAACATGAAGATCCAGCAGGAGCTTTGTGATGGTGCGCCGTTCTATGTTTTAGGACCACTGGTAACAGATATAGCACCTGGTTATGACCACATTACCAGTGCCATTGGAGCGACCGCAGCTGCGGTACATGGAGCATCGTTCCTGTGTTATGTTACCCCCCGGGAGCATCTGGGCCTGCCGGGTCTGGAAGATGTTAAGCAGGGCGTTATCGCTTATAAAATAGCAGCACATGCAGCTGATGTGGCTTTGGGTCTGCCTCATGCAAGGGAATGGGATGATAAGCTCAGTACTGCCAGAGCAAATCTCGACTGGGAAACGCATCTGGCATTGGCTATTGATACTGAAACCGCCACCAGAATGCATCAGGAGCGTCGCTTGGACAAGACCGATCATTGTACTATGTGCGGTAAAGATTGGTGTTCGGTTAGAATAAGTAGAGATTTGAAGAATAGCTAACTTACTACGGGCGAAACTATGAAAGCAATAGTTTACAATTCTCGTATTAAGAGGTGGTGCGTCTTCACGAAACCGATTGCCATTCTTAAGGCTCATTCTCTTTCAGAAGTTAAAAATATTATATACAGTGCAGAACAGGCAGCTAAAGCCCAAGAGCTTTATGCTGCTGGTTTTGTTTGCTATGAAGCTGCCCCGGCTTTTGACCCGGACTTGCAGGTTAAGCATTCAGGTAATAATGGTTTTCCTTTTGCTGTTTTCGGAATTTTTAATGAACCTGATTATTTGCTGGAATTACCTGAAATTCACGATTATCCAGTTAATAAGATTAACTGGATATGCCAGGAGGATGAGCAACGGTATGGTTATGCTATAAATCATATTCGTGAACAACTTAAAAATGGCGAAGTCTATCAGGTTAATCACACTTTCAGGTTAAATGGCCAATTTACTGGTGATAGTGAGCAATTATTTTTTAATCTGATTGCAAATCAACCCACAAAATATGGTTGCTATATAGAGTTTGACAATTGGGCTGTATGCTCAGTTTCGCCGGAGCTTTTTTTTAGTAGAAAGGGGAAAGTTGTAACCTGTAAGCCAATGAAAGGTACAGCACCTCGGGGGCTTGATAATGTCAGTGACATAAAGCTAGGTGATGAATTAAAGAATAGTATTAAATGCCAGGCTGAAAATGTTATGATCGTTGATATGGTCCGTAATGATCTGGGGCATTTTGCCGTGCCGGGTTCAGTGATTACAAAAGAGCTGTTTTCAGTGACTCGCTACCCGACTTTATGGCAGATGACATCAACTGTACAGTGCCAGACTGATTCTTCAATTGCAGATATTTTTTCAGGATTATTCCCTTGTGCTTCTATTACCGGTGCTCCAAAACATGCCGCAATGAAAATTATTTCAGAGCTGGAGACTTCCCCTCGAGGTGTGTATTGTGGGGCAGCAGGTTTGATTGAACCAGATGGCGATTGCTCATTTAATGTTGCAATTCGCACAGTACTTGTTGATAAGCAGCAATCGCTAGCTGTTTATGGTAGTGGCGGCGGCATTGTCTGGGACTCATCTACTGAAAGTGAATATAATGAAGCCCGGCTTAAAACAGCTTTCCTGACCCAAAATAACAATAGAAATTTTCAGCTGCTTGAGACAATGTTATTTGAGCCGGGCAGGGGGATATTTTTGCTGGAAAAGCATCTACAGCGAATGGCTGGCAGTGCAGATTATTTTGATTTTATCTTTGACCTTAAGACAGTTGAGGAATCACTTATTGAGGCCATTGTCGGGCTAGACAAGCCAACCCGGATCCGTTTGCTTTGTGATCGTAAAGGTAAAATAGCAATAGAAAAATATTTATTTTCACAAGCAGGGACTAATGCTGTAGCCTATGTGATATTGGCCGAAGAACCAATCGATAGCAATAATGTCTTTTTATATCATAAAACAACCAATCGTCAGGTATATGATTATGCCAGATCTAAAGCTGACTCTAAAGTTGATGACATAATACTCTATAATCAAAAGGGTGAAGTGACAGAGTCAACGATATCAAATATAATTATAGAGAAAAATGGACAGAAATTCACTCCCCCAGTATCTTGTGGTCTATTACCTGGTACTTATCGTGATTTTATGCTTAGCTCCGGCAAGGTAAAAGAAAAAATTATAACTATAAGAGAACTGCAGGATGCCGATGATATCTTACTGGTAAATTCGGTGAGACAGCGAAAATCTCGCCTCATTAATACTTGATATTTAGCTATTTAATTTGAGTGTAATTGTCAAAAATCTGTAATACCAACAGCATTAATTTTACTCAATTTTCAAATATATAAACCATTCCGATTTATTATCCTCTTGAATTGATTAATAACTCCAGACAGTACATAGTACAAATAAGGCTTAAAAATGCCATGTTATGCTTTTTATTAGGATTATTGTTTCAGACTTATTATTTAACCAATTTTAAGATAAAAAATAACCGATATTTAAGAAAAATAATAAAATTGTTTTAGTTATTGCAAGGTAGATTGTTATAATTTAACTATAGAACCTAATATTAAGAGGAAAGAAGAGATGTACCTGTAGTTTTATTATTCAAGTTGTTTTGATAATTAATTACCGATTCTGAATAATAAATACTCCCCCAGCCAGACCTGTTAATTGCTAAGCATATTGAATAATTGTAACATGATTAAGACTATGTTTGAGCCTTGATCTTAATAATGTCATCAAAATACAGTCAAGCTATCTAGTTTTGTGCAAATACTTAACTAATAACTAAAATAAATAACATTTTAAAAAATGAATCGGGCATAAAAATACTATATGGCAACAAGGAAAGGAAAATGCTTTATGCGAAACATATTCAGGAAATTATTGGTATCACTTTCATTAATAGTGGCATTTACGAATGTAACAATTGCCGCTTTTAATGACAATTTGAACAGTTCAACATCAGTGATCAACATAAGTCTCAATAGTAGCCAGGTTCAGCAGGAAGCTGTAACTGGATTCAATACTGACAATGGTGAAGTAGTATTTAGCCTGGGCGATCAGCAACGATTCATATCTCAAAGTGGCCAGCCAGAGATACCATACCAGATAGTCAATCTGCTTTTGGCCCCGGATACAGATCTTAGTACGGTCTATGTTCAGATGGATGCAGACTATGGCTTAGTTAACGGTAGCTGGTCTGTAAGGCCTGTGCCGGCTATGGCTACCTGGGATGAAAATGGCAATGAGAAGATAGTTTGGCCTGCTAATGCCAACATTGTTGATGGTTACGATATTGATATTTATAGTTCAGACTCTTTTTGGCCTACTACTGAAGCCAAAATAATGAGTATAGGGCAGTTGCGTGAGTATAAACTGGCAGAAATTGCGTTGCCTTTATATAGATATAATCCTATTAGTGGTGAACTGCTTAGTCTTGTTCAGGCTGATATAACTATTAATAATAAGTCTGTCAAAAGTGGAACGGTTGTAAAAAGTAGTGGCTATGTGTCCAATAGTGACAGCATTGAACGACTTAAGTCTTTGACATTGAATTTTGCCCAGGCGGCTGAGGCCTATGGTGTTGGTGATGCTACTACCAAATCGCCAACACTTACAGATAAAGGTTATGTGATCATAACAACAAATACAATAAAAAACAATTCGACAAAACTGGCATCTTTTGTCGCACATAAGCAAGCAAAATATACAGTTAATGTTATAACTGAAACTCAATATGGTTCTGGTAGTGGTGATGCAGCGGCTAATAATATTCGTGCCTGGTTGCAGTCGAATTACAATAATAGCGCTTATGGCAGTGGCGGAATATTATATGTATTGCTTATAGGAGACCCGCGTACTACCAGTAGCAGTGTTCCAATGAAGATGTGTCTTGCCAATGAAGAAACGCCGCACCCGACGGACTATTTTTATGGCGAGTTGTCATCAAACTGGGATTCTGATGGTGATGGGATATATGGCGAGCAGGAAGATACTACAGATAAATATTTTGAGGTTTATACCGGTCGTATTCCATTTTATGGCAGCATTTCTGACCTGGATAGCATTTTGCAGAAATTTATCACATACGAAACCCAAACCAATACTGACTGGCGTAGAAATGCCTTATTACCAATGGTGCCACTTGATGACAATACGCCAGCGTATCAATTGGGTGAGCAGATAAAATATAACTTTTTAGAACCAAAGGCTATTTCTTCAGATAGAATATATGAGCATGAATATGGAGTTATTCCAGTTCCAGAATTTACCCTGTCCAAGACCTACCCTGCTAATCAGTGGAGTAAGGGAATATATGGCATGGTGATCTGGATGACACATGGCTGGGATCAGGGAGCGTCGCACATAATCTCAACTGGTGAGGTATCATCGTTAAATAATAATTACCCCAGTGCGGTATGGCAGGGGTCATGTATGAATGGTCATCCTGAGACTACTACAAATCTGGGTTATTCTATCTTGAAAAATGGTGGAATAGGGACAGTAGCGGCAAGTAGAAATGGTTGGTATTGGGTGGGGGAATCAAGTTTTACCAATTCATCGAGCGTAGGAGGATTGGGCTATCAATATGCCAAAAGAATAATAGAAAGAAAAACGCTGGGGCAGGCGATCTGGGATTCTAAAGAGGCGATGAGTTTCTGGCATAAGAACTACCTGGTGTATAATCTTTATGGTGATCCATCAATCCAGGTTATGCCTGAACAACCAGATTTTACGACCAGCCCAACACATGGCGTATTTTTCAAAGTAGCACATTCCAGTACAACATCTGTTTCTTCCTTATATACGCTCACAAATAATAGCGGCTCTGCATTGAACTGGACAGCAACAAAAGGTGAAGGTGACTGGTACACAATTTCAGCAACAAACGGCACTCTGGCAGCAGGATCTACAGTGAATATAAACATTGATCTTGCTTCAGGCTCATCAACTTTGCCTGTTGGAACTTATAAGGATACTATAGTTATCACTGATGTAACAAATAACATTGTTGAAAATCGTGTTATTACCCTGGAAGTATATCCCACACAAAAAATAGCTTATTGGCCGCTGAATGAGACAACCGGTACCGATGTTATAGATGTGATGGGTAATGGTCATAATGGTACATTGGCTAATACTGATTTTGATACCGCCTCAACTGTTGGCAAATCTGGAAATGCCCTTGTTTTTGATGGCACTGACGATCATATAGAAATTCCAGGATTTACAGAGAACATTAATCAGTTAACAATTTCTACCTGGATCAATGCGACAAACTGGAATGGAAATCGAAGATTATTACAAAAAGGTGGAGATGGCAGTGAGTACAGGTTGCTCATTGAAAACGGCAAATTTGTTTTTGAAGTTGGTTCATCAAGACTTCAGGTTACTTCATTACCAGCGACTGGTACCTGGGTACATGTTGTTGCCGTATATGATGGTAACAATATGAAGCTCTACTACGATAAAGAACTCAAAGGAACCCTGGCCCGCACCGGCATGGTACCTACAAGCAATAACGCACTCTTTATAGGTAGTAAAAATGCCGGAGCTCCAGCTGGTGACCGTTTTATTGGTGCTATGGATGAAGTTCAGATTTTTAACTATGCCAAAGATCAAGCCGGTATTGCAGAACTTTATGACTGTAAAGACCTTCCAGAAGTGATAAGGCCTTATGATCATTCGGCGGGGGCAACGCTTCTGATCGAATTGAAATGGATTATGGGTATTAATGCAGTTGATAATGATATTTATTTTGGGGCAGATCTTAACGCTGTTATGAATGCTGATACGAACTCATCAATTTATAAAGGCCGGCAATCACTTGCTACATTCGACCCTGGAGTTCTCGCAAAGAATAAAGAGTATTTCTGGCGTGTTGACCAGATTAATGCAGTCGGGGAAGTTACCAAAGCCCCGGTGTGGAGTTTTACAACTGGTGATGGCTGCGGAGGAATTACCCGCCAGTTCTGGGGAAATATTTCTGATAATTATGTAACAAGTCTGACAAATAACTCGCGATATCCTAATAATCCGGATTATAGTGAGATTATTACTAGTTTTGAAGGGCCTGTCAATGCAGCAAATGATTATGGCTCTCGTATTTATGGTTTTCTGGTTCCACCTGTTACTGGTAGTTATACCTTCTGGATTGCCAGTGATGATTATTCAGAGCTTTGGCTGGGTGCGGATTATCTTCCTTCCAGTGCTGTCAAGATAGCTGCTGTTAATGGCCATACAGGAATTCATAATTGGACTGTATATTCCAGCCAGAAGTCGGCTAACATATCGTTAATAGCGGGCCAACCATACTATATCATGGCTTTGCATAAAGAAGGTGGCGGCGATGATCATATTGCTGTTGCCTTTAGCGGCCCCGGCATTGATCAGCAGGTAATATCTGGGGAATACCTTATGCCGTATGCAGAATATGACTGGAAACCAGTATTCAATGCGGCAAATATATATGGATCTAATGCATTAGAATCATATACATATTCAGGTACAATTGCCGGCTCTGCATCTTCAATCGCCGGAGATGTATTGTATAGTAAAGCATCAGGACCCCTCTGGCTACAGATTGCAGAAGATGGCACCCTGAGCGGCATTCCCGGCGATTCTGATGTGGGTTATAACAGTTTTGAGGTCAGGGCTACTGATACTGATGGTAATTTTTCAGAAGTTCCAATGACTATTATCGTCGAAGATGTTTACACCGGCGTAAATGGTATTGGTGACTTTGCCGCTATTGCTACACAATGGCTGATAGGCGATTGTGTGCCTGGTAATGCCTGTCAGGGTGCTGATCTTAACGGCGATAATACGGTTAATCTTATAGATATTGAGGCTTTTTGTTATAAATGGCTGACTGCATCTAATGATGATGGAATTGAAGGACGCTGGCCTTTTGACTCTGATGCTTCGGATCTTACAGGCAAGCATAATGGTTTATTTGTGAATGGAGTAACTATATCAGATGATTTTATTAGCGAATTCGGTACAGGATCTGCCGTTTTTGATGGCGTTGATGATTATTTAATAGTGCCCGGCTATAAAGGCATTACTGGTACAACAGCAAGGACATGCGCCGCCTGGATCAAGACTACATCAAACCAGCTTGGTTGTATTATGAGCTGGGGTGAGGGTATTAATGGCCAGAAGTGGATGTTCAGGACTGAAGCAAGTGGTACATTAGCTGTCGGAGTATTTGGTGGATTCATTCAGACATTAACTACTGTAAATGATGGACAATGGCATCATGTTGCTGTGGTAATGCACGATGATGGAACTCCGGATGTGAGCGAATTAGCATTATACATTGATGGGGTTATTCAAAAAAGTACATATAACAATAAAATTAGAATCAACACTGTAGCTGGTAATGATTTTATTATTGGCGCATATAACGAGTCAGGATTATATCATTTCAATGGGGAAATTGATGATATTAGATTGTATTCCAGAGAGTTGTCTAAATCAGAAATCAAAAACCTTTCTCTTGAGTATAATCAAGTTTCTCTAAGATTTGATGAAGTGGCTGGAAGCAGTGCTTATGATGATTCTTTATACAGTCGCATTTTTTCCATTAATAATGGTGTTCAGTGGCAACCAACGGCTGGGATAGAAGGAGGGGCAATTTATATTGATGGTTATGATGATTACCTTGAGTGTAGTAGCTATGATGGGGTACTTTCTTCGGCAAGTCGTACCTGCATGGCTTGGGTAAAAACTACTGCAACTCAGCAGGGGGTTATAATGAGTTGGGGTGCGGGTGTTTCTGGCCAAAAATGGGTCTTTCGTATGGAAGCTGGTGGTTTTTTTGGTGTGGGGGTGTATAATGGCTATATTCGTACCCTGAATACCATTAATGATGGTCAATGGCATAATCTGGCTGCAGTTCTATATGATGATGGCAACCCAGATGTTAGTGAAATAAAACTTTACATAGACGGCATTCAACAAGACACATTTGCTAGTAATACTCAGTCAGTAAATACAGTTGCAAGCCAGAAAATGATCATAGGTGCATATGGCGATACTGATGGAACCAAGTTGCACTTTAATGGCATGATTGATAATGTTAAACTATATGACAGGGCTTTGAGCTCCAGGGAAATATTATCTCAACAATAAGTACAAACTGATGAAGTTAGACAAAACTGCCTGGAGCCCATAGGATTTCAGGCAGTTTTTTTATCGGTATTACTTTTGTCTTAAATTTGTAAAGTGATATAACCAATTGTAAAATAATGAGTTAAATTACATTTGCCAGTAATGCTTTTTAATGAATACCTAAAAAACTACTTTAACTTAGTGGCTTCAATGGTTAGAATGCTTCTTTTAGATATTTTGCTCATTGAAAGGGTTTAATTATCATAAAATGGAACCAAATCAGCCAGTAGCTAATTATATATATGTAGATACAAATGAAAAGGCAGATGAACTCTGCCTAAATATGGAAAATGCTAAGTCTGTTGCCATAGATACTGAATGTGATAGTCTGTACCATTATTTTGAAAAGGTATGTCTTTTACAATTGTCATTTAGTGGTCAGAATTATCTGGTTGATACGCTCAGCAACATCAAACTTAATGCCATACTTGAAGTTTTGTCATATCGTCGCATTATTGTGCACTGTGGGGATTATGATTTCCGCATGCTTCGTAAGTGTTATGGTTTCAAACCCAGAGGTGAAGTTTTTGATACCTGGATTGCCGCTCGACTTCTTGGTATGCCCAAAGTCTCTCTTACAGATCTTGCCTCAGAGTTAATAGGTATCGATATGCCCAAAGGTTCGCAAAAGTCTGACTGGTCTGCTCGTCCTCTTTCGACAAAACAAGTTGAATATGCAGTTAAAGACACAAGTTATTTAGAGCAAATGGCTGATATCCTTGACGAAAGACTTAAGGCTAAGGGCCGTTCTAACTGGCTTTCTGAATGTGTGGTGGAGATGCTCGAAAGATCTTGCCTTAATGAAGACGATTCTGTTCCTGATCCAGCTAAGCAGTGGAGGATTAAGGGCTTGCGCACGCTTAGTCAAAGACAGCTTGAGTATGTCCGCCAGATATGGTACTGGCGTGACAGTTTGGCCCGGAAATCAGATAGACCTCCATTTAAGGTTATGTCTAATGAAACAATTATATCGCTGGCAATTTGGGCAAGTTTCAACCCGGGTAAACCAATACGAGAGGCCAAAAAAGTTAAGTTGCCGGGGAATTTAGTAGGTAAAAAGTATAATGATCTTTTGGATGCCCTTGATGCGGCGGCAAATACTTCAGACAAGGAATTACCGCCGGTCAGGCTTCCATGTGACAATAGTGACTATGATGAGGATTTTGCTTATGTAAACCTTGAGCCTTATCAAAGGGCAGCTCAGCAGGTTGCATCCAGACTCAAAATAGAATCGCCAATTCTTATAACAAGATCACAGTGGTATTTGATCATTAATAACAGTAATAAAGACCAGCTGGAGCAAATATTCAAGGAAAATGGTATTTTGCCCTGGAAGTATCAATATATCAAGGAAATGCTTGATATTGTGAATCGTAATCAGTGATTGTGTTTCTGATGAAAATAGTATTTTGGGGCAGGTGTTATTATGAAACTATCGCAAACAGAACTATCTCTATTCAGAGATATAGTGAGTTTACCTACAGCACCATTTTTCGAAAAAGCGGTTCAATCTTTTGTTAAGGATTGGGCTTCCAGAAGTTGTATCTTATACAAGGAAGATAGATCAGGCAATATTTTATTAGAGTATAAAGGCAAAGGCAGACAAAAACTGGCACCATGGGTTTTGCAGGCCCATATGGATCATCCCGGATTTGTATGTATGGCTAGCCAAGGCAGGATAGCTCAAGCAGTATTTATGGGTGGAGTTTCAGATGAGTATTTTCAAGGTTCAAAGGTGTCATTTCTCCCGGAAAATGGTCCGGCAGTAAATGCAGAGGTTACCTCAGTTACCCGAAATAAAGAAAACGGATTTCTTGATTGCACCTTATTAATTGAACAGGCTGTCTCTCTACGCTCTGGAACGGTAGGGATGTGGGCTGTTCCTGTTTGGAAAAAAAGCGGAGATATATTAAGTCTGCGAGCAGCAGATGATCTGGCCGGGACTGCATCAGTGCTTTTAGCACTACAGAGACTTGTACAGACCAGCGCTCCCAGACGAGCTTTAGCTCTATTAACCCGGGCTGAAGAAGTCGGTTTTATTGGTGCTATAGCTGCAACAAAATCAGGAATTATTGACAAAGCTTATCCTGTACTGGGTATTGAGACCTCTAAGGCACAAAAGAATACCCCCCTTGGTAGTGGCGTAGTTATCAGGGTAGGTGATAAAATGTCTATTTTTGATGCAGAGCTCAGTATGCATTTAAAAAGAGTGGCTGAGTATGAGCAAGCCAAATATCCCTGCCAATTCAATTATACGGTAGCGGTTATGCCTGGTGGAAGTACAGAATCCACAGCATTGGCTTTATCTGGCTACCGTACCTGTGCGGTATGTCTGCCACTGGGGAATTATCATAACATGGCAAAAAAAGGAATTTCATGTGAAAAAATCTCGATTTCAGACTTAAATTCTCTCGTCAGTCTTTTGACTTCAGTTACACAATATTCAGTGCCAAATAGAACTAAAGCACAACTTGTCCAGAGTTATAATAATAATTACAAAATCAGAAGAAAATACTTAAACGGATTCTAACTTATTTTAATTTAATAGGTTAACAGATCTAGACCATTTAATTGGCGAAGGCCCGAATTCTTCTGTAACTACATAATAAACAATAGTTTGTATTTTAGTTTAAGTGTCATATTCATATGGCCGATAATTCAGATGAGAGATATGAGTTGTAATTTTGTTTAGTACATCAGGAAACATGAGATGGCAGTAACAATTATGTGTCCGAACTTGCGTTGCCGTAAGATACTTATGATCCCGGATTCCATGAGAGGGTCCAGGGTCAGATGTTCTTATTGCGGTATGGTTCTGCGCGTGCCAAAGTCTTCTGAGCGTCCGGCTCCTGACACTACTTCCAAAACCACCAGTAAATAAAGCTGTTTTATTTTCGGTAACAAGGCTTCATTGCTTAATTTGTTAAAATATTGTATATAAGCTAAGTTATTTAGTTTTCCATGGTTTAACTCTATCATATACCATTTCTTTATTATATCGTTTTTCTACTTGACTTCAATTGATAGTAAAAGTTACAATGGGTTATCATTTTGTTTATTTCTTTATATAAGTCAGGTTATGGCTTTTATTGGACAGTTAAGGATTTTTTTTGCTGGATAGATCATTAGATATTCAAAGTAGTATAGAATTAATTAGTCCGGCGAAATTGAATCTGTCATTATTGATATACGGCAAAAGGCCTGATGGCTTTCATGACCTGCACTCAGTAATGGCAGCATTGAATTTCGGTGACAGGCTGATGATGTCTATAAGTCAGGCATCTGGTATATATCTTGATATTGCCGGAGCAGGTAATTCTGTGCCCAATGGTCCGGAAAATTTAATTTGGAGAGCGGCCCAGTTATTGGCAGATCATGTTGGAATGGAACCTGCGATTAAGATCAGGGTCGATAAAAGAATTCCGGCAGGTGGTGGAATGGGAGGTGCTAGTAGTAATGCAGCAACCACCCTTATTGGGCTGAATCAACTATGGAAGCTCAATTTGCCAAATAAAGAATTGGCCAGTTTGGCCGCTTGCCTTGGCAGTGATGTGTCTTTTTTTATTTACACGCCTCTGGCGCAATGTAGCGGTAGAGGGGAGATTGTTTCCCCATTAATCGGTAAGGTCAACCGCAAAGTATTGCTGATATTGCCTGGCATACATGTTTCTACAGCTGATGTTTATAAAAATTACATATTTGATCCTTATTTAGTTGAAGAACAAAGAAAAAAAGTTGATGAATTTATTGCTCAGAATGATTTTGACGCTCTTTTTGAAAACGGATTTAATTCTCTTACCTCAGTTACGATGAAATTAGTACCTGAGTTGGATTGCTTGCGGGATACGATCGAAAATCTTACAGGCACCCAGGTGTTTATGTCTGGTAGTGGTTCTACTCTATATATATGCGGTAAAAGTACAGAAGAGCTGGAAAGAATGGTTGATAAGATTTGTGCAGTCATAGGTCAAAGGTGTAAGTTTGTAATAACTGATTTTCTATGAGATATTGAGATAGGAGAAGGCTGATGGAAGTTACCGATGTCAGAATAAAACTTGCCAGTGGTGAAAACGATAATTTGTTGGCATATTGTTCTGTAATATTTGATAATTCTTTTGTTGTCACTGACTTAAGGATTGTCAATAGCCCAGGTGGTATTTTTGTGTCAATGCCATCACGAAAGGTTATGTTCCGCTGTCCCTCTTGTCAGGCTAAAAATCATACTATGGCCAAGTTTTGTAATGATTGCGGCAGATCTTTTCAAGGGATATGCAACAGAAGAACTACAGATAAAAAGACTTTTGTTGATACAGCCCATCCTATCAAAGCAGAGTGCAGGAAAATGATAGTAGATGCTGTGATCAATGCTTATGAGAGCGAAAAGGCAAAGTCATTAGAGATAAGCGATTGTGGCTGTCTTGAGAGCAATATTAAATCAGAGAAGTCTGTTTTCGACTTTAACGATGAGCATTCTTGTCAGTAATTATGGCTTCTATCCATCATAAATGCCTACTGTAACTTTGGTATCAACAGTGTAATCGAGCATATTTTTCGGTTTGTATTCAGGTACTTGACGAATGTGAGATATTGTTTTACAATCACCCAATATATGATCTGTATTAATTTATCTTCATAATAATAACCATAAGTCACAGGGGAATATGCCATGTACCGTATCTTTCTTTTAATTGCGGCATTCACAATAATTTGCGATTATACCAGGGCAGAAGATACAAAGCCGGAACGGAGTTCATTTATAAGTTATGAATTATTTCCTGACGCAAAAGGTGAGCATATAAACGCCCATGGTGCAGGCATGTTGCAATATGGTGATATTTTCTATCTATATGGAGAATTTCGCACGCGGGGGGCTCAAGCTATTGGTGTAAGTTGTTATAAGTCATTGGATCTCTACAA
This sequence comes from Sedimentisphaerales bacterium, assembly GCA_963662515.1. Taxonomy (GTDB): domain Bacteria; phylum Planctomycetota; class Phycisphaerae; order Sedimentisphaerales; family SM23-30; genus JAFGDI01. The sequence continues at coordinate 2,055,991 of OY759675.1, forward strand.
CTGGGAAAATATTGGTCTGGTACTGGTTAATGTTGATATTGCTGGTCATGATATTGAAAAGGGGTGTTTGTTTGAACGCCCCAAGGTAATATATAATGTAACGACAAAGAAATTTGTCCTTTGGTTTCATCTTGAACTTAAAGGCCATGGATATGCAGCTGCCAGGACGGCGGTTGCTGTCAGTGATTCTCCGGAAGGACCTTTTGAATATATTAAATCGTTCAGACCTACGCCAGAGATGTGGCCTATGAATTATTCACAGGAATTTTATAGGGCTTATAATGAGAATATAGACAAGACTGGAATAGAAAGCGTTTGGTCATCAGATGGTTTTACCGGAAAATATCTGGAACGAGACCTGCTTGAGGGGCAGATGAGTCGAGATATGACTCTTTTTGTAGATAGTAATGGTAGGGCATTTCATATAGCAGCCTCAGAAGAAAATCAGACAATACACATACGAGAATTGACAGATGATTATCTTGACTTTACCGGCAGATTCGTAAGAGTGTTGCCGGGAGCATCAAATGAAGCCCCCGCTATTTGCAAGTATAATGGCATGTATTATCTAATCAGCTCAGGATGTACTGGCTGGGCACCAAACCCTGCTCGGTCAGCGGTGGCCCCCACAATATGGGGGCCGTGGGTTTCAACTGGCAATCCCTGTCGGGGAGTGAACCCGCACAATAATATGGGACCTGAAAAGACCTGGGGCGGCCAGAGTACCTATTTGCAGGCTATTCCTGGTAAAGATGGGTGTTATCTTGCCATGTTCGACATCTGGCGACCACACGATCAGAAAGACAGTCGTTATCTTTGGCTTCCGGCGTACATTAAAGACGGCCGGTTAATCGTCACATGGCAAGACAAGTGGGCATTAGATTGGTTTGACGACCTGCTGAAATAATCATTCCCCTGGCGTTATCGGCCCAGCACGCCAGCTTTCCGCTAATCGCCAAGTAAATGTTTTAGCCAGTGGGTCAATAATATTAAGGCTTTGACCATTGCCGTCGGATTCAATATGCCACTTATCAGAATATTCAAAACGCAGAATAGCCGCGGTAAGTGGCAGGGCAGAGCTAAGTGTTATCTGTTCCCCCGAGTTACTGAGTGACCCGGAAAATGGGCCATAGAGTGCTGTTTCCGGTATATCTGGTAAATAACTAATTATTATTGTTGGGTCGGCTGCCAAAATAATCTTGCTATCTGGGGCCAGATAGCTTTCTGGCGGAAAGGTATATTCTATGCCGTCAGTTATCCTAACACCTGAAATATCTATGGTTTCTGAACCGGTATTTACCATTTCAATGTATTCATAATTTTCACCCAGTGGTGAGTTATACATTAGCTCTGTAATCCTCAGAGAATTGTAAGTAGCTAAAGCCGAATCATAAAGATTATCAAGTGTGGCAGTAGTGGCCTGCATTGCCAGACCAAAAACAATATCTGAGCTTGAAGTACCTTGCTGGTGGACTTCAACGGCAATTACATTATCGCCTTGAATCAGATTGTCAGTTGCAATAGTAAAGTACTCATAAACAGCATTACCCACTGCTGGCGAGCTCGCTTCAGTGGCATATACTATTTCTCCTTCAGGCATGCGTATCCGCTTGACCTCTGTGCCATTGAGGTAAATAACTGCTCCATCGTCAATTACAGTTGATATTCTGAGCTCAGTCACAGTTAACGGGTCAGCATCGAAAATAAAGTGTTTTCGGAAATAATAAGTACGTTTCCCCAGAGTTAAAATTGTGCTTTTTGGCGCCGGTAAAGCAGAGCTTTCAACATATAGTAATGCCGCTCCGGTTGGCCATGATGTATCAGGGGTGGCATTCGCTGGTTCACGCCAGACAGTGCCCTGATCTATGCCAGACTGGTGATATGACCATATATCAGTAATATCTATCAGATTATGCTCTGTTAGGATAACTGAGCCATTTGTTACTCCTGGCGTAGGCAGTGAACTGAACTTGAATGTATCTGAGCCATCCGGGCTTCTGCCCTGAGACACATCTGTGGTTTGCGGGCCAAATATCAGTTTGTCAATCTCTTTGCCGCTGGCATCGAAAAGGCCCAGCATTTCTTGATTATCGTCAAGATGTAAAGCAGCATGGCCTGGTCTGTTAATACCATCAGCAATAAAGACTGCATAGCCATTGGCGGCAATAAAACTGTGGGCTGATATACGAGACTTATATTTTTCAGTTACAGGATTGTCAGTCAGATACAGTCCTGTCATATCTATCGGATAGTTGGTTGGATTGAACAATTCGATGAAATCGTCAGTGAATGCTACATTGGCATTTGCCAGCCATTCGTTTATCTTCAGGGTCAATGGATTACCAGTTGGTATGAACTGATTTGGCAGACCTAAAGTCGGTTCTGATAGTTTCCAGCTTCCGAATTTATCCCTGCTTAGAGACATGCCCAGTAATTGCGTACCGAACTCAACAAAATCTATCAGGTTGCCAGAAGTATCGTAAAGATATATACCATCACCATCGCCATCCAGTGAAAAACCGCAATTGATATTCTCAGTTGCAAATGACGGGTCAGCAACGATAGTCAGGTAAGTGCCAGACTGTAAAATGGTATTAGCTGGGAAAATAAATTTAGTTGGTATGGATTTATTGTCACTAATACTATAGCCACTGATATCCAGGTCGTTAGTACCTTCATAGTACAGCTCGATCATATCAGGAGTGTCAGCAACGGTTTTGGCCAAGACTTCGTTAATAAACATAATATTGGTGGAAATATCAACCAACCATGACTCTGAAATATTGCCGTCTGGGTTGCCAGGCCAGTATCCACGCGATGTGCGTCCGCGGGTTGCCAGAGCATATTCGTGGCCATTGATTAGCCCATTAAGTACGATTGGTTCAGAAATCGCAATCTCGCTACTCCATGTCCCCCAATTTCCGTTATCGCTGAGGCGATATTTATAATGACTTATTCCTGGGCCATATGCTCTCAGAGTCATATCTGTTTTCCAGCTTGGGCGTTGCGGAATGTCAGAAACTGTAACGCCAGATGGAATGTCTGCTCCTATATCACAATTTGCTGGTCCATTATGCCGGGCAGGTGAGTTTTCGGATAGAGAATATTTAGTATTAATAAATTGCGGGTCAGCATCAATATTCCCCTGTCCCAGATAGTGCATATCTTCAGGGAAAAGGTTAAATTCAGCCTGAACCTGAGGGTTGACATATCCAGTCAGCTCGACGGGATATTGGTCAACGCAATAAAGGTGTTTGATCGGTTCTGGGCAATTCCAGAATATATTACCTGCAACATAAGCACCAGCTGCCGGCCCGTTTACTGATCTGCCTGGGTATTCCCAGAGCTGAATTCCTGCATATTTCATATTTACAAAGGTATTATTAACAATAATGCCATAAGCACCTTCTTTTAGCAGAATGCCATTACTGCAATTAACAAAAATATTTCGTACGGCGGTTAAATCAAATTGATTGCTGGAGCCGTTATATGATTCGCCGCCAGCCAGGGCATTAGTCGAAGTCTCAGTGCTCTCGTAATTGAAGTTCATAAATATATTGCCTTCAGCATATATATCGCATCCATCCAGGTCAATTCCATCATCGTTCCCCCCCAGGAATATATTGTTAATTGCGAAGATATAATCTTTGTCAGAACCTGTCGGATCCCAGTCGATAATGTCGTTACTGCCGGAACCATAGGCGAAAACATTGTTTTCCAGCAGTAGATATTCACTGCCAGAAAGATAGCCCCCGTGAATAGTCTCATTAGCCGTGGTGCTACCAGGAATATAGCTGTTTCTGATGGTGATCTGCCCTCCGTTTCCTTCAAGATACGAGGCTGTGGTACTGTTCCAGGAAAAATTATCAAGGGTGATTTTTGACCCTGTAGTTATTATGTCTTTTCCCTGAGAATCACCAAAATGCATGTCGGTATAACAAAGTTGATTATCCTGATATGTGCTGGAAAATTTAAGCCCATCCCAGTTGGAAGTACTGCCAGGCACTCTGGTCATGCTTATTCTTTGATATTTAGTGCCCTGAGCATTAAGCATTCCATTAACAGTTATTCCCGAACCCGTGCTGAATATTAATGAAGTGCCAGGCTCGATATTAAGCGTGATACCTACTGGTATGACGACATCTGCTGTTATCTGCCAGGGGCCGTTTACAGCATCGAGTGTTAAGCTCTCAGTTAGTGTGCCAGCTAATTCTGAGACATCGCCATCATTATAGTATATATCGAAATATTCCATTTTAAGAGCCTCGCCACTGCCATCAGAGGTGCTGTAGGTTTCTACTGTAATGCGGTTTAAGCCTGGGTTGAGACTGACAGCTTGAGCTGTAGTCCATGTGCCATTAAGTATAGTCCAGTTAGCGAGCTGTCCATTTACGCAAACGCTCTGTGTTTCCAGTACATTGGCAGTGCCGTGCAGTTCAGTAGTTGCACTGGTGGTAGTGGGCCAGCCATTTGTTATAGTCAGATCACTGCTAATGCTGAATGTCTGAGGTATTTGCTCCAGAACATTGTTTTTGCGTTTGACAACAAATTGTTTCATAGCATCTATCTGCGATTGCGGTACATAACCTCCCAGCAGATTTTCAAGTAGTGGATCTATATTCTCAGCGGCAAAAGTAGTATCACTGTATTCCTTTAGATACTTGAAATATCTGGCAGTGTACTGCGGATATTCCAGGAATCGCTTTATATTTGGTACACGCGTAGCATTTGCTGCTCTGAATATAGAGTCAGTTCCTGCTGATGGTGAATCGCCGAATCCCAGCACCGTATCCATGTCATGAGACAGTAAAATGAATCTGCTGTCAACCATTCCCCGATACATGCGATAGTCATCACCATAGCCATTGCCAAGATTCGTCTCATTATTTCCGATAAGACTTTGAATAGCAAACCATCTGAGCCATTGATCAATATTTGCTATTGTGGCCAGATCATCGGCATAGCTGGCAGATACAGGTTTTTCAAGGACAGAAGTCAGGGCAAAAAGGTCATTCCAGTCATTAATCTCTTCATTAGTCTGCTTGCTATATCCTGCGGTGATATAGTCCAGATAGTTAGTGCCAAGAAACTGCAACTTAGCATTCCAGCCGGAACTTGATGCTTTATATACATTACCATCAGGGTCGCCTGGCAGGTGTTTTTCAGCCCAGTCATCATCGATCACTTCATTTCTGACATAAAAACCGTACATTCTGGTCGGGTTTGTATCGGTAAGAGCAAGATTTTGTCCGTTGACTCGGACCTGTACCGCAGCAGAATCGGCTGCAGGCATATCCGCCATCTGAAATATAGCTGCCCCTGCTAGTTGTAAGTAGGTATATTTGCTATTGAGGTTGAGCTTTGATACCCCGCGAACTGTTTCATTGTGATTGAAACTAACGCGATAGTTGTTTGGCGGGTACATTCTGGAGCTTTCCCCCCGATTCCTTATGTCTATATTGAACCTTACTTTGGTATCTGTGCCATCAACGCAGATAAAAGTACAATTCATTACCGCATTGGAATATCGGTCAGGATTAGTCTTTCCAATATATTCCAATCTACCACGCTCTGCTTCTGTCATTATCAGATAATAAACTGGCATATCAGTAGCCTGCCAGAGTTTGTCTTCCTCAAAATCATTATCAACCTGATAGAGTCGATTGGCTACCTGTTGATCAATGCCGTCAACAATGCAGGCAGCAGGGAAAGAGCTGGTATTGCCCGTTTGGTCAACAGCCTTTACAAAGTACTCAATAATTGTATTATCGGCAAAAGGAGGTATTGTTGCACCGAACACACCGTCACCGGCAGTGCCATCATTATGGAGACCATCGTCGAGCATTGGTGTTATAGTGTATGATGCCAGGTCAAAAGTCGGGTAGCTGTTAAGCGAATATACAGACTGATCCATCCGATAGTACAGGCTGACAGCTATGCCGGTTGCTTGTTCATCTATAACGCTGGCAGTGATATCAACACTATCAGTGGCGTCAGGTATGATCTTTGCCTGTCTGACCCATGTAATAATCGGTGCAGTATCTGACAGCCATTTTCCATTCTCAGCTCCTGGAGTGCCTTGATTTGCAATACTTGCTTGCCAGTTGCTACCATGTTCGTTAGGCATATTTTGATTGATAAGCTCCAGGCTCTTGCCTAAACCATCATGTTGACCGCTCCAGAGCCAGCCACGGTGGTTGTAGTCCAGAGGGCCCAGTATTCGCTTATCCCATTGGTTGTCATCACTGTAGGTTACCAGATCGATAACCTCACCCTGAGAGTTTATCAGTTCAATTGATTCGCTACCATTTGCCAAATGGCCGGACCAGCCAGCAACAAAGTTTGTGACCAGTGGGTATTTTGAACTAAACGCCGCCTGATCCGCTGCAACTACCAGATAGGCGTGGGCGGCTATAGTAATATCCGGAAAATTGAAGGATACTCCCTTATTGATAGTCCAGTCTTTCAATGAAATCGGAAAGTTTCCGGTGTTGTATAACTCGATATATTCTTCTAAGTCATTCTGACTTGAAGGGTGATACATTATCTCAGAGATAATAATATTGCGGTCAGAAATTAGCCCGTCATTAGATTGGCCAGGAGTAGGAGCATTTGACGTCGATTGAGAAAAAGTCTGCCAGGCACCAGCCCCATCGGGAAGCCTGCCATATGAATTGTCAGCTGTCTGAGTTGGGTAATTTTCAATTGAATCGATAAGTTTTAGATTACTGTCATATAAGCCTATAGATTCACCATTAGCACTAAGCTTGAATCCAAGGTGGGTAGGCCCATCGACTCCATCTTCATCGGCCCATAGTAAAAGATAGCCTCCCGCAGGTACCGTTGTCTGCTCAGGGTGGCCAATTGGTACAAGGGACTTGTTGGGTATGGAAAGATTGTCAGTCAGGTACATGCCAGCCAGATCAATTGGCTTGGCAGAATAATTGTATATTTCTATCCAGTCAGCAAACTGATCTTGGGGGTCTTTCAGAAATGCTGAATTCGATGCCATGAACTCGTTGATTGCAAGAGGAATACCATTCTCCAACCAATGACTCACCATTATCTCCAGATCAGCGGCATTTATCCCATCCTGAAAGTTAAGATCTGCAGGTCCTGACTCCATGCTAAGCCAATCCGTTGCCAGGATTTGAAAATCGCATAAATTTACTTTATTGTCGCCATTGAGATCACCGGTTGGTAAAGCACCTGTTGCAAGTTCCGAGATATATAACAGAAGAGAAAGCAAACTTATTTTAGTATAAATATTCAACATATATATAAACTCCTATTCAACTAAATCTTTTAAGATAAAAGCAATGCACGATCGAGCAAGATAAAAGCCATCGTGAATTATTGTCTGATTATATGGCACCAACCTTAAGATATACTTAATTTATTTTTATAAATTTTGTAAAACAATGTTTAATTAGCTGATTGTGATACATCAATTGCAACATATTAAAGACAAATGCCTGATTGTGCGGTATAGTAAACATATAACTATCAGCAATTATTTTATTTATTATTACTAAAAGACAACTCAGATTTGTCCAAGCGAGTATGTGTTGTAGTTCTTAAAAAGATCACAAGATGAGACTGTTGTGATATCTCTTTTTTCTATAATAACTTATATTATATTTTTCCAGGTTAATCATGATGGGTGAGTTCTCAGAAACAAGGGTATAGAATTAAGTTTTTCTATAGTTTTGAAAAATACAATTATCTTACTGGATAAAATTAAAGTTTCTGCTACATTATCAACCATGACTGAAAAGGTAAAAAAGAAAAAGAAAAAGAAAAGAAAATCAGGCCCGATAGCTAATTACTTGATGTATATTATGATGCGTTCGGTTGCTTTTTGGATAAATCTGTTGCCTCCAGATGTATCTACCAAACTGGCGAAATGGTTGGGGGGCGGTCTTTATAACATATACAAAAGAGGGCAGGTCAGGGCCAAAGAAAATATACGGTTGAGTTTCCCAGATAAAGACGAGGTCTGGATCGAGCAGACTGCTAAATCGGCGATGGAACATATTGTTATGCTTGCCTTTGATGTCCTTAAGACGGGCAGATTTATTAATCATTACACCTGGAATCGTTACATTGAACTAGATGACATGTCTGAAGCGCTGAGAGTGATTCTCTCTGGTAAGGGAGCTATTCTGGTTACTGGTCACTATGGCAATTTTGAAGTACTTGGCTTCGCACTGGCGGTTTTTGGACTGGAAAGCTATAGTGTAGCCCGTCCTGTTGATAATCCTTATATCAATAAATTTCTTACTTCAGTGCGAGAAAAATATGGCCAGAAGATAGTTGATAAAAAGGGCGCTACAGATGAAATGGTAGAAATTCTCAGTAATAACGCCTTACTTGGTTTTATCGCTGATCAGGATGCCGGTAAAAAGGGGGCTTTTGTCGATTTTTTTGGTCGAAAGGCCAGTACTTATAAGAGTATCGGACTACTGGCATTGCAGTTTGAGCTGCCTGTTATAGTAGGGTATTGCCGAAGGCTGGAGGGTCGCTATAAATTTAAAGTTGGCATAACCAGAGTTATCCAACCCCAGGAGTGGAAAGATCAGGACAATCCTCTTATGTGGATTACTCAGGAATATACTTCGGCAATAGAGCACTTTGTGCGTGAGTGCCCGGAACAGTATTGGTGGGTGCATAGACGCTGGAAGACCAGGCCGCGCGAAGAAAGAAAGTAATCCGTGCTTATTTAGTAATAATATTGTCTGGGGCAACAGCGGTGGCTGTGGAAGGTAGCCAGACATATATAGTAGTACCATCATTTTCTTGGCTTAAAACATCAATTTTACCCTGATGGTTCTCGCATACTATTTTTTTTACAATTGTCATACCCAGCCCAGTTCCCTCTCCTGCTGGTTTTGTGGTGAACATAGGCTCAAAAATTCTTTTTTGCGTTTCCTGGTTCATGCCTGATCCATTATCTTTAACAGCCACAACAACACCATCTTCAAGCTTGTTAACACTTATGTTAATCAAACCGTCATTACCATTTATAGCCTGAACGGCATTCTGGATTATATTTGACCATATCTGGTTGATCTCGTCAGGATTTCCAATTACTGGAGGCAGATCGTCCTGGTATTCAATGTTTAATTTTGCTCGATTTTTAATAGTGTTGTAGTACAAAGTAACAACTGTATCAATACTTTTACGCATATCGACAATCGTTTTTGTTATTTTTTCCGGTTCACTATTGCCGCGAATATAATTTTTTAATGCATAAATAATTCTTGATGCTTTATCAACAGCCATCTCTATTGTTTCGCACAAAATAAAGACATCGGTTATATTAGCGATAGCCTGTATCTTTTCAGTTCCTTGTGGTCCGTTCAGAATTTTCATATATTTGTCGATTTTGTTGTGCAGATTTATATCAGTAAGTATTCTACCGATTGTATCGGCATTATCTATGCCCATTTTTGATAGTTTGGATATTGTGCAATTTCTGCTCTCTCTTTTTTCTCTGGTTGACATAGGCGTTTTTGACCTGTTTCGAATAGCATCATTTAGCATTTCTTCCAACAGCAAACCATCCGGCTCAATTAGCCATTGAGCCAGTTGCCGGTTATTCTGAATAATCCTGAACATGTCATTATGTAAGACCTCTCTGGCTGAATTTATAGCTCCCAAAGGAGAGTTGATCTCATGTGCAATGCCGGCTATCAAATGTCCCAAAGCCCCCATTTTTTCAGCAATAATTAACTGGCTTTGTGTTTGTTTTAGTTGTACTAATGTCGTTTCCAAAATATGATTCTTTTCATTCAACTCTTTAGTACGAAATGTTACTTTCTGTTCAAGCGTGTCAGAATAATTCTGCAACTGATTATAAGCCTTTTCCAACGCTTTTTTCAGGAATCTCAAGCGTATTAGAATTGCAGTTATTATAAGAGTAAATAGCAAAAGTGTAATGAATCCAATTTTAATTACTTTAATAAAATCTATACCAGGTGAAGCTGTGGTTACCTGGCAATATTTTTGTCTTATATTTTCAATCTCAGTTTCAGTAATTTGTTTGGATGCTTTAACCAGAATATCGTACAGTTCTGGCATTCTTCTGGAGACACCGATGGCTATAGCTCTGCCTGGCAGGTCATAAACAGGGGCAACGGTCACATTCTGTTCAACATGCAAGGAGTTTGCTTGATATACACCTGTTGAATGGTCTATAAGAAAGCCGTACACATTACCAGTGGTAACAGCTTTGAAGCCGGTAGCGTAATCAGGGACATATAATACATTAACTCTGGGGTATTTATTTTTGAGCTCTTGAACTAAAGCGTCGTCGTTAATTACAGCTATTGTCTTACCTTCAATCGAGTTCAATCCTGTGTAAAGCATCAGGTTTTGTTTTTTATTTACAAAAAGGGAGTAATTTAATTTTATCCATGGGTCTGTAAGCAGAAAAATATCTTCATATTCTTTAGTGACAGGAGCCATTATACATATATCAGCGGGATCAGGCTGTTCAAGATGCATAATATAATCATTTAAAGAGTCGTATTGCTGATATCGTATTTTCAGGTTGGTTATTTCACTTATCAGTTTAAGATATTCTATTGCAATGCCACTAGGATTATCACCGTTTTTCATATATGGGTTATCATCAATAGTTGCTACAGTAATAATTTGTTGATTTTTTAGCCATTTCTGCTCTTTGCTACTGAAAAGCATAGTGGTATCTCTGCTGTCAATTATTGTATAAGACTCTGGTAATAATTCACTTTTTATGTTCCATTTTTCCAACTGGCTCTTATTAAAGGCGTACTCCAGAATACCTTCAGTCACTATTGGTATAGTCTTGGGTGATGTGCCATTGAGTATCTTGAGTGCCATTTCTGCAGCAGCCTGACCATTTGAGTAACCTCGTGTTATTTTTCCACCCAAAAGACCTCTTCTGATATTAACATCTGAAGTGGCATAAACAGGAACAGGGGCTATTTGTGATATTTTCTGGGCAACTTTCTGTGTATCGTTATATTTCTTATCTTTTCCAATAGACCAGATACAATAGATCACTGCAGTATGATCATCTGCATTCATAACCTTTTGATACATTTGGGCTGTAGTATAATCTTTTCCATTAATATCGATAAATTCCTTAATCTGTTCATTTTTGCTTAAAGCATTCACAGCTTCATTGCGAAAACCAAGTCCCGTTGACTGACTATCAGAAATAATCATGACCTTGTCGATTTTATTGTTGAGTTTTTTTGCCAGTTCAAAAGTTTCGGCAAAACCTGTTTTTTGTAACAGGCCAGTAATCATCTCTCTTCTGGTTTCATTGGTAAACACTAATTCGGGCATCCATTGATTAACCCCACAAAAAACTACTGGTATTCCCTGGTACAAATTTTCATAATGGCGGAAAACAAAATAACTCGCATCGTCATCACAAGAAATTATTATATCAAACCCATAATTACTGTGTTTTTTCTTTAGCAGTTCAAAAAAGCTGGTATCTGTATAGTCTATATCGAAATGCTTACTATCCATATATTCAATATAAATGTTAGCTTGAGGTAGCTCGGTATTTATTTTGTCGCGAATCCCCTGAGTGATTTCGTCTGACCATTGATAGCCGAAATGATAGGAATTAAGCACAAGAATTTCGGTACTTTCCTTATTAGCAGCCAAAGTGCATTGCGTAAATGATAATATAAATAACAGGCAGACAGTAATTATTCTGGCTGTTTTATTTATAAATTGAGCTAAGAAATACAACATTTAATAATTCCCCAATTATTTTATTAACTCATTGTAATATTGAATATTATCAACAGAACAAGAATCGGCTTAATATGATTTGTTGTGAAATAAAACGCTTTTTTTCTGCTAATACTTGACATGTTTTGTTACTGACCTATAATAAATAGTGTCTTGTATGGGTAATTGGTTATAATTTTATCTTATATTGGGGTTGCTATGGATAGCAATAATTATGGGACTTACGATACCACGATAAAGTGGTTGCAGTTGCATTTGGTTCAGGATGTTGGCCCTCGTACATTTACCCGGCTGCTTGAGGCCTTTGAAAGTATCGATGGCATCTTTTCCGCATCTGTTTATCGTCTGGCTTCAGTAAAGGGGATATCACAGAAAAAGGCGGAATTTATTTTCAATTCTCTGCGAAATGACTCGGTGGCTAAAAAAGAATATGAGTTGGCAGAGAGGCTTGGTATTAAAATCATTACTATTGAAGATCCAGGCTATCCCATCCTGTTGAAGAAAATAGACGATCCTCCACAAGTCATTTATATAAAAGGTGATATAATTCGCAGTGACAATCTTGCTGTGGCTATTGTGGGCAGCAGAACCTGCAGCCAATATGGTTGTGAGCAAGCCAGTCGCCTGGCACATTTGCTTGCAGCTGCCGGAGTTACAGTTGTTTCTGGTCTGGCTCGTGGCATTGATACTGTTGCTCATCGTGGTGCTATTGCGGGTGGCGGCAGAACATTTGCCGTTCAGGGCAGGGGGTTAGGTGGTGTTTTCCCCCCTGAAAACAGTGACTTGGCGGATATAATAGCCGCTAATGGCGCTGTTCTGAGTGAGTTGCCAATTACTATGGAGCCTATTGGAGCCAATTTCCCAGCTCGAAATCGCATCATTGCAGGTCTTTCCTTAGCCACGATAATAGTTGAGGCCCGACGCCGGGGCGGAGCATTGATTACGGCCCGGCTGGCACAGGAATATAACCGGGAGGTATTGGCAGTTCCTGGCCGTATAGATAATCCCTGTAGTGAAGGGCCGCATGCTCTTATCCGCGAAGGGGCAACCCTGGTTACGGGCATAGACGATATAATGGAGGCAATAGGAGCTGTTGGGGCGACACTAAAGGAGTATGCTGGTGTAAAAGCCAGTCAGGCTGTTGCCCGTCTTGAGCCGAACCTTTTTGATAACTTCAATCTCAACCTAAGCGACGATGAGCAGTTAATATTAGAAAAATTGTCCAGCGAGCCACAGCATGTTGATTTTGTGATCTATCATACCGGCAGGACTCCGGGAAGAGTTAATGCCGCACTAACCAGCTTACAGCTCAAAGGCCTGATAAAACAGCTACCCGGCAGTTTTTTTGCCCTTAAAAGCAATACTGCCGCATCGGCTGGATGAAATTTTCCTGAAAAATATTTTTTTCATAACAGCCAAACATACCCCAGCTACCATTGTGTGTCATAGTAGATATTGGGGTTTTCTCGCGACTTCGATGTTGTGTTTCTATATTATTTTACTAAAGTTAGTCAATTTTTTGGTCGAGCTTTCAATTGAGAGAGATTTGATATGCTGGCTACTGCACAGGAGAAGGTGCTTATTGCCAGTTAGAGAAGTTAATGTTAGGAGAAGTTTGTGATGAAGTTTAGTCTTACTACTCGTCTTGTTGGCGGATTTGTTGTTGTTGCTATGGTAACTGCTCTAATAGGTGGATTTGGCATATTAACCACCAAATCTATCACTGGAAAAACGGATAAATTGCTTAATAACAGTCTTCCGGCCGTTGAGATAGTTCAGGAATTAAGAGTAGATTTTGCCCAGATAGTCTGTGCCTACTCTACCCTATCCCGTTTGGTATTACCAGAAAACTATTACAATGCCACGAAAGCAAAAATTGCGAGTGCCAGAGAGAGTTATGACACTTTGCTAAATAAATACAGTAAGCTGGACATGTCACCCGAGCAGGAGGTCTTGGTCAAGGAGCTAACCGCCGCAGTAACGCAATGGAGAGGTCTTAATAACGAATTTGAATCATTGCGTAATGAGGCGTCTCAAAAAGCATCAGATGTGGCGTTAAGAGATTCCTACAGAGCTCGTCTTGATGATTTTCAATTTGGACAGATCGCTGATATTACATCTCGTATTGATGTCATCCTGGATCAATTTGTAGCTTTGAGCGATAAGGAAATAAAGGCAGTTAGAGATGATATTGATAAATTATCACGCTGGACAGATACTGTTATGGTAGCTGGTACAGCTCTTGGTGCTTGCAGTGCTATTGTACTTGGCCTGTTCCTCAGTTTTGGCATAACCCGACCAGTAAGGCGAATAATTGAGGAACTGAATTCCAGTTCTGAGCATGTTAGTGACGCAGCCAGCCATATATCAGAGGCTTCGCAGCAACTTGCCAGTGGTAGTGCCCAACAAGCATCAGGACTTATGGAAACTACCAGTTCGCTTGATGAAATGTCATCAATGACCCGTCAAAATGCTGCTAATGCTCGTCAGGCCAATACCTTGTCAGAGGAGGCAAACAAGGTGGCTCAGATGGGTACTAAGGCTATGGCCCAGATGAAAACAGCTATAAACGATATACAGAAGTCATCTGAAGAAACAAGTAAGATTATAAAAGTGATAGACGAGATTGCTTTTCAGACTAATCTGCTGGCTCTGAATGCTGCGGTTGAAGCTGCCAGGGCTGGCGAAGCTGGAAAGGGTTTTGCTGTAGTAGCTGAAGAAGTGAGAAACCTGGCAATGCGATCTGCTGAAGCAGCGCGAAATACTTCAAGTATGATCGAAGAGTCGGTAAAAAATGCCGGAAATGGTGTGGAAATAACCAGTCAGGTTGGCAAAGCATTGGAGGAGATCTCGGATTTTGTGAATAAAACCAGCTCACTCATAGCTGAAATTGATTCAGCATGCCAGGAGCAGGCTCGTGGTATTGAGCAGATAAGTAATGCTGTTGGTCAGATGGATAGGGTTACTCAAGTTAATTCGGCTAACTCGGAAGAATCTGCCAGCGCTTCAGAGGAACTTTCTGCCCAGGCCCAACAAATGAAAGCAGTGGTTAATGAATTGGTTGACCTTGTGAATGGAGCCAGAAAATTAAAGCAGGCGGGTTTGGTCTCTAAGGAAGCGGCAAAAATGTGCAAGGCGGATGAGTTGTTCCACAAAATAGCCCAACCAGAAGGGAAATTATCATATACTGCAACAGTGAGGGGAGAAAATAAATACAGCAGGGCTAGTAGTGAGCTGGCAAACAATGCTGAAAAATTAATCCCTTTTATGGATGACAATACCTTTGATCTGGATGAATTCAACTAAGATCGGGACAGTTAAATCAGTAATATACTCTTTGGCCGAGAATGGTACAAAAATCGTCTGGATCAAGTACTGGATTAACATTTTCGGGGTTGAAAAAAATTTTCAGCCATGGTTCGTTAAGTTCATCTACCAGATCTCTAAGCTCAATTGGGGAGATAAGGAATTTAACCGCCGGGTTTTCAATAAGAAGCCAGGCCTGAGCTTGCGAGGCTTCTTTACATAAAATTTCAAGAGCCATGTACAGGTTGTTTACTGCCTGCTGATAACCTGGGAAATTCAGGCCGTCCAAATGCTTCTGGTCGGCCCTGATAAGTACCGCTGTTGCCAGATGCGGAGCTGCTTTGGTATGTCGGACCGGATCCGACTGGCGGTATATCTGCTCTAATAGTCCGGCTTGGTGTATGGTTTTTGATATAGAGTCAATAAGAGTTTTATCCTGCATACTAGCCAGTCTGTAAAGACTTATTCCACAGTCTGTTATATTGATTTTAGCTGAATATTCACCTTTAATTGCTTTATTAAGATCTTCAATATTTGAAATAGTCATGTTGTCCTGTCATGAGATAATCAGTAATTGACCTTCGTCGATTAATAGCCTACAATAATCAGGCGTATTGTAATTGATTGCAAGGCATGAAGTAAAGCATAATCAGGACAAATAAGCAGTGTTTGAACAGTTTAAGGCAAATTAAGCCAGACTGTTTATAGCTGTCAGATCAGATAGAGAATAATGGCCAAAATAAATATATTATCGCAGCATCTGGTAAATAAAATAGCTGCCGGCGAGGTGGTTGAACGACCAGCCAGTGTGGTTAAGGAGTTAATGGAAAACTCTCTTGATGCAGGTGCTATGCGTATTGATGTTGTGATCGAGGATGGTGGACGAAAGTTAATTGAGGTTCGAGATGATGGCTCTGGGATGGATTCAGAGGACCTGGCCCGGTGTATAGTTCCTCATGCCACCAGCAAACTAGCTGATGAAGATGATTTGTTCAATATAAGCACGATGGGTTTTCGTGGTGAGGCTATTGCCAGTATAGCAGCTATTTCACAGATGGAAATATTCAGTCGCCAGCGAGACTCGATCGAGGGCAATAAGCTGGTAATTGAGGGCGGTCAGGTGAAACCGCAGTCACCGGCAGCCGGTCCTGAGGGGACCAGCTTTATTGTGCGGAATCTGTTTTTTAACACACCGGCCCGCAGAAAGTTTTTGAAAACAACTAATACAGAACTCAGCAACATCACTGAGGTCTTTACTCGCATCGCACTGGCTAATGATGGTGTATATTTTACACTGACTCACAACGGGCGGAAGCTAAAAGATCTTCCTGGTGGTCAGGGGCTGCGTCAGCGGATAGGAGCTTTATTTAGCAGCGAGCTATCAGACGGGCTTATACCGATAAGCCGCAATGACAGGCAGATCGAGGTTTCGGGCATGATCTGTCAGCCCCAGCAGGCTCGCAGCGGCACACAATGGCAGTATGTATTTGTAAATGGCCGATTTATTCGTGATAAATTTATCAGTCATGCAATTCGTGAGGGCTACCGCAGTATGATGGAAATTAATCGGCAGCCAGTTGTTTTTTTATTCATTAATTTACCACCAGATATGGTAGATGTTAATGTGCATCCAACAAAGATCGAAGTTCGTTTTGTAGATTCTAACAGTATCCATAGCCAGGTGCTGGCGGCGATTCGTGACCGACTGTTGGGTGGGGCGGTAAGCGTTGAGGTTAAGGCACCAGTCTTTCCCGAAGCAAAATCTAACACTGAGACTACAGCAGAAGGCTGTAACAGTTCAGATAACAGTAGAAATAATATATCTTGCAATGAGGTTGTTGGTGTAAATTGTTCTGGAGCTGATAATGCCAAAAAAGAAGATACTCGAAAAGCTCTTTTGGACTTTTTCAATAACAGACCAAATCCTCCTAAGCAGCAGCAAATGACATTTCCTGCCTCACTGCCTGATTCGCAATTTACTAGAACAGTTGAACATAGTTCAGTATCAACCGCTTTGCCCGCAACAAATATCAACAAAGACATATATAATAATTGCAATAAAGAACCAGTTACGGATAATGCCGGGCAATCTGAGGTTTTTATTCAGGTTCATAATTCATTCATAGTTAGACAGAGTATTGATGGTATTGAAATCATAGATCAGCACGCTCTGCATGAGCGTATAATGTATGAAAGACTCAATGACAGGCTTAACGCCGGAGGAATACCCAGTCAGAAACTGCTAATTCCCGAAATAATTGATGTAACACCTGCGCAAATGTCTGCAATAGAAGCAAATATAGAGACTATCAAGGAGCTTGGTATAGATTTAGAGCAATTTGGGCCAGGCTCAGTTGCCGTTCAGTCCTTTCCGCAATTACTCGACCGGGCCAATCCGACTGAGGTGGTAATTGAACTACTTGATAAGCTACAAGAAAATAGTGGTAAAATATCTCACGAACAGTTGTGCCACAGTATTATGGATATGATGGCTTGTAAAGCCGCTGTAAAAGCAGGTGACAACTTGAGTGATTTGGAGATAAGTGAACTACTGTCTGTTCGAAATGATTTCAATCGCAATAGTAATTGCCCTCATGGTCGCCCTACTAATATAAATATTTCACTGACCGAGTTGCGTAAAATGTTTAAACGCACTTAAGGGATGCTTAAACTTTCAGAACATTTTTTAGCTCAATCAATTAAAAAGAAATAGGCATGTTCGGAAAGGAGAAACGAACATGCCTGTATAAAAATGAGAAGAATGTGGACTAAATTGTATTTTAAAGGGTGTGTGAACCATACCAATTTTGCGGGAACCATGACTTATACCATTGTGCAAAGCAATCACAAAATGTTTAAGACTTCAAACTAACACATCCTTATCTTTAATAAATTATATACCAGCATTTGGTTATAACACGATAAATATCGGCATTCACATCATTGCACATTTAACATTTGTATGCTACAGGTAAAACAATTGACAAAAGCAGTTGTTTCTGGTAGGCTTCTGGTTTGAGATTTACAGCATTTTACCCACAAATATTTGTGATTGGAGATATTATGATGAGAAATTGTAACTTATTACTATTGTTGGCTTTAACGCTGTTTACATGCAGCTTTTTTTCAAGCACTCAAACCTGTTCAGCTCAGCAGCAGACAGCTGCATCTCAGGTTTCATCTGGCACAGAAAATAGTTTATCCACCAATGCTGCCGGAGATCAAAGCGGTACTACTTCTAACAGTATGCCTGTTACTTCTTCTGATGTAGAGGAATTCCCCTATATCGCTCTAGTTTTATCTGACGATGTTTATGTAAGGTCTGGTCCTGCCACACCTTACTATCCAGTTTGCAAGTTGAAAAAAGGTCAGGATGTAGTTGTGACTATGGTTCGACCTGGCAAAACCAACTGGTCAAGAGTTGAGCCAGTTGATGGTACAATTGCTTATATTGCAGCGGAGTTCGTTGACCTGGAAGAAGGTCAGACAAGCAAAGGTATTGTTAATAGCAAAGATGTACGCGTCAGGGCCGGCAGTGCTGATATTGCCCCAGAAAATGCTTACAGGGTGCTAATGCTAGCTCAGACAGGTCAGGAAGTTACTATTCTTGGACAGGTTGGTTCATTCTATAAAATAGTGCCGCCTCAGGGATGTTATTTCTGGATCGCCAGCGAATTCCTGAAGAAAAAGAGTGAAGTTTCAAATGATGAGCTGGACACACTTCGTGATGCTGTGGTTGATGTTGTATCAGAAAAACAGGCAGAAGAGTTGAAGACTCCGGAGATGACACCGGAAGTGAAGAGTCAGTTTGACCTGCTCAGGGAATTATTGGTTAAATACGAAGGCGTTCAGGGCCTGCCGTTGATCTCTCGTGATTATTCAGTAATAGAAAAAGAAGTTAAACAGCTGTCAGAAAAGGCTACTGCAACGACAGTGAAAAAGACTGTTGAGATAATGCTTGAGAATATTGCTCAGGGAATTGCTGCTCAGCAGAGAATATCTGAGTCTTTGGATCAAAGTAAGGATATTGCTGATGCAATGAAACAGATTGATGACGCGGTTGTTAAGGTATTGGAAGAAATATCTCCGGCAGCAGATGCTAATGATGTTATAGTAGTCAAAGGCAGGCTTGAGCCATCAGCGGTATTTAATTCAGAGGTCTCTCAAAGATATGTTCTTATGGATGACCAGGGATTGATCAGTTGCTATGTAGTTGGTGAAAATCTAAAGGCCTTATTGGGCAAGAGGGTTTCTGTCAGTGGGCCGGTAAGTTACGACCCGTTCGGTAAGACCAGAGTGGTAACTGCTGTGAAAGTGGTTGAACTCAGTTCTGCTGAGCAGGAATAGAGTGGCATAAATGGCACAGGGCAGACGCATGTATGTCCTGTGCTAATATAATATGTTTTGGTCAAGATTTAACATTATTGGGCAGGAAATTTCCAGGTAAGGCCTGTCCTTGGGTGAGTATTATGACAGGCAGTACCTCGCAGCAATACAATAAAAAGATACTACCGTTGAGAAATAATTTACTGTCTGTAATACTGGGTAAAGAGCATTGTGTTGATGCAATGGTTATAGCTTTGCTCGCAGGCGGTTCAGTGTTATTGGAAGATATACCTGGTGTGGGCAAGACAACTCTGGCTCGAGCTGTATCTGGTAGTATTTCGGCGAAGTTTAATCGTGTCCAGTTTACACCAGATCTGTTACCGGCAGATATATTAGGATCCTCAATCTACAATCCTGTAAGTGGTGAGTTTAAATTTCACCAGGGGCCTGTATTTTGTAACATTATGCTGGCAGATGAAATTAATCGCGCATCACCCAGAACACAATCGGCTCTGTTGGAGGCGATGAATGAATTTCATGCTACTATAGAGGGTGTCAGTTATGAACTTCCTCGTCCCTTCATGGTTGTAGCAACTCAGAATCCAATTGATTTTCATGGTACTTATCCTTTGCCAGAGGCCCAGTTGGACCGTTTTCTGGTTATGCTTGATATGGGATACCCTGAACCTGATCTTGAAGTTGGGATATTGCAATCACGGCAAAAGTCCGACCCCTTAGATGGGCTAAAGCCTGTATTAAGCAGTGAAGATATCTGTTTGATCCAGCAACAGGTCAAAGATGTTCATTGCGATGAAACTATTATGCGATATATTGTTGAGCTGGCATCATATACCCGAAATGATGCCAGGTTGCGTCTGGGCGTGAGTCCGCGTGGTACATTGATGCTCTTTCGAGCAGCTCAGGCTGCGGCCTATTATTTTGATCGCGAATTTGTTATACCAGATGATGTCAAGTGGGTAGCTAATCATGTATTAGCCCATCGTATCGTTCTGACCGCCAGTGCCAGGTATGAAGGTGTAACGCGGCAGGAAATAATTAAGGAAGTATTGACCAGGGTTAAAGTGCCTGTCTGATCAACTATTATGCTTAGTAAAGCTGAACAACTACTACTTGATGGTATAAAGGCCGGCGATGCCGAGATCTGGAAGCAGCTTTTGGATCGTTATCAAGGCCGTTTATACAGTTATGCGCTGCGGGTTCTGAATGGCAGGAGTGCTGATGCAGAAGATCTGGTACAAGATGTTTTTATATCTTTTCTAAAAAACTTACATTCATTTGAAGGTCGTTCTTCCCTGGAAAGCTGGCTATTTCTCATACTCAGGCGGAGAATTATCGATCTGTTCCGTCGTAAAAAAACTGATATATCGTGTTTGGTTAATGACCTTGTTACTGAAGACTCAGGTTGGGGAGATTTGTCTGCGTCTGATGGGCTGGTGGATACCATGACTGCCAGCGGCTATGCGCATAATTCTGAGTGTAAAACAATCCTTGGCAATATACTTTTTAATGCTTTAAGTGAGCTTACAGATAAGCTTAAGGATAGCAGGAATTTTCGGGACCTTAAAGTTATAGAGCTGATCTTTTATGCCGGTCAGGGAAATAAACAGGTTGCAGAAATACTCACTCTTGATGCTAACAGTGTTGCAGTAATTCGCCACCGCTTCATAGATAAGCTAAAGAAAATAATACCTGGAGAGTATGAATTACCTGATGGAGTATCAGTGGACGGGTTATTGTCTGAAACCTGGGTTGAAGGTAGATTTACCTGCCCTAAACGCAGTACTATTGGAAGCTGGCTGCTGGGCTCTCTTGATCAGGAATGGTCAAGTTATGTTGATTTTCATCTGAATACCGTAGGGTGTGCCATCTGCAGGGCTAATCTGGATGATCTTGAAAATACAATCAAAAAAAAGCAGCAGGACAATATACTCAAGCAAAAGATATTTGAATCTTCAATAGGCTTTTTGACCTGAAAAGTATCAGGACATAGCCAGCATATCCTGGAGGTTCAGCAGGGCTTCGATAGAGCGGCTCAGCGGTGCCAGAATAGGTTCAAGTTGGTCTATTTCATGACTGGTAAATGGCATTGTTTCACTGCGGTATAGTATTAAAATCCCCTCATTATGAGCTGTATGCCTGACTGGCACTCCGCAGATGCTCAGGCCGCAAAGATTGCAGCAACATGACTCTGGAAAACTATTGTGATTGCCTGCATTGTTGATAATAACTGTGTCATTCTTTGCTATAGTTTCAGGTATTATGCTGTTCTTCAGACATTCATCTAACTGTTGAGGAGTAATCTCACCATCAAACCATGAATCCATCAGCATTAGCTCTATTCTGTCAGTATCACAAACATAAATAGCTGAACTGGTATGCTCAAGATTGTCTGATATGTGCTTTAGTGCCTTATGGAGCATATACTTCATATCAAACTCGCCGGTGAGGCTTTTCTGAAAGTCATAAGCCTTGCTCATTTCATTCATTTTACCGGCAATATCCCGATTATTTTGCACCAGATCATTACAGAGCAGGTCAACTTTGCTTTGTAATATATGCCTGTTTTGATTTATAGCTCTGATAACCCTTTGCAAACGCTGATAGCGAGAGTTCAATTTCTGTTTTTGCTGTTTGCGGTCTATCGCTCCACGAATAATTGTCTGAATATGTCCACCGACAAATGGCTCAGCGAGTATGCCATCAAAGTCCATTTGGGCTGCCAGGACAGCATCATGAATATTATCTCCAGTAAGCAATACAATAACCGCAGCATCTATATATTGCCAGGGCCTATGCATATCGAACATATTGGAAGAATTATTATCTTGCCTCTGCTTTAGTTGTTGAAGATCAAAACTGCTTAATGGAAGCAAAATAGCATCGGCGTTTTGGCGATTAATCTTTTTCCAGAATGATATCGTTGATATTTCAGCAAGATTAAAAGAACTTGAGCTATTATTGAAAACTATTTTACAATCATTTTCAGTAAGAAAGGTAAGATCTGTTGATGCATCTCCACTAAGTAGAGAAAAAACTTTAATTGTATTACTATCTTGTGTCACGCAATTAACCTCTCAAAGCCCGATAACCGGCTTTAACTGCGAGTTAAATATTATATTAATTCCACTATTCAGCCACACTATAGTGTGGTGTAAGGAATAGCCTTACAGTAGTGCCTTCGTCTGGTTTGCTAAGCAGCTTTAGTGAGCCACCATTATTTTCAATATTTCTTATACTCTTACTAAGCCCCAGCCCTCTTTGCCGCCCGGCTTTTTTGCCAGAGAAAAATGGCGTTGTAGCCTTTTCCAGTGTATCTTTATCCATTCCACAGCCATTATCAGTAATACTGATTATGACTTTTTCGTCAAGTTCATCGAAACTTGACTGAATAAGTATCTTGCCCTCTTTTTCGTTATAGGACTGTGCGGCATTGGCTATCAGCTCCACCAGAGCTGATACAATTTGATTCTGGTCAGTGAGTATATCGGGCAGATCAGGGGCTGACTTTGTCTCAATTTCATAATTATTATTGGGATAAGTATTATTGAATGAATCAACCGCATTAGCTATTAGTTTATCAACAGAAATTAGTTCTGGCCTGGCTACTGGCGGTTTGGCAAATTCCATCAATTCTGTTATTATGTCAGTTATCAATTTGCCTTTTTCTGCTATTTTGAGCAGGGTTTCTTTCTTTTCCTTATCACTTTCAGATGAAGCGAGTAACTGAGAACGGCCAACTATAATTGACAGAGGGTTATTGATTTCATGGGCAGCTCCAGCAGCCAGCTCGCCAACAGCAGCTAGTTTTTTATTAGCCAGTAATTCCTTTTGGGTCTCATGAAGCAGGCGATTACTGTGTGTTAACTGCTCACACATCATTATTAACCGATTCTGAGATGAAGCCTGAACCAGAGCCAGGGATGTAGCTCCTGCCAGGGCTGAAAGTTCTCGTAATTGATTAGTGTATGGCTCAGAACCAAATTCTGATTCCCATAATATAGCACCGATTACCCGTTCATTAATTATTAGTGGTATAGCAATCGTACGACTCATGTCAAATACAGGGCATACCTTTTCAAAGAACCATGGTATGGTTGAACCGGCAGGGAGTAAACGAAATTTTCTTCTGTCGCTATCCTGTAAACTGTCATATTGTATTATATCGCCAGCTATTTCATGTGAATCAAGCATAAATGCTGATGGGCCTTCATGCTTATTTTCCCATTGGGCGAAACCCTCGATCATGTCGAAATCATCATGTAGTAAAAATACAGCTGATCTTTTAATGTTCTGGTTCTGATTCCACAGGCTGGAAACAGTTTCACAAACATCTAATACACTCTGCCCAGGTTTAAGGCTTCTGGTCATTTCTGCAAACATATCGAAATAGCCGCTGCGGATTTTTAAGTTGCGATTCTGCTCTTGCAGTTTTGAATTTAGTTTACCCAGCTCGCTATTAGCACTAGCCAGAGCTTCATGGTAGAGATTTTCTGTCTCAACATTTTCCAGGCCCAGCATCACGGCCCGCTGGCCAATATCTTCCAGAAGCTGCATAGTTATTTTTTCAATAGCATCAGCATCACAGCCTAGTTGTCGAGCAACTTCAATTGAACTGTCAATAATAGGGTGATTGCCTGAATAGCCGATCCTTTGCTCTCTGGCAATAATATCTGCCAGATGTACTGCCTGCACTATAGTCTGGTTATGGAGCACTTCAGGCAGAGCGTTCACCCAACTGTGATGTAACCAGATAGTTTCAATAACGCTTTCGGGTAAATTCCACTTCTGTCCCAGGCGTTTTCCAGCTATAGCATGATCTACACCTAATATTTTATTTTCTACATCTGCAATATTGCTCAGGGATGACTCTGTTAATTCGACCACACGAGAATAACTTTTGGGTAAGGCTGAAACTAATGCCAGTTTGCCAATATCATGAAGCAAACCACATATAAATGCCTCTTCTGGGTCAACTTTCGGGTCCAATAGTCTTATTATACGCTTAGCTGCACAGGCTACTGCCATACTGTGTTTCCAGAAGCCTGACCAGTCAAACATTACATCCAGGTCATTTGGACTGGCTTCTTTTAATGTTTCAAATACCTTTATACTCAAAACAGCATTGCGTACTGCATCAAAGCCCAATAATACAACAGCCTTGCTTAATGAAGCGTTGTTTCGGCTTATACCAGTAGATGCATTGGTAGCCAGAGATATGATTTTACTGGTAAGAGAAGGATCAGACTCTATAAGTTTAACAACTTCGTTAGCTTGTGTATCATCCTGAATGGTAACTTCCAATAATCGCACCGCAATTGCAGGTAGGGTGGGGAGGCTTGTCAGTTGATGTAGCACTAACTCGATCTTTTTATTTTTTGACTTCCTTAGTTGTTCTTCGGTCTGGAATCCCATCTTCTGTCCTTATTCTCGTGGATCTGAATGATCCCACTGGAAATAATTTAATATGGCCTGAAAGTCTTCTGATATATACCTGGTGTAATGAAAATTACACACCCAGCATAGTAGCCATACGGCTGACCAGCTCATCAATACTAAAAGGCTTTTTGAGGAAGTCATTTGCTCCCAGATTAAGCATTTCGTTGATCTCATCCTGATTAACCACACCGCTAACAATAATTATTTTTGTATGCTCAAACAGAGGATTTTGGCGGATAGTCTTGCAAACAATATTTCCATTTACATCTGGAAGCATATAGTCAAGAATGATCAAGTCGGGACGAAATTCCTGGGTTAATACACCAGCATCATAGCCACTGCCGGCTGTGCGAACCTCGAAACGACCATCTCGCTCGAATACATCTACCATCAATTCTACGATCTCAGGGTCATCATCAACAACCAAGACTTTATGACGACCTGAATCCAGATTATCCAGTGGTATGTCGTTATCTTTCATGAACTTTATCAGACTTTCCCGGGGTATCCGGCGAAATCTGGAGCCGGGTACACGGAAGCCGTGAAGCCGACCTGAATCAAAACAGCGAATTATGGTCTGCTGACTTACCTTACAAATTTCTGCCGCTTCACCTGTCGAATACACATTTTTCATCTGAACTTGCTCCTTATTAAGCATTTCATGACTTACTGGATTATTCTGCATTGGAATCCTGTTTTCCTTATATTTAGTTAATTAAAAGTATCCTATCTTAGCAAAACCTAAAAAGTTACCTATATTAACTATCTTAACTATCGGTAATGGAAAAAGCCAACTTGAATTTAATAACTTTCCAAGAAAAAATTAATATTAATTACATTTACTGTAATTTTAGAGTTAAGTAATTGTTAAATAAAGGGATATGGCGAGAGAGAAAAATATATTTACTCCCTTCAATAAAAGAATGATATTCAAGTAAAGGGGAAATATTGCATATAAAACAAGAAAGAGGAATTGCAGGCGTTATTTTTAAGGAATTAATGTGAGTTTGGGTTAAATTTGGTAAGTTGTAGAGAATCATATTATAAAAAGATCTAAATAGTAAAACTGTATTAAAAATAGGATGTTACCAGCTGATTTTTTTTGCCTGTAACACATAATGACGGTATAATACCGGGCTATGTCCAATTTAAGCTTGAAAAGTGAATGTAACGCAGAGGCTCGCAGGAGTGCTTTGAGGAGATTGATCAGGAAAGAAGGTCTTGACGGTTTTATCGTCACCAATGTTCCGGATGTTACTTATTTGACCGGATTTACAGGCGATGATAGCGTATTGGTATTTGATGGGCGCAGAGATATAATTGTAACTGATAGCAGGTTTACAGTACAAATCGCTCGTCAATGTCCAAAATTAAAGTATCATTTGCGTGAAGGCATCATGGCCAAGGCGGTATCAGAGGTTTTTCTGGGTAAGACCAGAAAAAAAACATCTTTGATAGGTAGAAAAATTGGCATTCAGTCTCCATTTGTTTCTGTTGATCAGTTAAAGCACTACAAGAAGTATCTTGGAAATGTAATTGTATCCGCCGGACAACTAACTGATAGCCTTCGTATTGTTAAAGATAAGCATGAGATTTCCTGTATAAAAAAAGCTGCTAATATTGCCGGGCTTGCCTTGGAAGAAACTCTCAAGTGGGTCAAGCCAGGCATAACAGAAAAAGAGATGTGCGCTTTTCTTGAGTATAGAATGATGCTCAATGGTGCAGAAGGTCCGGGATTCCCGACAATTATTGCTTATGGCGGTCATGCCTCTGAATGTCATGCTCAGCCTGGTACCCTTAAGCTTAAAAAGGGGCAGCCCTTTTTAATCGATTGGGGGGCAAAATATAATGGCTATACCAGTGACATAACAAGGTGCCATTGTTTGGGTAAATTACCTGTTGCAGTTGAAGATGCCTATAAGCTCTTGCTGGAAGCCCAATTAGCAGCAATAGACTCTATCGCCCCAGGTGTTCCTATGAATGTACCTGACCAAGTGGCCAGAAAAATACTGGAAAAGCATCCTGATGCATATAGTCATGGTACAGGTCATGGCATAGGTCTTAATGTACATGAAAAACCATTCCTTGGAGCAAAAGCAACTGATGAATTCAAGGAAGGAATGATAGTTACCGTTGAACCGGGTATATATCCGGCTAATAAGTTTGGTTTGAGAATTGAAGATGATGTGCTGGTTACGGCTAAGGGCCACAGCGTACTAACTGCTTCAGTGCCTAAATCGCTGGAAGCTGTGTCAATTTATTGAAGGATTTTTTTTGAATATGGATATTACAAAAATCAGAGAATTAGTTGAGATGATGGAAGCCAATGATCTATCAGAAATGAAGATAGTAGATGGTGACACCAAAATCGAACTCAAGCGTGGAACAACTCAGGTACAATATGCTCCCGCAGCAGCAGTTCCGGCTATGCCTGCACCTATAGCAGCCGCTCCGGCAGCAGCTAGTATATCTGGATCAACACCGGCACCTGCTGCAACCAATTATCTTGAGGTTAAATCTCCGATAGTTGGTACTTTTTACGCCTCACCCGCACCTGATGCAGCCCCTTTTATCAAGGTAGGCGACCAGGTTACACCTGATACTGTTGTCTGCATTGTAGAAGCAATGAAAGTAATGAATGAAGTAAAGGCTGAGGTACGGGGTACTGTCAAGAAGGTATTAGTAGAAAACGCTCAAGCAGTAGAATTTGGCCAGGTAATGTTCCTTGTTGAACCGTAATAATTAACCAGATACAGTCACAAATGATCTGATATATAAAACAATGTTTGGTTGTTTGTTAACTGACCATTAATACGAAAGTTGCTATGTTTACACGAATATTGATTGCAAACAGAGGCGAAATTGCCCTGCGAGTTATACGAGCCTGTCGTGAGCTTGGTGTAGAGTCTGTAGTGGTTTACTCAGAGGCCGATCGCGATGCCAGCTATCTGAAGTTTGCTGACCGTGCTATTTGCATAGGCAAGGCCAGTCCAGCAGAAAGTTATTTAAATATTCCCAGTATTATTTCAGCAGCGGAAATAGCAAATGTAGAAGCTATTCATCCGGGCTATGGTTTTTTAGCCGAAAATGCTCATTTTGCTGAAGTATGTCGGGATTGCAAAATTAAATTTATTGGCCCATCTCCAGAATCGATGAGATTACTGGGCGATAAAGTCGCTGCTCGTAATCTGGCGATAAAGTCTAAAGTTCCGGTTGTTCCTGGTTCTGAAGGGGCCTTGGCTACCGAAGAAGAGGCCGTTAAATTAGCTGCCAAGATCGGCTATCCGGTTATGGTAAAGGCCTCAGCTGGTGGCGGCGGTCGCGGTATGCGAGTATGCCATAGTGAAATGAATTTACGCACCGCATATCATTCAGCTCGTAGCGAGGCTCAGGGAGCGTTTGGTAATCCTGATGTCTTTCTTGAGAAATTTATTGAAAATCCCCGTCATGTAGAGGTTCAAGTGCTTGCCGATGAGCATGGTAATTATCTGCATTTATGGGAACGCGATTGCTCTCTTCAGCGTCGTCATCAGAAGTTGATCGAAGAATCGCCCAGCCCTAATCTTAATCAGGATCAGCGTGAAGAATTATGTAAAGCAGCTCTCAGAGTAGTGAAAGCCGCTGAATATTATAATGCTGGTACGGTTGAATTTCTGATGGATAAGCAGGGTAATTTCTATTTTGGTGAAGTTAATACCCGTATTCAGGTTGAGCATCCGGTAACTGAGATGGTTACGGGTGTCGATCTGGTCCGTTGGCAGTTACGGATCGCTTCTGGTGAAAAGCTTGACCTCAAGCAAAAGGAAATCATTCAGACTGGTCACGCAATTGAATGTCGGATCAATGCTGAAGATCCTTACGAGAATTTCCGGCCGTCTCCAGGTCCGATCAATGAATATATTACACCTGGCGGCTTTGGGGTACGCATAGACTCGCATTGTTTTGCTGGTTTCCGCATATCACCAAATTATGATTCGATGATCGCAAAATTGATCGTTCATGGCTCAGACCGCACTGATGCTATTCGTCGAGCTCGCCGGGCTCTTGATGAATATCGCATAGGGCCGATAAAGAGTACCATACCGATCTGTCATGAAATATTATCGCACCCTGATTTTGCTGAGGGCAAATGCGACACTGGTTTTATAGGCCGCACCTGGGGCGTTAAATAGTAAATTGTAATTGAACAAATTTTTATCAGGCTGGTTTCAGACCAGTTAAATAACAGATTTATTAGGAGAGATTTTAGAAATGACTCAACTTAAAGGCAATGCAATTGTCGGCCAGTCCGGTGGTCCAACCTGTGTGATCAATCAGTCGCTGGTAGGAGTAATAGAAGAAGTATTTGAACATGATTGCATAGAGAAGCTATACGGTTCTCGTCATGGTAGCCGTGGTATTCTTAATGAAGATTTCCTGGACCTTAAGGCCATAGCCGCCAAAGGTGCTTGCTGTGGTAAGAAATACAATAGTGAGTTCCTTAATCGTGTGGCATACACACCCTCAGCGGCTTTGGGGTCAACTCGTGATAAACCCGATGCTGCTTATTGCGAGAAAGTATTTGAAGTATTCAAAAAGCATAACATCCGTTACTTCTTCTATGCTGGTGGTAACGACTCATCAGATACAGCTCGAATCATTCGTGATATGGGTGTAAAAAGCGGATATGAGCTTAAAGTATTCCACATTCCTAAGACTATTGATAATGACCTTTGTGGTATAGATCATTGTCCTGGTTTTGGTTCAGCAGCCAAGTTTGTAGCCCAGGCCTTTATGGGTGACAATCAGGATAACCGTTCATTGCCAGGCATCAAGATCGATGTTATCATGGGTCGTCATGCTGGCTTCCTTACTGCAGCTTCAGTTTTGGCTCGTCAGAATGAAACCGATGGACCACACCTGATCTATGTGCCAGAACGCAATGTTTCTATGCAGCAGTTCATTGATGATGTAAAGGCTGCCAAGGCCAAGTATGGCCGTTGCCTGGTAGCAGTATCAGAAGGTATCAATAATGAAAATGGTGAGCCTTGGGCCAAGGTAATGGCTAAGGATGTTGAAAAGGATGCTCATGGCAATATCCAGCTTTCTGGAACAGGTGCCCTGGGTGATTTCCTGGTGTCTAAGCTCAAGGAAGCTATGCCTGGCGAGCGTCTTCGTGCCGATACTTTTGGATATCTGCAGAGAAGTTTTGCCGGTATAGTCTCAGAGTCTGATGCCACTGAAGCCCGTGAGGCTGGTCGTCTGGCGGTTCGTTATGCCTGCACTACCAATGACATGAGCGGCTCTGTCAGCTTTAAGCGTGTCAGCAGCAGCCCGTATAAGCTCGAATACTATCGTAATGAGCTTGAGAATGTTGCTGCCAAGACCCGTCATCTGGACGATGCTTTCATTAACGCAGAAGGAAATAATATAACTCAGGCTTTTGTTGACTATCTTAAGCCATTAGTAGGCGATGTTCCACAGATGGGATATCTGTACTAATAATCAATTTGCTGAGTATTCAGCAATGATGCTGGTTAGATATAAAACAAAACCCTGCAAGATTGACAATCGTCACTTGCAGGGTTTTGTTTTATTTATTTGACAGAGATAAGCCTGTCAGATAATTCAGGGTATTATCTGGTAAATTCGAGTTTTAATTCTCTTGGCGATGAAGTATTCTCAAATTTCACCCAGAGAAGCTCATCCTCGGCCAGATAACTATAATCTGCTATTTCCACACCATCCAGGGATATTCTTTCTGGTTTGATGCCAGGGACATATAAAAGTACTATAGCCGGAGTATTAGCTATACCTTCAACTGTATAAGATATATGACTATTAGAACTGTCTCTCATCAAAGTCTTGCAGGCTGAAGCAAGAACTTTTGCCTTATCGCCTTTTATACTGTCCAGGTCTAGTAAAAAAACTCTGCTACCTGGATTCAAACTTACGCTTGATCGCACTTTTAGATCCGGATCAAACAGACTTACATACCGGCCAGTAATAGTTTTCGGTTCAGATAAAACTGATTCATCGAGCCCGGCACCGATCAGATATGGACCACGCCGAAGCAGAAAATGGTCGGATTCCCGCCAGGGTATGTTTTTAATGTCCGTCATATCTTTAACTCTATTTAGCAGCACATTATCTCCATCAGTTGCTGCTGCGATTGTTTCAGGATTTAAAGCCAGCCAGCTTACCATACCATTGCCTACAACAACCGGATTACCTGATGCGAAAAGATCTTCACTTATTTCCAATTCATGGAATAAATGTTCCCGCGGTGTATTATAACTCAAACCGTTGCTATTCCACCATTCCCGGACATTATTGTAAGGGTCTTTATCATCATCAACTATCAAAAGCAAGCCACCGTCACGCACCCATTGTGCAAGTGGGGCGTGAACATCTGGGGTAAGAGGTTTCATACCGGTGTAGGATAATACCAGAACTTTATAGCCCTGAAGATAGTCTTTTACTGTCAAGTTTTCCAACTGAACCGGCATGAGCGGCATGCCATGCTTAACGAAGGGCATAGCTAAACCATAAAAATTGCTCAGAAGAAGATCTTTCTTTATTGGTTCACCTCTCTGGAACATTAAAGAATCACTAACCAACAGCCCAAAACCAAAATTGGCACCATACCAGTCAATTTCTGTTTGGTTCATATCATTAAGGACATTCATTACAATTTGTAATTCAGTGGCATAGCCCGGTGGAATAGTTTTTCTTTCATTGATTGGTGCTTTTTTAGGATATTTGCCGCCAAATATCCGCTCTGGCCAGGGAGCAACTTCAAAACGCCATACTTCAGGCTGCAATAAAGATGCAACCAATGTTGATTCCCAGTTAACACGATAATCGTCCCAGTCATAATTGGGATTATCTTCTATCGGGTCGTTAAGATACCAAACCTGACGGCCAGTAGCCCTCACCAGATTCTGCATTGCCCCATATTCAAGAAAAGCGGTTTCAAATGTCCGCTCTTTGATAATTCCTTTATATTGATTAGACTCGCGAGCTGTGCCAGTCCACACCTGAGCTATATAGCCATCGCAACCATTAAGACGGGCAAGACTTGATTCAGGGCTGACAATCTGCCATTGTGCATAGTTGATAAGACTGTGTGTAGGTACATAGCATCTTACTGTTTTCCCCGTAACATTATTATAGTTTTGAACATAATCAAATACCTGCTGTAAGGCTCTGCGATAAAGATAGTACTTGAGTTTTGATGCTCGCCATTGGGCATCGACCGAGCTATGTGGTGCTTGCCAGGGCTCGTTATAATACGCCTGCCATTCCCGCTTAAACCCTTCTGAATAGCCGCTTTTTACCCAAAATTCAGGCTCTTCCAGATGAATAGCTTCAGCTCCGGCATCTAAGGCTCTCTGGACACCTACACATAGAAACTTGCCATAGTTTATTCCGGGACACATATAATATACATCACCACCATGACTGACTTTATTGCCATTTCTTTCAGTCTGAGCCTCGTCCTCGTGATTTATACCATCATATCGTCCATAAAGATAGTCCTGATAGTTACCCCAGGATACACCTGTCATAACATGAATACGATAACCCCGATCACGCCATGTTTCAATTCTTTCGGGCAGTTTGGGGTCAATACCATATACTATTGCTACATCTGAGCGAAGATTGCCATTTGTGCTCCAGGCACTGCCGGTTTGAAAACAAGTTTTTTCCAACACCTGTTGAGGATCTTCTGGGAAGGGTGGATTGTCTGTATTACCCAGACAGTTCTGAGAATTATTGTTTAATAAGTATAATGCAAATAATAAACAGACAAAGTGAATTACTCTTGATATATTGCTCCGTTTCATAAGTCAGTCTTCCATTGAGTGTTAGAGTTATCATTTATTGTGCAAGATGACTACATTTATCTATCAATATCGTAGGTGTAGTGATGGTTTTTAGCAAGAGCAATCTGGTTATTTCCAGTGTGAAAAGATAGTAATTTGATAAAATATATATAAAATCAACGGTAGATGTGTGATGACAGGGATTAAGGAAAAACATTCTCTTAATCATTCATTGCAGATAAGACCATAGATCGTAATTGTTGCATTGAGTTTGTCTTTACTGCCAATATTTATAGAGGGCGTTGCGTGGGACAATTCCTGGGTAATATATAATAACTTATCAAGTTGAGCTGGAGATAGATCATTACCCGTTATTATCCACGATTTTATAGTAAATGAACCAATTATTCGCGTTTGCCCTTCATTAACAGAGATATTCTCTGGCATATTAAGGCCGGCCTGATCGAATCTGCTTTTTATAACTTCTTCGTTTACAGGTAATTCCTGACTCAATCGTTTAAGTGCTTCAACATAGCTGCTATGCAACTCGTTGCCTGCGGTTAAGTCTTGCATAGCCTTTAATATTTCAGATTTTTCAGGAATTGCACGCTGGGCCAACATAGAGTTTTCTTTTTGTATATCGAAATAGAACCATGCGGCAAGTATGCCAATTATAAAAAGAAGTATGATTTTTATTTGTGTTTTAGTCATTTTTCCCGGCTACTATTTCTAATTCCAAGGTTATATTCTGGTCATTTCCTTCTTCCGAAATAACTCTCAAATTACTTGCTGACCTAATATTTTCAGTAAACAAGGTTAGATTCTGCTTTACTTCGCTATTAGCGGTAAGTGTTATTTTATTATTTTCCAGTTTAAAACTTGTGAATCTTGTCGAACCCGGCAGTTGTTTTGCCAATTGTGACATTATAGCTGTAATATCTGGCTTAGGGGCAACAAGGCGAGCATAATCTTCGGTAAACTGTTTTTCGTTATTGAAGTGTTCCTGAGTGATTGCCAGCTTTCTCTTAACATCGTAATTTTGAGCCTTATCCTGGAGAGCCGGTAAATTGTCTGCAAAGATTGAATCAATATGAGCTATCAATGAACTATGCTGATCATGTAAATCTGAATTCTTTACCATTAGATTTATAAATAATATCGCTATAAGCAGGGTTGCAAGAAAGATAGATATATATAAATCTTTATTGTTGGCGTCAACAGCAGCATGCCTGCCTGCAACTTTGAGCAAATTAATTTCCATACCAATACCAGGATTAAAAAATACACTTCCCGCACTTATGGCGAGCGTGAAATTACCAGGATTATCAGGTATTTCCTCAAAATTGGTATTTTCGTATATGTTATCTGTCTTAAGTTCGCAACCTAGCTTGCTTTTCAAATCATGAATAAGTTCACCATTATCACTCACACCAATCAAATTGATTGTGTCTTGAGCAGATATCTGACTTCCGAAAGAAGCTCGCCATGTAAGCCTGACCTCGTTGGATATAGTGTCGCTATCAGCAGAAGATAGACCTTTAAGCGGCATATTCCTCACCATAATGATATTATTGTTTTCATGGGCAGCAATAATAAGTCGATTATTTAGAAGAAAAATGGTTAATTGAGGACCATTTGCATGACTTATTTTTTTAATCATTGGCAATAAAGCAGATATGGCAAGGTCTATTCTCTGGCATTTAATTTTTTGCTCAGCAATAAGATCAAGGATCGAGTCAAGTTCACTTTTATCAATACTTACAGTCAAAGCAGCAATATTACCGCCAGGCAGTTTGTGTTCGCCGGGAAGATATATTCTTATAGCTTTATCAAGATGAACTGGAGGGCAATTGCTATCAGTTTCATCGTTGGGTGTTTCTGATGATATATCTTGTGAAATATTGACAAAATGACTGTTCTGGATACTGGTGGTCATAACAGCAGGTAACACGAGATTAAATCCTGCCTGTTGCAGTTCAGTTGCCAAAAAATGGTACTTTTCCTGAAAGACTGTTGCAGTTCTTTCAACTACCAGCCCAGTATTAGTATGTCTTAACTGGACTGCCCGGCATAACTCACTGCTATATTCAATTGCAATACATCTTTTTACCATTATATATGCTATTATCGTCTTTTTCAGCTTGCGCAATTAATTTTATAGTCTTATAACCACTCTGGGAAATAATGATTATTTTATATATATTTTCTGTCGGCTTAACCTCAAGTATTTGGTCCAGGGAATTTGTTTCTGAGATGCCAGCAGCAGTGTAAAAATCATTCAGACTGGCGTAATGGCCTTGTTTGCCAGCTACTTCGAGGGTTCTGGCCAGTTCTAAAGTCAAATCTTCAGATAGGGCGGCTATTACTTCGCATGGGGCAGAATTAATATCGATTTTACCAGTACTTGCCGTAGTCAAACAATCAATAAATGTCATTGTCTGCTCATCAGGCTTATTTGCCAAAATATTATATGGGCAATTTCTTATCAGGTAAAGATCTGTTACTTGTTGGAGTGGACGGTTAAGTATTCCTGGCAGATCATGATCTGAATAATAGTTATTTTCTGCGCCAGAATTCTCATTTGCGATAAATTCCAGCTCACAGATATCTTCATTTCTGTCAATGGCATCTATGATACTTGGGACCATACTATAACTGATTCTTTTATCAGTCTTACTAATACTATTATAAATATCAATAAGCCTGAGTAGCAACTCGGTATAAGCCATGTCATAACTATCACTTTTATTTACCAGTTGATTGATGTTGATCTTACCATTTTCTGATTCAATTAAAATGTTGCAATCTATATCATCAAATCTGGCTTTGAGAGATGTTATAGCGGGCAACTCCTTATTGCTGTTAAGATATGCAACAGCAAAAGCCAGGCTACTGTCTGCGGCATTCCTTAATCTGAAATTCACTTGGTTCTGCATGCACTGATGGTAGGTATTTCTGACAAGTTTACTATATGCCAGTATAATTGCCGCAGAGGCAGCAATAATTATTACAGTTACCAGCAGAACAAAACCTGATTGTCTCTTTATATTTGCCATTTAATCTAAATAACTTCTGTACTAATTTCTGTAGCCAGAACATATTTACTCTGGCCATTAGTAGTAGTTTGCTCCCACTTAATACGAACAGATCTTATATCGGCATAACTATCACTCATGCCATCTTTTTGTTCAATATCAGTCCATTTAGTACTATTAAAGATTTCGAGTTCAATATTAGAAATATTCGTTCTTGTCAACTGCCAGGGCAGATCATATTTGATTCTACCATCGAATATCAAGGCGGCTTGCTGCCTATATTTCATAGTTTTTTCAACAATATCAAGTTCATATTCAGCCACAAAAGGGCCATAAGGACTAACAGTATCATGTTGAGTGTCAAACCTGGTATGCAATCTGATAATTACTTTACCGCTATGTCTTTCCAGTTCTAAAGGCAATGCATATTTAGTGATCACCAGATTAGCCAGTTGCCTTTCAAGATCATTTATTATACCTTGGCTTGAATGTATATCACGGGCAATAGATTGACATTGTCTCGCTGCAGCTATGTTAGCAGACCATATCATATATACCGCTGATAATATTATCGATACAATTGCACTTGTGATCAGCAATTCTATCAGTGTTGCGCCATGGTTTCGGACTGATGACATAAATATTGCCTCAAAGTAATTTTATCCTGACGGCTCTGACTTATCCAATTTACTGTTACGGTTATGATTTCCATTTCGATTGAATAATCACTATTGGCGTCGCTAACTAATTCACTTCCCAGATTGGTATTCCATTCATATCTGACTTTGTCAGTTATATGCGACCCTTTTCTGGCTATCTTGTCAGCAGGCATCAGCAACGATTCTTTTAACACTGATTGTGCCAGTATTGTTGCTTCGTTCATCGACCTTGCACTGTTTATAAGGCTAAGATTGTTAAGCCCGCTTCGACTGATAGCAACAGCAGCGATCGATAGCACAATAAGAGTAAACAACACCTCAATAAGCGAGAACCCTTTTGTTGCAGTTTTTATCATTTTGGTTCTAAAGCCCAGCTTTCTATATCAGCATCCAGACCATCTCCACCGTCAAGACCATCTTTTCCGTATGATTCAATGTCTATCTTGCTATTTTGTCCTGGGTATATGTAGATATAAGGATTACCCCAAGGGTCAGTTACTTTGTCAAGATAACCATCAGGATTATAATTTTCGATACCACCGGGATCCTTCATAAGTATCTCAAGCCCCTCAATTGTTGTCGGATAGCGTCCGGTATCAGTGTAAAACATATTCAGGGCATTAAGTATATTATTTATTTCTATAGCTGCCTTTTGCTTTTTTACCCTATCAGGATAACTAACTACTTTGGGAACAATTAAGGTTGCCAGTAAACCAAGTATTACAACCACGATCATAAGCTCAAGCAAGGTAAATGCCTTATTTCTATTTCTCATGTATATATCCTCTTATAGAATATTATTAATTTCAAATATTGGCAGTAACAGTGCCGCAACAATATATCCGGTTACTAAACCCATAAATAACATCATTACAGGCTCAAGCATTGATGTAATTGTCTGGGTGGTACGATTGATATCTTCATCAAGTATCTCTGCCATCGTTGCAAGTTGTTTTTCCAACTGGCCGGTCGATTCACCAATAGCAATTGCATGGTGGATCATAGGCGGGAAAATTCCGTATTTCCTGAAACTTTCTTCAACACTCATTCCCTTGTTAAGACCCTCAGTAATTCTTTCCAGAGAATTTCGTATATAACAATTCTTAATTATTCCATTAGCCAGTGTGAGTGAATCTACTATATTCAGCCCACCTTTAAGCATAGCACATAAACTGAGACATAATCTGGAGGTTTCTACTTCCAGGATAAAATGGCCGTAAACAGGCAGATTGATCTTCTTCCTGTCCCATTTTATCCTGTTACGCGGTTTCCGCAAATAAATTCGACAATACATATATATCACAATACCAGTTGCAGATAGATATGGCAGGGCGTATTGCATTCCCCGACTCAAATATATCAAAGAGCTGGTTATCAGAGGCAGCTTCGTTCCTGTTTCTATAAACATAGCGGAAATATTCGGTATTACCACCGTTAACAAAAAAGTTATTACTAATACTGATATTACCAATAGCAATGTCGGATAAGCCATAGCCCGTAGAACCTGGTTTTTTAGTTTATTGCGTTTCTCCAGCAGGTCAGCCATGTAAACCATTGCTACATCAAGTTCTCCACCGCTTTGTGCTGAAAATATTATATTTATATACATATCACCAAAAACATCGATATGCTTATTCATGGCTTCTGCTAGTGATTTACCGCTATTCACTTGTTCATATATCTCATTAAGCAAAGCCTTAAGACTTAATTTATCTGTTTGACTTATGAGTATTTCCAGTGCAACGGGTATTTCCATACCAGCTTTAAGCAAATTTGCGAATTGCCGGGTAAACATATAAATATCGTTAGTACTTATATGACTGCCAAACCTCCGATTCACATTGCGTTTGCCCAACTGCACCTCATTCACCTTCTTTACAGAGTGAGTTGTGCTTGTAGTAGTCTTATCTTGTATTTTCAATTCGAGCATTATATTTGCCTTATATACTATCCTGCGTAACTCTCAACACTTCTTCTACACTGGTAGTACCTGTAAGCGCATGCCTGAGTCCATCATCGCGGAGTGTCAGCATCCCCCGCTCAACGGCCTTTTCCTTAATTAAATGCGATGGAGTATTTTTACATATCAAAGCTCGTATCTCATCATCAACGATCAACAGCTCAGCAATAGCTATACGATTATGATAGCCTGTATGCCCACAATATTCACAACCTACACCAGTGTAGAATATTGGCTGGCATTTTACTGAAATAGAACTGTGTTGCAGTATTTCGTGCGTATCGTATTCTGTGCGGCATTCCGTCTTACACATAGGGCATATGGTTCTTACCAGTCTTTGAGCCATTACACCATTAAGTGCAGAAGCAATAAGATAAGGTTCAACTCCGATATTTTGAAGGCGAAATATTGCCGAGGCTGAATCATTTGTATGTAGCGTACTGAGTACCAGATGGCCGGTTAATGAGGCGTGGGTAGCTATTTCGGCCGTTTCATTATCCCGTATCTCACCGATCATAATCACATCGGGGTCCTGTCGCAAAATGTGCTTAAGGCAGACACCAAATGTAAGCCCGATCTTTGGTTTTATCTGCATTTGTCCTATGCCAGGCAACTCATATTCAATCGGGTCTTCTACGGTCAGAATATTTCTCTCGTGAGTATTTATTTCATTGAGCATACAATACAGAGTAGTTGTTTTACCGCTGCCCGTGGGGCCGGTTAACAATACAATACCATGAGGCCGGTTAGTCAGGTTTATAAGTTTACTCTTTATGTCAGGTTCCAGGCCGAGAGAGTCAATATTTGCCTGCTTGTTACTTTTCTCCAGCAGTCTTAGTACCAGTCTTTCTCCCCCTGATGCCGGGACAGATGAAATACGAATGTCAAGATTCTTGTCCCCAACTTTGATCCGGCACTGACCATCCTGAGGCAGTCGCTTTTCCGCAATATTCATGCCCGCAGTCAATTTCAATCTTGATATAAGTGGATCAGCACTCTTTTTTGGTATTACCAGATTTTCCTGCAGAACTCCATCAATACGGAATCTTATCTTAGCCTCATTTTCATAAGGCTCAATGTGTATGTCACTTGCACGACTGCTTACAGCTGTAAAAAGTATCTTATTGACCAGTTTTACTACAGGTGGTATATTGGCAACATTGAGTATGTCTTCACGCTGCCTGCCAGCTATGGTGTCATCAATTTCCCCATCATTGGCAGAATTACTTTTATCTGAATGCTCAGCTTTGTCGCCTTCAAAATAGTAGCGGCTGATCGCTGTCTCAAGGTCATCTGTGGAAGCAATAGCCCTGCGACAGTATCTGCCGGCAATATTTGCTATACTATCTATCGCTTCCAGATCAAGAGGATTGTCAATCGCAATCACAATTCCGTTATCACGAGTTGTTAATGGCAATATTCTATGGTTTTTCAAAAAACCTATAGGTATTTTAGCAATTATTTCATGGTTTATTTTATCCTGGGGTATGTTTTCTATAAAAGGTATTTCCCATTGTATTGCTAGTGCCTGACATAATTGACGGCGATTAATAAATCCCTTTTCGATTAATAGTTCACCGAGACTGGGTTTGGGCCTTCGAGTCTGCTGCAAACGCAGTACCATGTCCAGTTGATCAAGACTAAGGTCTGTTTCTTTTAAGAGAATTTGTCCTAATGTTACTTCATTCATTACTTATAGCCCCAATTTTCTCTCTTTGATCATTTACTCTCTGCTGGCCTCGTAATACTATCAATTCTGTCCCGGCTGATCGCTGCAGCATCTGTTGATGTGCGAATTATCTTTGGAGTTATAAACAACAATAAATTAGACTTCTGTTTCGTGTTAGTTCTCGTCTTGAATAATTCACCTATCAGAGGTATATCACTGAGGAATGGTATGCCATTTACAGTCTCATTATTCTCATCTCTGATCAAGCCGCCAATAACAATAGAAGCACCATCTACCATGGTAATCTCTGTTGTTATTTTGCGTTTCGACAGAGTAGGTGTCTCTGCACCTAAACCAGTCAGTGAATCTTTCTGTTGAGTAAATTCGCTATTTATCACCAGCCTGATCAGTTCTCCCTGGTTTATATGTGGTGTTATTTTCAGATCTACACCGACATCTTTATAATCATAGGTCTTTATAAGTGTTGAGTCAGAATCCATATTTTCTGTTATTCTGGAGTCTTTAAGATAAGGTATATTGTCACCTGCCTGGAATAAAGCTTCTTTATGATTAGAAGTTACTACATTGGGTGAAGATATGACATTGGCTGATGTGATTCTCTTAAGTGCATTTAGAACAGCGCCCACTTTGGTAGTACCATCAATATTCCTGAATGCCCCCAAGGACATACCTTCATAATCGCCTGATGCTGCATCTACGCGTACACCAAAATTAGTAGCACCAAAATATCGCATACTGTCACTTACAGCACTATCCATTGTGGCCCAGTCTATACCCAGCTTTTGCAGATCGCCTTCACTGACTTCGACAATAAGCAGGTCAATTGATATTTGCTCCTGGGTTATATCTAGTTGTTTTACTATTGTTTCAATAAGCATATAATCTGGGGTTGCAGCAGTAATTATAAGAGAGTTTGTATCAGTAAATGGTGTTATTCTGATATTTGTGCCGCTGGTATTAGTCAATCTGGCTATATCTAAATTTTGCAGGGCCTCAGCTACAGTTTTAGCTTCTGCATTAAGTAGGGGGATAACATGAATATTGCTGTTATCTGCAGAATGAACCACATCTAATTTGCGGA
Source organism: Sedimentisphaerales bacterium (assembly GCA_963662515.1). Lineage (GTDB taxonomy): Bacteria > Planctomycetota > Phycisphaerae > Sedimentisphaerales > SM23-30 > JAFGDI01. The sequence continues at coordinate 2,097,070 of OY759675.1, forward strand.
TCATATCAAAAATTATCTCCATATCTCTGCGACCGGCTATTATCAGTAAAGAATTGGTGCGTGAATCGGCTTGTATCTGGACATTGCCACTTCCTGCATAAGTTCCACTATCAGGTGATAGTGGATTCTGGTTCATCATATCTGTTATCTGCTTACTAAGAGTTTCGGCAGATGCATAACGCAAAGGAATACGACTGAATTCCTTTCTTGCCCCAGGTATATCAATTTGCCTGATTATTTGAGCTATATGATGAATCGTAGCGGATGTATCTGTCAGTATAATGGTATTGCTCTTTTTATATACGCTCAATGCATTACCGCTACCCAATAGTGGTTTTATAAGAGTGGCAGCATCAGTAGCATCTGCGTATTTCAAAGGCATCATTTGAGTAATTATTCGGTCACTAATCTCAATATTGTCTGGGTCAGCTCCATTATGAATGCTCAGGTTATATCCGCTGGCATTTTTCTTGTTTATTATTTTTACATGATTTCCAGTTGGCACTGCGGTGTAGCCCTGAACATCAAGAACAGATTCCAGAAATTCAAATAGTTCGCCTACCTTTATTTCACCTGGGCAAATTACTGTAACAGGTCCTTTGACTTCATCGTCAATAATAAAATTAATACCTGTAATATCACTTATTGTCTTTATTACAGTGCGAATATCAACATCTTCAAAGTTTAATGAAATTGTTTTCCCAGCTATCTCTGGCTCATTTAGTGCTGCTATCTGATCAATAATATTATTACTTATACCAATCGAACTTTCTTCTCTTATTTCTTCCTGTGCGATATCAGGCAGATTGAACCTTTCTTCCCAGTCAGTTATCTGGTATCTGTCTTTTGGTTCTTGCTGGATATTTGCCTTGCTTATATCGCTAATTACATTGGGTTCTGGTTCTATTGCGAGGAGGCTTCTGAGCATCTTACCCGAATTCTGATCTATTTTTGCTGTATGACTGGCCCGGTTTTCCTCTTCTGAATTGCTGGATTTATGCTGCTCTTGCTTATTACAACTGCAAGTAAATATAGCTAATGCGCACATTGCAATTGTTATTACAATCGGTTTGAATTTTATTATGGTATTATTCATATCTTTGCCTCGTCTGGCTAAATCTTAGTCACCATCAGTTAAATTATTTTCAAATTCATAAGTTTTCCTATTTCGGAAGACTTCAAGCCTGATATTTTTTTTTACTCTGGCTTTTTGTAAAACCTGATAAGTCTGCTGATAATTGCTGAGTTTCTGATTATTAATACTCTTTATAATATCTCCGTTTTGCAGACCGCAAAGGGCCATAGGGCTAAAGGGTTTGATATCTTCCAGTTTTATTCCTATAGTTTTGCCATCACTATCTTTTGCCAGAGTCCATTGAGTATCGATATTCATACTTTCGCTAAGTTTTCGATTTTCAGCTATGTTTACTGGCAGATTTATAATGACAGGCTCACTGATAATCTGGGACTCACCAGTTTTAGGGGGCGGAGATTTTACTGTTTGTTTTTTCTCAGTTGCGATCCAGAGCTTTATTTCAGCACTGTCAGCTTTCAATACAATATGATCCCTGTTAATGGCTTTAATGACAAATTCTTCCGCTATGGTTTCACCAATGCGTAATATGACAGTTTCTGGTTTATTTTGTGTTTTATCGGTTATTTCCAATATTGCTCTGGCAACATCAGATGGGCCTGTAATTGTTCCCTTAAGTTTTATACCTTCAGGTAAATTAGTTTTACTAACCGGTTCATTAGCTACATGCGAAATGGTAGTACCAAATAAGGTTTCTGTAACCTGACCTTCGTAAGTTTCTTTGTCAACATTCATAGGCAACGAAGGTTTTTCAGTTTTTAACTTTGGTTCTGCAATGCTAACATTGCGTTTATCCGGACTTTTAAAATAGAACATAAGACCTATTACAACGAGCAAGGTCAATAATGATATGTTTAGTATTTTCAAGTATTTATACTTCATGTCCGGCATATACACCTTGGTTTTACCAAGAAAAAATTCAAATATTCTGGTCTTTCTCATCTGTACTATCGACTTGCATTACTAGCAACTTTTGTAGATTATCTATTTGCAAATTACTCGCAACTACATTATTTCTACTATGTTATGCATATTAACTAATCACTTGAAATTGGTTATGCAAAGCAGACTTATAAAGAAATATTGCACTTAGGTAATATCGGATTGCACTTAATAAGCATTTTTTATACATAGTCTATCGTAACACATTTGTAGATAATGATTTTTATCATGCCTGGTTAATTCTGGTTAAAAAGCTGAATAATTGTGGTTTTTTTTTAATAATATGCTATAATCATTTATTCCAATAGCCGATGTCATACATTGGTGGCTTGTGTAATGGGTTATGTAAGGCCAATATTGGTAATTGAAAATTTAATATAGTACTAATTTTGAGGAATTTTTCCTCTTAACCTTCGATAGTGACCAATGGAAAATTGTTGCAGGTGCTTTCACTTGCAGCTTAACCTGGTTGTTATTTGAACACGAAGTATGTTTATGCGTCGCGGCTTGGCATATTTTGTAGCTGAAAACCAAACCTGAGATCCATGATTTAATATCTATGATTTCTTTGCCTGGATGTCCTACACATCTCTGAACCTCCAAAACAGACGGGCAATTCAGTGAGTTCAAACTTGCAACTAGTATATGGTTGGCTGTCGAAGGTTTTTTATTTTAAATGCAAATCATTTTGACCATTTGCGAGTATGCTGGTAGTTGTATTTATTTTAGATTGCATATAAAATATTGTGTATGTCAAGATCGCCTATATTACAGTGTTGTAGTATTATTATGGATGCTATCTATCCGCCGGTATGTTATGCCTGTAACAAACTCATAGCCGAAAATTCAGATATACTCTGTCCAGATTGCTGGAAGCAGTTGGGCAAGGAAATATCGTCCGCTTACTGTCCTACCTGTGGAGCTACTGTAAGTCCCTTTGAGCTGGTTAATTCCAGGTGTCATATTTGCCAGGGCCAGAAGCTCTCAATTGATTACTTTATTCGAGTGGGGCAGTATGATACGGTACTTCGTGGCTTGATATTAGCCTTGAAATATCATAACAAAAGCCATTTAGATCGTTTTCTCGGGCAGTTAGCCGGGGCTGCTGCACTTGCTAACAAACAATTTCGCACAGCAGATATGTTAGTGCCGATCCCTCTACATTGGCGCAGACGATTGGCAAGGGGATATAACCAAAGCGAACTTTTGGCCAGAGAAGCTTCCAGAGAGTTAACAGACAATGGACTTCGATTGCCTGTTGTTAATGCCCTTAAACGCACAAGAAATACACCCCCTCAAGCTCTACTGACGCAAGCCGGCAGAAGGGATAATCTCAGAGGGGCTTTTGTCGTCAGAAATCTGGATATAGTTAAAAATAAACACATCTGTCTGGTTGATGATGTTACTACCAGTGGGGCAACATTGCATGCCGCAGCTCGAGTACTAAGAAAAGCCGGAGCTGCCAGTATCGGAGTTTTAGTTTTGTGTGTGCCAGATCGTGAAAAGGAATAAGTCTTCAGCATTATTTCAGTTATATAAAGCATATTATTGAACGCTAAGTGGTTATTTAATGATATTGTGATATTATTTTCACTGAATATTAGATCAATAGCTGTAAATACCATTTGCAGTCTTAACTATAAGTTGAGATAATTAGATTATAGTTAAAGACAAGTTTCACATTAGCCGCACTAAGGCTTAATTGTTTTTTTAGACAAAGTATTAATAATAATGAAGATAGAGAAATATTCTATAGGTGTTGGTGACAGGTTCACTTATCAATCTCAAAGTCAGTTAAATGCTCTTAAATCAGCCGCAGCTATGGGTATAGATGTTGTCCCGGTATGGAATAAATCTTATCGTGAACACAAGACAATAGGTACCAATCCGGAAAGTACTCGTCAGGCAGCTGACAGGGCGGTTGCGATGTTGGACTGGTCCGGCTCGTATTATTGTGATGCTGACCATATCGGCCTGGGCAATGTTGATCACTTTGTAAGTGCCTGTGATTATTTTACTCTTGATGTTGCTGATTATCTGGCACAACCAGCTGAAGCTGAACTTGTCTCCGAATTTATCAATAAACATAAAGAGTTAACTGGCTCTGTTATTATACCAGGACTGGAAAAGCCGCTTTTTATAACTCCTGAAGAAGCTGCCAAAATCGCAGGTAAAATATTATGTGCGGTCAGACAGGCAAGCATAATATATAAACATATTGCGTCAGTTAAGGGATCAGATAATTTTATTACTGAAGTGTCTTTAGATGAAACTGATATGCCCCAAACACCAGTAGAACTCTTATTTATACTGGCTGCTCTATCCGATGAGCAAGTGCCTGTTCAGGCGATTGCTCCAAAATTCTCAGGCAGATTTAATAAAGGTGTTGATTATGTTGGTGACCTGAAACAATTCAGCCTGGAATTTGAACAGGATCTGGCTGTTATCGGTTGGTCTAAACAACAGTTTGGTCTGCCTGATACTCTTAAACTGAGTGTTCATTCCGGAAGCGACAAATTCTCTATATATGGTCCAATTCGCAATGCTTTGCTTAAGTTTGATGCCGGGCTTCATCTCAAAACCGCCGGTACGACCTGGCTGGAAGAAATGATCGGTTTGGCTCGGGCAGGGGGGGAAGGTCTGAATCTTGCTAAACAGATTTACGCACTGGCTTTACCCCGATATAAGGAATTATGCGACCCATACGCCTCAGTATTAGATATTAAATCTGATAACCTGCCAGCAATTTCAGTAGTAAAAGGCTGGCAAAGCGAAGATTTTGTTAATGCCTTATGCCACGATCAGAGCAACTCGGGCTATAACCCAGATTTCAGGCAATTTATACATGTAAGCTATAAAGTTGCCGCCGAGCTTGGTGATCAATATACACAGGCACTTATCGCCTTTCAGGAATTTATTGGCCCTGGTGTGACTGATAATATTCTTAATAAACATATTATCCCTTTATTTCCACCGACTAAATAAACAAAAGTTCTGGTTAGACGGCCTGTTCCGACGCTATGTCAGAACATTGATTCAAACAGATATTTCTTTCAGCAAATGATTAAAAGTCCAGAGCTATATCAAGGTTTCTGACTGAATGCGTAAGTGCTCCAACCGAGATGCGGTCAACACCAGTCTGGGCGATGGCTGAGACTGTCTGTTCGTTAATTCCACCTGAAGCCTCAAGTAATGTCTTTTTACCAGCTACACATCTTTCATCACGCATAGCAACTGCTTTATTCATTTGCTCGATCGTCATATTGTCGAGTAGGATTATGTCTATATCATCTACATTTAAAACCTGTTCTAATTGTTCAAGTGTATCTACTTCAACTTCAATAAAATTGGGTTTATTGTCCATAAGCAGAACATTTTGCACCATTATGCCAAGCTTTTCCGCTAAAGAACCACCTTTGACTGCTGCCAGATGATTATCCTTGACTAAGACCGCATCAAAAAGTGAAAATCTGTGATTTGTACCACCGCCGCACCGCACCGCATATTTTTCCAGAGAACGCCACCCAGGTGTGGTTTTGCGAGTGTCGCATATCTGTGCCCTGGTAGAGCTTACCAAGGCAACATATTTTCCTGTCAGCGTTGCTATGCCACTTAATCGCTGCAAAAAGTTCAGCACTATTCTCTCAGAGGCAAGTATACTGCGAGTATTTCCACTAAGTTCTGCCAGGACCTGACCAGCTTCAAAAGAAGCACAATCATTTACATAAATATCAATATTTATATCTGGATCATAATAATTCAATATATCTTTCACTACCAGCATACCTGACATAATTCCATTTTCACGCGCTGTCAGCCAGCAAGTGCAGCTTGCATTAACTGGTATAGTGGCTTCTGATGTTATATCGCCATATTGATAATCTTCACGCCAGGCCAGTTCAATAAGAGGTAAATAACTCTTTGGATCAGGTAAGATCATTATATAGTCCTTTCATATATAAAACTGCCAGATGGATATAATGATCTTACCTGGCACTTCGCAATTAGTTATTTCGAGTTAAACTTTTCAAGCAATCTTATGATTTTGTCCTGTTGCGGATCTAACACTAATGATTGCTGCCAATATGATATTGCCTCTTCAGACAGAGTATTATCGTTACTGCCAGTAGATATAAATTGCATCATTTTTGCCACACCCATACCATTGAGTGCCTCTGTATTGCCAGACTCTCTGTCACTGACGGTCTTGTAGCTCTTATATGCACTGGCATAATCTTTGCTGCCAAGATATGCAAATGCCAGTAAGATAGCAGGGCGGTTGTCCTGTGGATATAGACTTATGGCTCTATTTAATATATAGATTGCTGGTTCAAATCTCTCCATATTTGTATAAGCTGCCCCAAGACCACACATAGCCTGGCAATCATCAGGCGCTAATTCTAGAGATTTTTTATACGATTCTATCGCCATATCAAAATCTTTTTGCTTATTATAAACATCAGCTAATGAAGCTGTGTAGCCAGGATTATTAGGGTCTAATTCTACGGCCTGCAAACAATAACGGCGTGCATTATCATAATCCTCTGTTTGATAATAACAAACCCCCAGTGTATAGTTTACTTCCGGATTTTTAGGCTTCAGCTCATAAGCCTTGCTAAGATAGACAATGGCATCGCTGAATTGCTCAAGTATTCTATAAACCTTACCCAGTTTAAGATGATCGCTGAAGGACCATGGGTTGATCCGGCAAGCCTTCTTATAAGAACCTGCTGCCTCCTGGTATTGACCATTATTGGCATATATATCACCCATTAGTGAATGAGCCATGGTAAATTCACTGTCAAGCCGGACAGCTTCCTTGAGTGCATTAATTGCATCTTCATCAAAGGCTGCAGTCTTCAATGATAAGGCAGTTACATATTGTTCTACAGCTCGATCATGATGCCAACTGCAACCAGTAACAATAGTTCCAATAGCTACCAGTGAACTAATACCAATTCTTTTATACATCAGATACATCCTCTTCATCTTCTGATTTTTTACTATTTCCTGAACTGACATAACCGGCTAATTCCTTTTCCAGCCTTCATCTGCCGGCATTTTCCACTTGCCTTCCTGAGCCATAAATTTGGTCTGAATAAACACGCCAAAAACTACTATAGAACATAGCAGGGCAGGAAGAGCGATCGGAATGTCAAATATATACTGACGCAAATAACCTGACAGTGGTGTCTGATTTTTAATTAACGATAAAATACCAATAAGCAAACAGGCAGCCCCCTGAAGCGAGGTAAATAACATTACTGTGTTCTTAAAAGAAGAAAAGGCGAGAAATGCCCCGGCTACGAGTCCGGCAATTGCCCCTGATCCGCTTAATAAAAAAACATCTGTTGCAACTATCCCTCTTTGCAGTGTCATGCCTATCGCTGCTCCGGCAAGACCACCAAGTACTGATACACAATATTTCATGAAGGGATAGGGTAGGCAGCCCAATGACAGAAAGCCAAGAATGCCACCCCACATTGCACTGCCAAGCTGGCCGCCTATATACCGTCCTACCAGCATACCTACAAATACAAAATTTAATGTTACTAATAAGCGAAATAACCTAAAGCCATAAAAAAGGAATATCGTAGCTATGGTTATGGCTGCCATTGACTGGATCCAGCTCAGACTCTCAAGATAGGCCCAAATCTGGTCGATCGTTACTATCATACTGTTTGTATTTTCTGGAGTGCCCCTGGCAGCAGTGCCTGCATCAGAAGCAGCTTGTGCCATCAGATTGAAATTGTATATGATATCATTCATTATATTTCATTACTCCTTTGAACTTTCATCATCATCCTGATTCTCGTGGCGAGTTCTTCTGCCTCCTCCAGTGACTATCTGAAAAAGCCAGCCAAAAACAACCATGCCGGCAAATACCATTGTCATTGTGCGTCCATGCCCCTGGATCATAGTCCAGGCTGCTGTTTGCTTAGCAATTACCGCCATTATTGTACCGGCTATCAATGCCGTGCTGCCTACTATACTGCAACATAATGCCATTACAATCGTCTTAAGCATCTGGGCCAATACCAGGCCTAATATTGCTCCTAATATGCACCACATAGTTAACATGCCGGCATTATTACTGATTGCCGGAGTTAACTCTGATAAAACTTGCTTTATTCGTTCTAAAACACCTCCAACATACTGACCGGTTTTTACTAATTTTACACCAGCATTATTGTATTGCTGGGCCTGATTGCCAAACTCATTCAAATCATTATAAGGGCTATCAGCATCAAAATATCCCTCCGACTGAGATAGCCTTTCTTGCTGTATTTCTTGCTTATACCACGAATTTTGTTGGCCACTAGGTCCTTCCTGACTGGTCTGATAATCCTGTTTTCCCATTGCTTCACTATTTTGCTTGCCCAAGGTATATTCCATAAAACTGCCACCAAAAATCAAAGCAAATATTACAGTCGCAACTCCTAAGATAAGCACTTGCTGAAGTAGTATTGCTCCTATTGCCATGACCGCTGCTGATACTCCGATTGTTATACCTGCAGGCAGTTCCAGATACCCTGCTAATAGTGAACCTACGGCGGCACCTACAGCTCCGCCAAGCATTCCGCATACCGCCTTAAGATATCGCAAACCACCAATCCACAGGACTAATCCGCCGAGAAAAACTCCCAAGGCAGTCAGAAATACATGGCTCTGCGACGATTCCAGCAGAATACTTTCAATTTTTAACAGTTGTTCGTTCAATAGGTTTCCTATTTTAACTATCATTCCCAAATTTTCATATTTTTTCCAATCTCATAATATATATCGGTTTATGAAATAATCCAGAGATAATTTTTCCACTTTTTTTCTTGTAAAAGAACTTCAGATACTATGCTGGATTAATACTTTATAATAATTTATAAATCGAATAGAATGCTGGCATGAAAATTATCACAAACATTATTATAGGATCCATAATAATCGGACTGTTTATTGTTGTAATACTTCACATTCCTGAAAAGCCTGATCTTCCAGTTCGAATTCCCGGGACAGATGGCAGGGGGGCTGGTTCGGCAGGGGGCAAGAGTACGGACCTTGATTTTCAATTTACAGCGTTACAGGATATTGCGACTCTAGCTAATTCAATACATTCTGAAAACTGGCCTTGGTTTCGCGGTACCAATTACAATGGAATATGGCATAATAGTTCTTGTGAGATAATCACCGATCTTTCAGCCCCCCTCGAATGTATTTGGAATATCGAGCTGGGCGAAGGTTACGCCGGAGCTACTGTATTCGATGGAATTGTATATGTTTTAGATTATGATGTCGTTCGTCAGCGTGATGTTTTGCGTGCTCTTAATCTAGCTGATGGCAAAGATATATGGCAATTATCCTATAATATTAAGATAAAACGCGACCATGGAATGTCTCGTGCGATACCAGCTGTCAATGACAAATATGTCCTTACAATTGGCCCGAAATGTCAGGTAGTTTGCGCCAATCGTTCTACAGGCGAAAAGCTATGGCATCTGGACCTGGTAAAAGACTATGGTACTAAGGTTCCTCTTTGGCATGCGTCACAATGCCCATTACTTGATGGTGATACGGCTATTATTGCACCTGCAGGCTCGACCTTGATTATGGCAGTTGATTGCTCTACAGGAAAAATCTTATGGGAGACTCCCAATCCTGATAAATGGCAAATGACTCACTCATCTGTTATGCCTGTATATGTTGATGGTGTAAAAATGTATGCTTACTGCGGGGATGGCGGTATCGCCGGATTCGACCCTTCGAACGGGAAAAAATTATGGGTGAATTATGACTGGAAAATGAGAACTAATGTGCCTTCACCAGTCGATCTGGGCAATAACAGACTATTCCTAAGTGCTGGATATAACAAGGGTTGTGCCCTACTGGAGATTTATCGGACTTTGAATATGCCTGAAAATGCCGGCGGGGCGGCAAACCCATCAGATGGAATTAGTACCCTCAACAGCGGCTATATGTATGACACTATAATGGTATATACTCGCCCTGCCAGTTTTTTTGGCGCTGTTCAGCATACTCCAATTCATTATAATGGTTACATTTATGGCATACGCCAGGACAAAACTTTGGTTTGTCTGGATCCTGCAGGTACTATTATGTGGGAATCCCCAAAAGACGACAAATACGGTGATAGTCCTTATCTTATAGCTAATGATCTCATAGTCACTCTTGATGACCATGGAACTCTCAGCCTGGTTAAAGCGATACCTGATTCCTATGAATTAGTTGCTCGACAACAGGTTTTATTTGGCCGCGAATCCTGGGGTTTAATGGCTTTAGTTGATGGATTACTTATACTGAGAGACTTTACTGAAATGAGATGCATAAGGATAGCCAATCAACACTAACAAATTAAACCTGTATGAACAATAATATGTGTGATTATCAATTAGACTCAATAGTTGTCGATTTTCCTTATTTATTAGCCATTATGTTTGGTGACACCATTTAATGAAACATAATATATATTATCGGACCTTGGATGTGGGGCTGATATATCTATGATCACACGCTGGTTACATTGATAATCGACGCAAAATATAATAAAAAGCCAATACACTCACACATAAAGTTGTCCGCACCCTACAACGAGCTTACTGACTTACATCCTTGCTACCTGCAATCGTTGATAATGTCAACGACCCGCTGTTCATCTTTAAATGGAACAGCGGGTCGTTTATCATATACTAAAAGGTGTTAACCAACAATAATTAGTTCTGGTCTGGATATAATCCGCTTTGAAGCCAGACTGTAGCCAGGTCAGCAATATCACCTATATCTACAGAACAGTCTCCGTTGACATCGGCAATACCAGGCTTCATTGATGTAATACATGGAGCATCCCCGGTAACTACATAGTAGGCATCAGCTACTTGATACTCATCTAATGCATAGTTGTATATACGAAGATCATCGAGAGCTCCGCGATATGGTTCAACAAAAGAATTACGACTGTTTTTAATCAGTATGGTCATAGGATACTGCCAAGGTTCAAAATTATCAAGAACGGGCACTGAGCTTTCCATTACCATACTGCCATTAACATAATAGTTCATGACTGAACCATTATAGGTTATAGCAACATAGGACCACACATCATCTATGATGGTATTATCTGGCGAGAAGAACTGCGTCCAGACATTTGTCTGGGTTCTGATATATGTTCTGAGTGAACCGTTACCATTTACACCAAATTGCATACCTGTAGTGGTTGAACCATCGTTAAAGTTACCCATGATGCGTCCTTCACCTGACAGCAGGCTTGATGGCTTAGCCCAGAATGAATATGTAAATTGATCCAGTCCATTACCCAGACCGGCCTTAGGATAAGCATTAGTTGAAAGTAGCACATAACTGATGCCATCGGTAGCTTCGATAGCATAATCGCCTACAGCTCCTTCAACATATATGGGACTATTAACAGCCTGTCCATTGTTGCTACCAGCACTGTCATTAAGATTTTGTTCAAACTCATAACTTGCCAGTAGTCGGTTGCTCATCATTGTCGCAGTTAATGAGGTTGAAGAACCGCCCTCACTGGTAAGTACACAGTAATAGCTGCCTTCATCTGCCAGTTGTGCATTAGTAATATTCAGAATTGCGGCACTGTTTGTAAGAGTTGCTGTTATCCTTCCATCAAGAGCTACTGGTTGACCGTTATGGTACCAGGCAGCAGTTACAGGATTAACACTGGTATATGTAATACCTACCTGAGTTGCTCCCCCCTGGTCAAAACGAACTGAAGTTGGTCCAGACAGAATATTAGGAACACTGAGCAGTGTGGTGAAAGTCCAGTTTTTGCCCTTATAGTTATTCGGGTCATCAATAGGGCGATTAACGCCAAGAGCATTTGTTGTTAATTCATCAACCCGCCAGGTATAGGTTTTGTCATAAGGGCGAGTGATTGGTCCATAGGTAGTTGTAACATTATTATAATCTGTAATGTCAAGTTCAGCTAACAATACCATATTAGCATCAGTTTCGCCTTCGCCCAAATATAACAAGTGTTTTTTTACTTTTGGATCAACCTTAGTTGGATCATCAGGATTAACAGCGGCATTCCACTGTAATGTAAATGACACATTATTAACTCCTGGAGTTCCTACTGCGGTTGCACCATTTGCCGGAACTGGAGATGAAGCCCCTACAATATATTTATTGGCTAAATAATTATTAACTTGCTCAATTTCAGCAGGAGATAACACTCTGTTATACATAACAAGAGCTGTTACATCTCCCTGGAAAAATGCTTTTGTTCCGCGATTATACGAACCTATATTGAGCCCTGATGGATATAAAACAGAGCTATTATTATTAGTGCCCATACTGACACCATCGAGATATGCTGCTACCGCTGAGGTCATAGAAAAAACATGCGAATCAGTATCACCGACAGAAGATACATCAGAAGCATTTCCTGCCCGCCATACGAACCTGTTAGATGAGTTAGTACAAATACGCAGGCGTTCTGCACCTGAACCACCAGGTTGACCGGCTATAATATATCGCTCCCCTGCCATTACATCATACTTTGCCACGGCAAATGCTGTAAATGAGCCAACATTTACCATATTGCCATTAAGCCCCATCCAGTCATTAACCCCATCGAAACTAACCGAAGCATATCCTTTGAAATCCGGGTTTGATGCTATATATGCAGGCTTGTTAATTAAGCTAGTCTGGGTTGCATGGTTACCCATGCCTGAGGAATCAACCCAGCTTTCGATCGTTCCATCTCCTGCAACCGCAGAGCCAGGTATATTATCGGCTTCAAGATTCATTACCAGGCCATCAGTAACTGGCAATGCCAATAGTGAGCTGGTACAGCCAAATAATAGTGATGAGAGAAATACACCAATTCGTTTCATTTCTTACCTTCCTTCTTCAAATTAAGTACCATTTTTTATTTGCATATAATTGTTATATACAAACGCGATTTATTTACTAACAGGATTTACATCAATTTCTATTTGAGGTTCGATCAGATAAAAGAAGTCATTTTCATAACCATAATTTGGCAAAACTGAATCAGACAATTCTATGCAATCTGTAACCATTAAAGTCAGAAAATTATCATCCGGCGACAAATCAACTTTATATTCCATTTTACCGGTATATGCCGATACGCCAGTGGTGCAATATTTAACCTGACCATCTATCAATATGGTAAAATCTATATAGGGTTTCTCGTTTATTCTGTCCTGAAGCGTTTCTGTTATCCCACCATGTGCTCTAAACGCTTTAAGTATATATTCAGGGTGTTTTTTGCGGATAGCCTTGAGGTCGATTGTTATACCGCAATTACTGTGTAACATTACGATATCATGATCGTTCAAATACATGTTATTGAACATCAAAGGCGGTATTGTTTCATGCTGCTGCGTAATATCGCCATGGTAGATAGCTATCTCATGAGTATAATAGCCCCTGGCCCCCAGAAAGTCGGTTTTGTTACCTTTTGAATCAATAGTAACATCCTTATTACTATCTGGGACAAATACGCCATCAATCAGCTCATTGACGGGAATATCGCAATATAAACGCTTTGTTTTTCTGGTATCTCTTACTACTGAAGAACTAACAGTCCCAGTCCCGGGATCTATGCCGGTTATCTGCTTTACTTTGCCAAAACCATCTCCCCCACTGAATATATCGGCCAGATTCAACCCCTGACCGTACCAGAGATAACCACCGGTATTAATATCTCTGATATATTCTCTTTCTGCAAAGACTGCATCTTTCACAACACCATTACTATCAGTCTTTTTTGTCTGGCCTCCAGTCAGCATTTCACCTTTGGTGACGCGGCCGTTTACAATACCAGATACCATGGCCTGGCCCTTAAACATGCTGATCGAAGAGAGTCCCTCACTATCTACTGACACACCAAATTCTGTACCAAGATCTATTACTCTGGCACTGGGAGTATCAATAATAAAACCAAGTGCATTTTCTGCTATTCTGGCATATAACTTACCACTGATCAGATTCATTTTTTCGTGGTTTTCTAGTTCTATTTCTGCTGGTGCTTCAAGTAGTACTTCAGCTCCGCCATCAAAAAGTATTTTAACTACCCCCCTGGCCAGCTTAAGTTGCTTATTAGATATTAATCTGGTCCCCGGCTCTGTGCTGACACCAGAAATTGTCCATTTAGCTTCAACTGAATTTATGACAGTTGCAACAGTTTGCGGCTGCAACCCAAGATAAATATTTAATGCTAAAAAAACTATTGCTGCAATAGATGTAAAAACATAGACTCTGGTAATTTTTTCGCTAAAACTATTAATTCTACCCTTTAACAAAGAAAATGTCTGAGATTTACCCTTATAAACTTCAAGCGTCACCTGTTCGGTTTCAATTGCCGGAGAAGTACATTCATTTTCTGCCAGTTCCGATAAATACTCAGGGAAAATCTCGGCTCCAGGCACCTCAGGTTGAAGTGGCTTTTTCATCGCGGAAACTTTCTTTGAATATTTAATAGCAGCAGATAGCTGAAGGTAACCAACAGCAAAGCGAAGGCATTGTTCATCGCTTTTCAGCAGCACATTAAGTCTTTCCACCTGCTGGTCTGTTATATCCTTCTCTAGTGCCAGAAAAAGCAGCTCAGAGATCTCTTTTTTTATTTTATCATCCATTTCCACTTAATTTTCCTGACTCTATCTTTCGTTCAATGCACGCAAGCAGATTATTATGTATCCTCGAAATGATCTTGTAGATAGAAGATGCTTTATATCCTAATTTACTAGATATTTCCTGCGGGGAAGCATCCATACTATATCTCAACTTGATTATCTCTCTTTGCTTATCTTCCAGCTTGTCAATACAATATTCCAGTGCTTCCTGCCTGGCATCAAAACACAATGCTTCCTGCTCAACCACCGGCATGATCAGTTCAAAGGCTTCACTGTCATATACTTTTTCTTTACTCCTTGATCGATCTTTGCGAAAACACAGTATTTCAAAATGAGTAAACCTTAATGCCCAGGACAGAAAATTACTACCCGGCTCAAACTGGTCAAATCTACGCCACATCGCCTCGAATGCGTTCTGCAATATATCATCAGCGTCCGAATACGAAGGTACAAGAGACAGAATGTAGGAATATATCCTCGACTGGTTTTCGAGAATGAGTTTTAAAAAGAGTTTATGATTGTCTGAATCCAAATCCTTCTCCATGTTTAAATAGTAACTACGCGTTCAAAACTTCACTTCCTACATTATACTACAGCACTTGATTGGCATAATCGGACAAAAAAACATTAATCAATTCGGCTATTTTGCAACTATCGGTGAGCACTATTTGTCCAAACTTCACAAAACTATGACTTTTCAGCTTTTTTAACTAATTCATAAACCACTAAAACATTGATACTTATATTAAGACTACTTAATCTTTACATTCTGGCTTATATGTTTTTTGTAAGAATAGATAACCGAAAGGGCTTATAACTACAGTCTGTTATAAGACAATGATATTAGAGAATTGAGCAACAGGGATATTGAATTAACAGACAACTGACTTACAAGGCTATACAATAAAATAACTAAAACATATCAACAAACGCTAATATATCTTGATAAACCAGGTTATGGAGATAAAAAAAAAGGACCACACCCTTTGGGGGGAATGGTCCTTGAATTGAAGATTATTTAATTATTAAACTTTAGTGGGCATGGGCGTGTTCAGCCTGATGCTCTGCTTTAACCTTATCAATTACCTGCTGAACCACATTTGGAGGTGCCGGTTCATAGTGACTAAGCTCCATGGTATAGCTACCCAGGCCGCCTGTAGCACTTTTTAACTGGGAACTATACTGCTGAACTTCTGACAAAGGAACTATTGCCTTTACGCAGGTCATACCGCCGGGCATTACTTCCTGGCCCTGAACCCGGCCGCGACGACCGGACAAATCGCCAGTAATATCACCGACTTTATCTGAAGGGACTGTTACCTCAAGGTGAACGATGGGTTCAAGCAATGTAGGTTTAGCCTTTAAAAAGCCTTCACGAAATGCCTCCCGCCCCGCCATCTGGAAGGCTATGTCTTTACTGTCAACCGGATGCGTTTTGCCATCAACCAGATTAACCTTTACATCGACAACAGGAAACCCTGCCAGAACGCCATGTTCCATAGCTGCCTGACATCCTTTATCTACAGATGGCCGGAACTGCTGATCTATAGAACCGCCAAAAATGCTGTCTATAAATTCATAACCGGCTCCTGGTGTATTCGCCTCAACATCAATAACCACACGAGCAAATTGGCCAGAACCACCAGACTGCTTTTTATGGGTATATTCAACACCCTTGGCAGAACCAAGAATAGTCTCACGATACGGAATGCGAGGCGGCTTGGAAACAACTTCCAGACCACGACGATGTTTCATGCGATTGATCACTACCCGAGTATGCAATTCACCCAGACCACTTATGATTGTTTCATGGGTCTGCGGGTCTCGTTCTATCCTGAAAGTCGGATCTGATGATGCGATCTCATGCAAAGCACCAGAAATTTTAGTCTCATCATTCCTGCTTTTAGGTTCTAAAGCTAGAGAATACATAGGTACAGGTAGTTTAGGCTTGCGAATATGGCCTGGCTCATTATTGCCGCCATAAATGGTATCAAGCACATTAAGTTCATCGATCTTACTCAGAACAATTATATCACCGGCATATCCGCCATCGAGTTTTTCCAGCGTATCACCCTGCAATTTATATATCTGACCGGCCCTGAATTTCTTGCCCGCACAGGTATGTAAAGATGAATCAGAACTGATGTGGCCGCTATACAAACGAACAGCAGTTTGCTTGATATTGGTTTTCGGGTCTGCACATATACGGAATGCCATTCCTATCAGCGGCGCATTGACATCTGGTTCAACCCAGGTAAACTCATCTTCCGAACTGTTTACATGCACCAGCTTGCCCTTGAGCCCTTCTGCTGGTGATGGCAAATAATCAACGATGAAGTTCATTAGCTCTGGAACGCCAATCTCCTTAGTAGCATTTGTAAAGAGTACTGGAATTACACTCTGGGAAATCACAGATTGTTTTAAGGCCTTTATCATCTGTTCTTGAGATACAGAACCGCCTCCAAGGTACGATTCCATCAATTCTTCATCAGATTCGATCACAGTCTCCAACAGCTCAGTATGAGCACTGGCAGCATCAACAAATCCCTCTCCTGTTTCATTTAGCACACAATCAAGCACACCAGATCCACCATTGGAGGCAATGTTAACCAGACGACATTGATTACCAAAACTTTCCCTGATACTATCAAGTAATTCAGGGATTTCGCTAAAGCCAGAATCGATCTTATTGATAATAATTACTATTGCCATACCCCTGGCCTTTGCCTGATTAAGCATTTTCATAGTATTCATTTGAATACCAGCAGTAGCACTTATTACCACTATCGCAGTCTCAGCAGCCGGTAATGCACTTATAGCTGCTCCGGCAAAATCTGGATAACCAGGAGTATCTATAATATTTACAGTTTTACCATTATGCCTGATATGTAATAGGGCAGAATCTATTGAATGACCACTCTCACGCTCTTCTTCATCAATGTCTAAAATACTAGTCTTATCTGGGATACTACCTAACCTACTGGTAATACCAGCCTTATGGAGAATTGCCTCACACAGCGAGGTTTTACCCGCACCTGCATGACCTACCATAACCAGATTGCGGATCTCTTCTACGGAATAATTTGGCATATAACCTCCAGCAAAATTTAAAAAAAACAAAGAATATTTTTAAAAATTAACTTCAATTTCGATTTAAACGCAATTATCCTGAGAAATATATAATATGAATTTTAATATAAACATTTGCCTGCTTCAGAGCAAGCAAAAATGATGGAAATAAAAGTTTTTTTATGGATGTAAGAATAATATGAAGAATAAATTACATATTAAAAAGTTTCTTTTTATATTTATTATTGTCGCTATTTTTATAATCAGCAGTTACAAGTTTGAAAATAAACCAGAGAAGTTTTCTTCAGGACGCATTGAGAAACTTGGTACTTTTGTTGAAATGACAATATATGCCGATAGCCAATTACTGGCTCAGCAGGCAGTCGATTCTGCTGTTTATGCTATCGACAAGGCGGCCAAAGTTATGAATACCTATGACCCATCTTCAGAACTTTCTCTTGCTGCCGAAGCCGCGAAAGCAGGGCCTACCGAAATTTCTGAAGGGCTTTATTACATACTCGAGAGAAGTATTTATTATAATCAATTAACTCACAGAGCATTTGACCCATCCATGCCGGCGATAATTGACTTATGGAAAAACAAGGCAAAGTCTGATCAGTTACCAACTGAGTCAGAAATTAATCAGATAATGAATGCCAGCGTTGGTTGCCAATATATTAAACTTTATAAGGCAGAACCCGGGTTGCCAGCTCGCCTGAGCATATCGGCACCAGAACTAAGGCTGAATATAAATGCTATTGCCAAAGGGCATATCGCTGACCTGGCAGCGGCAGAACTCAGAAAAATGCCCGGAATTTACGCCGGCATGGTTAATATTGGCGGTGAGATCATATGTTTCAATAACAGAACAGCTTTCAATGGGCCGGTACCACTACCAGTATCGCCTTATGAGCCAAGATCCAGTATGCCTGAATATGATGGAACAGGTATTCCCTACGATCAAATCCACGCCCCGATGGAAATGCCTGCTACTGCCACAATACCAGTTAATACTATTTCTCCGATAAGTTTTAAAGTTGGTGTTCAAGACCCATTTCTGATCACTTCAGAGCAGGCTCCAGAAAGCTATAGTTGGGAATTGGAGCTGCAAAACGGTGCAATTGCCACCAGCGGCAATTATCGTCAGTATCTGAAAATCCAAGGTAAACACTATAGCCATATTCTTGACCCGAGAACCGGGTATCCTGCTGATGCTAATCCCAGTGTAACCGTGATCGCACCAACCTGCATGGATGCGGATGCTCTGGCCACTGCCCTGTCTGTTTTAACGCCGCAAGAGGGTATTGCCCTTATCGAAACATTACCTGATACCGAAGCTATGATAATATCAGGCACAAAAGAGGATAGTAAGATATACCGCTCCAGTGGATTCAATAATTATATGGCCAAATAATTATTACTCAGTTCAACTTTCGCATTTTTCCGGGCTTAAAATCAGAAATAAAACGAAAAGTGCCAAACCGCAGCTTACTTATTGTAACTGAGGATAGATACAATAAGTATTTGCCCGATTGGGTCAGTCGTTCAATTTCAGCGACAGCACATCCTGTATGTCAATAAGTCCGACTGGATGGTGCATATCATCGACCACCGGTATTTCATCTATTCTTCTCTTCTTGAAAATAGCCATAGCTTCACTGGCCAGGGTTTCCGGACGAACCACAACCGGATCGTGGGTCATAAGTTCGGCAACAGGCAGATCATGCAGCTGCTGTTTTTTGTTTTCCAGACCGCGACGCAGATCGCCATCAGTAAGCAAACCGGTAAGCCGGCCGTTGGCATCAATCAGCATAATACAGCCATGACGAGTACCGACTATCTTTTCAGCCTGAGTAAGTGCCTGCTGCACTGTACAGCCTTCAGAAGCTATCGGCAGCTTTCTGCCGCGGCTGAAAAATGCTGCCTGCTCTACCGTAATTAACTGCCGACCTAGGGCTCCGCCCGGATGATAACGGGCAAAATCCTCCGCCTGAAAATTACGCAATTTCATCACTGTCAGCGCCAGAGCATCTCCAGCTGCCATCATACAGGTTGTACTTGTACTGGGAGCCAGGCCCAGAGGGCAGGCTTCAGTAATATTACCCAGCCATACGGTCACATCGCTATGGCGAGCCAGAGGAGAATTGCGATCGCCTGTTATTGCTATGATCGTGGCACTCAGGGCCTTAAGATGTTCGATCAATTTCACAATCTCTCCGCTTGAACCGCTATAACTCAGGACCACTACCACATCTTTGTCCTGAACGCGCCCCAGATCACCATGGATCGCCTCTGCAGCATGTAAAAAGACGCTGGGTGTGCCAGTTGAAGCCAGAGTTGCCGACAATTTCTCGCCGACTATACCAGCCTTGCCAATACCGCTGATAATAACATTGCCCTGACAATTAAGCATAAGCTCAACCGCCTGAACATAACCCTGATCTACTACGGAAGCCATAGCCTGTACCGCCTGACCTTCCTGGCTGATCAACTCTACAATATTAGCAACTATTTCCTGATTTGGCTTTGTCATAATTAAATATTCCGGCAGGCTGTAATTACCTGCTCTTACTTTCATGTATCAATCGTAATAACAAAGCAGTTATTATATCTGATAAATAATCGTTTTAAAGTGGTTTTTTGGAGGACATGATCTGGCTGTTATAACCTTATGCTTCATAACAGTTGATAATCCGCATAGTTACAATATTCTGGAAAACATTTACTCGATCTTGCAGAAAACTGATATTTTATTATCAAATTCATCACGACCACCTCTGCACAGGCAAGCCCTCATAAAAATATCAGTAACCATTCACCGTAAAAAAAATCAATCCCCCCCTAAAAAGCCAGCAGGCAGAAAGTCAATTTACTCTCTGCCTGCTGCGGTTCATAGAATCTAAAGGCTCGTTTATTGTTTATTGAAAATAACTGCCACTCCCCCGCCTGAGGCCATTTTCAGGACAAGAATGTCATTAGCAGTTACAGAGATCGTTTTGATATTCAAACTGGCAGCATCCTGAGCTACATTGGCTCCGTCTTCGTAGATCGTAGCGTTATAAACTGCATTCTGCTCCAGGAAATCCAGTTTCAAATCGATATTTCTGGCTGTAAAGTCAGTAAGAGCTCCCAGATACCAGTTATGGCCCTTGCGGCGGGCGGCTATATAATATTGTCCTATCTGACCATCCAGAGCTATGCTGTCATCCCAACTGGCAGGCAGGCCCTTGAGAAAATCAAGACCGGGCTGGCCATAATAATTTGATGGTTTGTCTGCCGTTGAGATCAGACCGCTGTCATAGACCAGGCATATTGCCAGCTCCTGAGCCCTTGTACCCAGAGAAATAACCGGCCGCTGGGCGTGCCACTTATCTTTATTGGCATTAAGGAAAGCGCCTGGGGTATGATCCATTATACCGGCAAGCATACGGGTAAAAGGCAATGTCGTCTTATGTACCGGATTGTTATAGCTGGTGCCCAGATTCTGCTCATTGCCATAGATCGCCTCACAGGTCATAAAATTCGGCCAGGTGCGGGCAGTACCGGTAGGCTTATAACAGCCATGGAAATTTATCATTATTTTATGACTGGCAGCTACCTGTAAAATCTTTTCATACCAGTTCACCATCCACTGATCATCACGAGACATAAAATCGGTTTTAATACCAACTATTCCCCACTGATTATACAGTGCCATCGCCGCCTGAAGATTATCCTCCAGGGCCCGCCAGTGAACCCATACCCAGATCTTTACGCCCTTACCACGGGCATACTCTACCAATTCGGGGATATCTAATCCATCGATCGGGGTCAGGCAGTCCATACCTTTATACCAGCCATCATCGATAAGGCAATAATCCCAGTTCAGAGCGGCCGAAAGATCAATAAAGCCTTTGAGCAGGTTCATATCCATGCCATTACCGCAACTGAGCCAGTTCCAACTGCACATACCGGCTTTTATCCAGGAAGTATCAGCTATCTGCGACGGTGGGTTAAGATTCACGATTATATCAGAATTAACCAGATCCACCGGCCGGCGTCCCAGCATGATAACCCGCCAGGGCGAAACCGCCGGAGTATTTACCACCACCGCATTAGCCGCCTGATCCAGACGCGACAAAGTTGAAATCAGCGTATTATTGGCTGGAGATTCAACCGCCAGGATCTCCAGGCGGGCTTTGCCTTTACTGCCAACTTCATCATCAATTCCCGCTATGCCGGTTAATGCCACGATATCAGCCGGAATATCATAACCGATCGCCGCATCGGAATGAGTGCCCAACCCTTTATCATAAGGTTTACTGCCAACTTTCAATTTATTGCCATCAACACTCTTATTGGTCCGGAGAGAACCCCAGCTCTGACGGGCATAAGATGGCTTCAGATCGCTTAGACTTATTTTACTGCCATCTGACTTTATCAGCTCAAGATCCACCAGATCTACATGGTCAAAGCCATTACCATCAACGGCATCAACTACCAGCCTGAGCTGCCTTGTGCCGGCAGGAAGCCCAACATTGAATCTGACCGGCTCACCGCCGCCGATAAAAGCCGGGCTTTTATAGAGACTATTATCTTTGCTGTCGCGTGTAAGATATAAACCTGCCCAGTTTACCAGAGCCGCCTCGGTTACCGAGCAATATAGATCGTCCGCTAATTTTACGGTCAGCGGCGGGCCGACCAGATCACCGGCTGAAATATCCGATAGCAGGCTCTGCGGATATAGTGCCTGATGCTCGGTAGTAAAGCTATTGAGAAATGCCGGCCAGCATACAAAATCGCCGGTAAAGGCAAATTCATTTTTTTCATCAGCTATTGTCACCTTACTGCCAAAATCCGTACCAAAAGCATAGCGAAAGGCTACACCTTCATTATAAGCCCGGCAGATCAGAGATATTTTCTTACCTGCCGCGGTTTGCAGTGTTATTTCTGCCTGATTATAATTATCCCGTATTATTTTTTTTCTGCTCTCCACGGCCTCCCAACTTGTATCTGAACCGGAAATGGCACTGGAAACTATACTAAGGTCACTTCCAAGCTCTACTGAACCATCTAATACCAGTTTGAGCCGGGAATCGGACAGGACCGGCCTGTTATCCAGCGAAACGGAATAGGAAAGGCCGGCAACATCGGAAATGGTCATAACCACCGCAGAATCCGGCGATGAAACGCTCACCTGGGCGGCAGATAAATAACCAGCTCCCAGCAAACAGGACAATAAAACAGTTTTAATTCTCATCTATGATACCTTTATTCTAAAATTATGGTACAATACTCGCCGCCGCAGGCGAAACGGGTGAAGTTACCCTATCTTATATTAATAAAGAAATTAATAATAATTAACCCTCTAAAATCAAAATTTACAGCTAATATCCAATTTTTTTACTAATTTATTACTTTGCCATACTATCCTACAGAATATTGTTTTTTATGCTCGATTATTTTTCTTAGCATTTGTACATACCTGATAAATAGGGATAATAATCGATTTGCAGGCAGACAAACATTTAAATAATTCAGCATACCCCGCAGGGGCAAACCGGAGCCCCGAAGCGAGTTCGGGATTTCGGATTACCTCAACAGCACCTAATGCCTCAGCAAAAGGCGTGAGTACTAATGTTCCGCCCGCCCTGCGTAAGGGGGGATATTAGTTATGAAATCGTTAAAATAATATCGATTTTTCTTTTTTCTGCTGGTATAATTTGCATTTTGCAGTCAGAATCCTCTTACCGGGACAGTCTGGACTGCAGAAAAGGTGATTTTCACCTGAATATGATAAGATTACTGAATGATTGCATTTTACAAGGACTAATAAACGATGAAAGTGCCTTTACTTGACCTTACTGCTCAATATGAGCAGCTCAAAGATCTGATCGAACCGGCGGTACTAAAACAAATGGCGGCTCAGGCTTTCGTACTGGGACCGACGGTGGAAAACTTCGAGAATAATATCGCCCGCTATTGCCAGGTTAAGCATGCCATCGGCATGAGCAGCGGTACCGATGCCCTGCTCTGTGCTTTAATGGCCTATGATATCGGGCCGGGCGATGAGGTTATTGTCCCCACCTTTACTTTCTTCGCTACCGCCGGGGTGGTTGCCCGGCTGGGAGCTACGCCGGTATTTGCTGATATCGACCCGCTGACCTACAATATATCACCTGATTCCCTCGCTGATAAGATCACCGATAATACTAAAGCGATCATTCCCGTCCACCTCTACGGCCAAATGGCGCCCATGACCGAAATAATGGATATAGCCCGCAAATATGAGCTGAAAGTCATCGAAGATGCCTGCCAGAGTATCGGGGCCCGCCAGTTTGGCCAGTGTACCGGCGAATTTGGCGATTGTTCGGCCCTGAGCTTCTATCCCAGTAAAAATCTCTCGGGCTTTGGCGATGGCGGCATGCTGCTCTGCCAGGATGATGAGCTGGCCGGGAAGTTCCGCTACCTGCGTATGCACGGCGAAGATAAACGCTATTATCACAGTATGGTCGGCGGTAATTTCCGGCTCGATGCCCTGCAGGCGGTAGTACTCGATATCAAACTGAAATATCTCGACAGCTGGGCGGCTGGCCGACAGAAGAACGCCGCTCTTTACGATGAGCTGCTCGCCGGAGTAAAACAGGTCAAGACCCCGTTTATCGCCAAAGATAATGTCAGTGTCTATAATCAATATGTGATCCGGGCCGAAAGACGCGATGAACTCAAAGAGTTCCTCACCGCCAATCAGATCGGAAATAATATCTATTATCCCGTGCCGCTGCATTTACAGGAATGTTTCAAAGCACTCGGCGGTAAACCCGGCGATTGCCCCGTAGCTGAACAGGCCTGCAAAGAAGTGCTCGCCCTGCCGGTTTACCCGGAACTCAGCCCGGAACAGATCCGCTTTGTCGCCGATAAGATAAAGGAATTTTATAAGTAATAAGGTAATCGTTCACGAAGAATAGTAATAAGATATAAGATATAAGTTGATAAGCACCGGAGTCGGCCCTGGGGCCGAAGACTGGTTTAAAGGCTTCGCAACTGTATAGACCAGATAATTTGAGCAGATCATAATGTCGCGCAGCCTTTAAACTCGTCGCAAAGCGACACCGGAGTCCCGAAGCTGGTTCGGGATTTCGGATTACCTCAACTTATCTACTTATATCTTATTACTTATTACTTCCCAATTACACAACAGGACCAACAGAACATGGACAACATGCGTACAGAAAAAGATGCTCTGGGCGAGGTTCAGGTACCCGCCGATAAATACTATGGGGCCCAGACCCAGCGGGCAGTTGATAATTTCCGGATCGGAACAGAATATTTCCCCTGGGAATTCATTCAGAGTCATGCCCTGGTGAAAAAGGCCGCCGCACTCACTAATTGCTCGCTTGGACTGCTCACCCCTGAAATAACCGAAGCTATAGTGCAGGCAGCCGATGAAGTTATCAGCGGTGAGCTCAGCGATGAATTTCCGCTGGTCATCTGGCAATCGGGCAGCGGTACGCAGTTCAATATGAATGTCAATGAGGTTATCGCTAACCGGGCCAGCGAACTGCTCGGCGGCGAAAAGGGTAAAAAGTCGCCCGTCCATCCCAACGATCATGTTAATATGGCCCAGTCAACAAATGATACTATCCCTGCCAGTATGCATATTACCGCTGCGGTACTGACCTGTAATAAACTTCTGCCGGAACTGGAAGCTATGCGGGCCCGGCTCGGCGAGATCAGCGAAAGATACGCCGAACTGCTCAAAAGCGGACGCACTCATCTTATGGATGCCACTCCGCTGACGCTGGGCCAGGAATTCTCCGGCTATGAATATCAGATTACCGCCGCTATCGAAACGATCAATACCGCAACTAACCATCTCTTTGAGCTGGCTATCGGCGGCACGGCCGTTGGTACCGGGCTTAACAGTCATCCCGACTATAGCGTGAAAGTTGTTGAGCAGATCTGCGAGCTGACCGATATGCCCTTCAAACCGGCCCGCAATCTCTTTGCCGCACTGGCCGCTCATGATGCTATCGTCGAACTCTCCGGGTCGCTTAAGACTCTCGCCACAGCGCTCATGAAAATTGCTAACGATATTCGCTGGATGGGCTCTGGGCCACGCTGCGGACTGGGCGAACTTATCCTGCCGGAAAATGAGCCGGGAAGCAGTATTATGCCCGGCAAGATCAATCCGACCCAATGCGAAATGATAACCCAGATCGCCTGTCAGGTTATCGGCAATGATACCACCATTACCCTGGCCAATTCTCAGGGTAACTTCGAGCTTAATGTCTTTAAGCCGCTTCTGGCCTTTAATATCATTCAATCGATAAATATACTGGCCGATGGCATCTCTTCCTTCAATGAAAATTGTCTCGATGGCCTGCAGGCTGATGAACAGCGGATCACCGAACATCTTAATAATTCACTTATGCTCGTTACCGCACTCAATCGGCATATCGGCTATGATAAAGCCGCCCAGATAGCCCTGAAAGCCTGGCGAGAGAAAAAAACGCTCAAACAGGCCGCACTCGAACTCGAACTGCTCACCGCCGAACAATACGATAACTGGGTCAAACCCCAAGAAATGACCCAACCCGCCCTCTAGTCCTTACGCCGGACGGGCGAATCATTAGTACTCTTGCCCTTCGTTGGGCATTTAGTGCTGATGTTATTTTCTGTCTGACGCTTTTTCATTCTATCTGTAAGAGTACAAACTTCAGTTTACTAAATTCAAGCTCTTACACTACTAAAATAAAGCAGGCTGAAAGGGCGTGTTGCCCAAAGGTAGCACAAGCATCCTTGCTTGTGATTCTTAGTGTAGCATTGCTGGTTATGTTGAGCATATTGGCATAATAGTTATGCGAAAAACAGCTTATTTCTTCTGGGTAACATGCCCTGAAAGCCTGAACTCATACAATCTCCCCAGTCGCCTCGCAAGTCCCGCCCGGTCCTTACGCCGGACGGGCGAAACTTTAGCACTCCTGCCTTTCGTTGAGCATTTAGTGCTGTTGTTGCTTTCTGTCTCACAATTTTCATTCCATACCCCCCAGTCGCCTCGCAAGTCTCGCCCGTGCGGCGTAAGCACCCGGACGGGCGAAACTTTAGCACTCCTGCCTTTCGTTGAGCATTTAGTGCTGTTGTTGCTTTCTGTCTCACAATTTTCATTCCATACCCCCCAGTCGCCTCGCAAGTCTCGCCCGTGCGGCGTAAGCACCGTGCGGCCCCGAAGCAAGTTCGGGATAAACTCCAGCACCCTTTGCTTTTTTGCCTTCGACCACAAAGGATCGGCACTTGAAAAGAATTTTATTTTTTTTAACCACGAAACACACGAACCACGCGAAAATTAAAATAAATATAATCAGAAGCTACGCAACTTTCGCCTCCCCGGCGTAAGGGGTCGCCCGTGCGGCGTAAGCACCCTGCCCGGTCCCGAAGCTAGTTCGGGATAAACTCCAGGGGGGATTGTTCAGAAAAGAAATAAATTTATCTGCGTGCATCTGCGTGCATCTGCGGTTCAAACTTTTTTTTCTTCAATTCGCGTGGTTCGTGTGGTTCGTGGTTCAAAAATCTTCTTTTCTCGTTTCTCTTGCTCTAAAACCGGCTGGACGGCCTGTTTTTGGCACTACCAGCGATTATCAGTACTGATAAAGCCGCAAAATAAATTCAAATTCCGATAACTGCAAAATGGTTTGCCATTCCTGCTAACCAGCCGTCGCAAAGTGAATTCATTTTGTCATTCCTGTGAGCCAGCCGTCGCAAAGTGAATTCATTTTGTCGTTCCTGTGAGCCAGCCGTCGCAAAGTGAATTCATTTTGTCGTTCCTGTGAGCCAGCCGTCGCAAAGTGAATTCATTTTGCCATTCCTGTGAGCCAGCCGTGACAAAGTGAATTCATTTTGGTCCTTACGCCGGACGGGCGAAACTAATGAAACTTGGTTGGCGATGGGACATTAGCTGGGATCATTAATAAGGTTTCAACTGTGGTAATATTAATAGGTTGGTCCTGGAGTTTATCCCGAACTCGCTTCGGGACCGGACGGGCGAGACTAATGAAACTTGGTTGGCAATGATACATTAGCTGGGATCATTAATAAGGTTTCAACTGTGGTAAAATAAATATGGTTGGCGATGAAAATAAAATAAATTATCAGAACATCTGTAAGAATACAAACTTTAGTTTGCTAAAAATCAGCAAGCTGAAGCTTGAACTCTTACAAGCACTGGTTGGCGATGATACGGAGGCTGGAATTGTAAAACAAATTCCCAATAAAAAAAATTAAATTTAATCCGCCCAACAATAAACTTATCGGGCCAACAATCGAAAGAAAGATTTTTAACCACGAAACACACGAATCACACGAAATTTATTTTTTTTAACATTGGTCCCATAGGTCGCATGTGTCTCATCGGTCGCATTGTTCAATCTCGATGCCGGGAAGAATGGGACCAATGGGACCGATGAGACCTATGGGACCTATTTTTAAAAGACATAAAACCAGCTTAATCTCGATTGTCGCCACGGCAAGTCTCGCCCGTGCGGCGTAAGCACTGGGACCTATTTTTTAAAAGACAGAAAACCAGCCTGATCTCGATTGTCGCCACGGCAAGTCTCGCCTCCCCGGCGTAAGGGGTCGCCCGTGCGGCGTAAGCACTGGGACCTATTTTTAAAAGACAGAAAACCAGCCTGATCTCGATTGTCGCCACTGGCTGCATTTGTCAGAGCAGACTGACAACCGGGAAGAATCTCAAGTCCCGAAGCGAGTTCGGGATTTCGGAGTACCTCAACCGCTTGAGCTACCTTGTTCCGCCCGTCCGGCGTAAGGACCACGAAACACACGAAATTTATTATTTTTAACATTGGTCCCATAGGTCGCATGTGTCTCATCGGTCTCATTGTTCAATCTCGATGCCGGGAAGAATGGGACCGATGGGACCGATGAGACCTATGGGACCTATTTTTAAAAGACAGAAAACCAGCCTGATCTCAACAGTCGCCACGGCAAGTTTCGCCTCCCCGGCGTAAGGGGTGGGACCTATTTTTAAAAGACAGAAAACCAGCCTGATCTCGATTGTCGCCACTGGCTGCATTTGTCAGAGCAGACTGACAACCGGGAAGAATCTCAAGTCCCGAAGCGAGTTCGGGATTTCGGAGTACCTCAACCGCTTGAGCTACCTTGTTCCGCCCGTGCGGCGTAAGCACTGGGACCTATTTTTAAAAGACAGAAAACCCAAGCAGCACTTAACGCCCAGCAAAAAGCAAGAGTGATCAAGACTCGCCCCCCCGGCGTAAGGGGATGAGGGTATCGTTGCAGAGTTTTTGCTGGCCGGGATCGGTTAGTTTTTCTGAGGCACTCATCAGCAGCTGGCAGGCTCTTTCTGGCTGATTGAGATAGCGGGCATAGATCAGTCCGAGCATGAGCTGCACCTGTTCCAGGGCCGGGTAATTACTGAATCGTTTGAGGAACAGTTCATAGGCAGCGGCGGCCGAATCATATTTGCCCATCTGCATGAGTTTATTGGCGATATCCATCTGATGTTGAAGCGGTAATACGCTTTCAGGTTCCAGTTCGAGCAGCTGGACATAGCTGTGGGCCGCCCCGGTGAGATCGGCGGCGTAAATCTGATCGAAGAGCTGCTTCCTCATTTCATGTACGGCCTTTTCAGCGGCCGGATCCAGAGCGGTATGATTTTGAGTCCGGGCCTGATAAGGGTCATAGCCTTCATTGACAATAGTGCGAAATTCCTGCCTGCGTTTCCAGCGGTTAAGCAAAGCCCAGAGATCGAATTGACTGCGGGGCAGGAAGCCGAAATGCAGGAGGATAAGAGGTATGCAAATACCGAAAAGATATCCGGCGATATGGGCATCATAGGCTACGCCCGGCCCGGTAATGAGGAAATTATCCACGATAATAAGTTTAAAGAGAATAAAGAACAGGGCCGAGACATCCAGCGTGCCGATGAAGAACAGGACATAGAGCACATTTATACGGGTCATGGGAAACAATACCATATAAGCACCGGTAACGGCGGCCACCGCCCCGGAAGCTCCCAGCACCGGCCCGCCGCTCAGGCAGGCATGACCAACCCCGGAAAAGATACACCCGGCCAGATAAAATATGGCATAGCCGCGATTACCCAGCTTATCATTAACATTATTACCGAAGATATAGAGAAAGAACATATTACCGATAATATGCATCCAGCTGCCATGCAGGAACCCGTAGGTAATGAACTGATATAAGGCCGGCGCCTCGGGATGGAGCATAAAATGCCGGAACCCGCTTTCATAGTCGGCGTGAGACATATGCTTACTGGCCGCAGCGAGAAACAGCACTACATTTATCAGGATAATAAAGTAGTTGACCAGCGGCGGCTTGCTGAGACGATTGTCAGTACTGATAGGCAATATGATCATAATTAAACCGAAGTATGTTAGGGTAATATCAAGCGGAAATACCGGGGAAGTAATAAGAAATAAGCTCTCGTATCGGCCTTGAGGCCGATGGCTGTTTTATGGCTCCGCGACATTTCAGATCTGACAAATTATTTAGTCTTTACCGTCGCAGAGCCTTAGATCAGGTCCCGAGGTACATCGGGACACCTTAGCTTATTTCTTATTTCTTGTTACTTATTACTTTTATTCTCAGATCAGACCGTAATCTTTGAGAACGGCTGAGAGTCTGATCCGGGCGGCATCATCCAGCGGCACCATGGGCAGACGCAGTTCTTCCTGACACATGCCCAGCATAGCCATAGCGGCTTTGATAGGTATGGGGTTGGTAGAAAGGCCTAACAAAGCACTGCCCATACGGAAGAGCTTGTCATGCCATTTGCGGGCCTCGATGAAATCACCGGCGGCAATGGCATCGGTCATCTTACGAACATCAACCGGAACAATATTGGCGACAACCGAGATAACGCCCTGACCGCCAACCGCAGCCAGCGGCAGAGTAAGACTGTCATCACCGGAAAGAATGGTCAACCCGCAGCCGCTGATGGAAATAGCTGAAGCCTGATCGATCTTTCCGGTTGCTTCCTTGATCGCCACGATGTTTTTATGAGCGGCCAGCCGGACAATGGTATCAACTTCCATATTGACCACGCAGCGGCCGGGAATATTATAAAGAATGATCGGCAGATCAACCGCATCGGCAATGGCCTTGAAATGCTGATACATACCTTCCTGGCTGGGCTTGTTATAATAAGGAGATACCTGAAGTGTGGCATCGGCCCCTGCTTCTTTGGCAAAAGCGGTAAGCTCAATGGCCTCTTCGGTACAGTTAGAACCGGTGCCGGCAATAACGGGTATGCGCCCCGCCGCCTGCTTAACCACGAACTTTATTACCTCTTTGTGTTCTTTAGTGCTCAGAGTAGGCGATTCCCCGGTAGTACCGCAGGGAACCAGACCATTAGTGCCGCTATTGATCTGGAACTCAACGAGCTTTTCCAGACTGTCATAATCAACCTTACCATTAGCGAAGGGAGTAACCAGAGCTACCAGTGAACCAGTAAACATATTAAATAAACCTCTTACTTGCCTCTGTCAGACAATATATGTTTTGCCTGCCCATCAATTATCACAGTTGGCCGCCGGGCAGTGAACAGCCTTAACTGGTGATGACCGGATGAACCTGTCAATCTTGAATATCACAATAAAATCTGTTGTAACCATTCACACGGTTACAAAAAGTAATAAGATATAAGATATAAGTTGAAGTAATCCGAAATCCCGAACTCGCTTCGGGGCTCAGTTTCGCCTTCGGCGAGGCTTATTTAAGCAGGATTTGCCTGCAATAAAAATCAGACAGCTTCGAGCGGAGCGAGAATCATGAGCTTATTTCTTATTACTTATTTCTTATTACTAAACAATAAAGTTCACAGTTAACTCTGCAATCTATAGTAAGCTCTGTGAACGGTTACAATCTGTTTTTTTATTTCTGCTCAACGGTGCTTTCAGCCTGCTGAGCTTCTTTCTGGGCAGCTTCCTGCTGAGCGGCTTTCTGTCGGGCGATCTCAGCCGGGTCATCGGCGAGATTGACATATTCTATCTTAGCCTCAGATCTCAACTGACTGGTCATTTCGCTGAGCACCTGATTCTTTTTGCCGCGGGCGAGCTGATTAGATATTTCATCTTTAACCTCGGAAAGCGGAGTAACTTCTTCTTTCTGATAGTCCGTGCATTTGATGATATGATAGCCGAACTGGGTCTCAACAATATCACTGACCTGGCCTGGCTTCAGGGCAAAGGCTTCGCTGGCAAAAGGCTCGACCATAGCCCCGGTTTTCGGGAAGAAGCCCAGATCGCCGCCACTGCGTTTACCGCTGGGGCAATCAGAAAATTCACCGGCAAGTGCGGCAAAATCACTACCCTCGCTGTCAACTTTGGCCTTGATCTCCTTGATCTTGGTCAGGGCCTGTGCCTTCTGCTCTTCAGCGATGGGCTGACCTTCATCATCTATAGTCTTAACGAGTATGTGGCTGGCCTTTACCATTTCCTGTTTGGTATATCTGGCCGCCTTATTCTCATCATAATAGTTCTGGATCTCCTGGTCTGATACCTCTATCTGCTGAGCAAAGCGGACAGCGGCAATTTTCTCCAGCAGGATAGTTTCCAGGAACTGCTTATTAGTTCTGTAATTGGCCAGAGATTCCTCGATAGTAACCCCTTGCCGCTTGAGTATATCCTGAGCGAGTTCTTCGCGGGTCATACTGCTCTGTTCCATAGCGAGTTTGACCAGATCTTCCAGCCGGGCATCAATATCGGCATCAGTCAGAGCCAGACCATCTTTTTTGGCTGCCTGACTGATAAGTTCAATATTGATAAGATTATCAATGACGCGGGGCCGCATTATCTTTTTATATCGCTCGATAAGCTCAGGATTCTGCGGGGCCTTACTGCGGCTGGCGAGCTGCTGAGTAACAGCCTGTTCGATCATACCTTCGGTAATAACCGTGCCGTTAACTTTGACCGCCGGAGCCGCCGGATCTGCCGGAGCTTCAACTTTAACTTCCGGAGTTGCCGGAGCGGTTGCTTCCTGGGCATAGACATTAGCACAACTGGAAATGCCGGCAAGAGCCAGTATTAAAAGTATCATCTTTTGCATTCTTAACCTCATCAATACATAAGAGCTTATTTAATATATATTTATAATTACCTACACTGGCGTTCCAGTATATCACAATCTTATCTTTCTGTCCAGTAATTAGTTACATAAAACCAAGGTCGAATTTGAAATAATGACAACTGAAACACAAGATATATACGAGAGATCGCAACTGCGGTTCATTTTTTTAAGAGACTAAGAAATAAAGGGTTATACAAATTGCTGCCGCGAATTTCATAATAGTGCAAATCTAAGGATTGACTATAAGTCTAAATACATCTAAGATTAAGCCCAATAAACAGTTAACATAACTCAAAAAAACAACAGTATAGACAGGAATCCCTCAGGATGCCCATAAATGCAGAACAACAAGCCCGGCTCGATTCGCTCAGCCGGCTGCTGTCAGAAGAAAACGCTATCCACAATCTGACCAGAATAACCGACCCGCAGGAGATCCAGCTCAAGCATTTTGCTGATTCCCTGGCGGCCCTGCCAATAATTGAAGATTATATACAGTCACGCAATAGCGACCGACCGGTAAAACTGATCGACATCGGTTCCGGCGCTGGTTTCCCCTGGCTGGCATTGGCTGTCATGCTGGATAATGTTCATTTTACTTCGGTAGAAGCTACCGGGAAAAAAGTAGCATTTCAGGAAAAAGCCGCCGCCCTTTTGGGACTGACAAATTACGAGGTGATCAATGGCAGAGCCGAAGAGCTGGGCCATGATCCGGCTTTACGCGGCAAATTTGATATTGCCACCGCCAGGGCACTGGGCTCACTGGCAATGATCACCGAACTTGCCATCCCCCTGCTTAAGTGTAAGGGAATGTTTCTGACCTGGAAAGGACCCAAGGTAGCCCAGGAGATCCAGCTTGGTCGTGAAATAGCCAGAAAGATCGGAGCCAGAACTCCAGAGATAATACCGTATAATCTGCCCGGCACAGATCCTCAGGAATCTAATTTATGCTTTGTAAAAGTGATCAAAAGCACCGCCACACACCATAGCTATCCCAGACCATTCAATATTATTAAGAAAAACAGCTAATTAAAAAAGCCCGGTAACCAAACCTGACTAACCTGATTAAAGGCCAAGACAGGTAATTCCCGGGCTTTTTCTATTTCTGTAACCGCTCATGGTTACCTATTAATTATTTGTTAACAGTTATCTCTTAAACGGTCCAGAGCTGTTTGAGATAAACCAACTTATCAAAGGCTGGTTTTGGGTGCATTTCCATGCTTGTCAGACCGCCATTGGATACAATACCATCTTTTCTGTCTGCCAGATCCTGCCAGGTAATGGTATCAATGAAAGGCTTACTCAGGGCGATTTTATAGAAATTCTCCAGCCATTGAGCCTGAATGTCCAGACTCCATGGTTCATGCCAGTAGCCGCTGGCTCCCATAGCTTCGCTATTATCGCGTGAATCTGGGCAACTGGGAACCTGTACGCCTGTAAGATGGATTATCTTGCCATAGATCCCCAGTTTATCAAGCATTGATGAAATTTCCAGTAAGTCCCGGCATTGCATGCCGCCGCCGCCCCGGCCAAAAGCCATACGCACAGAAATACCATCAAAAGCCATGCTGCCCTGACATATCATGTCAAGATATACATGAGGAGGGATCGTTCTGGGGTTACGACTGTAATATTCACCCCAGGGCTCGGTTACTTCAACCAGGATAAGTGCCCGGGAAGCCACCCTTTTAGCAGCCATAGATACCGTTCGCGTCATATCAAGTAATTGCTCAAAACTGAAATTAAAAGAATTAACAGCATTGAGACCACTACACACTTCCCAGGCCTGAACTTTGCCATTATAACGCTCTACCATAGCACCAACAAAATCGTAGGCCATGTCCCGAACCTGCTCAAAATCATTTTCCCAGATATACAGCCAATCGGGGATTGCTGTAGGAGAAAATCTGACCAGAGGTCCGACTTTGATCGCGATTTTATTTTCTGAAAGCCACTTTACCCAATTATCCAGTTCACTGAAACAGCGTTCCTGTTCCTTAGGCTCAATCTGACGCCAGCTAACCGGAATAGTAACGAAATTGAAATTATCCTTGATATATTCAAGGTATTTTTTGTTACTGAACTGGGACATATCAATTGTACAGCCAAAAGCATGCTTGCCGAGCCGCTGGCTTTCAAATCGTTTTTCCAGAAACATCTCAGCATGGGAAAGAGCCATAGACTCACCCACTTCTACGGCCTGTGACAAAGCCTTACCAGCCAGAGCAGAGGCGGTTTCAGGTTCATCCAAATGGCATAAAGCCTCGATAAAACTATCGAGCGAAGAATCAAGCATATCGTGCTGTGGACCGGTAAGGGCCAGATTGCACATCTGCCATTCTTCGCGTTTTTGATTGAGCCTGAGCAGCTTTCCGCGCGCCAGTTCCACTGCCAGATTGAAAGGCTTGGTCCTTTCAGGCAATCGAGTGGTCTGAATTACGAGTTTCCCGGCTTTATCAACATCCCAAAGCGTAGAAAGACCAACGGTTACATCTGTATTATTTCTTATGCCAACAAGCTCGCCATTGGCAAACTTGATCTGGGCACGAACCGGCACCTCATCCTGAGCAAAAAACAGGGTTGAAGGGAGATCGAACTCCGAGGCAGGCTTTCCTTTTTGGTAAACTTTATATAACATTGTAAATCTGTTTCAAGGTGGGCATTATCAGGTTAATAATTCTACAGCATTTCCAAACTCTCAGCAGAGGAGGGATTATAACAGAAAAACCAAACTGATAAAAGAATAATTCTGAAAAAGCTAAGTTTAAGCTCTATAACCAGATAAGGCAGAAATAGCACCCTTTTCAGTATTATTTCCGCATAGACGAACTATGGTTTATCTTAACATCTTCCAGAAGTTTACCAGCGGTGAAATCATCATCGTGGGCAATTGACAGTCCAACTACTACGGAAGTCAGAGTATCTACATCTGCATCTTCGGGAATTACCCGCCCCCTGCCTATGTAATCGCTGTCTGAAAACTTACTTTCAGGTTTACCATTGAGCAGGACAATGCGTCTGCCAGTCGCCCAGGCAAATTCAGCAACCCAGATCTGATCAGTAAGCACTACCTCGCTGGAAGCCAGGATCTGAGGTAATTTTTCCGGTACATTTACAAAATTGCCATTTATTGAATAAACGCCATCTATATCATTATCGCCGGGTACTTCCATAGTTACAGTTGATAAGGCTTTAGTACGAATCGCCTGTGCCAACTCAGTTAACTTATTATCCAGAGGATTGTTACCAGTTTTGCCGGTAACTATTGCCACCTGTCCGGGATTTCCCGCCCGAATACCCGGCAGCTCGATAACAGGCAACTGCCTGAGATATTCCACCTGGCATAAATCGAAGAACTCACGCACAAGAGCTTGCCTGTAACTATAGTTAGCATAGTTTGTTATGCGTTTTTTCACTGGGAACAGCATTTTATGCCATAATGATTCTGCTGAGGAATCCAGAGGGCTGGCAGCCCCTTTTTTCAATGTAAAACCGTAACTCTTACTGGCCTGAACTGTCCTCATCAGGGCACAGCCATCGGCATCAAGCCCAAAATTAACAGCCATATCAAAATAATCGTTCTGGATCCTTAATATGCCTGTATGGGCCGGCCTTATAGCCTCATTTACAAATGAAGGCAGCAATTCAGGCCAGTGAGTTACGCAAGTGATCCGGCAATTCGGATCGTTTCCCTTTATGTGACTCAAGATCACACTGCTCCGGATAACATCGGTGCGAGAAGAAAGCAGTACGAATAAAAGCTTTCGAGTTACAGGAGCATAAGCATCACAGCGACATGTAGCTCCATACTTAAGATGAGGAATACATGGACCATCACCACGGTAATTAACACAA
Organism: Sedimentisphaerales bacterium; assembly: GCA_963662515.1. GTDB lineage: Bacteria > Planctomycetota > Phycisphaerae > Sedimentisphaerales > SM23-30 > JAFGDI01. The sequence goes on from OY759675.1 coordinate 2,133,775, forward strand.
TCACTTGCTATTGTTTCTGTAAACTCACTTCGCTGCATGTTTTATACTTCCTGTTTTTGAACTTTAATACACGCTTCCACTAAACTTCTTCTCATTTCTTATGCCATCAACTCTGGCACATGACTAGTTTCGGCAAAAACTCAGGGTGAGTTTATTAGAAAGAGCTGTAAAACAGTAAAAATCATGATAGTTGTTATAAACTTGCCATATTAACATTAAAAACTGTAGAAACAGTCAGCGGGCCTTAATTGACAATTATTTAACAAGTTTTTTAGTAACTTATTACCGATAATTGGTTATAATCAAAAAGTAATCCAACATTTAATACACTGAGAGAATATACCCATACACCAGTTAAACTACTGTTTAATAATATCTTATGAGGAATCGCGAGGATGAGAAAGTTTTTATTTGCGACATTATTATTGGTTTGCAGCTCAATCTATGCCGCCGGGAATAACTGGATGGCAGCCCAGAAGGATATATCCCTGCTGTCACAGCTTTCCATACCAGGCACCCACGATTCCGGAGCCAGATTTGAGCCGATCGCAGGAACGGCCAAATGTCAGAATCTAACTATTGCTGAGCAACTGGCCATCGGCGTTCGTGCCCTTGACATAAGATGCCGCCATATTGACAATTCCTTTACCATTCATCATGGTTATGTATATCAGAATATGAACTTCACTGATGTACTCAATGCGTGCAGCAGCTTTCTGGCGGCCAATCCCTCAGAAACGATAATCATGTCAGTAAAAGAAGAATACGACCCATCAAACAATACCCGCACTTTTGTCGAGACATTCAATAGCTATGTCAATCAGAACCCGGGGTTATGGCATATGGGTACAAAAATACCGGCTCTGGGGCAGGTTCGCGGCAAGATCGTCCTGTTCCGCCGCTTTGGCGGCGTGTCAAATCTCGGTCTGGAGGCAACAAGCTGGGGCGATGACACCACCTTCTCTATTGGCGGGGCAGCTCCGATGCGTGTGCAGGATAATTACAGCAATGGCAGCGGCTCGGAAAAATGGACCGATGTCAATAATATGCTCAATGAGGCCAGTAGCGGATCCGCCGGGACACTATATGTTAACTTCACCAGCGGTTATACCTCTTTTCTGAGCATACCCAGCATAACCACCGTATCAAACTATGTTAACCCCCGCCTGGAAACATATTTCAACTCGAACCCTTCGAGCCGGTTCGGTATGCTCATGATGGATTTCATAAACGCCACCCGCGCTCAACTTATCTATCAGACTAATATTGTCACTACTGCCGCTTCAACGAAGGCTTACTGGCGTTTTGAAGCTGGTCCTTCGGGCAGCTATGTTACCCATACCGGCACTGCTGGTGCTTATTATGCCGACATAGCTGATACCAGCGGTAATAATAACGGTCTGGCCGTCTGGCAAACCGGCTCAACCGGCGGATATATCTATTCTTCTAATGTGGCAAACAGCATTGTGCCCCGAACCACTAAAACTAACAATATGAGCGTTCGCAACAGTGGAAGTACCCCCAGTATGTTTTCCGGCACAGCAGCAATGCGAAGCTGGAACCCTCAGGCATTCACTCTGGAGGCAACAATTAAATTCGCCGGCAGCGGCAACAGAACCTATATCGGACGCGACAGTCAGGGGACAAATTCCAATGCCGCCCTGTCGGCCTTATACTTACAGTCAATACCCAATAACGGTCTGGCCTTCAAATTTTGCGACTCAGCGGGCAACTGGCATGAAGCCGTATCGGCCACTAACATAATCAGTTCTTATGACCAGACGAGCAACCCCAATGGCAATAATGTACCCTGGTACTCCCTGGCGGCAATAAGTGATGGCAAAGTCATGTCGCTTTATCTCAAGAATCATAGCAATACTGCTGGTTATCAGCTCATAGCCCATGCCAATGTCAGCGGTACCAATACCCGATTATCGACCGGAGCAGGTTCCGGCACCGGCTGGCAGGCAGGTAATTTCTCAGTGGGCCGGGGGCTTTATAACGGAGTCCAAACCGACAGAGCTCCGGGCTTCATTGATGAGGTGCGTATCTCCGAAGGAGCGTTGGATATCAGTGAGCTGCTGCACAGCTACGGCCCTCACAACCCATCGGTAAGCCAAACCGGTACCGGGAGCAATACCGCCAATGTAACCCTGAGCTGGAAGGCAGCACTTACACCCGGAGCTAATACAGCCTTAAATCTTATCGCCAACCAATATGTATTCATGAGCCAGGCCAATGGCTCAACGCTGTACTATATCGGTTCAACTAATGATCCGGGTTCCGTTGCCGCGACTAGTATGAGTAATATTACGGTCAATCGTGATGCTCAATATAAATGGCAGATAGCTAATGCCAGACTGGGAGCAGAAAGCAGCCTTACGGTAAATGTCAGCACTATTGCTAATGTAAATGCCAACAGTATTTTCGGACCGGTATGGTCGTTTAACTCTCTGCCCTCTGCTGCTGCTATATCCAGCCAGCCAGTTGGCGGATTGGTTAGTGTTACTGAAAACTTCAATATGTCTGTCAGTGCAACCAGCAGCTCACCTCTGAGCTATAACTGGTATTTCTCACCTGATAATTTAATCGGCGATGATGAGCTTAAAGCTTCCGGCAGTGCGACACTCACCCTGAATAATATTCAGGCTGATGACCAGGGATATTATTACTGCAAAGTGAGCAATAGCAGTAATGAAAGTGTTTATTCTCAACTGACTCTGCTGGAAGTGAGACAATTAACCGCCTGGTATAAGTTTGAAAATAACCTGCTGGATTCTGCCTGGGGCGCAATCGGCACTGCGCCGGGGGCTGCCCTGACCTATACCTCAGGTATAGTCAATAACAGTATCACACTTAACGGTATTGACCAGTATGCCCTTATCAGCCGACCGATACAAAACAGCTTCAGCATAGAGTTATGGATTAAAACCACTGATATCGGCGGCACCGGCGGCTGGTGGAACGGCAAAGGGCTCATCGATGGCGAAATGGCGGGCTCGGTTAATGATTTTGGCACCGTGATCAGCGGCAGTAAGTTTGGATTTGGCACGGGCAATCCAGATAACACCATTACTTCTCAAAGCGATATCAACGATGGGCAATGGCATCATTGTCTGGCAACTCGTGATCACCTTACCGGCGAAATGAAGATATATATTGATGGTGAGCTGGAAACCACAGCTATCGGCGCTACAGGAATAAAAGATTCACCCGCAACCCTTGCCCTTGGCAGAGTGAACACCGGCAGTAATTATGCCAACTGCGCTATAGATGAACTGAAACTTTACAATTACCCGCTTAGCGAGCTTCAGGCAGCAGCAGCGTATTACGATATAACCGGCATAGAAGTATGCCTGGCCAGCCAGAAGCCATCCGAAATATTCGATTTCAATAATGATTGCCGCATTGATATATCTGACCTCCAGATACTGATCGAAAACTGGCTCATCTGCGGCAAGTATCCAGATTGCTTCAACTAAGTCCTTACGCCGGACGGGCGGAACTTTATTACGCTTGCACTTAGTCGAGACACTAAGTGCTACTCGCGATTTCTGTCTCACACGAACTATAAGAGCGGATACGGCCTTTGGCCGAAACTGATTTAAATTTAAACTGCTTCGCGTTAGCGAATCCTTAACCTTTAACTATTAACCTTTCACTATTAATTTAGTGTTTTTCGTGTGCTTAGTGGTTAAAATTAAGCTCTGCGTCCTTGCGTTAAATTCATAAAACAAAAGCAAGCCAAAGTCGAAAAGGTAAAATAATAACAACTTCACTCGCTGCCAACTCAAACTACTATAAAGATCAAGGGCGTAATCGCCCGGTTATCCTGTCAAAAAAGAATTAGCAATGAATCAATATCCCAACTCTAAAAATGTAAAACGAGACCTTGTAAAATCGGCCTGATTTGGCTATAATTTCCCTCCTTATGCTCAAAATAGGTAATATAGAATTGTCATTGCCGGTAATAGCCGCACCATTAAGCGGTTATACCGATACTGCTATGCGTATGATCAACCGCCAGTTCGGCTGCGAGCTGACCTTCGGCGGGCTCATGCTGGATAAATCAACGGCCTACCGCAAGGTATTGCAAAAGCCCGAATATCAGGTGATCGAGCAGGACCACCCCGTCGGCGGCCAGATATGCGGTACTGACCCGGAGGTAATGGCTAATGCCGCTGCTGCTCTGGTCGAGCATGGCTATGATCTGGTAGATCTGAACTTTGCCTGCCCGGTTGCCAAGGTTGTTCGCCGGGGCCGGGGCGGAGCTATGATGAAAGAACCGGCTCTGGCCAAAGCCATTATCGATAAGGTCAGAAGCAGGATAGCATGTCCGCTTTCCATTAAGATAAGGCGGGGTTATGATGATTCGCCCGAATCCCGGCAGGCATTCTGGCAGATATGCGAAGCGGCGGTCAAAGGCGGAGTTGATGCTATCTTCATTCACGGCCGGACCACGCTCCAACTTTACGGCGGTCAGTCTGACTGGAATATTTTACGGGAGGTACGCGAGAAATACCCGCAAGCCGTTCTGATCGGCAGCGGCGACCTTATGACCGCAGAAACTATTGTTCAGAGACTCGCTGAAAGCGGTTTTGATGGCGTTATCGCCGCTCGCGGCATGATCGGCAACCCCTGGATATTCAGTGAAACTCGTGCCCTGCTCGATGGCCGGCCCCTACCGGATCAGCCAACAATTATGGAACAGTATAACATTATCCGCTCACATCTGGAAATGATATTGCAGCACAGCCCGGCACCCAGCGGCGTACGCTATTTCCGCAAATTCATAACCAAATATGCCCGACGCCATCCCCAGCGGAAAAGAGTAATACTCGATGCCCTGACCGCCGATACCCTCAGCGAATTCAATGCCGCCCTGGATAAATGGTATGTCAATTACGCCGGGGGGGCGACCCCTTACGCCGGGGAGGCGGAACTTTAGCACATCAGCCCTTCGCTGTGGCATTTTGTGCTGTTGTTGATTTCTGTATTACACTACCAGTTTAATCTCCACTTGTAAGAGTACACATCGTAAGAGTACACGCCCTTCAGGGTGCTAAAATTGAACTCTTACATTACTAAATTCAAGCAGGGTGAAAGCCTGAACTCTTACGGTCCCGCCCGCGTGAGCGTAAGGACATTTTGCTTGCCAGAATGCCTTTGTTTGCTTATTATAGGCCCTTTAACCGCAGATGAGGCAGTAAACTACAGAGGAGTTAGAATTGCAGGATCTTTTAGGACATCTTACCGAACCTCAGAAAGAGGCAGTAACCCATATTGATGGCCCGGTACTGGTATTAGCCGGGCCCGGCTCTGGTAAGACCAGAGTTATAGTAAATCGGGTCGCCTATATGATCCGGCATTGCAATATAGCTCCCTGGAATATTCTGGCGATCACTTTCACCAATAAAGCCGCCAAAGAAATGAAAGAACGCCTTGAGGCCATGGGTGTACGAAAAGGCGCCACGGTCTCAACTTTCCATTCGCTGGCGGTGCGTCTGCTGCGTGAATTTCACGAGCAGGCCGGATTGCCCAAAGAGTTCAGTATTTACGATGATTCGGACCAGAAATCGGCCCTGAAAGAGATCATGAAGGCTCTGGAGATCGATCCTAAGAGCTACCCACCAGCTGCCATACTGGCCCGTATCAGTAATCATAAAAATGACCTGAAAATGCCCGATGATGTGCAGCAGAGTAATGATTTTGACCTGCGTACCAAGGTATTCAAAAAGATCTACGCTGCCTATCAGGAGCGGCTGGCGAAAAATGCGGCCGTTGACTTTGATGACCTGCTTATCAAACTGGCCTTTTTACTGCGAGATAACCCCGAAACTCTGCTGAGCCTCAATGAACGCTATAAATATATACTGGTAGATGAGTATCAGGACACCAATACCTGTCAGTATCAGATCGCCCGCGGCCTGAGCCTGCATCACGGCAACTTATTTGTTTCAGGCGACCCGGACCAGTCGATCTATGCCTGGCGCGGAGCAGATATCAAAAACATTCTGGCTTTTGAAGAAGATTTCCCGGAAGCCAGGGTTATCTGGCTGGAAGAGAATTTTCGTTCAGTTCCCGAAGTGCTCAAGCTGGCCGATGAAGTTATCAAACATAATAAGCAGAGAAAAGCCAAGGTACTGTTCACCAGTAAACCGGCAGGAACCCTGCCTCAATTATACGAATATTATAATGAATACGAAGAGGCTGATGGCCTGGCCGACTGGATCAAAGAAGTGATCGCCGGGGGCCTGACTTATCGCGACATTGCCGTATTCTATCGCATAAATTCCATGAGCCGCGTACTGGAACAATCATTGCGGCATGCCCAGATACCCTATCAGATCGTACGCGGTGTGGAATTCTTCAAACGCAAAGAGATCAAAGACATACTCTCTTATCTGCAATTACTGGTCAACCCGGCCGATCAGGTGGCCTTACAGCGGGTACTCAACCGCCCTGCCCGCGGCATTGGCGATACCTCAGAGCAGAAAATACTGGAACATGCCCAGGCTGTTGGCACTGATATGTGGTCCGTTATCCGCAATATTGGTCAGGTAGATACTATTAACGCCGGGACAAAGGCCAAGATCACCCGTTTTGCCGATATGCTGGAAAATCTGCGGGCCTTATTGGGTACAAAAACCGTAGCTGAACTTATTAAACTAACTTATACCGCTACCGGGCTGGAGGAATTTTACCATGCAGAGGAAGAGAAAGATGCAGCTGATAATATAGCTGAACTGGTGAACTCTGCTATCCAGTTTGAATCAGAAGCTCAGGAGGAAGGCTACGGCCTTACCGAATTCCTCCAGCAGGTAGCATTAGTTGGCGATGCCGATGGCTATAACTCAGAATCAGGGGTGGTATCGTTAATGAGTCTGCATGCCGCCAAGGGTCTGGAATTCCCGGCGGTGCGTATTATCGGCCTGGAAGAGGGAATACTGCCCCACAGCCGCACGCTGGAAAGCCCTTCGGAAATTGAAGAGGAGCGAAGACTGCTTTTCGTCGGCATAACCCGGGCCGAGCAGATCCTCACGATGAGTATGGCCCATAACCGCACCCAGAACGGCCAGACTCAGGCGGCGATCAGTTCGCGTTTCCTGCGTAATATGGAATCGATCGAAAGGGTCAACAGTTCCGGCGGTTCTTTTGACAGCTTCGATGATGACCAGTGCAGCAGTATAAGCTTTAGCTCACGACCCGGCCGCCCCGCCGGCAGAGCAGCGACCTCAGGGGGCGGCTGGCAAAAGAAATCTGCGGCCCAACCGGTTAATCCCGGCTGGAAAAAGATCGATCCGGCTGCCAGTGCTTACAGCTCCAAACCCGCGCCCAGACAAAGTGAGCAGGAAAGTTTCGGCTCTGAGATCACCTACGAATACGCCGATAACGCCCTGCATAAAGGCCAGATGGTACGCCACGGCTCGTTTGGCCTGGGCAAAATAGAAGAACTTATACCCGGGGCCAGCCCCAAGGCGGTAGTGAACTTCCAGCGGGTCGGTCGCAAGACCCTTATTCTGGAATATGCCAAACTGCAGCCCGTATAATGCCATAGCCTTTTCCCGTTCCCGCCGCAGGCGTTTAAGAGCCCCGAGCGGTTGAGGTACTCCGAAATCCCGTACTCGCTTCGGGGGTCCTTACGCCGGACGGGCGAGACTTGCGAGGCATCTGGGGAGATAGGCTCGTGTACTGGAGCTTAGGAGTTCCGAGCGGTTGAGGTAATCCGAAATCCCGTACTCGCTTCGGGATTTTTTAAAGCGATGAGCACGCAGGGCGAATACCTTACAATTATATAAAAGATATATGATTTTTTTTAACCACTAATCACACCAAAGACACTAAAAAGAATTATTTTAAGTTTCGTGTAGTTCGTGTGATTCGTGGTTAAGCTCTTTTCGTAAGAGTCCAGCGTTTAAGCCTTAAGAGTTTCCCGAAGTACATCGGGATTAATCAGGCCATGAGCGAAGCGAATACAATATAATATTTATTTTACCGTGGAGGTAGTGGAGTTAGTGAAGAAAAGACTTTAGGCCTTAAGAATCCAGAGCTGTTGAGGTAATCCGAAATCCCGAACTAGCTTCGGGACTTGACATTATATTTTCTTTTTTTTAACCACCGAGCACGCCGAGCACACAGAGAAAATGTAAGAGTTTATTGAACCGCAGATGCCCTTACGCTCTTCGACAGGCTCAGAACAGGCCGGGCGGGCGGATCAGATTAACGCAGATGCACGCAGATAAATTTATTTCTTTTCTGAACAATCCACCCCTGGAGTTTATCCCGAACTCGCTTCGGGACCGCACAGGGTGCTTACGCTATTCGACAAGCTCATAACAGGCCGCACGGGTGGGTATCTATCGGCCTTTCTCTCTTAATGTCTCTTTATTCGTGTGTTTCGTGGTTAATCTTCTTCTATTTTGGTCCCACCAGCCCTTTTCAGTATTGATAAAGCCGCAAAACAGACCAACATTCCGATAACTGCAATCTACTTTGCCATAAAGTAAGTTTACTTTGCCGCGCCGCTCTCAGCGGAATCGCAAAGTAAGTCTCCTTTGCCACGCCGCTCTCAGCGGAATCGCAAAGTAAGTTCACTTTATCACAAAGTAAGTCCACTTCCTAAGTTTCGCCCGCCCGGCGTAAGGGCCGCCGGACGAGCGAAACTTTATTAATATGGATTGCGATGGTACAGAGGCTGGAATTGGAAACTATATTTCAGATGTTATACTATTAATGGGTTTAGCTCTGGTACAGAGGCTGGAACAATAAAACAAATTCCCAATAAAAAAAATAAAATTTAATCCGCCCAGGAATAAACTTATTGGACCATAAATCGAAAGAAAGATTTTTAACCACGAATCACACGAAACACACGAAATTATTTTTTTTAACATAGGTCCCATAGGTCGCATTGTTCAATCTCGATGCCGGGAAGAATGGGACCGATAAGACCTATGGGACCTATTTTTTAAAAGACAGAAAACCAGCCTGATCTCGATTGTCGCCACTGGCAAGTTTCGCCCGTCCGGCGTAAGGACCACGAAACACACGAAATTATTTTTTTTAACATAGGTCCCATAGGTCGCATTGTTCAATCTCGATGCAGGGAAGAATGGGACCAATGGGACCTATGAGACCGATGGGACCTATGTTTTTTAGACAGAAAACCAGCTTAATCTCGATTGTCGCCACGGCAAGTCTCGCCCGTGCGGCGTAAGCACTGGGACCTATTTTTAAAAGACAGAAAACCAGCCTGATCTCAATTGTCGCCAATGGCTGCTATTGTCAGGCCAGACCAGCTACCGGGAAGAATCTCAAGCAAGGATGCTTGAGCTACCTGGTCTCGCCCCCCCGGCGTAAGGGGTGCTTGCAATCGCTTTGCGTGTCTGTATAATAGTAGGCTATGAAAAAGAGAATTTTATCGATCATAATTATTGCAATTACAAACTGTTGTGCCGGGTCAGACAGTGTCAGTAATATTATAGCCAAAAGCGGCAGCAGTAAAACCCGACCGGAATTTTCTATCTGCTTTGTTAATACTGAAGATGGCAAAGTAATATATGAAAATAACAGTCATAAACCGCTCAAACCTGCCAGCAATGCTAAATTAATGACAACTGCGGCGGCTTTGCACTATCTTGGCACTGATTTTGAATATATTACCCGATACGGACTCATAGGCGATCATCTGGTAATAATCGGCAGCGGCGACCCGCTTACCGGCGATCCGGTAATCGCCCGGCGTGAAGGTAAAGATATACTCGATGTATTTGCCGGGGTTCTGGCCGGTTTGCGCAGCCGGGGCATAACTGAAATTAAAGGCGATCTGCTGGTCGATAATTATATTTTCGATGATGACCGTTTCCACCACTCCTGGCCGGAAAGTCAGGCTAATCGCTGGTATCAGGCCCAGATATCCGGACTGAGCTTTAATAATAATTGCGTGGATATTGAGTTTGGCCCTTCCACTGGCGGCGGAGTAGCCAGCTACAGGCTTATCCCGCAGACCAGCTATCTGACTATCATCAATAACTGCAAGTCGATCAGCTCCGGCACAACGACAGTGGGAGCAACCCGCAAGATTAATAGCAATGAAGTCACGCTGATTGGTAAATTCAACAGGCCTCTGGCAGAGCCGATCAATGTTACAGTTGACCGCCCGGGTGCATATCATGGTTTTGTCCTGGCAGAATATCTGCTGGCCAACGGCATACAGATAAAAGGAGCTTTACATGAAAGCCGGGTCACCAGCCCGGATTATCAGATACCGGCTGATTTTGAAGAGATACATTCGGAAAGACATACTCTCATAGAGGCGATAAATGAAAGTAATCGCCGGAGCCTGAACATGGTGGCAGAAAGTATTCTCAAGACTCTGGCAGCTTACTATGTAGAGAATGGCCAGAGCCGGGGCATACCGCAAAGGCCCGGCAGTTGGTCTGATGGCACAAAGGCCGTCTCTGATTTTCTGGTCCAGGCCGGGCTGCCGCAAAATGAATTTATTATTGATGATGGCTGCGGCCTGAGTCATGATAATCGCATGTCAGCTTCGTCAATGTGTAAATTACTGGTCTATATGGCTCACAAGCCGGAATTTGAGGTCTATCGCAACTCATTTTCAACCCCGGAACAAGGCACACTAGCCAAAAAAGGTCGTTTTGGCAAGCTCGAAGGCCGCATATATGCCAAAACCGGCTATATAAGCGGCGCTAATACGCTCAGCGGCTACTGTCTGGATAGTAATGACCATTGGATAGCATTTTCAGTACTGACTAATTCACCGGCCGCCTCAAATTCAATAATAGATCAGATAGTAAGTACGGTAATAAAGTGAAATAGTATGGTTGAGGCGATCTGGCCATATCCGGCTTAATATGCAGGCTCAAAGTAATGGCAGCTCGCCGGACCGGTACTTATTTTGACTACGGCCGGTTAGCCGGCACAATCGGGAACGCACTTTGTCTGATAATGCGATATGGAGCAGACTGCCCCGGTAATTGATAGCGGCTGACTACTACATTAACCTGATAGTAACGGTTAGTTTTACTGCATTTGCCGGTAGATGTTATCGAGAATATATTACTTCTTAAGGTAATCTTTTCAACAATATCGACCAGTTGAGATAGGTAATAACTCCAGAGGCGAAAATATCAGCCGGGCAGGTAAAGCCGCTCGAGAGACTGTCGCGATAGGCCAGCAAAGCATCGACTGTATTGCGGTTCAGTCTGGTAAGTGCCGCTAAAACAGATGGACCAACGGTATTTATATTAACCTGGCCGGGTAAATAACCGGCACTGTCAATCGTGATCTGATCAAATAAAAGCCGCACAGCTTCAGTTGATGGCGGCTGGGGAATTATCACCCGCTCTGGAGCATTAGCTGCATTTTTCACAGCCGCCTCAACAGCTTCTTTTAAGGCTTGCCGGCGCTGCTCGGTTACCGGCTCAATAAAGTCAGCAGGAATAATATCAGGACTGAATAGTTCCGCTTTTGAAAAAAAGGGGCGATTAGCTATTATCCAGAGAATATTACCCGGCAGCAGCATTCCTGTGGCGGCCAGCTCTGAGCTGGTTGCCGTATTGATATTTATACAGCGATTGCCCTGACTGTCACAATTCTCCTGAAAAGATAAAAGGGTAAGATCATGCAAATACCCTCTCTGAAGTTTACCATCGGCATTATCAGGTGGGAAAGAAACCAAACCATCATTCTCATTCCAGTCGATCATATTATTAAAATTGACATCTTCACCATATATTTCATGGCAGGCAAGGTTCTCAGCCTTAATTAATTCCCTTATATCTGGAATGGATGTTGCCGGATCATACTCCAGACTTATACCAGATCTGAGGGCAATTGAAACGGCTAAACGATACAACGGGTCAGCAAAATCGGCAGCCGGACTCACTGCCAGTTCCCGCAAAAATATAAACGGATTAAGACAGGCAGAAACATCTGCAACTCCCCTGATACCTGTCACAATACTATCAGTCAGATCCTTACTGCCAGCTCCTATCGTAAAAGATAATTGATCGCCAAGATCATGCTCTCGTAATTCTGGTGAATTAAAAATAGGATCGGAAAGACAATCGATCTTGCGATCATCTGCCAGGATCGCAGCAATTGCATAGTTGACTCCGGCAAATGCCGCCCAGCGGGCTCTGACATTACCGGCAATCGCCCTGCTCTGGATTAACTGGCCAGAACTGGAACGAACCAGAGCAAAAACTGCAATCGTGACCATTATAAGCAGCCAAATGCATAAGATCAGCACAATGGCCTTATTTTTAATCTTTAATGTCATAATTATCCCGGCTGACTTTCACGGTTGACTTGAGGTATCTTATTACCGGATCTGTCCTGACTAAACCAGCCAACCGGCAGACGGCATGAGATAACCGAACTTTCCCTGCCCCAGACAGAGCCGGCCAGCTCCATACTTATTCGCACCTCAGTTATAATAGTACCCTTAGGAACACCGCCGCGCCGCCAGGATATACCATCAAAAAGCTCAAAACGAAGAGATCTGATCTGATCTGCCAATATAAAAACCTTCCCCCTGTTATTAACCGTTTGATTTGCAGTGAGTCTGGCGAATCTGCGGCCTAATCGACATATACCCTCGGTAGAATCTGCCTTAAGCAGCCCATACTCTACTTGCGCAATATGTGTCATTGCCATATCAGGATCTGTCTGTCGATATATAATAAGCCGGTCGGCTGGGTCCTGCTCTGAACCGCCAGGGATAACACTAATTACCATATCCGGATGCTGCCAGGTTAATAACATATTCGCCAGATCATTATTAATAGAATCGATAACAAAAAAAGATCTGTTAGTTGTATCATTTAAAGCTAATACCTTAGCTTTGCTACGATAAATACTATTGATCGAAAATGCGGCAAGCAGTACGATGATAACCGTAAGCATAGTTGCGATCAACACTTCGATCAGCGTAAATCCAAATTCGCGAACATAAAATAAATTTGTCTTGCTCTGGTATTTCAGGGTATGTCCTTTATCGTTACTATCTGAATAAATATGTATTAAAAGCAAATATAACTGAAGGATCAGGGCTGACATCTGTAATTTTAACTTCTGCCTTTAATATCCTGTCAGAATCAGTAGATATAATTTCAGCCTGCCAACTCAAACCGCTGTTTTTGTCATTGAAATCGCCACTTAACTTAGTAATTTTATCCTGGGGTTCTGTCGCAAGATGCGTGTTAATCTCAACCATTACTTCATCTGCCAGCCTTGCGGCCAACTGCTCTGAGAATATTTTTTTGTGATCGTGAACACTTCGGTCTGTCAGCAGAAAAAGCGTGAATAAACCAACCGCCATAAGCATAGAAGCCAGGAGAACTTCTATAATAGTAAATGCTTTATTTCTGATTGTATTATAGATCATAGCTAAAAGCCTAGCGAAATATATCGGTTGAATATTGTAAACTGGCATCCAGGTCTATTACCCGCTTACTATTATGCCTGCTGGCCGGACCAGTACCTTCAATATACGGAATGCTGTAAAATACCGCGGAATTCGTACTATTCTTCAATTCCAGTTCACCATAATCACCCGTCCCATCAGGTAAAAAAAACATACTGCCTTTTCCACTGACCCGCATACCATTAATATCTAAACGGACAATTTCCAGGCCAATTTCAGATAAAGATATCCCCCTGGCAGACAGAGCAGTATCTGGAATAGAATTGTTTTGAGCATAACTTAAAGCGATAAAACCCGAGGTCATATCTACATCTATGGAAACCGGACAATTAAGAGTAATAGCCAGCAAACCGGCATTATCGGCCATAAGATCCAGCTCTTTAATTGTCTGGGCAAGACTCATAGTATGAAGATTCTGAAATATTCTCACTGAAACAGGAAATGCCAGAAGTGAGATAAGGGTAATTACTACCATTAGTTCCAGTAAGGTAAATGCCTGGCCTTTTTTTGCATACCTGATCTGCATATTTTTTGAGCGTTAGAAATAAATTACCGAGTCAATATCTACATACTGAAACAATAATCTGAACTTATACAAAAGCTACCACACACAATAACATAAGTAAAACTATTACGCAAACTTATGAGTTGGAAACAATCCATTTATTAATACTTTCAGCAGTCTTTTTACCATCACCCATTGCCAGAATAACAGTAGCCGCCCCTCTTACAATATCACCGCCGGCAAATACTCCCGGCATACTGGTCATACCTGTACCGTCCGTCTGAATATAACCTTTGGCATTAAGCTGCAACTCAGGCGTAGTGGCTGTCAAAAGAGGATTGGCTTTAATACCTATAGCCATAATAACCTGATCACATTCTATAACAAATTCGGAATCTGGTACTTCAACAACCCCACGCCGACCTGAAGCATCGGGCTCAGTCAGTTGCATTTTCACACATTTCATACCACTTACCCAGCCATTCTCATCAGCCAATATCTCTATCGGGCTGGTAAGCAGGTCAAAAATAACCCCCTCCTGCTCAGCATGGTGTACTTCTTCAATACGGGCAGGCATTTGCCCCTGGTCACGACGATAAACAAGGTGTGACCGCTCGGAACCAAGACGGATACTGGTGCGTACAGCATCCATTGCAGTATTACCACCACCTACAACGCATACCTTTTTTCCAGATATTATTGGAGTGTCTGAATTGCGGTCGAAAGCCCCCATAAGATTTGACCGGGTAAGATATTCATTGGCCGAATAAACACCCTTAAGATTTTCGCCCGGAATACCCATAAAGCTGGGTAAACCTGCGCCATTAGCAATGAATACCGCCTTGAAGTGCTCTTCTTCCATAAGCTCATGAATTTTTACCGTTCTACCCACAATAACATTGGTCTCAAAAACAACGCCATTGCTCTTTAACTGCTCAACCTCTCTCTCAACTATGTCATTGGGCAGACGGAACTCTGGAATTCCATATACCAATACGCCGCCAGCCTTATGAAATGCCTCAAAAATAGTCACCGCATAACCCATACGAGCCAGTTCACCAGCACAAGCCAAACCGGCAGGGCCAGATCCAACTATCGCGACTTTTACAGCATTACTTTTAACAGGCATTGTTTCAACTACAACCTCGCCCCTGGCCTGCGCAGAAGCAAGATAATCAGCAGCAAAACGCTCCAGCCAGCCAATTGCAACAGAGCTGTCTATTTTACCCCTGAGACATCGGCTCTGACACTGTTTTTCCTGAGGGCACACTCTACCAGTAATTGCCGGCAATGAATTATCTTGACGAATAAGCAGTGCAGCTTCGATGAACTTCCGTTCGCTGATCAGACGAATAAATTCAGGAATTTTAACACTCACCGGACAATCACTCACACAAGGAGGATTTTTACATTGCAGGCAGCGTAAAGCCTCTAATACGGCCTGCTCTTGTGAAAGACCGAGGTTTACTTCTTTAAAATCTTTATTTCGTTCATCACCAGGCCGCTCAGGCATACACTGGGCAGGAATGGCAATTCTTTCTTTTTTTGATAATTCAGCCATATTTTTTCCGTATTTGCAATGCTCAACAGGCATATCACAGCTATTATTAATTGCCCGCCCAACCTAAATTACTTCAGACAATTCTGACTCTAAACCAACGGCAAATTACTTCTTGCCGCCATCATCCAGCTGCTTGAGCATTCTGCATTCATGCTTCTGCTCATAATTCTTATTTTTTTCCTGTTCCTTATCTCGATATGTTGACAATCTCGCCATAAGCTCATCAAAATCAACACTGTGGCCATCGAATTCAGGACCATCAACACAGGCAAATTTTGTTTCGCCATTAATAGTCACTCTGCAACCGCCGCACATCCCTGTACCATCAACCATTATCGGATTTAATGATACTATAGTTTTTATTCCATAAGGGCGTGTAACATCACAAACAGCTTTCATCATAATAACCGGACCGGCAGTATAAACGGCAACTACCGAGCCTTTGCCCTTCATATCTTCAATAAGATCTTTCAAGGCATCTGTAACAAATCCCTGACGACCAGCAGAACCATCATTAGTTGTACATAAAACTTCACGGCTTACATCGCCAAGTTTATCGGTCATAAGCAATAAGTCTTTGCTCCGAGCTCCAACTATACTGACTATTGTATTGCCGCATTCTTTTAAGGCTACTGCCTGTGGATATATCACAGCTGTACCCAGCCCACCACCAACAACAACAACAATCGGATCCTTACCTGGCTCAACCCGCGGATATTTCACTATTTCACTGGGGTGCCCCAGAGGACCTGCGACATCACACATATAATCGCCAATGCCAAGAGTGCTCATTTCACGAGTAGTCTTACCCACTATCTGGGCTATAAAGGTTATCGTACCTTTATCTTTGTCAACCGCAGCAATAGTCAATGGTATTCTCTCTGAATGATCAAAAGGTCGAACTATCGCAAACTGCCCACACTGTCTTGACTTTGCTATACGAGGTGCCTCCACCTCATACAACTCCAGGTTCAGGCCTACCGTGGCCCGATCTACTATTTTGTACATCTTTATTCCTTAAAACTACACTACCCCGGGCAGATTGTAACTATTTATTTCCAGATCTGTAATTCAAGCTCTAATTCCACACCAAATCGCTCTATGATCTTATTGCGAACAAGTTCGATCAGGTTAAGGACATCCTGACTTTTAGCTCCGGTTTCAGCAATGAAAAAATTAGCGTGACGGTCGCTGACTACCGCTCCACCGCAACGAGTTCCTTTTAATCCGGCCTTATCAATTAAAGCACCAGCTGACATTGCTCGCGGATTTTTAAATACACAGCCAGCACTGCGTGTTTCCATTGGCTGAGATGACTTCTTTAACATCCATACTTCTTTAATCATCTGACCAATTCGTTCCGGGTCATCCTGAGTCAGCTTAAACTCAGCACCCAGTATATATCTGGCAGTAATATTGCTCATCCGATAACCGAAATAAAGCTCATTTGCCTGCCAGGTAAAATCATAACCACTTGAATCCATAAGGTCAACTGACCAGGTCATAGCACCAATATCACCAAATCTGCCGCCGGCATTGATCTTCAACGCACCTCCAACAGTACCAGGAATACCTGCCATACATTCCATGCCGCCCAGACCGTTTCTTGCTGTTTCACGGAGCAACGAACTCATGGATACACCTGCTCCCGCTTTTACATGGTCGCCTTTGATCTCAACTTGCTTAAAACAATCGGCAGATAAGCAGATAACTGCTCCATCTACTCCATTGTCACTGATAAGCATGTTTGAACCTCCACCCAGAACATAGATATCAATGTTATTCTCATGACACCTTTTGGTCACTTCTAATAATTGATCATGATTTTCGGGGGTTATGAAAAAGCGGGCTGGGCCGCCAAGTTTATACCAGGTATGAGAGGCCATTGGCTCATCATATTTAATTATCTTTTCCAAATCGGCAAATAATTTCATCTGCAACTTCCCATATATCTCCGGCACCCATAGTAACTATGAGGTCGCCCGGCATAGCTTCTTTATCCAGCCGGTTTATTATTGTTTCAAAATCTTTTAAATATTCAGCTGAACCGCCAGCTGCATTTATCTTATCAGCAAGCTGGGCAGCACTTACTTCTCGACGAAGCTGCTGCGAGTCACGAACAAAATAAATATCCGGCAGCAGCACTATATCAGCCCGCCCAAAACAGACAGCAAACTCATCCAGCAAAAAGCGGGTTCGACTATGCTGATGCGGCTGAAATACGCACCATAGTCTCCCTGGATTATATGCCGCACGAATAGCATCCAGAGTAACACGAATTTCGGTAGGATGATGCGCATAATCATCCATTACGGTGATACCTCGGGCCTTACCTTTATAACACATTCTCCGGCCGACTCCAACATAATTTTCCAGGCTTTGGCAAATTGACTGGGGATCTATACCTGCATTATAGCATAAAGCCGCTACAGCTAACGAGTTAGCAACATTAAACTCACCCGGCAAACCCAGCTTCACCCTGCCCAGCGATTCACCTTTATAACTAAGGTCGAAAACACCATAGCCGCTTTCAAATACCAGATTTAATGCCTGCCAATGCGCTTTACCTCCCACACTGAAAAACTCGCACCGGGCCTTAAGATTGTCAACGATCTTCATTACATTACTATCTTCTGCATTGACAATAAGATAGCCATTTTCACCAGGTAATCTGGCAAAATCACTAAAAGCCCCCCTTATCTCATCAATATCCTTGTAATAATCAAGATGATCCGCTTCAATATTTAGAATGGCAGCCATTTGTGGTTTCAATTTCAAAAATGAACGATCATATTCACAGGATTCTACCACAAGATATGGGCCTTTGCCAGCACCACTCCCGCCACCTATCTGATGCACAGACGCACCAATAACAAAACTGGGGTCAAGACCTGCGTTCCGGAAAGCATAGGCAACCCATCCACTTGTGGTACTCTTACCATGAGTCCCGGCAATAGCTACTGTTTTGAGTGTGCCACTTAACTGGCCCAGAGCCTCAGCATACTTAATTATGGGAATATTAAGTTCGCGAGCACGAACTAATTCTGGATTCTCTGACGGGATTGCCGCTGATATTATCACGAAATCACAATCCTGGGGAACAGAGTCGGAACTATGCCCTATAGCCACCTGGATATTACGGCGGCCAAGCATGTCAATCACATCTGAGCTGTGCATATCACTGCCAGAAACACTATGACCATGCTGGTGGAAAACCATTGCCAGACCGCTCATACCGCAGCCGCCAATACCTACAAAATGATACTTCATGGCATCTGCCATATATCCGCACCTTATCCTTAAGGGGTCAAACAGTGTCACTGTAACACTGAAAAACTGTCTTCCTGACTGTTTTGTTCATATCTTAACGGCCAATAATTGTAAGTTATTCACCTGTAATTTACAAGCTAAAAGCATATAGCATTACCATAGCTCAATAAACAGAAACAGTATATTCACCTTTATCACAGCTATTTTCAAATATGCCATCTATCTGGACGATACGCAAATTATCTTACTTGAGGTGCGTATAAGCATCCTGCCCGGAGCAAACGCGGGACTGCTGCATACCATCTCACCCAGAGAAGTCTCATATAGCAGCTCAGGTTCATTTTCAACCGACAAAAGCATATACTTGCCTTCCATGCTCAACAGGATCATTCTATTATTGCCGACCATAGTTGGCGAACTGTAAAAAGCTCCTTCAACTGGAAATTCATAAGCCAATGCCCCATCGTCCAATTTATAACATACAAGATTCCCCATATTTAAGAGCCATAACTTGTCCTGGCTGGCTAATGGTGATGTAGTATCAGGAATGCCATCTTCACCTTTCCATAAAAGACCACTGTCCGAAATATCACCGCTAAGGCCGGTATTTATAGCCTGGACACTATCAAAAGGACTAATCCCAAAAGTCATATCACCAGCAACTACCGGCGAGGGAGCGGTATCACCATGCATACCGCCAAAACGCCACAGCTCTCTGCCAGTTGCAGGATCATAAGAAATAACCCAGGGATTGGAAACGGTGATGTATTGCCATTTTCCAGCGGTAAATTCAACAATTGGACTAGTCCAGCTGTTTATTACCGGCCTTTTTACTCGCCATCTGTCATTGCCTGTTTTGCCATCAAGTGAAATCAGCTCTGAAATACTCTGCGACTCATCATAACCATGATCAAACTGGATAATTACACCACCCTGCCAGGTCTCGAGCGAGGCAGCATAACCATAAGTACTCTCAGGTAATCCCAGATTCACAGCCCACAACTGTTTGCCGGAAAAATCGTGACATGCAGCATCACCATTAGCAAATATACTATAAACCCTGACACCATCAGTAGCCATAGTCGAGGCAGCATAACCGGTATCTTCCATCACATCCGGCGGTGCTTCATTTGCCCGGCCAGTAATATCAACCTGGGCCTGCCAGACCAGGCTGCCAGTTGAAAGGTTATGGCAGTATATTCTCCGAACAAGTTCATTTGCACCTGTATAAAAGAACAAATCGCCAAAGATTATTGGTGAATTGTACCCAGGCAACTCAGTCTCTATTGACCATGCAACATTTTTACCTGACTCTATATCAAACTCTAAAGGAATATCAGTAAATGATACCTTTCCGCTGCCGCCAAAACCTCGGAATCGGTGCCAGTTGAGCTTCAGTGTTTCAGGTGAAGCAGAATCAGCCGGTTCCAATGCCAACGCGCTTGCTGAAGGCTGGTCAATAGTTGCTGGTTCACTTGTTATATGCCAGATAAGATAACCACCATAGAACAATAGTAATGAACCTGAAAAGGCCATCATTGTTTTTGCTGATAGAACTCTGGAATGATTATACTCGCTGTCAGAGTGCTGGTTCTGTGGGATAAGCGGTCTATAACGAGTTACAACATAGATACGGGCGGATATTACAAAAGATAATACAGCCAGAACTAGCAGATAGCGAGCTGCATCTACTAGTTGTCTGCCATAAATGTAATCATTTCTCAGACGACGATCTAATTCCCTTACCATCCACTGTAAATGCTGGTTCTCAGGGGCATTTCTTAACTGTTCCTTGGCAAGCTCAAATGACTGATTTTCAAATACATCAGACCTGGTTTCAAGAACCTGACCAAATATCAAAAAGAATCCTGAGACCAGAATCAAAAAGACAGAAATAACCATCGCAAACATGCTATTTCTGCCTATATTGTCAATTTTAGCTCCAGCCATAGCTAATTATCCTTCATCAGACAATTCAGGCAAATCAATACCATCTGGCTCATCACAAGCAGGAATAGAATAACTGCCGTTAAACCAGCGTTCCAGATCTGCCAATTGACAGCGTTTGCTGCAAAAAGGGAAAGTATTTTCACTGCCTGTAATAGTACCATCGCAAACGGGACATTTCAAGCGGCTATTTTCTTTTTTTTGCATTAGTAACTCTCTATTATCAGCGATCATGCTGTTTGGCTGGCTGTTGATTTAATGGTATCACTGGCAGGCTTACTCTCAGACTTTGCAGTATCAGTTTTTGTCCCGGCCTGCTGATCTGCCTTTGCGGCCTGCTTATAGCTTTCACTGCGATAATCGGTCTGATAGAAACCAGAACCCTTGAAAATAACCGCAGAGCCAGCTCCGATTAGCCTCTTCACCGACATTTTACCACACTGAGGGCACTTTTTGATCGGTTTAGCCGTAATAGACTGAAACTGTTCAAAACTATGCTCGCAGGCCTGACATTTATAATCATAAGTTGGCATAAATCACTCCTCATCCTCAGATGCCGGTAAATCATCACACTGAGTTTTAGCCTTGGCTACAGATACTTTGGCCGGTCTTAGAGTACGATCGTTCATTTCAAAACCCGGAGCTAATTCAGCAACAATATGGCCAGATTGGATATCTTCGGATTCTACATGCAACAAAGCTTCGTGCCTGGCTGGGTCAAAAACATCTCCGGTATTAACTCTTATCTTCTTCATACCAGCAGATTCCAGCGTATTATGTAAATGATCAAAAACAATATGCAACCCCTGCATAACAGAAGCCACATCATTAGAAGTCATACCCTTATCAAGAGCGTGCTGAAAATTATCCAGAACAGGCAGCAGATTCTTAGCAAAATGCTCTGCAGCATATTGACCAGCCTGCTCTATCTGACGAATAGTACGCTTCTGGTAATTCTGATATTCAGCAGCAAGTCTGAGTAGTTGATCCTTAAGCTCGGCAGACGATGGCTCAGCTGCCTTAACCGGCTCAGTCTGTTCCTGCTCTTTTAGCTCATCAGTCTGCTTATCAGCATTTTCCTTCTTTACATTTTCATTGTGATGTTTCTTTTTCATATTATTACCTATTAAAAACCCAGGTCTTGAGTTATTAAATTCTTATTATACTAATAAAACATTATTCGACGAAATAATCCTTGAGTTTATCAAGGAACTTTTTGCGTTCAGGCATGACATCCTTTTTCTCAGTATCGGCATACTCCCTGAGTAGTTTTTCCTGTTGTTTCGATAATTTTTCAGGAATTTCAATTAGTATCTGAACCATAAGTGCCCCGCGTCTGCCACTACGCAGATTAGGAAGTCCCATACCTTTCATTTCTATCACTTTGCCAAACTGAGTACCGCGTGGTATTTCCACTTCAATTTTTCCAGTAAGAGAAGGGACATCGATCTTAGCCCCCAGAGCAGCCTGGGTAAAACTAACAGGCACTCTGACGATCAGATCATCATTCTGTCGGATAATGATGGGATCTTCCAGTACCCTGACATAACAATACAGATCGCCTCTTGGCCCTCCCATTGCTCCTGGCTCGCCTTCACCGGAAACTCTTACCGCCTGCCCTTCTGCAATGCCTGCAGGGAATTTAACTGATAGTCTGCGTTTCTTGTCGATCATACCAGTGCCGCGACAACTCTTACATGGATGGGTAATGATCTTGCCTGCTCCTTTACAGTTTGGACATGTTGTCACCATACGGAACAATCCACCCATACCACTTTGAGCAACCTGACCCTGCCCACCACACTGAGGACAAACATCCGTAGTATGCCCAGGCTCGCAACCACTACCATTACAGGTATCGCATATATCTCTTCTTTTGAACTCAAGCTCTTTTTCAACGCCGGTTAGAATGTCTTTCAGATTAAGATCAACCTGGGTTTCGATATTTGGTCCGCGACGAGGTCGGTTAGTCTGATTGCCACCTCTGCCCCTCTGGCCAAATATACCTCCGCCAAAAATATCATCAAACATGCTGAAAATATCATCAAAGCCCATGTGTGAGTAATCATGCATACCCGCACCACGCAAACCTTCATGACCATAGCTGTCGTATCTGGCTTTTTTCTCAGGATCACTGAGCACTTCATAAGCCTCAGCACATTCTTTGAACATCTTTTCGGCTTCAGCATCGCCCGGATTTTTATCTGGATGATACTTAAGGGCCAGACGGCGATAGGCTCGCTTAAATTCTTCCGGTGAGGCGTCACGATTAACCCCCAGCACTTCATAATAATCACGCTTTGAGCTCATAATATATATAATACCTTAAAAACTACGGTATAAATTCAAAGAACAACCGCAAGTTGCAAAAATTTATTTGCAACTGCGGTTGTACAATTCAAAATCAGATTCACAACTGGCATTAACAGTCGCAAATTAAATATATAACGCCTTATCAGCAGACAGCTCCAACTACCGGATCAACCTCAAGGTCGTCATCAATGTCGGTAACCATTACGCTGGTGGTGAGCATAAGTGCTGACACACTGGCAGCGTTCTGCAGAGCACAGCGAGCTACTTTCGCCGGGTCGATAATGCCTTCCTGGAACATATCAACATATTGACCAGTAGCAGCATTATAGCCTGCCGCGCCTTTCTTATCCATCAATTCAGCAACAATGGTACCACCATCTTCGCCGCTATTATCAATGATCTGACGAGCAGGGAAGGTTATGGCACGAGCAATAATATCGAAACCAAACACTTCATCACCGGTAGCCTTGGCCTTAGCCTCATTTACAGCCTTAACTGCTCTGAGGTAGGCAATACCACCACCAGGAATAACGCCTTCTTCAACAGCGGCTCTGGTCGCATGCAGAGCATCGTCAAGGAGATCTTTTCTCTCTTTCATCTCAGCTTCAGTTGCAGCACCAGCACGAATTATAGCAACACCGCCAGTAAGTTTAGCCAGACGCTCCTGCAATTTCTCGCGATCATAATCACTGGTAGTCTTTTCGATCTGAGCAGTTATCTGATCTATACGAGCCTTTATCTCTTTTTTCTTGCCAGAGCCTTCAACTATTGTAGTAGCGTCCTTACTGACAACCACTCTACGAGCTGTACCTAACATATCAGTCTCGATATTTTCCATCTTCATGCCCAGCTCTTCAGTAATAAATGTGCCACCTGTAACAGCAGCAATATCACCAAGAATCGCCTTACGACGATCACCAAACCCCGGAGCCTTAACAGCACAGACATTGAGAATACCACGCAGCTTGTTAATTACAAGACCGGAAAGGGCATCACCATCAACATCTTCGGCAATGATGACAAGCGGCTTTGAAAGGCTGGCTGTCTTTTCAAGAACAGGTACCAGTTCGCGCAGCGAGCTAATCTTCTTTTCATATATGAGGATATAGCAATCTTCGAGAACGGCCTCCATAGTATCTGTCTTAGTCATAAAATACGGTGACAAATAGCCCTTGTCAAACTGCATACCTTCAACTACTTCCAGTTCAGTAGCCAGACCCTTGCCTTCTTCAACGGTAATTACGCCGGCTTTACCAACACGGTCCATGGCATCAGCCAGCAGTTTGCCTATTTCAGTATTATTATTAGCAGAAATAGCACCGATCTTAGCAATATCATCAGAGCCTTTTACTTTCTTGGCCTGTGATTCAATCGATTTGACTACGGCTTCAACCGCCTTGTTAATACCGCGTTGAATGGCAGTTGGGTGTGCCCCCGCAGTAACAAACTTCAGACCTTCACGGAATATAGCTTCAGCCAGAACTGTAGCGGTAGTAGTGCCATCTCCGGCAGTATCATTGGTCTTTGTGGCTACCTGGTTAACCATCTTGGCACCCATATTTTCAAATGGGCTCTTTAATTCCACTTCTTTTGAAACGGTAACACCATCTTTGGTAACACGAGGTGAACCATAACTTCTCTGGATAACTACATTGCGACCTGTTGGCCCCATAGTTACTTTCACAGCATCAGCAAGCTGAGAAAGCCCCTTGAGCATCTCTCTCCTTGCATTATCATCAAACATCATTTGTTTGGCCATTTTATTACTCCTTGATAGGAACCGATAATATCTGTCCCTGTTATTATATGCTAGTTAACTGGCAAATTACTCGATAACAGCCAGAATATCAGTTTCACGCAGAATGACATATTTTACGCCTTTGATCTCAACTTCAGAACCGGCGTACTTTCCGTAAAACACTTCATCACCTTTTTTAACACACATTGCAGCACGCTTGCCATTTTCCAGCATTGAGCCAGGGCCGACAAACTCAACAACACCACGCTGTGGTTTCTCTTTGGCACTATCTGGCAGAACTATGCCACCAGCAGTCTTAACCTCAGCCTCACACTGCTTAACTATCACTCTGTTATCTATAGGTTTAATAGCCATATTATTAATCTCCGTTTATATTATATTTTCTTATCAGTTTTTAATCTGGGTAATTATCTGGGTAATTATCTGGGAAGCAATTACATCATGCCGCCCATGCCGCCCATGCCACCCATGCCACCCATACCGCCCATGCCACCCATACCATCCATACCGTCCATGCCAGGCATTGCCGCTGACTTCTTTTCAGGCTTATCGGTAATAACAGCATCAGTAGTAAGCAACAGACCAGCTACACTGGCAGCATTAGTAAGAGCAGTACGAACAACCTTGGTAGGATCAATAACACCTGCCTTAAAGAGATCTTCATATTCCAGTGTCGCAGCATTAAAACCAAATCCGGCATTCTTGCCCTTTAATACGCGATTAACAACAACATTACCCTCTTCGCCAGCGTTAACCGCTATCTGGAACATAGGCATCTTGAGAGCATTATAAACAACTTCAGCACCTATTTTTTCATCGCCGCTGAGTTTGAGAGTATGAACCACCTCTCGAGAACGAACCAAAGCCACGCCACCGCCGGGAACAATACCCTCATCAATAGCTGCTCTGGTTGCATGCAACGCATCTTCAACACGATCCTTGATCTCTTTCATTTCCATCTCACTGGCAGCACCAACACATATCTGGGCAACACCACCACTGAGCTTAGCCAGGCGTTCCTGCAATTTTTCGCGATCATAATCGCTGGTTGTAACAGCTATTTCGGCTCTAATCTGCTCAATACGGCCTTTAACCGCCTTAGCAGTACTGTTATCTTCCTGTACTATGGTTGTGTTATTGTTATCAATACTGATCTTTGTAGCAGTACCCAGATCGCCCAGAGTTACGCCCTCAAGGTCAAGGCCGAGATCCTTGAATATCGGCTTGGCACCAGTAAGAATAGCTATATCTTCCAGCATAGCCTTGCGACGGTCGCCATAACCAGGAGCCTTAACAGCACATACACTTATAATGCCACGCAGTTTATTTACTACCAGAGTAGCCAAAGCCTCGCCATCGATATCTTCTGCAATGATCAATAACGGACGCTTACTTTTAGCTACTGCCTCCAAAAGCGGAACCAGCTTCTGGGCGCTCGATATCTTCTCTTCATATACCAGGATCAGAGGTCTGGACATCTCACAGGTCATATTCTCCATGTCAGTTGCAAAATTGGGAGATAAATAACCACGATCAAACTGCATACCCTCAACTATATCAACATGAGTCTCGATGGTCTTTGACTCTTCAACAGTTATAACGCCATCTTTCCCAACTTTCTCAAAGGCATCAGCCATGGTTTCGCCAATTGTCTTATCATTATTAGCACTCACAGAAGCGACATTAACAATATCTGACCTCTTGGAGATATCTACCGGCTGGCTTATTTTTGCAAGCTCTTTACATACAGCCTCAACAGCCTTCTTTATGCCGCGATTAACACTCATTGCATCAGCACCGGCAGTTATATTTTTAAGAGCTTCCCTGAAAATAGCCTCTGTCAGTACCGTAGCAGTGGTAGTACCATCTCCTGCCAGATCACTGGTCTTACTGGCAGCCTGCTTTACCAGCTTAGCGCCAAGATTTTCAACCTTGTCTCTGAGCTCGATCTCTTCTGCCACACTTACGCCGTCCTTGGTTACTGTCGGGGCGCCCCAGCCTTTATCAAGTACTACTGTACGGCCGCGCGGCCCTAAGGTACTCTTAACTGCAGCTGCGAGTTTCGTAACGCCCTCTAGCAGTGCCTTGCGTGCATCAGTTTCAAAAGTCAAATCCTTTGATGCCATAGTCTTAAATCTCCTAAATAATCTTATACTTGTGTATTAACTACATTTTTAAACACGATAATAGCATTTCTTGTAATTATGCCATAGTTGCAATAAGCAATTTCCGTGCCATATTTACAAGAAAAGAACAAATCCTGTAACTCTCTGTAATTAAAGACTATAAGAATATCTATTAAATCCCAACTTCATACTTACTGCCAAAGTCTGATTTTCAAACAGTAACCGATTGCCATTGTGACAGGCTCAAATTGCTATCTGCCTACCACATGGAACTATGCATATAGGATAATATTAAGCCCCGGGACCAATCTATAGATTGTAAAAATCAGTACAAATACAGCAGCACACTCAAAAAGTCGTACCAATATAGTATTAAATATCAATTAAAAAAATCATGTAGTTCTGTCAATTAGCTGGGGCGATAAATCATATTTTCTTACCAGATCATCTACTACATCATTACCAAGCATAGCTATCGACTCGACATATTCCTGATCTTCCCCCATCATATGACTTGTCAGCCAGTTATTTAAAAATGTACATATTTGCAAATACGCCTGAGGTTCCTCATTAAATTGATTAAGGCTATTGCCCATTTCATCAAGTTTAGCTTTCAGCTCTTGATGCTTTTGCTGATGCTGAACTACACCATCATAACCAGCAGCTTTCATAAAAGCCTCTTCGGTAGCAAAATGAATTTTTGCATACTCTAGGAGCTTAGGGTATTCACTGCGAAATATCTCGACTGAACGACCAAAAATTACACCTGCATAAACCTCATTGATCAATCCGAGCAAAAACCTGTGCTGAGAGTCTATTAATTCATTCCCCACTGACATAACACTTGACCAAGGCACTATACTCATACCAGAATACCCCATAGGTTATCATTATATTATTCAAAAATTGACCAGCTCCCCATTGAGCTGCCACTGAGGGTATCGGGCAAAAAAAAAACACTATTTAGTTAATTTAGCCATAAAATTGTCAAATTATTTATAAAAAAAAGAAAAGCCCGGCACCATATAGATACCGGGCTTTTTATAGGGCCTAAAAGTATTTTATTGAGCAACAATGTCTATTTCGTTGAAAAATGTACCATAACCAGCACGGCTAGTGATAAACATAATATACTGGTACTCACTTCCAGCCGGTAACTCTGCCGAAGAAGCGTGCACTCCACCTTCGCCAAGCAGGGTCGTATCAACGGTTGCGATATATGTCCAGGCTGGATTGGCATCAGCAGAAAGACCTGCATCTGTTGATAATTTCTCATTAGAAGCCCATATACTGAACTTCTGCTGTGCCCGTTCACTGACATGGCATGTAAAAGTATTGATCTTGCTGATCGCTACAGGCTTTTTGAGATCAACTACAAACCGCCCAAGTCCTCCATCAAAAAAGTTGGCCATAGAAGGATCATCTTCACCAGAGGGAACCTTACCATCATTGAGCTTTTCCAACTTATTGCCAGCAACAGAATGTTTGTCATTTACAGCATATTTATCAGTAACATAAACAAACGCGATATCAGCATTGGTATTTACATCAGCCAGGTCATTATTCACTGGTTTAACCAGATCCAACTCCTCATAACTGGCTGCTCTCTGGGTTTTAACCTGCGCCAGAGGAGTTCTGCCGTAATCATAAGCTCCCTCTCGTACTCTGAGACTAACAGGTTCACGATCATCAAAATTATCATAAAGATCACAGGCTGGCACGGCATAATTACTATCATTGGCCACAGAAACTGCATAAACCTTTATCGCAGGGTTATCAGGCAGTGTAATAGTATCTGCTCCATTTAGATCATAACCGTATTTGAAGATATAACCAAACTTATATGGACGGTTAGAGCCATCAGCGTTATGGCTATGAGTGGCAAACCATGCCAACTGGTCGCGTTTGATATAACCTGATTCCATACCAACTACCCAACCAGCACAGTCATAGTCAACTTCTCGTTCTTCACGATCCCAAACAGTCTTGTCCCACTGACCAATAAAACCATTCCAGGCCTGCACACTGAAGTCAAAAGGCTCCTGACCAATAGTAATGATTGAACCAGTATCAACATCAGCTGATGCCAGAAGATAAACACGGTTATATTTGCCGTCAGGCAACTTTATAGTCTGCCCCTTACAGGTAAGGGCATTTTCATCAGCAGACTTATCGGCCATCTTAAAGTTTACACTATCAACAGTTATAGTCTCAGGCATCAATTCCAGAGGCATAGAGAGCTTCACCGGACCAAAGCCGGCACTGACTGCCTGACCATCTGCGGTAAAGACAGTGGTATCATAAGGCAACTCGACAGTTTTTACCATCGGTCTGGTA
Organism: Sedimentisphaerales bacterium; assembly: GCA_963662515.1. Classification (GTDB taxonomy): domain Bacteria; phylum Planctomycetota; class Phycisphaerae; order Sedimentisphaerales; family SM23-30; genus JAFGDI01. Next base: position 2,163,043 of record OY759675.1, read on the forward strand.
AGAGCAACCGGTGCATCTGACAGTTTGAGAGCAAAGCTACGCATTGCATTTCTATTCATATCCAGGTGCAGTTTACCGTCTCTGATCTTTGCCGGACCTATCTTTCTCTCCTGGCCATCGATCTCAAAACCTGACACAATGCCATTACCCATAGAGACAATAACATCAGATACAGGATTACTGAACAGCTCCTGAAGACGAATAACCACATACTTACCACATTCAGACTTTTTGATAGCACGAACATCGACCTGCTGAGTATTAAGCTCAAGCATTGAGAAAGACTTACCCAATTTGCCCTTATGCTGCTGCGCCTGGAATGCGGCTATAGGCTGATTAAGCCTTCTGGCCTGAGCTTCAGAAAGCCCCTTAACCCAGGTTCCCTCATGACCATAAAGAGCATAAACAAACTCATTACGCCCCCAATCCTGAGCACTCTGCTCATAGAAATTATTGGGCTTAGTACCTGGTGTATAAAGCAAGGTCAATCTGAGTATATTGTCAGTTGGTTTATCTGATCCAAACTTACAATCATCAAGAACAGACACGCCATAATCACCGGTCGTATCGGTAAGATCAAACCACATATGCGACAGATACTCATAGAACTTGGGATTATTATTACCACGAGTTACAGTGCCAAACTGCTGGGTGTAGGTTGCCGAACTATTACTAACAGTAAGCGGAAACGCTGCCTTGAGTATAACTTCCTTCGACTGCCAGTCGATATCATTATGAATCTCAACTCTGCGCCCAGCATCACCAGCAGCCAGACATACTTTCTGAGTAATAATACTGTTACGGTCCTGACGAGTTATTTCTATAGCTATCCTGACCGGGCCATTTTCTACTACCTTGATCACTGCAGGAGTATCAACATAGTCTAGAGCTGGCAAAGAACGATCTTTCCAGTCCATATTCCATGCCGGGTACATAGCCGGATAACTGCGGTGAAATTCCAATCTGGTTGGCTCGCTGAGCAGCTCGCGACCGGCAGCCTTATCAAAGACAGAGGCAATATCACCACCTTCAGTAAGGGCGACTCTATAGTAATTATTCTCAAGGGTGTTACCATGTATCTTAAGACCTGACTTAGTCATACATGGTTTATCTGAAGGTCTGACATCATAAACAGCAGTTGCAACAGAATCAAGCTCAGCCAGGAAAAGAACAGTTATATTACCCTCTTCACTTGCGACCAGCTGAGATGGAACCTCTTTACCTTGCTCATTATATACTCTAACATTTTCAGGTGTTCCATTCGGAAAACTAACAGTTGCTGTTACTACATCCTGACGGGCAAATGCCAGAGGATTATAAAGCACTATCGCCTCACCTTTAACTCTGGTGTCAAGAGCACGAGCAACACCAGCAATTGCATTAGTTTCAATAGAAGCAAAATTGTTTGCAGCAATAAGCTCATCATTCCATGAATATTGATAAGCTCTCTGCAAAGAAGTACCCGGAATGATATCATGCATCTGACTTACCAGAACACGCTTCCATGAATCACGCAATGTCTGGATTGGGTATTCGGTAGCACCCATCCACTCAGACATAACAGCCGCTCTTTCAGCAGCATCAGCCAAAAGCTCATTCTTTCGATTTAGCCTCTTCATATAGGTTTTAGATGTTGCCACACCAGCGGAATGCTCAGTAAGCATAAGCTCACCATTAAATCTTCTAAGACGAGCCTTCTGCTCCGGCGTTATATCCTTATATAGCCTATCACTGGAACTTAACACCACATTAAGCTCACTGTCAGGATTGTTAAGACTGGCAACGGCTTTTTGCACATCAGACTCACGCAGGCCTCCGCCCATATCACCAACACCATAATAGCGATAATCGGCATAAACACCTGTGCCATCGGCATTATTTTCCATCCTCCTTACCCAGTCCTTATCAATGTCCTGTCTTTCAGGCATAGATCCGGTATAGTTCGTTGCATTTAGAGCACCAATAACAGAATTGCCATCCGGGCCTTCCCATACTCCAACATTAAAAGGAATACCCATTACCGAACCCCAGGTCAGTTTCTGAGTGGAAAACCCTTTAATACCACAATGGGCCCACAAAGAAGGAAGATATGCCGGGAATCCAAAACAATCAGGGAGCATAAAATCAACGCTCTCTTTGTTAAACTGATTACGAAAATACTGATTACCGTAAAGAATATGACGCAAAACTGATTCAGGAGAAGGAATAAGCACATCACACTCATCCACTGATGAGCCACTGACAAACCACCTGCCCTGCTCAATAAATTTCTTTACCTTTTCAAACTGTTCAGGATAATACTCAGCCATCATTTCATAGCGACTTGAACCGGTAAAATTAAATACATAGTCCGGATATCTTTCCAGCAGGTCAATATTGCCATCGAGTGTTTCCTTGATATATGTGTCAATAGTCTTGGCATAATCCCAACGCCATTGAGTATCAAGATGAGCATATCCCACAACATATAAGGTTTTATCCTTATCAAGATCTGGGGTCTTGTAATCTAATGCGGCAACTAGCGGAACTGACGGAAGCAGTATCGACAAAAACAATGATCTAATTTTCATTTCGAACTCCTGTTGTGCAGATTTTAGGGGTAAATGCCCAGGCAGGCTGGTAGAGAATCAATTAATTTCGAGTTTTTCGTGGAGGAACTCCACTATTTCCTGGGCACTTTCTATGGTTCTCAGGCTTTCCCTGAACTTCTCGTGCATTATGTGGCGGGCCAGACGAGAAAATATCTTCATGTGCAGATTACCGGCCTGCTCCACATCTTTGATTGTCATGGCTATTATAACATCAACCGGCATATTGTCAATGGATTCCCATTCTACTGGCTGCATTAATCTTAACACACAGATCGAGTTACAATTGACAGACGCTGTCTTGCAATGCGGCACTGCTATGCCATAGCCTAATCCTGTTGAATATACTGCTTCCCGACGCCAGAAGTCTTTTTCCAGTTCAACAGCATCACCAGTACGATTATCACCAGCCAGCATATTACATACATACCTGATAACCTCTGGCTTATTAATACAATCAGCCTTAAGATCAACCAATGCAACATCAACAGCAGGTTTATCAGATGGTCTGTTATTAAAAGTCGCCATTCGCTCTTTAACATCTTTAGCTGACTTTAAGCTGACCAACTCATCAATCAGCAAAGAACATTCACTGGCACTTGCACCAGATACTGCTGCCTTAATAGGCAAAATAGAAGGTATTGATACACTAAGATCATCTATGCCTGTGCCAAGCAAAATCGGCAGGTTGGCCAGCTGACCTGCCATTTCCCCACACATGCTTACGAGCAGATTGGATTTATGTGCCTGCTCTATAATATATTTTATGAATCTGAGGAAACCTGGATGCGATGACTGATAAAGCGAGCTAACCTGCTTATTCCCCCGGTCAACCGCCGTAAAGTACTGAGTAAGATCATTTGTGCCCAGACTGATAAAATCTATTATACCGGCTAACTGCGGAATAATGAAACCTACTGCCGGAACTTCCACATTTATACCCAGCCTGATATTCCTGTCATAAGCTATGTTGTCATTATCTAGTGCCTGCTTAACCTGATCAAGTGCCTTGCGAACCCACAATACTTCTTCATAGCAGGTAACCATTGGTATCATTATCTTTACCGGGCCATAAGCTGAGGCTCGAAGGATAGCTAGTAATTGCTCCCTGAACATATCACTGAACTGCTGATATATTCTTACCCCACGGTACCCCAGAAAAGGATTTTCTTCAGAGGCAAGATTAAGATAAGATACATTTTTGTCACCACCGATATCAAATGTGCGAATCGTTACCGGCCGACCGGCTGCTGCCTTTACAGCCTCCTGGTATTGCTCAAACTGCTGCTCAACTGTTGGGGCTTCATCACGGTCCATAAACAGCATTTCTGTCCGGAAGAGACCTATACTGTCAGCCCCCTTAGCTACTGCAATCGCAACCTCCTGAGCCCTGGCAACATTGGCCGAAACCAGCACAGGCAAACCATCTAGTGTCTGAGCATCCTTCCCGACAAAAGCAGAATAATACTGCTCTCTGGAAGCACGCATTGCCTGCTCAGACCGGAAATACCTATCTACTTTATCATTAACCTTATGTATCAGAAGACCATTATTAGCATCCACAATAACATCCTGGCCTGACTTAAGGCAAGAACAGGACTCTTTAACGCCCACAAGGGTAGGAATGCCACAGGATCGGGCCAAAATCACAGTATGAGATGTACTGCTGCCATGAGCTAAAACTATCGCACTTACCATACTCTTATCCAGAGACATAAACTGAGATGGTGTAATATTATCAGCCACACAAACCGACGGTGCCGAAAGCTCTACTTTTGCTTGAGGCTGTGAACCATACAAATGTCTGAGCAATTGCGAACTGACATCCTGCAAGTCATAGACCCGCTCTCTGATCAGCTCGCTACGGGCACTGCGGAGTATATCACAAAAATGCTCATAAGCCTGCATTATCGCCTCACCGGCAGAAATGCCATGCTCCCCGATAAACGACATTATCTTATGCCTGAATTCCTTGTCAGTTGCAATGGCCTGCTGCGCGATCAATACATCTTTTTCCAATTGCGTTAGTGATGGTGATGCAAGACGAATAGTCATCTCATTTTTTAACTGAGCAAAAGCTTGACATACAAGCTCAATTTCCTGTTGCGGCTCACCGCTCAACTCACTACTTAAGTTATCGGGTAAGGCCAGTGCCTGTATGTGAACCACAACACCGCGGGCAAGCCCGGCAACAACAGATGCTCCCAGATAAAATTCTGCCTGTGCCGCTTGTAATACCGGTGGAATATAAACATCACCTGCCGCACATACCACATCTGGCAACTTCTCATCACAGTTCGGTAATTCATTGATGACAAACTTCACCAGAACCTTGTAGGCGGCCTCACTTTCAGGACCGTCAAGCCGCAATATACACTCATCACCCTCTTTAACATCTGCACCAACCAGTGAAAGCACACTGTGAGCGTCAGCAACTCGATTATTACTGAGGTTTTCCAGTACTACATTACAGTCAAAACCAGACACAACCTGTTCCAAAAGATTGGCCGGACGGGCGTGCAGGCCATTTGGTAACGGGCAGGTAAATCTGTATTCATATTTATCTGAAGATGAGATCACTTATTCTTTCTCTTTCAAAAATCAGCAGGGTTTCTTGGCGAAAATACTCTTGGGATCTTTCAATGCCAACTGAACCGGAACTTCTATCTTGGGTATATTGTCAAAACGCTCGCCATTTTCGATCATAATATCAGCAGCCAGGATCAGGGCATCTGCACCCGATATATCATCGGCACTAAGCTCGTTTTCAATGCCCATAGCTCCCTGGGTCTCTACTTTGATTGTATGCCCCAGCTCTTTGGCGGTCTTTTCCAGATTTTCAGCAGCCATATATGTATGTGCTATCCCGGTTGGACAGGCGGTAACTGCGATAAATTTCATTATAAATTCTCCTTAGACTGACTTAAACTTTTTACTAAATTAATTGACAAGGCCGTCACCACTGTACCTACCACTATTGCAAATAAATATGAAATACGATTATCTATTACCAGCAATACGATCGGCCCTCCGTGGGGGGCATGATTCCCTACATTATAAACCATAGCTATCGCTGAAGCGGTCATTGAACCCAACATAATACACGGTATAACCCGCAGCGGTTCAGCGGCTGCAAATGGTATCGCACCTTCGGTTATACCAATCATTCCCATACTAAACGACGCTATGCCACTTTCACGCTGCTCCTGACTCCAGAGTTTCTTCTGAATAAAGGTTGCCAATCCCATGCCCAAGGGCGGAGTGCATATAGCTGCCGCTACTGCACCCATTATATGATAATTGCCCTGCTCCAGCATTGAAGCACCAAAAAAGAACGCTGCTTTATTTACCGGACCTCCCATATCAAAAGCAATCATTGCTCCCAAAATCAATCCTAACACTACGGCACTCGAACCCTGCATTCCCTCAAGCCACTTTTGCATACTCTCCATCATGCCGGCTATCGGACTGCCTACAAAAAGCATTACCGTACCGATGACTAAGGATGATAGAATTGGAATTATCAAAATGGGCATGATCGGCTTGAGCATCTTATGCACCGGCAATTTCTTGATCCAATTAACTACATGGCCAGCCAATATGCCCGCCAATAGTGCCCCTAGAAAACCTGCTCCTGACTCTTTGGCCAGATATCCACCTATAAATCCAGCCACCAGACCAGGCTTACCAGCCATCGCGTATGATATATAACCCGCCAACACTGGCAACATCAATGCAAATGAGGCTGAACCTATATTTAAAATGTGCTTAAGTACATTTATTTTAATGGTTTGAAGCTGATTATATCCCTCATGAATAGTAAAATCCGGGCCACTCGCTCCCATCGGTGCAAACCCTATTGCCAGAGCAATAAGAATACCACCGCAAGCAATAAAGGGTATCGCAAAAGATACACCACTGAGTAAATATTGTTTGTGTTTCTGAATAAATTCTTTCATTTCCGGCAACCTTTTTCAATTTAACACAGGTATTAAGCGTCCTAAAATGGCCACATTAAAGGATATATTAGAATTATATAGAAAAACCACTCCAATTTATATAGGAAATTCAGAGCAATAAAAGAACAAATGTAACATCGTCATTTTTAAATACTCCATTTCCATAATGACCAATAACCAATTTTCATGCTTTTTTAGACAATTTTCTGGACTAAGACCGCTCAAACTATATAATACATGTAAAAGTGATATGAAATTTGTAACATTGGTGAGACCATGGAAAATACACAAGAAATACTCAATGCACTTAAGGAAATTACCAGCGGAAAAGGCATAAATGAAGTCGTCTTCTCAGGCAACAAAATTACTCCCCCGCTTTACGCATTCGCTGTACATTTCCCCAGATTAACCGTCATTTTGGATGGCGATTATCAAACAGAACTGGAGCAAGGTAACACCGTCACTAATGTCACTGTCAGACCACAACAGGCCCTGTTTATACCTTCCAATTGCTGGGATAAGCCCAATATGGAGATTAAATCCAGAGCACTGCACTTTCTCTTTGGCAAAAGACACACCGGTATTAGTTTGGTGACTACCGACAAAGTAGTCAGTGCCGAAAAAGTAGCACTTCAACATGCTTTGGCCGGTCCGGAACAAAAAATTCTTGATGCCATCTCCGAGCTAAGCAGAATGAAAAGACCCTACCAGGGCTTTAATCACCTGATCAATGCCCTGCTTCAGTGCTACCAGATCAAACTGGAAGATCATATTAATAAACCGGCCAGCGACTCAGCGAATCTGCTCTTTCAGGAAATATGCGTTTATATCCAGGAAAACTTCCAGAGCGAAATATCCCGCGATTCTGTCGCTGCACATTACGATATCTCTCCCAATCATCTTTCCAGACTATTCCGAAAAAATGGCTATATGAAATTCTGCGATTATGTCAACTATGTACGCATAAATCGGGCTAAATTCCTACTACAAAACTATGATATGCCGCTCTATGAAATTGCCAAACGATGCGGCTATTCTGATGTGGTTTACTTCTGCCGAATATTCAAGAAAATTACAAAAAAAACATCAAAACAATATCGCAGCCAGATTCAGTACGACCAGAATTCAAAGTAGCTTATATTCAGGCATTACTGCTCCTGCCATTCCAGCAGATCGGCTATTTGCCTGACCATTATATCTCCTCCCAGTAAACACTTAACTGGTTTGCCTGCATAACTGCGGCAATCAAAAGGGAATATGCCATTACCGGCAAAATCCGTAATTACCCCGCCAGCAGCGAGCAGTATTGCCGCTCCTCCTGCTATATCCCAAAACTTTGTACGAAGGAAAACCCCTGCTGAATATTTACCCGCTGCCAGATAGGCCATGTGCAATGCAGCTGAGCCCAGATTAGCATGAACGCATCGGTGAAAAACCTTTTCTACCTGCCGGGCAGTCCAATATTCGTGCAACAATCCAGAAACACATATTTGGCTGTCTGGGTTAATCTTTTCCTCTTTAACCGCTAATTCCTGATCATTACAATACGCACAACCATTTACTGAAGCCGCCCAGTACATTTCATGCCGGTCAGGATAATAGATCACTCCAGCGGCAGGCATACCGTCAACAATAAGCCCTATACTTACAGCAAAGAACGGCAGCCCAAAGGCAAAATTCCGCGTACCATCTATCGGATCGATAACCCACCAGATGTCTTTCTCACCCTTTGGTAATATCAGTAACAACATCTCGCCAGAACCAGCATCAGGCTCCTCACCTATGATACCATAGTCCGGAAATTCAGACTGTAATGCCGCAATTATCATCGCCTGTGCCTGAATATCGATATCTGTAACTATCGAATTATCACATTGTTTATGATGGCTCTGGGCTGATATATTTTTAAGAGCATGATCGCCCGCCTGGCGAGCTGCCTTTTTCGCAATTTCTACTTCCCTGCTATAAACCATAAGTTCTCCTGTTTTTCAATGGTCGGCACCGGATCTGAAGGATCTTTTATCTCGCGATGAAATGAACCTCGACCAATAAGCGTCAATTTTCTGTTTTCCTCATCATATAGCCAACGCCATACACTTAAACGCCACGGCTCAACTATTGCACCACGATATTTGTCCCACTCGCCGCCTATCTCGCCAAAATTCGTATCAGCAAACCTTCGCCTGAGATTCACCAAAGTAAGAATCTGCTTCCTTTGCTTATCGTGCCAGACACCAACCAATTGTCGCTCATTATAAAAATCACGCAACAAAGCTACAGATTCATCCGCCAGGGCAAATAGCTCATCATCATGACATGTCGGCCAACCAACAATATAATGATCATCACGCGAAATAGCAAACATAACATTTTCACCCAAAGATGATTCCACAGTGATAATACCATCTTCCACATCAACTCTGACAGGCAGTGACACCAGTGAATCAAACGACAAAGCATAACATTTATCACCCGGCTGAAAAACCATAGCCTCAGGCTTATATCGTTCCACCGGCTGAACTGATTTGCCTGCATCAATGAACTTGATACATTTTAGATATACAAGATCATCCAAAGCCTGACCTTCATGCCCACGATTTTTAGACAAAAGCGGTATTTTATCAACCTTACTGCCATCATCAAAATAAGCTACTGCCGAATATAAATGCCCGGCAATCACCTCACCACCATTAAATGCAACCACTGCCGCCAGATAACGGATCGGATAATAGTCACCACTGTAATGTTTCTCCGCCGGACTATAGTCTGCCTGGGCCGTTATACGATCATAAGCAGTCTGACTATCAAAACGCCACTTCCTGACTAGCTCTTCCTTCTGGACAAAAAACTCTATCTTTGCTAATGACTCAAGGCCAAAACGACGAACCTTACCATACCTAACAGGTTCGCCAGTTATCATGTCGGAGGTATAAATATCTCCATTTTCAGGTATATTGCACTTTAATTGCGAACCTGAAGCAAGTGTCAACTCTCCGATGCGAACACTTCCATCCGAATAATACAATACCGCCTGACGACCAGCACACTTGTTAACCCAAAAAACGAAGCTGCACAAAACAAGTATCATAATTACTCTGATATTATTAATCATATTTGAATTATAATTATTATATAAGTTTTATTCCATATTTATTTAACCATATAAATAACATTTCTAGCTCAAACGGCCTCAATTAATTGCCACTAAATAAGGGATTACCCTTATTGCAAAACAAGCAAAAAACCTATCATTATTAAATCAATATTCTTATTGAACTTTAACACAATTGTGGGTCTAATTATATATGTCTTTTATGAACAAATGGCAATCGCCATAAGGGGAGCGAAAATGTTACTTGAAGTGTCAAAAAAGTCGCTATTACCGGAAAGGGTTTTCAAAATTGCTATAAACCTGAATCTTAGTCCGGTCGAATTCAGAAGATTAGAGCATGTCCTTAACGCTGAAATTAAATATCAGAAAAGCGATCTTTTTTCAAACTCTCTCTGGGTAAGAAATATTATGGAAGCTCAGGTTAATATTGAACCTGGCCGACCGCCAAGTCACAGCCAGCATGAGATCATGTTCGCGAAATTACACTACTTAAGGCATATTATCGCAAATATAAGAGATAAGATCTTAAACAGCAATAAGATAAGACAAAAGTGGATAAAGGCCCTTCTATTTTGGGATAAGCAGCAACTAGAACTCCGCGACCATATTACTACCAGCAATATGGGGTTGGTATTGAATATGGCCCAGCATTGCAAATATGCAAATGTAGAATATGGCGAACTGATCAGCGAGGGTTCTATGGCCTTATTACGGGTAACCGAGTGTTACGATTATCGCCTTGGATTTCAGTTCAGTACTTATGCGTGCCGGGCTATTGGCAAGAGCTTTTCCCGTCTGGCCAAAAAGATTTATAGATATAATCATATAAGCCAACTTCATTTTGACCCAACACTTGAGGTAGATACCACCTGCCAGCAATTGCGTCAGCAGCGACTCTCAGATTCTATATTACAGCTAAGACATTATATTCTGGGCCAGCGGACCGAACTATCGGAAATCGAAAAGGAAATACTCCGATTAAGATTTTCTGTTGGCCAGTATAAAGGCACTCCTATGACACTAAAAGACATAGGATCAACTCTGGGACTCTCCAAAGAAAGGATAAGGCAAATACAAAATCAGGCGGTACTGAAACTCGGGAAGATCGTCCGCGAATAATAACATACAACACCCTCAGAACTGAGCCAAACGCGATCAAACATGCATTTTTTGCCTAATGCAGCAGAAAATATCACAATTTAACAGCTATATTTACATAAATCATTGTTATTATCAGAGCCCCAAACTACACATGCAACCATAACATTCTACTAATAAGCAACTTACATCAGTTTGTATCAAATAATAAAAAATAATAATCATTACTATCCAAATGACCGATAATTAAAGTGTACGGTTAAGGAGAAATGTCGTATTCCCTGTTTCGGGGAATGGGTAATGCAATTTTGTACTGGATAACCGTTTTGTCAGAATACGGAGCAGCTTGATGAATACAACACTTGTATTGTTTAAAAAAAACGGCAAAAGAAAAGATATCCCCATAACGGAAAGTCAGACAATAATAGGAAGGCAACCTGATTGCAATATCCGCGTATTGAAATCCGCCGTATCTCGTCAGCACTGCAAACTTGTCTGCGAAGATCAGATGGTTACTGTGGCCGACCTTAACAGCTCCAATGGCACCTATCTAAATAATAAAAGAATATCAACGCCCACCACTGTACAGCCAGGAGATATCCTGAGTCTGGCCAATAATATCTATTTCACCATAACAATTGATGGTAAACCACAAGAGATCATACCGCCGGACTTCATTCTGGATAGCAGCGAGGATTAAGCACCTGCTAGCCCACAGCCCCCCCATCAAAGATATTAAACGATCTTATGTAATGCCTTAATCAGAGCATGGTTACATTTATTTAATTTCTTTTTTTCTGACATTAACCTTGACTAATTCATATACATTGTTAGAATGTCTTGTCTGTCACTTAAAGTGACATCTTCGGGCTGTAGCGCAGCTTGGCTAGCGCGTTTGACTGGGGGTCAAAAGGTCGCAGGTTCAAATCCTGTCAGCCCGATTTTACATAACTATTTCGGTTCTCAACACAGAAGGCAACTGCCGTGTTGTTTAAGTATTTTATCAACCACCCATCTATCCTTACTTTTGATACCTTTATCGGTTACATAATTCATTGTTTATAATTCAATGTATCGTGCGATTTCATATAAAAAAAAGCCAAAGCCTAAATCGTTAAAGATAGGCTTCGGCTCACATATATCAATCCCGCATATTGTTATATGCCTAAAGGGATGGGAACTATTGAATAATTACTAATAATTTAGTCTTCTTCAACTATCAGTTCCTGCCAGAGTTCGGTTATTTTATCCAGAGCAGTATCAACTGCCATTTCCAGTTTAACCAGCTGGCTTTCCGACTGACGGCGAACTTTTATCTCCACTTCGCCATTATCCAGCGTCTTACGACCGACGGTTATCCGCAGCGGTATGCCAATGAGATCGGCATCTTTAAACTTGACTCCCGCTCTCTGATTACGGTCATCATAGGCAACATCAATATCGTTCTCTAACAGCTCCTGATATATCTTTTCAGCAGCGGCAACTACCTGCTCATCGTTGGGATTAGCCGTAGTAACCAATACCTCAAACGGAGCAATGCTGATTGGCCAGATAATACCATCAGCATCATAGCTAAGCTCAATAGCTGAGGCCATAATACGATTGATACCGATTCCATAGCATCCCATCAGGCAAGTCTGGCGTTTACCGCTTTCATCCAGGTATTCGGCACCAAGTTTTTTACTGTACTTATCGCCAAGCTTGAATACCTGACCGACTTCTATGCCACGCTTGAATAACAGTTTTTTACCCTGCCATGTATCACCCTGGGCAGCATTGCGAATATCGATAACTTTAATATTAGCACCATCGAGCGGGAAATCCCGGCCGGGTACAACATTGCCAATATGATATTCGGTTTTATTAGCACCGGCATATCCAACCGCCATTGCCGCCACTCCATGATCGATAAATACCATGTCAACCTTATCGAACAGCCCCACCGGACCGGCATAACCGATCTTAGCTCCGGTTATACGCTGGACAATGTCCTCCGGGGCCAGTTCCGGGGCAACTCCACCCAAAGCCTGAGTTAGCTTTTCCGGATTCAGCTCATGATCTCCCCTAACAACACAGGCCAGTATCTTATTTTCCGGGCCGAAGACATAAATCATACATTTTATCATCTTTTCCGGGACAGTCTTAAGATAGGTACAGACACTGTCAATAGCACCAGAGCCGGGTGTATAGATCTCAGTTATCGCCTGGACATCGGCTGTTTTAGACTCTGGGCTTATGGGGTCAACTGCGGCCTTTTCTATGTTAGCTGCATAGGCAAGATCTTCAGTATAGACTATAACATCTTCACCACTTTCGCAGGGAACAGTGAACTGGTGCGAGCCACTACCGCCCATTTCGCCAGCCTCAGCTTCAACTATGACATATTCGACGCCGCAACGCTTAAAGACATTACAATAAGCATCATACATATTGCGATAGCTCTGCTCGAGCATAATTTCGTCAGCATCAAAGCTGTAAGCATCTTTCATGATAAACTCACGACTGCGCAACACGCCAAAACGAGGTCGAAACTCATCGCGATATTTGGTATTGATCTGATAAAGATTCACAGGCAATTGTTTATAAGAGCTTATCTCGTTGGCACCTACAACTGTCATGACTTCTTCGGCAGTAGGCGACAGAACATTTTCTCGACCATGACGATCGGTAAAATGTCCTAGTGTCTGGCCGTAATCCTGATCTCGACCGGTAGTCTGCCATAATTCCATAGGCTGCACGATCGGCAGCAAGACTTCCTGAGCTCCGGCAGCATCCATCTCCTGACGAACGATCTCAATTATTTTATGTATAACTCTAAGACCCAAGGGCAAATAAGCGTAAGTTCCACTGGCAACCTTGCGTATCATGCCGGACCTGATCATCAACTGATGCGAAGGAATTTCTGCATCTGAAGGAACTTCTTTTACTGTACCAAGAATAAACTTATCTAATTTCATTTTAATATCCTTAATATTGTTTCGTACTATCCGCACTCCGGCAACAGGCGACAAAATGCAGAACTCAAAATCATACCCCAGAGGTCAATAATAATCAAGCTGCAGTACCAGATATCTTGCAAAATTAGTAGTAATAATCATTTAAGGTCTTATAATAATTGACACTATGAGCCAGAATGTTATAATGTTTCCTTTATTATCGTCAGATGGAGTAATCAACTAACGATAAAAGTCTTATGAGAGAAAAGTAAGTATTAACTACTGTGCGCAGAAGAGTTTAAGCCTGCGGAAGGAGCTGTACATGGCAATTTTAAAGAGATCAGGTACACTGTTATTATTTTTGGCTGTATTACTGACAACAGTCAGTAGCGTTTATGCCGGTCGTAACCTGGTGGTGATCGAAACCAATCTCGGTGATATAACCGTAGAACTATATCAGGACAAAGCACCTGTAACTGTCGATAACTTCTTGAGTTATGTTGACGATGGTTTTTACACCAATACTATCTTTCACCGAGTTGATAGTGATGAAAATCATGTCGCCCAGGCTGGAATGTACGACCCCAATCTCTATGAGGTTGACTTCTCCCAGTATTCAATATCAAATATTTTTAACATGACCGATCCTAATAATGGCTATAAAGTGCCCGGCGAACCGATCGAACTGGAAACAACCGCTACTGCCCTGAAAAATCTGCAATATACTATAGGCATGGCCAGACTGAGCAGCCCCAAAAACTCTGCTACTAGTCAGTTTTATTTCAACTTCCAGCACAATACTGATTTTGATGGCAAATACGCTGTCTTTGGTATTGTGATTGACGGTTTCGATGTAGTCGATTCAATGAAGGGCGTAGAAGTTTTTGAAGATCCAGATGACGACACAAGTGTAACAAACTACGATCACATAACAGCTTATCTTAAAAATGTACCAGTCACACCAATCGTTATCTCCAGAATATATCGCTCGCAGGATTTTGACGATGATGACAGCAGCGACTTTACCGATGTGGAATACCTCAAAGCTACCTCCGGCGGTATAAGAACTTATATACTGGAAAATTATGTGCCAACCGGTGACAGCGATCCTTATATCGATGGTGCCTATTGGAACTATGAATTTTCTACTGATACCGTTCTGGGCGTTAAATGCCTTAAATGGCGTACTGATACTCAGAACCTGGTAACAGAAGTAACTGATAAGACATATTACCTGGCCCGCAACCCCGATGGCGAGATTTATGTATTTAAGGAAGTAAATAACGAAGAAAGTTCCAGTTCAAAACAGGTTATTTTTGAAGCGACAAATCTGCTGGAAGCCCGGCCGATAAGTTATTACGCCAATTATCTGATGCAATTCCGCCTTATCGCCGGGACATTTGACCCAACTAACCTTGGTTCAGCCAACAACAAGATAATTCTGGGTTCTGGCAGCAGTACAGAAACCCAAGAGATAATCAGTCTGGACGGAACGCTTGCTCCAAACTATAGCAATAATGATGTAGTAATAGTCAAAAAATACCGGGGACTCACAGGCAGCGAGACCGGCATAGAGTATTTCTACTATCACAAAGACGATGGCCTGATTCTTTACCTGCAAGATGAAGATCAAATCCTTAACGGCATTGGCTGGTGGCTCGATGAGAAGATATTTAACTCTACCAGTACCGATTTTTCCGATGTGCCTTTCCTCCGACTGGATAAAGGCTTTGCCTTTACCAGAACGATATTAGGTAAAGGTGACAGAGATAATACTAATTTCACCCAGAGCATAAGCTACCCTACCTCAAAGTTCAACGGCGTAAATTATGTAACCTGGATCCAGAATGGTATTCCTCAGGAGGGTATTCGCAATTTTGAATTACACATGGCCCGTGATACAAACGGTGTTATCTGGGTATTCTATTATAAGACAGACTTACAGGTAATTCACGATTTTGATACTCTGACAGAGGCAGTAAAGCTCGAAACCCTGGCAAATGATTATGTACTCTTTGCCCTGATATCCGGTGTTTATGATAACGAAGATGTCGATTCTCCGGATAATTTCTACACCCGCAATGAAGGCGGAATAACTATAAACGAAAAAATAGTAGCCTTTGACTCAACTTTGTCACATATACCTGTTTCTCAAAACCATCTGGTTAAGGTTAAACGCTGGGAAGGAAATCTTGCTGACGAAGATGAGAATAATATCTGGTATTTCAGTCCACGCGTGGGTTTGATGCGTAATTATCGCAACGGTGAAACTGGAGCAGATGGAGATGGCTGGCAGACAGCTTTCTATGGCGGCCTGTTCAAAGATGATCTTAACGACATGAGTGACACTGAATTCCTCAAGGCTGCCGCCGGAAGCACCAAGCTGTACTATGGCAGTAAAGACTATGCAGATAAAGATATTACCATGTCTTTCAACAACCAGACAGTTGGCGGATTAAAAGCACTGCGTTGGATCAGCACCAAAACAGGGGTTACAACCAACCTTTTTGATATACAGCTTGTACGAGATAATCTTGATCGCCTCTGGGTATTACGCTATCGGATAAATGGCGTACAAGATTTATATGTCGGCAGTGCCTCAGATGCTTATCTGGACGCTAAACCGCTATCTGACTATACCGGCAAAAACATGCTTTTCAAACTAATTTGCGGCGATTATGACAGCGAACTGCCCTATGACCCGGAAAATGAAGACACCTTTGTCAACAAAATAGCTTATACTCAGGACAGTAAAGCAATAACGGAAGAGATTGTTAGTTTCAATGCATCCCTGCCTGAGATTCCCTATTATAACGATGATCTGGTACTGGTAAAATATCAGTGCCCTTCTGATCCTAATGATCTGGTAAGATGGAAATACTATCACAAAGATGATGGGCTTGTTCGTGAGATATTTGCATCAGACAATACTACAGACAATATTACTGATGTTAATTCATATCGTCTGGCCTGGGCAAGCAAGGCTAAACCTTCATTTACAACCGCCAGCAGCGATTTCTCCTCTGTTCAGTTCATATATGCCAAGCCCGGCACTTATAAGCTTATGCAAGGTCAGGGCAAATATGAAAATCTGAGCTACGAAGTTCAATACAGACTGGCTAACCATCTTGGCGTTCAATGTCTCGAAGTTTATACCGATATGAGTAATATTGAAGATATTAACACGATCGAATCATTGTACATAGCCCGCGACAGCGTCGGCCTGACGAACTGGATATTACGCAATACCATAAATGATCAGGTAATATTCGAGGCTCAAACAGTGGATCAGGCAGTACCGTTTGAAAGATGGCCTGACCTGCGCTGGCAGATGTGCTCGGAAGATAAGGTAATTGGTGATTCCTTCAGTTGGGATAATGCTACAAAGACTATAATTGACGATAATGTCAAAATATCTCAGAGAGCTAGCCTGGGTAAAACATTGTTCGTACTCAAACACACCTGGGACCCCACCGGCACTGTAGATGGCTATACCTATCTTAGCAAAGGAGAGGGCGAAGTTCTGAAGTTAACGGATAATTTTATAAACTCTGAAGAACCTGATCCAAATTACGATGATACCAGTACCATACAAACAGCTGATGCTGACGGTTTCTGGCAGGTAGAAGAAGAAGCCCTGGACGATCTTGAGATCAAACTCAATGCCTCTAAAAACCGAACCCCGGGCAGAATATCTGACAGTTTCAGCCTTTCAGGTGAGTTCAAACTCGCAGCTGATGCCTTTGTTGGTAAACCATTAACTTTCACTGTAGGTCAATGGTCAACAACAATTGATACCACCAGCAGCTCCTTCAAAAAGCTCAGCAATACCAAATATTCTTATAAAGCTACTCTCGAAGATGGCGGGCGATTGAAGCTGGTTCTTGACCTCTACAGAGATACATTTAAACTTGATGCCAGCCGTATCGATCTTAGCGGAACAGTCAAGCCCATACAGGTAACCATGGGAGCAGGCGGCAAACTATATCAGAATCCTGCTACTGTAACAGGTAAGATGCCAATCTACTTTAATACCGGTCTGTACGACACTCTGGAATTTACTTCGTATAAGAGAAAGTGGCGTGATAGCCGGGTCAATGACCAGATATGGGTTAATGGCGGCATAACGGCTACCAGTAATATCGATCTTACCAAGATCAAAACACTAAAGTTGCAATGGGGTACAAGCGATTCGCTGGAGATAGATGTTAAATATATCAAGAGGTCCGGCAACCGCAATCGCTACTACTATTCTAACAACCTTGCCAAGGTATTCCGCAAGGTAAATATTGACTGGGACAATTCGAGCTTCCAGGTGTATATGGTAAAAAATTCACTGTCAGCTCCACCGCAAACGCTCACGATTACTATCACAGATAGCAATGGAACGGCAATTTATCAGCAGAGCACACAGGTTCAATAAAACCATTATCACTGAAATACTTAGCAAACGAAAGGTTAATTATGAATAGATCGTATTATATAAGAAATCGTAGCCAGTCAACATGGTTTATACCATGTTATCTGCTGATTATATTTATTTGCCCGGCTCTGCATGCCCAGCAATCAAGTTCTTCTGAAGAAATTCGCGTTCCCTCGCTGGCAGCCATAGTAGCCGATAAAAAAACTATTATGGGTGATAGCGAAGCTGTAGTCATAGAACTTGGCATTGAGGAATGTATTAAAAACGCTCTGGCTTATAATTATGATATTAAAATTGAATCATATAATCCTGCCCTTAGAATAGATGATATCACCGCAGCAGAATCAGCTTTCGATGTTACCATGTTTGGCTCTGCTCAATATGATAATCTCGATGAAAATAATATTGATGCAACTTATACACAGAAATTTGTTGATGTAAATGGTAAAGTAACCTCAGAGCGAGTGATTGTAGATGGTTATAATCGCTATCATAACAATAGCTTCGCTTTGGGCTTAAGCAAAAAGCTCAGCACTGGCGGTACCATACAGGTCAGCGAGAGTGCCCGGCGTATAAACGATCTTTTTCCCAGCAGTGCAGATCTGTATTATGAGCCTTTTATCGAATATAGCACTGAAATTCAATTACAGCAGCCATTACTCAGGAATTTTGGTGTCGATGTTAACAGAGCTGCTATTCGAGCCGCACGAAGCAGATTGAATATCAGTAAAGAGGAATTCAATCTTAAAGTTATCAATACTATGCTTGAGGTTGAACGCAATTACTGGCTGCTCTACTATTATCGTCAGCATGTTAAAATACGCCAGCAATTGCTTGAAAGAGCCCAGGAAACACTTGATCGGGTCATTGCCCGCAATGATTATGATGGGAAAAGCAGTTCTATTGCCCGTACCAAGGCTGTTATTGAAGAAGCCAGGGCTGATATGCTTTCAGCAAAAAATTCCGCATTGCGTCAACAGGAAACATTGCTAGTCACTATTAACAATCCCAAATGGCCGATCAGTGTCAAATGTGAAATAATTACTCTCGATGACCCACAACAGCGTCCTTATGATATATCTTTCGAACAGGCAGTTGAAACTGCTTTAGAATTGCGTCCTGAACTTATTGCTCAGAAAAATGGCATAGACATTGCAAAGTTAGCTTTGGGTATGGCTCAAAATCAGACTTTGCCCAGGGCCGACCTGTTTGTAACTCATAAAGTTATGGGGGCTGATATCCATGATGAATCGGCCTTTAGAGATCAGGGTGACTATGATACTTACAACTGGTCTATTGGCATGTCTATTGAATACCCTCTGGCAAATCGCGCCGCCAAGGCGGCCCTGAGTCAGGCTAGTAAACAAAAAGAACAGGAAGAGCTAAGGCTGAAATATATTCAAGAGCAAATATTATACGATGTAAGCGTTTCTCTGCATGACCTGCATCATAAATACAGTGAGATCAAGGCCAGAATGGACTCTGTTGACGCCGCCAGGAATGAATTGCTAAACTATCTGGCAATTCAGGATACTGAACGCAAAGATAGTACCAACCCTGAATTTCTCAATCTAAAACTCAATGCCGATGACAGGTTAAGCAGAAATCAAATTACTGCTGTACAGGCTATGATCGAATACGATATGGCCATAATGAATATTCATCGTGCACAGGGCTGTCTTGACAAATATAATAATATTGAGATAAAGATTGAGAATTGACCTTAGATTTATCTCATCAGGAGTAAAGATATTTTGGCAACTGAAACCCTGAAATGGATCGGCGGCATCGAAGGCCATCTGGATCTTATTGACCAGACCTTACTGCCTAATCAACACAGCACTATCAGTATCCACGAAATTGAAGATATGTGGGAGGCAATAAAGGTATTACGAGTGCGTGGTGCCCCGGCAATAGGCATTTCCGCAGCTTACGGTGTTATTTTAGGAATGCAGCCGCATCTGAAAACTTGCGATATAACCGAACTGAAAACTAAAACGATCAAGGCTGCTGACTACCTGGCGACCAGTCGCCCAACCGCGGTAAATTTATTCTGGGCTCTTGATCGCATGAAAAAACGCTGTCTGGCCAGCTCATCCTCCAGTACAGAACAGCTCTGTAGTGAACTTCTCAATGAAGCTCACGATATTCGAAATGAAGATGCTGCTATGTGCCGGGCTATTGGTAAAAATGGTATGCATCTAATTCCGGAAGACGGTGCCGTACTCACTCATTGCAATGCTGGTGGATTAGCTACTGCTGATTATGGTACGGCACTGGCTGTAATGTTTGCCGCCCATGAGTCTGGCAAGAAATTTAAGGTTTTTGCCGATGAAACTCGTCCACTATTGCAGGGTGCCAGACTGACAGTCTGGGAGCTTATGCACGCCGGGATCAATGTTACACTAAATTGCGATAATATGGCTGGCTGGATGATGCAGCAAAAAATGATTGACCTGGTAATTGTCGGAGCTGACAGAATAGCGGCAAACGGCGATGCCGCCAATAAAATTGGTACTTATTCTCTGGCTGTTCTGGCAAAATATCATAATATTCCATTTTATATCGCCGCCCCTTACAGCACTTTCGACATGGGCCTTCCAAATGGACAAATGATTCCTATTGAGCAGAGAGATGCGGCAGAAATAATTGAATTTGTGCCGGGCAGGAGGACAGCACCAGCCAATGCCAAAGTATATAATCCGGCGTTTGATGTCACACCGTCAGAACTCATCACCGCATTTATTACGGAAATTGGTGTTATTGAACCGCAAAACATTAAACTTTATGACAAATTCAAGGCCAAATAGTCACATATATGCTTTTTTGACGCCATAATTATCTTTTTTTACAAGACATAATTCTTATTTTTGCTATAATCCAGCAGTCCGATGTAGAATTCGGCACATTTTGAATATGTCGCAGTTCGCTGCGAAAACTGATATCCTATTAGTTCTCAGCCTTCGGGCTGGCCCGTATCAGGCGGGTTTTCACATTGTCACGAGCTTACACTCGTGACTTCGCGGTGAATAATAAAGCCGGGTCCTCCACCCGGCTTTATTATTTTAAATATATCAAAAGACCATACATCTCCATTTTTTTAATTTTATAACAACATTGTAAATCTTTTACTTGTATTTATATTATTCAGGCATAACCATTAACATTTGCTATAATAACAGAATTAAAGAAAGTGAAATTGTGTTTATTTATATCCAAGGTACTCAAATAAGAAATGACACTAATACCCTTACAAAAAGAGTTTTTTGAGCAAATTAGCGAGCCGCTAATTTGCGAGCCGTTGTTTGACAATCTATCAGACCTGGTTTTTTTCATAAAAAATGAACATGGTCAGTATGTTATGGTTAATCACGCACTTGCCAGAAGATGTGGCAAGTCTGAAAAAGCTGAGCTGATCGGTAAATGGCCAGACGAGGTTTACCCGTCGCCATTGGGGGCTGAATATCGCTCGCAGGACCAACATATATTGGAGGGTGGTAAGCCAATATTAAATCAGTTGGAAATGCAAATATCATCATCCCTGGATCTATGCTGGTGCATAACCACAAAAGTACCGTTGCGTAATGCCCAAGGTAAAATCATGGGACTTGCCGGTATCTCTCGTGACCTGGAAATGCAAGGTAGTAAAAACAAAGATCTTGAAGGAATCGCCGAAACGATCTCATATATCAAAAAGAACTACAATAAGCCTCTCTTGATAGATGAACTAGCAAAAAAGGCTAATTTATCATCATACCAGTACGAACAGAGAATGCAAAAGATATTCAAGATTACCGCCGGACAGTTTATCCAGAAAACCCGTATCGAGATGGCATTGTGGCAATTACGAGAAAGTGATATGACAATTTTAGACATAGCTCTTGACTGTGGTTATGCCGACCAAAGTGCTTTTTCCCGTCAGTTCAAGAAAACTATCGGACTGTCACCGGCACAATACAGAAAGATAATAACAAAATAGAATACATATTATCACTCCCCGGCTTGACAAGCATAAGCGATTAGTTTTTCACCACTTACACGCATTAACCCAAAAAAACGAAAATATTCATCTAATTATTTGAATATTACGATGTATGAGAAATATAATAGATTAAGTAATTATTTGACGAATTACAAAATACAAATTAAATATGACTGGTAATGGAGATTGAAGTATGAAATATGATTATGATCTTATATGTATAGGTTTAGGGCCGGCCGGTATGGCAGTATCAATAATGGGAAGCGAAATGGGGCTGAAGGTTTGCGGTATTGAAAAAAACAAGATCGGGGGCGAGTGTATGAATTGCGGGTGCATACCCAGCAAAGCTCTACTTCGTATGGCTCAATTCCGGCACAATATTACAGGTTTTGCAAAAAAAAGACTAAGCGAAACGCCCCTGCCCGTCGTAGGCGATATATTTTCTAAGATAGCTGACGACCTGAAGTATATCAATGAAAAAAAGACTATGAACATGTTTGATAAGGTTGATCTTATCCTGGGAGAAGGTGCAGCCAGTTTTGTCGATGATCATACCGTTGCAGTTGGAAATCGTAAAATCACTGCTAAACGCATATTTATTGCAGCAGGTACCAAACCCGCCATATTACCTATCGATGGGATCGAAAAGATAGAATATCTTACAAATGAAAATATATTCAAGCTGGATAATGTACCGGCAAGTATGATAATAAGCGGCGGAGGTGCAATAGCCTGTGAAATGGCCCAGGGGTTCCAACGGCTGGGCTGCCAGGTAACACTCATACAGAGATCAGCTCACCTTCTCTCCAAAAATGACCCGCAAGCAGCAGAAATACTCGAAGAAGCATTAAAAGCAGAAGGTGTTGATCTGCTAACTGGTGAAATAATCCACTCTGCGACTAAAACGGAAAAAGGAGTGTCCATAACCACTAAAAATGGGAAATCTGTCGAGGCTGAAAAGATATTATTAGCAACCGGACGAGCAATGAACTTCGCAGGTTTTAACCTGGAAGCCGCTGGAATTATATATGATAACTCTGGCATAAAAGTTGATAAGTATCTTAGAACCAGTAAAAAACATATTTATGCAGTTGGCGACTGCAATGGCTATTACCAGTTCAGTCATGCAGCTATGCATCAGGGCATGATAGCCATAATGAATTCCATGATGCCGGGGTTAATGAAAATGGATTTCCGGAAATTTGTTGTACCATCCACAATATTTACTGAGCCCCAAATATCACAAGTAGGTAAAAGCCAGAAAGAACTGGACGACAAAGGCATTAAATACCAGACACACATAGTTCGATATGATGGTTATGGTGCTGCCATTGCCGAAGATATAGAAGCTGGATTCGTCAAGGTATTTTGCAGTTCAGCGGGCCGCATATACGGCGTAGTAATAGTCGGTGAAGGCTCAGGAGAGATGGTCAATGAATGGGCTATGGCGATCCAATGCAAGATACCCATGCACAAGGTCATGATGCTCCAGCATTCATTCCCTACAATGGGATTTTTAAGCAAAAGAGTCGCTGAAACCTGGATGATGGCTAAGATGAAATCAAAATTTATCCAGAAAATTTGCAAAAAGATGTTTTAATACTTTTATAACCTGTTATTAATAGGTACTTTATATAATTAACAGATAAATTCTAAAAAAGTTGTTTTTTTATTTGCATCTTGTTTTGTTTGTGGTAAAATTATTAGTAAGTAGATAGAGACGCAAGAGAGAGTTGGCTGTAGATAGCAGAAGCTGAATCTTGCGTTTTTTTTTGCGCATTTTTCCCCTTTCTGAAGAGAGTAATATAACTGCTTAAACAAGAAGATGTTGTGTAACATCTTAATAGTGTATGGTGTTATAGAAAGAGTGTAAACTCTGCAAGAAAGTGAGAAAACTTTATGAAAAAGATGATCTCTGCTGCGATTGGGCTTATATTGTCAACAACAGCTCTGGCTACCTATATGCCTGAGACATATAACAAAACAATATATGCTGAAGATACTACTGCCGTTGGCATTTCCGGAGACTACGCTCCCGGATTTGGTACTGGCAGCATAGCAGCTAATGGCGTAAGTAAAAGTGAACTTCGCATCGATATTAACTCAATTTTCAATAGAAATGTGTTTACAAATGCGATCAAGATAAATGAACTGGCCAGTATTAGTTTTTATACAAAAAAAATTGGCTCTGATTCAAATCAGACTGTTGACTGGTATCTGGAAATATACACAAAGCCAGATTTGGTTAACGATGATTCATGGTGGTTTGGAAGGCGTTTGACTATTGAACCTTACTTTTCTGTGCCGGGGGGAACAGCACCAGCAGACCAGTGGAATCAATACTCAACAGACGAAGATGCCAGTAACCGCCTCAGAGTATTTGACTATTTTGCCACAAATAACTATGGTAGGTATACAGACCCATTCCTTAGCGATATTACCTGTGGGAATGTCAGCTGGAATGACTACGGCTATACTACTGGAATTACCAGAAACTATAGCTGCGAAGAGATCATGTATATGAATATCTCTACTGGAAGCGGTTGGGCTGCAGGCTATAATGGCCAGGTTGATGGCTTGGTCATCACACTCACTAGTGGTGATACGGCTGTAGTGAATTTTGAAGTGCCAGAACCGGCGACGCTTGGCGTATTGGCATTAGGTGGACTGATGGCATTTCGCAGACGCAGAGTTTAACAGGCTTTTGTTTAACACCCACTTGCTCAGCAGGTGGGTGTTTTTTTATACATATAAGCAGCTACCGCTATTGTGGCATTATATTTTTATGAAATGACTGCGTAGTAAATAAATTTATAGATAACTGCCAGATGTAATAGCGGGATTACTATTTTGCCATTATTTCCAAAAGGTTGATACGGTCATCGGTCCAGGGCGTTACAGTACGCGGTATTGAGTTTATTTTTTCAGCCTTAATAGCCGGTGTAGCAATCACATCGGCATCAGAACAAAGCAGAACCCAATTGCTGGTAAAAGTAGCCGTTTCATCGCCATCATCGGAAACCCAGGCACTATTAAGGCCTGCATCTGAGGCCAGAGACAAAACCAGAGCGGGCAGATCAAGGTGATTATTCGAGAGATGAAAGGCCAAAATGCCATCAGGAGCCAGATGCTGCTGGTATATCTGGAGAGCCTCTTTTGTCAGCAGGTGCACAGGCACAGAGTCGCTGGAGAATGCATCAATTATAAGCAGATCAAAGCACTGTTTTTGTTGACGGGCCATTACCAGACGCGCATCTCCAAGATAGATATCATAATGTGAGCCGGCGAAATCGCTCAGAAATGTAAACCATTTATCATTAGCCGCCAGAGCAATAACATCAGGGTTTATTTCATAAAAAGCAAAAATATCGCCGGGCTTACTATATGTTGCCACGGTACCCACCCCCAGTCCAATAACACCTATCTTACGGTTTTGCTTTTGCTCTATAGCATTAAAGGCGAGCCCCGCCCCACTATGATAACCGTAATAAGCTGTAGGGGTCTTTCTTTTTGATGGGTCAGTAAATTGAATACCATGATAGGTTGTGCCATGCTGAAGAATAAGACGCTCATCAGCATTGCCTTCATCTTCCAGCCAGAGCGTAAGTGTTCCAAAGAAATTTCGACTGAACAAAACAGCCGAACGATTCCCCATACCAACTGGCTTTGCAGTTAAAATGAAGGTAAGAGAAATAGCTGC
The DNA here is from genome assembly GCA_963662515.1 of Sedimentisphaerales bacterium. GTDB lineage: Bacteria > Planctomycetota > Phycisphaerae > Sedimentisphaerales > SM23-30 > JAFGDI01. The sequence continues at coordinate 2,188,841 of OY759675.1, forward strand.
AATGATCACAGTCCAGACAACCCGTCGCCTGACAGGGATCCTGTCCTGCACATCAGCCAGAATAGTAAGTAAAATACCTGTGAGAAGCCCCAGATTCAGCTCCATATCGGTTTTGAAGATAAGCGGAGCTACAACAGCAACAAAGAAACCACCTAAACAGCCGCCAGCAGCAATGTAAAGATAATAACCCGTTACCGCCCCGTTTTTCGGTCGGAGCATATATAACTGACCATGACAGACCATACAGCAGGTAAACAATAAGGCACAATACGATAATATCTGGACCATTATTCCGCAATCAGCAAAATGCAGTTGCAGCCAGATGGTGAAAACTATCGAGATAATGAGAAGAAGAAGATAGAATGAGTGATAATACCAGCGGTGACTGTCAAAACAGATGATAAATGTTAGTAAATATATGCTCAAAGGCAATATCCAGAGAAATGGAATTGCTGCAATATCCTGAGTAATACGGCTGGTAATAGCAAGTAATTCGACCGATGCAACCGCAGGAAATGCCAGCCAGAAAAAAGCTCTGAAAGCAGATACTCTGCAATTATCAGACTGCATTTGCTTAGTGTCATAGAGCAACAAAGATGTATTTCTGAGATACCTGACAACCATCAAGCTACATAACATAATCAGGGCAATAAAACCGGCCATTAGCCACGACCAGCCATAGACCTGACTCATTCGCCCTGAAAAAGGTTCAATAAAGAACGGATAACCCAGCAAGGCAAGTAAAGAGCCAGTATTACTCAGTGCATAAAGTCTGAATGGGCTTTTGCCTGGCAGACAAAGACCAAACCAGCTTTGCATAAGCGGTCCGGTAGCGGCCAGAAGCATATATGGACCTCCAACCGCCAAAGATAATAAAATAAGAATACTTGAAACAGGCTGGCTGCCTGATTGACCTGCCAGACTGCTATCTGGCAATGCAGGAAGAGACAATAAACATAGCAAAGCCAGAGTGCAATGAATAAGAACCTGTATAAAAGGTTTGAAAAAATAGGTAAGCAAATGAGCATATAGGTAGCCAGCCAATAGTAAAACCTGGAATAAAAGCATACAGGTTGTCCAGACTGCCGGGGTGCCTCCAAACCAGGGTAAAATAAAACGCCCCATGATTGGCTGCACGACAAAAAGCAAAAAAGCACCACAAAATACCGTTAAGGCAAAAAAGATCAGCAATGACTTATTTGCTTGTATTTTAGTATCAGACATATTCGATATATTCAAGGGCAGGTCCTCTGCTATCTTCTAATGTGTCAGGACAATTCCTGGTTTATAATCTTTGCAGACTCGGTTATCTGCTTTAACTCAGGTAATTGCTTCTTTGAATTTACACCCAGCTCATTAAACCGCCTGGCTGATACCAGAACACGAGATTCGAGCGTCCCAACCGAGCTGTTATAGCCGGAGACAGCCTTTTCCAGGCCATCACGAACTTTATCAAAATGACTGGCCAAAAGACAAATGCGTTCGTACAGTTCTTGCCCCAGATCACTAATGCGTCTGGCATTCTCTGCTACTTTTTCCTGACGCCAGCCATACGCAACGGCTTTCAGCATAGCGATAAGGGTAGTAGGTGTAGCAATAATAATATTTCTTTCTATACCATATTCTATCAATTGAGGGTCCCGTTCCAGAGCGGCACTGAAAAATGCTTCTCCTGGAATGAATAAAACAGCGAATTCCGGACTTCCATCATAATTAGCCCAGTACGATTTCTGTCCGAGCTGCTTGAAATGTTCACGAACCTGCCGGGAATGATCCTGCATTAGTTTTTCTTTCTGCTGAGGATCAGCAACCTGACTGGCAGAAAGATATGCATCAAGCGATACTTTCGAGTCAACTACAATAGTCTTATCGCCTGGCAGCTTAACAATCATGTCAGGTCTTTGCAGTTTACCCTCACCATCTCTGACACTGTCCTGAGTTACAAAATCACAATATTCCAGCATTCCAGCCAGTTCCGCAACCCTTTGCAGCTGCATTTCCCCCCATCTACCCCGCCCTTCTGGCCTGCGCAGGGCCTGAACGAGACTGGCAGTTTCCGTATTAAGCAGCTTTTGTCCTTCTGATAGATTTTTAACCTGCTCAGCCAGTCCAATATAAGCCTGATTTCTGCTTTTTTCCAGTTCACGGAGCTGCAAATCAACCTTTGATAGAGTTTCTTTCATCGGATTGATCATTTTATCACCGGCGATCTCAACAAAAGACTGGGTATTATTCTTCAAAGCATCAGCAGATATGGCCTTGAAGGTTTCAGTCAGCTCCTGACGGGCCGACTGTAACAGCTCTATCTTTTCCTGGGCATTTTTCACAGATTCCTGAGCTTTTGCCTGAATCTGAGCCAGCTCCTGCTTAAGTGCAATTATCTCCAGCTGGGAATCTCTGTACTGCTTTTCGAGTACACCAAATTGTTCAGCAGCTTTCTGGGCGGCACTGCGTAACTCAATTTCCCGCTGCAATTTATCATTGAGGTCAGATATTTCCAGCCTGCTTTTTTCACGATCAGATACAAGCTCGCTTATTCTGGCATCTCGATCAGATATTTGCCGATCAGCAACAGCCTGAGCAGCGTTTAACCTTTCTGCAGCAATCAGGGCTAATGCATTCTGCTTACTGCGCAGGAGAAAGAAACAACAGGCAAAACCAATTAATGCACCAATAAAAATATATAAAAAGTCTATCATAGAATGATCCTAATAGCGTCCCTGTCATATTCGAGTATATAAAGATGATATGCTATTTAATTCTTACCAGCCTTTTTTCAATGGCGGGAGGCGGATATTGCCCTGCCTGACGCAGGTCATTGAGAAATCGATTCCCATCCTGATAATAGCCTGCAGTCGGCTTCAGTTCTGGAATGAATTGCTGGAAATATAAATTGATTTGTTCGATCAACATTTCACGAGTAAGTTTGCTGGCCATAGATGCCAGTGAGACTGGCAACTGCTTTTGATCTCCTTTAGCTATAAAATGGATCTTCATAGCTCTGTCACCCTCAATTATGTGATAGCTGCTCACCTGCTGTGTTTGTTTAAGTTCATTGAGCCTGGCATAAGGGAAAAGTTTTTGCAATTTATCACGATAATTAGCTCTTCCACCCTGTTTATCAACAATAATATTGAGCTTGTCATAGCCAAAGCATTCCCAGGCATAATAAATATGCTGACAGGCCAGATTAAAAAGGACAACGGCTTTATTCCCTGTAAGCTCAACCTGTTGATTATATTCCATAACATCTAAAGGTATCGTTTTAATGTATTCGATAGAAACCGAAGCTTTTTTCATGGCTCGCCAAAGACAACTGGCCGCAATAGCCGTATCGGAGCGATCATAGCAAATTTTGCTATCCAGTAGCTGGGCATACCAGGGATAGTCGTTAAACTGCTTAAAATTGTCGTATTTCAAAAAGGTAAGATAATCGCGAATAGTTCCTGGGAAATCCATTTGAGCTGCAGAATCAGAGGCAGCCGCCCGAGCGGCAAAAACACTTCGAGCTAAAAGTGAATAATCACCTACAGTATTATGTAGCTTTTTGCTATCATTAATGATAACCCTGCCTTTGCTGCCAGTTTTAGCCAAAGCAACCCCTGTCTCAAGCAGTTGCCAAAGCGACTGAGATAACATATCATCAGGCAGTGAAAAAGCCGCCGAAGAAACTACCAGAGGGCCTAATAAAGGCCCATACCCAGCTTCGTCTATTCCTACAATTATAGCCATAGTAAGGCATTATAACATAAATCCATAAACTGACTAGGGAAAAACCTCAGGGTATCTGGCCAGGGCATACTTATTGTAAGAGATTTATTATCAGTGATTTACGATATAGAGCAAATCGCCAACGGCATCTTGCATATTTGTAACCTGATTAATAAGTGTATCGGAAGAAGAAGAGAAATTCCTGGTTTCCAAAGCATATTGCCTGATTACGCTATCAATAACTGCCACTGTGGAATTTAACTGGCTAATGCCAGTAGCCTGTTCTTTAGAAGCATTTGCAATTTCAGTCAGAAAAGAAGCGACTTTGCGGGCACTTTCTCCAACATTGGTAAAAGTCTCTCCTGCCTTTTGGGCTAATTCCGAACCACTATTGACCCGGGCTATGGTCGTATCAATAAGATTTGCGGTACTGTCAGCTGCCTGGGCCGACCTCATAGCCAGATTTCTTACCTCTTCAGCCACAACGGCAAACCCTTTGCCGGATTCACCAGCTCTGGCTGCTTCAACAGCAGCATTTAGAGCCAGTAGGTTAGTCTGAAATGCTATCTCATCAATAGCCTTGACAATTTTCGCTGTTTCTTCACTGGCCTTGTTTATGCCGGCCATAGATGTAATTAATTGCTCCATTGATTCGGCAGTAGTAACCACTACATTATTAGTTTGACTCATATACTTATCAGCCATATCAGCACTCTGAGCATTATTCTGTGTCATAGAAAGCATTTCTGCCAGAGCAGCTGAGGTCTCCTGCACTGAACTGGCCTGACGACTGGCACCCTGAGCAAGTGATTCACTGGAATTTGCAATTTCACAGGCTGCACGAGCTACCAGATCTGTACCATTTTTAATCGTATCAGCGATCCGGCGTATAGAGTCTGCCAGAGAGCGAATAAGAATAAAAGACATAATTATATAAATAACTATGCTTGAACATACTACTATCAACATAATGGTTATTGCTGCTTGTTTTTTACTCTGAATATCAAGTTCAACATCATCAATAATATCATTAGTAATATTTAATACCTGATCGCCAGAAAGATCAAGCTGCCTGATAATTTCATTTTGTTTACTGGTTAAAGCCAGAGAATCACCAATATATATAAGGAATTTATCCATAGACTCAGATACTTCAACAGCACGAACTACATAGTCATCATTTTTAAGCGCCCGGGTAAATTCTGTCAGCGAAGATATATAAGATTGGGCATAGCCGCTTGATATTTCTTTGAATCTGTCAACATAGATTATATCACCAGAAGCCATAAACTGATTCTGCAAATTTTGTAATTGCATGAATATTATTTTACATTCACGAATAACAACAAACATATCGCGTTCGTCAGCAGAGAGGTCTTCTCCTTCCATCTGCAACTGCGATTGCTTTTCATCCAACTGTAATTTTAGATAGTCTAATTGTTTAAGTGAAAGTTCCAAAGGTTCAGTAAGTTTAACTGAAAGTTTATTAATATCATTGTGAACCGTAACTATATTATCAAAATACTTGCGATACTGTCTATATTGCTCTTCGAGCACCTTAGCTTTTTCTAAAGCTAACTGATTGCTGATCTGTGAAATTGAAGTTAATACCGCATCTGAACTGGTGTAGAAATTATCACATAACTCTTTGCTGTAGAATTGCATATAAGTTTTTTCGACAAGTCTGTTTTTCTGAATAAAGCTACCTATTGCATTTATTTCATTTTTTAGTTCCTGACCACGATCGATACCATTAAAACTCAATAAACCAGTAAAACATACAGCAATTATTACTGATATAGAAAAGCACACAAAAAGCATTAACTTCTTCTTCATTGAATAATCTCTCTAACCCTATAATGAACAAACACTAACAACAATACTACACCAGCATTGGCAAGATATTAAGACATTATGGTGAATATAAATTGCCGCTGGAGATATATCTATGCCATATATCTCCAGCGGGTGGGTAATTACTCACCAGTAAGTTTAGCTACTTCTTCATCACTCATATCATATACACCGCAACCTATGACAACTTCTGTGCCATCTTGCATTTTACACAGCTTAACGAAAGATACTTTAAGAGATGATTCTGATTCACCTGGTTTAGGCCAAAGATAAGACACCCAACCCTGACCTTTTTCCCTTGCAATTTTATTCATTTCGGCAAAAAACAATTTGCCTTTCTTATCTTTTAGGCCAATAAGTCTTTTGCCCTCCATTTTATACTTTATTGGATGCATAAGCATAACACCTTCCATATCATGTACCCATATATAAGTACCGGCAAAGATAAACTCACTGTCTTTACCTTTGAAACTGGCAAATGCATCCTGCCCTTTTTCGGTAAGTAAGCTGCTGGCTTTTGTAACTTTGTCAATTATCATTTGTGCAGTTGGTTTTATTTTGGCACTGGCAGCAGCTGCGGCTTCACCTTCTTGCGATATTTTTTCTTTAGCGGCATCATCAACCTCATCTGCATAAACACATACAGGTGTAACCGCCAGAGAAAGAGACATTACTAACAACATGATTGTTCTTCTCACTAAAATCATTTATTCTTCTCCATTAAAACAAAGTAATAATTAACCAATTTCTTGGAGGTTGTATCCGTTCTTTTGACAAGACACTTTAATGTCTTAAAAAATCAGCCGAACATCAATCAGGTTGCAATGAAACATAATAGACCAACATGTATTAAAATCGATAAACAATGGCTACCCCAATCATCTACTGAGATTATATAGCAAAAAGGAAATGAAGTTCCATAATCAAATAATTATACCGAAGAGCTGGCTAAGGAATACTATTTTGCAAAATATTAAAGGCAAACAGAAAAAAAATAATACCACACTCAGACCACCGTACAGTACAAGATCGCAAATTTATCACAATATTTTTTTTCAGACAACTCGATACGATATTATTGGACCTGCCTCCTGATCCTACTTTACAGTATTTTACACCCATAAAATGCTGATAGAATGTGATAAATCGCAGAAATAGACATATCAAGCCGAATCAATAATACAATTATATCTAAAAGATACTTATTGTTGACCTTTTGTAACTTAATGCTTCAAACAATTGTGCGTTTTTAGCCAAAAATAATGCTGGAAACAATCTTAATATATGTTAGAATTGTTCCGATTAACAGAGTAATTGCCTGATGTGCCATTATGGTTTATCAGACAAAGAGTTAAGCAGGAGAATCCATAGTCTCCAACACCTGTTGATAGTACCGGTTTTACAATAAGCATATAAATGATGTTGGTGGCTCTAACCAAAATGGGCACACCTGCGGCAAGCGGCGATTAAACTGGCTCGAATATAAATTATTTCCGAGTACAAATCAAAATAATTTATATATTATGGCAGCGAGTATTAAAATCCAAATAATTTAGTATTAGTTAAGGATAGCGACATGGCAAAAACAGCAGGAACGGCATGGGGTATAGACCTGGGCAATAACGCTCTCAAGGCTATTAAGATATCCCGAGGCGATAACGATAAGGTTCAGGTGTTAGATTACGCGGTAATTGAGCACGAATCAATACTCACATCTCCTGAGATCACGCCTGGCCAGAGAACTGAAATGATCAAAGTTGCCCTGGAGAAGTTTACCAGTGAACACGATCTTTCCGGCAGCCGGGTGGTTGTTGGCGTGCCCGGCACAAACAGTTTTGCCAGATTTGCCAAACTGCCACCAGTTGACAAAAAACGAATTCCCGATATGGTGCGTTACGAAGCCCAGCAGCAGATACCGTTTGACATTAATGATGTTGAATGGGACTGGCAGGTACTCAATGAAAGTGAGGATGCCCAGGAAATAGAGATTGGTATCTTCGCCATAAAAAGCGATATAGTCAAGCGCGTACTAATGCCCTACGCTGACAGTAATATTCTGATCGATTCTGTTCAGATGATTCCAATGGCCTTGTTCAACTTTCTGGACTATGACAAGTTAACATCAAGTGCTCAGGAAGCTGTCATTCTGCTTGATATCGGAGCGGAAAATACTGATTTGGTAATATCAAATAAAGGCAGAGTATGGCAGCGAAGCATAAAAATTGGCGGAAATCATTTTACAGCCGCGGTACAAAAGTCTTTCAAGCTGAGTTTTCAGAAGGCTGAGAATATAAAAAGAACTGCCAATACCAGCAAGTACGCTCGCCAGATATTCCAGGCTATGCGTCCGGTATTTTCAGATCTGGCAGCCGAGATCCAGCGTTCACTGGGTTTTTATATGAGTGGAAATCGTGATACCCAGTTTGGCGAGGCATTGGCTATGGGCAATGCTGTTAAACTGCCGGGACTGATCAAGTTTTTGCAGCAGAGCTTATCAATGCCTATCAAGCGGATTGATAATTTTGACCGTCTGACAACATCCGAGGATGTATCAGTAGCGGAATTTACCGGCCATGTTCCGAGTATTACAGCAGCATACGGTCTGGCGCTGCAAGGTTTAGGCGAAGGCTCTATAACCGGCGATCTGCTCCCCAGAGAGATAATTCGTCAAACTCAATGGAAGCGCAAACATAAATGGTTTGCCGCTGCTTGTGCCTGCATGGTGCTTGGCGGTTCAATACAGTTAGTCAAAGGCATTTCAGGCAGTTCTGATATATCTCAGGCTCAGTCATTATTGCGTACTATCCAGGCGGATGTATCACGAGTTAATGAAAGTGCTTCAGTTAAAGATAATGCCCTTAGCAGCATAAGTGAGATAACCAGGATAATTGATAATCATAAAAAGGTTTATCAAGACAGATCACTGATACAGAGATTGTATAAAAGTCTGGTAGAATCATTGCCAAGCCCTGACCATAATCCAGAACAGACTGAGCTATTTAAGGCTTATTTTGCCGGTGAGCTTGAAAATGTACTAAAAACACCTCGTGAAGACCGCAAGCAGGTATTTATAGCCGGCATAAAAATGATCTATACAGATGACCTGACCCAGAGTTTTGACACCATACTCAGTTCTTCATCCGCTACAGGCGGCGGAATGGGCATGTCAATGGGTCGGGGAGGCATGGATCAGAATATGGGCGGCTTTGCCAGAGGATTGCAAACCACTGAAATAGCAGCAACACCAACTGGAGCAGCAACCGCAGAGACTCCCCGGGCTGGCTTTGTTATCATACTGGAAGGCAGTACGCCTCATCGTGATAATCTGGCATTCCTGAATCCACCAACTGTCGGACTTGACCGTAGTAAATGGGGTTTCTTTACCAGATTATATAATCTTGGCAAAACAGATGAGCAGATCAAGAAAGAGCTGGAAGCCAAAAATGCTGCTGTAGATAAAGCGCCTGCGGATGAATATCAAAAACAGCAAAATGAACTGGCAAAAAGCCTTCCATTTGAAAGCTTTATTGGCAGTCTGGACCTGAAGAGTTATTTTGATACTGACGAAGGCGCACATGTATCCGGCAATAGCAACACAACCCAACCACTGGGTATAGGAATACCTAAGCCTGGATTCTCCAATGTTGGGGCAATGGCAGGCGGAATGAGAGGCGGGTTTGAAATGGCAGCCGCCAACAACGAGCAGCTCCCTCAGATGATCGACCCGTTCACGCAGGAAGTAATAAGTACTGAATATAAAGAAAACAATAATGGCAGCATCGTCCTTGAAGGCGGTAAGCCAATAACTGTGAATCATGACTACTGGTTCAGAGTTAAGATGAAAATTGCATTAAAAAATACCGGCGATACCAGTGCTGACATGTAAGTCTGCGGCAAAAACAATAGCGATCCTAAAATCAAGATTAACCTGATTGATATATCGAAAGATCTTATATAATGGAATTGATAAAAAAATATTACATATATGGCGTATATGTCCTGATTGTGCTGGCCTCTTTAGGCCTTTATGCCTGGGGCATGATGAAAAACAATGCTAACATTCAGGAATATAACAAGATAAATTCACAATATAGTTCTGCTATGTCTTTGCAGGGCAAAGCAGTGCATGAAAATGAAATTAAATTTCATAATGACAACATAGCCAGAGCAGAAGAAGATAAAAAAGCTGTGATAGATTTTTGCAGAAAGACCAGCAGCAGGCCCTATCTCTTTATTAATGTTTTCCCCTCTGCCCCACAGGTTGAAAGTAAGCAATACTATATGAACTTTGCAGAGAAGTATTGTGAGGGAGTAGATAATATACTTAAGATAATGCGGGCAGGTAATAAGCCTTCTGAGCTTGAAGAAAGCAATTATCTTGAAAAAGCAAAACGAACCACAGAAACCGGGGCTGATGGCATGGGTATGGGAATGCGTGGTGAGCGAGGTGGTATGGGCGGTTATGGAGCTATTACCGCAGGATCATCAGATGATAAGTTGCGTGTCGAAATGAGAGAGAACCGGGCAAATGAGATAAGCATTTATAGCGAACCTGAATCATTTGTTTTATATAGTTTCTGGAAAGAACATGATGGCAGCACAGGAACCCCGGCAACACTTCAATTTGACAGCTGGTACAGTCAGATCGCTTATTGGATACAAGAAGATGTAGCTTTCTCAATTAACAAGATTAATGATAATACAAACAGTAGCTCGGTAAAAAAGAATCCGATAAAGCGTCTTATTGAAGTTTCGTTTGGCGGCCCTTCAGCGTCAACAGGCAGTGGCAGTGCCGCCGGGACAATGGGCGGAGGCATGAGAGGTATGGGCCGTGGTGACATGATGGTAAATCGTGGGGGAATGACCGGCGGCATGGGACGCGGCTCTGCCAGCATGACAGCTGGCACATCTGCTCAGCGGACAGGTAGTACAACAGCCCTGCCGGCACCAGTAAGCAAGGGTGCTGCCGCGCCCGGAATGGAAGCAACAGGCACCAGTGCAATGCAAAACTCAATGACAACATCATGGACCAAAAGAGCTAGTGACGAACTGACAGATGTTTTTCATTTTTCAGTTAGTGTGATAGTCGCCAGCGACAGGGTTAACGATTTTATTAACGCCCTGCAAAGTCCCAGAACAAACCTTGATGGTACTAACAGCCGCAATCAAATAACAGTACTTCAGTTCAATGTGAACCCGGTTAATATACAGGCAGAAGAAGCTGCTGGTTATTACTATGGTGCCGGTGCTCTTGTGCAAGTAGATACTATCTGTGAATATGTATTTTTCAGAAGCGGCTATGAAGCTCAGATGCCAGATATCATAAAGAAAGGCCCGGAAGCTGCTGTTGATACACCAGTTACTCAACCAACCTTCGATGCAAATCCAAGAGGCGGCATGTTTGAACGCGGGCGTGGAATGTAATAAGTATTACATTCCATTTAATTATCAATAAGAACATTACAGAATAATTCTGATTTAATATAAAGCAGGAATTTAATATGGCAAAAAAACAGACAATGAATTTACTCGAAGCTCATTTTGAGAAGATAGTTATAGCACTTGCCGCCCTTTTTCTTTTATGGGTATTATATGCAAATGTAATTAATGCACCGGGTGCAGAGATCAACGGCCAGAAAGTTAGTGCTGTTGAGGCAGCAGAAAAGGCCCAGCAACTGGCCCGGGATGCAGTAATGAGCATGAGCAGACCTTCTCCTCTGGACGATCTGGAAGAGTACAAGCCTGTTGGCGACTTGTTAACTTTGGTAGAACCACTGGCAATGAATGAAATACCGCTTAGTCCTCCTGATATATCCAGAATGATAATGGAGCAGGATATCAGAGATTATACACTACCTGCCCTGCCAGAACTGCAAGCAGCTAAATTGATATTAACTCATGCCATGGCTAGTGTACCTGTTGAAAACAAAGACACTCAGGCTAATGCACAGGCCCAGATGTTTGAGGCCCGCGGTGGTTTAGGAGCAGGAACTGAAGTGGAAGTTAAAGATGTAATGTTCGTCAGTGTAGAAGCAACTTTTAACATGGAAAAACTTTATAACGATTTTGAAAAGGCATTTACAGGGCCGCAAGTCGAGAAGAGGTTAACCGATAACTACCTTCCCATAGTTGCAACTGTTGACCTGCTCAGGAGAGAATTGCAGGATGATGGACAATGGTCAGCTCCTGTTTCAGTACCCCGTTGCAAGGTTGATCCGATGAGAAACAGTCTTAATGCTACTGATATGCTGTCTATTTCTAAGGTAAGACAAAATGTAGCAATGAAAGATAATCAGTCAGAACAAACACAGCTTATGCTTCTACAGCCAACTACCTATAATCTTATTGGAGACCCATGGGTAAACCCCAGTGCTAAAACTGAGGAAGCACAGAATGCCAACCGTCAACCAGCAAATGCCAGAGGCGGCTTTGACATGGGCCGTGGCGGTATGATGGATATTCGAGGTGGCATGACAGGCGGGGAAATGAGTACTCTTAAGAGCAATGAACTCAAGATATGGGCTCATGATGACTCACTTACACCCGGCAAGATGTATAAGTATTCTATCAGGCTGGGCATATTTAATCCCTGCTACGAAACTAACTGGTTAACTAAAAGCCAGTCTGATATATTCAAATCAGTTCCGGTCTTATGGACAAAAGAGCTAAGCGTCGAAGATCCAATCCAGACCCCGCCAACTTCATTATTCATACCAAAAGCAATAGCTGATAATCAGAGTGCCAGAGTGGAAGTATATAAGTTCCAGAATGGCCAATGGTTCAAGAGGCCATTTACGGTTACTACCGGCGAAAAGATAGGCGATATTGTTAAATTGTACGCACTTGACCTGACCTCTTCAGCCACTCAGCAATTTGATATGGGAGGCATGGGCCGAGGCCGTGGCGGAATGGGTGCTGCACCGGATACCGCTGATACACAGCAATCAAATGAGATCGATGTTGACTTTACAATGGACGCTATTGTGGTTGAGATCAAAGCACCAGCCACAATTACCAAGGAAGTTGATGGGCAAACCGTAACAGAGATCAGTGGCGAGATCATTTATAAAGACTCTGCCGGGGTTACCCGCTCTTTGACAAATAATAACGCCTTCTGGCCTGATTCATTCAGAAAGATGCAATCTGATATTAACCGTGCCTTTACAGCAGACGAAAAGAAAAGAAGAGATGCTGCCAAATCGACTAATCGTTAATAGTTATTTTCGACAGCTTTTTATCAAAATTACACTGGACGGCTGCTAATAACAGCCGTCTTTTTTATTTTTTGACAAAAAGTAACCGATAATAATACTGCCCCTATAATAATTACAACTCATATTAAGTATATAAGCACATTGAGAGTTAAATGGAGAAGCTACAAAAACTAATTATTGCGATAGATGGACCTGCAGGAAGTGGTAAAAGTACAATAGCAAAAATGCTGGCTGAACGCCTGGGAATATCCTACCTGGACACAGGGGCAATGTATCGAGGTATAGCCCTCTCAGCCCTCCTGAAAAAGATAGATCTTAATGACCAAAAAGCTCTCACTCAAATGGCAAGTGAAACAGATTTAGAGTTTGCAAGGGTAAATCATAACAACATACTGCTTATCAATGGACTCAAAGAGCTGCCTGATGGGCGAACTATATCCGAAGCAATCAGAAGTCGAGAGGTAACTCAGGCATCCAGATATGTTGCCGATAATCCTGATATCCGTAAAATGCTGGTTGAGCAGCAAAAAAAAATCGGGCATAAATGCAAATTGCTGGTTACTGAAGGCAGAGATCAGTCCACAGTGGTTTTCCCAGATGCAGATTTTAAGTTTTATCTCGATGCCAGACCTGAAGTACGGGCCAGACGCAGGTATGAACAAATGCTCACTCAGGGGAATATCAGTATAAGCTATGAGGATATTCTCTCTGACCAACAAAAAAGAGACCTGGCAGACCAGAATCGCCTCACAGGTGCCTTACGGATCGCAGATGATGCTATTGTTATAGATACATCAGAAATGGATATTTCTCAAGTAGTCAGTTATCTGATAACGGTCATAAATAATAACAAAAAACCGTAATCGTAAAACTATGATTAGTTTAATAACAATTAACAGGAGTAAGCAATGCCTTTTAATGAAAAGTTAAATAAAGAAACCTGGCGTATATTCCGAATAATGGCTGAATTTATCGAAGGGTTTGAGGAGCTTTCCTACCTGGGCCCGGCGGTATCAATTTTTGGATCAGCCAGAACCTCACCTGATAGCCCATATTATAAAATGGCTGAAGAAACTGGTGCAGAAGCTGCTCGCGCCGGCCTGGCCGTAATAACTGGCGGTGGCGGCGGAATAATGGAAGCTGCAAATAAAGGGGCTTTTGAGGCTGGTGGTAAAAGTGCCGGATTGAATATCCAACTGCCTCATGAACAGAAATCCAATGATTATCAGACATTAGAACTGCATTTTAAATATTTTTTTGCTCGTAAAACAATGTTTACGAAATATGCAAGTGGCTTTATAATATTACCCGGAGGCTTTGGCACTCTGGATGAATTTTTTGAGGCTTTAACTCTGATGCAAACCCTGAAAATGAGCCATTTCCCTGTGGTTGTTATGGGTAAGGCTTACTGGTCCGGCCTCTTTAAGTGGATAGAAGAAAGTATGTTGGCTGAAAAAACCATTTCGCCGGAAGACTTGAAGCTATACGACCTTACTGATGACCCGAAAGAAGCTATAGATATTATATTAAAAGCAAAATCCGGCGCCTTAACTGAATTTTCGGGTGCCGGCACAAATGCAATTAAAAGAACTACTGTTTAATATTTTTAGAGAGCATAATGTACATATTACCGGCAATAGACTTGCGTGATGGCAAATGTGTTCGCCTTATCCAGGGCGACTATAACAGACAGATTAATTACAATGATGACCCGGTAGCACAGGCCTTAATCTTCGAACAGCAAGGGGCTCAATGGCTACATGTTGTAGATCTGGACGGTGCGTTACACGGTGACCAATACAATCTAACTGTTCTGAAAGCTATCAGAGAGAAAACCTCATTAAATATCGAAGTTGGTGGTGGTATCCGTACTGAAGATAGTATTTCCAAACTACTGGAAACCGGCATTAACAGGGTGATTTTGGGTACCAGTGCTTTCGAGCAACAGCAATGGTTTCATGATATGGTACGAAAGTATCCGCAAAAGATTGTGTTGGGAATGGATGCCAAAAATGGTATGATCGCCACCCATGGCTGGACAGTCACCGGTAAGATGAATGTACTGGAAATGGCCCAAACAGTTAACAATCTTCCCCTTGCCGCTATTGTATATACAGATATAGCCAAAGATGGCATGTTAACTGGCCCAAATCTGGAATCAACCAGAGAGCTGGCCGAAAACTGCCAAATACCAATCATCGCCTCTGGCGGGGTTGGTTCGCTACAAGACATTGTCAACCTGAAAGACCTTCCTATCGAAGGGATCATTACCGGAAGAGCTCTTTATGAAAATAAATTTACAGTAGCTCAGGCGATTAAGGCTCTGAATTAGCATTTATTCAGGTTATTTGGCATATTATAAAGTCTGACTGTTATTCTCACCAAATACATCGGCAGTGAAAACTAAGACCTCTGTATCAGCCTGCTTCCAGGCATCAGGTGGCAGGCCAGCTTTATGACTACAGCAATAACTTAGAAATTGCTCCTTACTCCAGCCTGTTTCAGTTGCCACCTGCGGTAAAAAACAGCCGCAGTGAAAACCCCGGCGAATAAATATACCGTGACAACCAAGCTCAAGATCAAGCGGATTTTCGATCTTTGCCAGAGGTGACAGTACTGATATTTCTATATCAATATCCTTAAGTTCTGCTTTTGTTATTGGATTGGAAAGAAAACGACTGTCATGACAGGAGGCCTGGGCCATTTCCACTATAGTTTCCAGCAATGAACCTTCAGGGCTAAAATTACCAATACAGCCTCTTAACTGGCCATGATTGTGAATGGTGACAAAACAGCCCCGTTTTTCCTTGAATATCTCATCTAAAAACTCTGGGCAGATTATCTCTTTGTTCTTGATAACAGATTCTATAACATTACGGGCAATTTCTAATAGAGTTTTTTTCTGGGGATCAGTCAATTGCATATTTGCCATGGAGTGCTCCTGTAATTGTTTTTAATCGGATATTATCAATTAAAGCAAATCAAGTATAGATTATTATTATACAAAACCCTATTAGAGCAGACAAGCAATAAAAAAGACGATCTGCCACCTTATATCGGCAGATCGTCTTTTTATATTTGATAACAATTACTACATTTACTTAACTATAGTAATCGTGTGCTCACCCGGCAATAAAGTAACTGTAGCCCCATCCGCTCTGCCTTTAATGGAATAAAGCTCGGCTTTAGAGCTTATGGTGACCTGGCCAGGCAATTCAGCAGTGGCCGTAGTATTAGCGGGAATAACCGCCGTCAATACGATATTATCCGGGCTTTTAACCCATTTTACTGAAGCCAAACCATAAGGGGTTTGCAGTTCAACTGAAGCATTATCTAATGAGCATTCAAACATTGGCTTAATAATTATATGCTTATATCCTGGTATGTTTTTGTCAGGAGCCAGTCCGGCTAGTCTTTCATACATCCACTGCCCTATAGCACCGTAGGCATAATGATTGAATGAATTCATACCGGTGGTTTCAAAACCTTTATCAAGGGTAAAACTATTCCAGCGTTCCCACATAGTAGTAGCACCCTGATTAATAGAATAGAACCATGAAGGATAAGTTTCCTTGAAAAGTGCTCCTAATGCCAGATCGCGATAACCAAGATCATCAAGTACTGAATTAAACAGTGGTGTTCCCAAAAAGCCGGTACGAAGATGGCCATCAGCCTGTTCGATCAAACGCAATAAATTAGAAATTACCCCATCTACTTTATCAGGGGTAAGTAAACCATAACCTAAGGCCATAAGATAAGCGGTTTGAGTATCATATTTTGTATTAACTTTTCCATTCTCATCAAAATATTTATTGCTAAAAGCAAGGGCTATAGACTGGTGCAATTCTTTATAATATTTAACATCATGCTCAATTCCAAGTGCCTGGGCAGCATCTGTCATTATCATAGCACAACGCCCAAAATAGGCAGTAGCTATCAGATCGCTATCAGTATCACCATGTGAACCATTACTGGAATAAGGCTGTAACCAATCGCCATAACCATGATGTTTAACTAAATAGTTATCAGCCAGGTCGTTATAATACGCTACCCATTTTTTCATTGTATCGTAATTGTCGCGTAATATTTCAATATTACCAGAACGAACATATACCTCCCAAGGCACAACAACACAGACATCTCCCCAGCCCGGGCTGGTAAACCTTGTGCTTTTCCATGAAGGAGTAATAGGAATAAAGTCTGGAATAGAGCCATCTGTTCTCTGGTCATCACGAATACTCTGAGTCCAGCTGGCCCAGAAAGAAAGCACATCATAATTGAACATTGATGTCGGACAAAAAACCTGGGCATCACCTGTCCAGCCCAATCGCTCATCTCGCTGCGGGCAGTCAGTCGGAATATCCAGAAAATTTCCTATCTGCCCCCATTGAATATTTTGCTGCAATTTATTCAATTTAGCATTTGAACTGGAAAAGTAACCCTTTTTATCAAAGGCAGAGTAAAGTACAACACCTGTAACATTTTTCAGATCGGGCTTAAATCCCTCTGGCAAACCACTCAGCTCAACATAACGGAAGCCGTGAAAAGTATGCGTTGGCATAAAAGAAATCTGGCCATCTGCCGCCGCTGTATAATAATCAGTTGAGCGGGCATTTCTATAGTTTCCAGTATAAAATGTTCCATCCTGATTAAGCATCTCGGCGTATCGTACCATCACCGTAGAATCCTTAACCACCGGAATATTCAAACGAGGCACACCAACCATATTTTGCCCAAGATCATATATGTAACGGCCTGGTTCATTTTGAATGATTTTCTGAGTTGGCAACTCTTTCATTATTCTAACTGGATTATGCCTTTTAGGTACAAGAGCAACATCCGCATCAATAGACTTAGTATGAACTATGCGCCAGGAACTATCATCGAAACCAATATTATTCCAACCGGGCATATCTTTGCGAGCATCAAAATTAATACCATGATAATTACTGGCATAGCACAATGGTCCATCATTAGTGACTTTCCACTTTTTGTCAGTATTAATTATCGTAGTATCGCCATCTGCGCTGGTAACTTCCAATTGAACCAGTAATTCGGGATAAGCTACAACGCCGCGAGTCATAACATCGCCGCCAAACCAGCCGTTTCCTAATATCGCAGCAATAGCATTATCTCCATTGTTTAGCAAATTGGTAACATCATAAGTCAGTGTCTCGATCCTTTTATCATAAACAGTATAACCAGGAGCCATAAAATCATTACCAACCCTCTGACCGTTTATATACATCTCAAATATTCCCCTGGCTGTCACATAAAGTCTGGCCTTAATGGGCGATTTTGCCAGCGAAAAATCGCGACGCATATACTGGGGAACACACCTGTCATCCAGTACCTCTTTCCCGGTAAAAAGATCCATATTCTGACCTTCCTGACCTGTCAGCTTAAAGAATTTACCTCTCAGGTAATATTCGATACAAAATTGCTTCTTAGAGCCGTAAGCTGGATCGTTCCCTGCATAATCATTATTCACAGAGAACTGGTAGTGCCCTTCTGATACTGCCGCTGATACCTTTGAAGTAATATCGACTATCTTATCTGATGTATCCAAAAGACCATAAAGTGCCTTTTTAACCTTTATTTCCGATGCAGCCTGAGCCTTCAAATTCGCCTGATCCTGCTGCATGGTTATCCACTGTCCCTGCCACTGGCTATTGTCAAGCAAGCCAAGTTCAAAATATGCGGGCTCACTCCAACTGGTAATTATCCCGGCATTATCCAGTAAACGAACCTGCCAGTAACATCTCTGACGACTTGATAATGGTTTTCCCTGGTACAGAATAAATATTGAGCTATCTGACATTACCATACCAGAATCCCATAAATCAGCTTCATCTGTCAATAAGTCTTCCCGGCTGGCAACAACTATCTGATACCCCTGCTGGGAGACAGCCTCTATCGGCAATTTCCAGGAAAAACCAGGTGTGCTGTCATAGAAACCGACAGGATTAACAAAATTCTCGCTCACACTAAGGCCATAAGGACATATATCTGCAAAAGCGGAAATATACGATAAGAAAACCAGAAAGGCGCAGAGAATCGCCCGGAAATGGTGAAATAAATCCATTACTGTAACTCCTAAATTATTTTATCCTATTAGCGTAAAACTGGCTTTTCAGGGAGCCAGAACAGGTTAATCTTAACTATGCATTAGTTCACTGTCAAGATAAATGGAAAATCATAATAATTATAAAAGGAAGTTCGCTCAGGTACGTTACCGGGCTTCAAAAGCAATCATAAATCGTTTATTATAATAGTCAAAAAAGTCTCAGGTGAACAGAAATCAAGTATGATAAACAACTTGTATCTTTGTATAAGTGAGCTATAATGTAGGTCTGACCTGAGATACTCTTAATACTGGACAAAAGATAAGTTATTTACAGTTCAGATGTTACAATAATGAGACAGCTAAATGGTCATGCTGGTGTTAGGCCAGCGTTATTTAGGATAAAATTAGTAATGAAAATAATATTTATGGGTGGAGGTGAGTTTGGTTGCGATACTCTGCGTTGGCTAGCCAGTTCACATCATCAGGTATTGAAAGTTTTTACTCAACCAGCCAGGCCGGCAGGAAGAGGCCGCAGTACAACACCAACACCTATTGCTGCCCTTAGTGGGAAATTAGGTCTGGAATGCACAGAAACTGCCAATATTAATTCTGCTGAAAATCTGGAGTGCATCAGGCAGCTAAACCCTGATGCTATTGTAGTTATTGCATTTGGTCAGTGGTTAGGAAGTGCATTACAGAAGTTGCCGACAAAAATAATTAACTTGCACAGTTCCCTTCTACCAAAGTATCGTGGGGCAGCTCCGATCAATTGGGCAATCATTCAGGGAGAAACAGTTACCGGTGTAACAGTCATAGAGATAAATGACATCTGGGATGGCGGCGGTATTTTAGCCAGTGAATCAATAGAGATCGGAGAGACAGAAACAGCGGGTGAATTACATGACAGACTGGCAGCCCTGGGACCGGCGTTAATTGCCGAAGTACTTGGTGAATTTGAAGCAGGAATATACAACCCGCAAAAACAGAACGATTGTCTGGCCTGTAAAGCACCTAAAATGCAAAAGAGCGATGGTAAAATTGATTTTACCCGCCCGGCCGCCGAGATAAAATGTAAAATACTTGGTATGTGGCCATGGCCGGGAGCGTTTTGCTTTTTACAACAGGAAGGTTCTGACCCACTGAGACTGAGTCTGTGCCGCTGCCAACTGGTCAATAATACACCATCAAATCTGCCCTGCGGCACTCTCAACAGCCAGCTTGACATAATCTGCGGTGATGGCATGGCATTGCGATTACTGGAAGTAAAACCAGACAATAGCAAACTGATGACATTCAAAGACTTTGCAAACGGCAAGAGATTAAAAAGTGGGGATATTTTCTGCTAGAAATTATTCTCTATACATATTTTCAATTTGTACCATATAAATACATTTTTTTGTAAAAACAGGATCATATCCAAATCATAAATTTCATAATTAACTAAAATATCAGGAACAAAAATGTTAAGGAAAGCCAGACTAAGTGATGTCCCGGAAATTCACTCTCTGATCAATTATTTTGCAGAAAGAGAGAGAATGCTTTTTCGTTCGCAAACCAACTTATGTGAACACATTCGCGATTTTGTTGTCTGGGAAGAAGAAGGCCATGTGGTTGGTTGCTGCGCATTAGCTATTACCTGGAAAGAACTGGCAGAGATAAAATCTTTAGCTGTCGATAAGAATATGCATGGTAAAGGAATAGGTCGCAAAATGGTAAGTTATCTGGTTCAGGAAGCAGTTGAACTTGGATTGAAAACTGTTTTTTGTCTTACTTTAGAACCAGAATTTTTCACGAAGCTAAAATTTGAAGTAATAGAGAAAAAACTTTTACCAATGAAAGTGTGGTCCGAATGTGTCTCCTGCAATAAGCAGGATCATTGCGATGAAATAGCTATGTGGCTTAAGCTCAATCCATAATAAAACCATTAACAGCTTAAAAACAAAGATCAACTCTAACATACCTGCTAGTAAGTTTGAGTTGATCTTTTATAAAAGTAAACTAATTATAACGATAAGAATTTGCTATTGATTATTACAACAAGCAAACTACACTCGGACTATTGCGACTAACATTTAACCGCATAATATTGGCGGTAAATTGTAATTCATTATACTTAAATAATAACAAGTCTGGTTAATAAGTAATTAATATACACCAATCCTTTATTGGCTGCTACGGTGTTAATATCATAGGTTGAATTCTGACATTGCAGTTGAGAATCTAAGTCCTGCTTAAATGCCAAAGTGTTCCTTTTTGTATAACGGTCCGTTCTATTACCTTTGATTATATTGTATTAATTTACAATTGGAGGCGACCGTTCCGGGTTCAAAACTGAAAAGACTTTTCTCCAAAGCAAATTTTCTTTACAATAATCATTAAAAGCATAAAGTTCAAGCCATACTCTGAATCTCACCAGCAAATAGCATATTGCCGGACTAATTAATGTTTTAGTAACCATTTTTCACCTTACTTTCTATTGTGTCTGCTATGCATATCAGATTGCCGTCGATGTTTGTCGTCAGAATCTCATTTTTTAATAATCTTTTTGTCTGTCTCTCCTATGCCCCCTCAACCAGTAAACTATCACTCAGGCCCTTTTCAATACTGGGAAAACGCCGTCCTATAAATATTTCAGACTTAACAGTACTGATAATGAATAATTACTTAAATATTATAAAAAATGATTTATAAGTAATAATTTAAAAAAATGTCGCAGATAAAAACTAACTTGCTAAAATAATCTCTGATTTCTTAATAATAAAAACATAAGGCAACTATGATCAATATAAATTACGAGTTATTAATACCCGCCCTACTGATAGCCTCAGCATCGGCATATTATATTTTGCTGGTATTTCGCTCAAATAAGCGGCTCCTGATGTTTGGGCATATTGCTGATCGATGGGGTATGAGATTTCAGAAAGATATCTTTTCCGGATTGCCCGAGTCTATATCAGGTTCTTATTTATGTACAAAAGGCCATAGTCGTTCTGCTTCCGGCGTACTTTGCGGTCGTCAGCTTAATGTACCTTTGTGTATTTGTGATTACTGTTATGAATTAGGCACAGGTATTTCACGCAAAGTAATAAGAAAAAACATTTTTGTAGCTGAATTATCAGAAATTAAACCACCATTGTTAATATTATATAATAGCTCTCTTGTCCCTTTTGGCCATTTCTGTGACTTTCGTCAGCTCGAAATAACTAGACTATTAGAACAGACCAGGCCTGAGTCAGCAGTGCGATCATATCTGAGGAAATGCCATTTTTATAGCAGCCGACCCGTTGACGCTGAAAAATCACTCAGTATGGAAGTTCTAAACGCCCTAGGTAAGATAAAATCTGCTGATATTGAAATAATAGGAGACAAAATAATAGTTGTATCCGAACCTGTCAGTTCTAAATATCGCCTGATACAACTGGCCGCCCGCTTAGTTGCGGCAGCTAAGGCCGCAGATCGCAACCTGACCGCTACTAAAATTTAAGTAGTTTGATTTCCTTTTGCATATATTTTAATTGCTGTGAATCAGGTAACATTACATTTTGCTTTAAGTAGCAAATATGATTATAATGCTTTCTCATTGAGAGAAACGAAATAAGGAACAAAAACATAAATAATGATAACCAAGCTATGTTAACATGGGTAAAATGCGGTCCTGGAAAGAGGGCTATTTGTGGCATAGTAGCCTTTTTTTTATGCATAATATTGACGCTCGCATATTATGTCAAACCTGAAGCCCAGGGTTTTGGCAGTCACAAGCAATTATCCTTGCCAGAATGTGGCTGGATTACCCAAAAAAATATGCCTTGTCCTACCTGTGGAATGACCACCGCCTATAGCCTTACAGTACGAGGCCGGCTTATCCGAGCCCTGATCACTCAGCCAGCTGGGTGTTTGTTAGCCCTTACCCACTTGGCACTTACATTTTTACTGTCAATAGTAGCCATATATGGCAAATATCCTCAAAGCTTTGTCATATGGGCCAATTATCATGCTTTGCGTTTACTGTTTGTTGCGGTTATAATCGTTGTAGCCGGATGGGGCTGGACTATTTTGAGATTCAAGGACATAATTTGAGGAAAATAAAATGAATATAAATACTAAAAATACCCCGGTTTCAATTTCAGTTAAACTTGTAGTCTGGCTTATGCTGCTGGCTTTACTGGCGACAGGTGGTTGTAATGGTATGGGTTACATTAGTTATGTCCTTTTTGGCAGTGGACAAAAAGAGATAAAAGCAAAATACCCGGGATTACAAGATAAAAAAGTCATGATCCTGCTTAATACCCCATCAGGCATGGAATATAGCTATCCGCAATCTCGAGAAAGTATTATTCTCGCCTGCATGACCATTCTCAAGGAAAAGGTACAGGGAATAAGCTTCAGCGACCATGAAATGATTGAGAATTATATTGCCCGTGAACTCGACTGGATAAGCGTACCCACCGATGTATTGGCACGCAAATTTGGGGCTGAAAGAGTAATTTATGTCGATATGTTTGAATTTACTCTACAGGATTCCGATAGTGTTGGTATATATCAGGGCCAGGTAAATGCCGAAATCAAAGTATATGAAACAGATAGCGAAAATCGCACAAAACCCATCTTTAATAGTTACATTGACCTTAAATATCCAGAAAACCACCCGGTAGCAGCGACCCCAGATGCCCGCTATCGCATACTGTCTGGTACAATAAAGCTGGCTGCGTTTGAGATCTGCAAAAACTTCTTCGATTATAAACAGGAAATAGAATAAACAGACAGACAGATCAAATATTTCAAAACTGGCTTAAGAGTAATAATTATGATATTAACTATTAAAAAAGCAATCCTATCCCTGAATTTAGGACTGTTTTTACTATCAATAAGTGGTTGTGGACCAATTATTGGCATATTCATAGAAACAATGCCCAAACCAGACATTCCGGCAGAATATGACACTGCCGGTAAGAATGTGGCCGTTTATGTCTGTTCACAAAACAACAGCGAACTTAGTCCCATATTCAAAAGAGAGCTGACCACACAGTTAAATGCCGAGCTTTTAGCCAACAACGCCGCAGCCACTACTGTTGATTACTCCGACATTAGCGATATGATACTAACCGGAAGTGATATCATTACTCCTGAAAATATTGGTCAGGCCACAAATGCTGAAATTGTCATTCTTGTCGATATTAGTCACTTTTCAGTGCAATTTCAGGCAAGTGACAAAATGGAGCCGGGCCAGGTTTTATGCCTTATATCAGTTATCGATGCTAAAACCGGCCAAAGACTATGGCCCTCTGACCAACTTAATAAAGCCTATCTTATAAATGGCAAGATTGGTCACGACCCTCAGATAAAACTAACAACTGGCCGGATAATGCACGACCTTGCTGAACAGTCAGCAATAGAATTAGGCCGACTTTTCTACTTGCACAAAGAACCCAACAAATCTCCATCAGAAATTAAGAACTAGCCACTCTGTCAGTATCGCTACGCGGTGAATTTAGAATTTATATATATTTATATCTTTTGATGTAATAAGACTACAAATGTAAATAATGTAAAACGATTAGTATATTCAGTTTGCTTTACTTTCATAGTCAAATATGCTATAATGTTAGGCTGCAAAGACTTACAAATAATGAACAAACTGTGTCATTTAGGAT
The DNA here is from genome assembly GCA_963662515.1 of Sedimentisphaerales bacterium. Lineage (GTDB taxonomy): Bacteria > Planctomycetota > Phycisphaerae > Sedimentisphaerales > SM23-30 > JAFGDI01. The sequence continues at coordinate 2,213,338 of OY759675.1, forward strand.
CATAGTTCATTATTAAATATAAACTACTGAGGATATTGACCTTAGGATAACAGGGGATAATATAGCAAATAAAATGGAATTATCAAATATACCTGAGATATTGGATGAGTTGCGTGCCGGGCGTATGATCGTTCTGGTAGATGATGAAGACCGGGAAAATGAGGGCGATTTAGTCTGTGCCTCGGAGAAGTGCACACCCGAGATAGTCAATTTCATGGCAACTCATGGCCGGGGCCTGATCTGTGTTTCACTGGAAGCCACACGCTGTCAGGAATTGAACCTTCACCCTCAATGCTCAAATAACACCGCAGCACTGGGCACAGCGTTTACCGTTTCTGTTGATGCCGCCCACGGCATTACAACAGGCATATCAGCAGCAGATCGCAATCTGACTATCCACGAGCTGTTACGCTCAGATGCCAAGCCCACAGACCTTGCTCGTCCCGGGCATATTTTCCCCTTAACAGCCCGTCCGGGCGGCGTATTAGTGCGGGTAGGTCAGACCGAAGGCTCTCTGGACTTAGCCAGATTAGCCGGCCTTTACCCATCGGGTGTGATATGTGAGATAATGAATGATGATGGCACAATGGCTCGCGTGCCGGAACTTAAGGAATACTGCCGCAAGCATGGTCTGAAAATGACAAGTGTAGCCAAACTTGTCGAGTATCGTATGCAGACAGAAAAATCACTTGTCCGTCGCATCGAAGAAGTAGAAATGCCCACAGACTGCGGTATCTTTCGCCTGATCGGGTATGAAACACTGGTTGATAATCATATCCACCTGGCTTTGTGTAAAGGCGATGTAGGCCTGCTGGGCCCGGATGGTAAGGTTATTGAGCAAAAAGAAGTTGTACCAGTGCGTGTTCACAGCGAATGTCTGACCGGCGATGTATTTCATTCTATGCGTTGCGATTGTGGCAGCCAGTTGCATGAGGCAATGCGTATGATAGACCAACATGGCAAGGGAGCTGTTATCTACCTGCGTCAGGAAGGTCGCGGCATAGGTCTGGCCGCCAAACTTAAAGCATATAAATTGCAGCAAAATGGCATGGATACGGTCCAGGCCAATATAGCACTCGGTTATGATGCAGATAAAAGAGATTTTGGCCTGGGTGCTCATATCTGTCGTGATCTTGGCATTTCTCGCATAGCCAATATTACCAACAATCCTCTCAAAACTGACCGCTTGAGAGTATTCGGCATAAGCGTGGAAGAGCAGATCCCGCTGGAATTTCCGCCTAATGAGCACAATTATAAATATATGAAGACCAAAAAAGATCTCATGGGCCATTGTTTAAGGCATCTATAGTACATCATATAAACACTTAACATACCTGGAGTGTACATATAATGCAAAAGGTTCGGATGAGTCAAATTGATGGCGGAGTAGTCTATCTGGCCGGCGCTGGCCCGGGCGACCCTGGATTGATAACAGTCCGGGCACTGGATCTGCTCACTCGTGCTGATGTGATTGTGTATGACTATCTGGCCAATGAATGCTTACTGGACCATGCCCGTCCGGAAGCTGAGCTGATATATGTCGGCAAGAAAGCCGGTCAGCACAGTATGCCACAGGAAAGCATCAACGAACTTTTAGTAAATTTGGGACAAAAAGGCCTTGAAGTATTGCGATTAAAGGGTGGCGATCCATTTATATTTGGTCGCGGCGGCGAAGAAGCTCAGGCCCTTGCTCAAGCTGGTGTAAAATTTGAGGTTGTACCCGGCGTAACCGCTGGCAGTGCCGTAGCCGCGTATAGCGGTATTCCGATAACCCAGCGAAATATTGTCAGTACAGTATGTTTTATTACCGGACATGAAGACCCGACTAAAGAAGGCTCTCAGGTCAACTGGCAGTCACTTGCCGGTTTGGGCGGCACTCTGGTATTTTATATGGGAGTAAAACACCTGCCTGAAATTTCCCGTGAATTGATCAGCAATGGTCTGTCTCAGGCAACACCGACAGCCATAATTGAAAAAGGCACTCGCAGCAGCCAGAGAACTATAACTGCCCGACTTGACGAAATAGCTCAAGCTGCCGCTTCAGCAAAAGTTTCCCCTCCTGCAATAATAGTTGTAGGCCAGGTGGTATCTTTGCGCGAACAGATCAGTTGGTATGAAAAACGCCCACTCTTTGGCAAAACGATAGCAATCACTCGTGCGCGTGCCCAGGCGAGCAGCCTGAGGGAAATATTAACAGAGCTGGGAGCAGAGGTAGTAGAGTTTCCCACGATAAAGACTTTACCACCTGATGATATATCACCCCTGGAAACAGCTATAATCGAGATCCATAAATACAACTGGTTGATATTTACCAGCGTCAATGGAGTTGAGAGCTTTTTTGAAACAATGTTTAATCTGGGACTTGATAGTCGCCGGGTTTCTGGGGTTCAGATCTGTGCTATCGGCCCGGCAACAGCAGATAAATTACGCATATACGGTATAATAGCCGACCTGATGCCGGAGAAGTTTGTGGCTGAAGCTATTGCAGATGCCTTTGAGCGATCTGGAGGAGTTTCAGGCCAGAATATACTTCTGCCTCGTGCTGATATTGCCAGACCTGTTCTGACTGAACTACTTGAGGCTATGGATGCAGTGGTTAATGAAGTTACCGCCTATAAGACGATCGCCGACACCGGCAACTGTCAGCAGCTGCAAGAGCTGCTGACCAATGATAAACTTGACTATATAACATTCAGCAGCTCCTCGACTGTTAAGAATTTCTTTGAGCACATCAGTGCTGATTCACTTTCAGGCAAGAAAACAAAACTGGCCAGTATTGGTCCTATTACCAGCCAGACATTAAACGAGTATGGATTTGAGCCGGCAGTTGAGGCCACTCAATATACTATAGATGGAATGGTCATGGCTATTATTGATAACTGTCACAATCTGTAGGAAAATGCGATTGTGACTATTGCTTCTTTCTGTTCCGGCGGAGATTATTCAGAAAGGCCAGAGTTATAATAAATAATACCAGTGCCAGAGCCGAAAGCATCAGATCACCTGCAGGATTAGCTCCTGTGAGCCTTTTATTCCCTGCGGAATTAAAACTCATTACGGCCATTTGATATAGCCCTGTCATGGTAATAGCAAACATAATAATAGCCGGAATAATCAGCATTCGATATGGCCGGCTATTCTTTTTGAGCCACACCCATAGTGTCACAAAGGTAAATAAGGCTATTAACTGGTTGGCACAGCCAAATATTGGCCAGATTATGCTATAGTCACACATGCCCAGTGCCCCGCCGCAGGCGACAGTAAACAATGAAGCCGCATATTTATTTGACATCAACTGCCTGAGCCCCAGCCTATCAAATACAGTCATTTCTTCAGCCATATTCTGCATTATATAACGGGCAACCCTTGCCACTGAATCAAGACTGGTCAGGGCAAATGATGAAACAGTAAGAGTAATAAATGCACTGACAGTATCAACCGGTAAACCAAAGACCTTGAGAATTCCACCTAAACCGCTGGCAAAAATGGTTAAGGGATTTTTAAGTTCTGAATATTCCTGACTGGTAAAACTCGCCGCAACCAACAATGCAATAATAGCCAGCACACATTCTACCAGCATTCCACCTCCGGCAATAGGTAAGGCATCAGACTGCCGGAACAACTGTTTAGAGGTAGTAGCGGAGGCAAACATTGCATGATAGCCCGAAATAGCACCGCAGGCCACAGTAATGAATAGATATGGGAACAGGTATTTGTCGCCATTTACAACAAAAGAAGTAAAAGCCGGCATTTTAATTTCCGGACTTGCAAATACAACGCCAAAAACACTCAGTATTATAAGTGCCAACAGAAAGAAACTATTAAGATAATCACGAGGTTGTAATAATACCCAGACAGGAGTAACAGAAGCCGTGGCTATATAAATTAAAATAAGGTACAACCAAACACTTTTATTTAATGCTAAAGGAAAAGCATTTCCCAGCCATAGACATATAAGCATCATAATTAGTGCAATAACTGTAGCAGGCAACAACTTTAACCTTAACCGATTAAGCATAAGACCAAATATAATAGCCACTAATATGAACAGCGAAGAAGAACTGGCCGCAGCGGGCATCTGGGCAAAGCTGCCTGATACTACATTTACAAAGGCGGCTATTACAAGCAATGAGGTAAGCCAGATATATAGTGAAAATATCCGGAAGCTCGTCATCCCTATATTCGACTGTATAACCTTACTGAGATCTTTGCCATTATGACAAACTGAAGCCAGTAGTGCGCCAAAATCATGGACCATTCCGATAAATATCCCGGCAAAGATTATCCAGAGCAAAACCGGAACCCAGCCGAATACACCCGCGACTATAGGGCCGATTATTGGTGCTGCTCCTGCTATTGAAGCAAAATGATGACCAAATAAAACAGGTAAGGCTGTTGGTACATAGTCTGTTCCATCATTGAGTTGATGAGATGGTGTTACCTGAGAATCATCAACGCCCCACCAGCGAGCCAGAGCCCTACCGTAAGTAAAATATGCCAAAACAAATACACCAATAGCGAGCAAAACTATAACACTTGACATAACTATCTGGCCTGCAAAATATTACGCTAAATAGAACAAACTAAACAATAACTTATTAAATAAAAAACAACCACAACATTATACCTTGCAGAAGATGAACATTAAAGTGTTTTTTATTAACCATTTCACCCAAAAAAAATACCCCCGGCATAAAACCCTTTACAGGTTCTCTTTATGCCGGGGGCATGTAATAACTCAAACAGTAAAACTACTATTTGATATATTATAACTTAGTTAACACAACCTGGATACAAGCCGCACTCGAGCCAACGAGAGGCTAAAATAGCCAGATCAAGAACATTAACCTCACAGTCATCATTGATATCATACTTGGCCAGAGGCTTACTTGACTGTACACAAATTGTGTCGCTGCCGGTAACATTATAGTAGTTTTCAGCAACCTGCAATTCAGTGATAGCATAGTTTGACAGTTTAATCTCATCAATTGCACCAACAAAGAACTTTTCATTGGTCTGCAGAGAACCGATCACTATCCTGCTTGGAGCATCCTTAGTACCTGTAGGTGCTACAGCAGTGGCTTCTCTTTCGCCGTCAACATACAATGCTATGTCACCGGTAATATGGTTACGAGTAGCAACCAGATAATGCCAATTACCATCAACAATATTAGTTGTGCCCTTAATAGTAGTAGCGCCACCACCGGTACGACCTACACCAAAGGCAAAAACATTGCCAACCAGAGCTGTGCCAAAATCATGCTGATCACCCGGCAATTCAGCATCCACCAAACCAAAACCATTATACCAGCCGCCACCATCGGAAGCCGCAACACTGGTCTTAATCCACATTTCAATAGTCATACTATTCTGAATTGAGCGGCCTACTTCTACAGCCTCTGGTGCGCCGTTCAGATTGAGAGCTTTGCCAAAAGCAGCATTATAGCTATCGACATAACTAAATACAGTTGATTCATTTACTGGTTCACCATTATAGCCGGTTACTGAATCATTGAGATTATCGCTAAAGCTGTAGTGAGCTATAAGGCCTTCAACTTCCAACAACGCCACAGCAGAATAAACTTTATTATTGCTGGTATTATTTACTACGCAATAATAATAGCCCTGATCCTGTGCAGCGATACCTGTCAGTTCCAATTTATCTGAATTTGAACCAACCTGTACATCATCATCAAATGTACTGTTAGACTGATCCAGAGATCTGAACCAGATAAAACTAGGAGTGGTAATACTGGTTGCCGCAATACTCATACTGAATGTTGAGCCTGCCACAACCACACCACCAACAGGCTGTGCGGTAATAACCGGCACTGAATACAAAGACTGGAATGAGGAGAAAGGACTGCAAACAGCATTAGGATCTGTCAGTTCAGCAAGAGTGCTTTCGCCTGGTTCAAATGAATCATTTGAACCTGTTCTCAGCCCAACTACCGCCCACTTATACCTGGTATCAAATTTCAGATCAGTCTGAATTGATGCTGTAACGCTACTGCCTGGAGCATTCAGCTTGCCCACGCAATATATATTAGGATCTGAAGTGTTAACTTCTCCAACAAATACATACTGTTCAGCAAGAGCAGTACCGGTAACCACAGCATTATCCCAACTGAGAGTTACATCAACATCCTGATTGATCAGATCTGCAACCTGAACCACAGGCTGGGGCTGCTGTACCGAAGAACCATAAAGGAATTCCCCGGCTGTCAGTGCGCCATCAGAGATACGAACCTCATCAAAATAACCATAACCACGATCACGATGTTGACCCTCAAACAGACCGCGACCAACGGTAAAGGTACCGGCATCCCAGTCACCACCATCACCAGCACCTGTGCTCAAGGCCGGATTAGTTGTATTCTGAATATCAGCCTGACCGATCAATTCATAGCCATTACCTGAACCAAGAATGTTCATATAAAGATACATCTTGCTTCCATCGCTTACAGCTGCCAGAGCCGTCCATGGTACCAGACGGTCACCTGACTCATTGCCCGAAACAAAATTATATCCCTGCCTTACATTTTCTGTGTTTATCTGATGCCAGACACCAGAAGCATCACAAAACTTGAATGAATAACCATTTCTGTCATTTACCTGAAGATAAAGGGCCGAAGTATTACCATTAGGACCTACATCGCCATTAGGCTGAGTATTGGCCCCGAGACTATCACGGCCAACGATTGTTCTCCAGTTACCATTTTCAAGTCTTACTACAGCTTCAATGGTAAATGCTGTTGGACTCCAGGTATTCATAGTGTTACACCACATACCCGGATCACCACCAGTATTTTTTACACTGCTGGTGCTTGATGGTGATGCTGTATCTGATCTGTAAGCATATCCGGCACCACCGCCAGTAGCCCATACCGATAGATGATTATCATTACCTGAAACATCCAGGATGTCAGCACTGTAAACACCATCACCACCACCGGTATTTATTACATTTTCACCTGAGATACCGCCATCAAACTTCCAATGTGCCTTTGTAGTTGCTGCCGAAGCCATAGCACCGGCATAAACAAATCCAAGGGCCACTACTGCCATTGCGAATTTCTTCATTCTCATTCTCCTGATTCACATAGTATCAGTGTTTAAAATAACTGAAAACCGTTTCAATCATCCTGAACACTTCTTTAAACACAATTCATAAACACAAATGCAACACACAGGAACGAAAACGATCCTGTCATACATATTATTCTACTGGAGGTAAGTATCACCCTCTGAGCTGATCACTAAAACGGACCGCACAACGATACATCCACCTTTATACAGGACTTATCGTCAGCTCAGGGCAACTGGATAAATGAAAACTTACAGATGAGTCTCTTCTCTCTCCGGAACTACATTCAATAATTCTCTTATCCATCTTAAATGTGTGATTATTGGCAGGCTAAACAGGTTACTTTCGGTATATACCTGATAAACTATCTACTACAATTCTCTCTCCTACTTTAATGTATGATTCAATTATAGTATGTTAAATCTATTAAAACAATTAAATTTTAATAACACAATTAGCACAGATAATACCCATAATATGAAATACGGTACAATACAGCACAAGAGCTAATAGCAGTTAACCACTTATATAAACTAGAGTTAATTCTTCGATAGCTATTTATGGCCACAATAAACAGCCTGAACTATTCCTGATAAAAAAATAAGTTTTTTAAACAACTTCCCGCTAAAAAGAATCCTGGAAAACATAATACTTAAAGATTAAACCAGTTATGACGATTATACTGACCGATCAGGCGAACCGGCGGCATAATGGTTTTTCCCTGAACATATGATCATATATATAAGATTATAAGACCTAAAATGCTTCGTTCAGTGCTCACGATCAAGAGGCACAGGATCATAGCCGCCTTTGGCAAATGGGTGGCAACGAAGAATACGCTTAACAGTCAGCCATAAGCCACGCACCGGCCCGTACATCAACAGGGCCTGACGACTATATTCACTGCAAGTAGGCACAAAACGACAAGAAACAGGCAAATATGGAGATATGCACAACTGGTAAAGCCGGATAAGAAACACCATAAAAGCCAGAGCAGTCTTGTTGATCAACTTAACTATAAAGCAAATGGGTTTATTTCCGGCCATATCAGAGTAACCCTTTCTTTTTGCTTCTTTTAGCTATACGGGCAGTAAGTGTCTTTAATGAGCTGATATAGACAATAGAAGAAATATTATCATTTGGCCTGGGTACTATAACAAAATCATATCCAGAGGGAATTTCCTGTCGGTTAAGCCTGAATGCTTCTCTTATACATCTTTTACAGCGATTTCGGGCGACTGCATTACCATATTTACGACCAATGGAAATACCAAACCGGCTATAAGCCCGCTGATTGGGCATACCGTATATCAACAAATAACCATCAGCAGAACTGTTTTTTTCTCTGAAAACAGTCTGAAATGAATCTAAACCTGACAATATAAGGCTTTTAGGTAATTTGTTACTGGCAGCTGGTTCCATAGTATCTCAGTGTGTTTTTTCATATCAACTATGATCCATTGTAATCACTATCATATTGCTGTCAAGCAAGCATTGTATCCAGGCCAGGGCTAACGCATGAAAATTTCAGACAGGATAACCGACTGAGTACAGTCTGGATTTGCCGCAGTTTAAGCGTGACGGGTTTGAGTTTGTGAGCTTTCTTACCTTTTCGACCCTGATTCGCCTTAAATTGATAATTAAATCTCATAAGCCCCCGCTCGGGAGGGGAAATCTTTGCCGGACGATACCAAAGCAAGCTCAAGCTGCCAAAGATCCAGCCCGTAATCGGGCGGTTATCCTGTCAAATATTATTTCATGCGTTAGCCCTGATATCCCGGCTTACAAACAATGATCAGATCACTACATAATTATTCCTGCCGTTCTCCTTTGCCTTGTAAAGACAATTGTCTGCTGCTTCTATTATCAGGGAAACACCTGCGTTCTCAGAGGTAAGCTGGGCAACTCCAGAACTGAGCGTTACTTTCATACTATCACATTTCCACCTTACAGCTTTTAACGCCTGATATATTCTCTCCATAGCCAGCTTTGCCTTTTCTTTGTCCTGATCGATAAATATAAGCAGAAATTCATCGCCGCCGTACCTGCCAAAAAGATCAGATTCGCGAATAATACCCTTTATTGTATTTACAACAGTAACAATTACCTCATCACCGCTCTGGTGACCAAACCTGTCATTGATCTGCTTGAAATAATCAATATCAATTACAGCTACGGACAAATTATGTTGATATCTGACCGCACGGGAGATTTCTATTTCCAGCTTATCCAGGATAGTCTTGTGATTAAGAATTCCGGTCATACTGTCAGTGGTCGCCAATATTTCCAGCTGCCTTGATTTAGTCTGGATATTGTTAAGCAGATTATTGAACTGAATTGCCAGATAGCCAAGCTCATCTTTTCGCTGCGATGACTCCTGAATTGAAAGATCCTCGCTTAGCTGAATTGATTCAATCTCCTGTACCATACGATTCAAAGGCTGCAAAACGATCTTTCTGGTCAATACAGTCATAACAATAAAGAGTAATAAGAACGATACGGTTATAGCACAAAAGAGATATTTAACCGCTGAAACGCCAAGATTTACTATCTCACCATCTACCGCACAGTTAATCTTAAAGACCGGCTGACTATTGTTATCGTAGATTATAGTTGAAATCGTCTGCCGCCCTTCTATCATGGCAAACTTATAATTATATGTCTTGAATATTCTGCCATTATTATCAGGAATAACCACATAATCACTGCCGCTATCATCGTCAGAGGCAAGCAGTTCTGCGGTGAAATCGGTACCGACACTCTCACGAATTTCATCGAAAAGATCTTCTTCAATAAATCGTCCCATAATTATCGTGCCCCGACACTCACCCTCACTGTCTGAAGGTAAAACAGGACAAGAAACAGTGATCAGATAATTCTCCTCAGTAATGCGAACAAAGTTATAGACCAGCTCATCTTTATCGGCATCAGCCGGAAATAGTGTGCCGGGCATAAATTCCGGATCACCAGAAAGCTCGGCCAGATCGAGCTCAGCCCTGCTTTGGGTCTCATAACATTTGCCAAAAACCAGTTTGCCCTTAGCATCATAATAGTAGATCAGATTCATACCGGTTGTGGCAAATGATTCTGTCTCCAGATTTGAATCTATATATTCCTGATTAAGATCGATGATAAAATTATAGGTATCGTCCCAGGCGCCCCAATCGTGACATAAAACATTTATATGTAAAATCACATTTTCTACGGTTTTTTGTATTATACTCAGCTCTACCCGTGCCTTTTTATGCTCAAGGTCAGTAAAAGCCGGTCTGATCAAAAAGTGGCTCACCGACATTAACAGTAAAAGACCAAAAAAACTGACAATTAAGGCAGTGATCAATAACTTAAACTTTATAGACTCTCTGAATCGTATCATTATTCTCATTTTCCTGTAATATATTCAGAACAGAGCGGTTACAATTCGCCCCGGACTGCTATTATCGGTCAATTCTGATATGAAAATTAGAAAATGTTAACTTATCAGACCACTTTCTTACCCTGAGAACGATCAGCAGAATCTGCAAGATCAAAAAAAAACAGAACATTCCCGGCAGCGAACAGACTGTCTTAACCTGTTACAATACCCGGCATGTTCTGTTAATATTTTTATAAGCCAGTACGCTGGCCCGGCTCTTTTCCACTTAGTAAGAGTCCAGCGTTTACGCAGTTGAGTTATTCCGAAATCCCGAACTCGCTTCGGGATTTCGCTGCAGCTCAACCTTTCACTTTTCACTTTTTACTTTTTACTTTTTACTTTTTACTTTTTACTTTTTACTTTTTACTTTTTACTTTTTACTTTTTACTTTTTATCGGTGTTCGCTGCGCTCACAGCTTTAAGAACCGGCTGAAGGGCTTGTTGCCCTGAGTGTTTTTTGGCGGGGTTTATTGTATTGTTTTTGTATATTCTGTTTTCAGTTGAATTTTATCTGGAATAATCGGAATTTGGCTCAGGATGAGGTTTGGGAAGTCGGATTACGCAATAAGTGCAAAAGCTGAGCTAAAATCAGGGTTGAAATCGCGGCTAAAACGGAATTAGCTGCTGTTTGAGCCTTTTTCACTCCGGCCAGCGTGATCAGCTTACGCACATTCTGCACTGCTGCTATCAGAAGGTTCTGGATCTCTGCTTTTATCAGAGTTCGCCACCGGCATCTTTTCAGACCGTGATTGTTTGCGCCATCAGCAAAACTGCCCTCGCTGCGGGCCATTCGCTTTTGTCTCAGACTGCATCTTTCTGCAGAAGTAAAACAACCATCCGCCCAACGCGAATATTCCATATCAAGCTGCTCGCTTATCTGCCGGCCGCTGCTCTTACTCTTTACACATTCACTGAAATACTGACATTGTTCACATACCTTACGATCAGCCTCATAGGCATAGTGCTTGCCATGACTACTGCCTTTTATCCCAGTAAATTCCAGCTTCTCTCCCGCAGGACATATATAACAATTGCGTACTTCATCATAAACAAATCGGTCTTTCTGAAATTCCCGGCTCTGGCCGCTCGAATGATATCTCGCATGATCAATGCAGGGCATAGCTCCTTTATCCTGCAAATATCTGTAATTGTCCAGCGTACCATAAGCCTTATCCGCAACTACTGTCTCAACGGCTTTATGTGTATTTGATTCGTGAGTCTCGATCGCCTGCTCTAATACTTTGCCATCATTCACATTGGCCGGTGTTGTCACGGTAGCAGTTATAATTCCATGAGCATCATCCACCACCCGATGGTCTTTATATCCCAGCGTGGTTTTGCCATTCTTTGTGGCTAAACGGGCATCCGGATCACTTTGGCTGGCCCGCTGACAAAGCTCGGCATCGGCAGGCTTAACCTCGGTTTGCGACTTGCTGTTATCTTCCACTTTGTCCTGATCATCAAGCTGCTCATAGAGCCTGTCGCTGAGCTGATGTATTTGCGGACGCAAATGGTCCTTACTGGCATCAGCCGTTATCGTGGTAGAATCAATATGAATTATCTCGCCATCAACCAGACCGGCTTCTATGCACTGATCAAGCACTATCTGAAAGAACTCGGCAAATACTTCCCGGCCCCAACGCTTGCGGGCCTTGGACAAGACACTGTGGTCAGGGGTCTCATCATCAAGATCATAATCACAGAACCACAGCCAGTCCATACGCAAAGGCAACTGAGCGGCAAGCTGTCTTTCAGATTTGACATTCTCCAGAAATAACAGAAAGATCAACTTCATGATCACAGCCGGATCGATCGAAGTATTACCCCTGGCTCCATAAAGCCCGGCTACACGCTTACGCACAAAAGAAAAGTCTATGGCCTTTTTGATCTTACGCAAAGGATGATCCGCCGGAACCTTCTGCTCCAGAGAAATCCCATAAAACAACTTCGGCTTAATGTCCTTGGCTTTGCCCATCATAATAAATATATCTCCTGTTATTCAGACAGATATATTTTAAACATTATCAAAACAGATACAATTAATAAGTTCATGTTTTAATAAATATTTGGGCAACACGCCCTGAAGCCCGGTACTCTTAAAGCTCACTTCGTTCGCGTTTTATTATCTCACACCACCAGCCCAATCTCAACTGTCGCTTCGCAAATCTCGCCCGCGTGAGCGTAAGGACCTGAAGCCCGGTACTCTTAAAGCTCACTTCGTTCGCATTTTATTATCTCACACTTTTCAGTCAAACACACCTGATGCCACCGGTTGCAACAGTCACAACTCCAACCATGATAATTCATCGCCAGCGGCGATGACCCACCCCATAGCAACTATTCAATTTTCCCCCGCTGCTGTCAGCAGCAGCGGACCCGCCCGTGCGGTCCCGAAGCGAGTTCGGGATAAACTCCAGCGACAATGGTTTTTTCGGGGTTTTTGAGCTTGGGGTTAATTTTTTTCTGGCGGTTCGATCTTTTTTGGTCGGCCCGCTAAAAGCGATCTGTCGGCCCAGTTTGAGCAAATATTTACTTTTCAAAGAATTAGCGCTATCGCTGTTTTCTGCCGGTACTACCATTTAATTACTGCTGATAATCTGATAAAATCCGGCTGAGAAATTTATCGGAACCTGCACTGGCAGGCCAGGCCCCATAACTGCGGCGAAATACAAATGGTGGCTCCAAAATAAAAAAATCTTTTCAAAAACCAAGTCATACTTTTAATTAAATCAACTTGCTTTTTAATTTCCGCATTTATTTTTTTAATTTCCACAACTATTTTTTTAATTAAATCGATCGTACTTTTAATTAAATCACTTGTCTTTTTAATTAAATCGATCGCACTTTTAATTAAATCACTTGTCTTTTTAATTAAATCGATCGTACTTTTAATTAAATTGCTTATCTTTTTAATTAAATCGATCATCTTTTTAATTAATTTGGTTTGCTTTTATTTATTTAAACCACAGAGTCACAAAGTTTTTTTTAACCACGAAGCACACGAAAAACACGAAATTTAAATTAATAAAACCAGATGCCACGGCAAGTTTCGCCCGTGCGGTCCCGAAGCAAGTTCAGGATAAACTCCAGCACTGTGATTCGTGGTTAAAGAATATTTTTTACCATGAAGTTCATGAAGATATTGAAGAAATTCAATTAACACTTCACTTACTCCACTAACTCCACGGTTCAAAATAGTTTTTGTTTTTTAAACCACAGAGGTCACAGAGGTCACAGAGTTTTTTTTAACCATGAAGTTCATGAAGATATTGAAGTTTTTTTGTAAGAGTTCAGCGTTTACGCTGTTGAGGTAATCCGAAATCCCGAACTCGCTTCGGGGGTCCTTACGCCGGACGGGCGAAACATTAGTACTCTTGCCTTTTGCTGGAGCCCTTTACGCTGTTGAGGTACTCCGAAATCCCGAACCTGCTTCGGGAGATCTTTACAGTAGTTTGAGTTGGCCGCGAGTGAAGTTGTTATTATTTTACCTTTCCGAACCCGGCTTGATTAAGTTTTATTTATTTAATTAATCAGTCTCGAGCGAAGCGAGAATCATGAGCTTATTTCATATTTCTTATTTCTTATTTCTTATTTCTTATTTCTTTTTTTCAGCCAGAATAACCGGGCGATTACGCCTTTGATCTTTATAATAGTTTGAGTTTGTTTCAAGTGAAGTTGTTACTATTTTTCTTTCCGACTTTGGCTTGCTTTTGTTTTTATTGAATTACATATTCCGGATGGGTTTATTGATCTTTGATCATGTCTGCGAGTCTGGCAGTTTCGGGGCAATATGGGTATTGCTGCTGCATTTGCTGTAAGATAAGATCGGCGGGCTCTGGCTGTTCCAGGGCCAGAAAGGCCTGGGCCCTCAGATAGAGCAGTTGGTGCATAATATTATCAGAAGCAGACAAAGCCATACATCGCCCGGCAATATTAGCCTGCCGGAGAGATGACCCGGCTGCCTTTAACAGGGCCAGACGGGCGAGATTAAAATCAGGGGTAAACAGCCAGGCAGGCGATTTATTCAGGGCCTCACTGAGCTCATTAAAGCTCGCCGCAATCATTTTTTGATCAGCCCCCTGAGCTGCCAGCCGGGCCCGGCGCAAAATGGCCGTCAGTTCCTGCTGTCTCATATTCTCATCGGCAGGTGAACCGGTGGGCATAGTAAAATAGTCTGATTCGGCCAGTGCTCTGCCGCAGCCCAGATCAATCTCGGCCCGGAGTATCTTGGCAGTGAGAATCTGTTTTAAGGACAGATCGCCCTTTAAGCGTTCCAGCTCACGCAGGGCCAGGCCATAATCAGCGGCATGATCGATCAATAATCTGATATAGAGCAGGCGGGCATCGATAAACCGTTTATCCTTTTCAATATTATCAGAACTGAGCATGGCAGTCAGAAGCTCCAGTGCCTTTGTTGTCTGGTCTGAAGTAATAGCAGAGAGATACACCGCCAGTTCATAATAAAAGTCCGGATCAGCACCAGTAGCCAGCGAATCTGGGGGCCGGGCACAAATAATATCGGCTGTTGCAGATCGCAGGGGATCCATTTCCAGCTCAGTTGCAAGCCTGAATAAGCCTTTAAGGCTGTTAATATCAGCATGGGCCAGAAAGACAGGATCCAGAGCATTATCAAAGAGCTGCTGATTACGAGGCTCGCATCTGAGCCTGTCAGTATCAATGTCGGCACATACCATCTGTCTGGCAGTAAAGACTGTATTACCGGCCCTGACAGCAGTCAATGTAACCTCATACAAACCGCGAGCGAGATATACATGTTCGATCTGGGCCCCCTGTGCAATAAGGCCATCGCCCAGCCGCCAGCGATATTCCAACTGGTCAGTATCGTAACCGGCAGGCGGTATTACCTGAAAGCCGATCGCAACCAGCGCAGGTGAACCATCGGCAATATCTGCCCGCATATCATCGGTTACCTGCCAGCTGAACGAACCGCACAGGTCGCTTTTGGCACTCTGAATTGAATCGGGCCGATAGTAACCCCAGCTAAGAAATTCAGGGGCTGTCATAATACGATATACTCCATCGGCATAACGCCAGGCACACATAGTGAACTGACTGCCCCATTTATTATAATTCATATACTCGAATTTGTGAATGCCGGGCTCCAGATAGATTTTACCGCTGTATTGGCAGCGACGACCGGCATGAAAATCATGTTTTCCCGGCCAATGCACAACAAACCGGTCATCAACAAAAACGGTTGAACCCCAGTTTGAAGCCGTGGCAAAATCATATTCACCGGCCTGATGAATATTGAACCAGCCTTTATAGGTATATAATGCCAGAGAGCTGTTTTGCTGGTTAATGAGCTTATCGCCCGGCCCGAGCAAGGCGGCAGGATAACTGGCATGAACTGCATCAACCGGCCGGAAATCAACCGGCCGGGCCGCACCAGACCAGGCTTCCATAAAACCCGGATGAGTATAGACCTGCTCGATGTTCTGAGTGAGTATTTTAGTTTCAAGCGATAACCCGGCAGGATGCGGCCAGGGGGCAGACTGAGATAATGCAGTATCATCTGCTGCTGTGAACACATAAGCGTGGTAGTATAATTCACTGCCTGAACTGCTGTCAAAGATGATCCGAAGCGGCTGATGCCGGACATTACTGACAATATGTGCTGATACTTCAACTCCGGTGCTGTCGAAAACTTTAACAGCACTAATCGGACCGATAATACCATCTGGCAGATAAAGATCTGCCAGTGAACCCGGCGGGAATTTGCCCAGCTCAAGAAAGCCGGGAGCAGACCATATAACCTCACTGCCATTATCACCCGAAACCATGGTTAAAAGCTTGAGTTTGCGTACCTCCGGCGCAACAGCAACATTTATCTCGATCGCTCTGGCATATTTATCGATCTGAGGTGAGACAAATAATCTTTCATTGTCAGCCCAGACCTCAACCCGCACCCGGGCTGCATCTGAAGCATTGTCAGCAAGCCCCACCTGGGCGGTAAATCCCCGATAACGGCCATTACAGCGATAGACCGCAATGCCTGTACCTTTTACCGCCATAAAATAACTGCGAATCCGGCCATTGAGGGTTTTATACAAGGCTTTACCCGGTTGCGGGCCAAAAGAAAGATTGCCGGTAGAATCAGGATTGACCAGTCTCACATCGGCCAGATGAATATCAGGAATGACAGACTTATCAGTGTCAGGCCTGAGAGTAAATGCCAGTTGAGCTGAGGGACAATGCCATTGACCGGCACTGACAGCAGGACCGATGAAACTGATAAGCACTAACAGAAACAGGATCATCAGTTGTGATAGCGAGGTCAGACGCTCTGGGCCAAACATTGTTACAGGCAGGAGCCGGGACGAACTGCCAAAGTTGTCAGTTAGTATTTTCATTTAATTCTCGTATTATACCGCGGGTGAGCAAACCATAACAGGTGTACTCACAATCAGAATAATTATCATGCAGACTGCCGCGATAGCCGCCCTCGGGCAATGCCAGAGAATCAAGCCGGATGGCTGTCTGGCGGATCTGATCAGCACTGATACGCGAGCCAAAGCCGCAATATACCAGAGCGAACAGCCCTACTGCGGTTGATAAAAGGTCGATCTCTGCCCCGGGAGCAACCGCAATACCGCCGGCAGAGTCAAAACAACTAAGCAGCCAGTCAACGGTATGAGGGGATATTTCAGTTCCGGCTATCTTATACAGGATCATAGCCGCTGCGGTAGTGGGAACCAGCCCTACCGGCATATTTATATCATTGACAAATGAACCATCTGGCAATGCCAGTTTTTGCAGAGAATCAACAACTCTGGCGATATTATCAATGTTTATACCAATATCCTGTAAAGCATTTACCGCCAGAAAGGCCGCATAAGAACTGCCTGATGACTTGCCGCCCTGATCAAGGGCATAACCACCATCGGCAGCGGCAAAGTCAGAAATACGAGCGGCTATTTTATCACGCAGGGCATTAAAACGGTATTCCAGAGAGAGAAAACCAAAACACCTGCCATAAGAAGCCGCTTCGACCAGATCCATATCTGCCAGTATAGGGTATAAGCCCTGAAGATAGCCGCTCAATCGCTCATGAGGTATGGCCGCCCCCACCGCCTGCAGCAATTGCAGACCAAAGACGGTATAATACAGGTCGCTTTTGCCATTGCGATCAATAAATCCACCATCAGAGGCCATTTGAGAGATGATATATGCCGTAAGCGAACTGCCGGCCGCAAAGCCAGATCCATAACCGCCTGTCAAATATCGCAATATTGAATCTCGAATGGTCAACTTAATACTCCAGCTCACTGCTTTTACGACTTGTACGGATCCGGAAAAGATATACGAATCTTAGTACAATACATTTGGTTCACTCCCAAATGAAACGCCAGTCGATAAATAATTGTAACACATCCAATATAAATCTAACAAGTAAAATATAATACTCCTTATAGCAGGAGTATTATATTATGAACAGGCGGAAAAAGCATTAATAAACACTTTTTCCGCCTGCATAGACTTAAATCAGATTTTTCACGATAATAGTATTATTATTCTACCACTACCTCATATATTCCCCCGGAATAGTTTTCCTGTAATTTCACTTCAATACGAATAGAATCAGTCACAACCGGATCAAATACGGCCGCATTGAATATTCCGACCTGTGTATCAAAGCCCTGAGAATTGCGCACCGGCTGGAAACTGTCATTTTCATTACGGTAGAAAAGCTTCCAGGATTCCGGCACCCGGCACTGGCCCTTACCGGTATCATCAAACCAGAAAACAGCAACAGATGAAATACTCTTTTTGCCCCCAAGGTCCATTTCGAGCCATTGCTTGTTGCCTTTCATGGGCCACCAGGTATGTCGGGCAATATCAGGCTGCCGTTCGGTCGGTACCAGCCCATCTTTAACCGCCATAGGGTCATCTTTCTCATAACAACTGGAACAACGAACCGAAGGTATTTCTTCCTTAACCCAGACATTGGCATCAGGTCCTTCGCCAATAACCGGAAATGCTGATATGCGTAAACGGGCAGCTCCCATCGGGATAAGGCTGATAGTTTCTACCGGCTCATCAGAAGCTACCGGGCTGTCCTGAAGCAGACCACACAGGCCGTAACGGTCAATCGTCCACTGGGGTATCCGTTTTGCTTTAACGGTTACTGTCAGAGGAACTGAATCGGTGGTGAAGGGGTAATTATCTGCCGGCCACTGCTTCCTGATTATGGTAAATGAACGGGCAGGATCATTCTTATCAAGGATCAGGCCATAATTCCAGGCATTATCAGCATGGATCTCATAAGAAGGCCAGAGAGACTTATTTACACCTTCCTGCCACTTAGAATCCCAGATCGCAGTTTCATCACTGGGGTATGCATCATATCTTTCTTTAATTTTCAGAGAGAGGGTAAGCGGGCCATAATTAACACTTACGCTATTATGATTCTTTTCCCAGGTCTTAACCTTAAGAGTCATGGGCATATTGTAAGAAATAAAATCGCCTTTCTGCCAGAGTCGTTCAATTTTAATGAGCTCACCGCCGGTTGGCTTAACTGCCAGCGGCTCACCGTTCAGACTGACCGTTGCCCCATTACACCAGGAAGGAACTCTGATATAAAGCGGGAAGGAAACCGCCTTTTCAGATTCGACAGTTATCTTAACATCCTCTTCAAAAGGATAATTGCTATCCTGTACTAATTTAACCTCTGTACCATCTCCGGCTTTAGCAGTTACAGTATTACTGCAAAACATTACAGCACAAAGACCATTATCAGGAGTTGCCATCCAGAGGTTTTCTGCATAATAGGGCCAGCCATGTGAATGATTATGCTGACAGCAGCGACTGCTGAAAGGATTCATCATCAAAAACGGCCCGCCATTATCAATACCGGGATGATGATTATCCTGATCGCAGCGAACCATATTGGGAGCGGTAAGATAACGCAAAGCCTTAAAATCACTGGTAAATGCCGTTGTGTAGGTATTAAAAGCCACTTCCTCGCAATGGTCAGCCCAAAAAACATCTCCGGTAATGGCAAACATGCGTTCATCAGATTGCATATGCTCTACCAATCCGCAGGTTTCAACTGCCTGCCGGGGATCATCATAACCTGAACGGCTGTTTTCATCACCGCCCCACATTCCACCGGGTACCTGACCATACATCTCACGAATTTTGGCAAAATTATTATATGCGGCCTGTAAATGCTTTGGATCTTTGGTCTGAAGATAGTAGAAAGCAGGCTCAAGGAAACCCTGAGCAATATTTACATTATGCCAGTTGGGCAGATCATTTTCCATGCACCAGTTTGCCGTACAACGATGTATCTTTTCAACCAGATCAAGCAGCCATGCTTCACCAGTCCTATTATAAAGCCATTGAATACTGTAAATATTATCGCCACCACGCATCCTGTCCCAATAACCGGTAAGCATATGCTCATCTGGGATCGAGAGTTGATGTTTGAAATATTTGCTCATCAGGTCGAGCACCCGCTGATCGGGATTATATTCATAATAAGACTGCAAACAGTAAAGCATGATCATGTTTGACCAGTAATCGCGATCACCGTTGCCATGACGCTGGTCAGGGCCAAAATCACCATTATCCCGCTGACTGGCCAATGCGGCCTCTATCCATACCAAAGCCTCATCTATTATCTTCTTATCATCAAGGATATAGCCCAGATTGGCAAACCCCTTGAGCCAGTACGGCACTTCTTCCCAGCCCCATTGGCCTTTACCATCTGGAGCCAGCCAGGCATTACCTTCTTTCTGCAACCAGGCACTGACACTACCAAGCTGGCCGGTCAGGCCATCACGCTGACGATTAAGAAACTCGCCCACCCAACCGGCAGGCTTGACCGCCGTTACCGGCAACTTTATAAAAACACTGGGAGCCAGGGGCGCCCGGTTACTGACATAAAAAGAATTAGTGCCGGACATATCCGGGAGCTTTACCACAGAGGCAACTGTCTTACTCTGCTCATTAATTGCAGATGTCTCAGAAGAAACAGCCCGATCAGAGCCTTTAACTGAAATCTCACCCTGCTGGCCCTGTTTTTTATCACAGCCTGCATTGAAGATGAGTGTACAACAAATGAGTATTATGCCATACGCTACTTTTTTTTGATTCATAATCTATTTTCCTTATTAATTGATTCTAAAAACCTTAACGGAAATTACAGACAATTGTACCTGAAGTTCCTATTCAATCTGCATCTGTATTTATTTATATATTGCCAGAACACCCCCATAAAGGCTGATACTTATTGGCTATCATTGATTATTTATATCTTGAATATAAATTTAACAGGCCCAGGGCCAAATGTCCAAGAAAAACACCCCATTCCAACACATGAATAATTAGAACCCCGAATCAAACTGAACAATAATAAAATATAACAGTTCACTCATACGAAAAATTATCTTTTTTATTGCACTTTATACGAAAAAATATTTTGGCCGAGCCAGATATATTTTATAAAAAAAACAAGACCAGAACGGAAGTTTCGTCCTGGTCTTGTTTTAATATGTAACAAATATCAGAGATTACTGGTTGTTTGCTATAACCTCTTTAGCAGCATCTACTACCGCACTGGTAGTAATATTAAAGTATTCAAAACATTTTTTAGCCGGTCCGGAAATACCAAAGCCGGTCATACCAACAAACTTGCCATCAAGGCCGATGTATTTATGCCAGCCCTGATCAATACCTGCTTCCACAGCTACGCGAGCCCGAACTGATGGCGGTATTATTGCATCTTTATAGGCCTTATCCTGTTTATCAAAGACATCAAGCGATGGCATAGAGACAACCCGAGCTTTGATATTTTCTTTGGCCAGCTCAGCAGCAGCGGCAACGGCCAGCTCAACTTCAGAACCGGTAGCCAACAGCAGAACATCAGGCTCAGCCTGATCAACAACTATATACGCACCACGAGCTACACCCTCTTTACCATTATCTTTTGATGCCTGCATATTCGGCAAATTCTGGCGAGTAAGGCACAGTGCAACAGGTCCATCATTATTCTTCAGGGCATACTGCCAGGCATAAGCTGTTTCAAAGGAATCTGCCGGACGAAATACTGTCATGCCCGGCATAGCACGCATTGATGCAATCTGTTCAACCGGCTGATGGGTCGGCCCATCTTCGCCCACACCAATACTGTCATGCGTATAGACATAAATAACCGGATGCTTGCTGATAGCTGCAACCCGCATCGCCCCACGCAAATAATCACTGAACACCAGGAATGTACTGCCGTAAACCTTGAGAAGTCTTGTTGCTGCTATACCGTTCATGATCGCTCCCATGGCATGCTCACGCACACCAAAGCGTAAATAGCGTCCCTGCGGCGTTGCCTTCTGGAAATCTGTCATACCGGGCCAGTTGGTAAGATTGGAACCAGTCAGGTCAGCACTACCACCAAGCATCAGGGCGGTATCCGGCATAAACGAACCTATAGCCATCTGCGAAGCCTTACGAGTAGCAATACTGTCACCCACCTTGAAATCCGGCATTACTTTATCAGCATCAAAATCAAGCTTACCGGCAATAGCAGCACCTAACTTGACAGCCAGCTCCGGATACTTAGCCTTATAAGCATTATATATATCATTCCAGGCCTGCTGGGCCTTAGTACCCTTATCGAGGCAGTTCATGTGACTGGCAACTTCAGCAGGTACATAAAAACTCTTATCCGGATCCCAGCCAAAGCCCTGCTTAACCAGCCTAATCTCATCAGCTCCCAAAGGTGCTCCATGACATTTTTCCTGACCGGCCAGGTTTGGACTGCCAAAACCAATAATGGTCTTTATTTTAATCAGGGTCGGCTTGTTTTTCTCTGCCTTGGCCTTTTCAATTGCAGATGAAATAGCAGATACATCATTGCCATCACCCGGCACTTCAATTACCTGCCAGTCAAAGGCCTCAAAGCGTTTAACAACATCTTCGGTAAAGGAAACTTCCGTCTCACCATCAATTGTAATGCCGTTATCATCATATAAGACAATAAGCTTACCCAGACCAAGGTGTCCAGCCAGAGAAGCCGCCTCAGAAGAAATACCCTCCTGCAGGCAACCATCACCACAAATAACAAAAGTATTAAAATCGAAAAGATCAAATCCAGCTTTGTTAAATGTTGCAGCAAGATACTGCTGAGCAATAGCCATACCGACGCCATTGGCTATACCCTGCCCCAGCGGGCCGGTGGTAACTTCAACGCCGGGTGTATGACCAAATTCCGGGTGCCCCGGTGTCTTACTGCCTATCTGGCGAAAGTTTTTGAGATCATCAATTGACAGATCATATCCGGTAAGATGCAAAAGAGAATATATCAATGTACTGCCATGGCCGGCAGAAAGTATAAACCTGTCACGGTTAACCCAATCAGGATCGGCTGGGTTATGCTTCATAACCTTACTCCAGAGCAGATATGCAGGTGTTGCCATTCCCATGGGCATGCCGGGATGGCCGCTATTGGCAGCCTGCACTGCATCTGCCGCGAGCAAACGGATCGTATCGGCACATAAAACATCTATATTCTGACTTGCATTTGTCATCGGTCTAAAACCTCCTGGTTGTCTCTGGCAGGATACTTACAATACCTGACAGAAAATGTAAACTATGTTCATTTCTATCCTATTAACTGAACTGCACATAATACATTGACCGCAATAGCAAATCAAGTACGATCTTGGTTATTTTCAACCCTTTTTGCGAAATACAATAACCATATTCCGCAACAGGTAGTCATGCTGACAATATCTTGTTTTAATACAAATAGTTACATTAAGAATAAACGCTACTAAAACTGGTTATTTTTTGAAGCAATTAACCATTTTATCACACAGATAACCAGCTATTGAGCGTCAGGAACGCCAGACAAATCCTTATATCCAGACTCCAGCGATATCAATTCCCCGGCGAAGGTAACCCGCCAGTCCAGTTTTCCGGCTCATTGGCATAGCCGTTATCAACCAGACGAATAAGCGAATAGCCACTGCCATCGGCCTCGGTTGGCCAGGGCGCATCATCGCTATAATTAACACGATCAGCTCTGATATAAGTCCGGATATCACCATCAAGCTCACCCGGTATCTGCAATTCGACCTTTTCCCCGGAATTTGATAGCTTTCCTGCCGTCCACTGCATATATCTTGTATAAGGCGAAAGCGGGCCATACTCCTGTACAAAAGCTGAAATATCTTTTATCAGCAGAAATTTTTCACCTCTCAATAAAGTTACATTTGTTGGCAATACCGCCATTACACCATCTTCATCGATCAGACGCCAGGGCATAATTTCAGCAGTTACCGGATCTATAAATCGCAGTTGTAATGAAGCTGCCGATATATTTTTTAGCTCGATATATTCAGCATCTGAATCGCCAGCCGGGTTATACATTATCTCAGAAATGACTAATGGACTGGTACGGGGCCAGGAATTGGCTCGTCCGGGAGTTGCCTCCAACAATAAGATAAAATTAAATGAGCCATCACTTTTCTGATAACGGCCATATGAAACTCCTTGCGGAGCTGCATCAAAATCTTCAGATACCTGATAGCCGGTAAGCACTCCATTTACCGCCGAGCTAAGAGTAAGATCTTCACCAAACTTGCTCAGACCAAAACTTGAACCGAAACTAGTCTCATCATATAACACAAGATAACCATCTGCAGGAACAACAGTTCCCTGTTCTATCTGATATTTGAGCAGATCAGAGCTTGAATCACTTAAATACCAACCACCAATATTTATCGGCTTAGAGGTATTATTCTTCAACTCAATCCAATCAGGCATACCATCCTCCGGATTTGACATCACCTCATTGATCACAATACTGTTACCAGTAATAGCCTCATCCAGCTCACCTGGCGATCCGCCGGCATAAGTACTCACAGCCCAGCTTTCTTTCTTATTCCAGAGAGATAGGTCACCCTGAGTAGGGTCTGGTATATTTATAGAAAAACCCTTTCCATCAGTCAGGTCATACCAATCGTTAAACTCAAAGTTCTGTATTACCTCACCGCTGGCATCACAGAAGACTATATATTCGCCAGCATTATTTAAAGATCCCGAATCCCATTGCATAACAATAATATCTGCAGGTAAATCAGGATATCTGCCAGCAAAAGCGACACTATCCTGAGTAAGCACAATAAACTGATCAGGAACTAGCCAGAGATCACCAAAAGTATGGTTTATACCCTTATTAAAAGATACTTTATTAAGATTAACCGCTCTTTGTCCAATATTGCGGATCTCAAGATACTCCACCCCGTTAAGCTCAGGATGATACATCAACTCAGTAATACGCAGACTTTCACTAACCGGACCAACAGAATAAAATGCCTTAGTAACCGGCGACCATTCTACACCATCAAACACACGGGTATTGATCTCACTGCTAATATCAAGCGTTATCGGAGATGTGTATTCTATGGCATGCTCAGCAACCTGCCCAGGATCCTCAACACCAGCAACCAACACCGCAGATATAAGCATATCGCTACTGCCAGCATCATCATTCAAACCCTGTATAGCAAGAACATTATTGCCATTGCGTAATAGGCCGATATGCCGACTGATATCAACCTGGGTCATGGCTATTGATATACTGTCATCACGAGGCGTATCTGCCTGTGAATTATAGTTTAGCAACACACCATCAACATTATCTCTAAACACTTCTACACCATTAAGATAGACCACACAGCCATCATCATAACGCAAATTCAATTTCAAACTGTTAATGTCAGCACTTGCAAAGTTAAATGGTATTCTGATATAGCAGGATGTTGCTTTATTATACATCTGACTCTGAAGGTTAATGCCTGCATTAATATAACTGGAATAGTTTATTGAATCTCCCGGCCGGTTCTCATAACCAACTGCCCCTGTACCATTGATCCAGCTGGTAGGGACATAATTCACAGAAGCCCAGATGTTTTCCGGAACTGAAAGATATTGACCGGGAATGATTATCGGCCCGCTTATACCCGGACCAGACCAGCCTACATTAAGATTATCGGCTCCACTACCCTCTTTATGCAAAGCCTCGAGATAGTATGGCTTGTTATATTCAAGATAGATTTGTTCTGATTGCTGACTGCCATCCTTATACCATTCATTACTATATGACCAGGTTGTCAGATAAGCAATTTCAACAGCATTAGCCGGACTTGCATCAGAACTTAACCTGAGACTGCTATTATCATCACTGGTTATCCAGAATGTATAGTAGCCAGTAGCCGGAGGATACAATATGGCCCGAACTCTTGTTCCATAATTATCATTATGGTCAATAGCAGGCATTGCCAGCGAAGGCCATAGCTCTCTGTAGTTTGGATTTGCTGGATAATTAACCGATGAAGTCAGGGCCGAAAGAGCATTGCCCTGTATGTTGTTATAAACCTCTGCCAGTACATTACCAGTGGGTTTCATTATATTGGCCGTAGGTACCAAAACATATTTAAAGGCATTTTCCGCTACTAATACCGTTTCTGTAACATTGATATTGTCTGGCAACTCTCGTGGGTCAGAACCATCAGTAGTATAATATACCACCCCCCTGCCATTAGGATTAGACATAGTAAGCTGGTAACCAGTTTCAACCTTACCACCATAACTGCTTAACACAGTTGATTCCAGATCAGAATACCAGCCTACCGAACGAAACTGTTCTTTCAATCTTTGTTCTCTGGGATACTTTGGCCAATCCTGCCTGGCATTTAATGTACCATTGGTTGACAGTGTACTACTGGTGCCATTAATCCAGTTATAGGTAAATTGCAGGGCATCGAGCCAGTTGGCCTTTGTCCGTGGTACTGAGCTGGTCGAATCACCCCAACGGGCAGACTCCGCTACAATAGCCATATCTAACTGACTGGCAAGACTGTTCATAGTTTCACATGCTTTTTCATGAGTAAGCAAACCGCCATTATCCAGCAAGGCATGAACTCTATCTGCAAATCTCATACGATACTCAATAACATTATTTGCCAACTGCTCATGTAGCCATTGCGGATTAAAATAGACAAAGTTTGCACCATCTGTTGTCAGTGGTGTAACCATATTTTCCCGACATGAGTTATTCAGGCTGTAAACTGAAAATGAATGTTCACTGTCATGCTGCAACCATTTAAAACCATCAGGATCAGTACGATTAAATATTGCAGTGAAATTATTAGTATAGGTAAAACGAGAGCCAGGCCCATCATAGTCTGCTGTAAAGTAATCTATAAGCATAAAATCAATAAGATTATCTACATCCAGTAGTCGTTTATATGACGCATTTACAGTGGCATCAGGATTCATACCTTGTAATCTGAAATATTCATTTGTATCTAAACCATCAATTACTGCATCATACAATTCTCTATAACTACTGTTATTCCCTTCGGCGGCTAAAACATGGTAGTTATAGGCTACATCAACCTTCATTACATCATAGTCTTCTCTGGCACCACCCATATATGATGCGGCAAAGCGTGCATCTGCCCTTTCTTCAGTCTGATACACACCCCAATACTGACCATTAATGTACAGATGATAATAACGGCCTTTAGTATAAAGATTCCCCAGCTTGCCTTGCACTAACCTTGACCACTCATCGCGAGTAAAGGTATTCAGATAACCATTTGTGCTATCATAATGCCAGCTGTAATTTGCAGCTGTACGCAGATCAATCTTATCAAATTCATCTGTGCCCTCATCGCCAAAAAGTGGATATTTGAGCTTTGCATCACCATACATACTGCGGAAAAAGAAACGCAGAGCATGCTTGGGATTTGACGAACTACGACTGTAACCACCTCGCAAACGAACACCGCAATCTACCTGAAATCCATCGCTGCCATCAGGATTAATCAATTCAAGCGAAACTGGCTTTTCATATTTGTCGCCGTTAATTCTTGTATCAGCCGATGTACAGACATATACACCATTTGTTGAATTAAATAAATTACTAAGATCAGTAACCAGTGACAATGTAGGAATGGCCAATAAGGCATCATCCATCAGATCGGCATATTGGGCATTATTAACTATGTCTGGATCCATGCCATAATCCATTTTATGATTATTAACTGCATAACTATTTGGCCACCCAGTTGGGGTCTGGCCATTGGGAGACTGTGTTATTACATCATTAATAAAGATATATGTCTGGGTCTCAACATTACTGGGTAACCAGCCCGTTTTGAAGGCAGCCGCCCGCAGCGTTGTTGTTCTATCGATATAAATCGGATTATCTGGATCATATATATATCCTTTACTTTCCGTTGGTGTGCTACCATTAAGTGTATAGCGTATAACAGTACCGCTTTCTTTTGTAGATAGTCGAACTGTGATCGGTTCATTGAAAAAACCTCGCTTAAGTGAAAAGACTATATCGGCAACAGTACCAATAACCGAGTTAATATTGGCTGCCCCTGGTGTCGCCGGATAAAAATATCTCTGCTGAGTGAAATAACCGAACATACCATAAGAAATATTCTCTTGCTGAGCAGGAAATCCCCCTTCATCAGTATTAAACTCATGAATAATTTTCCCTGTTGGATCAACTATTGCCAGACACTCACCTTCAGAGCTCAATGAAAAATTAGTATGAATAAACCCTGACTCAGCAGT
Organism: Sedimentisphaerales bacterium; assembly: GCA_963662515.1. Taxonomy (GTDB): domain Bacteria; phylum Planctomycetota; class Phycisphaerae; order Sedimentisphaerales; family SM23-30; genus JAFGDI01. Next base: position 2,241,462 of record OY759675.1, read on the forward strand.
ATCTTTACCACTGGCATAAATAATAAGATAACCATTTGCAGCAATAGTCTGGCCGGCAGGGAAATGCCACTTGTAAATATCTTCACTATCATCAGTAAGGCTCCAGCCTGTAAGATCAACCGTCTCCGAACTGACATTATACAATTCTATCCAGTCAACCGAGTCGCCATCTTCATCAAATACTTCCCAGCTCTCTCGCGGCAATTCAGGATCTGTACTATTATTAACCGCAACAAATTCATTTATCAATACGGGGCCAAAAGACTCGCCCCACTCGCTGGCCATAACGCTAAAGTCCTGAATATCCACGCCATCCCCCCCTGATATATCGGCACAAGGAAGACCTGAACAGTTACTATCCAGCCATTGTACTGCCAAAATTTGCAGATCGGCAATACTTACCCTGCAATCTCCATCTATATCGTAAGCAGGACAAGGCGATAACACAGAATCTGATATATACACAGTTATATCACTAATCATATATCCATTATATAAAGGATCATCACTTTCTACCAAAAAGCTCAGAGTCGTTGTATGCTCACCTTCTTCTATGCCATCCTGAACCGCTCTTATTGTCACTTCCTGAGCTTCGGACCAGTTAAGACGGGTGAAATATAAAAGTATGGCATCACCAGGAAAATCACCATTGAGTTCAAGATCGGCAGTTGCAGGAATAATTTCAATACTAATATCTGCCAACGGCTGGCTATCGAGCCTGACTGATATAATATCTGCTTGCTGACCCTCTGATACATTAGTAATTGCGTCAGATTCCCAGACTGAAATACCAGCAGCAGATAGTTCCTGTGATATAAAAGCAACCCAGGCCAATACCAGACATAAATACACTTTTAAACCTGAATTATCTATATACATAATCAACACCGCTCCTCAAAATTAGCTCAATAGCACGCTCTATACTGTTTTTATTAATAACACAAACTCAAGTGCCATTTATTTGCATAAGCAAATATCTGACACTTGAGCCTATATCATAATACTGTATACTTACAGTATTATATTTGTATATCGAGTATTGGTGGTGTTTAATAGCCGGGCGTTGGCAGACCATAGGTCCAATTCAAATAGTCGTTACCATATACCGAATTGTTATTGCGGTGCAAAGCATCGCCACCACCATCAGCAGAAACCGGCCAAAGATCAGCATCATCATAATTGACACGATCAACCCGTATATAAAACCGCTCTACACCATCGGTATCGCCGGGCATCTGCAATTCTATCTTCTCGCCACCATTTGACAATTTCCCCGTTTCCCACTGAACAAACTTCGTCCCTGAAGCCAGTTCGCCGTATTCCGAGATAAAGGCTGTTAAATTCTGCAAAAGAAGCATCTTTTCGCCAGGCATAAGCACCGTATCTACCGGGAATGTCAACATTACACCACTTTCATCGATAAAACGCCAGGGAACTATCTCAGAATTCTCTGTATCTGAAATCGAAAATGTCACTGGTAAAGCCGATATATTCTGTATTTCAATATATTCAGCATCTCCGTTCACAGCCGGATTGTACATGATTTCTGTAATCACTACAGGGCCTACCAATGGCAGAGAATTTACATTACCCGGCGTGGTTGCCTGCATGGATACAAAATTATAGCTTCCATCACTTTTCACATATCGGCCAAAAGAAACTCCGGTAGCAGATGCACCAAAGTCCTCAGTAACCAGATATCCTGTCTGAATACCATTTACCGCCGAACAAAGTGATACTTCTTCACCATTCTCGCTAAGGGCAAAAACACTGCCAAAATGCATGTCCTCATAAAATACTACAAATCCATAGGGAGCTATAAAGGTACCATCCGGTATCTGGTACTTTAGTAAATCTGTACCTGAATCACTCAAATACCATCCACTGATATTGATTGCCATGTCAGTAGTATTATACAACTCGATCCAGTCGGGAAGAGTAGAATGAGAATGAGCCAAAACCTCATTGATCACAATACTATTTGTAGCCAGAGCATTATCAATTACTCCTGGGGTGCCGCCCTTTACTGTACTTGTCGTCCAACCATTCTTCTGACCCCATAGGCCAAGATCTGTTGCTGCCGGATCCACCAGCGTAAGCGAAAAACCTTTCGCATCTGTAAGGTCATACCAATTACTATAACTAAATGATTGTATCAAACCACCTGCCGCATCAAAATATTCGATCTTTTCACCAGCATTATTCAATAAGCCGGAAGTCCATTGCAATACTACCGTATCTTCAGGAATATCAATATAGGCAATATCAAAAGCGGCCTTGTCTGACACAAGAACCACAAAACCTGAGGGTTCAACAATAGTATGTCCAAAAGTATGATCTATGCCATTTCTAAATATAACTTTATTAAGATCTATTGTCTGAGTTCCGATATTCTGTAATTCAATAAATTCCAAATTAGATTGTACGGGATTATACATTATCTCAGTAACTCTAAGACTTTGAGCTACAGGACCAATTGCAAAAGTTGCACTTGTCAGTGCTGACCAGCTATTGCCAGTAAATACCCTGGCCTTCACTTCAGTACTATTGTTCAATACTACCGGCGAATCATATTTTTCTGCCGTAGCTGCTGGCAAACCCCTGGATATCTGACGACAAGCCAGTGAAACAGACATCAGCATATCACTACTATCTGTTTTATCATTAAGTGCCTGTATTGCCAATACATTATTCCCATTTATCAAAAGATCTTTATGATGAGTTATATCAAACGAAGTTGAAACAATAGCATCACCATCATTACGGAAGTCCCTTGCTTCACTGTTCCAGGTCAAACCGTAAGTCTCATTTACATTGTCCCGCAAGATCTCTACACCATTGAGATAAGCTACAAAACCATCATCATATCTGATATTAAGTTTAAGCTCATCCATGTCAGATTGCTCATATATAAATGGTATTCTAATATAACAGGTTGCATTTAGTTTGTACATCTGACTCTGAACATCAATGCCAGAACTAACAAAGTTCGAATAATTTATCTCATCTCCCGGCTTAGTCTCATAAGCAACCGGACCAGAGCCTGATATCCACCCTGAAGCATCATAAGAGGGCAGAGTCCATATATTCTCTGGGGTTTTCAAATAGGCATTTGGTATTACAGTCGGACCGCTTATACCCGGCCCCTCCCAGCCTACATAAAGAAAATCTCCTCCAACATTATCCTTCTGCAAAGCTTCGATATAATAAGCATTACCTGCCTGCAAAGTAATTACCTGAGAGCTTTGAGAACTGAACTTGCCCCAGTTACCCGGATCACCCCAGGTATTCTGCCCGTAAATATACGCTATCTCTGTTGCGTTGGCAGGATCAGTATCAGTACTCAGAAGCAAACTGCCATTATCATCACAATTCAAATAGAATGTATATTCTCCCGTAACTGGCGGATACAGCAATCCCCTTGTTCTGGTACCATAATTATCATAACGATTGGTAGCTGGTACCGCATAATCCTGCCATACTTCAACTGTGTCTGGAGAATGAGGGTAATCAGGAGATTGCAGTAAATAGTCCACAAAAAAGCCAGGGATATTTTTATATATTTCAGCCAAAACTCCCTGGCTATTTAATACACCTGATGGAACAAGAACCTGTTTGGGAGCATCTTCTGTGACCAGATACACAGTTTGGGTAGCACTTGCAAATACATCACGCGGATCTGCACCATCGGTAGTATAATAAATATCTCCTGTATTATCCGGATTTGTCATGGTCAGGGCATAACCATCAGAAACATACCCACCATGCTGGGAAAACTCAGGTGCATCTAATGCCGGATACCAGTTAACACTGCGGAACTGATCCATTACTCGTACTTCTCTGGGCTGCAATGGCCATGTCTGATAATTATTCAGATTGGCATAGGTCAGGGTTGTCTTTGTACCCTGCAAAAAGTTATAAGTAAACTGCAAAGCCTCAAGCCAGGTAGCCCGTGTATAAGGCGTAGAAGAAACCATATCACCCCAGCGTGCCGACTCGGCAATTATGGCATTATCTAACTGTCCTGCTAACTGCTCCATTACCTCCTGCACACGATCAGCAGTAAGAATACCGCCATTACTAAGCCGTTCTCTGGCCTTGTCTGCAAACCTGAGACGATATTCAATGTTCTGATCTGCCAGTTGTTGATGCAGCCAGTGCGGATTGAAATAAGTGAAATTTGCCCCTGAGGTAGTATATGGTGTCACCATATTCTCTCGCCGGCTGTCATTGGTCTCACACACTCCAAAAGTATGCTCATTATCGTGAGCAAACCACTTAAAACCATCAGGATTCACACGATTAATAACAGCATAAAAATTATTTGTCGGTGTCCATCTTGAACCTGGACCATCAGTATTACATGAATAATACTGCAAAAGCATAAAATCAATCAGATTATCTACATCAAGTAACCGTTTATGAGTGGTACTGAGCGTACCATCTGGGTCTAGTCCCTGCAATGTATAATATTCTTCCGGGTCAATACCATTGATCACCGCATCATACAATTCCCGATAAGCATCCAGATTTCCATCTGTTGCCACAACCTGACGGCCAACATAGTCAACCTTTATTGTGTCAAAATCCTCTTTTACGCCGGGCATATACGATGCGGCATATCTGGGATCTATCCTTTCCTGCGTGCCATATAGTCCCCAATACTGACCATTCAGATACAAATGGTAGTACCTGCCCCTTGTGTAAGGATGTCCCATAAGACCCTGAGCTATACGACAGTATTCATCTCTGACACAGGTATTAAATATTGATATCCAGCGCGGCAGCCAGTTCCCATGCCAGGCAAAGTTGGCATTGGTACGAATATCAATTTTGTCAAACTCAGCTACACCTTCATCGCCAAAAAGTGGATATTCAAGTTTAGACTTACCATATTCGCTCCGGAAATACATATGGAATGAATGCTTGGGATTGGTCAATTGACGACTATAACCGCCCCGCAACCTGAGTCCACAATCAATCTGGAAGCCTTCAGTACCAGCAGGATCAATCAATTCAAGCGATACTTGCTTTTCATATTTATCACCATTAATCCTGGTATCATTATCTACATGAACATATACACCATCGGTAGCATTGAAAAGCCTGTCCGGGTCAGTAACTATCGATAAAGTAGGAATATCCAGCAAAGCATCATCAATCAAGTCGGTATAGGCAGGATTATTCACTACATCAGGGTCCATACCATAATCCATAATATGACCATTTGCTGTCCAACTTGCCGGCCAACCGGCAGGAACCTGCCCGGCAGGAGACTGCGACTTCACATCTTCTACAAAAATATAGGTCTGAGTATCAACATTACTCGGCTCCCAGCCAGATTTGAATGCAGCAGCACGCAATGTGGTTGTAGAATTTATATATATCGGATTAGCCGGGTCATACACCTGACCATTATTCAGAGTCGGTGTACTGCCATTAGTAGTATAACGAATCTCTGTGCCAGACTCCTCAGTTGAAATCTCTACATAGAATGGCTCTGAGTAAAAACCTCGTTTTACTGAAAATTTAGTGTCAGAAACTGCATAAGCTACCGCATTTGCGTTTGACGCCAAAGGTGTTGCCGGCGAAAAGTACCTCTCTCTGGTAAAATAACCGAACATACCATACGAAATATTAGCCTGCTGTGGAGGAAAACCTCCATCGTATTGACTGTACTCATGCACGACCTCTCCGGCCGGGCTTACCAGTGCCAGATATTCACCTCCAGCACTCAGAGCAAAATTAGTATGGATATAATCACCCTGAGCTGTATCATTACCACTGGCATAGATCAGCATATATGATTCTGGTGCGATCGTAGCATACGATGGAAACTCCCATTTTTCCAGATCATCTGCATCATCAGTCATAAACCAACCAGCCAGACTCACAGAAACAGATGAAACATTATACAACTCGATCCAATCAACCGCCTTGCCATTTTCGTCAAAAACCTCCCAGGCCTCCTGATCTACACCCGGGTCATCAGCCTTATTGCTGGCCATAAACTCATTTATCAAAACTGGACCAAATGACTGACCCCATTGTTCTGCCAGAACACTGAAATCAAGAATATTTACCCCATCTGAATTAATTATATCAGCACAGTCCAGACCGCTGCATCCATAGCCATTAAGCCACTGAGTAACCAATACGATCAGATCATCCATAGTTACCTGACAGTCACCATCAATATCAGCTTCTGAGCAGGGATCTATTATATAGTCCGATATGGTAACAGTAACAGCAGGAACCACAATTGCATTGTAATTAACATCACTGCTTGACAGTTCAAAACTGATAACAGACGAATGAACTCCCTCTTGTATGCCATCCTGAATAGCTACAACATTTATCTGACGAGGTGTTGCATAATTGGCAGGAGTAAAAGTGATAGAAACAGAATCGCCGGGAAAATCGCCATTTAGCTCCAGGTCCAAAGATGACAGGTTTAATGTCACTTCCACATCAGCTAAAGGCTCACTGGAAAGAGATAGGAAAATATAGTCAGGAGCCAGCCCCTCAGCTACCACAGTTATGCCATCTGTCTCATCAACATTCAAACCGGCACTATAAACAAATTCTGCCATCAATATCGACATTAAAAAAAATACCATCCCACAGGATCGTTTAAAATTACCCAATAGACTCATTTTCCTCTCCTAACTCATTAAAACACAATTCAAAATTCACAATTCGCAGATTCAATTACAAGAACATAATTCGTTTGAGATTTTAACTGAACGAGACTGTTACAGTCCCATCCATATTAGATATTCTACCAATTAATAGTCATTATTTAGCAAAAAATACAGTAAAATATCCATAAAAGAAATGATAGCCACCTAAACACCTTAAAATAATGATTTTAAGTGAGAGAATCTTAATATATCTTTTAATCTGAAAATATTATTGGACTTAAATTCTGATAAAAAACTTGATAAAAAAAGACAAGATTAATAAAAAAAATACACCCGGAGGGATTCGAACCCACGACCTACGGATTAGAAATCCGTTGCTCTATCCAACTGAGCTACGAGTGCATAGTAGTTTCTTGCAGCAATTCAACCTGCAAAAGACCAGTATTTATAACAAGATAGAACTTAAATGTCAACAGGAATCTGACATTGGCCACAGAAAAGTTACGACACTATTTTCTGTGACTTAAAATAAAGCAATTACAATAAATGATAGCAAATTTTAGTCTAATAATACCCATTAATGCAAAAGGACAGTCTCTACACATCAAATAGAAACTGCCCTTTTGCCTGAATATATTTTATGTTAACCCAAAATCACTTTTGAGCCTGTTCTGTCAGAGACCTTATCTTGTTTGCCATTTTACCAATAAGGCCACTTTTGGCCTTAACCGCTCTAAAAGTATATCCCCATTTATACTGCTTTCCAGCCGGGTAACAAAATTCTGGGTGAGTGCGTGCCCCCCAACTGTTGTCACCGCCAACACCCATCTGGCCCAAGTCTATATTGACAGTAATAAATTCATCTGGAAGGCCCAGCTCAAATGGGTGGCGGGTATTTTCAAGTTTTTCCTGACTCCATGGCCAGGCTGACACTTCAATAGTATCAGATGCAATAGCCATTAACCCAAAATCCTTAGCGTTGAGCCAGGCACTCCAGCGAACATCCGTTTTATTGCCATAATCCTGCACATCAACATACATAGGCTCTGGCGAGTTAATAACTTCATTATAAATACCAATATTAGCACCGGTATTGCGATCGTTATAATTTTCCCACGGCCCCCGGCCATACCAATATGCCTGAACATAGTCAGCTGGCATTTTAAGCTGATGGCCAACTCTGGGGAGTTCAGGCAGACCAGGATCAGAATTCAGCTCATTTGATACTGAAACATTACCATTAGCATAAACATTGTATATGGTTTGCAAAGTAGCCTTGCCTTCGACCATGCTGTGATTAGTTTCAATAGAAATGGAGCCATCTTTTTGCTTCTGCCAGGTCATACTGGTAAGAATTGACTCAGGACCGGCGTTTCGCCATACCTTATGACGGTCTGGCATACCATTGCCCCTGTCATTATTAGTGGGCACACGCCAGAAATTAGGAGTAAGTTCACTGGCGATCAGAGCCTTGCCCTGACTATGATAAACTGACAACCTGCCTGTTATCCGGGAAAAGGAGATATTAAAGTCACTACCAGCAATATCTAATTTCTGGTCATTTTCATGCAAACTAAGAGCTCCACTCTTTTCAGCCGTAACAACAGAAGGTCTGTCCAGGTTGGTCAGGGCTATCTGCTGCCACGCAATTACATGTCCTTTCCGTGCCCATGACTGATCATCATTAAGTACAAAATTAACATTTAGCAAATACTCACCCGCTCCGCCAGATCTCTTCATACTATACGGAATAACTATGTTCTCGGTCTGGCCGGCTGGCACTTCTGGACAATTCAGAGTTCCCTTATCTATTTCGATACCATTTTCCAGTAATTGCCATTGAATGCTAATACTGGCCAGAGCAATATAAGTGAACTTATTGGTAATTGCAAAACTCTGAACATTCAGATCGACAGGCTTAAAGGCTATATTCTGATATACTTTTCTAATTTCAAAAGCGTGTGGATTTGGCTTGCGATCTGGCTGAACGACACCATTGCAACAGAAACTTCGATCATTGGGCTTATCGCCAAAATCACCGCCATAGGCAAAAAACCTCTTTCCGGTCTTTTCATCTGTTTTCCACAACCCCTGATCAGCCCAATCCCAGATACAACCGCCCTGTAATGCCGGGTACTTTTCATAAGCATCCCAGTACTTCTGGAAATTACCACCGCTATTTCCCATGGTGTGTGAATATTCACACTGAATTCCAGGTTTAGATGGGTTATTTTCTGCATATTTGACCATGTGTTCGATTGAAGCATACATCGGACAGTATATATCGGTATTTTGGCCACCATGAGCCTGCTCATAATGAACTGGCCGAGAATCATCCCTCTGGCGTATCCAGTTAGAGGTCAGCTCAAAATTGACACCATTACCGGCCTCATTGCCCAACGACCAGATAATAACACAGGGATGGTTTTTATCTCTCTCGACCATATTAACAGTACGGTCAAGATGAGCAGGTCCCCAACTTGGATCCTTAGCCAATGACTCTTTACCGTAACCCATACCGTGTGATTCGATATTAGTCTCATCTATTACATACAGCCCATATTCATCACAAAGCTCATACCATTCCGGGACATCAGGATAATGACATGTCCTTACAGTATTAATATTAAACTGCTTCATAAGCTTTATATCACGGATCATATTATCTCTGGTTACATAATGCCCGGTATCCGGCTCATGCTCATGGCGATTTACACCCTTAACATAAATTGCTTTGCCATTGACCAGCAATTGAGCATTAACTATCTCAACCTCACGAAAACCAAATCTACAGGAGCGAATGTCAGAACATTTATCGCCATCAGACATACTTAAAACTACGGTATATAACTCCGGCGTTTCTGCTGTCCATTTGACAGGTTCATTTACAGATGTAGTTAGCGAATAGGTTATACTTCCTCCTGCCGGTATAGTAGAAGCCGAAGGCAAAAGAGATATGTCATTCAATTTAAGTATTTCTCTTTTAGCGGGACAATACAACCCTGTGTTAAGCTCTGGTGCCGGTACATCCTCATCAGTATGATTCACAACTTTGGCCTGAACACTATACATAGCATCTTTATAATTTTGGTCAAAGTCACATTTTACCTCAAAATCGCGTATCTCTACTTTAGGGGCTGAGTATAGATATACATCACGAAAAATACCACTTAAACGCCAGAAATCCTGGTCTTCAAGATATGATCCATCGCTATAGCGATACACCTCAACTGCCAGTATATTATCTTTTTTATCCTGATTCAGATATCTGGTAAGGTTAAATTCAGCGGGGGTACGACTATCCTGACTATAACCCACCATATTACCATTAACCCAGATATAAAAGGCTGAATCAACACCGTCAAAATTAATGAATATCTCTCGGCCAGACCAACTCGATGGTATTGTAAAACTACGACGATACGAACCAACCGGATTGCGATCTATGTAATTAGTATAATCCTTTGGCGATTCTCCCATAACATAAGGAGGATCAGCCTTAAATGGATAAGTTGCATTTGTATAAACTGGTACACCATAGCCCTGCAATTGCCAATTTCCGGGTACTTTTATTGTCTTCCAGCCGCTTATATCAAAATCTGTTTTATAAAAATCAACCGGCCTCTGGTCCGGGTGGCCAACCCAGTTAAAATACCACTGTCCATTAAGACTCAAGCGATATTCAGAATCAGCCCTGTCACAATTCATAGCCTTTTTTAAACTCTTATAGGGAATACTTGTAGCACGAGGCAGCTCTTTATTTATCCTGAATACTGCCTGGTTTTCCCAGTCTTTTGCGCTATCTCCAAAACTATTACTCATAAAAAGTGCCAGTACCAAAACAAATAGATAATACTTCATTGTCGATCCTTTCCTGCTGGAATATAAAATAAGCTTTGAGGCATAGACAGAATCACACGGCGGCCTGGTATATCATCTTGGCCTGATATGCTATATAGAACTATATAAAACTATCTTGTGTCGCGGTTACGAGATAATTTCAACTACATGCAACTAAACCTCACTACTAATTTCATATTATCTCTTGGATATGGTATTTTTCAAGCACAAATTGCACTTTTAATCACAATTAACTTGAGAATAATGCACAAATATCACTTTTGAATCATTTTTTGCACAAATTTAATAAACCCACTAATACCTTTGGCTACAATAACTTACATAAATGCTGTTTTAAGGATTTATTGGCATTTTTCTATTGTTATGCTCTCTGGCATTAGTTATCATGTTAGCTTTACGATAGTACAATATAATCGTGTTAATCAGGAAAATTCATCTATGGCAAAATATATAATATCAGTGACGGCTAAGGATACCAGTGGGATCATTGCAGGAGTTAGCGCAGCTCTACTTAAAATGCAGGGTAATATCCACGCTGCAAGTCAAACAGTACATCAAGGCTATTTTGCCATGATACTGCTGTGCGAATTCACTGACGAGCACAATGTTGATACTATTACCAATAAGATCCATAAGCAATTTGATTTTGATGTTCATGTTTATGTTACTCCATATGATGATCAGAATACCGGCCAGTCTTCTGATGGAGACCATTATATAGTCACTATACTCGGCCCCGACAAACCAGGTATTCTTAATGAAGTCACCACGCTTATGGCTGCCAGAAATATAAATGTTGAAGACCTGTATTGCTACATCAATCCCAAAGGCGAATTTGTAGTAATACTTCAAGTAAGTATTGCTGACCAGAGAGCTTTTGGCGTCATTCAGCGTCAACTTGAAGATATTGGCTCCCAAATGGGGCTTATGGTCAATATGCAGCACGAAGATATTTTCATCGCCACTAACGAACTAAATCTCAGAAGAAAGAAATAATAGCTTTTACATAAATGGAACAATATTTCCATCCATAGCTTTTATCTGGAAATAGAATTCGTCTGTGTTGCTGTTTAAGCTAATCTCTCTATTCTGTATTCCCTTTATTATGAGGAACTTGCAAAATGTTAAGAACCGAAGATATTCTCTCTACTATTCGTATGCTCCAGACCGAACATCTTGATGTCAGAGCCGTAACCATCGGCATAGACCTCAATGATTGTGCCGGACCAGATATTGATTATGTCTGCACAAAAGTCAGAAAGAAAATATTAAGTCGTGTAAGCGATCTAGTCAAGGTATGCGATCAGGTTGGCGGAAAATACAAGATACCGGTAGTTAACAAACGACTGGCTATCTCTCCTGCCAGCAACCTGCTGGAAGGCCACAAGCCTGCCGATGCTCTCAAGCTGGCCATAACTCTTGATGAAGTTGTTGCGGAGATAGGTGTTGACCTCGTAGGTGGTTTTAGCGCCCTGGTTGAAAGAGGCAAGACCCCCGGTCAGGACATTGTAATTAAGTCTCTCCCGGAAGTGCTCAGCGTCACTAAACGAGTCTGCTCTTCGATTAATGTTGCTACAACCAAAACTGGCATAAATATGAATGTCGTTGCTGAACTGGGACATGTCATTAAAGATATTGCCGCCGCCACTGCCCAACAAAAGGGATTTGGCTGTGCTAAATTGGTTGTCTTTGCTAATATCCCTTCTGATAACCCTTTTATGGCCGGTGCATATATGGGCAGCGGCCAGGGTGATTGTGTCCTGAATATCGGTGTCAGCGGCCCTGGAGTAGTTAAATCTGCCGTCGAAAGAGCCGTCGCCAGCGGCAAAAAAACCTTGGACGAATTGGCCGAACAGATCAAACTTACTGCCTTTAGGGTCACCCGTGTTGGTGAACTTATCGGCAGAGAAGTAGCTGAGGTACTGGGGGTTAGATTTGGCATTGTTGACCTGTCATTAGCCCCAACACCAGCTGTTGGCGATAGTATCGGTGAAATATTTAATGCCATGGGCATTAAAGCCGTCGGTGCCCCAGGCAGTACTGCTGCTCTGGCAATGTTAAATGATGCGGTTAAAAAAGGCGGCTTATTTGCCAGTAGCTCTTGCGGCGGGTTAAGTGGTGCTTTTATTCCCGTACTTGAAGATTCAAATCTGGCTCAGGCTGCCCGCGATGGCTATCTGTCTCTGGCAAAATTAGAAGCCATGACTTGTGTTTGCTCAGTTGGCCTTGACATGCTTGTTCTGCCGGGCGATATAGCCCCTGAAACACTCAGTGCTATTATTGCCGATGAAATGGCTATTGGCATGATTAATTCCAAAACTACCGCTGCCAGACTTATACCTGTACCAGGTGCTAAGCCCGGCGATGAGATTGAATTCGGTGGGCTTTTTGGCGCAGGACCAGTATTAGAGGTTGTTGGCGATGGGCTGTCTAGTGCCTTCATTCGCCACGGAGGACAAATACCAGCACCAGTACATAGCTTAAGAAATTAAATTCTCATTTATATCAATAAATTAAGGCGCAGCAAGTACACAATAATTCTTGCTACGCCTTTTTCTTTTTTGAGACATATCGTAGGGCCGCAATTTATATCTTTTTGGCACACACCACCCTCATATTATATGATTTATCATTCGTCAGGCTGGCATCAATATATTTTAACAAATTGTTTGGTTTGGAATGATTTGTTCCACTTAAATTTCCATAACTCTTCCAAAGGAACTTTCTCTGCATGGCCATCAACAAAGCTGATATCTATAGCCTTATCATGCCTGTCTGCGCAAAGACGATGCATGGAATAGTTTTCCTCTGAGTTGAAAAAGTTTGAGCTTACCTTTGTTTCTTCTACCGTTGGCGCTATTGCAATATCTTCCGGCCAGGCATCGAAACGATAGCAATCGAAGAACGCTGGAACATCACCTTTTGCTCTGGTAAATGGCCAGTAATACTTATTAACCCGGCTGGACAAACTTGTACCTGAGATAGAACCGTAATAGTCAACTTTTTTAGCGGTCAAGAGCCAGCAATTAATCGAATAACTACCATACATAGCACCATTATTTGTAGCACCACTGGAATAAGCCTCAGCATTCAAACCCCACATATCATCAGCTTTACGGGGTCTGGGTAACTCTTGCTGACCAGGTTCTAAGGGCACTTTTTTTGTCGAAGGGCACTGACCAACTTTCATAATACTATCATTTTCGTTCATGACAGGATTATCCCTGTAGGTCTTATCTCCAAATATCAAGGCCAACTTTCTGAACCAATGATTTCGACTGTATTCAAAATCAAACAGGTTATCACTATTCTCAGCTGCAAATATAGACAATGCCTGAGATAACTGAGCCAGATTGCTGCGACAGACTATCTCTCTGGCCTGCTTTCTCGCTTTGCCCAAAGCTGGCATAAGGATTGAAACCAACAACGCTATGATCGTTATTACTACTAATAACTCGATAAGGGTAAAAGCCTCTCTTTTTTTCATTATGACTCCAGAAAATCATGATATATGTTGCATACAGAAATACGCTTTGCTGATACAGCTATATAATGATTTCCCTGGAAAATTAGCTCATTTTTTTGAAATAAATATTCAATGCCGGCATATTCTATACCAACCTTTTTAAACTAATATCTAATTGCCGGACATTCAATGATCAATGTATGCTGAAAAAGCCAGACTTTTGCGGTTCAGATAGCAGTTTAATTGCCGCTTTAAGCCCCTTTTCATTCAATGGAAACTTTTCATCAATAAAACAATTAAGGCTCCTTAGAGCTTCCATCTGGTGGGCCCCTTTTTTAAGTACTGCTTTAACTACGCTTTCATATCCACAGGAATCGCCAAATTCCAGCAAAGTGCAAGCTGCCGCACAAACAACTAAGGGCTGACGGTCATTAAGACAGTCATAAAGTATTGGAACTGCCGACCTTAAGTTTAAAGCCAATACTTGCTGGCATGCAACCACCCTCACTGCTGTAGCACAATCATTCAGCCGGGCAATCACAACATTCCCCACTTTGCTGCCGCGGAGTTCAGATATCGCTATAAGCGCAGCAGCCCTGTAGCTACTGTTACTATCGGCTAAAAGTACCATAAGACGGGTAAAACCCAGCCCTGGACCAATTATTTTGCCATCGGGTAACTTTATTTGCCGAAAGTCATCACTTATAAGCTCAGTGCTTTCCTGATTGTTCTCAGTGCTCATACTCATAACAGTCTTCAAATTGCCAGAGACCTCCCCCGGCGTATCTATCATATATAATCTGCAATTTAAACTACCCTATTTTCTATAAATTCACAATTTTAACATAATTATTCTATTCCTTGGCTCAACAATCTTTACGCAATCGTTATTATCGGTATAAACAAAAAAACCTGCCAAGTAACTAAAATGGCAGGTCCAGAATATATAAAAGAAGTTAATTACTGATGACTTTTAGTCATTTCACCGCCCAATATATTCATTAGGTCAACAAAATTCGGAAAGGTAATAGCCATTGCCTCAGCAGTATTAATAACTGACTCACCATCCAGAGCCATTGCAGCTAAGGACAATGCCATTACTATACGATGATCGCCATGACCGCAAAGCTCCTTGCATGGCCTGAGTTTACCAGGCCTAATAATAAGACCATCAGGCAACTCCTCAGTGTCTGCCCCCAGCTTTGCCAGTTCCTGAGCCATTACCGCTATCCTGTCAGTCTCCTTCATACGAGCCTGAGCTACATTAATAAATCTGGTCTCACCCTTAGCAAAGCAGGCTGATACTGCCAAAGCAGGCAATGCATCCGGTATTGCATTCATGTCAACAGTAATGCCCCTAAGCTCTCCGGGAGTGACTCTGACACCATCAGGGCCAATGGTAATATTTGCTCCCATTTGCCTGAGAATGTCAATTACTGCCTTATCACCTTGTGCATCATTGAAATCCAGGCCTGTAAGAGTAATATCAGCATCAAGAAAAGCACCGGCACAAAGGAAAAAGGTTGCCGAAGAAAAATCCGCTGCCACTCTATAATCCATTGCTTTATACTTCTGGCCGCCAGGAATGATAAAATGCTGAATATCTGGCGAGGCGGTATAATTAATACCCTGAAGATCAAGATATTTCATAGTTATATGTACATAAGGCTTTTCGTACAGTAGCGGAACAGTAATTTCACTATCATTTTCTGCCAATGGCAAATGGAAAAGCAAGCTCGACAAATACTGGCTACTCTTACAACTTATCGATGTTTTACCACCTCGAAGCTTGCCATTTACAATAACAGGAGGCCTGCCATCATTACTAACAGATATACACCGGGCACCTAAGTCGTTAAGGGCTTCTAGCAATGGCCCCTGAGGGCGAGTCCTTATCTGACTATCACCATCAAGTGTCATTTCCAGTCCGGAAGCCAGCAAAGCCGAAGAGCCAATAGCAAAACGCATGGTAGTACCAGAATTACCAACATCTATCCGATCACCGATTGGCTCAGGCCTGCCACCAAAACCGGTAACTTCCCAGTAATCCTTCTCCTGCCTTATCTTTGCTCCCAATATGCGATAAGACTCAACTGCCGAAATAGTATCAGCAGAATCAAGTGGTGCATATACTTTACTGGTACCACTGGCAAGTGAGGCCATTGCAACGCAACGAATAGTATGTGATTTTGAACCAGGCATTGGCACAGAGCCTTTTAAGCTGGACTTTCTTACTTTAAGTAACATGTTTTCTCCAAAAAACTAATTTATTAAATAGATATTGCCAACTGGGAGATTGTAACAATTTTCCAATAAGAGTATAAGTGCTTTTATATTAAACACTAAAAAACGCTCAGTGATAAATATTTTAAAATATTTGCCTGACCCGTTTTTATATCTTACTATTCTGTTGTAATTTCTTCATTGCTCCAAAGGACATGTCAGAGTCCTGAAAAAATTCTTTAATTCCCACCATTTGAGGTGGGTTTTTTTTTGCCATTTCGGATTGAACCTGCCTTTTCAACAGCAGAGATTTTCAGCCAATTCTATTATGGTCATGCCAAGTTCTGATTTAGGGGTATTTTCTCTTATATCCCACTTTTGACTATCTCGTCGAAGTATTTGGATAGTATTATTCTTTTCGCCCAATGCAGAAACATCATTTAAAATGATAGCATCAAGATTCTTTTCTTGTAATTTTCTACAAGCATTTTCGCGGGCATTTTCATCTTGCAGGGCAAAGCCAATTAGTTTCTGGCTATTATTTTTTATCTGCCCTAGCTTAGCAAGGATGTCCATAGTCCTTACCATGTGCAGGTGCATATCGCCGGGCATTTTAACTATCTTGTGATCTGATTTCACTGCCGGTGTATAATCGGCAACCGCAGCAGTCATTATAACGCAATCGATGCCTGAAAACTCGTCCAGAACAGCTTTTGCCATGTCGGCCGCAGATACTACAGGAATAAACTTTACCCCATCAGGACGAGACAACTGCACAGGGCCACTAACAAGGGTTACATTGTGCCCCCTGGACACCGCCTGGACAGCGCAGGCATAACCCATCTGGCCGGTAGAGCCATTTGTAATATACCTAACCGGATCGATATATTCCCTGGTAGGTCCGGCAGTTATCAGGATCCTCATTGGCATATCCTTATCTAGTTAAACCGCTCTGGCTGAAATGATCCTCTTAACCATCGCCATACATTGCTGGAACATGTCGGTGGTCAATGCCTGAGGGCCATCACATTTGGCCCTTTCCGGACAGTTATGAACCTCGATCATAAAACCATCAGCACCCGCTGCCATACCGGCTAATGCCAGATCAACCACAAATTCACGATGACCTGCAGCATGAGAAGGGTCAACAATAACTGGCAAATGCGTATTGCGCTTTGCTGCTATTATCGCACCAACATCAAGGTTGTACCTCAATTCAGGTTCAAAACCAGTACTACCCCTCTCGCAAAGAATAACATCATGATTACCCTCACTCAAGACATATTCAGCACTCATAAGCCATTCTTTAACCGTATTAGCAGAACCTCTTTTAAGCAAAACTGGCTTACGGATTTTGCCCACCTCACTAAGCAAAACAAAATTCTGCATATTGCGAGCGCCGATCTGTACTACATCAGCATATTTGGCAACTAATTCAACATTTCTTGGATCCATTACTTCTGTCACTATCGGCATGCCGAACTCATCGCCACAAGCCCTGAGTATCTTGAGCCCCTCTTCACCCATGCCCTGAAAACTATATGGGCTGGTTCTTGGCTTAAATGCCCCACCTCGAAGCATATTAGCACCAGCAGCTTTAACCGCAGCCGCCGTAACATGACAGTCTTCAGCTATTTCTATAGCGCAAGGACCGGCAATAAAGGCAAACTCACCAGCTCCAACTTTAACACCTGCAACATCAATCTGGGTATTACGGTCATGAAGATCACGACTAGCCATTTTATATGGCTTCATTACCGGCACAACCCGCTCAACACATTCAAGTGTATTTAACTGATCAGGTAACGCATCATTTTCTTCACCCATTGCACCAATAATAGTACGGAACTGGCCTTTTGATACATGAGCCTTCAAGCCGAGCTCATCGAGACGCTCTATTACGCGATCAATGCCAGCCTGATCAGTTCCTGATTTAAGTACTATTAACATTATTTCCTCCGCATATTTTAATTTCTGTTAAAATCTTTATTTGGTTGTGTTCTGAGAAAAATCAGATCACAGTATTATATCACACAAATTAATAAACTTCCGGGGAAATTGGAAAACTTCCCATAATCGAAAATTGAGTACACTGGCGTGAAGCATGCTCAACCGCACGCTTGACATTTTCATCATCTTTATGCCCCAAAGCATCAGCAAAGAAAAAATATTCGCTGTTTTTCCTACTACTGGCATGCGACTTAAGATTTGTCAGATTAACATCATTATACCTGAAAGCCTGTAGAACATCTACTAACGCACCAGCTTTATCCTGAACACTAAAGACCATTGCAGTTTTATCTTTGCCAGTTGGCTTTGGTGAAGTTTTACCTATTACAAAAAATCTGGTTACATTATTAGCACGGTCTTCGACATTTTCTACCAGTATCTTTAAACCATATATTTCTGAGGCATGCGTGGAACCTATAGCAGCAGACCCTTCTTCCTTCAAAACTCTCTGAACTGCAGCTGCCGATGATGCCGCCTGTATCACATCAACACCCGGTAAGGTTGAACTGAGCCAATGACGACACTGATTCAACACTTCTGGCTTAGAATATACTCTCTTAACCTGATCTATCGAACAAGCTGCCATTAAATTATGGTGGATAGCAAGATACATTTCCGCACAAATGGTTACATCCGTATCAGAAAGCATATCTATTGTTTCTATCACTCCTCCGGCAATTGTATTTTCAAATGGTACCAGGCCAAAATCAGCATGGCCTCGAGAAACCTCATTAAATACTGAAGCGATATCTGGCAATGGTCCGTACTCAACGCTTTCTCCAAACTTAAGTATGGATGCCTGATGCGAATAACTGCCCTCTGGCCCCAGAAAACCTATACGAAGCGGACGCTCCAGAAAGAAAGAACCGCTCATCAACTCACGATATACGGCCATAAGACATTTATCAGGCAATGGCCCCTGATTGTTAGCCTTGATCTTGTCCAGAACAGCCCTTTCACGATCAGGGGCATATATTGGAGGAGCATTCTTCTCTGTTCTTTTATACTCACCTACCTGAACAACAACCTTGGCCCTCTCGTTGAGCAAATCAACGATCTGTTTATCAAGTAAGTCTATTTTATTACGAAATTCTACGAGTTTATCCAAAACAAACCCTTTCATAGCAGTAATTATTGTAAGTATTCTGCCATTAATATATCACAAAATACAAAAACAGCACCTCATTTTATTTCATCGCAATGATTATTTCAAATAAAAATCATGTAAATTACTATCAATCAAAGGATAACACCCCAAAAAAACAAAAAAACACTAAGTAGAAACCGACATGCTGATACAAAAAACACTATGATTTAGCAACCATATACTAAAAACAAGCCAAATAGTTTATCACTATGACTATATATATAGTTTTTATATACCTATCAATAAAGTAGCAATAATAATTGTTTTCGTAAGATATTTGAAATTCGGACAGGTATAATATACATTCGGTTAATAAACCGTTAAGGCAAATTTCAGCTAATTAAGGGGTGTATGCCTGGTCAGATTCGTTCGCCAGCAACACACCTTCTTTGCACCTTAAAGGCTCGACTCTGTTTGTACTGACCTATCTTGCCTGCGAATTTACTCTTGCCCTCGATCTGCATTATCAGGTCAGATTTGGAACTTTTGTTCAATTTTATCAAGTCGCCTTTCTCGAGATTCAACAGTTCGCTAACTTTAATTTTCGTCTGTCCCAGAAATACTCTACATCCAAGTTTGGCCTGTTCAAGGTTTTCCTCGAGACTACGACGATAAGCGTCCTTGTCAACTTTCTTCTTATAGCTGAACCAGTCCTGACTGGTAAGGCGACTCATAATAGGCTCAATAACATTGAATGGGAAACAAAGGCTCATTGACCCACTCTTATCGCCCATTTTAACCTCAAATCCAATTACAACCACTACCTCATTAGGTGCTACGATCTGAATAAGCTGGGGATTAGATTCATTTTGTACTATTTTGAACTCAACTTCTGTAACATTGCTCCAAGCCTCTTTCAGAGCATCAAGGGCACGGTCCAGAATACGATTGGAAAGTCTTAATTCGATCTGGGTCATCGCTCTTTGCGGAACATAAAGATCAGCATTCCCCCCCCCAAGCATACGGTCAATAATGGGATAGATAATT
Source organism: Sedimentisphaerales bacterium (assembly GCA_963662515.1). GTDB lineage: Bacteria > Planctomycetota > Phycisphaerae > Sedimentisphaerales > SM23-30 > JAFGDI01. The sequence goes on from OY759675.1 coordinate 2,261,800, forward strand.
AACGGACTGATTTCCAGACATATCTGACCATCGAGCGGATTGGCATCAAGTAGCGAAAAACTGGTAGGAACCGGCAGAGAATAAGTAAATTCAGCATAAGTAAGCTGTTCCACAGATCGAATCTTACATTCAACAATAGTACGGAGATAGCCGCTCAGGAGAGCGCCAAAATTTCTGGCAAATCGCTCATGCAATCCTTCCAGAGCCAAAATCTGGTCTTTACTGACTCGTTCTGGCCTCTTAAAGTCATAACTCTTGACATTTTTGAGCAACTGAGTAGTCGCATTCTGGCCAGATGCAGCCCCATCATTACCGCCGGGACTGTCAGGTTCTTCCTGCTCCTCGCCAATACCTTCGATCTGGCCACCTGCCACTGCATTGAGCAGGGCATCTACCTCATCCTGATCCAGTACATCTGCCATTGCCTTAGTCCTTTGTCAGCAATATGTAAACACAACACAAAAGTTTAATTCTATATACCTGACTTTGCATATTATCATAAATAATCGGCCTTTCAATCCTTTTTTCTTAAAAAATCTGTAAAACAGATCGTAAAGGGGATCTTCAAAGCATATTTTATATAGCCAGACTGATAATAATCTGCTATATTTAGCCTGGTAAGCTGCAGAAAAGTTTCTGCCAGATCAGATAAAACCAGAGGAAGATAAACACCCGCCATGATAGTATCGTGTTCCTTACAGACCGGATCTAACGGAAATTGTTTTTATGTGGAGACCCCTGACACTCGTTTGATAATTGATGCTGGTATCAGCGGCAAAGCTGCTCAACAGAGACTCGCCGACAAAGGCCGGGATATCTGGGCGGTCGATGCCATACTTGTAACCCATGACCATATTGACCATTCAGGGAATGCTGGCACTTTTCAAAGAAAAATACGCAAACCACTTTATATGACTGGCGGCTCATGGCAGGTATGTCGGCCCCGGGTAGGTGTGATTTACGATGGCCGTGAGTTTTCTGCCGGTGAAATTTTAAATTTTCGCCAGACAACAGTAGAAACCATCCCTACACCGCATGATGGTGCTGATGGAGTTGCCTATGTCGTTAAATACGGCCAGAAAAGCCTGGGCATAATGACAGATCTGGGATATTGCTTTGAAGGGCTGGGGGATATAGTATCCCGCCTCGATGCTATATATATAGAAAGCAATTATGACCCTGAAATGCTCAAAAATGGGCCATACCCCCCTCATTTGCAAAATCGGATCATGGGCGATGGTGGTCATATTTCCAACGAACAGGCAGCCGAACTGATCTTTACTTATGGCAATAAACTTCAGTGGGCGGTATTGTCGCATTTAAGCGAAAAAAACAATAGTCCTAAGGTAGCCTTAGGCACTGCACAGGAGATAGTAGGAGATAAATTCCCGTTATGGGTAGCTCCTCGTCATGATTCATTCAAGATGCTTAATTTAGACTAAAAGAGGCTATATGCAGCACAAATACAGAGATGTTTTGACCGGCGAAGTTGCCTGTGTATCTCATAGCCATAATGAAATTTTATGCTCTCTGGCTATAGGCTCGTGCATCGTCGTGATGGCTTATGACTATTGTGCCAAAATTGCAGCTATGGCACATATTATGCTGCCTGGTATCGCTCCTGACAAAAGCGACAATCCCCTGCGTTACACCTGCAATGCACTCGAACACATGATCACACTATTGGACAATGACAACTGGTCAAAGCCTGATACTGATTTTACCCTGGTTGGCGCCGGGAATGTCCTTATCGACCCAAGCGATACTGTATGCAGAAACAACATCAGATCAGTCACCAACCATTTGTCCGAAATGCAAATAGAGGTTAGAGCATCTGTTCTGGGAGGATTTCATCGCAAAGCAGCTTATCTGGATGTTGAAACCGGCAAAATGTCTTATACCTGCAATGGTGGCGAGATAAAAACACTATGGCCATTAAAGTAGCTGGTTTATGCACTGCCAAAAGGCGAGAAGCATGGAAAAAAGGAACTATATAGTTAAAATTCAATATATCGGCACTGGTTATGCCGGTTGGCGGCGTCAAAAAAATCAGGTTTGCACTATTCAGCAGGTTATAGAAGATACGCTCAGGGCTATGACAGGCTCAAAGGTCAACCTGCACGCTGCCAGTTGGACCGATGCCGGAGTTCATGCTCAGGGGCAGGTAGCTGCCCTGGTCGTCCGCCAGAACCTTGTCCCGGCAGAATTCGTCAGTCAAGCCAATAATCTTCTGCCTGCCGACATTCGCATATTAAGTCTGGAACCTGCCCCCCGTGGCTTCGACCCAATCGGAGGCAATCTTGGTAAGCATTATCGTTATACTTTATCTTATGGACCAGAAAGCGAGAATACCACTCATAGCTGGCATCTTGCTGAAATTCCTGACATTAAAGTGCTGCATGAAGCAGCCAGAAAACTGATCGGGACTCACGATTTTCGTGGCATAAAGGTTAGTAAAGACCGACGCAACAACTGCATTCGCTCAATTTCCCGCTGTGAAATCAGCCAGATAGACAATCTTATATTCATTGACTTTTACGGCGATAATTTTATCTATCTGATGATAAGATCTCTTACTGCGGCATTAACCAATGTAGCACTAGGCCAGAAACCTGCTGATTATATCGATGAGCTTCTTACCGCTTCTGATAACCGCCATCGCCCAGAACCTGCACCACCCCATGGATTATGCCTTATGAATATATTCTATTGAGCCAGTCCGGTTAATCATTACTAATAACTATTCTTTTCTTACCGGCTATACTATCTTGTTCGCAAATAATTCCCTTGAGTCAGAAAAATTGCGGGTCTATAATCATACAATATGAGTTATAAGATTTTTTCTGAATATTATGATCGTTTCTTTCCCTTTAATCAGGAACAGGCTGTTTTTATGTCCCACCAGACAAATAAGAACCAGAGATTATTGGAGCTGGGTTGCGGTTCAGGTACGCTATGTAACTATCTCAGAGATTACTGTAAGGAGATAGTAGCTATTGACCTTGAGCAAACAATGATATTGCAGGCTCAAAGCAAATATCCTGACATAAGTTTTTACACTATGGATATATGCCAGATTGACAAACTCCCGGGAAAATTTGACTTCATATTCAGCCTTGGTAATGTGATCAGTTATCTTGATGAAAATAGATTGAAGGAACTTTCAGCTAAAATAGCAGACAAACTTAATCCTGGCGGGAAATGGCTCTACCAGATAGTAAACTGGGATTATTTTACTAATATGACCAGCTATGATTTCCCGGACAAGAAAGTGGATGATATTATATTTAAACGCCACTACGATCTTGAAGTTAACAATACTGTTAAGTTTAAATTAAGCCTTACTCGGGAAAATGGCAATGTTATCTTTGTTCAGACCGATACCATTTTTTATCGAGAACAGCATCGCCACATAGAGTTAAACACTAACAATGGCTTTATTCTCAATGGCTGCTGGTCTGACTGGCAGCATAAGCCATGGCAGGCAGATATAAACAGCGGCATGATATTATCATTTACATCAGGTATAAGAAATCAATGAAAACCACCTTAATGCACAATCAGCTGTTTATCTTACTAATTGCTGTGATCTCTCAATTATTTTCAGGCTGCACTCGTGATCTACAAATAGGCAGCAAGAAAGATCTTCAACAATTGATCACCTCTCACAACTCTGATCGCCAGCAAAGATATTATGCTATTGCCGTAGCCATGGAAAAATACCCCGAACAAGTGGGGCATTGGCTTGGCCAGGGCCTGATCAACACTCCTGATGTTGAAGTTGCCGATCATATTATTGAAAAGCTGGCTGCTATCAAGACGCCAGAAACAGTTATTTATCTCTGTCGTTACGCGGGAAAATATCCTGACAGAGAAGCTGAAGTCAGGCATATCTGCCAGGAAATGAGTTCACAGCAATTTCCTAATTACATTATGGATAGACTAAACAGTCAGGAATACAGACAACATAATACTGATATTTTTGAGCAACTGGATTTATGGCAATATCTTCTTTCATATAGCAGCCCTGCTTTTATTGTAACCTGGCTTAAAAATATTGAACCGCAAAACCCTTTTTTGGAAACAGTTTGTTATTATAATAATAAATTTGGATATATACCACTAACTAAAGGGGAAATGCTTCAGGCCCGGCAACTATACCCGGAGATACGCATAAATAAAACATTACAAGCCAGAGCTAAATATTTGCAAGAAAAAGATAATTATGAATTTTCAATAGCTGATAATGGCCTGCTTACATATCTGCCAGATCACCTCTTTCAGATAGACCGGCAAACACTTATAAAGCAGATAAAATCTTACCTGAATAATGCCAGGTATAAAAAGAGATCTCCAGCCTATGTAAAGGCAAAAAATGATGTAATAGATAGATTCTGGCAACAGACAGAAAAGCTGAATTTCACAGACCTTCTTCGCATTAAATTGCTCTGTGAAGCGATATATACAGATAGCGATTTCGCCCCCAAACTGCATAGTATATATCACAACAGTGAGATAGGCGGACTGTGTTTCTGGCATGATAATAAACTTGTATTAACTGAATATAGCCCGGGCATGAAACTGGGCAGTCACCGCTATGTCGAATCGGCGAACCTTCTGAAAGATACCGGTAATGCCATTGCCCGCTGGCACATTCACGACCAGATCAATAGCGGAAAAGAAATTTCCGGACCCGGCCTGGACGATATGGAATACGCCAGACAAATGGGAACTAATATTATTATTGTTACCGCTCTGGAAAATTCTGCTGAAGGATGCATATTATTTAATTATGACTTGTTAACCAGCCGGGGAAGGATAATTGATCTTGGTTGCGTTTACAGCAAAAATTGAAGAAATAAATGATCAACCATTAAGTATAATCAGACAGGATATTGCCGAGGGGCTTTACCGACATAATCCAATATCGCCGGAATGGCCAATTGTTTATCCTGCATTGCTGTTACTGATTCGGTAACAATTCGATGCAGCCACTGATCATTATAATCAAATAAATACCACCATATCTTGCGAGGGTTAAGACCCAATTGCGATATCTGTATTGTCTCAGCAGGAAAAGTCTCAGCATTTGCATGAGATGGATCAATGCAACAGGAAAGTGTAAATTCAACTGAATTTTTGCGAATACTATCAAGCAGCGGCTTCCCCATCGACCTTACAGGTAAATAGAAACTGTAAAGATGGCGATCATAACGATTGAATGCCTGAAAAATGGTTTCGTGCAACTGAGCCAGAGTACAATTAGCAGGCACAATTACCCTTCGCCAGGTATTATCATTTAACTCTATTCGTAAAATGAAACAGTGGTCATCATATCTGTTTTTATTGTTATGGCAAGGAGACCATACTATTGGGCGGCTGGCAGAAACTTTTCCCAGCCGATTACCATAAGCAGCATTCAGAGCAGCATCAAGGGCTAACTCGTCAACTTCCTGCTCAGGACAAAATCTGGCATCAGCACTCCATATAATGTCAATAAGGGCATTCATCTCGGCTATTATTTCTATATTATCTGACTGATAGATTATATCCAAAGCAATACCCTCAACCTCCTCCAGATCAGCATAGCTCAATAATAACCGGTAGTGGTCTCCCTCTCTCAAGGCAATAGATATATGACGATATACATCATCATCGCAGAAAAATTCCCTGTATTCCAGCAGAAGGTTCCGCTGCAATCTTGACATGCGGAGATAATACTGCTTATTGTCATTTCCTGAAGTCATATATACCCTGCAACCCCTTGGCAAAGCAAAAAACAATTTCCCTATTTTACAATCTATGGTTTGAACCTAAGCCAGGTATTTATTTATTAAGCAGTAGCTTACATACTTATCTATCATTGTATCTTCAGTATAACTTTAACATTCAGATACCAAATATTAAACAATTCAACCAAAATCATCGGTATTTAAACTCAAAATAGCAGTCGATACCACCGATCATAACTATTTATTCATATAAAATGATGTAATTTTTGATTAAAAAACAATAAAGCCTAATAATAATTGACTTATAATGACTTTTTTAATTGTTTGTCCCAGAATTTAAGCTGGTCCTTCAGTTGTTTAATTCCTCCGGCACCGGATGACTTATAAGACCTTGTTACATTGACCGGATCGAGACATTTATAGACTGAGATATCTGCCCTGACACATTCGCTGGTAAAGGCTTCCAATGGTAACTGGGCCAGCTTAATACCCTGCTTTTCACATTGGGCTACCAATCTGCCCACCACCTGATGGCTCTGGCGGAAAGGCATACCACAGGAAACAAAATATTCTGCCAGAGCTGTAGCATCTAAAAAGCCACGATCAAGCCCATCGGAGATTCGGTCTTCCCTGAATGTGGCAGTACGAACCATTGCGGACATAATAGCCAGAGAGGCACGCAGGGTATCAACCGCATCGAACATGCGCTCTTTATCTTCCTGCATATCACGATTATAAGCTAAAGGCTGACTCTTCATCATAGTAAGCAAAGAGACCAATGAACCATATACACGACCTGTTTTGCCGCGAATAAGCTCCAACATGTCAGGATTGCGTTTCTGGGGCATCATACTGCTGCTGGTACAAAAAGCGTCAGACAATCTTATAAAGCCAAACTCCTCGGTCATAAAAATTATCCAGTCTTCAGCCAGACGAGATAAATGCATGGCTGCCGTAGAGCAACAAAATACCAATTCAATGCAGAAATCACGATCACTTATACTGTCAATACTATTTCGACTGACAACGGGGAAATCCAGAAGTTCGGCGGTGCGTTTACGGTCAAGCGGCAAGGTGCTGCCGGCAACTGCACCACTGCCAATTGGTGATATATTTATGCGTTTGCGAGCATCGGCAAGCCGTTCCCGGTCTCTATGGAACATTTCAACATAGGCCAGTAAATAATGACCGGAAATGATTGGCTGAGCTCTCTGCAAATGGGTAAAGCTGGGCATTACTACCTGCCCCTGTTTATGCGCAAGTTCAACTAAAGCTGTCTGAAGATCTTTGAGCAGCTCCGCAATAATATCAGCCTCATCACGGGCCCACATACGCATATCCAGAGCCACCTGATCGTTGCGGCTGCGACCGGTATGCAATTTCTTACCAGCATCTCCAATACGAGCGATAAGAGCTGCTTCAATAACCATATGAATATCTTCACAGGAAACATCGAAACTGAACTTCCCGGCTTTCATTTCAGAGCCTATTTCTTCAAGCCCCTTCTTTATCGCACTAAATTCCTTATTCGTTATCAACCCCTGCTCAGATAACATACGAGCATGGGCAATACTGCCATCAATATCATATTGAAAAAGTCTTTTATCGTAGCTGATCGACTCAACAAAATTTACTGCTAAAGAATCCTGTTCGGCAGTCATTCTGCTCTGCCAGCTTTTATTATTTGCCATTTTCAAAAAATCTCTCTGCTAATTAAAATATAAAGTCAAAGGATCAGGAAATGAATATCCATACATAGATCGAATCACTCAAAACTATTTATTTGATACGAGATTTCAGCTTTTCGCCAATTTCATGCAAATGCGACTGAGCCAGATCATCGTCATCAAGCAAATGCTTAAAAAGTAAAACCTTAGCCCTTGTTGTAGTTAGTCTTGAAATCGTTTCCAATGAATCACCACTGGCTTCTGCCCCGATCAATTCAGCATCGGTCCACACTCGCTCCATAAAAGCTCTCAAAGCCCGTGATTGTTCGTATTTACGAGAACGAACCGGCTCATAACGGTATGCCCTTTTTTTACCAGAATTAGACTCCGTTTCAATTATTGGCGTATCCTGGTCTGGACTAACCTCATTTCGCTGACGAATATGCCTGATAAAACCACCCTTCTCCAGTTTTTGCATTACTGTAAGAATAGTCGTATATGCCGGCGGATTTTTGCGCCGAGCTGTGATCAACTCAACCACATCCTTTACTGTTACCTGACTATGCTGCCAGACAATCTCCATTACCGTCCGCTGTAATTCACCAAGCTCATCAATAGTTTTTGGTTTTGTTGCCATTTCGTTTTTTTGTTATATTATTTTTCTTCTAACTATTACACAAAACTGTTAATACTACGCATTATAGTAGAGCTGCAAAGCAAGTCAAGGCAAAAGGCTGGGAGTGGTGTGCAAGTACAGAAAGCGTTAAAAAGAAAAACCTTCGCTTCAAACGAAAACGAAGGTTTTTTAATACCCCCAAGGGGACTCGAACCCCTGTCGCGTGGATGAGAACCACGAATCCTAGGCCGCTAGACGATGGGGGCATCGGGCCTTGTTACCATTGCTGGTCAACAGAAGGGAGAAGTATAAGGACAAGCACGTCAAAAGTCAAGATGAAATTAGTAAAAGCAGGAAGAATTAGGATGTGAGTTAACTTCATACATGATAGGGAGTTATCCTATATATCAGCTTTAATATAATATTCAAGTGATAATATGATTTAAATTTGTAAGTCAGGGCTTAAGCAGATATAATCTCAGGAAGATTAGAATAGTTCTGATTTTCAACAGAATATGCTGATTGATAAGGATTTATGATGGAAAAACAAAATCTTACAGAGATAAGCACCAGATTGGGTGAATCTTACCTGGCCTGGGGACGGATCAGTAAACTTGATGGCGTGCCTCGCCCCCGTCGAACAGAAGTATATCAACTGGTTGACAAACTCTTTGAGATAGTTTACCCAGGCTTCTGGGGCAGACCGGCTATTACCAAAGGTGACATTCCCCGAATAACAACAGAAAACCTGGCTATTGCGGCTGAAATGCTAACTAAATTGGTAGTTCAGTCCCAAAGTTTTTGTCCTGTCCCACCCCAGGGAGCCAAATACAGCTCGCCAGGCCGAGTAGTTGCTGATTTCATGGAACGACTGCCTGATATTCGAGAAATGCTATTAAGTGATGTTATTTCCGCACTTAAAGGCGACCCGGCGGTATATGAAACTGACAGTATCATATACTGTTATCCAACAACGATAGCGGTTACCACTCAAAGACTGGCCCATGAACTGTTCAGGCTGGGCGTTCCGATTCTTCCTCGTGCCATGAGCGAATACGCCCATAGCCGGACCGGCATAGATATTCACCCTGGCGCTACTATTGGCAAAGGCTTTTTCATAGACCATGGTACTGGCGTGGTAATTGGCGAAACCACCACTATAGGTGATAATTGTAAATTATATCAGGGCGTAACCTTGGGCGCAGCCAGTTTCCCCCATGGGCAAGACGGTCTGATCATCAGAGGGCATAAACGCCACCCGACTCTGGAAGACAATGTAATTGTCTATTCTAACGCCTCGGTTCTGGGTAATATTACTGTTGGCCGCGGAGCTACTATTCATGGCAGTGTTTTCCTGACCCAATCTGTACCGCCTGGCTGTACTGTATCAAGTACTCCGGTCGAGCTAAAGATGAAAAATAAATGCATGGCAATAGGCCGTGGTTTTATTCCTGAATTTGAAATATAACACAATACCGGCAGCTGGTAAATACCTTCTGCCGGTTTTTAATTGATCATGTCGGATAATCTCAAAACAAACTCTTTACGAAGCAATACACTCTGGTCCCTCTTGGGACATATAACAAACGGCGGTGGCAGGTTATTATTATTCCTGCTGGCTGCCCGTTTTTTTCCGGCAGATCAGGCGGGGCTTTTTTTCTGGGCTCTGGCAGTTGTAACCCCTGTTGTTTATTTTTTTAATATGGAACTCAGGTTAAGCTATGTAACTGATATTCTCGACAAAAACTCACCTGGTGATTCTTTGGCATTGAGAATAATTGGTAATATTGCAGCACTTGCTTTTATAACGCCCTTTGCCATATACATAGCCAAATATGACAATAAACTATCAGCTCTACTCTTATTACTATGTTCTATAACACGCATGACCGAATGTTATGCTGACAGCTTCATTGGCATAATGCAAAAAAAAGAAAAAATGCATCATGCAGCCATTTCCTACCTACTAAGAACTTCAACAATTATTTGCCTGGTGGTTATCGCAGGTCTTCGTAATTGGCCGATATGGTCTATACCGATTATCTGGACGGCCACAATAGCCATGGTAAATCTATATTACGAAAGAAAAATCAGCATAAATTTGGCCGACATAAAGATCAGGTTTAATACTTCAGTTTTAAGGAGATTATTCAGTGAATCACTCCCACTTGGCACATTCATGGCAATTGCTACACTGACCAGCGAATCTGGGAAATATTTCATAAAGCATTATTTAAGTAACGCTGAAGTCGCCTACTACTCGATCGCTATTACTATAATCAATGGAGTTATGATGACCCAAAATGGTATTAATCAGGGAGTATTAAGAAGATTAAGCCTGTATAATAGCACAGATCCAGACTCCTTCAGAAAATTACTAAGCATTATGTTACTAATTTCAACTGGCATAATGCTCAGTGTAATTACGATTTTCACCTTAATAGGTCGGGAAATACTCTCCTGGCTTATTAAACCTGAATATGTGGTCTATCTTTATGACAAAGGGCCTGTTCTGCAGATAATGCTGGGAGGAGGTATGTTGATGATCTGGGCGATGGTAATAGGTGATGCGATCGTTGCATGCCGGGAATTTAAAGGCAGAATGGCATCAATGGCTGCAAGCCTTGTATTAAATGTTGTTTTATGCTATTATCTTGTTGCCGTAAATGGTATGCAACTGTCTGGCATAGCATGGGCCTTTACCGGTTCAGCAGTTGTGAATCTTGCGGTTAATATATTTTATTTGATCAGAATCAGAAGGAAACAAAACCATGATTGATGAAAGAATTAAAATGACTGCCGCGATACTTACTCTTTCGGAAACCTTTGAAGGGCTGTATAGTATTCTTCGTAAAGACTTGCAGTTCAGAGTTGAGCAGGAGCAAACCAAAATAGTCGAAGATTTTCTGCCACCCCGCATGAAAACTACAACTCAAAGATTTGAGCAGTTCCAGAAATTATTGGAAGAACTGGAGAAATCAGAAATAACGCCACTTAAAGAAGACTCGCCAGTCAATGAAATAAATGAGGCTCATTTTCCTGACCCGGCCCGGAAGTTCGACAGAGACAGTCAGAACCCGCCTCAGGAATATAAACTGAATCAGGATTAGACTAATATATATGGTAGATTTTAATACAAGATCAAGTGACGAAATACATGATATGGGAGACAACCCTCTGGCCTCAGTATTCAGCGAAGACACCGACAGCAGATTCATGCTTGAGGCGATCAAAGAGGCTCTGGCTGCCGCCGAAGAAGATGAAGTTCCGATTGGAGCTGTAGTTGCCTATAAAGGTAAAATAATTGCCCGTGCCCATAATCAGAGAGAAACTCTCAATGATCCAACCGCTCATGCTGAAATGATAGCTCTCACGCAAGCCGCAGAACATCTTAGCTCATGGCGGCTGACAGGCTGCACGATGTATGTAACCCTTGAGCCCTGCCCGATGTGTGCCGGAGCCCTGGTCAATGCCCGGGTTGACCGTCTGGTTTATGGTCCGGCAGATGCTAAAGCCGGAGCCTGTGAATCTTTGTTCAATATAGTGCAAGACCCCAGGCTAAATCACAGACTTGAAGTAGTACGAGATTTTATGAGTGAACCATGCCGGGCTTTATTACAGGACTTTTTTGCAAATAAAAGGAAGCAGAAAAAAGCCTCTAATTAACTGGCAACCAGACGGCAACCGTAGTGCCTTTACCCGGCTCACTTTCAATATCGATACGACCATTATGTCGTTCAACTACTATCATATGGACAATATCCATTCCTAATCCGAGTCCCTCGCCGGCAGGCTTTGTAGTGAATAGCGGCTCAAAGATCCTGGCCTTTACTTCCGGCGTCATACCGCAACCCTGATCTGTAATCCGGACGACAACCCCATCATCCAGACGCTTAACCTCGATATTGAGCTTGCCGCTATTGTTCATGGCATGCAACCCATTCTGGATAATATTTGTCCAAACCTGGTTAAGCTGGTCAGGATAACACATTATTGAAGGCAGATCCTCGGCAAAATCAAGTTCCAGCCCAACAGAGCTTTTAAACACATGCTGGAATAAAAGCAATACATTATCCAGGCCGCTCTTAATATCGGCCAGGATCTTATTCTGGCCGTCACCTTCCTTACGAACATAACCGCGCAGAGCATTTACGATCCTGGCAGATTTACTGACCGCCGTCTTGATCGTACTACATGCGATATAGGCATCGAGAATATTACCGACTATACTGAGCTTACTCATAATATCATCATGCTTTAGTAAGGGGATAAATCTTTCGATGTTTTCGCAAACATTTAACGTTACTAACTGTGTACCAATCTCTTGAGCATTTGCCAATCCCAATTCTGTCAGGCTATTTATTAATGCGTTCCGTTTTTCTCTTTTTTCTCGAGAAGAGATACCCATCGACCCTTCAATGCCGGTATCGGCACAAGCCATAAGCTCAGCAAGCAACTCACCATCTGGCCCATTGAGCCATTGAGAAATAATACCAATATTGTTAACAAGCTTTCTGATATTACCATACAATACCTCACGAGATGAATCGATCGCCCCCAGCGGATTATTGATCTCATGGGCAATACCAGATACCAAATGACGCAATACGGTTATCTTCTCGAACAGGAGCAACTGACTCTGGGTGTCCTGCAACTGACTGATCGTGTGTTCCAATGCCTCATTTTTGACCCTCAGCTCCTCAGTGCGCTCTCGTACCCGTTGTTCCAACTGAGTATTTAACTGATTGATCTTTTCTTCAGCCTGCTTTCGTTCAGTTATATCCTGGGCCACACCAAAGAGTCCGACAGCTTTGCCATCCACATCGGTGACTGTCCTGCCAAATACCCACATCCAGCCATTTGTCCCATCAGCTCTGACTGTTTCCAGCTCCAACTCGTAAGGAATTCCTGTTCTGGCAGTATTATCAAGTGCCGAAGATAGTTGCTCCCAACTTTTCTGGGTAAACAATTTCATGTGTTCGGTATAAGGAGGCGGCGGCTTGGTTGGGTCAAAACCGTACATCTTATACAATTCTTCTGACCAAACAACCTTATTAGTTGCCATATCCAGATGCCAACTACCAACATGGGCAATGCGTTGCGATTCCCTGAGATCCTGCTCTCTTTCACGCAAAGCCTGCTCAGCCTGCCTCCGTTCGGTGATATCACGACTGACAGTAGCCCAGCCAACTATCTTACCACTATCATCACGGACGCTGAACAGATAATAGTTTACCCAGATAGGCTCACCTGTCTGGAAATTTCGCATACGGATTTCCATTGACCCTTCACCATCACACAGCACCTTCGGGAAAAATTCCTGAGTGAAAAACAGCTTATCTTCCGGGAAAAAATAGTCCAGGACATTAATCTGACAGGCGGCATCCATATCAGACAGTCCTACCATACGAATACCGGCCCGATTCACGAAGATCGGTTTCATATCAAGATCACACATACCAATAAACTCGCTACTGCTATCAGCAAGCATGACATATTTTTTACGCATCTCCTCTGTCTCACGACGCTGAGTAATGTCCTCATATATACCCAGAATACCAAATGGCGGACCAGCCTTTTTACAGAGAGGCATCTTGGAGGTATCTATCCACAAGCGTTTGCCATCTGCCTGCTGGAGCTGTTCAATAATGTGCACTTTGGGGCTGTTACTCTCAATAACAGCTTTATCATCCTCACGATAGGCAATAGCATCTTCGGGCAGCCAGGGCAGATCAAAATCCGTCTTACCCAATATCATATCAGGGTCAGAAAAACCCACAGCACTGGCAAAGACCTTATTACAGCCTAAATAATGACCTGTCACATCCTTCCAGAAAACACTTTGCGGGATCGTATCCAATACCAGTTTGAGAGTAGCTCTGCTTTCAAGCAAGGCTTCCTCTGCCTGCCGACGCTGAGTAATATCCAGACCTATGCCAACAAAATACATCTTATCTTCAACGCACATTCTTACCCCGTTGAATACCATCAGCGGGTTTCTGCCATCTTTAGTCAGCAAGTGAGCTTCAACCTCACCGTAACCACGCTCAAACACCTCCTGAACCGCCTGGGCTACCCTTGACCTTTCTTCCGGGAAGTGCCAATCTGACGAGGTCATAGATGCCAATTCCTCGCCTGAATAACCAGTTTCTGTCTCATGCCTCTTATTCCAGCGGATCAATCTGGCCTGTTCATCATATACATAAAGAATACCAGGAATACTTTCAAATACAGCTTCAATAAAGTCCTTATCACGCTGAATAAGCTGCTCGGTCTGCTTACGCTCAGAGATATCACGAGCGACTGCCTGAAGTATTGTTTTACTGCCAATTCGAGTAAGGCTGGCACTTAGTTCCGTTGGAATAATACGCCCATCCTTTGTCAACTGCTCTGTTTCAAGAATCACTTTCTTCTTCTCAAGTATTTCCTGAACCCGATCGGTAAGCGTTCTTCTGGCATTGTCAGAAATAATATCTGCAGGAGTCATCTTAAGTAATTCTTCACGCGTATAACCAAGCCTGTCACAGGCAATATCATTCACCATGATAAAATTACCAAGCGTACCATCATCCCTGACCTCATTAGCGAACAAGGCATCACTGATCGTATCATAGAGCATCCGGAAGGTATTCTCACTGTCTTCAGCCCGTTCTTTGGCCTCTCTCAGCTCCTTATTAATAGACATGTATTCCTGATTGAGCACCTCATATTCAGCGTTTTTCCGTTTAAGATTCTCCCTTTCAATCTCTAACAGCCGGGCCTGCTCCATACTCGCCAGACGTCTGACACCAATATTCCCCAGACTCTCAGTAAATTTTACTAAAAATGAGATATTAGCTTTTACAACATCTGCATCCAGCACACGTACTTTGGCCAATGCCGCTAAATACTCTGTCTCATCAAAGCCGAATTCCTTCGCCTGCCTGCGGAAAAACTCAATATCAGGTGTTTCAGTGAAAAATTGCCCCGTAAAGAAATTACCAACATGCTCACCCCCGACTATTATGGGCATAGCCACATCAACCAAACCGTTCATGCATTTATACACATTATAATGCTGCCCCTGTTTGAGCTGGCTGGCAAGAACCGTATCGCTCTGACGACAACGCGCACTGGTCTGAGAATTAACCCGGTGGAATTGAGTACAGATCGGCTGCCAGCCATTGGCAATAAGTACATTTCCCTCCAGATCAAGCACAGCGGTAATAATACCATTAATGTTTGTGAAACTCTCACACAGCATCCTGAGCTCTTCAATATCAAATATTTCTGTTAAATGATACTTCATATACTATTCCAATTGTCTGGTTATAAAATTCAGTATTATTTATCCATTACGCATAGGAAGCCAGACAGATACTGTTGTCCCCATACCAGGCTCACTTTCAATTTCAATCCGGCCATGATGCCGCTCTACAATTATCATATATACTATGTCCATACCCAGGCCAATACCCTCGCCAACAGGCTTGGTCGTAAACAATGGCTCAAAAACTCTGGCTTTAACTTCAGGTGTCATGCCGCAGCCCTGATCGATAATCCGAACAACAATTTCTTCGTCCTGCTGCTCTACCTTTATTACTAATTTTCCCTTATTACCCATAGCATAAAGGGCATTTTGTATTATATTAGTCCAAACCTGATTAAGCTGGTCTGGGAAGCACATTATATCTGGCAGATCATCAGGTATCTCCACTTCCAGGGTCACGAAATTGGTAAATACATTATGAAACAGGACCAGAACATTTTCGAGACCTTTTTTCACACTGCTTAATACTTTGTTCTGCTGATCACTATCCTTGCGTATATAGCTTCCCAGAGCATTTACTATACGGGCAGCTTTACTCACTGCAATCTGAATAGTATTACAGGCTATAACTGAATCAAGTACGCAACCTACCATGTGCAGTATATCAACAATATCAGAGCGTCTCAGCAAGGGTAAAAGCTTCTCAACATCTTGACCGATATTTAGTTCTACCAGCATTTCCGCCAGCACCTGTGGTTCGGCGACTTGATTTTCAGACAGATATTCAGCAATATCGGTTCTTACTTTCCTTTTATCACGAGTTGTGATCTTACCCATATCTCTATGACCACTTGAAGCACAATTCAGCAAGTCAGCAAGAATCGCTCCTTCCGGCTCCTTTAACCATCGAGCTGCATTATCTATATTACTAACCAGCTTTCGTATGTTAATCTCAAGCAATTCACGCGAAGAATTAATAGCTCCCAACGGGTTATTAATCTCATGGGCTATACCTGAAACAAGATGTCGCAGGGCAGTCATTTTCTCAAACAGGATCAACTGGCTCTGAGTCTCTCTTAACCTGGCAATAGTATGCTCTAAAGCAGCGTTTTTTTCATTAAGCTCATTTGTCCGCTCTTTAACCACCTCTTCCAGATGGTCTCGATGTTGCTTAAGTTCAATTTCAGCTTGTTTTCTGGTAATAATATCCCAGGCCATATCAGCCAGTTCCTGAGCAACCTTAATGTCATATTCCTGATAATATGTCTCTTTATTTCCCAGTCCGAAGAAGGCCACCATTTTGTTATTCCGAGAAATAGGTATAACCATTTCCCTAATTACCGGTGCATGACCATGCGGTAAACCCTTTTTATTGGGTAAGCTGGCATAATCATTATGCACTACTACTTTTCCTTCACGCACGCAATCTGCCCAGACTCCGGCATGGGCCAGTTGATACCTTGAACCACTGGCATCAAGATTGCACATTTTCGCCAAAGTATTACTTGACCACATTTGCAATGCAACAATGTCATCCTGCTCAAGAAAATGGAAAAATCCAATTTTGCTATATGTAAGTTTTTCTGCCTCGTCAAGAAAGGCCCTGAGAAGTTCTTTCAGTGTGCAACTTTCTGCAGCTGTCACCAGACGCAATCTGGCGGCAAGCATACTTTCAGACATTTTACGCTCTGTTATGTCTGTATGGGCACCTAACACCCTTAGAGGGTTTCCTTTGTCATCATACTCGACACAATACCCTCGCACCAGGATCCAGACCCAATTACCTGTTTTATTCTGCATACGAAATTCATAAGACCACCTCTGCTGCGTCCGGATCAATTCCATTATTTCCTGCTCTATCTGCTCTACCTGATCCGGAGGCAACATTTTTTTCCATGTATCATAAGTCTCAGGTAGCTCACCTGGCTTGTAATCCAGCATGGTAAACCATCTGTCACTATACATTACTGTCATATCTGACATATTCAATTCAAACATACCATCATTTGAAGCCAGCATAACATTTTCATACTGGCGTTTGCTCTCTAGCAGACTCTGATTGGCCTTATGGGCACATTCCATATTTCGCCTTATACTCCAGTTACTAAACCATAATCCTGCCAGACCAGAAAGCCAGGCCAGACTATGAACAAGTGTTATTCTGGAATTGCGTATCGCAAGCTCTTTTATATAGCCAGCCATAGGAACCGATACACTAACACCTCCCCTGATATCACCAACTTTATAGCCCTGAATGCCATGACACTTGAGACACCCTTCCTGTACAAACATTGGCTTCATCAGACGCAAATATGGTTCACCTTTAAACAGTGAGAACTCCACCACTTCACTATCACCTTTTCCAAACGCCTCTAACGCCTGTTTTTGCCAGCTATCTGGTTCATTCTCAGGTCGAAGCGGTTTGAGACTGGTAATATTACCGTGAACACCATACATCCTGGAAAATTGCTCATTGAGCTGCCGGACTATATATGCCGGATTCATCATAGTAAGCGATATTCCATCAACCGTAGTAAGATCCCGGTCAGGCAAATGCTGCAAATATGGATTGGGTGGCGTTATTTCATCTGGTCGAACATAAACACCACCATGACTGGTAGCCCATAACCTGAATGCCTGATCTTTATTAAAATTAGCCCTGGCTTCCTTGACAGCTAATCGATTTATATGCTGCTTTTCAATCGAAATAAACCATATCAGCGACACTGCAACCAAAACAGTCCAGCCAACCATGACTAAAGCAACATTAATCGATGATGGAGAAGCCTGGATCGTGCACTTAATTTTCTGCATGTTCTTTGACATGTTTATCCATAGAAATAGAGTCACTAATTAACATTGTAACGCTATTTTTATCGACCATCTATTAAGTCTTAAACAAACAAAAAATAGCAATTATTTGTTATATAAGAAAACCAGCATTTATAATACTGATATCGGGGAAATAATCATCTATGCTTTATTTTTTTACCAGAAGTGCTATTTTTCAAACTACCAACAAATAAATTATAGGACTATATAGCGTATAAAAAAACCGGTGAACTAAAAAATAGTCACCGGCATAATAACCATAAAAAACTTACAAAACACCCTTAGTACTGGGTATGTCATTATTTCCCGGCATAAGCGAAACTGCCTCGAACAATGCCCTGCCTACCGCTTTAAATATACCTTCAGCAATATGATGGTCATTAGTGCCATAAGGAACATTAATATGCAGATTCATCTGGGCACTGTTACTAAAAGCACGCATAAATTCTTCAATCAGTTGCGTATCAAATGTCCCCGTTTTTCCGCTAAGAAATCTGGCATTAAAGACCAGGTAAGGACGGCCGCTCAAGTCAATAGCACAATTAGCCAGCGTTTCATCCATAGGCACAGATGAAGAGCCATAACGATTTATGCCACGCTTATCACCCAGAGCTTTAACCAGTGCCTGACCAAGACATATACCAACATCCTCAACAGAATGATGATCATCAATATGCAGGTCACCAGTTACTTTTAATGACAGATCAAAACGCCCATGCTTAGCTATATGGCTGAGCATGTGGTCTAAAAAACCTATGCCTGATTCAAGTTCATAACGCCCCTGACCATCAAGGTTCAAACTAAGAACTATCTGGGTCTCATTAGTATTTCTTTCAATTTTAACAGTTCTTAATGTCATTCTTGTATCTCGTATTTCTCGTTTATGACAATCTCAATATACATCATACCAGCATCGGCTTTACTGTCTTTTCTCTGGTCAGGAAACAGCTTATTACCATCTACTATCATAAGATAAGTAACATTCAGTTTATCTTTTTTCACCAGACCGGTTGTAAGGTCAAGTATCGCCTCAGAATCTACTACTGGTTCCT
The DNA here is from genome assembly GCA_963662515.1 of Sedimentisphaerales bacterium. GTDB lineage: Bacteria > Planctomycetota > Phycisphaerae > Sedimentisphaerales > SM23-30 > JAFGDI01. The sequence continues at coordinate 2,280,948 of OY759675.1, forward strand.
GCAGATCACTGTTTGACTTTAGTATCTGTTTGAATGCATCCGCCGCTGGTGGTGCATCCATACCTTCCGGCAATACATACAGTGGCTCAATAGCAGTCTTTACTGTTATGCAATTATTCTCGTTACTAACCGGCTTAAAGACTACTCTCAACGCCATCGCGTTTAGCATAGCATCTGGTATAGCACGGTATTCCTCCCAGCTTTTGGCCGAAAAATTGCTCTTAGGACATTTAACCTGGAAAGGACGCTGCAAAATATCAGTCAGTTCCTTTTCACTTATAAGATTAGCAACTGTGCTGTTATCATCATCACTCAGCTTGAGCTTAGCCCTTACCTGGTCAAGATCAACAAAAGTTACCTGCCCATTATTTGCCATTTTAGCCTGTACAGTAACTCCATAAACGGCAGGTTCATTATTCCAGCTTGAACTGGTCTGATCTGCCTGACTGATATAATGATTCTTCTTCTCCTTATCAGTCGAGGTATTAGTCATATTAAGCGAAACTCTGTCGAAAGTGAGAGCCAGTAACAAAGAACCATCTGCATCAATCCCCTTGACCTCGCGAGTTATTTCATATTCCAGCGTCATTTCCCGACGACCAGTTTCTGATGGTTCTTTGTCTTTCATTTCAACCCAAACGCGATTTTTCGTCTCTTTGGTATATTTGATCGTGTCTTTATAGCCTGGCTTAAGATCAAGACCAACCATAGAGCCACACCCACTAAATATGGCTGCAACTACAAATAACAAAAGCATTGACGCTAACTTCTTCATTATATCTCCTGTAATTTTAGTAATATGCCGGATTCGGCTTTTTTACCTATTTTAACAATAATCAATCCAATATACAACTATATCAGTGATTAGTCAACATTTTCTATGGTAGTATCCACAATGTAATACATACGAACTTTGCGTTTTTTATTGCCGGTATTTTGCGTTTCATTAAGGCGATTTGACCTTACTTCAACAAAAACTCTTTCAACCTGCTTATAAAACCCCTTGCCGGGGGCATAGCCAATGCAACCATTTCCAAAGACCGATATTGCACTGTGGCTTACTGATCTGTACTTTTCGTCAACGGTAGCCGGTGGCTCCTGGTCTGCTTCCAGTTTGCCGGGCAAACCGTCACAACTGACAGCATAATAAAACTTCTTAACATCTTCTCGCCAATCCGAAGTAGCCTGTGCCATACTGCCTGGCTCGACAATAGTTCTGTCGCTGGGCAACGCCGGCAGGCTGGGAACTACTACATCGTATCCTGACAATTTCGCCCCTACCTCAATATCTACCGGCATACCATTATATAAACCCGGGGATATATACTCTTTTAGACGAGCTGGAGCAAGCAACATTATTGCCTGATTACGACCTGTTATCTTGTCGTCTGTACGAGCTTGAGCATACTTGTTTATCTCAGCATCTATATCTTTTAATTCCAACACCTTACCATTTGTATCAATCACTGCTCTGTATTTTTTGCCAGCCAGAGAAGACATGATATCAACATACACTTTCTGTATCTCAGGCCGACTGCTGGTTTGAGTATTTAATTCTGGCTTTTCACTGCTGTATTGAAACACAATACCCATAGTATTTATCTTTGATTCTATCTTACTGATCTGGGCCTCTACTGTCGCGTTGCCCGCATTATCAACCGATAGTACCTTACATAACAGCGTCATTTGCATGTCTTTATCATCGACATTATTGAAAATGCTCATATTAAACTTACTGGTCATAGTTATCTTACGAGAAAACTGCTGACCTGGCTTTAACTTCAACTCATCACAGCCAACAAAAAACAAAGTCATTAGTAATATGCTTATAAATCCAAAGGTTTTTCTGATCATTTTATCTCCAATCGCATATCGTCATCATATACTGCTTTTATATCAAAAGTCAATTAGGCGGCATCTGATCCTGGCAAGCTCCTGGCTTATCGAGGCCCGCTTACGGGCAGAAGGTTTAAATATGAAATCAACTGCCACAATATTGCTAAATCTGGACAATATTTTACTTATAGGACCTAACTTGGCTTGCTTTTGTAACTCTCTTACACCACCTTCCAGTAATTCAGGCATATAGATAAGGATACAATCAAAATCTATATCAGTACATTCTTCGGCATAATCGGAATTATTGTTTATTTCATTATTTACAACTTCTAAGCCAGAAGCCATTCCTGAATGTAAAAACTTAAGATTCTCCAGCGGGCTGGGAACTACATAAGCAGAAAAAGGAAGGTCATTATCCAGGCAATCCCAAAATCCTGGCTTGATAAAACAACTATTAGTTTGATCACCAGCAGCAGGCGAATCTTTCAAACTATAATCATCTGAAAAGTCAGAAAAAATCTTTTCCAGAACACCGTCCTGTGACGCGGATACAACCAGCACTTTTTCACCCTTGAGAGCCAGAGAAATAGCCAGATTAATCATAAACCTTGGGGATAGCAGGGACTTATCTAAGGCAGAAAAGATCATGCCATCGGACATTGCCGCCCTATTTTCGCTGAGCCGGTAGGCAAGTTTATCATAACTCTCAACCCACCAACTGGCAAAACCGTCCAGTTCCTCTGCTTCACCATCTGCCGTTGTCGAGGTTGTTTCCCTGCTACTTTGCCAGTTATTGTCTTCCATTTCATCTACCGGACCGGCAAATCGGTCAAACGAAAGTTCCCGGCTACAATCATCTCCATCCTCATCGCCACCCGCAACATCTGTCTGAGATTCTGATTCAAGACACTCCTGTGCTTCCTCATGGTTATTTCCGACAATATCACGACATGCACAAGCAGGCACTTCAATTTGCAGCGAATTCACTTCTGATCTACTTCCAGAAAACAAACGAAATACAACCAGCCCCAGCATAAAGCCAAAAAAACCAGACAAGCCTATAGCAAGATTCTGTAAATAACTGAAAGTACGAGTTTTTTTGACATCAGCTGATTTTTGACTTAATTTCAGCTTATTAATTCCCGCCCAGACGGATAATTCTCCCGTCCTATCATCTATAAATGAAGGAAACACTGATTCGCCAGCCCCATCCATTTCAGGCAGAAACTGCTCTACAAAATTGATCTCACTATTGAGATCAGCCAGTTCCACCTTCAATAAGTCCAGTTTATAACGGGCAAAGTCATAATTCTCTCTGGCTCTGGAAATATCAGCAGGCATATTGTCTTTTTCAGGCACTTCTATGGGATCATCACTTTGTTCCAGTGCCAGATCCAGCTCAGCCAGCAATTGTTGTCTTTCTCTGAAAATATCATCTCTCTGATAATCTATCTGCTCCAAAAGCAAATTATCTTTGCAATACGCTGCCTGCTTATCCAATTCCTGCTGACGGACCTTTAGCTTTTCAAGTAAGTCCTGAATATCATCTGTTTTTTTTATCGATCCGGACTGTTTATCTGTTGTGGACTTTAATGGGAAATACTGAACTAAATTGCGCGTTTGAACTGAGAGTAATTCCTGCTCACAGGTATTGATATCCATGAGTAAGTCAACTTGACGCTGCTGAAGAGCGACAAGTTTACTCCTGTTATCATTCAACCATTTATTCAGTCTGTTTTCAGCCGAATCTTTCTCAAATAATTCACCAGGCACAACTGTGTCTGCCTTTACACACTCGCTGATAAAATTCTGAAATACCGAATCATATTCAGCAGACAGATTATCTACGGCATCCTCAGTACAGGAAACTTTTAAGGTCAAAACAGCATTATTAAGATCATATTCAGCAGACAGATCACGAGCTATCGATGGATAGTTACTATAGGCAAGAGACCTGAACCTGATAAAATTCAATTCAAGAAAATCTCTCACTTGCCAGCTTATCAAATTGCTATCCGCGCAAACATAACTCAAATCATGCGACCATGTCACACGCATTGGCAAATATGTCGCAGCTAAACGCCAGGCCGGCAGTGCAAATACAGCCGAAAATATCACTGCCATAAACAGACCTGGCAATAAAACCGGCTTATTATACCCTTGTTCTCTTTGCTTTTGCATGTTTCTCAGAAAGACATCTCCAATTATTTCTCCTCATTACCCTCTGAAGGAGTTGAATTACTTCCAAAATGCTAATTATAACCTGTATTTTACCATAAAAATATGAAATATCTACAAAAGTCCAATAATCAATAATATCTCCAGATAATACTTGATAGATATTATCATATAAACACTTTAATTACAAGCCTTTATATTATAGGCGGTTATTTTATACACTTATTTATTATAGCAGTTTTAACTATAAGGCACATTATGCCGAATTTAATGATGTTAAGTAAACTGTAGTGAATGAACATAATTTATGTGAGGAACATAAAATGGCTATGAATTTTGACCCGGAGTATATCAGAAAACTCATTCTCGAAGCTAATCAGCTTCTGACGAATGACAATATCGACCAGAAATCCAGATCAACCCTGCAAAAATGCCTTTTCAGCATTCAGGCTGATGATCGGACATTTTCAGTCTGTGGTAATGGAACAGATGAAAAAGAATAAAAATGATCATCGTAAAACTTTACCTTGGGATAGCAAATAAATTGCTATCCTTTTTTTATGCCCGCAAATTTTATGTCCAGGAAAGCAATAATTCCCAGCTCTTGGAATAAGCCACGAAGAATTATCACACCAATAAATATATATTTTATAACACATCTCTTCCTGTAATTCGGATTATTCCCTATCCTTGCTATATTTGAATAAAAATATTATCATTATTCTGTAACCTTAGCATATGTTACTAGTAAAATTCATAGAAGCATGATGTAGATATTTTTGTTTCTAAATAAACAGGCAAAAGAACATTATAATGTAATTAACGCTTCTGCCAAGAGTCGAGCTGCTTCGTAGGGTAGTCGGCCAGGCAGAACTGGTACTTTTAGATGAGGAAGATTGGCGGTCAAGTCGAGTTGGTCGGGAGATCGTCATTCTTGGATAGATGCCTTCAACAATTGAAAAAACTACTGAGTTATTAAATAAAAGCGATCAGGAACTGGCCTTAGAAGCGACCAGCGGATCTCATCTCTCGTATGATGAGCTGGTAAACAGATACAGTCAGCGATTGTTTAAATTCATTTATGTAAAAACCAAAAATATTGAATGTACCGAAGATATAGTTCAAGACACTTTTATCCGAGGCTGGCTTAATCTGGAAAAATATAACCCAAAATACAGTTTTTCCACCTGGCTATATACTATAGCTATACGCCTGACACAAAATCATTATAGGAAGAAAAAGGCTTTTACCATTGAGGATGAAATACTGGACAGTTATCATCGATCGTCTTCCTGGCCAGTTGACGATATGATCAAAAAAGAACAATCTGAACTGCTCTGGCAAAAGGCTGCCAGACTCAAGCCAGAACATTATAATATGCTTTGGCTCAAATATGTTGAACAATTGACAATAGAGGAGATAGCCATTACTACCGGCAAAAGTCAGGTTAGTGTTAAAGTAATACTCCATCGCGCCCGAAATAAACTTGCAACAATGTTGTGAAATTCAGAAATATCAGGAATAATTTATGTTATGCATAATATTTAAATATAAAATAACAAAAGCCCATAATGCAGGCTTTCAACCTGACAGCAACACACTCCGGCATATATCTTCATGCAGGAGATGTCGTACTCATTATAATAAACTGATTGAACTTGGGTCTGCCTTGTCTCAAATGCCTGACTCAGACATTGGTTATTACGATTTTAACTTGCTTAACCAAAAAATATACAATAGTTTAGATAAAACTATTGCGCCAATATCTCTGCCCAACAAAAACAAAAGCATCTTTACTAACAACTATGCTCTGGCCGCTACCATGCTTTTAGCAGCTTCTTTGGCCATTGCTTTTTTCGCCTCCGATGCTAACAACGATCCTTCACTCAAACATCATAACATTCCTGTAGCAATTGAACATAACCACCAGTCAATCAAACCAAACGATATATTTATTACCAGCAGTCCCCAGATAGCTCTGCTTTATCAGCTTTCTTCTCTACAATACGAAAAACTTGCCGACATGTCATATAAAAATCAATATGAACGCTCCAAAGAAGTCTATGCCCGTACCAGCGAAATAACCGAAAAGTCAACTGAGATCATATCAGCTCTGGCACAGAGCAGCTTCTTTTTTCTCCGCCCATTTTAATAAGAATACAGCCTTCTGACCCTTAAACAAGATCAAAAGGCTGTATTGTGTCAATGCTTAATATTACTTGACCAGCTTGTAAACAAAACTGTCAACCAACGCCTGCCATGAAGCATCAATAATATTTTCGGATACACCAACAGTACCCCAGCGTGACTCATTATCCTTTGACTCTACTACCACACAAACCCGGGCAGCAGAAGCTTCCCGCGAATTTACTACCCGAACCTTATAATCAACCAACTGCATTTCCTTAAGCTTTGGATAATGCCCCAGTAATGTCTGACGCAAAGCAGCATCAAGGGCATTTACCGGGCCGTCACCTTCAGCAACACGATGCTCAACCTTACCGTTCACGGTTAATTTTACAGTCGCTTCTGATATTACATTATCAGTTGGCCCTTCTTTCTGAGTAATAGCACGATAGTGGACCAAGTCAAAATATTTGTCCTCTTTGCCAAGATTTTTGCGAATGATAAGGTCCAGACTGGCATCAGCCTTCTCGAACTGATAACCTTCATTTTCCAGATCCTGAACCTGCTGGAGAATACGCCTTACCACGGTTTTATCTTCCATATTCGCTAATTGCTGACTACGGGCCAAAAGATTAGAAGCACCTGAAAGCTCACTAACTATGATCTTACGGGTATTGCCAACCATTTCAGGTGCTATATGTTCATAGCAACGGGCTGATTTCTGTACAGCATGAACATGCATACCACCTTTATGTGCAAAACTCGACGGTCCTACAAAAGGTTGATTAAGCGGCAAATTAATATTGGCAGTATCATAAACAAAACGAGATACTTCAGTCAGCCTGACCAGTGATGACTTTTGCAGTACTGTCTTCCCCATCTTGAAGGAGAGATTTGGTATAATTGCGCAAAGATCAGCATTACCACAGCGTTCGCCAATACCATTGATAGTACCTTGAACCTGCACAGCTCCTGCTCTTACCGCTGTAAGTGAATTGGCAATAGCCAGCCCGCAATCATTATGGGTATGAATACCAATCTGCACACCAAGAGCCTTATAGACCTGTCCAACAATCTCTTCGATCTCATGAGACATACTGCCACCATTGGTGTCACAAAGAATGAACCTGAGCGCTCCAGCATCAGCTGCTGCTTCTAATACTTTAAGACTATATTCAGGATTATCTTTATAACCATCAAAGAAATGCTCGGCATCAAAGAAGACATCACGCCCCTTCTTCTTAAGAAAACTGATCGAATCAGTAACCATTTTGATATTCTCTTCCAGAGAGACACCTAGTACCTCTCTTACCTGCATATCCCACCCCTTGCCAACCAATGTCACCACTGGCGCCAGAGATTTTTGCAATGCAAGCAAGCAGGTATCGTCTTCCGGTTTTACCCCTCTGCGACGGGTCATACCAAAGGCCGCTATCTTACTATGCTTGAGGTCACACTTGCGGATCTCTTTGAAAAAAGCCTCATCTTTGGCATTACTCAAGGGATAGCCACCCTCTATATAATCGACCTTAAGCTCATCGAGTTTCATCGCAATAGCTATTTTATCAGCAAGCGAAAATGAAACACCTTCCCCCTGGGCGCCATCACGCAAAGTGGTATCATAGATCTCTACCCGTCCTGCCGGTACGGCTTTTTTCACTGCATCTTTACTCATTATTTACTCCATTTGAACCATGACAAAAAAATAAGCCCCGGAACTGGTCCGAGGCTTAACTTTGTTTACATAACACTATCGCCCGCAGACCATTTACTGGCAGCGTATAATAATAGCGGTAATAATATTGATCAGAAATATCATTTATAGTTCCAAATAATTGCTGACCACATAGCCAGCTAAACGATCAGTGCCTTTACAGCATTATTAACTTGATCATGCGCACAATTATAATAGCAGTCAGGGGCGAAAGTCAACCTCATTAAACCGTTTTTTACAAAAACAGGCTTTTATTGGATTAATTTCACCCCTGACTAGCTTAAATTCAAGATTATTCAGGCAGGACACCCCAGCTCATATTGGGCTCTGAACCCATTACAAAATGGAGCTTACCACCTTTAAATACTTCGGCACAAGGCAGAATAGGGCTATTCCAGGCCTTCCCGTTAAGAGTCACTGACTGTATATATATATTGTCATCAGAGAGGTTTTCAGCTGTCATAGCAAAAACATTGCCATTGGTGAGCTTCATAGTAATAGCCTTCATCTGCGGAGCACCGATCACATATTCACCTGATGCCGGAGCTACCGGATAGAAGCCCATACAAGTAAACATATACCAGGCTGACATCTGACCACAATCATCATTACCGGTGAGTGAACCAGGCTGATTACCATACTGGGTCTTTACTACTTGATTGAGCAGCTTCTGAGCCTTCCAGGGCTGACCAGCCATGCTATAAAGATAAATAATATGGTGACTTGGTTCATTACCATGCCAGTATTCACCGATACGGCCAAAGAGGTCTTCAACCTCAGAATCATTACCTTCAGGAGATTCCAGGGTAAAGAGCTTATCGAGACGCTCGCAGAAATTCTTACGCCCACCCATAAGTTTGGTCAGACCGGGCACATCATGGGGCACATACCATGTATATTGCCAACTGGTACCCTCTGTAAAATCGCCGCCCTGGACAAATCCCTGCGGGTCGAAAGGCTCACGCCAGTTACCCTGACTGTCACGCCCTCGCATAAAACCAGTTGCCGGATCGTAGATATTCTTATAATAGCCAGCCCGCTTCATGAAGTAATTATAATCATCAGTCTTACCCAGAGCTTTTGCCATCTGAGCTATGGTATAGTCATCATAGGCATATTCCAGTGTCTTGGAAACAGCTTCATTCTCCTTATCAAAAGGCACCCAACCCAGTCTCTCATAATCAGCTACAGCATCATAATCCGGATTCATTGCTGTTGTTTTAACTGCCTCATAAGCCCGTTCCCAGTCAAAGCCCTTTAAACCATTTATGCAGGCATCAGCTATTACCGGCACAGCATGATAACCAATCATACACCATGTTTCATTAGCCTGCAATTCCCAGACCGGCAAGAGCTTATCGACACTCTGGTCATAGTGGGCCAGCATAGAATTTATCATATCTGCATTACGGTTAGCATTTACCAGACAAAACAGCGGATGGGTAGCACGATAGGTGTCCCACAGAGAAAATACTGTGTACTTATTCTTACCCTTCTCAACTGTATAGAAATTGTGGTCAAAACCACGATACTGACCATTTATATCCTGATGGGTATTAGGCATAAGAAAAGCATGGTACAAAGCGGTATAAAAAGTCTCTTTTTCTAACTGGTCACCTTCCAGGGCAAAACAGGCCAGCTCCGAATCCCAGAGTTTACAACATTCACTAACGACCTGAGTGAAATCCCAATGCGGTATTTCAGCATCAAGGTTCTCCAAGGCATTAGCAGCACTTACTGTAGAAACAGCGACCTTAACTTTTATCACTTCATTTTCCGTAGTCTTATACTTCGCCAGGAAACGCAGGTCTTTACCTGCCGCTTCATTACGGCTGCGGAACCTATAATTTGCATGACTATCATAAATGACGGGCTTGCCATTACTTATGATCAGGCCTTCATCGAATGGACGGGAATAACGGGCTGCAAAAAAGATATGGCGTTCCTTCGCCCAGCCATTAACCAAATGATAACCGGTAACTGTTGACTTATCTTCAATACGGACATGCGACTGTGCGATCTGCCAGCGACCACCACTTAGAACATGGGCCAGATCGGTCATGATCGAAGCCTTATCAGAGGCAGGAAAGGTAAACTGCATCATGCCGGCACGGGTAACAGCTGCCAGCTCCACCGTTACGCCTGGCTTATCCAAAGTCACTTTGTAATATCCGGCAGAAGCCACTTCAGTATCATGACTATAGGTTGACTGATAACCTTCTTCGGGCTTATCTTTTTCACCTGAAACAAAAACCGGCTCACCTATCTGAGGCACAAACAAAAAATCACCCAAATCAGGAATACCAGTTCCAGACAGATGTGTCAGGCTAAAACCCAGAATAGTAGGGTCAGAATATTCATAACCAGAAGCTGTTGCCCAGAGCTTCTTATCTGTATCAGGACTTAACTGTACCAGGCCAAACGGTGCTGAAGGACCAGGATATACATTACCTTCGCCTTTAGTACCAATCAGCGGACGGACAAAGTCTGATAATCCGCCAGTTGACACAATAGCTCTCGATTCCGGCGATGCGATCAGACCAGCAGCCATACAAGAAACCAGACCCATCACACCAGGAACAACCATACGCCCCCAGAACGACCCCTTAGACTTACTTGTTATCATCATAAATGCTTCCTTCTGTAGTTATAAATGGTATAAAAATACTATAATGAAAAAAAATACACTTTCGGGGAAATAGCCCCTATTTACACATAGACGGATTATAACCATTAAAAAACAGAAAACCACCACAAAATATATCACATATCAACAAGGCTTATTTCTAACATTCTCTAAAAATAGCAATATAATGACAAAAAAGTTGATTACAAAACAACATGTGCTATAATGATGTTTTGTTATTAACAACTTGCTGCATAAGGAAATAAGATAAATGTCCGAACAGATAAATACTAAAGTGCTTTTGGAAACCACCAAAGGTAATATAACTATAGAACTGGACGATAATAAAGCTCCAATTTCGTGTGAAAACTTCATAAGTTATGTAAAAGAAGGATTTTACGATGGAGTTATCTTCCACAGAGTCATTCCTGGCTTTGTAATACAGGGTGGCGGTTTTACTGAAGATATGAAGCAGAAAAAAACAAAATCCCCTATCAAAAACGAAGCAAAAAACGGCCTGAGTAATACCAAAGGCACCCTTAGCTACGCCCGCACACAGGACCCCAACAGTGCAACCTCACAATTTTTTATAAATGTGGTAGATAATAGCAGTAAACTTGATCCTGGTAAGTATGACCCTAATGGTTATGCGGTTTTTGGAAAGGTGATTGAAGGGATGGATGTTGCCGAGGCTATCGTATCAGTAAAGACCCATACTGTTGGTTATTATGGAGATGTGCCGGTACAACCGATACAAATTATCAAAGCAAGTGTATTATAATCTATAATTACTTTATTATTTGTTAAACACCTGACCCGTGACAGGTCGATAATTGTTGCATGTGTAAATCTAAAAGACATATTAAGGCCTTTACCTTAACAGAACTTACTATAGTTATTGCCATAGTTTTGTTGCTGACAGCTGTTGTACGCCCTTCACTTCAGTCTGGCCAGATAACCTCAAAAAGAACTTTGTGCCAATACAATCTCAGAAATATAGTTCTGGCTGCCGAGGCTTATTGCAGCGACAATGGCGACCGCCACCTGGCAGGCCCATCTAGTAGCGGAAAATCATTCTGGATGACAGACAACTGGAGCCAGCCATTAAGTGCATATCTAATTGATAAAAATACATTTATATGCCCTTCTATTGACGAATCCAACCAGTCTGAGCCTGTTGGAAGCTATGTTTATTCCATGAGTTTTTTCCATAGTTCAGAAACAATTAACACCATTACCACCAGCAACGAGACGCTGAGCCATAGCTTATCAGTAGTAGCTCAGAGCAAAGAATCTGTAAGATACCCAGATTCGAAGATCATGTTCGGTGAATGGCATAGCAATCATGCCCTTAATGACGACGAAGCCGGCTGGTGGAATTGGTCCGGGAAAAGGAATTTCGTCTTTGCCGATGGCCACAGTGCCTTCATTGAAGCTTCCAGAATATCTCAGGCTAATGACAATCTGCCAGATGCCAATGTTACAATTGACGGCATTAAAGGTTCAGATTATAATTAAGAGATGAATAATAAGTTTGTAAGAGCTGTGTTTCCCGGTTCATTTGACCCTATTACCAATGGTCATCTTGATGTTATTGAACGGTCATCTGGCCTCTTTGATGAGATAGTCATTGGTGTTGGAGATAGCAGCCAGAAGGAATACATGTTTACTGGCAGCGAGCGTCTGGAAATGATAAGGCAGATTGCTGCAAATATGCCCAATGTGAGGGCAGAGCGTTTTTCAGGCCTGACGGTAGATTTTGCCCGTGAAATGAAGGCTAATGCAATCTTGCGTGGGTTAAGGGATATTTCCGATGTTCAATACGAATTTCAGTTGGCCTTAACCAATCGTACCCTTTCCGGCATTGAAACAGTTTTTATTATGACCAGCGAAACTAAAGGTTTTATAAGTTCAACGCTTATTCGAGAAGTAGCAAGGCATAATGGAGATGTTTCGGGGATGGTACCTGAGTGTGTAGCAAAAATGTTAAATATAAAGCTGGGGAAATAGTACTGGCACCTTTAACAGCTCAAGGACAATGCGGGATGAAAACATATAAAACTGCAATAATAGGGCTTAATTCTCCATTAGCAAACACAGAACTTATTGACCAATTTCTGACTAATGGGCGATGCAAGCTATGCGCAGTTTTTGATAGAAATAAAGTGCTTTGTGATGATTTTGCCCAGAAGTATTCCATTTCGGCCTATCATGACTCAAGACAGCTTATTGTATCTGAAAAGCCTGAGGTAATACTTCTTGGCCTACCCAACTATCAATGCGGAGAAATAATCCATATTGCCGCTTGCACCAATAGCAATATATTCAAAACCACTCCGGCTGCCAGAGATCTTTCAGAGATCGATCTGTGGATAAAAGATGTAAGAAAAAACAACTGTGCCCTGGCCATCAGCTGCACAACACGAGGCAATCTACTCTATAATCAAATCAATGAACTTATTAACAACAAGGTCATTGGAACACTATACCAAAGCCAGATAACAAATATCAGACAATACGAAGGTGTTCTTGACTGGAAAGGAGATCCCAAATTATCTGGTGGAGGAGTACTTCTGGAAGATAATTTCGACTTTATTGACCTGCTGACCCGGATAAACGGCATGCCTTTGCGAGTATATTCCATTAACAGTGATAATTGTAAAAAGATATCATTGCCTCCATACCTCACAGAAGATTCGGCGATTGTAACAATTGAGTATCCCGATCATTGTTTAGCCAATTTAAGCTGTAGCTGGATGGCCGGTATGCAAAAATTTGAAATGTCATTTTATGGCACCGAAGGCAGCATTCACAGTGATGGCAAGATCATAAAACAATTTGACCGTAAAAACAATGTCGTAGATAAATATGACTTTACGGACGAGACCGGGCTCAAAGCTATAACACGGCAATTCGAGCACTTTCTCAATCACCTGGACAACCCCGACCTGAAACTTAGCTGCTCAGCAGATAGTTTTCTTAATACTATAGCAACAATTAATTCAGCTTACCTATCAGCAACAACCAAAAGCCCGGAAGAACCTGCAAAATTATTGGGACACTTATAGCTCAACCATATTCAAATATAACGGTTGAGTTTTGCATTTATATTTTCAGAGGAGAAAAATGGAATTAAACACCAGCACGATCGCAGCACAATATTTTCATGGCAAAGAAGGATTTAACTGCTGCCAGGCAGTTTTGAAGGCTTATGCCAACCATAGTAATATGACAGATGAATTTATTGAAACCAATTTCCGCAAATTTGGCGGCGGCAGAGCACCTGAGGGGTTATGCGGCGCAGTTTATGCTGCTGAAGTAATCCTCGGTGATAACCCAGAATCTATGCAGGAACTGTTAAATGAATTTAAACAGCAAGCAAGCTCCAGCGACTGCCGTAGCATAAGAAAAGCCAATAAGCTATCTTGCCGGGATTGCGTGGAACTTGTCGGCCAGTTGCTTGCCAATAAGATAAATAAATAATACTAACCATACAATGGACAGGAGTGTTAAATGCAAGCTATTGTAACAGGTTCACAGGGAATGCTGGGAAAAGAGTTGAAAAATATACTCTGCTCAGCAAATGTGTCCGCACTTTATACCGACATTAATCCCGGAGAAAATGAGTCCAGGCTTGACATCACTGATCGGGAGGCAGTTATCGCCAAAGTGAAAGAGTTTAAGCCTGATGTCATTTTTAACTGTTCTGCCTATACTAATGTTGACCTGGCCGAAGAGCAGGAAGAAATTGCAGCCCAGATAAATGGTTATGGAGTAGAGAATCTGGCAATAGCGGCTAAGACCTGTGATTCGCTCTTAGTGCATATAAGCACTGACTATGTATTTTCCGGCAATAATGATAAACCATATCTGCCGGAAGATAGTACCGGACCGCAAGGCGCCTACGGCAGGACCAAACTGCTGGGCGAAAAGCTCATTGTCAATTCTGGCTGCCGCTATCAGATTATCAGAACTGCCTGGCTATTTGGACCACAAGGGAAAAACTTTGTTGAGACTATTTATAATCTCAGCCGCTCCCGTAACGAACTTAAAGTAGTTAATGATCAGCATGGCTGCCCCACCTGGGCTCCTGACCTGGCTAGATGTATGGCAGAGATGGCAACCAAACAGAATTTTGGCATATTTCATTTCTGCAATGGTCCGGCATGTACCTGGTTCGACCTGGCCAGTGCGATCGTCCGCGAAGCGGGGCATACCTGTACAGTTACTCCATGTAATTCATCTGAGTACCCCCGTCCGGCCCAAAGACCTGCATGGTCTGTTCTGGACAGCAGTGAGACATACAGGATAATTGATTGGCAACCTCGCTGTTGGCAGGAAGCTGTATCGCAATATGTAAAAACACTCAAGAGCTGAATATATAGCTTGTTAAAGCCCGAAACTTATAAGCAACATGGAAATTTCAGACGGTTACCTGGTCAGGTAGTTGCTCGACTTTTTTTTGAGGAACATTCCGCACTGTAGTAATATCAACGGGTACTGAAAGCACAAAAGTTGAGCCTTTATTGATTCGGCTCGATGCCGTTACAGTAGCGCCAAGAAGTTTGGCTAGTTTTTTGGTTATACTTAAACCCAAACCACTACCTTCAAGACTGGTATTTGAGATTCGCGAAGACTGGACAAAAGGTTCAAAAATAGACATAAGCTGATCCTGAGAAATGCCAACTCCTGTATCTTTTACGCTAAAGCAGATCATCTCAATATTCTTATCTTTAACTGACCGGGTAACTTCTATAGTTATTCCACCAGTGTTTGTGAACTTAATGGCATTTCCAATAAGATTAATCAGACATTGTTTAAGTTGCTGCATATCACTTTTGATTAGTTCCGGCAACGGTTCTTTCCGTTCAATATTAAAATATAGCCCTTTGGCATAAGCCTGACCTGACATTATCGTTTCAACATTAGATAGCAGATCATTCAGGGTAAAGTTATCAATACTCACCGACACTTTTCCTGCCTCTATCTTAGATAGATCAAGAATGTCATTGATTACACCAAGCAAATGATTACCACTGATGCGTATATGCTCAACATACTTCTTGATATCAACAGAGATATCTTCCATGTTTAGAACATCTGCAAAACCTATGATAGCATTTAAGGGTGTCCTTATCTCATGACTCATGCAGGTAAGAAATTCGCTTTTGATATTATTGGATATTTCAGCCTCTTTTGCCCTGTTATTCGCCTCGTTCAACAGCTTCTGCAACTCCATTATTTTTTCATCAGCACAAGAAAGCGCATCAACGGCTATACTTCTCGATTTTTCCAAATCCTCAGAGCGTTTACGAACAAGACTCATGTCGCGGATAACTGCTTGATAGAAAACTTTATTACCCAGAAAAAATCTGGTAAGGGAAATTTGAGCAGCAAATATCGCTCCTTTGCAATTCTGGCAGAACCAGTCAAAAACACAAACGCTTTTATCTCTGACAGAATCGAAAATATTCCGGATCTCTTCAGAGCCGATTATCTTATTACCTTGCTCAGCACTGGAAAGATCTCTAAACCTTTTGTTCTTCAGATTGTCAATCGAATCAGCAGCAAATAATTCCAGAGTTTTATTATTACAATCAATTACATTCCTGTCTTCATCAAAAATCATGATTGCATCACCAGAGTATTTGTAAACAGAATAGTACTTAACCCTCTCACTCTCAAGTTCAAGCTCCATTTCCTTCATAGAGGAAATATCCTGTACTATACCATACTTTCCAACAAGATTTCCATCTTGATCATACTCATTACTTGAATTCATCATTATATAATGCTCACGATCATTAAGCATTATCCTGAACTCAAACTTATAAGTTTCAAATCGATTACTTATTGATTCTGCAATCATAGCCAAAAGCGTATCTTTATCTTCCGCTACAATATTGACGAACATATCATCAAAAGACATTCTGTTATTATGGCTATTTACACCTAAAACCTGCAAAGCCTCGGCAGATACATGATATAACTGGCTTTTCGCATCATAACTCCAATAGCCAACCTGGGCTACCAGCCAGGCCTGCTGCCTGTGCTGTCTGGCATGCACATCATCAGTAACATCTTTCAGAACACTTCGTATTGTCAGCGGTACACCTTCAGCACTGCGAGAACAGGTAGTACAATCTTCTATCCAGATAGTCGAACCATCATTTTTTAACATTCTGTAAGGGTTGTGTACCCACTTTTCTTGCCTGGTGTGATACATATACCCTTTATTCTCATCTTTAACCAATTGCAGGTCGTCAGAATGGATCAGAGAATCAAAATTTATAGAACCCGACAAGATCACATTTGAATTATATCCTAAAATGTTAAGTATATTACCTGAAACATAACTTACAGGCATATCATCAGGGCTAACAACATTGCGAACAACTGCCAACAAATCGCTGGAAGAAATGATTTTGCCTATGTGATTAAGACCCTGCTGCGCTCTGTACCTTTCTGTTATATCATGGTAACTTAGGACATAACCTCCTCGATTATTATCTATATTATGGTTAAAGGGGGAAATGTTGACCTGAAACCAACGATCTGACTTTTCGTTATAAACATCTCCCTGAACATTGACTCCAGAAGAAATTACTTCCTTAAGCGGAAAATACATTGAGCTTTCCCAGAACAAATCACATTCTGTATTACAATTTCTCCCCTTATCAAATCCTAACATAGTCTTTCCGGCCGGATTTACCCAGACTGTTTTGCCCGATTCATCAAGAAATGCCAACCCTATTGATATCTTATCGGTTATTATTTTAGACTTTAGGGTATTATCCTCTATCGAACCCAGTATAATATTAATCTTCTCACACAAATCAGCCAGCTCATAACTAACTGACATATCCTTTATCGGTGAATACTTTCCTTCCTGTATTAACTGTTGCAAATGCTGCGATAATATAGCAAGAGTAGCCCGACTTTTCCGCTTTCCATGATAGTATAACACCAAACAAACACTGCCAATTGTAGCGGTGTTAAGTAATACACCAAGTGCGATCTTAACCGTATTTAAGACACTGTCACTGCCTAATGAGTTAATGTCGCGTCCCAGAAGATACCGCTCAGCATCCTCAAATTTAACTGAAGATGTGTAGTAAAGTATCAAATTAACTACCAACACTGTTATAAGTACAGCAGTTATTAATATTATCTTTCTCTTATTGACCATAATAAATCGAATTTTCTGACAATCATACTTAATGCCAATTTCTGGACCTTTGCCATTATAACTGCCAATATTTCTATTGTTATTGCTTCATCTCCTTAACTCAGACAATCATAACATCGGTCATAAATGTACAATGGTTAACTTCATATTAATATATAAATATGCAAAATAAGAGAAAAACCGCTAAACCGACTAACTTATTCATTAACAATTGGTTATACAATTATTATCACAATTTAACATTATCAGAAAATGCTTTTTATCAATACAGGTCCAATAATACCAGTAATAACAGCGTTGATATGATTATCAACCTTTAATATTCCCGACGGGCACAAGCCTGACAACCGGAAGACTGAGCTTTACAGATGAGATAGTATCCACAATAGAATTTATATCTTTATAGGCAGAACCAGCCTCTTCGGCAAGACCAGCATAACTTGCACAGCGAATTGCTATTCCCTTGCCCTTTAATTCATCAACCAGATCCTTACCATTAAACAGTGATTTGGCTTTGGTCCTGCTCATAAGACGACCACTGCCATGAGCTGTTGAGGCAAACGATGAGGGATTTGAGCTGCTTTCACACCCGGCAAGCAGATATGAACCTGTTTCCATACTGCCGCCGATAATAACCGGCTGGCCGGTTTTCTGGTACGCCTCCGGCAATTCGGGCCTACCAGGCCCAAATGCTCTAGTTGCACCCTTGCGATGCACAAGTAACCGTTTGTTTATACCATCAACAGTATGCTCTTCTAGTTTAGCTGTATTATGACACACATCATAGACCTGATCTATACCTAGCTCATCATGGGTCAGGCCAAATACCTCTGCAAATACCTCCCTTAGGCCATAGGTTATCAACTGTCGATTAACATAAGCCATATTTACTGCACATTTCATAGCAGCAAAATAATCCTGACCTTCTGGCGACTCCAGAGGAACGCAAGCAAGCTCTCTGTCCGGCAAGGATATCTCATATTTGGGCATAGCAGCCAGCAATGTTCGTAAATAGTCTGTCGCTACCTGATGACCAAACCCTCGACTGCCGCAGTGGAACATAATAACTATCTGATTGGGCATATTAAGACCAAACGACTCAGCTAACTGCTTGTCATATACATTATTAGCACGCACAACCTGAATTTCAAGATAATGATTTCCGCTGCCCAGAGAGCCTACCTGTCCGATACCCCTTTCTATACATTTATCAGATACTTTTGCGGCATCAGCCCCCAAAACACAGCCGTTATCCTCAGTATTGGCTAAGTCTTGCTGACGGGCATATCCTTTCTGCAATGCCCATTGAGCACCTTGTTCCAACATATCGCAAAACTCATTTTTATTTAGTTTTACCATACCTTTACCGCCGACACCCACAGGTATCCGCCGAAAAAGGGCTTCAAGTAATTTATTGATACGAGGTTTTACCTGATCATAAGTAAGATTTGTGCGTAATAGTCTCATGCCACAATTAATATCAAAACCGATACCTCCCGGAGAAATAACACCTCCCTGAGATGGGTCTGTGGCAGCGACACCACCAATAGGAAACCCATAACCCCAGTGACCATCTGGCATACAGTAAGCATGATCAACTATGCCGGGCAAATGACAGACATTAGCAAGCTGAGTAACTACTCCATCTTCCAATGAAGCAAATAACTCCGGACCGGCAATAATCCTGCCCGACACTCGCATACCCGGTAAATAATCCTGAGGCAGCTCCCATATATAATCACTGATCTTATTTAACGATTCTTTCATAATTTCTCATCATAATAACAGGACCAGACAGGTAAGAGCCTGAACACAACAACTCTTACCAGTCTGATACCAGGTATTATTCATATCACATACTCTGAACATATTCCAGCACAGTTCTGACTATGTAGCCAGTTGCGCCAGCAGACATTTTATCAGTTGGAGCTTTAAGGTCGGATACACCGGCAATGTCAATGTGAGCCCAGGCTATATCTTCGCCAACAAATTCCCGCAAAAAAGCCGCTGCTGAAGAAGATCCACCATAGCGGCCGCCAATATTCTTCATATCGGCACATTCACTTTTAAGCAGATCGCGATAAGGTTGATCGCAAGGAAGATGCCAGACAGGCTCACCGGCAGTTTTTGATGCCCGCTTGATATCTTCTACTATCTTATCATTATTACTGAATAAACCAGCTTTGAAAGTGCCAAGAGCTATAACACATGCACCAGTGAGAGTTGCCATATCAATTATGGCTTTTGGCTTAAGCATTTTAACTGCATAATGCAAAGCATCACAAAGTATCATACGCCCTTCTGCATCAGTATTCTGTATTTCAACCGTTTTACCACTATAGGTCTTAACAATATCACCTGGACGATAGCTATTACCATCTGGCATATTTTCAGCAGCAGGGATAAGAGCAACAACATTTTTAGCCGGCTTTAGTGCTGCAATAGCATGCATAATACCCAACGCATTACAGCCGCCGGATTTATCAAATTTCATATCCTGCATATTTTCACCTGGCTTGAGACTTATGCCGCCGCTGTCAAAAGTAATAGCCTTGCCTACAACCACAAGGTCCGGGCTCTTAACCCCCTTACGACCATTATACTCCAGCATGATCAACCTGGGTTTATGGGCTGAGCCCTGACCTACAGCCAAAATACCCCCCATTTGCATTTTGGCCAGTTCTTTATCATCAAAAATCTTACACTTCAATCCTGAACTGCTTGCCATTTTACGGGCGGTCATTGCCAGAGATTGGGGATATATCTCAGCTCCTCCTTTATTGGCTATAGAACGACTGAAATTCTGAGCCTCGCCAAGTATTATGCCTTTTTTAACTCCTTTTCGCATTTCATTAAGATCTGCTTGTTCCCAAGCCAGTACAGTAGCTTTAACAGCTCCTTCCTTTCCTGATGGTTTACTGAACTGTTCCACATATTCATATCTGCCTACGATCAGGCCTTCGGCAATAACCTGGGCTTTCTCTGCATGGGAAAAAGACCTCGGCACATCCATACAGACTGTCATAGTCTCTGTCTTTATTTTATCAGCCGTTTTAATAGCTACAGCAGCAGCAGAACGAAGAGTGTCAGCCTCGAACTTTGACTTATCACCCAAACCAAGCAATAAAATACGCTCAGCAGCTCCTTTCTGGGTATTGTATATTAACACGGATTGCTTTATCTTACCGCTGAAATCCTTGAGTTTATATACTTTACTGAGCTGACCATTGGTAATTTTATCTATTACTGCCAGACTCTTGGGAAGTTCTTCCGATTCAAATACTCCAAGGACCAACAACTGGTCTCTGACTGCTGTAATATCTTTATATTGTACTGAAACGGAAACCGTTTTATTTTTTGCCATATCATAATTCTCCAGTAATAATTGAGGTTAATATATTCTCAGGTTACAAATGCTATTGTGTCACAACTGCTTCAAAAGGACAAATAGCCTTACAACCGCCGCATTTAATACATTTTTCGTAGTCAATAATGTGCTTTTCATAGGGTTTGGCTTCTATTGCTCCAACCGGACATATCTGAGCACACTTTGTACAACCGGTACATTTATCTGTTATCTGATATTTAATCAAGGCCAAACATTTGCCCGCCGGACAGTACCCATTAATGTGAGCAAGATACTCTTCCTTGAAAAAACGCAGGGTAGTCAATACCGGGTTAGGAGCTGTACGCCCCAAACCACAAAGCGAGCCGCTACTGACCTCAACAGCCAATGCCGCTAACTCATCAAGCATCTCAACCTTACCTCTCCCTTCACGAATGGCATCAAGCAGCTCTAACATTCGACGGGTTCCAACACGACAAAAAGTACATTTTCCGCACGATTCCTCCTGGGTAAACTCCAGAAAATATCGGGCAATATCTACCATGCAGTCGGTATCATCCAGAACTACCAGCCCGCCAGAGCCCATAATTGCTCCTTTGTCTGACAGGGCCTCATAATCAATGGGCAAATATCCCAAATCTGCCGGTATACAGCCGCCAGAGGGCCCTCCTATCTGAACAGCCTTGAATTTCCGGCCGGGCAATACTCCACCGCCAATATCGTATATTATTTCATTTATGGTCATACCCATCGGCACTTCGATTAGTCCTCCTCTGACTATCTTTCCTGCCAGAGCAAATACCTTTGTGCCCTTACTTGTTGAGGTGCCAAGCTGATTATACGCCTCAACCCCCTGACTAAATATCCAGGGGATCTGACTAAAGGTCTCTACATTGTTGATAAGCGTCGGTTTACCAAACAGACCTTTTTCTGCCGGATATGGCGGTCGAAGGCGAGGAGTACCCCTGCGACCCTCCATAGACTCAAGAAGTGCGGTTTCTTCACCACAAATAAAGGCACCTGCCCCTTCCATAATATCAAGGTCAAAACTAAAATCACTATTAGCTATACCCTGCCCAAGAAACCCGGCCTCTCGACATGACTCAAGCGCCTGACGCACCCGGCGAACTGCCAGCGGATATTCAGCTCTAATATATAAATATCCCTTCGCAGCACCTATAGCCCGGGCGGCAATTAACATGCCCTCTATAACACGAAATGGATAAGATTCAAGAAGCATTCGATCCATAAAAGCTCCCGGATCGCCCTCATCTCCATTACATACGACATATTTATCACTGCCAGTGAACTGTGAAACCAATTGCCATTTTCGGCCTGTAGGAAACCCGGCTCCTCCCCGACCGCGTAAGCCGCTAATTGAAACGGTATCTATAATTTCGCTCTGGCTTAAATTCAGAACTTTGGCAAAAGCCGCAAACCCGCCTTTACTTTGATATTCATTCAGGCTGGTAGGATCAAGAAAGCCGCAGTCTTCGGTAGAAATATGTTGTTGTTTATGAAGAAAATCAGATACCTGACTTTCTCTGGTACTCAACAGAAATCTCTCAACCGGCTCATGACAAGCATCAGTTACCATATCTCGGAGAAAATTTGACATTGTCAATTTAAGGCGTTTACCCCAGTTCTCCGGCCGAAAATGACGCATAATAATATTTACCGCATCTCGCGGTGATACCTGGGCATATAGATATGATTTTCCTGAAGGCATAACAACTTCGGCCAGCGGGGTCTGATGACACATACCCACACACCCCACCTGCTTAAGTTTTATATTAATACCAGAATCTGTAACTGCTTTTGCAAAAGCCTCATACAAAACCCCAGAACCCCGGGCCACACAACAGGATCCCAATCCCAACCTTATCTCACCGGCGTTTTCTCCTGCCGGCAATGACCGCCCGGCAGATTTGGCAGGTTTTTTACTCTGTACTTCCAGAAAATTTTCGATCATAGCCTCAACAGTGTTAGGACTCTGATGACCATAGGTAATATTATCGATCTGAACTGCCGGTGCAAGAGTACAGCAACCCAGACAGGCTACTTTCTCTATAGTAAAATTCCCCGCCGGATCAGTATCATCATTTTCCGGTATTTGCAAATATCTTCGTAAAGCATCGTAAACGGATTCCGATCCTTTTACAAAGCAGGCAGTGCCATTACAAAGACTGATTATATGTCTGCCTACAGGCTTACGCCGAAAGCGGGCATAAAAACCTGCTACACTTTCTATTGCAGCAGGGGTAAATTCACTTTGGGTACTGATGTAAGTCAGAATATCTGGTGGTAAGTACCCCCATTGTTTCTGGACGGCCTGCAATACAGCTATAAGCCGATGACTTTGACGGCCATTACGATCAAGTATTTCCTCGGCAAGCTGTAAGTCTATCTGTTCCATAACCATATTTTACCAGAATAAACCGTTCTGTCCAGTATGGCTTCAGTAAAATTGAAACCTAAAATACACCAAAAAACATATCGAAAATTGTCAAATAACATCAAAAATATTGTTGCAGTATATAAAAAAGCGTTGAAACTCATCAAAGATGAACCATTACACCAGGTTTTAAAAAATAAAGACAACAGGCGGCAACCTCTTTACCAGTTATCTCCTGAACTGCCCGGCGGTAAAAATCAAGCTGAAACCTATACTTTTCTGCACGCTTTTGAATATCATCACCTATTACATTATCGGTCTTAAAATCGATGACCTCAAAGGCGTTTCCATTCCAATATAGTAAGTCAATTATTCCGCGAACGACCACCTTATCATTACAAAGCAAATCTGCGCTATACTGACCTGTATATAGCTCATCAGCAGTTACCGCCAGGGTAAATTCCCATTCCCGATATACATGCTCTATATTATTAAGCATAGACAAACCAATATCAGAGCGAAAAAATGTCTCTATACCCTCTATTGTTATACTATCAGCCTGAACCCTACTTAACTGCCCTGCCTGAACCATATTTTGCAGCTGCTTATGCAACCCTGCATAAGTCAGCTCAGCCTTAAGATCCAGTAATTCAATATAACGATGTGTCCAAGTACCTAATTCAGCAGCATTAGCTGCTATGGCATCGATTTCCATAAATATCGGTCGGCGTCCCAGATCACCGGGCAGTGCAGCGGCAAATTCAGTGTCTTGCAGCCTTACGACATACGATTCATTATCATCTTGCAGCTCTTTACGGGCTGCGTTTAACTGTGTTACGCCAGCTCTTGCCCCGCAATACACAGCTGCCAGAGCCGGATATTGCCATTCGATCTGTTTCAGGATAGCAGTATGTTCATCATTGTCAAATAACGCCGTATCAACATCTGTATTTGCGACAGCAATTTCACTTACAACCGCTCGTTCAGAAACTTTAGATATAACAGTTCTGATATCATGTTCATTATGCACCTTAACAATAAAATCATTTGAACAACCGGCACACTGAACTTCAGCCAAATTGGGATTATACCCCAAAAAGGCACAATGATCAGCCAAAGCTAAAGCGAACCAATCCAAAAGACATGCCGCAGACTCCAGCTTATCAACATCTATAACGCCACACTCTGCATTATCGTCACAAACCAATGAGCGAAGCATTTTTTCGTGTATATATTCATTACATTTATTATAGAACTTTTCAGTATCTGTACTGCCAATAAAAATCAAATGCTCTCTGGCCCGTGTAAAAGCCACATAGGCAATTCGCAGTTCCTCATGACATGTTAACAGTTTCTCCTGCTGCGATAATAGATTGTGAGTAAAGGTATAATAAGTACCCTGGCCATCAGCTGAACGGGCTTTAATTGCAAAACCTCCCTTGTTGGCATCAGTAAATAATGCCGGGCTGTATGCGGACATAAAATTAAACTTCTTACTCAACCCTGCAACAAACACTACAGGATATTCCAGCCCCTTACTCTTATGCACGCTCATGATCCGGACAACATTATCAGCTTCAGAAACTATGCGGGCCGGACCGGAATCCGGCTCTGCCTCTTCCCGAAGATTTTCCAGATGCCTTAAAAAACGACCAACACCCTGACTGCTGAAAGTGTCGAATTGACAGGCGATCTTATAAAGCTGCAATAAATTCGCATATCGCTGACGGCCATTTAAATATGCTCTAAAATAAAGCAATAACCCTGAACTGCGATATATGCGGCGAATCAGCACAGCCAGAGGCTCGCGTCTGGAAATAGTCCGCCAATTTTCTAATTTAGCCAATAACTCATCCAGAGCAGTCTTTATCGTTTCATCGGTACCCTTTTTGCAATATTCAAGCACAGCATTATAAAAATAACCAGAAGAGATACTACGGATCTCAGCAAGCTGCCGGTCACTGAGCCTGACCAATGGGCCTCGCAATACTGCGGCCAAAGATATATCCTGAAATGGATTATCGATCAGCATAAGAATACTGACAATATATTTTACTTCAACCGAATCGAGCAACCCAGATTGCTGCTGCAAAAAGAAGGGAATACCAAAACGAGCAAAGACTTCAGCGTAAACTGGCGACTGAGACTTCAGGGAACGAAGTAAAACGGCAATATCGCCAAATCTCACCCCCCTGGCATTTTTTGCATCGGGACAAAGCACCTCAAATTCAGGCTCACCTGCCGGGTGTCCAACCATCTTGCATATTCTAACGGCAGCAACTACAGCTTCTTTTCGAACCGCATCAAGAGACATTTCATCAACAGTATTCAGGTCATCACTTCCGCCATCATCAGACAGACTCTCAAACCCATCTGGTTCGGACTCACCCAGATCAACAAGATGCAGTTCAACTGTGGTATTCTGTTTACCCAGATAATCAACATCGTTTTGATCATAATATTCAGCACCATATTCCATCATGCCATCATGCAGATAATCAATACCGCCAAAATCACGAGTCATAGTACGGCTGAAAAAATAGTTGACAAAATTGACGATCTCACGCCGGGAACGAAAATTCTTATTTAATTCTATCCTACCTCCAGCAGGAGTTTCTCTTCCCGTATCAACTGCACCATCAAATACTGGAGTATAACTATTGTGTTTAGCCAAAATAATTTCCGGTCGAGCCTGACGAAATCTATAAATGCTCTGCTTTACATCACCCACCATAAACATATTGCCTGGCCCATCAGAACCATTTTTTATAATACTAAGCAATAATTCCTGCAATGGTGAAATATCCTGATATTCATCTACAAGTATATACCTGAAGGTATTTCTCTGCTCGATAGCCGCAGCGGTTGGCTTACCTTCCTTAAATATTACATCAAGTACCTTGTGGCTAAGATCTCTATAATCAAGATAATTATTTTCTTGCTTAAACTGACAATATCTGCTCTGACATTCCTTGTACAGAGTCCTGACTGTTTCCAGAAATGATTGATCGCGGAACAATTCTCCTTTTAAAGATTCAGTGCCTTCATATACCCCAATAATAGTCTTCACCTGCTCCTTGGCACATTTGATAAAATCTACAATTATATCTTTTTGATCTTTGTCAACATTCTTTTTAAGCTGAGGATATTTTTGAAACAAAGGCAGATTGCTCTTATCAGACAGAATATTGGTTGCTCTACCATCAAGATCCGATCGCAGCAAAACACTGATATCATCGAGAGATTCCAGTGCCTGAACTAAAAAATCAGTGAAATGCAATACAGTATCAAAATGATCTCTAACCAGGCTAAGAGCCTGTTGCAGCTGCGATTGAGCCCGTTGTATTTGCCGCTGGAAATTAGCCGCAATCGTTTGCTTAAAACACACAGCCCTATGATTTATCGCATCACTCTCATCGAGACATAAACTCAGCCATTTATCAGAATCAACAGCAATATCCATAAATATACTGAATGAATTCAAAATAGCAAAGATTTGATTGTCGCCTTTTTTGCCGCCATAAGCCCGAACAAAACGATAAAATGACTCTGTAGCATCTTTTCCAGGCAATCCGGAATAAAACTCTTCCAATATTTCTTCAGTAAAACGACCATAAACCAACTTCTTTTCTGCCGGCTCTATGATCTCAAATGATGGGTCAATCTCGGCCAGATAGAAAAATTCCTTCAGCAAAGAAGAACTGTACGAATCCAGAGTGCAGATATTAGCAGTGCCGAACATTGAATATTGACGACGACTATGACTATCTGATGGGTTTTCTCTGACATGAATTGCCAGCCTCTCGCCAATGCGTTTGCGCATCTCTGCTACAGCATCATTAGTAAAGGTCATTACCAATATGCGCTCTATATCACAAGGCTGATCTTTATCTGTAATTAATTTCAGATATCGCTCTGCCAATACAGCTGTTTTTCCTGAACCCGCCGATGCGGTCAACAGCAGATCACTGTCCTTTTTGTTTATCGCTTTATATTGCTGCGGAGTCCATTGTGGTTTAGCCATTCTCCTCAAACCCCGTGCTTACTTGCAACTGGACAATAGCTTTTCGACATCTTCAGGTTTAACCCCGGCATGAACATGGTCATTGATAACTACTACTGGTGCCAGACCACAGGTACCCAGACAACGAGAAGCGTCCAGCGTAAACTTACCATCTGGCGTTGTTTCACCCGGCACAATACCCTTTAACTCTGTTATCTTATCTATGATCTGCTGGGCTCCTTTAACATAACAGGCTGTTCCCAGACAAACATTAATCACATTTCTGCCTCTCTCTTTCAGCCGGAAGAAATGATAAAATGAGGCGACACCACTAACCTGTGAACCAGGTACTCCTAATAACAGGGCAACCGCATCGAGCTGCTTGGCACTGAGCCAGCCATTTATAGCCTGAACTTTATGCAAAACTGTTATAAGCTCACTTTCTGGACGCTCCAGCTGACGACAGTGCTCTATAAAAGCAACAACCTCTGGGCTAAGTGCTTCCTCTGCCATCTCATATACGCTGTTTAGATCTTCAGATACTGCTTCTTGATGCATAATTAATCATCTCTCTTTTATTAGTTATGAATTTAATCTAATCTTTTTTTTGAAGTCACCGTTGCTCAGAGTTCAAACTCCTCTGGGATATCGAGGTTTATATGTCGTGTGCAACAATTCGTGGGCCTTATGACTGCCAGGCTCGCCCAGATATGTCTCATAAAGACTGATTATATCTGGATTCTCATGACTAGATCTCAGCTTACGCCCTTTATCGAGCTTATATAGGGCTTCTGCTCGCTTGGCTCTTATTTCCTTATTAAGCACATACTGGCCCGTTGGCGGATATGGCTGACCACCACCATTTATACACCCGCCTGGACAAGCCATCATCTCAATTAAGTGATAATCCTTCTCTCCGCTCTTTATCGACTCTAATATTGTTCGGGCATTATCAAGACCATTGGCAACAGCCAGGCGGATCTCTGTATCGGCAATATTCAGCGTTACCTCACGGAGTCCCTCAACAGCACGAACCTCTTTGAATTCAAGCTCCTCTAACGGCTTTCCGGTGAGCTTAACTGCCGCAGTACGCAGCGCAGCCTCCATTACGCCGCCGGTCGTACCGAATATATCTCCGGCACCAGTTGCCAGACCCATTGGCGAATCAAATTCTTCCTCTGGCAGAGCCAGCATATCTATGCCATAACACTTGATCATCCATATCAGCTCACGCGTTGTCAGTACAGCATCGGTATCAGGATTGCCATCTTTATCAGCCAGCTCCGGACGAGCCATCTCATATTTTTTGGCAGTACATGGCATAATGCCTACATTGTATATCTTCTTTGGATCTATACCCTGCTTTTCAGCATACCAGGTCTTCACAAGCGCAGACATCATACTCATCGGACTCTTACATGATGAGCAGTTAGGAATAAATTCGGGATAAAACTTCTCAACAAAACTGACCCAGCCTGGCGAGCAACTGGTAAGCAATGGCAATGGACCAGTACCCTTAGTAACTCTCTGTAAGAACTCTGTTGCCTCTTCCATAATAGTAAGATCAGCACTGAAATCGGTATCAAAAACAACATCAACACCCAAACGGCGAATTGCTGCTACCATCTGGCCCACTACAGGAGTGCCTGGCTCTAAACCAAAACCCTCACCTATTGCCGCACGAATAGACGGAGCGATCTGGAATACCACTACCTTATCCGGGTCGGCTATCGCCTGCCAGACTCGCTCGGTATGATCCTGCTCTAAAAACGCCGCTGTGGGACAAACATTAATGCACTGCCCACATTGAATACAAACTGATTCATCCATATTCGCCATATGGGCAGGAGCAACAACTGTATCAAAACCACGGCCTTGCTGACAAAGATTGCTTACCGACTGAACCTCTTCACATACACGGAAACAACGCCCGCATAAAATACACTTATTAGCATTTCTTACAACACTTTTACTACTGCTGTCTATCGGAAAATTCTTACGCTTGCCTTCAAATAGCCGCTCTCTTACCCCATGCGAATACGCCAGTCTTTGCAGTTCACACTGACCATCACGCTGACAGGTCTGGCAATCTTTAGGGTGATTATCTAATATCAGCTCAATAATATCTCGACGGGCCTGACGGATCTCCGGGCTGCAAGTACGAACCTCCATGCCCTCCCAAACCTTGACCGAGCAGGAGGCCATATAAAACGGCATACCCACAACCTCAACTATACAAACCCGGCATGCGCCTTCCAGTGACAGGTCAGGATGATAACATAAACGCGGAATGTTAATTCCAACGCCATCTGCTGCCTGCATTATCGTCGTACCCTCTGCAACACTCAGCTCTTTGCCGTCTATTTTGATATTTACCATTGTCATTAGCCCCTTTAGACTGCTTAAAATATTTCCAATCACGATTCAGACAATCTTTCTCTACACTGATTTCAGCTTTATATCGACCAAAATCAGATAAAATATTCAATTACCCACAATATTCTGATATTTTTTTCTTTAATCACTGATTACATAACTTCTTCGCTCGCGTAATTTTAACCGTCTCGTATTAAAAATTATAGTAAAAAGTTCGGATAAAGTTCCACTAAATTAACACTTTAAGCGAAAAATCATGCAACACCTTTTAATTAAAGACTTTATCTCTCATAAATAACAGACGCTCTAACAGACAGCTCCATGTTCATCTTCATGCTTTAACTCATGACTATGGCGAGGGCCGCCACAACGACAGGATATATCAATATCACCACGAGCAAAAAGCAGTGGAAAAACTATATCGCTTACACAACATGGAACCCAAACTGCAATAAATAGCACAAAAAACATACCAAATAAGATAAGAGATGTTAATTCAACCTGGGTATTCATCAGCATATGGGCAGACGAAGCCCAGGTACTTATCAAAATATGCAAAGCGTGGGGAAACCGACTCCTTGGCAAATACCAGGCAATAGCAATACCAAGAAAAGCTGCCGGGTTTACTATATACCACTCTTCTATGAAACCCAGATGCAGGCCATGTCCCCCAGAATCTCCTTGCTCACAATGCTCACTGTGAATGTGACCCGGAGTTTCATGAGCTTGATCATGTTCATGTTTGTGCATAAGCTCATGCTGGGCAGACTCAGTAGGCACCGATATGCCCATAACCTCTTCACCAATAAAAGGAATAACTGAATCACTTAGAGTAGCAACACCTACCGAACCAACATAACCAATTACCAAATAAGTAATTATATTCTTTTTCCTTGTATGCAAAGCAAACAACGATGTAGTCACCATCGCAGACAGAACCACATGCAGCGGATGAAATACACTAAACATAGTTCGACTTGCCTCATGGCCGATACCTTTGAAAATGAGCATAAAAAAGATACCCGCCACTGCACCTGCAACAGTAAAAGGTAAATGGCACAATATTTCCTGCCATATGTGACTTAATCTGCTTTTTGTATGCATAAATTCACTCCATAGTAAACATAATAGTTATAATTCATTAGCAGTATAGCACTAAGCCTGTCTGACAGTCAATATAATCCATAATTGTTTGTAATAGAAATACAAAACTACACTTATTACAATGGTTAGGTCGAATACTAATTTAAAGCGGAGTAAATAATGTTTTCATACATAAAAGCGTTTTTAATAACTATTTTCTCATTACTGATCCAGGATTCGTCCCTTAAAGGACACCCCCCCTGCATAACCGACCTCCAAAGCGATACCTGGGTTGGAACTGATGCTCTGGGCCGGGAACTACCCGGCGCCGAACAATGCCCCGCCCCCAGAGAAGGCAAATTCGTGGGCCTGTTCTATTTCCTCTGGCTGGGCACGCACGGTCAGGGAGGTCCTTATGATATTACAAAGCTGCTGGCTGAAAACCCGGAAAATCCTGCTTATGCCGGGCCGGGAGCATTTCATCATTGGGGCCAGTCAGAACTGGGTTACTATCTCTCTGACAGCGAATATGTGATCCGCAAGCACGCCCAGATGATCGCCGATGCCGGGGTAGATACCCTGATCTTCGATGTGACCAATGCCGTCACCTATGAGCCGGTCTATACAAAGCTTTGCGCGGTTTATACCCAAATGAGAGCAGAAGGAACAGCCACCCCGCAGATATGCTTTATGACCCATTCCAATGCCGCCGCCACGATGCAAAAGCTCTATGATGAATTCTATGCCAAAGGGCTATATAAAGAACTGTGGTTCTACTGGAAGGGCAAACCGCTATTACTGGGCGACCCTGCCGGAGTAAGCCCGGAGGTTAAGGAATTCTTTTCCCTGCGCGATTGCTGGGCCTGGGTCGGCGGGCAGGATACCTGGAACTGGCTGGAGCACAGCCCGCAGAAGATAGCCTGGCATGAATCACCCGATAAACCAGAGGAAGTATCTGTCTGCGTTGCCCAGCATCCCACAGGCAATATCGGCCGCAGTAACCAAAATGGGGTCCAACCGCCCCACGACCAGTTTGGACTCACTACCACCATGCATCAGGGTCTTTATTTTCAGCAGCAGTGGGAATCGGCTTTGAAAATCGACCCGGAATTCATCTTCATTACCGGCTGGAATGAATGGGTGGCACAGCGGTTCACCAGCGACAGCGGCCAGCATTTTCTCGGTAAGCCACTACCCAAAGGCGGTACCTTCTTTGTCGATGCTTATAATCAGGAATTCAGTCGCGATATTGAGCCGATGAAGGATGGGCACAGCGATAATTATTACTACCAGATGATCGCCGGTATCCGCCAATTCAAAGGCATACGGCCCGGCATAAACAGCCAGCCGCCAGCCTATATTATCATTGATGGCCAGTTCGATGACTGGAACAATGTGCAGGCGGTGTATTATGATACCCCCTGTGATACTATGCATAGAAATGAGACTGGCTGGGGTAATGCCGGGCAATATGTTAATAATACCGGCAGAAATGATTTTACCCGGGCCATGGTCGCCTACGATGACCGGAATATCTATTTCTATATCGAAACCCGCGAGAATATCAGCCCGGCAACCGATAAAAATTGGATGATGCTGTTCCTTGATACCGACCAGAACCACCAGACCGGCTGGCAGGGATATGACTGGCTCATTAACGGCCAGCCTGCCAGCGAAAGCACGCTCTCTCTGGCCGCCGCCGATAACCGCTGGAACTGGCATAAAACCCTCGACCTGAGCTATAAGGTCAGCGGCAATAAAATGGAAATATGCCTGCCCCGCCCGGCGATAAGCCAGGAAAAGGCCCAGATCGCCTTTGACTTCCACTGGTCAGATAATATCCAGAAAGAAAACGACATACTGGAATTCTCACTCAGCGGCGACAGCGCCCCCAACCGGCGGCTGAACTACAGATATAACAGCGGAAAATAACAGACCGACCGCAACGGCAATCTCAGCCAGCATTATGGCTATTCGCCTTTTGGTACTTCGGTCTATGAGAAAAACACCAGCCTGCTGAGTTCACTGGGTTCACTCACCGGTTTTGAGGTCTCCAATCGCTTCACCGGCCAGATACTCGATGAGGAAACCGACCTCTATTACTACGGTGCCCGCTATTACGACCCATTCCTGGCCCGCTTTATCCAGGCCGATTCCATCGTCCCCAACCCCGGCAGCTCACAAGCTCTCAACCGCTACAGCTACTGCTACAATAACCCGCTCAAATTTAATGACCCAAGCGGACATGCCCCGGCAGATAGTTACTGGGGAAATATGCCAGCAGTATCTGACAGTCAATACCTCTTTAGTTTTTCAGATTTTCTTGGTTTCAAAGAAGGGGCTATGGCTCTGAGTTATTATTTTAATAATGGTGCCAATGCCTTATCTTCCATATATAACGGAGGCATGAATGCCGCCGTTGTCTCCAATTCGCTTGAGACTGCTATAAATTACAATGGTGAACTGTATCTGACTCGACCGATAACCGCCGGTGAAGTCCGTGATATTTTCCGCAATCAGGAATCAATAGCATTTTCCAGACAGAAGGCCAATGAACTAGCAGTTAATTCAGCGGAATTTTCTATAAACTTCCTCGCTGCCGTTGCCACCGATGGGGGAAGTACCATCGAATACATTATCAGCAAATTCGGACTCAGGGCCTTGCCATATCTGGCTGAAGATGCTATGATAATGTCCGGCAAGTACGGAGCTTCGCTACTTGGTGAGACTGGTTCACAAGTCATGTCCAAGCAACAATTGGATCAGATGGATGCTGTTCTTAAGTATGAAACACCTAATGCCATTCAAAAGTATTATCCTGATAATAATGGCTTTTTAGGCCAAACTCAGCGTCAGTTTCTTGGTAAAGGCGATTTGATTGACAGATATGGCGGGAGTGATTATTCCCGTTTCTTCTCACCAGCAGGAACGCCGGATGTGGCTCGTTCATTACCTCCTGGTACTATGGGGAAGCCGTTACGAACATTTGAAGTTTTAAAACCTTTTGAGGTTGAAGCTGGGACCGTAGCACCAGCTTTCAACCAGATTGGTCTTGGCACACAATATAGAACACCGGTTGAACTTAATACATTAATTGACCGTGGAATAATCAAGGAGGTGACACCATGAAAAAAAAATTGAATAATTTACCCAATTGGGAATTCGACATAAATGAAGTGTCTATTGGAGTCTATAAGATTGATGCAGTTCACTTCTCTGGATGTTGTTTAGAGTTCAAGGGCGAGGATCCTAATGAGCTAATGAGACTTGCTACTGATGCTGTGAGAGAAATGAACAATGATTTAGAAAATAGGAGAAAAGGATAACCGGATGGTACCAAGTCCCTTTTTTTGTAAATTATTTATATGAAAGCAGTTATGTAGTTTAATTTGCTGAAAATATACATTGGTGGAATATTATCATCCACTGGCTTGACTTTTACTTTATTTCAGCCATAAAATTGTCATGCCCAAGACCAAACGAAAGACAATTGGCGGTTTCTATTATCATGTCATGAATCGAGCTAATGGCCGGTTGCGAATATTCAAAACGCCGGGCGATTTCATTGCTTTTGAAAACATTCTGGACAAAGGTCAGGCTCGAACCGGCATGCGGATTTGCAGCTATTGCATTATGGGCAACCACTGGCACTTGCTGCTCTGGCCGGAAAACGACGGCGATCTGTCGGCGTTCATGAAGTGGATTACCGTAACACATACCAACCGCTATCATGCCGCCCACGGCACAACCGGAATTGGCCATATATACAAAGGACGCTACAAGAGTTTTCCAGTGCAGTGTAATGTGAGCCTATCTGAAGGTACTACGGTTTATAAAGCCAACCCGGTACGGGCAAAGCTGGTATTAATTATAAGCCGGGCCTGACCTGGCAGGAAAAATTCACTGACAAATATTACAGTTTCCGCAGGAAATTCTCAGACAGTAATATCCTGCTGAAAGATATTTTCGGTGTTGACTCGGATAAACTAAACCACAGTAATAACCCCTATGCCCTGTAAAAAAGCTCTTTAACAACTGAACAACAGCGATATTGTGTGTCAGTGCCAGAAGCATCTATTCATGGCACTGAGCCAAGTATCTGCATGCATATATTACATCGCCGAAATTGCGTTTGATCATACTGAATACCGTTTTCATGGTTTCAAGGGTCAAAAGGAAGGGGCCCGTATTTACAATTCGCCTATATTGTAAAAATTTATTAAATTTGTATTACCATCTTTCGTTTCCAGGTCACCGGCATATACTACGGCTCCTGGCAAACTATCGTTGAAATGTTTGGCAAAATGCCGCAATCCTTTACACATTTCCGGCGAATATGTCATGGCCGCTTTTATCTCTATTGGCATTAACTGCCTTTGCTGTCTTATGACCAGATCAACTTCATTGCCCTTGGCATCGCGATAAAAGTAGATATTAGGCATTTGCCCTTTATTGAGAGCTAATTTTAACACTTCTGCCGCTACCATATTCTCGAAAAGATTACCCATCAGAGGGTCGCGGGCGATCTGACCAGGGTTTTCAATTTCCAATAGCCAGGCAGCTAAACCTGGTTCTGTGAAATACAGCTTCGGTGTCTTAATCACTCGCTTACTGGCATTATCGAACCAGGGCGGCAGTCGGAAAATTATGAAAGATGCTTCCAGAACTGTCAGCCATTTATCTAAGGTAGCACGCGAGACTCCCGTATCATTAGCCAGAGAGCTGATATTAACCACCTGGCCTATGCGTCCGGCCAGCAACCGCATAAATTTCTCGAATACCAGCAAATCCTGTATTTGTACAAGCTGACGCAGGTCTCGTTCGATATAATTCTGGAAATATTCTGCGTATAGTGTGCCGGGCCTTATAGTGTCATCATACAAACGAGGCATGAAACCCTTGAATAATATTTCATCTCGCGATAATAATATCCCGGCTTGCTTCAATTCGGCCAGCGACAATGGTAATAAGCGTAGCAGGGCCGTCCGCCCGGCTAATGACTGACTGATCGCTGCGGCCAGTTCCATTTGATGGCTGCCAGTCAGAATATATTGACCATACCCTTTACATTCATCAGCAAGTACCTGTATGTAGGAAAGCAGTTCCGGCACACGCTGCACTTCATCTATTATTACCGGTGCCGGGAAAGCACTGAAAAAGGCCTTGGGGTCTTCCTGAGCCAGTTTTCTTATGTCTGGTGATTCCAGATTGGCATAACTATGATTTGGACAGCATTTTTTTGCCAGAGAAGTCTTGCCCGACTGTCGGGGGCCGGTAATAGTCACTACCGGGTATTCTTTGCATACGCAGCCAAATTCTTTCTCAATTGCTCGTTTAATCCATTGTCTTGTCATACTATAACCTCGCATCTATCTGATATCCATAACGAATTGTACATCATATTTGCGCAAATTGCAAACACGACTTATCAATTTACACCCTATAGATGAATATAGCCTTGTCTGCAATAATAGTCCTATAAAATAAACTTATATGAAAGCTTTATAACTCCTTGCAGGGCAATATATTAAAGATGTTGTATGAAAAGTAGCTTTATTTGATATATATAGATGCGAAAACTGCGTGAAATTCGCTCTGGTGGGGGCAAAAATTCATTTTTTTTGCTGAGATATTCGGGTTAAGCCCGGTTCGGCATAATCTCAGGTTCTTCATTGAGTATATTCATAATGGCATTAGCACAGAAAACCCGATCTCTTTCAGCGTTATCAGTCTGAAAGATTATCTGCCTTTCCTGAAGCTGGCTGATTTTGCGGCTTTTTAGGTAGGATAACCTGAGGGTACCAAGCCCCTTATCGCTTACCTGACACCATAAATTACTCCAGGAGTAATAGAGTTAATACGACAAAGGAAACATACGTTAGGGCCTTACCATAAATTATCAAACAACAGAAAACGCTCATCATTTATTAACCACATACCAAGCGGTGTATAAATTATCAGGCAGAGGAGAAAAACCTTTCTTGGCCAAATCTTTTGCCTTTTAGTCAAAAGAAGACCGGCGAAAGCTAATAACGCGCCTATTAATGGCATTACAAAAGAAATGATGCAAGTCATAGCCAGCATCTTATCTGAAAAGTGAACCTCATCCAATAACTTACTCTCTATCTCATGAGGCAATAAAACTGACAATTCTTCTGGTGACTCTTTTGTCCTGAATCTCCTACCACAATTTCCGCACTCAAAATAGTGGGTACAGCTATAATCTCTAGTGGTAAATAATATATACCAAGACAATACCACTACCTCTAATGTTTCTGTTTTGGCCGGCACGCTGCCGGTCAGGCATTTTGGGCAGTCTATACGGACAGATGGGCCATTAACCACATCACGCTTAATTCTAGTAAATATATGAAACAACAATTTGTTATTCCTGGCTAATTCATAAAAAGGCATAATTCACATCAGAGTTATACCACTAACCTGTAATTATACCAACAACCAACACCTTTTACATCAAATATCCTGATAAACAATATATTTGGCGTGTTATGTGATTTACTTATCGTAGAGACGCATAATTGCGTCTCGGAAGTTCCAACTGAGTTTAATTTGAGACCACCTTTGTTTGAGACGCAATTATGCGTATCTACGGGTGACTATCAACTAAACTGTTTGTTTCATATAGAGATCACAATCGTTCCAATAAAGCGGTTTTGTCGCCGGTTGTCAGATAAGCCACAGGAGCAGACAACGAATTATTGCTAAAACATAATGTCATGATCGATCTGGCCGGGATATTCGCAGAGAAGCTATTATTGGCCGACGAAATCGCAAGCTTAGTCGTATTTTTCTTATCGTTCACCACATACAGAACTATCGAGCCATCCGGATTGGCAAAAGCACATGCTTTTACCACATCAACTTGCGATGCTATCCGCACTGCACCGCTCTGGAGAAACTTACTCAATTGGCCCAAGGCATAATATTGCGGGCGGCGGGTGATCTGACGGGTTTGCTGATCGATGGTTATAACGCCATAGCAGGTATCGCAGCCGCCGGGTATCTTGGGGCCATTATTTTCATCAAGGGCCAGATTCCATTTTATTACCGTCTGCGACCAGTTCTCAAGCGTTTCGACGATAAACCGGCCGTTAGCCAGCAGGTCGCTCTCAAAGCCATGGTCATTCCAGGTGCCATCCGAGCCTTCGGTAAAATAAATAGCCTTGCCGGGATATTTATCATGAACCAGAGACTGGGCTGTGACCTTGCCGGCATAATGATGAAATGCTGTTCCAGCAATATAAGCTGCAGCATTAGGGTCGGCCAGTACCTCCAGTGGATATTCGGGACGATCCCAGTTATGATCCCAGATAAATATCTTACTGCTGATATTATTGGCGGTAAAGGCAGAGCCAAGCAGCTTTACCAGACGGATCTGATCTGACGGTGACATAAAACAACCGGCATAAGCACCCGGCTCAAAATACGGCTCATTCTGCAAAGTTATCGCATCAATAGCAATATCATGCCGGGCATAAGCCTGTATAAACTTAACAAAATACCCGGCATAAGTGGCATAGACATCATCTTTCAACCGCCCCTTACCCAGCTCACCGCCCTGCTTCATCCATCTGGGCGGACTCCAGGGACTGGCCATTATTTTGACATCAGGATTAACCGCAAGTATCTCCTGCAATACCGGTATAATATATTGTTCATCTCTGGCTATGGAAAAATACTTCAGATCCGGGTCAGACTCTACCCCGACTGGCAGGTCATCATAGCTGTACTCGCTCAGGCGAAAATCCGATGCTCCCATCGGCTGACGCAAATAGCTCAGACCTATGCCGGATTCTCGATTGAAAAGCTCACTTAATACCGCCTGCCGTTCAGCAGGAGTCAGGAACTTATAGATCAACCAAGCCGATGAATCAGTCAGCGAAGCACCTATACCATCAATTTGCTGTAAAACAATATCTGGCATTATATTAATGCGCAGAACATCTGTCTGGCCAGAAAGATCAACCTGCTGGCAATTTACCAACTTAACAACAAAAAGTATCAACAGGGTTATCAACTTGGCATACATATCGCTGACCTATTGCTCATGTGCATCTTTCAGACTAAGCTCAGCATGATAACTGCTGCGAACGAATGGCCCGGCAGCTATATGCTGGAAACCGATCTTTTCGCCGGCCTTTTTCAATTCTTCAAATTCCTCCGGCGGATAGTACCTGACAACTTCCACATTGTCTTTTGATGGCCTGAGGTATTGACCTACGGTCAACATATTCACGCCAGCATTATGCAGGTCAGTCATTACTACAAGCAGGTCGTCAAAACTTTCACCTAATCCTACCATAAATCCGCTTTTTATTTTCCAATTCTGGTTCTTATCTGCCATATAACGCAAAACAGCAAGAGATCGGTCATAATCTGCATTACTGCGGATCGACCTGGTCAATTCACGAGTCGTCTCAACATTATGATTGAAAACATCCGGCCCGGCATTAGCAACTATATCCAACGAAGCATGACTAAGCATGAAATCCGGGGTTAACACCTCAATGGTAGTACCAGATGCGGCTTTGCGAATTTCGTTGATACATTGGGCAAAATGCGCCGCTCCACCATCATCCAGATCGTCTCGGGTTACTGAGGTAATAACCACATGTTTGAGCTTTAGGCTGATAACAGCACTGGCCAGCCGCTGTGGCTCTGTAGGGTCAAGAGGTCTCATTTCACCATGGGCTACAGCACAAAAACGGCAGTTCCTGCTGCAAACCTCGCCCATTATCATAAATGTCGCAGTACCACAACTGAAACATTCAGAACGATTAGGACAACAGGCACTCTGACAAACAGTAGCTAATTTCAACTCTTTTAACAAGTCATCTACTTTATTATAACTGCCTCCAGAGCCATATTTTACTTTGAGCCAATGGGGCAATCTCGCTTTATTTTCATTATTATTCATATATACATTGTAGCAATTCTAATGACTAATTACCAGAATGCAATATTAGCGGGACTGGTCCGATAAGCACCTATAATAACATAAGACCTTTTATGGCAGTTAAATACAATTAGATAAGTACATAACACATGTTTACCAAAATAAACATCCGTCAAAAACTGCATAATCGGACTATGCAATACAGACGGCATAAAAAATATGTAACACCTTAATTAACAGCAACTTATTACTTATATTCACAAAATGTTTTGCATCGATTATTATTTATCTGGTATAATGAAAGCGTAGGGTCTTACTGATCGAAATCAGGAAGAGAAAACAGATAAATAGTATATAAAAATCTATAATTTGCCATAGGAGCAGTAGCATGGACGAAGCAACTTTCCAAAAGAAACTTGGTGAACTTGTCAAGGAAATCGGTACACTTCCGGCTTCTCAAAGAAAGAAGCTCGAATCGCTTGCAGAGGAGACTAAGCAGCGTCACGCCCAGTTGAAGAAAAGCGTATCTTCATTACAGGATTCGCTTGACTATCTCAGACTGAGCATTAAATACCTGCTGTTCGATCTGGAAGCTACTCGTCGCGAAAATGGCTATCTCCGTAAGATGTTGGAAGAGACTGACAACAACAAATAATCGTTGTAGTCAGGTATTTTGAGCATCTACTCAGGTGGCTTTTGCGAACCAGCCCGCTGAAACAATAATTGTGTCTTTTTCAGATCAATTGTGATTTCATATCGGGACGGACGAGCTTGATTCTTATGATTCCGGCAATAACTACCGGGTAATTGATGCTCACAAAAGTCGAATGCTTGTTAACAGGCCGCACAGTCAGGGTGCGAGCCTGTTTTTTTTCACAAACAACCAAATAACATCATTCGGACAGCACCAAAAGCATACTGGCATGTAAACAGGTTGTTATTTTTTAAGCTCTCTGGCTTTTACCTTGCCAGCCCTGATATACTGCACCAGAGGTATCTGGGCAGGACAAACATAGCTGCAACAGCCGCATTCTATACAAGCGGTAATATGGTTATCTACCGCTTTTTGAATATCTCTGGCCTTAACCGCATGAGCGATAGTAGTTGGCAAAAGGCGAACTGGGCAGTTATCCACGCAACGACTGCAACGAATACAGGCGGTCTCATCAAGCAGTCGGTATTCATCGTCTGTCATTACGGTTATGCCGCTTGTGCCCTTCATGACCGGCACATCAAGCCTGTAGGCCGTTGACCCCATCATCGGGCCGCCCAGCAGTATTTTTGCCACATTGCCCTTAATACCACCACAATGAGCCAGCAGGTCTTCAACCTTCATTCCCACAGGCACCATATAGTTGCCTGGTCGATTAACACCTTTGCCAGTAACTGTAACAATGCGTTCATTGAACACTCTGCCATCATAGCAACTCCAGGCCAATGTAGAGGCAGTTCCAACATTGCTTACCATAACCCCTATATCCATAGGCAGGCCCCAAAGGGGAACTTCGCGACCGGTAACCGCTCGAATTAGCTGTTTTTCGCCGCCCTGAGGATATTTTGTCTTACACACAGCTATATGCAGACCATCGATTTTTTTTACCAGATCGAACATTTTGTTAATGGCATCCTGCTTATTATCCTCAATAGCAATAATACCCTTCGCAGCACCAACAGCGCGCATAGCCAGTCTCAGGCCGGTTATTATCGACAAAGGACTTTCAAGCATAAGACGATGGTCACTAGTGAGATAAGGCTCGCATTCACAACCATTTAACAGCACTATATCAATAGGTTTTGACGGGTTGGCAACCAGCTTTACCCTGGTAGGAAATGCCGCACCACCTGCCCCGACAAGACCGCAATTATCCGAAACCTGAGCGATAGTTTCTGGTGAGACCCCGTTCAGGTCGAAATCTGCCGGAAATTCCTGCCATGGCTTCGGCTCTGGCTGCTCTTCACCTACGGTTATGACAACAGATTCGATCTTACGGCCAGATGGATGGAAAAGCGGAATAATGCTTTTAACAACACCATTACACGGGCTATGAACCGGAGCCGAGACAAACGCATCAGCCCGACCAATAACCTCACCAGCCTTGACCTCCTGTTTAGGGGCAACAACAGGCTTACACGGTGCCCCTATATGCTGAACCATAGGTATAACAACATCGT
This sequence comes from Sedimentisphaerales bacterium, assembly GCA_963662515.1. Taxonomy (GTDB): domain Bacteria; phylum Planctomycetota; class Phycisphaerae; order Sedimentisphaerales; family SM23-30; genus JAFGDI01. Next base: position 2,322,913 of record OY759675.1, read on the forward strand.
GGCCAGGCGTCAAAGAAACCCTTTCAACAGCTAACCCTTCGGTTAATTTGCGATGAGGCGGATGAACACCACCCGGAAATGTACACTTACCAAAGACCTTTTTGCTCATATCTAGTTTTGCGGGCATATTTTTCTCTTTCGTCCGTCTCCGGCATAAGTACAGCCCCCCGGCTGATTCCAAAGCCAAAGCCCGGCATTAAAAGCCTTAAATCACTTAAAACAATAAGATTATATAACTAAATCAAAAAGAGCAAGAAAAAAACAGCTATCAAAATACGGAAATCAGATAGCAGCATTACTTTTTCTGACTTATTGCCAGTTATTGAAGTATTGTTCGCTTAATGGATATTTTCATGCCATATTTGCATAGTTTTCTCAACTTCAACCGATTTAATAAGTCCTGTCTTTTCCGGCAGCCATAAACTGACCCCTGGTGTATATGTTATAACCAAAACGGCGACCAGCATTGCAAGGAAAAACGGTATGAGTGTTCGGGTAACCCTGGCTATCGTGGTCTGCCCTACACCACAACCAATAAACAGGCATGTGCCTACCGGAGGAGTACACAGACCAATACAGAGATTTGCTATTATCATAATACCAAAATGAACCGGGTGCATGCCAAATTGCTGCACTACAGGCAAAAATATGGGGGTGAATATCAATATTGCAGGTGTCATATCCATAAAGGTACCAACCATTAACAAAAGTAAGTTAATAGTCAGTAAAATAACGATAGGATTATCAGAAATACTCATAAGCGCCGCACTGACGGTCTGTGGAATGTCAGCTATGGTCATAATCCAGCTCATGCCGGAGCTGGCCCCAATAAGGAGCATGACAACCGCAGTGGTTATACCTGTCTGGCGGAATATCTCTGGCAACTCACTGATCTTGACTTCACGATAACAGCAAACAGCGAGAATGAACGAATAGGCCACAGATATAGCAGCAGCTTCAGTTGGAGTAAAAATACCACCAAGTATTCCACCCATTACGATAATAACCAGTAAGAGACTCCAGAACGCCTGGTAAAAAGTTGATGCTATCTGCTGTAATGAAGACTTCTGGCCGCCTTTATATTTGCGACTAAAACTGAAATATCCACATACAAGCATTATAGCCAATCCGGAGATTATACCAGGTATAATTCCAGCCATGAACATAGCAGCAATCGAAACACTACCAGCAGCAACCGAATATACAATCATAACATTACTCGGTGGAATAAGCAGCCCGGTGGTAGCTGCTGCTGTAGTTACAGCAACATTAAACTCACGATCATAGCCTTTACGATTCATCTCAGGGATCATAAAGCCGCCCACAGATGAAACGGCAGCCGCAGCAGAACCTGAAATACTGCCAAATAGCATACAAGTAAGTACATTTACATAAGCCAAACCACCAGGCAACATTCCCACCAGACTGGCAGCAAATTCGATCAGACGCCTGGCCATGCCGCCTTTACCCATTAAATGGCCGGAAAGAATAAAAAAGGGAATAGCCAGTAAAGCAAAACTGTTTACACCATTGGCCATGGTGGAGGCCATCATAAAATTGGCATCAGTACCATTAGCATAAGTAGCTGCCCAGGCAGAAAGACCTATGGCCACTGCAATTGGCACATTAGCAATAAGCAATAAAACAAAGATCACAACTAAAAAAACAGCAATAAGCCCCATCACACGACCTCCTTAACACTGGCAGAACCCTCAAACAAGGTTTCGATCAACTGCTGAAAGGCCAGCAAAAGAATAAAAAAACCAGCAACTGGAACTGCAGCATAAACCCAGCCCATATTTATCTGTAAAGCCGGAGCCATTTGGCCACTGGCAAAATTACTCTGGACCAGTTGAACTCCGCCAACTATAAATACACTGATAGCAAAGAATATAATTGCAACATAGCTTAATATAGCAAGCAACCGGCGGGCTGAAGGATCCAGAAGATTAAAGAAATAATCTACTCCTAAATGGGCCTTTTCACCAAATGCCGCCGCCCCGCCCAAAAGCGAAACCCAAACAAGTAAAAAACGGGCCAGCTCTTCGGTCCATTTAGCCTGACTGCCAAATATGTAGCGAGTTATAACACCCCAAAGCACATCGAGAGTAAGTATAACAACAGCAATGATCAGGGCAAATTCCAGAATCCGGCATAAACCAATTCTCATCGTTTTTAGTAATGCCAGCATTATTTCACCTCTCTGATCGCACGGATAAGCTCTCGGACTTTTTCATCTTTGATCTCATCATACATAGGCTTGACCTTATCGGCAAAAAGCTGCTGATCAACCTCATAGATAGTTACCCCCTCTGACTTTGCCAGTTCAACTGATTCCAAAGTCATCTCCTGCCATAATGTCCGCTGATAATCACTGCTTTCCTGTGCCGCCTGTGCCAGCCAGGATTGCTCCTGAGGAGATAGCTTATCCCAGATAAGAGTACTTATACAAAGCACATCAGGTATTCGACAGTGAGCATTATTAGTAAAATGTTTACATACCTCGTAATGCTTATTAGATGTAAAACTGGGCATATTATTTTCAGCACCAACAACGGTACCTTGTCCTAATGCAGTATATAGTTCGCCCCAGGCTATAGGCGTAGGTGAGCCGCCCATACATTCGATCATACGAATAGCGGTAGGTGAGTTCATAACCCTGAGTTTCATATTTTTCATATCATCTGGTGTCAATATAGGCTTATTGACGGTATAGAAATTACGACTGCCGGCATCATAATAACAGAGTCCCAGTATCTTGTTACTAACCGCCTTATGGAGCATATCCTGGCCAATTGGCCCATTGATCACCTTCCAGTAATGCTCCTCATCACGGAAAAGATAGGGCATACCAAACACAGAATAGATCGTTTCAAAATTTTCCAGAGCCGCAGCTGAAGTCTTAGTCATAGCCAGGTCGCCATTTTGCAACTGTTCAATACACTGGGTTTCTGAACCAAGTACACTGCCAGGATATATCTGAAGCTCTAATTTCCCCCCTGACAGTTCACTAAGCCGCTGCCCCATATACTCCATAGCTTTATGAACAGGGTGGGCAGTATCAAGGCCGTGGCCGAGTTTTAAAACGGTTTTACCATCGCCAGCGGAAGCTGAATTTCTTACATACCAGGTAAAAAATACGGTTGAACACAATCCGCCTATCAGTAGGCCGACGATAAAAAATGACAAAGACTTATTCATTGTATCTGCTGAGTCCTTTCTGGGGAGTCAATAATGATATTAATACTTAGTGTATTCTAACTAAGCAGATTGTATAATTCAAGAGGAGAATAGGTTATATGATTCAAGAGCAAAAACTGGTTACTCTGCGATAATAAAAGTAGTTCAATTAACGCCTAAATTATTGATTTTGCGAATTTTACAACTGGTTTTTTCTTATCAGACTCTTAAAATCATTACCGAGCACCACCAACCATCACAGTGTATTATTGTGCAAGGTTAATATATGAAAAAAGTTTTTTGCTCAAAGAGAACGGAACAACAAATTAGTAGTGCGTCCCAGGCGAGAAACCAGCGTTCGGGCTACAACTTCCATCACTTTAAGGCCCAATTGCGGATCCTTACGCTTCAGAGCATTAAAACCTGCCTTGCTTAGCTGAATAAGGCGTGTATCGTTAACTGCCGCCAAAGTAGCTGAATGCGGCTGCTCACTAACCAATGAACTTTCGCCGAAAACCTGCCCGGCAGAAACGACTGCTAACTGTTTTTGCGGTTCTGGCTCGGAACCTTTATAGATATTCATCAGGCCGGTATGAACAATAAAAAGACCGTGCAAATCAGCATCGATGGCCCCTGCCCGATAAAGAACCTCATGACGGGCCAGATCTCTAAGGGTAATAATATGCAGTAATTCCTGGCAATCCTGCCGGGAAAAATCAGAAAAAAGTGGAAATTCGGAAAGAAATTCCAGCAGCCACACAGCTCCCTGCTGAACATAGTCATGTATTAACTGTCGTTGACTATCTGTAAGACCGACAAAACCCAAACCGTAGAACCAGATATTAAGAGGCTCATCATAGCGGCGCCAGACCACTTTGACACTAGCCGACAAACTATCCTGCCTGGCACCAAGCTGAATAAATACATTTAGTAACTCATCCTGGGCGAGTTCAGAACCAAGCTGAACACAAAGGCCCTTTTCACTTAAATTGACTGGTTTGACACCATCAATGATCTTTGTGCCCTGACGAGTTAGCTCTATAGCAAATTCGGTGATAATTCTTGGAGTCATACAAACATAATAGTAAAGTCAAGACTGATATGCAAGTGCAATATGCTTATCAGAGAATCAATGACTTCCAGCCGTATTTCATGCCGGTAAAGAGCACCCAGCCTAAAGGAGCGGCAAAATATGGAGAGTCAATAAGGTCAAGGAAACCGCCAAATTCAGGTATAAGACTGGCAGAATCTTTTAACCCTGCATCTCGCTTGAACATACTCTCGATCAGATCGCCTAACTGGCCATAAACAGTAAGGATAAGGCCAAATACAACTGCATTATCAACAGAAATAAGACCAAAGCAGTAATGACCTAAGGCTACAGCAATCACCGTTGAAAAAAGAAAACCGCCAACAAGCCCTTCCCAGCTCTTTCCAGGGCTTATCGAAGGCACGATCTTATGCTTACCGAGCTTTCGGCCAATAAGATAAGCACCAATATCTGTGCCTTTTACCGTTGCCAGAAAGGTAATCAAATATCCAGATTGCCCTGCCAGCGTAGAACTGTAAGCGTCCATACGGCGCAATGAAATAAGAAAATAGCCTCCCAGTGCAATATAGACAAGGGCAAATAATGAGGTCGAAATATTGGCAATAGCACCAGTAGTACCCAGCTTGCTCGCCTGACGCAAAGCCGTCAGCAAAAAAGCCAGCATAAAGGCCAAAGCCAGTGAAATCTGCTCATATGGATTCGTTCCATGAAAAGGCAAAATATGCAGAAAGATCAGAGGAGCGATAAGGCTGCCAACAAAAACCGCTATACCACGACCGGCTGCGAGTTTCCTGAATTCCAACAAAGAGAAAATACTAACCAGCAAAACAACAACGGCAAGAATAATACCATTAAAAGCAGGATCAGTACTTGCAGCAGAATAATAACCTTCTGCCAATAAGCCGCCGATCAGACCAAAGAACATCAAACTGCCGAAAGTTAAGCGACGAGCATATTTGGGATCCATAAGAGTCCTTTATATTTATTTACAGATTGATTCACACCTGACCATGGCATGGTTACACTATTTGTTTAACCCGCCAAAACGACGATTGCGTTGGGAAAAAGCTATTATAGCTTTGTGCAAAGCCTGGGTATCAAACTCCGGCCAATGAATATCTGTGACATAAAACTCAGCATAAGCTATTTGCCAGAGCAGATAATTGCTTATCCGCATTTCGCCTGAAGTGCGGATCAACAAGTCAGGATCAGGCAAACCGGCGGTATCAAGATTATCGCTGATCAATTGATCATTTATATCATCGGGGGTAAGCTCGCCAGAGACAATTCGACCGGCGATCTTACGAAAAGCCGTTACCAGTTCAGTGCGGCCTGAATAATTCAACGCCAGACAAAAGGTCATGCCGGTATTGTTCTTGCTCAAGTCTATGGTCTCATGCAGCTCTTTAAGTACAAAATCAGGCAGGTTATCTTCCAGACCAACATGACGCACACGAATATTTTTACTCATGATCGTTGGTCGTTCTTCGACAAGATATTTAGCATACAACTGCATCAGACCGTCGATCTCTTCTTTGGGCCTGCGCCAGTTTTCTGTACTAAAAGAATAAAGTGTGAGAGCCTTTATATCAAGATCAGCACAATCCACTATGGTGCGTCTTACCGAGGTGCTTCCCGCAGCATGGCCATGCAATCTGGGACGACCCTGAGCCTGAGCCCAACGGCCATTACCATCCATAATTATTGCTATATGCTGTGGTATCTTTTCAAATGGAATACCCAATACCGGGTGAAGTTTTTCTGATTGTGTCATAATAATTCAGGCCAGACATTTTATGCTGACAGTTTCCAGTATATATACTAACTTTTCCGTGCCGAGTTTTTCTGCTTAAGAGACGACAAAACTTTTTCTGATATCACTTAACTGCCAATGTCTGCTCACGCCCTGGTCCGACACCAACCATAGAGATCGGGGTCTCCAGAAGTTCAGACAGTCGCCTGACATAATTCTTAGCCTCGACGGGCAGCTGGTCATAATCGGTCACATCACGCAGATTAACCTCAAAACCTGGCATAGTTTCATACACGCATTCAACCCGAGCCAGATCGTCAGCTTCAGCCGGGAAGAAATCTACGGTTTTGCCATCGATCACATAACTTGTACATATCTTCAGCTCTTTAATACCGCTAAGTGTATCAACATGTTGCAGAGTAATTTCAGTAATACCGCCAATTTCGATTGCATACTTAACCGCAACAGCATCAAACCAGCCGCAACGACGCGGGCGTCCAGTTGTAGTGCCGTATTCATGGCCTTTTTCACGAATATAATTACCTGTTTCATTGTCCTGCTCAGTTGGAAAAGGTCCTGAACCGACACGAGTGCTATAGGCTTTGGCCACACCTATCCAGCGATCAACAGCCCGGGCCGGCACACCAGTTGCCGCGGAAAGACCAACTGCACTGGCATTACTGGAAGTTACAAAGGGAAATGTACCATGATCAAGGTCAAGCATAGTGCCCTGTGCTCCCTCAAAGAGAATGTTTTTGCCCTCTTTGATAGCTTTGTGCAAATATGCTGTAGTATCCGTTATTATGCCGCCAAGTTCAGCGGCCCATACTTTACATTGTTCAAATATAGGCTCAAACTGCAATGGCTCGGTATCACCATAAAGTGCGGCGAAAGTCGTATTTTTTATCTCAAGTATTTTCCTGAGCTTTTCTGCCATAACATCAAGATTGAGCAGATCTGCGGCCCGCAAGGCAGTCGAACGAGCCACTTTATCACCATAGCATGGCCCAATACCGCGAGCTGTTGTACCGATCTTATTCTTGCCAAGGGCCTCTTCGCTGAGTCTGTCCTGTTTCTTATGATACGGCATTACCAGATGAGCTCTGCATGAAATAAGCAGGTTTTTCATAGGATCTATGCCGCGGGCCTGCAAGCCGGATATCTCCTGAAGCAGTGTTTCTGCATCAAGAACGACACCATTAGTGATAAGACACTGAGTATTTTCACGAAGAATTCCACTGGGCATAAGGTGTAAAGCAAATGATGCTTCGTTCTTATTACGAAGAACCGTATGACCGGCATTGGCACCGCCGCTGTAGCGAACTACAACATCGGCTGTTTCACCCAGAATATCTACTATCTTACCTTTACCTTCATCGCCCCATTGCAGGCCTACTACACAAGAATTCATCTTAAACCTTTTATTTAAAGTAATTTAACTCTCCAGTTCACCTTTTTACAGCGATCTTAACTCTCCGCTATGCGCAACAAGCACTACAGTATAAGGGCAAAAACTCCAGAGGTCAAGACTATTGCTCATAGCGAGCAGGGTAAAACTGACATATAAAGCGACTATTTTTGCAAACTTGTGGCAAACAGCATAAATACAACATAAACTCATTTATAACAAATGCTTAAAGAAATAGAACAGACGAGTCAGAATATGCTCTCGAATGTACTAACTCATAACGGATCATAATATTAACTGCAAATCTAACAGTTCCTACCTGTCAGATTTCAACCAGCAAGGGGCAAACACAGATCAATAAACTGGCCCTTTTCTTCTGTAGAGCGACTGCCATGGGTTATTTACTTATTTTAGCAATTTCACCACATTGAACAGATATTGCATTACATATAAACCTGTTATTGCATCTTTACTACCCCCCCCAACTATTCGATAGGCGTAATCGCAATTTTATATCTGAGAGCAGCATGATTAATAGCCTGTTGGAGCTTGTTAAGTTGCTGATCATCAGGGAGAAAGAGATCTATATTACTTATATACTCGCTGCACGAAACACAGCGTTGTACACCACTGCCATTACAGTCAACACAATACAGTTTACCAGTGCCGCCGCAATCATAACAGGCCTGCCTGCCTTCGGTTCTATCGACAACTGAGCCCTGTCCCCGACAGGCATCACAGCGTACGAACATAGAGCCATTACATGCCGGGCAAATTACATAGCCGCTATTGCCGCAACTGGCACAGACAAACCCCGGTTCCTCAAGCAGTACCTGCACCAAAGATGGCATATTATGCTCGAGGATCTTTCTACCCAGCGGATAATTAATTGCCTTACTAAAACAATCGATTGCAATTGCCGAACCAGCCCCAAATTTTCGGTTAGACAATGCCTTAACGCCCAACTGCAGATAGATCAGGCTTTCTGAGTCAACATTATCCCTGTTATGACTTATCATACTGGCTTTCTGGTATAACTCCTGAGAAAAAGGGTCTGCCCGAAGCTGGACCAATACTTTTTGCAGATCGGCTTCAGCATTCTCATCACCAGAACGATACTCTGACTCACCCACCAGCTCAAAGTCAAGCTCAAAATCAACTCTCAGATCGCCAAAGCTCTGCGGCTGGCGATTATAAACAGCTATTTTACTGGAAGCATAATTTTTTATAGCCTCAAACAGAGCATCTCTGACCAGTAATAAAGTATTTGATCCGGGATTATAACGCAGTGTCTTACGCGATTCATATTTTTCGCCGTTCATGATTTTACAATAAATAAGTATCTCATTAGCCCTGGCCTGAGCCCGGAGGTCAGCATCAATAAAATCATATTCTCTACTGCCAAAGCGAATAAGATCTATCTCATTGAGAAGAGGGTCTCCGGCATACTTTTCATAAATAACAGCCAGCAAAGCATTTTTCACCTGCGACATACTCTCTGCAAGCACCTGATCTATCAGTAATTCACAACCGGCATTAATCTCTATATCCGGCGACATGACCGGCAGAGACACCGAACTCCTCAACATGGCATTCAAAATATATGAGTTTTTCCAGATACCGGCAAGCAAAACGGCATATTCATCTGCGGGTAAACCTTTAGCCTCTGCCAGAGAGTTATTTTGTCCGGGACGACCCGCAATACCCAGAGACAGAATATTTTCCTGCCACCATTTAAGACAAATATCAATTTCACGACGCGTAAAGCTGCCTGGTAAAAAACGATCTGCCAGACTGGTATTTTCAAGTACCGAAGCATAACGCATATTCAGATTATCAAATATTCGCCGACTGAGATCGCGGCGGGAAGATGATACCAGGGTCAGCAATTCAGACTGGTCAGAAGCATTGAGCCACAGGCAAAATGCCCGAACGATGCGGCAGGATATTTCCGGATCCTCCTTGCCTTTGAGAGTATCAAGCATCAGGTCACGAAGCACTGCTGTTCCACTTACGCCGGCAAGCTCAATCATTCTCCGCTTCTGGTTAGTGTTTGCACTTTTCATTACGCTGTTATAAAACGCAGGGGTAAGTGCCACTTCGCTGTCACTCGCTGACAGCACATAGGCCAGTCGATCATTCTCCTGCTCACTGAGATCAAATGCCATATCATTATTTCGGAACAATTGCGATTCGAGTATATGGCTGAAAGCCGATGTGTCAGAGATATTACCGGCAATCATCTGCCAGGCCTGCAAAGAAATAGCTATATCTTCCAGTAAGGCCTGGCGTTCCTGACCAGAACTATACGATGCGATCAGCTGATCGAGCATAAGCAGAAAATTATCCGGGATCGCCTGAGCTTTAAAGCCGGATTCCACTACCTGATTTTTTATAGCTTCAGATATATTTTTTTTATTGGCAATTTCGATCTGAGCTATATCTTCATCACTTATAAGCTGCCCTTCTGTATTATCTTTTTTATCAGTACTAAAAAGGAACGAAATGAAAATTATCAGAGCTATTATCGGGATGATCGCCAGTACATAGCCCAATATTTTATCCGGTGTAAGAGAGCGAGAAGGCAGATCGTCATCATCACCATCTGGCTCTTGTTCAGGTTCGCCAGATGACCGGTCAAGGTCAGGTTCTATGGAATCAAGAAAATCATCGGGCAGATCATCCAGAGCCTCAAGGACCGGGACATGCTCTGTACTGATATCTTCCTGACCAGCAATATCAGCCTCGGCCAGACTGTAATCATGATCCTGCTCACCTGTCAACGGAAAGGCACTGTCATTGCTCTTATCAGATATAAGCTCCCCTGCACTACTGTCTCCCAATAATTCTGATAAAGGTAAAGGCTCATCACTAAGTTCTGAAACAGGTACATTTTTTTCCTGCTCAAATTCAGTAAAGACAAACTCCTCCTTTTTCAGTCCAATTATATCATCTGGATCGTCAACGCCCTGCATTTCATTTTTCTGATCATGCAGTTCCAGAGGACCATCAGGCAGGTCTTTGAGGCCATAAATATCGTCTTCACCTTGAGGCTCAGAGCCATCTTCTTTCGCTATTGACATACCCAAACGGCCATCGGCATGAGGCTCAGGTAAATGCTCCGTTTCATTCAGCGATTCACAAGCCTTAATATAAGCAGGCAGCAGAACCTCCGCCTCAAACTTACGAATATACAACTGATCAGTTGTCATTTCCAGCGATGTAAGCAAACGACGCCGACTGGCCAGTGCAGCATCAAGCAAGCCCAGATCGCCATGCGAACGGTGAATACCCAATAATTGCCAGCAATCAGGTTCAAAATCTGTATCAAGCCCAAACTTTTTATATATCAGCGACCAATCCGACATCATCTCGATCCTTCCTCTTGTTTTTCACCTGAATCTTTACTGGTTCCGGCGGGCACATACCATGCCAACGGCATTTTTCCATTATTATCACTATTATTATACACACCCGGCTCTGCCCGATTAATAAATTCATGAAGAGCTTTAAACTGCCGGTCGCGACCAAGATTCGCATCGCGAATAACCGCAAGAGCCAATACCTGTCTGGCTCTGGGGGCCTCACCGGCATAATACAGGCATAAAACCTTATTGTAAAGTGCCTCATATAACGCATCGGTCTGAGCAATACTATTAATTTGTACCATAGTCCAGTGCCGGGCCGCTGTCTCATACTTTCCCAGACTCTGATTTGCGATCGCCAGTTTACGATATGTTTCTGTACTCATATAGGGCCGGGCCCGCTGAGTGAGTGAGTCATAAGCCGCGAGATAGGAACTGTGATCACCCTGCCGATAATAACAATCTGCCAGTGCTAAACGAATAGCCAGAGCATTATCACTGACAAGCAGCTCACTGCTGAGCAAAAGTTTATATACCTTTATTTTCAGACTATCATCATATCTTTCACTTCCTGAAAAAGTGCCTGCTATTTCGATCAGGGCATTAAACACCTGGGGCTGATCCTGATAGTTCAGTGCCGAAACCTTATCGATCAGCAGACAGATATCGGTATCGGCCTTTCGGGCACAACGCAGCTCTAACGCGGTTATCCGGGCGGAAATATCCTGCCTTACTCCTGGCAGCAACTTTAAGGCAATAACAATCTCTTCACTAAGGGCAAAATGACCATCTGTCAAAAACAACTCACCCGCCTGACACATAACCTGAGAAACATTAAGCAGCTGCTCACCGCTCAGCCAGGCAGGATTACCGCTGAATTGCTGGCAAAGTTCAATAAGTGATTCAGAAGCCTTATCATATTCGATACGGCCCTCCTTAACCAGAGGCAATATAGACATAAACCGGCCATAGCTTGACCGCCCCAAACTTCCGCAGTCAAGCCCTGGACTATCAAAATAATCATAAGCCTCTTTATATCTGCCGGCACTGAGTAATAACAAACCTCCAAACCAGTTACACTGCTCTGGGGCCAGCAGCCCCTGCTGGCAAAACATATCTAAAACCGCACAATATCGCTCATAGCCTGCAATATCATCACCTGCCAGTCTTACTATAGATTCAGCGGCTATGCCGGCAAGCTGTCGGCATTTTTCCTCACCAGTATATTTCTCCACATATTCATTACTGCCGGCAAAAGCCTCGGCATAATTGCCGATATTCCAGGCAGAAATCGCATACAAATACAGCAATTCCTTATATCGCTCTGTATTTAACCGGGGATTTGCCCGCTCTATAGCCAGTGCAGCGGCAGCGTCGGCAAAAACCTGAGCATAATCGCGCTGAGCATCGTCCCGGAGCTGACAACGCAACTCCAATAACATAAGATAGGAACTGGGCAGGTTGAGCCCCTTAACCACCTGCCGTATTCGCTGCTGATATGACTCATCATAATTCTCCGCAAAATCAACCGCCTTAACTAACTGACCGGCTAATGATTCTTTCATCTCACGCGGAAGTTCTCTTTTAAGCAAACTGGCTGTTGCCTCGATACATTCCAGGAGCATCTCCCTTTCTTCCAGACTTAACTGTGAACCCTGCCGGCCAGCTTCAAAGAAATCCTGCACTACCCGCAAAATATCCATACTATGACTTAACTCCACCGCCGCGGCCAGTCTCAACCGGGCAAAACGCACCGCCTGAGCCATTTCCGGCGGTACACTGTCCAGCATTGTTATCAGATCATAATAGCGACCGGAATCGCGCAGGCACAGTCCTTTGCCATAAAGGCAGTTTACTATTACCGGGAGATTCTGCTGCTTGAAGTTACGAGTCAGAAAACTGGTAAATATCTTTTCAGCCCGGGCCAGCAGCTCTCTATTATCCGGAGCGGGAGATATTGTCGCCAGCGAATACCAGGACCAGGCATTAGCAAAGGCACAGCGTTCCGGCAGTGCATTTTCCCGCTGACTTAACTGCCGCTGGCTCTGCTCATTGTGGCTGCGCAGATCCTGCTCCAGATGGGTCATTGCCTTTATACTCTCTTTGAGCCCGAGAATTATCCAGCCGCTATTGTCCGGACCACTGCCGAGGGCTTCTGTTTCACTATCGGTGAGTAATAACGCAGCGGCAATCCGAAAGCGGCATTGCGATATGTATATCTGATAAAACACTCCCTGTTTGCCGGGCATCTGCTCTGCCAGTGCCTGAGCCTGGGTCAAAATACTCTCAGAATTGTCCGGATCCCGAAAAGCATTCAAAACCAGCTCTTCGACCTCAATATCAGAGCCGCCGGCTGTCTCTGCCTGCACCATAACCGGTATAAGCCAAAGAAATAATGCAAAAATCGTCAGAATTATTCTTTTTTTTCGCTCTGCTGTCAATTTCATAACCCGTTTTATGACTGTTTAGCCACCCGCCGGTAATGCCAGCCTTTTCAGACCGCCTGCCCGACAGATATCCATAACTCGTACCACATCCTCAAATACCACACCTTCATCGATCGCAAATACCACCGGAATATCGGCTATTACGCTCCGGGCTTGTATCTCGGCCAGTAAAAAATCATCATTACGACAAATACGACCATCGCACAAAACCTGCACCGAGTCACCCGGCCGAAAACGAATTTCTATCTGTACCGGCGGAAACTCAGGAACATCCAGACTTCTGCCCGGCAAAGCAGCCTTTATCTGACTTTCCGGCAGCTTCAACGAACTGGTACATAAAAAAAAGATAAGTAATAGAAATACCACATCTACCATAGCGGTAAAGTTCAGAATATCATCATTTTTTTGTCTTTTTCTATAAAAAAGCATCTGTCAGCCATCCATGCCCATAAAAAACTCCAAAACAAGTCATTATTTTAACACCAAAATCCACAATTAGCAACCCCCTTACGCCGGGGGGCGAAACTTATTCGTTCGGAGTTCAGGGTTTACCCTGCTAAGCTAGCCATGAGCGCAGCGAATACAATATAATAATTATTTTACCGTGGAGGTAGTGGAGTTAGTGAAGTTAGTGAAGGAAGGAACAGCCTGCACCGGTCTTATTATCTCTTCTGCTCGTTGAGGTAATCCGAAATCCCGAACTCGCTTCGGGACTTGACATTATATTTTCTTTTTTTTAACCACCGAGCACGCCGAGCACACAGAGAAAATGTAAGAGTTTATTGAACCGCAGATAAACGCAGATGCACGCAGGTCTTTACGCCGGACGGGCGTGACTTTAACGCAAGCGAACCGGAGCTTTAGGAGTTCCAATCTTCAGGGCGTGTTGCCCAAAGGTAGCACAAGCATCCCTGCTTGTGATTCTTAGTGTAGCATTGCTGGTTATGTTGAGCATATTAGCATAATAGTTATGCGAAAAACAGATGCTTCCTTAATAATAATTTAAGATTTTTTTTGCCTGGATATTCAGGATAGGCAGGTCGAGCGGTTGAGGTAATCCAAAATCCCGAACTACATTATATTTAATTTTCTTTTACCGTGAAGTTATTGAAGGCAGTGAAGGTTATTCGTAAGAGTTCAGCGTTTACGCTGCTGAGGTAATCCGAAATTACGAACTCGCTTCGCGGCTGAGGTAATCCGAAATTACGATTCATTGGGAATAGACGGATAAAATAATAAATAATGTCCTGATACTGGCAGAAGGCAGCGAATTTTTGGTGATTTTATATTATTAGTCTGATAAAATGGGAAAAATATGATTTAAGGAAGATTTTTACCACAGAGCCACCGAAGACACAGAGAATTTAAGATTTTTTTAGCGAGCGAAGCGAGCTTTAGGAGTTCCAATCTTCAGTTAGTTCTTTATCCATGAGCAAAGCGAATACAGGATAAGTAAGAGTTTTTGGGCTGTAATTAAAAGGGTTTTGATGATAAAATAGCGATTGAACCACCGAGGGCACAGGGGTCACAGAGAAAATACAGGTTATTAAGCTAGTTTAGAGGATTTTGAAGGGTAAAATATAAAAGTTGAATGTTGTTTTGCATGTCGGCAACCACAATATGTACTGGTTAGGCCAGATAGGCGAGTTATTGATTAAATTTAACTGGAATTAAGGACTGAATAATGGGTGATTACAAAACGAATGGAATAAGAAATCTTGACAGAATTAAATTTTACCGTAAAAGTGGTGTGGCTCTTTTTATGTTAATTGCTATAACACTTTTCTTTAAAGAAAAGATTATGCCTCTGCTTAAAGATGGATTGCTGCAATTTGAATGGTATCAATGGTTGCTATTAGTTTCAACGGTAGTGCTTGCAGCTCATTGGATATGGTCTATCAATGTTGAGTTAGATGATGTTTTGTGTAAATGGATAGATTCTTCTTGCTATGCAGCTCCTTCTCATATAGTTGATTTTGCTGTTTTTTCTGCATTTGCAATTTTTCTTGGCAGTCTGTTTTTTTGTGTTGATAATATTGTATATTATTGTGGATTATATGCTATATATGCATGTTCAGATATATACCTTGGTGGGTTCCATTTATTAGGCCAAATGGCTGATATGATTTACAGAAGTGAACAAAAATTGAAAGAATATAAAGATACTATGCCCGAAAATGAGCCATTAAGCAAGTTAAGAGCTTGTGAGATGGCATTGAATGCTATTAAGTCATATTATATTAAAAATATCAGAGTTTCAGTTGATTCTGATGATCATGCTAATCCTGATGAATCTGGCTACGAAGTAACAATTGTAAAAAAAGATCTTCTTAAAAATCATTATTTTCGGCGTATTCTTCTTATCGCAATAGGAAGTCTGATCGTCTTTGGTATATCATTTTTATCAAAGATTACCGCTTACATTTTAATATCTCTGTTAATTATTGTTGGAGAGATAGCTATTGATATGTGGCGATTAGAAAGGGATAGGATTCTCAGAAAAGCACATCGTATCTGGAGTCCAGACGATAAATAATTAATGGTTGTCGATATGGATTCTGGATAATGTATGTTTTTCAAAGTAATACCAATGACAAAGCCAGGTTTCGACCATGAAGCAAACGGATTAGAAATCCGCAGGTCGTAAGTTCGAGTTTTCGAGGAATATCTGATAAATACTACTGTGAATAAATTACAAGGACATATCAATATGAAAAAATACTACAGGGTGATGTTAGGTCAGAAGAGTAAATATGCCGAGGAATGTTTTGCAGGTGGTTTTATTGGTGCTGGTTTTGGGATTGACTCTGATCTGGCCGGTTCGCTGACCGATGATAAGAAGGCCTTCATTGCCCGCTATAGCCCGCTCTGGCTGGCAGACAGGCCCGAAAAGACCAAACCGGCAGCCAGTATGGCCTGTGGGTTCCTTTATATGGTATGTCAGGGTATTAGTCAGGGTGATATTGTACTATGTCCTGATGGTAAGGGCAGCTATCGGGTGGGTGAGGTTATTTCAGGTTATAGTTATCAGCCCGGAGTTGATCTGCCTCATCGGCGGGCGGTTAAATGGCTGGATATATCGATCGAACGGGCGGAGATGTCAGAGGCCCTGCGTTTCTCAACCGGGTCGATCGGTACGGTTTCGGAGATAACCAAATACGCAGATGAGCTGGAGAAATTTATCGGTGGCGGTTCGACCGGGCCGGTATTGTCAGTGAATGATGAGACAATCGAAGATGCGGCGGTATTTGCCATGGAAAAGCATCTGGAAGAGTTTCTGGTAAAGAACTGGTCCACTACCCAGCTTGGCACCCAATATGATATAGTCGAAGATGAGGGCGAACTTATCGGCCAGCAGTATCCCAGTGATACCGGGCCGATCGATATTCTGGCGATCAGTAAAGATAAGAGCCATTATCTGGTGATCGAGCTTAAGAAGGGACGGGCCAGCGATAATGTGGTCGGGCAGATCCAGCGGTATATGGGCTTCGTACTGGAAGAGCTCACCGAACCCGGGCAGAGCGTTCGCGGTGTGATAATTGCATTAGAAGATGACCTGCGTATCCGCCGGGCCTTGAAAGTGACCAATAATATAGATTTCTATCGCTATGAGATCAGGTTCAATCTGGTAAAGAATTAACCCCGAAGCGAGTTCGGGATTTCGGAATAGTTCAGCAGCGTAAACGCTGGACTCTTACGAAAAGAGCTTAACCACGAATCACACGAACTACACGAAACTTAAAATAATTCTTCTTTTAGTGTCTTTGGTGTGCTTGGTGGTTAAAAAAACTTAAACCCAAAGCCAGCCGGGGCCGGAAAGTAAATCAGTTACAATTGCAAATCTGATAAACTCAAACTGCGATAAAAATCCAGCGAGTACTCGAGCGGTATATCGCTCTGCGATCACTGCGTGGCCTGTCAAAAAAAAGGTAGTGGGCTTCTAAATTACGATTTGGGGGGGGTATGCGGGTTATATCGATTACGATTTGATATGACCAGTTAAAGAAAATGGGTTTTCGATACTGATAACCGGTTTTTCGTTATATCAAGTCGAAAAAACGGACTTTAAAGTCATCAACTTTAAAGCTCATATTGGTAATATGAGGTCTTGAATCGGTAACTTTAAAGCTCAAATCGCCAACTTTAAAGCTCATATTGACGATTCGAGGTCGCCAATTGGAAGTATAATACCCCCTTACGCCGGGGGGGGCGAGACTTGCGAGGCATCTGCGGGAATAGGCTCGTATGCTGGAGTTTATCCCGAACTTGCTTCGGGACCGCACGGGCGGGACTTGCCAGTGGCATCAGTGGATATAAAATGAAATTGAGTGAGACAGAAAACCCAAGCAGCACTTAACGCCCAGCAAAAGGCAGGTGTGCTAAAGTTTCGCCCCCCCCGGCGTAAGGGGGCCTATTTTTTCTGATCTACTTATTTTCATTGACATTAGTAGTGGTACAGTCATATAATTATGCAAGATATAGTGGTACAAATAAGTTTTATTTTGAAAATTTCATACTGCGGTGAGTGTAATTTTCTTATTCTGGTTAGAATTAAAATATGAAATGCCCATTTTGTAAACAAGATAATGACAGAGTGGTTGATTCTCGTTCCGGCGAGAATGGCCAGATAATCCGGCGGCGCAGAGAATGTCTCAACTGCCATCGCAGATTTACCACCTTTGAACGGGTTGAAGAAATAATCAAGCTTACCGTCGTCAAGAAAGACGGAAGTCGTGTACCTTATAACAGGGCAAAAATAGAAGAAGGCGTGCGAAAATCGTGTTATAAGCGGCCTGTTTCTGAAACAGACATAGCCCAACTGGCCGAAGCGGTAGAAGATGATCTGCTGCATCTTAATTCGGTTGAGGTAACAGCCAGCGACATTGGCCGGCTGACCATGAAGAAGCTGAAAAAGCTGGATAAAGTGGCTTATATCCGTTTTGCCAGTGTTTATCAGGAATTTGAACAGGTAGGACAGTTTATCCAGGAAATTAATGAAGTTATGCTACCAGATGGAGACTGAGGCATGGGACTATCAGTTAAAAAAAGCGATGGCCAATGTGAACCGTATATCCACACCCGGGTTATGGCCACCATATCGGCTGCCTTATGTGATGCCGGATGCCATGATGAGCAAACTGTTAATGCCCTGGCCGATGCGGTGAGAATGTACATAGAAGATTGCCGGGATGAGAACTGCCAGACTTCGGTGATACCTTCTGATGATATTTATTCTATGATATTGGCCTGTCTGCAGGAAACCGGTCTTATTTATGCTGCCGAGCTGTTGAAAAAGCACCGGGTCAATCGCCAGCTGATGCGTTCTCGCCAGCTGGTCTTACACTGCCTCAAAAACCATCTGCCGCCTGGAGAACAGGAGTCTCTTGAAGAAAACTGCTGTATTCAGAAAAAGAGCTATTTTATTTGCAGTGAAGAGAATTGCCCCTGTTTTTCGATAGAACCCTGGAATAAGTCCAAACTGGTCTTCAGCCTGACAGGTCTTTATAAAATGAATCTGCCGGCAGCTCGCACCTTAGCGGGTAATATTGAAGAAAAAATATTTAATCTCAAAATAAGCGTGATCCGCAGCGAAATAATCAGGCAGCTGGTTTTTAATGAATTTTATTTTATCCGCAAATTCGATGCCTTCTTTGAAAATACCAGAAAGATCAGACACCTTGATGAGCAGCAAACAGATATAGTTGAGATCCAGGCTGAACAAAAACGGCATGACTATTTCGCTCTTGACCAGTAAATCTAATCTTACCTGCACCTGACAGGCAATTGTTATGAAATATTATTATTTATGCCTTTTGATATTGTGCCTGCCCTTTATCTGTAATAAGTTGCAGGCTGATAATAATGACCTGGTCATATTTCGCCATAACAACCAGCTTTCGGGTTATATTGACAAAAAGATCACACAAAACCCCAAATTCAAATGGCGTAAGCAGTTGCCCTGCCCGGCAGAGTCGATGCCTCTGGGCGATACCAATAATATTCTTCTTAGCGGCACAGATAAAAAGATATATTGCCTTTCACCTGACAACGGTGACATTAAATGGGCTGTTGAGCTTAACGGCATAGCAGAAGCCCCGGTTACGATCTATAAAGATTCTGTCCTGGTCTGCACCAGTGCCAATACCATCTGCCGGCTCGACCTGGCCAAAGGCGAGATAATCTGGCAATATAAAACCGGCGGCAAGATGGCAGGCGCTGCCAATATCTGGGCCAACGATCAGCAAATAAGATTATTAGCCGGCTGCTATGACAATAAGGTCTATTGCCTTGATCTTGCAAGCGGCTCTGCTCTGTGGCAGATAGAGGCAGAAAACTATATCAACGGCAGTATCTCAATTCTTGATAATAAGGCGGCTTTTGGCAGTTGCGATGGTAATTTGTATTTTATCGAAACGATCAGCGGTAAGCTGGTCGGTAAATTTGACACAGGGGCTTATGTGCCCGGCTGGCCGGTACTGCAAGACAATATTTGCTATAGCGGTAACTATCAGGGACGCATAACCGCGGTTAACTCTGATAATAATGAGCTTATCTGGGAGTATCAACTGGCAGATGGCAGCAATATAATGGACGGCCCGGCTCTTGATGACAGCAGACTGTACATTACTGACAAAGATGGTCGTCTTTACTGCCTGGAAAAAAATACCGGCAAAGAGATCTGGAAATTTCAGGTTAACGACAAAACCTTAACTCCACCGGTTGTATGTAATGACCGGATCATTTTCGGCTCTGAAAACGGCTGGATCTATATGCTTGACAGCAAAACCGCCAGGGTGGTCTGGAAATATCTCATTGGAGAAGAAATATCTGAACCGCCCTTTATCTCTGCATCTCAGATGTTATTTGCAGACAGCAGCGGCAGAATTTATTGCTTTGAACTGTGATCTGCCCTGCGTATGAGCTTTGTTAATAAGCTGCTCAATAAATTTAACCTTAAATTTACAGACGCTCTTTTTCCATAATATCCGGACCGCGAGATAATATTTTCACTGCATTATATCAACTCACTTTAAGGTCATCTGAGTGTTTTACCTGATAATGCCGGATAATAATGCCAAACCGGTCTTCTAACCCTGAAAAACGATAAAAAATCTGGCAATGGGCAGATATATTAACTATTATCTTGCCTTTTGGTAATAGCAGCACTATAAACATGCGGAAATATACATAATATGTATTCGTTCACAGTGTATATTTTGATATTAAGCCAAGCTGTGAGCTGACTTGTTCAGTAATACGATAAACAAAGATAAAGATAAGGATAACAGATGTTTAGCAAAATTATAGAGCCTCGTTTTGGCGAAACCGATGCCCTGGGCCATATAAATAATGTTTCCATGGCCTGCTGGTTTGAACTGGCCAGAAATGACCTGCAAAAATACCTTTTCCCCAATGCAGAAACTGGTATTGAGCAGTGGTGCATGATCATGGCGCACAGCAGCTATGATTTCCACGCCGAAACGCATTATGGAACAGAGGCCCAAGTGAGAACGACTGTGGAAAAAATTGGCAACTCTTCTTTTACCTTACTACACGAACTCTGGCAAAACGGGAAAAAGACAGTCACAGGCAAAGCAGTTATTGTACACTACAACTTTAAGGACCACAAATCAGTACCCTTACCAGAGGATATAAAAGCCAAACTCAGCAATCACCTCACCTGAGCTGCTGATAAGTGCCATCAGAGCAGTTTCCATTTTGGCTGTTTTACCAGAGGTGCGAGCCAGGGAACAAGAGCTGCATTGTAAGTTGCACATAATAGGATGGTTGCAAAAACAGGAGCAAAATGTCCCTGCACCAGCTCACCCCGTAAAAGCATTGTCAAAAGAACCGATAATTCGATCAGACATGACAATACAAAGGCAATGAACATAAAGATCAAGATATTTTGCAGGTAGAGCCAATGTCTTATCCCAGATATCAGCAGTACACAAAGCGAGATCGCCAGGGTGTAAATGCC
This sequence comes from Sedimentisphaerales bacterium, assembly GCA_963662515.1. Lineage (GTDB taxonomy): Bacteria > Planctomycetota > Phycisphaerae > Sedimentisphaerales > SM23-30 > JAFGDI01. The sequence goes on from OY759675.1 coordinate 2,344,098, forward strand.
AAAAGGGGCCATACTGGTAAGGTCATGAAAAAAACCAAGAAACCAGCCCTGTAATAAATTATTGTGAATGTCGGGCCCTCGCAGGGCGATTACTATTGCCGACAAAACCAGCAGATCCGGCCATACCCCCCTGCTGCCCAGTGCCAGCAGGTTCGGTAATGCCAGCTGCAAAATAAGCATTATAAACGCCAGAATTGTAAAAGCTCGCCATTTCATATAGTTAACACACCACCTATACCGCTATGCCTGATAGCTGGCTACTGCAATTCATTGTTTTTCCTGATAACAACAACATCTTTGATGTCAGAAAGATCAACTGCCGGCTTAACGGTAATATTCCATAAGACCGCATTATCAGGGTCGTAATTGCACAGATCAACATAACCCAGGATAATATCGACAGGAAGAGTCTGTTCAGAAGCCTTGAGAAAAACACCATCGCCGGGCATAACTACACTGCTTGTCTCCACATGTTTAATATGGATCTTGCCAGAGCCATCATTGTACAAAACGCCTTCGGTCAGAAAAGAAACATCTCTTTGAAAAGCCGGTCTTATAACAACATTGGCAGTAAAAGCCGGGTCATTTATCAACTGTATCACACTTGAGGAAGTACGCACCTCTTTTACCAGACCGGCAACGGCTGTCTTCCATACTGCATTAGTTACCGGGTCACCGGTCAGATCACCCTGACCAGAATCGGTTGAAAATTGAGCCGAGGCAGATGCCAGAGCTATCAGGCCAGGAACGATAAAATCATTACTACCCCTGTCTATGACCTTGGCACGCCTGATTACCGAACTGTCTTCAGCGGTGACATGACTGCGAATGAGCATAGCCCGCCCCAGACTGTACTCTGAACGAATATTTGCCAGTTCTGTTATAAATTGCTGCTGGTATTCCAGCTCGCTACGAGCATTATTCAGGGCATTTACAGCTGCCAGATAGTTATTTTTTAATTCAAACTGCGGATCAGAAGCCTCAAGCATTTCCCCCAGCGAATCATCGCTTTGGGCAACAATAGTATAAGGTACTGACGAGAAAAGATTTACAATATAACTGATAGAATGATTAGCCTTTTGGGTCAATCTCGCAGGAATAAAAACCAGCAAGCCGGCGATCGCCATCAGGCTGTAAAATAAGCGATTATTGTTGTTTGTTTTTTTTGACATTACTAGTATTTTATCAGTTAGTATCCATAAGGTCTGAAGCAGTTATCAGTTAAGAGATTATAAACCAAAATCAGAGAAAAGAAAGCCAAAACTTTGGATTGACGACCTGTTATAAATCATGTAAGATTATTAGTTGCAAGCAATAAGAAAACAACCGACTTTAACTCGGCAGGAGGCTATATTGAAATATCATTTATTGATCGCAATATTCTTTACTATGCTCAGCAGTCTATCGGCTGATGAGCAGGTCATTCTGGATAAGCTGGAATTTGACCCTGCCAGATACATTGATGTAGATGAATTAAGCCGGGGTATGAAAGGTTATGGTCTAACCGTTTTTGATGGCACAAAAATCGAAAAATTCGCCGTTGAAGTAGTTTCTGTTATGACCGCCAAATCAGCCGGACGCAGTGCTTTTCTTATTAAAGTGGTGGACGAACCACGGTTCGATATAGCCAAAGGCGTTCACGGATGCAGCGGCTCGCCAGTTTTCTTTAATGGACGCATGGCCGGTGCCATGTCTTTTGGCTGGACCTTTCAGGAAGAACCACTCTATGGTGTAACCCCGATCAAACAAATGCTTAACAGCTATAAAAGAGCTCTGGCTGCTGAAACGGCCAAAGCCGACAGGAATAAGTCAGCCCAGGAAAAATTACTCTCACCGGACATATACACCCGGCTTATGGCCCCTGAGGTATTACAACCCCAGGACTGGCAGAGAATCAACAGCAAAATCACTTTTGGCGGTCTGGACATGAATTCCGGGCCTGCCGGCAGCAAACCACTTACCAGCGGGCTTAGCATTGGCGGGTTGCCATCTGGAGCACTTGGCAGCCTGAAAGAATATATGCCCGGATTAACAGTTAATACCGGAGTGTTTTCTACTGATATCAGCAAACAGCTCACTGAAGGCAGGCCTGTCCTGGAACGCGGCTCAACGATCGTAATACCGTTGATAAATGGTGATATAGAAGCCTGTACTCTGGGAACGGTAACAGAAGTGATCGATGAATGGGTTTTTGCCTTCGGTCACTCATTCAACGGCAATGGCCCCTGTCAATGGCCTATGGCTACCGGCTATATTCACACCTTTGTCAGCGGCTTTGAGTCTTCATTCAAACTTGGCCAGGCAGTTGATATTGTCGGAACAGTTGAAGCCGATGAAATAATGGCAATCTGCGGACGGATCGGCAAAACAACGCCAACTACTCCGGCTAAAACAATAGTGCATTTTGAACCTGTTGGCGAGACAATCGAATTCAATATGAATCTGGTACAGGACGAATCTTATGCCTCTACAATGGCTGTCATATCGGCGATCGGCCCGGCTCAATATCGGGGTGCAATGCCAAATCTCTGCACAGTTGAGTATAATGTTGATCTGAACTTTGGCCAATACGGTCAGATCCACATATCTGATATATCTTCTGAATATTCAACCGCTGAACTGACTTCGGATATTGCCACTGCCTGCTCTCTTATGACCTCAAGTCCATGGGATGAAGTCAAGCTGGAAAAGATCGTATCTGAAATACGCGTTAATGACAGCTCTATTGCCGCTGATATTGAAAAGGTTGATATTTCGAGACTCACCTATGAACCCGGCGAAACGATCACTGCTGATATTGAATTATTCCGCTATCGCAATGAACCGGTAAAACAGCAGGCAACGATCACATTGCCGGCTGATCTTAAACCTGGTATATACAAGCTTGCTATCGGAGGTAAAAGAGATTATCTGGCTACCCTTTCTGATGCCCAGCCTTATCGTGGCAACGCCGATAAAACCTCTGACATTGTCAAAGTGCTGCGAGACAGATTCACTCATAAAAGAAATAATATTTTTATGACCATAGTTAACAATCAGGTCAATCTGGCTATTGAGCAGAAGCCGCTGGGTGAATTACCTGCCAGCAAATCCATGCTTCTGCTGAGTAATGCACGCCAGTTAATGACAACTCAATATAATGAAATAATAGAATCTATTACACCTTGTGATTATGTCATTTTCGGCAGAAAGCAATTTGAAATAGAAGTTACAGAAAAGAAAACAATAAGTAAAAAATAAACGATCTGGAAAGGAATTTGGCGTGGAAAAAGCCTGGCAACAATGTATTAACAGTAGCTGCGCAGCTACCTATAGCATAGATGAAATATTACCTGCGTGTCCGGCATGTGGTAATCTTCTGGACATTAAGTATGACTGGAACAAGGTGGAAGTGCCCTCCTCTCTGAGCTGGTTCGAAAAACGCTGGTCGAGCCGAAATAACCCTCTGGATTATTCCGGCGTATGGCGGTTCCGTAACTTTCTTGGCTTTACCGATGATAAATATGTTGCTACAGTAGGAGAAGGCCAGACAATACTGCAAAGAAACGACCAGGTTGGTGCTTATGCCGGGATGAACGCCGGCAGTGTTTATCTCGAATATGAAGGCTGTAACCCCAGTGGTTCTTTCAAGGATAATGGTATGAGCGGCGCTTTTACTCATGCCAAAATGGTTGGTGCCCGCCATGCAGTCTGTGCTTCAACAGGCAATACCTCTGCTTCTCTGGCTCTTTACGCTCATGCCTGCGGCATGGCCAGTACTGTTTTCATTGGTTCCGGGCGCATAGCATACGGTAAGCTCAGCCAGGCATTAGACTACGGAGCTCAGACCCTGCAAGTCAGAGGTAATTTCGATGACTGCATGAAACAGGTGCAGGATGTAGCCAGGCAGGAAAAGCTTTATCTGGTTAACTCTGTTAACCCGTTCCGGCTGGAAGGCCAGAAAACCATTATGTACCGTATTCTGGAAGGACTCAACTGGCAGGTTCCGGACTGGATCGTCGTTCCCGGCGGCAATCTGGGTAATAGCTCTGCTTTTGGCAAGGCTTTTGCCGAACTAAAAGAACTCGGGCTTATCGACAGAATACCCAGACTCGCTATTATCGTTGCTCAGGGAGCAGATACGCTCTATGAACTTTACACCAAAAGAGGCCTGCGACTGAACACCCAGGACCGTGACGCTAAGATCAAGGCCTATTATGCCGAGCTTGATGCCTCTGGCTACTCACCTGATACCGTAGCTACTGCAATTGAAATATCAAGACCAGTTAATCTGGTAAAATGCCTGCGTGCCCTTGATATTTGCGATGGCGTTGTCAGAAGTGTTTCCGATGAACAGATAATTGAAGCGAAGGCTGTAGTGGGCAAATATGGTTTAGGCTGCGAGCCAGCCTCTGCTGCCACAATAGCCGGTTTAAAACAATTGCAGGCTCAGGGCATTATCGGCAGTGACCAGCGAGTGGCTTGTGTGCTTACCGGTCACCAGTTAAAAGACCCAACAGTTACCGTTAAATATCATATTGAAACTGATGGTGTTTTCTCAAACAAGTCCACAGAAGTTGATAACGATCTCAAAGCGATAATAAATGCAATGAACCAATAATGTTGGTAAACAACAAACAAAAAGCCCATTATATTCCAATAGGAAATAATGGGCTTTTCTATTAAAACAGGTTTTAGCCTGAGTGGAGTCTAGCTTACAACTGCTTGTTTACTCTGAATATATTCTTCTGCTCGTTTTAAGGCCAGATCAATATGAGAGCATACATTTTCCTGACCGACCTCTTTTATAAAGCCCGTATCATTGAACACCCTGTATGGCTGTTCACCAACCCCTGAGAACACCAATAATGTCCCTTCTTTCTTACAGCGAGCATGAAACTCACGCAAAGCATGTAACCCGGTAGCATCAATTATTGGCACATTTCTTATACGAATTATTAATACCGGCACTTTATCATGCTGAACATTTTTCAAAGCGCCCTTAAATGAATCGATCATGCCAAAGAAAAATGGTCCGGAAACTTCAAACACTTCTATCCCGGCTGGCACATATTTCAGACCATTGGTCTGTATTTCACGAGCAAGATCTTCGTCACTACGAAGTTCACGAGTAATAGCTCCCACATTACTGAATTCTGACATACGCCTTACAAATAGCATAGCGGCCAATACGACACCAACTTCAACTGCAACAGTCAGATCAACTAATATTGTCAGGAAGAATGTCAGCACCAGAACAAAAGCATCACTTGCCGGTCCTTTTATTAATGACTTAAAATGATGCAGCTCGGCCATATTATAGCTTACCACCACCAATATGCCCGCCAACGCCGCCAATGGTATCAGTTTGGCATAAGGTGCCAGAAAAAGCAGTAATAATGCCAGAGTGATCGCATGGATCATACCGGCGACAGGCGTCTTAGCTCCGCTTTTAACATTAGTAGCTGTTCGTGCAATCGCACCAGTAGCAGGAATACCACCAAAAATAACACTACCTAAGTTACCAAAGCCCTGTGCCACAAGCTCCATATTGGAACGATGACGACCGCTGATCATACCATCGGCTACTGTAGCAGATAATAACGATTCTATTGCTGCTAATAAAGCAATTGTAAATGCCGGCTTGATCAATTCTAGTATATGCTCTTTGGGAATATCAGGAAATGATGGTGACGGCAGAGTTCTGGGCAGATCGCCAAAACGAGTACCAATAGTCTCAACATTCAGACCGGCTAAACTGCTGACAATTGTAGCCAGCAACATGCCAATAAGCATAGCAGGTAACTTGGGGCGATATTTTCGTATCAAAACTATCAATACGATAGTTCCAACACCCAGAAGTGATGCCTGAATATTGATCGTTGGAAATGCCATTACATATGCACGCCACTTGGCAATAAATTCAGCAGGCACATTTTCAACCGTAAGACCAAAAAGGTCGCGTATCTGAGTAGAAAATATTACAAGAGCTATACCTGTCGTAAAACCTGTCACCACCGGAAATGGTATGAACTTGATCATACCGCCCATACGGCACAAACCAAATAAGATCAGCAGAAAACCGGCAATCGCTGTACATACAGCCAAACCCTCATAGCCATACTTGCTGCTTATAGCTGATACCAATATAACAAAAGCTCCGGTCGGTCCGCCTATCTGTACCTTACTGCCTCCTAACATAGATATCAAAAAACCAGCAACAATAGCGGTAAAAATACCTCTTTCAGGAGGAAGACCACTGGCAATAGCAAAGGCCATAGCCAATGGCAAAGCAACAACACCAACAGTCAGACCTGCAAAGAGATCGGCTATAAATTTATCCTTAGAATATGACTTCAACTCCGTTATCAATTTTGGTATAAGCATTTTTTCGCCCGGAAGCACCGGCTCACTTAAGTATATCATCAATAATAGCCAACTCAGCCATTATAGTTTCACGAGAGGGAACGCTTTTCATACTGGCCATAAAATTACTGGTTCTCAAAGCATAAGATAACCGAGATAATAACTGCAAATGGGCACGCGAAGAAGAACTTAGCAATAAAAAAGCCAGCTCGACAGGCTTGTTATCTATAGCATTATATTCGATCGGATTTTCCAGAAAATTGACCGTCAGGATCGGATTGGGCAATTCAAATATTACCGGACTGCGGGAATGCGGAATGGCAACACCATCGCCTATTCCAGTGCTGCTTAGCCGCTCGCGGTCGATAAGTATGGAAGTAAGAGCCTGCCGGTTCACTGATTCCGGTAAGGGAGCCTGATTAACCATCTGCTCCAAAACACTATCAATATCAGAACCTTCAATGCGGTAGTAAATACCACCATTTCGCACCGCATCAGTCAGATTAAACCTGGCCTTATGACACACTTCGGGTTCAACGGCCCCAACCGAAGAACAGCTATTAGCCGCCAGCCACTTATTCAGCATTGAACGGGAAAATCTATACTGACTGCCTACTTTAAAAAACGGCAACCTCTCCGCTGCAATCCAGCGATAGATCGTTTTCTCTGAGACATCCAGTATCTCGGCTGCTTCTTTTACTCCAACTTCCATTATTGTACCTTCATGCTCTCCTTTGTACTCTTGTATGGACAAATATAGACATTCCGTGCTAAATTGTCAACTAATATACTTGCATTTTTTCGTCATTATTAATGATTAGGGTTAACTGATTATTACTTTAATATACAATTAGCAATAACCAGAATACACTAGTAATTGGCCAGCTTGCATTTATACAAAACACTTACAGACATAATGCCACAAAAATAATAAGTTGTAAAAGCTGATATTTGGACTATAATAAATCAGCTTTGCCTGAATGGCATATAATCAGCATGCTGGCTGTTTTTCCATTTATTGCCAAAGTAGTAACTTAACCGAAGTTAATTAAGGGGTTTATGATATCATACCTTCCATTTTTTTGTGTAAGGTCAATGTTCATAGACACTGCAAATGATTAGTCCCCATAACTATGGAGAATAAAATGACAGAAAAAGCTACATTAGAATTTCGGGGTAAGAAATACGATCTGCCTGTTCTGATCGGCACTGAAAATGAAATCGGTTTAGACATAACCAAATTTCGCAACGAAAGTCAGGGCTGCGTTACTCTTGATCCCGGCTTTGCCAATACAGCATCTTGCGCCAGCTCTATCACCTACATTGATGGCGACAAAGGCATTCTGCGTTACAGAGGATACGACATTGAAGACCTGGCTAATAACAGCCGGTTCGCTGAAGTCGCCTATTTGCTTATCTGGGGCGAGCTGCCCAGCCGGGAAAATATGGAAAAGTTTTCCAGCAAACTAACTGACAATGCCTTGCTGCATGAAAATCTTAAGAGCCATTTTGAGGGTTTTCCTTCAAATGCAGCCCCTATGGCAATGTTATCGGCCATGATCAATGCTTTGAGCTGCTACCATTCACAGCTAACTCAACCATCTGATAACGAAGATCTTATGGAAGCATCAGCCCGTTTGATAAGCAAGGTTCGCACCATAGCTGCCTTTTCATACAAAATGACGCTGGGCCAGCCTTTTGTATATCCTGACCCGCACCGTCGCTATGTATCTAACCTGTTGCACATGATGTTCTCTGTGCCCCATGGTGATTACGAGGTAGAACCAACTGTTGCCAAAGCCATTGATGCCATGTTAATGCTTCATGCTGACCACGAGCAGAACTGCTCTACATCCACAGTCAGAATGGTAGCCTCAGCCCGGGCCAATCTTTTCAGCTCGATCGCTGCCGGGGTTTGTGCTCTCTGGGGACCTTTACATGGCGGCGCTAATATGGCGGTTATTGATATGCTGGAAAAGATCCATAAAGGTGGTCTGGATGTTGATAATTGTCTGGAAATGGCAAAATCAAAGGACAATCCGTTCAAACTCATGGGCTTTGGTCACAGAGTTTACAAAAATTATGATCCTCGCGCTAAAATACTCAAAAAGCTCTGTCATGACCTGTTTGACAAACTCAATCACCATGACCCCCTGCTGGATATTGCCCGGCGACTGGAAGAAAAGGCCTTAAAAGACAGTTACTTTGTCGATAGAAATCTATACCCCAATGTCGATTTCTACAGCGGTCTGATCATGCGTGCCATTGGCATACCTACAAATATGTTCACTGTATTTTTTGCCATTGGCAGACTGCCCGGCTGGATAGCACATTGGAAAGAGGTATATTTCGACCAGACCGTAAAAATATCCAGACCCAGACAGATCTACACCGGCGAAACTCTCAGAACTTATGTTCCCATGGAAAGCCGCTGACAGATCAGTTTATCTGGCTGATTGATATGATAATTAAAAAACCGCTTATGCCATTAATAATGTGGCAAGGCGGTTTTTTATTATATTATTTTTCCGTAACCGTTCACATGGTTACTAATCTCCCAGTTTATTAAGTTTATCGTAACTGCATGCAGTTACTGATATAATGGATCGGACATTTAAAAAAATGAGACCGACTCTCGGCCAGATAAGTCGGTCTCGCGTCCCGGGTAAGGGTGTTTTCTGCTACACTTTGTTCCCGTTGTTATTACCCTGCTGAACTGACAGGTCCTTCTATCAGATTTTAATCATCAGGTACACGACTTATCGGCTGGTCAGCAATAATAATCCACAAAATGCTTATTGAAGCAATTTAACTGATTATATCGGACCGAGCCATAATTGCCATCAGCTAACACTCTATTTTGTATATATTTATACGAGGTAGATGTTTTTCTATTCATAAAATGTTAATTTATAACATATATATTATTAATAGCGATTATTTTGAAAAATCACTGGCATTTTTCGGTTAAAATTGTATCATTAATTGACTTATTAGCGACAGGCTTATGTAATAGCTAATTAGTATTCAAAAAAGTGTGAAAGAATATTCATGATGCAATAATTCGATGTATATTTTTCATTAAATTCTAATAATGTGAATCTGGCAGGTAAAAACAACTCATAATACCTTTCAGATTTGATGACAAATGTTTTTTTGTATAATTTAAGGGAGTTGTGTAATGGAATTCAACTTAGCGGACTATATTGTTTTTTTTGCCTTTATTGCCGCAGTAATAGGCATAAGCCTATTTATGAGTCGAAAAAAGAAAGACCATGATGCAAATAGCGAAGACTATTTTCTGGCTGGTCGCGGTTTGAGCTGGTGGTTAATTGGTTTTTCGCTAATCGCTGCGAATATTTCAACAGAACAATTCATTGGCATGTCTGGAAGTGCCGCTAAATGGCTTGGCTTGGCAATTGCCAGTTATGAATGGATGGCTGCCATAACATTAGTAGTTGTAGCTTTCTTCTTCCTGCCTAAGTTTTTGCGGGCAGGAATATATACTATCCCGGAATTTTTAGAACAAAGATACAATCAGACTGCAAGGTCTATCATGGCTTTCTTCACCGTTCTGATGTATGTTTTTGTCACATTCACCGCTGTTGTTTACTCTGGTGCCCTATCGGCCAAAACAATGTTTGGTGTTTCTGAAGTTTATGGATATTCAACAATCTCTGTCGCCTGTTGGGTAATTGGTGGTCTGGCTACATTCTATGTAGTTTTTGGCGGCCTCAAAGCCTGTGCCTGGGCAGACCTCCTTCAAGGTTCTGCTCTTATTCTTGGTGGAGCACTGATTCTTTATTGGGCAATGACAGCATTAGGAAATGCTACTCCAGAAACAGTACCTGCTTTAGCTGGAATACCAGAAGGTGCCAGCGCTTATGAAAAGTTCAAAATTATCAATTCTGATAAATTACATATGTTTATGCCGAAAGATGATCCTGAAATACCCTGGACAGCTCTTTGTTTAGGTTTATGGATTCCAAACTTCTATTATTGGGGATTAAACCAATACATTATGCAAAGAACACTTGGAGCTAAAAGTGTAGCTGAAGGTCAAAAGGGAATAGTTTTTGCCGCTGCAATGAAACTGATAGTGCCTTTTATAATTGTATTCCCTGGTATAATTGCCTTTAATTTATTCAGCAATGAGATGGTTACCGAAGCTGTCGATACAAACAAAGATGCTATTTCATTCTTAAGGGCCGAAGGTACTTCCGTAAGCGATTTCAACTTCGAGGTAGCTATAACTGATTTTATTAACCAGAATATGTCAAATCCTGTTGGTGCAGGAAAAGCATTCAAGTTCGATGTTGACTTTGCCAGTCAGCATCCCGAAATATCTATGCAAATTCTTGCCTATAATAAAGCACTAATAGCCGAACCAGTAGATTTTGAAAGTAACCCGGAATGGTCTGCATCAAAAGTTCTGCAGGCAGAAAATTCTAAGATAATTGAGGCTATTGCAGCCAAATATCCCGACGGTGGTCTGGCCGCTCAGCTTTCTAATACCTACCCCAAAAGCGGTGTTGAGGTTTGTCAGGAGCTTATTGGCTATAAGTATGACTCTGCCTTCGCTCTACTAATCAAGAAATTGGTTCAACCCGGCTGGAGAGGTTTCATTCTGGTTGCTCTGCTCGGAGCGGTAATGAGTTCTCTGGCGTCCATGCTTAACTCTGCATCTACTATTTTTACTATTGATATCTATTCAAAGTTTATAAATAAAAACGCCAGCCAGAAAAAACAGGTTCTCACAGGCAGAATTTGCGTTGTCCTTTTTGCCATTATTGGTTGCTATACCGCCCCGTTGTTGGATAATCCAAAGTTTGGTGGCGTATTCAAATTCATCCAGGAATTTCAGGGTTTCATCTCCCCAGGTATTTTGGCAGTTTTTGTATTTGGATTAATTAACCGTTTTGCACCGGCCGTCACTGGCATAGTTGGTCTTCTTTTAAATCCAATCATGTATGGTATATTAAAGGTAGCTCTGCCTAACCTGACATTCTTAGATAGAATGGCTGTCTCGTTTTTCTGTGTAATTGCGGTAATGTGGATCATTACTATAATTGCTCCTCGCAAAGAAGCATATGTGATCAAGCAAAATACTGATATGGATTTGACAAGTTCGCCAATAGCCAAGATACTGGGCTGGATAGTTGTTATTATAACTATAATTCTTTATATAATTTTCAGATAATTATAATATGATTTAAAAAAGCCGTCCTGTTGTAAAACAAGACGGCTTTTTTTTGCTTATAACGCAGAATTTTGCTATAATTTAAGGCACTATGAATATATTTAAAAGAAAAAATACAGATCATGACCCTTATATGTTTGACCCCACCAGGTCTTCTGTATCCTTGGCCATAGTATTCTTTATGACAGTTGCGCTGGCCTGGCTCTTTGTTCAGTCGAAAGCCCGGCAAACCAATACCATTGAACTGCTGGCCTCATTTAATCTGCCTGATTCAGGGCTCTCTGAGTATATTCCGGCTGAGCCGCAGGATAATTATTATCTGCTCACTAAGGGCGGCCAACCCATTGGCTTTACCGCCGAACATATCCAATGGCAGGACAACTTTCTTACCGGCTCCCGAGTTATGGCAATTCCTGATAAAGCCTATTTTCAGAAGAGCCTCTGGCGGGTTGCCGATAATTTCAGCTCTCTGGCCGAACAGACAACCACTTCCGACCAACAGGGAAGTACTGTTGAGCTGATCTCCCTGACTAACGGCATAATAACCATAATAAAGAACCGTGCCAAACTGCTGGAAGCTCCCTTGCCCGCGGTCAGTTATTATTTCGTGCCCGCTTTCTTTGCTGATTATATTACTTCTGTCGGCCTGATGAAATATCCCAAAGGGCTGACCTTTGACCTCGATCTGCTCAATGATCTGTCCTGCGAAGTTTCAATGACCGGTAAAGAAAATATCCCGGCCAATATACAGGCTCTGGACCAGAACGGCATTGCCGCCCTGTCTCTCTGCGGCGATCTGGAAATGCTTCAGTATTTTGCCAGTGACCATAAATTACTGTATCAGAAATTTAACACCGACAGACTCTTATTTGAAATCACCGAAATAACCGATTACGATACCATAATCGCCCTGTGGCCCGAGGCCCGAAGCCTGATCCCCAAAACCGAACAACCCGTTAACAGTGCAACAGAAATATAGTGCTTACGCCGCACGGGCGGGACCAGGTAGCTCAAGCAGTTGAGGCACTCCGAAATCCGCCTCAGCTGAAAGTCCGCCTGAGGAGGGGCGGGCTTAAGATTCTTTCTGATTGCTGGTCTGGCCTGACAATAGCAACCAGTGGCGACAATCGAGATTAAGCTGGTTTTCTGGCTTTTAAAACATAGGTCCCATAGGTCCCATTCTTCACTGCACCGAGATTGAAGAATGTGACCTATGAGACGCATGTGACCTATGAGACCTATGTTGAAAAAAAGAAAAACCAGCCTGATCTTAACTGTCGCCACGGCAAGTCCCGCCCCCCCGGCGTAAGGGGTCAGATCCACTTATTTATGCTTTCGAGGATAAGGAAGGTTTCGGTGCGGGAAATGCCTTCTACTTTGGAGAGCTCTTCGGTGAGAAACTCTATCAGTCCTCGATTGGAACTTACCAGCACTTCGATCATGAGGTCATACTGTCCGGAAAGAATAGATACCGACTGGACATTTTTCAGTCTGGAAATTTCCTGGGCCTTCTGCTTGAGATAGCGAGACTCAGTGATATTAGTAGCCACAAAGGCCAATTGCTGCTGGGTAAGAATATCGGGATTACGCAAAGCCCTTATCTTGAGAACATTGGCCTCCTGCAGTTTTTTTAACCGCTGCCTGACCTTCCCTTCAGAAACCCCCAGTTTTTCCGCCAGCAGGGTATTGGTCTGGTGAACCTGAGACAACTCATCAATTATCTGCCAGTCGGTCTCATCGGGCTGAACAAACTCTTTAGTCATAGCAACACCAACTTTCAAATGTCAGCGGTAAGAGACGATTATCTCTTACCGCTGCATAAATTGCGAATATAGCGACTTAGCGACTTTACGCTGAAATCATAAAGCTGATATTTGAACGCAAGGACGAAGAGCCGCAAAGGTTGTAAGGAAATAAGAGAAAGTTCGTATAGGGCAAAGTCTTTTAGTATGCCAAAGTTGGCTCACCGCCCTTTACGGTCTCAGTTCCTCAGCAGTTTGGGCCTGTAACCTTAAACGATCAGCTGCTTACCACTTCAGCACAGCGCCGGTATCAGCGGAACTGGCCATAGCGGCAAATTTACCTAATACACCATAATTGATCCTTGGTACAGGAGCTTTCCACGCCTTGCGTCTTTCCTCGAGCTGCTGTTCTGAAAGTTTAACTTCCAGCCTGCCGGCCGCAATATCATATTCGATAATATCACCATCCTTGAGCAGACCGATAGTACCGCCGGCGGCAGCTTCCGGGCTGATATGGCCAATGCACGCCCCGCGGGTACCGCCGCTGAAGCGGCCATCAGTAATAAGAGCCACAGATTCACCCAGGCCAGCCCCCATAATATAACTGGTCGGACTGAGCATCTCCTGCATACCCGGACCGCCTTTAGGACCTTCATAGCGAATAACAACTACATCGCCGGATTTGACCTTACCGGCAAGAATACCGGCACAGGCATCTTCCTGACTGTCGAAGATCACCGCCGGCCCGCTATGGCTGAGCATTGATGGAGCCACACCGGCAGACTTTACCACCGAGCCCAGCGGTGCCAGATTGCCCTTGAGTATAGCCAGACCACCGGTTTTACTGTAAGCATTATCTATATGGCGAATACACTTATCATCTTTTATATCAGCCGCGGCAATATTTTCACCTGTTGTCTTGCCGGTAACGGTAATACACTGAGTTTTGAGCAACCCGGTTTTAGCGATCTCTTTTAAGATAGCACTTATGCCGCCGGCCTTATCAACATCTTCTATGTGATAGTTGCTCGATGGCGATACTTTGCAGATATTGGGACATTTAGCTGAAAGAGCATTGATATTATCAAGGTTATACTTAATACCCGCCTCATGCGCAACAGCCAGAGTATGCAGTACGGTATTAGTTGATCCCCCCATTGCCATATCAAGTACCAGAGCATTGTCCAGCGAGTCAAGAGTAAGCACATCACGAGGTCTGATATTCTCTTTAACCAGCTCGACGATCCTGCGGCCGGCAGCCTGCCAGAGCTCATTGCGACGCGGATCTATAGCCGGAATTGTACCATTACCGGGCAAAGCAATACCTATGGCTTCACACAGACAGTTCATACTGTTGGCGGTAAACATACCAGAGCAACTGCCGCAGGTCGGGCAGCCCTTATCTTCGAGTTCTTTAAGCCCGGCATCATCTATAGTACCATTATTATATTTGGCCACACCCTCGAATATGCTGATAAGGTCAACCGCAGAGCCATCGCGTTTATGACCGGCCAGCATCGGACCGCCGGAAGCAAAAATAGTCGGGATATTTACCCGCATAGCCGCCATTAACATGCCGGGTACTACTTTATCACAATTGGGAATGCAGACCACACCATCAAAGCAATGGGCACGCAGCATGGTTTCTACCGAATCGGCGATAACTTCTCGACTGGCCAGTGAATATTTCATACCGGTATGCCCCATAGCAATGCCATCACAAACAGCAATAGCATTAAACTCAAAAGGAACGCCACCGGCAGCGCGAATAGCATCTTTGACTATCTTGCCGACCTGATTGAGATGTACATGGCCAGGTACAATATCAACATAGCTGTTAGCAACAGCTATGAATGGTTTACCAAAATCTTCATCTTTTACACCA
Organism: Sedimentisphaerales bacterium; assembly: GCA_963662515.1. Lineage (GTDB taxonomy): Bacteria > Planctomycetota > Phycisphaerae > Sedimentisphaerales > SM23-30 > JAFGDI01. The sequence continues at coordinate 2,359,270 of OY759675.1, forward strand.
CAAGCCTTCAAGAGCCCCCTATGCGGCGCCCGTTCAAATCCACTTTTAACTATATCAGAATTCATAATCAAAAAGACTCCTCTACTTGCAAAAACAAGAGGGACATTTTCCGTTAACTGACCAAAGCAGCCTACCAGAAAAGGTCCCTCGCGTTATGCGGTTATATAATCCTGTGAACTGCTAAGATCACAGTTTGTGTAACAATTCCAAAATGCGTTCCAGAATAATATCCGGCTCGCTCATACGCCCTTCACCCTGTTCGCGACAGGCCAGGCGTCCACTATCAGGACCAATGAAATAATAGCCATTATCGCAGAGAGCGTTAATATTTCTCTGGGTAATAGGGTTATCCCACATACGCTTGTTCATAGCTGGTGCCAGCAATATGTCGCAGTTCATGCTGCATACGGTAGTGGTGAGCAGATCATCACAAATACCATTAGCCAGCTTGGCCATTACATTTGCCGTCGCCGGGGCAATAACAGCCAGCCGGGTTCTCTTGCCTATCGCTATATGCTTAGGATCGTAAAATTCACTATCCAGCCACATATCAGAATACACCTTATTGCCTGACAATGTACTGAATGTCAGCGGAGTGACAAAACGCTTGGCGTTTTCTGTCATTATAACAGTTACTTTAGCACCATGCCTGGCCAGATTGGAGCAAAGCACGGCGCTTTTATAAGCTGCAATACCACCGCAGACACCCAACATTATTTCACAATCTTCTAATGCTTTCATAATATCGCCTTTCCCGGTCAAACCTGGGAAATAAGATTATAATACCATCCGGCACAAGTCCGGCATTACCATACACAAAATAAAAGCGTAGAATAAGGTCGTCTATATTGCCCCTCCGACAACCAGACCTCTATGTGCTGACAAATATCAATGAAAATTAAGTGGCACTTCTCAGGCCGCTTGATAATTCCATAGCTCTGGCAGCATTTGCATCAGCAGCAGGTCTTTCAAGGTCGGGCGATCTGTCATAATCGATCTCGATCTTATTCTCAACTATCTCCTGAATAACGATCTCTACCATATTCTTACCATGAACATCGTCGATCAGGGGGCGAGCACCATCTACCAACTCTTTCATTCTACGCTGGATTAGAGCTGTCAGACGGAATTTTCCACCAACTTTGTTAACGATATCGTCACTTTTCAATGCTTCGATCATAAATATCTGTCCTCGCTTGTCTTAAGCTTTTCTACCTGACCAGTTATGCTGGTCTCTACTCACAGACAATAATATTATTATATTATTCGGCCTGCAATCACGAATTTCTTTATTTACTAAGTATAAACAAATTAACCTGCATCAGCAAATGCCAGTAACTCGCTTATCGCTGTTTCAAGATCATCATTAACTATTTCTATTGCGTACTTTCCGCTATTCCGGGCTGTTTCGATCTCCCAGCGTGCCTTTTCCAGCCTTTTTTCGATCACACGAGACTCATCTCGACCACGAGATATCAATCTCCGGCGTAATTCCTGATCGCTGGGCGGCAATATCAATACGCCCCGGGCTGCCTGAGTGTTTTCAAATACCTGCAACGCACCCTGAACATCTATTTCCAATACCACAGTTTTGCCCGCCTGAAGCATGTCATTGACAGGCCCGGCAGGAGTACCATAATAATTATCAAAAACCACAGCATATTCTAATAATTCACCTGCTGCAATCTTAGCCTCAAATTCGGCTTTGGTAAGAAAATAATAATCTTTACCATTTATTTCGCCAGGGCCTGGTTGTCTGGTAGTGGCTGATATACTTAAAACAGCCCCGGTTCTTTCAATAAGAGCACGAGTAAGTGTACCTTTACCTGAACCGCTTGGCCCACTTATAACCAGGAGCTTGCCGGTCTGAGAATTACTAATTTTATCCATAGGCTCATCCTGCAAGATCATTCAACATTTTGAACTTGTTCACGCAACCGGTCGATCGCAACTTTAATTTCTACTACAAACTGACTTATCTGGGCATTATTGGCCTTACTGGCAATAGTGTTGGCCTCACGCAGCATTTCCTGGGTCAGAAAATCCAGACGACGCCCTACCTGCTCTTCACTGGTACATATCTTGTCAAACTGGTCAAGATGAGCACGCAGGCGAGATATTTCTTCATTTATGTCACATTTATCAGCAAAGATCGCAACTTCTCTGAGCAAAGCATCCTGGTCAATATTAAGACGGGCGTTAGCCAGAAGGTCATTAACCCTGCTCTCGAGTTTAGCCTGATAATTAACCACAACCTCAGGTGTAAGCTTTTCCAGCAAGCCAAGGTTATCAGCTATCGCCTGACAGTTTTTTCGCAAATCTTCCAATAATGCCAGACCCTCATGGTCACGCATAACATTTAAGCGTTCCAGAGCTATTTTGGCATGCTCGGCAATTATCTGCATAAACCGCTCATTATCTATATCACTGTATAACCTGGTCTGTGTCACACCGGGCAAAAACAGTAAACGAACCAGGTCTATTTCATCATCACGCATCTGTGCGCCATGGGTTATCTGCTTAAGCTGGTCCAGATAATAAAAAGCCGCAGTTTGATTGATCTCAGCAACGCCACCAGTACCTGAATCTTTCATATAGATATTAAAATAAACAGAACCGCGGCTAACCTGCTCTTTTATCAATTTTTCTATTTCAGACTCAGCAAATGCCAATACTTCCGGCAGCTTTATGGATGTCTTGAGATAACGATTATTCACCGTTTTAACCTCAAGAACAAAACTCAGGTCATCTTTTTCGTATCTGGCATCGCCAAAACCAGTCATACTCTTTAGCATATCAACTCCTGCTAAAACCAAGAAATGACCACAGCTTCCAATTCAAAGAATTAAAGCAGTGATCATTCTTTTCTATCATATCACTTTGCCAGATAAACTCAAATACAGCCGCAGGCAAAGAACTGATCAACAAACAAATGTTAATTATTTACCGGCTGGGCAGATTCACTACCTGTGTCAACCGCCTGAGTGGCAGCATCTGCAGCAGACTCAACTGCCTGCTCAGCGATCTGAACAGCAGCATCAACCTGGCTAGCAGCCGGTGCAGTAGCTTCATCAGCATTTTCTGCCGGAGCTGCTTCTGTTGGCTCAGCAGCAGGCAGATCCTGAGGAGCAACTACATTAGACCCGGTATTAACATTTTCTTCAATTTCAGCTGGCTTGTAAAACTTGGCCAGAACAATAGCCAGCAGGCCAAAAGCCACTACCACACCTATTGTAATCCAGGTAAATACATCACCTGTCTTTGAACCAAAAGCAGACTGTCCGCCTTCACCGCCAAATGCTGAAGCCAGGCCACCGCCCCGCCCCTTCTGCAATAAAACCAGAAGAACAAGCAAAACACAAACAGCGACAAAAATTATCGCCAGACCATTAGCCCACCATGGCACAGCGCACAACATAGCTGCATTCATATACTAACTCCAGAATTATATTAAATTCAATAACAAAACTTATTTATAATATCGTCTGTCCGCAACCATATCTCAGGTCACGGACAGATATATTTTTTTTACTTACATGAGCATCCGCAACTGCAACCGCCATGGCCACGAGTTACACCACCCTGCATAATATTCATAAAATCTGCCGACTTCAAGGCAGCTCCACCAACCAGAGCACCGTCAACATCAGGCTGAGCCATCAGTTCAGCGGCATTATCAGGTTTTACACTGCCGCCATACTGAATACGAACCTTGGCAGCAACATCTTTACCGAACATATCAGCCAGAATTCCCCGGCAGAAGAAATGAGCATCCTGAGCCTGCTGTGTCGAGGCTGTCTTGCCTGTACCTATCGCCCATACCGGCTCATAAGCTACGGTTATCTTTGCCATCTGCTCTGCGGTTATGCCGGTAAGACCCTGACGAAGCTGCTCTTCGAGTACAACCTCAGTCTTATTAGCTTCTCTTTCAGCTAAAAGTTCACCAATACAGAAGATAACATCAAGACCACCAGCAAGAGCCGCCTTGGTCTTCTTGTTCAGTATCTCATTTGTTTCGCCGATCACATGCCGGCGTTCGCTATGACCTACCAGAACAAAACTGCAACCTACATCTTTAAGCATAGCCACACTTATCTCGCCGGTAAATGCACCATTGCCCTCATAGAATACATCCTGTGCACCCAGAGCAATACCACTGTCGCCTAAAGCCTGCTTTACCGCAGCCAGATATACAAAAGGAGGACAAACAGCCATGTCAACCACAGCCTTATCTGAACACGCTCCATACTGCTGTGCCAGTGCACTTGCCAGGCTAACCGCACCAGCGGCATCCAGATTCATCTTCCAGTTTCCTGCTACATATTTCTTACGCATAAGAGTCTCCTGCTATTTTAATATAACCTCTCTTGTGACAATTAGTTACATCACTTCAGCAACAAAAGGTCACGATTCAAGGCCGTTATTCTACCATCAATAAGACAAAATTGCAAGTTCAATCCCATCAAAGACGGTAATCCAGGCATTTTATGCAAGGAATGTTAACTCTTTCCATATCCAACTTATAACCTGCAATTCTTTCATAAAAAAGATCAGGAGTAGCAAGTAATCATCACTAAAAACTCACAACTCCTGAATAATATTATTTCACAGAAAAGCTGAACAGCCAGTTACAACTCACAAACAAATATAAACCTGATATACATGATGATGCAAGTATCTAAAAAACTGTAACTTATATAAATATCGGTGATTATTTCAAATCAGATTCATCAGAATTGACTATTTCATCACCGGCACTGCTGGCAACCGTGCCACCAGCCATAGCTTTATACAACCTAACCAGCTCCACGGCTATATCACTTCTACAGGCCACCTTCTGGGCCTGCATGGCCAATACGGTACGCTGGGTGTCAAGCACATTATTGAAACTGGTAAGACCATTTTTATATTGATCATTTGCCAGTGCCATTGCTGAAATAGCCGCTGTTTCAGCAGCCGTAACAGACTTGAGCCTTTCACGCTGCTGCTGCCAGGCAACCAATGCATTTCTCACCTCTGCTGCTGCATTTAATACAGTTTTTTCATAAACCGCCAGATACTCCTGAGTTAGTGCATCCTGCATTTTAATATTATTTTTTATCCGGTCAGCATTAAAGATATTCCACCGGAAGGATGGCCCAAAACTATAATACCCTGTACCACTGTCGGTCATACGGTCTATTCGCAAAGCCTCCAGACCGATCGAGCCGTTCAAAGAGAATTTAGGGTAAAGCTCAGATGTTGCCACACCGATCCTGGCGCTCTGAGCTGCCAGCAGTCTCTCAGCCCTTCTTACATCGGGCCTGTTCCTTAAGACATCAGCCGGGATACTGACTATAAGCGATTGGTCAGCAGCGGGAATAATCGCAGGTCCTGCCAATCGTTCATGCAATTGCCCCGGCATCAAGCCCAATAATACAGTCAATGCATTTTCATAAGCCTCAACTGCCGCCACCCAGCCTGGAATTGTGCTGCGGGTTGTTTCCATATTATACCTTGCCTGCTGAACTTCCAGCTCGTTACCCAAGCCGGCACCATAGCGAGATTCCAACAGATCCAGTGTCTCCTGCTGAGCCAGTAAATTATCTTTGGCGACCTGTAATTGCTCCTGAGCTGCACGCAGATTTATATAACTGACAGCAACCTCAGCCGACAGTGATACCCAGACATCAGCCAATGCCAGCTCAGTAGCTTCCAGGGTCGCTGTGGCAGATTCAACGGAACGACGCACTCCGCCAAACATATCGAGTTCCCAGCCGGCATCAAAACCAGCCTTGTGAATATTATAACGATCACCAGTGCCAGTAGCCTCACTGCCGCGAGTGCGGCTAAAACCGCCATCAGCATTGAGCTCTGGCCAATACCCAGCTTCACTTATGCCCAGACTGGCACGCGCCTGATCAATACGCCTCTGGGCAACCTTAATATCATAATTGCCAGACTGCGCTTCTGCTATCAAAGTTACTAGCTGCTCATCATTAAAGCCCAGCCACCATTGGCTGCTCTGAAGCGAGGGCATCTGTTCTATCTGCTGGTTTACTAAAACAGCGTTCTCATTCCTGATATCAGCCGTAAAGTCTGAATCAGATACTGCCGGAGCATTATAATCAGGCCCAACAGTACAGCCACTCAGTGTGGCGATAAGTGCCATTAAGGCAATCTTACCATAATTCTTAATATTCAATTTATTATCTCCATATTATAAGGCAGTTTACTGCAATAATTGGTCATTTGTGTCAGATATCCAGCTTCGCATTTATGTAACGCTGGATAGCATTACTTTTTCTTAACACGATCTCTCATTGTCTGAAATAGTACATATAAGCCTGGAACCAGAATTAAACCGATCAATACTGAAGCCAGCATACCGGAAAATACCGTAGCACCAATAGCTTTACGACTGGCAGCACCAGCTCCCTGAGCAAACACCATTGGCAATACGCCCAGAATAAAGGTAAACGCAGTCATTAGAACCGCTCTGAATCGCTCATAAGCACCATGAGCAGCGGCATCAAGTATAGAAACACCAGATTCATGTTCTACCTTGGAAAATTCTACGATAAGGATCGCATTTTTACTGGCCAAGCCTACCAGCAATATAAAGCCTAACTGAGCATATATGGTCAAAGACTGTTGAGTAATCATTAATCCGGCAACTGCGCCAAAAACAGCCACTACAATAGTTAACATTACCGGCACAGGTATAGTCCAGCTTTCATACTGGGCCACAAGGAACAAATAACCAAATACTACTGCCATGACAAAGATAAGTACCTGTCCAGATGCTGTCTTTTCCTGATAGCTCAAGCCTGCCCAGCTATAAGTATAGCCTTCGGGTAACTGCTGAGCTGACAGCCTTTCAAGGGCAGCCATAGCCTGACCACTACTTATCCACGGCAAGGGTAAGGCGGTAATAGCCGCACTGGAAAACTGATTGAAGCGGGTAATTGAACGAGGAGCCAACTGATTAACCACTTGGACGACTGCCGTTAGCGGGACCATATTACCATTATTACTGCGAACATAAAGCTCGTTAATGCTCTCGGGGTCCTGACGATACTGCCAATCGCCCTGCACAATAACTCGGTTAACCTGACTACCCACATTAATATCATTAACATAATAAGTGCCAAGATAAGTCTGCAAGGTAGTATATATCTCTGGCAGCGGCACATCCATACTCATAGCCTTTGCACGGTCAATATCAATGAATAAATGAGGGGTGTCAGCGGTATAAGAGCTGAACGCCATCATAATTTCCGGCTGCATATTGACCTGCATAACCATATTCTGCAACACTGCCTGCAATTTCTGCGGGTCAGGATCTGTTGTGGCCTGTAATTGATAGTCCAGACCACCATTGGCTCCCAAACCTTGAATAGCAGGCGGGGCGAATAAATTAATATTGGCATTGGGTATCGCACCTAACTGCTGCTGCATGGTCTCCTGAATCGCCGCAAGAGACAATTCCGGACTCTGGCGTTTTTCCCAGGTATCAAGACCAATAACCAGCATAGCCATATTCTCACCGCTGCCCATAAAACTGAATCCAGATATAGCCAGTGAGTAATCAACACCAGAAGTGTTATTAATGATCTCCAAAGCCTTATCTAAAACTTCACCCGTTCTGATCTGAGTAGCCCCCTCAGGTAGCTGTACCATACCGAACATTACACTCTGATCTTCATCTGGCAAAAAGCCTGCCGGAATCATCTTGAGCACTGAAATACTGATAAAGGCAAATACACCTACCGTAAATGCTACTAAAGCCAGACGACGAGCCAGCCAAAGCGACCCGCGAACATAACTGTTCCTGGTACGATTCAATATAGCATTAAACCATGCAAATGGGCCATGCTTAAATGGATTAGCCGGACGCAGCAAAGTAGCACATAAGGCCGGACTGAGCGTCAAAGCATTTGTAGTAGAGAAAATGATCGCTGTAGATATAGTCACAGCAAACTGCTGATATATTTTACCGGTAATGCCGGGAATAAAACCTACCGGAACAAAAATGGCCAGCAGAACCAGAGTTGTTGCAATTACCGCACCTGTTATCTGCGACATAGCCTTCTCAGTAGCAAGTTTATGCTCCAGACCTTCTGTCTCCATAATGTGCAGTACCCGTTCCACCACGACAATAGCATCATCAACCACCAGGCCAATAGCCAATACCAGAGCAAATAAAGTAAGAATATTTATACTATAACCCAATGCAAGCAATACAGCAAAAGTTGCCAGCAAAGAAACGGGAATAGTTATAGCCGGTATTATCGTAGCTCGCCAGTTTTGTAGAAATAGATAGCAAACAAAAACTACCAAAAAGAATGTCAGCGATATAGTAGATACGATCTCACTTATCGAGGCCTCTACATAATCAGTTGAATCATAGGCCATCTGACAGACCAGATCATCAGGGAAATTTTTGCTTAATTCCTCAATGGTTGCCATGATATTATCCATGGTATCCAGAGCATTCGAGCCCGGCGTCTGACTTAGCCCAATTGGAACTGCTGGCTGCCCCTGATACTTGGATGAAAATAAGTATGTTTCTGCTCCCATTTCAACCCGGGCAACATCCTTCAATCTTACTATCGCACCTTTATCATTCGTAGTTAGAATAATATTCTTAAAGTCTTCCGGATCATTGAGCCGCCCCTTTGTCACCAAAGAAAACATCAACTGCTGACTGCCATCACCAGGAGCTGATCCGATCGAACCAACCGAAGCCTGAATATTCTGACTTCTTATAGCATTGATAACCAGATCAGGTGTCATATTAAGAGCAGACATACGATCTGCATCCAGCCAGACACGCATACTATACTTAGGTGAATATATAGTTGCATTACCAACTCCATCAACGCGTTGGAGCGGCTTAATTATATTGTTATAGGTGTAGTCACTGAGAAACAATTGATCGTGCGTCCCATCGGGCGAACGGACCACCATAAAACCAAGCATAGAACTTGATTCAGTGTTTACAGTAATACCCATTGCAGTAACTTCCTGCGGTAGCTTTGGCGTTGCCTGCTGAATGCGATTCTGCACTTTTACCTGGGCAATATCCGGGTCAGTACCAACCTTAAAAGTTACCGTAAGTTCATATTCGCCGGTATTGCTGCACTGAGAACTCATGTAGATCATACCTTCTACACCATTTATCTCATCTTCGATCGGAGCTGCAACAGTGGTAGCCACTACCTCTGCACTGGCCCCTGGGTAATTAGCCCGCACTGATATCTGAGGCGGAGCAATTTCAGGGTACAATGCTATCGGCAAACTGAACAGTGCCAGTGACCCTGCCAGGATCAGAACCAGAGAAATAACACCGGCCAGACGAGGCCTGTCTATAAATACTTGTGATATCATATTGTATATTCCTTATCCAGAATGAATGTAAAGTCAGATAATTATCGATGATTATTCCTGAACCTTTACCTCTCCTTCTGGCTTGACTTTCTGAAGCCCTTGAACAATAATCTTCTCTCCTTCATTCAGACCAGACTCTATGACTATACCTGTATGGGTCTGCACACCAGTAACTACCGGGCGGAGCTGAGCCTTACTTTGCTGATCTACTACATAAACCGATGAGCCGCCAGCTGAGTTCATAACCGCTGAATGAGGGACGATCACAGCCTGACGGCGCTGTGTATCACTAAGCTGAACTGTAACATAGCCACCTGGCAGTAATCTGCGATCGGGGTTGTCAAAACGAAAACGCATCGCAACTGTTGCAGTGGCACGATCTATCTGATTATCCAGAAAATCGGCAGTGCCCAGAGTAGCAAATTCAGCTCCATCCGGCGTTATCAGCTTCACATCTAAACCATCAGTACCTTTCTGCCTGTCAAGAAAAGCCAGATATTGACGGTCAGACATAGAAAAAACAACTCTCACCGGATCGACCTGAACGATCTGTGCCAATGCGTCTTTGCCAGGCTCGACATAATTGCCCTCTGTTACCAATGCTCTTCCAATATAACCACTTACCGGAGCTGTGATCCGGGTATAGTCCAGATCGATCTCTGCCAGCACCAAACTGGCCTGAGCCTGCTGCACCAGAGCCTTTCCACCTAAAACCGCACTTTCGGCTGCATCAAGATCACTCTGTGATATACTCCGGCCATCGGCGGCATTTAAGCGTTTGAGATACTTCTGGACCTGATCCAGATCGGCCTGAGCCTGAACCAGCTGGGCCTTTCTCAAATCCAGAGTGGCCTGATACTGACGAGGATCTATGGTAAACAGAAGATCACCTTTATTGACCAGTGCCCCCTCACTGAAATGCACTTTGGCCAGAGTTCCGCCAACCTGAGCTCGCAGACTTACTGACTCTATAGCCTCGACAAAACCAACATATTCCGCCGGTTCATCCACATAAGATATCGCCGTAGTAGTTACACTAACACCGGGAACTACATTCATCTTCTCAGCCATCATACTTTTAAGCCCGGCACCAGCATCCTGACCAGACTGGTCCTGAGAACCACTCATCTTCATACCAATGAAAAAGCATGCTACCATAAGACAAAGGGAAATCACTATACCAAGACCACTACCGCCAATTTCTGATCCGCGTAAACGACTGTGAACCATATAATTCTCCATTGTTAAAACCTTCTCTTAATATGCACAAACTGACTGAATTTCACTATCTCTTTCTTATTGTCAGAATGCCACTTAAGCCAGCTAATTTTAACCTCAACTGAAATTCATGTAAATGGGTTTTTTTAGTAATTAACTATCCCGCTTAATACTTTTTTATGGCAAATACGGCTAAAACAACTGATAAACGACCATTATTATATAATATAGAAAAATTTACAGCTTAATACTCAACCGACAGTTTTATTAAAATTCAGTCAGAATTATCTTTTTCTCAGTCATACTTATTTTACTTAATCATAACCAGATTATCATTGGCCATAGCCACCAAGTTTCTATAACTATAAATAAAGCTTACGAACCATCTGAAAACTCATATAAAATTAAAAAACCTGTCTGGCTCTTTTCCGAACTACAGACAGGTTTCACATGAAAAAACAAAACAATTATCATTAGTATCACATATTTGCCATAGAACTCATAAACTACAAACAAATCCGTGTTGTTTTCGTCTTTATTACTGACATAACCGGCATTTACCAGAAATAACAGTAAAATGCTATTGTAAAGGCGATGATCATTGCTGTATGGAACACATCCCAGCCGTTCCAGCTCTGGCGAGTCTCTGCCAGCTGATCAGGTGTAGCTGTACCAAATACCAAACCTTTTATCTTTTCAGGATCAGGAGCTTTGGTTAACAGACTCACTATTATTACCACAGCCATACAAAACAGCATCATACCGCCACAGAAGAAAAGCCAATTTGTTTCATAGAATAATTTGTAGAACCAATTACTCTTATCAGCATCCATACCAGCTGAAGTAGTATAGTACACTTTAGCCCCCAAACGGGTAAGACCAACTATCATACCTGATAACAGACCCCACATACCACCCAGAGCCGAGGCCCGTTTCCAGGTAACTCCCAATAAAAAGGCTGCCGCTATTCCTGGTGCCAATACTGACTGTACATCCTGCAAATATGTATATAGTACATCACCAATACTCTGCATTACCGGGATCCAGAGAATACCCAGGACAACTATAACTACCGTGGCAATACGACCAACCCGCACCAGATTCTTCTGTGAGGTCTCCGGCCTGAACTTCTGATAAAAATCAATGGTAAAGAGCATCGCTGAAGAATTGAACAATGAAGCCAGAGAACTCATCAATGCTGCCAAAATACCACACACTACCAGTCCTTTGATTCCAGCCGGCAATAACTTGGCAACCAGAGTTGGAAATGCGGCATCAGCATTAACCTTTCCAGACTCAAGCATCGGCAAAAAAGCACCTGTTTTAGCATGAATAGCATAAGCGATCATGCCGGGGATCAAAAACAGAAATACCGGGGTCAACTTCAGATATGCACCAAATATTGAACCTCTGCGGGCCTGTGCCTGATCTTTTCCTGACAACACACGCTGTACTATATACTGGTCGGTACACCAATACCAAAAGCCGATAATTGATGACCCTATCAACACTCCCAACCAGGGATAATTTTTATCACTATTACTTCTGATAAGCTCAGCCATCGTATCGCCATAGTCGTTAACCGGCGTAGCCCGTACCACGCTCATCATCTCATTCCACCCCCCCAGCTCTTTAAGACCGAGGGTAACTATAACCAGCGAACCTATCAACAATATAGGAGTCTGCAAAACTGAGGTATATAATACTGACTTCATACCACCAAGAACTGTATATACTGCGGTGATCAATACCAGGCCAATGGCTGATATCCAGAAGAAATCTATGCCCCACATCTCTTTTATGCCAAATACCTGCTGAAATACCAGCCCACCGGCATAAACTGTTACTGCTACTTTGGTCATTACATAGCTTATCAAAGATATTAACGAAAGAATCGTTCTTGACTGGGTGTTATATCTTCTTTCCAGAAATTCCGGCATGGTCAATACCATACTGCGAGAATAAAATGGAACAAATACCCAGCCTAATATCAGGATCATCCAACCCTGTATCTCCCAGTGGGCCATCGCCATGCCACTATTAGCTCCTGCGCCAGCCAGGCCTATAAGATGCTCTGACCCGATATTAGAGGCAAAGATCGATGCTCCGATCGCCAGCCAGCCAGCATCCTTCCCAGCAAGAAAATAATCCGCGGAACTCTCCTCTTTTTGCATTGTCACCCAGACTATAATTCCGATCATAGCCAGAGCAAATAGTGCCAATATTCCCCAGTCTAGTCCCTGAAAAGCCGCCGCAGCCAGCATTGAATTAACCATAATACCTGATCTCCTGATTAGAAGTAATAAAAACGAGCCTACTGCCGTCTTAATAAACTTTTATCTTTTTTACGCCATGGGTGACTTATGGCTTAGTACTAATAATAACTAAAATAATTGTCACTTCAATTACAAATTGAAGAATCACCTACAATTCTGTCTCGCCGTAGCGCAAAATCACCAGGCACTACGGATAACTGTCTGTTAAACTAATAGATACAAACAATAAAGATAGTTGATAACGATAATTAAACCTTTATCAACATTTACTTTATGTATTCTATCTCAAAAAAAGGTTAAATGAAGACCTTTTTGCGTTAAAATGTAACCATCTTGCGAAGATAGAGTTACATTAATCCGGCAAATTAACCACCGCTTTAACTCTTTCTCGTCTGGAGCAAGTCTAAAGCCCGACATTTATACCCTGAATACCACTATTATCCTGTGATTTTGCATTTGGTTACGAGTTCTATTTGAATATCGACTGGTGTTTTTGTATAATCCCCCATGAATAAAGGAATTTGATATTTGACAAATAAATATATGTTAAGACAATATGAGCATGACAGGAATTAGCAACCTACATTGATTGCGATGAGGTTATAATTCCTCGTTAGTTTTAAATAGCTCAGAACAAGGTTAATATTCAGGAATAATCCTGCTATTGGTCTGATTCTGCGCTGGTTCAGACAAACAGTAAATGAAGGACAGATAATGTCGAAAAGAAAGCAGACATATCCCAGGATAAATGCGATTGAATGCAAAGCATGTAAAAGATGTGTTTTCGCGTGTGGTTTAGGACTATTGTCGCTGAGTGATAAACTTAACTCCAGAGGCTTTACCCCGGTTGTATATGCCGGGAATGGTTGTACGGGCTGCGGCAACTGCTTCTATGCCTGTCCTGAATTTAATGTAATAGATATCTGCTGCGAGGAAGAATAACCCCCCAGCAGCCTTTTGAGGGGTTGGATATTATAGATCTTACCTCCAGAGCAATTATGCAAAGGCACACATAAGCCCCAGAAGGACCTGAGGCTTGCTAAAAAATGGAGCATGAATGGCAACTCAATTGATAAAGGGTAATGCAGCGGCAGTCGCCGGGGCATTATATGCCGGCTGCGATTGTTATTTCGGATATCCGATAACGCCGGCAAGTGAGATCCTGCATGAGGCATCTCAGTTATTTCCCAGGCTGGGCCGAAAGTTCGTTCAGGCCGAGTCTGAGGAAGCGGCCATAAACATGGTTTACGGCGCAGCTTCTACTGGTCATCGTGTAATGACAGCATCCTCCGGGCCGGGTATAAGCCTCAAGCAGGAAGCCGTATCATACATTGCCGCGGCTGAGCTGCCCTGCGTTATAGTAGATATAATGAGAGCCGGACCCGGGCTGGGCAATATTGGCCCGGAACAAGGTGATTATTTTCAGGTAGTAAAAGGCGGCGGACACGGCTGCTATAAATGTATCGTCCTGGCGCCTAATTCCGTGCAGGAAATGTGCGATATGACCATGAAAGCCTTCGATCTGGCCCATAAATATCGTACTCCTGTTTATGTTTTGGCTGATGCGGTTCTGGGCCAGATGATCGAACCTATTAAATTCCCCGATATTGCCATCACCCCCCAAATAGATGAATCCTGGGCCGTAGCCGGCACAAAAAACACCAGGGAGAACCTGGTTACTTCTATATTCCTTGATTTTGACAAACTCGAACAACTTAATATTCGGCTTCAGGAAAAATACAGCATTATCCAGCAGCAGGAAACTGATTACGATACCTTCATGGCAGATGATGCTGATATACTGATAGTTGCTTACGGTATAGTCAGCAGAATGGCCGTCTCCGCTGTCGAAGTTGTTCGCAAAGAAGGTATCAAAGCCGGTTTGTTCAGACCCAAAACCTTATTCCCATTCCCCAACCGGCAGCTCAAAGATCTGGTTGGAAAGAGAAACTGCAAAGTACTCGTAGCAGAATTAAGCAGTGGTCAGCTAATTGAAGATGTCAGACTGACCCTGGGCAGCGATCATCACATCGAATTGATCAATCGCTATGGCGGCAATCTGATCGCCATAACTGATATGGCAGACAGAATAAGGGCTGCCATGCTTTAAAAAAGGCCCGGGCAATGACCCAGCTTATTTGAGATATAAAAATGGAAAAAATACTTTTAACAAAACCTGACTCTATTTACGATAAATATGAGCGAAAAGATGGCTCAATACAAACTGCCAGCCACTATTGCCCCGGCTGCGGTCATGGCGTGATCCATAAACTCATCGCCGAAGCAATTGATGACCTGGACATACAGGATCGCTCTATTGTTATCAGCCCGGTTGGCTGTGCCGTTTTTGCTTATTATTATTTCGATACCGGTAATGTCCAGGCCGCACACGGCCGGGCACCGGCGGTCGGCACCGGCATAAGCCGGGCTTGCGATGATGCAGTGGTCATCTCTTATCAGGGCGATGGCGATCTGGCATCGATCGGGCTCAATGAAACTATTCAGGCTGCTAACCGCGGCGAAAAAATGGCTGTCATCTTTGTCAATAACACCGTATATGGTATGACTGGCGGCCAGATGGCCCCTACCACTCTTATCGGCGAAGTTACGGTCACCACTCCCGATGGCAGAGATCCTCAGCAGGCGGGCCATCCTTTACATATGTGCGAAATGCTCAGCACTCTTAAAAGCCCGGTTTATATCGAACGGGTGGCGGTCTCTGATATAAATCATATCCGCAAAGCACGCAAGGCGATAAGAAAGGCACTCGAAATACAGAAAGAAGGCAAAGGCTATGCCTTTGTCGAGATACTTACCGTCTGCCCGGTTACTATGAAACTTGATGCTCAGTCTTCTGTTGATTTTATCAATAATACCATGGTAAAGGAATTTCCTTTAGGAGTGTTTGCTGACCGCTGTGCTGATGCCAGACCATTCAAACGCCCGCAGAGCGATTTCACTCTGGAATCTCTCAATAAAATATACAGTCATGAGCTTAAAGCCATGAGCAACCCGATCACTGACCCGGATTACGGCACTGTCTGCCTGCGGGCCAGCGGCTTTGGCGGTCAGGGTCTGCTCAGTATGGGGCTCATTCTGGCTCAGGCCGGCTGCAAAGCACTCAGGCATGTCTCCTGGCTGCCGGCTTACGGGCCGGAACAGCGCGGCGGCACCTCAAACTGCTCTGTTGTTATCTCCGGCCAGCCGGTCGGGTCGCCCGCCTTTATCAACAGCGATGTACTCATTGCCCTCAACGCTGAATCACTGGCTAAGTTTTCGCCGGAAGTCAAATCAGGCGGTATTATCTGCTATGATGCCAGCCTGAAGCCATCTGATATTCCCGCCGGGGTAAAGGCCATTGCGGTTCCCGCCCTCGAATTATCGCAACAGGCCGGCTTTGCCCGCGCGGCCAATACCTTCATGCTGGGAATTATTTGCAGTCTGGATATCTACAAAATAGACAAGGAACTATTCCGCCAGTCGATCTGCGATATGTTCGCCGGTAATAATAAACTTATCGCAGAGAACCATAAAATATTTGATATGGCTGCTACCTGGGCCAAAACCAATCTGGGGCAGTCATGACCATTACCCGCGGCGTTAAAATATACTATCGCATCCGAGATGGAAAGCTGCTGATCAGTCAGACAGGTAATAATGTCCTTGACTGTCTGACCCTTAAACTATGGC
The DNA here is from genome assembly GCA_963662515.1 of Sedimentisphaerales bacterium. Taxonomy (GTDB): domain Bacteria; phylum Planctomycetota; class Phycisphaerae; order Sedimentisphaerales; family SM23-30; genus JAFGDI01. The sequence continues at coordinate 2,375,826 of OY759675.1, forward strand.
TGAGCTTTGCCGGTACTGTTGATGCTGATAGCGGCCTGATAGTTAATGTCAGCCTGATCAAAAGAGCTGTAGCCCGGCGGCTCAGTGACAGTGAGGTTTTCTGTCACAGCATAACCGACATACTTAACTGGGTCTATCTGGCTCTGGCTGATTGCTTCTCCGACTGCCGGCTGGTTAATGCCGTTCTGGAGATCGATGACCAAAGCTTCACCCGCTCCCTGAAGGAACCTGAAATGCTGACAATTACCCGTAAATATGAATTAGCCGCCGCCCACCGTCTCTGGAATGATAAATGGGATCAACAGAAAAACTATGAGGAGTTTGGTAAATGTGCCAACCCTAACGGGCACGGCCATAACTATACCCTGGAAGTTGCTGTCCGCTGCCCGGCCCGCGAGAATTGCCCGGCACAAACAGACATAGATAAGATCGATATTGTGGTCAGAGAACTGGTACTCGAAAGTTTCGATCATAAAAACCTCTGTCTCGATATTCCTCAGATGCAGAACATGGTCCCCACCGTCGAAAACATGGCAGTTGTCATCTGGGATATTCTCAAAGATAAATTCTCGCCCCTGACCCTGCATAATATCCGCATCTGGGAAACCGCCAATACCTACGCCGACTATAACGGCCCCTTACGCCGCCCCTTACGCCGGGGAGGCGAGTCTTGATCACTCTTGCTTTTTGTTGAGCGTTAAGTGCTGCCTGGGTTTTCTGTCTCACACTTTTTCATTCCAATTGTAAGAGTACAAGCTTCAGGGCATGTTGCCCAATAGTAGCTCAGGCATTCCCGAAGCCAGTTCGGGACTTACAGCCTTGCTTGAGATTCTTCCCAATTGTCAGTCTGCTCTGACAATTGCAGCCAGTGGCGGTCCTTACGCCGGACGTGCGAGATAAGGTAGCTCAAGCGGTTGAGGTACTCCGAAATCCCGAACTCGCTTCGGGACTTGAGATTCTTCCCAATTGTCAGTCTAGCCTGACAATAGCAGCCGTGGCGACAGTTAAGACCAGACTGGTTTTCTGTCTTTTCAAAATAGGTCCCATTGGTCTCATAGGTCCCATCGGTCCCATAATCCCGGCACCGGCATTGAAGAATGGGACCTATGAGACGCATGTGACCTATGGGACCTATGTTTTGCTCTTTCCTCTCTCCTGTTCCCCTGTTCCAATCTTCTCCTGCTCTAAAACAGCCCCAAAGGGCTGTTTTTGGTAGCTCCAGCCGTTTTCAATACTGAAAACGCCGCAAAATAAATCCAAATTCCGATAACTGCAATTTACAAAACCATTTTTCAAATTTACAAAATCATTTTTCAAATTTACAAAACCGTTTTTCAAATTTACAAAATGACTTTTCAAATTTACAAAACCGTTTTTCCAATTTACAAAATCGTTTTTCAAATTTACAAAATGACTTTTCAAATTTACAAAATCGTTTTTCAAATTTACAAAACGACAAATCAAATTTACAAAACCATTTTTCCAATTTGAAAAATGACATTCCCAATTTACAAAATGATTTTTCAAACTTACAAAATGATTTTCCCGATTTGAAAAACGGTTTTTCCAATTTACAAAATTGTTTTTCAAATTCACTTTACGGCAAATCAAACTGGAAAAATAAGATTCCCAAAAAGAAAACCGCCAAACCACTTTGCCCCGAAACATTTCAAATTTAATCCGCACCAAAATAAACTTATTGGACCATAAATCGAAAGAAAGATTTTCAACCATCCCGACCAAAACCGCCGGGACTTTCAGCCCTCACACGAAACACACGAAAATTATTTTTTTCAACATTGGTCCCTTAGGTCAATCTCGGTGCAGGGAAAAGAAAACATAGGTCCCATAGGTCGCATGTGTCTCATAGGTCGCATTGTTCAATCTCGATGCCGGGAAGAATGGGACCAATGGGACCTATGTGACCTATTTTTTAAAAGACAGAAAACCAGCCTGATCTCGATTGTCGCCACGGCAAGTCTCGCCCGTGCGGCGTAAGCACTGGGACCTATTTTTTTTAGGACAGAAAACCGGCTTAATCTCGATTGTCGCCAATGGCTGCTATTGTCAGGCCAAACCAGCAACCGGGAAGAATCTCAAGCAAGGCTGTAAGTCCCGAACTGGCTTCGGGAATGCTTGAGCTACCTGGTTTCGCCCCCCCGGCGTAAGGGGTCGCCTCCCCGGCTTAAGGGAGGGGTATAGTTCATTACGCTGGCTACGGGCTTGCCGGCTCGATATTCTGCGGCCATATATTGCATGTATGGATCGATATGCAGCATGAATCGTTTGAGTCCGGAGCAGAGATAATTCAGGCCCGGTTCACCATCGGCGGATTTAATTATGCGGTTCTTGAGACATTCGCCATTACAGGCAAATTTCACCGGGCATTCGCGGCAGATGCCAGGCAGAGCTTCGAGCTTACTGAATCCGAAGTTAACCTGCCGTTCAGAGAGTACCATATTCTTCAGGGGAGTACGGGTGAGATTACCCAGCTTATATTGCGGGTAAACGAAATGATCGCAACTGTAAACACTGCCATCATGCTCCAGGGCCAGTGCCTTACCGCATATCTCACCGAAATCGCAGGAAGAAGAGCCCATCCCCAGCCAGAGTCCGAGCATAACATCAAAAGTACGAACAAAAATGCGGCCGACATCATGCCGGACCCAATGATCGAAAATAGTGATCAGGAAATCGCCGTAATCATCAGGGTCAACACTCCAGTCAGTGACAATTGAGCCGGGATTGCCGGGCCGGGCCTGCGGTTCTCCGATACGCGGCATGCGTTCGTGCTGGAGTTTACCCGGCGCTGTATGATCGAAATCAACCGATTCAACACAGGGAATGAACTGCAGAAAATTCGATCCTAGTTCACCGGTGAGATAATTATAAACTTCCAGAGGATGCTGAGCATTAAGCCGGTTAACCACCGTGAGAGTATTGAACTCTACCTGATGCTTTTGCATTAATCTAATACCAGCGACAACTTTATCACTACTGCCCGAGCCATTACGCTGCAGACGATAATGATCGTGAATATGCGGCGGTCCATCGACACTGACACCAACGAGAAAGCGATTGGCACGCAAAAACTCGCACCAGCGGTCATCAAGTAAGGTTCCATTGGTTTGTATATCATTCGCTACGGCCTTATCCGGCGGGCAATATAATTTCTGCAGCTCAACGATATGCTCAAAATAATCCACGCCCAGTAAAGTAGGCTCTCCGCCCTGCCAGGAAAAGCTGATCGCCGGTCCGGGCTGATGATCTATATACTGGCGAATAAAGCTGCGTAGTACATTTTCACTCATCTTGCGTTCATTAGGATCGGTGACATAAGAGTTTTCCTTATGGAGATAATAACAATAGGAACAGGCCAGGTTGCAGCGGGCCCCGATGGGCTTTGCCATAATATGAAATGTAGTCTGCATAATTAAAATATCTCCGTTGTCTTACCGCTCAGGACTGCCGGCTCTGAAGCCGGGCAACCATGTTCAGAGCTTCAATGTTTTTCGGCCATTTTAAAAGCGGTAAAGCCTCGTTAAGTGTCAGCCATCTGAATTCTGTATGTTCGTTTGAAATTACAGGAGAAGCATCATCTGAAAGCCTGGCCCAGAACACATGTTCGGTAATGGTGGTTATGGCAGGATCGAAATTATAACGAACCGTCCATTCCGGCCGCAATGTTATCTGATATTGCAGATGGGCCGGGCGTAACCAGACAGGAGCCAATGATGTTTCTTCGGCCAGCTCACGATAAGCAGCATTTTCTATGGTTTCACCCGGCTCAATCGCCCCGGTAACCCCCTGCCAGAATCCGCCCCGGTCCGGACTGCGTTTGAGCAGTAACCAGTGAGGTTCACCGGCATAAAGGCGAAATGCATAGACCAGAACTTGCACAGGTAAGCGATACATATTTGAGTGTTGAGAAAAAACAGTTGGGCCTGGCGTAACTCAGATACCAGGTGCGAGATAAGTCACACCCGGTTCTTTATTACTGATACCCGGCCATTATTCCTCTACCATTCCCTCTGCAATATATTCAGCCGTAACGCGGGTGGTAATGCCGCCGCGTGCATTGAAATCGCCGGTCACGAGCATCCACTTGGGCTCAATAATCTCAGAGAGATCGTTGAGAATATCATTGGTGAGCTTTTCATAGAAAATACCCTTATTGCGATAAGACTGAATATAGAATTTCAGACTTTTGAGCTCCACACATTTCTGGTCCGGGCTGTAGGTAATAGTAACCGTACCGTAATCTGGCTGGCCGGTAACCGGACAAACGCTGGTAAATTCCGGACAATTGATCTCGATCTCATATTCGCGCTGGGGGTGCGGGTTGGCAAAGGTCTCGAGTAAAGCTTTAGGATCCTGAGTTGTCATTTTTTAAGTTTAACTCCGTTAATATTCTTATTATAATCAGCACTGGCTTCTGCCCTGAAATCCGGGACAGAAAAAAGTATATACAAGCCGAATTAAGGCTCAGACATTGTAACAAAAAGGTAAGAAAATGGCAAGTAACAGTAAAAAGGCAGTAGTATTACTTAGCGGCGGTCTGGACAGCTTTACCTCGGCAGGCTTTGCTCGTGCCGCCGGATTTGAGCTTTACGGCCTTACAATTGATTACGGCCAGCGTCATCAAGTCGAGCTGGAAGCGGCAGCCAAAATCGCCCAATCCCTTGACATTAAAGAACATAAGATAATTAAGCTGGACTTGCGTTCCTTTGGCGGTTCAGCTCTGACCAGTGACCTGGAAGTGCCTAAAGATACAGAAACATCCGATATTCCAGTAACTTATGTTCCGGCACGAAATACCATCATGCTCTCGCTGGCCCTGGGCTGGGCTGAGGTGCTGGGTAGCTTCGATATCTTCATTGGCGCTAATTCGGTTGATTACAGCGGCTATCCTGACTGTCGAGGCGAATTTATATCAGCTTTTGAGTCTCTGGCTAATCTGGCTACCAAAGCAGGCGTAGAAGGAGCCGGCCATTTCCGTATTCAGGCACCCCTGCTGAACCTGACCAAAGCCCAGATAATCAGTTCCGGCCTGGAAATGGGGCTTGATTACAGCATTTCCCATAGCTGTTATGATCCCGATGAGCTTGGTCGGCCCTGTGGCCATTGCGATAGCTGCCGGATAAGACTTAAAGGCTTTGCCGATGCCGGGGCTGTCGATCCGGCGAAATATCAGTGATATATCCTCAAAAAAAGGAATATTCTGCTATAAACCGCTTTTGCGGGGCAGATAATCCGTGAATGGTTAACACAATTATATCTTTGTCAGAAGTAAACCTTACCCGCACCAAGAAAAACCTGCCAAAACGGCATGTTTTTCTTGCAATCTTTGGTCGATACGGTTATTATTCAGTCTGAACTGGAAGTTATTTGATTAATCAGGGTTTAATTAAGTCTGGTTTTATTTTTTGGTATGACTAATTATTATACATATATATTGTGCTTTGTGCTTTTAATAGCAGGAATTGTTATGGGGCTTACTTTACAGTATCGAACTGTAAAACGGCTCAGGCAAACTCGCCGGCAACTGACAGAAAGGCTCCGTCAGGCTCAGCAGATGGCCCATCTGGGTGATCTGACCAGTAATCTGGCCCATGAGATAAGAAATCCACTGTCTATAATCAAGGTCAATCTGCAATTACTGCACGAGGATATAGATTATATGCTTAAAGAGGCCACGATAGAAGATGGGTTTGATTTTGGCCTTATTGATGAGCCGGAAAAGAAGTTGCGTCGCCAATTACGCAAGCTGACCACCCTGACCGGTGAGAGTGACCGTCTCAGCGAGACGCTCAATGACTTTATGCGTTACGCCGGTAAGATGGAACTGCACCCGATAGAGCAGGATGTAAATGAGGTACTGGACGATCTGGTCGATTTTTATGAACCGCAGGCCGAATGCCATAAGGTTCGCATACGCAGGAGCCTGCCTATCGAAAAGGCAGTCTGTCGGATAGATGTTGATCATTTCAAACAGGCGATCTTAAATTTGCTGATAAATGCTACCCAGGCCATGAGTGAAACCGGCGGAGAACTGATCATCAGAAGCCAAAGCTCAGGCGGTGAACAAATCATAGAGATAATCGATACCGGACCGGGTATTCCGCTGGAAAATCAGGAAAAGATATTCGACCCATACTTTACAACTCGTTCTGGGGGAACCGGCCTGGGCCTGCCGACCTGCCGAAGAATAATTGAGGAAATGAACGGCCATATTACCCTGCACAGCGAACCCGGCAAGGGAACAGCATTTACCATAGCCCTGCCACTTACTCCCCGTAGAGACGCATAATTGCGTCTCAGAAAAGCAAAACAGGTTGAAATAAAACCAGAAAGCAGTTAATGCGACTCAACTGAGAATACTATGAATAAAAATCAAAATAAGATACCCGTACTGATTATTGAAGATGAGGTTGCCCATGCCGAAGCGCTGGCTGAGGCTCTGGAACGCGAAGGATATGAACTGACCATAGCTAACAGCGGCGAAGAAGGCATGGACATCATCAATCTTGGTGACCCGCATGTAGTAGTGACCGACTTGAAACTGGGCGGTAAGATAGATGGATTAAAGATCGTGGAAGCAGTTTCAACCAGCGAAAGATCCTGTGCGGTGGTATTAATAACCGCCCATAGCTCGATCGAGACCTGCAAACAGGCCCTCCGTTACGGTGCTTATGACTATATACCCAAACCTATTGATCTGGACACACTGCGCGCGGTGGTAAACCGGGCGGCTAATAAGGTGCAGTTGGAACGCGAAAATCGCCGGCTACAGACGCAACTGGAAAAGAAATTCGATTTCGCAGGCGTGGTAGGTGAATCGCCAGCTATGTTGAAAATACTTGATAAGCTCAACCGGGCTGCTGATTCCAATGTTCCGGTATTACTTCAGGGCGAAAGCGGAACGGGCAAGGAGCTTTGTGCTGAAGCGATCCACTTTAATTCGCCCCGCCGCAAGGGGCCGTTTATTCCGGTAAATTGTGCCGGACTGAGCGATACACTGCTGGAAAGTGAGCTGTTTGGCCATGTTCGCGGGGCTTTTACCGGGGCAGAGTCTGACCGCAAAGGCTTTTTTGCTATGGCAGATGGGGGAACGCTATTTCTGGACGAAATCGGCGATATGCCCCAGAATATGCAGGCCAAACTGCTGCGGGTATTAGAAGATCAAGTGGTAGTACCTGTTGGCGCGGTAAAAGGAACTAAGGTTGATGTCCGGATAATCAGTGCTACGAATCAGAATCTGGAAGAGATGATCGAGAAAAAGGAATTTCGCCAGGACCTCTACTATCGCATTCGCGGTGTCAATATTCAGATACCATCATTGCGTCAGCGAAAGGCAGATATCCCTCTGTTATTGAACCATTTTCTGGAGGAATTCGCCGCAAGTGAAAAACGCGAAGTTAAAGGCTTTACCCCGGCTGCTATTCGGGTATTAAAAAGCTATGACTGGCCGGGCAATATACGCGAATTGAGAAATTGCGTAAAAATGATGGTAGTAATGGCAGATTCCGAACTGCTGGACATAACCGACTTGCCGATAGAGATACACGACACCGCAGTTACCGATGAAGAGATCGGCAACCTGGCCGGCCTGAACCTCAACGAACTGGAAAAAACCGCAATAAAAAGAACCCTGGAAATGGTAAACGGCAACAGAGAACAAGCCGCCAAAATGCTGGGAATCGGAGAAAGAACACTCTATCGAAAGATCAAGGATTATAATCTGTAAACTAAATCGAATTTTTTAAGTGCATAAAAAAAGCGGATATTAAAACATTTAATTTTAATATCCGCTTTATAATTAGGATTTAAGTAAACAAAGCCACATTCAAATCTTATGTCAATCAGCCTAGTCTTACTACTCTATCAATAATTAACAATAAAATTTTGAAATAGAACTATTGCATGTCATTCTTGAAAAACAAAACAAACATGCAAATACACTTTTAACCTTTAGGTGCGTGGTCAATCAGCCATTTAATATCTTCATTTGGTGAAGGACAAGCTGGAGCCCCCGGCCTTCCTGGCCAATCTGGACTACTATTGCCGTGCTTTTGCTTCAAATATATATCAAACCACTCTATTGTTTCCTTTACCTGCCAATCATGAACAGCAGCATGACCATCAGCAAAACCAAAAGTACCTTTTTTATTGTGATAAATACCTATCGAATCGGTCATTTGATTGTAATTTTTCTGGGCAAAATCAATCTTCCATTCATCCATATTAAAGCCACGATGATCACCCTCTTCAATAAAGACATACTTCTCCTGTGGCATTTTTATCCGCGACAATTTCTTTACAACTTTTGCATTACTGTATGTGGCAAGATCTTGTCTATTAAGTGGATTATCTGGATTATTATTTCCATCTCTATTGTTCAGAGTTCCTACAATAGAATATGAACGCCAGCCCCCATTTCCAGTTCCACCAGTCCACATTGGTTCGGCCATAGATCTTTTATCACCGGGACAGTGAACTAAGTCTGCATCCTTATAGTATTTAAACAATGCACCTGCCTCAACACCCCTTCTTTCCTCTTCCATAGTTGTTTTTGTAACATCCCCAACAATACTACCATTAGCCCGAATAGGATCGCTTACCCAATCGCCTACTTTGCCAACCGAAGTTTTTGGCCTTACCATAGAATCATTATTTGAATCTGCATACATTATGTATGCAGTCATTAACTGTTTCTGACTCGAGAGACACACGGCCATAGTTGCTTGTTGTTTGGCTTTGTTCAGTGATGGCATAAGAATGCTCACCAGGAGAGCTATGATGGTGATAACCACCAATAACTCGATAAGAGTGAATGCTTTAATTGTTTTTTTCATGTTTTTTCTCCGAAAGCACTTTTGTTTTGTTTAGTTTCTCATGTGAAACCAGAGGTGTGATATAAGCGGTTATCAGGCAAAACCGCCGCAACCATACGCCCTACAATATTTTCCAATTTCCATTGCTGGAATACGCAATTTCAACATAAAATATGCAATATCAGATAGTTGTGGGAAGATCTAACTTTCAGGCATTAAAAATTACTGAGTAAGCAACAGCAAAAAATATCTCTCTGATAAGCAGTCTCTATTATCCTAAAATCAACTAATTAATACAACTGGAAAGAAGTATCAATTATAGGACAAATAATACCAACACCTGCCTTTCAAGGCTTGTTTTATCACTTAAATTGTATAATAAATACCTTCTACAGGTAAAAACTGTCTAATCATCCGGGACGGCCTTAACGGCACCGAACTACAGACATTACTTTACAACAGGCATCAAACGCTGCCATTTTCCAATTCGGCAGATTCGACTGTTAATATAAACCCAGCAATATAATTGACAATTTTTATACTCATCCTCTCTGCAGGATTATAGCGGTCGGGAAATATAAATATCATAGAATAATTGACCTATTGTAACTTACTCGCCCGCACTTATAGCTTCGGCCAACCAGTTGCCTACCAGCTGTTCCAGGTCGTAAATATCAATATGGCAATCGCCAGTGATATCGCCGGTAATCTCAAGTCCCATCAACCTGATGCTTTGCTCATCCATGTTCACTAATTCAAAAGAAGCCTCACTCCTGCTGGTCATCCCACTCCCATCTGAGACTTCAAGCTGAACAGTATATGATCCAGGCTGAGAAAATTGTACGGTCGGGTCTTCAATTGAGGCAGAAGGCAGAAAACTTACATTGCCAGTACCAGAAGTCTCAACCCAGTTAAAAGACAGGGAATCAGAATTAGCATCAAAAACAACGGCATCAAGAGCAGAATTACCCATAAGCGACACCATTATGTCCTGTCGACGATGAATATCAAGGATAACAGGCATTAGATTGTCTCCCTGACTGGCCAGTGTGCGTATCTGCTGAGCAGTGAGACCAACAGTATAGATACGGATATCATCTATATAGCCTTTGAAATGGTCGCCAGATGGTGCTGAAGGGTTCTTTGTGCCGATATATATCTTGTCAGAAGTAATATTTATTGAACCACTGGCATATTTAACTACAGCTTCAACACCGTCAACATAGAGCCGCATTGAACTCCCATCATAAACACCAGCAATATGATGCCATTGACCAGCAGTTGGCAATGCGGTAGTTACCCTGCCGATATTATAAATATCAAAGACCAACTCACCGCGTTCGGCAAGCAGACGATATTGATTATCTGAGTTTCCTTTCTGCAATATCCGGCGATTACCCGCCCAATCATCGGCGTTAAACCAGGCAGAAATGGTAATTCCAGATGTGATATTATGCAGATTCGGAACCGGAGCAGTAGTTACCGGGGTAATTTCAACATACCCTTTGGGCGAAAAATACAGGGCCTTATTATCAATACCTTGCGAAGAAAACCAGCCCGTCTGCAATGTTGGCGTAACAGCCCCGGCGAGAGTACCGGAATCATTAGTAGCAGTGAAGTCCTGTAAGGTCGTACCACTAGCTTGAGTAACCTTCCAATGAGCTGCAAGTTTATCTGCAGGTAATGAACCTAAAGAACTATCCGGAACCACAACATCTGAACCACTATCAGGATAACGAGCAAACCAATAGTCATCACAATCCGGGTTCAATGGCTGGTTACATAACAACCAATTCTGTGCTATTGCCTGCATATCAAACAGATCAACTCTACAATCAGCATCACCATCAGGGCCAGAAATATCACCTGTCACTAAATAGCCATCACAAGGGCCATATACCTGAAAACCATATATTCGAACAGCAGTATTTGTATCCTGGGTTGGCTGCGTTACATAAAGTCTGAGATAACGAACATTAACAGGCATAAATTCATGACGACTGATCCCTGCGGTATTGCCGGTAACATTTACAATATCGACCCAGTCATTAACCCCGTCGAGACTCGACTGAATAGCAAAATCCTTAGTATTCCAGTTATCACCTTCTCCGCCGGCACTTGCATGAAATACCATAACGGTATCAATATCATAGTTCCCCTGCAGATCAACTACCAGCCAGTGCGGAACGACAGTACCAGCAACTGCGCACCATTTACTGTTATTGCTCACTGAGCCATCAACGGCCAGAGCTGGAACTTCACCGCCAACGAAGCTATCGGCTATAACTGGTTTATTCAAGGCCAGATCTGTTCTGGTATCCGGCTTAGGGGCCAGTTTGGGCAGATAAGGCAAAGTATCGATAAGCTCTGAACTCATGTTAATAGCATCCGATGGCTTATCAACCATAGTCATAGCAAAAATAACAATATTACTATTATCTGGCAATACCACAGAGGAAGTGCCAGCGGGCAAATCCAATCGGTAGAGGAACATATTACAGAACTCATAAGCCATATTGCCAGATGGGTTATGACGGTGCGTGCCAACCCAGCCAACAACATCATTCTTGATGTAAGGCACCTCTATCTCGCGTCCCCAGTCAGCTACATGTTCGTGATAATCCTGAATCGATATAGCAACTGGCTGACCAGCCACCATAAAAGTCCCCTGAGTATCACCACCGCGAGCGGCAGCCAGGAAGTAAAGCGAGTCGTAGTTATGACTGCCCAGAGCAACTGTCTGGCCAACACAGGCAAGAGCATTATTACTATTATCCTGCCGGGAACCGATCTGGAAGGGAATATTATTGACTGTAACAGTACTGCTGATAAGTTCAGCCGGATAGGTCATGCCATTGTCGAAATTACCGTTCGAGCGGTTGGAGTCATAGCTGAAGGCATCAAGATTATAGTTAAGTGCAACCGGAGCAGAGCTGACAGGTGCCAAAGTGACACCAGACTCAGCCAAAGTAAGAGCAAACGACATCGGCTGATAGGCGGTCATGTTAAAGTTGACCTTACCATTAACCAGAGCTAAATCACTGATATACCGCTCGCAGCCATCAACCAGCCTGGCTGAGGCAATACCACCAGCAAATGACAGATTAACATTATTTACCGCCCTGCCATATAGTTCCTGAACCCGCACAATAATTTCATCAGAGCGTTGGGCCTTTTTAACTGCCTTTACCATTACCTGATCATTATCGACCTGGAGCATGGAATATTCCCGGCCCAGCGAACCGGCATGAACCGGAGCCTGAGCAGCGATAAAGGGCTGATTCAAGCCTGCGGCCCGTTGCGGTATAAACCCGGCATCCCACTTGCCAGTATGAGGGGCAATGGCATAAGTTACCTTATGCTGACCTATATCCAGAGTGCTCTGCGGGGTGTACCTGGTAGAAACACTCGGAGTATGAAGTAAAGTCAGGCGAAGCAGGTTATTGGCCGGTTTATCCCAGCCATAGCGGCAGTCATTAAAAATAGAGACACCAAAGATGTTATCTGAATTGGTAATATCGGCCCACTGCTGAGCGGGTACTTCATATTTATTACTGGTATTATTTGCTCGTGATATAGTGCCCATACCCAGGTCATAAGTAGCCATAGGAGCAGAAGCAGTAAGCGGAAACGAAGCCTTGAGCATCATGCCAGTGGTACGCCAGTCTATGAGATTTTCAACTGTTACCTGTCTGGCCTGATCGCCGGCACAGGCCAGCGAAATAGTCTGGACAAAGGTCGAAGGATCCACCATACCATAAGTACGGGTAATTTCCAGGGCAACTCGTGCCGGGCCATTTTCAATTATTCTTATTCTGGCTGGTCCTGAAACATAGCCAACTGGCATCTGCTGGATATCAGAGAACATTATCTCCCAGGCAGGCCATTCCGGAGAATAATCAGCTATCAATTCAAGACGAGATGGAGCAGAAAGCAGCTCCCGGCTATTAACCTTATCATAGACAGAGCTGATATCGCCGGAGGAGTTTATTGTGACCCTGTACAGATCATTTTCCAGTTTATTATTGGTTATAGAAAGACCTGTAGCCAGAGAACAAGCCTGCTCAGATGCACGAATATCATAGGTTTTAAGAGCAACAGAAGGCATATCAGCCAAAAAGGCAACCGTAATGGTATCTGATGACCGACTGACGATCTGGGAGGGTACTTCGGTTGTTCCATCATATACAATAACATGATCCGGCAGTGAATTATCATACTTAATGGTGGCCTCGACTATATCCTGACGATTGACAGCCAGCGGGTTGTAAACAACTACCGCCTGACCAACAACCTGGGTATCAAGCCCCTGTATGACACCACCTAAAGAATCGGTCAATACAGAAGCGAACTGATTTAATGACAATATTTCATCATTCCATGAGAATTTATATGCTGCGGGGATACTTGTACCGGTAAGATCATCATGGAAAGTATGCCAGAGAAAGCGTGTCCAGGCGGCATCTAAGGTGCTTTGCGGATAGGAACCGGCACCAAAATGATCGGCCAGCACAGCTATTTTTTCTGCAGAATCAGCCAGTAATTCATTCTGGCGATTCCAGCGTTTCATAGCTGCCTGTGAGGTATAACAGCCGGTACCATGCGTACGCATAAGCAACTCGCCATCATAGACCGGCATCGCGGCTTTTTGAGCCGGGGTAATATGATTATAGAGGTCATCAGAACCGGCACTGATTACTTTAACCGGCCCGCCGCCGGCAATGCTCTGTTCCAGCCAACTGCATGAGCCTGTTGACGGTGCACCGCCGGTATCGCCGGTGCCATGATACATATAATCGGCAAAGACACCACCTGATGCACCATTAGCATTGATACGATCTAACCAGCCGGTATCATTGCTCAGGTCTGAACCTATACTGCTGACATAAGCACCTGGGTTCAGGGCGGCAATTACAGAAGAACCATCCGGACCCTGCCAGACACCAATATTAAAAGGAGCAGGCACGGATCCGCCCCATGAAAGCTTTTGCGAAGAAAAACCGTTCAGACCGCAATGGGTCATCCAGGTAGGCATGGTATATGAAAAACCAAAGCAGTCAGGTAAAAATATGTCTGTGCTTCGCTTGCCAAACTCATCTTCAAAATAGTTATTACCCAGCAGAGTCTGACGGATCATTGATTCAGGAGAGATAACATTCATATCACCTTGTTCGACCGTACTGCCGGCGACACGCCAGCGGCCCTGAGCGATATAATCGCTCATCGTGGCATAAAGATCAGGGTAATATTCCTTCATGAGCATATAGCGGAAAGAACCCTCGAAACTAAAAACATAATTGGGATAAGCGGCAAAACGACTGAAATTGTCGTTAAGTGTCTTTTTCAGATAATCATTTATAGTGGTCTGAATAGTCCAGTTCCATTGAGTGTCAAGATGTGCAGTACCAACAGCATAAAGCACTTTCTCAGTTGAAAGGTCTGGGGTTGGCTGCTCCTGAGCCAGAACCGGCATAGCAGCACATGCTCCCATAAACAGAGATGTTAACAAATGACGACTATTACTCTTCTTAGCATTCTTATGAAACTTCATAGTTGCGTGCCCTCTTGGTTTGTGTTTACTTTTCAACCTCTTACAGTAACACTCTGCAAAACAAAGTATAACTGTGAAAGGTTGAGCTGTTTATTATGGATATATCAGTTCATCATATATTCAGTAATAAAAACATTAAGAAAACACCAGGCCGGGCATAAAGCCCGACCTGGCATTAATTACAGATTCAGTTAACTGTACTCAAAGGCGAATTACTGAGGCATCTCAGACATAAGCCAGTTCTCTGCCAGTACGGCAAAGTCGAGCAGGTCAACATTGGCATCGCCGGTGAAATCTGCCGGATTAGTATTGTCGTTTGTGGCAAGCCACTGTTCAACAAATTCACCCAGGTCAGCTACATCAACAACACCACTTAAGTCAAGGTCACCATCCATCGGCAGCTTGGCCAGCATATCGGCGATCTCAGTACGGCTCAGAACACCTGAGTAGATAGAGAAATCGTCAACAGTGGCATTCACCAGATTCCAACGAATGATACCTGCTATAGTAACAGCGGGAGCAGCATCGATCAGGGTTGGTGTAGCAGTGCTGACAACCTCGCCATTACGATACATAGTTAAGGTAGTGCCATCAAAGACAGCAGTTACCATCTGCCACTTGCCATAAGTGTACTGAGTAAATGACTGTACATCAGTATTGTCACCACCCCAGAAATGTACACCATTGACCCAGCGGCCAAAGAAGCGTCCACCGCCAACAGCCTGTCCACCAAAACCAGCAAGCACTGTAGGTGAACCAGGATTGGTAGGCAGATATACGAACATGTTCATTGACCATGGGCTGGCAGCACTAAGAGGCAGCAAAGCCGGATCAACGATCTTGGCACTAACATAGTCATTACCGTAAGTACCGGTAGATTCCAGTTCGATAGCATTACCACCAGCCAGACCAGTAACTATCTCAGGTTCACCCTGGAGATAGCCATTGCTGTTACCCGGTGCAGTTGTATTAGTATCAGTTACATAAGCTGAACTTGCAACTGTGTTGTGGATACCAAATCTGACTTCAGCCAGACCATGCATGTTAGTTGTATTGCCCCAGTTGCTATTAACTCCAACAGCTTCAATTACGACATATTTCGCATTGAGACCATTAAAGTTGATGCCGATACTTGCGGGCATACGGGCAGGCGAAGCAAGAGATACACCAACAGGAATAGTGTATGAACCAAAGTTTGTCCATGCATTAGGATCATATACAGCAGCAGTGCCAACAGTGTCATCATTAGTGTATTTGATAACAACATCTCTCATACCACGATTAACTTCATCTGCCCAGTTAGTAATAACAGTATGATTCCATACATGCATTACACCCAGCTTATAGGCCTGGTCAAAGGCAAACTTGATCCATGGCTTTCCTGTAGCTGAAGGATCACTACACCAGCCCTGGGTGGCATCAATAGCGTGGGTAATACCTTCAATGCCGGCAACAGTATGATCAATTGCAATACCATAGTTACCATTAACCGCCTTGAACGGTTCACGCCATGTTGAAGCATGTTCAAAACTTGAAGCTGTAGCAGTGATATTCTTGATCTCCTGCTGATAGGTATGGTTAAATGAACCAATGGTTTCGAAGTCCCATACCAGGGCCTCAGCAGCAACCAGAGACTCTGGCATAGTAGTAAATGTCCATACTTCACTATCATCACCAGGTGTAGTAACTACATGCCAGTAATAGGTAGTGTCATATTCCAATGTCAGACCAGAGCCAACCAGGTCATATTCCGGTGCGGCCAGATCTGAAGCTATAAGGGTCATGCTTTCTTCGCTTGTACCCAGATACACATCAAAGGTTGGGTCAATTGAGCTTAATGGAGCATCCCAGCTCAATAATGGGTCACAAACAACATTTGTTGCACCAATTACCGGCTCTGGATTAAGAGCACTGTACTGGGTAGGCAAAGCCTGAGCCAGCACTTCGATCTCTGCCTGAGAGAGAGCACCTCTATAGATAGTTAACTCATCAATAGTTCCCGGTATTACAGATTCACCCCAAGGTGTAGTTCCACCAACAGCAACATCTGCCGGGGCCTGATTCAGAGTTACATTACCTTGTCCTATGAGCTGGGCATTCTTATACAACTTCAAAACACCGCTCTCATAAGTAGCTGTGATCATTTGCCAACGATTCAGGTCAAACTCTGTTGTAGTAGTAACATCTACACCACTACCCCAGAAGCGAATACGACCATCATCAAGCTGAGCGATAAAGCGACCAGCACCCGCATCAAAACCACCAAAACCTACAAAGAATGAGTAATTCTCAGCAGCTTCAGGAAGCAATACATAGAAGTTCATTGTCCAGAAATTATTGCAATTGGCATCAGGTCCTAATGGCAGGGCATTACCTGCAACATCCAGATTAACTGAACCGCTACCATTAAGTTTCAGAGCGCCATTACCGCCTATTTTCTGTTCAGTATTGATCTCTGGGGCATTATAGGTGTAACCATCATTACCCTTGCCACTGGTATCAGTAATAGTATAGGTAGTCATTGGCTGACCATACTTGCCAAAGCGAACTTCAGCCAGAGCGTGCATATTACCGGCAGCGCCCCAGTTGCTGTCCGTCTCAGCAGCAGCAATACGGACAGCAGTAGCTACCTGACCTTCAAAATCTATTCCAATACTTGGAGCAACGCCATCTTCACCACTTCCAATTGGTATGAGATATCTGCCGTACTCGATCCAGTTTGGATCTTCTTCTGACTCAGTACCATAGTACACCACAACATTCTTCATGCCGCGATTATTCTCTTCATCGTACCATTCTTTTGCACAGTTGTGATTCCAGATATGCATTGTTCCCAGAGCAGTGGGCTCTGTGAAGTTATACTGGATCCAGGCAGTACCTTCCTGATCCGGGTGAGATATCCATGAATCCCAGGGCCAGTAAGTATGCTTCAGTCCGTTTGGATCAGCAATTGACTTATCCATTGAGAAACCAACACCAAGAGTCTTTTCAGCTGCTCTGTCAGGCACTTCAATACTTGAAGCCTTAACAGTTACACCTTCAACCGGGAATTCATAATCATATACCGTGCTGGCGCCCAGGTTTTCCATTGACCATTCCAGAACTTTTTCTGTAGTGGTATAATTGCGGAATGCATTCACAGCACCAGTGAATGTCTTTGTACCAGTACCAAATGGATTGTCAATTATATCAACTCTCCAGGTATATTTTGTGTCTTCTGCAAGAGCAACTGGAATTTCTACAAACTTAACAGCAATATCATCGGCGATCTGGGTCATAGCACCTTCAGGGCCAAAAAATACATCGAATACCGCAGAATCTGTAGCTCTGAAAGTGTCCCAGGTGAGAGTATCGACATCATTTTTAACAGTAGCATTGCTTGTCGGAGTAATGTCGATTACCTTAGGATCATCAATGATCTGGAGCAACTGGAATTCTGACATACCCGTCAGATTTGTTGAACCATTATTCTGGGTAACTTCAAATCTATAATGCTTATAAGAAGTCATATTATTAAATTCGAAGAAACGAAGCTGCTTATAGTCTGACCAGGTCTCATTACTGCGAGTGTCCAGAATTTTCCAGTGATCAGGATTATTCAAATCAGGATTGTCAACCAGAGCAGCCCTGAGTCTCCAGGCTCTTGGGTCACGATCGTGAGCATCATTACAAGATGCTATTCTGTAACCACTGATCGGATAGCCAACACCATCGGTATATTGAATGTCAAAATAAAGGGTATTTGCCCGAGCCAGCCATTTAGTTTCAACGGTATTATCAAGGGCCTTCATAAAGCCTTCGTTATCACCATTTTGGTCATTAACACGAATAAACATTGGCACGCTGGGCACTCTTGTGCCATCTGGCTGCAAAAGTTCAAGTTCAGATATCTGCATAAGATTGGTAGCGTTCGGTGTGCTGTCATTAGCAGTAACATTAAACTTGTACATCTTGTATGCAGTTGCATTTTGCACACCATTAGGGTCAATGGCATCAAAATCATAAGCTTTTTTGTAATCATCAAATCGAGGGTTACCAGTCATTCTGTGAATAACCTTCCAACTGGTACCATCGTTAGAACCAGAAAGTTCCCAGTCTTTAGGATCGCGTTCATGCGCATCATTAGCACTGTAAATTTTATATTTGCTGACAACATAAGATTCTTCGGCATTAAAATCTAATGTCACAGTAGCTGGGATCGAAGTAGCCAGCCATTTGGTATCTGGTGTGCCATCAAAGAGCTTGATACCGCTTTCCATATTGCTGATCTGACTACTGACGGTAACGGTACCACCAGGAATATTCTCAGTTCTGTCGATCTCTTGTCTTTCGGCACTGGCAGTGCCTGTCATGCCGGCCAACGCAGCCAGCAGAGATAGTAGCATTGAATTTCTACGATTCATTGCGAGTCCTCCCTTTAGTCCAGAAAAAATGTTAGTAATTTGCTTCATTTTCAACCTCTTTCTTTTTCATTCAGTTTTCCCTTTTACTGTGAGCTGGAAAGGTCCAGCTCTAATTTTGGATTTACAAATAAACTCCAATCACCATTATTAAATTCACCCTGGGTACAGGCCAGAGTAAGAAATCTATCATTATTATTCAGCTTGATCTCAATCGTACGAGGTGCTTCCATACAAGATACGCCTTGAGAGACCATACGGGGCTGGCCATCGACGAACACAAAGAAATCAGTTAATTTATCTTCACCATCCGGGCTCTGCGATACTCCGTAAAGGCTGGTAAAGGCGGTAATCTCAACCGCAGGCAATGCCTTTCTTATCTTATCGAGATCGAAGGTAATACCAGAATTAGCATGAACACATAAGTTCTGGTTTTCCTGAGCTTTCATACCATTCAATTGCAGAGGAAGCAGCCTGCGACCGCCGGAGACATACATATTGATCTCATTATATGACCCAATAGCCATATAATAAAGACCATCTGTATCACCAAAGCCATCATAAACATCACCAGCAGAGTTGATCTGCACTGGGCCATTACCACCATCAGGCACAAAAACACCATCAACAAAAGCTACATCAGGAACCGAGACATAAGCACTAATCGCCTCACTTTGGGCTCGACGAGTTTCATCATTTCCCTTAGCCAATTTGCCGGTAAAATGGTCAATACCCAGGCCTATTACAGGCTCACCAAAGCCATTGCCTCCCAAGGCCGCACTAACCAGCGAGAAACTCTCACCAGACCAAAATACCCCCTGCTGAGAGGAGAAATCCCGGACGAATTGATTATCCTGAAATTCGATCGTTCTGACCTGACCGCTGTCATCAACCTTACTGGCCTGCTTTTCATGCAAAACCTTACCCTGATAACGCCCCTGATTATTTGTTACCAGAGAGGCCTTACCCTTGATCATGTGCACGCTGGTAAGCCCGCGGTTAACATCAATACCAAACTCAGTACCCAGATCAATAACGCTGCAATTAGGAGTATTAACCCGGAAGCCCAAAGCCTGGTCAGGTACGAAAACGCATACTTTTCCGCGTTTTACCCACATTTGCATACTTTGATCAATTGAAAATTCAGCAGGAGCTTCCAAAACAACCTGAGTGCCATTATCAAAACGCAGCTTAAGCACGCCGCGAGCAAGATGCAGATTTTCCCTGACATCAAAGAGACGGTCGCCAATGCTGAGATTCACCTCCGGGTCAGCCCATTTAACCTGATATGTATCCACAACCGTCGCTACATCTCTTGGGATGTGGCGAGGTTGTGTATACAAATAGGAGAACCCTAACAGTATCATAACTATCAGGGATAGAACAGAGTAGTATGGGAAATTATATACTCTCTGTCTTGGGGAAATGATGCGTTTAACTGTAGTGTTTTGTTCTTTTTTATGTCCAATCTGAACGGAAGAAGGCTCAGCATGCAGCTCTTCTTCTGCCAGAGCCTGACATAGTCTGGTAAGACTGAGATTTTCAGCTTCATAATAGCCGACATTGGGCACACTGACCTCAGACGGTCTGTCGATTACGGCACAAAGTGAGACATATTCGAGATAGTACTCGACCAGAGACGGATCACTGGCCAGCAATTCGTTTAATTGAGCAAATTCCTCCGGACTACACTGTCCTTCGTATTCCTTGAGAACTATTTCCTCGATCAGATCCTTTTTGTCGGGCTTTGTCAAATCTCACCCTCCAAACTCAAGGTCTGTCTGATACAATTATTCAGTTGTTTATGTATTCTAGCCATTGTTTTATATAACCCACGCACCGGACGGTCCAGCGATGATGATAACTTCTGGACAGTCAGCCCCTTTTCATATCTTAAATGTATCAGCCACCTGTCTCTTTCAGGCAGCCGGGTAAGGCAATTTTCTAAGGCCGTAGCCCTGGAATCAGTTCTTTCAAGCTCAGCCTGCGATCTGGCGTCGATCAGCTCGACAACATCTTCCCGAAACTTCAGTCGCTTATTGCCTGCATTTCTGGTAAAGTTCATTATTTTATATCTGGCAACAGTAACACCCCAGGCACCAAAACTAGTGCCCGGCGTATATTTGTCAAAATTCTCCCACATCCATGTAGCTGTTTCCTGTAACAAGTCTTCGGCATCCAACCGATTGGGAATAAACATAAGTATATAGGCAAAGAGTCTGCGCTGATTCGTGAAGAATAGACGCATGAAATTATCTCTACTGTAAAAATCGCCCATTTATAAATCCTGTAAAACCGATAGGTTCTTCTTCCTACTCCTGCTAAACCTCATTTTGGTATCACCAATGAGGTTAAGACTTACAATTCTTCTCCAAATCTCCTGTAACCAATAAACACAATAAATAAACATAAGTACAATAATCACAACTTTCCCAAGGAGTAACCAGATATGAATTATCCAATCAGAAGTTTTCTCCTCATTTGCTTAATAGCATCAGAAAAAAAAAAGTGCCCATTAATATATTAATTATTGTTTTTTTACGGCCTTAAACGCAAATACTTTTTTGTTAAAACTGAAACTATATTAAAGTATCCAGATAGGACAGATGAAACATTACCTACAATCAGAACAATCGATACGAGACTACCTCATCAGGAATCTGAACAAAGAAAAAATAGTTTATCTACCGTTATAAATTATATTACTATTAAAAAAAACGAGTTAAAGTTCACTATTGAACCCAAAAAAACAAATTTTAATTCCCAGATAGGTTCATTATCTCAACTTGAAGGGTCCAAAACAAGTGGAATTATGTATCAAATATTATACAATTGTACCCAACTCAACAGTGATTTCCCGTAAATATATTTTATAATTGAAATAGAAGTTCTAAAACAAATCTACCCTGTAGTTTAATCCTGATATAAGGGGTGTTATTATAAGACCCAGTAAAATGTTTAGACACAATCGTTACCAGTACACAATTAAGAAAAATATGAAAATTAATTATAGATGCTTGAAAAAAATGTAATTTCTGATATTAATCAGATACAGTAATTTCGAGAATACCAAATTATACTTCAACCAATTGAAAGTCAATAAGATATGAATACAATCGAGAAAGACTTGGTAATAGTAGGAGCTGGTCCTGCCGGACTGGCTGCTGCTCTGTATGGCGCGAGAAATCGATATAGCACGGTAGCCCTTGATAAATTTGCCCCGGGAGGTCAGATAAATTTGACTGACAAGATCGAGAATTACCCCGGCATAGACAGCATTTCGGGTGCAGATATGGCCATGAACCTTTATCTGCAGGCACAGAAGTTTGGTGCTGAAATAGCGATGGGAGTAGAAGTTACCGGGCTGAAAAAGTTACCCAATGATAAAATTGAAATTACAACTAATAATGAAACATACCTTGCCAAGGTAGTAATACTGACACCAGGAAGCAGTTATCGCAATCTGGGAGTACCAGGTGAAGATAAGTTCCGTAATGCCGGCAGTGGTGTAAGTTACTGCGGACCCTGCGATGCTCCTTTCTTTCAGGATAAGGAAGTTATAGCTGTAGGCGGCGGTAATGTAGCAGTTGAAGATGCCCTGCACCTTGCTAAATACTGTAAGAAGGTAACACTTATTCATCGCCGGGAAGAATTTCGAGCAGAGCCTATTCTGGTAGAAGAACTACTGGAAGAAGCCAAAAAAGGAATAATCAATATAAGGTACAATACCGTTGTAACCAGCATAAACGGCACAGATAAAGTTCAATCAGCCACTTTACAGAATGTCAAGACGAACGACACAGAGGAATATCCCTGTGATGGTGTATTCATTTTCGTAGGTGCAGTGCCTAATACTGGCTTTTTGAAGGGAACTATAGACCTGGATGAATCGGGCTTTATTAAATGTAATGCAGCCGACCTTAGTACATCTATGCCGGGCGTTTATGTTGCAGGTGATTGCAGGGTTGGTGCTACCATGCAGTTGGCAACAGCTATTGGCGATGGAGTAGCCGCGACGATATATATGAAACAATATATCCAGCATCATGCTGCTAAATGGCAATAATTACTGCCGAACAGGTAAATATTAAAAAAGCAAAAAAGAGACATCTAATCTGATGTCTCTTTTTTTATCGAATCAATTATGGTACTACCAGACCTCAGGATATATCAGTTTTTTTACGATTCTTCTCTTTTACATTTTTTTGAGAATCTTCATTTTGGACTACAATATCTATCTCTAAGTCACGTGCAGGCAGATTCACACTTACTATTCTGACATTTACCCTTTCACCCAGCTTGAATGGGCAGTTATCGGTCAGAGGTGCACGAGAGATATTTTTCATCTGTTTTCGGTCTTTGCGTTTTTTATCCTTTAGTTTGACTTTATCTTTCTTATCAAACTGTGCCAGAGCATAAGCCTTTATCGCTTTTTCATTTATAAACCCGGAAACCATGTAATTATCGAGTTCAACGAAAATACCATTATTATTAATAGTCGTTATCATGCCGGGGAGGTCTTCACCAATCTTCTCGACCAGTAATTGCAGCATCATGTAGTCGCGGAGATCATTTTCGGCTGCTTCGGCATTTCTTTCCCTTTCAGAACAATAAATACCCAACTGGTCAACAGCAGTAAAATCGGGATATTTATCGGCTGTCTTTTTGGTAAGCCGGCCAGCGACATATTCATCGAAAAGCCTGTGCACTACCAGGTCAGGATATCGCCTGATAGGACTGGTAAAATGACAATAATAATCACTCGCCAGAGCATAATGCCCGATATGGGCGGCCCGATATTCGGCCTTCTGCATACTTCGCAGAACGGCGATATTTATGATCTTAGACTCTGGCTTACCCTGCACACTTTCAAGTAGCTTCTGCAGGCCAAAGCGATCCACATTTTTTGGCACATCGTAACCACACTGACGCAGTACCTGTACCATAACCCCTGAAGTGAGACTATCTGGCTCAGGGTGAATGCGTCTGGGGAACTCTACCCCGAGTGAATCAAGTAATCTGGCGACGGCCTCATTAGCCTCGATCATGAACATTTCAATAATAGTATGAGAGAAAGTGTCACTTTCAGGCCTGGCCCCTACCGGCTTACCATGCTCATCAATGATGAGCTCCGGCTTGGGAATATCCAGCCTCAACTGCCCGGCTTTTTCTCTTCTGCGATAAATAATGCGGGCGAGTTTTTCCATCTCTTTTACCAGAGCGACAGCCTCAGGAACAAGCTCTGAGTCAACCACTCCTTCGAGTATCCGGTCAGCATCTTCATAGGTCATTCTCTGGGTAGAACGAATAACACTATTAGCAAACCGGGTTTTAATAACCTCAGCGTTGCGTCCTAATTCGATATAAGCACTTTTAGCAAACCTGTCCTGCTGGCCCTGCAATGAGCAAAGGCCATTACTGAGCAGTTCAGGGAGCATGGGAACAACATAGCCAGGCAGGTAAACACTGGTCGCCCTTTCACATGCTTCCTTATCGAGTTTCGATCCCTCTTTAACAAAATAACTGACATCGGCAATATGTACACCAAGAAGCCAATGCCCATTAGGCAACTTTTTCAGACTTATGGCATCGTCAAAATCGCGAGCTGTCTCTGGGTCAATGGTAACAATAATTTCATTACGGAGGTCTTCACGCAGACCTTTATCGATCTCAACCTGCGGGTCGAAACCAGCAACGGCCTTACGAGCATCATCTAAAGCGGCTCTTGGAAAATGATCAACAATATTAAAGCGGGCCAGTGTGCTTTTAAGCTCCGCGGAAGGCGAGCCTGACTTACCGAGTTTTTTGATAATAACACCATGAGCAAAGAAGTCACGATCACCATATGCCATTATTTCGACAGAAACCTTATCGCCCTCTTTGCAATTTTTAGCACCAGGATCATCAACACTGATTAGCTCATTATCTTTTGCACCATCAGGCCTGACAAACCAATGCTTACCCTGCCTTTGCAGAGTTCCTGCACTCTGACGAGAGGCGCGTTCGAGCACCTCAACGATCTCACCGACATATCTGGGCTTACCATCTCGCTGGCCTCGACTGGAAACGCGAGCAACTACACGGTCGCCATGAGCAGCATCAAGGGCCATGCTCATAGGAACAAAGATATCCCCGGCAGCAGTTCTGTTTTCTGGTCTGATAAAGCCAAAATCGCGTCTGGTAGTTTCAAACCTGCCAATAACTCGTTTAGCCGGAGCAGGCGGCACAATAAGTTTCTTCTCATTGACATTTATTGCCTGAGATTCGGTTAATATGGCTATAGCCTGTTCAAAGATATCCATTTCTTCATCTTTGACCTTAATGATCTTCGCCAGGCTTTTTGCCGTTGACGGTCGATAGTCATCCCTGCCGACAACACGAATAATTCTATCAGTAAAACGCTGAGGCATACACCCCTTCTTTCTTGCCGTAAAAGGCAATAAATATAAAAAAGACAACCTTTGTGGTTATCAATAAAAACAAAACAGGTAAAACCGGCCTTAAACGGCTCCGAAGCCTTACCAATGCCATTGAACGATGCATATTATAAATTATGTCAGTGGAGGCCTTTTTCCGCCAAAACCCTGAAATAGGCCTGTATCATATCTTCATACCCCTGATAGTCAACCATTTCAGGAGCTGAACTGGCAGTCCTTCCTGCTGAGCCTGAGACCTGCTGGATATATCTTGTCCGAACCTGATCACCGACTGCAAAATGTGATTTTTTAAGACTATCAAGTGTACTATTATAAGCTCTTTTCAGGTCAATACCAGTTTTTTCGCCATTGATAGCCTTTTCTGTCTGTCCAGCCAGTTTTTCCATAGACTGTAAGGCAACTTCAAGTTCACTGGTGGAGAGGTTGTATTTTGTAAGTCTGGGCAGAAGTTGTTGGGTATTAGTAATAATTGTTTGCTGATCAGTAAGTACTGCCTGCATCTGCTGGAGGACGCGAGGAGGTAAAACACCATCAAGACCAAAAGGGCTCGCCTGGTCGGTCAATTTACCCAGTCCGCTACCGCCGGTCTGAGCATTGATATCATCGTCAATCACCCTTCCATCTTCCAGAGGACTATTGCCGGGCCTTTCAGGAATTGAATATTCGTTATCAGTTAGAGCTTTGGCATAACTTTCTACCATTTGACCATCTGCCATACCAGAACGCCCCGCCCCACTGCGTCCCTGTATAACATTATCTTCAGGCTTCTGATCGCCGGTAACACCCTTGGCACTGGTACTACTTATTGTACCATCAGCAACAGGTCCGGCAGTATGGTCAAGCGAGTTGAGATAACTGCCAATATCTTCTATTTCCTGAGCCATTTCAAGCTCACTGGTGAGCAAGTCACCAACGAGATCAACCAGTTCATCAGGTAATTCTGCCAGAGGAACAACTAACTGCTGATCTTCAGCAACCTCGGCTATAAACTGGATATTATCATAATAATCCAGAATTGCCTGACAATTAATCAATAACTCCTGAGCCATTTCGACTGCCTGGGTCTCAAGTCGATAAGCATCAATACGAGCCATACGGTCATCGGCAGCAGCATGAGCAGCCTTGTCAAGTTCGCTGGCTGCCTGATAAATACTGCTGAGCTTCTCAATAAGGGTACTATCACCATAATCCTGAAGGTCAACATTAGTAAAGTCGTTAATTACTCTACTAAGAGCCTCAGTTAGCCGCCACTGTTCTATTGCCAGAGAATCAAGCTGATCAACCTGGTCAAAGCTGAGGTCCGCAACAGCAATATTCCCCAGAGAATCGCGAACCTCAAGATAATACTGCTGACTGGCAACAAAATTTTCCAGCTCAACCTGAAATTTATCCAGCTTATCACCAAGAGTCTCAAATACTGAGCTGTCCTGCCCAGCCTCCTGGGGCAAGCCAGTAATGTCTGATCGTTTTTCATCTTGCTGGACAGCCAAGGCCTTCAGGGCAAATAGTTTATCCAGAATGAGCCTTTGCAGACCAGCTATACTATCAAGAGAACGAGTGGTTATCTGGCCGTCAGGTCTTCTTTGCGAGGCTAAGACCACTATCTTGGCCATGACCCTGGTATTTTCATTTTTATTGAGCTGATCTGCTTTGACAATAAAATCTGGCCTGGGCAGCGGGCTTTGCTCCCAGGCGGCAGCGAGATAGTCGCCAACAAGCTCCTGGGCCGATTTGAGGCTGTCCCTATGCCTTTGAAGAAGAGCCAGAGACATATCAGAGTCAGAAGTTATAATTTCCGGGAGATTAGCAGTAATATTATCACATATACCCAAGGCATCCTGTTGTGCTTTAATAGCCAGCTCGAGCTGAGCAAAAGCCGGTAAGAAATCGCTATCATCACTTATAACCATTTCAGTCAAAGAACGAACCGAAAGGACCAGTGGCCTGGCCTGTCCAATATTGACAGCGGAAGAGAAATCAGAGGCAAAAGCCCGAACTATATAGCTTTCATCGGGGGGAAAACGACTGACATCTACGGTCAAAAGCATATATTCACGAGAGTTTTTGCGGCCGGGCGGTCCGGGATAGGATACTGTCTTAATGATTTCAGGATTAGAATCTCTTGAACTTTCAACCGTAATGGTCAGCTCTTTAATCCCAAAGTCATCTGATGTATCAAGCGGGACATTAAGCCTTTGGCCCGGTTCGACAGCGAAATTTAGTTGTTCGGAAACAAAATTCAATACTGGAGGCCTATCCTCATTAAACTGAATTCCCAGATCGAGCAGAGAAATATTTGTCTCAGTTGGTTGATAAAAAGCGTTCAGTGCTAAAGATCCGGGCTTTTCGACCTGCCATTGTGTGTGCCATTTCTTATTATTTTCCGAGATAAGTATTTCACAGCCAGCATAAGTGCCGGTAACGGAACTGAGAGGCTTATCCAACTCAAAGGACAATTCCAACTTTGAGCCTGGCAAAACTGACAGCGTACCAGAAGGTGAGACAATTATTTCCGGATTAATGCCAGTATAATCAGGAGGAGTAATAATCAGTTCCGAACGAAGCATACGGGGCATTTTATCAACTTTAATGAAATGGCATTTTGTATAAGTATCCGCGGCGGAAATACGAAATACCAAATCATTACGAATGTTTCTAAAGCTATAAAGGTAAGTATCAGGTTCAGATGGCGAGACACCGAAAGAACTAATATTAACTCCAGACTCATCATAAGAGGAGGTTGGATAGTCTATAAAGTCTATATTTTCACACCAAACAACCTCTGGGTATCGCTTAAGTTCAAAGTGAGAATTTTGCGGTATTATTTTAACCATTAAAGTGCATTGCCCCCCCTCCGGAACATAAATAACGCCAGAAGGTTGAAGCTCAATATTAACGGAACCAGCAGGCGGAATGTCAGACAACGGCTGGATATATCTGGCAAAGGCATTGGCCATTAACCTCCCAGAGTGCAAAAAATAAATCGCAAAACCAGAAATTATTAAGAGTAACAACAAAAGAGCAATAAAATCAGGTTTTATTTTACGAAAAACACCTTTGTCTATATCTCTCAAGGCAGAAAATCCCTGCATAATAGTTTTTCCGGCAAATACCTTCTCATACTGACGCAAAGAAAGTGAGCCCGGCTGAGACTGGCGTCTTTCAAATTGCAGGGAATTTATGAGTACATTATCATTAATATTACAGTGCTTTTCTATTTCAACAGCAACAGTATCCAAAGTTCTATTATTTAGAAAAGCCATTATAAAATATCTTATTAATAGAAAAAAGACCATCACCAGATATAAAGTTGCCAGAAGCAATCTCGTAAGAGGAGAAAAATGAAAAAAATTGTCTGCCAGAAATAAAACAAAAATAAGAAAAAGCAAGGCTGTAGAAAAAGTAATAACAAATCTAACAAGGTCAGAGACAAACCATACCCTGCGATACTCGCTTACTATCTCAGAAACAGAGCTGTTTTTCTTGTTTGCTTTGTTCATTATGGGCTGTGGTTAAACCTGTAACTAAATATCGGCAGGTAAAGAGGAAGTAGTAATTCACTATTTTTTCAATATCAATAGATAATAGTCTGCCGGAGCCTGAAGTCACAATATTACCTATAGGACCGATAATATATTGAAAAAGCTGGTTTTGCAAGAAATAGTTGATTATTTTTACAGATTTAACGCATAAAAGGACAGGAACGAGAAGGGAGAAAATGGAAAGAAAAGAACAAATAATATAGTGTAACCGTGCGAATGGTTACACTATAGATATATTTAACCACTTTTTTGTAATAACTTAGTTTACCACAAAATCAATATCAGTCTATTTTTTCAACATCGCTCATACGGGCAGCTTTAAGCTGTTCGATCTCGGCCATTTTGAGGTCATAGTAAGTCTGGGCCCTGTAGGTTTTTTGCAACTGGTTCTTTCTGCCAGCTAAAGCAGCAAGAAAAAGAAACCAGGCACCAGCAAAACCTGCAAATAATGTGAATAATATAGGACCTGGCATAAAACAGCATTCCCATCGTTGGTAACTAAAGCTATAAAAAAACCTGATATCAGGCAAACAGCTGACATAAACAACTCCAGCTGACATGAGTAACTATCGACTATCTATCTGAGTCGGTTTAGTGATTAGTCATAGTTTTTATCAACAGGATAAGGAATACTGAACAAAAAGATATTATAGGACATACAAAAACGACCATCATAAAAATACTATAATAAAGTAGTAAACCTGAAGGATATAAATGACGAACTAATTGTGCGGGCAATAAAAAATTATTGACAATCCGTCAAACCGAAAAAGTGAGCCGATTCTGAAACAGAATAAATAAATATGAGCGATAAGAGAAAAATCGATCCGGAATTATTCAATACCTTCGTCGAGGATACCCTTGAGGAAATAAGCGTGGTTGAAAATCAGCTTATCAAGCTGGAAAAGACACCCGACAACCACGACCTCATTAACAGCATCCTGCGTCCGATCCATTCGGCGAAAGGGAATTGTTCCTTTTTCGGATTAGTCAATGGTAAGAAACTTGCCCATACCGCCGAAGACGTTTTAAATTGCGCGTTAAAGAATAAAAATGTGATCAATAAGTCGGTGATCAACGCCTTCATAACCTGCATTGACCTTATTCAGAAATTATTGAAAAATGTGCGAGATGGCGGAGAAGAACTCGACAAGATCAACGATCGATATCAGAAAAATCTTTCGGAGCTTGAAGCAACACGAGATCGTGCTCTGAATCAGAGTTTTGACCCGCAGTCTATCCTGAGCAAATTAAGCAGTATTCAAAATGAGTTAGGTGGATTGTCTGATAAACACGCCCAGGACCTCGCCGAGATAATCGGCATGATAAGCAAAACAAGTGTGCCGGAGAAAAAAGAAGAATCGCGACGAGGCAAGTGCCTTGAGCTTATTCAGGACATGCGTAACATATTCACTGGCAACTGCGACAGCGCTCTGAACCAGGAACAGTCGGACAGTGTAGGTGAAATGCTCAATAAGCTGTCAGAGCTTAGCGAAAATACAACAGGCGAAGAACTGATCAAGGAAGCCATAGATCAATATCGAAACATTACCCAATCAGTTGGCTTTGAACCATTTCTGGCAGAGATAATTGAAGAGCAATTCGTTAAGTTTGAGGCTGTTATAGAAGAAATCCCCGATGGTGGTGAAGCAAAAGAGCAAACTACAGAGGATTTGTATGATTTCACAGCTATGGATCATTTCGAGCTTACCCAGGACGAGATAAATGATCTGCTTTTAAAAAGATACAAAAGCGAAGATGAGCCGGAAAAGCAAGAAGAACAAGAGGCTCAGGAGAGTAATCGCTCAATGCGAGTATCAGAAAGCAGCGTAGATAACTTTCTGGAATCGGTGGGTAAGTTGATAGTGGTCAGAGAGATGTATAATAATCTCCATCGTCGGGTAAGTTCAGGTATTGACCAATATGAAATAATCAAGCAGCTCAAGCGAATAAATGAAACATTCTTTCAATTGTCAGAGCGGCTCAATGACAGTGTAATGGAGATCAGGAAGATATCAGTTGCCGGACTGTTACAAAAAGTACCTCGAATTGTTCGAGATGTAGCTAATGACCGGGGTAAGAATATACAGGTAAAACTGATTGGTGAAGATGTACTCATAGATAAACGACTGATCGAGACTCTGGACGCTCCGCTAATCCATCTGATCCGCAACGCTGCTGACCACGGCATAGAAACCCCTGAAATACGCCAGGAATCAGGTAAGCCAGAAGAGGGACAAATAATAGTTGAGTTTGCTCTGAACGCTGATAATGTCATACTGACAATAAAAGATGACGGCAAAGGTCTGGATCTGGACGCTATAATGCAAAAAGCCATAGCAATGGACCTCATTTCGCCGGAAATTGAGCTAAGTCAAAAAGAAAAGGAAAAACTGATCTTTTTGCCAGGCTTAACCACTTCAAAATCAGTAACCGAAATATCCGGACGTGGGGTGGGCATGGATGTGGTGAAGCAGAACATAGAAGAAGCTGGTGGAAAGATATCGATCGAGACAACTCTGGGCAGAGGCACAACCTTTACTATAAAACTGCCACAAGCAGTGATGACACAAATAATCAATGGATATGTAATCAGAGTTGAAAATAATCAATATATCTTGCCAATGGAAAGTGTTCAGGAGATATTTCGCATAACAACTGGCCAGATAACCAGCGTAACAGGTAAAGGTATGTGTATAAAGAGACGGGATCAGCTTTTGACAATAATAAGGCCTTTTTGCCCGTTTGAGTATGAATATAATAACGACCAGCAGATATCACTGGTAACTGTGGAAAATAATAATAAACATATAGCCCTGCATGTAGATGAGGCAATCGGAGTACAAAGGGTAGTACTCAATACTGTAAAAGGTCTTAATGTAAGCAGTGAGGTATTTACCGCCTCGGCAATCATGGGCGATGGCTCAATAGCAATGGTTATCAATCCAAAGCATATCTGGTCGGCAAAAGTAAACTGAAACCTGGGTACAGGGCCGACCAAAATGCATAGGCATAAAAATAGCACATTAGTCACAAAAACATTGTAAGCTATTTAATAATGGTCACTTAAACCAATCAACAAGTCTGATTATATTAAGCAGAATATTTGATAAATAATTTTGCCTGCTTGACTTATCTGTATAAACAGTTATAATTTTTGCTTTTAGACGCAAAGCAGAACCATTAGGGTAATACACTGCTATTGCGAAATGCAGTCAAGAAGAGCAAAACAGCAGTATGATACAGCAAAAAACTATACAGGAACTGGCAGAGCATGTCAGTGGGAAAGTAGAAGGCGATGGCTCGCTTATCATAACGGGAGCCTCTACACTAAGTGAGGCAACAGGTAGTGATGTAAGCTTCCTGGCCAATCCCAAGTATGAAAAAGAGCTGGAAACAACTCAGGCTGGCGTAATAGTTGTCGATCTTGAAGTACAGAGTTATGGCAAGAATATAATCCGCTGTAAAGACCCCTACTTTGCTTTTATGCAGCTTGTAGTTTTATTGCACGGCCATCGGGAACATCGCAAGACAGGCATAAGTGAAACAGCCCGCATTTCCCCCACTGCATCGATCGGGGAGAATGTAGATATTCATGATTTTGTCTATGTTGCTGAAGATGTGAAAATAGGTAAAGGCACCCGCATTTACCCTAATTGCACGATAGGTCCAGGCACCGTAATAGGTGAAGATTGCATATTATACCCCCATGTAACTATATATGATGGCTGCACGATAGGCAGCCGGGTAACACTTCACGCCGGGACCGTAGTGGGCCAGGACGGCTTTGGTTATGCGACTCATAATGGAATGCATCACAAAATACCGCAAATAGGCGGAGTAGTGATCGAAGACGATGTCGAACTTGGAGCAAACTGCACGATAGACCGGGGCACATTAGGTGATACGGTAATAGGCAGAGGCACTAAAACCAGTAATCTTGTTGCTATAGGCCATAACACTCGTATAGGTGAACATTGTCTGCTGGTAGCTCAGGTTGGCATAGCCGGCAGTGTTGAAGTTGGCAAATATTGCGTTTTTGGCGGTCAGGTAGGCGTAGTAGGCCATATATCGATAGGCGACTTTGTAAAAGTAGGTGCTCAGGCAGGCGTAACTCATGACCTTGACGCAAATGAATCAGTAGTAGGTTCACCTGCAATACCGATGAGTCAGGCTCGTCGTAGCTATGCCCTGTTAAAAGACCTGCCGGAATTCCGTAAGAAACTTCGTGAACTGGATAAGGCATTGAGTAAAATGGCCGATGACAGCGAAGAAGAGTGATAAAAAAGCATGTCACAAGAGCGGATATTAGGACTAATTGCCGGTCAGGGTCGTTTACCCTTTATGGTCGCGCAGGGAGCCAGGCGTGCCGGTCTGAAGGTAGCCTGTGTAGGTTTTCGCGATCAGGCAGACCCACTGCTGGCCGATGAGGTAGATCATTTCCAATGGGTATCAGTAGCGCGTCCGGGCAGTTGGATAAAACACCTGCGTAAATATGGTGTATGCGATACAATAATGGTCGGCCGGGTAGCTAAGACAAATATTTACACCCCCTTTCGTATAATTCAGTACATGCCAGACTGGCGTGCGTTTCGCGTATGGTACGGCAGACTGGGCAATAAAGACAAACGAAATGACACCTTGCTCTGTGCCCTGGCCGATGAACTGGCTAATGGAGGAATATTGCTCATGGATTCGACAAAATACATTCCGGAAAACATGGCTGGTATTGGGGTTCTCACGAAAAATCAGCCCTCAGAGAATATATTGAAGGATATTAATTTTGGCTGGTCGATAGTAAAACGAATGGGCGATCTTGACATAGGTCAGGCCATAGCAGTCAAGGAACAGGAAGTTATTGCAGTTGAGGCCATAGAAGGCACCAATAAAATGATAACTCGTGCGGGCGAATTATGTCGATCAGGCGGCTGGACCCTCATAAAAACCGGCAAGCCCTCTCAGGACATGCGTTTTGATGTACCAACCATTGGTCCCGACACCATAGAAAAACTGAAGAATTGTGGAGCTAAATGCCTGGCTATAGAGTCAGGGAAAACCATTATAGTTGATACAGAACAGACCCTGGCTCTGGCCGATAAGAACAAAATAGCCGTTGTAGGCATAGACGGCTCTGAAAAGTAATGCTTAATGATTTGAGTTCTGTTTTCCGTACTTTGGAACTACGATGCTATTTTAATAGCAAAACGACCTATCATACCCGTTTAGAATTCATTTAAATCTAACTTTTTTATTAAAAAATATTTGACTAATTGATACTCAAGGTATATATTTAAGCTTGGCTGTGAAAAAATTAACAATGTTAAGTTTGTAACAGTGTGATTTTAGTCACAACTAACAAAGGAAAGAATAAGAGAATAGATAACCACCCGGCACAACCCTCGAGAAAATAATGCCCGACCAGATATCAGAAAAGACCATCGCCCGACTCTGCCTGTATAAACGGATACTGGGCGAGTTGGAAGTCAGCGGAGTAGAAACGATCTATTCTCATGAGTTGGCCAGTCGTGCAGGATTAACAGCAGCTCAGCTTCGGCGGGACATTATGGCTGTGGGTTATTTTGGCAGTCCTACCAAAGGGTATGAAATAGCCGGCCTCCAACATAGCATTCGGGTGTTTCTTGAAGGTAAAAACACTGGCACATCAGCAGTAGTTGGAGTGGGAAATATAGGTCGTGCAATATTGGCCTACATGGGCCTGGAAACCTCAAGCGTACACATAACAGCATGTTTTGATCAGGATCCGGCCAAGATTGGGTCCGTGATCTATGGGTGCCGTTGTTACAGCCTGGACGAACTCTCATACCGTTGTAATCAATACAATATACAATCAGCCATACTGGCCGTACCCGCGGGGGTAGCGCAGTTGGTAGCCGAAAAACTGGTGTCATGCAACATTCGCGGGATAATGAATTTTGCCCCTATCCAGTTGCAAGTACCTGAAAATGTTTTTGTGGAAAATATCAATCTGGCAGTTACTTTGGAAAAAGTACATTATTTCGCCAGAAAGTAAAGAATAACGATCGAAACTGCAAAGATGCAGTATAGGTCCATACAATTGAATATAGTAGTAGTAATAGTACTTAAGTAAAGGAAAGGTCATCGTGAGTACACAAGTAGCACAAGTTTTGAAGCAGTACCCTGATGCCGGTCGTGATAAATTGATCCCGATCCTGCAGGATATCCAAGCAGTTGACGGATTTTTGTCGCGAGAGGCAGTACTGGAAGTAGGTAAACACCTGAATCTGCCAGCCAGTAAGATATTTGGCGTGGCAACATTTTACAATCAATTCACCTTTGAGCCCAAGGGGAAATATCATATACAGGTATGTCGCGGTACTGCCTGCCATGTAAAAGGCTCAGCGACCGTATTGGAGCATCTGTGTCGTGAAGCGAATTGCCAGTCAGGCAAGGCTTCAGCCGATGGCTTGTTCTCAATAGAGGTAGTAGCATGTATAGGAGCCTGCGGTCTGGCCCCGGTAATAAGCATTAATGGCGAGTTTTATGCCGGAATGACAGCAGAAAAGGTAAAGAAAGTGATAGCAGAGTACCGCGGAAAGGCTGGTGCATAAATGATAGCAAATAACAGTAAA
The DNA here is from genome assembly GCA_963662515.1 of Sedimentisphaerales bacterium. Taxonomy (GTDB): domain Bacteria; phylum Planctomycetota; class Phycisphaerae; order Sedimentisphaerales; family SM23-30; genus JAFGDI01. Next base: position 2,411,201 of record OY759675.1, read on the forward strand.
TGTCTGCACGGTCTGGACAAGGTCAATGATAATCTTATGTCAGTGGTAAAAGGCAATGCCAGCGTTGCAGCCGAAGAAATAGCAAGCCTGACCCGTAAAAAGATAACTAAGCCGGTAATACTGGTGGGAACAGGCACATGCGGTCTGGCAGCCGGAGCAGGTGAGACTCTCCGTCAGATCAATGAATATCTGGGCAAAAACAAGATCAGTGCCGATGTGATCGAAGTAGGCTGTATAGGCCTGTGTGCCTATGAGCCGATCATAGAGATACAGATGCCTGGCAAGACCCGTGTTACTTTCCAGGGAGTTACAGGCGAGAAAGTAGCTGGCATTCTGGAAAACTCACTTTCTGGCAAGATGGTTGGCGAAGAGATATTTGGCCAGACCAGAGATGAATCACTGGAAGCCTGGGATGGTATAGCCTTTGTAGATGAACACCCATTCATGTCCATGCAGCAGCGAGTAGTACTGGCCAGTTGCGGTTCGATCGACCCAACCCGTATCGATGAATATATAGCCTGCGGCGGTTATCAGGCATTTGCCAAAGTACTCAAAATGAAGCAGGCCGATGTATGCGAAGAAGTATTAAAAAGCGGTCTTCGCGGTCGCGGCGGCGGCGGGTTCCCTACCGGCAAGAAATGGCAATTTGCCCTGGGAGCTCAAGGCGATCAGAAGTATATGATCTGTAATGCTGATGAAGGTGACCCAGGTGCCTTTATGGACCGTGCAGTGATAGAAGGCGATCCACATAAGCTGCTGGAAGGTATGGCAATCGGAGCCTATGCTATTGGAGCAACCAAGGCTTATTGCTATCTGCGTGCCGAATATCCGCTGGCAATAGATCGATTTGAAGAAGCTATTCGTCAGGCTACAGCCTGGGGACTGCTTGGTAAAAACATCCTTGGCAGTGGTTTTGACCTGGAAATAATAATAAAGAAAGGTGCTGGAGCTTTTGTCTGCGGCGAAGAAACCGCATTGATCCATAGCATAGAAGGCAAAAGAGGCATGCCCCGTCCCAGACCGCCATTCCCGGCGATCTCAGGCCTGTTTGGCAAGCCCACAGTAGTAAACAATGTTGAAACATTTGCCAATCTGTCAAGCATATTCAATAATGGCGCTGACTGGTACGCCAGTATAGGTACCGCCAACAGTAAAGGCACAAAGGTATTTGCCCTGTCAGGCAAGATAACCAGAACCGGCCTGGTAGAAGTACCTATGGGAACAAAGATCCGCGATATTATCTACAAGATAGGCGGCGGCATACCAGATGGTCGTGAATTTAAGGGCGTACAGATCGGTGGTCCTTCCGGCGGCTGCATACCAACACAGCATCTTGACATTGAGATCGATTATGAATCACTCAAAACCGTTGGTGCCATGATGGGCTCTGGCGGTCTGGTAGTAATGGACGACAAAACATGTATGGTTGATGTTGCCAAGTTCTTTATGGACTTTATTCAGCGTGAAAGCTGCGGTAAATGCATACCATGCCGCGAGGGTACACGCCGGATGCTGGAGATACTGGAAAGAATTACCCAGCCCCGCAGCGTAGAAAACGATGAAGAGACCCTGGCAAGGTTCAAGGGTATTATGTATCTGGAACGCCTGGCAGAAGTGATCAAAGATACTTCACTTTGCGGTCTGGGTCAGACAGCCCCTAACCCGATCCTGAGTACTCTTAAATGGTTCCGCAGTGAATATGAGGCGCACATCTACGACCGTAAGTGCCCGGCTGGAGCCTGTAAGAAACTGCTGCAATACAAGATCGAAGCTGATGCCTGTAAGGGTTGCACGCTTTGTGCCAAGAAATGTCCTACCGGTGCTATTCAAGGCGAAGTAAAGAAAGCTCATATTATCAATATGGATAAGTGTATTGCCTGTGGTACTTGCGTTGATGTATGTAAGTTCAATGCTGTAACAGTATGCTGAAAACAACTATTAACTAAAATATAAAGGATATATACTCGTGAAGATAGAAATTAATAATCAGGTAGTAGAGGCCAAGCCGGGAGATACGATCCTGGATGCGGCCAGAGCTGCTGGCATCAACATACCTACCTTGTGCCATATGAGCAATTTATTTCCCAGCGGTGCCTGCCGTATGTGTGTAGTTGAAGTTGAAGGTGCTCGCGGATTGATTCCATCATGTGCCTACCCGGCCAGCGAGGGAATGAAAGTCAAGACTCATACCCCCCGCGTGGTTCGTGCCCGCAAGACTATAGTAGAGCTGCTGCTGGCCGATCACCCGGACGACTGTCTCTATTGTGTAAGAAATGCTAACTGTGAATTACAGAGTCTGGCCGCCGAATACGGTGTTCGTAAAAGACGCTATAGTGGAGCCAAGACCTCGTTGCCGGTTGACACCTCAAGTCAGTCAATAGTTCGTGACCCGGATAAGTGCATCAAGTGCGGTCGCTGCGTCCGCGTCTGCGAGGAAGTACAGACAGTAAGTGCTCTTGACTTTATCGACCGCGGCAGCGAAGTTCACATTGGCTGCGCCTTTGAAGAAGGACTCAATGTGTCAAGCTGTATCAATTGCGGACAGTGCATACTGGTATGTCCTACCGGCGCGCTGCGTGAGCAGAGTCATATCAAACAGGTTGTAAATGCATTAAATGACCCGGAAATGACGGTAGTATTCCAGCATGCCCCGGCAGTATCAGTTACACTGGCAGAAGAGTTTGGCCTGCCCGCCGGTCAGGATATCTGCGGTCTGATGACTGCGGCATTCCGCAGACTGGGTGTTGATTATGTATTTGACACAAGCTTTACCGCTGACCTGACCATTATGGAAGAAGGCTCTGAACTGGTCCATCGTATCACTAATGGCGGCGCCCTGCCTCAGCTTACCAGTTGTTCACCAGGCTGGATCAAGTTCGTTGAGCAGTTCTACCCGGAAATGATCGATAATGTATCATCCTGCAAGAGCCCTCAGCAGATGATGGGAGCGATCATTAAGAGCTATTTTGCCCAGAAGAATAATCTTGACCCCAAGAAGATCTTCAGCGTGTCGGTAATGCCATGTACCGCTAAGAAATTCGAGGCTCAGCGTCCGGAGATGACCCAGAATGGCGTTCCAGATATTGATGCCGTTCTAACCACTCGTGAAGTTGGCCGTCTGATCCGTATGTATAATATGGACCTGAACAAGATGACACCGGAAAAGGCAGATTCGCCCTTTGGCGAGCGTTCAACAGCCGGTAAGCTCTTTGGTGCAACTGGCGGTGTGATGGAAGCTGCTGTTCGTTCTGCTTACTTCCTGATAACAGGCCAGGAACTTACAGACCTCAATATTGAGCCGCTGCGTGGAATGGACGGCATAAAGGAAGCCACAGTTAAAATTGGCGATCTGGATGTTAATGTGGCGGTAGCCAGCAGTCTGAAAAATGCCAGGATATTACTGGATAAAGTCAAGAGCGGTGAAAAGAATTATCACTTTATAGAGATCATGACCTGTCCAGGCGGCTGTATAGCTGGTGGCGGTCAGCCCTATAATACTGATATCGAAGCAGCCATGGTTCGCATGAGCTGTCTGTATAACCTTGATGGCTGTTCAGAACTGCGAGTATCACATAAGAACGAAGAGATACAGCAATTGTACAAAGATTTCCTGGGTGCCCCGCTCAGTGAAAAGAGTCATCATTTACTGCATACCCACTATCAGAAGCGTGAAGTGATCCAGTAAGTGAAGAAATAGTTAAAAAGATATAAGAAACAAGGAAACCATATATCATGAGTAAGAAAATACTCTTAACCGATTGCGATTGTCAGTTTGTCAAGCCGACATCTGCCTCTCTGGCTGCTGAAGGCTTTGAAGTAATGACCGCCGATAATGTTAAAACCGCAGATGAGCTTATCGCTCGTAATGATTTTAATGCCGCTATAGTATGCCTGAAACTGGATCATGCCGACAGTGGCTTTACACTGGCATACCATCTCAAACAGAAGAACCCGGCCATACCTGTGATCATGGTCTCAGATGTAGAGTTTGATTCACTGACCGAAGAAGAAAGATCATGGACCAAAGCTGATGCCATACTGGTCAAGCCGGTTCGCTATGAGCAGATCAAGACTGTTATGCAGAAACTTAATCTGGTATCATCTGGCCACTGATTCTTCAGCAGAACAGAAGCATAATAAAAAAAGCACATTAGTCAGCTATAAAAGGCAGGCTAATGTGCTTTTTGTTTTAACCGTTCACAGTGCTTACAGAGATTGCAGAGTTAACTGTGAACTAAACTGTTTAGTAACAAGTAACAAGTAACAAGCTCAGGTGTCCCGATGTACCCCGATGTTTATCGGGATTTCGGATTACCTCAACAATCGGACCTTGTTTTAAAGGCTTTGCAACCTATCAGCTCAGCTCAGCTCAGATTCCAATATTTCCGCAATGGCTTGCCTTAAAATCAGACAGCTTCGAGCGGAGCGAGAATCGAGAGCTTATTTCTTATTTCTTATTTCTGTAACCGTGTGAACGGTTACTTTTTGTTTTAAAGTGGTCACTGGCAAATTAGTACTTGCCGATTTAAGGATAATACGGGCAAATAACCCCGATTCAGGAGCAATTGCCCAGAGAGAATAAAAAACCACTGAGTCTGTAAGCCGGGTTCTGTCACCGCCGGAGCGGTTGACGGTCATTTAACTGGACTGACAGTTGCCTGCCAGCTCCTGGCACAAGGCCAGCGCGATCTACCCGGATCTCATAGTGCCGGGCCGGCACTCGATCCTGCTTGATCTTGCAGGAGGTGGGGTTTACCATGCCGGGCTCTGTTACCAGGCCCGCGGTGCGCTCTTACCGCACCATTTCAACCTTACCTGTGGTCGATTAAGACCCATCGGCGGTATATTTTCTGTTGCACTGTCCCTGGGGTCACCCCCGGCGGCTGTTAGCCGTCACCCTGCCCTATCCTGCCCGGACTTTCCTCTTACAGCTCAAGGCCGCAAGCGACCGTCCGACTCAGTGGAATATTTTTTTAAGTAACATGAAATAAGCATCCGACTTCGGCTTGCTTTAGTTTTATTTTTTAACCACGAAGCACACGAAAAACACGAAAAAAGAAAGAATTTTAATTTCGTGTAGTTCGTGTGATTCGTGGTTGATAAATCTTTTTTCATACAGGCCACGCAGTGATCGCAGAGCGATATACCGCTTGATTATCCCGAACTCGCTTCGGGAGCGCGAAGCTGTTTAAAATTAAATCAGTTTCGGCCCAAGCTGAAAGTCCGCCTCAGGAGGAGCCGTATCCGCAACCCCGAAGCGAGTTCGGGATTTCGCTGTAGGTCAACTTTTCACTTTTCACTTATTTAATCACTTCACCATACCAGAGAAGCCCATAAAGGCCAGGGTCATGATCGAGGCGGTAATGAGAGTAATGCCTGCACCGCGGAGCGAAACGGGAACATCGGCACTTTCAAGCCGCTCCCTGATACCGCCCATAATGCAGATCGCCAGAGTAAAGCCAACCCCACCGCCAAAACCGGCAGTTACAGCTTCGAGAAAATCGTATTCCCAAAGACCAATAAAAAGACAGCAGCCCAGAATAGCACAGTTAGTCACTATAAGAGGCAGGAAAATACCGAAACTCTTATAGAGCGGCGGGAAGAACTTTCGCACATACATTTCTACCAGCTGAACCATGCAGGCAATAACCATAATAAAGGCTATATTATTCAGAAAACTGAGTTCCAAACTGCCCAGCAAATAACTTACCAGCCAGGTAAGTGCGGCACTGATGGTCATAACAAAAGTCACAGCGCAACCCATGCCAAAGGCCATATCAATTCGGCGAGATACGCCTATATAAGGACAAATACCCAGAAACTTGGTCAATACCAGATTATTCACAACCGCAATGGAAATGAAAACCAGGGCCAGCTCGCTTATCTGTTCACCAATAGTTGCTAACATAAAAAAAACCTCAAATAATCAGCAAAAGCGTGTTATTTTTTTCTATTAAGATGATTGTTAATACCCAGCATAATACCCAGAGTCATAAAAGCACCGGCAGGCAGTTTCATAACATTCCAGCGTTCAAAACTGTCTGGCATTAAAACCATACCCATAATTGAGCCATCAGCAAGTATCTCCCTGACGCAGCCCAGCAGGCATAAACTAAGGGTAAAGCCCAGCCCCATGCCTAAAGCGTCCATAAAGCTCACCACCGGTCCTTTGCGACTGGCACAGGCCTCAGCCCGGCCAATGATCAGACAGTTAACAATGATCAGAGGAACAAAAGGCCCGAGTTTATCTGACATCTCCGGCAGAAAAGCCTGCAAGCTCAGGTCGGCAATAGTAACAAAGGCCGCTATGGTCAGAGTGAACATAAGAATGCGTAAATGGCCAACGAGCTGCCTGCGCATGAGAGACACGGAGATATTTGAGCAGATCAGCACAAAAGTAGTGGCCAGTCCCATGGTAAGGGCCGACTTAACTTCGCCGGTAACCGCCAGGGTCGGGCACATACCCAATACCTGCCGGAAAATAGCGTTTTCCTGCCAGAGTCCGCGAACAAAAGCACCAAAGGCTTCGGGCGAATTTGCTTTAGCTGTTTTTTCAGACATAATGATATTCTCTATTTAATAATGATATTCTTCATTTTCAGAACTGAATTATTTACTATTCTGGTAACGGCCTCAGAGGATATAGTAGCACCGGTAATAGCGACTACTTCCTTATCTGACCGGTCAGTTTTATTGCCGGTTTTAACAACCTTGAGCTTACTGCCGGGGGCCGGGCAGATATTATCAACAAATTCATCGCTGAACGAACCCGGGCCGACGGGAATTATCTTATCACCAAAACCGGGCGTTTCCTGTGAGTACATAACTGCATAACCCTTAGTATGGCTAAAGGTACTGTCAACGGCTATAAGCAGATCGATACGATCAGCAAATCCGCCGCCGCTGGCCAGAAAACAGTATCCTGCCAGCTCGCCATCGGGTTTAACCGCCTTGAAGTACTCTTTATCCTGCTCACTGGCATTAGCTGCCTTTTCATATACTACCGGCTCGAACTTACAGTCATCGCCCAGCAGGCGTTTCATGCTATTATCTCTTTTTACCACTTTATTGGCATCTATCCTGTCTCTCAGTGCCCCATTCACTCCGGCGACCAGCAGGCCAAAAACCAGAGCAGCGGTAACTACCAGCCAGGAATCTTTAATAAACTTTATCATCAGGATCTCACCTTATTATTAAAGTAAAAATCAGTTAATATCAAATACAACTATATCTGTAATCGTTCACACGATTACGGTTAAAAGTCAAAAGTCAAAAGTTAAAGGTAAAAGGCTAAAAGTCAAGGTTTTGGTGTTGAGGTAATCCGAAATCCCGAACTCGCTTCGGGAACGCGAAGCTATTTTAAATAATGATCAGTCTGGGCCACAGGCCGTATCCTTTACTTTTAACCTTTTATTTTTCACTTTTTACAATAACCGTGAACGGTTACCTATATCTTAATTTATGGTCTGGGCAGGTCGCCAACAGGTTTGGGAGCGGTCCAGATATCTATCAGCGGCGTTACGGCATTCATCAGCAAAACGGCATACATCACACCTTCAGGGTAACCGCCCTTGATGCGGATCAGCATAGTAAGAGCGCCAACGCCCAGGCCAAAGATAAATCTGCCTCTTTTGGTAAGCGGGCAGGTAACCGGGTCTGTTGCTATAAAGAACGCACACATCATCAGCCCGCCGCTGGCCAGATGCAAGAGCGGATGGGCATATAAAGCCGGATTATAAAGCCAGGCACCGGTCGAGATAAGACCGGCTGAACCCAGCACCCCTGCGGGAATATGCCAGGTAATAGTACCACGCAGCAGCAGGAAAATACCACCTATAAGCCAGGCAATAGCGCAAGTCTCGCCCAGCGAGCCGCCCTCTTTACCCGTAAAAGCATCTTTGATCAGACTGCTGGCAGATACGGCTGAAGCCTTCATTTCGGGGGTTTTCTCTTCATCGGCAGCATCCATAAGCGGCTGCTTGGCGATCTTAAGCGGCGTAGCCTGCGAAACGGCAACAACCGAGTGGCCTGAGGCATCAAGTTTTACACCACCAAAATCGACCTGGTCAGGCAAAACCCAGAATGTCATCATACTGCCAAAGCAGGCCATGAGAAAGGCCCGCCCTGCCATAGCCGGGTTGAATATATTACAGCCCAATCCGCCAAAAAGCATCTTGACCACCCCGATTGAAACTACCATACCCAAAGCTGCTGCCCAGAAAGGTATGGCCGGCGGTAAAGATAACCCCAGAATAACAGCCGCAACAATGGCACTGCCATCCAGAGCGGTCTGCTTTTTACCCCGGACAAGATTAAAGACATACTCGGTAGCGACCGCGGTTAAAATGCAGGTAAAAAGCACTGTAACTGCCAGTAGTTTAAAATAGAACAAAGCTCCAATTATAGCCGGGAGACAGCCAATAATGACCTCGGCCATAACCTTGCGGCTGGTGACCGGCTCACTTAAATGAGGCGACGATGAGACAATAAGCAATTTGCCTTCTTGCTGCGACTCTGTCATAATTATCAGTAACTCACTTCCTTAAGACATGTTATTAAGTCACTTATGTAACAAAAGGGAAATTTTAACATAAGCGATATTACAAATCAAGGCAATTCAGGTATTGATACCGGGTTTTTAGACAGGAAGGTATTGAAGTTTTTTTTAACCACTAATCACACTAAAAACACGAAATTAAAAGTGAAAGGTTAAAGGTCAAGGATTTCGGTGTACCTCAACTTTTTACCTTTTACTTTTTACTTTTCACTCTCTTATACCTGCGAGAGGACCACTCACAAATGAGTGGCCCTCTCGGCTAACTGGTTTAATACTTTACACTGCCCGGTGTGGTTATCAGTATGATCGAGTCATTATCATATTCGATAGTGCCAGGCACACCGGCTGGATAAACTACCGCAGTTCCCAGCGACATGGTCAGGGCCTGATCGGGCTGCTGCTGGCTGTATATTTTACCGGTGCCGCCGGCCTGATAGACCATAAGCGGCACAGAAGGAGTAAATGTCCTTTTGCCCGGCTTGCCCTTGATCTCGGCTACAGTAAAGAACTGGCAATCGACCAGCAACCGGGCGAGTCCCATTTCGGCAGCCACAGCCATAATATCATCGGTTACCTTACCGCCTTTACCCACGCGGGCCTGCAGGCGGGCCGGATCAAAACAGCTCGAATCCAGCGACTGTTCAATATGCAGCTCGCGTCCCTTACCATTGGCATCGACGCGATCCCAATCGTAGAGCCGGAAAGTTGTTGTCGAACGGGTTCCGATTTCCGCAACCAGCAGATCAGCACCCAGGGCGTGAACCATACCGGCGGGAATATAGAATATATCACCTGCCTTGGCCGGATGCTGACAGAGCAGACTGGCGGTAGTTTTATTTTCGATAGCGGCGGCCATTGATTCGCGGGTTACACCGGCTTTAAGACCGGCATAAACAAAAGCGCCCGGCTTGGCATCGATAACATACCAGCATTCATCTTTGGGCCGATATTCGGGGAATTTTGCCGCCAGATCGTTGTCCGGGTGAACCTGTACGCTCAGGGCATCGCTGGTATCAATATACTTATTGAGCATATTGAAATACTTTTCGCACTGATCGGCGGCAAAGCCAAACTTTACCCCCGCTGTCTCGAGAAACTCACGGAACGACTTACCGGCATAAGGGCCGTTCTCGATCACCGACTGCTCTGTAGGAGTATCAACACAAAGCCAGCATTCGCCCACCGGCTGGGTAAGATGCTCACCACCGCAGAGACTCTTGAATCGTTCCGTGCCCCAAAGCACTTCTTTTAACACCGGCTTAAACTTAAATGGTACTAAATTCATTTATTTTCCTTAATATTAAATATCTTTAACCACGAATCACACAAAATTTAGATTCTTTCTTTTTTTCGTGTATTTAGTGTGCTTAGTGGTTAACAAAAAAAACTTCAATACCTTCATGAACTTCATGGTAAAAAATTCTTTAACCACGAATCACACGAACTACACGAAATTTAAATTTCTGTAATCGTTCACGGAAAAGTAGCACAACCGGTTGAGGTGATCCGAAATCCGCCTCAGGCTGGGTTGTGATTATGCATACCATATAGGTATAATTTCAAATTTCCTTGAGTAATTTCTCCAGTTCATTTATCTCATTTTGAATCGTTTGCCAGAGAATATCAACATCAACACCAAAATACTGATGTATCAGAGTATTTCTCATTGCTTTCATCTGCTGCCATGGAACACGGGAGTGCCTGCTGCGAAATTCTTCACTAATATTTGCAGCAGCCTCACCAATGATCTCAAAATTACGAATTACCGCATCTATCCTCATACTATCAGCGGAGAAGTCAGCGAAGGTAATACCGCAACAATATTCCCTGATCTTAGCAATGGAATCAAGAATATGGCAAACATATACACTATCACTTCTCATATACCAGCTCCGCCTGAGAAATCACTTCCTCTCTGAAATAATCGCTCAGAGCCTTCTCGGTCAGCAGGTCAATGCGGCAGCCAAGATCCCTCTCCAGATTTTCCCTGATCTCTGCAAAAGCCAGTAAACCTATCTTACTGCCCGGTACAAAACTTATCAGCAGGTCAAGATCACTATCAGCATGGCTCTGACCATTAATATGTGAACCAAAAACACTTACAGATTGAATAGCAGCGTAATATCTATCTGTCTGTAATGATTTACAAATCTTACTTTTTAATTCAGTTGCCAACATATTTCAATAGCACCAGCCAGCAGTAAACTTTTTTGTCACCGTTCATACGGTTATAGTAACGAGTAAAAGGTGAAAAGTAAAAAGTAAAAGGTTGAGGTACACCGAAAGCCCGAACTCGCTTCGGGGTCGCGAAGCTATTTTCACTTTTAACTTTTAACTATTCTTTTAGTGTATTTAGTGTTTTTCGTGGTTAAAAAAATATTAGCAGCGTAAACGCTGAACTCTTACAAAAAAAACTTCAATACCTTCATGAACTTCATGGTAAAAAATTCTTTAACCACGAATCACACGAACAACACGAAATTTAAATTAATAAAACCAGATGCCACGGCAAGTTTCGCCCGTGCGGCGTAAGCACTGTTTTTCGTGGTTAAATAAATCTTCCTGCGTTTTCCATGGTCGTTATCACCAGTATCACTACCGGAAATACCAATATTACCCATAAATACACCGGAATTCAACCTATTTTGCCCGATTCTGCCCTTTGATCAGCATCTGCTCATAAAAAAACCGCCGGCCCGGCCCGATACGGCCCGAACGGCGGTTTATTTATACTATAATTGCATTTTTGTCCTGTATATTCTCCCGACTCAGAAGCTCCTTCTGCGTTTAATGAGTAAACCCAGACCACCAGCCAGCATAGCAGCGGTCAGCGGCTCAGGGACAATATCATAACCTTGTGCCAATTCGCTGACAGTGGCCGGTTCGGTACTGCCATCATTATAATACAGAACCACGATCAGGGCATGAACATCATGCCAGCCGCCGGTGAGAGCCTCAAAACGGTTAAAGGTGGTATAGGACAGATTCAAATCCGTTCCGCTGAAATTACTGATCTCATAGACGGTATTAGCCTGAATACCGCTGCTGAGATAGCAATCCTGAGCTAACTGAGCACATTGTGACTGACTGGGATAGTCAATCTTATATGTCAGTTCCAGTTTGGTTATAGCACTGGCATCGATATCATTAAAATCAATAGCGACATCATAACGCCAGGTATTCTCGAAATCGGGAATATAAACCGACTCTACCGCAAGAATATCCGGGTGCAGCGGGCAGCGGTGCAGCTCTTTGAGCGGAGTTGCGGTAACCGAAACGATCGGAGCGGCCTGCACACTGTCGGCGAAAACGGCGAAAACCGCTACAAATATCACGACCAGGGCCAAAAGCCCGGTTTTTTTATTACTGAATTTTAACATAAACACCATACCTTTCTTTAATTTACAACTTTTCCAAATCATTTACATCTTTCAGACTCACATACTTCTGCCTGAGGGCTAAAATACCATAAAACAGGACATAATAGCAACTACACTTTAATTTTAAGCCTGCCTGCCTGAAAAAGACCAGAAAAATCCGGAAAAATTTTAAAAATGTGTAAAGAAAGGAAACTTCACTCGATCTCCTCCACCAAAATGGCAATCACAAGAGCCAAATGATAATCAGAAGAGAAAAAGTCTTATACAAATAGAATAAAAACAAACAGAGATCAAGCCGGACGAAATTGTTTTACAAAATCAACTGTATGATGAATAGTAGATTCACTGGTTCGCAAATGCAATGGTAGGTTTATAACATCCCGGCTGGCTTTTTCCGCTTCCGGGCATGATCCTGCTATATAATCATAAAGGTGCATAGGTGTTTCTATTGGATGTAAAGGGCATTCAAACCATGTTCCAATCTCGACTCGGGCAGCAGGTGCCTCATCGATTGCCTTTTGTTTATCAGAAACCCGCAGCGGATAACGAACCAATGATGGTTTCATATAATCCGGAATCGCTGGGATATCAAAACCAGCTTCAGTGAGCAGCTTATCATAGAGCATTGCCATTTTCTGGCGATGGGCAATATTAGCCGCAATTTTTTTCATCTTCTTATAGCCGGCATTAGCCTGCATACGACCCATAGCAGTAAAGAAATCCTCTGCCATAGTCGGGGTAAATTCTGCACAACTAGATGAGCCAACAACAAGCCCCTTTTTGGTCAACCAGCGGAACAGATCAGCAATCAGAGCTGTGGTTTTAGGATATATTATTGCACCGTAAACCATTCGCTGAGCAGCCAGCATAAATTCTGACTTAAATGATGGTTGCTTTAATTCCTTTTCGCACAAATCCATAAGAGCTTCACTAAGCAGCCTGTCATGCGAAACCGCCATACCACCTAAACCCGTAGTAAAAGGCTTATTCCACTGAAATGAGAAATACGCCGCCTTGCCAAAAGTTCCACAGAGTTTACCCTTATATTCAGAGCCCATAGCCAAACAGCAATCCTCTACTACAGCAATATTATGCCTTGCTGCAATTGCCATTACTTCATCCATTTCGCAGGGATATCCATAAGTATGCTGAGCCAGAATAACCTTTGTTCTTGATGTAATTGCCGCTTCGAGCAAATCCATCCTCATATTATAAGTTACCGGCTCAATATCAACATAAACCGGCTTAGCCCCCACATACTTGATCGGATTAACATCCATCACACAGGTATATCCAGGAAGAATCACTTCATCACCAGAGCCAATACCCATAGCACGCAATAAACCATACAATGCCACACGCGCTTTCCAGAAGGAAAAAGCGTTGTCGGCTGAAAAATACTCAGTAAATTGTTTTTCGAATTTATTCATATAATCTCCTTAAAATCGTAAATATATCTATTCATTTTGCGACCTTCAGATGTTTCGTAACTACTTTCCAGTTTCCAACCCAAACTCTGATAAAAACCATTTACGGCATCATTATTATTTTTATCAGTCGTTAGAAAGCACCCATTACTACTTCTTGCCTTTGCTTCATTAAGCCAAGCTTCAACCAAAGCCTTACCAACGCCCTTTCCCTGCACATCAGGACTTACCGCAATTGAACTCAGCAAGGATCGCTTTGGTCCTTCTTGTGGAGCCTCACCACGATAAAAAACCGCACGGAACAATCTGCCAATTACAGAAGGTCTTTTTATTACCGCGCCAATACTGGCAAGGCAAAATGCATACCAGCGTCTTTTTAATAATCGCTTAAAATAACCATCAGGGATCAGTGGTCCGACAATGGCTCCTAAAACTTTTCCATCTTCAATAGCAACAAAACCAATACCAGCGTCATCAGTCAAAAATGAACTGTAAAATTCACGAAGAAATCTCGGCCCCAGAAAAGTCAGGAAAAAATCTGGGAACGCTTTAATATGAACATCAACGACATCTCTGATTAGCTCTTTTTTTATATAAACAACTTCCATTACTTTTTTGCCCTTTCAAACTGTTGTATCAATCTCTCAACCCCGATTTTAATAGACATTTCGTTATCATAAAACTGTTTCCCATTTCGGCCAAATTCTTCTCTTTTTGATGCAGGCATAGAAACAAACTGTATAATTGCTTCAGCAATGCTTTGCGGATTCTCAGGTTCACACACAAGGCCAGCCTTAGCCTGTAATACAACATCGGCAGCATCCCCATTAACACATATCAATATTGGTTTCCCAATAGCAAGATACGCCTGGGTTTTAGAGGGTACAGTAATTTCAAAAAGTGGGTCCTTACGCAAATGAACCAATAATACATCAGCAAGTTTGAGTATTGAGCCAATTTCCTCAACAGATTTTCTGCCATGAAATATAACATTACTAAGTTTTTTTTCTGCAACTTTTTTCTGCAATATCTCAACAGAAATGCCTGATCCGATAAATACAAACTGTACCTGTGGGCAACAATTTCTAATTAGCTCTGCTGCATCAATAACAGCTTCCAAAGCTTGAGCATTACCCATATTACCTGCAAATACTATATTAAACTTTCCTGTAAAACCAAGCTTATCTGCCAAACCAGCTACAGGTTCAGCCGCATTTACAATGAGCTCATCACACCAGTTATAAATAAGTTCTATTTTATTTTCAGGAACACCCCGTTCAATAAGTCTTTTCTTCATACCCGGTGCAATTACAACTATTCGCGAAGCCATTTGGTAATTTATTTTGCAATATTGATGCAAAAGCTTCATTCCCATGCCACTATCAAACATTCCGGTTGAAGACAGAGAATCTGGCCATAGATCCTGTATCTGAAAAACAAAGGGGATTCTTTTCAACAATTTCAACAAAATCGATGGGAAGCCTATTGTTGCTGGACCCTGCACCACAAAAGCAACATCTGCCTTTTTTGTCATGATTGGTCCAAAAATAGCCTGTGAAATAGAAAGGGATGCATAGCTCAATATTCTCTTGATTGAAGATTGATTATGACTGGGATAAAGTGGAACCCGGTTTACCATAATCCCATCCATATTTTCTTTCATAAAGAACTTATTGCGATACCCATCATAAATCCTGCCTCCGGGATAATTTGGGAACCCCGTCAGAATCTCAACTTCGTGTCCTCTACTGACAAGTTCTTTTGCAAGTGGAAGTCCAAAAAAGAAATTAGGCTCAGGCTGAAAATAATGTGCAATAAATAATATCCGCATACAAAACACCATCACTTCAAATCATTCTTTTTAATACCATTCCACGAATTACTAAGCCCGGCAGTACCAACAATCAGCTTAACAACGCGATGCGAGGTATTATCGATCTGATAATCGGCGGGGACTTCAACAGGCCTTGCCATTATACTCTCAGATATCTGTAATTTAACGGCACTGAGTATTACTTCCGGTTCCAGGCCGGTAACGACAATAGAACCAGTATCCATCGCTTCTGGCCTTTCGATGGCATTGCGACAGGTAATAGCCGGGAAATTAAGAATGCTTGACTCTTCGCAAATAGTACCACTATCAGATATTACGCATTTGGCATTCATCTGCAAGTTAACATAATCCAGAAAACCAAAGGGTTTCATGAATCTGATTTTATCAGAAACTGTTTTACCTAAAGTTTCCAGTCTCTTGCGAGTTCTGGGATGAGTTGAAACAATTACGGGCAGATCAAATTCCTTCACCAGTAATTCCAGAGCATCAAGTAAACTGCTAAGGTTTTCCTTACGATCCACATTTTCTTCACGATGAGCACTTACCAGAAAATACCCGCCTTTTTTAACTCCAAGCTCATTAACAGCATTAGAAGCCTTTATCCGGTCTAAATTCTGCAAAAGCACTTCTTTCATAGGCGAACCGGTAACGTAAATACGACGATGCGGAATACCCTCTGAGAGCAGATGTCTGCGGGCATGTTCAGTATAAACCAGATTAAAATCACTGACATGGTCCACTATCCGGCGATTAGTTTCTTCCGGCACATTGAAATCAAAACAGCGATTACCGGCTTCCATATGATATACCGGTATTTTCATTCTTTTAGCGATAATTGCCGCAATAGCACTATTAGTATCGCCCAGGATCAATACAGCATCAGGCTTTTCCTGCAATAAGATTTCTTCGGTTTTAATCAGAATATTACCATAGACTTTACCCAGCGAGCTGGTATCAACATTCATAAAATGATCTGGTCGTCTCACACCAAGATCTTCAAAGAAAACCTCATTCAGCTCATAATCATAATTCTGGCCGGTATGAACGATTACATGATCAACATGCTTATCCAGCATTTTCATTACCGCAGAAAGACGGATAATCTCAGGGCGAGTGCCCAGTACAGTTACAACTTTCATTATATAAATAACCTCAGAACAGGATTTTTTAACCACAGAGGACACAGAGAACACAGAGGATAATATTCTGTGAATTGTGTATTTGGTCGTTTATGTAAATATTATTCATAATAAATAATATGTAGAATTTAACTTTTTTCCACTGGCTCAAAGAAGGTATCGGGGTCATCGGGGTTGAAATGTTCATTGATCCAGAATAGGGTTACCAGTTCGGTATCACCAATATTACTGATATTATGAGTATAATAGATCGGCATTTCTACCCAGGCGGGTTTATCGCCGGATACCTTGTATTCAATTACCTTATCTGTACCGATGCGTCTCAGTTTTATACTGGCCTGCCCACTGATAACGCAGAATTTTTCATTCTTGCGGACATGGTAGTGATTGCCGCGAGTTATGCCGGGCTTTGTGGTTGAATAAGAAACCTGGCCACCATTTTCCAGTTTGAATACCTCGATAAAGCTACCCCTGTCATCAGTATTGAGTTTCAGATTCCGCTGCCAATCAGCGGCATCCATATAGGTAATAAAGGTATTATAGAGATCTCTTTCAAAATCATTCTTAACTGCCGGGACCATTCCCACACTACTGAAATCCTGCCAGAATTTCTTCAATAATGCCAGAACTTCTGACACTTTAACTTCAACCCGCGGCTTAATATACTCAACGGAATAAGTTTTACGGTTTTCTTTTATCAGGTTAAAGATATCATCTACCAGATAATTGATATAGATCATACTCATCTGACCATCATTTTGAATGGTTGGTTCCTGACCATGAGTAACCTGATGACAAAAAGTAGCCACGACCGAATTATAAAACGGTCTGCCGCTATCGCCAAAAACATTGGGCACTACCATCGAAACACCACCGCAGCCTTTAGCCTTACAAAACTCTTCCAGCAGCTCCATACCCTTTTTCTTAGCCCGACCATATTCATTATCCCGGTCGATCTGGGTAGAGGCGGAAAACAAAATACAAGGAGCATTACCTGCTTTATCGCAATATTCCAGTAATTTAGCCATCAATTCAATATTTTTATCGTAAATAACCTGAGGCTCATCACGATTAACACCGGCTAAATGTACGATGAAATCTGCCTTACCGGCAAATTCTATAAACTTTGCCGGATCATCATAGTAATTATCTTCAAAAGGAAGTATCTCGATATTCTTCTCACGAGAAAGTCTGTCCCGCAGATGAGAACCTACAAAACCGGCCATACCGGTAATGCCTACTCTTATTATTTCATTAGCAATGTTTTCCATTTATTTCTTCCAGCCTTTCAGTTCATCTGTAACTTCTTCCAAAGTCAGAAGCAATTCTTCCATCTGTTTCACATTCATCTGCTGGGTATTATGTGAATGATAATCCTGCAAAGTTGCCTCTTTTTTATCACCTTCAGTAAAGTATATAGTGTAATTCAAATCCCGGTCATCAAGATGAACCCGGAAATAATCACCCATATCCTCAGAACGGCCCACTTCTTCGATAGTCAGCAAGGTTTCATAGAGCTTTTCACCATGGCGAATGCCAATTATCTTAGTACTATGCTCAACACCAAAAATATTACTTAAAGCCTCTGCCAAAACATCAAGCGTACAGGCCGGGGCCTTACGCACAAACAAATCACCATGGTTTCCATTCTCAAAAGCAAATAAAACTAAATCCACCGCATCACGCAATGGCATCATAAACCTTGTCATATCAGGAACAGTCAGTGTCAGGGGCTTGCCCTGCTTGATCTGATTAATAAACAAGGGAATAACCGAACCACGCGAACACATTACATTACCATAGCGAACTGAGCAAATAACAGTATCACCTGAGGCATTTTGACGAGAAGCTGCCTGAGCCACCTTTTCCATCATAGCTTTACTGATACCCATAGCGTTTACTGGATAAGCAGCCTTATCTGTACTCAGACAAACCAATCTGTCAACCTTATGCTTAATAGCCGATTGAATCACATTATTACTGCCCAAAACATTAGTAAGCACAGCCTGCATCGGGAAAAACTCACAACTCGGCACCTGTTTTAAGGCCGCGGCATGAAATACCAGGTCAACCCCGATCATAGCATTATCTACCGAATCAATTTCCCGCACATCGCCTATATAAAACTTCAGACGCGGCTCAGCAAAATCAATACGCATCAGCTCCTGCTTGAGCTCATCCCTACTGAAAATGCGAATTTCTTTAACCCCCGTCTGGAGTAAACCTTTAACAACAGTCTTTCCAAAAGAACCGGTACCACCGGTAATAAGAACTGTTTTTCCTTCTAACCTATGCGATAAATTCTTCATCTTATACAACTCCAAATAATTTAAAATTAAACTTCATCAGCCAGTTTCTTATAAAAATCTTTATATTGAATCATTTGTCTGTCCAAATTAAGATTTTTCACATAATAATCTCTACATCTTCTTTTCATATTTCCAACAAAAGCACTATCTCGCAATTGCTCAATAGCCAGCTTCAACCCCTCAATATTTCCATGCTCAACAATAAGGCCAAGATCATTTTCCCTGACCTCTGAGTCCAGGCTCATTCCTTTACTTATCAACACAGGGGTGCCTACCATCATCGATTCGTAAAACTTGGTAGGGTCTAATACGCGATTTACAGGAATGGATGGGTCATAAAAAACTGTAATCCCATCTACATCTTTCATCAATGCCCAGCAATCATTGTAAGAAAGCCTTCCTACATAATAAACATTGGGAGTGCCTTTGATTTTATCAATAAGCTCCTGACTGCGACAATTACCTGCAACGATCAATTCTGTCTTATTGGCCTGATCGCTGCAGAAATCAAGTAACCATTGGCTGCCACGACTTACATCCAGATATCCCAAATAAGCAAGTCTGACATATCCAGGCCGCCTGACCGGAATTACATTTCTGTCAGGCTCTGGAAGAAATTCATAGTGATCTTTACAGGTATTGGGAATAACAAAGATTTCCCTGCTCGACTTACCCCACCTTCCCAGATAAGACATATATCTTCTGGTTGGCAAAACAAATTTACAGGAACGAGACATAACCAGCCAGTCAACAAAATATGCAATTTTTGAAACCATGCCTGGGAAACGGTAGCACAACGCAAATGGATCACGAATATCATATACCAACTTTGCGCCAGTAAATAATGTTGCCATTATCGCCGGCACACCAGACATAATATCACAAACCTGAACAACATCATATCTGCCAAACAATAGTTTCCAGAAAAGCCACCACTGATACCATAAGGTGTACAAAACAACTTTAAAACTACGCTGAGGCGCCACCCGAAAAAAACTGCTGATCTTCAAAGCAGATACACAGCTTTGATTCACCTGATTCTCACCTGTCCTGCTCCAATCAAGAACTTCTATTCGGGAAAAATACTCTGCTGATGCTTCTATCGCTCTGAGTATCGCCGGTGTGCAGTCATAATTACTTGCTCGAACAAATACAATTGATTTTTTTTTATCGATATTCTTCATACTATTTCAACCAGTTAAAATCTTCCTGATATTCTTTAAATAACATGACTTCTGTAAAAGATTTTGACATAAACAAAATTGTTATTAATGATTTTATTAATAAATTCATACATTATGTAAACAATATCCAATATCCTATATTATTATATCTACTAATAATTAATAACTGATTAACTGATTATTATATAGTTCCTTATACTCTCTATACTCATAAAATAACCAACCAAGAAATAATGGGAATACATCCGTAAGCCAACGAGTATATATTCCATTGAACTCTCCATATGTCATTGAAAAAGAATACATAAATGCCGTATAACAATATATGGAAATTGCCCAGGGCCCGTGACAATTAAATAACATATTGGCAATAAATTTCAAGAGCAATCCAGTTAAAGAACCAATTATTATTACTCCGATCAAACCACCATTCATATAAGCTTCAGTAACCCATCCCGTTGTCAAAGATGAGATACCTTTGGCGCCCCACTGATAGCTGCCGGGCATGATCATGTTTTTCAGACTGGCTCCGGCCCCAAAGGGCTTATTGGGCCAGAAGGCCCTGGGAAAAGGATTTACAAAACCAGCCATATAAGTCTGGCCATACATATAATTAAAATCATTACTTACCAGCCATACCACCAACTCGTGATTACCAAAACCATTATTTAATGTTAAAAACACCTGTTCGAAACGATTCTCTGAATAGCCTCCTATCTTTTCAGCCCTGATGTTTCCGACAGCTACGATACCAATTCCCATGGCCAAAACTATCAAACTTGCCTTAGAAAACAAGACACGGGTTAAGGAAAGATATTTTTTTTGATTCAATACAAAATAGATGCCTATTACCACCATTACTGATATAAATATAGCATGACGAGCTGAGGTATAAGAATAAAAGGCAAATGTAAAAACACCTAAAAAAATAGCCCAGAAAAGCATAATTTTATCTTTCTTCTCTGAAGATTGATAAGCAGCAAAGGCTACTATAAACGACATATAAACCCATCTTCCAAGTAACAGATCCATACCACCTTCACGATCAGAAAATCCTATTCTGTCTTGCATATATTCATCATAGCCAAAACTTCCGATTTTACTGGCGTGAGATACTGATAGAAGGATCGCGGGTAAAGCCACACATATTAAAAGAAACATTTTACCCTGATAATTCATCGGAAACACCAATGGTTCGATTTTTTCTTTAGCATTTCCTGAAAGCATGTAAGTCAGTACCATAAAAAAAACAAAAACCAGTGTAACAATAATAGAAATAATATGAGACATGTCGCTATAAGTACCGTAGCGATATAAATTCATGAGATATTGAAATACAGGCAGAAATGAATGCACCACAAAAAGCTGCAATAAACACAGCGAGACAGGTCTTTTGAAAAGATTAATTACATTACCTTCAGTAATCCAACGGCACAGACCCAATAAAATTATGCCTAAAAGAACATATAGCAGAACAATAAAGAAATTCATTTATCGTTTCCTTGATAAGAAAATGGGACATTTTTAGAAAAAACTCGAATTATAAAACCTATGTATAATATTGCAGCAGCAGAATTGCCAATAACCATAGCATAGGCGGCCCCCTGCGAACCGGAAGATGGTATCATTATACAAGAGGGAATTATTGTCATAATAAAAGTAACCGTATTGATTATCGGTATTGACCTTATTGATGAAAACTTAAGAACAAATGGATTCAATATACTTATCAAAGCTCCAGAGGGTATAATCCACATAACAATCTTCAGAAGCTCATATGGTTTTTCACCAAAATCAGGGTAAAGACCAGATATTATTATTTTACCACACAATAACAATATAACCGGTATGAAAATAACGCCTATAGCGATCATCAGCAGACAATACAATTTCCCTTTATTGGACAAATCACGAATTGAACGATAACTGGATATCAAACTCATTACCAGTATTCCAAAACATTGAATTGGAGCCAGAAAAAGAAAAGCTATACTTGTAGCCGCAACAAAATCAGATACCGATTCAAATGAATCAAAAATACTAAGTATTACTCTGTTAAGATGAGGTATCGATACAGTTAAAATTCCAGCCAAAGTAATCTTAAGCCAGACTTCTTTTAATAAGATTGCCATATCATTATCGTAATCGGTTTTATACAGATCAGAATTTTTTTTATACAAAAGAAGATATGCAACTGAATTACCAATTAAAATGCCCCATGACAAGCCGCTCAATCCCAATAAATATGCACCAATAAGACCTGTTAATAAAGAAAATAGTGTCCTGCTTGCCACCCAGAGCGTACGATATTTAAAATCTCGCTTATATCTGGCTTCAGTAAGTAATAATAAAAATTGATTTTCAGGATATAAAGAAAGAGTTAAGGGTACAAGACATTGAATTACCTCAAATGGAACTAATCCGACCAAACCAAGGATCAGTGCAATAATAGTCCCGCAGAGTATAAAAAAAGCTATTGCTTTGTCAGAAAGTTTAAGAGATGTACCAATAAGTTTTTTCTGATCTTCGACCGAATATCCTGATAAAAATCTTAACAACCCTGCGGCTAATCCCCATTGAGGCTGCATGCCAACGATCATGGTAACACTGAATGCTGTTGAAAAAATCCCAAAATCATTCTTTCCTATTATCAAAGCCGCCAGTGGAAATAATATGAGGCGAGGAATAGCCAGATAAGCAAACTGTTCTCCCAGCGTCCAAAAAACATAGCTGAAATCTCTTTTAAATTTACTAAAATTCATTACCTGGTCATCCATAAGCGAGATATAACGCCAAAATCTTTAATATTAATTATATTATCTGGAAAATAATCTACAGGCAACTCTTCACCTTCCATTAGCCAATATTCTACCAATTCAGAAAGGGTATCAATATCCACATTACAATCCCTTTCCATATTATTAACATCCGATAAACAGTATTTGTCAACAAAATCTTTCGGCAGCAAATACCACGGTTGAGCATTTGATTCAAAATAATATGTTAGAACTCTGAATTTGTGGTATTTATCGTGTGAACATACAGCATCAAGCTCATGAAACCATGCATATAATTTATTATCTATATCGCGATCAACAATAAATAAATCCAGCCCCTTATCAGATCCACCTATCACCCACGACAAAATACCGTTGCGATTATCCGAATCAAACTGGGCTACAGCGGTTGCAGATGTCATATATGTGTACGCCATATCATCTGCTTGAGTCACACCAATCTGTAGCAGATCACTATTATCATTAAAAGAAGCATATTTATCAAACTTATTCGCTCTTGATGCTAAAAAAACATAACTTACATCACAAATTCGGTCAGGATCGATCCCCTGTAGTTCTATCTGTTCATCTATCATGTCATAAGAGACAGTAATTGTTGATTTCAATACATATGCCAAACCAATTACAGTCATCCTTTTAAATACGATGATATTACCAGAATATGTTTGCCCATCTTGTAAATATTTGTTTTTACCATCAATAGACAGATTAGTACTAAGAACCACTTCATGCCCATGGCCAGAGCCGCTGAATACCTTGTCAATTCGTAACACAGTACCTTGATTACTATTGATAGAATTACAATATAATTTATCTTTATAATATACATCACCAACGGTATATCCTCTTGCTGGAACGAGAGATAGCCTTAAATTACCAGTTGAAAGCCAAATATCAGCCCAACACGAACTAATACAACATGTATATAATAATACAATTTTAATAATATTCATAATCTGATTTTGCTATTGTATAGGTAATTTTATTCAACAATAAACAGGGGCATAGCTGACATATAAACCCGACCAGATTTATCTATCGAAGCATTTTTTAGCCAATGATGATTTCCCATCACCTGAAAAATCTTTACAGAACTTAATAATTCATCTCCAGACAAATTTGATACACATTGCCAGTTATGACCTGCATAGCAGACTTTCATTTCTATTTGCTTTTTATCAATATTAAATATAATTTCAAAATCTAACTGACTTAGCCACTCAAAATTTATTAACTGATCTGTTTCCAGCGTTTCTATACAATTACCATTAACAACAATATCAAGTTTGATTTTCAAATCAACGCTATCAAGATAAAGACATAAATAATTATTTATATCCTTCATCCAGCTACGAATATGCCAACGGTAATTTTTAACCTGCAGCCACTTATCAGAAACAAATATCGGATTGTTGCCGATGTTGCCATTGGAAAGACTAATATATGTTGCATCAGAATAAACCACATAAACCCCAGAAGCATAAATCACATTACTATTCCAATTAGAATAATAATGCATATTACCAGCTCTGGTATTACTGATTATCGTAAAAACAGATTTCCAGGAATCAGTCGTTGGTGCAGAATAATTCGTTAAAGATTCGTAAGCAATATTTCCAGGGTAAAGATACCCAGCTCGGTTGCTTGACAAAGATATTGCTCCCAAATGAATATTAACATCGCCCGCAACAGGATAAGCTGAAGAACCGGCAAAAAATCTTAATACTACCGTTTCATCAACCCCCTGAGCTGGAATTTGCAACGGCTCAGTCAATACTTCAATCCAATCATCTTTGTTGATCAGCGTGCAATAGCCTCCTGGCGTATATCCACTTCGAGCAGAACCGGCTTTAATTGATGCCGTACAATCACTGGATATTGCTCTAAGCCAGATACGACCAATATATGATCTGCCATCTGCAGGTACTTTAAAACGATAAAAAGGAATTTGTGCGGAAAGATATCCAGAACTACCTTTACCGAGGGAAATATGCCTATCTGAAAACAATCCTCCATCAGCTTCAGATGTAATCACCGCAGAATCAGCGAGAGATTGTACCCAATATGACATATCATCTGGCTTATCACCATAACTAATACTTGCAAAAACATTATCCGGCTCAGATTGAACTGCGATCGCTTGTACAATTTCAACCTTAGCTGGTTCAAGAATGTAACCTTCTAATAAACCATCTGCATTCATAACTGAAACATGTATTCCATCGGGGGTCATCCCACTTACAAACCTTACGCCTTGTTCATTATTATCAAACTGATAATATACAGACCATTTAATGCCATCAGGTGAAACGGAAATTTTAGCCAAATGCTGAGCTGTAGTATAATCGAACTGAAAAGCGTAATACAGCCCCCCCATTTGTTTAAGCATGAAACAATATCTCTGACCACCTGTAATATCATTCCAATTTTGCAATGTATGGTGCTTTATTACATTTTCCATATCTGAAATATCTAAGGTATAAACCCCAATACATTTATCAGATCCACATAAAAATCTGGAATCACCCATATCTACCAGTTGTACGGGTTGAATGCCGGAATTGCGTTGAGCTACATTCCATGTTACCCCATCATCGTCGCTAAATCTCATCTGTTCATTAGCTCCATCACCAACTATAGCCAGAAAACGATTAAGACTTTGATTATAGGCAACCGTATGGAAGTGACTATTAGAACCGAGATCAGGCACTTCATTAGCAACATCGATTTGATACTGTCTGCTCCAGCTAATACCACAATCAATAGATCGGAAAATTTTGCGACATCTCTGTTCAGCAGTTCGACCCAACCCATATTCAACCAAAATAATGGTGCCATAATGACAATTATCTTCAGAACCCTGACCAGGCTTACGAACCCCAACAGACCAGCCCATATTAAATGTAGCTCCTTTAGTAAGAATTGGCTGAATAGCACTATCATACCAAGTACTTCCATTATCTGGGGAATACTTTATTGTTGTATAATTTTTAACACCTAAAAGATTATCTCCCCATAATGTCCAGATTATTTCTGCCTCTCCTATGGCAGTTAATTCCCAATTACTATTTGGCGATTTAGCTTTTCTATATACATTTCCTTCAGACGATGTAGCAAATACATAGTTATCATTATCACAAGCTTGTCGCAAATCACTGGCCCCAAATATCAATTCTTTAGTTAATTTCGCTTTAGATGTAATAAGAAATTCCGTTCCAGATAATTGCTCATTGTTATTACCCCCTGACCAACAATATATAAAGGAATTTAAGTCATTTATATCTACTATACCATCTATATTAATATCTGGACTATCAAAATATTCGTCCGAAAAATTGCATTGCCAATATCTGGCTAAAAGTGAAAAATCTATCAAGTTAATTTGATTATCATAAACAATATCCTGCTTATTCGACCATGAAGATGAATAAAGGTTTTGGGAATATCCTTTATCATTCAATAAACCAATTAAAATAAATATTAATAAATATAAAAATGTTTTCATTATAATATATTGCTTGCGATCAAAATTTTCCTGATATTTTCATAATGGAACTTTTCTATTTCTATTACAAAAAGGTGAAACAAGCCATAAATAGTTAAGACTAAAAGATC
Source organism: Sedimentisphaerales bacterium (assembly GCA_963662515.1). Classification (GTDB taxonomy): domain Bacteria; phylum Planctomycetota; class Phycisphaerae; order Sedimentisphaerales; family SM23-30; genus JAFGDI01. Next base: position 2,437,444 of record OY759675.1, read on the forward strand.
ATAAAGTAATAAATATTATAAAACCAAAAAATATAATAACACTAACATTATAATAATAAGTATTATTAATATCTTATCCAGATTTTCCAGCTTAAAATACTTCTTCATTTCTATTCAGACCTATTCATTCGTTTTATAACTTTTAGATTTAATTTTTTTTACCATGAAGGTCATGAAGAGCTTGAAGAAATTCAATTAACACTTCACTTACTCCACTAACTCCACGGTTCAAAATAGTTTTTGTTTTTTTAACCACTAAGCACAATAAATTAATAGTTAAAGGTTAAAGGTTAAAAGTTAAAAGTTAAAGGTAAAGGATTCGGTGTTGAGGTATTCCGAAATCCCGAACTCGCTTCGGGATCGCGAAGCTGGTTTTCACTTTTTACTTTTTACCTTTTACTTTTATCGATGGTATTCGCTGCGCTCATGGCTTGAAGAACCAACTGAAGATTGGAACTCTTAAAGCTCACTGCGTTTGCGTTAAATTTAGTGACAAGCCCGCCTGAGGCGGATTTCGGAGTACCTCAACTCCACGGTACTCTTAATGCTCGCTTTTAAATTAATCTCAAGTCCCGATAGATCGGGACTGCTTGAGCTACCTTTCGTCACAACTCCGACCGAACACAGTCGCCCCCAACGAGGGGCGACCGCATTCAATCGTTTCAACTCCACCCTTACGCCGGGAGCGAAACTTGCCAGTGGCAACAATCGAGATTATACCCCAATCGTCACAACTCCAACCGAGCTAAGTCATCGCCAGCGGCGATGACCCATCCCAATCGTTTCAACTCCACCATCCCCTGTCGCTGTTATCAGCGACAGTTTCGCCTGACCGGCGCCAGGTCTATTGGGTGACTATGCGGCTGGCGGTCATGGACCATTGGCCGGCGTTATTGCCCTTAACGGCGCGTACGCGGAAGTAATATTCCTGGCCGCGTGTTAGTCCGCGAGCGATGAAATTGGCACTGGTCGTTGCCAGTGACCCGGTCAGAGCGGTCAGCTGCGGGTCACTGAACCATTCGATCAGATATGAAGCACCTTTAACCGTTTCAAAGGTACCGCTTATACTGCCCGGGTCCGGGCCATCGCTCAGCTTGCGAATGATAACCTGATCCAGTACGATCGGAGTGCCGCCCCGCCCGGAAATCTTTTTCGGGGTCAGGCCGAAATTCTCCTTCTTGGCATTATCCGGTCCGTAGAGGCCATCGGTAACACTGTCAACCTTCTTCATCGCCTCCCGCGCTTCTTCAATTTCCGCTTCCAGAATGGCTCGAGCCTGGGCATAAGTCGCCCGCGACTTCTCGACATCCTGCAGGATCTGAGTGAGCTGCTCATAACATTCCTCCAGATCAGTTGCCGTAGGACCGGTTATCGGCCATTGACTCTCCAGACTTATGCCCGAACTGGCCTTGAGACACTGCTGTAAAAGATCCTGCGGTTTTTCAGAAATTCGTGTAGTCATTAAACTACTCCTTTTGTTAAGGCAGATACTCCGCAGCGATCATTGGCCAATTCACCCTGAACCGGTCAGCTGCCAAATATCCGCGATCATTATCTCGCGCCCGACCAGAACATCCCAGTCACATAACGCAAGCAAAAATCACTTCATCCTTAACAACTTAGCCACCCTGGAGTCTATCCCGATGAACATCGGGACCGGGGGGGGCGGTGCTTACGCCGCACGGGCGGAACTTTAGCACTCATGCCTTTTGCTGGGCATTAAGTGCTTCTGTATTTTTCTATCTCACACTTTTCATTCTAACTGTCCGCCGCAGGCGTTTTAGAGTTCCGAGCGGTTGAGGTACTCCGAAATCCCGAACTCGCTTCGGGATTTTTTAAAGCCATGAGCCCGCAGGGCGAATACATTATTTATGAGCAAAGCGAATATCTTATATTTTTTTAAGGTGTTCGCTGCGCTCACAGCTTTAAGAACCGGCTGAAGGGCTTGTTGCCCAAAGGTAGCACAAGCATCCTTGCTTGTGATTCTTAGTGTTGCATTGCTGGTTATGTTGAGCATATTAGCATAATAGTTATGCGAAAAACAGTATATTTCTTCTGGGCAACACGCCCTGAAGCCCGGTACTCTTAAAGCTCACTTCGTTCGCGTTTTATTATCTTACACCACCAGCCAATCTCCCCAGTCGCTTCGCAAATCTCGCCCGTCCGGTCCCGAAGCCAGTTCGGGATAAACTCCAGCGACAATGGTTTTTTCGGGGTTTTTGAGCTTGGGGTTAATTTTTTTCTGGCGGTTCGATCTTTTTTGGTCGGCCCGCTAAAAGCGATCTGTCGGCCCAGTTTGAGCAAATATTTACTTTTCAAAGAATTAGCGCTATCGCTGTTTTCTGCCGGTACTACCATTTAATTACTGCTGATAGTCTGATAAAATCCGGCTGAGAAATTTATCGGAACCTGCACTGGCAGGCCAGGCCCCATAACCGCGGCGAAATACAAATGGTGGCTCCAAAATAAAAAAATCTTTTCAAAAACCAAGTCATACTTTTAATTAAATCAACTTGCTTTTTAATTTCCGCATTTATTTTTTTAATTTCCACAACTATTTTTTTAATTAAATCGATCGTACTTTTAATTAAATCACTTGTCTTTTTAATTAAATCGATCGTACTTTTAATTAAATCACTTGTCTTTTTAATTAAATCGATCGTACTTTTAATTAAATCACTTATCTTTTTAATTAAATCGATCGTACTTTTAATTAAATTGCTTATCTTTTTAATTAAATCGATCATCTTTTTAATTTCCGTGACCATCTTTTTAATTAATTTGGTTTGCTTTTATTTATTTAAACCACAGAGTTCACAGAGTTTTTTTTTAACCACGAAGCACACGAAAAACACGAAATTTAAATTAATAAAACCAGATGCCACGGCAAGTTTCGCCCGTGCGGTCCCGAAGCAAGTTCGGGATAAACTCCAGCACTGTGATTCGTGGTTAAAGAATATTTTTTACCATGAAGGTCATGAAGGTATTGAAGAAATTCAATTAACACTCCACTTACTCCACTAACTCCACGGTTCAAAATAGTTTTTGTTTTTTAAACCACAGAGGACACAGAGGTCACAGAGTTTTTTTTACCACGAAAAACACGAAATTTAATATTCTTTCTTTTTTTAGTGTATTTCGTGTGATTCGTGGTTAAAGAATATCTTTTTACCATGAAGGTCATGAAGGTATTGAAGAAATTCAATTAACACTTCACTTACTCCACTAACTCCACGGTTCAAAATAGTTTTTGTTTTTTAAACCACAGAGGTCACAGAGGTCACAGAGTTTTTTTTAACCACGAAACACACGAAAAACACGAAATTTAATATTCTTTCTTTTTTTTAGTGTATTTCGTGTGATTCGTGGTTAAAGAATATCTTTTTACCATAAAGTTCATGAAGATATTGAAGAAATTCAATTAACACTTCACTTACTCCACTAACTCCACGGTTCAAAATAGTTTTTGTTTTTTAAACCACAGAGGACACAGAGGTCACAGAGTTTTTTTTAACCACGAAACACACGAAAAACACGAAATTTAAATTAATAAAACCAGATGCCACGGCAAGTTTCGCCCGTGCGGTCCCGAAGCAAGTTCGGGATAAACTCCAGCACTGTGATTCGTGGTTAAAGAATTTTTTACCTCTTACTAAAAAATTCTATCGTTGCTTTGAGTCCTTCCTCGAAGCGTGGTTGGAGGACTAATCCGGCGGTATTGAGCTTATCTACTGCCGCCCGGCTATGGCGGACATCGCCGGGGCGCTCGGGACCGAAGATTATCTTCGATTTTGAGCCGGTCAGGTCGATAATCTGCCCGGCGAGCTCTTTTATCGTTATACTGCCGCCGTAAGCGACATTATATACGCCGGTCAGGTCCGGCTCCCGGGCAAAGAAGGCATTAGCTGCGACAATATCCTTGACGAAGATAAAATCACGCGTCTGACCGCCATCGCCGTGCACGATTATATCTTCGTTACGGAGTGCCTTTTCGATAAAGATCGGCACAGCGGCGGCATAGGGACCGGCGGGATCCTGCCGCGGGCCAAAGACATTGAAATAGCGCAGGCACACCGTTTTGAGCTTGCCTTCGAGCGTGAACAGATTGCAGTAATACTCACCATCGAGCTTGGTAATGGCATACGGGCTGCGGGGCTCCGGGTACATAGTCTCGAGCTTGGGCACCGTTGGATTATCACCGTAAATGGCCGCCGAGGTGCTGAATACCAGCTTTTTGCAGCCGGCTGCGGATGCCGCCTCCAGCACATTGAGCAGACCGTTGACATTGAGGGCCACACATTCGGCGGGATTGCTCATTGATTCAGGAACGCTCACCATAGCGGCCAGATGGAAGATATAATCGATATCAGCCACCGCTTCTTTAACGCAGGCGGCGTCAGTGATCGAACCTTCGATAAAAGTGCAATGCAAACCAGCGAGATTGCGGCGAAATCCGGTACGCAGATTGTCCAGCACGCGTATCTCCGCAGCGCTCGACTGGAAATGCTCAACAATATGCGAGCCGATAAAGCCCGCTCCGCCGGTGATTAAAATGCGAGGTTGATTCATTTTTTTTTTGACAGGATAACCGGGCGATTACGCCCTTGATCTTTATAGTAGTTTATGTTTATTTTATTTGCTCTTCGAAGCCGGTTATCTTTTCGACCCTGGCTTAATTAACTTTTATTTATTTAATTAATCAGTCTCGAGCGAAGCGAGAATCATGAGCTTATTTCTTATTTCTTATTTCTTATTACTTCTTTTTTCAGACAGGATTACCGCTCGAGTACTCGCTGGATCTTTATAGTAGTTTGAGTTTGCCGGGTTTTCATTTGTAACTGGTTAACCTTTTCGCCCCCCGGCTTGATTAAGTTTTATCTTTTTACCATGAAGGTCATGAAGTTATTGAAGTTTTTTTTAACCACGAAACACACGAAAAACACGAAATTTAAATTAATAAAACCAGATGCCACGGCAAGTTTCGCCCGTGCGGTCCCGAAGCAAGTTCGGGATAAACTCCAGCACTGTGATTCGTGGTTAAAGAATTTTTTACCATGAAGTTCATGAAGATATTGAAGAAATTCAATTAACACTTCACTTACTCCACTAACTCCACGGTTCAAAATAGTTTTTATTTTTTAAACCACAGAGGACACAGAGGTCACAGAGTTTTTTTTAACCACGAAACACACGAAAAACACGAAATTTAAATTAATAAAACCAGATGCCACGGCAAGTTTCGCCCGTGCGGTTCCGAAGCAAGTTCGGGATAAACTCCAGCACTGTGATTCGTGGTTAAAGAATTTTTTACCATGAAGTTCATGAAGATATTGAAGAAATTCAATTAACACTTCACTTACTCCACTAACTCCACGGTTCAAAATAGTTTTTGTTTTTTAAACCACAGAGGTCACAGAGGTCACAGAGTTTTTTTTAACCACGAAACACACGAAAAACACGAAATTTAAATTAATAAAACCAGATGCCACGGCAAGTTTCGCCCGTGCGGTCCCGAAGCAAGTTCGGGATAAACTCCAGCACTGTGATTCGTGGTTAAAGAATATTTTTTTACCATAAAGTTCATGAAGAGCTTGAAGAAATTCAATTAACACTTCACTTACTCCACTAACTCCACGGTTCAAAATAGTTTTTGTTTTTTAAACCACAGAGGACACAGAGGTCACAGAGTTTTTTTTAACCACGAAACACACGAAAAACACGAAATTTAATATTCTTTCTTTTTTTTAGTGTATTTCGTGTGATTCGTGGTTAAAGAATATTTTTTACCATGAAGTTCATGAAGATATTGAAGAAATTCAATTAACACTTCACTTACTCCACTAACTCCACGGTTCAAAATAGTTTTTGTTTTTTAAACCACAGAGGTCACAGAGGTCACAGAGTTTTTTTTACCACGAAACACACGAAAAACACGAAATTTAATATTCTTTCTTTTTTAGTGTATTTCGTGTGATTAGTGGTTAACCAAAAAAGCTCTGCGTCCTTGCGTTAAATTCTTAAAACAAAAGCAAGCTAAAGTCGGAAAGGTAAAATAATAACAACTTCACTTGCGGCATACTCAAACTGCTATAAAGATCCTGTTATCCTGTCAAAAAAATATTAACCCTTATAAAAGCTCCTGTACCATTCAATAAACTTATCAACCCCCATCTGGATGGGGGTATTGGGTTTATAGCCCAGATTTGCGGTCAGGTCGCTGACATCGGCCCAGGTGACCGGCACATCGCCGGGCTGCATGGGGAGCATTTCTTTGATCGCCTCGCGGCCCAATGCCTTTTCGATAGCGGCGATAAAGGCCATCAGATCGACCGGTGTGGAATTGCCAATATTATATACCTTATAGGGCGCATTTGTACCGGGCGTTGACCCGGCGGCCGGTGGATTATCAATTACCCGGACCACTCCCTCGACAATATCATCAATATAGGTGAAGTCGCGTTTCATCTGGCCAAAATTGAATACCTTGATCGGCTTACCGGCAGATATGGCCGAAGTAAAGAGGATCGGAGCCATATCGGGCCGACCCCAGGGTCCGTAAACGGTAAAGAATCGCAGGCCGGTAGTCGGCACGCCAAAGAGATGACTGTAACAGTGGGCCATGAGCTCATTACTCTTTTTCGTCGCGGCGTAAAGGCTCACCGGAAAATCGACATTATCGGCTGTAGAAAAAGGCATCTTTTCATTAGAGCCGTAAACGCTGGAACTGCTGGCATAGACCAGGTGCCGGGTGCCGTAATGACGGGCCGCTTCGAGTATATTGACAAAACCGGCAATATTACTGCTGATATAAGCATCGGGATTCTCCAGACTGTAACGCACACCCGCCTGCGCGGCAAGATTACAAATGCAATCGAAATCATTATCGGCAAAGACCGCACTTAAAGCCGCCTTATCGGCCAGGTCCGCCTTAATGAATGAATAAGCCGGATATTTACTGCTGATAACCGGTGTACCGTTATCATTGAGCTGGTCCGGGTCAATGCCCGCAGCGGCCAGCCGACCATGCTTGAGCCTGATATCATAATAGTCATTGATATTATCAAGACCGACAACCCGATCACCCCGCTCCAGCAGACGCAAAGCCAGATGATAACCAATAAAACCAGCTGTGCCGGTCACTAAGATTGTTTTATTTGCCATAATGATTTCTCGTAGGAGTTCAGCGTTTACGCTGCTAATGTAATCCGAAATCCCGAACTCGCTTCGGGGCTAATTCTTTTTTAACCACTAAACACACCAAATACACTAAAAAAAGAAAGAATTTTAATTTTCGTGTAGTTCGTGTGATTCGTGGTTAAAATTATTTTACCATGAAGTTCATGAAGATATTGAAGTTTTTTTTGTAAGAGTTCAGCATTCTCGCTGTTGAGGTAATCCGAAATCCCGAACTCGCTTCGGGGCTAATTCTTTTTTAACCACTAAACACACCAAATACACTAAAAAAAGAAAGAATTTTAATTTTCGTGTAGTTCGTGTGATTCGTGGTTAAAATTATTTTACCATGAAGTTCATGAAGATATTGAAGTTTTTTTTTGTAAGAGTTCAGCGTTCACGCTGTTGAGGTAATCCGAAATCCCGAACTCACTTCGGGGCTAATTCTGCTCAACTTTGTATATCACTTCACCTTCGGCCATTTCACCAAACGGAACAAAAACGGCTGCCGGGCCGATCCCTCTGCGATACAGATCAGAATCCAGCAGCGAAAATACGGTTCTGTCCGGGTACTTTTCCCAGTCAAAATCGTTCAGGTCAACCAGAATTATGTCCGGCCGCTGACCCTCTATTTCGATCGCATATTCAAAGGCAGAAATGGGCGTTGAATCAACCACCAGCACGGCATCCTGCGGCAATACGCCCAAAATCTCTGTAACCATTTTTCGCGGGCCGATCTGATCCTGCTGCCAGGGCTCGAGATAATAATTATACAGGTCCCGATAGGGAATATGGCGGAAATTACTGCCCCACTTAAAACCCACCCTTTCGGCTGCATAGCTGATACCGGCATAAGTCGGGATCATTAATAATACCAGAACCAGAGCCGCCAGAGCCGCTGCCCGCGGACAATAACCCGAAAGATATTGCCAGCCCAGCCCAATATAAACGCAAAGCAAAATATAGGCCGGCATGAAAAAATGATTCTGATTGGGCACATTATAGCGAAAGGCGAACAAAATATACAATATCAGAGCGGCCGCTAAAATAACAGCAACCGGCCGGGCCGTCATTTGCCGGGAGTATATAAGACCCGGCAATGCCAGTAAAAGCAGCGGCGTAGGAAAATTCAAGAGCAAAAACTGACCGCTGCGAAGGGCCAGATGGAGCATATCGCCGGCATTGAAGACCGCCTTACCCCAGCGGCCGTAGATCGCCGATTGCAGAGAACCGGGCAGGTCGCCGCCGGCCTGATATTCCAGAGCTATAGTCTGTACCCAGAACATAGCACCCGCCAGCCAGAGTAAAATACAACAGAGCAGAGCAGCGGCGGAAATTTTTCTCTTTATCAGGTTATATGCCAGATAGCCGGCCAATACCACAAAAGCGATCTGGCTCATATTATGCACACTGATACCCAGCCCGAAAATAAAACAGGCCAGATATAAATAACTGCGTTGCTGGTGCAGACAATATAATATCGTAAATAACAGCCCCCAGATCGTAAAGGCATTGCTCATGCTGTAGGTCTGAGCCTGCGTGGCCATAAACCAGTATGTATGGCCCAGAGCGCAAATGCCGGCGGAAATAATCGCCGGTAATAACGCCCCCCGGGTCAGAACCCGCATAAGGGCAAACAGACCGGCAATACCCAGAGCCGCAAAAATGGCACTGGTCAGATTCGCCGCATAGGCATAACCCCACGGTGTGATCCGACCCAGATAATGGGCAAAGATGATATAAAGCGGATGAACCCGCACGACATCGCCGGGAATACGCAGCGTAAGCTGAGCGGCCTGCACCTGATAATCGCCCTGATCCTGCCAGACCAGATCCGGAGCCAGAGTCAGCCAGTAAAGCACAAAAGCCAGCAAACCAGCAAGGACCACGCTGATATATATATTTCCAATTTTGATATGATCTGACATAATATGTCGTTAAAACAAAGTAAGATTTCAGCGTTTCGTAAGAGTTCAGCGTTTACGCTGTTGAGGTAATCCGAAATCCCGAACTCGCTTCGGGGCTAAATTCTTTTTTGACAGGATAACCGCTCGATTATCCCGAACCTGCTTCGGGAGATCTTTATAGTAGTTTATGTTTGCCGGATTTGCATTTATAACCGGTTAACCTTTTCGAACCCGGCTGGATTTTATTTATTTAAACCACAGAGGTCACAGAGCTCACAGAGTTTTTTTTGTTAACCACTAAACACACGAAATACACGAAATTAATAGTTAAAGGTTAAAGGTTAAAGGTTAAAGATTCGGTGTTGAGGTATTCCGAAATCCCGAACTCGCTTCGGGATCGCGAAGCTGTTTAAATTTTAATCAGTTTCGGCCGAAGGCCGTATCCGCAACCTTTCACTTTTTACCTTTTACTTTTTACTAATTATCATTTAGTGTAATTCGTGTGATTCGTGGTTAATAATTCTAAGTTTTATTATAAGTTGAAAACTCTTCTATTGGCTTAAAAGTGCGCAAAAAAACCCTTTGCTCTGTTACTCACAGGGCATTAAGGAACAATAGCATAAGTAAGGAAATAAGGAAATAAATATCGGGATCACCGATTAAGAATGGCAGAGGTATTATATTCTGCAGACAACTTCTTACCAGCATAAACCCGGCTGGAACGGTTTAACAACGAACTTCCCATGTCGTTTTTAGTATAACTCAAACGACCGGAACGATTGCCCAAAAGCAGCACTTTCTTCCTGTTAAATAATCTGGCAACATTACTGCTATTGAGCTGCTGCAATAAAGCATTATTTCGCATCTGGCTGGCATAGTTGGCACTATATATCTTTGCCCGACCTGTAATATTCTCCAGTATCGAAGCAGAAGCCGCGGCATTTGAACCTTTCGCAGCCAGCTCAGGTTTAATATTTGCCCTTTTGAACAGATCACCTAAACTGGTGGCCCTGGTTGCAGTAAACCGACTGCTTATACGGGTTCTTACCTGATCTGGCATCTGCGGTATCGCACCGTAAACCGAAAGAGGTAACCGCCGGGAATAAGCCAGAGGATTACGACTTCTAACCGGGTCTGGCTGCATTATATTTGACAGACCCGTAGAATAGCGGGCAAAACGACTTACAGCAGTTGACCCGACCGCCGCCCGACCTGGCACACTGAAAGTAGAAACTCCGCGCGAAGAACTGTTACCATAGATCGGACTGGTCTCATAGTCAATATAATCATCAGCCGGCTCAGATTGCTGCGTGTCCTGATCTTCTGATACTTCCTGTGCCGGTAAATTGCAATTACATATAAAAAAGCATATAAATGTCAGTAATAATCTTATATTCATAATATAGCCCACAGCGAAATAGAACTGAAAATGATTATTGCAGCGACTCACTCTGCCTGGTCGCAAGTTGTTTGAGAGCATTAGCTGTCCGCGAATAGAATTCAACTTCACTGATAAATCCTTCCAGACGCATATTGTATTTGCCATCAGCGGTAATAATTACCAAGGTCGGCACCCGCTTAACATCATATACATTGGCGATCCTGGTATTTTTTTCCCGGTCCAGCCTGACAGGAATAAAGGTTTTATTAACATAACGAGCAATATCCGGACTGGTAAGCGTTTCAATAGCCATGCGATTGGACTGTGCCAGCTCATCGCCGGTTTTAGTAAAGAAAAAAGCCAGAACAGGCTTATTATTTTTAATCGCCGCCTGCTGAGCTAATTCCAGCGAGTCAGTCCATTTAACTTTGGTCGTTCCAGTAAGCAAAGTAATAACAGTCATTAAAGCAAAGGCAGCAATAATGATAAAAATACCGGAATTTTTCTTTTTCTTAGCAGTATCAGCCATTAGCTATATTACCTCATGAAAAAATGGTTAACGATAGAAGTTCTGACTGAGATCATGTATAAGTTGCCCTTTAAGGACAATAACAATTGCCAGAGCGATCCAGATAACTACCCCACTTATGAGGGGGACATCTTTTATGACCAGATCTGCCGGACCATCATAACGACCGTCCATGCTCATAGCGGCAAAACGGAAAACACAATAAATGACCACTGGTACAGTATAAATAAAAGCCGAAGTTCCAAAACTCGCTATAGTCCGCTCACTTATGGAGTAGAGCATAAAACTGACAATAGCCAGGGTAGCACTTACCGTAATAAGCATAGCCAGCAATGGCTGAGTGTATTCCAGCAGGCTTTGCCGGTGACTGACTTTATGTTCTGCTGAGAGAACTGCTGTTTCATTATATCTCTTACAAAACCCCATGAACAGGCAAAGCGAAAAAATACAGACCACCAGCCAGGCGGTAAAAGGCACCTGCAGGGCAACTGCTCCACTGACTGCCCGCAAAACAAAACCGGCAGCTATAATAATTACATCGAGGATAACCATCTGCTTTAATCCAAAAGAGTAAAAAAGCTGCATGATAAAATACAGGGCAATGACCAGTGTAAAGGCAGCAGAAACCTGCATTGATATAAATACTGAAATAATAAGCAGTAATAAACTATACAGCCAGGCCCTGCCCGATGATATCAAACCGGCAGCGAGCGGCCGGTTTTTCTTTATAGGATGATAAATATCTTTTTTACAGTCAGTTATATCATTTATAACATAAACACACGAAGAGATCAGGCAAAAAGCGAAAAATGCCAGAACTGATCTTTCTATCGCATTTATTTCCAATAACTTGCCACTGAAAAGCAAGGCAGGCAAAACAAAGACATTCTTTACCCACTGTTGCGGTCGGGCTAACTTGACATAAAGATCAATTATAATAATATCCTGTTATAAAGAGAGTTACGACAAACAACAGACGCACTCCGTCCCCGTCGGTTGCCAAAATAAATGACAAACCGAAAGCCGTCGGACATAAAGAAATATATCCATATGTCTTTTATCGGCAGATAATAACGATAAAATAACCAAAATAACTATACCAGCCCGGACCGAATTATCCTTACCGGCGTTATCAGAGGAATTATTATACCCATTTTGCCAGAATTATACATTAAATTTTCATGAGATTATACCGATAACTGTTTTCTTTTTCATAAATAGCAGGCAGCTACTAAAAGATATTAAAGTCGAAGTGCCACTGACCTGATAATATAGAATCTGTGCTGTTATTTAACTAACTTCAGGTCAATGTTAAGATATTTCTACTAATGGTAAATAATGCATGACAATTTATCTGGCAGTCTTTTACCCTGGGTTTGACAAATTGAAATATGAAAGAGACAAACTCAAGATGGTTAATAATGTAACCCATCCATAGATAAAACTTTTAAAATACGATTTGACCAGAAGTGCTTTTCCAGTTAGGATTCAGCTTTTGAAAAGCCATTATTGAGGCTCTCTGAAAAACAGGACAATATCGTTCAATAAGATACAAACAGGTGATCATGACTTTAACGCAAGATAAAAGCCAAAATTTGAACAACCCTGAACGACCGGGGCTAAAAATAGCCCTGCTGGCCGATGACAATACATTAATGCAGTATGGCCCGGTACTGAGAAGGCTCACTGTAGGCCTGTATGATGAAGTGGCCTCTCTGACCGTTGTATGCAAAGGCAGCAGTGATGCTCTTGACTTTGTTCCATCACCTCCTATTTCGATAGTTTCCGATATCATAAGCAGAAATGAAATATTCGCCGCAAAAAATGTAAAGGATTTAATCACAACACTTTACACTCCACACCTTAACCCTCTCGAATTATTCAACCCTGGACACAGGGTAAAAAGACTCGCCCAAGAACTAAGCAACAGAAAAATAACACTGATACACTCACTGGGTGAGCGAATGGAAAAACTAGCCGCTGAGCTAAGTAAAATATTGCAGATTCCCTATGTAACTTCGTTTCTGGCAGAAAATCACAGCAATCTTAATCTGCGAGAATCAAGTTGCGGTCATATTATCCCATGTTACAGCCATGTAGCCCGTAAATTGAGAAAGAATTATCCTGATCTGTCCGAAAAGATACATCTGGTCGAAATAGGCACACATGTAAGCAGTTCGACGAGCTGTTATGATTTTGGTGATCGCTGGCCTCAGCTGTTCTGTTGCAGTGAACTGGAAAAAAATATGGGGATACCAGAATTACTTAAAGCTGCCCGCATACTTAAAGATTCCGGCAGAAAATTCCAGTTAATGATCTCTGGTCGCGGGCAGTTAGAATTTGAATTTCGCAGGCAAGCAGCAAAACTGGACCTGATGAATTGCGTTCATTTTATTGAGCCGATTGATCTAATTGTTAAAGATAATGATGCCTTTCGTAAAGTATTTCGCATGTCAGACATTTTTATCCACTGCCGCCCGACACGCAACTGGCGTCCGGAATTGCTCGAAGCAATGAGTGCCGGTAATGCGGTAGTAGCAGTAGGTGAAAGTGAGCATAGCTTACTGATACATGAAACAACCGCCCTACTCTGCCAGAAGCATAATCCGGCTGATCTGGCAGAAAAAGTCGGAAAATTAATTGATGACCGGGCTTATGCCAGAGAACTGGCAATTAAATGCCAGAAGTATATAAAAAAACACTTTCTGGCCTCGGAAATGGTAGAAAAGCTGATCAATATTTACAAAACTACTCTGGGCTATTGAGATATAGCAGGAGTTTATTTTATTACTGAGTGAGGAATGAGATGACAAAAAGACAATTGTTTGGCACTGATGGCATTCGCGGCCTGGCCAATGCCGCCCCGCTGGATGTAATTACTACCCTGAAGATCGGTCAGGCAGCCGCTAAATATTTCAAAGATCAAAAAAGCAGCTCAGCTGCCGGCAGGTCAGCCCGTCCCATATTTGTAATTGGGCGTGATAGCCGGATCTCAGGTGAGATACTTCAATCAGCACTGGCCGCAGGACTGTCATCAATGGGAGCCGATGTGAAATTGATCGGTATAGTGCCTACACCTGCAGTTGCCGTAATAACCTGCCAATTGGGAGCTGATGCCGGTGTAGTTATTACAGCATCACATAATCCGGCCCAGGACAATGGTATTAAGTTTTTCTCAGCCACTGGCCATAAACTGCCTGACGAAGTCGAATTGGAACTTGAAAACCTTATCTTAAATGACCCTCTTGACACTTCTTCGCTAACCGGTGCTGCGGTTGGCACAATAGAGAATCTGGACTGTCAGAACAAATTCTGCGACTTTCTGGTAAAAGGTCTGCCTGCCAATTGTCTGGCTGGCCTGAAAATAGTTGTTGATTGCGCCAATGGTGCCGCTTACCGTATCGCCCCACAGGTATTCACCCGGCTGGGAGCGGAAGTTGTCGTGGTCAATGATAAGCCAGATGGCTTAAATATAAACTGTCAATGCGGAGCTATGCACCCGGAAAACACAGGCCCCATAGTACTGGCTGAAAAAGCCGACTTTGGTGTAACTTTTGATGGCGATGCCGACCGTTTGATAATGATCGACGAAAATGGCAATGTGGTTGATGGTGATATTACGATCTATTTACTGGCCCTGGCCCATAAAAATGCCGGGCTGCTGGATGGCAATGCGGTAGTAGTAACTCATTATACCAACCTGGCCCTTGATGCCAAATTAAAAGAGTCAGGCATAAAGACCGTACGAGTAGATAATGGCGACCGCTATGTGATCCATGAAATGCTCAAAAACGGTTTTGTTGTCGGTGGTGAAAAGTCTGGCCATATAATCCTGAGCCGGTATAACTCAACGGGAGATGGTGTACTGGCCGCCCTGCATTTTGCCAGCATGGTAAAAAACAGCGGTCGCAAGCTCTCTGAGATGGCCGCTGAGCTGCAATTATACCCACAACTGCTGGATAAAGTTGATGTAAAGGAACGCCGGCCCCTCAATGAAATACCCGGCTATAGTGAACTGGCAGCAAAGATCGAAAGCGAGCTGGGAAATTCCGGTCGTCTGCTGGTGAGATATTCCGGCACTCAGAATGTCTGTCGGATCATGCTGGAAGGACCTGATGAGGTCAAGCTTCAGGAGTACAATCAGCAGGTTAAAGATATACTTTGCAAGTAAGATAACGGACAATAGCCACCTCAAAAAAAAGAGCCCACACTGAAAGGTATGAAATGAAATTAGTTTGTTATGCTGCAGGAAAAAGCATTGAATGTCACCCCCATACGGTAAACCGTCCGGCGGCAATGCTCAGTTTATTAGGCCAGAGCGTCATTGAGCATAATCTATCTGCTGTAAGCAATATAGATGAATATATCATTATCACTGGTTTTGAAGGCGGAAAGATAGTTGAGGCATTAGGTTCGGAATTTCAGGGTAAGCCGGTATCTTATCTTGAAGTAAGCCCGGAGGCCCCCCTCCCTGATTGCTTCAGGCTCTTTAGTGAAAGAACCAAAGACCAGACTATAATATTTATGATCTGTGAATCGGTATTTTCTCCGGTTGATATTGCCAGAGTGGCAAATAATCCCGGGAGCCGGCTGATGAAGGATCAGCAGGCCTGTTGTTTGTTACACCTGACTGCCGCTCAACTGGCACTGATAAATGCTGGTGAACCCTTACAAAACATTGCCGCTGATATGGAACAGATCCAGGTGCAGGATTACTGGCATAGTCTGAAATATCCATGGAATTATCTGGAAGCCAATGTTGAGCTGGTTCGCCGTCTGACAGGCCAGGAAATAAAAGGGAAAGTTGAGTCGGGAGCAAGCATAAGCGGCCCGGTTTATATCGGGCCTGGCACTGTTATCAAACCTTTTACCTGTATTGAAGGGCCTGCCTTTATCGATGCCAACTGCACTATAGGACCATTTGCATATATTCGCAAAGATACAGTTATCTGCCAAAAGGTGCAACTGGGCCGCATGGAAGTTTTCGACTCTGTTTTAATGGACGGCTTCACCTCCAAACATGTCAGTTATGCCGCCCACTCTGTTATCGGAGCCAATGGTAATTTCGGGGCAGGCACAATAACTGCTGACTATCGCCATGATGGCGGGAATCATATTACGCTGGTTAATGGCGAAAAAGTGAACACCGGTCGGCGAAAACTCGGGGCTTTCCTGGGCGACAAAGTACATACCGCCATTGGCACATTGATATACCCTGGCCGTAAAATGTGGCCCGGAACATCAACCCTGCCCGGCGAAGTGCTGCAAAAAGACAGAACGGAATAAAACATTTGATGCTCGCTCTCCAGCATATTTCTAACATCAAGTAGGAAACCTACTAGCGAGCAATACACAGCAAGTGCCTTAAACAGCCTCCAGCTCAGATATGTTTATCATGCAGATAAGGCTTTTTGTCCGGTTCAAAATCTGCAACAGCATGACCATTGCCAGTCATCAACCACTTGTAAATTGTAAGACCTTCCAGACCAACCGGGCCGCGAGCATGTATCTTGCCGGTACTGATACCAACCTCAGCACCTAAACCATAACGGAAACCATCGGCAAAACGGGTTGAGCAATTACAAAAAACACTGGCAGAGTCAACTCGAGCCATAAAAACTTCAGCCCGCTGTTTATCCTGGGTAACAATACAGTCTGTATGACCTGAACCATATTTATTAATATGCTCAATTGCTTGTTCAAGCGAATCAACTACAGCAATAGAGAGAATAAGGTCATTATACTCAGTAGCCCAGTCCTGCTCCGTTGCCATGTTGCACTTGATTATCTTGCAAACTCGCTCATCCCCCCGTAACTCAACACCGGCTTTGCCATAAGCATCTGCCAATACGGGCAATACTTTTTCTGCTACGACAGAAGAGACAAGAAGCGTTTCCATGGCATTGCATACTGCCGGATACTGACATTTACTGTCAAAGGCAACCTTTACGGCCATTTCCAAGTCAGCTGAATCATCGATAAAGACATGACAAATACCATCAGCATGCCCCATAACCGGAATACGGGTATTATCCATAATATAGCGGACAAAGTCATTAGAACCACGCGGAATTACCAGATCTATATATTCGTCCATAGCCAGCATAGCCTTGACATCATCTCTACTCTGAAGTAAGGCCAGCCAGCCGGCAGGAAACCCGGCCTGACAGGCGGCATTATCAATTACTTTAGCCAGTGCAGCATTAGTCAAAGCCGCTTCACTGCCTCCTTTAAGAAGCACAGCATTACCGCTTTTTATGGCCAGGGTTGATATCTGCACCAGAGCATCGGGACGACTTTCAAAAACTATACCCAGAACACCAATCGGGCAGGATACCCGGCGAAGAATAAGGTCATTATCTAGCCTGGTCGCATCAAGCTGACATCCAACCGGGTCAGGTAATTTGCGTAATGATTCTATGCCGGAGATAACAGCATTCAACTTTTCCTGATCAAATTTCAGCCTTTTGAGCAAAGCACTGGCAAGACCAGCAGATTCTGCGCTGGCAAGGTCTGCTCTGTTAGCTGCTATTATAATATCGCCATGAAGACGCAAAGCCTCCGCTACAGACTGCAAGGCAAGATTCTTTAACTCACCAGGCAGAGAAGCTGTTATAACTGCCGCCTGGCGTGCCTGAGCAGCGATATCACGCATATTCAATTTCTCGTCCATCATTAGTATTCCTGTCGTATATAACTGCTTATGCAGCAGTGCAATAGGTTAATTCAGGCAGGCCGGAAACAAAAAAAACCAACCCAATAACTTACAATTTTATTATACTGTTAACTCAACAAAATAACAAATGTAAATGTCGTTAACTGCTGCATATATTTATACACTATATCATCTCTTAACAACTCATCGAACCAATAACATTTAAAAAAATTGGAGGAAGAACTGTTTGCACAATTCCTCCTCCAACATAATACGCAATACAATAACAGCTTACTTACGACGACGAAGCATAGCAAGGGCACCTAATCCTATAATAGACATGGTAGCGGGTTCTGGAACAGCAGCACTTATAGCTTCATTTGACGCATCAACACCAAGAGCAAATGTAGTCGATATCTGATCGGCAGTCAAAGCATGATCATAAATACGAAAATCATATATATCACCGATCATTGAAGGATCACCCCAAGGCGAATTTGCACTGATACCAATTGAAGATGAGACTGCCTGAAGATTAAGACCGGGACAGTCAAAATTGTTAAAAGGAGAAATATCTCCTCCTTCCAAAAAGGCAATCTGGCCTTCCATATAGTATTTCAGAGTAGTACCATCATAAGTTACTGTCATCCTTCGCATACCACCAATATCCATCGGTTCACCGCGCATCATTGAATCAGTAACACCATCAACCTTCACATGCACACTTGCCTGCCAGGGCTGCCCTCCATCAAGACGAGCTGGAGTAGCAATAATGAAATTATCCCTGGTACCATCACTGAATGAATACAGAGTTCTGTAGCCACCCTGAGGTTGGAAGGCATCAAACCATGTTTCAATGGTAAATGCACCTGTAATACCAGCAACCGCATCAGATGTCAGAGTTACTCCAGTATTAGAGCCATCTGTCTTGAGAGCACCATCTGCTATTGTGCCTGTACCGAGCGTACCATGAGCTGTACCAACAGAATCACTGGCATCAACAGAAAAGTCATAACGATGAACCAAACCACCATCTGCACTTAAAGTACATACACCAACGAGCGCAAGAAGAGACAATAACTGCTTTTTCATAGTTTCCATTCTCCTAAATCAAAAACACAAATCCTATTCACTAACTGGCGGAACACCCGCCTCGTCATAAAACCTGACCATGGAACAACCATAGGCCAGAACTAACTGACGAAATACAAACAACCAAAGCAAATGCAATAGATATGCAATCACTCTGACCCTATCTCTGTGTTTCTACTATCTCGAATGGACTTTTCTCAGAAGTTATTTTTATGTTAGCTAATTGATGTCTGAGATACAAGTTAATTTTACAGAAATTTTAAATAATAAATATTACCATCAACACTTCATACCACATACAGCAGCAAATCTCTTCAACCTGTAACAAACAGTTCCTAACTAGATATACGCTCAACATATAAAATCACATCAGGAAGATTTATCCACTTAATACTTCACGCAACAGAAACAATAGCAAAGAATGATAATTAAAATTTAAAATGCAGTTAAATATATTTTCCAATAGAGCACTATAACAAAAGACAATATCACTTTCGTTAAATCCTGCAAATATCAGACAAAGAACTCTATTTTGCGAATGAACCAATTATCAAACTATAATGACTAATATCAGAGTAAACTTATTATTCATGGTAAATGCTAATTCCCTGCAATCAAAGCTGAAAGTCCATAAACATCACTTCTAAACCAGTTCAGCATACCAAAATTAATGATTAATTTATATACATTGAAAGGCTCTTATTTAGTTCATTTTAGTACTATCTGCAAGATGAGTTTTGTATAACACTAAAAATACAAACACCAGCAAAATTAGACTGTTTTGTAAAATAATGTAAAACACAAATAGCGGCATGTCATTAGCTACACTACAAATAACGCATAATGGCTAACAATAAACCAGCTATAGAGATAGCAATAAATGTGTTTTTCACTAAAAAACAATCTATTTTTAACAAAAAGGGGTATTTAACCTTTCATTATTTTAGATAAATTTACTATAATAACATGGTACAAGTAAGATTAGCAGAATTAATGATCATATATTTTAGTTGGTAAGGACGATTAAGATAACAGGTCTAGTGTGCTTGAAACTGGATTAGAGATGGAATATTACAAGTAAGTTGAGATAAGCCCAAGGCTCTCTTAGCTCACTGTTGAGAAGCTGCCAGAAGACTGCTACGCCGGCGTTAATAGTCGGCCCACAAAATTCAATCCTGAATCGTTTATATATAAAAGCTATATAAGTTAATAATTTCTGATAAAAAGCTCACATTTCGGGTATTTCATATACCCGGAAAGTTAAGTTCTGCCAATTATGTCCCCTTTCGCTCTGATTCGAGAGGGTTATTAAAGTTTATAACAAACTTATTGAATTGTGTTAATACTGCAATATGAAATAGCATGGAATGTTTTATGTCGGAAGGCAACGAAAATATGACATCAGAAGCGAAAAAGAAAATACCCGGCAATGAGTGTAAGCCTGAGTTATTCTGCAGCGAAAAACTAATAGAAGCTCAAAATATTAATCAGATACAGCCAGTAATAAAAATCAACCCTTCATCTATAGAAGAAGAAGATAAAACTCTGTGCAGCCGCTACGAACTAAAATATCGAATAACCGAATCACAGGCCCGTAGTATAGCCAATTACATTCAGTCAAGAATGGAAATGGACAAATATTCGCGTAAAAGTCCAGATGGCAATTATTGCATATCAAGTCTTTATATAGATTCAAACCTGCTTGATCTTTGCAAAGACACCGTAGAAAAGAAAAAGAGTCGTTATAAACTACGAGTTCGCTGTTATGATGACAATCCTGAGTCACCCTGCTTTGTTGAGATTAAAAGGCGAATTGATGGTGTCATACATAAAAGCCGGGTACGAACTGGTAAAAATCAGCTCGATGCCATATTCAATGGATCCAGAATATCTGGGTTGAATAGCGAAAAAGATACAAAGAACATGGAGCAGTTCCAGTATTACCTGCGTATGATACATGCCCGGCCTATACTTTTATGCCGGTATCTGCGTCAAGCTTTCGAGGACATCTCTAATTCAGACAGTCGCCTGCGAATAACATTCGACCGAAAGATAGCTTTCAAGCCGGTTGATCGCCCTATAGTGACTACCGGTGGCGCTGGCTGGCGTGACCTGGCAATTGACTTTGTGGTAATGGAAATAAAATTTACTGATAAATACCCGGTGTGGGTAAATGACATGATAAAAATGTTCGATATAAAACGAGGAAGCATGTCAAAATATGTTTCATCTATCAAACAGTCAGCGACTATGGGATTCAGCAGCCAGATGAACATGGCCAGAATGTTATTCAGGAAGTAATAAAACAGGAGATACAATAAATGGATTTTATCTGGCGTACTATGGAGAATGCGTCAATAACCTCACCGGAGACTACTATCCAGTCAGTTCTCCTGTCGATTTTGTTGTCGTTCGTACTGGGGCAATTTCTGGCCTGGATATACTATCTTACCCATAGCGGTCTTTCATACTCGCGATCTTTTGTGCAATCTCTGATATTATTAACCGTGATAATTTCACTGGTCATGTCAACTATAGCAGGCAGCTTTGTGGTAGCAGTCGGACTTATGGGAGCATTATCGATGGTCCGTTTCCGCAATGTTATCAAAGACACCCGTGATATTGCCTTTCTGTTTTGCGCATTAGTTACGGGCATGGCCACTGGCTCTCAGAGATATTCGATCGCGATATTGGGAACTGTAGGCCTTAGCATAATCATAATATATCTGCACCTGTCAGAGTTTGGCTCTCAGCAGTCCAATAATGCTTTTTTACGATTCAACCTCGCTGACCACATTACCAAAGACCATCAGGTGGTAGCAATACTGAAAAAGTTCTGCGGTAATTTTTCTCTGATATCATCACAGGACAATGCCTTTGGCACACCTGATGTCGAATATGCCTATCAGTTAGTAATAAAGAACGCCTCAAAAAATGAGATAATGCTTTCAGAACTGCAAAAGGTTCAGGGTATAAGAAATATAAGCCTGACCGTGCAGGAACAATTACTTCAGATGTAACTTATGGTACAATAGCGAAAGAGCGATATTATATATGAAATTACAATTAAAAAAGGGAAAGACCACCAAAATACTGCCCATTGCAGTATGGTTATCAGCGGTTTGTGCTGTTGGCTATCTGTTAAATCATCAGGCCCACCGCACACAATTGGTCGGCATAGCATACAGCGAACTGCAAACAATCAACAGTGTAGAGTCTGGCTATATCAGATCTATGCCGGTCACTCTATATCAAGAGGTAAAAAAAGGTGATACTCTTGCAATAATTAAGGAATGTTCATTAGGTCGTGAAGAGTATAATGATGAATACCTGAAAGCCAGACAGGCAACAGAGCAGGCAGAACTCGAAAGACTTAAAGCAGAGCTGGCAGCAGTAGAACAGGAATTGATTAATGAACAGTTCACTCTGGAAAATGAGATAATATCTGAAGGGCGTTCTCTGAGCATTGAAGTGGAAAAAGCCCGTCTTTCATTACTCCAGATAAGAGCATCATTGGAACCCGGCCGCCTGACCCTGAAAGACATGGAAGTTGAGATCGAGATAGTTGAAAGCCTGCTGGCTCAGGGGGCAGCAGAACAATATGAACTCGATAAATGCAGATCCGAATATAATATCCTTAAAGAACAGATAGCTATCGAAGAGTTGCAACTGGCGGCCGCGGAATTAACACTAAAGAACGCACAGCTGCAAAGAGAAGAATTCGAAGCTCAAAAGAGCAGAATAAATTTCTCGATCGAAACCCGCCTTGAACCCATTCGCAAAGCCATAGTTGTTCAGGAAAGAGTGATAAATGAGATCATGAATATGTATGATACCGTTGTCCTGAAGGCTCCATTTGATGGCATAGTGAACAATCTGTATTTCAAAAGCGGTCAGGCTGTTACCGGCGGTGCAATAATAATGACCCTTATCAAGCCACAGGCTCAGCGTATTATGGCCTGGGTCCCTCAAAAGAGTATAGGACATTTCACACCAGGCACTAAAGTTGAAATAGTATCCTTAACTGATAATCGGATATCATTCGAATCAGAAATAGCCAATGTATCGGCCGCCATGGAGCTTATGCCAGATGTATTATGGCCCAGCCCTACCATTCCAACCTGGGGCAGACCAATTGAAATACCAATATTGCCCGAATTTAAGAGTATTCACAATGAAATGGTAGGCCTCAGAGTAGTAAGAAGCAACTAAATATGGGTAACTTTATGAATTGGTACTCAACAAGAATAATAACTTGCCTCAGCCTGGCTACGGTTCTTTCAGGATGCAATCCTGACCTGAAAAAAACAGTTTATGAAACTGATAAAAAGGCATACGATGTCATTGACAAGACCTGGCAGGCTACCTCAAATGATATTTTCGGCCAGTATCGTATTACTGACCCCAATAATACTGCGCAAGGTTCAGAAAATGAGCTAATAGCAAATTATCTCGCTAATGGTGTTCTGGATCTCAAAAACGCTGTCGCCCTGTGCCTGAACAACAATCGTGAATTTCAGACTCAAAAGGAAGAACTGTATATTACAGCTCTGGATCAACTCGAAACCGAAAATGAGTTCAATGGTATTTTCACTGGTGAGGTAGAAAGCATATATGAAAAAGACAGTGATGTTGAGAGCCTGAATACTTCAGCTACTATAGGCTTTAATAAGCTGCTGGCCAGCGGAGCCAGGATCGGCAGTAACATTGGACTGGGGTGTATCGACATAATCTCTGGCGATGCCAGGAGCGGGTTATCTGCAATTGCATCTGCGACAATAACCCAGCCCTTACTGCGTGGTGCCGGTCGCAAAGTTGCCCTTGAAAACATTACTCAGGCTCAGCGTAATACTATGTATAAAATCCGCGATTTCAATCAATTTCGCAAAGAATTGGTAGTTGAGATCGTATCAGATTATTACAATCTGCTGCTTCTGGAATGTATAAATAACAATCATACGATTTATTACAGGGAAATGGAAAGCCTTTATGGCAATCTGAAGACAAGGGCAAATGCAGGTCGCATACCTCTGCATGAACTTGAACAGGCTGATCAGGATCGTATATCAGCCCAAACCGACCTACTGGAAGCCCGGCGAAAATATGAAGATGCTCTGGATCAGTTCAAACTAAAACTTTCTATACCAGCCAATACTTTTTTTACACTCGACAATAATGAACTGATCATACTTGCCAACACGGTAAGCAACCAGATGCAGCTCAGTGAGGAACAGGCTATCGACATGGCTATGGACCAGCGTCTTGATATGCTTAATGCTATTGATTTTACCCTCGACGCCCAGAGAAAGGTAGAAGTTGCAGCCGATGCGATAAGAGCAGAACTTAATCTGGTTGGAAATGCCAATTCGCAAAGGCGTTTATCTCCTTCCAGTGCCCGTGGAACTGACAATAGCTACTCGCTTGGTCTGGAAATGGATCTGCCACTGGATCGTCTTGCTGAAAAGAACGCTTATCGCAAAGCAGTAATTGACATAGAAAGAGCCCAAAGATATCAACAAGAGATCAAAGACCTCATTACTACTGACATTAAAAAGGGTTATCGAAAACTAGAAGAAAGCCGGAGTAAATATCATAATGAGATCAATGGCTTAGATTTAGCCCAAAAGCGTTCAAAGAACACTGAGACATTACTAAAATACGGCCGGGCCAATACCAGAGACCTACTCGATGCCAGAGAAGACTACCTCGATGCCAGTAATGAGGTGAATAAAGCTACTGTAGAATATGCCATAGCCAATCTGGAAATACTCAGAGACTCTGGTATAATCAAGATAAAAAGCGATAGCAGCTGGAGCTCTTTACCGGAGGAAAAGGTATCAGCTGTAATTGAATAATACTTGCATTAAATCCATTAGTGCTTTTATAGTAAGGAGTTATTCTAATCTTTAGACTTAATTCCAAATTGCGATAAAGATTATCTTTCAATTTACTTATTGGGTTATTTGAAAATAATTAATCTTGGTTCAACATAAGTCATTGTTATAAATCGCCGATAGGTAAATAAGTAGGAATATTGTAGAAAATATATATGAAAAATAATTCATATATGAAAAATAATACAATACCATTCAGGCCGCGACCTGATATAATTAGATAAGAGAAGTGTTAAATAGAATTAGTGTTCAGAATAGGTTCAATATAGTCAATGCAAGCTTAAAGCAAAAGGTGGTATTATGAGATTATCGCTGCTTATCGGATTTATTGCAGCTTTTTTAGCTGTCAGCGTACAGGCAGAACTAGTACATCGCTACACATTCAATAACAATGTTCTGGATTCCGTTGGCACAGCTCACGGAACATTGGTCCTTCAAAGTATAGGCGCCTCATATTCCAACGGCCTGCTATACCTTGGCAATAGTGAACCACTGCTGTCAAACGAGGCTGTTAACTATGTTGACCTGCCTAACGGCATAATATCATCATTGGGCACAGGTATGACCATAGAAACCTGGGCTTGCTGGTTTGGGCCGGCAGGAACAGTCAATCAGAGATTATTCATCTTTGGTTCTGGTGATTCAGGTGAAAATAAGTCATCGGCTTCTGTCTATTCAGACTTCATGATGCTTTCTGTTGAACGCTTCACCAATCGTAATAGCATCGCAACGGGTGAATCTACCCCAACCCATGTATATTTTGATGCCGATCTACCTACTAATACAATGATCCATTTAGCAGTAACCTGGGATGACACCAAAGGCATAGCCAGCCTCTACAAAAATGGCCAGCTGGTTGGCTCATGCCCAACCCGGCTAAGGCTTTCCGAATTGAACGACATAAATAACTGGCTCGGTCGCGATATATGGCTTGGTGTTGGCTTCTATGGTGCTTACAGTGACCTGCGTATATATAATACGCCTTTAACAGCCGAAATGATACAGGCCAGTTATGCTGCCGGTGCTAACCCGGAAGCAATTGAAATTGAACATGTATTGCCAACTTGCATATCTCCTGCCGATAACAGTGCTTCTGCCGCTAGCTGCACAGAACTGAACTGGCAACCAGACTCAAACTCTGACATAGTCAGCCAGAATGTGTATTTTGGCTCTGATCTTACAGGAGTATTACAGGCAGATGCAACATCGACTGAGTATTTCCTGGGTAATATTTCAGGTACTGCAACCAGCATCGGACTGCCCTATACCCTGGAAGCTGGAAAGACATATTACTGGAGAATAGAAGAAGTAACGACTACTGGCTATAGTTATAGCGGGCCGCTTTGGTCCTATACCATGCTGCATAAGCCGGTTTCCTGTCTGCCTAATGACCTGTCAGGTGATTGCCAGGTAGATATTGGCGATCTGGCGGTCTTATGTCAGCAATGGCTGGAAAGTGTTAATTGCTCAGATTATGATTGTGCAGATCTTACTTCTGATGGCATAGTGAATCTGGAGGATTTCGTTGCCCTGCAGGAAAACTGGAATGAGCAGGCAGACCCGCTAATAGTCATAAATGAAATACATTATCATAGCGATTATAATAAAGATCTGGTGGAATTTGTAGAGTTGTATCATGCCGGCGCAGCTCCCGTTGACTTAAGCGGCTGGACCATTTCCGATGGTATCAGTTACACTTTCCCGGCTGGCACAGTTCTAAATCCAAATACTTACATAACTGTATGCCAGGAACCAACTTCATTCTTTAACAAATTTGGTATTATCTGCTATGGCCCATTTGAAGGTAAACTCAGTAATGAAGGTGAAACAATAACCCTGCGCGATGCTCAGGGTAATAAAATCGATGAAGTGACCTATACCAGTGAATTCCCATGGCCGATCGCAGCTAATGGCGAAGGGGCTTCTATGGAGCTGATCAACCCTTACCTTGACAATGATCTGGCGGCCAGTTGGCGTAGTTCCGGTCTACACTACGATCTGCCATACCGGGCATTCCGCTCCCCTACCCCGGGTGCCAGAAATCACAGTTTTACTTTCAATATTCCACCACAGATAAGGCAGGTACAAAACAGTCCGGAAGCACCTGTTTCTAATACCCCTGTAATAATTACAGCAAAAATAACAGATGCTGAAGGTGTTGATTCTGTTACATTGAAATACCAGATAGTGACTGCTGGAAATTACATCCCGGCATTCTTACCCGTCGATATAAGTACACTTTACGATGACCCGGTCAAATATCCAGTTCCAAATCCGGAATTTGAAGATCCGGCTAACTGGACTGCCATTGCCATGGTTGACAATGGCAGCGGCTCAGATATAGCTGCTGACGATGATGTCTATACTGCAGTTATCCCGGCACAGGCCAATCGCACACTGGTGCGTTATAGAATTGAAACCAGTGACACCGTCGGGAATCAGGTACAAGTACCTTATTTTGACGATGAATCTCTTAATTTCGCATACTATATTTACGATGGTATTCCTGACTATGTAACTACAGATAACTCTGTCAGCGGTGCAGCGGGATATACCTATCCATCTGATATGCTCAAGACATTCCCGGTCTATTCACTGATCACCCGTTCCAGTGATTTTACCATGTGCAATGGTAATAACTCTGCCGACCGTATCTATCAGGATACTACTGAATTTGCTAATCAGGAGACTGGACGCAGATACAACTGGGAAGGTGCTTTTGTTTATGAAGGGAAAGTTTATGACCATATCGGCTACAGATTGCGTGGCGGTAATGGTCGATATAACTATGGCATGGGCGGCAAACGCTCCATGAAGTTCAGATTCAATCGCGGCAATTATTTCCAGGCCCGCGACATATATGGCGACAAGTTCCCATCAAAGTGGCAGCATCTAAACTCTGGCAAGATGTTCGGCAATAAGATCAGTGGCGGCTACCGCAACTATGCCTATGGTATAAACGAAATAATGGACATGCGTTTATTCGCTCAGGCAGGTGTTCCCTCGCCTGAAACCTGGTGGTTCCATTTCCGGGTAGTTGATGGAGCAGAAGAAACTCCTTCAGTAAGCGGTGGCCAATATACAGGTGATTTTTACGGTTTATATATAGGATTTGAAAACTATGATGGAGCAATGCTGGACCGTCTGGGACTGCCTGATGGCAACCTGTACAAGTTGGCTGATAAAGTTTTTGATGGTAAAGAGCAACAGCGGTATCAGGGACCTTACTCAGTTGACAATGCCGGTGATTACACCAATATAAGATATAATCTTAATCATACATCCACCGCTGAGTTCATTGATAAATACCTTGACTGTGAACAATGGTATCGCTATCACACCATTACAGAGGCCATTCGTCACTATGACATATTCTCCGGCTCAGATTGCTGGCATTGCCTTAAGAACTGCACCTGGTACTTCCTGCCTGTTTTTGATGAAAATAATCAATACGGCAAGCTCTGGTATCTGCCCTTTGATGTTGATGATACCTGGGGCCCTTATTGGAATATGGGCGTAGATCATGCCAAAGCGGCCATATACGACCAGAGATACCTCAATAACCTGGAACAATTTACCGTTCAGCCGGCCAAAGAACCATTCAAAATTGCCTATCGCAATTATATACGAGAATTTCGCGACCTGCATTGGCAGCCCGAAGTGATCGATGGCATGATAGATGAACTCGCATGGCTCATCAGCGACTTTGTTCCAGCTGACAGAGACAGGTGGCGTCGAGACACAACTGGCGGCGGCAGTGCCATTGACAATGGTCTGTTAGCAACCAATGTCGCCATAATGAAACAGTTTGCCTGGTCTTCTGGCGTTGAAGGCTGGATGGGATCAAACACTAACCTTGACAATCTGGCTAATGCCGAAGGTGACTCTGTCAGTATTCCGGCAACACCGGCTATCAGCTATATAGGTACTGAAGGTTATCCAGAAAACGATCTGCGGTTCAGTGCATCAGCGTTTAGCGACCCTCAGGGTGCCGGAACCTTCGGGGCCATGAAATGGCGTATAGCTGAATATAATTTGGGCTTTAACTCTTATGAGCCTTCAAGTTCGGCAACCATTTCTCTGCTGGAAAAGGAGAGTAACTGGAAATACTTCAAAGGTAACCAGGAACCCTCTACCCAGACCGGTGCATGGCGTCTGGCTGGCTTTAATGACAGTAACTGGCTTAGCGGTCAGACTCCGATCGGATATAATGACCCCGTAAATACTGTTATCACCGATATGAGAAATAACTATACAACTATGTATCTCAGAAATTCATTCTTCGTTGCTAATGCTGCTAATGTCAGCTCACTTACCCTAAATGCCATGGTTGATGATGGCTGTATCGTTTGGATCAACGGTATAGAAGTAGCAAGGCTTTATTGCTCTGCCGGGGAAAAGGCTTACAACAGCACTACAGGCGTAGTCCACCATGAAGCAGATTACTATGAGCAGATAACCCTGAATAATCCGTCGAGTTTTCTGGTCAATGGTGAAAACACTATTGCCGTACAGGTTATACAGGTAGATATTAACAGCAGTGACCTGGCAATAGACATTGAACTCCAGGCCAATGTGGGCGGTTATACCCATAAGAGATTGTCCAAAAATGTTAAATATGAAATTGATCCTGTTTATGAAAGCAGCGACCTGACCATCTATTCCAGTGATTATCAATTCCCGGCCGAAGGTATCAAGCCGGGCAGAAATTACCGCGTTCGCTGCAAGATGATGGATAATACCGGAAGATGGAGCCACTGGTCAGCACCAATTGAATTTGTTGCTGGCGAAGCTCTGGGCTCTGATATTAAAAACTACTTCAGACTCACTGAATTAATGTACAATAATGGCGAGGCTGATTTTATTGAGTTCCAAAATATCAGTTCCAACATAACTTTAGACCTTAGTACCATTTCCATTGAAGGCGGTGTTACATTCAGTTTTGCCAATAGCTCGGTTACAACGCTTGCTCCCGGCGAATTTGTACTGGTAGTTCGTGATAAAACCGCTTTTGCGACGGCCTATGGCACTGACCATAACAGCCGTATCGCCGGTAAATACTCCGGAAAACTTGACAATGCCGGTGAAGATCTTAAGATATCTGATTACTGGAATGGCACTATAATTGAATTTGAATATAATGATGGACGCGGCTGGCCTGTAGCTGCCGATGGCAGCGGGCATTCTCTGGTCCCGATAGATGATGCGATCGAAGATGAGCCCCTCGGCACACTCGACTACGGGGCAAACTGGCGGGCAAGCAGCTATATCGGCGGTTCTCCGGCTGCCACAGACCCGGCGGAGCCAACCAGCTCATTGCTGATCAATGAGTTCATGGCACATACCGATTTTACCAGCTCTCAATACCCCGGATATGATAGCAATGACTGGATTGAACTGTTTAACTGCAATACTTCAGCTGTTAATATAGACAACAACTGGTATCTAAGCGATGATATATCAGAACTGGATAAATGGGCCTTACCAGCCTCTGTACTGGCAGGAAAAAGCTTTATTTCTTATGATGAAATAACCGGATTCCATAGTCCGTTATCCACTGGATTCGGGCTTGATAAAGCCGGAGAAAAGCTGTATCTCTCTTACCTGCCCGGCATAGATGGTCAGGACCGTATTGTTGATGCGATCTCGTTCGCAGGCCAGCTCAATAATGTTTCTCTGGGCAGATATCCCGATGGCAG
The DNA here is from genome assembly GCA_963662515.1 of Sedimentisphaerales bacterium. Classification (GTDB taxonomy): domain Bacteria; phylum Planctomycetota; class Phycisphaerae; order Sedimentisphaerales; family SM23-30; genus JAFGDI01. The sequence goes on from OY759675.1 coordinate 2,467,774, forward strand.
CGAATACTGGCTCAACTTCAACAATGGCACCAGAGGAGCCACTAATTCCAACCCGATCGATCATATATTAATCAGTGAGATCATGTACCATCCGGCCAGTGATGATGTAAACCATAAATACATCGAAATATATAATCCTACTGCCAGTGCAGTTAACCTCTGGTCGCAAGCCGGAGCCTGGCAATTTGAAGGCGGCATTGATTTCACCTTCCCCACAGGCAAAGTTCTGGCTCCCGGTCAGCGAATCTTAGTGGTAGGATTTGACCCGACCAACAGTACCGCATTAAATTCATTCCAGAGCTATTACTCTTCCACCACCCTGGTGGTTAATAATATCTTTGGTCCCTGGAGTGGCTCACTTTCCAATAATAGCGACCGGATAACCCTGGCGACACCACAAAGCTCTGATGACCCGCTTGACCCGCTGGCCATCTCTCTGGTAACAATTGACCAGTGCTATTACAATGATTACTGGCCTTGGCCTTCAGAATCTGATGGCAGCGGAAAATCACTGCAGCGGGCGAGCTATGGGCCTCAATATTCCGGTGATGACCCGGAAAACTGGATCGCCAGTGACCCTTCACCCGGTTCATGATCAGCCAGAGATACATTACTAATACCTATCATTCTCTGAAAATTACATGAACACGCAATAATGCAAAAAAACAGGCTCGGTTTAATATACCGGGCCTGTTTTTTCATATCCTATTTTCAGCAGAAAGCAAGCTCTGCCAGCCTCAATCACTTAACTTCAAAGAACTTATCAGCAGCAACACCACAAACGCTGCATTTATCCTGGGCCGCGCCATAAACGGTGTTACCGCATACGCCGCAGACATAAATTGCCTGAACCGGCAGATCTTTGCCTGACTCTACCGCCTTAAGAGCCTCACTATACAAATTATGGTGCAGCTCTTCTACCTCATTGGCAAATTCAAAACCCTTGAGAGCCGCCTTTTTACCCTCTGCCTGAGCTTCGGCAATAAAACCGGGATACATACTCTTAAACTCATGCGCTTCACCTGCAATTGCATCTTTCAGATTCGACACAGTATCGTTAATGCCGCCGGCATTACGCAAATGGGTATGAGCGTGCACGGTCTCTGCCTCGGCAGCCGCCCTGAAGAGCCTGGCAACGCCGGGCAGACCATCTTTCTCTGCCGCTTTGGCATAAGCCAGATATTTACGATTAGCCTGTGATTCACCTGCGAACGCCGCCATGAGATTATCCTGAGTTGACATACTTTTGTGTAATTCCTTTCCTTCGTATAGGGTCTTATTCTATTTTTCTAACTGTTATAATGTCTTTTCAACTTGTTTTAGTCGGGTATTATACTGAAAGTCAAATTTTAATCCCCAAAAAAACTTCAGCTTTACGACTTTACTGCTCCCACAGCAAAAACATATCAGATAATAAGGAAAACTGCCAACCTAACATGCTTATTAAAAAGCATTTATATACATAAGTCCACCAGACTGAAAAATTAACATAATATTAACACCAGATTTGCCAGATCTTTACATTGGCATTGTATATTAATACAGGAGCGGCGGTAAGGTACTGCCGGTAACTTAAAGACAGGAGATATGACAATGTACTATGCAACAAGATTATTGATCATGCTGGCCCTGATCTCAATTATGGTTTCAGCGATAGCCTATGTATAAAAACGATAATAATACTATATCGGCCCTGACTATGCAGTTTATAACCGGGGTGGTATAGTTATAACCAGGCACAGGTGGCTATGCAGTCCCCCTGCTTGCAGTTTAAGCGGGCGGTTAGCTCTCCTGCCGGGTCTTTCATCTGATGGCTGTGCCGTTGTTTGGCGTGCCTGAAGATGTTTTTGAATTGACAACCTGTCTATACCTGATATGTATATGGTATAGACAGGTTTTTTTATTACAATCACAGCCAGTTTTGCACAAGGAATCGACATGAGTAAGTTCAGAGCATATATCCTCCTTTTGTTTTTGATCGCCCTTCCTGCTGCCGACAGCTCAGCAGAAACCATAAAAGTTGCCACTTACAACATTGAAAAATTCTCTGATATGTTCGACCAGCACAACCTGCCTTTATCTCAACGCGACCGAACTGAATATTATCGTGACTGCGAAGATATCTATGAAGTTGCACGGGTTATCACCCTGCCCAATTTCTCACCAGACATACTTTGTATTCAGGAAGCTCCCGACCAGGAAACCCTTGAGCTATTCAATAAGGAGTATCTCAAAGGACTTTATCAGTTCGTTCGGGTTTTCAAAAGCAACAGTACCAGCGGGCAAAATCTGGCTATGCTGGCCAAAACCGGATTCAATGCCGAATCTGTAGATGAATATTACGGAGATACAGACCCTGCCGACAGCAGCGGTAAAAAACTGCTCTTTAGCCGCGGTCCGGCATTTGTAACTTTTCGCACCCCGGAACATAATCGCCTCATAATCGGTCTGACCCACATCAAGAGCAAATTCGGCGACAATACCGACATGGTCCTCAAACGCACCCGGCAAATCGCCCGCCTGAGAGATATTTGCGAAAAATATATTGAAGCCAATCCATCACCCACCTACATAGCGGTTCTTGGCGACTTTAATGATTCGTTCGGTAAAGATAACAATGAGGTCAAGGCCGATACCGATGCACTCACCGAGGCACTGGCCGGCAAAAAGCTGCTCAGATCGCTTACCGCCCCCTTACAGGAGCAAGGGGAATATTCCTATCACTGCCAATTCAAACCCATCAGATACCGCAGCTTTCTCGACCATATTTTCGTCAGCATACCCCTGTTCCAGAACACTTCAGCTACTACCGTTATCACAGATCCCATTGCCGATGTCGCCAGCGACCACTGGCCCGTAATGGCAACCTTCAACCTCCCCTAAATACTATCCCTGTAAATAGTTGGGACGCATAATTGCGTTTCCAAAATGCAAGCCGAGTTATTAGAGCAGAGACACAGGCTGAATGTAGAAGTTTAGACTTTCAGGGCATGTTGCCCTGAAGCTCGTGACTTTTATACTAGCTTATGCAGAACTTTGGTACTCTTAAAAGACTGTGACTGTGTTTACGCCTTCCAACAGGCTCACTTCGGCAAGCTCTCATGACAAATCAGTTCAGGACAAATCTTACTCGCGGCCAAATAACAATGCAGCACACTACTATATATTATGAGGTCTGTTAATTAATTATTGGTTTCCGGTCTGGTTCAGGGCTATAATTGAAGTGATTTCTTATATATTATCTTTTTTGGGTTTGAGTAGCGAATTTAATAAGCATTGAGCACTAAGGGGCAGAAGTAGAGAAGTATTATTCAGTTATACTAATTTATTACCTTTTTACAGCTATCAAATGGAAAGGAAATTCAAACATGACCGAAAAAAAACTTACTACTGCAGCTGGTATCCCTGTCGATGACAATCAGACATCGCTGACAGCCGGAGAAAGAGGTCCAACACTGGCCCAGGACCATTACCTGCTGGAAAAGCTTGCCCATTTCAATCGGGAAAGAATCCCTGAGCGGGTAGTGCATGCCAAGGCGGCCGGAGCTTTGGGCACATTTACCGTAACTCATGATATTACCCAATATACCAGGGCGGCAATATTTTCCAGGATTGGCAAAAAAACCGAGGTAGTGGCCCGGTTCTCAACTGTAGCCGGCGAAAAAGGTTCAGCCGACACTGTCAGAGATGTACGCGGTTTTGCATTGAAGTTCTATACCGAAGAAGGTAACTGGGACCTGGTAGGTAATAATACTCCGACATTTTTCATCAGAGATGCGATCAAGTTCCCTGACTTTATCCATACACAGAAGCGTGACCCGAAAACCAACTGTAAAAACGATATCATGCAATGGGATTTCTGGTCACAGGTACCCGAGGCCCTGCATCAGGTCACTATCCTGTTCTCCGAACGAGGTATTCCGCTGGGCATACCTTATATGAACGGCTATGGCAGTCACACCTATAGTTTCCTCAATGCCAAAAATGAAAGATATTGGGTTAAATTCCATTTCAAGACCAATCAGGGTATAAAATGTATGACGCCGGCCCAAGCTGATATGCTGGCGGGAACTTGTCCGGATCATCATACCAAAGAGCTGTTCAATACAATTGCCAATGGTCAGTTCCCATCCTGGACACTTTATGTGCAGATCATGCCTGAAGCAGAGGCTGACGATTATCGCTGGAACCCCTTTGATCTGACCAAGGTCTGGCCGCATGGCGACTATCCGCTGATCCAGGTCGGCACGCTGGAGATGAACCGCAATTGCACTAATTATTATGCCCAGATCGAGCAGGCGGCCTTTTCGCCCGGAAATGTAGTGCCTGGCATAGGTTTTTCACCTGATAAAATGCTTCAGGCCCGCATCTTTTCCTATGCCGATGCCCAGCGTTATCGTCTGGGTACAAATTACGAGCTACTGCCGGTTAATTGCCCGCATGCGGCCAAAGCCTGCAATTATCAGAGAGATGGCCAGATGCGCTGCGATGATAATGGCGCTGATTCGGTCAATTATGAGCCCAATAGCTTTGGCGGTCCCAAGGCCGATCCATCAGTAGCTGAGCCGCCGTTGCAGATCAGGGGCAATGCTGCCCGCTATGAGCAGAAACGCGGGGTTGATGATGATTATGTTCAGCCCGGCAATCTCTTCCGCCTGATGAGCCCGGCCCAGCAGGATCACCTGATGGATAATATAGTTGACAGTCTGAAAAAAGCCCCGGTCGAGATACAAAAGAAAATGATAGAACATTTCAGCCGGGCCGATAAGAAATACGGTTCTGGCATAGCTCAAAGATTGGGGCTGGCCTGATTTTCCGGCTCACATGATCATTTATGTTTTTTGCAGTGAATTACCGTAACAGGTCGATTATAATGGGCGTGAAGGTTGTAGAAACTTTCACGCCCTGTTTTTCATATCAGGATCCAAAAAGAGCCTGATACGAATATAAACAGGATTAGTTTTTAGTATCAACTGCAAAACAATAGATACACGAACCCCGGAGATTAGAATATGGCGATCGTATTAGGTATTATTGCATTCATATTGATAGTTTTCATTGCTATTTATAATTCCCTGATCGGTAAAAAGAATATGGTGGAAAATGCCTATTCCAGTATTGATGTGATGCTGAAAAAGAGATTTGACCTTATTCCTAATCTGGTAGCAACCGTAAAGGGATACATGACCCATGAAAATGAAACTCTGACAAAGATAACTGAGATGCGAGCCCGGGCCATCTCCGGCTCCCTTACCAGCGATCAGGCGGTAGAACTGGATAATATGCTGGGCCGGATCATGGTATCAGTGGAAAAATATCCTGACCTGAAGGCTAATACTAACTTCCTGCAGCTCCAGGGCTCATTGAACGAGATCGAAGAGCAGCTATCTGCCTCACGCCGGGCCTTTAATGCTGCGGTTATGGATTATAATAATGCTATTGAGATGTTCCCCAGCAATCTGGTAGCAAAAATGATAAATTACCAAACCAAACAAATGTTTGAAATAGCCTCAACCGAAAGAAATAATCCCAATGTCAGGGAATTGTTTGGGGTATAGTAATAAACAGACCATAATAAGAAACGCCCTTCTTTTCCGCTATGAGACAGTCTTGCTCTAAGTAAGATCCGGCAGAGCTATAGACAAAAAGGTCTTCTGGCATTATAATATTGTTACGGACAATATTATGATACAACCACAACACAAAGGGCTCATTTCCATCGCCGGCCTGATCGGAGTTGGCAAAACTACGCTGGCTGATGGCCTGGCAGGCATTTTGAACGCATCTGTCGTTTATGAGCCATATAAGGAAAATCCCTTTCTGGCCCGTCAGTTCAGCGGCTGCCCGGAAGCAGCCCTGCCCAGTGAGCTTTTTTTCTTATTGAACCGGGCCAATCAACTGGCCGTTGAAAATTACCATAACAGCAGTCTGTATATAACCGACTATATTTTTCAGAATAACCGGATATTTGCCACCCTGAGTCTGGATGAGAGACAGTTAGCTATTTACGATGAAGTTGAGGCTGCGGTTGTGCCTGTTATCAATCAGCCCGATCTTGTCATCTATCTGTACGACAGCCCGGAAAACTGCCGCAAACGGATAATTTCACGGGGCCGGGCCTTTGAAAGCTCTATTTCCTGTCATTTTCTCGCTCGGTTAGGCGAAAAATATGATGAATTATTCAATAACTGGAATAGCTGCCCACTGCTGAAAATCAATTGTCAGGAACTCGATTTCAGAACCAGAGGTGCGGTAGTTCAGGTTGCCGGTCAGATAAATCGCTGTCTTGCTTCAATTACCGAAGCTCAGACATAAAAACCAGCACTTGGGCGCACGAGTTACTCTGATATCGACCAGCAACTCATAGCCAATATTACACCATCACCCTACACTTTTCGCTTTAACTTTGCATTGATTCAAATAATCTGGTAAAATTTTTACATCTCAGGTTAATTTTAATAATTTGCTATTTAATTCTTCCGACATCCTTACAAAGGGAGTTTGTATATGGGTGAAACTGCCATAGTATTTAAGTTTTTAGTAAATAATCTGGCGATCATGTTTACAATGAGCCTGTTCTATGGTTTTGTAATCCGTCGTAATACCGGCAGATACATGGATCAGATAATCTTTGGCATTTTTTTTGGATTAGCTGTAATTGCAGCGATGCTCAATAGTTACAGACTGGAAAATGGACCTATATTTGACTGTCGCTCTGTGATATTGAGTGTCAGCGGCATGTTTGCCGGGCCGGCAGCCTTATTGCCGATGGTCGTTGCTGTAGTTTATCGTTTCTGGCTGGGCGGCATAGGTGCAGTAACTGGTATATTGGTAGCCATTTCATCAACTTTAATTGGGATAGTATTTTTCTATGCCCGCAAAAAAAGGTCTTATCTTATCGGCGGCTGGTATTTATATGCAACTGGTCTGCTGGTCCATATTATTATGACCTTACTAATGCTTATTCTGCCTCATAAGTCAATGTTAAGCTATTTTGAAAATATTGCTCTGCCGGTGATAGTATTATACCCGATAGCAACGGTCATATTCAGCAGAATAATGCTGCACCAGGAAAAGATCAGTGAAACCGAAGCCAAAATAGTAGCTGCCAATCTCAGACTAAGTGAACTTAATAATGAGCTGGAAAACAACAAAGAACAACTCCAAGCTGCAAATCAGCAGCTTACCGCTTCTGGCCAACAGTTACGAGCTGCAAATCAGCAGCTTTCCGCAACCAATCAGCAGTTACGAGCCAATGAGGCAGAATTACAATGGCTGGCCCGTTTCCCATCAGAAGCACCCAATCCTATATTGCGAATAATCTCCGATGGCTCGATAATATATAATAACACTGCCAGCATTCCGCTACTGGAAAGCTGGAATTGCCGCTTGTCCAATAAACTGGGCGGCAAATGGCATAATTCCATACTGCAAGCCTGCAATACCGGCAAGATAGATATTATTGAGCATAATTGCGGTAAGACTATATATATGCTGACGATCGTTCCGGTACCAGGCTATGATTATGTTAATGTTTACGGTATGGACATTACTGCATTAAAAAATGCTGAGAAAGCTCTGAAGGAAAGTGAAAATATTCTTAATATTACCAGCGACATAGCCAAAATAGGAGGCTGGCAATTTGACCCTAAAACCAGAAAAGGCACCTGGACCAGGCAAACAGCCATAATCCATGATCTCGAACCAGATAGCCCCACCTCAGTTGATTTTGGATTAAAATTCTATCAGGGTGAATCTGCAACCATGATTAAAAAAGCAGTCGATGAGGCTATTAGCAATGGTACAAGATACGACCTTGAGCTGGAAATATTAACAGCACTGAACCGTCGTAAATGGGTTAGAACAGTCGGCATTCCCCAGCTCAAAGATGGCAGGGTAATTAACATTTACGGGTTTATTCAGGATGTGACAGAGTTGCATAAAGCTCGTGAACTTATGGAACAGTATAATCGCAAACTGGAAAAGGAAGTACAGGAGCAGACAGCCAGGCTCTCAGAGAAAAACCGTCAGTTGGAAAAGGAAATAGCCGATCGCATTAACGCTGAGCAGGTTCTTCGCACTACTCAATCACAATTAGTGGAATCGGAAAAGATGGTTTCTATCGGACGGCTGGCCGCCGGTATTGCTCATGAGCTTAATACCCCTCTGGGAGCTATCGGCTCTACTAATACAACATTAAAAACAAGCGTTAGATCTATAACCCAAAAAAGCTATGATGTTTACCGCCTGCCAGATGACTACATAAAAACCCTCAACAAGATCATTGACCGGTTATTACTAAATAACAATCAACTGGTAACAACTCGCCAGAGGAGACAATATATCAAGGAGATAAACGATAATCTTTGCGATAAGGGACTAACCGACAGTGAAGAGATCGCTTTATTCCTCGTCGAGGTCGGATTACTTGATAATTACGATGATTATCTGCCCTTCATTTCAGACGCACAGGGAAAAGAGCTAAGAGATTATCTTAGTAAGATAGCCAATATTATCCAGGGGCTGCATATAATAGATTCAGCCATAAATCAGTCTTCTCGTATAGCCTATGCCCTGAGAGAATACGCCCGAACCAATGACAACTCTGAACCGGAACTCATTGACCTGAGAAAAACCCTGGAAACAGCGATCATTCTTTACGGTAATAAGATTAAGCATGGTATAGACCTGACCGTAAACTTTGCTGATGTGCCGCAAATCAGCGGTTTTTCTAATGAGCTCTGTCAGGTTTGGACTAATCTGATCCATAATGCCGTCCAGGCCATGGATGGCACCGGCCAGATGGAAATAACACTTGAGCAGCAGGATAAAAATATTATGGTCGCAATAAAAGATTCCGGCTGCGGCATACCCCAGGAAAATCTCGATAAGATATTCGACCCGCTCTTTACTACCAAACCAGTTGGCATTGGAACCGGGTTAGGACTGGATATTGCCCGCAGAATTATTAACAGGCATAAAGGAGATATACAGGTTAAGAGTAAGCCGGGCAAAGGGACTGTTTTTACCGTTACTCTGCCAATATCAACTTGACCAGAGCCTGACATAATGCCTACGCCGGGCTCTCTCCAGTTAATGATTCTGTTGGACAGCTTGCAAAACATCGACCACAACTCAAACAGTTTCCTGCATCCGGCATGTAATCGCTTGAGGTGCGATATATCGTTGTCTTGACCAGCTTTACCGATATTACCAGTGCCAAACCGGCAAGGATCAAGCCCGAAGATATCTTAAATCGCCGTATCAATGCCTCTGCCGTAGCATTTATCTCCTGCTCTTCCAAACCTGCCGACCGGATCGAGGCAGCAATAGCCTGACGATCAGCTTGCGATATACCCGGCGTTGGCTGGTCATTGATCACAGCCGCCCGCAACACCGCAAGATCGCCCTGTGCCAGATGCCCGCCCAGGGTATAACCGGTATAACCACCCAAAACGACCATAAATGCGGTAATTAGCAAATAAATGGCGATCTTTCTGATCTCTGGAGTATAATAATCTTTTTTCAGACCGGCAGCCGGCGGATTGATCGCATCAAAAGGACAATGCGGCAGACAAAGCCGGCATTGAATGCACTTTGCTCCCGGTGGCAATATACTCACTTTCCAGCGGGACAACCTGGCCGCCTGACGCAATATAACACCGTAAGGACAGCCAAACCGGCAGTATGGCCGACCAATAAACATTGAAAGCAGCAAAAAGGCCCCGGTAAGTATTAGCATATCTGTACTGGCGGTAAATCTGTAAATACTTATAAATGGATCAAAACGGCAGATTATAAAGGCCATGCCGGTTGTCGCCAGCAAAATAGCCACCGCCAGATAGAACCATACTCCCAACTGCAAGATATTTTCCAGCCAGAATGGTACTTTCATAGGCTTGAGTATTGCCAATTCCTGTATTGCACCCAGCGGACACACCGCACTACAAAAAACCCGGCCAAAAAAAAGAGCAAATATGATCGGTAACCCAAAAAACGCCAATACCGGCCATTCTATACTATAATTCTGGTCAAAGATCGCATAAGCAACATTTTGAATTGAACCTATCGGACAAACGCAGCCTTTACGAATAAATCCAAAATATAGCATACTGCCCAACATGGTTATAAATAAACCACGACGAGAACGCTTCTTTATCGACAGCCAGCTCGCCAGCGACAATGAGCCAAAGAGCATTGCAACATCAGCCCAGGGAGCCAGACGAAAGGAAATATCAGGCAAGGCAAATTCCGGCATCTGATAATCCGACTCGAATTCGGGCGGCGGAAAATTCTGGACGGCCATGACCGGAACTATCTGCAAAAACAAGACCAGAATAACAGCCATCAACATTCCAATTATTATTGTATGATCCAGTTTTTTCATTCGCCGGAGCCTCTTATGATTTATAAGGTATTCGCTGCGATCATGCTTAGAGAACCGACTAAAGCTCTGTACTCTTAAAGCTCACTTCGTTCGCGTTTTATTATCTCAAACTTTTCAGTCAATCTCCCCAGATGCCACCGGCAAGACCCGCCCGTCCGGCCTGTTATGAGCTTGCCGAATAGCGTAAGGACCTAAAGCTCGGGACTCTTAACTATCGCAATTTTACTACCGGCCTTTGCTAATAGCACAGGCCATACAGCCGATAATATTATAACTTACCAGCCTGCACTAATCAACCTCCGGCACCTGATACAAGCTCACCAGCCTTACCTCATCTTCCTTGCCATATACTCCGCTACGGTCAAATATACCTATATATCGACGTTGAGGACCTGTCTCGCCCAACCGCACCAGAATATAAGCCGTAAAGACATCACTGCGAGTGGTTACCAGATTGCTGATACGGCTGAATATAACATCTCGCTCGAATTGATCGTTCACTGTTGAGTCTTCACGATAGAACGGATTGTCATCGTAATTTATGCCAGTTGGGTTTGGATTACTGGCAACTAACTGTTTACCACCAGAAGGACCGTCAACCGTTGCTGTTGAATATGTCTTGCCATACTGCCGAATATCAAAGCGGAAGTCATAATGGCTGCCAACTACACGATTATGATTAATATAATTCTCATATGGTTTACTCTTCACACCATACAAATCTGTATATTCTGCATTACTGCCATCGCGATAACCAACCGCACCTTGAGCATCAGTTGCCGAATATGTATTGCCAAGATAATCTTGATCCGTACCAATACCTGATTTATTATCAAGGTCATGGGTTACATTGAGCAGCTCGGCTATATTGCGGAACCCTTTTTCTTCATTGAATGTAGCGTCAACACCACCGGCAAGCAGTTTACCCATAGCAAACTGGCGTGTCTTATCAAGGTTCTGAGGACCTGTAAAGCCGCTCACCCAATTATCATCAGCTATACTCCAGCCAATCCAATCACACCAGGCATTCATTAGTTCTGCACTATTACCATACCTGGATAAATTATCCATATCATTTTCATCATCAAGATTACCTCCGAAATAAGTCATACCATATACTGGGAAAGTAACCCTGGAAAGAATATTTGAGTTATAATCTACAACAAGATTTGCATTTTCAAATGCCAGTGGTACTACCCCAAATCTGTCCAACGCTCTCTTGTCCCTATAAGCTACTATCGCCTGCGACAATTCCTCAGTTACCCAAGGAAGACGAGCTATAACATACCACGGTGCAGTATTAATATTAATCTTACCGGCGACCATCGTCTCAGGCATATCTGTATCAGAATTAAAGTCAATAAAACCATCTCCATCATTATCAATACCATCATGTGCCGGGTCAAGAACGGTAAGATAATCGGTCAGGCCCATGAAATCCGGCTCTGAAAGATCGATCTTGCCGGCCAGCTCAAAACTGCTATCGATAAAATTTCTTGATCGCAATAATGACTGATATAGAGTTGTAGTATAAAATTCATCACCGGCAGCTCCACTTCCTGAATAAACCGTACGAGCACCAGCCGCTAACACTTCCTGAATTTGGCTAATATTTTGCAAATGCATAAGTTCAGGTCTGGCCCCAAACTTATCTGAAAGTGACTCAAGAGCTATTTTTTCCAGCCCGGAAATGTCCAACTGCGCATGAGCTTTAAGTGTTGCATTTAATACGGAACCCATAAGCGGCTGAACTATCATTTTACCATTTGCTATACTACTAACATAAGTTGATATAGCGTCACTATCAAAATGCTCCATATCATCATCGGGCAAGCCTAAATGACTGACACCTATAGATTTGCTATAACCTCCTGCTGACGCATTAACACCAGTCACTATCGTGCCTTTAACGGTTCCAGTATATATCTGAGTTGCACCATATAACCAAGGGTTATAGCTGGCTGTATTATCATAAGAACCAGCGGCATCTACATAAAAACCATCAGTACTTATAGCTGGCATAAGGATATAATTACCATCACCCCACCATGTTTCACCTCGGAAAGTAACTCTGGCAGTATTGGGCTGATTATTACTAAAGAACTGCCTTAAACCGGAATTGGCAAAATAAGTCTGTTGAATTGCCTTTATGTCAACAGAATCAACCGGATAATCATTATCAGTTCTTTTAACTATATATATATATTCAGCAAGATTGAACAAGGCATATACTCTGAGATCTGGCACTGAACTTGGTATGCTATCAATATATCCGTCGGTAATATAGATTATTCTATTTGTACTAATTCCAGTTTCTTGTGAAAAGGAAACTGGGTAAGCTGAAACATCTGAAAGATAAATCCCTTTCCATGTACTCGGACTGTATTTGGTGTTATTTTTAACATCACTTAAGAAACTATCATAAACAGTCTCTAAAACATTTGGATCTTCTGGCTTAATTGCCCCTGTATAGGGTGCACCATAAAAACAAAGCACAAAGCTGTTAGCTGCAGAATTTGTTAAATCATCCAGATCAACAAGCGAACCAGCAATATTTGGGTCACCCGCTGCGATATCAGATAAATCAAGTCTGCAAATAACCTTATTATCTTTATCAGTAAAAACAATGTCATATTGTTCTATCAAATCGGCATCCTTTTCATTTACATCATCAGGATTCATTATCTCAATTGCATAATAACAACCATTAGGCAAATCGACAGCCAGGTCCAAATCGGTTATATTTTTAACATAACTGGACATTTTGGAAATGCAAATTGTATCTTGTTTCAGCTTATCAATATTTTCAAAGCCAAATATTTCCTGATTATAGCCTGAAGGATAATTAATCAGAGAATGATGAGAATTTGTATCGGTAGTCTCAACTTCCTGATAATCAAACATGTTCAATGCCAACTGCCAGGCCAATGAACCTCTGTCATAGTCAACTTTATTATTAGAAGCTAAACGATATGAATTTCGCATAAACTTATCATCAGCAGCTCTGCCAAACCGGTCTTGAATAGAACTATCACCCGGCAATCCCATATAAATTGCCGTAGCCAGATTATTAATTGTGATCGGCCAAATTATCTTATCATCGTCATCATCCGTTCCGGAGCCATCTGTCTTCATACGATCTCCATCACCATCCCAGTCGTCAGAATACTGATCGCCATCAAGATTCGTGTACAGATCACTCAGATTATCTCCATCATTATCAGCATCTTCAATTACATTGATATAGCATTTAGTACTTGCTGGCACACCTGTCCCGAAAAGGTCATAATTCATTCCCAGAGCAGATGGAATACTGCCAAAATCAAATTCGGGAATTATAATACGATCTTTGTTGTAGGCGGTAACGAGGTGGCGACGATCTAACTGATCTCTGTTAATGCCAGTTCCATACGATCTGTCCGTAATGGCATCACCTGTCAAATCCATACCACAGCGTTTATACCAAAGCCAGTTATTCTCATAGCAATCATCAAAAGTTGTTCCAGTTTCGTTACTCTGGTAGGGCTCACTTTTATTATATCCGCCGCCAACATTAAGAGTAACCTGCCAGTTTCTTGCTTCCAGCCTGCCAGGATAAGATGGGTTCAGGCAATATCTGGTTCGCAAGCCAAGTTCATCGGTTATATCATATGTTGAAAATCTGACACCACCTGTATCCAATGCAATTGGCTGGCTAAAACCATAGGGGTTAGAATTTGTTAAATAAAAGTTTTTGGGGGCATATGGGGTTTTCGCCTTATTTATAGCAAACAAAGAATCTGCCCTAGTTAGATCTGAAATATCAACATTACTGACGGTACTGAAGTTTGCCATTGTATAATATAAAGAGTACAGATAACGAACAAAATTGCCGTCATAATTTGCAAATTTATTAAGCTTAGTATCAACAGTATCATAATCACCTGGTCTCGCCATACTTAATATATCGATCTGAGACACACTACTTCCATCCCAGTCATCTGAAACATCCGTTTTATTATTCACAATTGCACCTAAAGCAGTAGTGAAAGCATAGGGACTATAACCTGAACTAGTGCACTGCTGTCCCGGCTTCCTGAATGCCGTATTCAGATTTATCATACCGCCATTATCAATAATTCTTACAGCGACATAGAGATAATCGCCATCGGTATTAACTCGATAACGGCGGGTCCAGCGGCTGTCGGCTACGCCATCACCATCGGCATCGGCTCTGCTGCCGCTATACCAGTCATCTGGGTTTGAAGTATTGAACGGATTACCATCTGACTTGGTACCTTGCCATAAAGGAAACTTTGCCAGATCGCCAGAAGCGTCTTTTTCCACCAGATTCGAGCCGTTTACCTGAAGCTCCAGCATTTCTGTCCAGGTTGGAAATGCCCAGCCGGAATCAAGCCATTTATTACCACTGTTATATTGATTGACAAGCCAGTCTTCTACATCGGCGGAGCCCGTATATGTATTCACAGTTGAGCCATTGGCAATCGTATAATCCCATTGACGGGTATCAAATGCTGGTATATAGCCGTATTCGTTACCGGGAATAAAACCACTGCAATTTAATAAAGTATGATATATCGGCTCATCAGCAGCTATAGTCCGGCATAAAATGCCCGGCGAACCTTCTACCATATATCGCCATGAAATACCTTGGGAAAAATCCCAGCTTTGAGGTAAACCACCTTTTGTACCGGTTAAACCGTTTACCATTGTAATATCGCGAAACGATGGATCTGGATCATAATGAAAATTCAAACGATACCATTTCTGATTTGCCGCTCCCTGCGACCGCTTTACAATGTCTCTAAAATGTCCAAATTCCTCCCACAGATCTGTTACCTGCGGCCAATAATAAAAATAATCATTGGAGTTATCTAAATCCGGGTCATCAAACCCCAGCTCCGGCGTTAAGCTCGCCAGCCAGGGGTTGTTCTCATCGGGGTAATCATAACTGGCATCGCCCTGCAAAAAGCCGGTTAAGGCTGCCGGGTCTTCGAACAAATCCTCTTTCAGCACCTTTTTGATATAGCTTACCGTATAATCTGCGCCATCGGTCAGGTATTGACCTTCACTAATATTTTCCGAGATCTCTCTTTCGATCGATGTGCTGGAGACAAAGGCTATGCCCATAATAAACAGGACAATAGTCAATACCAATGCCAGAATAAGAGTACTACCGCGTTTTTTAGTTTTGATTATTTTTATCATAATTTTAATCTCAATAGAGAATAATAGTATTATTACATCATTGTAATTAAGAGGTTTTAACCACTAATCACACCAAACACACTAAATAGTATAAATTTTAGTGTAATTAGTGTTTTTCGTGGTTAAATTCTTCCTTGTTTCCGTTCTCAACAGATTATACCTGTCTCTCGCCGGATTGACCACTTTACGCCGGGACTTTTTATCTCTTATTTCGATTCAGGCAGTCGAACCACATACTCAAACCGCTTTCCATCAGGATAATGCGAACGCCCCTCATCATGCAGCCGGAAACTGATCTTCATAGCGGTGGGTAGAGAATCACCAAAGAAACTGTTACAATAATCTAAAGGCAGCAAATTATAATCACCATATACCAATACCGGACGAGTATATGAATTTATAATTACACTGTTTGATGCACCTGCAAGATTCATTCCGGAACCTACTGCCCAGTAAGCATTACTGAATTCGCCATTGTTGTAAAAAACATTAACCGCACCGATTTTCGCCACACTTATATTACTTTTAACATAATACAACATGTCATTATCATTAGGATACCAGCGAGCCTGAGCTTCATTCGGTGGCCGCCACCAGATTTGTACGGTAAAATCTGTTACATCGTCAAGCATACTCATTTGCTGACGATATTGATCATATTTTAACCAATCAACACCTTGATTTTTAATATAGCTCCTAGCCGCATCGAACCAGGGGCGACGAACAAATGATTCATGAGGAGTGACAATTGGGTAGTTATAATTACACTTAAGATGCCCTACACTAGTATCAAAATTCTCTCTCATGTAGATATCGAACATAGTGGCAGTTGCATTCTTCCAATAGCTGTCCGGGCCATACTCGCTATATAAGCTATCATATTCAAACCAGGAACTATATAGTAAACCTGAAACCGAACTCATCATCTTTTGCTTACGACATAAAACCCTCTGATAAGGAAATTCCGGCACAAAAGGCTTACTGTTAGTATCCCACGCCCTCTTATCAAAAAGATCATGATCATTTGAAACTGACACCATCGGGTCAGTGTCCTGATTATAGTACCGATCAAAACTCTGCCCATAAAAGATTCTGGCCGTATCAGACTGGAAATTACCTGTCAGATTATTGAAATCGCCATTAGCGAAAAATACCAGCCTGTCCCGGCGTTCAAATGTGCCGTTGCCGTTATTGTAGCCTTCAAATATTACCGCCCAGGGCAGGTCGGCCCTGAACCCGGCGAAATCTTTATCAATCTGCGTAGTTGCTACCCGCACCTGACTCATCAGGTTATTGAGTGCCATAGCCTTACCGGAGGTCTTGGCCGCCGACTTGAATATCATACCAGAGGCACCCAGCATGATAACGGTTATCGCCACTGCGGTAAGCATCTCAGGCAGCGTCACACCTTGTTGTCTTATTTTAGCTTTCATTATCATATTTCTTTTTATCAACCGTCAACACGGCTTTTTTCTCTGGGAACGCCGAGCCCCAGCTCGGCCACAAACTGGCAAAACTAACAAATTGCCAGTTGTATGGTCAGAGATAATCTTTGTATTTATGCGACTTTTTAATCAAGCAGCTTTTCATAGCTTCTGCTGCGTTTCGCTTGCCGAGCTGGGGCTCGGCGTTCCCAGGGCCGTAACAATTACCTTTTACAATAACCGCATGCGGTTATATTATTTCTTGTACCAATACGGCTTCTGAATAACATCAACCACAGGCTGCTCGTCCAAAAATTCAATCTCATCACCATCACGAATAATAGCCGGAGGAAATACCCAAAAGGCAAATAGCGAGTTCGGCTGACCGGCATCACTAATTGAGCTTGCAAGCGTAACCTTGTACTGCCCGGCATAAGCACCGGCTGCTTCTAATTCAATTTTTCTGATCCGCAGCATTTTTCCACTATTTACATTAAATGTTGGTTGAGTATATGTACCTTTAACATACTGAGGGTCAGCATCCAAAATTACACTTCCAGGACGCAATAGCCTTGATATATCGGAATTAACATAAAAAAAGGTACCATCATCGTTTACACTGCCCAAAATATTACTACTAATTACAGGTTTATCGAGATATATCAACCAAGGCACTGGGAATCTACAATCATAGCCACCCCCCATATACATCTTCTCAAAATTAATCTCACGCAAACCAAGCTCGGAGTGATGATAGGGATAATAAGGTTCTGCTGGGTAAGCAAGTTTTGCCCACAATGGATTCTGCACAGCATAACGAGCATTATCTCCACCCTGCTTGAGTATGAAAACAGATAACTCGAACGGGGCATCCTGGTCATCACGCTCTTTATAAGCAGCAGCCCAAGTGTATTTTCTCTGGAGCGAAATTTGATAAATAGCAGGATAGAGGTAATTTAACCTGTTGGCATATATTGCAAAATCAGGTACAACACCACCAGTTGCTCTTTTAACCATTTCCAAAACATCCGGGTCTGATTCATCGGCAACAGGACAACAAATTCGACCAATGTCACCTGTAAGAATTTTTTCATATAATATACAGTTTAAGATACTATCAAACGAAATCATGCCATAATTAACAAAATAATCATCAATAATTGATATTGTCCGGGTCTTGTCATAGCTGTCGAAATGGGTAGCGAAACAACTAAACGGCGGAACATAATTGGTTGCAGATAACATACCTTTTAGATCGGAGTAAGCAACACCAGTAAGATTGTATGGGTTACCTGATATGTCAAACTCAAATTCAAAGTCAGCAATTATTGCATTACCACTCCCGGCAAGTATATTTGGCCGAGGAATAAAATGTACTTCATTAACTGATGTACCCACACTAGCATTACCATAATTATATTCATTCAAAGTATAATCATATAATATGTCCTCTGGGCTTGAGATACTAAATGTATTCATTAGCCCTATATCCATACGCCCTGTTGACTCAATCATCAACTCAGCCATAACCGCGGCATTGTGCGACTCTATGGCATTTATCGTCTGGTCAACATTTTTCCGGCTGTTATGCAGACCTACCGGGAACATACTGGCGACGAATACCATGCCCATCATCAGCACGACCACCGCCATCATTACTTCCAGCAGTGAAAAACCTTTTTGTTTTATTATTGTTCTCATAATATTCAAGGCAGGTCAAGCTGTTAAGGTACTCCGAAATCCAGATCTGGCTTCGGGGCTTGACATTGTTACTATTCAAAATTTTTCTATTTCACTATGCCCAACTTCGGACATAATACTAACCAGACTGAGTTTGATTAATCTCAAGCTATACGCTTGAGCTACCTACTGTATCTCGATCAGCTCACCCGTATAGCGATTGATCAACAAATGCTCACAACCCTCTCGCTTATTTACGCCTGTTGCAACCTGATTGCCTAAACCATCAACTCCCCAACTATACGAAGACTGAGAAAAGAAATTAGTATATCGATTAGTACCGGTTTCATCCGCCGACTTGAGCTCATCTTCCATATACAATATCAGCGAAGTCGCACTAGGCTCACCTCCTGTAAGTGTTGCACCTCTGCACCATGGGTATGCAGCTATTGAATCAACCCAGCTACTAACCCAAAAATTATCAAAAGATAGCAATGCTCGCTTTTCAATTCGATATTGTGGTTTAACCACAGGGCCTGTTGGATATTTCTTCTCGTAAAAATCAGAATCAGTAAAATATATAGAACCAAATACAGAATCTACAGTATATTGAATGTCTGTAGTATCTCCATATAATCCATCTGGCAGAAGTGTAATAACACCACTCACTTGCTTAAAGGATAAATTACCACCTTCACCTCTGCGTGGCTCAACACAAACATCTTTGGTAACCAACTGACCAGATGGTGCAAAAACGATTGAGAAAGTTTGCTGGTTCTCAATGCAGTTAAAGAAATTATCCGTCACTAGATTATAGGGCAAAAAAAGTTGGTCATAATTATAGTCCAGTAAATCATCATCATTCCAATCACGGTCAAGACTTGCCGAAACAGCCGCGATGCCATTTGGCAAGGCCTTGGGTTTGGCATTAGGTATAGCAACAAATCTCTGAGATGAATACTGCTTAGACTTGTTCGTACCATTCCAATAATCAAAGCTCTTGGCATTTTCGATAAGCACCAGATAGGTCTTACCATTAGCGGCTTTCTGGAATCTGATCCCGGCGTGAACACCGTTGCGCACTGCATAACTCTGAGCCTGACTCAAGGCCGTCTTGACCAGGTTACGGGCATTGGTCATACTGGCATTTCTTACCATACTGGTAATATTCGGCACAGCGATAACCATCATAATCGCCGCTATAGTAACTACAGTAAGCATCTCCACCAGCGTAAACGCGCCGATGGGCCTGTATTGTCCTTTTCTCACACTTGATATCATAATTTCTACTCCGGGCAGACACCTTGGTCTTACCCTGGATATCAGCCGGGATAATAATCGGCTTTTATTTATTAACATTATATTATATAAAGAGTTAAATCTGGTATAAACCAGCTCTCTTTTCTCAGCAGATTATACAGGCAAATGCCCATATCGCCCACATAATTTATCTGATTTAACATAAAAAAATCATCTTTTTTAAACCCGCACAGGCCCGGTCTAAAAAAAAAGGCAAAAGTAATAAGATTTAACTTAACTTCTGCCTCCATAATACCTTATATTAAAATCAAAGCTCGGTCGATAAAATATCATCCGCCGTATAAAATGTACGGTCCTTGCCCGCACTGCGAATCTGAGGGAAATTACCCTGACCGCGATTGATATAGATCATAGGCTCATTCACACCATTACCATCAATCGCCGAATCATTATCTGCGAGGTTAACAGTGACAGATTGGTCATCACTGGCATACCAGCCATCATAAATAACTATACGCTGTACCGAACCTGTGCCATCCCAATCATAAACCAGCGGCTTGACACAGTCCTGAGGCAGCCCTTCGAGCAATTTACGCACTTCCGCATCATTATTCAATGTTCCATACAAATTATGAATGCCGCTTGCCGGATAACTCTTATTTACCCGAAAATACTCCTCCAATACCGCATTCAAAGTGCTCATTATAGTCTCTGTCTTATTAACATTCGCCTTCGCTATAACACTCTGAGCTATAGTTATAGCACCAAAACCCAATATAGTTATGATAGCAATAACCGTCAGCACCTCAACCAGTGTAAATCCTTTTCGCTTCATTTCGTAATTCTTCCAATTGTTCCTGACTTTATAATTTACTCAACTAAATATTATGGGTTCTTTCCTGTAATTGGGTCAAAATTACAAATATCATCAGCAGTACCATATTTCTGATCAAAACCCGCACTCATAATTATGAATGAATCTTTTTTATAAGGACGAGCAGCCGGATTTATAACATTAGAGGATAAAAGAAACAAATATGGCTCTTTGTCTCTGGTCAAAGTCGAATTTACCCCACCTGTTCTTGGATCCCAAATGTAATAGGGAAAATATGAGAAATTCTTTACCTTTGGATCTGTTACTCTATAGGAGAGATTGCCAATAGGGGTTGTAATAAGTTCATTATCAAAGAAATTATAAGCGGTTTCAATTGAGTTAGCTCTGGAATTTGCCTTAAAATAAAGGATAGGCAAAGACTCATCACCCTTAAGTCCATCAGTTATTACAGGATCCAGATTCGACCATGCTGACGAATAATCACTGCCCAAAGCGCTCAAACTGACTCCATTTAATGCCTTGATACTTTTCAAATCCTGTAATGCCTTAATATCCAAATTATCAGTTGCAAGATAAGAACTTCTCTTAACTGTATTAGCATAGGCAGCAAGCGATGAATCATAAACCCTGTCCGACCTGTAGCCCAGTGTATCTGCACCAATTAAAGACTCAGCCAAAATATGAGCTCCAAGCCTGTAAGTCGTTGCACCTGATTGAAGAAAGCTATTATTCATACGCGTCGAACTTGGATAAAAGCCCTGATCGTTCCTGAACATTTCCAGGCCTTGTTCCATAGAGGTGATCATAGCTTTACAGGCAGTGGCTTTGGCTTTCTTTTTCGCCGCAGACAAAGCCGGCATAGTTATTCCGACCAGCAGGGCAATAATCGCCATAACAGTAAGCAATTCCACCAGGGTAAAAGCTCTTTTTGTGTTTCTAAATATCATAATAATTGTATCTCCAGTAATAAACTGAACTTGCGTTATGTATCTTAGCCCAGATCTTCGATCATCTTTACCATAGGCATAAACAGGGCTATAACGATAAAGCCGCAGATAACACCCAGGAAGATAACCAACACAGGCTCCATAAGTGACACCAGAGAGCCGACAAGCACATCGACTTCATCATCGTAATTATCGGCAACTTTAGACAGCATCTTGTCTAATTCGCCGGTTTCTTCGCCTACATCGATCATATTTGTTACCAGCGAGTCACAGACCTTCGCCTTACGCAGCGGCTCGGCCATGCCTTCACCCTTTTTAAT
This sequence comes from Sedimentisphaerales bacterium, assembly GCA_963662515.1. Lineage (GTDB taxonomy): Bacteria > Planctomycetota > Phycisphaerae > Sedimentisphaerales > SM23-30 > JAFGDI01. Next base: position 2,489,835 of record OY759675.1, read on the forward strand.
ACTTTCCAGCACTTTGAGCAAGGCCACACGATACACCTCATTACCAGAGGTATCTGAAGTAATACGCAATGCGTCAAGAATGGGCACACCAGCAGAAACCAGCGTACCTAATGTTCTGGCAAATCGCGAGATAGAAGTCTTACCCAATATCTGGCCAATAACCGGTATCTTCAAATTCGCCGTATCATGATAGAACCGCCCCTTGGCACTCAGACGGATCAGTTTAATACTCACTATTATGGCAATAGGCGAAAACAGTATGATTGCCCAACCCCAGCGATTCATGATCCAGTCAGAAATATCAAGCAGAGTTTTTGTAACCGCCGGTAGTTCCGAACCCATATCAGCAAAAATAGTCTGGAACTTCGGCACTACAAAGGTCATAATTCCCATTACAATACTAAAAGCAATAGTCAATACCGCGATCGGATAGATCATAGCACCAACAACCTTGCGTTTCAATGCCGCTGACTTTTCCATAAAGTCAGCCAGACGATTCAAAATAAGGTCCAGCACACCACCGGCCTCACCGGCAGCTACCATATTACTGTACAAATTACTGAAACACTTGGGATACTTGGCCATAGCTTCAGAAAGTGTTGTACCAGCTTCTACATCATCAGCAACCGCGCAGACCACTCGTTTGAGCGTGCCGGGCTTCTGCTGCTCTTCCAAAATACGCAAACTGCGCAAAATGGGCAGACCTGCGTCCTGAAGTGTACTCAACTGACGAGTAAACTGGGTCAATATCTTGAGCTTTACCTTACCACCAGTTCCACGAACCCGCTTTGGGGCTCCGCCCATCGCACCGGATTTTTCCTTCTTAACCCGGCGGGCGCCTTTTTCCTTCACCTTGGTCGGGTAAAGCCCCATATTGCGTATCTTACTCAATGCCTCATCTGAACTTAATGCCTCAATCGTGTCTTTGACTTCCTGGCCCATTGAGTCCATAGCTTCATATTGAAAGGTAGGCATATCTAAATCTCCTGAAATAAACTTATTTCTGCTAACTTTAGTTCTAATAATCAGTTAGATAAATATTACAAATGGCCCAGCTTAACCTTGCCATCTGTAAAGATTCTACCTGTTATCTTATAAAATGACCACATAAATAATTAAATGAGACCTGAAAACATTATCCCAGCTCTTCCAGTACGGTCTCTTTAACGATTTCCTCGATTGTGGTCTGCCCATCATATATAGCAGCAATACCAGCTTCACGCATAGTGGTCATACCATTTCTGACTGCCAGCTCGCGTAATTCCGCTGACGAAGCATTTGACATTATCGCCTCGCGTATCTCGTCATTTACAGTCATAACCTCAAATATACCCATACGACCTTTATAGCCGGTATTATTACAATAATCACAACCCTTGCCATAATAGAAATGCCGGCCGGCTGTCTCTTCCGGGGTCAATTCAAGCTCCATAAGCATCTCTTCTGAAGGATGGAACGCTGTCCGGCAATTCTTACATATAGTTCGAACCAGACGCTGGCCCAGAATACCTTCCAAGGTTGCGGTAATAAGGAAGTTATCAACTCCCAGGTCAACCAGACGGGCGATAGAACTCGGTGCGTCATTAGTATGAAGTGTCGTAAATACCAAGTGTCCAGTCAATGCCGCCTGAACCGCTATCTGAGCTGTTTCAAGGTCACGCGTTTCACCCACCAGAACCACATCAGGGTCCTGACGCAATATGCTTCTCAAACAGGCCGCAAAGGTCAGGCCAATATCCGGACGGATCTGACACTGTATAATACCATCAATATCATATTCCACCGGATCCTCAGTTGTGATCAGCTTGGCATCAATAGTATTTAGCTCTTTCAGGGCCGAATAAAGCGTTGTTGTCTTACCTGAACCAGTCGGACCAGTTACGATAACGATACCATTTGGCTTCTTTATCAACTGACGGAGTGCTTTTTTGTCTCTGTCTCTCAGGCCAAGTTTATCAAGGTCAAGGTCAACCTGGGTTCGGTCCAAAATACGAAGCACCACGCTTTCACCAAACATTGTCGGTAATACCGATACACGCAAGTCAACCGGCCGCCCCTGAACCACCAGAGCAATACGACCGTCCTGGGGCATACGGCGCTCAGCAATATCCAGATCAGCCATGATCTTTATACGAGAGGCGATCGCAACGGCAATTGAACGAGGAGGAGGAACCATCTCATACAATACACCATCAATACGATACCGCATCTTGAAATCGCCCTCAAACGGCTCAAAATGTATATCTGATGCCTTATCCCTGATCGCCTGAAGCAATACAAGATTCAATAATCGCTTCACCGGACTGGAATCTGCCGCCTGCCTGAGCTCACTGAGATCTATACTGGCACCTCGATCATCGAGTTTACCAAAGCTCTCATCTGATATCTCACTTATTATTTCATTTATACTCTCAACCTTATCACCATAATAACGATTCAGGGCAGCATCAAGTGATTCTGAATCAGTTATCAAGGCTCTTATATTGAAATCCAGAAGAGTCTGCAGGTCATCTGTCGCTGAAAAGTTATCAGATGAATCTATCGCTATATCGAGCCGGTTAGAGGCGGCATCATATTCAATTGGCAAAGCACGATAGGTCATCGCCATCTGTGCGGTCATTATATTGATAACATCAACAGGTATGTCCAGGTTCTGAATATCAATAAACTGCATACCCAACTGAAAGGCCAGGGCCAGCTTAAGGTCTTTTTCTGTCACATAACCCAGGTCCAGCAAAACCTGACCAATCGGGCTTTTTCGACCAGAATTCTTCTGAATATTCAGTGCCTCATGCACCTTTTCACGGGTAAGCAAGCCCATTTTGATCAAGGCCCTGCCCAGTGGCCGACCCTTTAATTTTTCTACAGGTAGAATCTGTAACATTTTTATTCACCTAACCGGTCTTCCCGGCATATATAATCAAGGATAATTTTTTTGGATATTATTCCTTTTCAATTACTCAGTTTACTATTATTGATTAATAGCAAAAAACTTATTCTTCTGACGGCTTGACATCTTCTACACTCAAGCCCATCTTGAATTTCGATAGCTTCTCCAGCATCTGCTCAGGGAAACGACTTTTATCCAACATCTCTCGTTCATCGATTAGCTTATTTGTATAGTGCTCCCACAAATGATCGTCCATCAACTGCATTCCATACTTTTTACCTGTCTGAATAGCTGAATTGATTCGATATGTCTTATTTTCACGGATCAAATTCGATATTGCAGGAGTTACAACCATAAATTCATAGCCGGCTACACGACCCTTACCGCCGCGACGACGACAAAGTGTCTGACTCAATACCGCTACCAGATTGGTACTAAGCTGTACTCGTATCTGCTCCTGCTGATTTACCGGGAATGCGTCGATCAGACGAGTAATCGTACCCTGGCAACCTGTTGTATGCAAGGTACTGAATACCAAGTGACCGGTTTCTGCCGCAGCTACTGCCGCTTCGATCGTTTCCAGGTCACGCAACTCACCTACCAGAATTACATCAGGGTCCTGACGCAAGGCACGACGCAAACATTCAGCAAAAGTCGGTACATCATTTCCTATTTCACGCTGATTAACAATAGACTTCTTGTGATAGTGATAATACTCTATCGGGTCTTCAACGGTAATAATATGATGATCCATATTTTCATTAATATAATTGATCATACTGGCAAGAGTAGTTGATTTACCTGAACCAGTCGGACCTGTTACCAAAAACATACCCTGAGGACGACGGCAAAGCTCGGCAATATTATCCGGCAGACCAATAGTCTGGAAACTGAGCAGCTCATTAGGAATAAGACGCAATACGATCGAAAGCTCGCCTCTCTGACGGAATACAGACACACGGAAGCGGCCTTTATCGCCAAAAGCAAAACCAAAGTCGGTTGACCCCTGTTCCTGCAACTCATGCTGATTGCGGTCCGGCGTTATCGACTTCATGATCGCCTGGGTATCATCTGCATCCAGCACTTTGGTATCAAGTGAACGCAAACCACCATGCAAACGCAATACCGGCGGACGGCCTGTTACTATATGAATATCAGAAGCACCCTGCTTAATACAGGTTTCCAGTACTCTGTCAATATGAATCATCTGCTGTTGAGCCATTATATTTATTCCTCACATCTCTGCAGATAACAGGCAGCTCCGTCTATCAGCCAGGCCGCTCCGCTACCCTAAGATCAACTTTCTTCGATCGTCTCAGTTTCCTCTACTACACCTTCTACCTGGGCATGACGAGCTATCTCTTCCACAGTCGTTATTCCCTGAAGCGCCTTTTCCTTGCCATCTTCTACCAGAGGCAACATACCAGCCGCCATAGCTACCTGTTTTATCTTATTTGATGGTGAACGATTAAATGCCATCTCGCGTATCTGGGCATTCATTACCATCATCTCAAAAATACCTTTTCGGCCGCGATACCCTGTACCATGGCAACGCTTACAACCTGCACCCTTATAAAATGTCTTTGTGCGGCCGTCTTCCTCAGTAAAACCAAGCAGACGCAAACTCTTAAGGTCTGGCTTTGGATCAACTACCTTGCAGTCAGGGCATATTACACGCACCAGACGCTGTGCCATAATTGCCTGGATCGCACTGGCAACCAAAAACGGCTTTACGCCCATATCTATCAAACGAGTTATAGCAGATGCAGCATCATTGGTATGCAATGTACTAAACACCAGGTGACCGGTAAGTGCCGCCTGAATAGCAATATCTGCTACTTCCTTATCACGAATTTCACCCACCAGAATGATATTTGGTGCCTGACGCAACATAGACCTGAGAATAACATTAAAGTTAAAACCAATGTCATGACGAACCTGACACTGATTCATACCTGAGAAGTTATATTCCACCGGATCCTCAGCAGTAATGATCTTCTTATCAGGACGATTAAGAACCTGCAAAGCCGAATACAGTGTTGTGGTCTTACCAGAACCTGTAGGCCCGGTTACAAGGAAAATACCATTTGGACGCCGAATTATCTTCTGGAAACGATCATAGTCTCGTTGATTAAAGCCTAAAGCCTGAATACCTACCAATACCGAATCAGGACGCAAAATACGCAATACCACGCTCTCGCCATGATAACCCGGCAATGCACTCACACGGAAGTCAATATCTTTACCATTTACACTTTTCTTGATACGACCGTCCTGTGGTATCCTTCGTTCAGCGATGTCCATGCCCGACATGATCTTGAATCGAGCCATTACCACATTCTGCAGCTGCTTGGGAACCGTATCTCGCTCTACGCAGACACCATCTATACGATATCGCACGCGAATTCGATCTTCCATCGGCTCAATATGAATATCTGATGCCCTGAGCTTAACCGCCTCGTCTATGATCTTATTGATCAACTTAACTATCGGAGCTGAATCTTCATCTAACTTATTGGCATCAAGCGAATCAAGGTCGATAGAGGCATCCATAGAAGCATCGATCGATGAGTCGATCGACTTCTGGATCTCATCCACCGTAGCATCAATAGAACCACTGATCTTATCTAAAAATGTATCTATATATCGCTTGATCTTACTCTTGGAACTCAGCGAGCAGACCAGCTCAGTATTAAGCCGGAATCGCAACATATCCAGTGTATCAAGATCCAGCGGATCGTGGATCAATATCTTCAGGCGATTGCCTTCCTGACCCAGCGGCAATACCAGATACTGACGAATGATCGATTCAGGGATAAGCTCTATCGCGCCTTTCTCCACTGAATGATGATCCAGATCAATATACTCCATATCAAACTGCTGAGCCAGGGCTTTGATCACCTGCTCCTCATCTGCCAGCCCCATCTCAATGATTATATCACTGAGACGACGATGCGTCTGAGCAGCTATATCCTCTGCTTTCTTTAGCTGGTTCTTGTCAACTAAACCCCAGTCAACAAGAATCTCACCCATTTTTTTCTTACTTCGCGACATAAAGGATCATACCTCTTAAGGTGGGCTGGCCAAATACGGCCGGCTATAGTGTGGGCTATTCCATTATCACATTCTCTTTGAAGAAATACAATTATAACAGGACATCACCATAAGTCAATAAATGAAATCTGCCTAATTATATCAGGTCTGCCCAGTCTGATATCGGCTTTTATGAGTTCAATATCAAATATTAACTTGATTATTATCGTTTCATTGTGGTAAAATTAAACACCACAACAGGGCATACCAGTTTTTATATTTATTTTTATTTTATATAAAACTTTTTTTCTTTTTCGACGAAGATATCTATAAGATGCAGATAAAAAAGATTATTTGCCCTAACCCAAACCTAAAACACTGAAAATAAATAAGATACATAAATTACGGAGTAGATTTATGCCAATATACAAATATAAGGCCGATGATAAAGGCTGCGATAAATGCAAAGATGGTTTTGAGATCATGCAGCAAATGTCTGATAAAAATCTTACCAAATGCCCGGATTGCGGCCAGCCTGTCCATAAAGTCCCGGCACTATGCAATGGATTCTCTCCCTTCCTCTCCAACAGCAACCTGAGAGACAAAGGCTTTACCAAGATGGTAAAAAGGGGCGATGGCAGCTACGAAAAAGTCACTTGATATGCCGGGAAGGACCACTCTCCCCCCCTTTCGCCCCGGCTTCCTTGCCTTTGGCGTCCTCATATCCACGATTACACCAATGTCATAAATATTGTTCAATCTTCTTCTTTTTCAGAACCTGGCCATTGCACTATAATAACACTAAAACACCCTCACCCACCCCATATTATCCACTTATTACTGCACTTTAACCACTTCTGATTGTACGATAGTGCAAACAAATTACACTTTTACACCCTTTAGATTATTGTGCATTTTTTTAGATTGACTCACACTCAGATTTATGTTTTATTGTTTTATGTACTATCGTATAGGCAATTTTTGCCAGGTTTTTTCTGAGCTAATAGTGATTTTGATATAGAACCGTTAAGCCGGGCATTTATTGCTGAAGTTGACAAATCTGTTCGCAGTAAGAAAAGTGGAGGTTTTTATTATTGTCGAAGCTGCCGGAATTTACACTGGCAGTAACGGATGATGTGCGCCCATACAGCAAATAAGAGTAAAAAGAGAAAAGCATTACTGATGCTTGAGTCTGGTCGATTCTGAGTTTTTTTGTACAGTAATATCCATACCCATAGCTTCAAGCTCACGGGACAGGCCCTGGTCCTGCTCGCATAAAGGGACGATGATATCGCGAATAAGTCATCAGCTCTGCAGATAATTTTTCTTGAGACTATCGTTAAACATGCCATTTCTCTCAATAGCTCCAATATCTGTCGCAACATCGGTCCTGCAAGGTTCTATTCCCCTCGTGTTTGGTTAAATTAAGGTTTAATAATTATCAGGAGAACTATTATGAAAAGCAGTAAGATCGTATTTCTTATATTATTACTGTGCTCACTGACAGTGCCAGTTGCCGCACAAGTCAGTATAACAACGGCAGATGGCAACGGAGCTGATGCGGGTATCTCAAATGACGATCACAGAAATGCCGATACGATCGGTGGAACTTTTGCCAATATTGAAATGAGAAATTATGGCACTGCTCGAGCCAAGGCCATGCTGACCCGTTTTGATGTCAGAAAACTCTATGGTCTGGACCTCAGTAATGCCCAGATATCAATATCTACTACCAGCGCTGCCAGAAGCCGCGCCATGAATGTCTATGGACTTATCGATGGTGCTGATGATCTATGGGATGAAGCTACTCTGAGCTACAATAGCGCCCCAGGGCTTATAGATAACCCGGGACCTGACTATACTGCCGATGGCATGAATATGATTGAGGGAAGCTGGACATTACTTGGTTCATTTAACACCACCCAAAATACCACCAGCACTCAGGTACATACCGGCACAATAACCGGCCTGGCCGACTTTATTGCTGCTGACACTAATGGCCTGATCACCCTGCTGATCTACCCGGCAGCCTCAGACAATTACTCATACTACACTCTTACCAAAGAAGATTCAGCGGCCAATGCCCCCAAATTATCATTCCCCAATACCAAAGGGGCCGTGGCTGTCACTCCGGAATATGGCGATGTTGTTCTGCCAGGCCTGAGTGAACTCTGCTGGACCAACCCAGAACCTAATGCTGTTAATGGCATTATTACCAGCGATATATATCTGGGAACCGCAGAGCCTAATCTGGCTACACCAAATTATGGCCTTACTCTCTTGCAGGCTGGTTATAGTGGTACATGTTATGACATTTCCTCAGTCAACTTAACCGAAGGTATATGGTACTGGAGAATTGACTCCCATGACAGCAGCTTTGCCTCACCTTACTATAGCCCTTTCATGATGTTTGAAGTTACCGCAGCCCCGATAATCGATATTCAGCCGGTGGCAACAAACGCCAAAACCGGCACAAATGCTTCTTTCGCGATCTCTGTCACCAGCCAGAGTACTCCGCACTATAACTGGTATTTCAGTCTGGATGACATAGCCGATATAGCAAATGACACCAGTATTGGCAATGATTCTGCCACGCTCTCTCTCACCAGCGTTTCCTCGGCTGATAAAGGCTATTACTACTGCATCGTCTCCAATAATGGCGGCAGCAGCAGTGCCGTAACTTCCGAGGTTGTTAAACTGGATGTATATCGTGAGATAGCCCACTGGACCTTTGACGAGCTGGTTGATGGCGTATTTACAGACATAAGCGGAGAAGGCCATAACGCCACACCTCTATCAGAGCCAAACTTTGCCACTGGCGTAAAAGGCATGGCTATTGATACCAGTAGTGGCCAGATCTGCGGTGCCGGCACCTGGATACCCTCAGAAGAAACAGGAAAATTCTCCGTTGCTCTCTGGGTTAACTGGAATGGCTCAAACGGAACCGGACAGGGTATTTTTGCCAAAGGCGATGCCTATGCCGCTGATTCTGAAATGTTCCACCTCAGCATAAGCAGTGCCGGTACACTTCATGCCAACAGCTATGGTCTGAGAACAGCATACGGTCATTCTACTCCATCAGTTGGTAACTGGGAACTCTTAGTTCTAACTTTCAATGGCAGTGTAGCTGATATTTATCAGCTGCGAGCCAGCGATGTTCATGTACTCACTGTCAGCAATGGTACAACCTTCACACTGGGCTCAAAAACAGACTCAAACCTTGTAATAGGTGCTTCTACCCTTACCGGAACAGATTATTTTAATGGCTTGATCGACGATGTAGTTATTTATAATTACGATCTTGACCTTAAAGACATGATAGAGCTGTATAACAAGGCTCTTAACGGTAATTTCTGCTATCTCGATTATAACAGCAGTGATTATGACCTGGATTTTAATAATAACTGCATTATCGATGTGTCTGACTTTGCGGCTCTGGCCCAGTCCTGGCTGGCGTGCGGCTTGTACCCCAATTGCCCGCAGTAATACATAACCAATAAATGAATATTAAAATGGAGATATATATCATGAAAAAAATATTAGCTTTGATCATACTAATACTCTCTGCCGGTGTAACTGCTCAGGCACAAACCGTTACGCTGACCAGTACTGCCGACACCTGGCTGCGCGGCGGTAGCTACGGCCCTTATGGCGCCGATGTAACTATGCGTCTTTATAATAATGGATTCCCCGGCTATATTCGGTTCGACCTTTCCAGCCTGGGCGCAATTGAAATATTAGATGCCAAATTCAATACCAGTATAACCAGTGGCCCATCGTGGGTTACCGGGCGTTACTATGTCTATGGCCTCAATAATGTCGAAGGCAATACTCCTCAAAATTGGGATGAGGCAACTTTAACCTGGAATCGCTCTGGATATACGGTTGCAGGCAGCGAACTGGTGGGTGTACCCTACACTGCTTCTGTGGCTAATGGCAGAGTTACCAATCTTGATCAGGATACCGGAGCCAGCGTCACAGAAACAAATAACGCCGGCAGAGTAACGGTTACCGGCAGTGACCTGACCGCATTTTTACAAGGACGGGTTTTTGATGGTGGACTGTCAACCATAATTATTGCTGCTGCCGGCAGTAAAGACTTCTACTACGCCACTAAAGAAAATAGCAATCCCGATCTGGCCCCAACTCTGGAACTGACCTATGCCCCTATAACTTATGCCTATTTACCAACCCCGGCCAATGGAGTAAAAGTCCAGCTTGATGCCATCAATGAACTCGCATGGCATATACCTGATCCTAATATCGCTGGTCAGACTGTCAGTTGCGATGTTTATTTTGGTACGACCGAACCAAACGCGGCCCTGACCAATTATGGCCTGTCTCTGGTATATGATGACATTACCACTACCCCGGTAGCTTTTCCCGGTATTCCCCAGCCCGGCACAACCTACTACTGGGTGGTAGATTGCACTGACCCGGCCAGCGGCACAACTGCGGGCAAATGGTGGTCTTTCTATGTCTCCGGTGCTCCGGTTCTGATTTCAGAACCGCAAGTAGCAGCTGATTTTGTCGGGGGCTTTGCTTCAATGAGCACATCATTTACCTCTCTTAAGGATCTGATTAGCGGCTATCCCAAATGGTACAAGGCTGGATCACCCGATACTGAGGTATCTGACTCTGACCCGGATGTAAATATCACTCTGCAATTTGACAGTGTCAGTGGTATTTACACATCCACTCTGACTATCACCAACCTGGAAGTGACAGACGAAGCTGAGTATTATTGTGTAATCGAAAATCAAGATGAGGCTATTACTACTGCCTCTGCCGCCCTGATCGTAAAACGCCTGCTGGCTAAATACGATTTTGAGGGCAATTGCGATGACTCTTCCGGCCAGAGTATGAACGCAACCGCCACCGATATTAACTATTTGGCCGGGGTCAGCTTACTGGGCAATGCCGCCGATTTTAATGGCACCAGCAGTTACGCCAAAATGGCAACTGGCTTCAAAAATTTCGATGCAGGCATGACCATATCAGTTTGGGCTAATCCTGCCACTACCACTAACTGGGCCAGATTTATCGATCTGGGCAATAGCACAGATGCTGGCGATAATAACATTCTTTTCACCCGTTCAGCTTCGAGTGCCGACCTGCTGGTGCAGACCTGGGAGGGTTCAACTTCCAGCTCCTTCTATGCAACTGGTGCAATTACCAATGGCCAGTGGCAGCTGCTGACTGCTTCTATTGACCAGGACGGTAATATTACGGTTTACAGAAACGGCTTCGTTTTTGCCTCTGGTACGATCAAGCTGCCAACTTCAGTAGAACGCACCTCAAATTTCATTGGCGATAGTAACTGGACTGCCGACTCGCTCTATCAGGGACAGATGGATGACCTGCGGATTTACAACTATGGTATTTCTGCCGATGAAGCTGCCACTATCTACGCTCAGGGAGTGGGTGATTTCTGCCGGGTTCGCCCTGCTTATGACTTCACTGGTGACTGTAAGGTAAATATTGCCGACCTGGCCTATCTGGCCGACTACTGGCTTAACTGTGGCCTGTACCCGGCTTGTGATTAATCATTACAGCTTATTCACCACAATAACAACTAAGGGGAGCGGCCTGATGGCTGCCCCCCTTTTTTATTATAGTCTAACCGTGTCCGGTTACCTTTTACTTATTCTTTCCATAAAGAGTTATATTCTCTCTGGCTCATTTATCATTCGGTCATTTCTGGCTGACTTCCGGCTTTTCGCCGCGATCTCCAATCATAGAAAAAATGCACCAATCCACTGAATAAATAGATCTGAGCCACTACTGCCATCGTAAACTGAGGCTTCCACAGCAACAACAGTATTATTATCACCAGCATAGCCAGATATTCAAACGGCTTGCGGCCCTTGACATAACGAGTGGCAACATGGGCATATTCCACCTTACTAACCATTAATAACGATACTAAAAGCGTAAACACCGGTAAAAGAAACACAATTATCCGGGCAAATATCGAAACAAAATCACTTTCTGAACCACCTGTTTGCAGATCCGGCATAAATTCACTATATAGCAGGACCATCGAACCTACCACACCGGCCGCTCCCGGCGAAGGTAAACCCTCAAACTGACGATGTGAGTCTTCATCTGTATTGGTCTCGACATTAAATTTGGCCAGCCGCAACATAGCACAAGCTACATAGATCGCAGAAATCGTCCATAAAAACTTACCTGACCAACCACCAAACACTGGGCCTACCACGCCGATTGTATCTCGCCAGGAACTCTCAACTACCGTCAGCATAAGTATAGCCGGGGCAACACCAAAGGTTATGACATCTGACATGGAATCAAGCTGACCGCCAAAATCGCTCATACTGCCTGACTTTCGGGCCACAAAACCATCAAGACCATCACAGATCATGCCAAAACCTATAAACCACGCTGCCGCCATGAAATAAGACACCTTGGGAGCCTGTAGCCACAGGCCCGCCGGGTCATTCATTCCCCGCATTGCAAAATTGATAGAAGCAAAACCACACAACCCATTACACAAGGTAATAAGCGAGGGTAATATTGCTATATTATTCAATATCCGCTGTCTGGTTCGGTTCCTGATATCTTTCATGGCAGTAATATATAATAGAAACTATTTTATTTTGCAAGCATTTATGAACAGTAAATTATTCACCGCCTTCAATACTCATTCTGTCTCGATCACCAGTACTTTATTTTTCAGCAGGCTCTCATGCTCCAGAAAATAGTCTTCAATAGCTTCATTATCGCAGGTTACTCTGCTTATTTTCAAACCATTGTTCTTCCTGACAACAGTAAAGGTATTAGCCTCTACCTGCATCTCTATTTTATCAAATACTGGAACTGATATTATATATGATGGATCAGCCGGTGAATAAGGATAAAAACCCATAGCCGCATACACATACCAGGCAGACATTTCCCCGGCATCGTCCATACCGCACATAGCCAGACCATATTCACCCATACCATATAAACGGTCCATGATCTCATTTATTCGCTGCTGTGATTTCTCCTGACGGCCCACAAAGGTATAAAGATACGGAAAACTATGGTCCGGCTGATTGCCATGGCAATACTGGCCAATAAACACTGAGATATTTCTGGCTATATGCTGCGGATTCCAGGGGATAGTAAAGAGCTTATCAAGCTGGCTTTCAAATTCCTCCGGACTGGCATATAATGCGATCAGACCCTTAGTATCATGCGGAGCAAAAAAAGTTGACTGCCAGGCATTGGCCTCACGATACATATATTCATAATAGGGATATTCCGAGTCAAAAGGCTCAACCCACTGGCCGTTATCCAGCCGGCCACGCATAAGGCCAGTTGACACATCAAATACATTCTTATAATTCTTACTTCTCTCCATTAACATTTCATAATTGGCTGTATCACCCAGCTCTCTGGCCAGTAAGGCAACCGCATAATCATCATAAGCATATTCCAGAGTCTTGGTAACACCGGCTTTGGCCTTGGTCTCAACATGAGGGTTTTCCACTACCGGCGTTGAAATATAACCTTTAGCCATATACTCTGCTATATGCGGTCTGGTGCCGCCCTCAACCGTAGCATTTCTCAAGAGCAGATCATAGGCACTCTTAACATCATAATCACGCAGGCCGCGCAGATAGCAGCCGGCAATATAAGGGGCAGCATGGTCACCATGAAAAAATGTGGGCATAAAACCGCGTTTTTCGCCATCATCTATCAATGACTTTATACTGTCATTAGCCACATCAGGGGTCAGCGTAGCCATCAGCACCAGCTTATTACGATAGTCGTCCCACAGCGAAGGTATAGTATAATAACGGAAACCCTTATTAACTGTATGGCCCGATGCATCACGAAAATCACCATTTATATCACTTCGTAACGCCGGCCAGAGGAAACTGCGGTACAAAGATGTATAAAACCATTGCTTTTGCTTATCTGTCCCGCCAGAGACTCTTATCTTACCCAGAAGTTTTTCCCAGGTAGCCGCCGCTTGCGCCCTGACCTGTTCAAAGCTCTTGCCGGCAACCTCGCTGAGGTTATCCCTGGCATTCTCAACACTCACAAATGACAAACCTATCGCCATTTCGAGCGGCTCAGAACTATCGGCAAAATCAACTACCGAGATCGACCGCCGACCAAAACCGACCCTTTCGATACTGCTAATCTTATGGTTAGTTCTGGCATAAAAATATACATTACCCCCGGCCTGCTGGCGACCGGAAAATTCCGTTTCATTTTCCTGCTTTATCTCCCAGTCTCTTACCCGCTCATTTGATACCGCCAGATTCACTATCAGCTTTTTACCCTGACTATCAGCATAAGTATATTTATGATAGCCGCAACGCAATGTGGTCGTCAGCTCAACATTAATATTATATCGCTCCAGCAGAACCTGATAATAACCCGGACTGGCTGTTTCCTTGTCATGACTGAACTCAGAGGCAAAATCTCCCGGATCGACCTCACCAGCAACAGGTAACACGGGAATATGACACAGATTCCAATGCCCCTTATTGGTATGAGTAAAAGCCAGGATCTTATCATCCTCATACTCATAACCGGCGCCACTGCCAAATTCTGTGATCGGACTGAGCTGGACCATAGCATTAGGTACAGAACTGCCCGGATAGGTCAATCCGGCCCATACACGCCACCCCTCCGGCGGAGTATAGCCGATCTCATCTGGATTGGTCAGCGGGGCTGTGCCGAAAAAAGGATTAACATATTCAGTTAACTGCGATTGCACAGTACTGATACTCAACAATATAACCAGAGAACTCCATTGAACAATTCTTTTAAGCATCATAAATTATAGGTTCCTGTAATTTTTATTTAGGCGGGCTTATATAAGCCGAACTTGAGGTTTGTCTTTTGCAGACATTATTAACTACCTATGGGCTTATTGCAAGCAATTTGCCAGTCAAAATCAAGAAATTCCCCTGACAAAACCCTTCGCCTGACAACCAATATACAATATCAGACAATAATAAATGCCAGGGAAGCGTTGCTTAGCTCCCCAACTGGCTCTAACCACCTATGAAAAAAACAATTACGATAACATTAGATTCATCGTTGTTGCCCGGCCGTTTTTGATTATAATACCAGATTACCAGATAGGTATATCTTACAAGGACAGGCATATATGACCCAGGAACAAAAATTATATAATTTTTATGAAAACCAGATGAAGCCGCTATTGCATGGTTTTGAACTTAAAAGACTGAAAATCGCAGCCATTTTACGAAATTCAGCTATTATTCTCATTACTCTGGCCATCATCGCGGCTATTTGCATTATCAGAGCCAATATTGCAATTATGGCGGGCTGCCTGCCTTTCTTTATCGCTATTGTGATCTGGGTGATTCTGCATAAAGTCTTTACCTCTGAATATCGTCTGGAATTTAAACGGGACATTATCAGCGAACTGGTCAAATTCATTGATCCTTCCCTGCAATTTTACCCCAATAAACATATTCCTCAGGAAATCTATGATGCCAGTATGCTCTTTAAACAGCGGGCAGAACGATTCAAAGGCGAAGATATGGTAACAGGTAAAACTGGCAAAACCCAAATCGCCTTTTCTGAACTGCACAGCGAATATTCAGTTAAGACCAAAAACGGCAGGAATTGGCACACTATATTTAAAGGCCTGTTCTTTCAGGCAGACTTCAATAAGCATTTCCAGGGCTTTACCCTGGTGCTGCCCGATATATCGCAAAGATTATTCGGCGGCCTGGGCCAGAAGCTCCAGGAACTTTTTGCCTTTCGGGGCGAACTGGTAAAACTTGAAGATCCGGAATTTGAAAAAATATTCTCTGTCTATAGCTCTGACCAGATCGAGGCCAGATATATCCTTACACCCGCCCTGATGCAAAGGCTTAAAGATTTTGCCCGGAATAATAAAGAACAGGTGCGGATCAGCTTTGTCAATGCCTGCGTCTTCGTTGCCATCTCCACTAATAAAAACTTTTTCGAGCCTAAAATATATACATCCTTATTAGACTTTAAGATACTTCAGGAATATTACGATCAGCTCATGCTCCCGATCGGCATTGTCGATGAACTCAATCTCAATTGCCGGATATGGACCAAAGAGTAATTTCCGGAATCACTTTAAGGAAAACAAAGATTATTATGCTTTTTGATACCACTGATACCATTACCGCCATAAGTACGGCCCCGGGTTACAGCCCACGCGGTATAGTTCGCCTTTCCGGCGATCTGACCTTCAGCACCCTGAGCAAGCTCTGGCTCGACCAGCAGGACCGGCCGCTAACGCAGCAGGCGTTCGACTCATTAGAGTATTGGCAGGCACATAAAGGACGCCTGCTCATAGCACCATCGATCTCTGTGACAGGCACACTGACACTCTTCAAAGCTCCGGCAAGTTATACCGCCCAGGATATGGCCGAATTGCATTTGCCCGGCTCTGCCCGCCTGCTCGATATGGTACTGGCACGCTTAACCAGCTATGAAAATATCCGGCTGGCCCAGGCTGGCGAATTTACTGCCCGGGCTTTCCTTAACGGGCGGATAGACCTCACCGAAGCTGAAGCGGTGGCCGAGGTAATTCACGCCGGGGGTGATGCCCAGTTGCGGGCCGCAGAAAATCTGCTCTCAGGAGCTTTACACCTTAAATGTCAGACTTATGCCGCCCGGATCGCCGGGGTACTGGCACGGATCGAAGCTGGTATTGACTTTAGCGATCAGGAAGATGTCAGCTTTATTGAAATTGACCAGCTGCGGTTAGAAGTCAGCCAACTGACCTGCGAGCTTCAGAACCTGGTTAATGATTCTGCCAGCTGGCAGGACCTGCACCATCTGCCCCGTGTTGTACTCATCGGACTGCCTAATGCCGGAAAGAGCAGCCTGATCAATGCCTTAACCGGACTGGACCGCAGCATTGTATGTGCCATCGCCGGAACTACCCGAGATGTGATCTCAGCTCCTGTATCATTGCCGCTGGGCGAATGCATGCTCTACGATACGCCCGGCATAGGCTCGGTAGCTGACCCGCTGGGCCAATACAGTCAGCAAAACGCACTGGAAGTCATTAAGTCTGCCGATCTGCTGATCTTACTCTGGGAACCGGCTGACAGCACAGAATTACCGGCCCTGCTCAATATTATCCAAAAATACTACCAGAAAAACATTATTTCAGTGGCCAGTAAAAAAGACATTCAGCCGGATACTGATATTATCACTCTGGCCGATAGGCAGCACATACCCAGACCGCGAACCTTTATCAGTGCCCGGACCGGAGAAAATCTCGATACACTCAAACAACTTATCTGCGACCATCTCCATTTTGGCTCAGACCAGAGCAGTAGCGAAGCAATAGCTCTGACCCGGCGGCAGGCAACCGCCTTACAGGCCAGTATAGACAGCCTGGAACATCTAAACTCTATACTCAACCAGGAATCTGACAGTAACTACTACGATGAAATAATCGCCCTGCACCTGCGCGAAGCACTGGACCATATCGGCACTATTAGCGGCCAGATTGTCAGCGATGAAGTCTTAGGACTGATCTTCTCCCAATTCTGTATCGGCAAATAGTCCTTACGCCCCCCTTACGCCGGGGGGGCGAGACTTGCGAGGCATCTGGGGAGATAGACTCGCGTCCTGGAGTTTATCCCGAACTTGCTTCGGGACCGGACGGGCGAGACTTGCGAGGCATCTGGGGAGATAGGCTCGCGTCCTGGAGTTTATCCCGAACTTGCTTCGGGACCGGGGGGGCGAGACTTGCGAGGCATCTGGGGAGATAGGCTCGTGTGCTGGAGTTTATCCCGAACTTGCTTCGGGACCGGACGGGCGAGACTTGCGAGGCATCTGGGGAGATAGGCTCGCGTCCTGGAGTTTATCCCGAACTTGCTTCGGGACCGGGGGGGCGAGACTTGCGAGGCATCTGGGGAGATAGGCTCGTGTACTGGAGTTTATCCCGAACTCGCTTCGGGACCGGACGGGGCGAGACTTGCGAGGCATCTGGGGAGATAGGCTCGTGTACTGGAGTTTATCCCGAACTTGCTTCGGGACCGGACGGGCGAGACTTTAACGCGAGCTTCAGCGAGCTTTAGGAGTTCCAATCTTCAGTTGGTTTTTCAGCCATGAGCGCAGCGAATACCTCAGCTTGTTACTTTTTACTTCTTACTTCTTCAAATATTTCTTTCACCGTGGTGGAAGTGGAGTCAGTGGAGAAAAGCCTTTAGGCCTTCGGAGTCCCAAGCGGTTGAGGTACCGAAATCCCGATTCATTGGGAATAGATGGGTAAAATAATAAATAATGTCCTGATACTGGCAGAAGGCAGCGGATTTTTGGTGATTTTATATTATTAGTCTGATAAAATGGGAAAAATATGATTTAAGGAAGATTTTTACCACAGAGCCACCGAGGACACAGAGAATTTAAGATTTTTTTAGCGAGCGAAGCGAGCTTTAGCGTACCCGCTTTAAGAGTTCCAATCTTCAGTTGGTTTTTCATCCATGAGCAAAGCGAATACAGGATAAGTAAGAGTTTTTGGGCTAGGATTAAAAGGATTTTCAGGATAAAATACGCATAATATTTGGATATTAAGCCGGGTTAGGTAGCTCGACCGTCCCGGTTGAGATTTATAATTTAAACGCAGAGTCGCCAAGAAGCAAAGGGAGAAAAATTCTATATTTTCAACCAAAGATTAACACAGGTGGACACAGATAATATAAGAATTTTAAGTAGCATAAGCATCTTGCTTGTGAATTAATTGGTCTTCTACCTTATTAATCAGATATTTAAGAATATTTTGCCGCATAGAACGCATCGAACGCATAGAAAACGAGATATATAAGAGTTTTTAGCGTGGATTGGAGGATGTGAGGATAATTGCAGGGGAAATAGACATAAATTGCTAAAAACGGTAAAAAAAAGCTGGTTTTATTGTTTTCAAGTGATATATGGAGTTGTATAATAAATTTAACTGCATGGGGGCGATAATATTCGATGCGGCTGGAGTGAGAGAGGATACTTACGCTCTTCGACGGGCTCAGAATGAACCGTGCGGGCGAGGTAAATGTATATAGGGTTTGATTTACCACAGAAAAAGCCGAACTATCGGAAATTTATGCAATAAAATTGAGGAGTATTATGTGGAAAGACAGTGAAACGATAGATGATTATCTGGATTTTGACTACCTGAAAAAATCATTGATATCAATTGTAAATGATAAGAACTTGTCACCATCGAGCATTGGTGTTTATGGTGATTGGGGAAGTGGTAAATCCAGCTTGATGAAAATGGCACAAGAAGATTTAGGGAAGGACAAGGATGTCTTGTGCATCTCGTTTAATGGCTGGCTTTTTGAAGGATATGAAGATGCCAAATCTGCATTACTTGGAACGATTCTTGATAGCATAAAAGAGAATAGAACCCTTAAAGGCAAATGCCTTGGAAAACTCAAAAAGCTATATGATAGTGCAGATAAATTAAAAATTGCAAGTAAAGGGATAAAATACGGAATAGACTTTTTTGCAACTGGAGGTTTGGGAACACTAGCCGACATCACTATTAAGTCATTAACGAATACTGTATTAGAAAAAGCCAAAAGCATAAGTGATGAAGATATTAAAGGCATGCTTTCACAAAAAACAGATAGTGCCGACCTCCGCCAAAGTATAAAGACTTTTCATAAAGATTTTGCCGAATTGCTTAATGAAGCTAAAGTGTCAAAACTAGTTGTTTTTATAGATGAACTTGACAGATGTAGCCATGACACCATACTAAACACGCTTGAAGCAATCCGATTGTTTTTGTTTGCTCCGAATACTTCATTTGTGATTGGGGCCGATGAGAGGCATGTACGAAACGCTGTTAAATTTAAGTTTCCAGAAATAGAAGGTAATCAAGTTGATATTGGGAAAGAATACTTGGAAAAGCTTATTCAGTATCCTATTAGAATACCTCAAATGAGTCCAAGAGAAATTGAGTATTACATTATCTGTCTGTTACTTCAAAAAGAATTAGCTAATGAGAAATTTATTGACTTATTGAGATATATAAAAGAACAAAAAGAAATAAACTTTATTGATTTTGAGCTTACTTTTGAAACAATTCAGAAATTCGATCAAAACATAGCAGATAAATGTAAAGAAATTCTTTCGATTGCAAAGCAGTTATCTTCAGTACTGGCAAATGGATTAAATGGCAATCCAAGACATTGCAAAAGATTTTTAAATTCTCTAGCAATGCGAGAAAGAATGGCTGATTCAAGAAATGTCAAACTGGATAGGAAATTACTGGCAAAAATCATGCTTTTAGAATATTTTCAGATCGAGTTATTGAAAAAAATTGGCGAAAACCTTTCTGAATCTGGAAAGCCTAATGGTCTAGCTAACGCAGAAGACGATAATTGGGAGAATAATGAACTGACAATCTGGAAAGATGATGTTTGGACACAAAAATGGATAAAAACTGAACCTAAGCTTGGCAATACTGATTTAAGGCCATATTATTATTTCCTAAGAGAGAGCTTGTCAAGTCAGTATAATTTGAACAATCTTAAACTTAGTCCAGCGGCAGAAAAAATATTAAATTATCTTTTATCTTGCTCAGACACATTAAGAGGAAACGCTATAGAGATTTGCGATCAAGCTAATGAGTCTGAGGCAAATACGATCTTGCAGAAGTTATTTGAAGCCTTAACATCTGCGTCTGACATAAAAAACGAAATTCTAAAATCATTTTTAGATTGGGGTGCAAGTAGAAACTCTTTACATTTGAAAACAATTAATTATTTAAACCAGATATCTGGTAAAAAACTTTCTTTGGGACATATATCTTGGTTGGCTGGTTTTGCACAAAAAATACAGAAAGTATCCGAATTTAACAATATTACAAATAAGTGGAAAACCGAAAATACAAAGCTTGTAAAGGCTATTGATAATGCATTTGTTATGGGAGATAAATAATGGGAACATCAAGTCCATATGGAGGCCCTTCAGGGGGAAATCCCTTATTGCCAGAGGGTTTTTTTGATGACAATTCTGATGAGACTGATAATGCAAGTGATTCGGAAGTTGATCCATCGGCAGAGCTTGTAGTTGATGATAGTCAAGAAGAAAATGATAATATATACACACCAAATCACTGGTCAAGTGCAAAGACTTCTGCTTCAAATTATGCTTCTGGGAGATCGAATGACTACAGGAAGCCAGTCTCCAATCATGTAAAAGCTGCTGGAGGTGGAAAGGCTGCTGCAAAATCGGCTAGAGCTGGTAAAGCTACAGTTGGTTCATTCGCTAATTTCTTATCAGGCGTGACAAAATCTGGTATTCATCAAGTCTTGTCTGATTATAAAATAGCATATGAGGGCCGAAAAGTTGAAGATGTATTAAATGATATAGTCAATATCATTGCACCAGTACCTGCAACAAAAGAAGATGCTGTAGCGAGAAATGCGTTTCTGGAGGTTATGGGTTACCTATACGAAAATATCGAGATGAATGGAGGGGATATAGAAAGTCTCAATAATCTTACTCCTGAAACCTGCAATGATATTATCTCCAAGTATTTATCTTCATATATATATAATAGATTTCTTAAAGATTTAGGTAGTCGTTTTGACAATAAGGCAATGAATATTAATGATATATGTAAGAAAGAGAAAGATATCAGAGATTATATTGAGGGTAAAGTGAATTCAAGCTTTGGCAAATATAATGGGAATAATAAAGTTTTTGATTCTCAAAAAATACAGAGAGAAGCTGGAAAAATTTATAAAGATTGTTACGAAGTAATTGAGGATTATATAAATGAATGAAATCAATATTATATGTAGGCTTAATCCTGATGATGAGTATTCTATTACAGAGAAATTTCATTCCGTAAATCTAAGTAATAAAGAGAAATGCGATTTCACTTTTTGGGCAAAGGCAAAGAAGTTTGAATTTCAGAATTTCTTTTCAAATGAAGCACTAGACTTATTTTATCTGTCTCATTTCGTATATTATGCGGATAAAGTAATTCAGAGGTCACTGTTCGAGGATTCGTGGACCAGAACAATTACATTGCATGTTCCTGTTCTATCAATTACTCGAATGAAAAAGATTAAAAGACAGCTTGAAGGCATGTTAAGTTTTTTAAGTGGTGACATTTGGGAGTTAAATTTCAGAAAGAGAGAGCTTAACAAAGAAGAGACAAAGACAAAGAGGCAGATTAAGCCACTGATTAATTCTGAGATTATTCCTGATATAATTTGCATGTTTTCTGGAGGCCTAGATTCGTTTATAGGCGCTATCGACATATTAAGTGCTACGAAGAATGTTAATTTTGTCAGTCATTATGGTGGTGGTAAAAGTGCAAAACCGTATCAAGATTTGTTGAAAAACAAATTAATTAGTCGGTTTAATATTGATGAAAGTCAATTTTATAGCTTTTGTTTTGTCCCTAAGATTAAAAATATCCAAAAGGAAAATACAGAAAGAACCAGGTCATTCTTGTTTTTTTCATATGCTATTCTGCTGGCATCCTCGTATGATCGAAATATTGAGTTGATGATTCCGGAAAATGGATTAATATCATTGAATATTCCACTAACACATGCTAGGTTGGGAAGCAATAGCACCAGAACTACACATCCATACTATATTGAGTCATTACAATCAGTTATTAATAGTTTGGACATTAAAGTCACATTAAGTAATCACTACCAGTTTAAAACCAAAGGTGAGATGCTCGTTGAGTGTAAAGATTTAGAATTCGCAAGCAAAAACCTGTCTAATACTATGTCATGTTCACACTCTGACAATTCAAGATATGCAGGTGAAAACCAGTCTAAGCATTGTGGATATTGCCTCCCTTGTGTAATTAGGCGAGCCGCTATAAAAAAAGCTGGGTTCAATTTTAACGAAGGATATAAAGATAAGTCTTTCAAGTCAGGAAATGCTTCATTACACAACTTGTATTCTTTTAAATTAGCAATTAATAAGTTTGCGGAAAATGAATCCCATTATTTCTTAACTGTTAATGAATCAGGCCCGATAAGGAATCATTTAGATGATTTTATCTCTGTTTACAAAAGAGGCATGAATGAAGTAAAGGGGTTTATAGAAACTATAAAATGAATTATTTACATGATACGCATTTGCATCTTGATTTATACAATAAACAGATGCATGAAATAATTACTGAAATAGAAGACAATGGAATTCAAACCATTGCTGTAACGAATCTACCTGTGTTATATGAAAAACTTTCACGGGCAATATCTTCAGATAATATCCATGTATCACTTGGTTTTCATCCCGAATTGGTGTACGAATATCAAAAGTATATCAGTTTAATGTGGAAATACTTAGATCAAGTTAAATATATAGGAGAAGTTGGCTTAGACATTAAGTATGTTTCTCAAGATAATCGAAAATGTCAATTATTGTTTTTCAGTGAATTAGTTAATAGATGTTCTAGTATTGGAGGAAAAGTTCTTTCGGTTCATTCTAGAGGTAGTGAAAAAGAAGTATTAGAAATGATACCATTCAATTACAATGGCAAAATTATATTACACTGGTTTTCTGGGTCAATTAAAAGTTTAAAAGAGGCTATTGCAAAGGATTGTTTTTTTTCAGTTAATCCACAAATGCTTCTTTCAGAAAATGGCAGAAAGCTTATCAATGAAATTCCTTTAAATAAACTCCTGCTAGAAAGCGATGGACCGTTCGTCAAAGTTAATGATAAGATAATCACTCCGATAGACATCAAGCATCATGCTATTAATTTAGCTAATTATCTTAAATATGATGTTATTAAGTTATTTAAAATATTAAATTATAATTTTGCTCAATTAAATAATATATCCTGAGATAAATAGAGATTTAATCTGCGTTAATCGTTTCAATCTGAATCTTCCTGAGCAGCCCGTCCTGAGCTTGTCGAAGGGTGTCGAAGGGCGGATAAAAATAAACATTAAAGAATATTGCACATGAAGTAAGTGAAGCAAGTGAAGGTAATATAATAGACGCTCTTAAAACTTCACTACCTTCAATAACTTCACGGTAAAAAATCTTCTCTCTGCGTCTTAGCGTCTTGGCGTTAATATAAAGCCATCGGATAGTCAGTTGCGAGTAGTTCAAAGGAAATTAGGGACAGCCACCTAATAAGTTATAATGCCTTGAAACAGATGTTTTGAATGAATGTAATAAAGATTAAGAATGTTAACCATGAAGGGCATGGAGGTATTGAAGGGAAGATATATAACTTCACGACCTTCTAAACTTCATGGTGAAAATATTCTCTTTGCGTCTTTGCGGGAAATTAGGGACAGCCATCTAATAAGTTATAATGCTTTGAAAGAGGTGTTTTGCATGAATATAATAGAAGAAGAGAGTCAGGAATATAATAAAACGAACCGCGGATAGACGCAGATTCACGCAGATTAATAAAATTGTCTTATCTGCGTTCATCGGCGTAATCTGCGGTTCAAAATGGTTTTTAGTTATTAGTTTTAAGTTGTTAGTTTTTTTTAAGTTCCGCCCGTCTGGCGTAAAGACCCGCCCGTGCGGCCCCGAAGCCAGTTCAGGATAAACTCCAGCACCTCCACTAACTCCACTACCTACACGGTGAAAAAGAATTGAACAAGTAACAAATAACAAGTTAAGGTATTCGCTGCGCTCATGGCTGAATAACCAACTGAAGGGCTTGTTGCCCAGAAGAAATATACTGTTTTTCGCATAACTATTATGCTAATATGCTCAACATAACCAGCAATGCTACACTAAGAATCACAAGCAAGGATGCTTGTGCTACCTTTGGGCAACACGCCCTGAAGATTGGAACTCTTAAAGCTCGCTGAAGCTCGCGTTAAAGTTTCGCCCGTCTGGCCTGTCCTGAGCTTGCCGATGGGCGTAAAGACCTGCGTGCATCTGCGTTAATCTGATCCGCCCGCCCGGCGTAAGGGCATCTGCGGTTCAATAAACTCTTACATTTTCTCTGTGTCCTCTGTGACCTCTGTGGTTAAAAAAAGAAAATATAATGTCAAGCCCCGAAGCCAGTTCGGGATTTCGGAATACCTCAGCAGCGTAAACGCTGGACTCTTACGAATAACCTCCACTAACTCCACTAACTCCACGGTGAAAGAAAAAAAATTGAAGAAGTAACAAGTAAAAAGTCAAAAGTAAAAAGCTGAGGTATTCGCTGCGCTCATGGCTGAATAACCAACTGAAGGGCTTGTTGCCCAGAAGAAATATACTGTTTTTCGCATAACTATTATGCTAATATGCTCAACATAACCAGCAATGCTACACTAAGAATCACAAGCAAGGATGCTTGTGCTACCTTTGGGCAACATGCCCTGAAGATTGGAACTCTTAAAGCTCGCTGAAGCTCGCGTTAAAGTTTCGCCCGTCTGGCCTGTCCTGAGCTTGCCGATGGGCGTAAAGACCTGCGTGCATCTGCGTTAATCTGATCCGCCCGCCCGGCGTAAGGGCATCTGCGGTTCAATAAACTCTTACATTTTCTCTGTGTCCTCTGTGACCTCTGTGGTTAAAAAAAGAAAATATAATGTCAAGCCCCGAAGCCAGTTCGGGATTTCGGAATACCTCAGCAGCGTAAACGCTGGACTCTTACAAAAAGAGCTTAACCACGAATCACACGAACTACACGAAACTTAAAATAATTCTTCTTTTAGTGTCTTTCGCCTGCCCTGAGCTTGTCGAAGGGTGTGCTTGGTGGTAAAAAAAACTCTTAAATTATTATTAAGAAAAGAGACTAGATTAATTCGCAACCAAGATGGTTACGCTACCTGGCCCCGCCCGTGCGGCGGACCTTACGCCGGTCAGGCGAACCTTTGATAACCCGGCTTGCCATTCCAACTGAAGCCAAAATTGACAGATGCCACTGGCAAGACCCGCCCGTGCGGCGTAAGCACTTTTTGATACTGAAAATTGGGTTTCGGTCTGGAATATGCCCAAAAGCGGACCTTAAATTGGTAATTTCATATAGCAAAACGGTAATTTCATTGAGCGAATCGTCAAAAAAAGTAGCGGGCGAGCGATTTCATGCAGCCAGTCGTCAAAAAAAATAGCCAGCGGGCGATCTCAATGAGCGAATTGGTAATTTCATCAAGCGAATCGACGATTTTAACTGCGGATCGGCGATTTGAGGTAGCGAACTGACGATTTGAATGAACAGATCGATAATTTCATCGAGCAGGCAGGTAGAAAATTCAGCGGGCTGGTCGGAAAAGTAGCCAGTTGGCGATTTCAACCAGCAAATCGACGATTTCAACGAGCGAATTGGCAAAATTAAGAGCGAATCGCTGATTTCAACAAGCAGGTCGGAAATTTCATGTAGCAAATTGCCGATTTCATATAGCAAATCGGTAATTTCAACGAGCGGGCGGATCGGAAAATCTGCCTGCCGGTCGTTTTAACATTCAAAATGGTCGTTTCAACCAGCGAATCGGTAATTTCATACAGCAGATTGGCAATTTCACTTAGCAAGTCGGCAATTTCATGCAGCGAATCGGTAATTTCACTTAGCGAATTGCCAATATTAATGAGCAGGCTTGAGAAAAAACTGGTCAGGTGTGAGTCGTTTTTTTCCGGCTGTATATAATAACAGTACAGTGAGACAGTTATTGTTTGTTCTGTGAAAAATGAAATAGTATGAGATAGAGAGCACAAGCAGCACTTAATACCCAGCAAAAGGCAGACTGAATATAAAAAACAAAAAAAGCGGACACCTGTCTGCAAGTGTCCGCTTTTCTATATAATGATTATAAGTATGCCGATTGATTAAAGGCCGGCGAGCTTTTTGAGCTGGTCAACCTTATCGGTCAGCTCCCAGGTGAACCCTTCCCCTTTACGACCAAAATGGCCGTGGGCTGCGGTTTCCTGATAGATCGGGCGCTTGAGCTTGAGGTGATTTATTATACCACCCGGTGTCAGCGGGAACACTTCACGCACGATCTTTTCGATCTGTGAGTCCTTGATCTTGCCCGTACCCATAGTATCAACGCGGACAGAAACAGGCTCTGCTACACCAATAGCATAGGCAAGCTGCACTTCGCAATTGTCCGCCAGGCCTGAAGCTACTATATTCTTGGCAACATATCGGGCCATGTAAGCAGCAGAACGGTCAACCTTGGATGGGTCCTTGCCAGAGAAAGCACCACCACCATGACGACCCATACCGCCATAAGTATCAACAATGATCTTACGACCGGTCAGACCGCAATCACCATGAGGACCACCAACAACAAATCTGCCGGTTGGGTTAACATATATCTTGAGATTTTTATCAACCAGCTTCTTAGGCAGAACAGGCATAATAACCTGATCTATTACTTCCTTGCACAGTTTCTTGTATGGCACATCCGGAGCGTGCTGCGTAGAGATAACAACAGTATCAATACGAACAGGTGTCAGACCATCATACTCAACTGTAACCTGACTTTTACTGTCCGGTCTCATCCAGGTGAGCTTCTTGCTCTTACGCAACTTCGCCATACGCTCTACCAGACGGTGAGCCAGGTGAATAGGCAAGGGCATAAGTTCTGGTGTATCTTTACAGGCATAACCAAACATAAGCCCCTGATCGCCAGCCCCCTGCTCTTTATTATAAACACCCTTGCCGGCAGTTACTCCCTGACTGATATCTGGAGACTGCTCATCTATTGTTATCATTACAGCGCAGGTTTTACCATCAATTCCATACTCCGGATTATCGTAGCCGATACCAGTAAGGGTATTTCTGACGATCTCCTGTAGATTCACATCAGCTTTTGTGGTTATTTCACCAGCTATTACGGCCAGACCGGTTGTCACCATGGTCTCACAGGCAACCCGGCTGTCAGGATCCTGAGCCAGCATGGCATCAAGTACAGCATCAGATATCTGATCTGCTACCTTGTCAGGGTGTCCCATACTCACAGATTCGCTGGTAAACAAATACCGGTTCGACAGATCAGGCGTTACAGCGCATTTAGCATTCTTCTTACAAACACTTTTCTTGGCCAATTTCTATACTCCTTACATTAATATCAGCACTCATCAAGAGATACTGAATATGAAACAGATCCGGCATTATGGTCGGTATGCCGGACATTTTACATAAATCACCCATATAGCTACTTATACATGCCATACAGGGCAAAACGATAATATTATAGCAAAATAAAACTATTGCAAGCTAAAATATGAGTAACCGTTCACACGGTTACAGTAATAAGATATAAGATATAAGTTGTAAGTTGAGGTAATCCGAAATCCCGAACTCGCTTCGGGGCTCAGGTGTCGCTGCGCGACCTGTTTTGTGGCTTCGCAACAGTCTTGACTGAACATATTATTTACTCTTTACTGCCGCGAAGCCATAAACCAGCCATCGGCCTCAAGGCCGATACCGGAACTTATCAACTTATATCTTATATCTTATTACTAAACAATTTATTACACAGTTAACTTTGCTATTTTATAAACACTGTGAACAGTTACAAATATGATCGTTTTATAGTTGTAACTATAAGATATAAAATATATTGCAGGCCTGAGACAGTGACAAAGAACCTGTTCAAATCCCATTTTCTATATCATTTTTCTATGCTGCGGATATAAGCCCGCCCTGCCAGACCCGACACAGTTTATAAAACACTTGACAGTCGATTGTTCTGTTCTTATTATTTACGCTTGTTTAAAATATATAACTTACACCTACCTCAGGCGGATAAGCGATGAAATTATCAATATTTACCGCAATTTTGCTATGTATTACCGGCATAACCTTCGGCTCTGGTACTATAAAAGATGGCTCAGCTCCCATACCAGCAGCATTTCCTGATGCTGATGTCTGGCAATTAGATATTGAGCTGCACGGTGACCCCAGCCAGATAACCCTTACCCTGCCGGGGGAAGAAAAAGCCCATCGGTTCTGGTACATGGTATATACTATTACCAACAACACCAGCACTGATATTGACTACTACCCCGTTGTTGAAGTGTTAACCAACACATTCAAACTGTATGAAGCCGGGAAAGTGCCCGTAAAACCTGTTTTTGAAGAGATCAAAAAGAGATACTCAGACAGCGTGCCTCTTCTGGAACGCGAATTGGTTGTCGCCGGAAAGATACTTCAGGGCATTGACAATGCCCGCGACTGCGTTTTGATCTTAGACGACTTCGACCCCAATGCAACCTCTGTAAAGGTCTTCATTAAAGGGCTTTCAAATGAAACCGCCGTGGTTGAACAAGTTGATGAAAAAGATGAAAAAAATAATAAAAAGTACTTGCTTCAAAAGACTTTAATGCTAGAATATAGCGTTCCCGGTGACCAGTTTAATCAGGACAAAAAGGTTATGCTGTTCAACAGACGGGAATGGATAATGCGATAATTGCATTAAATTGTTATTAAATAACGAGTTATAAAGATATTTAGTTAAGGCGAGAAAAAAATGGCTCATAAAAAAGGACAAGGTTCAACACGCAACGGTCGTGACAGTAATCCACAGTATCGCGGTATTAAGGCTTCTGGTGGTCAGGCAGTGACCATTGGTTGTATTCTGGTAAGACAGGTTGGCGAAACTTACAAACCAGGTAAAAATGTTGGCCGCGGTCGTGACTACACTCTTTTTGCCATGAAAGATGGTCAGGTTTCATTCAAGGGTAAAACCGTAAGCGTTATCCCTTCCTGAATCTGATATGATAATCAAAAGAACTAAAGCCGTACCATAAGTACGGCTTTTTTTTTGCACATCCCCCGTTGCATTAAATTATCCCGTTTTTTTATAAGTTCGCTTTAATTCAGCCTGAAAAATGGCTATAATTCTTCACTATGAATAAAGATGAAATAATTTGCTGGCTGAGAGAGAATAATCCTGAAAAACTCCAAAGCCTTTGGCAGCAAGCTGATCAGGTTCGAAGAGAAACCGTTGGTAATGCAGTGCATCTTCGCGGACTCATCGAGGCCTCGAATATTTGCGTGCGTCAATGTCGCTATTGCGGGATAAATGCCGATCAAGGCCAGAAAGTTCAACGATACCGCATGGATTTGCCGGAAATGAAGCATTGCGCTCAACTGGCGGTAGAGTTCGGTTATGGCAGTATCGTGGTACAGGCTGGTGAAGACTATGGACTTACTACCGATTTCATCTCAGATTTTATCAGATGGGTAAAAGACAATACTCCTCTGGCGATCACCCTGAGCCTGGGAGAACGACCGGAAAGTGATTTTCGCACCTGGAAACAAGCTGGTGCGGATCGATATTTGTTAAGATTTGAAACCTCTGACCGGCAATTGTATGATAATATACATCCACCAGTTAAGGGACAATTGCACTCTGATCGCTTTGAAATATTACGACAGTTGAAATCGATCGGCTACGAGACTGGAAGCGGCGTAATGATCGGTATTCCCGGCCAGAGTTACGATATACTGGCCAATGACCTGCTGGCTTTCAAAGAACTTGACCTGCACATGATTGGCATAGGGCCATACATACCCCACCCGGAGACTTCACTGGGCCAGGGACAGGACATTATTACCCTGCCCCCTGACCAGCAGGTACCCAACGACCAGCAAACAGTATGTACCGCCCTGACATTAACCAGATTATTATGCCCGGCAACAAATCTGCCCAGTACTACAGCCCTCTCAACCCTGTCAGATAAAGGACGCGAGCAAGGTCTGAACTGCGGCGGCAATGTTATAATGCCAAACCTTACACCACTGACCTATCGTCGTCTTTATGAGATTTACCCGGCGAAATCGTGCATTAAAGAAGATATAACCGAATTTCACAATCAGATAAAAGCCAGAATTGAAGCGATCGGCAGAACCGTCGGTAAAGGACGCGGAGATTCAGTTAAATTCTTACAGTCAAAACAACAAAAGCCCTGAAGGCTTAACATCAGATTATTATTTTATGGCACATTGCGACGATTCATTAAAGCTCATCGGTAAAAAGATCAGCGAATATACTAAAGCCAACAAAGGCGTGTATCCACCGACACTCGAAACTCTGGTCGAGTTGAAAAAGATCACTGTCTGGGAACTGGTATGCCCGGTAAGCCCCTTCCCGGTCGGCCAATGCAGTTATATATATCGCGGTAATGACCTTTATACAGGTGTGCCGCCTGAGCTTATTGTAGCCTACGATAAAGTAACCGGACATAAAGGCCGCCGAAATGTCCTTTATGCCAGCGGAAAAGTTTCACGACAGCCTGAAGATGTCTTTGACAAACTCATCGAAAGAGATAATGAATACCGAAAAATGATCGGATTGCCGGAAAAAATCAAAGAAGAAGTGCGACTCGAAGATGTTAAACACCTGCACCCTATGGACGACCTGGCAGCAATGGAAGATTGATAATTCAGAGCTTAGTTAATACTTGACTTTATTATTGTCTTAAAGATAATGCCATAAGTCACAGGTATTTGAACAAACATCTTTACACACAGGGTATAAGATCAGAATAATGAGTAAAAAAGATAAAAAAACAGATAATCAACAAAAATTTAATCCTGTGATCCGTAATAAAAAGGCTGGCTTTAATTACATTCTTCTGGATAAATTTGAAGCTGGCATAATTCTTGAAGGCACGGAAGTTAAAAGCCTGCGTATGGGTCGCGCTACCCTGGACGATTCCTATTGCCGGATCAAAGATGGTCAATTACAAATGATCGGCTGTAACATTTCTGTCTATGAGTATGGCAATATCTGCAATCATGAACCTCTGCGTGTCCGGCAGTTACTTGTCCATAAACAGGAATTACTGAAATTTGAGATAAAGCTTAATCAGAAGGGCTTTACACTGGTTCCAACAAAAATCTATTTCAGCTCTCGTGGTTATGCCAAAGTTGAGATCGCCCTGGCTCAAGGTAAGACTCTGGCCGACAAGAGAAGTAAAATGAAGGAACAGCAGGTTAAAATGGACATTAAGAGAGCCATGAGTAAATACCGGTAAAAGGTTAAAAAAAGTTAAATATCTAACGGTTATAAAAGACGATCACTCCGATCCAGTTGTTTATGCCTTAAATCAAAAAGGACAGGTTATTATGAAGACATATTCCCTGCTATTAATGCTTTCACTATGCAGTACTGCTGGTGCTGTTAACACCCTGTTTTCAGAGCACAGTACCGAAAAGGAATTCAAAGAGGGTGTTGCCGAAAATATCCTCATTAACAGTCAGGGAATATTGAGCCTGGCCCCTGAAACTCACATTGTTACCATTGAGCAGGAAAATCCCTGGGTAATAAATGACCTCGTTGCTGATTCACAAGGCAATCTCTATGCAGCCAGTAGCGGTGAAGGCAAAATTTATCAACTTAAAGATGATAATACCTTAGAAAGCATATTCTGCCAGGATGATATATCACATGTATTTGCTCTGGCCGTAACCAGTAATGATGCCCTGCTGGCAGGAACAGGTGGTAATAAAGGTGAATTATATCTGATCGAAAAAGACAAGTTCAGTAAAATATGGACCTCTGACAAGGTAAGCTACATCTGGGATATTATCATCAGCGCTACCGGCAGGGTCTATCTGGCAACAGGACCAGAAGGTATAATATATGCAACCGACTCGGAAGGCAAAGCCACACAAGAGTTATTTGATTCACCCGTAAGCAATATACTCAGCCTGGCATTGAGCAAAGATGGTATGCTTTACGCGGGAACTGACTCAGCCGGCCTGGTCTATAAAATTGACCTGGCCACCAATGCTGTCACTGTGGCATACGACACCGGTAAAGAAGAAGTCAGCAGCCTGGCAATAGACCAGACTGGAAATATCTATATTGCCACCGCTGGCAGTGCTGCGGCAAGACCTGGTGCTAAATTGATATTATCTGAAAATAACCCACCGCAATCTACACCCGAAACTGGTTCAGATGAGCAAAACTCCATGACCGCTGATGCAAAAATAGAAAATACATCACCGGCAACCACTGCCCGTATTCGCAAGCCTCAGCCTTCACAACCTGATGATAACAATAACATGGTTGTCAAACTTGTCCCTGAAGGTTTCGTAGAAAAGATATTCAGCGGACCGGTTGTTATCCACGACCTGGCCCTGGATGAGTCAGCCAATAAACTATACATTGCCACCGGTATCGAAGGTAAGCTCCTGACATTAGATCTGTCTGACAACAGCTCAGCAGAGCTTTATGACAGCCAGAGCAGTCAGATATCATCATTATTACTCGCCAACAATCGTATCTACGCCGGCTGTGCCAATGCGGCTGCTCTGACCATCATAGAAAACACTCCGGCAAATGAAGGATACTTTATCTCTGAGCCCTTTGACGCCGGCGGGCCTTCTGCCTGGGGAAAACTATATCTCGAAGGAGATAATATTGCCGATAACATTTCTATCTTCCTCCGTAGCGGCAATACCGCCGATCCGGAAAATGGCGGATGGAGCCAATGGCAAAAAGGAAAACTCGAAGGAAAATGCATAAGCAGTAATATACCTACCGGCAGATTTTTACAATATAAACTGGAATTGAAAAACAGCAACACTGATCAAGTCTGCAAGATTTCAGAAGTTAAAGCATCATACAGTATTGCCAACCAGAAACCAGTTATTACTGATCTTGACATAGAAAGGCCTGAACCAAAGCCGGAAATGCCAATATCTGAACTTAAAAAAATTGCGATCCGCTGGCAGGCAGTTGACATAAATCAGGATAAATTAACAGCGGATCTTTTAATTAAAAGCCGTGGCTCAGAAAATTGGATCAAAATAGCCAAAGAACTGACTGTTAATCAATACATTTGGGATACAGCTCTGGCACCAGATGGACTCTATGCCATAAAAATTATTGTGTCAGATCAGCTGGATAATCCGGCAGGCAGCGAAATGACTGCTCAAAAGATCAGCCAAAACATATTGGTTGACAATACCGCCCCGGAAATTAGCGAGTTAACTTTAACCGCTAATGACAGCAAATGCCATGTACTGGTAAACGCTGTTGATGCAATTAGCGTAATTGCCAAAGTAGAATACAGCCTTGATTCTTCACCTGTTTTCCGCAGTGCCCTTTGTACAGATGGCCTGTCAGACAGCAATCAAGAACAATATGAATTTACCCTTGAACCAGAAGAGAGCGGTTCCCACATAGTAACCATTAAAATAACTGATATTGCAGGTAACAGTAAAATGCTAACAAAGGAGTTCAGGAATTAATTACATTTAATCTATTATATTAGATAAATGATTTATAAAACACATTACGAAAAGGATAAAATATGATAAAAAAAATAATAGTTACCACCTTATTGACAGCACTGCCACAGTTTGCATTGGCTGACACAGTTCGCTTTGAAAATGGCGAAACCTTCACTGGAACACTGGTTTCTCTGGAAAACGGCAACCTGACTTTTGAATCAGTTAATGCCGGAAAAGTGACCGCAGCCTTCGATAATATTGTAGAATTACAACTGGACACCCCTGCTGCTGTTCAAGATAAAAATGGTAATATCATCACTCACACAGGAAAACTTTCAAACGGCATCTTTGTCACTGACGATAAAAACACCATCCTGGCAGATGACATCACTGCTATCAATCCGGCCCCGCCGGCCCTGCCCAAATTCTCGGGTAATATAACCGTAGGCTTATCAAGCAGCCGGGGAAATACCTACACAGAAAACGGTTCTATAAGCGTTGATCTGGCCTATGAAACAGAAAAAGGAATAACCAGTGGTGACATAACCTATGCCAGGGCTCGCAGCCGCCGAGATAGCGATGGCTCCAAATACACCACCGAAGAATATCTCACATCTGGCATTAAGCATGAACAGGAAATTAACCCTAAAAATTATACCTTCATCGACGGTCGCTACAAAACCGACCATATAGCCAAGCTTGACCGCAGATTGATTGGATCACTGGGTTTAGGTCATAGATTCATAAAAACAGATATCTTAAAGATCAACGGCGACCTGGGTATTTCGCAATTACAAGAGGTATATACCGATAATAAAAAAACAGATACAACAGACTCTCTTAGTGCCCGTCTGGCTTATAACCTGGACTGGGTAATCAGCGAAAAACTGGTATTCAAAAATAATCTGGAATATTATCCCAGCACTGAAGACATGTCTGATTATTACATGAGCGCCAAAGCTGAGTTGAAGTACAAATTCAACGGGAGTATTTATGGCAGCTTTAAGACCATTTTCGACTATGACTCTGAACCGACTGATGGCAATAATACCACTGACATGAAATACATTGCCGGTCTGGGAGTAGATTTCTGATAAAAATCAGGAAAAGTATATAAAATTATAACGGCTGGCAAAACTAATATTGCCGGCCGTTTTGCTTTCATGACTCTAAACTCGCATAATAAAAGTAGTATAAATATACTTGCGAAAATCAACCGGATAACTAATATAAGGGCTTTACAGTGCTTACTTAGTCAACAACCATCATTTGTTTTTCATTATATCTGAATAGAAATATTGAGCAAGTCAGATGAGCTTTGTAACCCAACGACATCCTGCCGTCAGCAGGGAAAAAGTGAATTTATGCAAGCAACAATAAAAATCGGAACCCGTTCAAGCCCTCTGGCACTATGGCAAACAAACCATGTTGTTTCAAAACTCAAAGACTTATTCCCACAACTGAACTGCCAGGTAATAACCATAAAAACTACTGGCGATAAAATACTCGACCAGTCACTCAGTAAAATAGGCAGCAAGGGGCTCTTCACCCGGGAAATTGAAGAGCAGCTTTATGATGGCAGGATCGATCTGGCTGTTCACAGCTTGAAAGACATGCCTACCGAACTGCCAACTGGTCTGGAAATTGCCGCCATACCGCTGCGAGAAGATCCGGGTGATGTTCTTATATGCCGTTCATTAACTGACATAGCTGGCAATCCAGGTAATATGGGAACTATAGCAAACAATGCCATTCAAGCATTAATGAGCTTTGAGCCCGGCTCAGAAATAATGACCGGCTCACTTCGCAGACAATGCCAGATACTGGCCCTGAGACCCGATCTGAGAACCAAAGAGGTCAGAGGCAACATTGGTACTCGTTTGCAAAAATATCAAGACTCAGGGGCATCTGGGATCATCCTGGCTGCAGCCGGCCTTAAAAGGCTTGGCATATATAATGACAACTGCCTGAGCCTGCCCCCCCGAGAGTTCCTCCCTGCCTGTGGTCAGGGGGCTCTGGCAATTGAGATTCGCAGGAACGACAATAAGATTGGATCTATTGTAAAACTACTTAATCATCGCCCGACTGAGCTCAGGGTTTTAGCTGAGAGAAGTTTTCTGGCAACAATGGGCGGAGGCTGCCAGGTCCCCATGGGGGCTTTCGCATGGCTGGAATCTGACATCTTACATATTCGGGCTATGAGTGGCGAATTAAATGGCCAAAATGTCAAATACGCTCAATGCAGCGGCCCTGATAGTGAGGCTGCACAGCTGGGCAGAGAAGTTGCACTTATAATTAAAGAAGGCAGAAAATGACAAAAATAACCATACCTATTAAGGTTGAAAATATCACCCGTTTGCGTGAACAGGCTCAACTGGCTGTTGATGGAGGAGCTGACATCTTAGAACTTCGGCTGGATTACTGGGATAATCCAGAAACGCTCATTCAGCAAGTGGCAGATATAATCGGCACAGGCAAGAGTTATGGCTTAGAAGTGCTCGCTACCTGCCGGGCTCAGTGGGAAGGCGGAAACTATAACGGAAGCGAAGTAAACCGCTATGCGATCCTGCAGGCAGCCGCCAAAGCCGGTGCTGACTATATCGACATTGAGCTCAAAGCCGCTCAAAACAACCTGCCTGATCTCTCACCGGCTAAAACCATAATCAGCTATCATAATTTCGAGGCAATGCCTGCTGATCTGCAAGATATTATCGATAGCATCAAAACTGTCAGCACCCAGGCTATTGCCAAAATAGCCTTCAAAGCCAGTTCCATAACAGATTCATTTCGTATGCTCGATATAATGAAAGCCAACCCCGGCATAATAGCCATAGCCATGGGCTATGAAGGCATAATAACCAGACTCTGTGCCGGTAAATTCAATAGCCTCCTGACCTTTGCCGCCCTGACTCCACAAGATGCCACAGCTCCCGGCCAGATATCACTCAAACAAATGATCGAAATGTATCGAGTTAAAAAATGTGGACCTGAAACGACACTCTATGGTGTGATCGGCTCACCTATCTCTCACTCTCGCAGCCCTGAGATCCATAACAGAGCTTTTGAGCATAGCGGCTTTAATGGCCTTTATGCTCCTCTTCTCATCGGCCCTGATGAATTCAACTCTTTTATGGATAATGTACTCGCCCGGAACTGGCTTGATTTCAGAGGGTTCAGTGTAACCATACCCCATAAGCACAATGCTCTGGAATATATCACAGAAAAAGGCGGACATATAGATCCGGCAGCCCAGGCAATAGGTGCGGTTAATACTGTAATTATAGATAAGCAGGGCCATCTGAGCGGCTACAACACAGATTACTATGGTGCTTTAAAGGCCATGACAGATGGCTTGAACCATTGCAGTAAACAAATTACTGGTTCAAAGGCAGCCGTTATCGGCTCTGGCGGAGTCGCCCGTGCCATTGTGGCAGCTCTGGTTGACAATAATGCCCAGGTCAGTATATATAATCGAACATTGACCCGCGCTCAGGAATTAGCTCAATGCTTCGACTGTAAGTATTATGATTTATCAGCTCTGCCCGAACTTGATGCCGACTTACTGATAAATTGCACATCTCTCGGAATGGAACCTGACATTGAAAGTTGTCCGGTTGATCCGGCAGTAATAAAAAATAACATGGTCGTCTTTGACACTGTCTATGTGCCCCTGGAAACCAGACTGCTTAAATACGCACATCAGGCCGGGGCAGTATGTATCTCTGGTCTCGATATGTTCATCAATCAGGCTGTAAAACAATTTGAACTTTTTACCGGCAAGGCAGCCCCGCAGGAACACATGAACCAGACCATGGGGCGTTAATCAATTGGAGAATCATGCAACAAAATGGATATCAAATCAGCAATAACCTCTTTGCTTCTCATACTGCCTGCTGCCAGCTCAGCTCTGACCACCGGCTTATACTGGGAAAATGATGGAACTTTCGCCAAACCAAATCATGATACTGACCGCCATTATACCAATGGCGCAAGGATTGATATTGTCCGGACCGAATCTAATAACTGCTTTTCCGAGCCCATAAGTTCTCTGCCTTGGTATTCAGACAATGAAACTAATAGCAATATCGGCATATTCATCGGTCAGCATATGCAGACACCTGACTTCATAGCCTCTCCTGAAATGCGCCACGACCCCGAGATGCGTTATGCCGGATGGCTCTACGGTGGCCCCTTTGTTCAAACAGCCGATAACATGAACATGGACCATCTGGAATTATCGCTTGGCGTAATAGGCCCTTCTGCTCTGGGAAAGGAAACCCAGGATTTTATCCACGGTTTGAGAGAGCTGGAAAAAGCAGTTGACTGGGACACCCAAATGTCAGA
Organism: Sedimentisphaerales bacterium; assembly: GCA_963662515.1. Taxonomy (GTDB): domain Bacteria; phylum Planctomycetota; class Phycisphaerae; order Sedimentisphaerales; family SM23-30; genus JAFGDI01. Next base: position 2,528,225 of record OY759675.1, read on the forward strand.
CCGTTTTGCAGGTAACTTTAACTGGCTGCACAAATTTCGTATCGGCTCAACTTCATACTACGGTAAGGGCCCGATATATCTGGAGCTGCTTGGCGAAACGGCGGTTGCCCTTGGCAGTGTTCATCGCAATGCCGGCACTGGTCTGACCCTGAGAGCAGGCAGCGATCTGGCAAACGATTTTGGACCGGGCAGCATGTCCCGCCCCCGCTATTACACACCAAACAGCTCAAATAGCTCAATAGCCGCCTTCGCTCGAATTGCCGGCAGTATTGTAGAACATAATGAATTACTCTATGGCCTCTCTGAAGAAACTCTGCTGGGCGAATTTCAGGTGGGCTTTTCTTTTACTTATAAAAAGCTGCAATTATCATACAGCCAAATATTTATGACCAGACAATATGAAAGACAACCCGAACCTGATAGCTACGGCGCATTCACAGTTCATTACTCTTTCTGATCATTTCTTATTTTGACCAGATAAAATAGCCAATCTGGGTATACACAGCAGAAAAAAAAGCACGCCGGCTTAATTGCCAATGCGTGCTTTTGTCTTTCTGAAATTTGCAAACCAATTATTAGTCTATCATTCGACAGCAGACTTTCTGAGGAAACCCGCCTTCCATCGACTTTTCTGTGAAATTGATAATGTTCTTCATCATCTCAACTGCTTCTACCGGATGCTTACCACTGGCAGTCTCGCCAGAAAGCATAACATAATCAGAACCATCAAGAATAGCATTAGCCACATCACTGACCTCTGCACGGGTAGGCCTGACATTTTCAGTCATACTCTCAAGCATCTGTGTTGCAGTAATAACAAACTCATCGCGCTGAATGCAATTCTTTATGATCTTCTTCTGGATCATTGGCACTTCATACATCGGCAGAGAAACACCCATATCTCCACGAGCGATCATTACACCATCAGATACATCCAGTATCTCATCAATATTATTAATACCTTCACGACATTCTATCTTGGCAATAAGCGGACAATTATACTTATGCTTATTGATAAACTCACGCACACTTATCATATCCTGGGCAGTACGAACAAATGACTGCGCTATCATACTCACTTTGTTCTTTATGCCAAACAGAATGTCTTCTTTGTCGCCATCAGTCAGGCTCTCAAATTCAAGCTCTGCTTCAGGTATGTTAATACCTTTATTATTCTTCAGTATTCCACCAACAATAACTTCTGCGGTAATCTCAGCTTCCTCACTGCTGATTACCTTCAGGGCAATATTACCATCATCGATAAAAATATTAATCCCTGGCTTTATACAGGCAAATGAACCCTGATAATCAAATGGTATAACATCTGGACGGGCTGAACTCTCAGCGTTGATCAGTGACATGATCATACCCTGCCGCAGCTTGATCGCGCCATAATCGTTCTCAAAACGACCCACACGAATTCTGAATCCGGCCAGATCCTGCAATATCGGTATCCTCGCCCCACCGTTTTTATGGATCTGGCGAATAGTATCAATATTCTGCTGATGAGTTTCATGGGTTCCATGAGAAAAGTTTAACCGGGCAACACTCATGCCTGCCTTGATCATTCGCTCAAGTATCTCTGTTGTGTTACTCGCCGGGCCTACGGTACATATAATTTTTGCTTTCGACATATTTCCTTGTACTCTCTATCTCTCTTGCTACTATTAGCTAAAATCGGCCGGAATTATAGCGGGTATCAAATTTGATTACAAACATAATCTTTTACAACTAAATCTGACTTAATTCCCACAAAACACATAAATGACTACCAAAACAACACTTACATAAATTACTAACACAAAACTTAATGAATATTAATGTTATTTAACAATAAAAAAGTTCCAGAAAAGTGAAAATAATCCAATAAATAATGACTAATACGCAAAGAAAAAGCAGGAATCCTGCTATGAGAATTCCTGCTTTATTCAAAAAAACCAAACTAAATTATAGGACCAGAATCAGTTACAACTGCTTTCCGGATATCTGCCGCAATCCAGCCAGGCAGCTGCCAGTTTGGCAAGATCTTTCAGATCTATCTTACAGTCAGCCACCAGATCAAGTCCACCGGCTATCGGACTGATACAAACACCTTCGCCACTGATCGGGATATACAGATTATCGATGATCTCGATCTGAGTCATAGGATAAGTATATGCCCTCACTTCATCTATCATACCATATACACTGTTTTCTGTATTACGACCACCGATACTCAGCGGAGCTGTTGGCACGCCATCAGCTTGCAGATCATAAGTACGCACCTCTGAAGCCAGACCATCAACATACAGAACTATCGCATCTGTTGCTGGATCATAGGTAGCCGTAAGCAGGTGCCATTCACCATCGTTAACCGAGGCTCCAGTATTACTATATAACGCACCATTGCCCTTTTCAATAATGAACTGTGCCCTGGCAGATGCATCTACGCCAAACAACCAGCCATCAACACCAGCCTCCAGCTTGCTCATCGGCAATCTCCAGCCCGGATTGGTAGTACCATTAAACTTGTACCACAAACTCAGTGTGAATCCATTGACATAATAATTTTGGAATTCCTGGTCTTCTATTGCCACATAATCTGAATCGTTAGTGAAACTTATAGCATTATCAACACAACCTTCGGCAAACACAAACTGACCATCACCAGTATTGGCCGGCGCGGTAGTATGAGTACCTAACGCTCCATTGTGAGCCGGAGCTCCAGCAACCTCACTGGCTACGGCATCGGTCAGATCAGCATCAAACGGCCAGTAGCCTGCCAGACGCTGCGTCCAAAGATGGACCATATTAGAGGTTTCAGTACTTGTTGTTGTCTCAGGGGTAAGACCATTATACATTACACAAAAATAATCATCTTCATCGGCAAGAGTGGCATTATTGATAGTCAGCGTCGATTCTGTACCAACTATCGCTCCTGTTGAAAATTTCTTCCACTCATATCTCTTTGCACCTGATGCTACAACAGAGAATGTGGCATTAGGATTGGCCGTTACACTCTTAGGTTGAGTGATAATGACAACTGCATCCGGAACGGTAGTAAAACTGCCTAAAGCACTCTTAACCGGAGTGCCCGAAGCGGTCAGATACGCATCAACACGCCATTTGTAATTCTTGCTAAAAGTAATATAGTCAGTGCCGAACTGATTGAAATCGGCCAGTGCCGCAGTAGTATCTGTAACCGTCAGATATCTGCCTTCGTCCTGAGCTGTCTCAAAAGCATTGGGGTCCCAGTCATTGGGGTCAGCAGAAACAAATACCTTGTAATGATCAACTGTGCTGGCATTGAGCATACTCCATGAAAGATCAGACCCAAGTGACACCAGTGTAGCACCAACTGCCGGGCTTGGATTGGCCACCATCGGCTGAGCATGCAGGAAATCTGTTGTTGGACGAACACCATCTGTCAGACGAACATCGTCAAGCAGACCTGAATACTTGTCAACACGCTTTAGCGGCTTATAAAAACCCTGGCCAAAGATAAAAATACCTGCAGGCTTCATACTATGGTCCTGACCAGCAACACCTCCATTACTGGTAATCGCCGGATCAGCACTGCTATATTCAACATAGCCATTGCCATCCAATGAATCAACATAAAATCTGACATTTGTTCCATCACAGGTTATGGCAACATTATACCATTTGTTAACTACAGCGCCAAAGGTTGATGTCATGGTTATTCGTTCATCAGAAACAGTTACCCACTGAATTCTGAGCAGTCCAGAACCATTGAGAGTCTGAACATACAGAGCTGATATATTGCCATCACCAGTAAAGCCACCTTCACCATCTCTGCCAATAAAAGTCTTATTACCTGATATTGACGAGCTATTAAACGAAAACTCAATTGTCCACTGACTCGGAGACCAGTTAGTCATATCAGCATAGTCCAAATAACCATCCTGACTGCCAGTGTACTGTGATGACAAGCCAAAACCTGTTGGTGTAGCACCGTCAGCAGAAAACTTCGGTCCTTCTACAACACCATAAGCTTTCATGTGATAACCATTGCCGGACAGGTCAATAGCTCCCTCTCTCAGGGTAAACCCTTCATTTACACCATGTGTATATAAATCCAGATTAGCCGTACCATCATCAAAATTCCACCACGCTTTTGTGGTCTGACCAATAGCCGGAAGCGACACTATAAGTGCCAGTAATAGGGAAAATACGCTTGTTCTCTTCATAATAGAACCTCCAAATAGAATTATAATAACTTCTCAGTCAACTATCAGGCAGTGTACAATAATTCGCGGTCATAACACTGCATGACAATTAACAGCAACTTCTCTGTCAATGGTTACTTCGGTCGTCCGGATATGCTTCTTGAGCAGAATTATCCTAAACTCTAAAAATAGTGCTAACTACTTCAATCAATATAATAACCAGTATGCGTTAGGAGGGATATCGAGCGGAATTCCTACATTCTCTCTTCTTTGCTCTCTCTCTACTTTCCTTCGCTGAATACAAAAAACATACTAATGCGCGTTTACGCTAATAACTTATTGCAAAAAAACTATTAACAACTTAAAGAAACTAAAAAACAATGAAACTTTTATTGAAATAAATAAGGCCAGTGAATGCCCCAAAATTTATCTCATAAGGGAAGTATAACAAGTTTCTCTGGCACTGTCTAATAAAATAAGAAAAAATATGTATAGTAAAGAATTAGTAATATATAGATATGCAGGAATTTAACAAATATTAAGCTTATAACGATTGTAAGAGTACTAAAAACACTATTAAAAACACTAGATTGCCATCCAGTGAATACTAATAACCAGTTTGCGAACAAACCGCCACTGCTCTACTTATACCTATATTCTGACCTATATATATTGATTGTATAACAAAAAACCGCACCAAAACATAGTCTGATGCGGTTTATAATCGAATTTCGAAGATAATTTGAGTAATTATTTACCTAATGGTATAGTTATCGTCTTTGCCCCTCTGGCAGGCTGATAGCATTTTGGCCCCTGATTGGTCCATATTATCGGATCCATGCATAACTGACGGGCCGTCTGCTGACTATTCCAGGAATGATACGCTATAAACCAGGTCTCATTATCGGGTCCTGTTATAAGCGAATTATGCCCAGGACCGATAAGCTCATTACCTATTGTACTTAATACTGAAGCACCCTCTTTGCTCCAGTTATCGGTATATGGTCCCATTACCGAATCTGATACAGCACAACCAACACCATAGCCGGGTGTCTGCCAGTTTCCACCTGAGTAGAAACAATAATATTTATTATCACGATAGACTAATGTCGGACCTTCAACAGTATGCCAGGCAGGCCAGGTCTTATCATAATGGAAACGATCTCGCTGATATATCTGCCAGTCTGAAAATGCCCGCATTACGGTTTTTATCTCTCCTTTTACCGATAGCATATCATCACTCAGCTCAACCACTGCCAGAGCTGTACCCGGCCGCTGATCGAAGAAATCCATTGCGAAGAACAAATACCACTGCTTACTGACCGGGTCAAGAAATGGATGGCCATCAATGGAGAAAGGTAAATCCGGAAATAGTTTTTTCCCGCTATCAACAAAAGGCCCTTCAGGGCTGTCGGAAACCGCAACCCTCATGTGCATATCTCCGGCATAATACAAATAATACTTTCCATCTTTGCACGCCACCTCAGGAGCCCAGTACAGCTCCATCCCTGGCAATGGCTCTAATGCACCACCTACATATTCCCAATTCACAAAGTCCTTGGAACGGGCTATCTGGAATCGCTTACCTGTGTTTTTTTCCTCCGTTCCATAGGCATAGTATGTATCGCCAAATTTCACCATGTGCGGGTCGGCCAGATAACCATCCCACAGCGGATTAGTATAACTAAGAGACACACGCCTGCTACCGCAGGACGCCAAAAACAGACATGACAACACAAGACATAAAGCCAGCAGCTTTTTCATTAATTAAACCTCCATGCGTAATAATTATTCTTAACTTTTAAAATAGAACTAAAAGCCATTATAGAAATGGCTGTAAGCGTTCACGCTTACAAGGTAGAAAGATTGTAAGGAAAAAAGGAAGTAAGCGGAAACATTTTTTGAATGAAATTGTTCGTTAAGACATTTCATGTTTTTTTGCCTCTGGCAAAATATTTTAGTTTGCCACCGCAGGTGGCTTTCCGCCCCTTACATCCTTACTTCCTTGCTGCCTTACTTCCTGTAATCGTGAACGGTTACAAATGGCATATGAACCTTATACGATCACTGAATAACACTTCAGAATAGCTTGTTATTCTACATTGACTTCATTGAGCGATAATTCCAGACTCGGACGGGCAAATACACACCAGTCTGAATCTGTTGAACGAAGTGTACGGCCATCTTCAAAACCAGGATCTCCGCCATCAGTACTTACCAATGTCAGGAATCGATCTGATTCTTTCAACGGTATATCAATTGATATAATATCCCGAATATCATTTATCCCTTTGCGTGAGAATTTAAGCTCTCCATCTACCAATATCCAGATATCAAAATTACCCTCTCGAGGATTATCTGAAGACAGACCGGCATCTGCGGTAAACCTGGCGATCTTTCCTTCTGGTAAACTTTTCCGTATTGCGTCAAGATCATAAGTTATACCCAGATTTGCATGCATAAACAAGGCCGGATATTCTGCTGTTCCATAAAACCTGTTGCCTAACTCGCCATGCGGGGCACGCCAATGATAATCAACCAGGTCACGACCGTATCCGTTAACGATGTTTGAATAATATATGCCGTTGGTCTTGGGACATTCATAAAAAATATGCCCGTTAGAACTTACTACCTGATATCGATCCTTACCCTGCGGTACAAAAACACCATCAATGAAAGGATCATTAACCTTAACATAATCACCATCAGATTTGCGGTCTTCAGAGCCAAACACAAGGCGTTTACCTGTAACCGGGTCAATACCAAGCTCTAACTCACCTGTGCCCCAGCCATTACCTCCACCTACTATATCAGCCAGATTGATAACAGAACGACCACGCCATATCATATTAGTACTCGAATCTATATCTCGGGCAAATAATTTATTATCAAAAGGTATCTCTTCCACCTGCTCATCTGCGCCGCTTACTTTGCGGGCCTGACCCTGTAATACTTCGGCACTGGCCTTACGCTCTCCTTCGCCCGCTACCAGAGCTGTCTTGCCCTTAAGAACATGCAGCTCGGTATCGCCCTGCTTGTCGATCTGAACGCCAAACTGAGTACCAAGATCAATTATAAGAGCTTTTGGAGTAGCTATAGCAAAACCAATTGCTTCTTTGGGCACATTCGAAAATACACTTCCATAATTACATTTTATACGATCCTCACCGGTAATATAAAATTCCGCCGGACCTTCGATCGTCACTTTGGCGTTATTGTCAAAAGCAACCTCAACAAAGCCATACCTCAGTTTATATAGCTTCTTGCCTATTGCCAACCTGTCACCAATAGCAGGCGAGTTACTGCCAACCCACTGGGCACTGACAACATCATTTACCGTAGCAACATCTATCCTGCTCATCATACTATAAAAGTATATGCTGGCTATAACCAGAAAACTGGCCGCAAGTGATACTATTGATGAATACCATACCTTGCGCAATACCGAGGGCCTTTTAACATATAAATCTCCAGAATCCTCAACCGACTCTGATTTTGAACAACTCTGACTCAATTCATTTTCCAACTCAGTAGCGATTGCTTGTGCCTCTTCCTGAGTCAGATCGGTTATAGTATCATCCTGATGAGAAGCCACCTGGAAAAATTGCAGATAGGTCCACAGCTTGATATAGTCAAGATACTCTCTGGCTATATCAGGATTCTCTGATATTAGATAATCCAGCCGATCAAATTGCTCCTGTGTAATAACCTGCTCACGCAAGGCATTCAGCAGCGTATATATTTCATTTTTTTCTGTTGCTGTCATAGATCACACACACTACTGCGTCATACTCTTTTTAACACAATTCAATAAAACAACATGTATCTTCGATATGCGATTATACAAAGTATTAATATTTATACCCACTCGCCCCGAAAGAACCTTAAGCGTAGCTCCATCTTCATAACGAAGTTCTAATATCTTTTTCTCATCTGGATTGAGCTTCTGTAAGCACTTTTTCAATGACTCTATACGAATATCCTCATCGCCGGCCTCCATAGCCTCAAGCTGCTCTATTATCTCCATTGTCTTATCACTGAACTTCATGCGATAATTCTTCTTATCTCGCAGATATCTCAGTATCTTGAACCGGGCAACTGAAATAGCCCAGGCCGTAAAATCTGTTCCCGGCGTATAATCATCAAATTTCTGCCAGAGCAATGAAGCCGTTTCCTGTACTATATCATCAGCATCTACCGGACTGGCTATCTTTGCCATAACATAGCCGTAAATACGCCGCTGACTCTTAAGAAAGAGCTGCATAAAATACTGACTTCTCTGATTTTCTAACTCATCCATATATCAACTAACCTTGTAAAAGCGACAAACTAACGCGCTTCATGTAGTTAATGCCTCTTTTTGCCTTTTTTTTTACATTTTTCCTGATAAAATCAGTATATAAAAGTAAAAAAATGCAGACTACATTGCCCAGCCCTCACAGGCCGACCCTATATAATACCATTTTACGGATTGAATTGAACCTATTATTGATCTTTTTTTCGTTTTTTATCCGACTTTTCTCGAGTAATTCACCTTAGCAGCCACTTTTTAATGTGGTAGTACCGCACTGGCGGACAATACTCATGCCCTGCACCTGCCGGGGGCGTCAGAATGTGAGCATACCCACTATCGATGCTAAATTCCAGAGGCAATGACGGACCATCATCACCATCTATCTGAACCGGAACAGTTTCAGGCCCATCTATACGAATATTCTTACATCTGACCCTGGCCGTCGTTCTTAATTTTTGATCGGCTTTCAATATAGTATATATTGATTGTAACAGCAGTTGCCAGCGATTCTTACATCGAAAAACAGTGAGGTCAAGATAACCATCTCCGCAATCAGCACCCGGTGCTATACCAATACCAATGGCATATCGGCCTATATTAGAGACATATGCCAAGGCCGGTTCCGTACAAATATCTTTACCATCAGCACTTATGCGTAAAGGAACAAATTTATATGACCAGAATGTCCTGGCCAGCGGCCATAAATAGTCCAGTGGGGTTATATGACCTGATCGCTTATGATGTACATATTTGACCACCTGAGCATCAAATCCCAATCCAACAACTGCAATAAAGTGGCGGCCATTAACCCGACCCAGATCTATCTTACGCACTACACCGGAGTCAAGTGCTGAAATAGAGGTTTTTACCGAGCCATCTAACCCCAGCTCACAGGCAAGCAGATTTTCCGTACCGGTAGGAATGATAAGAATTGGCACTTCACTTCCAGCAGCCGCCTCCAGTACCGTACGGACACTGCCATCCCCTCCGGCAATCATTATAACATCATACTTTTCCGCTATGGCCTGACGGGTCAGCTCCGCTGCATGTTCCAAAGAGCGGGTCAGAGAGATTACTACCTCATCGCCACGCTGCAACAGATGATCTCTTAGCATCTTTAGTGAACGAACCCTCAGATTGGAGCCGCTCTTTGGATTGATTATCATCTTATATCTTTGTATTTGACGCATATGATCTTCCACCATCATCAGGCATTAGTCATTTGAGATATCATTGCTGGTGTTATATAACTCAGATCTCCCTGATGAGCCATAACCTTACATGCCAGTTCAAAAAAAACTGCCCGCTGGATCGCCTCATCAGGATTTTTCCCGTAAGTTACCATACCATGATTGCGAATTACGATCATTGCTGATCTTGACGCCGCATTTACAACCGAATCCGCCAATTGCTGACTGCCCGGCGGCAGAAAATCAATCATTACCGGATCTCCAATATAATATGGCATTTCAAGTATAACATTGAAATTGTCAGGCAAACTACGACCGACCGCAATAGCGGTAGCATAAGGGCTCTGAAAATGCAGAACGGTATTAACCTCGGGCTTCTCCCTTAATATTCCCAGGTGAAATCTGCTCTCAACTGAAGCCCTGACTGTTCCAAGCTGCTTACCCGTCTCTAAATCACATATAGCAATACTTTCCCGACCAATCCTGCCGAACCATGAACCCGTAGCTGTGAGCAATACCCTGCCGTTATCAGCTCTTAATGACATATTGCCGCTGCTGCAAAAGGCCAGACCCAGACGATCTACCTCGTGACAGGCTGCGATAAACTCTGTTTCGATATCTTTCATTTTTCCACTTCTCAATTCAGCCAAAATTAAGTTATTACTGCAATTGATTTTATCGGCAAAAAAGTTAAAATATGTTCATGAAATACAAACATATTATCTGGGACTGGAACGGAACACTGCTTAATGATGCAGCAGAATGCACCGCTGTAGTCGATAACTTAATGCAAAAACACAACTTAGGAAGACTATCACAAGAAAGATACCGAAAAGAAACCTGTTTCCCCGTTATAAATTTCTACATTGCATTGGGGTTCGACTTCCAAAAAGTACCATTTTCAGAGATCGCTCGTGATTATATCCAACAATATGACAGGCTCATGCTTAACAGCTCCCTGCACGACCAAAGCCGCTCGTGCCTGGCAAATCTTTCCACTGCCGGATACACACATTCTGTCCTGAGTGCCTATGAACAAAATAGACTTGAATCTGCCATCAGGCATTTTGGACTGACTGACTTTTTCCTGAAAATAATCGGACTCAGTGACTATTTTGCCCATTCCAAGAAGGACAACGGCATTAAATGGATAAATGAACTACCTTACGATAAGAAACAAGTGCTCTTTATAGGAGATACGACACACGACCACGAAGTAGCCCAGGCAATGGGCGTCGATTGTATTTTAATGACTAACGGCCATCAGTCACCAGAACACTTTGAACAGACCAACCGCCCGACATTCAATGATCTGGGTGAGGTTTGCCAATGGCTGCTGAGCTGATCTAATTCTGATAGAAAATAATTATAAAGGATAAAAAAATGGCAAATCTCAATGTCAATATTGACCATGTAGCAACCGTAAGGCAAGCCCGTATGACCATTGAACCAGACCCGGTTTGGGCCGCTGTTGAATGCGAATTAGCCGGTGCTAAAGGCATTACTATGCACTTACGAGAAGACCGTCGCCATATCCAGGAACGAGATGTTGAACTCGTCAGAAAAATCAGCAAAATAATGCTGAACCTGGAAATGGGCATGACCGATGAAATGGTGAACTACGCCCTAAAGCTCGTTCCAGACATGGTAACTTTAGTACCAGAAAAAAGAGCAGAACTGACCACCGAAGGCGGACTTGACTGCATAAAGTTGGAAAAGACACTCAAAACTGTCGTTGCCAAAATGCACAAAAAAGGAATTGAAGTTTCCGCTTTTATCATAGCGGACCCAGACCAGATACAAGCCTGCGCCCAGGCTGGCTGTGACGCCATCGAACTCCATACCGGCCCCTATGCCAACGCCCGCACCAAAAAAGAAATTATAACTCGACTCGATGAACTCGAAACCGGCCTGGAATGCGGCCTTAACGCTGGCATGGTAGTTCACGCCGGCCATGGACTCACATACAGAAATGTTGAACCAGTAGCAGATATGACCGGGTTTTGCGATTTCAACATCGGCCATGGCATAATCTCACGCAGTATATTCACCGGCCTGCGCAGTGCCACCAAAGAAATGATCGAACTGATCGCAAGGTAATCGTTGCAAAGTGGTTATTCACCTTACAACATATTGTATTTACGGGCAAAAAAAATTTTTTTTGCCCTTTTTCATTTATATACCGGAGTTAATATTCTTGCCCTCCGTTATCTACTTGTAATATCATATAATCATTACAATTTTAATATAAATAGTTCATCTGTGAAAACTGGCTTACCCGACTAAGTCTTACATCAGAAAGGATAAGTATAATGACCAGATTTAACACCTTAATTAGCAAATTGACACAACCAGCCCTGCTTCTGGCCTTTGGAATATTCGCTCAACTTTCACAGGCGGCTAACCCGGCTATTACAAACACCTTCACTGCCGATCCAGCAGCCCTGGTCCATAACAATACAGTTTACCTCTATGCCGGGCACGATCAGTGCAAACCACCGCGAAATGGTTATGAAATGCATGAATGGCTCGTTTATTCCTCACAAGATATGGTAAACTGGAAGGAGCATCCTGTACCACTTAAGCCAACCGATCTGGCCTGGGCCAAAGACGAAGCATGGGCCTCGCAGGTAATTGAAAGAGATGGAAAATTCTACTGGTATGTTACCGCCCAGCACAAAACCATTCATGGCAAGGCAATCGGCGTTGCCGTATCTGACAGCCCCACCGGCCCATTCTCCGACCCCCGCGGAACTGCTCTCATCACCAATGACATGACCACAGACACCAAAATTTCATGGGATGACATTGACCCTACCGTTTTCATTGATGATGATGGACAGGCCTATATGTACTGGGGCAACCAGAAATGCCGCTGGATCAAGCTCAAATCCAATATGATAGAGACCGAAGGAGAGATTCACACCATTGACCTGCCCAACTATACCGAAGCTCCCTGGATACATAAACGCGGCGATTGGTACTACCTGTCTTACGCTTATGGCTTCCCCGAAAAAACCGCCTATGCCATGAGTAAGAGCATTACCGGACCATGGGAATATAAAGGCATTCTCAATGAACTCGCCGGCAACTGCAATACCAATCATCAGGCCATTATAGAATATAAGGGCAAAGACTATTTCATCTATCACAATGGCGGACTCACAACCGAAGGCGGCAGCTTCCGCCGGTCAGTATGTATCGACTACCTATATTACAACGAAGATGGAACGATCAAGCGAATCATAATGACCAGCGAAGGTGTAAAACCCAACCAATAAGCAAAACTGCTCCATAATACATGGCCGCATAATTCCACAGCTATTGCTCTGGCGTTATGCGGCCTGTTTTATTCCCCAAAGATTGTCGTTAATCTTCACCTCTCAAAGAAACTTCTGCAAAACATCTACATCAAGCAGCTTCCCGAACTTCACACCAACTTCCTTATAATGAGCAACCGAACTATATCCGCACTTCTCCAGCATCTTTATACTATTAGCATTCTCTGATGTAACTGTTGCCAGTAAACTATGCATTCCCCTGCTCCGCGCTGTATCTTCCAAAAATGCCACCGCCTGCGTTCCGATCCCTTTACGAATACTTTCAGGCTTCAGATACACCACCGACTCTGCTGTAATATCATAAGCCTGCCGGGGCTTAAAACGCATCAGACCACAATAGCCTATCACCTGGCCCTCATCTTGTATAACAAAAGCTCCAAATTTTGGATGGTCAAAAATTAATATTGAACGCATCTCCTCAATACTCACTTCTGTTGTATGAAATGTGGCCGTACTATTAAGGGCATACCAGTTGTATATCGCCACTATATCCGCTAAATGCTCTTCTCTGAGAACACTGAAAGTTATTGCCATTTTCGTGATATTCTCCTCTGGCCCAGCCAGAACACTATTACTATAACAGTTAAACTTACTTAACCATTCACCAGCTGATACTGAACCTTTTGAGCTTTTCTCCAATATGGGAATGCCAGCTCAGGTACAGGATCTTTCTGTCAATGTTATCGCATATTTTATGCTTAAACCATCACGCTTGCAAATGCTGTTTTCTAGGCAAAGTTACCTTTTTTCACACCAGTCAAAGGTTTGACCTCATAAAATATTGACAATATGCTGCGCAAACGCAACCAGCCAATGTTAATATAGGCAATTTATAACTATTATAATAGTTAGTCTGGGTAAAATGTTGAATTTTCACAACAATTATAACACAAATATGTTTTTTAAATCTTACTATATAGTACAATACGGAGGATAGCCGTTGTAATACAGGAACAATATGAACCAGACAGACGCACAAAACAACATTGACCAACAGCTCAAAAAGGAGCATGACGAACGCATGGCCGTTTTGGGCAGATTAACTGCCAGAGTGGTTCATGAGCTCAACAGTCCGCTTGATGGCATGTTAAGATATGTCAATCTCTCTTTAAACCGGCTGGAAAGCGGGCAAACAGAAAAAGTGCCTGACTATCTCCGTCAAGTTAAAGACGGACTTAACCAGTGCGCTTCAATGCTGGCATCGCTACTTGATCTGTCTCGTGGCACAAAAATGGAAGGTCAGCGGGTAGATCCCAATAAATTGATCGATGATTCAATTAAATTTCTTGAAGTATCTGACTTAGCCGAAAATAAACAGATTTTGCGAGATTACAGCCGAAATCTCCCCACTATAATGGCAGGAAATATGGCAAGCGTATTTGCCAATATATTCAAAAATGCCCTGCAGGCTGCCGGGCCTGGCGGAAGAATTACTATCAGAACCACAGCCGAAGATAAGTTTTTACATGTTACCATAGGCGATAACGGCAATGGCATAAAACCAGAAATAATCGACGATATTTTTAAACCTTTTTTCACTACCAAAAACGCCGGAGAAGGTACAGGACTAGGACTGGCTATCTGTAAGGAAATTATCGAAAAACGAAATGGAACAATAACTGCCAGAAATCTGCCCAAAGGCGGCTGCGAATTTGAGATCATAATTAATACAGAATGCTGATAAAATATTTACCATTGTTTTTACTGACTTAAAGTTAAGGTTTATTTACAGTTGATATATATAAGCAAACTATAAAGGTTAAAGCAGAGAGACGGAGAATGCATAATAATCAAATATTAATAGTTGACGATGACAGAATAATCAGGGACTCGCTCTGTGATATGCTGGAGCTGGACGGCTATTACTGCAATAGTGCCGAAAATGCCCGGCTGGGACTCTCCGAGCTGGAACGCGGGAATTATTCGATAATTATCACAGATATCAATCTCCCTGATAATAGCGGTCTGGAATTACTCCGGTCCGTCAGAAGATATTATCCAGATATCATACCCATAATTATCACTGGCTATGGCTCAATTATTAGCGCTGTTGAAGCAATTCAAGAAGGTGCTTTTGACTATCTGACTAAACCTATAGATGATAATAAACTCAAAGATTGTCTCAATCGTGCTTTTACCCGTTTGAACATGAAAAGGAACAGCAAGGTAAGACTTAACTCTATAGCAGACAAAGACAATACCAAACTTCAGGACATTATCGGCTGCGATATGAAGATGCTTAATGTCTTCGAAATGGCCGAATCCGCCGCACCGACAAAGGCTACTATACTTATTACCGGTAAAAGCGGTACCGGTAAAAGCATGACAGCGCGAGCCATACACCAGATGTCTCAGAGAGCTGATAAACCGTTTATCGAGGTTAGTTGCGGCTCATTATCAGAAACCTTACTGGAAAGTGAACTGTTCGGACATATCAAAGGTGCTTTTACCGGAGCAACTGCTGATAAAGACGGTAAATTCCTCGCTGCTAACGGTGGTACAATTTTTCTCGATGAGATAAATTCTGCAAGCCCGGCATTACAGGTTAAACTGCTCAGGCTTATTCAGGAACGACAATTTGAACCTGTAGGCAGCAATCAGACCCACACCGTTGATGTCCGTATTATTCTCGCTACAAACAAAGACCTCAAGGCTATGGTAGATCTTAACCAGTTCAGAGAAGACCTTTATTACCGAATCAATGTAATAAATATTCAACTGCCCGCCTTAAATCAGCGAATTACAGATATTCCTATACTCGCTGAACACTTTCTCAAAAAAATGTGTGAATATCACAATAAGAAATTTTCCGGATTCGTCCCGGATGTCATTAACGCTCTGGAAAACTATGACTGGCCGGGTAATGTTCGTGAACTGGAAAATGCTATCGAAAGAGCTGTCGTCCTGGGACGAAATACCCATATAGAGCTCTCCGACCTGCCAGATAATATATTAAACGACAAGACATACAATGGAAATGAAGTTTATGCCCAAGGTTCAAGTTTGAAAAAGGCCTTGGAACTGCCAGAAAAAGAGATCATTATCTCTGCCTTAAAACAACACAACTGGAACAGGAATAAAACGGCTGAAGTTTTAGAGATAAATCGGACAACTCTATATAAAAAGATGAGATATTACAACCTGGGCATGTAAAAGTTAATAGCATTTATACTAAATGCTGTAAGCGTTAACGCTTACAAGGTAGAAAGATTGTAAGGAAAAAAGGAAGTAAGCGGAAACATTTTTTGAATGAAATTGTTCGTTAAGACATTTCATGGCTTTTTGCCTCTGGCAAAATATTTTAGTTTGCCACCGCAGGTGGCTTTCCGCCCCTTACATCCTTACTTCCTTGCTGACTTACTTCCTGTAATCGTGAACGGCTACCTAATGCTGAAAAAAACGCATTAAAATCACTCAATTTATAAGTAAAATACTAATGAAAAAACACAAGGGTCAAGACATATTTAATTTCCTGATTGTAATATTGGCTATCATAGTGATAGCTGGTGCTGTATATGTCAGGCTCATCAAACCAGAACTGCTGGGGACAGTTGTTATACAGGATAAACTTGAAGCTGACCCTCGGACTATCGATACTATCTTAACAGCTACGGTCACTATTCAGGGACGCAGTTTCCATAGTCATGCAGTTACCAGCTCCTCTAGCGGCAGCGGTTTTTTCATAGATAAATATGGCCATATATTGACTAATGAACATGTAGTTAACGGCTGTGAACAAATCTATGTAGTTGAACATAGTGGCAAAAAAACCGTTGCCAGTATTATTTCTGCCGATAAAAGACTTGATCTGGCTATATTAAAGATTAACAGTATAAGCGATACTACATTCCTCTCCCTTGGCAATAGCGATAAAGCAAAAGCCGGTCAGGGAGTTATAGCCGCCGGTAATCCTTACAACAATGCCTCGGACGGCCAGGCAGTAATAACCCTTGGCCGGATAAGTCGCCTGCGAGAACAATGCAGCGCCGACCCGGATTTCTCTAATGATAGATTTTATGATAACCTTATCCAGTTTGATGCTAGTGTTTACCCTGGCAGTAGTGGCGGCCCCTTGCTCAACCTCAAAGGAGAAGTTATCGGCATTGTGGTTGCGGTTAGTAATAACAGTCGAAAAACCGGATATGCTATCGGTCTGAATAATTACACTCGGAATGCCATCGCAACACTTCACTCTGGCATGGAAATGAAACATGGCTTCCTCGGTACGGTACTACATGAAGAAATACCTATCGAAATAGTCAATAAATACAGGCTTAATGACCTTTCCGGTGCAAGCGTAAGCAGTGTATTACCTGGTTCACCGGCTGCTGCTGCCGGAATTATTTCTGGCGATATAATCGTAGCTGTTGACAATAAGCAAATATATAATCGACTGGAATTAATGAGCTACATAAACAGTAAGACGGCTAAAGATGTCGTTAATATCCAACTGCTCAGACCAGATTACAACAGTATTCGCCAGCTAAACCTGAATGCCAGACTCGAAAACAGATCCATAAATAATCGAGATGGATATCTGAGTGAAAATACAATGGATTCCGCATGGGCATGGGGCTTAGAGGTTAAACCTATTTCTCAATGGCGCAGAAATAAAGAAGGCTTACCCAGCACCCTGAAAGGTCTTTTGGTCTGGGAAGTTAAACCTGACAGTCTGGCACATAAACAGGGTATAAAATCTGGTGACATTATTACCACCATAAACGGCAAAACTTTATCAAGCCTGGAAGAATTTCAACTCATCAGTCAGGAATGCCTGTTCTCACCAAGATTTGAACTCTGGACCAATACCCTATCCCCCCCCAATAGCGTCAAATAATCTCTTCAAAGTTAATTATAGTGCAATTAATATTCACTTCTGTCCAAGATTTAATACATTACTCCTATATACTTTTAGCACTTTTCCCGTAATAATTCTTAGCATAAACCTGTGCTATTATACCTGCCATTAACCCAATCTGGACACACCATAATTGTAGCCAGACATACTATAATGTTTATCAATAGGAGTAATATGAAAATGAAAAAGATCTTATCTCTTCTGCTCTTACTGGCCAGTAGCGTAATGGCTCTGCCTGAGAGCCCGATCGAGTATGTTAACCCGCTTATGGGAACAGATTCTGAATACTTGCTGTCAAATGGTAATACCTACCCGGCAATAGCCCTGCCCTGGGGTATGAATTTCTGGATGCCCCAAACTGGAAATATGGGAGATGGATGGGCATATACCTACGATGCCCATCGCATTAAAGGTTTCAAGCAGACCCATCAGCCCAGCCCCTGGATCAATGACTACGGCCAGTTCGCGATCATGCCGGTAACTGGTGAGCTGGAATTTGATCAGGAAAAAAGAGCAAGCTTTTATAGCCATAAAGCAGAAGTTGCCAGACCTAACTCATACAAGGTTTATCTCGCCGATTATGATCTGACAACTGAATTAACAGCAACTGAACGAGCTGCATTTTTCCGCTTTACCTTCCCTGAAAGCCAGAATTCCTATGTTATTGTCGATGCCTTTGACAATGGCTCATTTGTTAAAATAATACCATCTGAAAATAAGATCGAAGGCTATACAACTAAAAACAGCGGCGGAGTGCCCGACAATTTTAAAAATTATTTTGTGATCTTATTTGATAAACCCTTCACCTACACCGCAGCGGTTCATGACAAAAATATCCAAACTGATAAACTGGAAGCAAAAGCCAATCATGCCGGCGGTATCATTGGTTTTGCCACGAAAAATAACGAAGTAGTTCACGCTCGAGTTGCTTCATCATTCATAAGCATGGAACAGGCATACCTGAATCTCAATGAGCTTAAAGCTGATTTCGACAGCACCAAAGCTTATGGCGAAAAGATCTGGAATGACACTCTCGGTACAATTGAGGTTAACGATAACAATATAGACAATTTGAGAACTTTCTATTCCTGTATGTATCGTGCCGTTTTGTTCCCCCGTCAGTTCCACGAAATAAATGCGGATGGTCAGGTAGTCCACTACAGCCCGTACAATGGTCAGGTACTCCCGGGATACCTTTATACTGATACCGGCTTCTGGGACACTTACCGCAGTCTGATACCATTTGTCAATCTGGTATTCCCTACCTTCGGCGAAAGAATACAGGAAGGTCTGCTTAACTCCTACCTCGAGAGCGGCTTTTACCCCGAATGGGCCAGTCCCGGACATCGTGACTGCATGGTGGGCAATGGTTCAACAGCAGTTATTGCTGATGCCTTTGTTAAAGGACTGGTAAAAGTTGATGCCCAAAAGATGTATGAAGGCATGTTATACAGTGTTAATAATGAACACCCGCAAGTCAGATCATCTGGCAGACTTGGCTGTAAATACTACAACGAGCTGGGCTATGTGCCGCATGATGTGAATATTCGCGACAACGCCTCTCGCACACTTGAATATGCCTATAATGACTGGTGTATTTATCAGGTTGGCAAAAGACTTAACCGCCCTGCTGCTGAGCTGGAACTGTACCTTAAACGCTGCCTTAACTATAAAAATCATTTTAATAAAGACTTTAATATGATGAGCGGGCGTAAAAAAGATGGCTCGTTCCCTGACAACTTTGACCCGGTCAGATGGTGGGACGCCTTTACTGAAGGCAATAGCTGGCATTATACCTGGTCTGTATTCCATGACATTCAGGGCCTTATCGACCTGATGGGTGGTGAGCAGAACTTCACCGATAAACTTGATGCCGTATTCAGCTCTCCGCCAAGCTTTGGCGGCGGCTCTACCAAAGGCAATCTCGTTCACGAAATGCGAGAAATGCAGGTTATTGACATGGGGCAATACGCACATGGTAACCAGCCGATACAACACATGATATACCTCTATAATTATGCCGGGAAACCCTGGAAAACTCAATATTGGATCAGACAGGCAATGAAAAGACTTTACCAGCCCACACCTGATGGCTATTGCGGCGATGAAGACAATGGCCAGACATCTGCCTGGTATGTATTCTCTGCCCTGGGCTTCTATTCCGTATGCCCTGGAGCTAATGAATATGTTATTGGTTCGCCATTATTCAAGTCTGCCAAGATCAAACTGGAAAATGGCAAAGAAATAGTGATTAACAGCCAGAACAATTCTCAGGATAATGTCTATATCAATTCGCTAAAATTAAATAGCACTGAATATGACAAAAACTACTTCACCTATGATGATTTCCAGAATGGTGTCGTAATTGATTTTGAAATGGCTTCAGAACCTAATAAGACCAGGGGAACAAAAAAGAGTGCCTGGCCATATTCGCTTTCAAACGAATAAACACAGACAACCTGCTGAAATATTGTTTTTCAGAACTATTATAAGACAAGGCCATGGCTATAATGCGATGGCCTTGCTCTTTTTATAACACCGTTTAATTATCAGAATGCATAAGAAAAAACCTGCCCCCTCAGAGCAGACCGGCATCCTGCATAAAGCGATATAGCGTTGCCCGGCCTACACCCAGGGCTTCGGCGGCTTGGGAACGGTTGCCATCGGTTGCCTTAAGGGCATTTACAACTGCCTGTCGTTCCAGTTTACGCTTGCGACGACGCACCGGATCAGTCCTGACTGCCAAGGGCCTTTCCCCTCTGGTTGTAACCTTTGCGTCCCCAGCTCTTTGCAGTATCTCAGGCGGCAAATGAGCCACACCAATTGTATCTGCCTTGCATTTAACAAATGCATACTGAATTGCGTTTTGCATCTCGCGGATATTGCCAGGCCAGGGATAATCGATCAGCACTTGCAGGGCCTGATCGGTCAGACCCATAAGATTGCGATTTTGCTGGTTATTTTGCTGTCTGACAAAATGCCTTAACAATAAAGGTATATCATTACGCCTCTGCCGCAATGCCGGAAGATTGATCGGTACAACGCATAACCGGTAGAAAAGATCCTCCCGGAACTGACCTGCCTTGATCATTTTACGAAGGTCACGATTTGTAGCACTGATAACCCTGACATTTATGCGAATGGGTTCTTCACCACCAACCTTTTCTATTACCTGCTCCTGCAATACCCGCAACAGCTTTACCTGCATTGGCTGCGACAGCTCACCTACCTCATCAAGGAAGATCGTACCACCATCAGCCAACTCAAATTTGCCTTTTTTGTCTCGATATGCACCAGTAAAAGAACCCTTAACATGACCAAATAGTTCACTTTCAAGTATGCCCTCCGGCAATGCGCCGCAATTAACGGCAACAAAAGGCTTTCCACTACGCTGACTCTCGCCGTGAATAGCACCCGCGACCAGCTCTTTTCCTGTACCGCTTTCACCCTGGATCAATACCGAACAATCACTGTCAGCCAGGTCACGAATAAGCGCATAGATCTCCTGCATACTCTTATCTGCACCTATTATACCATGAAAGCTGAATGTCTTCTTCAGGTCGTTGCGTAGTTGGGTTACCTCTGTTATATCGTTAAAACAGGCGATAACTCCTATCGCCCGCTCCTGCAAGTCTTTAACCGGACTGACAAACATTTCTATCTTTTTAGGCACACCATCTTTAGTTATCGTGTTGATAACATAATTACGCGGCGATATCGTCATTACATTTGGTTTGTCTGCTTCCTTATCACAAAATTCACACTGACCGCCACAAAATCCGTTCGCAAAGACATCATGGCAATCACGACCGATCACATCTGCACGATCGTAACCCAGTATCTGCTCAGCAGCAGAATTGAACCAGTTTATCTTGCGTGCCAGATCATGAACTATAACACCAGATGGTAAATGATCGAGTATTGCTTCCATCTCATGCTTTAAGCCGGCCATACTGGAAAGATAGCCGCTTTTAAATAAATTCCTGATATTCTGGGCCAGCTCCCTTTCAACCGATTCAACATACAGATCTGATTCATCGTCTCTGGCCGAAAGATTCCAGTCAATTACGATCTCTTTACCAGGCAATGATTTACAGGCCCCCTGATAGCCAGCATCAAGATTCACTACAACATCAATATCATCACAACAACACTCATTACAGGGACGAATATCAAGCCCTGAAGGGTCAATACCAAGAAATGACATAGTATCAATATCATTCTGAACTTCGTAGCCTTCTGGCACAACAGCACGAACCGCAACCTTACCGGCAACAATAAGACTTGCAGCTTGTTTCTCGGCCAGAGATGCAGCAACAACTGACCTCCAACCGCATTTAATATCGATAAATACAAGTTTAATCATTTCATTATTCCAGAGACAATGCTGACACAAGACCTAACCCTGTATCAAATACCAGGTAATATCAAAATCCCAGGGCTCGCAATTTATCTTCCGTTATGCCTCCGCCATTAAGAACTGAGTCGAGGCGGGCATTTATCATTTTGGCTACAATATCAGCTTCCAGATTGACTATATCGCCGGGCTTCTTTTCCTGTAAATTCGTATCACGCAGGGTTGTCGGGATCAGGCTTACATAGAAAGTATTACCTGTAATATCGACGATAGTGAGACTTATGCCGTCAATAGCAACCGAACCTTTTTTGATCATATGCCTGACCATATTTTCAGGTGCTTCAATATAGATCAGTACCTGACCGCCCTGACTGACAACCCGGCTTATACGCCCGGTACCATCAACATGCCCCTGCACAAAATGACCGCCAAACCTGCCATTCGCTGCCATCGCCCGCTCCAGATTAACTTTATCGCCAACCTTTAACGATGCCAATGACGATGCGTTGAGCGTCTCGGCCATAACATCAAAATCAGCAACCGAACCAGACAGCACAGACACTGTCAGGCAAACACCATTTACTGCTATGCTATCGCCAATTGCTGTACCATCGGCAAGGTGTTCTAAATCAATAGTTAACCGACGACCTACCGCAGTTGACTGCACCGCCTTTATTGTGGTTTTCTTCTCTACTATTCCTGTGAACATCAGAGCTATGATCCATTCTATTTATTTTGCTGATACATTATAGGCCATCAGACAATCGCCATGCCTGATATAAAGTACACCCTGAGCAATAACAGGATGAGCCCAGTGTTCTTTTTCACCCTGGGTAACTTCAAAGCTCCCGGCCAGGGTAAAGCTGCTGCCATCAAATGCTACTATGCCAACCTTGCCTGACTCGCCATAACAGAACAGCTTTCCATCAGCCATTATTAACGCGCCCTTGCCAACAAAAGGCTCACTTATGGCTATAACTCTACCGGTAGTAAGTTCCAAAGCAACAATATTGCCTTTGAGATTTATTCCATAAACTACGCCATCAGAATAAGATAAGCCGCCTAGCTGACAGTCCAGCCTTTTGTCCTGCCACAACTCAGTTACAGAGGAAGCATCTGGAGCGATCTTGAAGGCCTTACCACCCAGTTTATAACCATTTGACACATACACAATGTCTTTATCGACTATAGGCGTAACAGCATTTATGTCATAAGCTACTTTATGAGCAACCTGCCAGAGCACTTTGCCATCTACAACATTTATGCCATAAATATTTTTATCAAGCATAGTTACCAACATTCTGAAACCGGCATAATCAACCACCACCGCAGAACAGTAGGCACTTTTATCACTTATAGGCGATTTCCAGATCAGCTCACCAGTGTTTTTATTAAGAGCAACCAGAGCGGCGTTTTCACCGCCGGGAGTACAGATTACCATATCTCCTTCAACAACAACACTTTCTGAAACACCCCAGGTAATATTGCGACCGCCATAGTTAGCGAAGGTATCAACGGCCCAGAGCTGATTACCATTTAGTGCATCAAAGCAATGGAGCTGACCGTGAGGGCCAAAGACATAAACCTTGCCATTATCATATGTTGGAGTAGTTCTCTCCCCGGCATATTGTTTCTCGGTCCAGGAAGTGCCATAAGGCTTTTGCCAGGCTATGTTACCTGTATTGCGATCGAGAGCTGAGATAGTTGCCGTTTTGTCTTTCATACCAGTGGTGTAAATCAAGTCACCTACGGCAATTACAGACGAATAGCCATCTCCTATGCCCTGAGCTGTCCATTTTATTGCCGGGCCGTCAGCAGGTATTGAATCTATCAGATTGGTTTCACTAAAAACACCACGACGACCTTCACCTCGCCACTGAGGATAATCAACTGCAAAAACTGAAGAGGAAATAACGGCAAGAGAAAGTAGAACGGCTTTCGTTTTTTTCAACATAATGTCGCTTCCTATAATGAGTTATAAATTCTAGCCAACAATTCGGACTGTCTCATTATATCGGCACTACCATTAAAAAGCAAACATACAGTTCGGGTATGAGATCAGCAGTCAGGTTGGATTGGATTGAATTAGAACATAACCATGTGAGGAGATAAAAAAACCTCTGTCATCTACAAAGACAACAGAGGTTTTTCATGGGCAGAACTGGACTTGAACCAGCGACACGCGGATTTTCAATCCGCTGCTCTACCAACTGAGCTATCCGCCCTTTGGTGATAAAATCAGAAGCCTTTGTCAGGCAGTCATTTAATCACTGAGTCGGGTATAATACTCCAAAGGAGATGGAGTTGCAAGAAGAAAATAGATTATTTTTGAAAAATAATAAGACTGCATTTTTGTATGTACTGCATGCAAAATATGCATATAATTTAAGGTGAGAAAATATAAGGGAAATAACGCGGAAAGATAGGGTTTTTGATCAATTTTGATGGGAAATAAGGTGTTTTATGGAAAAAGTAAAATTAAGTCAGGGTCAGCGTTCACTATTGAAATTAATATACCAGATGGTGTCTGCCAATCCATTTGGCGCAGAAATACTGACACTGGAGAAAGAGTTAGGAAATGGCCAGACGGGCCTGACCGGCGAAGAGTTGTCGTTAATGTATATCGATAAGATCGATAAATTTTTCTCTAATATTGACAAGCAGCTGGGCCGACCGGCCAAATTGTCTGACTTTGAGGAATCATACCGCCATGAAGTGTTTTATATGATCTGCTGCCGGCTGTTCAATAAGAACATGGTGAAATTTGATGATCAGACCGAGCGGCAACTGTCTCAACCAGATAAGCAGTTGTCGGTTGATTTTGCAGATGACATGGTAAGGGAGATGCTGGTTCGCGGTATCGACAATGCCGGGATCGATCGCGCTATGGGTTATATGTACCAGATGCGTCGCGCCTGGTGGTTCATATCAAAACGGCTGGCCGGTAAAGGCGAATCGATGAATCAGTTGCGACAGGATCTGTGGAATAACATATTTACGCACAGTATAGAGATCTATGAAAAAACACTGTGGTATAGAATGGAAGATTTTTCGACGCTGCTGCTTGGCCCGACCGGCAGCGGCAAAGGAGCGGCTGCCTCTGCGATCGGATTCAGCAGTTATATCCCCTATGATGTTAACCGTCGCCGGTTTGCGGAAAGCTTTGTTAAAAATTTCGTGTCGGTGAATCTGTCGCAATATCCTGAAACCTTATTGGAGTCAGAGATATTTGGTCATGCCCGCGGGGCGTTTACCGGTGCGATCGATCAGTACGATGGAGTATTAAGTCGGTGCAGTCAATATGGCACGATCTTTTTAGATGAGATAGGTGAATTGAAGCAGCATACGCAGGTGAAGCTGTTGAAGGTATTGGAAGAACGGTCATACAGCCGTCTGGGCAGTCATGACAAATTGCGTTTTCAGGGTCGAGTACTGGCAGCGACGCACCGCCCTATCGATCGATTATGCCGGGAAGATGGCTTTCGAGAAGATCTGTATTATCGCCTGTGCAGCGATGTGATCTATGTGCCATCATTGCGTCAGCGACTGGACGAATCAGCGGAAGAGCTGACTATACTGGTGGAACATTTACTGACGCTGTTCCTGGGTCATGCCGATGCGGAACTGGCCGCTATGATAACCGAACGAATATCAGCGGAGATGCCATCAGACCACCCCTGGCCGGGCAATGTTCGTGAACTGGCACAAATGGTACGACGGGTTATACTGCGGAAAAGCTGCGGTAAATTAACCGAGCTGGCAGCGGGAGCAGCGACCCTGATGCCAGATACCGGAACAGAGTGTACGATAGCGGAACTAACCGAAAGCTACTGCAAAAAGCTCTACGACAAATATGGCAGCTACAGTATAGTAGCCAACATAACGGGCCTGGACTGGCGGACGGTGAAACGGAGTTTAAAGGCTTAAGGGCAATGCCAGGCAGAGAATTAAGAATGAGACGAATGGGACCTATGGGACCTATGTGACGGATGGGATTTATGCAGGGCTTGCGTCTGGCAAGGAACAATAAGGGGACGCAGCCCTTTTAGTTTCCCTCTGGATATCTGTTGCCGGGTAAAGGTACAAACTGCCATGATTGGGCAAGATGTTTAAGTGATTAATCCTTAATGAGGTAAGTAATATGAACAAAGTATATTTAGTAACTGTAATAATTCTGGTATTATTAGTATTACTATCCGGTTGTAGTGTGCCAAAATATAATCGAGTAACACTTTGGTGGAGTGATATGAAAGCTGATGGGTATTTTGATAAAAAGACAGGTGATGTTAAGATATCTGTCATTAGATTTATTTCTGACAAAAACAAAAAAGAGGGGCCGTATATCCCTGTTGAATTTCCTGATGTATCAATTAAAACAAGTAATGGAATTATTCTTTCGCTTAGTGATATTGCAAATTACACAGGTAATAAATTTAAAGAACAATTTTCTGACGACTATGAGTTAGGCAGCAAGGAATATTATATTGATTCAAACTTTGAAGTAGTGATAAATAAAGAAAGGCAAGTGATCTTTGTTTGTTTATTTGACACTACTGTCGTTAAGGCAATTGATGAAGGTGGTATTTCTTGCCTTTATGATCCTGTGACAAAAAAGGAATATCAGTTGCCATTGAAATATGAAGATGCTATTCTATTATTTGGTGAGCCCCAAAATCGAGCTGACTGGTTTACATGGTGATAAATTAAAGGTGTCCGACACCGATTTAGGTTGACATGGCTGGTTTTGGCGGTAAATTGGAAGTATTATGCGATTAAAACGAAAGACAACAGGCGGTTTTGTATATCATGTGATGAATCGAGCTAATGGCAAGCTGATGATCTTTAAGAAGCCAGCTGACTTTGTGGCTTTTGAGGAAATATTGGCACAGGGGCAGGAGCGATTCGGGATGCGGATATGCGGATATTGCATAATGGGCAATCACTGGCACTTGTTGCTCTGGCCGGAAAACGATGGCGATCTGTCGGCGTTCATGAAGTGGATTACGGTGACGCATACCAACCGCTATCATGCCGCTCATGGGACAACGGGAATTGGCCATATATACAAAGGACGCTACAAGAGTTTTCCGGTGCAGGGTAATGTGAGCTATCTGAAAGTGCTTAGATATATCGAAGCCAACCCGGTGCGGGCAGAGCTGGTAAAGCAGGCCGGCGACTGGCAATGGAGCAGCTATCTGCAAAACATTGGCAAGGCCGGACCGGATAAGCAACTTGGAATTTGTAAAGGGCCTAAGCCAATTCCAGCAAACTGGGCGGAGTATGTAATGAGTAAAAGAACGGAGTCTGAAACAGACCAGATATTAAACGCCATCAAACGCGGCTGCCCCTTTGGCGATGCCAACTGGACGATCAAAACCGCCACAGAACTAGAACTGCAAGCAACTCTCAACCCGATAGGCAGGCCCAAAAAGAATGTGTAACTTGTTGCAAAATAAGGAAATGTATTAAAGATTGACAATATCGGTGTCTGACACCTTTAATTTCTCCACAGTATAGTAGCCAATATAACGGGCCTGGACTGGCGGACGGTGAAACGGAGTTTAAAGGCTTAAGGACAATGCCAGGCAGAGAATTAAGAATGAGACGAATTGGACCTATGGGACGGATGGGATTTATGCAGGACTTGCGTCTGGCAAGGAACAATAAGGGGACGCACCCCTTTTAGTTTCCCTCTGGATATCTGTTGCCGGGTAAAGGTACAAACTGCCATGATTGGGCAAGATGTTTAAGTGATTAATCCTTAATGAGGTAAGTAATATGAACAAAGTATATTTAGTAACTGTAATAATTCTGGTATTATTAGTATTACTATCCGGTTGTAGTGTGCCAAAATATAATCGAGTAACACTTTGGTGGAGTGATATGAAAGCTGATGGGTATTTTGATAAAAAGACAGGTGATGTTAAGATATCTGTCATTAGATTTATTTCTGACAAAAACAAAAAAGAGGGGCCGTATATCCCTGTTGAATTTCCTGATGTATCAATTAAAACAAGTAATGGAATTATTCTTTCGCTTAGTGATATTGCAAATTACACAGGCAATAAATACAAAGAACAATCAAATGATGACTATGAGTTAGGTAGCAAGAAATATTATATTGATTCAAACTTTATGGTGATAATTGATAAGCAAGGGCAAATAATTTTTTTGTGTTTATCTGACACTGAAACCAATAAGGCAATTGATGAAGGTGGTATTTCTTGCCTTTATGATCCTGTGACAAAAAAGGAATATCATTTGCCATTGAAATATGAAGATGCTATTCTATTATTTGGTGAGCCCCAAAATCGAGCTGACTGGTTTACATGGTGATAAATTAAAGGTGTCCGACACCGATTTAGGTTGACATGGCTGGTTTTGGCGGTAAATTGGAAGTATTATGCGGTTAAAACGAAAGACTACAGGCGGTTTTGTATATCATGGGATGAATCGAGCTAATGGCAAGCTGATGATCTTTAAGAAGCCAGCTGACTTTGTGGCTTTTGAGGAGATATTGGCACAGGGGCAGGAGCGGTTCGGGATGCGTGTCTGCGGATATTGCATTATGGGCAACCACTGGCACACACCTTGTGTGAATTGACTTGGTCGCTCCAAATGAAATAGTAATTATATTTGATATTATAATTCCTGGCCCAGATTAAATTGTGGAATGCTCTGGCCGGAAAACGATGGCGATCTGTCGGCGTTCATGAAGTGGATTACGGTGACGCATACCAACCGCTATCATGCCGCTCATGGGACAACGGGAATTGGCCATATATACAAAGGACGCTACAAGAGTTTTCCGGTGCAGGGTAATGTGAGCTATCTGAAAGTGCTTAGATATATCGAAGCCAACCCGGTGCGGGCAGAGCTGGTAAAGCAGGCCGGCGACTGGCAATGGAGCAGCTATCTGCAAAACATTGGCAAGGCCGGACCGGATAAGCAACTTGGAATTTGTAAAGGGCCTAAGCCAATTCCAGCAAACTGGGCGGAGTATGTAATGAGTAAAAGAACGGAGTCTGAAACAGACCAGATATTAAACGCCATCAAACGCGGCTGCCCCTTTGGCGATGCCAACTGGACGATCAAAACCGCCACAGAACTAGAACTGCAAGCAACTCTCAACCCGATAGGCAGGCCCAAAAAGAATGTGTAACTTGTTGCAAAATAAGGAAATGTATTAAAGATTGACAATATCGGTGTCTGACACCTTTAATTTCTCCCTGGAACCTCGAAGGAAACCGAGCTGAAACTTACTAATGTGGCCCGGGCTTCGCTGGAGGAGCTACTGGAAGATTATAAAGACTATTTGCGAACCCGGGATCTGGCGATTTGGGAAAAGGATAGTAAGCCGGCAATGGCAGTACGCCAACTCAGTCGCCAGAGTGGTAGTGACAGCTATGAGCTTTATCGACCCTATATCGAAGAGAGAAGCAATGAGACAGGCGCAAATATGCTTATCTGCCTTATCAATCAGACCAATTATCTGCTGGATAAACAGATAAGACAACAAGAAGAATCTTTCCTTGCTAACGGCGGTCTGAAAGAAATAATGTATAAGGCCAGAACAAAAGCCAGAGCCAGAGGAAACTGGCAAAAATAGGAAAAGAAAAAACATTGGTCCCATTGGTATCATTTTTCTGGGACAAATACCAGAGAATTAAGAATATGACCTATGGTGTTTGTTCAATGTGTTTGGGTTAATAACCGACTTTCCAGCAGGCGCAGAAGTGGCCGGGCTTGATCTCAATGAGGGGCGGATCCTGCTCGAAGCAGCGTTTATAGCCCTGACAGACTGAGCATCTGGTATTGAATTTACAGCCTTTGGGGAAATCAAGCGGGTCAGGCACAACGCCGGGGATAACGGTAAGACGATCCTGCTTTTCATTGAGCTTGGGCAGGCTGTTGAGCAGGCCGCAGGTATAAGGATGCAGCGGGTCCTTGAAAATACCCCGGACATCAGTCTTTTCGACGATACGAGAGGCATACATAACAGCGACATCATCGGCATTTTCGGCAACGACGCCCAGATCGTGGGTAATGAGAATCACACTCATATTATTCTGATCCTGAAGATCATTTATAAGATCGAGGATCTGTGCCTGAATGGTCACATCAAGAGCGGTAGTCGGCTCATCGGCGATGAGTAAAGCCGGATTGCAGCTCAGGGCCATAGCGATCATAACACGCTGGCGCATACCGCCGGAGAGCTGATGCGGATATTCATGGACTCGTTTATGCGGATCGGAGATACCTACCTTCTTGAGCATCTCCACGGCATGAGCCAGAGCTTCAGAATGGTTCTTTTTCAGGTGGATACGGACCGCCTCGGCTATCTGCTCACCAATGGTATAAACCGGATTGAGCGAGGTCATGGGCTCCTGAAATATCATGGCTATTTCATTACCACGAACAGACTGCATCTCTTTATCGCTGAGCTTGAGCAGGTTACGACCACCAAAGATTATCTCACCAGTATCATAACGGCCAGGTGGACAGGGAATAAGCTGGAGAATAGACATGGCGGTAACACTCTTGCCGCAGCCGCTTTCACCGACAACAGCCAGGGTGCGACCGGGAAAGGTTTCATAACTGACATCATTGACAACAGTAACCTTGCCGGCCTGGGTCTTGAATGAGACGGTTAGGTTTTTAATTTGCAGTAACGGTTGGTTGTTATTTGTATTGTTTGGCATAGTGTTTTGGGGGAAGTAATAAGATATAAGATATAAGTTGATAAGCTCTCGTGTCGGCCTTGAGGCCGAGAGCTATTTTTATGGCTACGCAGCAGAAAAGACCAGATAGTTTAATGAGATCATACAGTCGCACAGCATTGAAACAAAGTCACGCAGTGACACCT
Source organism: Sedimentisphaerales bacterium (assembly GCA_963662515.1). Lineage (GTDB taxonomy): Bacteria > Planctomycetota > Phycisphaerae > Sedimentisphaerales > SM23-30 > JAFGDI01. The sequence goes on from OY759675.1 coordinate 2,559,300, forward strand.
GAACTTATCAACTTATATCTTATATCTTATTACTTCTCCCCCCTACCTGTTCTTTAATCTTGGGTCTATGGCATCGCGCAAAGCGTCGCCAACTAAGTTATAACTGAATACTGATAAAAATATCGCCACACAAGGCGGATAGATCATATGAGGAGCGGTATTGATATTGGAGAAGGCAGCGCGGAGGATATTACCCCAGCTCGGGGCCGGCGGCTGCACACCAAAGCCCAGATAGCTCAGGCCCGCCTCAGTAAGAATAGCTCCGGCAATACCAAATGTTATACTGACCATAACCGGTGCGAGGGAGTTTGGCAGCATATGCCGGAACATTATCCGGCGATTGCCAAAGCCCAGCGAGCGGGCGGCCATAACATAATCGGCTGATTTTATGCGCATGAACTCGGCCCGGGTATAGCGGGCAATGCCCGTCCAGCCAGTCAGACCAATAACGATCATTACATTATTTATACTGGGCTCCAGCCAGACCATAATTATCAGGATAAGGAAGAATAAGGGGAAGCAGATAACAATTTCGATCGCCCGGCTGATGAGCATATCGACCATTCCGCCGAAATAGCCAGCCAGCCCGCCCAGGAAAATACCGATACAGGCAGCGATACCCATAGAGATAAAGCCTACCCGCACCGCCACACTGGTACCATGGATCATACGACTGGCCAGGTCACGCCCGATATTGTCAGTGCCGAGCCAATGCTCTTTAGAAGGAGGAGCGGGCCATTGTCCGCAATCGGTATCTATTTCAAATTCGCCATAGGGAATAAGAGGCCAGATAGCCCATGAACCTTCATCGGCGGCGAGAGCTGCCTTGGTATCAAACCAGGGCTTATCAAAAGGAGCTGAGTTTTTAATGAAATGCCAGCTCGTGCCGCGTGACTGGAACAGTTCAACAATGCCTGGTGCATATATCTTACCCTGATATTTGCAAATAATGGGCTTGTCATTAGCAATTAAGGGGCTGAAAATCATTATCAGCAGCATAAGGGCAACAAAGACCAGCCCGGCCATAGCACGGTGATTCTGGCGGAACCTCTGTATGATTATGCCGGTAAAACTTCTGGCCGGTCGGTTTATTATCATATCACTCATATTTGACCCTCGGATCAATTATACTATAGCTCAGGTCAGCCAGCAGCGTACCAAGCAATACCAGAAAAGCAGTAATGACCGTCAGGGCCATAACCGTATTATAGTCACGAATTAAAATACTGTCATACATCAGCCGCCCCATGCCCGGCCAGGAGAATATTGTTTCAAGAATAACCGAACCGCCGACAATAGCCGGGAGTATCATTCCCATGAGAGTGGCCAGCGGAATGAGAGTGTTACGAAAGGCATGTTTGATAATTATCTTTCGTTCTGAAAGTCCCTTGGCTCTGGCGGTACGGATATAATCCTGTCGAAGGACTTCGAGCATATTCTGCCGGACAAAGCGGGAATAGTAGGCCCATGCTCCGTAACTGGAACAAAAGGCGATCAGGATATAATGCTTGAGCAGATCGAGAGCCTTTCCGGAAAACGACAGTTCAGCGAAATGTTCGGATTTCATACCTACAAATGGCAATCCACTAAAATGCAGACCCTTATAATCGTAAGCAAAACCCAGCCAATGCATAACAGCACCCACGCCGTCATTAATTTTCCCCAGAGAGATATTGATCCAGTCAAAGTGAATACTCAATACTAATATCAGAGGCAGAGCCAGTACATAAGAAGGAACAGAGTACATAGCATAGAAGAAAGTACTAGTGCTCTTGTCAAACAGGCTATCTTGTTTAACGGCCTGCATAATACCGATAGGCACAGCCAGCAGCAGACTTGAGCCGATAGCCAGAACAGCCAGCGACATAGTGGCCCAGAAGCGTGAGGCGAGGAACTTATCCCAGAACAACTTCCACTTGCCCGCAAAGGAAGAGGGAGCATTTTCGTCATTAAACAGACCGGGTGGCAGATTGAAAATCTTTTCGGCAACCGGGCGGCGGTCATTGCCCAGGGAAATGCCGAAATCAAGCATTAAAATGCCTTTGGGTCGTGTGGGGTTAAGTTCGGTAACACCATCTTGAGCATAAGTTGCCGGGTGACCAGCCAGCCAATACCAATATCTCTGCATAACAGGCAAATCGAGGAGCATTTCTTTGCGCATGAGCTGATAGGTCTCACGAGACATGGAATTGCTTATCTTGCCATTAGCCTGAGCAGCGATCATTGCAGGATCGCCGGGCGACAATGCCATAGTGGAAAAGGTAATAAGCGTAATACCGATAAGAGTCGGTATGGCTATTAGTATTCGTTTAATTAAGTATTTCAGCATAATTTTTGTTGTGACGCATGGTGGAGCGTCTCATTTCCGCATTTGATGTTCGATTAACGATATTTCTATTTTGCTTTATTTACGCCATTAAATAATTAGTTATTCTGTAAGCATTTCAGGGACACAATATGGACCTCTACTTTACTGGCCTTAATTCCTCGCCCTTTGGCACCCAGAGATTCAGGAGTCCCGGGTAGGAATAGCAAAAGCCAAGAGAACCTTTTTCCATACCTTTAATGCGTTTATGCAGAACGCTGATCGAGACCCGATTATCGTGGAACAGATATGGCTGCTCCTGGTAAATAATGGCCTGAATGCGTCGATAAAGATCAGCTCTTTTTTCGCGGTCGAATTCGACCATAGCATCAGCAAAAAGCTGGTCAACTTCGGCATTAGCATACCCGCCATAATTACGGCCATTGTCATAATCATCAGTACGGAAACAGCCCTTACTGCCATCGGGGTCGGTGCCAGAACCCCAGGCAGCGCCCCAGGCTTCCATATCATGTTTGAGTACCCGGTTCATGAAGCTGGTCCATTCCATAAGACGAATTTTCATATCGATACCCAGCTTGAGCAGATCGGTCTGATAAATGGTAGTAGTAGGACGGGGCAGCCCATCAGTAGCAGTAGAAAGCAAGGTAAACTCAAACTTTCTTTTTTCAGAACCAGTTTCCTTAACAACTTCGCCCGGCTTGCAAACATATTCCTGCCCATCATTGAGAAAGACTTTCCTGAGTTCTATTCTCTTTTCATCGGTATTAACATCTACTACCTCTTTTTCGATGAGAACGAAATTAACGGTCTTATATCTCCAGCCATCTCGTCCTAATGTCCAGCCTGCTTCGTCAAGCAATTGAGCCGCCCGGTCAAGATCGCGATCAAACCTGACCACATCTTTATTGAACATCCAGGAAGTCGGGTGGAATATGCCATAGCAAGGAGTAAGCATATTATAAGCGAGTTTATGGTTAATAAGGTCAAAGTTATCAACATGAGCCATAGCCTGCCGTACCCGCTTATCGATAAAGAAGGGATTGGAGCCGTCCATATTCCAGCCGGTGTAGTCATAGATCCATTCTGGCATAACATACTTACGACCAATATCAGTGAAATCAGGTCCATTGGTCTCGAGGGCACACTGCTTGCCGCTGACATATTCGAGGGCATCAGTCTGCCCTGCCTTGAATGAAAGCATAGCCATCTGCACATCAGTCTGGAATATGAAGATTATGCGTTTAAGATACGGCTTATTACCGGGATAATCATCCCAGCGTTCAAAGACCATTTTTTCATTTTCGACCCATTCGATGAGCTTGTAAGGGCCATTGCCGACGGGCTTTTGTGACTGTTGCTGATAATATGGTCCGCTTTTGAGGTCAGGGAATGCAACAATATCTTTCTCAAAGATATGACGGGGTAAAGGAGCATAAGGATAATTCACCAGATCAAGCCTGGTTGCCATAGGTTGTGCCATAGTATATCTGAGGGTATAGTCATCGAGAACCTCAATGCCAGCCAGGTTGGCCATTTCACTCTTATATGTATAGCAAGGCACTTTGTCATTTTTAAGCATTTCAACGGCAAAGGCAAAATCATGGGCGGTTATCTTTGTGCCATCCTGCCAGAGCAGATTTTCTTTGATCTTAATGGTAATGACCATGTGATCATCAGACTCAGTAAGATTTTCAACTACAGCAGGGTTAGGCCTGGTTACCATGTCAGTACCAGCAACAAACAAGCCTTCATAAACCAGACCAACAGCAATATTATCATAATAACTGGAGGTGAAAAGCGGGTTCATGGTACTGGGTGAGCCGCGGAAGGTAATGATAATCGATTCATTCTCGGCGATAAGGCTGCGGTCAGCAGGCGGAGCCTCGAACATTGATGCCGGGTTCACTGTGGGATCTGTTGCCGGATCATATTCTGTGTCTTGATGTTCCGTACAACCAGACAAACAAGTCATACAGAATAACAAAAAAGACAAAACTGTCATTTTATACACCAAAGATTCCTCATAAAATTTACTTATTGTGCTTACATATTACTATTAAACCTTACCAGCAAAGATACCTCCTGCCGGCCGAATTTTTGTCTAATTATAAGGCGAAAAACAAGATATGTAAACCGCAAACTTTACATATACCCTGACTGATGTTTCTATATTTAGAAACATATTTTACTTGAATACTGCTCCCTATCTGCTACAATAAAAAATCTGTAGAATAATTTTGTAAATGAAGTTATAGACAACGCACAGCCCGACTCGGTCAGTCCGACTGCTTCGCGGCAAAATACCCAAAAAACAAGATACAAAAGGTCTGTTTAACGACGATCGCTTCGATCAACCAGCCATACTGCAACAGCTATATGATACGGTGTGAAGAGAGGAATTTTGAAGCGGTAATATTAACCGGAAAGGAAAAACTACATGTTTGGATGCCATCTAGGAAAGTTATTTCAGTTAACCGTTGCTGGTGGTTCGTACCAGGAAGGTTTAACAGCTGTTCTGCAGGGAGTTCCCGCCGGTCTGGAGATAAATGAGCAGGAGATCTATGGTGATCTACTGCTGAGAAAGCCCGGTGCCGATGAACTTAGCTCGCCGCGGAAAGAGCCAGACCTTCCGGTCATCTACACCGGCGTAAATGCCGCCGATACCATCGAGGGAGCAGGTAATGCCGGTCTGACCAATGGTTCGCCACTAACCCTGCTGATCCCGAATCTGGACAGGCATTTTATCCATATCAAGCAGTATCAGGACACTAACCGCACACCGCGGCCAGGCCATGCTTCTTATGCATCGTTTGTCAAATACGGTCCATGCGATGATTCCATCGGCGCCGGCATATTCAGCGGCCGCTATACCTCCACTATCGTAGGCGGCGGCTATATCGCCAAGAAGATTTTGGAAAAATGCGGTATTCGTATATTTTCTTATATAAAAGAGGCTGCCGGGGTACGCTGCCCGGAAATGGATCTGGAAAAGATCAAGGCCTATACCGATAAGTACAAGCAGATGCGCTGCGATTATGATCCGTTCTATCAGGAACTCTATATTGGCGGCAGAATAAAGCCGACCATGCGTTATCTGGAGAAAATGGCGGTTCTGGCCCAGGTAGAGAACGAGATCGACCCGATCCGCGAGAAACAGAAGCCTATGCTGGCCAAAGAAATAGCTGATAAATACGGCGTACACAATGTAATCAACTGCCCTGACATCAAAGTAGCCGAAGATATGCTTAACGCCTGTAATAAGATAACCGCAACCGGTGATTCTTCCGGCGGCGTGGTTGAGGTTGTGGTGCTGGGTGCCCCGGTTGGTCTGGGCGAACCGGTGTTCAATAAGCTCGATGCCGAACTGGGACGCATGCTGGGTATTGGCGCGGTTAAGGGCGTCGAGATCGGTGCTGGCTTTGCAGTTAAGGATATGACCGGCATACAAAGCAACGACCAGATGCGCAGCAGAGATGGCAAGGTAGAGTTTGATACGAATAATGCCGGCGGTATAACAGGCGGCCTCACCACCGGTCAGCCAATCATTGCACGCGTAGCGGTGAAACCAACTCCAACTATCGATAAGCCGCAGCATACTATAGATAAGTACACTAATGAAAATACCAAGCTGGCCGCTATTACCAGACGCGACCCCACCATCGTGGGCCGTATCTGGCCGGTAGCCGAAAATTACACTGCACTGGTAATGCTCGATATGCTCATGCAGCATTATGGCTATCAGCAGGTAATGAAAGAGATACAGAGCTAATCCCTGTAACCCCATATATAAAAAGAAGATAAGACACAAGCAGGCGGCATTTCAATGCTGACCTGCTTTTTTTGTTAATAACTTGTAATCCTATGCTAAAAAATGGTATTATACTACTATGCATATAAAAATAACAATAGGTTTGACGCTACTGGCGGGATTATGGCTGGGTGGTCCGGCATATACAGAGCAGTCTATCAGTCAGGCTGAGATATTGGATAAAGCACAGGGTATGTGGCTGGGTCAGATAGTAGCCAATATGGCCGGGCGGGCAACTGAGGGGCTTTATAACGGCATAACCAGTAACCCTGCTGAAAGTGTGCCATGGGTGCCCTGCGGCCCGGAGACATACTGGCCCGGCGATGATGATACCGATATGGAATATATCGCCCTGCATACTCTTACTACTCACGGACTGAATGCTTCCCCGGAAAATATCGCCAGTCAATGGCAAGAGCATATTACCAGTTCGGGTATCTATATTTCCAATCGGCAGGCATGGTATCGTATGGGGGATGGCTGGCTGCCCCCTGCCACTGGCAGCAGATCATATAATGAACACTGGTATTCGATCGACAGCCAGATAACAACCGAGGTTCTGGGGACTATTTCGCCGGGAATGACAGGTCCTGCGATAGAACTGGCAAGGCGATTTGCCCTGGCATCAAATGATGGTTTCGCCGTTCATGCAACAGAGTTTCAGACGGCATTATATAGCAAGTGCTGGTTCGAGTCTGACATAAAAGCACTGGTGGAAGAGAGCCTGGCCTGCATACCCCAATCAAGCAGAAGTTATCAGGTTGTATCTGATATGCTTAGCTGGTATGAACAGGATATGCTTGATGGGATTGCTGATTGGCGGTCAACAAGGCGAAAACTATACGACTACTATGGCGCGGGTCAATATGCCCATGGTCGATATTATAACTGGATAGAATCAACAGTAAATCTGGGAGCGACAGTAATGTGTCTGCTCTATGGTCAGGGCGATTATAAGCAGACGGTACAGATAGGTATATTAGCCGGCTGGGACTGCGACTGTAACCCGGCAATAGCCGGCGGGATATTAGGGATAATCCACGGACGCAGCGGCCTGCCCCAAGACCTGTTTGGTTCGGAGGTATGCAGCAATGTTTACAGAAATATGTACCGGCCCGGCCTGCCGGATCATAATATTTTAACGCCACAGAATATCGCAATAACAGAAATAGCGGAAAATATCGCAGAACTTACCGAGCTGAATATTATAAACAATGGCGGACGATCAGAGCTGATCTATGGGCAAAAGCATTATTTTATTGGAGAGAATATCGCAGGAGCCGATATGACGGAAAATCCTGATGTAAATACCCCATCAGGGCTGGTCAGACAGGCCCTTGATGCCGGGGTCATGGTTGATGTTTTTGCTGAGGTTGAAACATTCTACAGTAATAACGATCTCAACAATCTCAACCAGATAATCGATGGCATAACAGATAATTCTTTTAATGGTGTCAGGCCTTACCGGAGCTATAGTTCAACAAAGATCGGGAGGCAATCAGATCATTATGGTATAAGTTTTTCGCAGCCCATGATATTTGATGGCGTTACCTTCTATGAAGGTGACATTGCCTGGGGTGGTATAAATAGTGATTACAGAACAGATATAAGAAAAGGTGGTTATTTCGAGAATATTTCTGTTGAGGTGTTGGTAAATGATATATTTATTCCGGTAACGGATCTGACGCTGTCTGAACCACTTGAAAAAGAAAAGTACTATCAGGTAATAGACCTGAGTTTTAAGCCTATAAAGGGCAATGCCATTCGCATAATCGGTAAGCCAGGCGGCAGCCAGACCTTTACAACAATATTAGAATTAGAAGTCTGGGGTAACATATATAATACCGACCTTGACAATAGCGGTATAGTTGACCTGTCAGACTTCGCCAGACTGGCTAAAAACTATCTGTCAGTTACAGGATCTGTAAGTTACAATCCGGAACTTGACTTTGACAAATCGGGAAAAATTGACATTAGAGACCTGGAAATACTTATTGGGCAATGGCTCAGGTAGTCCAATATTTTCTCAAAAAATAATGTAATTAGATATTGTAAGTCTCCTTATTTTTGGCTGTTTTTGTCGAAAACCAGCCCCCCCCCCCATAGACAACTCAAGTATTGAAGACTGAGTGTTGCTTTCCACTCTCTTAATAAAACCAGAAATAAGCATCCTGGTATTCGCCGCAAACTGCACACAACGATTCCACACACTCAATTCGCATACGCTAGTCCTATAAAATGATCGATATACCAAAAACACCGTTTATATCATGCAATAACTATAAATGCCTAAAGTTAAAGCACTACTCAACCGATTCGGAAAAATGATTGCGGAGAATGGCTTTAAAAGAAGGCCACTAAACATAAACACTTATGAAACATATGGTTAGGCAAGGAATATAAAGAATGAGGGTATTGAATATACATAGACTCAAGATCCAGTACCGTTTTATAATACCGGTAAGTATTTGTACCGTGATAGCAGCATTTACTGTAGTAATATATGTAAACCAACTTACAAAATTGCGAACGATGAAAACGATCACAGAAAACTCAGAATTAGTGCAGGAACTAGTCAAGAGGAATCAGGAAACCATAGAAAAAAACTGTCTGGCACACGCTGGTCTGTTCTGTCAGTCTGATGTAGTAAGACAAGCATACAAACTAGCTCTGACTGGTGATATAAACAATGCTACAGATGAAAAAATAACGAAGGCCAGAGACATTCTGAAAACTTATTTTGACCCTATAGCCAAAGGGTTTGAAGATGCCACAGGAAAAAACAAATACGAGCTTCATTTCCATCTTCCATCGGAACGGAGCTTTTTGCGAGTATGGCAAAGAGATAAACAAAAAACCGCCGATGATCTTTCAGCATTCCGAACCACACTAAAAGAAATGAATAGCAAACACAACCCCATAAAAGGAATAGAGATTGGGAAAGGCGGCTTTGCTTTAAGAGGGATAATGCCAGTTACGGACAATGACGGCAGCTATCTTGGTTCAGTAGAAATGCTCTCAGACTATAACCCGCTGGTAATTAATGCCAAACTTAAAAAAGATGACACCATTGCAGTTTTTATGGATATATCACTCTTGAATATAGCAACTGGCCTTGCAGATGAAAGCAAAAATCCGCGTATAGGTAATTATGTGTTGGCAACAGCTACAGATAACTCGATCATACTAGAAAATATAACATCTGAGTTACTAGTAAGAGCAGACAAACAACCAATCAGCCAGTATAAAGATCATTATTATACCAGTATATCACCCATATACGATTTTTCTCAAAAGCCAGTTGGTCTTATAGTATATATGCAAAACACACGAGATTATGACCTACAGGCATCTGCCAGTATTATGTGGCTTGCCATTGGCGCAGGTGTCTTCCTGATAATATGTTCCACAGTAACCATTACAACGGCATACTCGATAAGCCACCCACTTAAACGGGTCATAGTCAGTCTGGAACAACTCTCGCAAGATGTCAACATTGCGGCATCGCAGGTTTCAAACGCAGCTCAAAGTCAGGCACAAGTAACAACAGAGCAAGCCAGCGGTCTGGAAGAGATCAATTCATCACTGGAAGAGATCACCGATATGATAAAGCAAAATGCCAGCATAACAAACAAAACCAACGAGGTCTTCAGTCAAACCAGCCTTACCGCCCGACAGGGAATGGAAGCTATGCAAAACGCAAATGCGGTTATGAATCAGATAGAAAAATCGGCCCACGAAACTTCTCGAGTTATAAAAATCATTGATGAGATCGCGTTCCAGACCAACTTATTGGCACTTAACGCCGCTGTAGAGGCAGCAAGAGCAGGTGAAGCCGGCAAAGGGTTCGCTGTCGTAGCTGATGAGGTCAGAAAACTTGCCGCCCGGTCGGCCAGTGCAGTAAAGGATACTGCCGGCCTGATCGAGCAATCAGTTACTAATGCACAACATGGAGTATCATCTGTTAACGAGATCCAGCAATATCTGAGTAATATAACCAATGATATCAACCAGGCGTCTGCCCTGGCAGGCGATATAGCCAGATCTGCCGATGACAATGCTAATGGTATTTCGCATATTAACCACGCAATAAGTTCACTGGACAAAGCAACTCAGACAAATGCATCCGGAGCAGAAGAAAGCGCATCGGCAGCTGAACAGCTGGCGAATCAGGCCAAAATAATGGGCGTATTGGTAACTGAGTTGATGGAATTAGCCAATGGCTCCACCCCAAACTGAGTAAATATCAGGTTATAAAAAAGGGTGGACCTCCACTTGGGAATAGCCCACCTTTTATCGTTTAAAACCAGTGTTATTATTAAATGTCAGAACCAGCTAATTTCTCAAAGTGTGTCAGCCAGATATTGCGGTATTTTTGGGCGTGCTCATACTGAACCTTGAGTAAGTTTTTAACATGCTGGAATCTTTCGGGGTCTAATTTGCTCTCGAGTGAATCCCAGGTATTTATCATATTTTCCACACCAGCTAAACCGGCAGTATATTTATCCTCAATATTAGTTATAGTGGTCTTGCCATTTGGCATAGTCTCATGCCAGCCGAAACGATGAAACCAGAGGAGCAGGCCTTCGGGACAGGTTTTGGGATCATCAAATAATGCGGCCGCCTGCGGGTTATACTGAGTTGTCGCTTTAGTTCCCGTAGCGGTACGGTCAGTGCCAATACCATCATTATCAGCATTGATAAACTGCTTCTGCCAGGAATTTCTGGCATCAATACCCGGCTCATAGTGACGGTGATCTGTAGTATTGGTATGGGCAATACCCAATGGTCCAACAAAACTGCATACAATCTCATGAGAGTTATTGAGCATATCGGTTAGTTTTGTCACAACTTCATTATCATTCCCCCAGGTCATACAGACCCATTCTCGGGCAACAGTTTTTGAATCAAGGTCTGTGTCCCAGCACATTCTGCCGCAGGCATACCAGTTAGCCGCGGCGAAATGATGGCCCGTCCAGTTTCTTACCCGGCTGACATTGGCCACTCCGGCAATAGCCGAATTGTTAAAACCACTAACTGTACCATCAAGTACCCGGGCCACTGTACTGCCCGGTCCTTTAGCAAAAGTATCGCTCTGTAATATTTCCTGCCAGAACGGTCCCCAGTACATCAGATATTTATCATGTCCGGTATATTCCTGGGTAACCTGAATTTCCAGAGCCATACGCGTGCGGGGCATAGCGCCAAACAGCGGATGGAACGGCTCGCGGCACATAAAATCACGACTACCAAATTTATTCTGTAAAAAGACATTATCCATAGTAAAGCTGCCATCTTGCGGAGCAAAACGGATAAACTGCCGCTTGGTCTGATCAGGATCGTCAACATCGTAGGTAAAGGTTCGCCACATTACAATACCACCATAAGGGGCCAGTAATTTGCCGTACATCTCGGCAGCCTGAGCCGCAGTACGGCCATACTTTTCGGGGCCGGGCATACCTTCAGAACCAGCCTTAACCAGAAACCCGGCAAAGTCGGGTATCTTACTATAGATAATATCTATCTGCTCTCGCCAGAAGGAAATTACACATTCATCTAAAGGATCGAGAGTTGAGCAGGTGCCCATACCCGGTCCGCAGCGGAAATTCTGGTCAGGAGTAAGACACGAAGCAGCATTAATGCTTATGCCTACCCGGATACCCCACTTGCGTAAGACATTGGCAATATCAGTAACCCGCTGGAGCTTCTCGGGCGAAAGAACGGCGACATGGGCATTTACATTATTAACTATGACCATATTGATACCAACCGAAGCACAGGCACGAGCATAGTCATTCCAGCGTTGAGTAGCGGCTGCAGGGTTATCAATTTCGTATTCCCACCATATTGACTTATTATCGGGAGAAAAAACTCTTTCGGTGGAGCCATCTATATTATCCCAGTGATTAAGTATGCGATAAGTGATATCAGGGGTTTCGAGCAGATTAATATCAGCCAGCGATCTGTTCATCTGCATCTGGCGTAATAAGGCAAACCCGCCATAGATCAGCCCCTTATCACTTTGGGCAGTAAGGAGGGTCTTACCATAACCTAAATTACGCAGGAGGAATCCATCCTGCCCGAGCTGAGCCTTCATGCCGGGGATATCATCTATAACCAGACCAGCTTTAGCCAGATCATCTAATCTGGCAATAACAAGGCCATTATCCGGTGCAATACCCTGAGCAAAAACCGGCTCAATATCGAGCATATCCTTTACCGCACTGGTAAGCTCGCCTTTGATAGATTGACATAGCTCACTCTGGCCGGATATCAGAATATTACCCAATACCGCCTTATATTCATTTTTCAAGGCAATATCAGTTATCGGCTCATAGCGAAGCCAGAGCCGATAGCCGTCTTCGGCCATTGATAAACCAGTTAAACAAAAAAACAATACAATTCTCAATACTTTTTGCACTATAGTCACCTACTATTAAATCTCCAAAGTTACAACAAAACGGCTATAAAGCCAGAATAAAGAGGATATAAGCCATATCAGCGATTTAGCTGATAAGTCCGGGACATATTCTGGCCGGAAAACATATCATATAGTAACCCAAACCGCCCCCTTTTTCAAGCAAATCCCCCCTTTACTCCCCCCGGGCGAAAGAACCTGCCATTGGCAACATTCTGTTGGATTAGTTATTTCAGGGTATTATTATAGCTAAAAGTTCGTAAAAAGCCTCAATTTCCCCTGATAGCCAATATGACAACAATATAGGGCATGTGAGCTTCTGTCTAAAGAGCTATTGATAATGATTCGTCCGCTTCTGGCAGACTCATGACTTAAAGAAGCCCTGAAGCATCTGACTCCTAAGCACGCCATGTTCGCATGTCTGGAAAAATGTCACACTCTAGTCCGGCGTAAGGCGTGAAAAATCTTGCTTTATTTATGGTGTGGGGTTATATTCGATACATTGATCGTAAACATGCGTTCCTGTTTTACAAGTTAAGCAAGAGTCAGAAGGTATCCAGAAAATTTAAGGAAAAGTAGCGAGCTGTTATTTCACAACAAACCGCTATATTACGATCAAAAGTATAACGACGATATATAAAGAGACTCAGGAAACCCATTTGACTAGATTTTGTTTTGATTTCAGATAAAAACACTTTATAAGGAGTAGCTTCATGCCGGTTATTTTCAGGTACATATCAGGAAAAAACAGGAATCTTTTTCTTATACTGTTAGGAATGTTATGCGTTTATATTCCGTCATTTGCTGGAGAGTTGCCGGACATTGAAGATCCGAAATTTCTCGGCGTCAATACCGTAGCGCCGCACGCCACACTTATGCCCTATGCCAATACAAAACAGGCTCTGGCCGGTGACCGTCTGGGTTCGCCGTGGTGTAAGGTACTCAATGGTAAATGGCAGTTCAAATGGTCAGCGGACCCGGCGAGCAGGCCAGAAGATTTCTTCAAGACTGACTATGACAGTTCGAATTGGCCCAAAATAGCGGTACCGGGTAACTGGCAACTACAAGGCTATGGAGTGCCGTTATATACCAATATCACCTATCCCTTTAAGAATAATCCTCCATTTGTAATGGGTGAGCCGGATAAACGCTATACTTCTTACGATCAGAGAAACCCGGTAGGGAGTTATAAACATAAGTTTACAGTGCCTGGCAAATGGCAGGGTCGTGAGATATTCATTCATTTTGATGGTGTTAATTCTTTTTTGAACCTCTGGATCAATGGCAAATATGCCGGTTCAGGTCAGGGAAGCCGTACACCAATAGCTTTCAATATAACTGACTATCTGAAAGAAGGAGAAAACGAACTGGCGGCGGAGGTATATCGCTATTGCGCGGGTTCCTATCTGGAAGATCAGGATTTCTGGCGGCTTAGCGGAATATATAGGAATGTGTATTTATACAGTACCCCGCAGGTTCATATTCATGATGTCTTTGTCACTACCGATCTGGACGATGAGTATAAAAATGCGGAGTTGAAGGCTGAAATCCAGATAAAGAGATATCGTAATAATCAAACTGAGCCGATAGTAAAGTTTGAGCTATTCGATGCCGCAAATAAAAGCATCTGCCAGGTCAAGGCCAATAGCAGCTGCTTGACAGCCAAAACCGAGGCGAGCGAGCTGAATGCAGAATTAGTGTCCAAGATCACAGAGCCATTGAAATGGTCGGCGGAGAAACCAAATCTATATAAAGGGGTTATCACTCTGACCGATCCCCAGAGCGGCAAGATCATAGATATAGTGAGTACGAGCGTAGGCTTCCGCGAGATCAAGATCTATGACCAGCAGGTATTTATAAACGGTGAATCGGTGAAATTTCGCGGTGTTAACCGTCATGAGCATGACCCCGATACCGGCCATTATCTGACGCCCGAGTCTATGCTGCGTGATGTTCTGCTCATGAAGCGGAATAATATTAATACGGTACGCACCTGTCATTATCCTGATGATCCATACTGGTATGAGCTATGTGATAAATACGGCATATACCTGATGGACGAAGCTAATATAGAATCGCATGGCAATCAGTCGATAGCCCGTAACCCGGTATGGGAATCTCAGCATCTGGATCGGGGCAGGCGTATGGTAGAAAGAGACAAGAATCATCCTTCGATAATATTCTGGTCAATGGGCAATGAAGCTGGCAACGGCAGTAATTTTGATGCACTGCTCAACTGGATGCACGCGCGTGATAAAACCCGTCCGGTGCATTATGAAGGTTATAGCCGGATCTGTGATGTAGAGAGCAGGATGTACCCTTCAGTGGCCGATGTTATCGCTGAAGGCCGGGAGGATAATCCTCAGCCCTTCTTTATCTGCGAATATGCCCATGCGATGGGTAATGCGATGGGTAATATGGTGGAATACTGGGAGGCTATAAAAAGCAGTAAACGCCTGATCGGAGCATGCGTCTGGGACTGGGTTGACCAGGGCATAAGACGCAGAGACAGCCAGGGTAATCCATTCTTTGTTTACGGGGGCGATTTTGGTGATTATCCGAACGATAATAACTTCTGCCTCAACGGAATAGTCGGACCTGATCGAGAGATAACTGCCAAACTGCGTGGTACCGCCAAAGTATATCAGTATGTGAACTTCCGTAAATCAAATGTTAAATCATCTTTGTATGAGGTGAAAAATGAATATGATTTCACTAATCTCAATGAATTTCAGATCAACTGGCAGGTTTGTGAAGATGGCAGAGTTATACAGAGCGGCAAATTAAAGGAACTTGCCGTAATGCCCCATAATTCGGCTGAATTTGAGGTACCATGTAGCAAGCCGGCCATTCTTACTGCCGGAGCCGATTATCAGCTGGAATTTACCGTATCGCTGAAAAAAGACCAGATATGGGCCGATAAGGGTCATATTGTCGCTCGTGAGCAAATAGCTCTTGACTGGCATAACAGTGCCGGGACATTAGTAGATAGAAATAATATATACCAGCAGAAAGATATGCCTGAGCAGGAAATGACCGCCCGGGCCGATGAAAACTACCTGACCCTTAGCAGTAAAGACATAAAGATCGAGCTGGACAAAAAAACCGGCTTGCTCAATAAACTAAGCTATTATGGTCAGGATGTTATTGCCCAACCATCGCCGCGGTTAAATCTATTCCGGGCTCCGCTGGATAATGACAAAAATTTCCAGAGAGCATGGTATCGCCATGGCCTCAACCGGCTGGAACTGACAAAGGCTCAAGTTGACTGGTCCGATTTCGGCGATTATTGGCAGGCAATGGCCAACCAGACCTATAGCAGCGACAAAGACACAGTGGAAGTAACAATATCATATCAGTTCTTCAAGAACGGCTGGATAAAGATCGACAGCACCATTTGCCCATCATTTGTGATCGAGACATTGCCGCGAGTAGGCTATGAGCTGGTCTTGAACCGCGAGCTGGATAATGTCTGCTGGTACGGCCGCGGCCCGTGGGAAAACTATAGCGACCGTAAGAGCAGCGAATTTTTTGGTATGTATGCCATGAAAGCCGCGGAGATGTACGAACCGTATATAAAGCCGCAGGAAAATGGCAGTCGTCAGAATGTACGCTGGACGGCGGTGACAAATAAGAAGAATACCGGCATATTGATCAATGCCGCGAAAGAGTTTGCCTTTAGTGTCTTACCATATTCGACCGCAGATCTGACCATGGCCAGGCATACCAGCGAGCTGCCGGATAATGACAAATTGTATATGAATCTTGATCTGGCCCAGACAGGAGTAGGCTCAGCAAGCTGCGGACCTGATGCCCTGGAAAAGTACCGGGTGAAAGGCAGTGAATTTGTCATGAGTTTTACCATAAAACCATTACGAAAAGCCAAACCTGAAGCGATCGCCGCTAAAGGCAGAGTAAATTTCGCCACCTGCCAGCCACCAGCTATATCACTGGTTAAAATGGCAGATAATCAGGACAAGACAACACTGGTCAGTCTGACAGCCGAATCTGCCAAAACTGATATAAACAATAATGAGCGGATATTGTACCGAAGCGGCAGCAATGCGACTTTTGAGATGTATAAAGAGCCGCTGAAGCTCTCTGGTATGGAAAATTTGCAGGTTATGACGGTTTCTGCCGATAAGTACGCCTCATCAATAATAACCCGTCAATGGCATGAGTTAATTGACCTGCAAAAGATACCATCAGAAAAAATAACGGTGGTCAGCGTTGACAGCTTTGATGCCGGAGAGGGCAATCCTGCCAATCTACTCGATGGCAATGCAGAGACATTCTGGCATAGTACCTGGCGGCCGGCCCACACGCCCTACCCGCATGAAATAATCATAGACCTGGGCGGCGAATATGAACTGGCCGGCTGGAAATGCCTTAACCGTCAGAATAGCAATACCGGCCGGATCGCAGATTATACTTTCTGGCTCAGTAATGATGGCCAGGAGTATAAGCAGATAATGGCAGGAACACTGTTAAATACTAATGACTGGCAGACATTGCAGCTACCAGCCGGTGCCAAAGGAAGATATGTTAAACTAATTGGGCTGCGAGGTTCTAATAATGAGCAGTATGCGGCAATGGCAGAGATAGGTTTTTTGATAAGGAAATGATCGTTATATCGAAATGATAAGGGGAAGTTAAAGCCTTCACGCCTTTAGAACAAATACGCACATTGTCAGATAGAGCAACAGCTCAGAGAAGCTTTCTGAGCTGCATTCTGATAGCCCTGTTCATTGCGATAATATCGGCTGCAGGCTTGACTTCATGCACTCTGACAATATCTGCCCCATGCTCGATAGCCCACGCGGTAACGGCTGAATCACCATAAATGCGTTCAGAGGGAATATCTATATTTAATATTTTGCCAATAAATGACTTACGACTGGCGCCCAATAAAAGCGGACAATTGAGCTGTTTGAATTGCTCAAAATTAGCGATAATCTGGAGATTATGCTCAAGAGTTTTGCCAAAACCAATACCTGGGTCGAGGATAATATTGCCTCGTTCAATTCCATGCTGACAGGCCCAATCAATACGACTGCTGAGATATGCGATAATATCCTGCACCGGGTCATTATAATGGGGATCGTCCTGCATATCAGCTGGCGTTCCCTGCTTGTGCATGAGAATTAACGGGCAGTTAAATTCTGCTGCAAGTAAAGCCATAGCCGGGTCCTCTTCCAGGGCAGAAATATCATTTATGATAGTAGCTCCGGCTTTGAGTGCTGTGCGGGCAACGGCAGCTTTAGTCGTATCAACGCTTATATGCACATCAGAAACAGCCCGTAGAGCGGCGATAACCGGCACAACCCTGTCGATCTGCTGCTGAGCGGGAACGCGGTCAGAGCCGGGTCTGGTGGATTCTCCACCAATATCAATAATTGCCGCCCCATGCCGGACCATTGTCAGAGCAGATGCAACGGCCATATCAACATCAGAGTAACGCCCACCATCACTGAAGGAATCCGGAGTGATATTAAGTATGCCCATAATAAGCGGGCCTCTGGCGGTTATCATATTAAATAAGTCTGACATTAAATAACTCCGAGAGAGCAACTCTGGTAAGTAATCACTGTTTGGCTTTTCTGGCGATGATCTCCAGATATTTACGGGCATATCTTTGGCCAAATATCTTATGAGATGCCGTATTAAAATGAACCTTATCCGGATTGGAAGTAAGATCCTCAGAAGAAACAAAAGCGGTGAAAGGGACAATACCAGTGATCTCTTTCAGGGCACGATTGACCAGAGAAATGTACCCAGGCTCATCTTTGGCATAAAAACGGCCTAGCTCTCCGACAATGAACGGAAGATCCTGCGTATCAAGGTCCGTACGAAAACGCTGTATAAGCTCTTGCAGACGGTCTTTATGCTCTGGGGCCTGCTCAGGCTTACAGTCCGCTTCGCCCTGATGCCAGAGTATGGCCTTGAGAGTACCATATTGCATAGCGAGCCTGGTTCTTTCGATAGCATCATCATAAGGGTGACTATCGGTTGGTTCAAACCAGACTCCCGGCTGCCAGTGGTTAATGGAGGAGCCGCCGCAAGCTGCGGGTATAAGACCTACGACAATATTGGGGTCATTTTCTACCAGAACAAGAGCAAAATGTCTGGCCAGCCCGGCTCCGGCTGCCTTCTTATCAAAATGGATCGGATCTGTAGCCGGTTGCCATTTACCCTCTTTATTCAGGGCAAAAATCCGGGGATGTGGGATATTATCCGCCTGATCGATCGCCCCCCTGCCAGCCATATTTGACTGACCTGCCAGAAGGAATAAGTGAACTTTATCTTTACTGTATGAAGTAAGATCAGATCGACTTTCATCTGAGGAAAACGCAACTGAGCTTATGGTTAAAGCAAGTAGTAATACCAAAAATATCTTAAAGTTATTAATCTTCATTTTTCTCTTTCTCAAAAGACTGGTCACAATTCCTGACTTTTACTACCAGGAATATATTTCAGTAAAAAAATACCCAGCTCATATAGAGCATACATGGGAAAAGCCAGGGCTAACTGCGATATAACATCAGGAGGAGTTGCCAAAGCGGCAAAGATAACAATTATGAGCAACATAAAGCGTCTGAATCGACAAAAACCAACCAGCGATATAAGATTGAGCCTTCCGAGTAAGAAGACGGCTAACGGCATCTGAAATGACAGGCCAAAAGCAACTGAAAGCGAGAGCATAAAAGAAATATACTCATTAAGGGAGCAAAGTGTCTCAATAGTTGCTGGCGAAGCAGGGATCTGCGGCTGAGTGGCGATATCAATATCAACAGAAGCGGGATCAGGCTGAAAGGCAAGAATGTTATAATACCAGCCTCCCGGCGAACTGGTAACGCTCAGGCTGCTATTGAAATTCAGGAAGAAATTTATACTGATGGGAGCGACAATATAAATGAAGAATGCACCACCCAATACAAACAGCAAAGCAGAAAAGGGTGCAAAAAATCGTACCAACCGCTTTTCTGAAGGCAAAAGACCGGCGGCCACAAACTGCCAGAGCTGATAAAAAATATAGGGACTGGCCAGAAATAAGCCGCTGATAAGAGACACTTTCATATAGGTCATAAACGGCCCGGTAAGCGAAGTGGCCAGCAGACTGGGGGGTAAATTATTTACAGCCAAAGCCGCAGCCAGTGGCTGGACAAGATAAGCGATTATTTCCCAGCCAAAAAACAGGCAAAGCCCACCAGCCAGAGCTAAAGCGACAAGAGAGTAAATCAGGCGTAAACGCAATTCATCAAGATGGTCGCCCAATGACATCTGACTGACAGATAGTTCATCAAATAAATTGTCTGTTTGCTTATCTGACATAATAATAGGAAAGAAATAATAACTGTTCACACGGCTGGCTATGTCTTATAAGGATTTTGAGCAGGTAAAGCTCATTTACCCAGAAAGTCTTTTAATATTTCACAGGCAGCAAGCATATCACGACGAGCTTTTTTACTTTTGCGGGTCAGGCCGCTATCAGCCAGTAAGCGATCAGCAGACTTGCTCGACAACCTTTCATCCTGAAAATGGACTGCCAGACCGGTTAGCTCTGCCAGTTTCAGTCCAAAATTTCTGGAGATCCTCGCCTGCTCACCCATCGTGCCATCCATATTAACAGGCAGCCCAACAACCAGCGCCTCAATAGCATGTTCCCTGATAAGGGTAAGAATACTATCAAAGGCCAATTGGCGATTGGAGGTGACATTTTCAATCTGGCATAACGGAGAAACGATTATCTCTCCACCATCACAAAGAGCCAGCCCGATCCGTTTCAGGCCGTAATCGATCGCCATATAACGCATATTTAAGCCCTCCTGCTCAGATAGAGATCAAAGAAAATCACTGAAGCCTTCCTGATCTATCTCCTCGAGTAACTGTTTGAGCAGATCGGTCTCGTCTCTGTGGCAAATGAGCGTGGCCTTAGGCGAATGTGCCACGATCATATCTTCAAGATGAACTGCAGCTATCAAATGCCCCGGATCACTGGAGATAAACATATTATTAGCACTGCCCAAAAGTTTTATCTTAGCTCCTGGATTTGCTATATTTCCCTCGGTAATATCCTGACAGACATTTTCACTTAGAGCTTCATAAGAGCCAACATCCTGCCAGTGACATTCCAGCTCAATAACAAAGATATTCTTTTCAGTGCGTTCCATAACAGCACAATCAATGCTGATATGTTCAAGATGCTCATATTCCTCTGCCAGCACTTTTTCATATTCAGGCTTACCCAGATAATCACCGATCATTTTAAACCGTTCGGAATTATGGGGAAGATTTTTATCAAGATGCCGCAGAATTGTATCATTACGCCAGACGAACATACCGCTATTCCAGCAATATTCACCAGAGCGAATATAACGACTGGCGGTATGTTTATTGGGTTTTTCCTTAAAAGCTGCAACGGGGAATATATTGCTGTCACCGAGTCTTTCGCCTCGCTTGATATAACCAAAGCCAGTATGGGCCCAGGATGGTTTAATACCGAAAGTAAAGAGAGCCTCAGGGTTAACTGAAATATAATCAATAGCCTCACGGATCGCATCTTGCAGCTTTTCAATAGGATCTATAAGCTGGTCAGCACTAAAGACCGCCATAATAGCATCGGGGTCTTTCTGGTTGATCACAGTAGCGGCCAATCCAATGGCATTGGCAGTATTTCGGCCAACAGGTTCACTGATAATATTTTCGAGAGGGAGTTCGGGTATTTCGGCATGAATCCCCTGAGCATATTCGCAATTAGTTACAACAATGATATTCTGCGGTTTGCATATACCGCTTATCCGATTATAACACAATCTCAAGAGACTCTGCCCGTTGAAGAGGGGGAGTATCTGTTTGGGCGTATTTCTGGTACTCAGCGGCCAGAGACGCTTACCGGAACCACCAGCCATAATCACTGCGTAATTCATAAGATTTCCTGTCTGATCAGATATAAACGATAAAGCAACAATGGTCAGCTCACTGTTTGTAAACCAGCCTCAGGAAGGCAAAAGCCCTCCTGAGGCGGATAATAAACACAGGTTTAAACTATGCAAATCTGCATAATTTCGTTCTGACCGATACAAAAATATAAATAATATTATCAGTCATCAAGTTCAAAAGCACTGTGAATAGCCTTGAGAGCCTGCTCACCCTGCTCAGGATTAACCAGACAGCTGATCTTGATCTCACTGGTGGTAATAGCGTTGATATTAACCTTGGCATTAGCCAGGGCCTTGAACATGGTCAGGGCAACGCCTGTATGGCTCTTCATTCCAACACCAACGATAGAAACCTTTGATACCGGACTAACACATTCCACGCTCTTGATATTATACTGTTTTGCGATCTTATCACAGACCAGACGACATTCAGCCAGGTCATTTTTTTCAACAGTAAAGCTGATGCTGGCCTTACCAGAATCTCCGACAGTCTGAATAATATCATCAACTGCGATCTTTGCTTCTGCGACACTGGCAAATACACCAGCAGCAACACCCGGATCATCAGGAAGGTCCTGCAACAGGAATTGTGCCATATCAGTTTTTAATGTAACGCCGGAAACAACTATGTTCTCCATCTGCTTGACCTCTTTGGTAATTAAAGTTCCTTCAGTATCAGTTAAACTGCTTCTAACATGAATATCTACATTATATTTTTTACCGAACTCGATAGCACGAGAGTGCATAACCCCAGCCCCGAGACTGGCAAATTCTAACATTTCATCATAGCTTATGCGATCGATCTTACGGGCGGCAGGCACTATACGAGGGTCGGTGGTATAAACGCCATCGACATCGGTATATATCTCGCATCTTTCAGCACCCAGAACAGCTGCCAGAGCAACGGCGGTAGTATCAGAAGCCCCGCGTCCCAGAGTTGTTATTTCACCAGTCTCGTCTATGCCCTGGAACCCAGCGACGATAACGATCTTACCGGCAGAGTGTTCTTTACGAATACGCTCAGCATCGATCTTCTGGATACGAGCCTTGGTATGTACGGCATCGGTAATGAGCCCGATCTGACCGCCGGTAAGACTGATAGCTTCATGCCCCGCGGCACTGATAGCCATAGCCATAAGGGCTATACTTACCTGCTCACCAGTAGTCAGGAGCATATCAAGTTCGCGACGAGGAGGATTGCTGTTGATCTGGCCAGCCAGATCAAGCAGGTCGTCAGTGGCTCCACCCATAGCAGAAACAACAACCACGACACTATACCCTTCACTTTTGGCCTTAATAGCCCTACGGGCCGCCCTGTGAATACGCTCAGCATTAGCCACACTGGTTCCACCGAACTTCTGTACTAATAATTTCATAATTCGTTTTTATCCTGATCTTGATTTATAGTTAAGTGTACTAAAATACTTATACTTTCAAAAAATATTCCATTAGGTCATAGCCATTTTCAATAAGCATACCTGTTTTGGCGGCATTCTTTTCATTATAGCCACCAAAATCATTACCAGAGAGGCCCTTGCCCGCCATACAGAACGGGACGGGATCAGAGGTATGAGTGCGGTTCCGCAAGGGAGTGGGATGATCAGGCAATACTACGATACGCCAGTCATCGCCTGAAGCCTTAAAATATTCCAGGAGCGGACCGATAATGTGCCTATCGATATTTTCAATCGATTCTACCTTATGTTTGCCATCACCGGCATGACCGCATTCATCAGGCGCTTCGACATGAATGACTATCATGTCTCTTTCCTGAAGCGACTCAATAGCGGCTTTGCCCTTGCCGGCAAAGTTCGTATCGTAGAAACCGGTAGCACCTTCTACCTCTATGGTCTTCATGCCAGTAAGGCGAGCGATACCACGAAGCAGATCTACAGCGGTTATCAAAGATGCGCTTTTTCCAAATCGCTTTTTAAAACTCTCGAGTTTTGGAGTTGTGCCCTGCCCCCAAAGCCAGATATGGGCTGCTGAATTTTCGCCCAGATCAGCGCGTACCTTATTGATCTCATGGTTATGCAGAAATTCGGCGGCATTTTCCATTAGTTCGATCAATCTGGCACCGAGTCGTCCTTTAGGCATGTGCTTAGCAACACTTTGCTCCAGAATATCATGAGGAGCAGACATTATCTCGCGATATTCAGTATTTTTCCACACCAGAATATGGCGATAGCTTGTGCCCGGATAGAACTGAAATTCATCATTACCCAAAGCATCATTCAAATCAGTAATAAGGCGGGTTGCCTGCACAGACTGAATATGGCCGGCAGAATGATCCAGCATAATACCATCAGAGATCGTTACCAGATTACAACGGAAAATACAGTCTTTAGGACCAGTCGAGATACCCAGAGCGGCGGCCTCGATCGGAGCCCTGCCAGTATAAAATTCCTGAGGGTTATAGCCAAGAATACTCATATTAGCCACATCGCTGCCAGGATACATTCCGGCGGGCACGGTCCGGATAAGACCAAACTTACCATTCTGGGCGATCCAGTCGGTATTAGGTATATTGGCAGCTTCCAGAGCTGTCAGGCCACTATATTGATCGTGCGGCTCATCGGCTGCACCATCCATGATTATAAATGCATATTTCATTGATCTTCCATCACTTACGACATATACAGATTATTAATTATAGCAAAAATTGTTCAAATGTCAACATAAACAAAACGCTAAGAGTCTCTTTTCATGGGACTTATAGCATTTGCACGACGGATAAATCAATTTTTTTTCTTACTGGCCCTTAACCTGAGATAGGCGGCGATGAAATCGTTTAATTCACCATCAAGAACCGCCTGGGGATTACCAACCTGAAAATCGGTACGATGATCTTTCACCATCTGATAAGGCTGCATAACATAACTGCGTATCTGATTACCCCAGGCAATATCTCCTTTATCGCCATAGAGTTGGGCCATTTCAGAGTCTCTTTTCTGCTGCTCGATTCTCTCGAGACGGGCCTTTAACATAGCAAAAGCCAATGCACGATTCATGTGCTGGCTTCGCTCAGTAACACAGTCAACGACTATGCCCGTAGGTTTATGCAAAAGTCTGACAGCAGAAGAGACCTTGTTAACATTCTGACCACCAGCACCGCTAGCGCGGCAATAAAGTGTCATTTCCACATCTTTTTCATCTACCTCGATATCAGAAGTATCCCCCAGATCAGGCAGCACATCGATAGCGACAAAGCTGGTATGGCGGCGACTGGCAGAATCGAAAGGACTAATACGCACCAGTCGATGCACTCCAGCTTCGCAAGACAGATAGCCAAAGGCATAAGGGCCCTTAACACGCATAGTTACAGAACGAATGCCGGCTTCTTCGCCAGGAGTGAGGTCAATTTCTTCATAGGAAAAGCCATTTTTCTCAAAATATCGACAATACATACGCATAAGCATACTGGCCCAGTCGCAGGACTCTGTACCGCCGGCACCGGCATGAATACTGAAAAAGCAGTCAGTATTGTCATTTTTTCCAGATAAAAGCGAGGCCAGCTCAACCTTGTCGATCTTTTCGGTCACATCAGGAATAGCCAGGCATATTTCCTCCTGTACCTGAGTATCCTTCTCCTCTACGGCCATTTCCCAAAGCATAATAGTCTCAGATACCAGCTCAACTGCCTCATTAACAGGCTCAATAGTGGCTTTGAGCTTTTTGAGGTCGTCAATAACCTTCTGAGCCTTTTCCTGATTATCCCAGAACCCTGGTTGACCCATTTGTTCTTCTAACTGCTGAAGTTTGAGCTGTTTTACCGGTAAGTCAAAGAGAGTCACGGATCTTTAAAATCCGCGCCTCCTGGCCTTTTAATAAGGGCAATGCCTCTTCTATACTGATCATATTCGCTTATTTCCTGAATTTTTTACATTTTTCTGACGGGGTGAGATACATACCTCCCTCCTGACAGATTCGGAGACAGTATAATTTAATTATCAACTATTGTAAAGCAAAACAGCGACCAAAAAGACAGTAAGTTCAAACTATAGCGATAAAGGGGAAATAATATAATCCCTTTTGTAATATAATGTTAAGTTGAGAGATGTCAGTATTGACACAATTACCGATATAAGCATGGAAAATGAGTCAAAGGGTAAAAAATGGTTAAATAATGTAATAGCCAGAGTTTAACAATTGACAATCAACTTAATAGGCGGGATAATCTGACCGATAATCAGGCTGAAACATGCGTAATTCTGGCAGAATCAGCCAGCGATATAATAGACAAATTTGTAATTATTGACGGGTTAAACTTGAAAAAAACTATAACATTGATGTTCCCTTGCGTAGGTCGAAGGGTAAGCCTGGTAAAGAGTTTCAGAAAGGCTGCAAGCCTCTGCGGCCTGAACTGCACAATAATAGGTACCGATAAAGACACAAACTCAGCGGCCCTGCAATGCTCAGATATACAGTACATAATGCCGCCGATCAACAGCAAGGATTATTATAAGAAAAATCTGGAAATAATCCAAACCCATAAAGTTGATATGGTAATACCAACTTTGGATACTGACCTGCTGATCTGGTCTCGACAGAGATCATCGTTGAAGAAGCAGAACTGTATAGTCGCCGTATCAAATACTCGGGTCATAGAAACCTGTCAGGACAAAAGACTGACCCATGACTTTCTCAAGAAAAACGGGTTCAGCACCCCTGATGTCTATGACCTGGACGCATTAGTAAGGGCTAATGGCAATCATTTCCCTTATTTTTTGAAGCCCTGGAACGGCTCAGCCGCCCGCGGCAGTCAGATAGTTCGGAATATGGAAGAATTGAAATTCTTTTCCAGCCGGATACCCAATTGCATGGTCCAGTCTTATGTTCAGGGTGAAGAATATACCATAGACACATTCATCGATTTCGATGGTAAGATCCGTTGCATAGTACCAAGAAAACGGATCGAGGTAAGAGGAGGCGAGGTAGTAAAGGCCCAAACAGTAAAGAATGAACTCATAATAGAACAAACCCGAAAAATGCTATCATTGCTTAAGGCAGGCCCAGGAGTAATTACCACTCAGTGCTTCCTTAATGGTGATGGCAAAGTAAAGTTCATAGAGATTAACCCTCGTTTCGGCGGCGGAGTGCCCTTGTCGATCAAGGCAGGCGCTAATTTCCCAAAATGGCTGATAGAGTTATGGCAAGGCAAGGCCCCAAAAATCTCTCTGGATAAATGGCATGATGGCCTTATGATGATAAGATATGACAGTGAAGTATGGAAAAATGGAGACAAATAAATGTTTGGCAGTGAAATAGCCCCTTTTGAAATTCTTAAACATTACTGGCTAATATTTCCGGTGGGAATAATAGCCGCCCTGATAGCTACTCCGATATTTCGTAAGCTGGCGTTTAAGTATGGCATATTAGACATGCCAAACACAACGGTCAAGACTCACAAAGAACCGACAGCGTATCTGGGCGGTCTGGGTATATTATGCGGCACAATAGCCGGGTTGGTGGTGGGCATAATCCTACTATTCAATAGAATAGGCCACACCGCTATTCCTGGCTCATTTCAGTCATGCAACTTTGATCATGGTCCTGCCTTTTTGATCATAGCTACAGGAATAGGTGCGATAATAGCGTGTATAGTAGGTTTATTAGACGACATATATGATCTTAAGCCGGGCATGAAATTTGCGGGTCAGGCTATTTCCGCCCTGCCATTGATAATAGCCGGCATAAGGCCTGATTTACAAACTGTTTGTCATTACCTGACCGGGTGGGACATGCCTAACTGGATAGAAATAATATTAACAGCTCCAATAACCCTGTTTTTCATACTGGCAGCGACTAACAGCCTTAATCTGCTTGATGGTCTCGATGGCCTGTGCGGCGGAGTAACGGCGATAATAACAGTAGCATTTTTCGTTTTTGCCTGGTCACTGGCCTCCTGGAATCATAACGCTATAGGCGATACTGTTCGTATTATTGTTTCACTGGCATTAGTAGGCGGTGTGCTGGGCTTTTTACCATTTAATTACCCCCCGGCCAAAATATTTATGGGTGATGCCGGCAGTATGCTGCTTGGCTATATATCCGGGGCATTAATGATCATGTTCGCCGATGCCCCCGGTCGTTGGACCGTAGGAGCGATAATAATATTTGGCCTGCCCATAATGGACACAGCAACGGCGTTAATTCGTCGCTATGTAAATAAAAAACCGTTATTCTTGTCAGACCGGGGCCATATATATGACCAACTGGTAGATCGAGGCATATCAAAGATAAAGACGGTAAAAATATGTTATTTACTGAGCGTGATATATGCAATAGCCGGCTTGTCTATGTCTGTAGTACGATTATGTCACTCTCTGGTAGCATTTATTCTGATATTCAGCATCTCCTTTTACATAGTAAAACTAGGCGGTTTCTTACAAATACCAGAAAAAAAAGAGCAGTAAACAAACTGTCAAATTAAGATCAATAACTCAAATAAATAATAAGCTGTAGCGATAAAACAGCTTAATCCTGATTTTCCGGGCAATAATAGTAATATTATTGCCTTTTTTTATTATTTGCACTTCATGGTAATTATATAAGTTCCGAAAAATAAGTTGACAAAATAGCATTTAAATTTGACATTTTTAAGTCTCAGGTCATTACTAATGTCAATTTCGAGGTTTGCGATTGTAATTATAAACACATTTATGACAGCATAGTATCAAATACCATGATAATGTGTTGGAGAGATGAGAGCAATGTTCAGGAAAATCAGAAGAAGCCGTTCTGTCGATAAAAATAAGAATAGCCAGCCAGCCTTTGAAGCAACAAAGGCCAGTGAATACAGCGGCAGCATAGCCCCTCTGGAGCAGCGTATAATGCTTTCAGCGACCTGGGTAGATGTTGATGGTGAAGCAGACGACGGTAATCATGGCGAACCTGATGCCGGAGCTGATGCCCAGGCGGACCTTATTGCAGACCTTGAAGGAGCAGGCGATATCGACGGCGATCTGCTGATCAATTCAGCCCCAATAGCCGCAAATGACCAGGCATCTGGCGATGAGGACATTACTATAACAACAGGTAATGTTCTGACCAATGACATTGATCTGGAAGGTGATACACTTAGTATAGAGAGTTTCGGTCAGGGCAATAATGGTAGCGTAGTTTACAATGGCGATGGTACATTTACTTATACCCCTGATGCAGATTATAACGGTCAGGATAGTTTCAGCTATACTATATCAGATGGTAATGGCAATACCGCGACAGCGACAGTTGAAGTAACGGTTAATGCGGTAAATGATGCCCCTGTCGCTAACAATGACAGCATAATAACTAATGAAGACAGCAGTGTAACGACTGGCGATGTAAGGATAAACGATCTGGATGTCGATGGCGACTCTCTTAGCGTAGAGAATTTCAGCCAGGGTGAGCATGGAACAGTAACTTACAATGGTGATGGCACATTCAGCTATACACCGGTAGCGAATTATAATGGCAGTGACAGCTTCACATACACTATTACAGATGGAAACGGCGAAAGTCATACTGCCCAGGTAAACATAACAGTAAATGCAGTCAATGATGCTCCCACAGCGGTAAATAACAGCTACAGTACAAACGAAGATACTGTATTAAAAACCGGGAATGTCTTGAATAATGACAGTGATCTTGATGGTGACACATTAACGGTATCAGAATTTGAGCAGCCAGACCATGGCAGTGTGGTATATAATGGCGATGGCACATTCAGCTATACCCCAGATGCGAACTATAATGGTTCTGACAGCTTTACTTATACCATAAGTGATGGCAACGGTGGTATTGCAACCGCGAAAATCAATCTGACAGTAAAAAGCATCAATGACGCCCCAACTATTGGCAGTGATGAATTAACCTTGAATGAGGATTCATCAATCACAACGGGCAACCTGCTGGCTAATGACTATGATGTCGATGGCGATTCGATATATATAGATGGCGTAAGTGACCCGGCCCATGGCAGTGTGATATATCATGGTGACGGTACATTTACCTATACACCAGACCCTGATTATAACGGCAGCGACAGTTTTACTTATACTGTCAAAGACGGCAAAGGCGGTGAGAGTACAGCTACAGTTACTATCAATGTAATTGGAGTTAATGATGCTCCGGAAGCTGCTGATAACAGCTACTCAGTCAAAGAAGATAATCAGCTTGTAACCGGTAATGTACTGGCTAATGATTTTGATCTGGACGGCGATGAACTGTCAGTTGCAGATTTTGAACAACCCGCCCACGGCAGTGTTGTCTATAATGGCGATGGTACATTTACCTATACGCCTAATCAGGACTATAATGGCAGCGATGAGTTCAGCTATAGCATAAGTGATGGCAACGGCGGTACAGCTACGGCAGTAATACGGATCAATGTGCAATCGGTTAATGATGCCCCCGAGGGTAACACGGATAATATTTTCACGACAGAAGACAATAGCGTAACCACTGGCAATGTACTGGCAAATGACAATGATGTCGATGGTGATACACTGCACATAGCAGATTTCAGCCAGGGCAGTCACGGCCGGGTTGTCAGCAATGGCGATGGCACATTTACCTATACGCCAGAGGCTAATTATAATGGTAATGATAACTTTACCTATACCGTAATTGATGGAAATGGTACCGAGCAGACAATTGCAGTAAATGTTGATATTGCAGCAGGAAACGACACACCCGAGGCCATAGGCGAAACTATAAGCATACTTGAAGATTCGACTATTACCACGAGTAATGTACTGGCAAATGACACAGATATTGATGGCGACACACTGATAGTATCTGATTTTACGCAGGCTGGTCATGGAACTGTTATCTATAATGGTGATGGCACATTCGATTATACCCCGCAAGCCAATTATAATGGCTCTGACAGCTTTACTTATACCGTAAGCGATGGTAACGGCGGCACGACAACAGCAACTATGGAAATAACGGTCAAGTCGGTTAATGATGTACCGGTGACCGTAAGCGACATATACAATACGAGCGAAGATACCGTATTCAGAACGGGCAATGTACTGGCTAATGACACAGATATTGAAAATAATAAGCTGGGCATCGCCTGGTACAGCCAGCCTTCACATGGAACAGTAGTTTCAAATGGTGATGGCACCTTTACCTATACGCCAGATGAGAACTTCCATGGTCAGGACAGTTTTAATTACACAATAACAGATGGCCGGGGTGAGCCTCAGACCGAAACAATAATACTTAATGTGAACTCAGTTAACGATGCTCCTGAGGGCAGTAATTATAGTTACAGCATGGACCAGGATAATAGTATTGTAACAGGCAATGTACTGGCAACCGCAACAGATGTCGATGGTGATGAGCTTACAGTATCAGCATACAGCCAGGGTAATAATGGAACAGTAACATACAATGATAATGGCACATTTACTTACACCCCTGCTGCCGGCTATAGCGGTACAGACAGTTTCAGTTATACTATTGATGATGGTAACGGCGGCACAGATACGCATATAATTACTGTTGAAGTAATTTCTAATACCGACCCGGTAGCGGTCAATGATTATTTCAGTACTGATATCAACACCGGATTAACTACCGGCAATGTCATAGCTAACGATATTGACCCCGACGGCGACACACTGAGCATAATTGGCTTCACTCAACCCGGACATGGCACAGTAAGTTATAATAATGATGGCACATTTAACTATACACCGGACAATAACTATAGCGGAAATGACACATTTACCTACACAGTAACAGATGATGATGGCAATACCAGCACTGGAACGGTTAAAATAACAGTGCGGCCGGAAAATTACAATCCAGATGCCCGTAACAATGTTTATAACGGCAGTGAAGACAATATACTGCAAACGGGTAATGTACTGAGCAACGACCTTGATGCTGATGGCGATGAATTAAGTATTATCAATTTCAGCCAAGGTAGTAATGGCCAGGTTATATATAATGGTGATGGTACATTTGATTATGTTCCCGATGAGAACTTCCACGGAACAGACACATTTACCTACACTGTTTCAGATGGTAAGGGCGGAACTGACACTGCCACTGTAACAGTTAAAATAGCCGCAGTAGCCGATAACCCAGATGCCATAGATGACTATATAACGACAAGTGAAGACAATCGTATAACCACAGGCAATGTACTGGCTAATGATATTGACATTGAAGGTGGAAAAACACTATTTGTTTATGATTTTGAACAACCTGCACGAGGCAGTGTAGTTTATAATGACAATGGCACATTTACCTATACCCCCGATGAGAATTATTATGGCAATGACAGCTTTACCTATACCATATACGATGGTGAAGGCGGTAGCGACACTGCTACTGTATATATTACTGTCAACAGTGTAAATGATGCTCCAGAAGGACTTGATAACAGTTACACTATCAATGAAGACACTATTCTGACCACCGGCAACCTGCTGGCCCAGGCTACAGATGTTGAAGGTGACAATATCGTATTGAGCAGTTTTACCCAGGCTGATAATGGAACAGTAATTTACAACAATGATGGATCATTCAGCTATATCCCCAATGAGAACTATCACGGCAGCGATTCATTTACATATACTATCAGTGATGGTAACGGCGGAACAGACACACTGACTGTAAGTATTGATGTAAGATCAGTAAATGATTCACCCGAGACAACAAATGATACTGTAATTGTAAATGAAGACAGCAGTATAAGAACGGAAAACCTGCTGGCTAATGACATTGATGCAGATGGTGATAATCTGCTGGTATATGATTACAGTCAGGCCCAGCACGGTACAGTTAAATATAATGGCGATGGCACATTTACCTATACGCCAAGTGCCAACTATAATGGGTCTGACAGCTTTTCTTATACCGTTATTGATGGCAATGGCGGCCGTGATACGGCAACTGTGAATATCATAGTTAACTCAGTGAACGATACACCTGATGCCGCTGAGATCAATGGTATTATTAATGAAGACACTCAATTCAATACCGGCAATGTATTTGACATGTATGACAATGTAGATATTGAAGAGCTGCATATTGACAATTTCAGTCAGGGTAGTAATGGAACAGTAGTCTATAATAATGATGGTACCTTTACCTATACACCCAATGCTGACTATTATGGCAATGACAGCTTCAGCTACACGATCATTGATGATTCTGGAGCAACTGACACAGCAACAGTAAGTATAATTATCCGGCCGGTTAATGATGCCCCAGTTGCAGCTGATGACACTATAACTCTGGCAGAAGACACTAAAATAACAATTGGCGGTGTTTTAGACAATGACAGTGATGTTGATAATAATACACTGAGCGTACGCAATTTCACTCAGGCGGCCCATGGTAAAGTCACATTGAATAACGACAATACCTTCACCTATACACCGACAAAGAATTATAATGGTTCTGACAGTTTTACCTATACGGTAATAGATGGTCAGGGCGGATCAGACACTGCCACTATATATCTCAACATTACCCCGGTAAATGATACACCTGATGCCCGAACAGACAACTATAGCATGTATGAAGATGGCACTTTAAAAACTGGTAATGTTCTGACCAATGACATTGATGTCGATGGTGATCCAATAACACTCACTAAATTCACACAGGCCGGTAATGGCACAGTATCATATAATGACGATGGCACATTTAATTACACACCAAATGCCAATTTTAATGGTACTGACAAGTTCAGCTACACAGTAACAGACCCGGATGGCCGGACTGATACGACCTGGGTAAATATAACTGTAAGAGCTGTAAATGACGCACCGGTAGCGGGTGATGACTCACTGATAGTGGACGAAGACACACCTACAACAACCGGCAATGTATTTGCTAATGACTCTGACATTGACAATGACACACTGTCAATAGCTGACTTTGAGCAGCCGGACCATGGTTCAGTTCATTACAACGGCAATGGCACTTTCACCTATACACCTGATGCCGATTACTTTGGCAATGACAGCTTTACTTATACTATAAGCGATGGCAATGGTGGTACTGACACCTGTACGATGAATATAAATGTCAGGCCAATCAATGATGCTCCGCGTATGGGTGCAGATTCATACGGCACAGATGAAGACACCTCCCTGCGAACCGGCAATGTATTAGCTAATGACTATGATGTCGAAGGTGAAGATTTATCATTTACAGGTTTTACTCAGGCGGCACACGGAACTGTAGCTTATAACAATGATGGCACTTTCACCTATACCCCTGATGCTGATTTCTACGGCAATGACTCTTTTAGTTATACCATTACAGATGAGAGCGGGGCCGACACTACCCAATTGGTCACAATCAAAGTAGGTGCAGTGAACGATGCTCCGGTTGCCTCTGGAGATATATTAACCGTAAATGAAGATGGCAGCGGCATGGTAAATGTACTGACAAATGACACTGATATCGATGGCGACACTCTTTCTGTCAGTGACTATGTTCAGCCTGCCAATGGCACAATAAGTTACAACAACGGCACATTCACATATACGCCCAATGCTGACTATAATGGCAATGACAGCTTTACCTACACTATCAGTGATGGCAAAGGCGGTTATTCAAGCAATACGGTTGCTATAACAGTCAATGCTGTAAATGATGCCGTCATTGCCCAGAATGATTTGTATCTTACCAGTGAAGATCAGACACTCAGAACCGGCAATGTATTGGCAAATGACATTGACATAGACAACGATGCAATAACGGTTATTGATTTCACGCAGGGCACACATGGCAGTGTCTTCTACAACAATGATGGCACATTCAACTATACGCCTGACAGCAACTATCATGGCACTGACAGTTTCACTTATACTGTAAGCGATGGCAATGGTACAGAATCAACAGCTACAATTACCATTTCGGTTACTGAAGTTAACGATGCCCCGGTAGTGGCTGGAGATTCAGTTACAACAAATGAAGATACATCGGTAATTACAGGCAATGTACTGGCAAATGACTCAGATATTGACAATGACACTTTGGCAGTATCAGATTTCGGCCAGGGTCAGCATGGCACTGTAAGATATAATGGCGATGGAACATTTACTTATACGCCCGAACAGGATTACAATGGCCCTGACAGCTTTACTTATACGGTTTCTGATGGCCGTGGCGGACTGACAACAGGCACCGTATCAGTTACAGTTAACGCTGTTGATGACAATATTATCGCGGTTGACGATACTTACCAGACTAATGAAGATACTGTGCTGAGAACCGGTAATGTCTTTGCTAATGATATCGAACTGGACGGCAGCGACTACAGGGTATCTGGTTTTTCCAAACCTGAACACGGCAGCGTAGTATATAACGGTGATGGGTCTTTCAGCTATAGTCCGGATGCCAACTATAATGGCAATGACAGTTTTACTTATACTATAACCAGTGCTAATGGCAGCAGCTCAACAGCAACAGTTAAGATAGCGGTTAGTGCGGTAAACGATGCACCAGAAGCTGGTAAAGATCATTTTGTGATCAAAGAAGATAATTCTGCTACCGGTAATGTATTTGCTAACGACAGTGATGTAGATGGCGATAAACTTCAAATAGCAGGCTATAGTCAGCCACAGCATGGCCAGGTAAGCATAAATAATGATGGAACATTTACCTATAAGCCGGATAATAATTATAATGGTGCTGACAGTTTTACTTATACTGTAAGTGATGGTAAAGGCGGATTTGATACCGCAGTTGTTAATATTGATATAACATCGGTAAATGATGCACCAGTTGGCAAAACTGACTATCTGGTAACCGATGAAGATACCCCTCTGAGCATAACGGACCTTCTGACTAATGATCGTGATATTGATGGTGATCATCTGCAAATAAGAGATTTTGGCCAGCCGGAACATGGAACAATAACCTACAATGATGATGGCTCTCTGGTTTATACTCCGGAAAACAACTATAACGGTCAGGACAGTTTCACCTATACGGTATCAGATGGCAAAGGCGGCACAGACACCGTAAGAGCATTTATAACCGTAAACAGCATAAACGATGACCCTGTTGCTCAGGGAGATTCGCTTACTACCGATCAAAACAGCCCTGCAGTAACTGGCAATGTACTCGATAACGACTATGATACAGATAGTGACAGCATAGATATCGTTGATTTTGGCAATGGCAGTCATGGCACAGTGGTATATAATGGCGATGGAACATTTACTTATACACCCGATAAGGATTACGCCGGGACTGATAGTTTCAGCTATACGATCAAAGACAGCGATGGTGCTGTAAGTACAGCAACGGTAACAGTTACGGTAAATCCCGTAGATGCCCCTGAAAATACAGAGCCAAATAATCCAGACAGGACGGTAACTAATGTTTCCTCCGGACCGGTTGCCAATGATGGTAATGTCGAAGATATCGAGCTTGACATCGAAAATGAATTGATAGCCGGGCTGAATCAACTGGAACATGAAAGCGTATTGCCTGTAAGTCCATCCTGGGGCATAAGCGATCTGTCAGATGTAAATGTCCCCGAAGGTCAGGATCTGGAATTAAGCCAGCCAGACTACAGCCAATCAGAAAATATTTTAGATGGTATTTTATCGAAACTGGCTGAATTACCGGCAGAAGTGACGCAAAACACCTTTAATGACATATACACTGAAGATATGGCATTTAACCAGGTATCAACAGAGCAAAGCGATGCTGAAACGGCAGCTGATGTAAGCTCTGTAAACGAAAAAACGATTATTTCTGATCTGCCCAAGCCTGCCTTCAGTACCGTCAATGGCTATCTGGCAGGTCTGATGGGATTATTGCGTAATTCTGTCGGTCTGAGCAAACATTCCGATGAAGAGTAATAATACAGGCTCTTTGGTGACAAAGGCAACATCTAAAGCACATTTTTCAGAATTGACGGGCAATTGGGCCTGCCAATCCTTTTTTTTCACACTGGCCCCTATATTCAGAGATACTGTAAAATCTTTTATTAAAAACAGTTATCAATAAAGGGATATTAGTCTGATAAATAAACTGCCCTTTGCATATCTTATTATACTAAATTCACCTAACCAATTACCCGATAAGAGTTAAGCATAGTAGTAGCTAGCAAGAGGTTAAAAATGTCAAACTATCCAGAAAAATTAGTATATTTGGAAGAAGATGAGCTGGTTCTCGACACCCTGCGAGACCTGGAACAACAGACCAGTCAGGAAATAATCAAGCAGCGTAAGCATGAACGACTGGCGGTAAAGGCCCAGGTCATCCTGCAATCAGGTAATTCCAGCGAACTGCTGAAGTACAAAGTTCAGGGCGTAATAGCAGATATATCAGAAGGCGGCTGCGGGGCAATGTTCCCGGTACCTATCATGGTAGGAGATGTATTTCGCCTGAGTGTTACACTGGAGGGAAAAGATCTGCCGCTAATCTTTGCCCGCTGTCGTAATTGCCGAATAATACGGGAAGATGCTTACAGTGCCGGCTTTTCGTTTTTTTCACCGATAAAGCTGGAAACAGCTCAGGATATAAAGACTAAAGGCGATCTGCTATAAAAGGGTAGAGAAGATTGAAATTTGACCAGGACAACATAACCGGTGAGCTTCCCGATCAGTTGAGCGGAGCAACTGAGGCATATCGTCTGATCGCCAAGTCTGCCTATGAATCGGCCTCACAAAGCGAGTTCTATCATTATGCGATGAACTGCGTAGGCACACTGTTTAACAGCCCCTGTTGCAGTATGTATGTCAATATGAACGCAGAGGTGTTCGACGATTACAGCCATACAGGCAGTATAAATCCTGAATTCTGGCGGCCGATCGTCCAGGACAGTCTAAATGACACTATCGAGCAGGCAATTGGCTCTGCACGCTTTTTCAATAGCAAAAACCCTGACAAAGCCCAGCCGGTCGCCGTTCTGTCAGCTCTGATCTACAGCGGAGCTGGTGCGGCCACTGGAGCAATCGCCCTGGCTACAGCGTCATGGAACAAAGAACAAGCTACAATGCAGTTAAAACTACTGGAATCACTGGCCAGTATGATTTCGTGCCTGAGTGAAGTCAGTAAGCAGAAATTCAGTGAACTAGATGATAAATACGAAGCCTGTAAAAGGCTGGCACAAGCGGCAAACTACTCTAACCGTCATGAACTGGCTTATGCTATAACAAACAACCTGAGAAACCGCACGGGCTGTGACCAGGTAGCATTTGGCCATGTTAAAAGCGGACAGGTTGAGCTTTTATCAGTTTCGGGTCTGTCTGAACTGCGAAAAAGAAATGTGCATATTGTCTCAATACAAGACGCCATGGAAGAATGTCTCGACTTTGATAAGACAATAACCTATCAGCTAGCTGGGGATAATAAAGATAATGCCCCCATGCAGTATCGACTGCACAGAAAATGGCATGAATCTGCCAGACATGCCGCGGTTGCCTCTGTTCCTCTGCATGGTCCTGACGGAGTGCAGGCAATATTGAGTTTGAAAAGACAGGGAACAAAACCATTTTCCGCCGAAGAACTCGATGAGGTCCGCTCACTGGCTGAGCCTTATATCGCCGTATTTGGGGTTATTGAAAAAGCACACCGTAATCTGCTCCAACATAGTCTGGGATCGGTGAAGCAACTGGTAGCAGCCACACTCAAACCGGAAAAATGGACAAAGAAAGCAATAATAGCGGCAACAGCTATATTTACCTGCTGGTTCGTATTTGGCAGCATAGACTATCATGTGACCATATCAGGCAGGATAATACCGCAAAAGACTCAGCATATCAGCAATCCACAAACTATGGTACTGGCAGAATCTGCTGTTCAGCCCGGCGATATAGTCAAAGCTGGCGATATTTTATGTCGGTTCAATACAGATGCACTAGACCTTATAGAAAGAGAAAAGCTGCTGTCTGAACTGAAAATAGCCCAGATACAGGCAAGAAATGCACAAGGGAAAAACGATGCTGTTGGTGCAAAACTGGCAGAGGCTAATCTGGAACTTATACAGACTAAACTGGCAATACTGGACCGACAGGTGGAACAGGCTACCATGCGGGCTCCTTTTGATGGTATTGTAATAAAAGGCGATCTGAGCAAGCGGATCGGTGAAGTAATACCGCAAAGCGAACCCTTATTTGAAATTGCAGCATTGGGCGGCTGGCAGGCACAACTGGAAGCATCAGAGATAGCAGCAGCCGACCTGGCCGAAGGGCAAATGGGAGTATTTATTACTAATGCAAAACCTGATATTGCCGGGAAAATAAAGCTGATCAACATTTGTCCTGGGGCAGAATTGTATAATAATCGTAATGTATATATAGCCGATGCCGAACTTGACCTGTCGGAATCCTGGCTCAAAGCCGGCATGGAAGGCGTTGGCAAAGTGAATGTTGGGCGTAAACGAGTTTATCGGGCTGTATTCCAAAAGATCATAAACTATGCATATCTGAATTTCTGGTTATGAGTGAAGATAAACAAACAACAAATCAAGCACAGCAAAGCAGCGGACAAGGCGAATTAGCACAACGGCTGGGGAACGCCCATGTCGCACTGCGTAACGATCTGGAGGTGCATCGTCATATCTTCAGAGGTCAACCGCAATACATTATCCGAGATCCGCTCACTTTGAAATGCTGTAAGCTGAATCATAAAGATTATACTATTTCTACTTATATTGATGACCATATTACGCTGGCAGAGGTATTTAAGCGATTGGTTGCTGACAATGTCCTAAAAAGCAGCGAAGAAAATGGTTTCTATCGGTTCATTGTCTCTATGCATCAAATGACCTTATTGAATCTGCCTATAGCTAACGATAAGAGCCTGTATAAGAAGTTTCGGGCCAGGCAGCAGGCCAGACGCAATGAAAAGCTCATGAGCTTTTTCTTTCTGAAAATACCGCTTTTCGACCCTGATGCCTTTTTAAGCAAATATTGCCATCTGGCCGGTTGGCTGTTCACTCGCTGGTTCTTTTTTGTCTGGCTGGCCTGTATGGTGGTAAGCGGCTATATAATAGCAGCCCGGCATGAGGAACTGCTATTGCCGGTTTCGCAGATGTTCAGCCCCCGAAATGTTGTTTTCATGTGGTTCATGCTTATAGCGCTCAAAGTGATACATGAGTTTGGCCACGCCTTCGCCTGTAAGAAATTTGGCGGACAAGTAACAGAAATGGGTTTATTTCTCGTAGTACTCACTCCCTGCGCCTATGTTGATGTTACCTCATCATGGGGTTTTAACCGGAAACTGCACCGGCTTATTGTCGGATTGGGCGGCATGTATTTTGAATCGATAATAGCCTTTGCCGCCCTGCTGACCTGGTCGCTCACTGATGGCATGATAGCCCAGCAGATGGCACATAATGTCTTTTTCCTGGCCAGTCTGGCAACCGTACTGATGAATATCAATCCCCTGATGCGTTTTGATGGCTACTACCTGCTCAGTGACATGCTGGAGATACCTAATTTGCGGCAAAATGCCCAGGATTTTACTCTTTCTGTCATAAAGCGTATTTTTCTTGGCATACCCATAAACAGTCCTCATGAAGGCTTGAAATTACGGGCTGGCTTGCTTTTGTTTGGCATATCAGCATCAATATATCGCAGCGTAGTAGTATTATCGATCTCGATATTGATATCGATGAAAGCCTTTATGATCGGTCTGGCCATGGCTGGCTTTTATGTGTTCAGTCAGTTGTATAAGATAATCCGCAACACAACTGCTTATCTTTGGAAGGCCCAGGAATCAGCTCCAGTAAGAAAACGAGCCATTGCGTTGAGTATAATACTCTTAAGTGTTATTCCGGCATCAATATTTATTATTCCCCTGCCTGGCTCAATGAAATATATGGGACAATTAACCTGTACTACTGAAAGCATAGTAAGAGTGGAGCAAGACGGCATATTAGAGGAGATATATGCCGGTCCGGGGCAGGCAGCAACCGCCGGTATAAAACTGGCCAGTCTCAGCAATTCTCAGCTCACTGACAGATATCTGGAACTTAAAACCAGAGCGCAAAAGGCTCAGGTTGAACTTAACGCTGCCTCATATCAGGTCGATAATGACATATTATCGGACCAGCAAAGGGCTTATGCCAGATCTGTATTTTCTGAATTCAAAATGTGCGAAAAGGACTATAACGGACTGAATATCTGCCCGGAAACAAACGGGCTTATTGTCGCCGGACTTGACCATAACGATAAAGGCAGACATCTGAAAAAAGGCACACCCATTGCTACTATTATTTCCGGGAGCTGGGTAGTTAAAATGCTCATCAGCGAGCAGGATATAGCACAAAGCGGCATTTATCTCGGTCAGCAGGCCGTTTTCCGGTCAGCCAGCTACCCAGACAAGGATTTCATTGGGTGCGTAACTGCTATTTCACCACAGGGCAAACGCGACTTTGACCGGCCAGCCCTGACCAGCCTTGGTACAGGCGATATAGCAGTGGACAACAGCGGTAAACAACTGACTGTGCCGCATTATGAGGTCACAATCAGCCTGGATGATGCTAATAACAGCACGGGACTGTATCGCTACGGCATGACCGGCACAGTAAAGCTGGGACGACCAGCCAGAGCAGTTGGCCTGACATTAGTGAACAGCGTAAGACGATTCCTCAATAGTCTGGATAAACAGTAAAAGAAAATGAGCGGGTAAAATCGCCATTTCACCCGCCCTGCACTTATCTTATAATGTAACCGTGAACAGTTACCTTTTTCATTCAATAGTTATTTGGGCCATCTGGGCTATTTCGGTTGTTGTCAGTGCGATGTTATATATCCGTACATCATCGATACTGCCTTTGAAAAGCTGGGCTGGTATGTATATGCCGGGGTCTGTACTGGTATTATTAGCACCTATCGATACCTCTGAAAGAGCGGTATTCATAACAGCATTCAAACTGCCGGCGTTTGTCGTTACCTCTGCACCATCAATATACATCTTTACCTGATTGATATTAGTTGCACCAACCGGCAAAACTACGGCAATATGATGCCATTGGCCATCTTCCAGAGTGTTTGAACCGGTAGCTACTAATCTGGCTCCATAAATACCCAGAGCCAGCTTACCCGTTACATCGTCAATAGAAACAAACCACTTGGCCATACTGCCTGATACGGGATTACCCCAGCTTACCACACAATGAAGATTTTGATCGTTATTAGCCAGATCGGCATCAGCCTTGATCCAGGCCGCAACAGACCGCGGCAATGTACCGGCTACACCGGGGCAGCCTTCTGAGACAATATAGTCATCACCATCAAACACATAACAACCATTTTTAATACCCGTACTATATGCCGGGCTGCCTGTTACTGTGCCGGGGTTATTGTATTCAGAAGCATCAGCCGCTATCGTCCCGCCAGTCTCATCAAGTGTCCAATGACCAATCAGCGAAGATGGCTCCTGATACAGCCAATCAGCCAGAAACACCTCAAAGTCCGGCAGATCAATCATGCCCGAACGGTCATAATCCGGCATACCCGCCCCCGAAACCGGCATAAGCCAATTCGCAGCCAATATAGCAAAATCAGCCAGATCAACTGAGCCATTACCATCCAGATCAGTCGTAAGCTGCCACGCCAGCGTCGGATAATTACTACCCAACATCTGCCAGATCGCAACACTACCGTCAGCCTCAGTAAAATCCCAGCCTGCAGCAGAATAACACAGTATTTGCTTCATATCAGCAGTTTCTTTACCAGACAAATTTACTACCGTACCTGGCTTGCTGGAATTAAAATTACACCCAGTTGATAAACCGCTTGTTTGAATATCCCAGAAGCTATTATTGATCACAGTTGTGCCAGACCTGTTATATTGAATACCACAAAAACCACCAACCAGGCCTGTACCATTTATCTGGCCTACTGCATAGCAATTATTAATCCGGCTTTCATTACTGCCTGCAAAACATCCTATACATCCGATACCTGTCACAATCCCGGCTGCATAGCTGTTATTGATAACTGCTCCAGCAGTATTGGCACCACAAAAACCGCCGGTAAGACCTGTATATGAAGGCGATGTACCAGATGCCGCATTTAAGCCAAGTTTGCCTACAGAACCAGTTGCATAACAACTACTTATCGTCCCGTTATTATTCCAGCCAACCAGGCCACCAACACAATCACTGGTACCATAGGTACCGCTAAGACCTATGCCCTTTACCTCACCTGTAGCGAAACAACCGGAAATAGCCCCCCTGTCGTTCTGCCCACAGAAACCACCTATATCAAATTTATCTGCTGTAACTGCGCATTGAGAATATGAATCTATGACCGACCCCATTCTATTAAGACCGACAGCACCGCCAACCTGATTATTACCATTAACTTGCCCAATGGCATAGCAACGACTAATGTCACCTTCTAAATTATAACCACAGACACCGCCAACATAACTGGTACCTGTTGCAGTGGTTTGGGCATAACAATCACTTATGATATTTTGATTAGCACCACAAATACCGCCGACAGAAAGGCTGCCAGAGACACTGCCAATGGCCCGGCAATTGGTAATAATGCCCGTTGGAGAATTTGAAGAACATATTCCTCCGGCATGATGCCACCCTCCCTTGATAGTTGCCCGACCAAAACACTCAGTTATAGTTCCTTCATTAAAACCACAAATACCACCAATATCATCTCCCTGAGAAATCTCACCAGAGACGGTACATTTGCTGACAGTACCACTATTATAACCAGAAATACCTGCCGAGCAATAACTACCAGTTACAAAACCAGAGACCTCACATTCTGAGATAGTCCCCAGAGTATTATAACCACATAAACCACCAACATAATTCAAACCGGTATTATTCACACCAGTTAGCTTCAGATTGGTAACTTTAGCAGCAGAGCCAAGATTGCCGAACAAACCAATGTAATAGCCACTGCTATTTGCAATTGACAGATTACTGATCGTGTGACCATTGCCATTGAAACTACCTGTAAATTCTGTGCCATCAAAATAATAATCCGCATCAATATCCCCCGCAATTACCGCCTTATCAAACACCCGCCCGGCCAGATCAATATCTGCTGTCATGATGAAATGTTTGTCATAATCGTCTGTGTTGTTACCCAGGTCAATCAAATCCTGGGCGGTGGCTATTTCGTAGGGGCTTTGGGCTGTGCCGGTGCCGCCGGAGTATCGGGTTTGGCTCTGGGCTAATGAGGTTAAGGCTAATAAACAGACCAAAGATGTGAGGAACAGGTTTCTCAATTTTACACAACTCAACATAAGTACTCCCAAAATAGTTAATTAAGTTATAATATAATAAAATTCAAACGAAACTTTGGCAAAGACATACGACCATGCCATACGCATAACAAGTTAATATTATACTATTTAAAGCGGGAGCTACCAAGCTAATTTTGCAAAATCATATATACATATATCTTCTTTGCCAAAAGGGACTTACAAAGTAAGATTTTGACTAGATACTCGACCAGGCCCCATGTATAGTCCATCATAGGCCAAACTCCCGTCGTGCATCTGGATTTCATCCGCTATGCGTTTCCAGTGGGCTGGGCTTAGCTACGCCAGAAAGCCAGATTGCAGTGTTTTTTCCAGATCAAGAGGCCAATTAGGGCTGAGAGCAGAGAGGCTGTCCAGCTATAGTCAATGCCGTACTTGATAAGCATTGCTTCGCTACTGAATCGCTTAAAGGCATAGCTTATGCCGAAAAATGCCAGATTGGAAACCAGCCAGGTGCCACCAGCCGCCAGAGCCATGCGACCACCCAGATTAAAACCACGAGCAAAACGAGCCTCTTTGACAAGTAAAGTAAACGGAGCCATAAGACAGCCGCCCGAAACCACCAGCAGCCAGGCCGATAACTCATACTGCATAAAGAACAAATATGCAAACAATATGGGCGTACCAATTGCAAATGCCAAAGTCATACACAAT
Source organism: Sedimentisphaerales bacterium (assembly GCA_963662515.1). Taxonomy (GTDB): domain Bacteria; phylum Planctomycetota; class Phycisphaerae; order Sedimentisphaerales; family SM23-30; genus JAFGDI01. The sequence continues at coordinate 2,603,666 of OY759675.1, forward strand.
ACGGTAGTTACCTTCCTGGTAAGGGCCGACCAAAAGATAAGACCGGCAACAGAGCCGCCCATGAACATCCAGTGACAATAGCCGCCAAAATCGAGCGGGAACCCCATTTCGCTAAGCCGCTGCGGTAGTAAACTGAGAAAAACAGAGCAGGTGACAGCGGCGGGCAGGACCATTAACCATATAGGCCAAAAAGAAAGCTTTTGGCCTGTGTGCTCTGAAGTGGTAGTATTTGCCTGTGATTCTACCGGCAACTTTATGCGTAATAAAACGGTAAGAATCAACATAATAACGACCGCCAGCGACATAAGCCATAATCCGGCAAAACCCATTTTAACAACCAGAAAAGCTGTAAGCCAGGCTCCTAATCCGTAGCCAAACTGCCCGCCAATCATGAAAGTAGCTGTACTGGCCTCAGGAATAATACGGTCAAGACCATGAACCGCACGGAAACATTCCGGATGAGTCAGACCGACACCAACGGCACTAAGACAAAACAAAATCATAAGCCAGAAAAAAGCAGCATCACCAACTGGAGCTAAATTGATCGCCCCACCACAAATGGTCAATACACCGCCAATATAAATAAAAAGTGGAAAGTTCTTACCCGCTCTGGTATGTCCAACAGCCAGCTGAACAATATTAACCAGCAGAGAAGGAACAATAATAAGAGCAACACTCTGGATAACTGTAATGCCGAAGTGAGCTATTATGCCGGGCATTAACGCCGGGATCATCCCCATGTAACTATCGATAGAAAAGTGAATAAAAGTAAGCAGCAAAAGCTGGGGCCACTGACTCAGCTGCCCCATATTAAAGGCCGGCTGAACAGACTGTTCCTGAGCAGGATCATTGATCATAAAAATCTCCCACCTGAAACTAAAAAAACTGGCAGTAGCAATAATACAGCCAGACCGGCATCTCCGGCCTATCAGGTAACCAGCAATATAATCAATAATAAATCTTTATGCAATAGGGAAATATGGTAATAACCAGAGTAAATGAATGGAACAAAAATACCCAATTAATGAGAGTATGGCGACTTTAAAATAACAATGGAACAGAGCCTCCAGGGTCGCTGTTCCATTATTATCAATTCAAAACACAATTCGGAAACACAAAACACAAAACGAGAATACATGAACACTAATAAAAGTTATTGCATATCGTCAAAAATCAGCTATATGCAAAACCGTTTTGCTGTCACCTGCTTAAAACACAAGCAGATACAACTATTATATGAAAATTTCCAATTCATATACATATCTTAATTTGTCAAAAATAGCTTCAACAGATTTAATCTGGCAACTATACAACTAATGCCCTAAAAAATCTTTTTTTTTGAAATAAAATAATATTTTTTTATATTTTCACGACAAAAATAAGACTCAAAAGACAATTATAGAACAATTGCACTCAATAATCGAACAATCTGACCACAAAAAGACAATATATTCATAAAAAAAAGACCTTAGGTTGCCTGAGACAGCAAAACAAGGCAAGTAGTTGCATAAGATGTAATGAATTGCAAAAGAAGATGTTATAAAAAATCCGCTATTTACCTGCCATTTTGATATGGCACGATAAATAGCGGATCATAATAAAACCATTTTATTCAGCTTTAAGTTACCTGAAGCACACTCAGATAACCACATCAGCAGGCAGATAAAACCTTAATAGTCCGAGGAACTGGTCATTAAAAACAAAATTTTCCTGCGGGAATTCCAGGCCGGCCATATTATTATCAATATGACTGAACATCATCTTTATATCGGCAATAAGAGTATCGCCGCTTTTAATAGTTCCAGTAATACTGGCAGCCTCATCTGCAATATTATCTATAACAGCTTCAAGTATAAGGGTTTCGCCGGGTCGAACGATCTCGTAAAAGCTGGCTTTATTGATCTTTGCCAAAATCACCTTTTCTTTGAACTTTCGCTCATAACCAACGAGAATACCGCCCGTCTGAGCCATAGCCTCGATCATAATGGAGGCCGGCATAGTAGGATAACCAGGAAAATGGTCATGCAGATGCTCTTCAGCCAGGGTGACATTCTTAAGAGAAACAGCCCGCCTGCCCGGCTCAAACTCGGTAAATTTATCGATCCAAATCCAACGCATTATAAATATCGCCTGTAAAATAAGTCAGATCAGGCATTAACCTTTCCGGCAACAAAATTTATGACAGAGCCAACAGTAAACAGGTCACTGATCTTGTTAACATCAGGGTTACTTTCAAAATCGCCTAATACCAGGTGAGGCATGGAAGTTTTGAGCTTATCGATACCAGCAGCAGTGAGTTTACCACCAGAAACATAGGCCTCATTGGAAGCCAGTTCAGCAGGAAAAAGCTCTTCACGGGGAACCTTGATATCAAAAGCCTTTTCCAGGTGGAAAACAATCTCCAAAAAGTCGATACTCTCAGCACCGAGGTCACCCATAAGAGTGGCACTTTCGGTTACTTCGTCATCATCAACACCCAGTGCGTCAACCAGAATTTCCTGTACCTTTTCTGCTATTTCATTACGATCCATTGACATTATCAGTCGAACCTCCATCGGTTTGTTTTTTGTGATTACGGCTACAGTGCCGCAAAAAATAATGTATATCCAGTAAATGAGCGTGAAATCAGAGGCTCATAAGAGTGTATCTTCTACGGAATTCCTTTTTGAGTTTATCATCAATATCCGCCAGCTTTTTATCTTTATCAGCCAGGTTAAAATGCCTGAGCTCCAATCTGGCCTCAACCATAGACCTGCCCTGACAAGTTCCCTCAGCGAGAAAAGAACTACTCTGCTGACCAATAGTTTTAGCGGTAATACTTATCTCAAGACTGTTACCAGGCTTAACAAAGCTCTTGTACTTAGCATTTTTAACCTCAGCCAGAACCACCATACTATGAGCAAAGTCGCTGGAGACATGGACCAGCATAGCCGCCGCCTGAGTGAGAGCTTCGATCATCATCACGCCGGGCAATACCGGGAAATCCGGAAAATGATCCGCGAGATATTCTTCAGCCAAAGAGACATTTTTAACAGCCTTGAGTGATTCTCCAGCTTTTAGCTCGGTTATCTTGTCAATAAGTACAAATTTCATTTTTTACTGCCGGGTTAACCAGCCTATATTACCTTAACTAATTTTAATAACTATATTTACGCCCGACAGGAGTCGAACCTGCGACCTTCGGTTTAGGAAACCGACGCTCTATCCAGCTGAGCTACGAGCGCATAAGCTTAACAAGAAGCTCATATCTGTAAATACAGAATTAGGAAAGTTAACTGAAAAGTGGTAAAAAGTCAAGAGTTAACTTAGATTAAAACTGTATGGCATAGCCGGTATGTGGAGTTATAACCTTATAATTTCAATTATCTTACACCAAATTTATGAACCGTCAGATGGTGATAGGTCTGGCTGGGCAAAAGTAATGTGGTTGGGAATGCCGGCTGATTAGGTGAATCGGGATAATGCTGTGTTTCAAGACATACACCACCAAATTTGTTAAGATGCTTTCCTTTGCGGTCTTTTACTGAACCATTCATCCAGAAAGCGGTATAACATTGAACTCCCGGCTGATTAGTGCTTACACTCATAAAACGCCCACTATCAGGCTCATAAAGGTCAGCGGCAGGAGCTAACTCACAATTTGGCAGATCAGGGTCACACCCCTTAGAACGGATCACAAAATTATGATCGTAACCAAAAGGCAGCTTTTCAATGTCCCGTCCGATCAATTTTGGAGAAGTAAAATCAAATTCAGTTCCGGCAACCGGTATCATTTTGCCAGTTGGAATGAGATTATCGTCAGGCTGGGTGTACTTATCGCAATAGAGTTTCAGTTCATGGCCACAAATATTACCATTACCAGATCCGGCGAGATTCCAATAACTATGCTGAGTCATATTAACCACTGTTGGCTTATCAGTAACAGCAAAATACTCCATACGAAGCTCATTATCGTTGTTAAGTGTGTAAGTAACTGATATATCAAGATTGCCAGGATACCCCTCATTCATATCTTCATCAGTCAATGTGAGCTGAAGAGCAACGGCATCACTGCGAGTAAGCATTTGAGCTTCCCACAATCGTTTATCATAGCCAACCTTACCGCCATGCAGAGCATTGGGACCATTATTGATGTACAAGGAATAATCTATGCCGTCTATGGAAAACTTTCCATTTTTAATACGATTACCATACCTTCCGATAATGGCACCAAGATAGTATCCAGCCGAAAGGTAAGGCTCCGAAGTATAGGCATGATAATCAGCCAAGCCAAGTTGAATATTATCCAGCTTGCCAAACTTGTCAGGTGTATTCATCTCAACAAGAATACCGCCAAAATTGGTAATTTTGGCACAAAGGCCTTTATCATTAGTAAGAGTAAAAAGCTCTACCGGTTTACCATCAGCCATAACGCCAAATGATTCGCTTCTTATTTCCATATCATCCTCTTAGATTGCATTTCTTTATTCTGTACAAATATTTTGTTTTTTTAGTTTCAATACACTTTTGATCGATTCAGTCGCCTTTCGCGGATCATCTTCAGCTGTGATCGCCTGACAAACAGCAACAGCATCAGCCCCGGCACCAATAGCCAGAGCGGCATTATCGGAGGTCACACCACCAATAGCAACTATCGGCCCATTATAGAGCTTCCTGGCAGCAGAAATAAAATCTGTTCCTGTTCGTGGAACAGAAGGCTTTGTAGCACTGCCGAAAATAGAACCAATACCAATATAGTCGATATTTTCATGTCTGGCCTGGGCTATTTCGTCAAGATTATGGCAAGTTCTCCCTATAATGGCGAATTGTCCCATAATATTTCTGGCGGCCAATGGCGGCAGATCATCCTGCCCCAGATGGACACCATCAGCCCGCGCGGCCAAAGCCAGATCAGAGCGGTCATTGACGATAAAAAGAACATCGAACTCACGACAAAGTTCAGCAATCTGCAAAGTTGTATCGAGAGTCTGCTGACCGGCAAATTCCTTCTGACGATATTGGATACAATCAGCCCCTCCAGCCAATACGGCCTTAACGGTATCAATAATATTATGACGGCAGTACTCCTCAGTAAGAATAACATAAAGAGCAACATTAAAAAAGCGGCTTTGGTGCAAGGCGTTAAAAAGAACTTTTTCCAGATCATAACATTGATAGCGTAATTGTTCTATGCCAGAGGCAACCACTGGATGTGAAACTTTGGCATATTCTTCGATAGCCCGCAGTGCCTCAGAAACTCTGCAAACAGCAGCAGTGAGAACTGATTCCAGACTTTGGCGATTGGCCTCAGTGGCAAGCGTAATGGAAGTGCCGACATCGCCGGGAGTATTTCTCTGCTGAAGCCTGTCCCGGACCGGAATAAGGTCTATAAGTCGTGATAGTTCGTGCCTGACCGTCTTAGTACGGGCAGTTAAGCCTTCATTATCAAGTATAAACCGGCAATATTCTTCCATTACCCGCAGACCTTCCCGGCAGCGGTTGTAATTGGCATCAATTATCCTTAGTTCATTATTCATATAAGTACCTATAATAACTAAATTATCAATTCTGTCACGAAATAATTATTGTCTAACCGGGCACCATGTCCAGAATCCACCAGGCGATATTTGTTAAAATGTAACGGTTATAACGATAATTATCTGGAAATAATCGGTATAACCGTTAAGTCGTACCAGCCAAAAAAAAGAAAAATTATTAAATACAATATGTCAGCTCAAAATGGTCTAATCCTCTGCCGATAATATGGTTGAGAGAGTCTTTTTTGAAGGAAGTTATTAAGTTAAAGAAAAGATCGAAAAGAGAAAAAAATGGACCAAGTGAAAGAAAAAGAGATACTGCCGGAGATTGCCAGCCAGGAGGGAAAGATCGTACTCGATATGGAGGCTATCTCTCTGCTAACCAGGAATAATTGGCTATTCAGCAGATTTGACATTGACGAACGAGTATATATATTTCACTGGCCCGAAACTGGCGAAAAATGCGAGTTGTTTGTAGTTGGCGATGATGATATGTTCATTTCTGCCCGGGAAATGCGGGAGAAGATACCTCAACTACAAGATAGCATAGACAAGCTGGCATTCACCCCACTCACTTCGAGCACATTAAGTAGCTACGATGGGGTGAGTAAGCTGGAACTGGTAATATCACACCCAGATGATATAGAACATGATCTTTTTTTTATAGCTTTTTCAACATTAAATTATCTGACTGGCGGAAGTGGATTTAATTTCGTTGCCCAGGACAATGCATCTGACACGATATACGATCTTAAAAGATTCAATGTGGAAATGAATATTGCAACAGACGATGAGTCTGTTCGCTTCCAGAATTTCTGGCAAAAGCTGACACCATTTTTGGAAATATTCATGACAAGGTCAGCTAATCTGTCAGTTCAAAATCGTATGTTAAAATTACTAGGTGACCAGGCTCAGGATTCAACAAATGAGCTATATAATTCATTGCAAAACCTGCTCAAAGGCATGGCTGAGAAAGTGGGCGTAAGACCTGATTATTCGACATTAGAAGGCAATGACTATATTGGTTTTTGCAATGCATTGATCGACACTTTCCATAAACGCAGATTCTTCCGTGAAACAAGCAAGGAAACAGAAAAAAGTGAAAAAATAGCCCTGCCCAACAGCTATTATCAAAAGCTCAAAGACCCGGCTAATTACCCTGTTCCTAATAAAAAGGCAATGCAGGTATATTTTATCTCTTGTCGTGAAGACACCGATTATGAAGAATTGGTTGATTCGATAAAAGAGGATCCGGCACTAACGGCGAAGATACTCAAACTGCTCAATACACCTATGTTCCGTACTTCACATTCAATTTCAAGCATAAGTATTGAGGCATTAAGTCTGCTGGGGCTGCCGCGAATTAAAGAAATAGCAATGAATGTAGCTATTGATTTCAGTGAATTTGAGGTACAGTGCGAATCATTTGACCATAAGACATTTTATCAAAATTCTCTGGCTTGTGCTATAGCAGCGAGAAATATTACCAGTTATGTAAATAAGACTTGTCCGGGTAAATCACTTTTCACTCCGGAACAGGCATATACTGTCGGCCTGCTCAGCCAGGTAGGTAAACTGGCCTTTGCCTCTGTTTGCCCTCAGGCGTATAATCGCATGTTAAAAGAAAATACCGACTGCGGCGGTCAGGAATTATGCGAAATGGAAAAAAAGGAATTTGGCATTGACCACTGCGAAATAGCTGCTGATATGCTCAGTGAATGGTCATTCGCTGAATCATTCTGTAAAGCGATCAGGTATCAATATCAATATCCAGACAATCAGACCATATTCAAAGACGATGTTGTAGCCAGTGCCCTGGCCAGTAAATTGAAGGCAGCGAGTTTCATGCTCCGCTGGAGTAATGCCATTAGCGCCACGATCAATTCGCGAGAAATGGCCAAAAAGCAAGTCATAACAACTCTGGACAAAGCTGCAAAAGATTATGGAATATGCCCGGGCAACTATCATATGCAATCAGTAGCAACCCAAAAAGAATGGCGAACCATGAGATCAGTAATGGAGATCTGAGAGAGTGAGCCAAAGATCAACAATTAAAACCTTCAGGACAAAAAAACCTGAAGGTTTTTTTTTATTAATTAACCAATAATGTACCGAAATATAAGAAATCAACCTATATACTTGCATTAAAAAGACTTACAACAGCACAGCATTATTAAAGACTCGCTTCAGACATTTCATAAGATAATACAAGATAACATGTTATAAATTATGGCATTTCCGCTCAGGTTACAGTTTAATTAAGACAGATCCGATTTGGTCAAAATATGGAAAATATGAGTATCTTTTCGTTTGGAATCAGATTTAGACCATGCCATAATAAAAGTACAGAAGGCAGATATCTTTTCAAATGCCAGTAATATGTCTGTCGCAAAAGAGTTGACCGTTGGTAAAAGAGAATACTACTATGCTATGAGGTTATCACTATGACAATATCAGGTTCATTCAGAATCATATCAATTATATTATTATTTTCAATATCGCTGGTCCAGGGTCAGACCAGTATAAATATATCTGATGCCAGCCAGACTTACAGCAATCTTAGCAATTATATTGTTACTATGACAGGCATATCAGAGCTTCATCTGACAGCGGCCAATCCATTGACCAGCAGCACGATCAATTTGAATTCTTCAGACAGTTGGTTATTTCTGGAATATGTGAAGCCTTCAGTTGCAGTTTCGAGCTATCTCACTCAGGTTAAGGTAAATGGTGCAAATGCAGTAAATAACGGGAATGTGCGGGTAACGCAGTATATAAATGGATCGGTGATCATACCCCATAGTCCCAGTTACAAACCATTAGAGATACACAATTCCTATAATTGCAGCGGCACAGCAATGTCACTGGGATTATACACTTATTATACCGGCAGTAGCTTAGGCTCTTATGACAACAATATAAGTTCATTCAAGCTGAAACGGGGCTATATGGCAACATTTGCCAATAATATAAATGGTACAGGCCCCAGCAAGGTTTTCATCGCTCAGGATTCCGATCTGATAATGAATATCATGCCGGAGAAGCTGGACAATGAAGTATCATTTATCAGAGTGTTTCCGTGGCGCTGGGTAAATAAAAAAGGTTGGTGCGGAAGCGACTCTGGGGCATTTTCCTCACTGAACTGTTCCTGGTATTATAACTGGGACAATGCCGCCAATTCTACCATTGATGCGGAATATGTGCCAATGCGGTCAAAGAGATGGTGGAATACCTGGTCCAACATAAACGGCAAAACAAATGCAACGCATGTATTAGGATTCAATGAACCAGAATCACTGGAACAGCATGAAGATGATGGCGGAGTAATAACCACTGATAATGCCATAGAAATGTGGCCGAATCTGATGGCCTCGGGCTTGCGTATCGGCTCACCAGCAACAACTGATGGCGGCGTGGACTGGTTGTATGAGTTCATTGATAAAGCCGATGCACTGGATTATCGTGTCGATTTTGTGGCTATACATTTTTATAAAGGCGGCTGGAATGCGACCCAGTTGTACAACTGGCTGCATGATATTCATGTCCGTACCGGCAGACCCTTATGGGTTACTGAGTTCAACAATGGTGCAAACTGGACCTGTTGTGAACCGACGCTGGCGAGTAATGCCACTACAATAGATTCATTCCTGACAGTTCTGGATAATGCTCCTTTCATAGAGCGTTATGCCATTTATAACTGGGTGGGTGCAACGAGAATGATGATAAATGATTCCGGGGCAATCACCGCCGCGGGTGCAATATACCGCGACAATGTTGCGCCTGCGGCTTTTAATACAATTCCAGCTGACGGCTCAGGAAGAAGCACCTGGTATGAGTTCAATGACAATACAAATGACTCGCTCGGCTACGGTAATCACGCCATAGCTAAAGGTCAGCCGGTTTATACTACAGGTCACTCTGGCAAAGCTATGGCCTTTGATGGGAGCAATGACTATATGGTCGTTCCTTCACATCTGGCAGGCGGCAAAGACTTCAGTTTCGCTGCCTGGGTATATTGGAATGGTTCAAGTCAATGGCAGAGGATATTTGATTTCGGCAGAAATACCAATGCTTACATGCTGCTTACCCCCCGCTCCGGCGGAAATACACTGAGATTCTCTATAACTAAAAACGGCAACGGTGCTGAGCAGAGACTAGAACGGAGTACACAGCTTGCTAGCGGCTCATGGCAGCATATAGCTGTTACACTAGACAGCAGTAGCAACAATGCCCGGATGTATATCAATGGCTCTCTGGTTTCATCAGGAACAATAACCCTTGACCCATCAGACATAAAGGCGATGAATTGTTATTTAGGTAAAAGTTCGTTTGCCTCAGACCCATATTTCAACGGCAGGTTAGATGATGTGCATATTACCAACTATGTACTCAGTGCCGCCCAGGTCGCGGCCCTGGCAGGTGGTTCAACAGCTAATACGGCTCCGGCATTTGTCACTGATCCATTAATAAAAGATGATGCTGAGGTTAACAGATATTATCAGGAAAGTTTATCTTTTGATGCCGGAGATCTTAATACCGAGACCAGACCGGCCTTTGCCAAAGTGAGCGGACCTGCCTGGCTCAATGTCGGTTCCGGCGGAGCTGTATATGGAACACCCGGAATAACCGATCTGGGACAGAATTTGTTCCGGATAAAGGTTACTGACTCATACGGGGCATTCAGTGAAGATGACATGATAGTCAATGTTAATGGCTTTGGACCAGAAATGAGATATCCGTTTGACACTAATGCTAATGACATAGTAAGCGGAAATAACGGCACAATTAATGGCTCGCCAGTGTATAGCAGCGGCAAAATCGGCAATGCAATCGACCTGGATGGTACAGATGACTATGTAACACTGCCGACAATATTCAGTGATACTACAGATTTTACTTTTGCCGCCTGGTTATACTGGGATGTCAGCAGTACATGGCAAAGGGTCTTTGATTTCGGCAGCGGGACAAATGCTTATATGTTCCTCAGTCCTCGCTCCGGCTCTGGTACGCTGCGATTTGCCATAACTACCTTTGGGGGAGAAGAGATCATCGAAAGAAGCAGTGCCCTGCCTGTGAACCAGTGGACACATGTTGCCGTTACCCTGAGCGGTTCAACCGGCAGCCTTTATGTCAACGGTACTCTTGCAGCTACAAATACCGCAATGAAACTGCGTCCTAAGGATCTGGCCGCAACCAAATACTATCTGGGTAAAAGCCAGTTCAGTTCAGATCCATACTTCAATGGTAAAATAGACGATCTGCGAATCTACAACTATGCCCTGCCGGCCAGTTCAATAGTTAAACTCGCTGGCGGTACAGCCAATACGGCCCCGTCTTTTTACAGCAGCAGCATAAGCAGCAATGATGGCCGGGAAGACAAAGCTTACTCTGAAAGTATATCTGCTAAGGCAAGTTATTATGGTTTTGATCTGGAAGGAGATACCCTGACATACAGTAAAATATCCGGGCCTGAATGGCTGACAATGGCTGGCAATGGCTCACTGGCTGGCACGCCGGGCAATAGTAATGTTGGTCAGAATATTTTTGGCATAAGATGCCAGGACAGCTCAGCCCTTAATGCAACAGCCACGCTGAATATAAATGTAGCAAATACCTATTCCGGTACACAAGGTATGACAGATTTTGCTGGTCTGGCTAAATATTGGGGCATAAGCAACTGTGATACAGGAATGCCCTGCAACAGTGCAGACCTTAACGAAGATCAGGAAATAGATATTACTGACTTGCAGATATTGGCTCTAAAATGGATTATGGAATGAGTTATAGTCAGTTGAATAATTTTTATGACATAACATGCTACATATTGAATTGGAGCAACCAGAGATCATCCTTTTGCCTGGTCAGGGTCAGCTCACCACTAAATTGCCTGGCAAATAATCTGACCACAAGCGATTCCGGCAGAGAATGGCCAACAATTAAATTACAGCATTCATACTGACCGGCAGCATAGATCTGCACAGAGCCACGATCGCCGGATATCTCTCCCTCGTAGGTAAGATATTTCAGACGATGGTCAAAAATACGACGACAACACAAAGCCCCAGCAGACCATTGTTCTGGAGATAGTTCTACCTGCCAGGTTAGTAATACATCCCCCAGACGCAGCATAAGATCCCAGTGTATGCCGGTATTGGTAGTATGTTGTTGTATGACAAAATCAGAAGTGCTCATCTCAGGCAAGCCAGTAATAAAGCTAATTATTTAAGAGGCAACAAAGAGAATAACTGGTGATTTTTAAGCCACCAGGTAAGGTCAGCATAATAATATACCGCACCATATTGGTTATGAAGACATTTCAGGCGTTCCATTACCTGCTCATATATCTCGTTTTGCAGTTCATCTGGAAAATCACGACAATAAAAAATACGACAGCCGGCGGTACGACCTTCATACATAGAACAACCCGCCTTATCACGATAAATGCACTTATCTTGATCAATAGAGCCAAATGGTTTAACAGACCGGCTAAAGTGGAAAAACACCAGCATTTCCAGGGTAGTAGCATAGAGTCTATGACCATAAGAGCCAAAATCACAGCAACGACCGCAACTGCTACAATCAGGCATTACAGATTCGATATAACCGGCAATATCCTGATATATATCATTTACCTGCTGAATGATCTCCTGATCTTCCAGATGGGCCTTGATCCATTCCAGAGCTTGCTGATGAACCGGCCTGGCCATCATGAGAGGCGAAAGATCACCATCGCGAATGGTCTCAATTTCATTTATATTGAAGAGTCGTCCACGGTTCATGCCAGGGCAGTCCTGAGCTGCACTCTGCCATGAATTCTTATTGGTCAGATTACTTTTCCAGAATGGCCATGTCCGGCATTGCATCGGTCGGGAATTATAGACCTCGCAGTATTTTCCCCCTTCTTTACGACGAGTAAGGAAAATACAATCATTACTGGGCTTTTTTTCTTTAAGAGAATACTTCAGGCTAACCCTGCGGCAATAATTACCTTTAAACTCATCAACTGTAACACCGATTTCATCGGCAAGAGCTGCTATCTCGGTGGAATTGACCCAAACATAACCCTCATTAGGACCAGAGCAGCAACCACCACAACCCTGGCATTCAAAAGCCAGACCATCAATATACCATTTATCTTTTAGCATAGGATAATTCTACAGAAAAAGGACAATAATTCAATAATTAACTACATAAAACCAAATATTACAAATCAATGTTCACCTATTGTTGTGGGCAGAGTGATACAGACAGTTAAGCCAGTTAGTCAGAAGCGAAAAGATTTCGCCCGACCGGTTTATTCTGAGCAGCCCGTCCTGAGCTTGCGAAGGGTGTCGAAGAGGGTAGGGTCCGCTTTAAAAAGATCAAGGCCCTGAGGAGTTAACCACAGGGCCTTGTTAAAAGTTGGCGGCGACTTACTTTCACGCTCACGCACTATCATCAGCGTAAGTGCCTTAGCTTCTGAGTTCGGAATGGGATCAGGCGTTTCACACTCACTATAACCACCAACAGCTCGTTAGAATAACAGCTTATTAAGCTGATTCATTGCTATTTGTATCAAAAATATGAGGTAAAGTATAATTTACTTGTAACTGATTCTTAAAAGAACTTGCCGTATCTTACAGACCACAGTCCAAAAATAATGTGATCAAGCGTTCGCTCGTTAGTACAGGTTTGCTGAGGCCATTTCGGACCTTACACACCCTGCCTATCAACCTCATAGTCTATAAGGGAGCTATATGGAATCCTGATCTTGAAGGAGGCTTCCCACTTAGATGCTTTCAGCGGTTATCCGTTCCCGACTTAGCTACCCAGCGGTGCCCTTAGCAGGACAACTGGTTCACCAGAGGTCAGTCCAATCGAGTCCTCTCGTACTAGGATTGATTCTTCGCAAGATTCCTACGCCCACAGCAGATAGGGACCGACCTGATTCACATCGGTCTGAACCCAGCTCGCGTACCACTTTAATAGGCGAACAGCCTAACCCTTGGGACCGCCTTCAGCCCCAGGATGTGATGAGCCGACATCGAGGTGCCAAACCGCCACGCCGCTATGGACGCTCGGTGGCGATCAGCCTGTTATCCCCAGAGTACCTTTTATCTGTTGAGCGACGACCCTTCCACTCGGTATCGCCGGATCACTAAGTCCTACTTTCGTATCTGCTTGTCCTATATGACTCGCAGTTAAGCACGTTTATGCCTTTGCACTCTACGCATGATTGCCGACCATGCTGAACGTACCTTTGAACTCCTCCGTTACTCTTTTGGAGGAGACCGCCCCAGTCAAACTGCCCATCAAACACTGTCCTCTGCCCTGATTCAAGGGTCAAAGTTAGATGACTAATATACCAAGGGTGGTATTTCAACGACGACTCCCCTATACCCAGAGGTACAGGATCAAAATCTCCCACCTATCCTACGCATGTTATAACAGGCATCAATATCAGACTACAGTAAAGGTTCATGGGGTCTTTCCGTCTTGCTGCGGGAAAGTGGTATCTTCACCACTATTACAATTTCACCGAGTCCGTTGTTGAGACAGTGCTCCAGTCGTTACGCCGTTCATGCACGTCGGAACTTACCCGACAAGGAACTTCGCTACCTTAGGACCGTCATAGTTACGGCCGCCGTTTACCGGGGCTTAAGTCGCTAGCTTCTCCTTACGGATAACCAACTTCATTAACCTTCCGGCACCGAGCAGGCGTCATTCTGTATACATCCTCTTTACGAGTTAGCACAGAACTGTGTTTTTGATAAACAGTCGCTAGAGCCACTTCACTGCGCCCTCAGCCACAATGCAAAACATAGTGCTGGTAGGGCCCCCTTATCGCGAACTTACGGGGTCAATTTGCCTAGTTCCTTAACAACGGTTCTCTCGAGCGCCTTAGGATATTCTCCTCACCTACCTGTGTCAGTTTTAGTACGGGTGCTTACAGTTCATCCTACATCAGCTATTTCTCGGCACTCTCGCCAGTGAGTTCGGCACATAATGGCCTACACCTTGCGGAACCAGCACTACTAATCGCTGGATCACCCTAAAAAATGCGTCACTGATTTCGTCCCTGTAAACAGTGCAGGAATATTAACCTGCCTTCCATCGTCTACGCCTTTCAGCCTCGACTAAGGGTCCGACTAACCCTGGGCGGATTTACCTTCCCCAGGAAACCTTAGGTTTACGGCGAGCAGGATTTTCACCTGCTTTATCGTTACTCATACCGGCATAATCACAAGTATGCGCTCCACGGCTCGTTACCGTACCGCTTCAACGCTGCATACATCGCTCGGCTACCAAAACAGATTCTCGCAAGAATCTGCAGTCCGCAGCTTCGGTGTTCTGCTTATTCCCTTTCATTATCGGCGCAGAATCGCTCGACCAGTAAGCTATTACGCACTTTTTAAATGGTGGCTGCTTCTAAGCCAACATCCTGGCTGTCTTTGCAATTCAACATCCTTTATAACTTAGCAGAATTTCGGGACCTTAGCTGGCGATCTGGGTTGTTTCCCTTTTGACCACGAAGGTTAGCCCTCGTAGTCTGACTCCCGTGGTAAGCACTATGGTATTCGGAGTTTATTTGGGAGGGGTAGGCGGGTAGCCCCCCACATCCCATACAGTGGCTCTACCCCCATAGTGTATTTACACGAGGCTAGCCCTAAAGCTATTTCGCCGAGAACGAGCTATCTCCAGGTTTGATTAGACTTTGACTCCTCCCCACAGCTCATCCCATAACTTTTCAACGTTAATGAGTTCGGTCCTCCAGGGAATTTTACTTCCCCTTCAACCTGGCCATGGGTAGATCACCTGGTTTCGCGTCCACTTCCTACGACTCAACGCTCGTTAAAACTCGCTTTCGCTTCGGCTGCTCTGCTGAACAGATTAACCTTGCCGTAAAAAGTGACTCGCCGGTTCATTATGCAAAAGGCACGCAGTCACCCATTCCTCCGAAGAGGCATAGGGCTCCTACAGCTTGTAGGCTCATGGTTTCAGGTTCGTTAACTCCCCTTGAAGGGGTGCTTTTCATCGTTCAATCGCCCTACTGGTTCGCTATCGGTCGTCAAGGAGTACTTAGCCTTGGAGGGTGGGCCCCCCTGCTTCATACAGAGTTTCACGAGCTCCGTACTACTCTGGATACCATCTCAATGGAGAGTGCAAGTTTTTATCTACAGGACTTTCACCTTCTGTGGTGTGACTTTCCAGACACTTCAACTAACTTCACTTTTGTAACTCCTCAATGGTCCTCAACCCCAGGATTACTCCTGGTTTGGGCTATGTCCGCTTTCGCTCGCCGCTACTAACGGAGTCTCAATTGATTTCCTTTCCTGCAGGTACTGAGATGTTTCAGTTCCCTGCGTGGGCCTCTATAACCTATGAATTCAGCTATAGATAATTCGGAGATCCCGGAATTAACGGTTGTTTGACACCTACTCCGGGCTTATCGCAGCCTTCTACGTCCTTCATCGCCTCTTGACGCCAAGACATCCCCCATGAGCCCTTAGTAACTTGACCACATTATTTCTAAACTGTGATCGCGCTATAAGATACTCGGTTCGTTCTTTTAATATTTAATATTCAAAAAATCGGATCTACAAATTGTATTTTGTTTTTGTAATTCCTCGCAAGAATACTTATATCTCATCTTCATGAAATATAATCACTTACAATTCATTACCTTTACCTCATATTCATTTGTCAAAGAACATCTTTTTTTCTCGCTCGTTTCAGCGTTTTTTGCTGTCACTTGCGAGTCACAAATATTAACCGCACTACCCCAGAGAGTCAACAAGGATTTATAAATATTTTTAACTTTTTTCTAATACCGCATTTACAGTGTCAAAAACAGGGTTTTTAGCTATAAAATCTTTTATAATTATTATTTTTTTATTTAATCAGACGCATTTCACTCGCTGAACTTACCAGAAAATCAGTAATTGCCGGTCATTACCATCAAGCATAACATCATATATAATAACAAGTTACAACTGATTAATTTACATTTCATTTATTTATCAAATAAAAAAGGGGCAACATATAAAATATATGCCGCCCCTGTCAATTCATGATCTTTGAATAAAAGTCTTATAGATTACCACTTGCCGGTTTTAGCAGTACTTGGCTTAGGATAATCTTTCATTACCTCAACAGCCTTGTCCAGCTCTTCCTGAGGCAGCGGATAGTCAGCCAGATGGCCTTCAAAGTAGTTATGGTAGCCAGTAAGGTCCATAAGGCCATGACCGCTGAGACAGAATAGAATGGTCTTTTCCTTGCCCTCTTCTTTAGCTTTTTTAGCTTCACGAATAGCAGCCGCAATAGCATGACTGGATTCAGGTGCTACGATAAGCCCTTCAGTTCTGGCCCAGAGTACGGCAGCCTCATAACATTCGATCTGGTTAAGTGCCAGAGGGCTTAGAAGGCCCTCTGCAGTAGCCTGAGATACCAACGGAGCCATACCATGATAACGAAGACCACCGGCATGAATAGCTGGCGGAACGAAGTTGTGGCCCAATGAATGCATCGGCAGAAGCGGGGTCAGACCGGCAAGGTCACCGTGGTCATAGCTGAATGGAGCACGCGTCAAAGTCGGACAAGAAGAAGGCTCAACAGGTATAATGTCGATATTAGCACCATTGATCTTATCTGCAACGAATGGGAAAGATATGCCAGCGAAATTACTGCCACCGCCAGCACAGCCGATAACCACATCCACCTTATTTTCACCTGCCATAGCCAGCTGCTTTTTGGCTTCCAGCCCAATAATAGTCTGATGCAGCATAACATGGTTCAAAACACTACCAAGTGCGTAACGGGTCTTACCTGTCTGATCACTGACAGCATCCTCTACAGCTTCGCTGATAGCAATACCCAGAGAACCGGGCGTATCAGGCATCTTTTCCAACACAGACCTGCCAGAGGCGGTTTCTGGTGACGGACTGGAAATACACTTTCCTCCCCAGGCTTCCATCATAAGGCGTCTGAAAGGTTTTTGCTCAAAGCTGACACGCACCATATAGACTTTACACTCAATACCACCGAGCATGGCACAGGCAAAGCTCAAGGCAGAACCCCACTGGCCAGCACCAGTTTCGGTAGTAAGTTTGGTTATACCAAACTGCTTATTATACCAAGCCTGAGGAACAGCCGTATTGGGCTTATGTGACCCAGCGGGGCTTACAGATTCATCTTTATAGTATATTTTGGCAGGCGTACCCAGAACCTTTTCCAGAGCGTAAGCCCGGCGTAAAGGTGCCGGACGCCACTTATAGAGTATTTGGATTATCTCATCTGGTATGTCTATCCAACGCTGGGTACTTACTTCCTGCTCGATAAGGTTCATGGGAAAAACCGGGGCCAGATCTTCAGGCCTTACCGGCGTGCCATCCGGACGCAACGGCGGCTGCAATGGGGTTGGCAGGTCGGCAGCAAGATTGTACCACTGGCGGGGAATATCTTTTTCGCAAAGATTATATTTAATAGCCATTGAGATAACTCCTTATATTACAATATAATAAACAAATCAGCACAGAATGTACACAACACAAACAAGAAATGCCTGTATCATAACGAAAACCAGAAAACTCTGCTGTTTGAGAATTCAAGTTAATGTTAAGATAACATTTTGAGCACCTTAATGCAAGAAAAATGTAACTACAGATAGAATCGTTTATATAAAATTACCTATTCAAACACAATCTTATAGCAGACTGCATAAGTGGCTGGGTATTGATCAGATGGTACTATTTCCAGAGCTTCGTTTGTCTGCTTAAAATTTACAGGCATATCACTGCCAACCACATTGACAGATAAAATCTTTTTCGAGATAAGCTGCGACCCTAAGGCCAGTGATCTGATCTTAACGGTCTGGGTTGGCACAGCCATAACAAAGGCATACAAGTCATTGTCTTTGGTAACAAAACGAATGTCTTCCTGTGTAAAGGGCTTACCCTTGCCTTCATTGAACCCCTGAGCAGAAAGCTCAGCAGCGGCTTGTTGGGCTGGTCCTTCGCCAAATATCTTCCAGGGACGAGTACCATAAAGAGCCTGACCGTTAACAGCCATCCACTGGCCAAATTCTTCCAGAAAGGCTACAGAATCACTATCAAGGGAACCATCGCCCCGTACCGGAATATTGAGCAGCAAGTTGCCATTTTTACTGACAATATCAATAAGCATAAGCACAACAGCAGCCGGTTTTTTATAATGATGACGATCAAAAATACCACGATCATAATGCCAGGAGCCTATACATGTACATGTCTGCCACGGCTTGTCCTCGATCTTATTGGGCACGCCCTTTTCAATATCCCATACCAAGGCCTCTTTTTGAGCGTCATTGAGGATCTTACCAGTAAGTACCGCCTGATTTTCACCATTATGCCATTTTATTGAGCTGTTATAATAATGAGCAGCGATCTTAAGGCCAATATCACTAATTGGATAGAGAGGCAGTACAGTATCATCAAAATACAGCTCATCGGGTTGATATTTATTTATCAGATCAATTGTGCGATTGTAAAATTTTTCTATATACTCAATGTCCGGTATACTTGAGCCAGCCGCTGAAGACCAGTCCCACTGACTATGTATGCTGCCAGGGTTATCACTCCCAGAACTGGTTTTGTGTTTCTGAGCATAAAGATCTTGCGGATCGTACCCCTGCCACCATTGTCCCTTGCCATCATCAGCACAAAGATTACCATCATAAGGCACCCCGGCCTGAGGGCCTGCCTTATCAGCCCCCTGAGCAGGTTCATACCAGCTCCAAGCATGAGCGGCATGAATACTAATGCCAAACCTGAGCCCATTATCGCGGGCAGCCCTGGCCCACATGCCAACGATATCTTGCTTAGGACCCATATTAACAGAATTCCACGGCTGATACTTACTGTCGTAATTATCGAAATTGTCATGATGATTGGCCATAGCAAAGAAGTATTTAGCCCCGGCTTTTTTATATAATTCCATCATAGCCTGCGGATCCCATTTTTCGGCTTTCCAGGAGTTGATAACATCTTTAAAACCAAACACAGAGGGATGACCATATAGTTTGCGATGCTCTTTGCCAGCCCAATGATCTTCAAAGTACATGTGTCTGGCGTACCAGTCGCCGCGTTCAGGCTGGCATTGAGGCCCCCAATGTGCCCAGATACCAAACTTGGCATCACGAAACCATGTTGGACATTCGTAATCACTCAGGGATTCCCAGTTGGGAGAAAAAACACCTTGGGCTACTGGTTCAGCCTTTTCACTGAGGTTTGTCTGCTCATATTCCATACCCAGCCGGGCATATAAATAAGATGAGCTATAGAAAAGAGTAATTAACGCCAAAGTAAGAAATCTCATTTTAGTATGTTTCATAACTTTATCTCACAAAAATGGTTACACATTACTAT
This sequence comes from Sedimentisphaerales bacterium, assembly GCA_963662515.1. GTDB lineage: Bacteria > Planctomycetota > Phycisphaerae > Sedimentisphaerales > SM23-30 > JAFGDI01. The sequence goes on from OY759675.1 coordinate 2,623,563, forward strand.
CCGGCAACCTGCCCCCCTGCAGTAGCAAGAACAGTTAACATTGACAAGTGGGTATTTACGATTTATGGTTAAATCATATCCGGTTGCTATAAATTCCACTTTAGTTATTATATACATAATGCACGAATAGTCATAGTAATTATTACAGAAAAATCAAATAACACCCCAACGGCCCTATCGCATAAATACCTATTTATAAGAAAGATATAAAATTTAATTAACATATAGCATTTTAAAATATAAGCCAATCTTAAACAAGTGTCTCTATTACAAACATGCTATTCCCTTCTGCACTCATTATGGTTATTTTATATGTATTTTTGGTTTATTAAAAGTTAAGGCCTGTTAAATCTACATCTGAAAAACCCTACAAAATTGCCATGCCGGGTTGATAATTGAGTGATAATGGAATTGATTTGTACATTAGTAATTGCAGGCAGATAAAAAATATAAAAAAGGTGACAAGAAAAAGTTCTAACGCTATAATCTGACACTGTTTGTATGCTAATCTAAGGGGGTTCATCAAGATAGCAAGGCAGTGTACGCTTTGGTATCACAGAGCTCCATAATAGAGGAACAGAGCACTATGGCTGAGAATTTAAGTATATCGGAAGTTTTTCTGCTTGCAGAAAACATTGAAAAACAAGGGCGAGAGTTCTATCTGGGTGCCGCCAAAAACAGTCAGGACCCGATGGTAAAAGAGTTAATGACATTTCTGGCAGAAGAAGAGGCTCGGCACGAGGGCATTTTTGCCGGCCTGAGAAAAAAGTTTTTCGGCAGTAATGACATCTACATCAACAATGATGATGACGAGGCCACAAAGTATATAACAAATACAGTAAGCACCCATGTATTCAATGTTGAAAAGGATGTTGCCGCCCTGTTAGGCGCAATCCAGACCCCACGCACAGCGTTGGAAATGGCAATCAACTTCGAGAAAGATACCATAGCCTGCTTTACTGCGTTTAAGGATATAGTAAAAGACGAAACAAACCTGATAGATCGCCTGATACTGGAAGAACAGGAACATATAAAGAAAATACAAAGGGTATTAGATAGCATTAAATAGAGCATAGTACTGATATAGCTGGCGAAGGAGTTTATTAAAGCGAAGACAGTGCTGTAATTATAGAGAGGAAATCGTAATGAAAAGCGTAGAAATAAAACCCGGCATATACTGGGTGGGCTATGTTGACTGGAATATTCGTAACTTTCATGGATACCAGACCCATCGCGGAACAACATATAATGCCTATCTGGTAGTAGATGAAAAAGTTGCACTGATCGATTCAGTTAAAGCCGGCTATGGCAAAAACCTGCTTAGCCTGGTATCAGAAATAATAGACCCGGCAAAAATAGATTATATTATCTCAAATCACACAGAACCGGACCATTCCAGTGAATTACTGAAAGTTGCCCAGGCAGCTCCGGGGGCACAGGTAATAGCAACAGCCAAAGGTGCTGCTGGTCTGAGAAAGTATTTTAAGGCCGACTGGGACATTAAAGAGGTTAAAACCGGCGACAGTATATCACTGGGCAAACGGAACCTCCAGTTTATCAGCACCCCCATGCTGCACTGGCCTGATTCTATGTTCACCTATATTCCCGAAGAAAAGCTGCTTTTCTCAATGGACGCCTTTGGCCAGCACCTGGCGACCAGTAAGCGGTTCAATGATGAAGTTGATGAAAAAATAATCATGGAAGAGGCCAGAACCTATTATGCCAATATTATAATGCATCTGGGCTCCATAGTGAAAAAGACGCTCAAGGCAGCAGAAAGTCTGGAGATAGAGATGATAGCACCCAGCCATGGTGTTATCTTCCGCAATAACCTTGATAAAATAATCAGCAAATATATCGACTGGTCGAGCTTTAAGCCCAGACCGGTAATGCTGGTGATCTATGATACCATGTGGCAAAGTACAGAAATGATGGCAACAGCGATAACAGATGGCGCGATAGAAGCCGGGGTCGAGGTCAAAAAGCTCTCAGTCCAGTCCAATGATATAACCAGCCTGGCAACAGAAATACTTGAGGCAGGTGCTGTGGCGATTGGCTCTCCAACGCTGAATAATGGTCTGCTACCGACAGTGGCAGAGTTTATGACCTACATCAAAGGGCTGCGTCCAGGCAATAAACTGGGGTTTGCCTTTGGTTCGCATGGCTGGGCCGGCGGCGCTGTTCCCCTGATTGAAGATTTACTCAAGGAACTTGGCACTGAAATTACCGTTGAAGGCATAACCTGTCAATACAGGCCTAATGACGAAGAACTGGCAAAATGCAAAACAGCCGGTAAGGAACTGGCCGAGAAATTAATGGCAAAGATTGCCGCAGAACAATAAAGACAAACAGAAACAGAGGCGTTGAAATATCAGCCTCAACAGAGGGTTTCAGGATGATGGATTATCCCATATTTACCGTGCCATATCTGGGCGGTTCAATGCTGATAGCCATAGTAGCTATTGTGCATGTATATATAGCCCATTTCGCTGTTGGAGCTGGTATATTCAACGCCCTGACTGAAACATTTGCCCTGAATCATAATTCGGGGACGATGCGTCAGTTTTTGAAAGACAACAGTAAGTTCATTATTCTCCTTCCGTTTATAGGGGGAGCAGTCACTGGAGTTGGTATCTGGTTTACCATAGCCTTGATAAGCCCGGAGACAACCAATACCCTGATCCACCTGTTTGTCTGGGCCTGGGCCATAGAATGGTCCTTTTTTCTTCTGGAAATAGTATCTGGTTATATATATTACTATGGCTGGGAACGAATGAGCCACCGCTGCCACTGTTTTGTCGGCTGGGTATATGCGATATCAGCCTTGCTGTCACTGGTAGTGATAAATGGCATATTGACATTCATGCTCACGCCGGGCAATGCCCTGGACAGTAGTATAGTGCCCATGCAGTTTGATTTCTGGCCTGGATGGCTTAACCCTTCTTACTGGCCTCAATTATTGATCCGGGGCATAGGAGCTCTGACACTGGCGGCCATGTTTGCTATATTTCTGGTAAATATATGCTGGCACTATACCGCCGAGCAGCGACAGGAGATAACGAATTATGCCGGTCGCTACTTTCTTCCTTTTGCCCTGCTGCTTCCGGCGGGGATATGGTTTTTCCTTGCCTGCCCCTCATTATCGATACACTATCTGACTGGTGGTTCGTTTATTATGGTTACGCTGCTGGCAATATGTCTGGGGGCTTTGGCCCTGATCGGCATGTACGGCTACTGGGCGGTAGTGATCAATAAACGGCCGGTAACGCTTGAAACATCAGTACTACTGCTGGCCCTGGCAATCGGTGCAGCCGGCGGCGGCGAATTTGTGCGAGAAGGCATACGCAAGCCCTACCTGATCTATGGTCATGTCTATAGCAATGGCATAATGCCTGCCCGATGGTCGGAGCTGGAACAAAAGCTCAAAGACATGGGGCGGGAGGATGCTACGGTCTTGAAATTTTCACCATGGGCGGTTCAGCCCAATGACAATAATATGAGTGATGCCGATTTTTACTCAGCAAACCTGGGAATGCTGGGAGGCGGCCGCGACGATTATCCGGACCAGATAATCAAAGGCAATTGGATATACGATCAACAATGCCTGAGATGTCACAGTATTGATGGCTACAATTCGATTCGCTCTCTGGTTAAAGGCTGGGGGCCAAAAACTATCGGTGAAGTTACCATAAAACTGAACGAGATAAAGCCGTCCATGCCGCCGTTCCTGGGCACGATCCGGGACCGCAACTGTGTTAACATGTATATGCACAGCCTAAACGGCACATGTACAGACTGTCACGACAATTTGAGCGAGACAGGCAGCGTACTGGACAGCAAGCAGAAAGTCACACTGAAAAAGGATTATATTCTCTTCCCGGGGAACAGTAAATAATGACAGAGCTAATAAATATTCAATTTATGGTCAGCCAGATAGTTCCAATACCGCAATACAGCACTGTAAGTCTGCCGGCTTCTGCCTGGCTGCTTGAGAGCCTGCTTCTACTGACATTCTGGATACACATGCTGTTTGTCTCGATGATAGCCGGTTCGGCACTGGTGCTGTTCACTCGCAGCTGTCTGATACCGGGCAATAAACTTACATTAGGGATAATAGACAAAAAGATGATCCGTGCCCTGCCCCCGGTTCTGTCATTAACGATAACAACCGGCATAGCTCCCCTGCTTTTTGTGCAGACGCTCTATGGTCACTATTCGTATAGTTCAAATATTTTCCTGGGGTATTTCTGGCTTGGCTCACTGGTCTTGCTTCTGGCCGGTTTTATATGCCTGTATCTGGCTGGCTGGCTGTGGAACTGGAAAATATCACTCCCGGCACTGACTGCACTGCCTCTGGTGTTCTTATCTATTGCATATATTTACACCAACAATGCCATCCTGACAATACAACCCGAACATTGGCTGGAATTTCATCGAGATCAGAGCTGGCTGCATGTAAATGATGCCATAACAATCCCCAGATTTATGCACAATATTTCCTATTGGCTGTTGGCCGGAGGTGTATTTCTGTCATGGACAGCTTATTTCAGCCGCTCATCAGACCAGACAAATGGCACTAATAGTAACACCACAATAAAAGGCGGTCTGACCTTTTGTGCATTAGGCTTTATTGCGATGATCACCACGGGAATATGGTATTTTGGCGCACTTCCGGCAGAGTTCCGCAACTGGCTGGGGCAATTTGAAATGCATAATTCCCTGACAGACTCATCACCGGGATTGAGATATATCTGGCTGGCATTGCCGGGGCTTGGCTTGTTGCTGACCATATCTGGGTTATTAAAGCCACAAAACCGATCTGTGCTGATTGCAATATCAACTCTGGGCGGCCTGCTCATGGCAATAATGGTATTGTTCAGGGAATTGATCCGACGCTGGTATCTCTCTCGTGAGATCGCCGGCAGTTTCAGCATAGAGAACTGGCCAGTTGCCAGCCAGAACTCCGTTATAATTGTTTTACTGATATCATTTGTTCTGGCCCTGACACTCATAGCCATTATGACAGGCTTAATACTGAAAAACCGGCAACTCAGATATTGATAACTTATAGCAACCTTTGCAAGGGAAAAGAATACAAACTCATAAACAACCAAGGGTACGCGTAACTGTTCACGCCCCTGGGAACGCTTATACATCATAAAAAAGGCTTCGCCGATAGGTACCGGCAAAGCCTTTTTTAATTATTGTATGTTATCTACAGGAGATAACATTTTTTACTTGTTGATGGTTACAAAATTTGCATACACTAATATCAGTCGAGCGGGAACTGTTTGCACATTTCAGCAACCTGGCTGCGAACATTAGCTAGTTTGGCCTCATCGCCATCGCTCTTGAGGGCGGCATCAATAAGGGATGCCATTGTTTTCATTTCGGCATCTTTCAGGCCGCGGGTAGTAAGGGCTGGCGTGCCAATACGGATACCACTGGCTTCTGTTGCCTTACGAGTATCAAAAGGTATGAGATTCTTGTTAGTAACTATACCAGCAGCCTGAAGGAGTTTCTCAGCGGCAGCACCGGTAAGGTCTGCATTATACGGCCGAAGATCCAAAAGCAGCAGGTGATTATCAGAGCCGCCAGAACAAAGTCTGAAACCACGAGCTACCAATTCCTGAGACAGAACCTTACAGTTCTGCACTACTTGCTGCATATACTGCTTATAAGCAGGCTGTAAAGCCTCACCAAAGGCAACTGCCTTAGCGGCGATAATATGACACAGCGGTCCGCCCTGTAAGCCTGGGAATACGGCAGAATTAACCTTCTTGGCATATTCTTCTTTGCACATGGTCATGCCGGAACGAGGGCCGCGCAGAGTCTTGTGAGTGGTAGTGGTAACAAACTCGCAACTCTTAACCGGACTTGGATGCAGGCCCGTACAAACCAGACCGGCAATATGAGCAATATCAGCCATTACCACTGCACCATTTGCATGAGCAATTTCTGCAATCTTTTCAAAGTCAATAATACGAGGATAAGCACTGGCACCACAAACCACCATTTTGGGCTTATGTTCAGCTGCCAATTTTGCCATCTGATCATAATCTATGGTTTCAGTATCCTGTTTTACTCCATAGCTGAGTACATTATATAACTTACCACTGAAATTGATCTTAAAGCCATGGGTGAGATGTCCACCATGCGCCAGGTCCATAGCAAGAATGGTATCACCTGGATCAATAGCAGCAAAATAAGCAGCCATATTAGCCTGTGAACCACTATGCGGCTGCACATTGGCATGTTCACAACCAAAAAGAGCCTTGGCACGGTCAATAGCCAACTGTTCTACCTCATCCACACATTCGCAGCCACCATAATAACGCTTCTGCGGATAGCCTTCGGCGTATTTATTGGTCAGGCAGCTACCAGCAGCGGCCATTACAGCCTTGGAAGTATGATTTTCAGAAGCGATCATTTCCAGGGTATTCTGCTGACGATCATGTTCCTTTTCGATCAGTTTAAATATTTCAGGGTCTGACTGACGCAGGAACTCAACATTATCTGACATTTTGCATCTCCATGTACTATATACAGTTACACTCTATCGACCTGCGGTCGAGAGAGAAAAGGTTAATCTTAGCGGTTTTCTGTAAAAAAATCAAGTAGGACTGTATCAGTAATTAAAGCTCAAACCGGCATAAACGATGTAAACAACGCAAATACAAGGCTGTCGCAATAATCGCTCTATCGGGAATTTTTACCTTTATTTCTGAGCCTTTCGGACATTTTACCAGTAACAACTACAACGCCATCTCGCTGAATCTCTTCTTGTTCCTGTAAATGTTTTTTTATACGCTTCTGTTCGATAAGACCGGCGAAAGTACTGGCCATAATATAAAGGTTAAGCCCAGAAGGAGCAGTATAGAAAAACAGGAGCATCATGCCTGGCATCATATACATCATCATTTTCTGCTGCTGGGCCGCTTCAGGGCTGACAGGAGCGGTACTTTGATTCATTGATGCCTTGCTCTGGAAGAACATAGCAATAGTCAGCAAAATCGGCAACAGGTTAAATGCGTCAATGTGTCCTAATAATGGCAGATCGATCGGACCGGCACCAAAAGCGGTAAAAGGTATCAGACGATCAGGAGCTGACAGATCATTAAGCCAGGGGAACCCGGCAGGAAACAAACCCTGATGACGCAGACCAATATTAGAATCAACGGAAGTGTATAGAGCGATCCAGATAGGCATCTGCAACAGCATGGGCAAACAGCCAAGGATCGGGCTGAACCCCTGCTCTTTATATACCAGAGCCATTTGTCTTTGCATCTCTTTAGGATTATCGCCATACTTTTTCTTGATCTCTTCGATCTTTGGGCCCATTTTACTCATCTGCATCATATTGATCTGGCTCTTTTTAGTTATCGGGTGCAAAAGCAGACGAACCAGAAATACCAGGAATATGATCGATATGCCATAGTTACCTGTTACCCAGTAACAAAGCTGCATAAGCTGGAAAATAATTGCGTTAAGCCAGGCAAAAGTACATATAGCGCAAGAAGAATTACCGGCAGTAAGTTTATATTGCAATCTGGCAAAAGGTTCCTGGTTGAACAATTCCAGATCAATAGGTCCCATATAAACCTGGTAATTACACTTAACAACCTGACCGGCAGCAATAGCACCAGGCACGATCTCGGTATAAACTACAAGAGCATCTTTGTTAAGCATTTCTTCCGGACCAGTAGTTAAAAATGCAGGTCGGGCATGAACTGAATTTACTACAAAAGGAGCATACAAAGCACCTTCAGATGGTACAGAACGCATAACGGAAGTAAAGAACTTATTACTGTGAGCAAACCATTCCATGGGTTTATTATCAGGTGTATTAACAAACTCGCCAGTGGTATCTTTAATTTTAGCCGCATTTATAAGTTCAACGGTAAAGGCGTTAGTGTTCTTATAATACCCCACAAAGACATTACGGCGATCAGCCCGTGGATCATCGTTAATTAGACCGGCAGGTCCTGTAAGCCCCAGGAACTCGACCTTTACCGACTGATCACATTTATTCTCAATCTCAATATCAAAAGCCAGCTCGTGACTGCCGGGGGTGAAAGTGAACACCTTAACAATATCGATGAGATGCTTTTGCCCATCATAAATACTGGCAGAAAACCGTAAAGTATCGCCGTCTTTACCGACCAGATTCCAGCAATTGCCGGTAAGATCGACCCTTTTCTGGAACCCTTCGAGTTTAACACTGGTAACCATAAAAGAGCTATACTTTATACCCGCTGCGGTCTTGCAGCTATTAAGAAGCGGATAGCCGTACTCTTTATCAGATACTTTATATTTTTGCCTGTTGGCCAGTACTGATTCAACCGAAGCAGTAGCCAGATCAAAGTTTATCTGGGCATTATATTCAACATCATCTCCCAGACCGCCTAAAATGACAGGCTCAGCAGGAGTGTTGAGATCAAGAGCGTCAAGGGCATGAAGGCCCGTAAACTCAGAGACGGTCTGGTCAGCAGCAACGGCGCCGGCTGTTATGCCCGGAACAGTTTCTCCGCTGACATTTTCAGTAGCAACCTGCTCCGTGGCAGTATTGACGCTGGTTGATGTTTGTTTTTGTGCAGACCCCTGGCCCATCCACATCTGGAAGCCAAAAAGAATTACCATAAAAATAGCAAAACTTACTATAAAACGCTTTATATCCATTAGTTATCCTTAGAAAAAATTCGCCTGATGATTAAATATACAAAACTAGCAATCAATCTTCCAGGCATTCCATGCCCAATCAAAGGCTCTGTGAACAAATTATCTGCCTTCACGCAGTCTTAATCCTTCAAAATCATCTAAAAATGGGTTTTTGAGTATCTTTTCAACAGTTTTTTCCAGATCATATTCAATGCGAACAAACTCAACCCTGTTATCTTCGACAATAACAAAACTAGCCCGGGTGTCCTGATCGCGACTCTGGCCAACACTGCCGACATTGATTATGGCCTTTTCATCTTCCCGAATGAAATATTCGTACTCAATTTCATCACAGGGATAAAAATCCGGATCATCAAAGAAAACGCCTGGCACATGAGTATGGCCGACAAAACAAAGATGGTCGATCCGTTCGAAAACGCTCATGAGCTTGGTTGAATTATTGTAAGCATCATCAGGAAATATATACTCAGTAACAGGCTTTCGTGGAGAGCCATGCACCATGAGAATATTTCCAACCTGCAACTTAACCGGCAGACGGCCTAAAAAAGCCCATCTTCTATTTCTTTTTTCCTTGTCGGGGTCCTCTTCCAGACACTGGCGAACCCAATAAGCCGCCCTTTCAGCCCCGGCATTAAAATTAGTCGGCTCGTAAAAGGCCGCCTGGTCATGATTACCCATTATAGTTATCACCTGACGGTCTATTATCATATCGAGGCACTCTATTGGGTTAGGACCATAACCTACGATATCACCCAGACAAAATACTTCTTTAATACCCCTTCTGTCGATCTCAGCAAAAACAGAGGTAAGGGCCTCGAGGTTTGAATGCAAATCAGATATTACAGCAAATTTCTTCATAATTCTCTAATAATGTAACTTATTTCGCTATCTGTAGTTAAAAAGGCTCTAACGGTCATATCTACCGTCATCATATTTCTGAGCCTCACTATTGCCTGACAGGTGCTTATCTCAAGTTCTTTATTAACACAAAGTTAAAGAAAGAACAACATAAAACACCTTGTTCTTTTGTCGTGCCAAAAGTGCATTAGTATATCAGTAAAAGCAGTTATAAACAACATAAAAGATATAATAAGGGGAAGTTAGCACATAGTATGAATAATACTGATAAAAAGGTGATTAAGGATGGGAGAAGCAAGATTTCAGGAAAAATAAAAAAACGACACAAAACCTTATTTTTTAGCTAATACTGGAATTTTTACCTTGAATATGTAACAGGTTTTATGTATCATTTGCCTTTCTACCCCTACAGGTAGATATTGCGCATTAAATGCGTTTAAATGGAGTAAAGACAGTTGTTTGATACCTTGACAGACAAGTTCAGTGATTTGTTCCGCAGCATAAGCGGGCGTGGCAAGATCAGCGAAGAGAACATTCGCGATGCAATGAAGAATGTGCGCACCGCCCTGCTGGAAGCAGATGTTAACTTTCAGGTAGTAAAAGACTTCTGTGAAAATGTGATCCAAAAGGCTATTGGTTCAGAGGTAATAAAATCTCTGCGTCCAGATGAGCTTATGGTAAAGATAGTACATGATGAGCTGGCCGCCCTTATGGGACCGGTTGACAGCAATTTATACTATGTATCGCCCGGTCCAACGGTTATAATGTTAGCCGGTTTACAGGGAAGTGGTAAGACCACGACCTGCGGTAAACTGGCCAAGTACTTGATCAATAGTGATAAAAAACCGTTATTGACGGCAGTTGACCTGCAAAGGCCAGCGGCAATAGAGCAGTTAAAGACTCTGGGGCGTCAGTTAGATGTACCGGTATATAGCCGGGAAGACACCAAAGATGCTGTGGCCGTCTGCCGGGAAGCTGTGCAGTTTGCGAGAAATAATAACCGCGATGTAGTAATACTTGATACTGCCGGCCGGTTACATATTGATACTGAGCTGATGACAGAACTTGGCAATATCTGTAAAGCGGTAAATCCGCACCAGATATTCCTGGTCTGCGATGCTATGACTGGCCAGGACGCAGTAAATAGTGCCAAAGAATTTAATGACCAGTTGGAATTAGATGGCGTTATATTGACCAAACTCGATGGTGATGCTCGTGGTGGAGCCGCCCTGTCAGTGAAGTCAGTAACAGGTAAGCCCATAAAATTCATGGGAACTGGCGAAAAGCTCGAAGCTCTGGAAGAATTTCATCCAGAACGAATGGCAGGCCGCATATTGGGCATGGGCGATATAGTCGGCCTGGTCAATAAGGCTCAGGAGCAGTTCGACGAAGAAGAGACTCAAAAGCTGCAGGAAAAAATGGCCAAAGGTACATTCACCTTTGATGATTTTCTCAAGCAGATGTCGGCCATGAAAAACATGGGCGGCTTAAAAAATATAATGAAGCTCATACCAGGAATGGGTCAGGCCATGAAAGGTATAGACATAGACGAAAATCATATTCGCCGTATTGAAGCTATGATCATGTCTATGACAAAAGCAGAGCGAAATGATCCAGATATAATAACGCCCTCCCGTCGTCGCAGGATCGCCAGTGGCAGCGGAAGTGAGCAAAATGCAGTAGCCGGCCTGATAAAAACCTTTAAGCAGTCACGCCAGATGATGCAGCTTTTCAGCGGAACAGGTCCGATGGGCAAGCTCAAGGCCCTGGCAGGTCTGGGTGGCGGCATGGGCGGCAATATGGACGAATTGCTGGGCTCGCTGGGTTCATTTGGCGGCGGTTTGCCAGGTAAGACCGGCAATCTGGCCGGTCCAAGCGGTGTGAATCGTAACCGTAAAAAAGTAGATCGAAAAAAGCGTCCTAATAAGGTTAAAAAGCATTAGGCAAGTGAAATGGCCAATGACCTTACAATCGAGAGTTATCTTGAAGAAATTGGCCGTTTTCGCCAGAGCAGTTTCGGCCTGAGATTCAGGCAGCAGTTTCGTGATATTCGCGGAACAGCCGAGCTGGCGATGCTCAAAGCCCCCTCTCAGGAGGAGTATGAGCAACTGTGTAAAGTTGCAGCGGTAATGGCCCCGAGCGAAAAAAGCGAACCAGAACTGCTGGATGATAACGATATCAGCAATATCGCCGCCAGGGCACAAGTTGACCGCGGCATGGCAGCGATATTGATTAATGGTTTTGTGCTGGCTCGCAAGAGAAAGTCACAGCCAGGCCGGTAAGGCCAGATATATAATTGGAAATTAGTGCCTGTCCCCTGCACAAACAGGGAATAAGGTAGATTTAAGTAAGTAAATTAGTTTTACAGGAGACTGAACTTGGTAAAGATCAGATTAAAGAAGATGGGCAGGCGTCACGCTCCGTTCTTCCGTGTCAGCGTAATGGAATCTCGTTGTCCTCGTGATGGCAAAGTGATTGAAGAAGTAGGTTACTACAATCCGATCGAGAAGGACGAGTCAAAGCAGATAGTTCTGAAAGCTGATCGCATACTTCATTGGCTCTCACAGGGCGCGGTTGCCACCGACACTGTAGCTAACATGCTGAAAAAAGCAGGTATAGTTACAGGTAAGTAATCAGCCTCTGCCAGATGCGGGCGGTACAGAGAAAATGCGATTCGACATAGTAACACTATTTCCTTCAATGTTTGAGGGAGCATTTGGTGAATCGATAATAAAACGAGCGAGAGAAAACGGACTTGTTGATATATCGATAACAAACCTGCGAGACTATGCCGAAGGCAGGTATCGCAAGGTAGATGATGCCCCCTATGGCGGCGGTCCTGGAATGGTTCTGATGTGCGGCCCGATATTTAGGGCTGTAGAATCAATAGCCTCTCAGGGTGATCCGGTTGATGAGATAATACTCATGACCCCACAGGGCCGCAGGTTTGACCAGCAGGCAGCTCAGGATATGCTCAGTAAAAAGCGAGTTATCCTGATCGCAGGACACTATGAAGGCTTTGATGAACGGATCAGAACGGATCTGGCCACCATGGAGATATCCCTGGGCGATTTTGTGTTGTCCGGCGGAGAATTACCAGCGATGGTAATAGTTGATGCCGTAACCAGATTGATCCCGGGCGCATTAGGAGATGACAACTCTGTAAAAGAGGAGTCTTTTTCAGATGGCTTGCTGGAATATCCCCAATATACCAGACCGGCTGATTTTCGAGGCTTAAAAGTACCTGAAGTACTCACTAATGGCAACCATGGCGAAATAGCCAGATGGCGGCAGGCATGTCGTATTGAACGAACACAACAACGGCGTCCTGACATATTAGCCAGAAGTGTTGATAATAAGTAAAGAAATATAACAAATAAATTGATATTGCCACTTTGGCAAGGAGTAAAAATGACCTCACCATTAGTTACACAATTTGAAAAGGCTCAGATCACCAAACCTAAGCATGAATTTGCTATCGGTGATACTGTAAATGTTCATGTAAAAATAGAAGAAGGCGATAAGGTTCGTACCCAGTTATTCAATGGTACTGTTATCTCTCGCAAGGGAAGCGGCATGAATGAAGTTGTAACAGTTCGTCGCATAACCAATACCAATAATGAAGGAATTGAGCGTATATTCCCGCTTCAGTCTCCTAATGTACTGAAGATCGAAGTTATTCGCTCAGGTATGACTCGCCGGGCCAAGCTGTATTTCCTGCGTGATCGCGTAGGTAAGGCAGTTCGTCTGCGTGAAAAGAGGCGTTAATCAGCGTTGGCCTTATCTGAACAACAGTCACGATACCCTGTCTGTTGTTTTGCAGGAAGTGGTGCGCCCATAGGGCAATACTTCATGGTAAAGTTGTAATATCAAAAAGAAAAGAACAGGTTCTTACTTGTTCTTTTTTTTTTATCCAGTTGAAAATAATTACAATTTAAGTACTTTTGAATAAGTCAGTTATAACTTTCTTCCAATATTGTATATGATATGATATCATATAACATGATCGAAGATATGATAGTGGTATGTGCCACTCCCCCATAAGGGGGAAAGTCAAAGAATGAAACAGACACAAACCGACCGAATGATAAAGGCATTAAACAAGCAGGTAACACATAATAATTTTGGCTGGCATAAAAGAAATCAGAAAGAAACTCCCAGAAAAGTGTGCCAGGCACACCTTTTTCTTCCTGATTTTATATTTTTCTCAATCCTTGCTATATAATGATGCCTTCACTATTAATTACGCAATTTTTCGAAATTCCTGCATTTAAAAAGTTATTTTTTTATATTTTTTAGTATATTTTTATAAGTTATACTGAATACATAGTATCAATCATAATATAAGCGTTAAAGGACAATATGGGCCTGCCAAAAAGACATGATGATTCCTTCTTCAAGACCACTCGTTGGACATTAATTTCTCAGATGAGAAATTTGGAAGATGAAGCGTCGCGTAAAATCCAAAATGACTTATATAATGATTACTGGAAGCCAATCTGCCGGTATATAATGAGTAAAGGGAATAGCCAGGAGAAAGCCCATGATCTGACACAGGAATTTTTCTTTAAGCAGGTGATTCAAAATGGTCTGTTTGAAAAGGCCCACGCCTCGAGAGGAAAATTCAGGTCATTATTACTGGTAGCCTTAAATAATTTTCTTATCAGTCAAGACCGGCATAACAACGCAGATAAACGCATGGCTCAAACCAGAACAGTAAGTTTGGAAACCCTTAATTGCCAGAACCTTATAGCAGCTCCAGATATTTGCGTAAGCGAAGAAGACAAGTTTAATTTCGCCTGGATACAATCGCTATTAGAAAATGCAGTTATTCGTCTGGAAGAGTTCTACAAAACAAAATCACCTTCACACTGGGATGCTTTTTACATAAAAGTTCTCGAGCCAATTCTTAAGCAGTCTCCCTCCCCCCGTATGGAAGAAGTATGTCTGCGAACAGGCATAGCCGACACTCAAACAGCGTCGAATATTATTACGACAGTAAAAAGGAAATTTCAGAACGAATTAAGGAGTCTGGTAAGAGAATATACCTCTTCAGAAGAAGAAGTTGGTGCAGAAATATCAGATTTTTTTGAATTTTTGAAAAATTTAGTGCAGGATTCCTGATTTTTTGCGTAATTAATGTTGAGCGATAAGAGTTGGTTTTATTGACTTATTTTAACAATGTAAAGAATAAAGCGTGTATGAGGCATTACAGTTAATGGTAGCGGTCAGGTTCAGTATCAATGCAGGAAAGTGAAAACTCAACATTAAACGCCAAGCAGCTTCTTGACTGGCTTATGATAGGCAGTGACCAGGAAGATGAGCTTCATTTGAATCCTGATAACCTGGATATTGAAGAAAGCTGTCCGTCAATCGCCAACTATGACATAAAAGAGAAGATAGGCGATGCAGGACAAGGCCAGGTATGGCGAGCGACCCATTTGGGTACAAGGCGACAAGTCGCACTGAAGTTACCAAAATACCATTGTTATGCGGATAAAAAGTCGTTTCAGCGATTTGTCCGCGAAGTGAGCTTCATATCCAGTCTGGACCATCCTAATATTGTCAAGATACTTGATAGCGGCGTTCATCGTGGCGTGTACTATTTCACTATGGAATTGATAGAAGGCAAGCACCTCGATGAGTATGTTACGACAATGCGACTTTCTGTTGCTGAGGTCATGCAGCTTTTTATAAAAATTTGTGATGCTATCGAATTTGCCCATAATAATAATGTAATCCATCGCGATTTGAAGCACTCAAATATCATTATAAGTAAAGACGGTGAGCCGCATATCCTTGACTTTGGCCTGGCTAAATTTAACGATGAGGACGAGACTGAACTGGAGGCAAATACAGGCAAAAGCCGGGCTGGTACCCCAGCTTTTATGTCGCCAGAACAGGCTGGCGGTCACCAGTCACAGGTTTCAATAAAGAGTGATATATATAGTTTAGGCATAATCCTTTTCAATTTACTTACAAATGAATACCCTTTCGATCTTTCAGGCCCCAAAGAGCTGGTACTGGAGCGGATCGCCCAGAATAAGGTCAGGTCATTAAAAGGTTATAAAAAGATAGATTCAGAGTTGATCAAGATCTTTACTCATATCTTTCAGTCTGAGCCAAATGACAGATACTCCTCTGTTAGTGAACTCCGTCAGGATATAGAAAATTATCTGGTCAATAAGCCTTTGAAGGCCGGTTCGGGTTCTATGCTCTATCGCAGTGGGAAATTATTCAGAAGGAATAAGTTAGCAGTTGCAATATCAACTCTGGCCGTTCTATGCTCACTTCTGCTAGCCGGACATATAACATACAATAGCAAACATAATTTCAGAGAAGAATTTGATTATCCTCAGGGTATTGCAATTGCAGATACCGTCAGGTGGGAAACATTACGCTCAAGTAAACCAGCCGCTCAGCTGATCGTTTTTAATGGTCAGTTGAAAGAGTCATTCACTACCGGATTATCTAATATAGTTATACCCTCCGAAACTTTGACAGCCCTGTCACCCACCCGGTTAAGATTGAATAAAGGCAATAGTTTTATAAGCAGTATAGATATAGCCTTTGATGGATATTGGTCAGAAGCGGTCGGACTGGCATTCTGCATTCAGGATAAGGATAATTATTATAAAGTTGAACTGATAACCAGGACACCGGATAAAGATGTACTCGTTGTACAAAAAGTCTCTGGCGATAATACCATTGAACTGGCATATAAAAATCTGTTCCAGATCGATCATGAACATATCTATAAGCTGGAAGTTCGCTATGATGGCAATAAAAACACTATATCAACTTCATTAACTGACCTGAACGATAAAAGTGAACTGTCTGGCGTAAATTCGATAATTGATAAGAGTTATACAGAAGGTCGTTTCGGCATAATAACCAATAACTCTAAACACACATTCATTGATAACTTCAATATAAAAACAAGAAGCTCTCTGGATTGATCCGGTGGCAATTGACAGTACTCAAAAGTAATTATTACAATTTATTGACAACAGAATATGAGCTGCTCTTTAATTGTAAAAACTATTTTTGACCTGTAAGAAGTCTTAATTCAATGCGTTCTGGCTGACTAGAGGCTTCAGGCTGATATTGAGTGAACTGCTGGTTAATAGCGAAAAGTCGGGTGTTAATCAGGTCAATATTGAGAGTATTTTCAGAATTGAACTCAACATCATCATTGAGATCGGGGAAATTCAACGGACAGAATGAGACAGCATAAGCCGGGTCATCTTCGCTCTCATCTAAAAAAACAATGGGCATACCATGAGTCCGGCAAATAATGGGCCTGCTCTCATAGATCCGGCATAAGCCCTTCTCAAGGAAGCCGCATTTTGCCTGGCTGTCAAAGTCAATATTACCTATTACCTCTAACTCAGCAGCAATTACGGCAAATTCAACAGGAAATACACTAAGATTAACACAGCAATCGCAACAACCGGGCCGACATACTATCTGTGATCCATGAATAGCCAGCAAACGCTCAACCTGTTGATCTATTTCATGCCTCAACTGTAAATATTGAGTCATAGCATCTTTCTTCTGTTGGTCATGCATGAATATACCTCAAAATATTCAAAACTAGTTCTGCGATCAATTTCAGACATTTTGGATATCGGTTAACAGATAGCTGCAAGGAATGCTCCTGACTATTTTCGCAGGACAGTCTTCTTCATCATAAAGTTCATCATTAAGCGATTCAACTGCTGCCTTTTTATCTGGCCCTACCGCCAGAAGCAACGAGAAAAGGCTGTTTTTTAGCAGTTTTTTAGAGGCTGATATCCGGCGAACAGGCGGTTTAGGTGAATTATCAACAGCGATAAAAATATCACCAGAATCGTCACGAACCGAATGATGATATGGAAACAAGCTGGCAATATGCCCATCTTCGCCAATACTAAGCAAAACAGCATCAAATCTGCCGCCAAATTCGTTCAACTGCGAAGTATAATCCTCAATTTCTGCCTTAATATCAGTCCCGGCAATAAAAGGATGAAGATTCTCCTTACTTATCTGCCCTGCCTGTACAAGCTCAGAGAAAAAAGATTCGTAGATAAGGTTAAAATTGCTCTCTGGGCTATCAATCGGGACATATCGCTCATCGACCAGAAAAAAATGAACTCGACCCCAGGGGATATTCTGATTGCGTAATATACTCAGAACACCGGCGACACTGCGTCCGCCGCAAAGACCGACAACCGCAACATCTCTCCTCAGGAGAATAGTATTGATATTACCAGCCAGCAGAGCCGCGGCATTTTTCTGCAAACTTTCAATATCACAGAATTGCAGCATTTCAAACATAGAACCAACCCCGATTCACCGATGGCTATTTATCATAAAAAAACAATGCCGAAGGTGGGAATCGAACCCACACTCCTGTGAAGGAAAAGGATTTTGAGTCCTTCGCGTCTGCCAGTTCCGCCACTTCGGCAAGTATTTATATATCAAGGCATTACCATAACCCAAGGACAGACAATATCTGCCTTAAGGCAAAATCTCATAAGTCATTAACCAGTCAGGTCAGGTAACAGAACAGAGAGTATATATTGGCATCGTATCTGAGTCAATAAAATATTTGGAAAAGGGTAAAAGAAAAAACTATACCTCAATTCATCGTTTAATCTCGAGTAGTATCTGCATTTATTATGGGCAAGTGGTTTTGCTGTATAAACTTGCATTGCGGCCTACAGGAAAAACATATCTGTAACCAACATATAAAACTCGCGTATCTCTTGATTTATACAATTACGCCTGATAGAATCAGAGGTTAATAATAAAAACTTGAATGAGGAACTAAACAAATGAGTAATTATAAGCCGGAAACGATCGCGATACATGGTGGATACAGACCTGATGGAGTAAATAATCGTGCCTGTGCCGTACCAATAGTACAGTCCGCGAGCTATGTATTCAAAGACACCCAACATGCGGCCAACTTATTTGATCTGAAAGAGTTTGGCGATATTTATACCCGTCTGGGAAATCCGACAGTGTCAGCCTGGGAACAAAGAATGGCCGAGCTTGAAGGCGGCACCGCTGCTGTCGGCACTGCCAGCGGCATGTCAGCTATATTTCTGGCTATACTGACTCTGGCCAAGGCCGGGGATCATATAATATCATCGGCTTCGCTTTATGGCGGTACCGATACTCTTTTCCGCTATACGCTGCCTGATGTTGGTATAAGTTGTGATTTTATCCGAAATGCAGACCCGCAGGCGATAAAGGCGGCAATAAAACCTAACACCAAGGCTATTTACATAGAATCGATAGCAAACCCATCCTGCTCTGTGCCTGATTTCAGTGCCATAGCAGATATCGCCCATGCTGCCGGTCTGCCCCTGATCGTGGATAATACCTTTGCCCCGATAATCTGCCGCCCTAAAGATCTGGGGGCCGACATTATAGTCCACTCCTGTACCAAATGGGTCGGTGGGCATGGCACAACCCTGGGCGGTGTAATAATTGACTGTGGTACATTTAACTGGTCCAATGGAAAATTCCCCATGTTCACTAATGCAGACCCCAGTTATCATGGTGTAGTTTACTGGGATACCTTTGGTAATCTCAATGGCGCCAATATAGCCTTTGCAATAAGAGCCCGTACCCAGGGCCTGCGTAACTGGGGACCATGCGCCTCGCCCTTCTCTGCCTTTCAACTTTTAGTAGGTCTTGACTCTCTGGCCCTGCGTATTCAGCGTCATTGTGAAAATTCTGCTAAATTAGTTGAGTATTTACAGAAGCATCCTGGAATAGAATGGGTGGAATATGCCGGGCTGCCGAGTAATGCCACTTATGCCAATGCCTGCAAGTATCTCAAAGGCGGCTTTGGCAGTGTCTTTACCTTCGGTATAAAAGGCGGCCGCGTGTCCGGCGAGAAATTCATCAATTCGGTGAAGCTGGCCTATCATCTTGCCAATGTAGGTGATTCTAAAACTCTGGTGATACATCCGGCCAGTACCACACACCGCCAGATGAGCGATAGCGACCTGGAAGCCTGCGGCATTAAACCAGAAACAATTCGCATATCAGTTGGAGTGGAACATATAGATGATATTATAGCTGATATAGCTCAAGCAATAGATGCGGCAACAAAATAATTATTTGCAAGGCTCATTCAGTCAGGAGCGGCATTAGCTCGCTCAGACTGTAGATATATTGTTGTGGCTCACCGGCGGGTTCTGGCTTATGGTGGAAGTGTACCTGGAATTCGTCCCGAAAACAGATAGTCTTCCATCCCAGAGCATTAGGTGAAATGAAGTCTTTCTTGAGATTATCACCAATATACAGGCATTCGGCTGGTGCTGCGGCCAATGCCCGGGCCATCATCTCATAGGCCAGCGGAGCAGGTTTCCAGTTCTCCCGACCGAGCGATTCGGTAAAGACAACATGGTTGAAATAGTCTTTTACTCCCAGAGCCTCAAGTTTATACTGCTGCCCGGGCAAATAGCCATCGGAGATAAGTCCGAGTTTATAGCCGCCAGCCCGAAGCTTTTCCAGCAGCTCAACAACGCCGGGCAAAGGACTTATCTGAGGCTTATGCTCGCGATAAATACCAATGAGCTTTGTAATAAGCTGCGGGTCAGGGGTAATATTCAATCTGGTCAAAACCTGATCGAAAACTTTCTCACGGGGGTCATGGCTGAAAATATCCCATAATATAGCAAATATCTCCCCTGCCTGTTTTTCATTATCAGCCAGAAAATCGGCCACCGCCCTGTAGCCGCTGCGAATATAATCCCGCTCGGGATACAGGGTATCATCCATATCGAATACTATCGCTTTAATATCTTTTATCATATTCGGTCAGTCTGAAAAAGTTATGTTGGTTTTGACAATATCTGGCCGAGTCATTACGAGGCTGATTTCAGTGTGACTCAATCCCGAAGCGAGTCCGGGATTTCGGAGTACCGCAACTTACCTGGCGTTCCCAGAAGAAAGCGAACCATTACTATTATTTTGGGTTTCTTCCTTATTATTAAGATATTTCACTATTTCTGGCAGCTCTGAAAGCGACCTGACCTTGAGCAGGTCACGCGGGTAGGTTTTGTGCAGGTTGGTTGCCCCCAGTTTAATAATACCACGAACACCCAGGCGGCCTGGCCCGGCCACATCTTCCTTCAAGCGATCCCCCACCATAATAACCTCACTGCCGGGCAATTCCAGTTCCTTTAAGGCCCGCTCATATATTCTGATATCAGGCTTGCGGCAAATAGTATCGCAGGAATAAATTCTGACATCAAATAATTCAGTGAGGCCAAACTGGTCCAGATGCTGCTCAAGCACTTCACCGGGAATAAAAGTATTGGAGACAATGGCCAGTTTCAGACCATGTTCCTCTTTGAGCTTTAGCATGGTTTTTCTGATATCAGGTTCGACTGCCGCGGTTTTACGCAGTGGTTCATACCATTTGGCAGTAAGGGCCAGAAGCTGGTCATCGCCCAGAATAACCCCCAAACGCCAGGCTTTGCGTCTGAGAATACGCGGGCAGTCAAATTCCTTCTGGGTAAAATGCGAGATAATATAATGCAGGCGAATACTGATACTATGACTGAACCAATACCAGATATACGGACAGGGGCTGCGTCCGCCATTATACTGACGCAATAACTCAAAACTGGCCTGAGCCCCATCTTCAAATACCCGGCTGGAATTGAACCTGCCATAGTTGAAGATAGTATCACCAAGATCGAATATAGCTGCTTTTATCATGAGAATAGATCAGAAAAAATAAGCAGAGGCACTCGATTTAGCACCTCTGCTTTATTAGGATTTACCGAAAATTATTTTTTAGGACCTTTAGTCACTATACCGATATGCAACTCATCAAGCTGTCTCTGTTCCACAGTTGAAGGAGCATCAGTAAGGAAACACTGGCCTTTCTGCGTCTTGGGGAAGGCGATAACATCACGGATATTATCAGTGCCGGTCAGCAGCATTACCAGACGGTCAAGACCCCAGGCTATACCACCATGTGGCGGCGCGCCGTACTTGAGAGCATCGAGGAAGAAGCCGAATCGGTCTTTAGCCGTCTCATCAGAGATACCCAGCAATCTGAATACTCTGGCCTGCACTTCAGGCTGATGGATACGGATCGAACCGCCGCCAACTTCATTACCGTTGAGTACCAGGTCATAAGCCTGCGAGTTGATATTACCCGGATCAGTTTCGAGCTTATCGAGATCAGAAGCAACCGGGGCAGTAAACGGATGATGCAGGCTGTCCCAGCGTTTTTCATCGGCATTCCAGCCAAAGGCCGGGAAGTCAACCACCCAGAGGAACTTGTAATCATCATCTTTGGCCAGCCCCAGGTCTTTACCCAGTTTGCAGCGTAAGGCAGCCAGAGCCTTATTGGTTGTCTCTTCACTATCGGCAACCATAAGGATAAGATCGCCGACTTTTGCCTCGAACCGGCTGATTATATCCTGTTTCTGACTGTCAGAGAAAAACTTGGCTATACTGCTGTTAAGCTCAGGACCTTTGCCTTCATCAACCACCTTGAACCAGGCCAACCCTTTGGCACCGTAATTAGCAACAAAATCAGTGAGTGTCTTTTCAATATCACTGCGAGAATAAGAACCAGCCCCCGGAGCACAAAGGCCCTTGATCAGGCCGCCATTGCCCGCTACCGAATTAAAGACCTTAAACTCACTGGCAGCACCAATATCAGTGATGTTTTTGAGTTTCATATCAAAACGCAGATCTGGCTTATCAATACCATAATCATCCATCGCCTGCTTATAGGTCATCTGCAGTAAAGGCAGCTTGACATCAATGCCAAGAATGTCCTTAAAGATAAGGGCAATACACTGTTCAGTGATAGCCATTACATCAGACTGCTCAACAAAACTCATTTCCAGGTCGATCTGAGTGAATTCTGCCTGACGGTCAGCCCTGGGGTCTTCATCACGGAAGCACCGGGCGATCTGGATATAACGCTCCATACCAGCGACCATAAGTACCTGCTTGAAAAGCTGAGGAGACTGGGGCAGAGCATAGAAATGCCCTTCTGCCAGACGACTGGGGACCAGATAATCGCGTGCTCCTTCAGGAGTGCTCTTACCCAGGACCGGGGTCTCGATCTCAAAGAAGCCGTTTTCCTGGAAAAACTTGCGAACCAGCTCGGTTACCCGGCTGCGAACCCGCATTATGTCTTTCATTCGCTGACGACGCAGGTCAATATAGCGATACTTAAGTCGCAACTCCTCGTTTACCTTATCAGCATTATCAATCTCAAAAGGCGGGGTTACCGACTTATTGAATATCTCCATTTCGGAACATTCAACCTCAATTTCGCCTGTAGGGAGCTTGGGATTGGTAAGCCCCTCACCACGAGCAAGTACCCTGCCTTTAATGCCAATAACCCACTCATCTCTGAGATTACGGGCGAGTTCATGTAATGCCGGGCTGTTTTCCTGATTGAAAACGACCTGAGTAATACCCTCCCGGTCACGAAGATCAATAAAAACCAGACTGCCATGATCACGATATGATCGCACCCAGCCATTCAAAACTACTTCTTCACCGACATTGGCTGCACGAAGCTGCCCGCAGTTGTGAGTTCTTTTAAGCATAAACTATTGGGTCCTTACTTTTACTTAGTTAATTCAAGAAACAGCCAGTATTTACATTAAAACCGAAGGCTGTTTCCTTACCTGCCATTCAGAGTCGCATATTATAACAACAGCTTACCCGACGGTCAAATGGATAGTCAAAAGCAAACATACAAAGGTTTGACAACAGGTAATTCAGGTTTAAAACCAGCGGTATGACATTTTTAAATGTAAAACGCTTACTAATAAGTGTTTACGCGTATTTTAACCGGCTCACTATTGTGATATCAAACCTTTTATTGTCATTGACACAATACAGGGTATCTGGTAAGATTTGTTTTTTGGAGTATGGACAGAACTGACTGCATTATAAGAGATAATGAAAAACAGCAGTTACAAAGGCCCTGTGAGATACCCGCTGACTGAGGTGTCCCGGAATACTTCGCCGCAAGAGGCAAAACAATCGCCGGGGATATTAGCAAAATATAGGCCCGGCAGACCACCTGAACTACAGGAAAAATAAGATAATGAGCAGAAAAACTATTCTCAAACTTTCGACAATACTGAGCTGTTCAGTATTGGCACTGTCGCTTAGTAGCTGTAAAGATTCAGAATCAGAACAAGCCTCCAAAGATGCCCGCGACTCCATAAACAAAGGTAATCGCCTCATCAAGAGCGGCTCTGAACAGGTTAATCTCACCCCGGAAGAGCTCGAAAAGATCAAGAGCATTCCTGGCGATCTGGCTGGTGAGCAACTCAGGCTGGAAAGACAAAGGCTCGCCCAGCAGATATCTCAGAGGCTCGCTTCTGCCGCCGATGATTCGGTTTTTGCAGAAATAAATGGCGAGATCGAGGCTCTGGCCAACAGCGAGATAAATACCCAGGAAGATTTCAATGCCGTCTGCACTCAGCTGATAGAAATAACCAATAAGATCGTTATGCTGGCAGAAAAATCGACCGGCAAAGAACAAAAAGAATTGAGAAGTCAGGCAGCTCTGGCTGAATTAGCCAAAGCTCAGATGTCTCTGAGGAATGCACCGGATGAAGATGGTCGTCGCCAGACGCTCAACAGCGCCTCTGCCCTTTCACTGGCTACTATCTATGCCTCAAAAGCCCGCAGCGGTCACGAACAGCTTATCTTGCAAGACTTGAATGTCCATTCCATACTCATGGCCATAAACAGCCAGGTACATCTGGTCCGTCAGGCCAACAATGACATACTGGCGGCCCGTGAATCAAAACCAGAAAAAGCTATTGCTGAGCTTACCATACAGCTCAATGAAGCCAAAGCTACTCTGGCCGATATTTTCTCTCGACTGAACAACAGCAAATCAGTTTACAGTGAATATGAGGCTAAATATCAGGAAAACCTGGAAAAAGCCAATCACTATCGTGATAAATATCTCAAGGCTCTCAGTGAAGCTGACAGAGCTCAGGGCGCCCAAAAGTATCAACTGGAAATGGAAGCCACTCTGCAGCGGGTTGGCAAAGAAAACCTGCAAAAGTGGGCCAGTAAGTGGCTGGCAGATGGCGGAGACAGCGAATTAAAGCTCTTTGTCAATTCCAGCAAGGAAATAGTCGGAGGCATTCATTTCGAGAATCAGGCAGAATTGGCTCGCCTGCAAATGGAAAGCATCGACAATCAGACAAAGATATATAGCGGCATGGTAGAAAAGACCGAAAACCGCATTGCTCAGCTTCAGGTTTATATCGATAAACTGAAAAATGCCCCGGAAACCACCAGTGATATAGAAAGAAGAATTAACGCCGGCGAGCAGGCTAAAAACGCTGCTCTGGCCAAGATAAAGACTCTGCTGGGTCAGTTGGACAGTTTTGAAAACGGACACGCTGACATGGTGAATCTGGCAGCTGACCTCTATCAGCAGGCAATTCTGAACATGGAGCAGTATGTAAACGGTGGAAGAGCCTTTGGCGAATTTGATCCGGAAAACTTCAAGAGACTGATAAACGCTGATCTGGCCAGACTGTATGAAAACAATGCATCCTTCTATAATTCTGCCGTTTCATCTATCGAGAACCTGCGCAGATTGCCGGAAATGGCCGAAGATTCGCTCGACATAATTGAAGCTTATCAGAAAAAGGCAGATACTTCTGTGCAAACAGCAAGTGAAGTGAAAGCCCTGTCTGTAATACCTGTTATCGAAGAAGAGCCGGCCTTCGAGGAACCAGAAAGTAATGAAGAACCAGCAGATGAGATGGGCGATGATGATGGTTCGACTGAAGATTTAACTCAAACAATGGAAGATGATCTTTACGATGCCATTGATGAGCTTAATGGTGAACCGAATAATGCCAGATAAACGATTAAATATGTTTTATACATAATAACCAGAATAATGGCCCGAAAGTAGCATACTGACGGGCCTTATTTATTACTAAGCGGTTCACATTGCATCAAACTAATCTGGCAGCCAGAATGCCAGAACTAAAACGATAACAGCAGATCCGGGAAAATACATTCCACTTTAACCGAGAAAACAATAATTCAGGAAAAGCGACAATGGCAAAAGATATCAGACTAAACTCTTTTGATGATATGCAGAATTATCACGACAATACCTTTGATGTACTCAATGTCGCTGATGGTGATACTATCTATATTGACTGGCCGGACAATGTGGCCAGACGAGGCCGGACCAGAATAAGACTGCTGGGTATTGATGCACCGGAACTGGAAAATGAAAAACACCAGGAACGACCTCTGGCTCAGGAAGCGGCTTTATTCCTCAGCGATCTGCTCATTAACAATCAGGTAACTGTCAGGCTGGAAGAGGACCGGGAACTGCACCGCGATAAATATAACCGGCTCCTGGCCTATGTCTTTCTGGCCAGAAGCGGTAAGATGATCAATGAGCTTATGCTGGAAAATGGTCTGGCCTGGCCCGATACTCGTCACGAGCATAAAGAGCAGGAAAAATTCAAGGCGATAAGCAAGGCTGCTTTCAGAGCCGGTAAAGGTATATGGCAGCTATCAGACACACAGATACCAGCCTATATTGACCTCAAAGGTATTATGGAATAATGGCAAGATAGCAGAAACCCAGTTATCAGACAGCTTCGAGTCCCGATGCTGCAAATCCCGAATATCGGGGTATATCGGGACGAGAAACGAGAGCCGCGAAGCCTTAAAATAGCTGTGAGTCCGCCTCAAACGGACGAACTCCGGAACTTATCAACTTATATCTTATATCTTATTACCGTAACCGTATAAACGGTTACCGATAAACAAATAAAGCAATGCAGACATATAAAAAAATAATATCAGATAAATTACTACCTCGTGTAAATAATCCGGGTCAATACATTGGCGGTGAGGTCAATCAGATTGTCAAAGACTGGGAGAGCTGCCATACCCGCGTATTACTGGCCTTTCCCGATGTATATACTATCGGCATGTCCAATCTGGGCTTTAGTATTATATACGACCTGGTCAATCAACTTGATGGTGTGCTGGCTCAGCGGAGTTACTGCCCGGCTCTTGATGCCGGTGAGATAATGAAGCAGGAAAATATTCCGCTCTTTGCCTGGGAGAGCCGGCGGAGTGCCCGCGACTTTGACATTATCGGCATAACCCTGCAATATGAACTGAGCTATAGCAATATACTCTATCTGCTTGACCTGGCTGGCATTCCCTGCCGCAGTGATGCCAGAGGTCAGGACATGCCCCTGATAATCGGCGGCGGGCCCATAGCTGACAGCTGCGAGCCGATAGCCGATTTCTTCGATTGCATTGTATTAGGTGATGGCGAAGAAATCTTCCCCAAAGTAATAGAGTTATGCCGGGAGTGTAAACAAAAGGGCCTGAGCAAACGACAAACCCTGCTCAAAGTGGCACAAACCTTCGACAGTGTCTATGTGCCCTGCTTCTATAAATTCAACTATAATGCTGATAATACCATAGCCTCAGTTACAGTAACCGAACCCGGCGTACCGCTGAAGCTCAGAAGGGAATATATTGAAGATCTCGACAATACCCCTTACCCTACCGCCCCGCTGCTGGCCAATGTAGAAACCCCGCACGACCGCATAGCCATCGAAATAATGCGGGGCTGCCCGGGACGATGTGCCTTTTGTCATGCCGGTCACACCAAGGGCAAGCTGCGCTATCGCAGTATTGACAATATTCTGGACATAGCCAATAAGAGCTACCCCAGAACCGGCCATGACACCGTTTCACTCCTGAGCCTTTCCAGCAGCGATTACCCCTGCCTGAGCGAGCTGGCCGGCAGAATGTATGAAAACTTTTCCGGCAGAAATGTCAGTATCTCTCTGCCATCACTCCGGGTGGATAAACAGCTCAAGGAACTGCCCGGCCAGATGAATACCACCCGCAAAGAAGGGCTGACCCTGGCTGTGGAAACGGCTTCTGATGTGATCCGCAAAGCTATCGGCAAAAAGGTCACCGATCAGGACCTGGAAGAAACCATGCTGGCAGCTTATAATGCCGGCTGGCAAAAGGTAAAGTTATACTTCATGGTCGGCTTTCCGGGTGAAACCGAAGAAGACCTGCTCAATATCGTTAAACTGGCCTCTCGTCTGTCCTGGCTTAAAAGACAGGTTACCGGCACTCCGGCGGCGGTAACGGTCTCTGTCTCCTGGCTGGTACCCAAACCACATACTCCCCTGGCCTGGGCCGGGCAAAGAGATTTTGATTATTTCATGAATGCCAGAAAGATACTCATCGATGCCTGTCATAAACTCAGGAAAGTATGCGTTAAGCTAAAATTCCATTATATTGAAAGCTCAATACTCGAAGCCATACTCTCACGCGGCGACCGGCGGCTGAGCCTGGTACTGGAAGAGGCCTATAAACTGGGGGCAAAATTCGATTGCTGGCATGAACATTTCCACTATGAAGTATATCAGCAGGCCATGCAGAATTGCGGTATCGACCCGGACTTTTACACGCTGCGAACCAGAAACCTCCAAGAAATACAAAGCTGGTATCACCTGGGCGAAGAAAACCCGGAATTACTCTATAAACGCTACCAGAGAATGCTCGAAACCATCGCCGCTGGGCCGGAAGGTCCGGCGGCCCGAATCGCTTCGCTCGGATAATAAAAAAGCCGGAGGTTTAATCCTGCTTGCGTTTATTGATTTGTTACTGTCTGCGGCGTTTATTTATCAGCACACCGCCCAGACCAAGAAGAAACATTGAAGCTGGTTCGGGTATGATTTTGATATTATCGAAAACTGGCGGAAAGTCTGAGTCATTAATAAAACTTATCTCAAATGGCGTTCCATCATGCCATTTACCATACAATATTTTAGGAATATTATTTTGATAAGCCAACGACCAGCCTTTCTGACAATCTATTACTATGTGAGGGCCACCGGTAATAGTCTGCAAACTCGATATCATGTTTATCTGGCCACCTGTCAGCAAGGCTGTTGCATTTCGTTTCATAGCAATATGATTTGTTGCCCCGCCGGAAAAAATAAGCGACGCGTTATCGTTCACCCCAATCCACCAGACACCTTTTGTCGTGCTGTTTAAAGGTAATGAGGTAGATAATATTTCCAGATGGCTGTTATCTTTCATATCTATACTGTTTGCCCCACCTCCATTGACGGTTAATACTGATGTATCGTCAACTTCGACTGAATATGTATGTTCTCCAACAGACAGAAGCCCATCATTTGTGAAATTATAAGCATCGTAATAACCTGCATAAGTTATCGTTGCAAATAACAAAACAATAAATAAGTTTATAACAATCTTCATATTTTCTCCTTAAATGTAATAACCTGCCGTCATTATACCAGATGACGGCAGGTTATTATAAACTATTCCTCCTGTTCGGTCAGATAATTCTTAACATCTAACAGTACGCCATCAAAGAAATCCAGAATTTCCGCTACATCTTTACTATCTTCAGCCGGAAGGTCCGGCAGCCCAACTCGCTTCGCTCGGAAATAAAAAAGCCGGAGGTTTAATCCGGCTTGCGTTTGTTATTTTGATTTTATCTGCGGCGTTTGAGGAATAGACCGCCCAGACTTAGCAGGGCTATTGTTCCCGGTTCAGGAATGACTTTAACATTCTCATATACTGGATTATATCCGAAATTAGTCTGGTCAAGAAAAGTTATATCAAAAGCCGCGCCATCGTGCCAATAACCAACGATACCTTTGATTTCATTAAATGAGTTGCGTTTCCATATCCAGTTCGGCTTGCAATCAATAATAATATGCTCTTTGTCAGTCATCACTTGCTGACTGGCAATCAAATTTATCTGACCGCCAGAAAGATAAACCATAGAATTCTTTTTTGTAGTGATTAAATTCGTTGCACCGCCGGAAAAGTTAAGCGTGCTTGAATCATTCATATAAATCGACCAAACACCTTTATCCAGACTACTACTTAATGGCAAAGATGTTGAAAGAACATCAAGGCGAGCATAATCGTTAGCTGTTAATCGATTGGCAGAACCACCCTGTACAATTAAAGTATTTTTGTTGTATATTTCACCCTGGCTGATATATTCACCAGATGTTAAATAACCATCATCAATAACACCGGCATTTAGCATAGACGCAAGACATAACAAAACTAACCATATTGTTTTATTCATATACTAATCTCTCCTGCAAATAAAAATTACCTGCCGTCATTATATCAAATGACGGCAGGTAATTTTAGACTATTCTTCCTGTTCGGTTAGATAATTCTTAACATCTAACAGTACGCCATCAAAGAAATCCAGAATTTCCGCTACATCTTTACTATCTTCACTCTCTATAAGTGCCTGAGCTTGAACCATAGCTTTCAGGTCTTTAATATCCCTGACAAACTCGGCCAGTTCTGAATTTGACATATATGCATATTGACTAACTTCTTCCGGCTCAGGTTCATCCGCAAATAACAGCTTGGAGGTAGTTCTTGCCAGAGTATTAATATTATCTGAACTTGACCTGGACATTGAAATCGCATCAGCTTCTGGCTCAGATGACATTGCCATAGTCGCCATCATTGTTGCCGTAGCAGAGTTATAAGGCTCATACCAGCAGGCTTGCCATAGCCAACCATCTTCCAGAAACACCACAAGATCGGCAATATCTATAAGCTCAAAACTCGAGCCGGTGTTATCCAGATTACAGTCTTCATTCCATACATCGTTAGGCTCACCAGTTGTATTAGGGTCTGCCAGCCACGATATAGCGAATAGCTGAAACTCCTTCATATTCACCAGACCATCGGAGTTTAGATCCAGCGTATTGAAAACAGAATAATCGCCACCGCACGAATGTAATTCGTCAGCTCCGATATCTACTCCGTAACCCTCAACACGAGCTTCAGTATCATAATCTGTCTGGCCGGTATAATCAAGATTCGGGCATCCCATATCTTTCAGAGGTGAAGCCGAAGATAAATGAAAATTATTGGGGTCTGGCTCACCGACAACACTGGCTGGATAAGCAAACATCGGGGCAGCGGTAATATTATTATTTATGCCGGTTCCACCTTGAATACAGCAATAATCAGTAGCTCTTTCCTTGATACCAGACAACTGAGAACCAAATGAACCATTTGTATTGTTGTTGTAATATAATATACAGTTCTTAATCTCAATATAATCATTCGGGTCTGAAACATTGTTGTTTTTATAGTAAAGGCCTTCACCCTTATTATTTGCTATCGTATTGTTATACAAAAATGGTATGTTTGTTGGATTCTCAATACGAACACCCTGATTACCTTGTTCTTTCATATCGCTTTCAGAAATATTATTGTTTTTGGCTATCAAGGTTGAATCTACGACCTTCATACCATTTTCACCATTTCTCATTACCCAAGAGTTGGAAATATCAAGAGTAAAGTCGGTTCCGCTGTGATAGATACCATCAGAGAAGTTTTCCTGAATCTTGCAGCGTTCAATAGTTACATTGCCATTCAACGCATAAATACCATATAGTTCACTTTCTTTTATGGAACAATTCTTAAGCGTAAAGTCAACGGTATTGCCATAGATATTACTGTTAATACCTCTGGTAATCGCCACGCCATCGAGCAGCGTATTATGGCCCATTGTAACAACATTGTCTATCTCTGACAATAAGTCATCATCGACCTGTCCAGTCAGCAACGCTTCGTAAACCTTCGGATTTCTCGCACCAAAATCACACCCGCCCGTCGGGAAGCCACCATATATTTGCGTTCCTTCCGGCAAAACAAAACTGTCTTCTTCTTTCTCGCCGGGGAAGTAGTTTCCGCTGGCGATATAGATCGTATAAGGACCGGTACAGCTTGCGTTCGTCGCTCTGTATAATGCCTTCCTTAAACCATCGGTCCCATTATACGCATCAGCCCAGCTCGTGCCTGAGTCGCCGGAGCCCGTGGCATACTGATCGACGAAGATTTTATCATAATCGCCCCAGCAGCAGACTGCCGTCTTTTCCACGCTGCGGGCTATCACTTCAACCGCGCAAACGCTGACATAAGTATTAGGTTCAGTGTTCGGGTCTGTGACCAGATAATCACGGCAGACCAGAGCCGTCAGCTCTGTATTATTAACCAACTCCATTCCCGGTATAGCTGCTTCATTTATATTTACCTCTATATCCACACAAGCCGTATCGTCCGGAGCCAAATCGCCTATCTCCCAGGTATAAGCGTGATAATTCGGGTCATACCACGGATCTGGTGGATATGAGATCATGTTCTCATCAATAGTCCAGTCAGCATAGGGGTAAGTAACACCCTTATCGAGGTACAGTTTTATAATTGCATCATTATAAGTAATATCAGAATCATTTGTAAAACAGATTGTCAGCTTAACATTATCTTCCGGCGACACACACTGACCATCTTCCACATCATCGGAAATGTCAAAATCAATCAGATTCAACCCGCCAAAGTTGATATTGTCAATCGCAAAACCATTACCATCTTCCGTACCGCCAATCCGCCACGAGGCAATACCAAAACCCTCAACATAGAAAGTCTGAATCCCTGTTTCAGTATTTTCCATCTCACCAAGTTTGTTACCGTTAATATCAAACCATTCCAGCAGGGTTTTTCCCGTCTCATCAAAATAACCTGCGGTAAATGAGAACCACGAAACTGTTATCGTCCGCGTGGGATTATATGGATTAACAAAATAACCTTCAATATCACCCATATACCTTTCCGGCTCAAAACCCGCTAAAACCGGGGGGAACGGATTGGAACCATCATCAGTAATCCGCGGGTTTTCTCCATCAAAGATTATTCCTAAAGAGGAATATTGATCTGTTATTGCCGTATCCATAGCAAACTCATCAAAGGTTATTGGCAGACCAGCCAACCCTGTCGGACTGTTGGCGATTGCAGCCACCGGCCCGGTACAGGTAACACAAGTACCCAATATCTCATCAGCTCTGACAATCCCGGCGAAAGCCATAAACAGCAAACCTGCTCTCACAAACATTCTCATCATAAAGACTCCTTACCATAAAATGAAACTATCAATAACACCCCGGCCCAACGCCGAAATGCCTAATTACCCAGACATTAAATAAAGTTGATATGGCCTTATCTGACCCAATGGGAGACGAGCCGGAATAAAACCATATCAAGCCAAAATTGAGTGTGTCCTTACGCTCACGCGGGCGAATCTTTATTCTTTTATAACCACCAGATTATACTGCTGACATAATCAATCGCCCACCCGAAAAACAATTATTTCGCAAAAAACGCCTACCACCCGGCATAACTCACCTAAGCTAACCCACCGCGCATAAAAAAACAGAGGTCAACTAAGGCGCTATGCCGTCGCATTTGTTGGAGGCCAGCTAAAGCCCTTACAGAATACAACCAAGCATAGCACCCTCGCAACCTCTGTTGTTAAACAAGGCTGTGAGAGTGCCATTGCTCGACGCTTCTGTAAAATATGGATTAGCTGTTTCCAACATTGCGTCCGAAAAACGGTACAATCATAAATTGTCAGCCTTTATTATGGGAACTTGGCTGATTAGATTCAAGTGAAAAATAAAATTATCCTCTTATCCTCATATCCTCGCTGAAAATTCTCATATTAATAAGGTATAACTATAGTTCCACCCGAAACCCGGAAAAAGCCAAAAGTTAATAACTTATCCCTCCTTAAGCGTCCTTGCGTCTCTGCGGCTTGGCGTTTAGATATTTGTTTTATGTTTTTAACGCTAAGGCGTCAGGGAGCTGGGACGCAAAGATATGATTTGTTTGGTCGGCTATGGCCCGATAAATTGATTTCGGGGCAGAGTAAATTTAAAATATTCTGCTGGAAATTTGTTTTATTGTTCCGGCTTCCGTACCAGAGCCAAACCTATTAACATTATCACAGTCGAAACCATATTTCCAACCCCAGCCCCGATAACATCGCCAGCCATATTAATATTATCACAGTTGAAACCTTATTTACAATTCCTGCCTCCGTATCATCGCCAACCATATATATAAAGTTTCGCCCCCCGGGTGCTTACGCCGCACGGGCGAGACTTGCGCGGCGACTGGACAGATGGGCTGGTTGTGTGAGACAGAAGCAAACAATAGCACTTAATTCCTCAGCAAAAGGCGCGAGTGCTAAAGTTCCGCCCGTGCGGCGTAAGCACGACAAATATGTCGTGAATTGGGATTGGGGTGACACATATCGACAGAATATGTCGCAAATCGAATCCAATATGCGACGATTTGAATTGGATATGTCGCATATGGAATTGGATATGTGGCATATGGAGTCCAATATGTCGCAAATCGAATTGGATATGAGACAAATGAAATCCAATATGAGACAAACCCAATTGGATATGCCGCGATTTGAATTGGATATGCCGCATATCAAATTGGATATGAGGCAAATGGAATTGGATATGTCGCAAATCGAATCCAATATGCCGCATATCAAGTCTCATATGCCGCGATTTGAATTGGATATGCCGCATATGGAATCCAATATGTGGCAAATCGAATTGGATATGCCGCATATCGGGTTAAGGTTATCGGAATGTGGATCGGGTTTGCGGCATTATCAGTACTGGCAAGGGCTGGATAGTCCATTTGCAGGGCTGGGCGAACCAGATTCTGAGTCTTTTGACCACGAACCACACGAACTACACGAAATTTAAAATAAATAAAATCAGATACTATGCAAGTTTCGCCCGTGCGGCGTAAGCACCACGAAATTTTAATTAATTCTTTTTTAGTGTGCATAGTGTGTTTCGTGGTTGACGAAAAAATATTTTCAGGCGTTTTGATTTTTTCAGAATTTTCTAAAGAGCCCTTTACCGCCGGTCGAAGCCACTAGTGCTTACGCCGCACGGGCGAGACTTGCGAGGCATCTGGGGAGATGGGCTGGTTGTGTGAGATAGAAACTGACAACAGCACTTAACGCCTCGACAAAAGGCAGGAGTGCTAAAGTTCCGCCTGCCCGGCCCCCTTACGCCGGGGGGGCGAGACTTGCGAGGCGACTGGGATGATGGAATGAAATTGTATGAGACAGAAAGCACAATAGCACTTAACGACTCAGCAAAAGGCGCGAGTGATAAAGTTCCGCCTGCCCGGCCCCCTTACGCCGGGGGGCGAGACTTGCGAGGCATGTGGGGAGATGGAATGGTGGTGTAAGAGTTCAGGCTTTCAGCCTGCTTGAATTTAGCAGCGTAAACGCTGTACTCTTACAGATGAAATGAAATTGTGTGAGATAGAAATAACAACAGCACTTAACGCCTCGACAAAAGGCAGGAGTGCTAAAGTTCCGCCCGTCCGGCCCCCTTACGCCGGGGGGCGAGACTTGCGAGGCATGTGGGGAGATGGAATGGTGGTGTAAGAGTTCAGGCTTTCAGCCTGCTTGAATTTAGTAGCGTAAACGCTGTACTCTTACAGATGGAATGAAATTGTGTGAGACAGAAAGCACAACAGCACTTAACGCTCAACGAAGGACAAGAGTGCTAAAGTTCCGCCTGCCCGGCCCCCTTACGCCGGGGGGGCGAGACTTGCGAGGCGACTGTTGAGATTGACTGGTTGTGTGAGACAGAAAGCACAACAGCACTAAATGCCTCAGCAAAAGGCGCGAGTGCTAAAGTTCCGCCCGTCCGGCGTAAGGACCGTAAGGGCGAGTAAATGAATTTATGCACAGCATGGGGCTGTGTTATTATTAATTTCTTTTGGAGGAATATTCTTATGGCTACAATGCCGAATACCGAATCGGGTCTGGTTACTCTGGCTCAGAACATTATCGATGGGATAACGGCTTATCCGACCCTGTTCCCGGGCCTTACCCCTCAGGAGCTCAGCGATGCTCTGGAAGCGTTCAATGTGGCACTCACCGCTCAGCAGAAGGCACGGGCCTCTGCCCAGCTCGCTACCGAGGCCAAGAATCTCGAACAGGGTTATCTCAATACCGCTATCCGGAAATATGTGCGGCAGGCCGAGGTCGATTGCATTAACGAGCCGGGTAATCTGCTGCTCATCGGCTGGGGACCCAAGGCCCAGCCCGTACCGATCGCTGCGCCGGGCTCACCAACTAATCTGCGGAGCCTGAGTCAGGAATTCGATTCGGTTTCGTTCGTGTGGGAAAAACCGCGAACCGGCGGAGCGGTCCGCAATTACGCGCTGTATCGCACTACCGTTGACCCCGAGAGCGGTCTGGCCCACTGGACGCTGGTCGATTTCTATTACAGTAATGAAGCCACCGCCACTAATCAGCCGCGGGGCGTGCAGTTGTATTATAAGGTCAACGCCGTCAACGCCGGCGGAACCGGGCCTAATAGTAATACCCTGCCGGTGGTCCTCTGACGGCGAAGGGCCGGGTCCGCCGCTGAAGACAGCGGCTCAGGATGGTTGGAATTGTGATGATGGGGATGAGCGGTTTCCGCTGGAAACCGCCTGACTTTATCTGAGTTGGGAAGTCTGTGAAGAAGGCTTCGCGACGAGAATACAAAGGGCGGCATTGAGAATAATATCTCAATGCCGTCCTTTTTATTATAAGACATTCGCTGCGGTTATGCTTTAAATAATCCCGATAAATGCAAGTCCTGATAAACCCCGATGCTTATCGGGACCTGCCGCATCGGGGTGAAATCGGGACTTGAGATTCTTAGTATTGCATTGCTGGTTATATTGAGCGTATTGGCATAATAGTTATGTAAATAACAGTTTGTTTTTCCGGCCAACACGCCCTGAACGCTTAACTCTTACGAGCGGTGTACTGTTCCACCCTTAATCCGGGGAGGCAGATATATTTTTTATTAAACTTGCAATTTATTTTGGACGAGATTAGTACTGTACGGCTCAGGCCGTTAATAGATTAGATTAACCAGACTTTTGGGGGTAAAAATGGCTTTATTAACATGGGACGATTCGCTGTCAGTTAAGATGAACGATATTGACGATCAGCACAAGAAGTTATTTGCTCTTATAAACGATGTGCATCAGGCTATGGGTGCGGGCAAGGGCAATGAGGTAATGGGCAAGGTAATGGGTGAGCTCTTAAAATACACGCGGGACCATTTCGCCTATGAAGAAAAAATGCTCAAACGCATAGGATACCCTAAACTGGTTGAACATCAGAAGGTTCATGTCTATCTGACCGAGCAGGTTGCGGAATTAAATGATAAACTCTCCACCGGCAAGCCGGTAAGTTCAGTGCAGGTATCGAACTTTCTCAAAGACTGGCTCAAGAGCCATATATTGAAAGTTGATATGCACTATTCGAGATTCTATCAGGCAACCCTGACCGCCGGGGCTAAATAAACAGGATCAAAACCAAAGTAGAAAGAAGAGCAATAATGGCTTTAATAGACTGGAATGAATCGCTGGCTACTAACATACCACAGATAGACCAGCAGCACAAGAAACTCGTCGAGCTGATCAATAAGGTCAGTCAGGCTATGAAAAACAGTCAGGGCAATGAAATATTACTGGAGGTAATGACTGAACTGCTGAGCTATACCAAAAGCCACTTCCGCTCCGAGGAACAGTTCATGGCCAGTATGAACTACCCCAAATTAGCCGAACATAAGCAGGTCCACGCCGCCGTAACCCAGCAGGTGACAGATCTGTACAATAAGGTTAAAGAAGGCAAGTTCGTCAGCAGCGTCCAGATCTCCAACCTGCTCAAGGAATGGATCTCAGGCCATATACTCAAGGTCGATATGCATTATGTTAAATATCGTGAGCATATCAATAAGAGCAAACAGCCGGTGACGGGCTGATTCATAAAGGATTATTTGACAGGATAACAGGATCTTTATCGTAGTTTGAGTTTGCTGCGAATGATGTTGTTATTATTTAATCTTTTCGACCTCGGCTGGCTTTGGGTTTAAGATTTTATTTCGCCCGTGCGGCGTAAGCACCCACGAAACACACCAAACACACTAAAAAGAATTATTTTAATTTTCGTGTAGTTCGTGTGGTTCGTGGTTGTCCTTACGCCGGACGGGCGAATCTTTAGCACTCTTGCTTTTTGCGGAGCATTAAGTGCTGCTGGTGTTTTCTGTCTCACACCTTTAAGACCCATCTTAACCGTCGCCTCGCAAGTCTCGCGAGCGCAGCGAGCCTTAAGAGTTCCGAGCTTTAGGGCTTGTTGCCCTGAGTGTTTTTTGGCGGGGTTTATTGTATTGTTTTTGTATATTCTGTTTTCAGTTGAATTTTATCTGGAATAATCGGAATTTGGCTCAGGATGAGGTTTGGGAAGTCGGATTACGCAATAAGTGCAAAAGCTGAGCTAAAATCAGGGTTGAAATCGCGGCTAAAACGGAATTAGCTGCTGTTTGAGCCTTTTTCACTCCGGCCAGCGTGATCAGCTTACGCACATTCTGCACTGCTGCTATCAGAAGGTTCTGGATCTCTGCTTTTATCAGAGTTCGCCACCGGCATCTTTTCAGACCGTGATTGTTTGCGCCATCAGCAAAACTGCCCTCGCTGCGGGCCATTCGCTTTTGTCTCAGACTGCATCTTTCTGCAGAAGTAAAACAACCATCCGCCCAACGCGAATATTCCATATCAAGCTGCTCGCTTATCTGCCGGCCGCTGCTCTTACTCTTTACACATTCACTGAAATACTGACATTGTTCACATACCTTACGATCAGCCTCATAGGCATAGTGCTTGCCATGACTACTGCCTTTTATCCCAGTAAATTCCAGCTTCTCTCCCGCAGGACATATATAACAATTGCGTACTTCATCATAAACAAATCGGTCTTTCTGAAATTCCCGGCTCTGGCCGCTCGAATGATATCTCGCATGATCAATGCAGGGCATAGCTCCTTTATCCTGCAAATATCTGTAATTGTCCAGCGTACCATAAGCCTTATCCGCAACTACTGTCTCAACGGCTTTATGTGTATTTGATTCGTGAGTCTCGATCGCCTGCTCTAATACTTTGCCATCATTCACATTGGCCGGTGTTGTCACGGTAGCAGTTATAATTCCATGAGCATCATCCACCACCCGATGGTCTTTATATCCCAGCGTGGTTTTGCCATTCTTTGTGGCTAAACGGGCATCCGGATCACTTTGGCTGGCCCGCTGACAAAGCTCGGCATCGGCAGGCTTAACCTCGGTTTGCGACTTGCTGTTATCTTCCACTTTGTCCTGATCATCAAGCTGCTCATAGAGCCTGTCGCTGAGCTGATGTATTTGCGGACGCAAATGGTCCTTACTGGCATCAGCCGTTATCGTGGTAGAATCAATATGAATTATCTCGCCATCAACCAGACCGGCTTCTATGCACTGATCAAGCACTATCTGAAAGAACTCGGCAAATACTTCCCGGCCCCAACGCTTGCGGGCCTTGGACAAGACACTGTGGTCAGGGGTCTCATCATCAAGATCATAATCACAGAACCACAGCCAGTCCATACGCAAAGGCAACTGAGCGGCAAGCTGTCTTTCAGATTTGACATTCTCCAGAAATAACAGAAAGATCAACTTCATGATCACAGCCGGATCGATCGAAGTATTACCCCTGGCTCCATAAAGCCCGGCTACACGCTTACGCACAAAAGAAAAGTCTATGGCCTTTTTGATCTTACGCAAAGGATGATCCGCCGGAACCTTCTGCTCCAGAGAAATCCCATAAAACAACTTCGGCTTAATGTCCTTGGCTTTGCCCATCATAATAAATATATCTCCTGTTATTCAGACAGATATATTTTAAACATTATCAAAACAGATACAATTAATAAGTTCATGTTTTAATAAATATTTGGGCAACACGCCCTTTAGTCGGTTCTATAAGCATGAGCTCAGCGAATACCTTATAATATTATGAGCAAAGTGAATATCTTATAATTCCTTTTGTAAGGTGTTCGCTTCGCTCACAGCTTTAAGAACCAACTGAAGGGCTTGTTGCCCTGAGTGTTTTTTGGGAGGGGATTATGGTATTATATTGTATATTCTGTTTTCAGTTGAATTTTATCTGGAATAATCGGAATTTGGCTCAGGATGAGGTTTGGGAAGTCGGATTACGCAATAAGTGCAAAAGCTGAGCTAAAATCAGGGTTGAAATCGCGGCTAAAACGGAATTAGCTGCTGTTTGAGCCTTTTTCCCTCCGGCCAGCGTGATCAGCTTACGCACATTCTGCACCGCTG
Source organism: Sedimentisphaerales bacterium (assembly GCA_963662515.1). Taxonomy (GTDB): domain Bacteria; phylum Planctomycetota; class Phycisphaerae; order Sedimentisphaerales; family SM23-30; genus JAFGDI01. The sequence goes on from OY759675.1 coordinate 2,663,237, forward strand.
CTATCAGAAGGTTCTGGATCTCTGCTTTTATCAGAGTTCGCCACCGGCATCTTTTCAGACCGTGATTGTTTGCACCATCAGCAAAACTGCCCTCGCTGCGGGCCATTCGCTTTTGTCTCAGACTGCATCTTTCTGCAGAAGTAAAACAACCATCCGCCCAACGCGAATATTCCATATCAAGCTGCTCGCTTATCTGCCGGCCGCTGCTCTTACTCTTTACACATTCACTGAAATACTGACATTGTTCACATACCTTACGATCAGCCTCATAGGCATAGTGCTTGCCATGACTACTGCCTTTTATCCCAGTAAATTCCAGCTTCTCTCCCGCAGGACATATATAACAATTGCGTACTTCATCATAAACAAATCGGTCTTTCTGAAATTCCCGGCTCTGGCCGCTCGAATGATATCTCGCATGATCAATGCAGGGCATAGCTCCTTTATCCTGCAAATATCTGTAATTGTCCAGCGTACCATAAGCCTTATCCGCAACTACTGTCTCAACGGCTTTATGTGTATTTGATTCGTGAGTTTCGATCGCCTGCGGTAATAACTTACCATCATTCACATTTGCCGGTGTTGTCACAGTGACAGTTATAATTCCGTGGGCATCATCCACCACCCGATGGTCTTTATAGCCCAGCGTGGTTTTGCCATTCTTTGTGGCTAAACGGGCATCAGGATCACTTTGGCTGGCCCGCTGACAAAGCTCAGCACTGGCAGGCTTAACCTCGCTTTGTGCCTTGCTGTTATCTTCCACCTTGTCCTGATCATCAAGCTGCTCATAGAGCCTGTCGCTGAGCTGATGTATTTGCGGACGCAAATGGTCCTTACTGGCATCAGCCGTTATCGTGGTAGAATCAATATGAATTATCTCGCCATCAACCAGACCGGCTTCTATGCACTGCTCAAGCACTATCTGGAAGAACTCGGCAAATACTTCCCGGCCCCAACGCTTGCGGGCCTTGGACAAAACACTGTGGTCAGGGGTCTCATCATCAAGATCATAATCACAGAACCACAGCCAGTCCATACGCAAAGGCAACTGAGCGGCAAGCTGTCTTTCAGATTTGACATTCTCCAGAAATAACAGAAAGATCAACTTCATGATCACAGCCGGATCGATCGAAGTATTACCCCTGGCTCCATAAAGACCGGCTACACGCTTACGCACAAAAGAAAAGTCTATGGCCTTTTTGATCTTACGCAAAGGATGATCCGCCGGAACCTTCTGCTCCAGAGAAATCCCATAAAACAACTTCGGCTTAATGTCCTTGGCTTTGCCCATCATAATAAATATATCTCCTGTTATTCAGACAGATATATTTTAAACATTATCAAAACAGATACAATTAATAAGTTCATGTTTTAATAAATATTTGGGCAACACGCCCTTTAGTCGGTTCTATAAGCATGAGCTCAGCGAATACCTTATAATATTATGAGCAAAGTGAATATCTTATAATTCCTTTTGTAAGGTGTTCGCTTCGCTCACAGCTTTAAGAACCAACTGAAGTATGGAACTCTTAAAGCTCACTTCGTTCGCGTTATTTTCTATCTCACACAACCAGCCCATCACCCCAGATGCCTGGTAGAGACGCATGATTATGCGTCTCCGCTTTTCCCACCGGTTCCAATTACGATGCCCATTTATGTTTCTGGCCCTGCTACTTATTGGTATGCCCCATGTGTTCCAGGGCCGACATTTCGGTTTCCTGCCCTTTGTCATTACAATGCCTCATCCACAGGTCGAGCTGCTCACGCAACTGCGCCTTGACAGAGGCATATTTCTCATCACCGGTGAGATTATTCATTTCCAGCGGGTCATTCACTACATCATAGAGCTCTGTCTCGGGGCGGAAGCGATATCTGGCAACGAGTGCTTTTGCTTTTAGGTCACCGGCCAGAGCGAGCCTTTCCCAACTTTTGAACTCAGGAGATTTTTCCGAACAGGTATTTTTCGCCGGAACCTCAGGCGTGAAATTCCAGATATACTTGAACTGCTTAGAACGGACCGAGCGAGAGCCGTAATACTCCGGGCCATCATAAATACCCCGGGAGGTCATCTCACCAAAGACAAAATGCTTATGTTCCTGCCGGCCGGCAAAGACCGGCATAAGGCTCCGGCCATCAATAGCGGCATCTGGTTTACCGCCGGCAACCTCAATTATAGTTGGTAAAACATCGACATATTCGACCATAGCCCGGTTAACACTGCCTGGAGCTATCTTTCCCGGCCAGCGGGCGATCATAGCCGATTGCAGACCATTATCATAGCAGGTCCACTTGGCAAAGGGTAGAGAGTTACCCTGCTCACTGAGAAATATCACCAGAGTATTATCCACCATATTATGCTTTTCTAACAGGTCCAGAGCCTTGCCCACCTGCCCATCTAAAAAGGTTATCTCTGCCAGATAGCGAGACATGCCCTTGCGGGTTTCCGGGGTATCGACATAATAGGGCGGCAGCTTGATATCAGCCGGTTTATAGCGGGATGGATCGCCCTTATCCCAGGGAGTATGAGGCTCATTGGAACACAATATCAGGCAGAATGAACTGGCATCGGCCTTTCTCGCAGCCAGATATTCATCAACCCGGGCAAAATTGGGGTTAGCCGCATTGGGCAGCCGCTCCCAATTATAAGCATCATCCGGGCCAACATGAGATTTACCGCTCAGAGCCACTTTATAGCCCAGCTCCGGCAGATAACCGGCTATAGTCTTCACACCGGCATCAACCCGGGTATGATTGGGGTAAGCTCCTGTCTTTACCGGATATTGCCCGGTATAAAGACAGTTTCGGGTCGGGGAACACATAGGGGCAGCCTGAAAGCATCTCTCAAAACGCATACCCTCAGTGGCCAGCCGGTCGATATTGGGGGTATAGGCCTGACCGCCATAACAGCCCAGATCGCGAAAAGTACAATCATCAGCTACGATAAGAACAACATTAACAGCTGACTTCTCCGATTTAACAGCCTCGGATTCAGCTGCCGGGCAAATAACAGCCGGCACCAAAAGACATTGCCAGAAATACAGACTCTTGAGCTTCATTTCCAAAATACTCCTCTTTCAATCACAATTCTTAAGAAAATCACAGAGTAATACAGATAATCAGTAACCGTGAACGGTTACGACAATTATAATCAATCAGCTCATATTAAAACAAGTAATTTGTTCCCTGAAAAATAATATACTATTATCGAGTGTATGACATTAGTTTTCTGCTTATTATTTGGTATTCGCTGCGCTCATGGCTTTAAAGAACCGGCTGAAGGGCGTGTTGCCCAAATATTTATTAAAACATGAACTTATTAATTGTATCTGTTTTGATAATGTTTAAAATATATCTGTCTGAATAACAGGAGATATATTTATTATGATGGGCAAAGCCAAGGACATTAAGCCGAAGTTGTTTTATGGGATTTCTCTGGAGCAGAAGGTTCCGGCGGATCATCCTTTGCGTAAGATCAAAAAGGCCATAGACTTTTCTTTTGTGCGTAAGCGTGTAGCCGGGCTTTATGGAGCCAGGGGTAATACTTCGATCGATCCGGCTGTGATCATGAAGTTGATCTTTCTGTTATTTCTGGAGAATGTCAAATCTGAAAGACAGCTTGCCGCTCAGTTGCCTTTGCGTATGGACTGGCTGTGGTTCTGTGATTATGATCTTGATGATGAGACCCCTGACCACAGTGTCTTGTCCAAGGCCCGCAAGCGTTGGGGCCGGGAAGTATTTGCCGAGTTCTTTCAGATAGTGCTTGATCAGTGCATAGAAGCCGGTCTGGTTGATGGCGAGATAATTCATATTGATTCTACCACGATAACGGCTGATGCCAGTAAGGACCATTTGCGTCCGCAAATACATCAGCTCAGCGACAGGCTCTATGAGCAGCTTGATGATCAGGACAAAGTGGAAGATAACAGCAAGTCGCAAACCGAGGTTAAGCCTGCCGATGCCGAGCTTTGTCAGCGGGCCAGCCAAAGTGATCCGGATGCCCGTTTAGCCACAAAGAATGGCAAAACCACGCTGGGATATAAAGACCATCGGGTGGTGGATGATGCTCATGGAATTATAACTGCTACCGTGACAACACCGGCCAATGTGAATGATGGCAAAGTATTAGAGCAGGCGATCGAGACTCACGAATCAAATACACATAAAGCCGTTGAGACAGTAGTTGCGGATAAGGCTTATGGTACGCTGGACAATTACAGATATTTGCAGGATAAAGGAGCTATGCCCTGCATTGATCATGCGAGATATCATTCGAGCGGCCAGAGCCGGGAATTTCAGAAAGACCGATTTGTTTATGATGAAGTACGCAATTGTTATATATGTCCTGCGGGAGAGAAGCTGGAATTTACTGGGATAAAAGGCAGTAGTCATGGCAAGCACTATGCCTATGAGGCTGATCGTAAGGTATGTGAACAATGTCAGTATTTCAGTGAATGTGTAAAGAGTAAGAGCAGCGGCCGGCAGATAAGCGAGCAGCTTGATATGGAATATTCGCGTTGGGCGGATGGTTGTTTTACTTCTGCAGAAAGATGCAGTCTGAGACAAAAGCGAATGGCCCGCAGCGAGGGCAGTTTTGCTGATGGCGCAAACAATCACGGTCTGAAAAGATGCCGGTGGCGAACTCTGATAAAAGCAGAGATCCAGAACCTTCTGATAGCAGCAGTGCAGAATGTGCGTAAGCTGATCACGCTGGCCGGAGTGAAAAAGGCTCAAACAGCAGCTAATTCCGTTTTAGCCGCGATTTCAACCCTGATTTTAGCTCAGCTTTTGCACTTATTGCGTAATCCGACTTCCCAAACCTCATCCTGAGCCAAATTCCGATTATTCCAGATAAAATTCAACTGAAAACAGAATATACAAAAACAATACAATAAACCCCGCCAAAAAACACTCAGGGCAACAAGCCCTGAAGCCCGGAACTCTTAAGGCTCGCTGCGCTCGCGGCCCTTACGCCGGGCGGGCGGGACTTGTCAGTGGCGACTATTGAGATTGGGCTGATTGTGTGAGACAAAAAACATCAACAGCACTAACTGCCCAGCAAAAAGCAGGAGTGCTAAAGTCCCGCCCCCCCGGGCCCTTACGCCGGGCGGGCGGGACTTGCCAGTGGCGACTATTGAGATTGGGCTGGTTGTGTGAGACAGAAAACATCAACAGCACTAACTGCCCAGCAAAAAGCAGGAGTGCTAAAGTTTCGCCCCCCCGGCGTAAGGGGGCGTAAGGATTAGCCAGTTCAGGTCTATGCCGGGGGTATCAAATACTATCCTTAACTTGTGGCTGCCCTTATTGAGAAAGACGGTATCATCCGGTGCCTGAGTTACCCACTGGCCCTCAGTTGATTTAATATATGAAAAGGCCTTAAGCAGCTTTTCGCCATCGTAAACAGTAAATGACATCTGAGCCAGCGGATTAGAGTTATTTGCCCTGTAACGAGCTGCAATTTTATATGCACCGCCCTCAACTACATTGAGATCATAGCTAATCGCTTCTCCCTTATCGCCGCCAGTCAGACACAAGCCATTGCCAGTATCATTACATGGAACAGCCCTCAGAGATCTGGTCATGGCTACAGGCTCACATTCGCCGGGCTTGATAATCAGAGCATCCGTACCCAGCTCAATAGTATTTACCTGCGGGTCAGGATCAAATGTCACCAGATCAAAAGCGGCAGAGAATTCACCGTTTGGCTCAGCACCGCCCGCCGAGGCTGTAACAGCAAAATACGGCCTGCTGTATTCGGCACAGGTACTGCCAAAGGAGATATAATTAACATTGTCAACACTGGCATAACCAGCATAGGTACCGCCTATCTTCTTCAACCGCAGATATACGGTCCTGCTCTTATTCACAAACTCTGCCAGCTCATTACCCTCTATCCGGCCAACAACGATCGGGTCTGCACCATTTGTCTCTTTAAATATTCCAATTACCGGGCCATTACTATACTCATACTTGAGGTAGATATAATTATCCATATCGGCAAAGGCGACAATACCGGCACCATCATAGTTTTCATAAGGCTGGACATTAAGATCAACTTTAACCGTAGCCTGCCAGTTGCCAAAAGCCTCCTGCCAGAAAAGATTTTTCACATCATTTTCACCACGCCATAAAGAACCCCTCTGGGCCGTGATCTTAAGCTCACCGGGTATCTGACTGAGCGACCAGTGCGACTGATTCTCATTTCGCACCTTCCAGTTCTTATTAAGCTGCTGACTATGGAAATCATCAGAGGCCGGGCTCTTGCCAAACTGCAAGGTATAGGTATTAGCCTGATCCTGACTCTGACAAATGATCTTCACAATCATATTCTCCGGCTCAGTTACCAGCTTAGTAGCTACACCCTTGTACGCCTTATAAGTGACCTGGGGTAATACATCACTATCAGTACCAAGTGCATAATAGTATTTATCGCCGGCAAATTCAGTTACAGCCTTGCCATTAACCTTCAGCTCTGAAATTCTGGCATAAACAGCATTATCAAGCAAAGGCTCCAGGCCATCAGCAGTAGTAAAAATAACCTTATATATGCGTTCTTCTCTGCCATTAGATGCTGTAATAACAGCCGCCGGCCGAGCGGCATTGGCTTGCTCAATAACTACTCTGGTCTGGCTATAGCCCCTGGCCTGAACCTGAGGCAATTTGGCTTTAGCATTGGCATATACCAGATATTCGGTCTTTAAAGGATTAAAAATATCCGACCTGATACTCTTGCCATCGATCTTTATCTCACGAACCAGCGGTCTGCCGGGGGCAATGTCTTTCACTACCGTAAATCTATCGGGCCTGCCGGTAAACTTCTGCTCATATTTGAACCCTTCATGGCGGGCCAGAGCAGAAGACTTGAGCAGATAACTGCAAATATTCTTTGCCACACGCTGCAATTCACCCAGAGTAAGCTCCCCCTGCTGTAAAGCCTTAAGATGGTCCATTTCACCCAGATTTCGTTCCACCACCCCCTGATCCTTACGCATGAACAGGTCCTGCTGGGCACGCACCATGTATTTACCGTAAACGCCGTTTCCATCCTGAGAGTAGAAAGCCTGGTCATCACCGAGTTTTGACCACCAGTCGGTCATAACAATACCATCGAAGCCCCATTCATTACGCAAAACAATAGTATTAAGGTCATAATGACTGGAAGTCCAGGTACCATTGATCGGGTTATAAGAGCTCATAATACTGGCAACATTACCATTTTCAACCGCTATCTGGAATCCCCGCAGATAAACTTCGCGTAAGGCTCGTTCAGACACACAGGTATTGATCTCACGCCGGTACTTTTCCAGATTATTAGCTGCAAAATGCTTTATCGTTGGCGTAGCACCATGTTTCTGCACACCTTTGGTTGCCGCCCAGGCCATCATACCGACCATAAGCGGATCTTCAGAATAATATTCAAAATTACGGCCGCCCAGCGGATAACGGTGCAGGTCAACGCCCGGTCCCAGAATAGTATCAACCCGGTTAAGCACCAACTCCTGCCCCAGAAGATCATACAGCAGCTCTACCAGGTCAGTATTCCAGCTGCATGCCTGCATTGTTCCGCAAGGCAGGCTGGTAACCTTAACCGATTTATTAACGCGAATACCGGCCGGTCCATCAGCGGCAATAGCCAGAGGCAGCCCCATAGCCTCCAGCGATTGGGTAACAGCACCAAAACAGCCAGCCGCACCGGTTGTACCGCGGGAACTGTCATTATTTTCCTCACCGATCACTACCGAAGCCAGATCGAGGTCTGAAAACTGGGCAATAAAGCCATCCAGAGATACCTTACCATTATATACATCGACCAGACGATATTTCTTCTCATTTGTCCGCTCAATAGCCTCAGGCAGATTATCCAGTATCCTTTGCTTATAATCTACGGTCCTCTGCGGCACCGGCTCATAGGTCAGTTCATAAGCTCCACTGGCATTAACAGCCCCCGGCTTCATGCGCTTGAGCGGTTTGGTAGGAGCAAGCACTTCCTGAAGCTGCTTGACCACCAGCAGGTCATTAAGGGTATAAACACCTTCCTTTTTACAGGTATGCGAATCATTACCTACATATACAGGATAATCCCCTGCCTCCATAACGAAACATGATTTATACCCGGTAACACCACCATCATCATAACTGGCCATATCTCTGGTATTAAAGGATATTTCAATAGACTGGCTCTCGCCGGGATAAAGTACACCTGTTTTAGCAAAGGCGGCCAACTGTTTAACCGGCTTACCCAGCTTACCCTGCGGAGCACCATGATAAACCTGAACGACTTCCTTACCCTTTACCTTGCCGGTATTAGTAACCGTTACCTTAACCGTTATTTTATCATCATTAATAACAACTGTATCAGTATTTGTATTAAATGTAGTGTAAGAAAGACCAAAGCCAAACGGATATACTATCTTTTCCGGGGCAAAAGTCTCAAAGTAACGATATCCGATATAAATATCTTCCTCATAATTAAGAGAATGCCAGATCTCGGTGGTAGCATTTGCATGAGCCGGATGATCTTCCAGCCGCTGAGCAATGGTATCAACCAGCTTACCACTTGGGGTTATATCGCCGGTAAGTACATCGGCTGTGGCACTGCCACCTTCCATACCGCCCTGCCAGCCATATACCACCGCTGCCTGCGGATAGTCGTTAAGCCAGCTCATATCGATTATACCGCCGGTGTTAAGCACGATCACAACCCGATCAAAACTGGCACATACCTTATTGAGCATATCAACCTCAGTATCAGTAAGCAGCCAGGAACCTTTTATATCAGCAGCCTCATGATCTTCGCCGGCGGTACGACCAATAATCACCACAGCCGCCTGAGACACCTTGCGTGCCTGTGACACAACCTCATCAGTGAGCGGCATTTCTATCTGCGACCAGGAGACATTATTGGTCCAGCCGCCATTCTCACGAAATGGGTTAGATTTAATCCATTGGCGATAGACACCGGCCAGCTCTTCATTAACCTGAACATTAGGGTTGACCCTTAAACCATCAGCTATGGTAGTTATATGATCTACAGCAATACCACTTACCCCACCACCAGAACCAGAACCATTTGAATAGTAATAATCCTGAACCACACCAAAAATTGAAATGGAAATACCGTTTTTCAATGGCAAAACGCGATCAATCTCATTTGCCCGGCCATCCGAACCATAGCCCGGATTCCGTAACAAGACCACTCCCTCAGCAGCGGCCATTCTGGAAATATCAGAAAAACCTTTCACTACCTCAGCATAAGAACAAACAGGAAAAACAGTAAATAATGCCAGAAAGAATGAAACGAACAGAGAAATAAACAGACTATTGCCTTTTCTATCCATGGTCACAGGTTTCCTTTGGTATTGGTCGGTAAAATTACAATTAAATACAACTTATTTAAAGTAAATAATAAGAAGATAATACCGGAACAGGACAAAAAGTAACAGAAAAAACAACCAAAAAACACATCTCAACAAACCAATGCACGCAAAAGCGTAGGCAAGATTCAAAAAAACAACACTCAAAACAATATCTAAATTACTTAAAAAAAGAGACTTACAAAAACAATACCCTGGAGTAACAAAAGAGCTTTATGGTATCAGTTGCTGATATACCAATATTGAGCAACTAAGGCCAGATCTTTAATATCTACCACCTCACTTTTATCAATATCGGCCAGACCTGTGGTATCAGAACTAAGCCAGAGACGGACAAATGCGGCCAGATCGTCCAATTCTACATCAAAGTCAGAGTCCATATCGCCGGGTGTCTGGGTGCGAAACTGCCATATCTGCCCCTGCTGAGTTACATTACCGGCAACCTCGTCCAGCCGCCAGTAATAACTCTGATTCCAGTTGAGACTGTCATTGCCAGATGGTACAAAGCTGTTCAGATCAGACGATAGCTGTGCCAGCCTGTGCATCTGGAGGGCATCAGCCCCCAGATACAAGTCAAAGCTATCGGCATTATTGTCTGTTATCTGCCAGCTTAGTGTTGTGCCGGGCCAGACATTTATCTCGCCATCGCCGGGCACAGGCCCGGCAATGGAACGAGATATTGGTGTTATGGTAAAACTGTAGCTGTAAGCACCTGGCCACAATCTGTATTTGTCCAGAGTTGACTGACCGCAACTGGCACCTCCCAGCCCCATTTGCTTATAGTCAATATTAACTGTTATATTACCATTGCGTTTAAGTTCATTTACATGGGCAGCCGATTCCAGCATAGCCATAGTATAAGGCCAGGCACTCACTTCCATAGTATCACTGGAGGCAGTCTTAAAGAGCAGACCCTGACCGGCATCGTTGGTAAATGATACCCAGCGAACATCGGTGCGGTTGGCATTTTCCTGCGGACGAACATACTCATGTATCCATTGGCCTACAGTTGATCTATACAGGCCAACCAGCGAAGATGCCTTGCGATCCCAATAATTTTCGTACAGACTGCCGTACCATTGCACAACCTCATACTCACCGGGCATTTCCAGCTGCATACCAAAGCGGAGCATATCAGAAGCGGCATCATCAACTACCAGATCATTATCTACCTGCACTGTACCATCACTCCAGATAGTATATTTACTGCTTAATACAGTATTACCTACTGGAATAGCATAAGTTACAACAACCTGAGCTTTATTGCCAGCCAGAGCGGTCATAGTTATACTGGTGACAGTACGGCCAGGCCCGGCATTGCGCCAGTTGGTCTGACCAGAATACAAACCGCCTCTTACATCATTATCGGTTAGTGCCCGCCAGAAATTTGGGGCAAACGGGGTAACTATCATCTGCTGACCGTTAATTATATATGACTCTATCGCACCGCTCGCCTTACCTACTGATACCGCAAAATCCGGACCGGTAAAGGTATATGCCAAAGCTGTCTCACTGATATTTAATGGTGCAGCAGCATCAGCACCAGGCAGCTCACCGGCAGCTACCTGCCAGTCAACCCTGAACTGATCCCAGGCCACCACATGACCAGCCTCAGACCATATAGTAGCCTCAGGCTGCTTATAATATACCGTTACCAGATATTCAGCCCCGGCAGGTTTCTCTGTCGGCTCAGAATAACCCAGCGAAATGATACCATCAGTATCAGCAGCTATTGCAGTTACAGGCAATGTGCCGCTCTGAATAACCTTGCCATTCTCAGCAAGTTCCCAATATATTTCAAAATCACTGATATCCCTGAATGCATAACAATTACGCACACGGAACTCGCCTGCCTGCACATCAACGGCCTCGGTCTTGATATATTGATATACCTTCTTAACCTCGTACAACTGCGGATGAGGCTTGCGGTCCGGGCCGATCAGGCCATTGCAAACAAAATTGGTATCATTAGGCACATCACCAAAATCACCGCCATAAGCCCAGAACTCTTCATTTTCGCCATTAGCGGTAATATCATCACCAGCGAATTCCAGCCATAAAACGGCATTTGCACCTGGAACCGCCTCTGGCCTGTTAAGCGAAGAAGCATTCAACACTGTATTATATATTCTAACCTTATCGATCAGCCCCCGGAACTTACGACCCGTTGACTCAGAATTGCGGCCAACATTGACCAGATAGCTATTACTCTGGATATTACCAGCAAAAGCAGCAGTATTACGCAGCGTGCCATCGATATAAATACGCAGACTGCTGCCATCGTATGTGCCCGCTACCTGATGCCAGTTATTGAGCCAGTTGGCCGGCAGATCACAACGAACAGTACGCCAGCCATTATCATAAATGAAAAACTCAAGCTGATTGCCGCCATCGGCCACCTTTATTGCATACTGATGATCTCCCTTGGTTATGATCGGGCCATGCGTATCAGTTGCCTCAGGCTTAACCCAGGCTTCCAGAGTAAGAGCCTTGCCGGTTATATCAAGAGCGGCAGCCTCACCAACAATAGCATAGCCAGAAAGAGCCTCAGAACTATAGCCGGCAACGAACTTACCATAAGCTGTTACCTCATTAGACTGAGCACTGCCATCAGTTACACTGTAATAAATATCCGCTTTCTTACGCAGGCCCTGATCGACCCAATCCCAGACGCAGGCACCCTGCAGGATCGGATAAGATTCGATCACATCCCAGTAGTCCTTAATATGACCAACACTATTACCCATAGCATGAACATACTCACACAGTATCAGCGGTTTGGCCGGGTTCGACCTGGCATAATTCTCTATAGATGAAACACTGGCATACATCGGACAATATACATCGGTATCATCGCCGCCGTGCACACCTTCGTACTGCACGATCCGGGTTTTATCCCGATTCCTTATCCAGGTACTGGTAGTTTCAAAAATACGACCATCACCAGATTCGTTACCCAGCGACCAGAAGATAACACAAGCATGATTCTTATCCCTTTCGACCAGATTCATTGTACGGTCCATAAAGGAATCAGTCCACTTGAGGTCATCAGAAATGCTCATATTACCATGACATTCAACATTTGCCTCATTTATCACATATATACCATACTCATCGCAAAGCTCATACCATTGGGGGGCATTAGGATAATGACTGGTACGCACAGTATTAAGATTGAACTGTTTCATCAGCTCAATATCTTTTACCATCGATTCATAGCTTACATACTTGCCGGTATCAGGATCATTTTCATGGCGATTAGCACCCTTAAAGTATATATATTTACCATTTACCTTAACGGTCTTATCTGTAAGTTCGATCTTACGGAATCCGAATTTACACCTTTCGATCTCAACTACATTACCGGCACTGTCTTTCAGCGACAGCAGCAGCTCATAAAGATACGGTGTCTCTGCTGACCATTTCAGCGGACTGTCAACCGGAGCCTGTAATTCAAGACCGATCTCCTGACCAGCCGCCACAGAAGCAATATCAGCGGTCATCAGCGGACCAGAACCCACCGGCTCACCCGCCGGGTCAAGCAGACTGACCTCCAGAGTATGGGCCGCCTGACCCTGGCTGCCATAGTTAACTATATCTGCATCAAGGAAAAGCTCAGCATTATCATAATTGCTGTCAAGGTCACAGCGAGCCCAGAAATCACTGATATGAATATCTGCGGTAGAGAACATATATACATCACGATATATACCGCTCATACGCCACATATCCTGATCTTCCAGATAACTGCCATCACTCCAGCGATATACCTCAACGGCCAGAACATTAGTTCCCGGCACAATATAGCTGGTAATATCAAATTCAGATACTCCGGTACTATCCTGGCTATAACCCACCTTCTGACCATTAACCCAGAGATAGAACGCACTCATAACACCATCAAAATGAATAAATACCCGCCTGCCATTCCAGTCAGAAGGAACGGTGAAATCACGCCGATACGAACCTACCGGATTACGCTGACTATAGGCAGTATAACTGCTGTGCGGCGTGGTCATGATCATAGGCTGATCATTGGCATGAGGATAATTAAAATTAGTATAGATCGGCACACCATAGCCCTGCATCTCCCAGTTTGCCGGCACTGGTATCTCAGACCAGCCGCTGACATCAAAGCCTGTCTGATAAAAATCAAGCGGACGATCCTGAGGATTGGCTACCCAATGAAATTTCCACATGCCGTTAAGATCACTATAATACTCTGATGCTTCTTTGGTACCCTCCAGAGCAGTTGCCAATGAGCCATAAGGAATAAGACTCGCATGTCTTGGCATCTTATTGCGTCCAAAGACATAAGGGTTCTCCCAGTCATTGTCACCGGTCTTGAAACTCTTTACGCTGCTGGAAAAGATCTGACCAGCCGCCACAGCATCAACCCGCCAGAAATAACTCTGGCCGCGTTCCAGATGATAAGCCGGTGTGTAACTCAACCCGCCTGTCTCTACCGGAGTAATGCCGGTGAATTCATTGCTGGTATTAAGATATAACTTATAGCTGACCTGAGACTCACCTGCCAAAGCCGGACAGTCCCACTTGAAGCTCATATTCTCCGGATCCAGAAAATCCTGACCGTTAAATGGTGCTGTCAGAACCGGGGCAACAGTGGTATAACCAGTTATCTTAACCCCTGCAATGGTACCCCGGGCATTGCTCCCCTTATTAGCCGGACTGAAAGTCAAAGTATCGGCTGCCAGAGCATCTGAATCAGCGTAGGCCCGTGTACCACCATCTGCTGTCCATCTGTTATTTTCCTGAACCCGCTGCAAGACCCTGCCATCAGCATCACGAAGGTCAACTGGCACAAAAACAGCATCACTGACATCAACTGAATGATATACCCTTACTGTATAATAACTTAAGCCTTCACTTAGCAGCCATTGACGCAAACCCTTCAGGGTCAGTGTTGCCCCATTAGAAGCATCATCAAGGTAAACCCGATATAATTGCTGCTCGCTGGTATTTTCTATACCGCCAGCTCCGGTTCTCAGACAACGCCATTGGCACTGCACCAGGTCATTACTGCCCTGCAAAGTTACCAGACCGGTTTTTTCTGCTCCCTCCAGGCCCGTTGGCACAGAATCCGTCCAGTTACTCAAACCATCTGCTGATTCACCTGCCAGATGGGGGATTGGCCAGTGGTCACAAAAATTGATCCCTATTACGGTATCAGCTCGCAGAACAGACATTAACGACAATAACAAAACGAATACTGAAAGTAACTTCTTCACTAAAAACTCCTTAAGTCTCTTTATTGGCGGGTCTTACATCTTAGCTTACTTATACACATTCTTAGCGGCCTTCTCTCTGGAGGCGCATATTCGCAAAAAAACTGCGTTATCTGTATAAGATATGAACTCTGGAAGTAAAATTAGCCAAAAAACTTAATTTTTTTAAGTAAAAAATAACCAGTTTTTACCTGCTCTGTTTTTGCAGACACTCTTTTTGACACTCTGACACAGAGAATGGGTTTAATGTCAGTATTCTGTTATCTATCTCGGCCATAATGGTCAGGTAAGCCTTCTCTTTGCGATAAGGGGCAAATTCAGCGGCGGTTTTAAGCATAACCTTCAGGGACTGCCAGTTATGGAATGACTGTTCTGCCAGAAGATCAGCCAAAACATCTTCCCAGCGATTATCGCCGGCCAGTGCCATTATCCTGGCAAGATCAAACTGGCATAATATCCCTGCCTCTGAGCCAGTGAGCAGGGCTTCACATTCCGAGACGATCTCTGAGGGTTTACCAACTCTGGCCTTCTGCAATAAAGTCAGGGACTGCCAGCGATAACTGCCTGAACCTCCGTCTGCTGCCAGCTCCCCTGCCCGCTGATCCTTGTCCAGCATTAACAGCGTCTCAAGTAATTGCTCCTGCTCCTGCTCACTGGGATATTTCTCCCAGGACACGCTGTCAAGCTCCAGGGCCGGATAAAACAGACCGCGACTATACATATATGCACGCAATTTTGCCTTATAGGCAGGCCATTTTTCAGCCGGAATAATGTCATTGAGCTTTTCCCGCAGTGACATAAACTCTTTAAGATGGGCGTATTGGTTTCGCAAGTACATATCATATGGATATTTACGGGCTAATTGAGCATATTCACCCAAAGCTGCGGCAAAATCGCCGCCAGCCATCAGGGCATCGGTCTTTTCCTGCAGAGCAATGCGGTCATACGGGCTGGCTGTCTGCTCCTGGGTCTGCCTGTCAGTTATGACATTGGCCGTTACCGACCCGGCATAAATACTGACCGGCTGAACTGACAACAAAACCCAAAATATAATTTTTATCGCTGCTTTTGACATTTCAATATAAATCTAATCGCAAAACTGCCGCGAAGCAAAGATTTTATTAAATTACCATTTAATATGCTCGCATACCACAGGATCAAAGATCGTATGAAAGGAAAAACGCGTACCATTTTTCACTGGCAGGCTGTTACCGGTAAGTTTATACTGTTGGGAAAATGGATAATAATACTATAACAATTCATATTGATGGCAGACCGGTTCAGGCCGAGCCGGGCAGTACTATTTTAGAGGCTGCCCGGGCCGCGGGCATAGAAATACCTTCTTTATGCTATAATGCCCAATGCCAGCCGGGCAGCAGTTGTATGGTCTGCCTGGTAAAAGTGCATGGTCGCAACGGATTTACTCCTTCCTGTGCCGCCAGAGTCAGCCATGGCATGAAGATCGACAGTCAAACCGAGGAAATAGCCCACCTGCGGCGTAAGGCTCTCGAATTACTGCTAAGTGAACATCTGGGCGACTGTCTGGGACCCTGCCAGATCGCCTGCCCGGCAGATATGAATATACCTGCCATGCTCAGGGCCGTTGCTAATGGTGATATGCCCAAAGCAGCTCAGATCGTGCTGGAACAGATACCGCTGCCGGCCATTCTGGGCAGGATCTGCCCGGCACCCTGCCAAAAGATATGTCGGCATAAACAAACGGGCAGTCCGATCGCTATTTGCAAAATCAAAGGACAGGTCGGCGAGTTCATACTCGATAACCCGCTGCCGCCACAGATACGCCCCGCCGGCGGGCATAAGGTAGCGGTTATTGGCGCCGGACCGGCGGGAATCACCGCCGCCTGGTATCTGCAGAAAGATGGCTGTGCCGTTACCCTGTTTGAAAAAGAATCAAAACCCGGCGGCGGATTATTACTCATATCACCTGAGATCCTGCCCCACCCGCTGCGCGAGGCGGAGATAAACAGCGTTTTACAGGGAATTAAACTCTGCCAGGGAACTCTCGGTGCTGATCTCTCTATTGGCCAACTCTCTCAGCAATATGATGCCGTTATCCTGGCAACCGGACCGGGCACAGAACCGCTCCTGGATGAATGCCGGGACAAAAACGACAGAAACGATGACCATAATATCAGGATCGATACTAACAGCGGCTATTTGACCGGCAATAAAAAACTTGCCAATATCTTTATTGCCGGCGGAATAAACCAGAAGGGCAAGATGGCCGTTCGGGCCGTTGCCGATGGTCATAAAGCGGCCTCAGCCGTAATGCAATTACTCACCGGTGAGCCGATAACCGGACCGGAGAAGCCTTTCAATGTCAGGATAAGTAAGGTCACCGAGGAAGAACTGCTTAAAATGATCGAACTGCGCGATTCGCTCAGAGATATTGACCAAAAAACCGGCCATCAGAACTCTGAGCCTGGCCAGGCCGGCGATTGTCTGGGGTGCGATTGCCGGGCGGCTGATACCTGCCGCCTGAGACAGCAGGCAGCTGCACTCAAGGCGATACCCAATAGCTATAACCTGGCCCGCAGAAAGAATTATACCGTTGAACTGACCCGAAATAACGGGCTGATCTATGAGCCGGGCAAATGCATTAAATGCGGTCTATGCCTGCAAATATCTGCACAGGAACCGCATAAGGCCCTGGCATTCACCGCCAGAGGCTATGAAACCCGGGTGGTCGCCCCGCTGACAATGAACTTCGCCGATCTCTCAACAGAAATGGTACATAAGATCGTCGCTGTCTGCCCTACCGGGGCAATGAGCCTGCAAACCGAACATTCATGCTGAGGTTAATACAATATTATGTTGAGTAAGCTCTTCCACAAGATCTTTACCCTCAATAATAAGCCCGAACATATCAGGCTGGGCCAAAAAGGTGAAAGAATCGCAGCCGGCTATCTGCATCGGCAGGCGAAAATGCGGATACTGAAGAAAAATTACCGCGATAATACCGGCGAAATCGATATTGTCGCTCAGGATGGCAGCGAACTGGTATTTATCGAGGTTAAAACACGAAGCCGGGAAGGCTGCTATACTCCGGAGCAAGCCGTCGATACGGAAAAACAAAGGCATATAATCAGAACGGCCCGCAGATTCATTAACCGCTATAAACTCCATAATATACCCTGCCGCTATGATATTGTTGCCGTTATCCTGAACCCAAACGAAAAAACACAAATCAGACACACACCCAACGCCTTCTCCCCACCTGGAGTCTATCCCGATGCACATCGGGACCGGGGGGGCGAGACTGGCCGTGGCGACTGGGAAGATAGAATGAAATTGTGTGAGACAGAAACCAACAACAGCACCAAATGCCACAGCAAAAGGCAGAAGTGCTAAAGATTCGCCCGCCCGGCGTAAGGGCCGCCCGTGTGGCGTAAGGGCCTAGTTGGTGTAGCTGCTGTGCAGGCCGGTGAAGATGCGGGCTAGATTAACCCAGAGCAGCGTGATAATAATAAAGATGAATCCCAGCACAGTCAGCAGAGCGTTAATTCTCCGGTGTTTCCGGCCGAAACTGCTGCGCCAGTGAAAATAGAGCAGATACACCAGCCAGGTAGCCAGCGACCAGAGCTCTTTAGGGTCCCAGTTCCAGTAATCGCCCCAGGCCAGCTTCCCCCAGATACTGCCCAGAATAAGGCCAAGGGTCAACAGCGGAAAGCCCAGCGAAATAAGGCGGTACGCAGCCAGCTCAGGGTCGGCCGCCAGCTCACAAGCCGGTCTGGTTTGCGGCATGAGACATAGAACGCCCTGCAGAGCGGCTTTAGCCATAATAAAATAAGCCAGCATATAGGCCAGTACATGCGGTCCGAAGAGCCAGCTCTGTAAAGCAGGCGGTAATTGACCGGGTGCATCAGAAAATACCAGCCCGGCCGGGAACAGAAATACTATCGAAAGCAAAATATCACCTGCCTGACCGTTAACGGCAAGATAACGGCGGGAAAAGCACGACAGCGGCCAGCCGCAGGCACCCAATACCAGGAAAACCTCGAATAAATTCTGTAAGGGAATATGAGCGACGAGCAGCCAGCGATAAATAACAGCCGCCAGAGCCATAATAAAACCGGTAAAATACGCCCGCCGGCCCGCCTGACCGAACCGGCATAAATGCAAAAAGATCGCCAGAATATATATCAGCATGGCAAGGTAGATCAGCGTGCCCTGAATATTGGCCTTTATCGCCAGATTACCGGTTAATGGTATTAGATCACTCGACACTGCTTGCTCCCTCCGCTCCTGCCGGCCTTTTTAGCAGCGGGTTAAGCCAGAACTGCCAGATAACCCCGGAAAGCAGCAGGAAATAACCGGCATAGACCAGCCACAGGCCATTATCTGATACTACGGTCAAGACCGTGAACCCGCCCCGCTCCTGATCGAAACTATGCTGATAAAAATGATAGCCGCCGAAATAAAGCGGTTTATTGACCTCGATCTGATACGGTCCGAAATGGCGGCCGGAACCATCTGCTATTATCATAATATGTGAGATATAATCCCTGACCTGGCCATCAGGATAATACTCTATAACAAAATCCTTAAGATACATCTTAAAGCCCAGCGGAACTATAGCCGTTAACCCCTGCTCATCATAACTATGCAAACTGTCAATATAGCCGCCCCGCGGTATTTGTACGGCCGTCTTATATATTTTGCCGTAGAGCAGTTCCCTGCCATTTACCGCAATTGACTCCATATTCAGCGCATGGGCAAAAGCTCCGCCCCAGAGTCCGCCGGCCAATATCGCTGCACAACCGGCATGGACCATCATAAGGCCGGGCCTCTCTCGCAGCGATCGATATTGAATAAAGGAAACAATAAACAGAATGAATAATAAAAGGCCGGAAATGAAAAAAGCCCAACCGGCAACTATCGCGCCCGCTGGGCCGCTGCCCAGAAAGGCACCCCAAATACTGGCGACTATCATAAGCGACAGTATAAGCAGAATTATTATGTTCAATACTTTCCTCACAGCGGCAGTATAATTTATCCGCCCATTATAATCAAACACAAACCCCCTTACGCCGGGGGGGCGGAACCGCCGCTGAAAACAGCGGCGGGAAAGGTACTCGCGCCTTTTGCTGGGCATTTAGTGCTGTTTGTGATTTCTGTCTCACACGATTTTATTCAATCTGTCCAGTCGCCTCGCAAGTCTCGCCCGTGCGGCGTAAGCACCCGTGCGGCCCCGAAGCAAGTTCGGGATAAACTCCAGCACCCCGCCGCAGGCGTTTAGGAGTTCCGAGCGGTTGAGGTACTCCTAAATCCCGAACTCGCTTCGGGATTCTTTAAAGCCATGAGCCCGCAGGGCGAATACCTTATAATTCTTTTTTAAGGTGTTCGCTTCGCTCACTACTTTAAGAACCGGCTGAAGGGCTTGTTGCCCAGAAGAAACATACTGTTTTTCGCATAAACATTATGCCAATATGCTCAACATAACTGGCAATGCAACACTAAGAATCTCAAGCAGGGATGCTTGAGCTACCTTTGGGCAACACGCCCTGAAGCCCGGGACTCTTAAAGCTCACTTCGCTCGCGATGCTCACAATCTCATTCCATCATCCCAGTCGCCTCGCAAGTCTCGCCCGTGCGGCGTAAGCACCGCCCGGCCCCGAAGCAAGTTCGGGATAGACTCCAGACGGCGACAAAAATGTTGTTAATTGGAGATTGGGTGACATATATCGACAGAAAATGTCGCAAATCGAGTCTGATATGCGACGATTTGAATTGGATTTGCGGCATATTGGATTGGATATGCCACATATGGAGTCCAATATGTCGCAAATCGAATTGGATATGAGACAAATCGAATCCAATATGAGACAAATCGAATTGGATATGCCGCATATTGAATTGGATATGAGACAAATCGAATCCAATATGAGACAAATCGAATTGGATATGCCGCATATCGAGTCCAATATGAGGCAAATGGAATTGGATATGTCGCAAATCGAGTCCAATATGCGGCATATGGAGTCTCATATGCGATGATTTGAATCCAATATGTGGCATATGGAGTCCAATATGCGACGATTTGGATTGGATATGAGACATATGAGGTTAAGGTTATCGGAATGTGGATCGATCTTGCGGCATTATCAGTACTGGCAGAGGCTGGTAGTGCCATTTGAAGGCATTTTGCGGCCCGCCGGCCCGCCATAGGTCTCATAAGTCCCATGTGTTCCGGTTCATGCCGGTGTGGGGAAGAAAGCATAGGGAGTCTGTACAATTTGCTGTGTAAATGGTTTTACACATATATTTTTTTGGCAGCAATAATATTCAGTTTTCTGTTTTTTTGCTGATATTTCAGTTGCCGGGTTGACTATAGCACAAGGCTGATTGTTGGGCAAGTGGTAAATGTTCAATTTGGTGTTATTCCTTCGCAATAATTCCGGGGGAATCTCCCTTTAGTTCTGGCTTTCCCGGTGGCCCGGTGAGCAGAACGACCACGGTTGGCCTGCCTTTAATGTGCTATTAGAAAGGGTTAGTTGGCTAGTTGAGCTTGAGCCGGTCGCCGTAGCGGATGGCGAACTGGTTCATTGCCGCCTTCCAGCCGGGCTGTACGCTGGTCCATTTTTTGGCAATGTTCCGCAGAGCTAAAAACAATATCTTCACGATCGAATCATCGGTCGGGAAAACGCCCTTGGTTTTGGTCACTTTACGGATCGAGCGATTGAGGCTTTCAATAGCATTGGTGGTATAGATGATCTTTCTGATCTCCGGTGGATAATCCAGAAAAGGTACAATGTTAACCCAGTTATCCCGCCAGCTCTTGCTGATCGTCGGATAGGTTTTGTCCCACTTGGCTGCGAAGCGATCAAGAGCCTCCAGAGCCAGTGCTTCACTGGCGGCATTATATATCTCTTTGAGATCAGCGCAGATGTCCTTGCGATTTTTGTAACTCACAAACCGCAGCGAATTACGGATCATGTGCACAATGCAAAGCTGTACGGTAGTTTGCGGATAAACCGCTTCAATAGCCTCAGGGAAGCCTTTTAAGCCATCAATGCAGGCGATGAATATATCTTCCACGCCGCGGTTACGCAGCTCATTGAGCACACCCAGCCAGAACTTGGCTCCTTCATTCTTCGCTATCCAGATACCCAGTAATTCCTTCTTCCCTTCGACATTTATCCCCAGAGCCAGATAAACACAGCGGTTCTCTACCGGGCCATTAGGCCGGCCTTTGATCATCAGACAATCGAGAAAAACGATCGGATAAACCTTCTCCAGCGGCCGACTCTGCCAGAGCCTTACTTCTTCCATGACACTGTTAGTTGCCTGACTGATGAGACCCTCGGAGACATCCACCTGATACATCTCTAAGAGGTGGCCCTGGATATCCCGCACGCTCATGCCCCGGCCGTACATGGCGATGATCCGGTCATCGAAACCTTTGAAATACTTCTGGCCTTTGGGAATGATCTGCGGCTCGAAAGAACCGTTGCGATCCCGGGGCGGGTCAAGCTCTACCTGATCATCGCCGAGCATGACGGTCTTTTTGCCCCGGCCATTGCGGCTGTTGCCGGAATTATTGCCCTTGGGGTCGTGCTTGGTATAGCCCAGATGGTGATCCATCTCAGCTTCCAGAGTCCGCTCCACAATCCGCTTTTTAAGCGTGGCAAACAACCCGGATTCACCCCAGAACGACTCCGGGCCGCTATATTCGGCCAATAATTCATCCAATAACTCATCCTGCCGTGTCTTTTTAGTCATAATAAGTCCTTTATAATAATACAGTAACATATCAACAACCATTTACACAGCAAATTGTACAGAAGCAGCATAGGTCACATAGGTCACATGCGTCTCATTGGTCCCATTCTTCAATCTCAGGGCTGATATTCTCCCCTGAACCGGCAAATGATAAGACTATCCCTGAGAATAATCTTGATATAGTGTCAAATCGCCATTAAAATCTGGGTTTTATATTACATTTTGAGAGTGCGATTTGGCACTTTTGACTGTGGCAGATCATAGGCAAAGGCCGGAACAGGGCCTTGCAAATGAGATATTATTATTTTAAATTCACTTTCGAGACAGCCTCGCAGGTGAGTTTTATTTGGAAAAGCAGCCTGGAAGGCCCTTTATTTGGAATTTTGAGCCTGAAATAACTGCTAAAACAGCTGGATCGAGATAAACATAATTATAAACGGAGTTTAGATAATGGCATGCAATTGTAATTGTAACAGCAGGCAGGATTATAAAGTAGCGGATGTGACACTGGCAGACTGGGGTCGTAAAGAGATCTCTATCGCCGAGAAGGAAATGCCCGGTTTAATGGCGATCCGCAACCGGTACAAGGCGGCCAAACCTCTGGCCGGAGCCCGCATCTGCGGCTGTATTCACATGACCATTCAGACCGCGGTACTGGTAGAGACCCTGCGGGAGCTGGGAGCCGATGTTCGCTGGTCGAGCTGTAATATCTTTTCTACTCAGGATCATGCCGCTGCGGCTCTGGTAGCTGCCGGTGTGCCGGTCTATGCCTGGAAAGGTGAGACTGAAGCTGAATATGAATGGTGCATTGAGCAGACAATTATGTGGCCCGATGGCAAAGGCCCCAACATGCTGCTGGACGATGGCGGTGATCTGACCAATATCATGCACTCTGACAAGTATAAGCATCTGATGGCCGAGGTTCGCGGCGTTTCCGAAGAGACCACAACCGGTGTGCATAATCTGGAGAAGATGGTTAAAGAAGGCAAATTACTCTGCCCGGCGATAAATGTCAATGATTCAGTTACCAAGAGCAAGTTTGACAACAAATACGGCTGCCGGGAATCCCTGGCTGATGGTATCAAGCGGGCCACTGATGTAATGCTGGCCGGTAAGGTTGTTGTTGTGGCCGGTTACGGCGATGTGGGTAAAGGCTGTGCCCAGTCGATGGCCTCTTACGGCGCCCGGGTTATCGTAACTGAGATAGACCCGATCTGTGCCCTGCAGGCGGCCATGGAAGGCTATGAGATAACCACTATGGACGATGCCGTTAAACGCGGCGATATCTTCGTCACTACTACCGGCTGCTGCGATATTGTTACCGCAAAGCATATGAGCATGATGAAAGATCAGGCGATCGTGTGCAATATCGGTCACTTTGATATCGAGATCGATGTAGCAGGCCTGAAGGCTACCCCGGGCATTAAAAAGACCAATATCAAGCCGCAGGTAGATATGTACACCTATCCTGATGGCCACAGCATTATCCTGCTGGCTGAAGGCCGACTGGTAAATCTGGGCTGTGCGATGGGTCATCCCTCGTTTGTAATGAGCAGCTCGTTCAGTAATCAGACTCTGGCCCAGATCGAACTGTTCAACAATGGCTCGAAGTATGAAAAGAAAGTTTACACACTGCCCAAGCAGCTCGATGAGGAAGTTGCCAGACTGCACTTAGAGCAGTTAGGCGTGAAGCTCGAGACCCTCACCGATAAGCAGGCAGGATATCTGGGCCTGGCCAAAGAAGGCCCGTATAAGCCCGAACATTACAGGTATTGATTAAGAAGAGTAATAAGTAATAAGATATAAGTTGATAAGTTCCGGAGTCGGCCTTGAGGCCGACGGCTGATTTAATGCTCCGCAGCAGTAAAGGCTTATCAATTTATACTTTCTTTAATGTTGCGAAGCCATAAAACAAGGTCGCGCAGCGACACCTGAGCTTATCAACTTATATCTTATATCTTATTACTTTTAATATATAACATCAAATTTGAGACAACCAATCATGATCGACATTAAACTGATAAGAACGAACCCCGAAATATTCAAGAAAGCCTGTGCTGATAAGCATATTCCTGACCGCATTGATGAGATTCTCGATATTGATGCCAGGCTAAAACAGACAAAGCAGGAATTGCAGGATATTGTAACGGCCAAAAATGCCGCCGGTAAAGAAATTGCCCGGATCAAAGACCCGGCCGAAAAAAAAGCTGCTGTCGAAAAGATGAACGCCTCCAAAGGCCGCGAAAAGGAACTCAGCGAGATAACCATCGAACTGGAAAAGCAGCTTGAGGCCCTTATGCTGCGGACACCGCAGCCGGCCAGCCCCTATACTCCGGTTGGCCCCGATGCCAGCGGTAATGTAGTGGTTCGTTCCTGGGGCAAGGTCAGAGAATTTGGCTTTGAGCCAAAGGATCATGTCACCCTGGGTCTGGAGCTGGGTATTCTTGATGTCGAACGCGGCGTGAAGCTGGCCGGCTCAAGAAACTACATTCTCAAAGGTGCCGGCTGTCTGTTGCACAGAGCGGTATTATCACTGGCCCATGATACCATGGTCGCCAAGGGCTTTGAGCCGCTCACTGTGCCGGTAATGACCAGAGAAGAAACCTTCCTGGGCACCGGCTGGTTCCCCGAAGGCAAAGAGCAGGTATATCAGGTGCCTGCCGATGAGCTCTTCCTCGTTGGCACTGCCGAAGTGCCCGTCACCAGTCTCTATAGCGGTGAAATACTCGATGTCAAGGATCTGCCGCTGAAATATGTGGCCCAGAGCCTGTGCTTCCGCCGTGAGGCTGGCTCAGCGGGTAAAGATACCAGCGGTCTGTACCGCATTCATCAGTTCGAAAAGGTCGAGCAGGTAATTATCTGCAAGAATGAGGACGAGGAATCAGAAAAATGGCATCAGCAGATCGTGGTTAACTCTGAGGAAGTATTGCAGAAGCTTAACCTGCCCCACCATGTGCTGGAGATATGTACCGGCGATATGGGCTCTGCCAAGTACCGCATGTATGATATTGAAACCTGGATGCCCAGCCGCAAGGCCTATTGCGAGACGCATTCAGCGAGCAATCTGCATGAGTTCCAGGCCCGCCGCCTGAACCTGCGGTTCCGCGATACCGATGGCACGATCAAGTTCTGTCATACTCTGAACAATACCGTTGTCGCTTCACCGCGTATCCTGATCGCTATTATGGAACTGTATCAGAACCAAGATGGCTCAATTACCGTACCAGATGCCCTGAAGCCGTATATGTGCGGAGTGGATGTAATCAGAAAGTAACCAGGACAGCAATAAGTAATAAGATATAAGATATAAGTTGATAAGCTCCGGTGTTGCTGCGCAACCTTATTTTATGGCTCCGCGACATTAAGGACTATACAAATTGGTACACTTTACTGCTGCGAAGCTTTAAAATAGCCGTCGGCCTCAAGGCCGACACAAGAGCTTATCAACTTATATCTTATATCTTATATCTTATTACTAAATTTAAGGAACCTATGTCAATTAAAGATATCAAAATGCTCTGCATGGATGTTGACGGCGTTATGACTGACGGCGGGATAATTATTCATGAAGATGGCACTGAGAGCAAACGCTTTCATGTGCATGATGGCGGCTGGCTGCGGATCTGGGCCCGGCAGGGACTCAAGACCGCCGTTATTACCGGCCGGGAATGCAAACCGGTAGAACATCGCATGAAGGCCCTGGAAATAGACTTCGTTTATCAGGGTGCGATACTCAAGCTGCCGGTCTTCGAGCAGCTGGTTAAAGATTCCGGCTTCCAGCCCCATGAAATAGCCTATATCGGCGATGATGTCTTTGACCTGCCCCTGCTGCGTCGGGTCGGCTTTGCCGCCTCGGTGGCTGATGCCGTACCCGAAGTTAAAGAACAGGTTGACTTTGTCACTGCCTGCCCCGGCGGCAGAGGTGCAGTCGGAGAACTGGTTCGCCACCTGCTCAAGAAAATGGGCCTGTTTGAGCAGGCAATGGAAAGATATAAGTAAGAAATAGGTAACAAGAAATAAGCTGTCGTGTCGCTGCGCGACCTTGTTTTATGGCTTCGCAACAATTAAGAGCAGGCAAATTGTCAACTCTCTCTTTAATTGCAAAGCTTTAAAATAGCCTTCGGCCTCAAGGCCGACACCTTAGCTTGTTTCTTATTTCTTGTTTCTTATTACTTATTCCAGAATAGATGTTGCAATAAAACCCATAACAATTGATCATACAGGACATTATGGCCAAGAAAATAATACTTATTACCGCTGCTTTGCTGGGTGTTTTGCTCCTGGGACTCATATTCCAGTTCATAAACAATGATCTGGGTGATACCTCAGATATCTACCTGGAACCTGAACTGGACAAATCACTCCTGCAGGAAACCTCCGCTCAGATCGAGGCAATCAAAGCCGGTGAGGTCTCTTTCAGCACCTCTGAAGGTGTCGTCTTTCAGGTTCCCGGCAAAAGAGAATTTGGCTACGAAAAAAGAGTCAGTAATGATCAGGGAATGTTCCAGATACTTAACCCCTGGGTCAAGCTCTATTCTCAGGACAATATTGTCAGAATTACTGCCCAAAAAGGTCTGGTACCAATAAACAATGAAACCCAGTCGCTTTCCAGCGGCGGACCTGATCAGGGTATTCTCGAAGGTGATGTCAGCATTGAAGTTTTTCGCAAGCCGGAAAATATTAAATTCGATGAGTTCGAGTTTAAACCAGAATTCAAAGAACTGGCTGTCAAACTGGGCAAAACCAAATTTGAACGAGAATTCTCCCGTATTATCGGCGAAGGACAGGTACGGGTTATCTCTCCGCAATTCCTTGCCACCGGTCAGGACCTGGTAATGCAATATGACCAGATAAATAAAAAACTCCAGCTGCTCGAAATATCACAGATGCAAAAGCTGGTTGTAACTATCAAAAAAGATAAGAAAAAAACATCTTCCCAACCAGACAATAGTAATAGCCAGCCAGATGCTCAGAAAGATCCGACAATTACCGGTCCGGCTGACTTTATGACCTATTACCTTAACCTCTCTAATAATATTACGGTGCAGACTCAACAGGAAAGTTTCACCGCCGATCAGCTCTCTATTATGGCTGATATCGCCAGCGGCAATGATTTCATAGAAGAAAGTAAGAAAAAATCTGACAGCTCAAATGACCCCGCTGAACAGCTCATCGCTAATAACAGCATTGACAATGAAAACTACCGCATTATCACTATGACCTGTAATGGCCCGCTGACTATCACCTCGCCAGATAAGCCTTATCATGCTCCCGATGGCCTGCCCCGGCTCGAACTCATCGCCTCGGGCAAACCTGTAGAGATATACCGCAATGGTATGCAGTCTCTTAAAGCTGATAAGATCGTATATAGCCGTAACACCGACAATGGCAACCATACTATCAAACTTATCAGTCAGGACAAATACCGTGACCTCTATCTCGCTCAGGATATCAGCCAGACTGTTTCAGCCGCCAGTGAAATAAGCTATGACTTTAACAATAATATCGCTACCCTGGCCGGACCGGGTGTTATAAATTCCACTATCAACGACGATAATAAAACCAAAATTGAATTCTCCGATACTATAAATGTTAAATTTGAAAATGCCCCTGTAACTGAACAGGAAAAAATTGACATACCCCTCAATACCACCAGAAAAGTTGAATGGATAGAATGCATTGGTACTGTTGTGGCAACCCTGAAAGAAGGTCGGTTCAGCTCACAGAAAGCCCGTATCAATTTTGATGTCTCAGCTGATAACACCGCCAATAACGATCAGCCAGATAAAACACCGGCTGTTGATAATATGATCATGTCCGGCAATGTTACCATGACAGATGGACTCAGTAATTTCAACTGCGATAAACTCATTCTCAGGTTCAAGCAGCAAAACGGACTATCGGAACCGGTGAGCCTCTGGGCCGGCGGTAATGTAAAAGCCGAAAATAATGACTATATTATCCAGTCCTCAGATCGCATTCTTATAAATTTTGGCAAGCAGCGAGATAGCAAACAAACTGACCTGAAAAAAACTGCTCCCGGTTCTGAAACCGCCTTTTCTGATATGGACCAAATGTTCACAAATCTCAACCCGGTTTATGTTATCGCCGAAGGTGCTAATGGCGGCGTAACTTTCAAAAACAAAAGTAAAAACTTTGCCGTTAAAGGTTCCTCGATAGAAGGTAAACTGCCGGACATTAAAACGATCAGCCCCGAACCGGCTCTGGCCGTCGCCGGCAGCTCTAACAGCCTCTCTCAGGACGGAATCTGGAAAATTATCGGCCAGCCGGCCATTGTCCAGCTTAGCGAAAACCGTACCGTTAGCGGCAGTGAAATTGAACTGGATCAGGCCAGCGGCTTTTGCCGCATACCCGGCTCAGGCTCGCTCAACCTGGTTACCAGCGGTGAATTCAGCGGCTCGTCCATGCCCGTTAATATCAAGTGGAATGATGGCGTTATCTATAATATTGCCAATAA
Source organism: Sedimentisphaerales bacterium (assembly GCA_963662515.1). GTDB lineage: Bacteria > Planctomycetota > Phycisphaerae > Sedimentisphaerales > SM23-30 > JAFGDI01. The sequence goes on from OY759675.1 coordinate 2,692,075, forward strand.
CATTCTGGCCTTACGAGAGGCAACCTTTGAGATCGACCGGCTCACCGATGACAATCTCCTCCAAAATACCAGACTTTTCGCTGCCAATGTTGATATAGAAATTTCTGCTATTACAGACCCGCTTAACAACTCAGCCCGACATGAACTTAAAAATTTCAGAGCGTATGGGCCGGGGCTCAAACTAATAAACGACCAGATCGATCTGGAACATAACGACCTGCTCGACCAGTCGCAACTCAGTGCCGGGCAAATACTCTTTGAGAGCCAGCCCAAACCCATCCTTACTGCCTCTGGCGGAGGCTGGTTGGAACATATAGCTATCTGCCAGCCAGATAATATTAAATTACCCGATGAAGATAACATGCCTGTCGAAAATAGCAGCTCATCCTTTGAACCGGGCTATTATTTCCTGCAATTCACTCGCTCACTGGTGCTCGATCTGTCTGCTAACGATATCACATTCAACGATCCAGTTGGTATGCACTATATGCCTCTGGCAGCTTCTGCTGCCCCTGAAGTACTTATCAATGCTGACAATACCCTGCCTCCCGGAGCAGCCCGGATATATTGCGATAAGCTCCGACTGGTTAATTCTGTTGAAGAGAAACAGGAGCTGCTCAATAATTTTACCGCTCAGGATAATTCTGGTTCTCTCTCTGCCACTTTGGGCAGCGGGGCTCTGGGCTATGCTTGTGCCAGCGGAAATGTTTTCATGGAACACACAGCCGCTGATGGCAGTGAACATTATTTCGCAGCCTCGGAACTGCTCTTTGACCGCGAAAGAAAAGTATTCTCAATTATTGGCTCAAACCACGATCCGGTCAGATATGACCAGATGCTATTTGAATACCTGAACTACGACCTGGAAACAGGCAGTTATAATGGCAAAACCCATGGCCAGACTGCCATTAGCGGCCAATAAATCGTTGAGACGCATCATGATATGGTGCCTCTGATTGAAAATATGACTTATTATTAAAAGACGCATCCTGATGCGACTTAACTGAAACTATGAATACTACTGATAAAAACAGAACTTCACTTAACTTCGGTATTATCGACCGCTATGTCAGTCGCGAATATCTTATCAGCTACCTGATCGCTATCGGCGTATTGCTGGGCCTGAGAATAATGGTCGATGTCTTCATTGAACTTGATGAATTCGTAGAAACCAGTAACGGCCAAAACCCCTCTACCTTCCAGGTAATTGGCTATATTTTCAATTATTACGGACCCAAGGCCTTTGAATATTTCCGCGACCTCTCCGGCACGATCGTTCTCATAGCTGCAGCCTTTTCACTCACCAGAATGACCCGCCAGAATGAATTAGTCGCTATCCTGGCCAGTGGTATAAGCCTTAAAAGGGTTATTGCGCCTATCGTCATTCTTGGCCTGCTGCTCAATTGCCTCATGATTATTGACCAGGAATTCATCCTGCCCAGACTGGCACATAAATTAGTGCTCGAACACGATGAAATGGCCGGCGAAAAAGCGTTCCCTATCCGACTTATCGCTGACCAGCAAGGCAATGCTCTGCTTTACTCTATCAGTTTTGACCCTCAGGCCAAAACCCTCCAAAAACCAATGATCATCTTCCGCCAGCAGGCAAAAATGACCTCTGTTATTAAAGCTGATTCAGCTATCTGGGATGATTCGCAAAAACTATGGGTTCTCAAAAATGGCGTCCAGTTCACCGACTCTAACGACCCTCAACAAACCCAATCCCCGGTTGAAACTTACAGCTCCGAACTAACCCCGGATTATCTGGCCCTGCAACGAAATTCAGCCTATAAAAGCCTTATGAGCAGCAGGGAACTCGGACAACTCATCAGCAAAGGCGGTATTAAATCTGCCGATAAAGCTGAAGCTCTCTCCGAAAGACACTCTCGTTTCACCGACCCGATCATTAACATGATCATGCTGCTTATCGGCCTGCCCATGCTGGTCACCCGTGAGAAAAAAAATAACAAGATAGCTCTCGCTTATATGATTGCCGGTGCTGGCGGTTGTTTCATTGTAACTTTTGTCTGCAAATTACTTGCCTCAGGTAATATCTATGTTACCAGTGACACCCAAAGGGCCCTTATTACCTTTTTGCCTATTATTATCTTCGCTCCGGCTTCGCTACTGGCCGTTGACGCCATTAAAACCTGACCGCTATCAACATACACCAAATCCCAATATCGCCAGTGCCGTAGTCACATCTTCTTTATTAATTAAACTATCAGAACCTGCGAGCTTCACATTATAATTGCTGAATTCCCGCCTTACCGGGTATTCTTTACGCAATTTATCAAAATAAGCACCACGCTCACTTGCCGGCCTTTTCAATACCTCTCGCATTCTCCTGTCATCTCCGACAATATCGTAAACACTGCCAGTCAAATATGCCAATAATTCCTGCTTACTGCCATAATCACCCAAATTCACTTCCAGTACACTATTACTGACCTTTGGCTTTAGCTCTGACACCCTAACCTGCTCTGCAATTCCCAGGCAATCACACAGGCTCTTATATATCATTTCTGTGCCGTTAACCTTACCATCAAATGAATACCCCGCAATATGCGGCGTGGCAATATCTGTCATAGAAAGCAGCTCTATATCAGGCAAAGGCTCATTTTCCCACACATCAAGTATTAAAGCCGATCCCCCATGCTTTTTCTTCCATTGTTTCAATTGCTCATTATCTATCACCGAACCACGACCTGTGTTCATCAATATGACCTTATCAGACATCAATGCCAGCTCTTCGCTGCCAAGCAAATGCACGGTCTTGTCTGTTCCCTCTTTGATCAGAGGGGTATGACAGGTTATTATGTCCGACTTTATCACCTCAGTTAAGCTCTTAAACGCCCCTACACCCTCTTGACGGGCTCGTGGCGGATCATTTAATACCGGCAGTAATCCAAGGGCTAATGACTTGCTCGCTACCAATTTCCCAATATTGCCCACGCCTATAATTCCCAGCGACTTACCTGCCAAATCACACTCTCTCCGACGGCTTACTTCTAACAGACTCGTTATGAAATATTCTGCTACAGAATTAGCATTTGAGCCCGCTGCATTTGAAAAAAAAATATTACTTTTTTGTAGAAAAGTAATGTCAATATGGTCAGTCCCAATTGTGGCAGTCCCCACGAATTTCACCGGGGTACCAGATAGCAATTCCTGCCCTACCTTTGTTACAGACCTAACCAGCAATACATCTGAACCCTTTAATACTTCATTACTTATCTCTCGGGCAGACAACAACTTAACTTCACCAAGCGAAGCAAACACCTCTCGCACATAGGGTATGTTCTCATCTGCTACGATCGAGAGTTTTTTATCACTGTAAACCATAAAATCGTTAATACCTGTTTTTATAAACAAACTTCCTTATTTTATATAAAATAATCAAATAACTTCTTTAATAATCAAACATTAGCATTGACCTGCGATTAAAATTAATTATATTATCTATATGGAAGTTACCTTTATCTCCTTTCGGGTAACTTACCTACCGGCAAGTGAACTCCCAGACACTTGCCGGACTTTTTTTAAATCCCCTCAAGTGGTACTACCAATCCTCTTCCTTAATACCCGACCTACTCATCTCTTATTTATATTTTTTTTATACTTTTTTTTAAAAATTATAACAGATTATCAGACATATTCCTGAAGCTTCTGCCTTATCAGATCGGCACGGAACTGATCTCGCTGTCCGGCCTCCAGATTATCACCGCACAAATGCTGTAAATGAGCTGGCTGAACCAATAACATTATCTCATTCAACACTCTTATCGGTATCGATATCTTGCCCATTGCCACTCCCATACGCAGCTGACTCATAAAAAACATCGCTTCCTGCGAGGTTATCAGTCTTGCTCCGCTAAGTATGCCCAAGGCTCGAAATATCTTATCTTCTACCACTACCGGAGTCTCTTTCAATAATCTCGCCCGGGCCCGACGCTCATACTCCACTATTGGCTCCAACGCCATCTTCTGGATCTCCTGAAGGATTTGATCCTCGGACTTACCCAGTGTCGTCTGATTAGATATCTGGAACAGATCGCCAACCGGCTCACTTCCCTCGCCATGAATACCTCTTACAGCAAGGTGCATATCTCTCGCCGAATTTAATACCTTCTCGATCTGCTTGGTTATATGTAACGCCGGTAAATGCAGCATAGCTGACACCCGGATACCAGTCCCTACATTCGTCGGACATGCAGTCAAATAACCATAATCTTCAGAATATGCATAACTAACCTGCTGCTCTATCTGACGGTCCAGCTCGGAGATACGCTCCCATACGCTGTTTATATCCAAACCACTTGCAAACGCCTGAATACGAAGATGATCCTCCTCATTTATCATAACAGACATCGACTCATTCTCTGATACCGCCACCGCACTACCCACGCACTCACGCGAGAGCTTCTCGGTTATTATATACCGTTCTGCCAGTAAATTCTTCTCCAGCTCTGTTAATTCTTCCAGCAGCTTTAAATTCATGCTCCCGGCATTAAACGGACGAGATAACTGCAACCTCACAAATTCTATCAGTTCTGTACGCTTAGCCCGATCAGCTCGAGTAACAAACGGAAAACCCGAAAAATTACGCGCTAACCTTACTCGACTGGATATTACTATATCCGACATCGGACCTGAACCATCCATCCAGTCTGCTATATTATGATATTTTCCTGATATGTCCATATTTCCTTAAACCACATCTATTTCTCATCCAATTATTCTGGACACGATGCATTACTCAACACTTTTATCTCATCTCTTAATCGGGCCGCAGACTCATAATCTTCCATTTCCAGGGCCTTCTGCAACTCCTGACGCAACTTCATGCAGCGAAGCTGATCATCGCCTGATGGAACTACTGCCATCTTCCTGCCCCCTACATGCCGGATCGCACCTTCCTGTGACCGGGAAATAACCTGCTCGATCGCCTCGCCAAATACTGCATAGTCATTTGGGCAGCCCAAAAGCCCCGTCTTACGAAATTCAGCCCAGTTCATGCCGCAAGATGGGCAAACCAGCTCATTCAACTGGTCAACCTCTTTATGTGCTACCAGAAGATCGTTAAACATCTTATCCAGCGAAACCTGATTCTTTACCGCTATGCCCTCCTGCGCCGCACAATATTTACACAGATGCTTCTCCACCTTATGACCGTCTGATATCTCGGTCAGATGTACTGTCGCAGGATGTTCATGGCATTTGTCACATTTCATTATCATCTCCTGAGATGGATACTTCACCCATCTTTACGCCCCGCATTGTCTTTCCTACAGATCATTATTCCTATCGTCTATTTAATACTGTCTCTCTAAATTATCCGGGAAAAACTGCCTTTTTTATACAATATCGCATACATTCTATATCAAATTATAGCACTATATTGTAACCAAGGTCGATTATCAAATCTAGCAGAATTGCAAATATCTAAATGACAGATAGTTATACAACAAACCTTTATCTGCCACAACCTTACTTACGATTCCAGGACTGTCTATTCGATTACACGCCAATACCAAATTCATTATAACGGCCTTTAACAGCCTGTTAACAATGATATTATTGCACTGCAACCAGGAGTTTCTTCCACTCGAACTGATTCCAGCTTAACCCGCTCCGGCAAAACACCTACGATCTGATTCACAAAATACTCTGCCATTCGCTCTGCTGTTGGCGGATTGTCCTTGAACGACGATAAATTATTAATCACAAAACTGCTTTGCATTGGTGCCGCCGCCCCCCGAATTATCTTTTGCAGTTCATGAAAATCCATCACAAAACCCAAATTATCCAGCTTCTTACAGCTTACTAACACCTCCACTACCCACTTATGACCATGCGGCTCTTCCTCTTTGCCATCAGGCATAACTACATAATGTCTGGCTTCAAAACTTTCTTTTACTGATATTGAATATTTCATCTACCCACCTGCCATGTTTTTATTAATAAAATATGTATATATTGTCGTCCCTTTTGCTCATTGCCTTTACTTTTGTTTCACTTGTTATTCTAATCTGCAATATGGTAAATGTCAGAAATATTGATTTAACGCTTCTTAACCCTTTCCTAATTCAATATTAGGCCATTACTAACACTAATTTACTTTAACTTTTCCACTATCTTTCACAGTCCAATAATAATCGCTTTATTTTGCAAATTATCTAAAAAATTAATTAAATATCTCTTGACAATATACCTCTTCTGAATGTATTATAAATCCTGTCAATTACGAGGAACAGTTAAGAGAAAACGAGGAATCGAGAGAATAACTTTTTCAGTTCAGTGTTCTGGTTTTTCAAATTCTATTCCTGTTTGTCCGATTCGGACTCGCGGCGATTTCGCCCATTGGTTTTTTTTGAAATAAAGCGTGAGGGTTTGTTCGTTTAAACTGCTCACGCAGACAATCTATCTACTTTCTACTCTCTCTATGAGCTCTTTATTTGACTGAGTGCAAAGCTCAGTCAAATTCAGAGCTATTTTTTTTACCCATACGATCCGCACCTGCAAATTACGCCTGCCTGTATTTACCAATTTATGGCCAAATACTGCTTTGATAAACTATTAAGAGAGGAAAAACCAACCAATTCAAATATGATCTGCCAGATACACCCAACACAACTTCAAGGCTTGCCACTTGAATATATCTGCCCTATTTCATCACCAGACAGACAACGATTAAAAATAAGCAATTCATCAAGAACACCATGAAGATCACCATCAGGGCCTGTATAAAGCCCTGTAAGACCTATTTTTGCCGAACCGATCACTAACTCGGCCGACTCTGCTCCCTGCTCTGTCAGACCCTCACAGGCAAGTTTATCCCACATCTCACCATTCACATAAAACAATGCCTGTCCGCCATCATATACAACTGTAATATTATACCAGCTATCCCGTTCCGGCATAAATTCCTTACCATAAACCCGCTGAGGATCCTCTGACCGAAACTGTAAAAACTCAAATCGACTTTTCTGCGATTTTATCGAATACTCACTATCAAATAATGACACCTGGTAAAACACCACACCCTTCTTGCGGCATGATACCACATGACCGCCATACCTATCTCCTTCAGGTATGTACAGCCAGAACGAAATGGTAAATGGATTCAATAAAGTCAACTTTTCCGAAGCAGGTATCAATATAGACTGATCCTTACCCCTTTCAAACCTAACCGCCTCTTTTCCCGGCCATCTGCCTTGGACCCATTCAGGTTTAGCCCTGGCAATATCTCCAAAAGTGCCATCAAGCATACCTTCTGTCAATGGCGCACTATTCACTAACCGCTCCGGCGAATCAATATCTCGTACATGAAAATAACTGGCCACCAAAGAAGGGTCTCTGTGCAGCTCATAACAATAAGCCTTCCACCGGTCATAAGTCGAGCCGCTTACAGCATTTTCCCGAGCCTGATATTCATCGGAGAATACAAATGCCGTGCGATCAAATCTTGCTGCCTTGACCTCTCGCCCGATCCGGGCCTGGGCCGCCTGACCACCATATAACATCATACGCGACTGACTTCCAGCTGCCTTGACCTCCACCCTGCCGCTTAAAACCTGAGTCTCGGTCTGACCACCAAAAAGCCCTGCTGACACTCCAAATTCCGTACCATGATCTACAACAGTACAACTATCTGTACGCACTGTAAATATACCTTCTGGCAACTTACCGGCTATTATCGCTAGCTTGCCGCTTTGCAAATACAGAGATGATGATGACTCAAAACATAAATTAGCCGGACTATCCACTACGACACTGCTGCCGTTAAATAGCAAAATCCTGGCCAGCCCTTTTTTCAACTCAAGCGGCACTCCGGTTACTATATCCGCTCCCGTTGCCAGCCCCCCGTTATGATTCTCCCAAACCGCATCGATCGAACCAGCCAGACATCCAACCACTACTGGAGGACGAGCCTGTAAAAACATAAAATGAAATACCATCAGCAGCATTGCCGCCATAGAACTTATCGCTAAAACAAGGCCAAACTTGCCCGTAACTAACCTCTTCCTTTCCTTCTCGATTTCAACTGGCATTACCTCAGGCTCAACTGCCGGGTTCTCACCTTCTAACCGAGCCAGATCCTCCCAAAACTCCCTGCCGTATGTCGCCGTATATTGCCTCCCCAGCTCTTCTACATCATCATATTCTTTAAGATCACCTAAACCCTGACATACATCAACATAATCAAGATAATAACGCTGCAACTCAACATTACTTTTGAGCAACTCATTCAAGCGGGCAATTTCCTGACCCTGGCCGGAGCCTTCCAATACCTGGGCCAGCAATGCACGCAATTCTATTATATCTTTGCTCTCATTGCTCATAAATTATTATCTGCCACTCTTTTATGCCTTATACACCTTACCAGCAGGTCATGTATCCTGCCCAGACTTCTATACAGGCTTTGCGGAGCCTTGCTGCTGAGCCTTGCCATCTCCTTTACGGTTCTACCGATCATATATCGCTCTTTTATCAGTTCCAGGTCTGCATGCTTTACACCAGCAAGACATTCTCGCAACCATAGCAAATTCTGCTCATGATGACCACTGCTTTCTTCTACCTGAACACACAATTGATCCAGTAACTCATCGTCAAGGATCAGACAGCGGTTAGACTTACGAAATGCCAGTATATTATAGTGAGCTATCCTTACAGCCCAGCCCAGAAAATTGCTGCCTCGCTCGAAACTACCTATCTTCTTCCACATAACAGCAGTAGTTTCCTGCATAATATCATCGGCATCATTATAATTCACTACCATCTTAAGTATATATGAATATATTTTCCTCTGATTAACCGTCAGAAGCTGAACAAACTCCGCTGTGTCAAGCTGTGCTTTATCCTTATTGTCATGAGACTGATCCATCTTGCCCCTGTAAATCTATTACCAGCTCTATATTTTACACTGACCCTGCCCTGAATAATAGCAATAAAATTCTACTTCTGACAATTATCTTGCGGTATCACATTACAATCAAGCCAGACCTGCACCAGCATTGCCAGATCTGCCAGATCTACCTGACAATTATGGTCAAAATCAGCCAACGGATATACACTACAACCTGTTTCCCCTGTCATAACGCCTGCCAGTTCCTCAACGCTAATGGCATGGCTATAAATCTGTACATCATCTATCAGACCATTCCAGAACCGGCTGGTAGAATCAGATCTGCCGCCGATCCAGACCGGGTCTGAATTAACATTTACCGTACCTGCTGCACTTACCGATGCATTAAGCACACCATCAACATAAAGACATAACTGCTGTCCTGACCAGGTACCAGCTACATGATGCCATTGCCCATCTGCTACAGACGCCGTTCCATTGGCCTGTAATTCTCCGCCTGCAGTATTAATATGAAACGATGCCGCCGCTGTACTATTATTGCGGCATAAACGCCATGCTGATCTTCCCTTACCTACTATAGAGGCCCAGGGATTAGTCAGACTGTCAGCTTTAACCCACGCACAAACCGAACCAGACTCTGACAGCATAAACCGCTCTGTACTGCCCAGATTCAAATAGTCATTACCGTCCAGGGCCAGTGAATATTCACCTACTGCTTTATCGCTTTGAAATGCCGGATTTCCTACAACCGCCGCAGTCAGACCATAGCTGCTGCTGTCCTGATAATTACCTTCCAGATTCCAGCGCCCCAGCAGCTCTGCTATCACCAGCCTTGCTGTCGATGATACCGCAGAGCCGGCCTCATTGCTCACTACACAGTAATAACCACCCACATCTTCTGTATCAACATTTTCAATTAACAGAGTTCCATTATCAACCCCAACAGCTATAGTCTCGCCTCCCGAAACCTTATACCAGCTATAGTGCAAAGGCAGATCACTGTCAGCGGCAACGGTAAAACTTGCATTTCCACCTTTGGCCACCGACATACTCACCGGCGATTGTATTATCAATGGTGCCCCTTCATTGATCGGCTCAGGAGAAAGCATACCCACAACATCCATATCATAATTAGTATAGGTCGTATATGTCCCTCTGTTCCAGAGTAAGATCGGATATGAACCTGCCCAGATCGGAACTATCGGCCTTATATTATCCACCGTTGAATTAGCTGTTATAGCTTTCCAGCTCCAACTGGCTCCCATATCTGTTGTTGTCCCTCGAAATATCTCCCAATGACGCTTATTATCTGCCGCACTTATAAGTTCTGTGCCGGTATAGGGATTTACATTTACCGATATATATACTGTATTCATATCTTGCGGGTCAATTGCCATTAAGCCACTGTAATCATCCTCACCTGCATACAATCTTGAACCGCCATAACACATCTCGTTTATATGCCATTGACTGCCGTCCCAACGACCATAATAATAGCGTATATCAAGGCCAACTCCATCAACCTGGCTGGTAAATCCTACTACCGGATTACCTGCCCCATCCAGATGTATCTCTGTCGTCCAGCCCACACTCATCGCCGAACCTGCATGTATTCGCGTCAACGACTCTGGTGCAACAGGACCATCTGACAGATTCTGCAACTTCGTACCATCTGACTTATATATTCCACCATTATAAATATAACCATGATATACACTGTTATTATAATCACGAGGATGACCTTCGGTTGTTATAAAATGTATTTTATCAACATTATTCGAGGCATACTTCACATAAGGCCTGTGATTATCTTTACGGATCAGATGACCGCCATAAGACCAGCTCTGACCATTATTATCTGAGATAACATAGTTTGGATTAAAATTTTCACCACGATAGAAGTCATAGATGCGGCCATTCTCGCCGCTTAACTGAAATATATTGGAATACGAAGTATTTGCGTCACGGGTTAATAGTGCTTCAGGCGTCCAGGCTGTAGTGTCATATGGATTAGCCGTTATGCGATAACGAATATACTTATCTGATATATGCTTGGTGTACATCGCCAGGATCTTACCATCTGGAAGCGACAGAAAAGCCGGCAGATCATGATCATCTGCCTGAAGATTCGGACTTAGCACAAATCGACTATTCGCCCCCGTACTCAGGTCATAAGTTGTAACCTCTATATTGCCATTTCTGCTGCTGCCGCCCGTACCGGCTCCATTAGCAACTGAACCTATGATCAATTTATTATTCTGTACTATTACTCGCTCATCCTGATACCAGCACCATGCACCATTATCATTAAAGGTGATCATTTCGCCGGCATAAGCCGCAATACCTATAAACATTACCATGATATATGCCAGTTTATTCATTATCTTTTCTCTGCCTTTTATTCCTGTTACCCGTTACTCGAAATTGTAACCCTATTAAGTAAAACTTCGACGGCCCCTGTCGCCAAAGACCGCCGAAGTTCTTTCATTCTAAATCTATTTTACTTTCTGCGACGGCCAACTAACAGACCACCCAGACCCAGCAGTGACATAGTTATTGGCTCTGGAACGGCGGTTACCGTTACACCATCATACCAGACGCGATGATTATATGTCTGATGCCCGGTAGGTTTGGTATCATCGATAAATACCACGATCTCACCATTAGCATTTGCTATAGTTTCTCCTATATAGCCAGCTAATTCATATCTGTCAGATTCAGTCAGACCTGTTTTTGTGCTAACTGAAAGATTGGTCGCAGAACTTGTTGCATTATCTGCAAAAAACTTCATGTCATTCTCTGATAATCCCGCACTAACACACCAAAACTGACCACCAGCATTCCAATAATTCACACTAACATCATAAGCCTGACCTGAGATCAATCCTGTAACTGTCGTCTTGATCAAGGCAGCCGTTTCATTGCCATTAACTGTAGGTGATTGATATATAGTACCACCGTTTGCAAAACCAGTACGCAATGTCCAGTTGGTCAGTGTACTACTGCCATCTGCGGCCAATACCGTGTTGCTACTGGAAGCATCAATATAGGCAGCACTCGCAACCACACCCATTCCCGCCATAGCCAGCAAAAACATAACGACTTTTTTCATTTCCAACGACCTCCGAAAAGTTTTCTGCTTCCCTTTAAACTCTATATGCCTGGCTTGCCCTGGAAAGCTGTATTAACAAGTCAGGCTAAAACCAAATCAAATCATCTCAAATAATCAGCCGGAGGGCATCACCGCGAGACACCCTCCGGCCATAAAGCATATTATTAGTCACTATAACAACTGCTTTGAGGGTATATGTTACACTTCAGCCATATCTGGGCTAAAGCAGCAAAGTCATACATATCAACTTTACAATCTTTAACACCAACACCATCCGGTCCAGCTATATCCATTTCAATTGGAGTCATACAAATACTCGTCCCAGTTGAACTGGTATATAACTCTGCAACTTCATCTGAAGTCAGTGCGTAATTATAAACTACCAGATCATCAATTAAACCAGTAAAGAAAGGATCGGCAGTCCACTGACTATCAGCCAGATAACTGGTTGCACAATTAACCTCTCTCGGATTCGCTGTCATAGTAAGCGACTGGGCAACCTGAATACCATTCAGATACATTGTACCGGTATCACCACCGATAGTTACTACCACATGATTCCACTGATTCACTGATGGAACTTCACTTATCAGGCCCTGCTCGGAACCATTTGCAACTGTCTTTATTGCAAATCTCATATTAGAGCCATTGGTAGGTGTCAGGAAAATGTATTCACCTGTACCATTACCAAAGTCATATATACGCTGATGAGCTGATACTGAACTAAACTTAAACCATGATGATATGGTTATATCATTCGTATTCATGTAACTACCATCAATTGTTGCCGGAGTTGAACCATTAAACGACAAACTGGCTGTTGATGATGTATATGGCGTATCTGTTGAATACGATGCAGTTGCCATTGTTACTGACGGACCACCTGATGTCTCTGCCAGACTGTTGTCAAAAGCATAAGAACCCAATATCCGCTTGGTCTGTACCAGTGCAGCTTTTGAATCAACCGTACCTGCACTATTGATCGCCTGACAGAAATAGTAGCCGTCATTACTTGCTGACAGAGTCAGACTGAGCTGGGCCGCTGTTTGAGTTGTACCTACCGGTTCAACATAGATACCCGGCAACCCCTTATACCACTGATATGTTATCTCGCTGCTGCCACTCTGAACTGCTGCACTGGCTGTTAAAAGTACCACTGAACCACTTTCACCGAGTATATCCTGTGGATGACTGCCAAGATCAAAGGATGGCAATGTCTTGATGGTCTCAAATGACCATGTCACTCCTGTAAGACAGTTAGGATCACCAAAATTGCCGCTGCCTACCACTGTATATACTGCCCAGTAATAGGTACTGTTAGGCTGTAATGTACCGACTGTATAACTAATACGATCAGATGAGAGTGTAGTAACCTCTATCGGATCAACAAAATTCGGCTCATTAACAGAATATGCAACATAATGCTTGGCTATTGTCGGATTGATCGCTGTACCGGCAACATTACGACCTGCCAGCCAACTCAAACTGACATTATCAGTAGCTACACCACTGGCATCATCTGCCGGCTCCGGACTGTATGCCGGACTTACCATCTTATATACCAGACCATCGTACCATACGCGTTTACCCTGATCGTCTGCGGCTACCGCAGGATCATTATCATCTACATATACCTTTATCTGACCATTGGCATCTGCTGTCGCTACGCCTAATGGGGCTGCATATTCTATACGATCTGACTCAACTCCGCCAGTTGCTACTGCTGGAGCTGTGGCCTTGATATACTCTGTTAATACTCCTGATGCCAGACCTGCACGAATACGCCAGGTGCCTCCGTTATTTGACCAGAATATCGCATCTATCTCATAACTCATGCCTGGAACAAGACCACTTATCGTAGTATAAATCTCCGGCTTATCACCATAAAAACCGGCATCATTGCCCGATCCATCTGCCTCAAATATAGCAACTGTGCCAAAGCCTTCACGATATCGCCATTGAGTATTTACTACAGTACCACCTGTGGCATTATAATACCATGGACTTACTCCACTGGTTGCCGTAGTGTTACTCGGCAAAGCATCGTAAAATGTACCATCATAAACACTTCCCGTTACTGTCGCACTGACCGACATCTCCAGACCTGCCAATGCCATTAAAACCATACCTAACAACTTGTTCATTTCAAACCTCCAAAAATTTTCCTTTGTATGCAATTATTCACTTGCCTCACCTGATTTGACTTTTCTGCACACAAATATGACCAATGGCGAAACAAGTATTATACTTACAATATATTTACCAAGCCGGCGAACAAATGATTAGCAACGGCCTCAGATATCAACCGAAAAAACACCGGCATAAATACACTGCTCTACTCACCAATAAAACAACAATTAAAATCCAAATAGTGAAGTTTTTTTTCAAAACAAACGAAAGAAATGGAAAAAGTGGTTATTATAACACACCAGACTGGTTAATTCGTACCAAATGACTTTATAATACTAGCCATAACATCCTTGTTTTTCTGCTCGATAATTATTTATCGCTTTTATAACCACCTGAAGAGCAAAGAATAACAACAATTTTGCAGAAGGTCGAACATTCAAATTAATTGGTTTCTCCCGAAAGACTCAAAACGGTAACTAAAAATAATAGTCTCGTTGCTCAATACACCTACGATCTGTTGGACAGAAAATATCAAACCAGCATTATCAATGGGCCAACCACACGCTATTGTTACGATGGTGACCAGATATTATGCCAATACAATGTTGATAACAATAACGAAATTCTAACGAAAAAGTTTGTTTACGGGCCCGGCATTGACAACCCCATCCGCATGACCGTTGTTAAAAAACCTGACCTCAACAATGATAACAGCTTAAATAATACCGATCTTCTTCTTATGGCAGAATCCTGGCTACTGCGTCATTCTGATAGTGATTTCAATAGCTATGCCGACCTGAATTCTGACAACATCATCAATAATGTTGACCTCGACCTCTTGGCGAATCACTGGCAGGCCCAAAACAACCAAGCTGTTTACTGCCATTTTTACTACCATTTCGACGGCTCAGCCAGTGTATCAGCCCTCTCTGACAGCCTGGGCAAAGTTGCTGAGGCTTATTTCTACGATGTTTACGGTAATGTCAGGGTCGTTTATGATCCTGCCGGGCCAGGTTCTGATTGGTATAAATCCTCCGGCACCTCCGGCATAAACTTCGGCAATTTCTCTCTCTGCGGTAACCCCTATTATTTCACCGCCAGACAACTTGATAGAGAATCCGGTTTATACTACTATAGAGCCCGGCATTACAGTCCAAATATCGGTCGTTTCCTCCAAACCGACCCCATCGGCTACGGCGACGGCCTGAACTGGTACGCCTATTGCGGCAATAACCCGATCATGTTCGCCGATCCATTGGGGTTGTGTGGTTCTGGTAATAGCTGGGATAATTTTGTTGATTATTCTAATGATGTTTTAGGCTATCAAACAGGCTATCTGGATTCGATTAAAAATACAATTAATGGGATAAAATATGTAAAACAGCATCCTGCATCTACAGCTGTTGCATTGTATAATAGCGTTGTAAACTATAGGGATACTTGGAATGCGATAAAGTCTAATTATAGTAATCTTGCCTCAATACCCCGAGGGCAAGGCCAGATAACAGGCGAAATATTGCAAACAGCCATTGGAGCAGCGGGAGTTGCTTCAAAACTTGCAACAGCTTCACGAGCATCAGGATTAGCCCGTAGCTCAAGCAAAGTTTCGCAAGTTGCATCTAAAGCTGCTTCGTTTTTTGATGATTCCTTTTATTCAAACAAAGTAATTAATCAAATGTCTGGTACAGATTTTCATAGTTTTCCAAATATCGTGGAAAACTTTAGTGAGATTGGACAAGTTATTGAAGTAGTTGGAGGCGATGGCAGTGTTTATTCTCACCTTTCTATACCAGGCACATATAAGGGTTATGATGGTGCATTTAAATTTATTAAAGGACCTGATGGTAAAATTAATCATCGAATGTTTGAACTAGGAGATTAGTTATGGATGAGTATGAATTATTTATAACAAACAATGGATTGTATTTATTAGACATATTAGGTGCAAACGAATATGCATTAGATAGAGAAAATGCGTTGGTTGCATTAGAGATTTTAAAAAAGTATTCAATTCCTATACTTGGCGGAGATGTGTTGTTATTTAATGGTAAAAAATTTGAATATACTATGCCTAATTGGTCAATTGACCAAACTTATGAGTCTGACCAAGAATACACAAAATCAAGTTTAGATTACGCAGAAAAATTTATTAAAAATCATCCTGTTAAATCGGCCTTATTTGTTATAGTGATACCAAGAAAGGAACTAAAGGGGTCCGTCCCCTTCTAATTATTGACAAGGGCAAAATTAAAGGTGTCAGACACGAATGGTGGTAGATTAAGGAAATTATAGACAAAAAGCCTCCGCAGTCGATAGAAGTAGTAACAACAAAACTCTTTCGACAAGGAGGCTAATATGTCTGAAAAGGATTTCGGCAAAAACAGCATTAAAGCTTTAAGAATTCACCAGAAGCTTGAAAGTTCAATCCTTAATTCTATCCGCAAAGTATTACCGGATACCATAATAACCCGGATATGCGATGAATGTCAATATCATTTTCGCAATCGCAAGATCACCCCTATAGCCGTGGTTTTGCATTATATTATATCTGCTATCTGGCCGGAAGAATCGTTCAATGCCTGCTGGCAGGTATTATGGGCGGGAGCTTGCGGTAATCATCCCGAAATATCGGGCAAGTGTCCGGCACGAGGATCTGTCAGCGTTGCACGCAATCGTATGCCTAAGGAGGTAATGTTTAAGGTATTTAACTGGATTTCTCAGCAGTCACAGAAGTTGGCAGACAGTTTTTCCAGGTGGCATAGTCATCGGGTGGTATTAGTAGATGGTACATGTCTGAGTATGTCAGATGAACCTGAATTGCATAAAGAATTTGGAGCCCCGACAGTCTGTCAGGGCAAAACAAAATATCCGGTCGCAAGACTTGTAGGTTTGTGTTTGAGTAATACCATGACTGTTATAGCGTACAATATTGGCAAGTATAGATCGGATGAGAATGAACTGCTCAAACCATTGCTTAAAAAGCTTCAAAAAGGTGATTTACTGCTAGCAGACCGTCATTATGCCGGTGCTAACCTTTATTGGCGATATGCCCAAAATGGTCTGGAATACCTGACGAGGGTTCATCAAAAGCTAAAGCTATCGAGAATTAAACCGGTATGTGTTTACAGTAGAAATGATTTTATAGGTTATATCGAGACTGGTAGGGAAAACCGGAGGGTACCGGGAAAACCGGAGGGTACCAGGTACCTTTTCGCCTAACATATTTAACTGAAATTGTTTATATCAATCTCTGTATCGAAAACATACATTTTGCTCTCAGGAACTGCAAAGGTTGAAATAATGTCGTTTCCCTTAGTGACAGCCTGGTCAAAGTTGCTGAGGCTTATTTCTATGATGTTTACGGCAATGTCAGGGTCGTTTATGATCCTGCCGGGCCGGCTGACCAATGGTATAAATCCTCCGGCACCTCCGGCATAAACTTCGGCAATTTCTCTCTCTGCGGTAACCCCTATTATTTCACCGCCCGACACCTTGACACCGAATCCGGTTTATACTACTATAGAGCCCGGCATTACAGCCCATATATCGGTCGTTTCCTCCAAACCGACCCAATAGGCTACGGCGACGGCCTGAACTGGTATGCTTATTGCGGTAATAACCCGATTATGTTGTTAGATCCTATGGGTTTATGTGATTCTAAGTTTTCCAAAGCGATTGATTATGCATCAGCTTATGGACAGGGTTTTCTCGAAGGAGCTTCTGATGGGTTGGATATCGTTAATAAAAATTTAACTTTTGGTATGATTGATTATTATAATAAGCGTGGTAATGCAGCAATAGAAAAACATGGTTCTGTTGGTCAAGTTTCTAATTATTCTGCAAAGTTTGGACGAGATTGCTTAGTTGTAGCATATTGTCAAAGTAGTTTTGGAAACTTTGGTACATGGTTAAAAAATCCAATAAAATATGAATTAAATCAAACAACACTTGCTTATTACACTGAAGAAATTGCGATTACACCAGTTTTAGAGCGGAATATCCCACTTGGAGAAGTCTTTTCAAATGCATTGCAACTAAGATTTTTGGGGAATTTAGGCAGTGGCCCCACACCTGGTGGTACATTAGCTCTATTTGGTTTAAGTGCATATGATTACATTAAGGATATTTCGGCGAGTGGTTCAGCTTCGAGTGGAACATCAGGTCAATAAATTATAGGTGGTAGATAGTAGGAGATATTATGACTTTAATTGAATTGGTGATTTTAATACTTTATATTTTTTTGTCTGTAAAAGTATCACATTTGCTAGCCCCTTTAATTGGAGGATTACTATGTTGGCCTATTGGATTTATTTTTGTATTTGGTGTGTTTTTTACTTTTGGAAAGTTTCTTAAAGGAAAAAGGTAAGTAAATTATATAACTAAACTAAGACTATTGCGTATAATGTCGGTTCAGTTGTAGGAGGGCTTGCGGTTGGAGCTGCCGGAAGTCCTAAGCTATCTAGCCTGAATGGTCAACCAAGCTCGGTTACAAAGCCTTTTAGCCCTATCGGTGATATTCATCTAAGGTATAATCCTTCTTATCCAGGCGGTAGTTTTGTTGGATGGATGGGTAGTGCTCCAACACCTCAAAGTGGGGCGGTATCGGCAGCCCTTATTGGATCTGGTATTTCAACTATTCCTACATGGACAGGATCAGCGGCATCTTCTTCGGGTTCGGTTGGAGCAACAGGATCAGGAAAGTAAGAAAAAATTACTTAAATAGGTATATCTGATAACTATGTATTTCACAACTTAATGGAGATTGATTATATGCAACTTTTAAAATTTTTATGTGATATGCAACTTTTAAAATTACTATGTGTTATCTTAGGGTCATCATGGGGGTTTAGCATATTTATGGCACTAAAGAAGATTGATTGTGCTTGGATTGGTCTTCTTGTGGGTCTAATAGTGGGTATTGGATTTGTTGGGATACTGTTAATTATTGGGAAATGGGTAATAGTAAAATTAAATCTCTACGGATTCGAGACTTTATCCTTGTCTTTTTTGTATCGATTACTTCTATCATGGCTTATTGCTATGGCCATGTTATTGGTCTCATTCATCGCTCCTTGGGGTGTTGATTGGATTATCGGAAGTTTCCGTTAAAAAAAGTTATATGGTTATATTGATGGAGGTAAATAGCTATGTTTGACTCTAGAAACTTTTTACTTTTTTTAATTATATCGCCATTCGTATGGAAATTCATATTTTCTTTTATTGCGGGACGAATGAGAATGAAAAATGAATATTATCGCAAAACCACCACTATTCGAATACTTTATTGGATAGGTGACCTTGGTTTTCTTGGTTTTATATTTTTTGCTTTATATATAGGCTTTAGCCATATTCCACCTGAATATAAGGGGGAATAAAATATGTAGGAATGAAAAAGAAATGAAGCCAAATAATCATGCAAAATAAAGACATATCACAATTAGCGTATATCAAACCTTGTTTTTCTACTTACTTTGTAGCATTCATGTGTACTGGTTTTTTTAGCCTTCCTTTTTTCATTGGTTCAATATTGAAAAACGACACTTCTGCATTGCCTATGGCTATGATTCCGGCTTTAGCTTTTCTTTATCTTTTTATCTGGCTTCAAGCTTTAACAATTCGATTATTTGATGAAAGAGTTGAAGTTAAGTCTTTGTTTTCTCACCAAATAGTACCATACTCAGATATTATAAGATTGGCTATCGAAATTGGACTTAACCCCAAACGGAAAGGCAAAGGTTTTATCAGAATGGAGTTGTTTGGTCAGGATGAGGAACCCATATTAATAATCAATATAAAGCTGTTTTCCAGAAAGGATATGGAGTTACTGGCCAATATTCTTGCCAAAAATACGAGGGCAGAGTGTGATGATAGTATTAAACAAATGATAAATAAAGATTGGGTTCCGTCATTAAATAAAAAAGGGCAAAATTAAAGGTGTCAGACACCGATTATTATTGACATAGCTGAGTTTGTCTGTAAAATGGTGTATTATGCGATTAAAACGAAAGACAACGGGCGGTTTTGTATATCATGTGATGAATCGAGCTAATGGCAAGCTGATGATCTTTAAGAAGCTGGCTGACTTTTTAGCTTTTGAGGAAATATTGGCACAGGGTCAGGAGCGGTTCGGGATGCGGATATGTGGGTATTGCATAATGGGCAATCACTGGCATTTGCTGCTCTGGCCGGAAAACGATGGTGATCTGTCGGCGTTCATGAAGTGGATTACGGTTACGCATACCAACCGCTATCATGCCGCCCACGGCACAACGGGAATTGGCCATATATACAAAGGACGCTACAAGAGTTTTCCGGTGCAGGGTAATGTCAGCTATCTGAAGGTGCTTAGATATATCGAAGCCAATCCCTTGCGAGCTAAGCTGGTAAAGCAGGCTGACGATTGGCAGTGGAGCAGCTACCGGCATCATATTGGCAAGCCCGACTTAGATAAGCAACTCAGAATTTGTAAAGGTCCAAAGCCGATTCCCGCAAACTGGCCGGAGTATGTAACCGATAAAAGTACTAAGCTCGAAACTGACCAGATATTAAACGCCATCAAACGAGGCTGCCCGTTTGGCGATGCCAACTGGACGATCAAAACCGCCACAGAGCTGGAACTGCAAGCAACACTAAATCCAATAGGCAGACCAAGGAAGAACATATAACTCATTGCAAAGTAAGTACATAAATAGAAGTTACTAATAATCGGTGTCGGCCACCTTTAATTCTATATCTTCAAAAATATCTTATTCTTATACAAGTAATATAAAAAGAACCATTCTACAATGAGCAACCCAATAACTCCCCCGAACCTATGATATTGATCCGGGGACATTTTTATCATGCCACCAAAAAGAAAATTACTGGTGTAGCCAAAATCAATAATTTTGGCTCCCAAGTATATAGTAATAGAATTCAAGCCAATTACCTTAAAGAAAAATGCCCACTTTTTCAACCCAATACAATCGATTGCAAGGTAAAAAGCTGAAAGCAATACCAAACTCCAGCCGGAAGCCAGTATAACATATGACCCGGTCCACAATCTCTTGATAATTGGATAAAAATTTCCCCAGATTGAGCCAACACAAATTAAAACCAAACCGGCAACAAATATCCCGATTAGCTTGCTCCATTTACTAAAGCTTTGATTAAGTAGCCAGCTACCGGTAATTGCTCCAATAAGTGCAACACTAATACTGGATACCGACTGCATTATCCCTTCAGGATCGTACTTGCCGTAATGTAATTTGCCAGGCAGCCAGAGACGATCGATATAGGTCGTAAATGAGCCGTCAGCTGTCAATTTTCCACTACCATGTTCCGGAACAGGATACCAATTCATCAACACCCAATACCCAATAATAATTGCTGCACATGCTATTGATTGAACTCGGACGCTGAAATTCATAACAATTAGAAAAGCAAAATAATAACCTATCCCTATCAAGCCAAGTACGCTGGCAAAACGAGTGTGTTCCATGCCGGAAAAATTCAATCCCTCATTATACACAATACCAAGCAATACCAAAAGAACCAAACGAACAGTTGCATAGAAGAATATCTGCTTATTAGACTTTCCTCGTTTCTGCTGTGCTTTAAGAGAAAATGGAATTGCTACACCTGCAATAAATAGAAATAATGGAAATATCAGATCATAAAAGCGAAAACCTTCCCATTGAACATGATGCATATGCTCTGATATAGTATTTAGCAAGGAGTTATCAAACGTTTCAGCTGCGACATGAGCCAGCCTGTCCCCACCCACTATGCAAAGCATATCAAAACCTCTAAGTGCATCGAGCGATTCTAACCTTGATGATTTCTTTTGAACATCTTCAATTAGTTTATCATTATTGCCAACCTCAGATAGCTGGCTCTTATATACTTGTAGCTCCATATAAACCTTTCAAACTGAAAACTAAAAATAAGCCGTTATCAAGCCAGATTTTATTTAAGCTGGCTTGATAACAGAAACAAAAAAAACTAATCATATATTTTCAAAAAAATTGCCAATAGCCCATCCATCATTTGAGCCATTATTATAAGATTTACCCATGATAGTAAACGGGGCAGCTATTGTATCCGGGCCAACCGTTGAGCGATAGAGCCCCCACCATTCGGAATGATGGCTGTCATAATCATCATCTGTCTCATAAACAGTTGAGACGCCTCGGTTTCCCTGGGAAACATGCTGATCAACGCCCCAGTTTGCAACCTCACGAGGTGTCATATCGGCTACGTTATCACCATTGATGTCAATTGAAACTTCTTCACAATAATCATGAAACAGCCAATTAATGAATGTAAACCCTGATGTTCCAAGTCCGTTACCTTCAGACTGATGAATGTAGAGTTTTTTAGCTTGCCATGGCAGATTTCCATCAACATAGCCCGGATCAGCCGCATGATCATATGCTTCTGCTACAGCAATAGCAGTAGCTTTATGATTACTGTGACCATATTCACCATCAAAATCATGAGTAGCAATAACATCAGGTCGAAATACACGGATGTATGTTGCCAAAACATCAATTACCTTTTGCAGCCCTTGTTCAACATCAGCATTATCATCATAGACGCCATTATTCCACCAATCCCAAATTTGATCTACTTCTGGATAATAACTATTTGAGACATCTCTGAAACGCAGAAAATGTAAATCAGCAGTAGGTTCAGGAACAAACCCGGCAGATGTGGTAACTGAACGGCCATAATATATTGTATCGGCATTGGTAAGCTCATTCTCCCTTCTTGATCGATACGATAGATTCCAATCTCCGCTGGTTGTAGAAAGGTGTACCATTGTAGCATCAAATACCTGTGCATAATATGGCATAGTGCCGCCAAAAAAGATCCCTTCATCGTCAGGATGAGTAGAAATAAACATTATCGATGGCTGAATTGGAGTTACATCTTCCAGCCAGTCTCTACTAATATAAGAAAAATCGACCAAATCTACCTTACTATCGTCATTGATATCTACATCGGTAAAAACCGGTTCCAACATCCAATCCTGTGCCATCAAAACCATATCATTAAAGTCAACAAAGCAATCTCCATCAATATCACCATCAAATCCAATGCCGCTACAAGGTGCGGTTTCTGTTGTAAAACTCCAAATCGGACCTTTTTCGACTTTTGCCGGATTAGTCAGTGAACCGGCAACCTCATCCACTCGCCAATAATATACTGTACTATAATCTAGTGCTGCATCATGCAAATACGACTCAACAGAAACATCCAAAACTATAGCACTACTATCTGTCGGCAATGCTGTATTAACCCAGCTCTCATCTGTACTGAAATAAATAACATGTTTGTTGACATCAGAACTGGTTCCTGAGATCCACTGTAGCGTTGGATCGGAGTCTATAGCAATACCTGGCATACGATCACCCGGTTTAACAAGACTAACACCATGATCGCCATTGATGTTTATCGCTATATTATCAAACAACACCTGACTTGAGTTGGCCAGTTCACCTGGACCAAGAACAGTCATATTCGAAAATCGCAAAGCAAGATCATGACCGGTAAGTCCGGTTGGATCATAAGTCAAAATATGCGAACGAGCCTCCAGGGATGTTGCACTCGTTGAAAACGGAGTATCAACTTCAATATAGGCCAGCTCCGCATCATCGGTTGCATCCCAAAGTGACACCCGAAGAGTAATAATATCAGCAGGATTAGAATAACTCGAATGAACTCTTATTCCACCATCATATTCGACGCTATAAGAACCTGCAGTTCCTGCATCAACACCAGAAAGTATTTGCTGGTAGTAGTTTCCTCCTTCACACTTTAAAGCTGCGCAGTTACCGCTACCATAGCCGCTGATTGGCTCGCCATAATTACCATTAATCTGTCCTTCATGATAAAGGTTACTGTACCAACCTGTAGGTTCACCAACCCAATCAGTCCTGGAACCCAGGTCTGAACGCCAGCGGATTTGATTATCAGTATCAAAATCACCATTGACAATCATTCCCTGGACAAAGGCAGGTAAAATAACAGCTATTAACATAATTATTGAAATACTTCTCATACTGTTCTCTCCTATGATATCGCTTAAACTAAGCTTAAGTATTGGCCAAATACTAGAAACCAACTATCTACTTCGCTCATTCTTATAAAATACAGGTATAGCAGAATATTCCGCTATACCTGAATATTAAAATTGAAGGTTAAAAGATTTGTAATACATTAGTTACATTGAGTCTGAGGGTAACGACCGCATTCTAACCACTTAACTGCAAATGTAGCAAAGTCAGCTATATCAACAATACAATTACCATTGAAATCAAAATCTATTTCACTTTCACAAACCCAGTCAGCAGGGCCCGCCAGATACTGATCAATAACATCAGTCTTACTCAAAGCATAGTTATACATCTTCAGCTCATCAAGCTCGCCTACGAGGTAGTTTTCATTATTACCACGACTATTAACAGCAGCAATAAGCATTGGATACTGCCAAGCAGCCAACTCTACAGACCCAACATTTGATGTTGTCAATGTAACCGCCACTCCGTCAACATAGATAGCACCTTCGGTTTCAGCTCCATCTTCCCATACAAAGGCGACATGATGCCATACACCATCAAATACTTCATCAACATCAGCTACTAAACTCACGACAGAACTAGTTCCTGCTTCGCCACGTATATACATAGCCAACCGACCCTGTGTGCCTTCATTCATATTGACACCCATTCCAGTTACAAAACCATCATTGAAAGTACCGCAAATATTCATTTCATTTGTTGATGTAGTTTTAACCCAATATGAAATTGTACCTTGAGAAGCATCTTTCTGTAAACTTGAAACAGCGGTTGTCCCAATGTTAACATAACTGTTTGGATTAGAAGTAAACACACCGGCAGCTGTTCCGATAATTGGATTATCAGTATTATAATCTTCCTGAGATACATCTCCCCAAGTACCGTCATTGGCTGATATGGAAGAATCCGCTGCATCACTTTCAAACGCATAATGTGCAATCATATATTTTACGTTTAAGAAAGCCAGTTCACTTACCTCTACACCACCATTGCTTATTACACAATAGTAATACATTTGATCATTTGCTATTGCTGCCGCTGTATCACTGTTAACGTTGATAGTCAGACTATCACTATCTACACCTACAGCCTGATCAGTTGTACCAGCCTGATCATAGTCAGCAACATTATCACTTGATTTATACCACTGATAAGTTAATAAACTACCAGTCCGGCTAAATGCATCTACGCTGAATGTTACAGAATCTCCAGGAAAAGCTACCTGATCTTTAGGCTGAGTAGTAACTACTGGTTTTGCCGATGCTGTTGTAAAGAACCAGGTGCCGGCCGAAATTTTTGTTGCTTCATTGATTGTTGTACCTGGAACATCATCATAATCAACAATCGCATCCACACGCCAGTAATAGGTAGTCTCATAATCCAGATCCGCTGGAGGATCAAAACTTGTACCAGTCAGACCAAAACTGGAATATAGAGTCCCTGATGTTGCTGAAGTCGCATTTTCAACATTGCTTTCATTAGGATCAAAATAGAAATCATAGCCAAATACCTGAACGATATTTGGATCAACCGGAGCAGTCCATTCGATCATTGTGTCTCTCAAAACATTGACTGCCCCGTTAGGTGCAGGTGAAATAATTCCCGGCACACCTTTAACTTCGACTGAAACATTATCAAATAATGCCTGATTTGAATTAGCACCACCTACAGGATTTTCTGTCGTATTAGCAAAACGTAATGCAATCTCATGACCTGCCAAACCGGTAGGATCATAACTCAATAGATGTAAACGAGCTTCAAGTGATGTTGCAGAACTGGCATAGGCTGTAACAACATCAACACCCGACAACTCAACATCATCTGTTACATCCCACAAAGAGACGCGAAGAGTAATGTCCCGCTCACCTGTATTATATAAAGAATTATAACGAATACCACCATCATAAGAAATAACAAATCCATTTGCGGTAGTAGGATCCACACCAGACAAAACCTGCTGCAAATAGTTTCCACCCTCAGCTTTCAAAGCAGCACAATTACCACTGCCATAACCAGTAATTGGTTCGCCGTAGTTACCATTAATCTGCCCTTCATGATAAAGGTTGCTGTACCAACCTGCAGGTTCACCTACCCAATCTGTTCTTGAGCCCAAATCTGAACGCCAGCGAATTTGGCCATCAGCATCAAAGTCGCCATTCGAAATTAATTGGGCACTGGCCCCGGCTGCTGCTAACATCAGGCAACAAACAAATAACACTAGTGTTTTCATATTAACTCTCCTTAAAAAATGATTAAAATACTATAAAAATAATTTTGGACATACAAATGTAATTTGCTTATTGTAACATTTCAGATACATATATACCTGAAATATTACTTTTGCTAAGCGTTGTATACGACGTTAACGTTTATATCTAAAAGCAGCTAATCCACCAAAAGCCAACAAAGATATTGTTCCTGGTTCTGGCACGATAGAAACATTGTCAATGAGAGCCTGATTTTCATTGGCACCGTTAGCTGGATTAACAGTTGTATTAGCAAAACGCAGTGCAATCTCATGACCTGCCAAACCGGTAGGATCATAACTCAATAGATGTGAACGAGCTTCAAGTGATGTTGCAGAACTGTCATAGGCTGTAACGACATCAACGCCAACAAGTTCAACATCTGCGGTTGCATCCCAAAGCGAAACACGCAAAGTAATATCACGTGCATCTGACAGATAAGAAGAGTGATAGCGAATGCCGCCATCATAAGATACAGTGTAAGTGCCAACAGTTCCTGCATCTACACCCGAAAGCGTCTGCTGGTAGTAATTTCCACCTTCAGCCTTCAATGCAGCACAAATACCATCACCATAGCCGGAAATTGGCTCACCGTAATTTCCATTTATCTGTCCATTATGGTAAAGACTACTGTACCAGCCTACAGGTTCTCCAACCCAATCAGTGCGAGAGCCAACATCAGACCTGAACCTGATCTGACCTTCAAAATCTCCATTTGTGATCATACCAGCATTTAGACATGCCGGAGTAAACAAAACACAAGCAATTAGACACAACTTTTTCATACGATTTTTCCTCTACAAAGTTATTTTCTGCCATTAACATTAAATAGGCATTTAATTATATTTTTGTGCAAAAGTTTTCATTCATAAACTTTATTCCATAGTAAATAATACCAAATCTTATCATTCTAACACCAACTCTGGATTAGCCAAAAAAGCCCAATCAAAACCAGATCCATCATCTGACTCAGTAACAACCAGAGTCAGGAATTCGCAACTGTCTTTAATCTCAAATTCAACATCTACAAGACCTTGCCTGAAGGTAACACCTTCTTGTTTATCCAACAGTTCACCGTCAAGAAAAAACCAGAAATCTACTTTTGATGGCTTGCTGGCGATACCTTCATTCTTACCATACATTAATACAGTTTCAGACACCGCAGCATTAGCAACAAATTTTACTATCTTTCGACCGGGTATCGACTGCCTGATCGTATTTAAGTCAAATGTAATACCCTGATTGGAATGAATATTAATTGCTGAATTATTTTTTTCAGTGCCAAATGTTTTTCCTTGAGAACTTAAATTATGTTTTTCAACTACTTGAGATTGATGCCAGGCGCCATTACAGATATTATTCCAGAATTGATTGCCAGACCCAGACACTTCGAAACCTTCAAAGCAATGCCCTTTTGATGTTATTTGCACTTTCCCTTCGGAGGAATCCGGCACAAACACGCCGTCAACAAATTTCATCCCTGAGACACTTCTATACTTATTATCGCTATACTTTTTCCATTTTAATTGCAGGTTTTGCTTTAGCAACGATGTTTTACTTAACCATTCTCCTTTGACGATATCAATTCCACTTTCCAACTCCCCACCCTTAAATCCATTTCCACCACCGACAATATCTGCAAGGTCAATTGCCATTTCTCCTCGCCAAACAAAACCAAGACTCGATTCTATATTGCGAACAAAAATGTCAGAGTCAAAGCTAATATCTTTCACAACTCCACTATTAGCATCAAATTGCCTGGCATTTGCAGACCTTATCGTAATAGAGCCTTTATTGCCACCTACAAACATTTGTACTTTGCCCTTGACCACATGTATCTCTGACGATCTGTCAAGCTCAGCTTTAACACCAAATTCCGTCCCTAAATCTACATACTGACAAGTCGGCGTATCAACCTTAAAGCCAATACCAGATTCTGAAACCCTGCTATATATACGACCATATTCAAGAAACATTCCAGCACGCTCAAAACTAAATTTGGCCGGCCCTTCAATGAGCACTTCGACACCCTGATAATACTCCACTTTAACAATACCATTATCTATCTGATACGGGAGCTGGTTAGTTAAAACTATCTCGTCTATATCCAATTTTGAACCTTTAGCCCATTCTACATCTATTTGATCCCGAACTGTAGCTACCTGTATAGAATACTGAGGAGGAAAAACATTTGCGTAGATAATAAGGGCAATCATCAGCATTGCTGCAAAATATACAGATCTATCAAATACTCGATAAAATATATTCTTCTGTTTAGACTCAACAACTTGAGACACCTGCAACTCTATTGGTTCGTCTGGCTCATTTACAGATGATGAATAATATTCCACCTCTTCCATTTGCAATAAAATGGATTTTATCTTATCTCTAGCCATATTTTGCTCTTTTTTGGGTACTAATACCTTTTGAGCATTTTTAATCACACTTGAATATAAATATGCAATTTCAACATATAAATCAATTGCTTCAGGAGACTCTTCAAGCATAGAAACTAATCTTGCATTTTCTTGTTCCGTAAGTTCACCATCGATTTTTTTGAACGCAAAAATACCAATATCTATCTTATCTTTTTCTACCATACCTCCCCCTCCCATTGCCTAAGAGTATTCTGTATGCATTTATACAAGATATTATGTATTCTGGACATAGCCTGATAAAGCCCTTGAACGGGACGATTAACCCTGACCGCCATATCTTTTACTTTCACCTTCTCGTAATACCTAATCTCAAGAAGTTTTCGGTCTTTATCGTTGAGTTTTTCTAGGCATTTATGAAGAGCTTTGGTATGATTTCCAATATTGTTAATCTTTGTAATTGCGCATTCACTTATCTGTTCTAGTAACTTATCACTCATACTAACTTGTTTTGAATGCTTTTTCTTCACATATTCATAAACTCTGTACTTGGCAATAGTCACTCCCCATGCACCAAAGTTGGTCCCAGGCTCAAAATCTGAATACATCTCCCACATAGCAGTTGCAGTTTCCTGCAAAATATCTTCTGCAGCATCAGAATTATACACCAAAGAAAATATATAGGAGTAGATAGTTTTCTGATGTTCCATAAAGAGCTTAATGAAGTTTTTTGTAATATTATCCGATTCTTTCATTGATATTCCATGATCTCTAATTTTCCTCTACATTTAATTAGGCCAAACAGCCTAAAAATCTGAGGGTAAAAATATTAATTATTTTAAAGAAAGTGTTTGCTTAACATAATCATTTATTAATGAATGGCTTACGAAGATCCTTAACTTACAAACAATGAGCTGAAAGAAAACATTAACTCAAAAACAGGCTAGCCATTATTCAGAATATATTGTGCAATCTTATATATCATTATGAACAATTATCAACATAGTGTCCATAGATAGAAGTATCGTAATGATGAATATAAGTAACCGTTATTAAATATGAGATAGACGGGGAAAATTAAGCAAAATTAAAGGTGTCAGACACCGATTATTATTGACATAGCTGAATTTGCCTGTAAAATGGTGTATTATGCGATTAAAACGAAAGACAACGGGCGGTTTTGTATATCATGTGATGAATCGAGCTAATGGCAAGCTGATGATCTTTAAGAAAGCATCTGACTTTTTAGCTTTTGAGGAAATATTGGCACAGGGTCAGGAGCGGTTCGGGATGCGGATATGTGGGTATTGCATAATGGGCAATCACTGGCATTTGCTGCTCTGGCCGGAAAACGATGGTGATCTGTCGGCGTTCATGAAGTGGATTACGGTTACGCATACCAACCGCTATCATGCCGCCCACGGCACAACGGGAATTGGCCATATATACAAAGGACGCTACAAGAGTTTTCCGGTGCAGGGTAATGTCAGCTATCTGAAGGTGCTTAGATATATCGAAGCCAATCCCTTGCGAGCTAAGCTGGTAAAGCAGGCTGACGATTGGCAGTGGAGCAGCTACCGGCATCATATTGGCAAGCCCGACTTAGATAAGCAACTCAGAATTTGTAAAGGTCCAAAGCCGATTCCCGCAAACTGGCCGGAGTATGTAACCGATAAAAGTACTAAGCTCGAAACTGACCAGATATTAAACGCCATCAAACGAGGCTGCCCGTTTGGCGATGCCAACTGGACGATCAAAACCGCCACAGAGCTGGAACTGCAAGCAACACTAAATCCTATAGGCAGACCAAGGAAGAACATATAACTCATTGCAAAGTAAGGACATGAATAGAAGCTACTAATAATCGGTGTCGGACACCTTTAAAGGAGGACATAGTAAATGGAATACAATGGCTCATGTTTATGCAAAGAAGTTGAGTATAAGATAGTGGGGACATTTGAAAGCTTTTATCTATGCCACTGTAAATTATGTAGAAAAGATACAGGCTCTGCCCATGCAGCTAATCTGTTTTCTTCTACCGCCAAACTCGAATGGATTAAAGGTCAGGAAAATGTACGAAGATTCCATCTGAAAAAATTTAATCATGTAAAAGCATTTTGCGCAATATGCGGCTCAGCCCTGCCGAACATGCAAATGGACGACACGCTGCTTGTGGTACCAGCCGGCAGCCTCGACTGCAATCTGGATGTCGTGCCCAATGCCCACATCTTCATTTCCAACAAGGCTAACTGGGACGATAAACTCGAAACTATAAAATCATTTCAACATTTACCAGATGAGCAATAGTAAATGATTATCTTGCAACTTGATTTTGTTTTAACTCTCTCAGAAAAGGCTATGGCTCCATTATATGTCCCCCACCGAAATCGCGTGAAATCATGGGAAACTCATCAATAGCAGCAAAAATAGAATCCTGCACCAGGACACCGACCAAGATAAACGAGGAATGAAAGTGTCAGGAGCAATCCTGTTCGACACCTTTAATTTTATCAGGCTAGTATCTTACTGGCTATGATAAACTGATCTACACTCAACTTCTCGGCACGCAATTGCGGATCGATCCCTGCTGCCTGAAAACGCTCAACTATGTTTTGCTTGTTAACATCTTTGGGCAGACAACTCTGGATCTGCTTGCGTCTCTTACCTAACAGTATATCAGCCGCAGACTTAAGTGATTCTATATCTGCATTACCCAGAGCATAATTTGCCTGCCAGCTTACTATCGCGGAATTGACCTTGGGGGCCGGCCAGAATGAACCTGGCTTTAGCGTACGAACCTTTGCCACTTTGCCTGTCGCCTGCAGGACAACCGATATCTTGCCATAAACACCACCATCAGCCGGCCCGGCACACATCCTGTCTGCTACCTCTTCCTGAACGGTAACACACATACCATCTAAAGCCGGAGTTTCTGTGAGCAAATTGATCATCAAAGGACTGGCTACATTATAAGGAAGATTGGCAACCAGTAGAAATCTGCCAGAAATGTTTTCTTTAGCAGACCTTACAGCAGACATAACCTCAGGGCTAATCTCGCTTTTCTTCGCCAGAATATCAGTATGAATAAACTGCACATTGTCACGGTCGGCTAATTCCTGACGGGCAATTGTATGCATATCAGGGTCTATATCAACTGCTATGACCTTTCCGGCAGCATCACTGAGCAGCTCTGTCATTGAACCGGTACCATGACCAACTTCCAAAACCAAATCGTTTTTGTTTATATCTATTGAATCAACAACAAGTTGCATTAAGTTCAGATCAATGAGAAAATTCTGGCCCCACTTGTGATGCGGGTGAGAGTTAACCTGATTAAGCAAAAATTGTATATGTTGTTTAGTATGCGGCATAATAGCTCTGGTTTAAGTTGAACGATCGAAACAGTTTGAATAATTCCCTTTTACTGGCGTAATTCATTGTTATAAAATATGTTGTACCATAAACAGACTATGCCTTAAGGCGATAAACAGCCTGTACCAACTGTTCGGTAGTGACAATAGACTCATCCGATTTAAGTGCCTTGTCGATCAGCATATCAGCGACACTGGCAGATTCGCCTAATTGCATAAGAATCTCCAATGCTTCTTTCTCTATATTTGACAATGGTTTAGAGGCCTTAGTAGGTGCATGGCTTGGCATATCGGCAAATTCTGACATCTTGCCCTTCAGCTCGGCAATAACCTGTTCAGCAGTTCGCTTGCCAATCTCTGGCAAGGTCTTAAGCATTGTGGCATCACCACTTTCGATCGACCAGGCTATATCTGAGGGACGACGAGCCATAGCACGAAGTGCTTTCTTCATACCTATACCTTTGACACTGGTAAACTTAAGGAAAAAGGCCTTATCCTGCGGTTGAGGGAAGCCAACGATACGAGGTATAAAACTGGAAGCGGAAGCACTGTTACCTTCGTAAAACTCGAGTGTATAGAGAGTTATCTCACGATTGATCGACATACTCAACTCACTAATGGTATATCCCGGTGCAAGAATTTCATAAGCAATTGGACCTACCTCCAAGAGAATAGAATTGGTCTTGCTGTCGAGTTCGAGTAATTTACCAGTAATGCGAGCTATCATAAGTCCTGCTTTTAAAAGCCGGAGAACCGGCGGTCAATAAAGATCAGACAACTGTAAGATCATCTGTCATAATTATTTATACAACACATGGCTATAGCCAGAGCATCTGCAACATCAGCTGGTTGCGGCACGGTCTTAAGACCTAACTGCTGAGTGATCGCTAGCTGCATCTGCTCTTTAGTCGCCCTGCCATTACCAGTAAGTGATTTTTTCACTCTGGTTGCCGTAAACCCTTGTATTTTAATGTCTCTCTGCGCTGCGGTCAACAAAAACAATCCCCTGGCATGAGCCATGAGAACGGAGGTACGCGGGTGATTATAATGGGCATAAAGCTCTTCGATGGCAATAATATCAATGGAATGTTGATCCAGTAACATATTGAAATCACTATAGATAGCGTTTAGTCGATGCTCCATTGGCTGTTCAGCTTTAACAGAAATAGTCCCGGCATCAATGACCTTATATATACCTCGGTCAAGCATAATAACGCCGTAACCGCTGGTGCGTAAGCCGGGATCTATTCCAAGAACAATCATTAAGCCACACTTATAACGAGTTGTCAAATAAACAGTTATAACCAGTAAACTATCACTAAGATAATTATCACAACAAGTTACATCTTAACTGAAAGAAGCGGTTGACTCAATGAAATTCCGGGCCAGATCAACGGAACGCGTTGTCTCATCAGTAGTTGGAGCATATTTAGCAAATTTAACCATATCGCAATGCATAAGGAACTCGCGGAGCTTATCTTTGAACATATCTGGCAATTCACTGCTATTAGTTGCTTCCTGAAGGAATTCTTCGGTGGTCCTTTCCGGAGCTTTTAGCGCGTATCTATGCTCAATATAAAGCCTTATGATATAACTTAATTTTTCATAGAACTCTTTGACCCTGCCTGTCTCGAGCAGATTTTGAGCAATGAGTGCATTAAGTCTTTCCATAGCGATCTCGTGAGCCGGGCGGGCGGGAATTGACGGAGCTGAGAGTTGTTTTTTAGAGTAGATGTAAGTCAATACCAGCAGAGCAATTACAACAAGAAAGACGGCAAGGGCCAACCAGATCAACCAGGTATAACTAGCTGGTAGCTCTACTGGCTGCTTGATATCGGCAAGTGTTGCTGTGTTGTCGGAAGAAGTAACATCGGCAATGGTAATAAGAGGACCTTTTAGCGATAAGTGCTTTATTTCAGGAGACTTGCCATCATCTGCAACTAAGTAATATTCAATAACAAAGCCAGGGAAAGGAATCTGACCGACATTGAGCGGTTCGAGGTGATATGTAATGGAAGTCTTTTTATTTTCGCTACTTAAGTCGTTCACTGAAGGGTTTGGCGTTTGCAGAAGATTGAAATCAGAATCTTTAAGCATGTTGCCAATATCCGGCAGAGTGATTTTAATATTCTGGGGATATTCAATATTAAGGGTTAAATCGAAGGTATCTGCGATAGTGATATTGGTATTAGGGCAGGAAATGACAAAAGAGACCTGGTCCTGCTCAACAGAGTCGGAGTATGGAGTTGCTTTTTGCGTATCAGATTGAGCCAGACATAAAGAGTTTATCAGTAAGGAGATAGTGAACCCCAGAAAAAGACAGGTACATTTTTTGTATATATGCATGCATTTTATGTATATCATTTTAGCCCTTCAAAAATAGCTCGTTTTCGTATGAGTTTGAACGATTTTAAGCGAAAAAACGGCAAAAAACAAGGTTTCGGCAAATATCGTTTTTAAGCAGTTTAGTTACGCCGGAGCGACAGTTTAGGTTCGTTTCAGACTGATGATGAGACATATACCTGAAGCATGAAAATGACAGACGAGATAAGTTCGAGGCGATCGCCCGACGAATCAGCCGGTTTTTCATGTGACGCATGTGACCTATGAGACCCCCCATAAAACCCATAAGACCTATGTGACCTATGTGACATAGGGAGCGGGGTGTGATGGTTCTGATCCAGAGTGAGGGGCAGGATATAAGTTCGCTGGGTGGATTGATGATTGATGGTTAGATGCAGATTATTTCCATCATAATTTATTATTGTTTCTGCGTTTTTATACGATACAATAACGAGTGATTCTACAAGTGGGTTTTACTGTGTGAAAGATGATTTGGGCGGATCGTGGTTATTTCAGATGGAATCAGGGAAGTTAAAAAAGTATTGGCTGTAAATTATTTTAATACATGTAATTATAAATCTGACTTCTGATACATTGTTATACAACATGTTGTGCGTTCTTTTCTAGTCTAAATGTTTGCTACATAACCAGTATCGGTGTCTGACACTTTTATTTTCCCTGTTTAATTTGCCCCTCATTGCTTTGAACAAATTTATTTTTATTGAATATCGCCGCTACAACAAACGAAATGCCTGTGCCTACAAGAACCACACCCCAACAATCAATTCTAAAACACACAATAATACCATTTGCAATCAACCCTGCACCTGAAGCAATAATTGATAACCCACCAATAATCAGACCAAACCAATAAATCGGCAAAATATCATTCACTGAAATAATATCCTTTCCACCTATCAACTTGCTATTTAATAACTGCACTTTACACATAAATGGTCCAAACCAAACAGTAATACAGAGCGCAATCAACACCACAGGATCAGATTCAACAAAGTTATTGTCTGACATATATCGTCTTAAGAATTCAAAAATAGTAGCTAAGCAAAAGTATATAACAGCTACTCTTTTAACAGCTGCAATATTTGTCTTAATCAAATCGCCAAGTCTTATTAAAAGCACTGTAACACCCCTCTCCATCTTTAATCATTTCTGCATAGTAATCAGACATATTGACATTGACAGGATCAGCACCTATCAAGTTTAATGACAATTCACCATCGACAACGCCACAAAACTTAACTTCCATGGAAATACCTTCTGGTCCACCACAAACTGTCGATTTAATTTGACCTTTAATATCAATTTGTCCTACCAATGTTACCAAATCGAAACCAAAAGCTGATGCTCCGAGATTTATGCTTTGCCCAAGATTAACTCCTAAACTTTTTGTATCACACGCAGATTGATATGGACCGTTACACTTTTTGTTCTTAATTTCAAGATCTGCGACACCTATGTCTATTTGCATCCATTTCCAAGTCAAATTCCAATCTCCAATATTTCCACCAACACCAATACCAACATGCGCATTGGCTGAAATATTCATTTTTTTCATACCATTTGGATAATGCACTCCGTCCATACAGCATGGCTTATAATCCACATCCGTCGTAATATCAGCAGAAGCACCAATACCTAAATAAATACCAGCCGAATATGTTGTCGCCAAACCAAGTTTGTCAGTATAACACAATGGAGAACTTTTAACATATTGATACAAATTCAATCCATCAATATACCCCAGCGGGTCAATACTTAGCATTCTGCCAAATGCCGGATAATACCATCTATTCTTATAATAGCACAATTCAAGAGCATTATTGTCGAAGTATTCTACTCTTTGACCAGTGAAGCCGATATTGGTTCCACTTCCAGCAGCAAGTTGTGAAGAATAACCTGCATTGTAAACTTTCCGCTTACCATAGGCATCATACTCGTAGCGTTCCAGAATCGCACCAGAAGAATCTATGCGAGCCACTGGACTATTCAGATGATCGTGAACCAGATAACTTACAGTTTCGGCTTCGCCAGCTTCTGTTACATAGAACAGTACCTCATCGAGCTGATTACCATACGCATAATTAACTGTCGAGACATCCAGATCAGCACCAGTCACAACCTCAGTCAGCACCTGCCAGCCGTTGTAGTAATAATCAGTTTGAATATAGCCCGATGAATCGGGTACTCTTACTAACTTACGGACGCGCCGCCCCAGTGCATCATAGACGAACTCAGCGATGAGCGTTGTTCCATTATTTTTATATATCGCTACCAAGTGATTCTCGTGATCCCATTTATAGCTGTAACCCTTATTATCCAAAACCAGATTCCCGGCGGTATCATAACTCATCACCGCCGTATTTATGCTATTATATCGGTTATTAACCGTATTTACAGCATAAATTTCGGTAGGACCGCCGCGTATTGTAGCTGGAGTAAGTTTACCTTAATCCCCGTTTTTTATCAATAAATGATAATCGCCAGGTATCATGTCGCTTTTATATAAAACATTCTCGTCGGAATAATCACATATACGATATTTGTCAAAGATTGAGCAAACCAGAACGAAATTGTAATCAGAATTAACATATACACTTAACATATCGCTGGTTAATTTTCCTACAGAAAAAGTAATTTTTTTATTCTTTAACAAGGAAGCTATTTCAAACGAATTATACAGTATTCCATCGATCTGTTTATTGTAGCATGTAGTTTTAAGGCCTTGCTCGACAAAATGACTAATATTATTATCAACAATTTTTCCTTTGTGAGCATCAATAACAGTTGAAGATAAACTTACCGCCAAAGTTCCCTCAGGCGTGATATGGTCAATATCAATAATTACAAGTAAATCTGCGTTATGCTTTAACGCATAATCATATACAAGACAAAGAATTCCTGCGGAAATTAAAACCACCAAAACCATTAAATAAAATCTTTTATTTTTCATAAGGACCTTTTCCCCGCAAATTAATGACAACATGATATTCTTATTTTATTAGAATAACTTCCATAATCTTTCAATTTTTTCTTCATACCTATATCTTTTGACAAATCAATCGGCCCAACTGATAACCCTAACCCAAATGTTGCATAATCATAAATACTACCGATTATCACAACTTCAGCTTCAGTACCTTTACCACTAGCACATGGGGTTAATTTTTCATACACTGCATATGTGGATTCAATTCCAAATTGAACACTGACAATCGCTCCAATGCCAAAACTGTCAAATTCCCCACTAATATTGCCAGATACATTTGAAACCCCACCTAACTCAAGTTTGTCGCACGTACATTTATACATATAATCAAATCCATATTCCCAAATAGAAGCAACTCCAATAGGATAAAGAGTACTAAGCCCCCCCCCTGCTCTCCTGGCTCACCATTTTGGTAAAATATCACCTCACCTTCAAAATGAATTGTCGTCCACCCATCAACACCAGTACTCTCGCCCACAAGCCTTGTACCATAGATATCAAATAATAACACCGGCTCATTGCCCACATAACAATAAATATTCAAGCCATCGACATACTGCTTCATCGGACTAAAACCATTCATATAAGCATTAGGAGTAACACCTAATGGATCAATACTCAACATTCTACCGAATGCTGGATAATACCACCTATTCTTATAATAGCAAAGCTCCAGATTGTCACCATCGAAATATTCGACTCTTTGCCCGGTAAAGCCGATATTCGTTCCAACACTCGAAGCCAACTGCTGTGTATAATCTGCATTGAAAACGGTTCTCTTGCCATAGGCATCATACTCGTAGCGTTCCAGAATCGCACCAGAAGAATCTATGCGAGCCACTGGACTATTCAAGTGATCGTGGAGCAGATAACTGACCGTCTGGTTTGTGCCATCATCTGTCGCATAGAACAGCACCTCATCGAGAGCGTTTCCATAAGCGTAGTTCACACTTGAAACTTCCAGATCAGAGTCAGTTACAACCTCAGTTAATACCTGCCAACCGTTGTAGTAATAGTCAGTTTGAATTATACTGGTATTCGCTGCGCTCATGGCTGAAGAACCGGGTGAACCCGGGACTCTTAAAGTCCTGCGGACGCGCCGCCCTAAGGCATCATAGACCATCTCGGCGATGAGCGTTGTTCCATTATTTTTATATATCGCTACCAAGTGATTCTCGTGATCCCATTTATAGCTATAGCCCTTATTATCCAAAACCAGATTCCCGGCATTATCATACGCCACCGTGCGATTTATGCCGGAGCCTGCATTATATATAGCCGCTATCTCATTATCTGTCAATGCTTTATTAAAGAACATTACTTCGTCAATTCTGCCGTTGAACAGATAACTATTACTGTTAAACCCTCTGCCAATATTCCAGTTCGCCGTCGAAGCCGCCAGCGTTCTCGCTGAGATATTCAATGCCGTACCGCTGGGCTGACCGTTTATGTATATCCGGGCGGTATTGCCATCAGACCAGACCAGAACATGCTGCCAGTTGCCAATTACTGCCGAGCCGAAACTGTTTGAACCGGAACTGTACTAAGTACATTTAATAATCCCCGCGGTTTTCCATGTGACGCATGGACCTATGTGACCTATGTCACATAGGAAGAGGGATGTGATGGTTCTGATTCGGGGGAAGGGACAGAACAACCTTTAATTATATTAGTTCCTACTATTACTATTTATACGCGTGTTATTAATCGTTTCGAGGGTTGAATTCAGTCCAAATATTCTATCAGGCGAATACCATGTATCGAATGAGCCGCGTTGAGAAGCGTAGAGAGCATCTCTTGCTGCTTCCATCTCAGAATAAGCTATATTGAGGTTATCTGTAAGAACCTTATTGTCTTGCTGGTATTTGTAAGCATAGACATAATGGTAGAGCGTAAGACTGAGATGCTCCATAAAGCTGGAATAAGCCATCAGATTGTCATAAAAGAATGGTTGCTTATCAGCAGGAAGCTTTGTCATGATTTCCATACATTTATCTGTAACACGACCAAAGTTTTCTGCTGATTCGCTCATACCCTTCAGCATGGCATCCACTTGGTTATCCTCTCCATTATCCTCAGGAATCACCCGAAACACCCTTCCAGGAACCCTTTCATAACCAAAGCGGTCAGGCAAAGGATTGGGGTTGTAATTGAAGAAAGTTTTGCTAATGTAAAAAATTGCTCGTGAGTGTCGTTGATCATGAAATATAAATTGGCGTTCCATGCCACCTGGAAAATCGGGTTTACGCTGTGTCCAAAATGAATAGAAATAATCTTTGTATAGTCCGGCAATCTCATCAGCATACTCTTGCCCAAAATATTGGGCGGCATAACTGTGATTCCATACATCTGTAGAATAATTGTCATAATCCCACAGCATTTTGGCATTAGCTGTCATAGTGTAGAGGAATTCACGAAAGTTTCCGGAATTCACTACGGAAAGATACAGAGGTGACTTACTATTCACATATCGATAGTTAAATTCCATCTTCCACGGACCTTCGCCCGGAGCCAGATGGGAACCAGTTGAGGTAAACTGGAGGTTCATATAGTAACCCAGCTTAACAGGAATCTCTG
This sequence comes from Sedimentisphaerales bacterium, assembly GCA_963662515.1. Taxonomy (GTDB): domain Bacteria; phylum Planctomycetota; class Phycisphaerae; order Sedimentisphaerales; family SM23-30; genus JAFGDI01. The sequence goes on from OY759675.1 coordinate 2,732,166, forward strand.
GGTTAAATTGCTGAATATCACTATAAGGATAATGATCGCGGCGACCCGAACAGAATGTCCAGACCATATTTTCATTGGCGGGTGGCCGCACCAATCCGCTTGTAATCAGGTCTGCCATCTCGTCATAGAAAGTAATCCTTACATATGGCTCTGTATCTTTTGCATACTTTTTTATAATGTCCATCTGAATCTGCAACATGCGGTTAATGACATCGGCTCGATCTTGCTCAGTTTCGGGAGCATCGGGAAAAAGCACCCAGAAAGGCTGGTCGCCTGCTCCGCGGAATGCAATGTTCCATATGTTCTCAACCCCACTTTCGACTACGGTTTTAGCGCCATATTCCCAAAACTCAATGAGCCTGTCAATATTAGCCAAAGACATATTCGGGGAAACTTCCATTCCACGCACTTTCTTCCAATATCTATCCCATGAGCTGAATGATGTATTAAGCATGATCATGTGATGAGAAGTTACAATAAGACCATATTTTTTGCATAATTTCATTCCTTCTGTTATTCCTGGGTAGGCCAATCCACCGTTCTCCATCGTATTAAGTTTCAGACGGAGCATCGTTTCATACACTATTTCGTTGTTTTCCTCAGAAAGATAGGTCCAAGGCGCCCAAAGGTCAGTATCGTTCGGCAACCATGCGCGGTAACGGACTTGTGGCGATTTAAAGAACATGTCAGTATTTTCCGGTATCTCGATTAATTCTTTTTGCGTGGGAACCCATGAACACCAGAACCAAAGTGGTGGTACGCCGAGAAATTTCTCGGAAAATGTATATACGGCATAGATTGCACCACGCATATCTTTTCCATCAAGATATATGCAATTAGAAGAAAGGTCGGTCCATACACGATGCGACTCAAACCCATCAAGTGGTCGCAACTCTTGCTCGCGAAGTCCAAGAGCATTGGTTTCACGATTCACAACTAACAATACAAGTTGCCCGCCTGCATCTTTGGGCGATGTGATAATTTCCGGCACTTTGCCAGTCACTTTCTTGAAATCCTTACAAAGTGTTTCAACTGCCAGACGCAAAGCGGCAGGTTCATTATCTGCGAGTACAATTTTTACTTTACCTGGATCAATTGCCATCGCCATTAACTGTTGACTGGATAGACAGGATAAAAATAATGCAAGCATAATTGAGAAAAATGGCAATAAGCAATGTTTGGAATTCATATTGTTTACCTTATAAATGTGTAATTTAATATTTGCTAATATTTATATAAACAGCAGGAAAATTAACACTACTGATAATGCTACAGACAACCCCTGAACCATTCTCAGAAGCAGATCAGTTAACCGATCATTTGTTAATTTTTTGGAAACAGAAATCCCCAAAAAAAGGAAGTTACTTATCAAAAAAAATAAACAGCTCTTCAGTAAGATAGGATTCTGCTGTCTGAAACATATATTATTGTTATTTGTTGTTAGTATCAACAACAAATTTTCACACAGTAACTAAAGGTGTCCGACAAACACCCATTTGGCACAGTGTTTGCTAAACCATTTACGATTATATCAGACTGAAAAATTTTTTTCAAAAATTATTGCTAAATCATGTTTCTGACAAATGGATTTACATTGGGCATGATAATAAAAAACTAAAACGAAATATTAGCTGGCACCCTCTGGCTACCTCAATACCTCAATAGGTCAATATGTTTCAATTGTACTATAAGTTGAATTTGAAATATTGTACAATTATGCTATAATCTTCGAAAAGCAAACTATTTAACTCATTAATCAAAGTAGGAGTTCAATTGTGATGAAAGCTATATTCGTTTCTCTTGCAGTACTATGTTCATTTTTATACGGCAACAGTAATAATAACGAGATATTTTTACCATCTTGCCCGGCACTATCGCCGGACGGTAAACAGATCACTTTTTCGTGGAATGGTGATATCTGTTCAGCAGAAACGGCTGGGGGCACGATAAAGATCCTCAGCCATCACCCGGCGACCGAATATGGATCATGCTTTTCTCCTGACGGTAGTAAAATAGCCTTTTCATCTGACCGGACCGGCACAAACCAGATATATACAATGGATGCCGAGGGCGGCCAGGCTCAACAGGTAACCTTTCATTCTGCCGGAGCTTTGATCGAGCAATGGGCCAATAACGAAACCCTTATGGTCTCCGGCGTACGCGACTATTTCTGGCGAAACGGAAGCCGCTTTCTATCGGTCAGCAGCAGCCCATCGTATAATGAGGATCTGCTCTTTGATGCTTACGGCCGGGATGGCAGAATATCACCAGACGGGACAAAGTTAATGTTTGTCAGAGAAGGATCACCCTGGTATCGTCAGGGCTATCAGGGCAGCGAAAACGGGCAGATATGGACCTATGACCTCCAAACAAAAGAATTTGAGCTGCTGCTGGGCCATGACGGTGACTATGACTATCCGGCCTGGGGAGCCGAAGGCAAGTCTGTATATTACGCCGTTAGCTTTGATAATGGGCCAAAGAATCTCTGGGAATATGACCTGACCAGCGGCGTAAAACGCCAGCTTACAAACTTCACAGATGGATCAGTAATGAGCGTTACCAGCTCTCTGGACGGCTCAGTGATAGTATTCAGAAAGCTATTCGATCTGTATAGCATCTCCCCTGTTCTGGGAGCAAAAGCGCAAAAGATAAACCTGGTGGCACCTGCTGAAGATATGCCGGACCATATAGTAAACCAGGTAAAGAATAATGCCACTGACTCAGCTTTTACCTCTGATGCCCTGGAGATAGCTTTTGTCGCCGATAGAGATATCTGGGTTATGGACACCGAACTGAAAGAACCGGTGCAAGTATATCCAACACCTAAACAACAGGAAAGCAACCTTATCTTCAGCAAAGACAATGAAACTCTGTACTTTATCTCTGATGATGGAATAGTCTCCAATATCTACACTGCCCGTCGTAGTGACCCTAATAGCTACTGGTGGCAAAATACAGAGTTCACCATAGCCCAGCTTACCAATGGCCAGGACAATATCGTTAGCTTCACACTGTCGCCGGATGAGAAGTCTATCGCTTACGAAATAGCCGAACAGGGTCTGTGGATCGCTGATATAAACGGTGAAAACTCACGCAAGCTGATAAACAGTTGGGACACAATGGACTATAGCTGGTCACCCAAATCAACTTATATTGCTTATGTACTCAATAATGAAGATGTCAGACGCGATATCTGGATAACTCCTGTCGATAAATCTTGTCCGCCGTATAATGTATCTCGTAACCCGAGAGATGATGGCACCCCGCGTTTCTCGCCGGACGGTAAATATCTCGCCTGGCTGGGCTCCGGAATAGGTGATAATATAGATATTTTCTATGTTCCACTCCAGAAGAAGATTGCCGATATAACCCCACGCGACCGCACCCTGGAAAAGGCGGTAAAGCTCATGGAAGAAAAACGCAAAAGCAAAGAAAACAAAAAAGATGCTAAAGAAAAAGATCAGCCCGACACCGAGAAAAAGGATGAAGCAGACACCAGCAAATCAGGCGAAGAAAACACAGAAAAAGCCGATCTGGCCGCTGACGACACAGAAATAGAAACAGCAGCAAATGAGCCGCAGAAGAAAGAAGATGGAGATATAATCGAGTTTGATGATCTCTATAAACGCACAGTTAAAATTAATACTGCTGATGCCGGCGAATCCTGCCTGCTCTGGATCGGTGGCAATAAGCTGCTTTTCAACCAGCACAAGAACAATAACACAAGATCGTACACGATCGAAATACCGGAAAAGCTTAATGCAGAAAAATACTCTGACAAAGCTGTTACCTGGACAAGTGCATGGATCAAAGATGCTAAAATGGTTTCTCTTATCAATAACGGCAGCCCCGCCCTTCTCGATAATAAAGAGCTGAAAGAATATAACTTCAGCGTCAAAACGGAACTGGACCGTGAGAACTGGTATGAGCTTGGATTTAAGATCGCCTGGCGTAATATGCGTGATAAATTTTACAGTAATGAGCTGCTCAGAAAAGCCAAATGGGATACCATGCTCGATAAATATCTTGATAAGGCGATCAAATCCCCTGACAACAATACCTTCGGCAGAGTAATTAATCTTATGCTGGGCGAACTAAACGCATCTCACATGGGCTTTACCGCGGCCAATGATAATAACTGGCGTTCAGATGACAGATGGCAAGAAAATACCGCACATTTCGGAGCCCGCTTTGACAATAGCTATAAAGGTCCGGGGTTGAAAATACGCGATATACTGCCTGAGAGTCCTGCAGAGCGTTATCAGTCGCGGTTGTATCCCAGTGAGATCATCACCCATATCGATGGGGTTGAGATACTGCCGGAAACTGATATAAACAAGCTTCTGACGGGCGATCTGGCCAGAGACTTCACTCTTACTGTCAAAGATGTCAATGACCAGAGCCGGGAAGTCACGATCCGCCCGGTTTCATATAATGAGATCAATCCTATGCTCAAGAAACAATGGATCAATACGAGCAAGGATATCGTAAAGAACAATTCAGATGGGAAACTGGGCTATGTATATGTTCCAAGAATGATGTGGGATGAGTTTGTTGACTTTGAGGAAGAGATCTTCGCCGAAGGTGAAGGCAAAGACGGCATGATAATCGATGTTCGTGATAACGGCGGCGGCTTTACTGCCGACCATATTCTTACGGTTCTATGTCACCCGGCCCACTCGAAGGTTTTACCCAGAAACGCCGATCAGGCCGGATATAACTTCTACTGGAAGGAATACAGCACCTGGGATAAACCGATCGTTGTCCTGTGTAATCAGAACAGCTTTAGCAATGCCGAGATCTTCAGCCATGCTATCAAAACCATCAAACGCGGCAAGCTCGTGGGCGTTCCGACCGCAGGCGGTGTTATAGCCACCGGCAGCAGAAATGTGGTCGATCTCGGCAATATCAGGATGCCTTTTATAGGCTGGTATCCGCTGAGCACCGAACTGGACATGGAACTCAACGGTGCCATACCTGACTACATCATCTGGCCTGCTCCAGGCGATATGCCCGCTGGTATAGATGTACAACTTGATAAAGCGATCGAAGTACTCAAAGAAGAGGTAGAAGCCGCAAAACATTCCAACCATGGCAAAATCATACCGGATTTCAAGCACTAACGATTATCACACCAAATAACAAAGGGGCAGTATTATGACGATACTGCCCTTTTTCGTTATGGAGGGAAAAAATTAAAGGTGTCAGGCGAAATCGACTCCTGAGACCTTTAATTTTCCTCTGCCTTTTAATATTCCCCATAATTGTCTTGGTAGCTGCTTATTGATACGATAGAATCTTAGTAATAGAACAAGTTGGAAAAGGCTGTGCGAACAGGAATGTGACTGTACCTGGGTTTTATAGATTTTATGGGAAAATGACATGCGAGAAAGAGCTATAATAAACTGGCGGACTGATCTGGGGTTACGCAAAACCAAGACTATCGTTCTTGACAGGGGTGAACCAGAGCAAAAGCGAAGCGAGATATTGGACTATTTCCATAAGTCCTTTGATATAGATGAGGCTCTGCTGGAGATGCTCAGATATGATGAGACTTTCTATTTGCGGGCCGATCCGCTGCGTCATCCGCTGATATTTTATTTTGGCCATACCGCTGTTTTTTATGTCAATAAGCTGATAATGGCTAAGATCATTGACAAGCGGATAAACCCGGAATTTGAGTCGATTTTCGCTGTTGGCGTAGATGAGATGAGCTGGGACGACCTGAGCGAGGCTCATTATGACTGGCCGAAGGTTGAGACGGTGCAGGAATATCGTAATAAGGTGCGGGAGTTGGTTGATAGTTTAATAAGGACTATGCCGCTGACTATGCCTATCGACTGGGCGAATCCATGGTGGGCGATCATAATGGGTATTGAGCATTCGAGAATACACCTGGAAACATCTTCGGTATTGATAAGGCAGTTGCCACTGGAGCATGTCAGGGTACATCCGCTCTGGCAGATATGTGATGAGATGGGCGAACCGCCGACAAATGAGTTGATCGCTGTGCCCTCTGGAGCGATCACGCTGGGCAAGAGATTAAATGCGAGCCTTTATGGCTGGGATAATGAATACGGCAGTCATACTGCGGCCATTGAGCCGTTTAAAGCAAGTAAATATCTGGTAAGTAATGGCGAATACCTTGAGTTTATCGAGGCAGGCGGCTATCGGCAGGATAAATACTGGACCAAGGAAGGCTGGGGCTGGAAGGAATATGAAAAGGCGGAAATGCCGCGATTCTGGCGAAAAGAAGAACGCGGCTATAAGCTGAGGTGTGTGGCAGAAGAGGTCGATATGCCCTGGAACTGGCCCGTTGAGGTAAACCAGTTAGAGGCGAAGGCGTTTTGTAACTGGAAGAGCCAGGCGACCGGTAAAAAACTGCGACTGCCGAGCGAAGATGAATGGTATTATCTGCGTGACCGGCAGATGGATACCGACCAGCCATATTGGGATAAGGCCCCGGGAAATATCAATCTGGAATATTACGCATCTTCATGTCCGGTGGATAAGTTCCTTTTTGGCGAGTTTTACGATATAGCAGGCAATGTCTGGCAGTGGACCGAGACTCCGATAACGGGCTTTAGCGGGTTTGGTGTACATCCGATCTATGATGACTTTTCTGTGCCGACTTTTGACACTCGTCATAACCTGATCAAGGGAGGCTCCTGGATATCAACTGGCAACGAAGCGATACGAGATAGTCGCTATGCTTTCAGGAGACATTTTTATCAACATGCCGGGCTGCGGTATGTTGAGAGCGAAAAAGAGGTGTTGGTAAAAGCGGATATTTACGAAAGTGACCCGGCAATTGCCCAATATTGCGATTTTCATTTTGGTCAAGAAGAATACTTCGGAATTGGAAACTATCCCAAACGAATAGCTGTTTTTTGTCTGGAACAAAGCTCTGGCAGACCCAAAGGTAAGGCTTTGGATATAGGCTGTGCGGTTGGCCGGGCCAGTTTCGAGCTGGCAAGAGGGTTTGACAGTGTGACGGGGCTGGATTTTTCCGCCCGGATCATACGACCGGGAGTAGAACTGAAAGAGGAAGGATATCTGCGTTATACCCGCATTGAAGAAGGTGAGCTGGCGAGCTATCATGAGGTCAGCCTTGCCGAGCTAGGTCTGGAAAATGCCGCCAAACGAGTAGAATTTTACCAGGCAGATGCCTGTAATCTAAAGGCGATATATACCGGCTATGATCTGGTACTGGCAAGTAACCTGATCGACCGACTGGCATATCCCAGGCAATTTCTCAAGATGATACCCGAAAGGATCAACCCTGGCGGGTTACTGATAATCGCATCGCCCTACTCCTGGGATGAGGTATTTACCGAAAAAGAAAACTGGCTGGGTGGTTATCGTAAAGATGGCGAGCCATATACAACACTTCAGGCGATGGAAGAGATGTTAGGCAGTCATTTCAGTCAGATCGGTAAGGCAACAGAAATAGAAATGGTGATCCGTGATACTAAACGAAAGTTTCAGCATACCAAGACTGAAGTAACTGTGTGGTGTAAAAAATAGAAGTAGTCGTTTTCCGGCCGAAGGCCGTATCCACAAACCTTTTACTTTTCACCTTGAAGTACATGAAGACGCTGGACGCTGTGGGTACCAAGTCCCATTTTTTATAGTTCCAGCCCTGTCGATATGCCGGGCATCTGGCCGGAATTGGTTCGTAAGCCCCTTAACCAAAGACAAGCCCGGCAGATCACCACCTCAATCAAACGAAACTACCCTTTGGGAGACGATAACTGGCTGGAGCATACAGACAGGATCATGGAACTGAAATCCATACAGAACCACATCAAAAAACAAAAAAACAACGAACAAAACAATGTATGTTTTTGACAAATATATTTATATAAGCACCTATGTTAAAAGACCTTAAACGAAACAGTACCTGGTACCCTCAGGTTGTCCTGTCCAAATTAAATTGAATTTCCAAAATATTATCTCTAAACCAGTCTGAAAGTTGTATTTCAGACTGGTTTTTCTTTTTTTTAAGTTCAGGTTACCCTGTTTTTTGTTCGTTTCCATTTTATGCTGTCCAGATTACATATCAAACAATAGTAACTTGCCTGTCGGCGGCGATTTTGCCAGCGTTTCGTATGATTTGTCCAGCCTGAGCCACAAATCACGACGATATGTCAGCAGGCTTATTCTCACCATGGCCGCCAGATTCGACAGGCTCCGGCCAAAGCCCGAACTCATCTGCATTATCTTGAGTACCAAAAGACAGATCAATGCTGTCCAAATCTGAGTCTTAACAGCGTTCTCACTGGTACCAACAAAGGTCTTAATCTTCAAATTCTGCTTTATGGTCTTGAAAAACAGTTCTATCTGCCAGCGGGTCAGTAAAATTTAGCGGATTGTTACCGCAGTAGGCGTATAGGTTTGTTCCATCAGCGTAGCCAGTGGGGTCAGGCTCAGATACTTACTGCTCAGCCACAAACTTAATAAGTCTTGCCTTCGTGTCCTCAATACATTTATACCATCCCTTAAGTTTTGGGTCTTCAAGTATTTCATTGATTATTTTATTTCCTAATTTTTCTTGCCCTCCCAAACACATAAGAACAGCTAGTGCCAGCTTATCTGCGGGTTGCTTACAAATTTGCGTATCCTTTATCAATTCAAGTATATTAGAAATAGAACAGCATCGATCCAAGAGTGGAAGGCACTTTTCTTTTATTACACAACATACTTCAGTTCCAACATCTTCGTTTTGAGAGTTGCTTTGCAGTCTCCACCAAATATCTTTCCCAACATCAACCCCAGGTAAATAACCAACACGAAAACGAGGAAAACATGATGTATCGGGCACAAATAGGGAAGGTTCTTTACCCCAGACTATACTCTCAACTGAACGCACCATAATACCAATGTTCAGGGTAAACGATACCTCACCAGAATCATTCCAACGACTCTCTTGCACATTGATTACATGTACTATGTCATTTATGTTTCGATTCCATGTCTCACTTTTCTTCTTAAAGCCAGCAACTTTCAATTGTGGCGAGATAAACTTTTTAACAATATTATTTAAATGTGCCTCAGTCGTCATCATATATCCTTTGAAATTTATGGTTCATAATAAATTACACGCCCATTGGTTCCTGTTGCTTCTTTATACATTTGAATTTGTTGTCTTCCTTGGGCACGCCCAGATGGAGTATTTGGTTTCAATTCAACAGGACGCCCTTTTGGGGTAATAGCATCAGGGCGTAACAGTTTACCATCCGGACCACGGATTGTCTGTTCAGATTGCCATCCTGGCTTATTTTTCACTTTTGCGGCAAATTCACGATGAGCGTCTCGTCCACGGGCTGCAGCATTACTAACTTTTGGATTATTCATACCTTTTTTTACAACAGTTTTTTCAGCAGTTTTTGTTGCCGCCTTCTTCCCAAGATAAGTAGCTAACTTTCCTGTACCCCAGCCACCTAATAATACACCGGCTGTTTTTTTCCAGGTATCTGGTGTCCAGAGGGCGGCAAGGCCTCCGCCAGCATCGTATAATGCCTGCTCATACCAGCTATCGGCATTAACTGACCAGTTGGCCCACTTATTCAGCGAGTCCTGACCGTAGCCAGTGCCGACATAGTCGCCATCCCAGAGCTTACTGCCAAAACCCCGCCCTTCCTTACACAACCCCAGCGGGTCAGTATAGGCCAGCGGATTATTGCCGCAGTATGCATACATATTTGTGCCATCTGCATATCCTGTCGGGTCTGGCTGGAGGAAGCGGCCTATTGCCGGGCTGTAGATTCTGGCCCGATAGTCATACAGACCAGTTTGGGCATCGTAATATCGGGCGGTAAAGCGTAAGGGGTTACCGGTATTGCCGTTTTGCGTTACGGTGATAACGCCAAAAGGCGAATATTCGTAGCGTTCCACGATCTGGGCCGTTCCGAAATTCTCATTAAATTGTGAAAGAGCGATAACGCTGCCCAGGGCATCGAGATGGTAGAAGAATCGACCAGTTTCCAGCCCGGCATAAACCATTCCACCGCCCGCACTCGGGGCATAAACCAGCATACATATCGGCTCATCTATGCCGGGTCCGTAAATAAATTTGCGGGCCAGATAGTCAACCGAGCCATCCAGATCAATATCCTCATATTCAGCGACCAACTGAATACCATCGTAACTATATTCAGTATAATAAGTTAGAACATGAGGCATAAAACTAACATCATAAACCGACTTAGATATCCTCAGCCCGGCATCATTATAGCCATACTCTATGAGCAAACCTATGGCGTGTTACACAGAAGAAAAAAATCTGTTTTCGCATAACTATTATGCTAATATGCTCAACATAACTAGCAATGCCACACTAAGAATCACAAGCAAGGATGCTTGTGCTACCTTTGGGCAACATGCCCCCTAGGCCTGACTCTTAAAACTGCTCGAGTGTTCGGGTTGTTTTTGGGCTTGCCAAAATTGGTCAATAGTATTAGAATCAGATAATGAATAAAAAACAACCAACTGTCAATTTTGTATCGCTGGGCTGTGCCAAAAATCAGGTTGATGCCGAGAAAATGCTTGGCAATCTGGTCTCTGATGGTTTCATACTTGTCGGGCCGGATGTATATGCAGATGCCACGATCATCAATACCTGCGGTTTTATAGAAGATGCCCGCCAGGAAGCGATCGAACATATAGAACATGTAATTGCAGAGAAAAAAGCAGGTAATGTCGGGTTAGTTGTTGTCGCCGGGTGTTTGGCGCAACTCTGGGGCGAGAAATGCTTTAACGATATCAGCGGTGAAATTGATGCTGTTGTCAGACTCGATCAGCGGGAAAGGTTACCGCAGATCATCCATGAGCTGATAAATGGCACTGGCGAGCGTGGTCAGACCTATGGCGAGGCTGTTTATGCCGGGGCAGTAGGAAATGATCAGGCGAGATTGCGGCTCACCGCCCCGAACTGGTCGTACCTGCGAGTGAGCGAAGGCTGTAACCGCCATTGCAGCTATTGCACGATACCTGCTATCCGAGGAGAATTTCGGAGTAAGCCGCTCGATGCGATAGTTGCCGAGGCCCGGGAACTAATCGCCGATGGCGCGATCGAGCTTAATCTTATCGGGCAGGAAACCACCGCCTGGGGCACTGACATACCCGGCAGCGGCGGTATCGGCCAGTTACTGCGTGAACTGAATAAACTCGAAGGGCTATTCTGGCTGCGGGTTATCTATACCCACCCGGCGAGTATCTCTGATGATTTCATATCCGCAGTAGCTCAATGCGACCGGGTCGTACCCTATATCGACATGCCGCTACAACATATCAATGATCGCATGCTAAAGCTAATGAACCGCAAGGTCACCCATGAGGATGTTGACAATATAATTGCCAAATTGAGAAAGGCTCTGCCGGATCTTACCCTGAGAACGACATTCATCGTCGGGTTCCCTTCAGAAACGGAAGCGGAATTTGAGGAATTAGTCGATTTCGTAAAAGAAACCCGCTTTGACATGCTGGGTGCGTTTACTTACAGCCCTGAACCTGGTACCGCAGCGGCAAAACTGGATGGTCAGATCGAGGAATCGGTAAAAGAACAGAGATTAGAGACCCTTATGCTGGCCCAGCAGGAAATAGCTTTTGACAAGGCCCAAAGCCTGATCGGCAAAGAATATGACTGTCTGCTGGTCGATTATGCCTATGAAGATGAAATGGAAGACAATCAGCTTGATGCCGAATTACAGTGGTTTTCAGGCAGAACGGTCTTTCAGGGTCCGGAAGCCGATTCTGTCACCTGGGTAGGTATTGATGATCCGGAAGAATTAGTGCCGGGCATGGTACTCAAGGTTAAGATAATCGATGCCATCGATTATGACCTGATCGCCGTCCCCGTCTGGGAAGAACAATAGTCAGTATTCCTCAGCCGGTTCATAAATGACGATGGAGCGTCAGAGGCTAAATGAAAGGATTTTGAGCTGATATGAGTTACTCTGATAATTGCTGGCAAAGCGAAAAATTCCGAGAATTTTCAGATGGACTGCTCGCCCTGATACGCAGCGGCAATATCTCAGAAATACCAGCTCAGATCGATGCCTTTATAAGCGGAACACACGATACTATTTGCCAGGACCTGCTCAGTACGGTTAAGTTGGTATTACAGGGGGATCATGCCGGGATAGTCGCAAAATATGATGATCTGAGAGAACATATCCCGGCCCAACAAAGCCATTTAATGCCTGCGATATATAATATTATCTGGTTCGACAGTCAACTGGCCCTGCCCCGTCATGACAACCCGGTCAACCGCATCTGCCATCAGAATTTCCGGAATAATATCAAGGCCCTGGAACAGGTCAACCCGCAACTGGCCGGTAAAATACGCAAAGTCAGAGCCTTTGAACAATATCGCATAATACAGCATTGGACGGGCCTGCACTTTTTTGACACGAGCAAGATCTGCCTGCTTACCATGGCCGAAAGCATAAAGGAGAAACTCGCCAAAAAAGTTGCCGAACGAACTGCCTTTGCCATTGATGGCATTTGCAGCGGTCAGGAGATGATCTACTATCTAAAAAATCAATACAAAGGTCTGCACGGCATGGCCCGAGCGAATTATCTGCTGGAAGAAGAACTCTCGAAAGTCCGCAGCTTTCTGGAGCTTTGCGACTGCTCTCATTTTATACGCAATGAAGAACTGATCATCTTCGCCGGTGATAATGCTGAGCAGGAAATGAAAGATACGCTGCTCACCTATCGCTACCCGGTACCTATGGTGCGTCTGGAACAGGGAAATAAACTGGATAAGATCTGCTCTGAAGTACTGGAATACTTCGATCAGAATAACCTGAACGCAACTATAAAAGATTATTACCAAAGTGAGGGATTCAAGCAGCGGCTCAGGCAGATCGCCGCCGGGGAGATACAACCGCGTATTCTCATCTCTACCTGCCGCTGGACATCATTTCTGAAATATTGTGCCGCCGATTTCGACCGGGCTTTTTGTAAGCTCAACTGCCAGACATATTATCTGATCGAAAACAGTGATACCCAGACCCTTAGCTCCCAACTGCATGAACAGATAATAGACCAGATGAAGCCGGATGTGGTGTTTATGGTAAGTCATGCCAGAACTTCTCTGCCCTACCTGCCGGAACTATTACCGGTAATATGCTTCATGCAGGATAAATGCGGGCCATTATTGACAACAGATAATCTTGGAGAGAAGATCGGCCCGCTCGACCTTTTCATCTGCATGCTCAACGATTTTCAGAATTATCTGAAGGCCAAAGGCGTAAAAGCCGGGCAGACCTGTGTTATGCCGGTACCGGCTGATCCGGAAATGTTCTATCCGCTCGACCCTGAGCAAAAGTGCCCGGCCCAATATCAGGGAGATATCGCTTTTGTCAAGCATGGCTCATCTGGACCAGAGGAGCAATATCAACAGTTCAAAAGAGATTATATCAACAATTACTTTTCCGGGGGCAATCTGGAATTTCTTACCGGCGTATTTGACCAGCTAATGAGCTTTTCCCTGGCTGATACTGACCGCTGTATTTATGAGCCGCAAATGCAGCAGTTCTGTCTGCAATTTCTGCATGGCGACACACCTGAAAAGGCCAGAAACTTTCTAGCCAGTCTGGTAACTACCTTTTACCTTTATGTCTATTCTGCCATCTGGCGTTTTCGCTTTCTGGAGGCACTGGCCCAAAGCAATTACCAGCTGGCCCTGTTTGGCAATAACTGGGAGCAGAACAGCAAACTGGCTCGATTCGCCCGCGGCCCTGTCGGGCGTGGTCAGGAGCTCAACTGCGTTTACAACCAGAGCAAGATAAATCTGAGTATAAACCATGCAACCTCCATGCATCAGCGGCTGGTAGAATGCTCGCTGGCGGGCGGCTTTATAATGGTTGCCGGTCATGACCGCTCGTTCGATGGTTCTTTTGCCCCCGATTATTATACACCCGAAACAGAGCTGGTCCTGTTCAACTCGGTTTCGGAACTGCTGGACAAAACCAGATACTACCTGGACCACGACCAGCAGCGTTGTGATATTGCCCAAAGAATGCGGCTCCGTTCCCTTAATAATTATTCCACCGAGTCAATCGCCGGGAATATCCTTAATCAATTCAGAAATATACTCAAGGAGTCTGGTTCAATATGACTAACCCAGCAACAGCCGCCCGGCAGTCAGACAAATCACCGGTAACCTGCCCGGTGTGCCGTCAGAGCAGCTATCTGGCCCGCCCCGCAGTAAAAGGCTTCAATATTTATAAATGTTCCGCCTGTCGGCTGGAATTTACCTGGCCCATGCCCGATGATACGCTTCTGGCCCGTTTTTATGCCAATTATAATGACATACGCGCGGAGGAGGAGGTATTATTGCTTAACGCCCGGACTAATATCGAATATCTCAGGTTAAAATATGATCTTCAGGCGGAATCGCAACTGCTGGACTTCGGCAGCGGTAAAGGGTGCTTTGTTACGGCGGGCAACAGCAGTAACTGGTACAATTTCGATCCCTTTACACCGGATTGCCACGCCGATAAACTGCCGGATGATAATTTTGACTGGATCACTCTCTGGGGCGTACTGGAGCACCTGACCGATCCGGCCGCCGCTATCGCCAGACTCAGGGCAAGGCTCAGGCCCGGCGGATATCTCGCCGCCACCACGATCAGTACAGAGCTGAATATACCCTTCCAGTATAAACCGCCGGAGCATACGACCTACTGGAATCAATCGGCAATAAGCCAGCTGCTCGAGAGTCAGGGGCTGGAGCTTATCGAATATCGCCAGTATTTCATGAAACAGCTCAGCGATATTTATATGTCCATAATATTGCGTACCGTGCCGGAACGATATCGTAAAGATATATACTCGGAACTGCCGGACTTTGTCGAAATACCGACAAATGAGGTTTTCTTTGTAGCCAGAAAGACCGCCGGCAGTTAAAATATAAACCGCTGATATCAGCTCTGGCGATTATCAGCATTTAATAGTGATAATAGAGAATAAGAAATAAGAAACAAGATATAAGTTGATAAGCTCCGGTATCGGCCTTGAGGCCGATGGCTGATTTAAGGCTTCGCGGCAGTAAAGAGTAAATAATTAATTCAGTCAAGACCGTTGCCAAGCAATAAAACAGGTCGCATAGCGACACCGCAGCCCCGAAGCGAGTTCGGGATTTCGGATTACCTCAACTTATTTCTTATTTCTTACTCCTTCCCTGCAAAGGTTAAACCATCATGGCAAACGATAAATTCAAAATTGACAGTCATAAACTGATCTATCATATACCCAGAGTTAACGACTGGCTGGCAGGTAAAGATATATACCCCATTTACATGGAAGTAAGCCCGTGCGGGGCGTGTAATCACCGCTGCACCTTTTGTGCTGTTGATTATCTCGAATATCAGAATCGCCGGCTTGATACTGACATATTCTCTCAGCGGCTCAAAGAGATGGGCCAGCTCGGGCTCAAGAGCATTATGTATGCCGGCGAGGGAGAGCCCTTTCTGCACCCGGACATGGCGGCTATTACTGCCAGGACCAAAGCAGCCGGTATTGATGTCGCCTTTACCACTAATGCCGTGCTTTTCAAAGAAGCGATACAGGATGAAGTATTAGCTAACAGCCAATGGCTCAAGGTCAGTATAAACGCCGGAACAGATAAGACCTACAGCCAGATACATCGTACCAAACCCGCTGATTTCGATAAAGTGATCGAAAACATGACACGAGCCGCCCAGCTGCGGCAGATGCACGGCTATAAATGCGCGCTGGGAATGCAGCTGCTGCTCCTGCCCGAAAATGCCCGGGAAGTCTGCACGCTGGCGCAGCTGGCTGCTGATATCGGCATGGACTATCTGGTAGTGAAGCCATACTCGCAGAATCCGCAGAGTAAGACCAGTCAATACGATGGCGTGCGCTATGATCAATATGCCAGACTCGCTGAGGAACTGGAAAACTTCAATAGTGACAGTTTCAGCATTATCTTCCGCGCTAATGCCATGGCCAAATGGGATGATGGCCATAAACCATATCACCGCTGCCTGGCCCTGCCTTTCTGGTCATATCTCGATGCCGGGGGCAATATCTGGGGATGCAGTATGTATATGGGCGATGACCGCTTCAACTACGGCAATATCTATGACCAGACCTTCGCCCAGATCTGGCATGGAGAGAAACGCCGCGAATCGCTCCGCTTCGTAGCAGAAGATCTCGATGCCGGCTCCTGCCGACTCAATTGCCGGATGGATGAGATCAACCGCTATTTATGGCAGCTAAAAGAACCGCCAGCCCACTCAAACTTCATCTAAGTGCTTACGCCGCACGGGCGGGTCTTGCCGTGGCGACAGTTGAGATCAGGCTGGTTTTCTTTCTTTTAAAAATAGGTCCCATAGGTCTCATAGGTCCCATCAGTCCCATTGGTCCCTGCACCGAGATTGAAAAATGTGACCTATGTGACCTATGTGACCTATATGACCTATGCTAAAAGATAGAAAACACAATAGCACAAAATGCCTCATCAAAAGGCAAGAGTGATAAAGTCTCGCCCCCCCGGCGTAAGGGGCGGCGTAAGGGGTTAGATGAAGTTTATGTGGGGGGGAACTGGTCCGGGGTCAGTTGGCATTGTCGCTCCGTTGTGTTTGAGGTCGTAGAGGTATTCATTGACCTTATGCTGCAGGCAGAGTGTGCCGCAGGCGGTGCGGGCATCGAATTGCTCTGAGGCGATATAGTCCATAACCTGCCAATAGCGGTCAGACTGCCAGATCTTCTTATAGGAGGTTTCGGCTATATTACCAATATGGAATTTATCTTTATAGCGGTCATGGAAGAGCATACCGCAGGGAGCGACCAGCCCGGAGCCGGAGAACTGGGTAATAAAAGGAGCTCCGTAACAGCGGTCATAGCGGCGCTTGCCATCGGAGAGTATCTTGGACCACTTGGCCTTTACCAGATAATCGGCAGTAGAGAGCTGCTCAGCCTGCTCCAGCAGAGCTACCAGTTCATGATACTTACTATAGTCAACGCCCAGCGAGCCGCTTTCATCATCACTGCAATGCTTAATAACCAAATAGTCAACGCCCAGCTCACGGCCCAACTGAGCCAGAGGCAGCACTTCGGGGGCGAAGGCGGGCATAAGCACCATTTGCAGGCCCAGAGTAACACTCAGGTGCATTTGCCTTTTAACGGCAACGGCCTGTTTAATGGTCTGACAAACCCGGTCAAAGCATTTAATATCGCAGCCGTGGATACGGGCATAGCTTTGCGGCGTAGCGGCTGAGATATTAAAACGCAGATAGGTAAGATGCGGCAGTATCTCAGCGAGCCGGTCACTGTCGAGGGCATAGCCATTAGTGCCCAGCGCCATGTCGAGCCCATTATTATGACCGTGAATAATGGTATCATAGAGATGCCTGCTGCAGGTGCTCTCGCCATCACTTACCAGCGAGATGGCCTTCACACCGATCTCGGCGGCATCATCGAGAAAGCGGAAGATCACATCTCGAGTCATCTTTTTTTCATCATTAGCCTGCAACTGGCCATAGCAATAGACGCAGCGATAATTACAGCGCCGGGTCAGGGCACAGTCTATGGTTATGGGTGCTATCCGCTCGCCGGCGAGCCAGGCCTCTACCCGCTCGCGATGCCAGTTAAGTTTATGTCCATCCAAGATCAATTCTGCCATTTATATATCCTGTAGCTTTATGTCACTGCCCCACCGGGGGCGGAAAGGTTAAATAATAAGTAATAAGACCCGCAGCGATGCGTAGCATATATAAGTTGAGGTAATCCGAAATCCCAAAACTCGCTTCGGGGTTCCGGTATCGGCCTTGAGGCCGATGACTGATTTAAGGCTTCGCGGCAGTAAAGAGTAAATAATTTATTCAGTCAAGACCGTTGCGAAGCCATAAAACAGGTCGCACAGCGACACCTGAGCTTATCAACTTATTTCTTATTTCTTATTTCTTCTTGTAACCGTTCACACAGTTACAATAATAACAACTTCACCCGCAGCCAGCCCAAACTATTATAAAGATCCTGTTATCCTGTCTGAAAAAAGAATTAGCCCCGAAGCGAGTTCGGGATTTCGGAATACCTCAACAGCGTGAACGCTGAACTCTTACGGGAGCTCTTGCGGGTAATCAAACTCTGATATATCCGCTCTGGTCGGCTTTTATCCAGTTATTTACCAGAGTCTGGAAATCTCCTTCATATTGATAGGGATCATAGACTTTCATGCCGATAAGTTCCATTATTTTTATATCATCTTTACCGCAGCAGTGGCTGGGGCCCAGGAAGCGGAAATAATTCTCAGCTCCGGTGGCGATGAATTTAACATTGAGCCCCTGCAGGAGCACATCATTTCTGACCTGCTCGAGAGCCCGGAAGGCCAGGAAATTGACGATACTGTAATATATCGGCCGCAGCCCTGCCATGGCCATGCCGGCGGCAATGCCCACACTGGCCTGCTCCATTATGCCGCAATTTATCACCCGGTCGGGAAATTCGCTTTTGAGCCGATCGATAGCACCAAAGCCCATATCTCCTACCAGCAGATACAACCGATCATCGGCCCGGAAAGGCTCAATGAGCATATCAACGATCATTTTTCGATAATTTGGCTCGCTCATGGCCGTCCCTCCTCTAATTCTTCGGCGGTGGGCAGGCGGAAATGGAATTTCGGGACATTTTCCATACATTTCAGGCCATAGCCCTTTACCGTGCGGGCCAGCAGAACATTGGGACTCTCGGGGAGCAGGCCCCTGAGCCGCCCCAGTGCCGCTACAATACCGGCGGGATCATGACCGTAGCAATCGGAGAGCTTGGCACCAAAGCCGCTCAGCCGCTGATACAGGGCCATGCGTTCATTATCCAGCACATTGACAATATGATCCATCGCCTGCAGACCGTTGGCATCGATAATGATCGAGAGATTATTAAGCTTATGTTTAACGGCAAAGATAAGGGCCTCCCAGCAGGAGCCCTCCTGAAACTCGCCATCGCCGACAATACAATAAGTATGCCATGTCTGCTTGCGGAGCTTTGCCCCCCAGGCCAGCCCCACCGCCAGAGGCAGGCCGTGCCCCAGCGAACCACAGCCGGCTTCCAGGCCAAATTCCACCCGGCGTTCTGCACAGCCGCTTAGCTGACTGGCCGGGGTATAGAACCCCTGCCATTGCTCAGCAGGGATAAAGCCCAGATCAGTTAAGATGGCATAATGGCCATAACAGCCGTGACTTTTGGAAAAGATAAGCCGGTCCCGCTGACTGTCAGAGGCATCCGCGGGATTATAATGCATCAGGCCGGAATAATAAAGGGCTGTGAGTATATCAATGCACGATAAGCTCGGGGCAATATGACCGGCACCATTACGCAGGGCCACGGCAATTACCTCCCGGCGAATAGCATCGGCTTTGTCTTTGAGTTGTTCAGGGCTCAGAAGCATAGCCGCTATTATAATTATAAGCCCAATAACTGACAAGCGTTAAATAGCTGGTACGATCTGCGGGCCTGTGGGGATTTTATAGTACATTTCTGCTGGCGGTCAGGAATAGTCAGCACAAAACTTCTTGTCACCATATTACAATAATGTTAAAATAACACTGGAATTCACCCTGAACCAGCTTCGGGACCGCACAGCCCTTGCACCAGACGGCCCTTACGCCGGGCTGGCGAGACTTGCCGGTGGCGACTGGATGGATGGCAAAAGTGCTATTATTTCACCAGTCCGGCGTAAGGACCGAAACTTGCCGGGGCGATAATTGATATTAGACTGATGTTTTTTGCCTGTTCTCTGATTGTACTTGATGCGGGCGAAAGGATTGAACTTAAAACTATTATTCGCCAGGATTGAATGGATTGAATGGATTGAATGTTGATCCTGTTCAATCATATTATTTAACACACGAAAGGAAATATAATGTTTGGAGAGGAAACGAACTCTATCGGCCAGAAATATCAATACACAAAGGATCCGTCATTTTTAACAAAGTTTCTAAAAACTATGTTTTGGATTTTTCTGGGAACCACCCTTGTCTCAATGTTATCCGATTTTATGCAAATGAATCTCCTTTACGCTGATAATGTCACACTGGCTGATGCAGATGCAAACGATAATCGTCAACAATATATAGCCATTGTTTATATGATTATAAATCTTATAACAGTTGTTACATTTATGATGTGGGTACACCGAGCTAATAAAAATTGTCACGGCTTTTGGGCTCCACACATGGATTTCTCGCCTGGCTGGTCAGTCGGTTATTTCTTCATACCGTTCTTTAATTTATACAAACCTTATCAGGTAATGCAAGAGATATGGAAAGTCAGTACCAATCCGAGAAATTGTTCGATTAATGATGGAAGTGCTTTAGTTGGCTGGTGGTGGGCTCTATGCCTGACATCTGGTTTTTTAGGACGAATTGCATCTAACTCTTTATCACGAGCTGATTCTGCAAGTTCATTAAAAGTGGCCACGGGAATATATATACTAGGTGGCTTTATAACTATTACCTTAATTGTTGTTTCAATATTACTCATTAGTGCAATTCACAGAAAACAAGAAAATTTGGTTAAAAATGACAATGTGATAGCCGGAACAGAGAATTGTTAAAAAACTAGACTAACAACTATTCTTCGACCGGATTGGCTGGTTGATTTTGTGAGATTGTAATAAACTGAAAAGTAAAGAGTTATGGAATCAACTCCTGAAATCTTGAATTTTTCCCATGGTATAATATGAAAATAGTATTGGCTGAATATAATTTGGATTGGCCTGTGATGTTTGAGCGGGAATGCGATGCCATTCATAATATCATTGGCGACACAAATTGTAGAATAGAGCATATTGGAAGCACTTCGGTGTTTGGCTTACTGAGTAAACCGATCATTGACATTATGGTTGGCCTTAAAGACTTCCGCTCTGCTGACGATGTGGTTATGCATTTTGTTGAACAAGGATACGAATACTACCCGCAGTATGAAGATGTGATGCCACACAGGAGATTTTTCAAAAAAATCGACAATCAAACTGTCACTCATCATATCCATATGGTAGAGATAGCCAGCGAATTCTGGCAGCGGCATTTGCTCTTTAGAGATTACTTGCGAAATAACCCTGACATTGCCAATGAATATGCAGAGTTAAAAACCGAACTTGCTAAACAGGAATGGGAAACATCAAACGATTTTTCTCAAGCTAAAACTAATTTCATAAAAAGAATAGAAAAATTATGTGGTTTAACACATTAATGGCAAACAATCCCAACATATTGGGATTGGTACAGAACCAGGACCGGGGTATTTAAATTTAAACACAAGGACGGCAAAGACGCTAAGAAAATATAAGAGTTTGTGCAGGAATGAGAGGATTAAGCCGCAGGCCTTCCGAATCCCGGATTTATTCGCCTCTTCAGCCCTGAGCCAAGGCCCTTACGCCGGGCGGGCGAAACTTAAAAAGAATTTTCCACCGTGAAGATACTATGAAAGTAGTGAAGGTTAAGATGATGTTGATTATAAGATGGAAAGCAAATAGTCATGAATTCGACTCCTGACACCTTTAATTTTTTCGACAACTGTAATTCCCTGATGTATCAGGTTGGCAAAAACCAAAGGAGATTCCCCGCTTACACAAACCAAGCGTGCCAGCTGGACAAAAATGCCAGCAAAAAGAAACCCTTGCAAACACTAAAGACTATCGGTAAAATCTTGCAATACAATGAATTACAGTGGTGACAGTGCCATTGACTCCTGACACCTTTATTTCCTCATGGACAAGAAAAGTTGACATGAAAAAAGATACGAACAAAGCAGTTAATAAAACAGATAAAAGCGAGACTGGTATCATCCGTTCGTCGGCGGCTGAGTATCTGACCTTTGTCGCAGCCAGCGAGGCAAATGGTGTCGAAGCTGTTTATGCCGATGAGAATGTATGGCTGACCCAGAAGATGATGGGCGTTCTCTATGATGTTGAGACCAATACGGTTAACTATCACCTGAAAAAGGTATTTTCCGACAGTGAGCTGGAAGAAATTTCAGTTATTCGAAATTTTCGAATAACTGCCGCTGACGGCAAAGAATATAACACTAAACACTACAATCTTTCGGCGATTATTGCTGTTGGCTACAAAGTTAACTCAGAAAGAGCTGTACAATTCCGTAAATGGGCTACTGCGATAATAAAAGAATATACGATCAAAGCCTATGTAATGGACGATGAACGCATGAAAAGTGGTGGCTCTATTCTGACTGATAAATATTTTGAAGAACAGTTGACACGAATCCGGGAAATACGCCTGAGCGAGCGGAAGTTTTATCAGAAGATAACAGATATTTACGCGACCTCTGTTGACTATGATGTAACGGCCCAGGCAACCAAACGCTTTTTTGCCACAGTTCAAAATAAACTGCACTGGGCCATACATGGTCAGACAGCGGCTGAAATAATTATCAATCGGGCTGATCATCAAAAACAAAACATGGGCCTTACCTCATGGCAAGATGCGCCCAATGGTAAAATCCAGAAATTTGATGTCAGCGTAGCCAAAAACTATCTCACGGAATCTGAAATGGGACAATTACAAAGACTGGTCTCTGCCTATCTGGATGTTGCAGAAGATATGGCTATGCGGAAGATCCCCATGACGATGGCAGACTGGGAGACACGACTAAATCGTTTTATCCAGGCCACTGACCGTGAAATACTTCAGGATGCAGGCAAGGTAACGGCAGAAATTGCCAAAGCCCATGCTGAAAGTGAATTTGAAAAATATCGGATCGTGCAGGATCGGCTGTATGAAAGTGATTTTGACAAAATAGTTAAGCAGCTCGGTTGTGATTAAATTATATAACTTAAAACTTATGACTAACAACTAAGAACTATTAAATATTACTCAACCGGTTTGACGGTTGAATTAGTGCGATTGTAATAAATCGGTAAATTAAAAGTTATGAATTCGACTCCTGATGCATTTCAATTTGTCATTAGAAGGGAAACGGCACTATGGAATTGAAAAATATTAGAAAAAAAGATATACGAGAAGTATCTTCATGGGTTAAAAATGAAAAGCAATTGATGTTATGGGCAGGACCAGTATTGAGTTGGCCGCTAACACAAAAACAATTCTCGACTCATATAGAACAATCTCGCTCTGACTCGTTTTCATTTGGACTATATCATAATAAAGAAATATTAGGTTATTGCGAATTATCAGGCTGTAATATTAAGAATAAGTCTGCATCAGTTTCCAGAGTTATTATATCTCCTGATAAACGCAAAAAAGGATATGGTTTTTTTATGCTTAATGAATTATTGGAGTTTGGTTTTAATGATCTTGCCCTCCACCGTATCAGCCTTGGCGTATTTGACTTTAATGAGAATGCAATTAAATGTTATGAAAAATTAGGTTTTAAGAAAGAAGGGGTTCTGAGGGAATCCGCTTGTGTTAAAGATACATTCTGGAATTGCAATATAATGAGTATTTTAGCCAGAGAGTGGGATGACGAAAAACAGTTGCGAGCTGACAGGGATAAACGGGAAAATCATATAATGGCTCAATAAACAGGTGACTGTCCCGAATGGTGGTAGATTAAGGAAATTATAGACAAAAAGCCTCCGCAGCCGATAGGTGTAGTAACAACAAAACACTTTCGACAAGGAGGCTATTATGTCTGCTATGGATTTCGGCAAAAACAGAGGTAAAACTTTAGGAATTTCTGATAAGTTGGAAGATTGTACACTCAATTCAATTCGCAAAGTATTGTCTGACGCTATGATTGAACGGGCATGTCGCAGTTGTAATTATCATTTCCGTCACAGGGTGATCACCCCGGTGGTAGTCGTATTACACCTGATAATGTCAGCGATGTGGCCGGAAGATTCGTTTAATGCAAGTTGGCAGACAATCTGGGCGAATTTGGTTGCCAGCAATTATTCACTTGCTGGTCATTGTCCTGCCCGTGGATCTGTGAGTACGGCGAGAAACCATTTGCCTCTGGCTGTAATGAAAGAGATATTTAATTATCTTTCGCAATTGGCACAGAAATTATCAGAAAGGTATGACAAGTGGAGAGGTCACCGAGTTGTTCTTGTTGATGGTACATGTTTTACCACAGCTGACAATGCCCAATTGGAAAAGGAATTTGGGGTTCCTTTTGGCTTTCATGGCAAGGGTCGATATCCTCTGGTCCGGCTTGTTACATTATGCCTGAGTAATACTATGACTATACTCAATTACAATGTTGGCAGATATGCCACCGATGAAAATGCCCTTCTGGAGCCAATGCTTAAAACACTCAGAAAAGGCGATTTGCTGCTGGCGGACCGGCATTATGCCGGGGCAAACCTGTATTGGCGATATCTGCAGAATGGTCTGGAATTTCTGACAAGGGTTAATCAGAACCTCAAGATGTCTAAAGTTAAGCCATTACTGAAGTATAGCACTAATGATTTTATTGGCTATATGAAAGTATCAGCTATTCATCGTCGGAATAATCTAGACTTGCCAGAGAAGATAAAAGTGAGATTTATACGAGCTGAAATTACTATTCGCGGCAGGAGATCCTCTTTCTGGTTCGTCACTTCCCTGTTGGATGCCGACCGTTATCCAGCAGAGGAAATTGTCGGTCTTTACGCTGACCGCTGGCGAATAGAGACTCTGCTTCGGGAAGTAAAAATCAATGCTCATGCTGATATTTTACGCAGCCAGAAAGTTGAAGGGGTTTACCGGGAAATAGCAGCCAGAATGTCAGCGATAAATGTAATAAGGAACATAATGCTGGAAGCTGCTGTTGAACATAATATAGAGGACCCGCTCAGAATAAGTTTTTGTGAAACAGTACGGATAATTCTGGCCTTTGCCCCAGTAATGGCCATTCGCCCGATACAACAATTGCCCGTGATATATAATGCGATGCACAGAGAAATAGTCAGTCATCTGGTCCCATGGAGACCAGGCAGGAACGAACCAAGAGCAATAACCCACGAACCAAAACATTACCCCAAATTAAAGGAAACCAGAGAACAATGGAGAAACACCTATGCCGCTTAATCTACCGCCATTCGTGACTGTCCCCTGTTATCCCCGTCCCCTGTTATCCCCATATAATATCGAGTCACATGCAAGAATACTCGTTAGACGACATTCTTATTTACGACATAATGGGTAAAGAACAAAAGATTATTAAATATAACTATTGATAAATATGGAAGACAGGTAATACAGAAAAGATAAAGCATAGAATGAATTATCAGGGTACAGTCACCTGTTTATGAATATAGGAATTATAAAAGAGGTGACTGTCCCAGTTACCCCATCAATATATGTACCAAGGGAATAAATAAAATGTTTGATTTTGACTTATCAATTATTGATGAATCTGACTTCAAAGAAGATTCAGTAAGGGAAGAAATTATTTCGCCAATATTAAAACGACTTGGATATAAGGCGACTGGCGAATATCGTATCCAGAGAAGTAAAAAATTAATTCATCCTTATGTAATAATTGGATCTAAAAAACATAATGTAAACATAATTCCGGATTACACATTATATATTGGAGACTGCCCAGTTCTTGTCCTAGAGGCAAAGGCACCCTCAGAAGAAATCACAAATTCAATCCATGTCGAACAAACATATAGTTACGCAATACACCCTGATATAAATATTAAACATTACTCTTTGTGCAATGGTAAAAGGCTTGTATGTTTTTCGATAAATCAATGGAATCCGATATTAGATATTGACATTTCAGATATTGAAACTAAATGGTCTAGTGTGGAAACAGTGCTAGGTCCTAAATATCTATTAAATCCTGAACTTAGAGAATTTAAGCCTGATTTTGGCATTACTTGTCTTAAGGCTGGATTAAACAAAGATGCTGAACTAATTTTTCTTCAGAAACATCTACAATACTTAGAAATGTACGAGCTGGGAAAGTATACCGGTTCAACTGCGACAATGCTGGGGGATTTAGATTGTTTTATTTCTCTTGATATGGAAGCAATGCATGTTAATGCTTTACTGTCAAATTTACCAAAAGAAATTTCGGATATTTATAAAAATCAACTCGGGCGGGCCCCTTTTTGTGCTGAAATGCAAGGGAAAGTTATATTGTCCTGTAGGGGTAAACTTGGTGAAATAATAAAAGGAAAATCCGAAGATTTTGTGCCTGTTAATGTTGAGGAAATCATTTCGGTTGAATATGACGAATCAGTTATTCTTGATGATTATAATCCACTGAATTAAACATAAGGATAACCATTTAATCCAGATAAAAAACTCTTAAATTCATATTAAGGAAGAAGACTGATTTATCCGCGTGGGCAACCCTGAAGGGAATTGCCCACCCTACAATTTTCTCTGTGTGCTCGGTGTGCTCTGTGGTTTATAAATATTAATATGCCAACTGAAGTTGGAACTCCTAAAGCCAAAGGCGGAAAACAGTAACAACCACCAATTAACTCATAACACATTAAAACAGGTATTTTGAATGAATATAATAAAAGAATAGTTTACCATGAAGACGGAGCGTACTCGTCCCGATATATCGGGAAAGTTCACCCAGAGAAGATATGAATAAAATAAAACGAACCGCAGATTCACGCAGATTAATGTCTTATCTGCGTTCATCAGCGTTAATCTGCGGTTCAAACTCTTTGCGTTTCCTTAAGGAAGAAGACTAATCAATCCCGATGCACTTCGGGAAACTCTGAAAGCGTAAACGCTGTATTGACATATTACAATTCAGAATACATGGAAATTATTGATATGGGCATTATTAAGATTATATTTTGTTACTGGATATTGGGGTTACTCATCGCATTTATGGGCTGCACGAGTATTACAAATATCATTGACTATTGGAACTGCAAATCCTGGGTATTAACTTCCGGATATATAACCAAACTGGACGCACAGAAACATGATCACGGAACCAAAAATACTAATGAACACTACCTTATTAATGCTATCGAGTACTCTTATTCTTTCAATGACAGACTATGGACTGGTAATAAGCTCAAGTCCGAGTTAATCCGCTCGAAAGGTAATGATGCAGACAAATACAAGCAACTGAAAGCTGCTTTCGATACCCAGACGGACATTTCGGTTCTTGTGAACCCCAAACATCCCGAACAGGCGGTATTATTCCGCGAAATATCATTTGATACTTATTTCTATCTGGGGCTTTGCACCTTCTGGTTTTCCGGTATGATTTATGCTATAATTAAAAAGAAAATAACCTGGTATGGCAAAGAGATTATTAGTAGTTAGCATGTATTAGCCACAGCGGGTCTGAGGCCAATGACAGTGTATCAGCATAAACGGAATAAATAGGCACAGCCACCAATTAAATCACAACGCATTAAAACAGGTGTTTTGGATGAATATAATAAAAGAATAGTTTACCATGAAGACGGAGCGTACTCGTCCCGATATATCGGGAAAGTTCACCCAGAGAAGATAAGAATTTGAACCACAGAGGCACAGAGTTCACAGAGGAAAGAGATATTATTAAACAGAAAACAATTAAAAGTTCCGCCCGTCCGGCCTGACCTGAGCTTGCCGAAGAGCGTAAGGACCTCTGTGTTCTCTGTGCCTCTGTGGTAAAACTAAAGTCCGCCAGAGGCGGAAGAATATAATCTCAACCGAGACGGTTGAGCTACCCAGGACAATACTGTGAGTAAGATAGTACATATAATAACTCGCCTGATACTCGGCGGGGCGCAGGAAAATACGCTGTTCACTTGCGAGGGTCAGCATAAGGCCGGTCATGAAGTTACGCTTATTTCCGGGCCAACTTATGGCCCGGAGGGTGGAATGTTGGAGCGGGTTCGCAAAGGCGGGTATCGGTTTATTGAATTGCCGGATATGGTACGCCAGCCTGACCCCATAAAGGACCTGCGCTGCCTGCGTGAGCTCAAGAAGATATTGCGCGAGCTCGACCCGGATATAGTACACACTCATTCGGCCAAAGCCGGGGTTATTGGCCGGGTTGCCGCCGGTCAGGTTCGGCAGGAGCAAAACGACTGCTGTTGCGGTAAGCTAAGTAAGTTCAAGGCGGCTCAGGCGGCCTGTAAAATGCCCCACCCGCTGATAATTCATACCTGGCATGGCCTGCCGTTCAATCCGTTCCAGTCGAAGTTGAAAAACACTCTGGCTATCTGGCTGGAACGCTGGGCAGATAAATATACTGATAAATATATCAGTGTGGCCGATGCCATGACCCAGCAGACACTGGCGGCGGGAATCGGCAAACCGCAGGATTATACCCGGGTATTCTCCGGCATGATACTCAACGATTATATCAACCGCCCCGCCGAAAGTGAGCTTACCGCCCTGCGGCAGAAATATAACATACCTGCCGATGCCGTGGTAATGGTAACAGTTGCGCGTATCTCCTTTGTCAAGCATCATGAATACATTATCGAGTCGGCCCGGACCATTGCCAGAGAGTTTCCGCAGGCTCGCTGGATGTTCGTGGGCGGCGGCAATGTCTTTGATAAGCAGAAGGCCCTGATAGAGAAATACGGTCTGAGCGACAGGTTCATATTAACCGGCATTGTACCGCCGGAGCAGGTTGGACTGTATATGCACGCTTCGGATATAATGATGATAACCTCGCTCAATGAGGGCCTGCCCCGGGCGATCCCACAGGCTATGCTGGCCAAGAGACCGGCGATAAGCTTTGATGTCGATGGTGCCAGAGAAGTGATCAACGAGCGAACCGGCGTTCTGGTCAGGCCCAAAGATATTGACGGCCTGATCGCCGCCCAGCGTCGTCTGATCGCTGATAGCGAGCTGCGCCGCCAGATGGGCCAGACTGGGTTTGACTATTGCAGTAAGGAATTCGGCCACGAACTGATGGTTGACAGGATAGCTAAAGTATATCAGAGTTTCCAGTAAGGCATAGGTAAGATATATTATTCGCTTCAGGACAGCCGACCAGGAACAAGCCCCATATAAAACAAAAACCTCGTTTTTATCATTAAAAACGAGGTTTTTCATTAACGGAGAGAGAGGGATTCGAACCCCCGGAGGGTTTCCCCTCAACGGTTTTCAAGACCGCCGCTATCAGCCGCTCAGCCATCTCTCCTGAAAGAAGCTTTGGCCTTAAAAAGACCAAAGCTCAGTATTCACTTTTGCCCCTCACCAATATTCATAATATCAGCGAGTTGAATATGTTATAAAATTTACTCGAACTAGTCAAGCATAAGTTTATAATAATTTCATCTTTTTTAATTATCAGAAGCGTTTTCCAGTTCAACAGCTTTGCGTGAGAGCTTTACGCGGCCCTGCGGGTCAATGGCAATAACCTTGACCTGACATTCCTCACCCACACTGCAAACATCAGAAACATTCTTAACATATCCGCTGCTGAGTTCACTGACATGGCAAAGCCCTTCACGGCCGGGAGCCAGCTCAATGAAAGCACCGAATTCCTTAATAGAAACGATCTTACCAGTATAAATCTTACCAACCTGCATAGGCTGGGTCATCATTTCGATAATATCGCGAGCCTTCTTGTGACCATAGCCACCCAGGCAAGAGATAAATACGGTACCATCTTCTTCGATCTCGATCTTAGTACCAGTGGTTTCCTGAATCTTCTTGATCTCACGACCGCCGGGACCGATTATAGTGCCGATCATATCAACAGGCACCTTGGTAACCAAAATCTTTGGAGCATAAACAGAAATTTCCGGGCGTGAAGCATCAATAATGCCATGCAGGACCTTTAATATATGCATACGGGCAGAATTGGCACGAGCGAAGGTCTCTTCGATCTGCTGGAAGCTGATACTGCGAGCCTTAAGGTCAAGCTGAATACCAGTAACACCATCTTTAGTACCCGCAACTTTAAAGTCCATATCGCCATAATGGTCTTCTTCGCCGAGAATATCGGTGATAAGAACATATCTGCCATCTTTAGCGGTAACCATACCAACAGATATACCAGCAACAGGAGCTTTGATCGGAACGCCAGCGTCCATCATAGCCAGAGTACCGGCACAAACAGTAGCCATAGAGCTGGAACCGTTAGACTCGAGAACATCACTAACAAGTTTAATGGTATAAGGGAAATCTTCCTGGCTGGGCAGAACCTGAGCCAGTGACTTTTCAGCCAGAGCACCATGGCCGATCTCACGACGACCCGGTCCCATAATACGGCGAGCTTCACCAACACAGAAAGGAGGGAAATTATAGTGGAGCATGAAACGCTGGCCAAACTCAGCACCGAGGCCATCGATCATTTGTTCATCAGCGGCAGTACCGAGTGTACAGCTCATCAAAGCCTGGGTTTCGCCACGAGTAAAGAGAGAAGAGCCGTGATTGCGTGGTAGAATAGCAACTTCGCCACTGAGATGACGGATCTCTTCATAGCCACGACCGCCAGAGCGGGTACCAGAGAGGATCATGTCACGAACGACCTTCTCTTCAAAATCTTCAATAGCCATACGAATGAGCTCAGGAGAATACTTCCACTGCTCTGCAGGTACATCTTCGGGCATAAGCTCAGCCTTGAATGAGTCGAAAAGCTCTTTAGCCTTATTCTGACGATCCTGCTTGATCTCTAAAGCCTTAGAGGCGAGATACTCAGCACCGATCTTATTTTCGAGCATAGCAACCAGCTCGGTAGTATCAGGCACAGTGAAAGGATCTTTAGGCTTGCCGCAAGCCTGAGCCAGCTCATTGATCATATCACAAATTTCAACAATGAATTTATGTCCCAGTTTGATAGCTTCGAGCACCTGAGCTTCAGGCATCTCTTTAGCAGCCACTTCGATCATATTAACAGCATCTTTATGACCGGCGAGAACCAGTTCCAGAGTGCTTTGATCCATTTCATCAGAAGTTGGGTTAACAACAAACTCACCCTTAACACAACCAATACGAACAGCACCAAGAGGACCTTCAAACGGAATATTAGAGATGGCCAGGGCAGCTGAAGAACCGATCATAGCCAGCACATCGGGGTCATTAGCACCATCATAAGAATAAACGGTATTCTGGAGCTGAACTTCGTTAAAGTAACCCTTAGGGAATAAAGGTCTCAGGGGGCGGTCGATCATCCGCATGGTGAGAATTTCTTTTTGCGAAGGACGGCCTTCGCGTTTAATGTAGCCGCCGGGGAACTTACCAGCCGCACTACTGCGCTCGCGATAATCTACAGTAAGGGGGAAGAAGTCCTGCCCTTCTCTGGGTTCAGCACCAACTACAGTAGATAAAACCATAGTATCGCCATATCTGACCATAACAGCACCAAATGCCTGTTTAGCCAGTTTTCCAGTTTCGATAGATAATGTCCTGCCTGCGATTTCTCTTTCAACTTTGTTAATTACTGTCATAAATACACCTACTTCTTGTTTCCTCAAAAATTTACACTAACTTCTTGTTCCTCAGATACTTATACACCACTACCTCTTTGTTACATCCAACAAATACACATGCCTTCAAACAACAAATCAAAGCAGAAACAGGAACAAACCTAAAAATATATTTTTACTTGTCAAGGGATAGAATTATAGTCTAAATACAAGATATTTAAACTACAAAAGTCCAAAAGCTATAAAAAGAGCAAAGAGGATACCCATTTTGGGCATCCTCTTTGTCTATATCGTTCAAAATATTTAACAATCATTATTAAATATAATTTTTTATTACTTACGCAGACCGAGTCTTTCGATAAGGGTCTGATAACGAGCGACATCAACGCTCTTAAGATACTTAAGCAGTCCAGTTCTGCGACCGACGAGCATAAGCAGTCCGCGGCGAGAAGCATGGTCTTTGCGATGAGTTTTGAAATGCTCTGTGAGCTCCTTGATCCTGGCAGAGAGCACAGCGACCTGAACTTCAGGAGAGCCGGTGTCACCTTCACAGGTAGCATATTCAGCGATAACTTTAGCTTTTAATTCTTTACTAATCATTTTTCGTTCCTTCCCCGAGTGACCCGAACAACGGAATCAACCAGAATAGAAGTTTATCCATATTATTAACTGTAAGATCCGGGCTACACCGCCAGGAACAGTTTTAATAGTAATATCAGACACAGAAGATTATGGTCAAATACTATAAAAATTAGTTATTGATGGCTGTAATCTGAATTTCGAGATAGCTCTGGCGGTGACCAATGCGTCTCTTAGACTTTTTACGACGACGGAACTGCATAGGGTAAACCTTAGGTCCAAACGCCTTGCCCTGCACAGTAGCAGCAACCTTAACGCCGGCAACATAAGGAGCGCCAACCTTAATAGTCTCGCCATCCTTAAAAAATACCACTTTGTCAAAATCAATTGTGGCACCAGCTTCGAGGTCACGATATTCAATGGCAAATTTCTTGCCGGCTTCAACTTTATACTGCTTGCCGCCATCTTCAATAATTGCGTACACGATTTAATCTCCTGTTATTATTTCAATAAATACATTCTCTGTCTTCAGTGAGTCGCTCATTATCTCATAATTCATGTCAAAATCAAGAGTTTTCGCAACTTTTTTTCCTTTAATTGAGTTTTTTGTGTGGAAAAACAGATTTTTCAGTTGTTTTTTCCACAGCAAGAACACTTATGCCCTGCAGAACCGAGTTCGGCATAGGCAATATGGTCGGCCCAGATATTAAAGTGTGCCATAACCGGCTCTACGGTACCCCCTGCTAAATATTTCAAAGCCCAACAGCATTGAATTGAAGTGGTCATAGTGACGACCGGGGCAATTACCCCCCTTGTCTGTGCGGTATCGACCTCATATCTTGAAGCAGGCGGGTCAAAAATACATCGTAAGCAGGGATTACCTAAAGCGGGGAAAAAGGCTGCCATGCCAGCGGCACCGGCAACAGCTCCGTAGATCCAAGGTATGTTATTACTTACGGCATAGTCATTTATAAAGAATCTGGAAAGGATATCGTCTGTGCCATCAAGAATAATATCGTATGAAGCCGGGGCAAAATCAGGGGCAGTTTCAGCATCAAATCTGGTTACAAAGGGTTTAAGCTGCACCAGGGAATTTATCTTAGCAAGATGATCGACAGCAGCCTGGGCCTTAAAGGCCCCCAGTTGGGCATCATTTTCATCAAATAATGCCTGTCGCTGCAGATTGCTGAGTTCAACCCGATCGGGATCAACTATATGCAAAGAACCGATACCAGCCCGCACCAGTGTTGCTGCAATATGAGTACCCAAAGCCCCGCAGCCAATAAGCAGTACCCGGCCACGAGATATCGCTTCTTGTCCCTGAATGCCGATACCTGAAAAAGCTATCTGGCGGCTATAGCGGGAATTGTCAATTATATTTTTGGTCATATATGATCACATCTCATGATAATGCTTACTACATATTTCATTGCAAAAAAGCATAAGAGAGTATAATAACAGCAGGTGAAAATTGGGCTGGCAAAGTATCAGCATAATTTCTGGGCTTCAATGAGATTAACCTCATTAAGAATAGTCTTTCTGCTGCGGCTGTCGCGGGCGTGAACCAGGATTTTTTGGATTTCAGACTCATCAAAGCCGCAATCGGCCAGGCTCACCGGCAAACCCAGTCTTATCATAAATCGCTCTAAGGCCGTGGTATCCTGGCCGTGCAATCTGAGGACAAATGGCGTAGCGGCCCCAACCTGGATACCGTGATAGTTTGACCGCTGAGGGAATAGTTCATCAATAGCATGGCTGATAGCATGTTCACTGCCGCTGCAGGGGCGACTGCTGCCAGCGATCTCCATAGCCAGACCACTCATCACCAGACAATAAGCCAGCCGGCTGATAAAATCTTCAGAAGCAAAGTCGTCCGGGTCTAAGGCAAGGAGCATATCATAACTCATCATAGACAATGTTCTGGCAAAGTCATTAACGAATTCGCCGTATTTATCAGAGGCCAGTTGCCAATCTAAAAGGGCAGCCCGATTGGAAATTACATCACCAATACCAGAGCGAATAGCGGCTTTAGGAGCTGATTTCACAATAGCAGTATCAACAACAATACCAAGCGGGACATTTCCATTAGTACGAATGCGTTTAGAGCTGTCAGACAAAACAATGACCGGTGAATAAATACCATCATTACTCAGAGCAGTTGGAATAGAGAGATAGTTCATGGCGGCCCTGGTAGCGGCATATTTAACGACATCAATGACCTGCCCGCCACCAACGGCCAGAATAAGAGTATCAGGAGAGCAAGACTCGAGATACTTAATAAGACGGTCCGCCTCAGTGAGGCAATAGTTCTCGACGAGGAAGACATCCTGGCAACTACCATCTATCTGACTGGTAACAATAGACTTAAGTACAGGCATAGTAACAACGAGCTTATTTGGGAAAGACAGGTTATGCCGGGCAATGATCTGATCGATCCGCCCCAGAAGCCCTGGTCCGACACTAAGTATAACAGGCAATCTTGTTGATAGGGTAAATAACATATCATCCAGTCGCAAGCAATAAAATATCAATTAAGCCCTGTTATCACATAACAGACGGCAGTCTATACAATAAGACATAACCTGGCATTTTTAAACCAAAAAATGTTTCCTGGTATAATAATAAGCCGGAAGCGAGAACTCCGGCAAGCGAAATTACTGTTTATAGAAACAATTTTATTTCACTCTTGCAATCCTGCATTCCATACAGATAATAATGTCATTGTTTGGCTTGTATCGTAGGCCCGTATAGGTTTTTTCTTTTAATTATGCTGGCAGTAACCACATTCGATCTGTCGCAGGCGTTAACACTAAACCGGGCTATTTAATAAACAATGACACACTATTTCGGAGAATAATGAAATGCGGAAATTGACTAAGATCGCTCTGGCGACACTGGCAATCACAGCCCTGCCATTTTCACAAGCTCAGGCTGAAACGAATATTCTGGAAGCAGCAGCTCCAAATGGCTGGGTATTTCAGCTGTTACAGGTAAATCAGCACGCAACTGGTTTCGGCGGAGAAAAAAGCGGTCTGACCGATATGAATCTTGATGTATCGGTATCGATGGCACGAGTAGCATATTGGGACACAAATTATGTACTGCATACTATATTGCCCTATGGCTATGTAAATCAGGAAGCATCAGTTGGCGATATAAAAGTAATCGATGGTAATACTGATGGCCTGGGCGATGCCTTTATCGGTGGTGCCTGGCGATTTAACGGAGAGAATAAGGACTGCTGGTTACTGACAGGTATGGACCTCCGTCTGCCCAGCGGGCGTTATGACTGGCAGGAGATGGGCCCTCAGGTAGGTAGCGGCTCGCTGAGTTTCCAGCCATTTGTAATCTTATCAAAATTGTATGAACAGGGCATGATCGGTCATGATACAGAGATACGCTATGATGTCAACAGCGACTATGGCGAAGTGGTGCATGACCCTGATGATGCCTGGGAAATATGGCAGACCCTGCACATGGGTGTAGCTCAGAATCTGCGGGCCGGCGTAACGGCTAAGGGAGTATTTGCCACAGGAGATGATAACAACGATGGCTATAAATCATCAAACATCGGAGTAGGCCCGGAGGTTATGTGGAATAATGATAAAGGCATGGTCGTTTGGGCCAAGTTGTTGTTTGACACATATAGCAAAGACGCCCCCACTGATTCAGCAACACTGACAGTAAGGTTGTCAGTGCCGTTTTGATATGAATGAGAGAATTAAAGACGGTAACTGTTCAAATTCAATATTTCATAAGGAACAGTTACAATAAGTATAAGCAAAAAGGAGCAGTTCGGCGAAACTGCTCCTTTTTTTTATTTGAAAGAATATGGTTTTGGCACGACCCTGGATTGTTGTGCCCATTTCTGCCACTTTTGTGCCATATCTCTGACCATTTGCGGGTTTTCTGGTGCGAGATCATTCAATTCACAGCGATCCTGAGCGATATTAAAGAGCTGCCATTTTTCCAGAGAGAGCAGATCGACTTTTTCATAATGACGCGGCTTTGGCATTTCGACAGAAACAAGTTTATAATCACCTATTCTTATTCCCCTGTTGCCTTCATGTTCCCAATAAAGAGCTTCGCGATCAAGAGGCTCATCACTGTTGAAGGCATCGACCAGACTGACACCCTGGCAGGGAACAATAACATTTCCGTTATATTGAGCCGGATAAGAAACCTGGGTTATTTCGAGACAGGTAGCCATAATATCAGGCAACTGTCCTGGCTGCTGACGGAGTCGTCCAGAACTGTTTTGTTCGATACCATCGGGCCAGTGAACGATAAGCGGCGTGGCAATGCCGCCTTCCTGGATCCAATGCTTATACATGCGAAACGGCGTATTAGAGACATTGGCCCAAGCCTTACCATAGGCGATAAAAGAAGTACCGGGGCCGGGCATAACATCTGGTCCCCCCAGAACCGGTAAACCCTCTCTGGTCTGCATAGGAGGTTTATCTCTGGTAATAATGTCATGTGGTTCCAGCGGATTAATATCAGTGAGTTGCCAGGCAGGATTGAAGGTTCGTCCCATATCTTCTGCACAAGCACCATTATCCTGAAGATAGAAAATAACGGTATTATCAAGCTGGCCATTTTTCTCAAGGGTATCAACTATTTTGCCAATACCCTGATCCATCTTATCGATCATAGCAGCATAAACCTCCATGCAACGGATCTCCCACTCTCTATGCTCGACCTTTGACCAGTCTCCTTCTGTCGGAGTATATTGGGCCGTTTGCGAGTTGATAATACCAAGCTGCTGCATTTTTTCATATCTGGCCCTGCGGACAGCATCATATCCGCTATCATACTTTCCCTTATAACGGGCAATATCTTCTTCGGGGGCCTGCATAGGCCAGTGAGCAGCAGTATAGGCGATATAGGAAAAGAAAGGCTGCTCGGGTTTAGTGTCGATATGCTGCTGAATAAACGAAGCCATATTATCCGAAAGAGCATCAGTGTAATAGTAATTATCAGGCTGATACAGTTCATCAGTGGGAGCGGTAATATAAGAATTATCTCTGAGCAGAAGAGAAGGGTCAAAATAATTACCCGGGCCATTAATCGTTCCGTAGTAGCGGTCAAAACCCCGCTGGCACGGCCAGTTACTGATATCTTTCTTGGGCCCACTATCAGAACCACTTACATGCCATTTCCCGGCGGCAAAAGTAGCATAGCCCGCCTGCCTGAGCACCTGGGCAATAGTAACAGTATCTTTACCAATGCGACCGCGATAGCCGGGCAGACCATTATCTTGGGCCATGTGACCGACCCCGGCCTGATGCGGGTGAAGTCCGGTAAGAAGCGATGCCCTGGTCGGGCAACACCGGGCGGTATTGTAAAACTGGGTGAAGCGAACCCCTTTAGCGGCGAGCCGGTCAAGATTAGGAGTATTTATTTCGCTGCCAAAACAACCCAGATCGGAAAACCCCATATCATCGGAGAGAATAAGAATGATATTAGTTTTTTTATTACCCGCGGCATAGCATGAATTCAAGTCGAAGAAAAAAGCTAAAACCAACATAACGCTAAAAATAAAATGTGTATAATAAATGCGTGCATTCATGTTCATAATTGTCCTGTAAAGATATAGCCTTTCACAGATAAGGCAATAAGATATAGGTTTATCGAATAATGTAAGTCTCAAGTATAAAAAGCTATACGAAAAGTATCAACTTTATATTGCATTTTAAAAAGTATAGGTGAATAATTCGACAATTAAGTGCAATTAGTAACCGTTCACACGGTTTTTCTTCTCTGGGAACAGTTACAGGAATAAGTAATACGAAATAAGTTGGCAACGAGATATTCGTCCGCCTCTGGCAGACTCATGGCTTAATGAATCCAGATGCTTTAAGTCCCGAATATTGGGGTACATCTGGAAACTACCAAAGCCCGCCTGGCTCGCGTGTCAGAAAAATAATGTCGCACACAGGTTATTAAATGACTCTGTTTTGTTTGACATAAACCTTGAACTGGGCTAATATACACAGGTTCATCTGTATCATGCCGGGTTAAACAAGGGGTATGATGCAAAGAGAATGATAATATAGTGTAAAAAGCAATAACTTTTCCAAGAATATAGTGCAATAGCGAGAGCCCCCTGTGTGGGAATCAAACCGGCATAATAAGCCACAAACAACCAAGTAAGCTGCCCGAAACGATAAGTAGTACCAATCGCCGGCCGGCCGAATAATCCGTAAATTGCTTATATATCTGGTAATAAGAAATTGCAGATAACAGACCTGCTCTATCGGGTCAAAAAGAATTGTGTATAGAATTCATATTAAGGAAAGGTACTAAAATTATATGAAAAAAGCATTAAGAAGCCTGTCACTGATAGTCATTCTGCTGGCTCTGCTGGCTCAGGCAAATGCGGCTATCCCTCGTGCAGAACATCCTCGTCCAGACATGCAGCGAGATATCTGGATGAATTTGAACGGGCAGTGGCAATTTGAGATCGACAATGACAATACCGGTTTACAGAGAGGCCTGGTAAGCGGTAAGGACCTGGCCAGAACAATAACTGTGCCATTCTGCCCGGAAAGCAAACTCTCTGGCATCGACAATTATGACTTCATGAAGTATGTCTGGTATCGCCGGCATTTTGTAACCCCGGACAATATGGCCGGTAAGCGCATCATGCTGCACTTTGGTGCAGTTGACTATCAGGCGTGGGTATATCTCAATGGCAGCCTGATCGGCTCACATCGCGGCGGAAATGTTGCCTTCTCATTTGATGTAACCGCTAACCTTAAGGCTGGTGAAAATGAGCTGGTAGTTCGCGTTTTTGATGATACCCGTTCGGGCTTACAGGCAACAGGCAAGCAGACCCATTCCGTAAGTGAGGGGTGCATGTACACCCGCACCACAGGTATCTGGCAGACAGTATGGCTGGAAGCAGTGGGCGATTCATATATCAAGCTGGTAAATATTGTGCCGGACATTGATCAGAAGCGGGCTTTTGTAGATGTTACCGTAGTAACAAATAAGCCAAACCTCAAGGTTCAGGCCGTTGCCTCATTCAAGGGCAAGAAAATGGCATCAGAAACCGTAGATGCTCTGTGGCGTGACAATAAGCTGGTACTGAATCTTAAGAAACTGCATCTTTGGGAAGTAGGCAATCCGAATCTCTATGATCTGGAGCTTACCTTGCTTGATGGCAAAACAGTTGTTGACTCAGTTAAGAGCTATTTTGGAATGCGTTCAGTAAAGATCGATGGCCGAAGCATTCTGATCAATGGCAAGCGAGTATTCCAGCGGCTGATACTGGACCAGGGTTTCTACCCGGACGGCATCTGGACCGCTCCTTCAGATGAGGCATTGAAAAATGATATCGTACTGTCGATGAAAGCCGGTTATAATGGCGCTCGTCTGCATCAGAAGGTATTTGAGCCTCGTTTCCTGTATTGGGCTGATCAGCTTGGTTATCTGTGCTGGGGCGAATACACAAACTGGGGCTACAGCTTTGAGCCGGCCGGTCATGCCGCTTATGTAGATGAATGGGTAGAAATACTGCTTCGCGACCGTAATCACCCCTCGATCATAGGCTGGTGTCCATTTAATGAGACACCTGAGAAAGCCGGCGAGCTGCAAAAGACCATCTATTATCTGACACAGGCAGTTGACCCAACCCGTCCGGTATATGAGACCAGCGGCTGGTCACACACCTTTGCCCAGGTAGAAATGCGTGACAATCACGATTATAATCAGGACCCGGCGAGTTTCCATAAACGCTGGATGAATTTCTTTGCTGACAGCAAGATAAATGTTCCAAGCCGTTACGGCTCACTGAGCGGCGATCTTGGCGTGCCCTTTATGATAAGTGAATTTGGCGGCATAGGCTGGAGCCTGAAGGCTGGCTGGGGCTATGGAGCAGCACCTAAGACTATCGAAGAGTTCTATACTCGTTATGAAGGTCTGTGCAAGGCCCTGCTGGACAATCCTGACATGTATGGTTTCTGCTACACTCAGCTTACCGATGTAGAGCAGGAACAAAACGGTCTGTACTATTATAACAGGACAGAAAAGTTTGATATGGACCGCATATTCAAGGCAACCCAGCAGCCATCGGCTTATGAGCTTAATGGTCCAAAAACACCCACACCAAGCAAAGCCACTAATGACTGGAAGGTTCTGGTAGGTTCATCAGTAGATGTTGATGCCAGACCATTCAAGTTCAGCATAGATAAGCCGGCGGATAACTGGACCAAACCAGGTTTCGATGACTCGGGCTGGTCAACCGGTATGCAGCCGTTTGCCGGTGATGCCGGTACACGCTGGAACACTAATAATATCTGGTTGCGTCAGGAATTTACCTGTGACAGCACAGACATAAATCAGGCAGCGATAATTATCTCCTATGATGAGAACACTGAGGTTTATGTAAATGGCAAGAAAGTATTTGAAATTGAAGGATACTCAAATGGATTCCGTGCCTTTGATATAACCAAAACATTGAAAGATGCCCTGGTTAAAGGTAAGAATACTATCGCTATCCATACCAGCCAGACAGTAGGCGGTCAGCGTATTGATGCGGCTATTCTGGTTAACTGACCTGGCTCATTAAGCCGTTAGAACTATCAAGGCGTAGTGAACACACTTGTTTCACTACGCCTTTTTTTTCACATCTGGTATTATATCTCCTGTATTTACGGCTGAGAGTCTGACACACCGGGCAATAAATAGCCGATAAGAGTGAACTTAGCTTATTTTCATTGAAACCTTTGCCGGAGTTATGATAATAAGTAATAATTGCTGTTAGATTTATAACTGAATCAGAGAAATTACAGGAGTATTTATGCAAAATATCGTTAAGATGCTGTTGGCGGCCATATTAATTGCCTTTAATACCTGCTGCGGTGCGGAAATAGTTGACCTGGCAATTTTTAACAGTCGGCTCTGGGACAAAACGCTGGTTATTCAAGAGGCAGCGGAGATTAGTGCCAATCAGTATCCAAATGCTGACACAATAATGGTTTGCGATTTCACCTGCGATTATTATCAGCCCGATGGTGCATATGTATCCTGGAGTGATACTTATGAGAAAGTATTGACGGAAAAGGGCAAGCGGGCCAAACAGACTCTGGCCCTGAGCTATAATGAAGCCTATACGAGCTGGGATGTACTGACACTGGAAATAATCAGGCCCGATGGCAGCATAACGGCCCTGGACATTGCCGCCAACAGCAAGATCATGATCGATCGTTCGCAGATGTCGGCCAATATATACGACCCGGCGGATAAGATACTCCAGATCGGCCTGCCGGGCGTGGAGATCGGCGACATAATACATCTTACCGCCGCCTGCAATAACCACAAGCCGCGTTACAAGGGTATATGGTGTACACTACAGAGCTTTGAAAGCACCGCCCCGATCCGCAATTTCATCTATGAGATCTATGAACCAGCCGAACTGCCCCTGCAGAAAATTGAGATCAAAGATCCGCTGCCCGGCACGGTTGATTTTTCTACCCGGCAGGAAAACCAGCGCAAAGTATATCGCTGGCAGGTACGCAATGTTGACCAGATATTCGCCGAACCAGCGATGCCTGCCTATTATACAGTAACCCAGCGGCTGCTGGCCAGTACAGAAACCGATTGGCGGGCCGTCTCACGCTGGTATTATCAACTGTGCGAGCCTTATCTTGCCACAGATGCGGCCATGTCAGAAAAAGCGGCAGAGCTGATCGCCAATTGCACTGACCGGAATGAAAAGATACAGGCTATATTCAAGTTCGTCTCACAGGATATCCGCTATCTGGGCATAATACCCGAAGGCGAAGATGAAGCTCCGGGTTATCAGCCGCATTTTGTAACGCAGACCTTTGCCAATCGCCATGGAGTATGCCGGGACAAAGCCGCCTTGCTGGTCAGCATGCTCAGGCTCGCCGGTATTGAGGCTTTTCCGGTATTGATAAATAATGGCCCCCGTCTGGACATGGGCGTGCCCCTGCCCTATTTCAATCATGCCATTACCGCGGTATTGAACGAAGATGGCAGTTATATGCTCATGGATTCAACTGATGAAAATACTAAAGAGCTGTTCCCGGCTTATCTCTGCGATAAGAGCTATCTGGTCGCCCGGCCAGAAGGTGAAACGCTGCAAGTTTCGCCGATAACACCGGCACAGGACAATCTCATGCTGATCGATACGGTCGGTGAAATAAGTGCCGGCGGTAAATTGCAGGCCAGAGTGCATCTGTCCTTTCAGGGCATAA
Organism: Sedimentisphaerales bacterium; assembly: GCA_963662515.1. Classification (GTDB taxonomy): domain Bacteria; phylum Planctomycetota; class Phycisphaerae; order Sedimentisphaerales; family SM23-30; genus JAFGDI01. The sequence continues at coordinate 2,774,271 of OY759675.1, forward strand.
ACGACAATGCCTATCGGGGCTTTTTTGCCCGCAGTAACAGCCAGGAAAGGCAGAAATACTTTGAATCGCTCATTAAATCAGCCGTTCCCGGGGCAACGCTCGATGAGTGTATTATCCAGCCATCTGATATGCTCAATACGGCCCAGCCGCTGCAAGTGGAATTATCTTTCAGTGCCGATGATGTGCTGATCGGGTCAGGTGAAACTATAATGATACCGATGGTGAATATGGATCGGCTGGTAGGCATGGCCAATTTCGTACTGGGCAATACCGGTCTGGAAAAACGCAGGTTCCCCTTGCAGACCCGTTATGCCTGCGGAGTTAAGCAGACCCTGAGTCTGGAACTGGATAAAGCACTGGGGAATTGTCTGGCTTTGCCGGAATATGACAGTATAAACGATGAGATCATCTCGCTGGAAAGATCGCTGGCAATAAACGAGGGTAAACTCACCGGCCGCGGCTCATTTATGCTGAATCTGACCGAACTTAACCCCCAGCAATATCTCACGCTGAAAGGGCATCTTAAAACCATGGAATATAATGACCGGAAGATGACCATCTTTACCCGGCCAGACGCAGATGAAACCGCTGATGTTATATTCAATAAAATAGAAAGGACCTATGAGCTCAGCGATGCGAGTAACTGGACCGAAACGACCACGATCAGCAAGACGATCCTGAGTTATAGCGGCAAAAAGGATCATGCCGAAATAAATCTCAATTATAACGAAGGCTGGGAGACTATTGAGCTGCTGGCCGGCAAAGTAACAACCGGCACTAAGATAATGGAAATAAGCCAGGATGAGATCAATCGCATGGATGCCGGCTGGGTAGCCGCCGCCCCGCGTTATCCGGCGGGTAAAACGCTGGTAGCCTCGCTGCCCGGCGTTGAGATCGGCAGCACGCTGGAATATCAATATCGCCGGACGGTAAAAGACATGCCTTTTTTCGCTGCTACCGAGATCTTTGCCAGTCAGGACCCCGTCCGGCATAAAAGCATAACGATAATCATGCCGGAGAAGCTGCCTTATCGCCTGCTGCTCGATGATAACGGCACGCTGGAGCCCGACCAGAGCGACTGCGTCGGTTTTATCCGCAGTGAGAGCCGCAAGGCCAATGGCAAAACTACACTGGTTTTCCAGGCCGATGAGCTAAAGAGCATACCGCGCGAGAACAATCTGCCCCCGGCCCACAGCTATCAGCCGGTGGTAATGCTCTCTGTGGGCAACTGGCAGGAATATGCCCGCCAGATGCAGGAAAAGCTGGAAACGGCTTCTTCCAGTCAGAAGCAGACCCGCAACCAGACTCTGGAACTGATAAAGGGCCTCAAAGATGATACCGACAAAGTGAGGGCTATCCGCGACTTCACCGCCAGAAATATCCGCAAGGTCGGACCGGGAGCCGGAGCTATTACCACCAGCGCTGTCAGCCCGGCAGATATCACGCTCAAAGATGGCTATGGCAATACAGTCGATAATGCCATCGTGCTTTATACCATGTGCCGGGCCGCCGGGCTCAAACCGGAATTCTTCCTCACCGGCAGCACCGATGCCATCGAGCCGCTCCGTAAAACAGAGCTGGATTACTCACCGGCTTCCCTGCTCCATACCGTACTGGTTCGGGTCAGGGTAAAAGATCAGGTTTTCTGGCTCAATGACACCGATCAATATGACCAGCCGGGATATACCAGCTATGATGACCGGGCGGCTCTGGACCTCGGCAAACGCCGATTCATTGAGCTGGATATTGATGATAAGCTGGAAAATCGCAGCAGCCAGCAATATACCCTTAAAATTGCAGCAGATGGCACTGCGGCAATAAAAGTCAGCAGCAGTATTCAGGGCGGCAGTTACGGGGCCCGCCGTAAGATGTTCGGTGAGATGATACCTGAGATGCGGGACCGCTATGTCCAGCAGCTGGTTGCCTCTGTCTCACAGGCTGCCGTACTCAGTGAACCGCTGGTCACTGCTTATGATAATTATCCCGGGCGGGAAGAATTTGCCGTTACCGCCCCCAAATATGCCGTTTGCGATGAGAACAGCATTTACTTTGAGATCCCCAACTCGCTGGCGGTGCTGGGCCTGAGAACAGATGAGCATAAAGCCCCCTACTATCTCAACGGACCGATCGTGCAGGAGCTGCGGATCAGCGTTGAGCTGCCCGCCGGATATGAACAGATACTGCTGGCTCCTGAGAATAAGACCTGGCTCTTACCTGATAATGCCGGGGTGCTGTCTTATCAGAGCCGCCGGGCGGATAACGGCAATATGGAAATAGTCCAGAAGATCGATCTCAAAGCCGCGATCATTGCCCCGGAAAATTATACCCGCCTGCTGGAGATCAACCGCCAGTTAAATCATAAAAGCAGAGAAATGATACTTATCAGGAAAGAGGGAAGATAGGGAAGAATAGTAATAAGATATAAGATATAAGTTGATAAGCTCCGGTGTTGCTGCGCAACCTGTCTTATGGCTTCGCGACAGTCCTGACTAAATAAATCATTTACTCTTTACTGCCGCGAAGCCTTAAAATAGTCATCGGCCTCAAGGCCGATACCGGAGCTTATCAACTTATATCTTATATCTTATATCTTAATCTTATATCTTATTACCTTACTTCATTATCTCACGCAGCAGGCAAGTGGCATAACTGCCGGCGGGCAGGGAAAAGTCCAGTTGCAGATAATCGCCGCGCCGATCGCGGCTCACCTGCCAGCGCAGCTCACCGGGCATTACCCGCAAAGGCCGGCGGCCGGTTCGGGCATAGTATTTTTTGAGGGCCAGATTCACCTGCTCATTTACGCCGTTGGCAGCGAGAATAGCATTTTCTATCTCACCGGCCGGGCCGGTAAGTGGCTGCATTCTCATGCCCGGCAGCGGCCCGGTGGCACTTATCTCACCGGCCAGGCAGCGAGCCTGCTCCACCCCGGCATCGAGAACCTGAAAGACCGAGCCGTTATTATGCTTCCAGGCCATATCGCCGGTGAGTAATAAATCAAGGTCCGGCATACGGGCGGCGAGTACCTGATTGAATATATACGATTGCCAGGCCGAGACATAAAAATTCTTCATATCAGAACTGACCAGATAAGCCACCTTCTTCTTGCGGCCGCCGTTTCGCGCCAGTAACTGCAGGGCCTTTCTCTGCTCTGAGCACGGCCAGGGCCAGAGCTTACAGGCCTTGTCATAATGACCCTGCTCATAGAGCCTTCGTGCCTGCAATATCTTACCCTTATCCAGCTCGCCGGGCTCACCGAGCATAAGATCGGCAAACCGCTCCAGCTTATCGGCGATCAGAGCTTCGCCCAGCAGATGACTGTCGAGCCGGGTGCCAAACCGCTGCGGTCCGAAATAATTGGGCATACCCCGCCGGGCAATGATCTCACAGACGCGGGCGGCTGCCTGACCGGCCCGGGCCGGATCGCATTTGAACCGGCTTATCCGCAGACTGAACCGATTACCGGCCAGATGACCCAGTTTGAGCTTATTGTCGTGACTGGTGATATTAAGCACCTTTATCCCGGGGATATTGAGCCGGCGGATCTTATCGGCGGACACTTTTTCCACCGAAAGCCATTGCCGGGTAATTGCCGTGGCATCTTTCAGACCGGCATAGCCGATCTCATGCCTTTTAACGCCCAGAGCCTGAGCGATAAGATTAATAGCCTCAAAAGTACCCAGATTAACTTTCTCTATCTGGAAATAGCTGTGACTGCCCGACCCGCAAAAATCATAGAGCGGGATTTCATCGACCCGGAAATCGCCGGGCTCCTGCCTGATCTCACCGCCGATGCCGGATATTTCCGCGGTTAAATATGGCAGAACATCAAACGCGTCCGCATTAGCATTGACTGACTTATTACTCATTTGTTTTCATATTCCTGCAAAGCCGTATAAACCGGAATAGCCCGGTTCAGGACCAGAGTTATATGCTAAAAACCACAATTTGTCCAATCTATTCCCCCCCCTTACGCCGGGGGGGCGGAACTTTATTACTCGCGCCTTTTGCTGGGCATTTAGTGCTGTTGTGCTTTCTGTCTGACACTTACTCATTCAATCTGTCCAGTCGCCTCGCAAGTCTCGCCCGGTCCGGCGTAAGGACCACGAAACACACGAATTTTTTTTTAACATTGGTCCCATAGGTCGCATGTGTCTCATAGGTCGCATTGTTCAATCTCGGTGCAGGGAAGAATGGGACCAATGGGACCGATGAGACCTATTTTTTAAAAGACAGAAAACCGGCCTGATCTCAACTGTCGCCACTGGCAAGTCTTTAGATAGTACCGTGTGAAACAGAAAACCCAAGCAGCACTTAACGCTCAACGAAGGGCAAGAGTGATCAAGACCCGCCCCCCCGGCGGTGCTTACGCCGCACGGGCGAAACTTGCCGTGGCTACTGTTTAGATAGTACCGTGTGAAACAGAAAACCCAAATAGCACTTAATACCCCGCGGAGGGCGCGAGTGATAATGATTCGCCCGTCCGGCGTAAGGACCGCCACTGGCTGCTATTGTCAGAGCAGACCGACAACCGGGAAGAATCTCAAGCAAGGATGCTTGAGCTACCTGGTCTCGCCCCCCCGGTCCCGAAGCTAGTTCGGGATAAACTCCAGGGGTGATAAAAAAGAAAACATCGGGAACGCTTGGCTCGCCGATGTTTTCCGGAGGGGAGAAAACTTTACTTAGTGTATCGACAGCGACCGTAAAATCTCTTTAATCATTCCTCTTTTTTTGTAAAATATTATGATGCAAAATGATTATTTAATAAAAGTTGACAATATCTCTTTCCAAAGAGAGCGGAAACTTATACTCAGTGATATCTCCTTTACGCTCAGAGCCCGGGAACATCTGGCAATTATTGGCCCTAACGGATCGGGCAAGACCACGCTGATAAAGATCCTCTCAGGTCTGGAATGGCCTTCGGCTGGTCAGGTTCACTTTGCCGGCGAATCTGAAGCGGCACCTGATATAAGAGATATTCGCCGGCGAACTCATCTGGTAAGTCAGGCCGGCAAAAAAATGATCAATAGCTGGCAAAAGGCCATAGACATTGTAACCTCGGGCATAGACAACAGTTATGGCATATATCACCCCTACCCGCCCTCGGCCCGTGCAGCGGCTCTGCTGGCCATGGAACAGGCAAACTGCCATGATTGCCTCAATAAGACCTTTGATATACTCTCAGAAGGCCAGCAACAGCGGGTAATGATAGCACGAGCTCTTATCAGTAAGCCAGCTGTACTCATTCTCGATGAGCCCTGTAACGGGCTTGACCCCTGGGCCAGAAAGAAACTCACCGGCGATATCCAGCAACTCTCCGAGAGGAGCGATGCCCCGGCCATCATCTATGTAACGCATTATATGGAAGAGATTTATCCATATATAAACCATGTCCTGGCCCTGAAGGCAGGCAGGGTTTTCGCCTGGGCTAAACCACAGGAAATACTTAAACCTGAGCTGCTTGACAGATTATTTGAGCCGGGAGACTGAAACGGTTAAGTCATTAAAGAATAAGTAATAAGTAATAAGATATAAGTTGATAAGCTCCGGTATCGGCCTTGAGGCCGATGGCTGGTTTATGGCTTCGCAGCAGTAATGAGTAAATAATATGTTCAGTCAAGACTGTCGCGAAGCCATAAAACAGGTTGCGCAGCAACACCTGAGCTTATCAACTTATATCTTATATCTTATTACTTATATTATATCTCATCCTACCTGCTACTTTTTACCTGCTTCGAGCGTTTACCGGTATCAATAGCAAGCAATTCCGCCCCGGCCTCTTTTACCGTCTGAGCAATAAGCTTTATGCCGGCCTCTACCATCTCAGGACTCTGCGAATAGGTAACTCTGATACATTCATGGCAATGCTGCCAGTCCTGATCCATGCCGGGGAAGAAATAATGGCCCGGCACAACCAGCACACCCTTTTGCTTGAGCCGCTGATAGAGCTCCTCATCAGTTATGGCCAGGTCTTTGAACCAGAGCCAGAGGAATAAAGCACCCTCAGGTTTATGGATATAATAATCCAGCCCCTGACAATACTTATGCACCATCTCGACAGCATGCTGACATCTCTGCTGATAGAACGGGCGAATATACTTTCTGCTCAGATGCAATATCTCACCAGAGGCTACCAATTTACCGGCCAGAGCCGCTCCCATGCCATTAGGAGCCAGAGAAAGCACGGCATTAAACTCACTTACCATCTGGATAACTTCTTTGTCTGCGATGATTATTCCGGTTCGTGTGCCCGGCAGGCCAAACTTCGACAAGCTCATACAGACTATAACATTTTCCTGCCAGAACGGACGGGCATCAGTAAAGATTATATTGGGGAAAGGCGTACCGTAGGCATTGTCCAGAATCAGCGGAACTGAGCTTTTCTGAGCCAGGCTGATAAGATGGGTAATCTCGGCATCGGTCAATACATTACCCGTTGGATTAGTCGGACGCGACAGACAAACAGCCCCCACATCCTGAGCTATCTCCAGCTCATCGAAATTCACATGATATTTGAACAAACGATCAGGCAAGAATTCTATACGAGGGCGAAAGCTGCGGAAGATATCACCTTCCAGACCAATATCCGCATAACCAATATACTCCGGGGCAAGAGGCAATAAGATCTTTTTATCCGGCTGACCAGCGCTCTTGCCGGCAAACATATTGAACAAAACGAAAAATGCTGACTGACTGCCTGCGGTAAGGGCGATATTCTCCGAACTTATCTGCCAGCCGAACTCACGATGAAAAAGATCTGCCAATGACTCAATAAAGGCGGCATTGCCCTGAGGAGTATCATAAACACCGACAGCTCGCTCAAAATTAGTGCCATCTGCCAGTAATTTCTGCATTTCTGACCGGAAGGCAGCTTGCACCTCAGGAACAAAAGCCGGATTACCACCGCCCAGCATAAGCATATCACGATTAACATTCATCGCCTTGCCCAGATCATCCATTAGCAGACTGATACCAGACTTTTCTTGAAGTTTCTTGCCAAAATCAGAATAATTCATTGTTATATTCACCTAAAATAGTCACAAGCTAAAATTCATCATAATTGTTTATTTCCATATTAAACAATCACCTGCTCTATTACCAGCGAAAATCTCATCCTCTGAATCAGTGACAAATTAAAAATCTAAACCTGTAATGGTTATATTTTAACGCAAAAAGACATTCATATAAAGGATAAGTCCAGATACAATGATTACAAATACTTAATTTCCCCCCACTGGAGAACCATACAATGAAAATATTTGCCAGATTATTTCTTGCCGTTCAGTTAATACTGTTAAGTTCTACGGTATTATTAAACGCTCAAAACTCCGAACTGGTTATTGAAATTGCCGGTAATGGCAAGGCGATCAGTCCGGATCTGTTTGGAATATTCTTTGAAGACCTCAACTATGCTGCCGATGGCGGATTATATGCCGAACTGGTACAGAACCGGTCTTTTGAATACAGTCGGGGCGATAATCAAAACTGGAACTCCCTTTCGTACTGGCATTTGCTCCAGAGTGAGCCTGCGGGCATAACTCTGAGCATTGCCAGCGATAAACCATTACATATAAACAATCCGCATTATGTGGTTTTACAGATCAATAATCCCGGACCGCGTAATGGTCTGCTCAATGAAGGTTTCGATGGGCTATCTATCACAAAAGGGGCCAAATATGATTTCAGCTGCTTTGCTCAGGTTCTTACCGGCATGCCGGGCATAATGACCGTAAGGCTTGAAAGCAAAGATGGCCAGCTATTGGGTCAGAGCCAGATAAGCGGTGTTTCCGGCCCCTGGTCAAAATATACAGCAATTATCGAAGCTCAGGCAACTGACTCGCAGGCACAACTGGTCTTGCTAATCAGCGGCAGCGGATCAATAGGGCTTGACATGATCTCGCTATTTCCGCAAGAGACCTTCAGGAATCGTACTAACGGCCTGCGGCGCGACCTGGCTGAGGCTATAGCCCAGCTCAAGCCAAAATTCGTTCGTTTCCCCGGCGGATGTCTGGCCCATGGCGATGGTCTGGAAAATATGTATCGCTGGAAAGACACTATCGGCCCGATAGAGCAGCGAAAGGCCCAGCGCAATATATGGCGTTACCATCAGACGGTTGGCCTGGGCTATTATGAATACTTCCAATTCTGTGAAGATATTGGAGCAGAGCCGTTGCCGGTCGTACCGGCAGGTGTATGCTGCCAGAACTCAGGTAATTATCTGGGACTGGTTCCCAAAGGCCAGCAAGGTCTGCCGCTTGCTGAAATGGACGAATATATACAGGAGGTGCTTGACCTGATCGAATATGCCAATGGTCCGGCCGATAGCTATTGGGGCTCTCTGCGGGCCAAAGCCGGCCATCCTGAGCCATTCAACCTGAAATATCTGGGAGTAGGAAATGAAGATCAGATTACCGAAGTATTCAAAGAAAGATATAAACTCATACACGATGCGATCCGAAGCAAATATCCGGAAATAATCGTTATTGGCACAACCGGCCCGGGAACTGATGGGCCAGACTATGATGAAGGCTGGAAGTTTGCGCGAGAACAAAAGTTACAAATGGTTGATGAACACGGCTATAAGTCGCCCGAATGGTTCTGGGACAATCTCAGGCGTTTTGATAATTATCCACGCGAGGGTACACTGGTTTATCTGGGCGAATACGCTGCCCATGAACGGAATCGGGCCAACACCCTGCGTTCAGCCCTGGCCGAAGCTGCTTATATGATGGGCCTGGAGAGAAATGGCGATCTGGTCGTTCTCTCTTCTTATGCCCCCCTGCTGGCCAAACAGGGACACACCCAATGGCGGCCGGATATGATATACTTCGACAATACCAACATAACACTGTCAGCAAATTATTATGCACAGCAGTTATTCAGTTGTAATAGCGGAGATATTTATCTGCCGGCAACGATCTCATATAACGATATAGCTGGTAAACTTGACAGAGAAACCGCTGTTTCAGTTGTAAAAGACTCAGAGTCAGGAGACATAATAATAAAACTGGTTAGCAAGTCAGAATCTGCGGTAAAGGCCAGGATTGATCTGGAAAAATCAAACCTGTCGGCCACGGAAGCAAAGGTCTCTGTCCTGACCGGTGCTGTTATGGCAGAAAACCGTTTCGGTCAACAGGAGATGGTCAGGCCGGTAAATACAATAATGGCTATCAGCAGTTGTTTTGACTATGAAATCCACCCCTGCTCACTTTCGGTTATACGAATAGCAGGCGGAAATAACGCTGCCAGCCAATCCTTATTGCCAGCCAGCTGCCCCAGCGAAAAAGATATGAGTGCTTATCTTCTGGTCTATTTCAAAGATGACACTCATAGCCTTTACATGGCCCTTAGTTCTGATGGATACAGTTTTACAGATGTGAATAATGCCCAGCCGGTTATGGCCGGGTCTGATCTGGCTTTGCAAAAAGGCATTCGAGACCCTCATATCAGCCGTGGCCCCGATGGTTCTTTTTATCTGGCCATGACCGATTTACATATCTTCGGCCGGGAGGCAGGATTCCGCAATAGTCAATGGGAAAGAGATGGCAAGGAATACGACTGGGGTAACAATAGAGGTTTTGTACTGGGCAGATCTACAGACCTTATAAACTGGTCTTTCAGCAACCTGCGGGTTGATCAGGCGTTCCCCGGTTATCAGGAAATCGGCTGCGCCTGGGCTCCTGAAACTATATACGATCATCAGGCAGGTAAAATGATGTTATATTATACCATGCGATTCAAAAATGGGAAAAACCGGCTTTACTATACATACATGAATGACAAATTCACTAAAATGGAAACTGAGCCGCAACTGCTCTTTGAGTATCCCGCTGATGTTTCATATATTGACGCTGACATAACCCTGGTTGATGATAATTTCCACATGTACTATGTCCCTCACGATGGCGGCGCTGGCATCAAACACGCTGTGTCAAAGCAAATAAACAGCGGATATGTATATGAACCGGAATGGTGCGATCCAGAACCTCAAGCCTGCGAGGCTCCAAATATGTGGAAACGGATCGGAAGCGATAAGTGGGTACTGATGTACGATATATACGGCATAAAACCACACAATTTTGGATTCAGCGAAACCAGCGATTTCAAAAATTACACTAACCTGGGACACTTTAACCAGGGCGTAATGAAAGCCACAAATTTTTCTTCACCTAAACATGGATCCGTTATCCACCTGACAAAGAAAGAAGCTGAAAAACTGGCAAAGCATTGGGGTTTAGAGCTATTTTGAGAAAGAACAACTTATAACCATTCATATAATTAGTAACCGTTCACATGGTTACAGGAAGTAATTAGTCATCAGGCTGGCTAATGGGCCAATGGGGACAATTGCGGACTATTACACTGGCTGAAGTATTTTGCCAGTATGCCAGTTGTCTTTCGGGCAGAAATATTCTGTCCTGCTCGCCAATAAGAACCAGATCGTATATATCAGCATAATCATCAGAATGACTTACCTCACTGAAAACAGAGAGCAGAAACGCAAGCTCGCTACACTGAGATAATATATCTCGTTGCGGCTGTAAATACTCGAAATGTGCCAACTGACGACGCCCCTGACATATTCGGCGATTGAAAGATGATCGTGAAGTTTCGGACCAGTTAGTCAAAGTGCCCTGAGCTATCGCGGGCGATATGCCGTAAACCTCACTAATCGGGTCAGGAGTGCCATTAACTGCAATAGCTCGGGTTAAACTAAGACCTGTCGGCAAAACTAATAAAGCAGCAGGTACACCAAAAGACCAGCTTAGCAGCCAGACTTGCTTATAACGCTGGCACAAGGCCTGAACATCAAGATCGCAATTTAACTGGTTATAATCGAAAAATTCCATAATGTCCGGCGAATTGTAAGCAGGACCGATCAACTCCGATGCCAGTACACCCCACCCCCGGTCAAAGATATCAGCACTGCCCAGAGAGGCCATTCCCCAGCCATTAAAGAAAAGCAGCAGACTGTCATTACTACTCGATTGTCTGAGATATCTGTATTGCATAATAACCTGGCCCTGATATAAACTAAACCGCCGACTATGTATAATCTAAAAGCTATTTTATTGCCATAAAATTCTCAACAATCAATCAGAGCTACCGTAGCTGCAATTAACCACCTTATTTCCAATCCCTTCTATGAACAGACAAATATCAAACCTTTATTGTTTTACTTTTTTTGTTGACAAAAAGGGATTCCTTACCCTAAGATTTCACTTATCCTCTAATAATCAGGCATTTACCCAGCAGGCGGTCTGCTTGCCAATACCTGAAAGTAAAATACTGTCTCTACAATAAAAGGAGATACAAATGTTCAGCAACAAGGTCCACTTTGTCATAACTCTGGCTCTGTTAACATTCTACAGCTATTGTTCTGCCCAATTCTGGGACATCACTTCGGTTGATAGTGACACTGCCGGGGCTTATTGTTCTATGACTACTATAAACGACCTGCCGGCAATCGCCTATCGCCATGATGGAGAGCTTAATTCCTTGAAATACGCTAAATTCGATGGCAGCAAATGGCAAATAACAACTATTGAGGTATCACCACAGCCTTACAATCAGTTCGTGGAATACATATCACTGGCCAGAATGCCCAATGATCAGCCAGCGATCGCTCTTTTCGACTCTATCAATAACGACCTGCGTTTTATACATTTTGATGGCAGTATCTGGCAAAGCACAACTATCGATTCTTCAGGCACTACCGGACGAGGATGCTGCCTGAACACAATTGCAGGCCAACCGGCAATAAGCTATCTGGGCATGAATAATGAACTGAAATACGCCCGGTTTGACGGCACAAACTGGCAAATCGAAACTATTGACACCTCAGCCAAATACGCTTCTGACATGCGTACAAGTTTGAAAGCTCAGCCCAATGGTCAACCAGCCATTGCATATTATGCCCATAGCTTAAAATATGCTTCTTATGATGGCACAAGCTGGAACATAACCACCGTTGACAACTCGACTCTCACCGGCCGCTGTGCTGAACTGGAATTTTCACCCTCGGGCAATCCAGCTATCAGCTATTACTACCTGAACAACCACAAGCTAATGTATGCCAGCTTCGATGGCACAAACTGGAACACAGATATTGTTTATAGTTGCGGAGTCAATCAAACTCTGGGAACATTTAACTCAATGGCCTTTTTACCTGATGGCACGCCAGTGATCGGCTGGTATCTGAAGTACACATCAAGCGCTTATGGCAAACTGAATTTTACCTGGCTCAAAGACGATGGCCAGTGGCAAACCAGCACTATCGATGGCAAGTACTACCAAGATAACCTTGGACTTTATTGCTCATTGGATATATTAGATAATTACTCTGTGGCAGTAGCATATTATGACATAAGAAACTATAAACTAAAATACGCCCAAAGCGCCATGCCTCTTCTGGCCGCCGACCCGGCAATAACTCCTTCAACAACAGCCTGGATACAAAGAACAGACTCTACAGAAACTGGCGATGATTATGCTTATTCCAGTGATTATTTCTGCACCGAAGCAGGTTATGTTAACGCCGAAGCCTTTCTCGATGAAGATCTGCCGGGCATAATTAGCGGAGGCATAAGCCTTTCTGGACAGTACTGTGATGAAAGCGAATGTCTGGAATGGGATCCGGAAACTGGCGACTGCCTGCTCTTGGGCAGATGTCTGGAATGGGACCCGGAAACCGGCGATTGCATCAACTGGGAAGAAGGCTCATTTATAGAAATGCCCGGCGACAGCAGTGGCGAGATACAATTACAATATCAGATAAACCCTACCCCTGCAATGCCGCTGGAAACAGAAGTATGCGTTCACCTCAGCCTGATATCTTACATTGAAGACCCTGGTTTAAGCGAAATCCGCTCATGCAGGGTTTACATCAATGATATAGAGATCGAGGAACTATCTGGCGATGGCGACCTTTTCATTAACGCTTCAGTTGGCGACAATATATCTGTCGAAATGAACTATTACATAGAAGGCGACGATTATTATCAGTGCGAATCTGTATTTAACTTAAACATTTACAACGAAGCATGTATTGAACCTATGTACCCTGATATCTGCGGGAGCCAGTCTGCCGGACCTGATGGCATTGTCAATATTTACGACTTTAATTGCCTGGCCATAGAATGGCTTAATACCACTTGCACTGCAGATAGCTGGTGCAATAACGCTGATTTCAATCAAGACGGCTCAGTTGACCTGTCCGACCTTAATTTATTGGCAGATAAATGGCTTAACGAGATAATAATTCAATAAAGGCAGGTTAGCTAAGTAAGAAAGAATAAACGAGTTGTTTTTACAATTTTATCCAAATTAACATTTTACTATTTAATATAAAGTTTAATTTTGACACTTGACATCTCATGCTAATTTTTGCTATTATGAATACTCTGAAGTGGGCGATCAAAGCCCGTAGTCAGTTTTCAATTATTTAGTTTGTTTCGGATATTTTGTTACTTTTACACGATTTTCGTGCGAAAATAAAGGCGATCAGTTAACTGTTGTTTAAATACAATTTAGTTTTCGTGATCATTTCTAAGACTGCAAGAAAGGTTTTAGAAAAAGGAGATTAAGGTCTGGGCCTGTCGTTTGACAGGCCTTTTTTCTTGCGCATAATCTTAAAATCTGTCAAAAAATATTTCATAAAAAGTTGCCATATTCCTTTGAGCTCTCCTATAGTTTATATAACAGTAAATCAACCAGCTTATAGTAATAGCTACAACAAATAGGTTTATGCCTATCAGGTACAATCTGTTCAACACGAACAAGGAGAGACAAAATGAAAAAACTACCTATCTTATTTTTACTATTTTTTAATTTCTTAGTTGCCATAGCTTATTCCAGCCCATACATGGCGGAAAGTAACTACAGCCAATGGCAAAACCTGCTGGAACCACCCACAGAACAATACAACAGCATAAGGCCTATGCAGATACGAGAATGGGCCGGCTATATGGAATCCTGGAAAAACCCTGACAATCAGGTTGAAGGAGAAAAATACCCCGAAACAGAGTTTATCGCTCTCGGCCCTGACGGTCTATATGCCTCTCAAATGGGCCTGGGCGGCAATCCACCACTCGATAAGCCGGGTAGCGGCCTTCTAATGGCCTGGGGCGATGATATAATGGGACCCGGCTCATACGCCAGTGCATGGATATTTACCTATGGCACAGACCCAGACCTCAGCAATAAGACGATATCAATAACTGTTTTTCCTCCACAATGGGGACCATCTGGTCAAATTACACAAGTATCATTTGGAATGATCGACATTTACGGCAACATTCGCAGTTGGTACTGGAATTGTGGCCCAGGGCCGGGAATGCTGCCTTGGAACATATCAACAACAGTGATTATAGATACAACTATGGCAGGCCTGGGAGCAGCATCACCGCCGGCAACAGGATATCTTAACACGCCCGGCTTTGACCTGACCAAGGTATTGAATTTTATAGTCGATGAAAATGCCACTTGGGTGGGCGGACCAACCCCCGTACCTCCTGATGGTGTAAATGTTGGCAGAATATGGAATTACTGGAAAGACCTTATGGTCATGCCAAAAAATCCAATTGCCAATAAAGGCTATTTCATTAAATACAGCCAGCCGGTAAAAGAAGAAGAACCCGGCATGATACTTGGCTGGGACGAAAAAAGCATTTACAGACCAGATGACATACCAATAATGGCTGATGATTTCCTCTGCACTGACGACAGACCGATAACAGATTTCCACTGGTGGGGTTCCTTCCTCGGCTGGAATCAGTCCAGCTTGCCGCCAGTATTACCAACAGCATTCCACATAGGCATCTGGAGCGATGTGCCTGACCCGGACCCTCAGGATCCAACTAACTGGAGTATGCCCGGCACACTCCTCTGGGAGCATATATGCGAGAACTGGACCTGGAATTTTGCAGGTTTCGACAGACACCCACAGGACCAGCCAGAATTTAAAAATGAAGCCTGTTTCCAGTTCAACCAACTTTTGAGTGAACCAGACTGGTTCTATCAGGAGCCGGGCGAAAATATTTACTGGCTAAGCATAGCGGCTATCTACCCGGATGATATTCAGATTATCAAATACCCCTGGGGCTGGAAGACCAGACCACATCATTTTAACGATCCGGCCTACCGTATAGCCGGGGTTTACGACCAGAACGGCCTGTTCTCCTGGCCACCAAAATTGCACGACACTGTAAGTATTGGCAATTCTGTCTTACTGGAAGAAACCCAACCCTGGGATCTGGCCTTTGAGATATCGACAAATAAACCTGCATATCATGATCAACCCGCACCTGGCGATATTGATGCCAACGGCATTGTTGACCTGCTTGACTTTGCCCAACTGGCTCAGAACTGGCTAAAGACATTTCCCTGAAAAGCTACACAAATAAGAGTAAGGTAATAAACAGTACAGCCCTCCATGCCTTTCGACCGGGAGGGCTGTACTACCTACTCTGACTACAAGCTCATGAGTCCTATCTATTGAACAGAAGGAATATATTCAGTCTTGTCTTTGCTGAAAAAACTTGATTTGCGATTATTGGGCTTCTGATCTGTAAGAGATGCAACTTTTTCCAGTCTTGCACCCTTGGCCTCTATCTTTTTCAGTACATAATCATATTCTGCATTATAAATACTGGAAACTGCATCATAAACCAGACTTACTTTTTTATGCCGGGCGAGCAATCCCAGACAAGCCAGCTTTATCGAAGCCTCAAAAGCACCGCCAAAGACTATATAATGATCGAAGGGGAAATTATTAACTAATCGCTCAAACCTGTCGCACTGAAACGGGTCAAACTCTCGCCTTTCAAAAATAACCTGCCTGTGGTTATCCATAATATCATTTGGCAGGTCAAGACAATGCTCAGCATTATAGTGAAAATGGTCGGCCAAAATTGTATATCGGACCTTATCGTGCCCCTTGGTATTCTCAACACATAGAGACTGCTGTAAGACATTATCATCTTCTCTACCGGCCAGAGCCAGAGAAACTACCGGGAGACGATACTTTCTCGCCCAGGCCATGACCCTGCGCCACCGTAAAAGAGTGTTTTTTCGCTCAGCAGCCAATGTCGGAAGCATATCGTACTGGGTGTCAACATCCAGCAGAACAGTCGGACCTGTCTTTTTGAATAATTTAGCCATTTTACATTATTCTCTCAAAAGCCTTGGTTTTCACAATACGCCCTTAGCTATTATCCGAGTTTCGTCACTTTTTGGGCATAACTGAAATACATTTGGCGGGTTTTAGCTTTTTTTCTTCCTATTTCCTCTGTACTAACATTCTACATTATCAAACATGCCATTGACCACCCGACACTTGATAATTAATCAAAAAATAATATAATGACTGCCTTTAACTATAATATCAAATATGGACCAGCCAGGAGAAAAACTTGCTACTAAGAGAAGAAGACATAATCATAGAAGAAGATAAAGTCAGTAAGGAAACTGACTTACAAGAGTTTTTCCCCACCCCAAACCCTATTTATCTGGAAGTAGGCTCTGGCAAAGGCACTTTCATAAGAGGCATGGCCGACATCCATAAGAATATTAATTTTTTTGGCATAGAATGGGCTAACCGCTTCTACAGACACTTTGTTGACCGTACCATCAGGCAAGATCTCAGGAATGTAAGGATCATGAGAACAGATGCCGCCCCCTTCCTGATAAAGTATGTCAAAGACGAGTCAATTACCCAGTTTAACATTTTCTTCCCTGACCCATGGCATAAAAACCGCCACAATCTCAGACGGTTCATCGTTGAAAAGAACCTGATCAATGCCCACCGTATCTTAAAACCCGGCGGGAAATTCCTGTTCACTACCGACCATGAGGGCTATTTTGAATGGTCGAAAGCTATGTTCTTTGCCAATAGCAATATAACCCCCCTTTTCAAGAAAATCGAGTTTCCAAAACTCGATACCGCTCGTGAAGGTGAAATAGTAGGTACCAATTACGAAAGAAAATACATAAAAGAAGGTCGAACTTTCTACAGTCTGGCCTTTGAGAAGATTTAACCCCAGCCAGTCAATCAAACTGATATTAAAAGTAACAATACTACCGAACAAATAACAAAGAGCGTGTAACAACTGGAAATATGTGTTACACGCTCTTTCGTTACCTGTTCTGCCAATTACTATTCATAAAGGCATTCAGATGAAATATTCTGCGTCCTGCCTGGACAAGACATCACTTAATTTGTATCAATGAAACGCTATGTGCCGGCAGCGTTACTGTCAGTTTATCAGCCTGAAGCTCAATATCCTTCAGCTCGGTTACAGACACTTCTGCGGGAGTATCAAAACTATTATGCGAATTCATAGCCTTGCCATTAAGAACTTTCCCGGTAACCGCTTTCGGGGTTAAGCCTACCAGGTCACAAATGACCTCTGTTGAATTTTCCGGATCAAGATTGGCAACCGTTATATTGATAGTGCCAGCAGAATCTTTTGACACTGAAACGGAGACGCTCTGTATTTTCTTTTCAGAGCCAGCCAGCGGGTCACAAACCAGTTCACTTTCGAGCAAAGTAGCATCATGATGAGCGGTATAAAGCTCAAATACATGATAAGTTGGCGTGACGATCATCTTAGGACCATCAGTCAGTATCATAGCCTGTAAGACATTATTGATCTGGGCAATGTTAGCCATTTTCACGCGGTCGCAATGAGCATTAAAACTATTTAGAAATACCGCAGCAGAAACAGCGTCACGCATAGTATTCTGCTGATAAAGGAACCCAGGGTGAGAGCCAGCTTCCTGATCCCACCATGTGCCCCATTCATCGACATAAAGCTCAATGCGTTTACGAGGGTCGTATTTATCCATTACTTCAACAAATTTTTCAAGCATGGAATCTATCTCTACAGTATTTTCCATCAGCTTAACCCACAGCTCACTATTAAACTGAGTAGCACTGCCCTTAACACCCCAATTACCCGTAAACACATATCTATGCAGTGTAATGGCATCCATAAATCTGTTGCAATTACGCATTACCACTTCCAGCCAGTGCAGATTCAGATCGCCGGGACCACAGGCTACCTTTTTCATATTTTCATTACCTGGGAAGCGAACAACATAATTTTGAAATTTGCGATATTCATCAGAATAATATTCCGGGGTCATCTCACCACCGCAACCCCAGTTCTCATTACCAATACCAAAGAAAGGAACTTTCCAGGGCTCCTGACGGCCATTGAGCTTGCGTAACTTTGCCATAGCTCCCATGTCCGCAGTCATATACTCCACCCATTCCTGCATCTCCTTGACAGTACCACTGCCAACATTTCCGGCGATATAAGGCGAAGCACCTAACATCTCACACAGGTCCATAAATTCGTGGGTACCAAAGCTGTTATCTTCTTCAACACCACCCCAGAAAGTATTTATCATGGAGGGGCGAGAATCACGCGGACCAATACCATCCATCCAGTGATATTTATCAGCAAAACATCCACCCGGCCAACGCAAAACCGGAACCTGTATCTTCTTAAGAGCATCAACCACATCGGTACGAATACCACGGACATTGGCAATATCAGAATCCTCACCTACCCAGAATCCTTCATAAACACACCGCCCCAGATGCTCAGCAAAATGGCCATAAATATTGCGACTTATCCTGCCCTTATCAGACTCAGCCTTAATAGTTAGCAACTGTTTACCCTGTACCTGTTCATTGATAACAGTTTTGCCCCAAAGTGGTACAGCCAGAAAAGTCAGCGACATAGCAGTCAAAAATACGGTCTTTTTCAACATAAACAAGATCTCCATCAGACTAAAATTATCTAATATTTTCACTGAACACATATTGTTTATGTTAACATTATTGTTCTTACAGACAAACACAAATAGGTTAAGCTTAAGCCTTTTTTTAAAAAATAAAAAAAACAGACGAACAAATCCGCCTGTTTTTTTATATTTTTTAACCAGAATATGAGCATGTTGATCTCAGGAGAGAAAAAACCGCCCTAAATCGAGCTGCCAGCCCCTTATGCTCCTAAACCTGTCTCGACCTCAACATCATCAAGAATAGGATTTTTACCTACATAGACCAGCATACTGCGAGGGCATTTGGCCTGGGCAGTATTACGGTCCGGGTCATCGCCATAGGTTTCATAATTTATAACCGGCAGATTATTCTTCATAGTAAAAGTCGCCGGTGCGGTCTTAGCACAAATACCACATGCTACACAACCGACCTGACAATATTCCTTTACATCTTTGACTCTATCGAGAGTGGAACAAGCCACAACCATCAACGGATCTTGTGCCATAGGTGCTAATTCGATAATCTTACGCGGGCAGGCAGCAACACAGGCTCCACAACCAACGCATTTTTCATAATCAATTACCGCCAGCCCTTCTACTATATTTATTGCACCAAATTCGCAGGCGGCGGCACAATCGCCAAATCCGATACAGCCATAAGGACAACCAATATTGCCTGGTATCATCTGAGCGGCACTGCAAGTCTGCGGGCCAACATAATTAACTCTTTCGATCTGATCCTTGCGATGAGCACTGCAATGAACTATGGCCCGAATTGGAGCTTTAGCCTGAGCCTCAATACCCAGAATAGCGGCCAATTGCGAGACCAGAGCGTCACCACCAGGCCCGCATTTACCCAGCAGCGAATGATCACTAACTATCGCTTCAGCATAAGCACCGCAACCAGCCAGACCACAACCACCACAATTAGCACCGGGCAATACCCCCTCTACAGCTTCTACGATCGGGTCTTTCTCAACCCGGAGCTTATTCCAGGCCACAGTAAGGATTACGGCAAAGATCAGACCAATAACCAGCAAAACACCACCGGCCTTACCAGTTAGTAATGGATCAATTGTCGCCTGAACAACACAAAATGATTCTGTAAACATAATCTTCTTCTAAAATTGGCAGTTATTGATAAAAAATCAACTTAATATAGAGCTAAGTTACATTCTTAGCGAAAGTTAGATAATACATTCACAGCACAAGGCAGTCAAGTTCAATTTAAGCAGGGAATTTATATGCAATGTTACACCTGAAGGAGTTATTGGCCACACAAAGTATAAAATATTAGTTATAGGTCTGAAATTATACTAAAGCAGGCATGTGTTTGGTACGAAAAAGATGATAGCAGCACATTGTCAGGACGGCAATGTCGTAAACTAGCTAAGTGTAATATGGAAAATAACTTAGGAACAAACCATGCTGAACATGACACCCAGGATAGTAACCGTAGGTGGTGGCGAGATAGCAAATATCGCCCACTGTCCGAAAATACCATCGCTAAGTGAGACAGTACCAGCCAGAGACAATATTATGTCAGTTTCAGGCAAGGGTGCATCACAAGCGGCTACCATGGCAACACTGGGAGGTGATATTCACTTTATTGGCTGTTTGGGCAAAGACCCAAATGGTGACATAGTTACCAATGCTCTGACCAGCTCCGGTGTAAAGACTGACTTTCTGGTAAGAGTAAGCCACCCTACCGCAACGAGTCTGGTTATGGTTGACTATGAAGGCGACATGATCAAAGCCTACTACCCGGGAGCAAACCTGAAATTAACAGAAGAAATGGTTCGCAAAGCCAAAGGAGTTATCGCAGAAGCTGATATGCTGGTCTGCCAACTGGAAATACACAATAGCACCCTGGAATATGTCATAGCCATGGCAGCCAAATTCGGAGTTCCGGTAGTACTGAATTCGTCACCGGCATTACCTTATGACAGCAATCTGTATTCAGATATTTCCTTACTGGTAATGAATCATATTGAGGCAGAATATTATACCGGGAGAGAGATACTGACAATAGCAGACGCGCGTAAGACGGTAGAAATGCTGATCGATGACGGTGCTCGTTCAGTAGCAATAACAATGGGCAATTCCGACTGCATGCTAGGTACTTCAGATAAGAGCGTACATATATCTGCTCCGAAAGTTAAAAATATTGATTCGACTTCGGCCGACGATATTTTCACTGGTGCCTTATGCTGGTCTATGGCATGTGGCAGTGAACTGGAATACGCTGCAGAATTTGCCTGTCGAGCCGCCTCACTGAGCCTTACCCGAACTGGTGCATTTGAGTCTATACCCACTCTGAAATCGATAACAGAAGCCTTCGGTGCCGACCTGTCTGACATTCTGCATCTATGATGATCGAAATAAATTGTGCGGTACAACAATAAAAAAACTCCCGGCAGCCATAAGGACTTACCGAGAGTTTTAAATTCAGATCTGCGGGCATTATACCGCAGTATAATCACTTAGTGTAGAACTTCTGAATAGTGCGAGTCTTATATGTCTCACCAGGCTTGAGCACTGTTGATGGGAAATCAGGCTGGTTAGGTGAATCCGGGAAATGCTGGGTTTCAAGGCACAGGCCAAATCGGAATTTATAAACATCGCCATCATGGCCCTTTAGAGTGCCATCGAGGAAGTTACCGCAATAGAACTGTATGCCGGGCTCCTGAGTGTGAATTTCCATGCCGCGGCCTGTAGCTGGGTCATAAACATCAGCAGCCAGAGTCATTTCGCCAGCGTTCTTCTGATTCAAAACAAAGTTATGATCATAACCACCGCCAAGCTTGAGCTGCTCATTGTCATCATCTACGCGAGCGCCAATAGCAGTAGGAATAGTGAAGTCAAACGGAGTACCCTTAACCGGAGCAATTTCGCCAGTAGGGATCAAACCATCTACAACAGGGGTATAATTATCGGCATTGACCATCAGGACATGGCTTAGAATATCGCCCTTACCACCATTAAAGTTATAGTAATTATGGTTGGTCAGATTAACCACAGTTGCCTTATCTGTTGTAGCCTCATAATCAAAGATAAGTTCATCTTTATTGGTCAGTGTATAAGTCATAGTAACATCAAGGTTACCAGGGTATCCTTCTTCCATATCTTTGCTGACATAATGCAGCTTGAGAGCAACTGAATCATCGCTCTTAATTGGCTCGGCTGTCCATACTACCTTATCAAAACCCTTGAGACCACCATGCAGATGATTACCATTATTGTTCTGAGCCAGGGTGTATTCCACACCATCAAGGGTGAATTTTCCACTTGCGATACGATTGCCATAACGACCGATCAGAGCACCAAAATACGGGCTCTCGCCAAAATAACCTTCCAGATCATCAAAACCAAGTAGGATATTACCAAACTTGCCATCACGGTCTTTGGTCTCAAGAGTAACCATAATACCGCCATAAGTCATGATCTGAGCTTTTATGCCATTGCTGTTGCTCAGAGTGTAAATATCAACATTCTGACCATCAGCAGTTGTACCAAAAGGCTTACTGGAAATTGCCAGCTCACCAGCCGATGCACAACAAGCATCTCCAGTAGTTTTTGCCTGATCACTGTCTTTCTGACATGAAGTTACCATACCAGCTGCCAGAGCAACCAATAATACCATAAAAACACTTTTCGCTTTTTTCATAAATGACTCCTTTATGTTCATAAAACAATAAAAATTAACGAAACAAACAGCTGGCCAGATTAAAAAACACCACGAAAAACAGGCTGAAATAACTACCAGCAAACATACATTGGTAAAGCTTAATCATTTGTCACGAATAAGTAAAGTAATAATTTAACAGTTTAATTAAGAGTTAAACCGCTACTAATCACTATTGTGCAAGATTTTACGACTAAAAGAAAAAACCATAACCATACCTGAAAACCGCCAAAGAAAAAAAGAGTCGGGCCGGATAAAAAATACCCACCGGACCGATTCGGTCAGGTGGGTATTTAAGGGTGAAAGACGGGGCTCGAACCCGCGACCCCCAGAACCACAATCTGGTGCTCTAGCCAACTGAGCTACTATCACCACATATTTTTCACAACTATGCCTGTTATAACAAGTTATAACTTATTAAGCTGTACTGCCCAGCCCTGTGCGTGCCTGACAGAACGGTTATAATATATTATTCGATGGTTGCTGTCAAGAAATTCTCCTGAAAAATAGGAAGAGAAAATACCACTGATCGATGATCCCATAAAAACAAGCACAAAAAGTATTGAGACTTATTTTCTCCTGCAAAATGGCAATGTACCTGCCTGAGAAAGCCGATCAGTCATCTCAGCAGCCTCCTGTTCAAAACCACAACAGGTCAGCACATCAAGATACCAAAGCGAAAGATCATAGTCATTGGCTGCTTCCTGCCGGAGTAGTGCCAGAAGCTCCGCAGATGGACTGTCAAAATCAGCTTCTAAAACCGCCAACATAGCCAAATATTTAACTATAGCGGCCTTTCTATCCCCGGCATTACTCACCAGAGAAGAAAGATAATTCACCGACCGACCAACAAAATCGCTCCTGACAGACTCAGAACAAATACAATCTCTGATTTCCAAAAGATTAACCAGTTCGATCTCGCGAGGATTAAGTTTCTTATCTTCAATAATACCTGTCCAGCAATTAAGAGCTTTATCCAGATCCCCTCTTGATAATGCCGTTCGCATAAGATCGAAATAATCATGAGCATTATAACACATAGGATATGAAACTACTTTATCAGAAGCTTTTGCGGGCGATACATTCGCTAAATACTTACTTTTATTGATAAATTCCATAGCACTGGCATAATCAGCAAAAAACCTCATATCACTGTTTACGGTACGCGAATATCTGATAAAATCATCAGTCAGTATTTTATCTTCTGCCAGTTTTTGAAACATACCCAGGACCGGCCTGTAATTATCTAAAAAGCCAATTAGTCCGCCTGCCTGTTGTTTATCCTGCCATTTAAAACTGACAAATTGCCTCAGTCGCCGGGAATCAACCATATATTTACGAAAATAGCGGCCCAGCATTTCCTCATCTTCAGTTATACTGGCAAGATAAATATAATTATAGGTGTTCATTGCCGTTGAGTCATAACCAGCGGCTTCCAGAGCAGTCTGATAGTCTCCCGCCTGTACCGCAAACCCTAGCAGGGTACGCCAGTAAAAGCTGTGCCCAGGCTCTTTGGCAAGAAACTGCTTCATTGGCTCTATAAGCTCAACAACCCGGCCTGTACGCTGGAATAAACCAGATATATACTGAAATGCTACCCTATCCTGAGGATACCTAACAAAACATTCCCTGGCTACACACATAGCCCGTTGTTGATCACCCAGTAGTTCATAACCAGCAGCAACAAAAACATAAGTCGGTGCATTATCTAAGTGATTACCATGTGTTTTCAATAACTCACTCAGCTCGTCTTCTGGCACAAGTCTGAGAATATCCTGAATAATATCCGGATAAATATTTTCTACTTTATCCTTAGTACTGATCAGTTCTAACAGTTTTATTACGCGATGAGAGACAGAATTGTCAGGCACGCTGTGCTTTTGCAAAATAATATCAAGGGCCTGAGCTACTATACTGTCCTGCATTTCACTGGCTGATTTAGCAAATAGTTTAATAAGTGGTTTTTCATTGAGTAAAGCACTGGAAGCCTTTTCAAGTAATTTGCGATATGACCACTTTCTGGCCAATTGAATAGCCGGCGAATTATCGATGATAACACATAAATACTCCTGCTCATCAATTGATAACACATGATCCAATTCACTGAGCAGCTCCAATATCAGTCCGGCCCGGTCGTTAAGGGGTATCTCACTTATCGTGTTGTGTAAAATAGCGGCGCGTTGAGTATTATCTTTAATTACATTAAGTTTGCCCGCTATGCCCTGATCTTCATCACTATCATCACTAGTAGCCATCTCAGGCATTTGACTGACCTGTGTACACTGATCGAAAACATTGTTTTCAGCTTGCAGGACCAGATCATAGTCAAGCCGAAGAGAAAGCAAAACCTTCCTTTGGGCTTCTGACATATCCTGCTTTTCAACCAAGCCTATCAGCGACATAATATGTTTTTGTAACTGTCCTGAAATATCAGTACAGGAACCTATCATGCCTTCTAATGCCACCTTTCTAAATACCTGATCTCTGTTCAAATTAACTTTATCACTATCAGAGTTGATCTGGTCGTAATAAATGCCAGAAGCCAATCTGTCATATACCCGCTCATAGCAGGTATATGCGATATTAAAATCACCCTCTATCTCATAATAGCCAGCCAGTCTGATATATAATTCAATATTATCCTGATATAACAGAACAGCCTCTTTAAGCAATGCCGCAGCCTGCTCTAATCTTCCCCGCTGGTCATAAAAATCTACTATCTCAATAATATTTTCAACTGTAGCATAAGGAAGAAAAACACTCTTGAAGTAATAATCCGCCAAATCTTTATTATCGGAATTCATAAGCGATCTGGCAGTCTGAGATACATAGCTGGCTGAAATATGACAATCAAGAGATAAGAGCAATATCTCGACATCAATGTTCACCAATGGCGAATAGTCCAGATTGGCTATTTCCCGCAACAGCGAAAATCGGCGTGGCTCAAAGTAAAGCGAAGCAGCCAATCTGGCCCTGACAATACTATCAGAAGAATAACCCAGCCGAGTCATAATATCAATAGCCAGTTCGTAAAATACAGACTGTTCAGGAAATTCTACCAGTCTGTCTAATACCGTTGTTAAGGCTTGTTTCAACAGTTCAGGCCCGGCATCAGCGGCCAACAACAAATCCACCACGACACACAATCTGGAATCGGAAATCTGGCCTTCCAAAGCAGCCTGAAGGCGGTCTATTACTTCTTGCCTATGACCAGCAGCTAATGCCGACTGACTCCATCTATACCAACTGTCATCAAATTCCTGGCTATCAAGTATCTGACGATAATATGGTAAGGCCTTTTCATTTCTTCCCAGCATAACATAAATATCGGCAATATATCTGCAGTCTGCATTACTAATATCTGGTAATACCTCAAGCTCAGACAATGCCTGATATGCAGCAGCCAGATCATTATTCTGAATCGCCATCAGGGCAACCGAGTTAAGATACTCTCGTTGATTTTTCTTATCTCTTATAACTAGTTGTTTCAACACGGAGATACAGTTAGAGTATAATCTGGCATTTTGATAGAGATTCATCTGTTTAATAAGTGAATCAATAGTCTCTGATCCACAATATTGTTTCACCAGCTCAACCGTTGCCAATGAGTCTCCGCTATTGACATAAATTACAGACAACAGCTCAATACTCTTATCTCTCTGAATATTCTCAGCGATCTGATACTCCAGCAATTGCACCAAAGATAAAAGCTCACCTGCCCTAACTGCCATATCCAGAAATTGCGGTTGAAGTATATATCTGGTCGAACGACTCTGAGTTTGCTGCCAGGCCTGTAGGTAATAATTAAAGGCCTGTTTCAACTCTCCTGCCATTTCTGAATTATAGGCCAGATCACATAGCAGTTCATAAGAATTACTATCCTTATATAACTGCAATAACAATTCCTGTGCCCTGCCATATTCGCTCAGTTCAATATACTTAAAGGCAATCTTATACAATTGTTCACTATCAAGCTTCATCGAACGGAGCATATCATCAAGCAGAGAAAGTGAACCGGAAATATCACCCTGCTTTCTTTTGAGCTCACTAAGCAACAGAATAGCCTCAAAACCAGCTTCTCTGTCATTAAGCTCTATAGACTTAACTAAAGCTGAAATAGCCTGTTCAAAACAACCATAGACACTTATATTCTCTGCCAATAGAATAAGACTGTCAGGGTTATCCGTTTTATCTATATACTGATCGATCAGCATTTTTGCATTTTCATGCCTGCTATTTCTCCAATCTCTTTTGATCTCAGCTAACACATAGACCAAACCAGTTTCAGTCTCATCCGATAGATTACAACCTATATCACACTGAGCCAGCAGATCAGCCAACTTCAGCATAAGCATTTGCTCTTCACCAGAAGAATTTGGCATTTGTTTTAATATCATTTCAAGCCGAAGCATTCCCTGCTTATTTTTTTTATAACCGAGATAAAACATTATCTGCCTGGCATATTGCTTTGCAACATCAGGGTCTAAAAGAATATTATCAATGAGAGCATTGACCTTACCGCATTTATCAGCCGCCAATAACAACCAGACCAGAGCATATTTCCTGTCATCTGCATCTTCCGAGAGTTGCCAGGCCCTGGAAAAAGCTGTAAATGCCAATTCATTTTCATGGACAAGATACAGATCAAAGCCATTGAGCATACAGCCCCAGTAGCTATCCTGTTTATTACTGTCCATATTACTGCCAGTAATGAAGTTGCGTAAATAATCACACTTTTGCTCGTTACTGGTAACTGCCCCCCTATCATTAAACTCCTGGGCACTAAGATCACTTCCACTAAAGGCTAACATTACCAACAGGGCAATAAAAACACCTGTACGAACCGGCCTCACTCGCATATCAATGCGTCTGAGGATAACATTACATATAAACAATATCAGGGAAGATGCGACAAAAAAAGGCCATAAGGCAACTGGCTCTTGTATATGACTACCCTCAACGATATTTTTGTTTTCCAATCTATAAGCAAGATAATCATCATAATAACAACCCGGCACCTCAATAAACCGTTCATCAGAATCAATGCCTATTTTGTCTTCAATGAAAGACAACAGAGGATTGCGGCCAGCAAGTTTAAGACATAAATTCTGCAATAGTTTAGCCGTTTGCTCATTATCAAGATAGCGGGCAAACACATCACTGCCAAACTGAGCAACTGCCCCCCTGTCATAATACCAACTTGCAAGCAAAGGGCGATCGTCCCGGGCATATAATAAAGACTGAGCACCGGTTTTCGACTCACCGGCCAGCCAGAGCATATCACTGGGTATAGCCGAAATATCCACACCGGCAAAAATGTCATAAGGGGCCAGATAAGTCAGTTTTGGATTATCATGCCGGAGCGAAGAACCTGTCCGTCTGAATGCCTCCTTAAAATCTATAGCCGGCAATACCAAATTATCAGGCACATGGAAAAACTCACCTTTACCATTGCGAGCTATATCAGCCAAAAAAGCAACCTGAGTTGCCGGGCCGATAAGTACTGTAGAAAACGCGATTTTATCCGCCGCTGCTTTTCGAGCCAGACTGGTAAAATCTGCCTTCTGCACATCACCATCAGTTATCAGAATAATATGTTTTGTCGTCGCCTTAACATTCATCAGGGCATAATATGCCTCTTCCAGGGCTGGCAAGACAACTGAACCACCCTCAGCATTAAGTCGAGACAAAGCCCTGTTAATATAAAGATAGTTATTGGCCAACTGCAAAGGCACTGTCCATCTCTTATTACCATAAAACTCAACAATACCAATCAGGTCGCCCTGCCCCAATTGTATTGCCGCCAGTTTTATAACCTCTTTAGCCAGTGCCAATAGC
This sequence comes from Sedimentisphaerales bacterium, assembly GCA_963662515.1. Classification (GTDB taxonomy): domain Bacteria; phylum Planctomycetota; class Phycisphaerae; order Sedimentisphaerales; family SM23-30; genus JAFGDI01. The sequence continues at coordinate 2,802,583 of OY759675.1, forward strand.
TGCCCTGCCATACTGGCAGAAGTATCAACCACAAAAACTACCGCCGTATCAGGATTTACACTCTGGCTATCTCTGACTGGGTAAAGCGGCAGTAAATCGGAAAGATGATCTGTTATAAGCGAATTACTCCCGGGAAAGACCAGCAGTCCCATCCCGGCAGAAACTTGCCGCCGGATCTGGTCAGCTATTCTCTGAACATTATCTTCCGGTAAATAATTTATAATTAGTATATCGGCATCATGTAATTGATCACCGCCATTATACTCAGATACTGACAGAATATCATCATTTAATAGATTGGCAATATTATGTGAAAAAGTATCAGGTGTCAGTATAAGATGCACACTCGGCTTAGCTGACACTTCCTGAGAAATAAAAACAGTATTATTGTCCATATCACTATCAGTTTTGACAGAAATTTCAACGCGACAGTTAAAAGAAGGATCGCTACCCACAATAACTGATAAAATATGGGTGTTCATACCGCAGGCAAGACCTACCACCTTACGGGCCAGTAGCTCGCCTTGCGCAGAATATGCGTTCAATATTGCATCGGTCTCCAGTGAGGATTCAATCTCAGCATAAATATTAACCGACTGTCCAGTTAGTATCTCTCCGCCGACATTGGCTCGCACCATGACTACTTCATTAGACATTGGCAAAGCAGGCTTTATATAGTGCAATCTGATATTATTACCACTAAGAACATCTGCCATCAACTCCGGCTGGCCGCAACTGGCATAAAGATCGCTATACAGATAAATATCGCCATCAGCCTTTATCTGTTCAACAGTTTGGCATAAAGCCAGACTCAGATCAGTTTTATCAAAAAATTCCTGATCGAAACCAGCAAAGATACCACTGAGCAGCTTGCGGTCTGTAACCAGAGTACTTACTTCATTAATATTTACAGCCAGAAGATTTCGGGCAAATAAGAATAATTCCAATGCTTCAGAATCGCCCTGATCATGATATAATTTATTTATTCTGAAAATATAATCGTTCAGATTCTCATCGGTTATACTTCTTGAGACATCAAGCAAAACAACCTTTCTCTGCTGACGCTGCCCGGACCAATACGGGCCGGCCAATGCAATAATAAGGCTAATAATCGAAACATAAACAGCGGTATTCCAAAGCCTGACGCCCTGGCGACCATTACCATTACTATTCACAGACCGGCACATAAACCAGATCACCAGAATAGCTGGTATTAAGAGTCCAGGAATCGCTGAATGCTGAAAAAAAAACATCAGATTATTTTCCCCCTGCAAAACAGAAACAATTCAAGCAACAATAATACCAATGCAGCCGCAATCAACAGCTCGACAATGTCAAACCAATAACCTTCACCAGTACCTACCAATACCCCCCCGGCCTGAGCCGGTATAAAGCTTGAGGCCCGACCAATAAACAAATCTGGCCTATCGATAAGCTCAAACATAGCTGACATTATAGGTATAAATTGTGGCTGTTTCCAGAAATTCGATTCCTGGCAAAATAAACTCTCAGCAAGAATTATCACCTTATCATTATAAAGATAAGACCAGACCACATTCTGGCTGTCAGTCAACAAATATTTAACCTCTGGACCAGTCAGAAGCGGGGAGATACCCACCCCTGGGGCAAACAGATCAACTGCCAGTCTGCTTTGGCCGGTAAGTTCAAGATGACGAGCAAAAAAAGGAGAAAAACATATTTCACCATGGCCAGGGTCAGTCAGGGAAGAATCAGCAATCACGATCGCTGGCTTTCCCAATAAAATATCGTTGCTATCAGCAGTTACAAGCAGGTCCGCCTGTGTTTTATCAAATACCATCTCTACGCCAGATGCCACCTTGAGCAACAATTCGAGAGGGTCAGGTATATTATCTGATAAATAAACCTTTGTTTTGGTCTTATATTCAGGTGAAATCAACAGAGAACCGCTGACAGGGTTAAACTGACAAAATTGTCTGGCAGTCGGTAAAGAAGTTACAAAAGGCTTAATATCAACAGCAGAAATAACCTGAACAATGCAGTTGGTATCACCTCTGGCAATATTGTCGGCCATGACCACAGCCAGCTCCATACCATAAGGTACTTCTTCTCGACTGCCCGACAGGCGTGCTACGGCATTTTTGGCCGCCAGTCTGGCATCTGTACTATTGAACAGAACATGCGGCAGATCATCAACAGCAATTACTGTTATCTTATCTGAGTTTGAGGCACTTTTAATACAAGATAAACAAAATTCTTTTGCGAACTCCAGTGGTATAGAGCCATCAGACCCTTGTTCTGACATTAACCTGCTACTGTCAATAATAATAACAGTATTCTTTCCAGCCCTGCTCACGCCAGGCTCCATAAGAGCCAGGATAAAAACCGAGGCTATAAAAGTCAGAAATAACAATATAACCCAAAAACGGAATCGCCCTTTCCACCTGACTGTATGAGTGTTGTCTGCCAGTGCGGCCCAGAAAAGCACTGAAGGTACTAACACGCGGGTATATTTTATGGTCAAAAAATGCGTGACCACTAATACCACTATTACCGCCAGCAATACAGCTATGGCAAGACCAAATTGTAATCCGTTAAATATCAAAGTAATATTCCATTATCAGATACAAGACAACTGATCATTTCCAGAAGTTCCGCACTGGCATTAAGATCATAATAAAGCCAGTTCCTCCCTACGGCATAACTTACCAGAGTATCAAAATACAACTCTCTGGCCTGCTGATACTCTTTGACACGAGCCGGGGTAATGTTAAGACTTATCTCTCTGCCTGTTTCAGGATCAGCCAGGGTAAAAGCACCGTCCAGCTCAGGATGTCTGTCCTGAGCAAGAGAAAGATTTAACAGGGTTATAGTGTCAGGCCAGGAGTGCATACTGTCAATCAGATACCTAACCCCTTGAGGACAAAGCAGATCTGACAACAAAACCGTATGGCAACCATTATGGATACATAATTCGGCTGGTGTGTTTTTTCCGCCAACTGAAACAGACTCTATAAATTCTGCCAGTGAACAATAACTGGTCAGACCGAAAAAAGCCCTATTATTCTTGCCCTGAAGATCGGTTACTGTAACCTTAACACCAGACTTAAGCAGCAAATATCCTAAGGCTGCCGCCAATTGTTTTATCCGCAATACTTTAGCACCACCAGCAGCAGCAACTGAATCTGACAGATCAATTACCAGATAAAAATTCATCTGAACATCTGGTTTGGCAACTTTATGCAATAGCTGTCCCTTACTGACATAATGATGCCAGTCTATTGCACGGAGGTCGTCCCCCGGACAATACTGTCGGTACTGGCAAAACTCAGGGCCATTCCCGGCATAATTCCCTCTAAAAAGACCATAACGCTGCCCCGGTGACCGGCCTCTTACCGTCACCTGCAAAGCGGCCAGTGTGTTTATTTCATTTTCATACAACAGGGTCAATACAATCTCCAGTTGAAAATATCAGGAAAATTTTGCTGAATTATTATTTAATACACTCAGTACTCATAGAACGAACCATCTCAGATATTATATCATCAGCAGTTATTTTACGACTGGCCGCCTGATAATTAAGCAGCAATCTATGACGAAAAACACAATAGGCCAGTTGGTTAATATCATGATAAGACACTGAGGTTCTGCCGTCAACTATTGCCCTGACCTTAGCCATACGAACAAGAGCCTGAACGCCGCGAGGGCTTATACCTAGAACAACATTATCACGAACAATTGCCAGCTTACTTTCATCAGGATGTGATAAAACAGCCAGTTTAATAGCATATTCCAGGATCGAGTCAGTCGTCTCAACCATTATAGCCTCTTTTTGCATCTGTATAACCCGCTGACAGTCTATGACCCGGTGAACTCTGGGGGAGATAGTTCCGGTAGTTAATTCCAGAACTGTCTTAAAATCACGGGCACAAGGATAACCTATAATCAGTTTAGCAATAAAACGATCAAGTTGGGCCTCGGGCAAAGGATATGTCCCTTCATGCTCTACTGGATTCTGGGTCGCGATAAAAATATTGGGAGCTGGCAGGGAAATGACATCTCTGCCAACTGTAACCTGACCTTCCTGCATAGCTTCGAGCAAAGCCGACTGAGTTCTGGGAGTAGCCCGATTGATCTCATCAACCAGCACATAGTTAGCAACTACCGGTCCCTGCTGATAACTGAGCTGATGTCTGCCGGCTTCAGTTTCTACGAGGGTATAATGACCTGTAATATCTGCCGGCATAAGGTCTGGTGTACACTGGATCCGCTGATAGCTCAGGTCCATAGCCGCCGCCAGACTACGGGCCAGAACTGTCTTACCAGTGCCGGGAACACCTTCAAGCAGAATATGGCCGCCAGCAAACACCCCAGCCAAAATATCGTCTATTATCTCCGGCTGACCAATAAACCATTGACCCACCTGTTCTTTTAGCCGGGCATAGTCCTGTTGAAAATCAGCCACTATTGTTCTGACATTATCGCTATCTTTCATATTATTGCTTATCCTTTAGTTCTATACCCTGTCGAACCAATTTTAAATATTCTTTTGAAATATCCAGCCATTGCTCTGAAATAATTGGATTATCAACAGGCTGTTTTGGTAAAGCAGATACCGCTTTCCCGCTTTCCATGTATTTCAGTTCGAATTCACCACCGGGGACAGATCCATTTACCATTTGCTCATTACCATTCTGGCTAATACCTTTCAAATAAACACTGAGCGGCTCACCCCCAATACCATAAGCATCTGGCTTTGGCCTTTTTTCTAAAACAATACCGCCATACCCCTTTTGGAAATAATCTTTTTTATTATTGACAAAACCAAGTGATCGCACCGGCTCTTCGAGCTTATCAGAAAGATACGGCCTCGCTTCACGCTGCAAAATACCAGAGCTTTTATTATCTATCCGGGCATCACTGCTTTTATTACTTTTTGCCGTATAACCTGATCGACCAGCGGCCATCAAATCTGTTGCCATAGCAGGGCTACCCTCTAATTCGCCGGGGAAGAAAAAATCACTATCAAATTCACCATCGATATCGGAAAGTAAATCTCTGTTGTTTTCTGCTGAAACATCAGAAACTGAGGACTGCTCCTGAGCTAAATAATTTTCATTCTTACTGGAAGACAGACCTCCTGAAAATGAATGCATCAGTCCATATTCATTACCAGATAAATCATTATTGAAGATATTATAACCGAAACTATGACCTGAGCCATTTTTCAGATTTTCAACATAATAGAGAAAGTCGGCAGATATAAAAGACTTCGCTGGCAGTGATGCATTAACACTTTTGTTCTGGCCTTTTTCTGACAGATAATAATCATGCCGTTCAATCAGAACATCATCTTCCGCTGTTAAAACAAGCCCAGCTTCAACTGTTTTCCCAGCCATATCTCCAGAAAGATCATGAGCTGGCAATACAGTTAAAACACCAATAAGTAATAAGGGTATCAAAATTATCACACCTGGCCTTTTATACGGCAGAGAAAGGCTAATATCTTTATTTTGCTTTAACAGCTCAAATCCGCTTTCTATTGTGGCCCTTGCAAAGGGAGTATCTCGACCTGCCAGGCAACATTCATACGCGTTCTGGATAAGATTATAGCGGTTAGTTCTGCTGTCTGCCAGTTCTATACAATGCAGAGCTGACACAGGCTTGAATAAAAAGTAAATAACAGTTGCCAGACAAAATACAGCCAATACGCCCGAAAGCATTAAAACTAACTTTACCGGCATAAAATAGAACTGCATAATGCAGGCCAGTATCAGTATAAGAGAGAAAATACTTAATAGCCACGCTGATATATTCAAAGCCTGAATAAACGCCATAGATATTTTATTAACCCTGATCTGCCATGAAATCCCAGATAAACAGGCAAGAAATTCTGCTTTTCTCATTTCTGGTTTATTCACCGACCACCTCCATCAGCCAGAGTAGCCCGGGTATAGCCGCAAACAACACCTGCCTGATCATAAAACTTAGCCAACACAGCACACTGCTGCCAGTCTATAACCTCACATGACCATACAGAGTTAAAGGCCTGCCGTTTATTCTGTTCCTTATGATAGCTTATAAATCTATTTTGTTCCTGCTCTTTACTGAAATCAATCTCTATTGCAGATGTACTGGAACTGCCAGAATGCAATTGGCCCCGACAGACATTATCAAGAAAGTAAAGCCTGCCATGATCATAAGTCAATACATTGCTCTCCAGAAGCAATATTTCATACCGGCTATAGCCGCATAATGGGGGTACAACTGAAACTGCAACTATATCATCATTTATTGCTATAGCAGAAGCTCCCATCGGAATACAGCTATGCTCTTTAAGGGAGTGAAGGTTATCAATAATCAATTCTGGCGAACCAAGCTCAACCCGACTGAAACCGTAGGGTTTGCCATTAACATATACCGCCGGCCTGGACTGGGCATTATAATCAACTGCCAATTGCCTGCTGTATTCATTAGTCAAAGGTGACAGTTCGGGCGTACCAGACATATAACATACAGAGGTAAATGACGAGCGAGGATAAAACCTGTTGATCGCCTCCAGGGCAACGCTCAGATTGGCCAGTTCATCTGTATCAGAATAGACAAAATATTCCAGCAAAACAGTATCGGCTTTGGTCCATTGCTGATCTGCCAGACGAGGGTATATTGCCGGCGGACTGAAACTACTTAGCATATCCCGGGCATCGGTCATACTGAAACTTCGGCGAAATTCTGCTGAATTATTCAGCTTATTCAACTCAGCTATTGCCGGTTGATAAGGAGCAAAGATAGCAGCAGCCCTGAAGAATCTGGACCAGGCCCGCACATTATTTCCCTGACTGAGATAATAACGACCCATCTGATAATTTATCTCTGAGTTCAATGGCTGGTTAAACACCGCCGATAATAAATGTTCATAAGCCTCTCTGGCATAGCCGCTATCAAGCAATAACGCTCCCAATCTGGACTCCAGCCTGTATCTTTGAATTATTAAATCGCGAGAATTGTATATTTTATGCAGCATAGTTTCATATACCACACGAGCTATTTCCACAAAATTTTCGTGGTCAGATAACTGCTCCAGATTGAATATTATCTTTTCCGCCGCCTGCTCTGGCTTATTATTGTCAATAAATGAATTACAGATCTTTTCGATCTTTTGGCGGTCAAAAACCTTGTTAGCTAACGAGTGCTGTAACAGGAAACTGGCAGCCTCATCAGCCAGACGAGCTCTGGGGGTTTTGTCCAGATATGCCATAACCCGCTCATGATCCTGATCAACGACCGCTGAAAAATATTCCTGCTCAGAAAGATCGGGAATAACCCCCGCCTTGCTCTTGAGATAAATATAGCTCCTGCCCGGATCGAAAATAACGGTAAAATTCTGCCAGAAGCCATTACCAACCACAGCGTCATAACCAGCCCGTTCTATAGTGAAATTTTTTACCGGTCTGATAGCCACATAAGGGGCAATATCAAAAGAGTCCAAATAGCAAGAAGTAAAACAGCCATAATCACTACCGGCAATAGAAGCACATACACTATCTATTTGAGTATCATACAAAGCAGTCGTTATAAATGACTTTAAGACATAATCGGGATAAGGCTCAAGATCAATATAATATGCCGGGCCTGGCTGTCTCAATAAAATCCTGTGCCAATCCTGATCCGGCTCTATATGTTGACCATAACTAAGATATTTATCGGTAATATCAAGCACCACCTGACCATTATCACCAGTAAAGGCCGGCAAGCCAATAATTGCCAGAATTATCCGATTATTCAACTCTGTAGCATAAAAGCGATTAAAAGCCTGATGACTGGCCATATCTGTAAAACCATAAGAATCAACTGCTATCTTATTGCCATTATAAAAATCGAATACTACTTCTTCATCTGTGTCAAGCTCCAGAGTCCGGGCCAGAGTATTATTGATCGCCATTGTGTGACGCAGCCCCAGATCAATAATAACATTGGCGGGAATAACCTGACCTTTAACTACAATATCACAGCAGGCAATAACCCGGCCTTCCAGATAGCTGATATCGATCTTGCCTGCACCAGACACCAGCACAGGCAATAACAATATAAGGGCAATAACATTTTTTCCTCTATTGAGCAAAATACTATCTCACTACTCACTTACTATCGAGGTCTGCTGCTCTTGATCAACATGGAGCAATCTTTCTACATGCAAATCCAGATACAGAGTGTTTGCAGCCTGACTATAATTGCCGCCATAGAGATGCGGATAATCTCTTTTACTGGGCGTAAAGCGATATTTACCCATACTCTCACCTGGCGGAACCAGAAAACCGGGAGTATAGGCCAACTGCCCGGTATTATCACGCAATAACCATTCCTCTGCCGGAGTTATCACCCTGCTGACAGAACCAGAAGACTCATATTGCCTGACAACCGAACGCTGCAAGACGGTAACCTTATTCTTATCTATAAGTGAGCCAGTGCGATAGGTATAGGTATTACCCATATTTCTCATCCAGTCTAACTGACAGTCAGGACAAACCCAGATATCACTTGTTCCATCAATATATCGATATCTACTGCCTGTTACCCTGCCCGAACGATTGTCAACAGAACGACCATCTAACAAAGCCGTCAGGCCATAACGCTCTGGATACCCGTAAAAATCATGCGGATCACGATAGCCCGGAGCCGCCCGGAACTTCCAGCCGCCAATAGCTTTCTGGCTGGGGAACATATCATTATTATCCATTGAATACATCATCAGGCCATTACCGATCTCTTTGAGATTAACAGTACACACCACCAGTCTGGCCTGCTTGCGTGCCCTGGATAATGCCGGTAACAAAATTGACACCAACAATGCTATGATAGTCATCACAACCAGCAGTTCTATCAGAGTAAACCCTGTTTTATTCTTATCTTCTGACTTCTTAATCATCATACCCCAGCCAATACTCAACCAGCAATAGCAGATCATTAAGGTCCACATCATCATCAAGATCAAAATCACCCTGCGACCAGCTCTTAACCTGCCCCGGCACAGAGGGGTAATTCAATGCAAAAGCGGCAAAGTCCAACATATCAACCCGATCATCGAAATTGATGTTACCAGGCAGCGAATACTGATATAATACCTCAATATCTGATTCTGTCACTGAATAATCCAGAAGCTCTGTATCAGCCCGTCCCTGAGGCTTTCTACTCTCATCTACATCATTAACCAGCTTACTGTCGCCATTAAGGTCAGCCTTGAGATAATCCAGATAGTTTGCATCGTTAATACTCACAAGCATCTGAGAGTGGGTCCTTTGCAACTGAGCTTTGAAAAAATCGACATCAGCAGCAGTGACCTCACCATCACGGTCAAAATCACAGGGCTGGTAAACATTTATACCTGCAACACTTTTACTGCCGGTTGACATATACATCAACTGAGGCATTTCCTCACCGCCTGGACCATCGACATACCTGACTGACAATCTGAGATTTTCACTATAAAATATATGCTCTGAATTATTAGCAACAAGATTAAATACAACACTCTGAGCCCGGTTCTTAATGCATATAATACGACCTGCAACATCATACATATACACATTATGCGGATGACGATAGTAAAAATAAATATTTCCCCACTTATCATGGGTCAATGACCATACCTTGGGAAATCTTTCTGGCCTGATAAACATTCCAGAGTCTGGCTCAAAGGGGTCATAGGGTATGCCATTGACAGGCTCTGGATAAGTCGTCGGATCGTCACTATATATGCCGTAATACTCCGGATCATATGGGTCTATTCCCGCCAGATCAAGAATTCTCTGACCATCTAAAACCTGATAGATCGGAGGATTATCACTTCCATCCAGAACAAGGCAGTTTATACCAAAAATATTACCGCTGGCCTCTGAACCATCAAAAAGCAATTGATCCACATCATCGGCATAAGGCAATCCGGTAAGATTTCGTAAGCCAACTGGAATAACACTCAGCTCAGAATTTACCGTAAGATAATCGCCAGAGGCAGTATCGTCAAACAGCCGACGAAGAACACCAGTTTCCAGCTCATAAGACCAGATACCAGTGAATGTTTTGCCAACCTTTAGTCTTACCTTACCCTGAATATCACGATATAATATTCCACCATCATTTGTATCTTTAGACCGAAAATATACCTTTTTACCATCTGTTGAAAAACAAACATTCCCATCAGCACATCGATCTTCAGTTAATACCGGCAGGTCATTAAGACCAAGAGTATCGCCAATATCCTGAACAGTTACCAGAGATGAAAATGCATCATTCCAATTCACACAGCCAAAGCCATACTGTGAGCCAAAATGCTCTACTTCCAGCTCTACACTGTCATAGGCGGCATTGGCACGATCAGGCAGGTTATCAGGGTCATAACTGGGGGAAAATGGTTCATACTTATTCGGATCAAAGCTGTTAGGGTCATAACCGGAAACTGGCGAACCTATCTCACGCAAGTCCCAACTAAGCAGCCTTTTTTGCCAGTTGGCATCAACGGTTTCTGAGCTATCACTTATTATCGCCAGAGAGCCGGCAGCATAATTCGTACCATTTACTCGTATTGCTGATGGATTCAGCACCATACCGTTAATGGTTGAGGAGCTTTCTATAGAACCACAAGCCCCACCTGCTATATCCGGAGAGCCGGCTATACGAAACAAATTTGACACCGTCGCACTCTGCCAGGAAATACCGGAATCATCTCTCAGTACATTTTTCACCTCGAAAGGAGAAGCATAATTCGGCTCAGAATTTTCTCCCGGAACAAAACACCGGATACCGCTATCGGCACCATAGGCAGAAACATAAAATCGGTCTTGGGACTGACTATAGCAAAAAGCACCTATCGAGTTGCCGCAAAGGTCGTTATAGGTTACATGCTCAAAGGGAACAAGATCAACCATATGGTCAGGTCTTTCCAGAGCAGGGGCTGAAACTGCACACAAAAAAACACATAACACACTGAAAAATATTATCTTACAGCCTGCCAATACCACCACATCTCCTGTTTCATTTTAATACGACTGTCAGCCAGTACATCACCAGCCCAGAACTAACATTCTCCTGAATACTTCACGAGTGTATATCATACACGCTAACTATTTTGAAACAAGTATTTTACTGTTTTTTTCTGCGGTCAAACCCGGCGGTTGCGGCGACGCAAAGCAAGACACCCGCCGGAGATTAAAAACGAAATGGCCAATGGTTCTGGCGTTACCACATAAAAGCCCGTATCTTTATGACAAAAAGCCAGACTATCATCATACCAGGTAAAATTATACACTGCTGAGAGCATACCGACCTCACTATCTACCAGCTCCTGGACTGAAACCACCATTGCCAGAGTATCACTATCTGCCGAATAACTCATTATGCCGCGATTACGATCAAAAAAGTAGAGATATCCATCTGGAGCTTGATATATATCTTGCATAATAACATCGTTATCTATACCTTCGATCGGACCGGCGGCACGGATCTCGGAATTAGTCAATAATACACTAGCTGCACCACTATTCATATCCAGTGTATATAATGAGGGCGACTCGCCACCACACCAGTATAAATGATTATCATCAGTTACTGTCATACTTCCATTAATTGACGAATTGCCCATCAGAGATATCAGTGCCTGCTCTTGCATTACCACTTCAACACCATTTAAGCCGGCACGCAAGATATTTCTGCTATTCCTTTCAAAAAAGTACATCTTATCCTGATACAAATCTCCTGCACCCAGAAATGAAAGGTCTTCCACTCCTATAACAGCTCTGATAGCTTCTGAAGTTGCTATTGTACTTATTGCGCCAGTATTTTTATCTACCGAATACACCTGCTTCGACAGCAGATCAGCAAAATACAAACTATTACCAGACAGGGAAAAATTATATAAAGCTGAAAACTTCTCAGAGCCAGTATAGTCAAACCAGTCAAAACCACTTACCAAAGTATGCGACTGACCATTACCATCCATTCTGGTTATGCCGCTCATACTAAGTTCGGGCTTAGAATTCAGATAACCATAAAAATGGCAATATATATCACTTCCATCAGCAACCGCAGCATACAAAAACTTACCGGGCAAATCTCCCCGCAACTCATCAAAGTCATAAACACGACTTATCGAACCAGCACAAGCATGACCTGCCATTGCCAACAATCCAACTACTGCAACTACGATCTTATTCATCTTTATCTATATACCTTAGCCAACTTGTATGAAACCTTTTCAGAAACTTTTGAGCTTTTATTATACCATTGTTTTAATATTTTTTCTGCAATAAAATCTTTTTGGAAGCGTACACTATAATCTTCCGAATCCATTACCATAAGCTATCCGAATCTTATTCTCTACAAATCAAAACAACCATAACTACTTAAAAAATAAATACATTAAGCGAACACTCCATATTAAGCTCAAATTATACCCATAACACCTAAATCTCCCATTGTCACACCACTGCGTCGGGACAAATACAAAACCTGTAAAACCACCTCCAAAAGAGTTATAAATAAATATCAATACTATCGCTAAATCTGCTATAAATCAGCTATATTATCAGGGAAAACCCACTTCTCTGCTATAATTCAACTATTGTTTAATATAAAATAATGGATAATTTACACGGGAAAAATAACTTTTGACATAGAGCAGCTATATGCTAGAATCTACAGTTGAGTTAGCAGTCTAGCTGGTGGATCAATCTCCGCCAGAGGAAGGCCGTGAGAATCGGCCGCGGACGCGCCGCTGTAACCGGTTACAGAAGCTGTAATAATGCCACTGATTAATATTGGGAAGGCACAGCCTATGGTTTGACCCGGAAGCCAGAAGACAGGATTGCCAACTAACATTCTGGATGGCCTTCGCGGGTTTTAATGGTAACCAGGTTAGTCAGTTAATATTGCAAACTGTCCTCCTGTCTTTTTCCATTACCTGTGCAGCCGGTTCATATTGTGTCAGTCGCCGGTGACACTACGCGTTAATGAAAGAGACCTGCATGTTCATCAGTAAAACCCTTCTTTTTGTAGCATTTTTTGCCATTACAACTAATATCGGTATGATTTTGGCTGGCCCTTATTCCAGTCCGAAAGCTACAGACTTTGGGTTGGCAAGTGTTCCCGACCCTGGAGTACCATTCCCTGCTGACCCCAATGCTCCGGGCATATATGCCGGTTGGGCTTCAGCAGTAATCGATTATTCACCAACAGGGATAATCAGTACTGAATGGAAGAATCCACAAAAAGCTCTCGGACCAGCCAAAGCAGATAATTACGACATTTGCTCTTTGGGCGACATGCCTCTGACAGACATTGTCGCTGGCAAAAAGCCCGGTACCATTACACTTTTCTTCAATAAAGCCATAACAGACAAGCCGGGGCCTGACCTGGCCGTATTTGAAAACGGCATGACCGCCAATGGCCCCAACGGCCAGCTATATATATTTGCAGAACTGGCTTATGTCGAGGTGTCAACAGATGGCGTCAGTTTTGCCCGATTCCCCTGCGTTTCCCTTAATGACCCCAATACCAGTATCGGAGCTTATATGCCTCTTGACCCGACTAATATATATAATCTCGCAGGCAAACACGCCAACACCGGCGGAAATGGCTGGGGCACTCCCTTTGACCTGAAAGACATCACCACCTGCCCGGAAGTCATCAGCGGCAAGGTAGATCCTGCCAATATAAGATTTGTCCGCATTATTGACATACCTGGCACCGGCCATTTCTCTGACAATGCAGCCACCAGCCCGGACCCTCGAACCAGAGACCCGCAAACCGGCATTTGCCAGAATTATCAGAATAACCACGGTATAAGAGACCCCTGGCAAACATGGGGCTCAGGCGGTTTCGATCTGGAAGCGGTCGGGGCTCTTAACCTAATAAACGGCGATAGCAACATGGATGGCATTGTTGATACCAGCGATCTTCGCATAATACTGAATAACTGGCTCAGGCACACCACCTGGCACTATGGTGATTATGACCAGAACGGCATAGTGAATATGGCCGACCTGGCAATAATACTCAATAACTGGCTGAAATAAATGAAAAATAAGAAAACAACAGCTTTCACACTTATTGAATTGCTGGTAGTAATTACTATCATTGCTCTGTTGGTATCTATTTTGGCACCCGCCTTGAGCAAGGCCAAAGCCCAGGCTCGCAAAACGGTGTGCGCCTCGAATCTCCGGCAGCTCATCTTTGCTAATAGCGGATATGCCGTTGAAAATAATGACCGCTTCGTGCCAGCAGCACACGATTTCCTGAATAATCTGCATCGCTGGCATGGCCAGCGGCCCGATGTCGAAAGTGCCTTTGACCCGCTCTTAAGCCCACTGAGAAAATATTTGGGTGATGGTCAGGTTAAACAATGCCCGGAATTCAAAAAATATAATCCGGATGCCGGACAAATGGCTAATTTTGAGGCCGGCTGCGGCGGCTACGGCTATAACGATCAATATATCGGCGGCAGACTCGATATAAATGATTACAGCCAGGCATATAACACTTCGGCAAAATCCAGCGAAGTTCGCTGCCCTGCCGAAACGGTCATGTTCGCCGATTCCGCTTACTTAAAGACTATAGATGGCCAGATAGCTGTTATAGAATATTCCTTTATCCACCCGCCCATCTGGGCTGATTTCGTCAAAATGCTCGCAATGATCCCTGCCGGGAGCGAACCCAGACCTGACCCTACCATCCATTTTCGCCATCTGGGCAAAGCCAACCTGGCCTGGGCAGATGGCCATGTCAGCAGCGAAACCATGCTCGAACCCGTAACGGGCTATCAGACCGACCCGGCTATTACCCCGGATATTCTCAAAACGCACAAGATCGGCTGGTTCAGAACTATAGACAATAACTCATTCTACGACCTGAAATAACCGGTGCTTAAGCAGCATGGGATCAGTCTGCTATTGTCCAACAAATGCGAACAATAGCACTTATACCAAACAATGGACAAGAGCAATCAAGTTCCGCCCCCCCGGCGTAAGGGGATTTGCGGGGCATCTTTGAGTTCTTGTATCTGATCTCGCAGTCTGGCCGCCTTCTCAAATTCCATAGCAGCGGCGGCATCCATCATCTCTTTTTGCATAGTAGCAATTAGTTCTTCGCGGTCGAATGAGCTGCCCTGGCGGGTAACTAGATCTTCGGCCAGCTTGCGGGCCTGGAACTCGGTTTCGAGCGATTTACGGATCGCCTTCTGCACTGTCTGCGGGGTTATACCGTGGGTCTTGTTATATTGAGCCTGGAGCTTACGACGACGACTGGTTTCATCCATTGCTCTCTGCATAGATGGTGTAACCTTATCGGCATAGAGAATAACCCTGGCATTGACATTTCTCGCTGTTCGTCCGATGGTCTGGATAAGCGAAGTTTCGCTGCGGAGGAAGCCTTCCTTATCAGCATCGAGTATAGCTACTAAGGCCACTTCGGGTAAATCCAGCCCTTCACGCAGCAGATTCACACCGACAAGCACATCAAATTCTCCTTCACGCAATTGCCGCAAGATATCTACCCGGTTAAGAGTCTCAATTTCACTGTGCAGCCAGGCACACTTAATACCCTTATCCTTAATGTAATTACTCAGATCTTCGGCCAGTCGCTTAGTCAATACGGTAACCAGTACCCGCCGCCCCTGGGCAACTGTTGTTTCTATTTCACCCAGCAGATGCGGAACCTGTCCAGAGGCAGGCTCAACGAATATCTCTGGGTCAAGCAGACCGGTAGGCCTGATTATCTGTTCTACTACCTGCCCCTGGCACTTTTCCAGTTCATAAGGGCCAGGTGTAGCAGAGACAAAAATAACATTGTCCCAGCAGCTCTCAAACTCCTCAAAGGTCAGCGGTCGGTTATCCATAGCACTGGGTAGCCGAAAGCCATGATCTACCAACACCTGCTTGCGACTGCGGTCTCCGGCATACATCGCCCGCAACTGCGGCAGAGTAACATGTGATTCATCAATTAGCATAAGAAAATCATCTGGGAAATAGTCAATCAGGGTAAAAGGTTTAGAACCTGATTCCATTCCGGCCATGTGGCGTGCATAATTTTCGATACCACTGCAGTAACCTACCTCCCGGATCATTTCTATGTCATAACGGGTACGGGCATTAAGCCGCTGAGCCTCGAGCAGTTTGCCTTCTCCCCTCAATTGATATAGTCGGCTTTTAAGCTCTTTTTCAATAGATGCCGTCGCCTGCTCGACTCTCTCCTCGGGCATAACATAGTGTTTCGCCGGATATATGAAATACTGAGTCTCCTGGGCAAGCACCTCACCGCTGGTAGGATTGATCAGGGATATGCCTTCAATTTCATCTCCGAAGAATTCGATCCGCACGGCGAACTGGCCATAAGCAGGCCAAACCTCAACAACATCGCCCCTCACGCGGAACCGCCCTCTTTCAAACCCGATATCATTTCGCTCATAGCTGATATTGGCCAGATCCAGCAGTATCTGGTCACGGTCAACTTCCAGACCAACACGAAGGGGGACAATATAATTCTTATAGTCATCGGGACTGCCCAGACCAAATATGCACGATACACTGGCAACTACTATAGTATCAGGCCGACTCATCAGCGAGGTTGTAGTACTGAGACGCAAACGGTCAAGATCATCATTTCGAGCAGCATCTTTTTCTATATAGATATCACGCTGAGGAATATATGCTTCCGGCTGATAATAATCATAATAACTAACAAAATATTCAACCGCATTATCAGGGAATATCTCTTTGAACTCTTCATAGAGCTGAGCCGCCAGAGTCTTATTATGACTTATAACCAGAGCCGGCTTATTATGTTTTGCTATCAGATGAGCCATGGTAAATGTCTTACCCGAACCGGTGACACCCATAAGCGTTTGGAACTTCCGCTTATCAACCAGGCCCTTATATAACTCTGCTATCGCAGCAGGCTGATCACCTGCCGGTTCATAGCCAGATTTGATCTCAAATTTATTCATTTACTCTTATCTACTTCCAGTTTCGTCCAATAACCACAAGGCCAGCCAGGACCCAGTCTCTACTCAACCTGCATTATACAGGGAATATTTACGATTTCATCTCAGCCCTACATTCTAACCGGGACAGGGCAGTCAATAAATTATTTTTTCAAAAAAAACACTTGTCAAACATGATTATTTACCTATAATTATCCATCTCTTCAGCAATGAAGAGGTAAAAAGGAGCACCATTAGCTCAATTGGTAGAGCATCGGACTCTTAATCCGTGGGTTCTAGGTTCGAGTCCTAGATGGTGTATAATAAAGGCTTGTAGATCAATGATTTACGAGCCTTTATTTTTTATTCCAACTTCTCTTTCCACTACCTGCCGTTAGGCTAACAATAATAATTTCTATTTTTATTTCTCAGATTTGCGATTAAAATATCAACATGATAAGAATAACTGAGCTTTCATTGCGTTTTGACCACAAGCCAGAAGAGTTGATCGGTGCAATTGCCAAAGCACTGGACATAAGCCCTGACAAAATTCTCTCCCACAATGTCATCAAACGCGCCCTGGATTGCCGACACACCAATAACATTAAAGCCGTTTATACTCTGGATATACAGGTTGAAAATGAATCTGAAGTTCTGCTCAGATCTGAGAATAACACCAGAATTAACGCATCGCCATGTATGACATATACACCACCGGCTGCTGCTAAAAAACTTCATTACCGACCTGTAATTGTAGGCAGCGGCCCTTGCGGTCTGCTGGCTGGTCTGTTACTGGCTCGCTCAGGCTATGATCCGATAATTCTGGAACGAGGTAAGGCTGTTGAAGACAGGCTTGCAGATGTTAATTTATTCTGGAGAAACGGCACACTAGACCCCAGCTCAAATGTACAGTTTGGCGAAGGAGGCGCAGGCACTTTTTCCGATGGCAAGCTGACTACTCAGATAAAAGATCGTTCCTGTCGTAGCATCAGGGTTATTGATGAACTTATCGCCGCAGGAGCTCCGGGCGAGATCCGCTATCAGGCCAAACCGCATATTGGCACAGATAAACTCATTTCAATATTAAAGAATATCCGTCAGACAATAACAAACCTTGGCGGTGAAATACGATTCTCCAGCCAGTTAACCGGCATACAAACAGATAAACGGCGAATTACCCACGCCCAAATAAATGATAGTGAATTGCTCAGAACCGACCATATTATTTTGGCACCGGGGCACAGCGCTCGCGACACATTTTCCATGTTACTGAAACTGGGACTAACTATGGAAGCCAAGCCCTTTTCTCTGGGCGTACGCATCGAACACCCTCAAAGTATGATCGACAAGTGGCAATATGGCAATTATGCCGGCCACAAAGCTCTGGGGGCCGCAGAATACAAACTGGTAGCTCATTGCGGACAAGGGCAAAGCGTTTACAGCTTCTGCATGTGCCCGGGCGGACGGGTTATTGGCTCATCTTCTGAAATTGGTGGACTGGTAACCAATGGCATGAGCGTTTATGCAAGAAATAGCGAAAATGCAAATAGTGCCCTGCTGGTCGGAATTGGTCCGGAAACCTTTGGCTCAGAGCCACTTGCTGGCATGTATTTTCAAAGGGAGTGGGAGAAAAAGGCCTTTGTCACTGGCGGCAGCAATTACCATGCCCCAGTACAACTCGCTGGCGATTTAATAGCCGGCAGAGCGTCAAAAAATCTGGGCGAGATAAACCCATCATACACGCCCGGCATAACACTATGCGACCTGCGAGAATGTCTGCCGGAATTTATAGCAAGTGCCCTGCAACAGGCACTGCCTCAATTCGACAAGAAAATAAAAGGCTTTGCCAGGCCAGATGCTGTTTTGACAGCACTGGAAAGCAGAAGCTCATCACCAGTAAGAATAATCCGCGATGAATTTTGCCAAAGCCCGGACCTTAAGGGTCTTTTCCCGGCTGGTGAAGGAGCGGGGTATGCCGGTGGGATCATGTCAGCTGCAATGGACGGTTTGAGAACAGCAGAAGCTCTTATCTCATCTGTAAATCAGTCCAATAATTAAGCATCCTTCCCAAAAATTTTCTTTCAGCTAATTAAACCTTTCAGGCCCCTATTACCATTTTTTTTGATGAGTATTTTTAAAATGCGAACGGGACAGTGGTTATCTGTCCCGTTTTACGCATTGATTTGGTTTTATGGAGTTTATGAAAACTATTATCTTTTGGACTTCTGGAAAAACTGTGGGTATCAGTTTATCCTGTCCTGAGATATCTTATCAATATTATTACTTCTTGAACCTTTTGCCCATCAGCAAGCCGCCGATAGCCAGCAGGCCAAGGGTCGCAGGCTCAGGAACTCTTACTGCCTGAACATCATTGGCAAGCACCAGTTCATCAAGCTCCTTGGCATACACAGTACCTTGAGGCACAACATCTACATAAAGTGTATCAGTATAATTTTTACCACTCTTAGGTGAGTACCAGAAATCCTTAGACATTGCTACGCCTTCTATCTTGATATAGAAATCGTCCAATCCCGCAGTGGCTTCTTTGAGCTTTTTGTTATTAGCATTATTCAGACCAGTGAAGACTTCCACTTCTGTTTCATTCTTATTTGAAGAAGCATTGTTATACAGCGATACCTTGATATCATCCTTGTTGATGCCTCCAGAAACCTTCACTGACAGAGCACCATTAGAATCACTATAAACACTTACTACACCCTTAGCAAGTCTCTTGGCATACTCTTTAGTTACTTCAGTGTCACCCTTGGTAATAACACGCTCAATAACCCTGTTGATATCTACTACATACTTGGCCAGCAAACCCCTCTGGTTAACGCTGCTCTTGTTAAGACGCAGATAAACCGGATTAAGAACGCTTACGCTCTCACCATTACCATCAACTGCCTTAGTGCCGGCTGTTACCAGAGCCTTAGTATAGCGAGTGTTTGTATTTACACCAGGAACCAGGCTCTTGAGACCATCACGAGTAATATCGTACTCAGCACGAGCCACGGCTGAATTATTTACTGTATAAGTGTAGATTGGGTTTTTTCTGTCCTTAGATTTGTTTGAATAATCAGTACTGGCAGAAACTCTCTGATATATCAGATTGCCATTACTGTCATCAGAAATACCACCTGAAAACAGGTCTCTTTCCTGAACTACCGGGGCAATATTACCATAGTAGTTGAAAAGCTCATCGTAGATCACATCAGAAGCAAGAACCTTCTTACCCTGCTTGATCACGGCTTTATAAGCCTTAGTAGGCTCTAAATTAACGAAACTGTCGAGACTGGCATCTACTCCGTCCCAGCTTGAAACAGCAGCTGAAGCAAATGCACTGCTCAGCCCTAACATAGCAACTATGACTCCTGCTTTGATCTTTGATCTTTCCATATCCTACCACTTTCTCTCTTTAGAGATTTTAATATGTTGAACAATCTCCCAGATGAATTAAAGACTCAACAAACGAGCCAATAACCTCTGCGTAACATTATTTGTACAACTATGTTTGTAAATATCTCAGGAAAACCATTCTGTGACAGGATCTATCTATCTTTCTACTCTGGCACAAAACGAAAACCTGAATTTAACAAAAGTAACTAAAAGCAAACCAACCTGTCCTGAAAATCCGCGAAAACCACACACGACTTCCGCAGCACCTACAGAAACATGTCATTGCTTTTAAGCAACAATTATTATTCAAAAAATTATGGAAGGAATCAGTCGAGTATCTACTTTCTCAACATTCCTACTCTCCAGTATCTATATTGTTCGTGCAACTGTACTACCCATTGCGAGAAATACAGCTCTCTCAGCACTCCTTAATTCTACACAATTAAATATTTAAATCAAACACCTAAATATAAAAAAGGACCTAACACCCCTTTTGAACCCGTATTATCTAATAGTCATATAAAATGTAAACACCTTATTATCAATATGATAAGTACTGATAAATATGATTTTAAAAACTTTAGAAAATTTTAAAAAAAATCTTTTTTTTAACCAAAACTCTCCTTTTCCCTTGCCTCATACAAGTGTGCTTCTAAACCCAATATGACATAACATACTTATAATACAGCACTTAAAATGCTTTTACCGCGTTCTGCAATTTCTTTTGTTTATGGACTTTTTAGCGACTTATGTTATAATCCGCTTTCGCGAGCTGTGTGAACATAGATAATCAATGACTTTTGTGTCAGCTTACTAAAAGAGTAAAGATTGAATGAAACTTCCAGTTAAGTGCCTTATATCGATAATTACGATCATAACCGCTGTTATCGGACCTTACGATCTGGCATTTGCGTATGATCGGCCTTTTTGCGATCAAAGCAGCCTGGAGGTTAGCAAAAGGCTTCTGGCAGATCTTCACCAATTGTACAACACTCAAGAGACTTTATGGACAGATGGAGAACTTTCTTATCAGAGCGATATCTTCTGCCAGGACATAAATATTGACCAGATCACCGATCTGGCCGGCACTATACGAAGCAACCTTTTGCTCAACTTTCTTGACATTCCAGAGCTTATAGCTTTTTTTGACAATGACCCGGGTTTTATCGGATATTGTCGAGAGTTATTCAAAGAAACAGAAAGTGCCAGCCGGGTTTACTGCCTCTTCATTCAAGACTATTATGAATATATCGACAGATATCAGGACGATTTCACCTGGCACACTCGTTTTGGCAATACCGGCATATACTTCAAAATCAAATCTCTCAAGCAAGAAGCAATACTGTTTCAGGCAAGCTGCTCATATTATCAGACCACACTCGGACTGAAGAACACATTTGATAACGGCAAAATATGTAACGAACTCCTCCAGAATTGGTATAAGACAGAAATAACCGATTACTTGCTCTGGTATATAAGAATTGCTGAAATTACTGATCTGGAAATCAATCATCATAATTTTGACAAACTAGTTCGCCAATACCTTAATGAAAAAAGAACTTATACAGATTCCCTTGAATTATCATTCCTTCAGCTCCAGTTAAAACATAAGCATAATATTATAACTACAGACAAGGCCCTGGAAGACATAAACCTCATCATCAGTAATATAAGCAAACTGTCAAATGCTGCACTGTCCGATAATTTCAAATTAGTTGTGCGAGCCACACTCTTTGAAGCATCACTGTGCAAACAATATCTTACGAGTACAGGGGCTGCCGATAATCAGAATATGATATCTGCACTGGGCGGCTACCTGGAAACTATGTGGCAGAGAGCCAGGAACTTTGAGGTCATAAAAAACAGAATAAGACTTATTGCTATTGAAAAAGCCAGATTGATACTTGAAAGCACCGATAAAAAACAATGGGGCCAGCATTTAAAAAGCTGGAATGGCAATATCCTGTTGGACCTTGCAGCTTCTTTTCAAAAAGGATCTGAGCCGGACATAAACACATCTCTGCTCATCTACCAGGTTATAGAAGCTGCTGGTTCAAATGACCAAAATAGCTATGCTTCCATGCTTTTCCAGCGTGCTTTTTGCTATTTAGAGCAATCCAAATCATTAACAAGCTCTGCAGATAAAGACAATTACAGACTAAATGCTGCCCGGGACATAATTACTCTCCTGGTGAAATACACATCATTTACTAACACTCTTACCGACCCAAACGATATATACTCCACGGTAATTTCCATTTGTCATATCGACAACTGGCCCGCCGATAAATATCACGATATTATCAAGGTTCTTGAACCTCTTTTTAATGACACATCAAATGCTCCGCCAGAACAGATAATATATCTATATGCTTCACTAAATGAACTTACAGGAAATTATAAACTGGCCGCCGATATTTATGGCTCTATAACCAACGGCGAACTAACTCACCAGGCACTTATCCGCCGGATCTTCTGTCTGCATAAAACGGCAACAACTTTCGAAACAGAACAATTCTACAAGGAAATGATCGCCCCCCTGCTCTCACTTGCCAATAATGAAAATACCCCACCTGAGGTCAGACTTCAGGCCACAGAACTACTGGCAGTCGTCGCCTCTGGCACCCCGGCAGAAAAACAGGTATATCTCACCACTGTCAGCAATCTTCTGAAAATAACAGCACCTGAGAAGGCAGGCACACTTATAAAGGCCACCCAAAACTTTTTGACTCGCCAGGAACCGGAAATAAGGCATTTAGCTGCTTCCGGACAAATTGGCAAACTCTCCGGCCTTTACGAACAACTAATACCTCTTGCCACCCTTTCGTTCACTAAAGCAGAATCGCAAGCGGAAAAATTACGCAGTGCCGATCTTTATGCCGGTCTTATGGTATATAAAGCCAGTTGCTCTGCCGGCGTTGAACTGCCCCTTACTGTACCAGAATTCCCCCTTGACGCTATGGCAACTTTCACACTGCTCGCTCAGGAAAAAACCATAAACGCACACAGAGCCTCTGCCTGCCTGGCTTTCTCTCAAAAAAACTTTACAGAATCCAGAAAACACTGGCAGCAGATCAGACAGATAAGTCCCGAATTTCAGGATTACTTCTACTGGGAAGCCAGATTCTGGGGTATCTTCTGTCTGGCACTCGAACCAGGCAGTAAAGAAAAGGCCAGCCATGCCATAACTGTACTTAAAACCGAGCTTTCAAGCCAGATAGCCAATAAAACCATCTGGCAGGAGTTATGGCTGGAACGGATCGGTAAATTAGAATATAATACCCCACTCTGAAAAAATGGAGTGCCCATACACTCCAACAGATTTATTTATCACTCGAAAGATGGAAAGGCGTAAAAATGACCGAAAAAGACAGACTCGCCCAGCTTTTTGAATGGCAGGCAGAACTAAATAAGCGAATTGGCTTTGACGCTCAGGCTTTAAGAGCAAATTTTGACCCGAAAGTCGGTGGCGAATGGGTTAACAACTACCTGGCTGCCATGAGCAACGAACTGGAAGAACTTCGCGACTGTATGTACTGGAAACACTGGTGCAAGGAAGCCAAAGAAGGCCGCCGGTTCGAAATACACGACCTCCAGAACGCCAGAGTAGAAGTAACTGACATGCTCTTCTTCTGGATCTCTCTGGCCCTGTCGCTGGGACTCAATGCCGATGATGCCTTTAATCTCTATCAGCAGAAATTAGGAGTCAATCACAACCGTCAGGACAATAACTATTCTATGGCCAATAAAACCGAAGATGACAATAAAAACATTAAATAACCCGAAATAGTATCCTATAATGTTTTTCCCGATATCACCCGCCAGTCATAAAACCATAATGACTGGCTTTTCTTTTACCATAATGCCAATATGGCAGGCCCAGACCTGGCAGAACAGCAGATGGGTCATTAATTTCAATTTTAGCTGAAATTTTGACGATAATCGCCTTGTAACAATACAAGATCAATTTAATACCAATAGAGGATAAAATGGCTCAGTATATTAAAATAGCCGACATGAAAGATCATATCGGCAAGACTGTTGAACTTAAAGGCTGGCTTTACAACTCTCGTTCTGGCGGCAAAGTGCTATTTCTAATCTTAAGAGATGGCTCAGGTCTCTGTCAGGCAATCTTCGAGAAAAAAGACGATCTGGCTGACTTATTCCAGCAAGTAAAACATCTCGGCCAGGAATCTTCGCTTACGGTAACAGGAACTGTTCGCCATGAGCCGCGAAGTGTCGGCGGCTACGAACTTGCAGTTGACTCTGTTACAATTGTACATAACACACAGGATTACCCCATCTCTCACAAAAGTCACGGCATTGACTTCCTGATGAAAAACCGCCATCTTCACCTACGCAGCCAGCGTCAATGGGCTATCGCTCGTATTCGCCATGTTATAATAAATGCCATTCGAGACTATTTTAACAATAATGGTTTTATACTGGTAGATACACCAATATTTTCACCTGCCGCCGGTGAAGGCGAACAAAATCTGTTTAATGTAGATTATTTTGGCGATGAAGTAGCCTTAAGCCAGACCGGCCAGCTATACCTGGAGGCCGCCGCCCTGAGTATGGGGAAGGCATACTGCTTTGGGCCTACCTTCAGGGCAGAAAAGAGCAAAACTCGTCGTCACCTCACCGAATTCTGGATGGTTGAGCCGGAAGCGTGCTATATAGACATTCATGACCTGATGGCATTAGGGGAAGGCCTTATCTGTACTATTGTCGATAATTCTCTGGCAAAATGTCAGCATGAGCTTGATATTCTCGGACGCGACACCAGCGATCTGCAAAAGATCAAACCTCCTTTCGTTAGATTAAGCTACAAAGAAGCGGTTGACATGCTCCATAGTGATAAAGTTGCAAACTGGATGGATACCCGTCTGCAAAACACTCTGGATTCGATCGGCCAGCTAAAGGACCAAATAGAACAGTGGTCTCAGGAATTGGCCAGCGTCCAGAAACAATGGCAGATAGACAAGCTCACATCTCAAATTGCAGATGGTAAAGACAACCTGGCTGATCTTGAAGAACTGGCCGAAAATCTGCCCAAACACAAGGAACTGGCCGAAAATTTCAAATGGGGCAAAGATCTGGGTGGTTCTGATGAGACTATTATCTCGATGCAGTTCGATAATCCGGTTTTTGTACATCGCTACCCCAGAGAGGTCAAGGCCTTTTATATGAAGTCAGACCCGGAAGACCCATCGGTTGTATTAAACTATGACTGCCTGGCCCCGCAAGGTTATGGCGAGATCATCGGCGGTTCAATGCGTGAAGAAAATTATGATGCTCTGCTAGGCAGGATCCAGGCTCTGGGCTATGTCCAGGAAGATTATCAATGGTATCTGGACCTGCGTAAATATGGCTCGGTCCCTCACGGCGGGTTCGGTCTGGGTGTAGAAAGAACAGTAGCGTGGATCACCGGCGTAAAGCATATTCGAGAATGTATTGCTTTTCCGCGAATGATGGGCAAAATATACCCATAATTCCACATCTGAAGCATAAATCGAAAGGTAAATATTATTAGGGAATTACAATATTTATATGAATACAAGACAGCATATAAAGAAAAGATTTCACACTTAAGGAATTATACAGTAATCACTTATGCAAATAAACACTTTACTGAGACCATAAATCATTTTATTAAATTCTGCCCTTTTAATTTTGACTCTGGCATCTATATATGCTATACTAATAAGCATGATAGCTCAATCCCAAAGAGCTAAAGCAAAGGCTATTTTAACTGTAAGACAAAACACCCGCGTGGGCTGTTTTTGTTAAGTTGTTTTACAAAGGAAGAACAGGAGAGTTACTAATGAAGTTTCTATCTACTCTGGCTGTAATGTTATTTGCAGCCTGCAGCTTCGTTAATGCTGCCGCAATTGTCAGTGAAACGAAGGTTAACGACACCGATTTCAGTTGGGGCGGTATGAAAGTCGATCTTACACCCGGAGCTAAGTTTGTTCTCAGCTCCGCCAGTAGTGACAAGTTCATATTCGATCTTAACGCCTCTTCAGAGAACCAGTTGGTTTTCACTGGTGGCAATGTGATCGATCCAACAGAAGAGGTTAATTTCCTCTTTACTATAGTTGCGGACTCAAGTGCAAGTGGTTCTTGGGGCTATAGTTTTGAATTCATTCCGACCCCGGTAGTACCAGAGCCTGCTACAATGGCTATGCTGGGACTGGGTGGTCTGGCAGTGCTCAGAAAACGCGTTTGCTGAGCAAATGTTTCATAAATTAAAAGCCGGTTGTTAAACTTAATGTTTCAACCGGCTTTTTTTATTGCTAATACATATTTCCTCTGGATCGTAGCATTGTAAAAAGTTACAAGCCGCATAACAGTCCAACCCCAGCTAAACTGGATTCACAGCTCGGGCACATAATAAACTTAACTTTCGCATAATACACTTTTTCCTGACTCTGGTGAAGATGGGCATTTTCTACCATACAGCAACCCGGCAGAAATAGCTGTCAGAGGCGCAACCATTACCAATCCGAGACTGCCCACCAGAGTGTTAAGTATTTCGGCTGCAATTATTGTTTTATTCATAAAAATAGGCCCAGGTATCTGCATTGACATTAAGTACATGAGCAAGAAAATGTATCCGCCGGAATAAGCCAAAAATAGCGTTGTGGTCATAGTTCCAATTACTGCCTTACCAACCCGCAAGCCGGATCGTATATGTTCCAGAGTGGTTATGCCGGGGTGGTTATATTTAATCTCGTCCATAGCAGCAGCCACATCCATTGCCAGATCCATAACAGCACCTGATGAAGCAATAAAGACACTGGCGATAAAGATTCTGGTCAAGTCAACATTATGATGCCCGGCGTATAGCAGCATCTCAGAAAAAGGTTGAACCGCACCGTGAATCCTGAATAAATCTGACCAGAAAAGTGCCATGATACAGGTGAACAATAATCCGAGAAATGAGCCCATAAATGCAGAAAGCCCCTTAAGAGTAAGCCCTCCTACTAAAAAACATATTGCTGATGTTAAAATACCTACCACTAGCAAACCAAGGAGAACTGGATCCATAACATAATTTGAAGCCCCTATCTTAATACTGCCGTGTAAAAATAATGGGACCATACCTTTCCAGATAATTAATACTGAAAAAATAAATGACACCAAAGATTTCAGACCCACCCAACCTGCCGTAACCAATAATAATACAGAAAACAGGATTATTAAATATAGTTCATAATGCAAGCGGTAGTGTCCACGCACAAATCCCGCATCTATCTGTTGACTATCCTTATCAACCGAAAACTCAACCAGAGCATCATCACCTGATTGGTAATATTCATCTATCTCAAGTTTGCCTGTAAGTAAATTAGTGGCCTTAACCCTTCGTCCCTTATATTGCCCTTGAAGTATTTCGACATCTAATATCTGGGTTCCTGTCTTTATGATCATTGCCTGATGTATAACCTCATTTTCAACAGAAAGCACCTTTCCTCTGGCCAGAAAAGTGCCCGTCTGACGATTGCCTTCATAACCAGTAGGCAACAGATATATAAAAACACAAAACAAAGAGAGCACTAAAACAATTGCAATATCCTTCTTTAACATAGATATACACCTTTAGATAATAATGATGCAGACCCCTTTCGGAATCTGCATCATTAATTCTGATCATTGAAACTTTTTTACATAACTAACACACATATTGTCAAATAATTAGTTAGACAGTATTACTTTCATTGCTCTGGCCAGCTTCATGCCACATTCGGTATTATCATAATAACCCGCAAACAGATAACTGTCCTTACCGATAGCCATCACGGGAACAGGAATACCAGTATGAGCATAACTGGTATAGGCTATACCGGCATTATTGTTCAGTGTATGAGTAAGTGATACAGATAGAGGATTATAACCGCCGTAGAGTAATGAGTCTCCTTTCAAACCAGCCATTGCAGTATCGAAGGCATCTTCGATCTTCTGCATCTGGCTTGTAGAGAGCATTTCAATATCCATACCAAAGGCAGTTGTGATCATAGCTTTCATTTCTGTATCTATATCAGTTGGTCCGGTATATACATAACTTATCATGCCTGTTAACTCATCTGTTTCGGCCACCAGATATTTATCACGATATACTTTAACCTGAGCATCGAATGCCTCATAAGACATTGTCTGACCGTCTAAAATGTCGAAGCGACTATTGTAACCAGTGCCTGCCCAGCCCAGAGACATACCACCGCAGTCGTGATCTGAGGTAACTACGATAAGGGTATCTTTGGGGTGTTCATTGTAAAACTCAACGGCCTGAGCTATTGCATCATTAAAGGCTATAGTATCTTCCAGAGCGGCCCGGGCATCATTAGCATGATTAGCCCAGTCGATCTTGCCGCCTTCAACCATCATAAAGAAACCATAAGGGTTCTTATCATCGTATATCATTTCGATACCTTTTTTGGTAAATTCAGCCAGCGATATATTATTTTCAATATCATTGAGCCTGTCTATCTCATAAGGCAATGCCTTACTTTTATCAAGAATCGGATTTACCGCAACTACTTTACCTGCTGCAGGTGTAAGGGAATTAAAGGCCGCCTTATCGTTAATATAAGAATAGCCATTTGCAGCCAGAGCATCATAAACACTAATCAGGCCGGGCTTTTCAGGCTTAGTAAAACCACCGCCTGCAAAATAATCAAAATCACTCACAGCCAGTTCCATTGCAATTTCATAGGTATTGCCGCGTGAGTTCTGATGGGCATAAAAAGAAGCCGGAGTAGCATGGTCCAGAGATACACTGGTAATAATAGCTATCTTCTTGCCCATATCGCGAGCCTGTTCTGCCATTGTGATGTAACAGGTCCCAAAATCTGGTGATTTATTAATTACACCACTAAGGGTTTTCTTACCACTTGCCAGAGCAGTTCCAGCGGACGCTGAATCTGTAATAAAGCTGCCATAATCATAAGTTGTAATCATACCTGCTACTGGGAACTGGGACATAAGCAACCTGGGAGCTGCTACCGGGCGAGTGGGTACTGTTACTGGATTACCATACTTATCTGTTGTCTGCTCATATTTTGCTGCCAGATACGCCTCAACTCCATGCACCTGAGCCATTGACATACCGTCGCCAATAAAGTAAAAGACATACTTAGCCCCCTTATATGATGCCGCCGGACGAGCCTGTGCCATAGCTGTAACCATAAACATCGCGACAAAAATAGCCATTGTACTGATAAATTTACTCTTCATTTAATGCAACCTTTCCTAAAATTATTATTCATAGCAAAAAACTTACTTGCGTTTTCTTAAAAGTGTCAGACTACCAAGAGCCATAAAACACAAAGTGGCTGGCTCAGGAACACATACAGTTTCAACCGTTACACTATCAACAGCCAGAACCGGGCTGACTGGGTTGTTCTCAAATCCCAGCGTAATATACTCATAGTCTGGATTGGGGATAACAACAAATTCAAAGGTGTCACAAAACCAGTATCCCTCAAGAGAAACATGACTTGTACGACCATTAGCATAAATGCCTTCTGTCATTAGTTCTCCATTAAGATATGGACTCACTCCTATCAATGGCTCTGAACCTGTGCTCTGATATATAATCTGTATAGTAATTTCTTTGTTCTCACCACCAATGTAATTGGGAATGAAGAAATCCATGTTTTCATAGCCAAGACCATTAACAAGCAGTACACCATCACGACCATCATAACACTCTGCATAACTAACACCCTCATAGACAAGAGCATCGGGACTATCAGTTAAACTTAGTTCTGATTGTTCATCGAATACCCATACATCTGGAATGTAAGTATCAAAACCATCAAAAGACTGCCCGGCAACCCAATTATCCCACTGCGCTATAACGCCACGCTCCGGGATCATCATTGTTGCTGAACATGCTGCCTGTAAAGCTGCAAGGGAAAGTAGTAATAGTAGTTTTCGCATTTTTTCTCCTTAAATATCTAAGTCAAATTGTTAGAATTATATTAATATTCTCGCAATACCACTAAGACAGGCAAACAGGTCTAAATCTATAACGCCCTGTTCTATAAGTAAATACATTTCACTTAAACTGCTTTTATGGTAAGGAACAACACCCGACGGAATACATTCAAATTTGACTTAATTGAGGAATTAATGCTATAATTGCTCAACCAGTCAGGTTCGTCCGTCTGGTACTTTTACGGCGGGTTGACTTCGATCTTCCAAATAGTAGTCAACCTGTCGTTGCTTTTTTTGAAACAATTGCTTCTTACATCTTCGTCATTGACTTATACAGATTAGTCCAGAGATGTTAAATCATTATTAAACACATCATTAAGATTACATTTTTCTTCAATTAAAATATTAAACCATCCTAAGACATATTATTAGTATCTAATAATATAGTAGAAACAGCACATCAACTGTTTAAATCGCAAACTCAAATACAGTTTATCTGTTATAGAGTAGCAATAATTCCTGTAAATAATACGAAGTGAATTTATGAGGAACAAATAAAGAATAGCCGTATTTCCTGGTTAATAAATTCTCCAGAACAATATAAAAAAGCGATGGATCATTTTGTATTACGAATATACTCATCAAGCTGTTTGAGATATTCACTGATCTTTGCTTCCCGCCCCTGCTGGCCAGGCAGATAATATTTTTTAGCAAAATCGGTCGGCAGATATTCCTGCACTACAAAGTTACCCGGATATGCGTGGGGATATTTATAGCCCTCGCCACGACCGAGCTTTTTGGCACTGCTATAATGGGCATCTTTGAGATGAGCAGGAACCTGAGCTGTTCGCCCGGTCTGAACATCATTAACCGCCTGCCAGATAGCATTAGCAGAAGCATTGCTCTTAGGGGCGCAGGCTATGTAAATTGCCGCCTGAGCCAGAGGTAACTGAGCTTCCGGGAAACCAATAAACTCTGCTATCTGAGCAGCAGCAGCAGCCAGAATAGTTGCTGTTGGATCAGCATTACCCACATCTTCAGCGGCGCATACACAGATACGACGAGCTATAAAGCGAGGGTCTTCCCCGCCAGCTATCAGACGAGCCAGCCAATAAACCGTAGCATCCGGGTCACTACCCCGCATTGACTTTTGCAAGGCACTGGCAAGGTCATAATGACTGTCACCACTTTTATCTGAGACCAGTGATTTTCTCTGTATAGATTCGGCGGCCATTTCCAGATCGATCAGCAAGGCCTTTTCCGGCTCAAAGGCTCGCTGACTTACCACAGCTACCTCCAAAGCACTCAAAGCCTTTCGTACATCACCATCGCAACGGACAGCAAAGAAATTCAAAGCATCATCGGTTATTTTGGCATTATATTTTCCCAATCCACGCTCGTTATCCTTCAATGCCCGGCGTAAAACCTTACAAATATCTGCCTGACTAACCGGCTCAAATTCAAATACCGTACTGCGACTGACCAAAGCCGAATTCACAGAAAAGAACGGATTCTCTGTCGTTGCACCTATCAATATCACCGTACCGCTTTCAACATCAGCTAAAAGAACATCCTGACGGGCGCGATTGAAACGATGTATCTCATCAAGCAACAGAACTGTACGACGGCCCTGAGTAGCCAGTCTTTCGTGGGCTTCCCGACAAACGCTCCGTATCTCTTCAACCGTAGCAGAAATGGCGTTTTTACTTATAAATTCCGCAGCCGTCTGATTAGCTATTACATGGGCCAGAGTAGTCTTACCTGTGCCGGGCGGGCCGTAAAATATCAGGCTGCTGAGACGATCGGCCTTGAGCATACGCCAGAGCAGCTTGCCCGGAGCCAGAAAATGCTCCTGACCAACTACCTCCTCAATAGTTCGCGGCCGCATACGCACAGCCAAAGGCTCTGCCGCATCAATATTTTTCTGCTCGGAAGCTCGGAATAAGTCCATTTTTTTGCCTGATATTTTCGTTTTAGCAATAATCTACTACAGCAACACGATTATATCAGAACCTGCTGCAACTGAAAAGCCGTTTCTCTGGTCAATCTGGTTATAGGCCTGATTCTAAGAACCAGAAATACTTTAAGAGACATACAACTATTTCCAGGTGTTCAGGTATATCAGATCATTATTTGAGCTATTCCAGCCATTTTTCTGCCAATATTGCCAAATCACCCATATTAACAATACCATCTTGATTCAAGTCTGCCTGTTTTGCCTCTGCGATAGTCGGGCCAATTATTGGCTGTATCTGCCATACCTGTTCAAAATCGAAACCAGCGAAACTCTCTTCGGTAAACAGCCCCATGCCGCTTACTCTTATAGCCGGGCCACTCTGCCCGATGGGCTTATCTGTATAATAATAGCAATCCTCCAAAGCCAGAGCATTACCAACAAAATCGCCCTTTGTCGATAAGCCAGATACCACACTTATAACAGTATCAGCAAAACAGCGAACCAGCTGACCATCAGAATAACCGCAGAAGCCGCCAATATTGTAGGAATTACTACCATAACTGCTACGACCACTAACACGGCAATCAGCTATCAGACCATAATTACCGCCAATAAATCCACCTGTTTTATTCGACTGATTACCGACAGTTATCTCTGCAGTTACCATAGAGCGATCAACAGCACCATCAGCAGTTACCTGACCACCTAACCCTCCAACATGCAATGCTATTCCGCTCAGAGAAATATTGCAACGCACTGCACAGTGTTCGATCTGTCCGGAAATAAACCCTGCCAAACCACCAAGATTATCTCCATTGCCAGAAACAGTAGCAGATACACTAACAAAACTATCTTGTATCATACCACCTGAACGACCTGCAATACCGCCGGCATTACCTCTCAGATTCAACATACCCTGCACCTGACAATTTCTGATAATACCATCAGATTCACCTGCCAGTAACCCTATATACGAGAGATTGCCGGAGGCCGCGATCGAACAATTGCTCAAAATGATATTCTGAACTAAAGCCTGGCTTCCAAGGCGGCCAAATAAGCCCACCGGTTCATTAATTGCGGTCGTGCAAACTATGTTTACATCACTGATTGTATAGCCTTTGCCATCATATACTCCGGCAAAACTGCAAACTTCACTTGTTCCGCCAGAGATAAGGGCTTTTGTGAAAGATCTTCCAGACATAGAAATATTATCTGTTTGACGGAAATGACCGGTAAGGTCAACTGTATTAGTCGGATCAGAACATCTCTGAACCATATCCATAATATCATCGGCCGTACTTATTAGAAATGGGTTTTGTTCTGTCCCTAAACCACCCGAATAAGGAACGCCTCCAGAAACAATCAGATCAATAGCACTACTAATCGGCACACTGCCAAATGCCTGAGGATTCTGACTGATAATAATATCAGCAACATAAGATAGGCTTGTCTGATACACTACATTTCCCAAAACAAGACCAGCAGCAGCAAGCTCAGTTTGTACCTCACTTAATGTCAAACCGACAAGATCAGGCACATCTGTCATTTCATATTCAGAGGTCAGATAAGGATAGCCAGCAGTGGGCATAGTCCATATCGGTGACTGACCATTTATACCGGAAAAATCCCAACCGACAAAACTAGCCTGGTCACGCATCTGACTGTCAGTCAGAACAGTACCTCCACCAGAATTTTGAGCACTACCCAACAAATAATAGCAACCCAATACTTCTCCATAATTTGTGGTAGCTATGGCTCCGGATGTTGATCCGGTTATGTTTCCGGCAAAATAACATTTACTGATAGTTCCCGCAATATTCTGACCAACTAAGCCGCCAACATCGGCTGCGCCCGTAATCGAACCGGTACCATAACAATTCAATACCTCAGTAAGATAATTCATACCGCATATTGTACCACCGTATTGTCTGATAGCCAACATAACTGATGATTTACAACAAGTAATGACTGATTCGTTTTTACCACAGATACCACCAATATACAGACTCGCAGGCAAATATATAAGTCCATCAACTATACATTCTTTTATCTGGCCACGATTTACAGCGGCTATTGCCCCTGCATACTGTAACAGATTGGTACTGTTATATGAAATGCTAACAGTACAGCCAGAGATCGTCCCCTCATTCACTGCAGCGATCAGGCCAAAATAACGACCCGCGGTAAGTACAGAACTGATATTGGCAATATGCACATCAGACACAACCGCTGAAGATGAAAGATAACTGAATACTCCAAAGTAATAGTCATAATCCCCTGTCAGGTAAAACTTATAGCCACTAAGAGTATGGTCATTACCGCGAAATATGCCATGATAATAAGTACCTTGAAAACCAGGTGTAATAAACTGACTAACAGTCTCTTTGTTCACCATAGCACCATTATAATAATCCCTGCCGGTCAAATCCAGGTCGGTGATTAGTGAAGTTACAACTCCTTGAGCCCAATAATCTACGCCAGGAATATTATTCTGACAAAAAACATCGAAATCACTTATACTGCCAATAACATAAGGATTGTCTGTTGTGCCTGAACCACTAAGCTGACCAAACAAACCTGTATTAACAAACAACAACACCACGATCGCAAATAATATCTGCCTCATACCACTATTCCCCGAAATAATATTTGTTCCATATCAGCAGCAGAATGCTGCAACCTGATCATATCCGGCTTGCCCGAGAATAGTAAAATAAATGCGATTGTCAATAAGACTTTGGCTAGTATTTATATCATTTTAAGGTATCAACAAGACCATATAGTTGACAAATATAAAAAAAAAGATTCAGCATTCCCAAGGGATCAAAATACTTACAATTTAAATCCAGAATAAAGAATTTTATTAAAACGCAAATAAAATTATAAAATTAATTATTAATAAATGATTTTATGATTGAAATAGATCATTAAAACCGGCGATAACAACACCAGCTGCATTAAAGGAGGATTTTATCTTACTGCTATTAAGAGAAATATTCCCGGCTCGAGGCGGACCATTTACTTCCTCAAAACGCATTATGCCCTTGAGCAGCCCAGGCTGACACTTGACTTTATCGACTACATGCAAGCCAATATCATGCAACGACCAGGAGGAATTACCACCAAAATTATATAAACCTTCCAAATTAAGTTTTATAACTGATAGTGCCATCTGAGCTATCTGATCACACCAGATACAACTACGAAGCTCATCATAAAAAAGGGTTACGGGCCTGCCTTTACTTAAGCGACTGCCAACCCAGTCGATCGCACCTTTATCACCAGTATAAGAATCACCTAATGGTAAACCCAGCCGAATAATACAACTGCCCGGCATAGCCGCCACCAACTGCTCAGCCTGGGCAAATGTCTGACCTACCACACTTACCGGGTCACACGGCGAATCTTCAGTATAACCACCAACTGGCGGATTTATGCCGGAAAAAACTAAATCAGTGCTCATCAGAATTATTCGTGCTGTATCAGCAAAAACATCTGAAATGACCTGCAAACCATTTACATTAAGGTCATAGGCCCATGCCGGGCGATCCTGGCAGACATCCAGATCACAAACCCCGGCACAATGAAGAATAATATCAGGGGCAAACTCCCGCCGGATATCTTCCAGCACAACCCGGTCAGTAACACAAGCCGGCCTGACATTAGCAGTTTTGAGCCCCTTAGTAGCCGGCGGACAGATACCAAATAACTGCCCCGGAGACATTCGCTCAGAAAGCAATTTCCAGATCGGCCAGCCATGAATGCTGGTTATGCCGGTAACTAAGATTTTCTTTGTGATGTTCATTATAATTGCAAAATTGTGGCCAGGGGAAAAACACCTATAGGAAATAGAACTTATAGGACACACAGGACCAATAAAACAGGACGCATAGAATAAAAACCGCTACTTTCCTCGGCGACCTATCGGTCCTATATGCAGGTCCTATCGGTCCTATATGCAGGTCCTATCGGTCTTATATGTCCTATTTCCTATCAGTCCTATCAACCACCAAAGCAAAACTCCATTTCCCCTTACTTCCTTACAGCCTTTCGACCTTACCTACTTGCCTTTAAAACAAACAAGGCCCGGTATTACTACCAGGCCTTGGTTTATATCAAAAAAACAGTGACACTTTACAACGAAAATGGCTGACACTTCCTGCTTCAAGCCCTAAAGCTCTCAGCGGTTCTAGTATCCCTAGAAAGGAGGTGATCCAGCCGCAGGTTCCCCTACGGCTACCTTGTTACGACTTAGCCCCAGTTACCGAACTTACCATCGGCAGACGCCTCCTTACGGTTGGCTATCCGACTTCAGGTACTCCCGGCTTCCATGACTTGACGGGCGGTGTGTACAAGGCTCAGGAACATATTCACCGCGGCATGCTGATCCGCGATTACTAGCAATTCCAACTTCATGGAGTCGAGTTGCAGACTCCAATCCGAACTGGGCCGCGCTTTCTCCGATTTGCTCCACCTCGCGGTATCGCGTCGGTTTGTACGCGGCATTGTAGCACGTGTGCAGCCCTGGACATAAAGGCCATGAGGACTTGACGTCATCCCCACCTTCCTCCGGTTTAACACCGGCAGTCTCGCTAGAGTTCCCGCCATAACGCGCTGGCAACTAACGATAAGGGTTTCGCTCGTTAAGGGACTTAACCCGACATCTCACGACACGAGCTGACGACAGCCATGCAGCACCTGTTTATGTTTCACCCGAAGGCAGCTTACTCTGCTTTCACAGAGGGCATCCATAATAGTCAAATCCAGGATAAGGTTCTTCGCGTTGCTTCGAATTAAGCCACATGCTCCACTGCTTGTGTGAGCCCCCGTCAATTCCTTTGAGTTTTAGCCTTGCGACCGTACTCCCCAGGCGGCATACTTAATACTTTTGCTACGACTACGAAAGCGTCAGAGCTCCCATAGTCTAGTATGCATCGTTTACAGCGTGGACTACCAGGGTATCTAATCCTGTTTGCTACCCACGCTTTCGCACCTCAGTGTCAGAACAAGCCCAGTACACCGTTTTCACCTCTGGCGTTCCTCTGAATATCTACGCATTTCACCGCTCCACTCAGAGTTCCATGTACCCCTACTTGCCTCAAGATTACCAGTATGCCCTGCAGTTCCACAGTTAAGCCGTGGGATTTCACAAGACACTTAATAATCCACCTGCGTGCGCTTTAAGCCCAGTGATTCCGAACAACGCTTGGACCACTCGTATTACCGCGGCTGCTGGCACGAGTTTAGCCGGTCCTTCCTTCTGGATCGATCAGATCTTTCTTCACCACGACAGTAGTTTACACTCCGAGGAGCTTCATCCTACACGCGGCGTCGCTGCGTCAGCCTTTCGGCCATTGCGCAATATTCGTTACTGCAGCCCTCCGTGGAGGTCCGGGCAGTGTCTCAGTCCCGATATGGCGGGCCAACCTCTCAGTCCCGCTACGCGTCAAAGTCTTGGTAGGCCATTACCCCACCAACTAACTGATACGACATAAACCGCTCCTGAACCAAAATTCTTTGATACCATGGCCATGCGACCTCGGTATGTTATTCGGTATTATCTGCACTTTCGCTAAAGGGTAAACCCGCAGTTATCCCAAAGTTCAGGGTACGTTATTTATGCATTACTCATCCATCCGCCACTAACTATAGTATTGCTACTATAGTCCGTTCGACTTGCATGTCTTAGCCACGCCGCCAGCGTTCGTTCTGAGCCAGGATCAAACTCTTCAATTGATTTATCGTGAACATAACCGAAGTTATGTTATTTACGATTAAAGGCTCAACGTTTCTCACCTATGATTGAGAATGTTGAAAATTTACACCTGTGGGGTCGTTAACCCACATAGTTTATTAACCTCTCTGTCGTTTTTCATAGCCGACAAAAAGATTCACATTCTCGCTATAAAGCATATTTGTCACTGTTTAATTGTCAAAGAACATCTTTTTTAACTCTCTCAGCTTTCGCCTCGATCGTCGCTTTGTTTTTTTCTCAGTCTTATTCGTTCGACTGAGACGAGTAATTGTACAGAGTTTGCCTGATATGTCAAACCCTTTTCTGAAATATTTTATAAAATTTTCATAGCCGCACTAAAATCCCTCTTTTCAATAGTAAAAACAGCGTTTTACTAACTCACAATCTTTCTTCCTGATATGTTTTCCACCTGTACAGCACAATATTTATACAATAAAATTGCCTTTAGTTATTTATTTTCAACAATTTCTGACAAATTAAGCCGGCCAGTCCGCCCCGCGAAGTCTCACGATATTCAGCCTGCAGGTCTCGACCAGTACGAGCCATCACTTCGGTAACATCATCAAAACTTATAAAATGCTCTCCGGCGGTTGCCAGGGCATAACAGGCACATTCCAGAGCCCTCTGGGCCGCAAAAGCATTTCTTTCTATACATGGCACCTGAACCAGACCTGCTACCGGATCACAGGTCAGACCCAACATATGCTCCAAAGCCATCTCAGCGGCATATTCGATCTGCTCGTTTGTACCACCTAACAACTGGGCCGCGGCGGCAGCGGCCATTGCACAGGCAGAGCCAACCTCGCCCTGACACCCCACCTCTGCCCCGCTTATTGAAGCCCGCTGGGCTATTGAGCTGCCAAACAACCCGGCAGTCATCATAGCTTCATAAATATCTTGTCGGGGTATCTGATTATTACTTTCCATATAGTATAAAACCGCTGGCAATACTCCGCAAGCCCCGCAAGTTGGTGCCGTTACAACCTCGCCGCCTGAGGCATTTTCTTCTGAGACTGCCAGGGCATAGCTAGCCAGTATAGTCATATCATAAAAGAACCCACCCCTGTATCTATTGGCATTCTGTCGCATCTTTCTGGCTCTTCTTTTAATATTCAATCCGCCGGGCAATATACTCTGAGTGCTGTTTACACCTCTTAGAATGGCCTTATACATACAATCAACCATCTCTCCCAGAAATATATTTATATCTTCCTGCTCTCGTAAAGAAACATACTCCCAGAGCATCTTGTCATTTTCCCGGCACCAAGTGAGAACCTCTGATATGGAATCATGTTCGTAGCCAGGCATATCAGCGTCTATAAGCATACCTTGCCCATCAGCCAGACTGCCCCCTCCTACACTGTAATAGCAACTCTGACCTGCCAATTGCCCATTGGTATAACCCTTAAAAATCATACCACAACTGTGAACTGGTAATAGCTCTGTCGGTTTCCAGATAATTTCATGAGTCAGATCACCAAATACTTCATGCAGCACCTGGTCGGTCAAATGCCCCCTGCCAGTTGCTGCCAGGGATCCATAAAGCTCTATTTCAAACCTGTCAGCAAGCCGCCCTGTTTCTCCTGCCAGAAACAGCATAGCTGCCCGACGAGGCGCCATACTGTGCGAGCTTGAAGGGCCTGTGCCCCTCTTATAAATCTGCCTGATCGATCTCATAATATATTTTTAGCCCTAAAATGCGTTAAATAGTAATAACTGACTGATAAATAATCATTTTGTGATTTTAACTGCCGTATCAATAAGCTCCAAATACAAAACAACATAATGTTCTAATAAGTCAAATTTAATTTTTTTTCCAGTTTTTCTTGCATAGTGACGATAAATCGAATAACCTAACAGTTACCTAACAGCATAAAAAGAGAAGTTAAAAATGTGTGACAGGCTAAATTCAAATAAAATAGCAAATATAAGTCCGATATGCATGTTCAGCCCGGATAATGAATATCGCTATTTCTGGCCGCCTCGACAGGATATGCCAGAAGGTGAACAAATATACGAAAAATTCGGCCATATTGGTCAATTAGTAGCTTTTATCGCAAGCTGCCTTACTGAGTTTTGGTCTCATATTGGCTCCATGCTTACAGAGATCACAGTTAACTACTTGAAAATACTAGGCTTTGAAATATCAGACAATAAAATAACTCCTGACAACACCAGCCTGAACGGCCCGGCGGAGCACTATTATGGCAAATATGAAAAAAACAACTGCCAGCCCCAAACCCAAAAACAGCAGGGCAAAACAATCCTGCCAGTTGAAGGATGCAATACTCACTCCCAGGCAAATAGAAACTCTGAGATTTATAAGGGACTACCGAAACAGCTTTGGCTGTTCCCCGACCTTGAGGGAAATTGCCGAAAAATCAAGGGTAAGTCGAGTTACAGTTTTCGGCCATATAGAAGCTCTTATCGAAAAAGGGCTTTTATGCCGGGAACCCAACAAGGTACGCTCTTTGATTGTCAGTGAACAGGCCCGAGAATACTTTGACTATCTCGATGACAATACTGTTGCCACAGAATATATCGAAGAGGAAAATAATACTACACCTGCACACAACAGTAAAACCACCGAACTATCTGAAAACGGCTTATCATGCGGACAATACCCTATGGCTGGTTTTATTGCTGCGGGGCGACCTCTTGACGCTCTGGAAATGCCAGACACGCTCGACCTGACAACTATGTTTGAAACGAGAAAGGGAACTTTTGCCCTGAAAGTACGGGGCGAAAGCATGATCGAAGAACATATATGCAATGGCGACTATGTCCTTATCGAAAAAACCAATCAATTTTATGATGGCCAGATTGTTGTCGCTCTGCTGGAAGATGGTCAGGCCACACTCAAAAAACTTTATCGTCAAAAAAATGGCGGTTATAAACTTGAAGGTGCAAACCCTGAATTTCAGCCCATGTTCGTCGATAATGTTCAGGTTCAGGGTATTGTCGTCGGCGTAGTAAGGAGTATTTAATGAACTACCCTGCAATACACAGAGTTGGCAGCGGCTATGACCTGCACAGGCTGGAACCAAACCGCAAACTCATCATGGCCGGCATTGAAATACCATACGAATTGGGGCTGTTTGGCCATAGCGATGCCGATGTCGTAATCCATGCTGTCATTGATGCCCTGCTGGGTGCGGCAGGTCTGGAGGACATTGGCGAACTCTTTCCTGACACTGATCCGAAGTATAAGGGAGCTGATAGCCAGCTCCTACTCGCCGAAGTAATGCAAAATGTCAGAATTAAAGGTTTTACACCGGTTAACCTTGATGTTACTATTATAGCCGAGAGGCCAAAATTAAAAGAGTTCAAGCCAGCCATGCGTAATAATCTGGCTAAATTACTTGAGCTTGATATTGACTGCGTGTGCGTCAAGGCCAAAACCAATGAAAAACAAGGTCCTGTGGGTGAAGGAAAGGCTATTGCCTCTCTGGCAACCGTCGGGCTTACCAGAATACAGCAACCGGAAGTACTATGACCAGAAAAAATAACGAATTACGCAAACTTAAATTTACCCGCGGCTTTACTGACTATCCTGCCGGCTCTGTGCTGGTAGAGATGGGTAATACTCGGGTTTTGTGCACGGCCAGCTTTGAAAATAAAGTACCAAAGTGGCGAACAGGCAGCGGCCTGGGCTGGCTCACTGCCGAATATTCCATGCTGCCAGGCTCGACCCTTCAAAGGAAGGAACGACCAAAATCAGGCTCAACTGATAGCCGGGGCATCGAAATACAAAGACTTATTGGCCGGGTGCTTCGCAGTGCTATTGATTATGCAAAACTGGGGGAAAATACCATCAATATCGATTGCGATGTCCTACAAGCCGATGGCGGCACTCGTACCGCGGCTATAAATGGTGGTTATGTGGCTCTGGTTGACGCGGTCAGATATGGCCTGAAAAATAAATTTATACCTGAAAACCCTCTGACATCTGCTGTCGCAACCGTAAGCGTTGGCATTTGTGACGGAAAGCCTGTACTGGACCTCGATTATCCGCTGGATAGCAAAGCTGAGGTTGACATGAATCTGGCCATGAACGACCAGGGTAAATTCATCGAAATACAGGGCACCGGCGAGCAGATCGCATTCAGCCCGGCACAGCTCAATAAAATGCTAAAACTGGGAACTGAAGGCATTAAGACCATTCTTGCCGCCCAGCAAAAAGCTCTGGCAAAAAGATTATGATCCTACTCAACCAGTCTGGTCTCATTTTATTCTTTTAAACTATAAAATGAGACCGGCCTGGTCATAGATCAGCCATCGATAAGAGAAGCCACAGCCTTTTCAATATCTTTATTATCAAAATCTTCTGGCAATACAAAATAACCTAAAGCCAGTTGACGGATCTTTTCGCCTATCTGCCTGTCATAATAAATATTATTTCTATCTCGCAGGCCAGCAGCCGCAATAGCATCTACTGTTACCTGCTGGTTATCATTAACGGGTATATAAACAATTACGATATCATTACCAGTATCGTCTTGACCTTGCAGTTCCTGGAATTCCTTTATAGTATATACTTTATAGCCGGTCAGCCCATCACATTCTGCTTTATTGCCAGTTACAAAATAAGGCTTATTGCCCAGGCCATCAGGCACTATCTCACCATTGAACTTTATGTATCCTTCTGCCGCTACACTGACACCCTTATCCTTCATAAGTTTAATAGTACCATTTTTATTCATAGTATAGGAAAAAGCTTTATCCCTGACCAGCAGAACAATATCGCCGGCACTGTTAGCGGCATCAACTACTATATTTTCCTTTACTGTCGTGTCTGCCAGAGTAACTGAACCGCTACCTGAAGTTATGATCAGCGAACCGCCTGCTAC
The DNA here is from genome assembly GCA_963662515.1 of Sedimentisphaerales bacterium. Taxonomy (GTDB): domain Bacteria; phylum Planctomycetota; class Phycisphaerae; order Sedimentisphaerales; family SM23-30; genus JAFGDI01. The sequence goes on from OY759675.1 coordinate 2,845,428, forward strand.
GGTCATACGATTATTCAGACCAACTTCAAAGCTGCCGCCAACATTGAATATCAGATCACCCTGTGAACGCTTGAAGATCGTGGCACTTGCAGGAACAATACCAAGCTCCTGATCAGAGCTAAGATAAATATCACCGTTAACATTTATCTCTGAATTAAACTCTATAGTACCTTCGCCACTGGTAACCACGCGAAGATTGGCAATTTCCTGACTCAGACCGATATCACTGCCAAATACCACATTTCCGCCGGAGCTGTTTACGACCAGGTCATAGAGACCATCGGTTTTTCCATCTATTTCAAAAGAGGCAGTACCGGCATCAATAGCAACATCGCCTGCCAGCAACAGATCGCCCCCCAGATAAACCTCACCACCACCTGTATTTGTCAGATCATTATTCAGCGATATACCATCGCCTGAAACTACACTAAGGCCATTATTCGTTGCAATACTACCAGCCATGGTAACATAACCACTTACCCCACCAGTAGTCACACTATTATTACCACTAAAACCAATATTTGTACCTGATATAACAATATCACAGCCCTGAGTTGATATATTATCATTTACAAAGACATCACTGCCGGAAACCAGAGCTACTGAACTATTACCAGAACCAGTTACCGCCCCATTAATGGTTATATCAACACCAGTCACTACCCGGACCGGATCAGTAAACCCTGTTTCTGTTATATTTACCTCACCAGCCAGATCAGCACGGCCAATTGTTATCAAATTAAAGCCATCAACAATCTTTCCAATTTCGGTATTATCCAACTGCATTCCGTTAGCTATACCATCGCCGATAGTTATGCCGGTGCTATCCTGACGCGGGTATAACAACAGGTTACTGCCTCGTAACTGACCAGTCAGATCAAGGTCATCACAGCTAAGCTCAATACCACCAGCAGTAGCAATCGATACTAATTCCATAGTACCAATTTCATTTATAGTTACCTGCCCTGCACTATAATCCACACCCTCCTGATCTTTAACTGATATATCAAGCAGTCCAAAACTATTTGTACCGGTTAGTAATACCGCTCCACCATTATCATTGAGCGTTTTAATGGTCGTTATGCCTGCTATTGTCATAGTACCAGACTCTGAAATATCACCATAACTTATCAGGTCCAGATCACCCAGCGTGCCAATATCTGCAATTTCAGTTGAGCCAGCCTCTATAAGTGATATATTGCCGCTGGAATAGCCGGTACCAGCACTATTACGGCTTAACGCCGTTACATTACCATAACTCGAGCCTGCATATTCCAGAATAATATCTGAGCCGCTATCGGAATAAGTAACAAATCTTGCTGCACTTTGAACAACAACCGAACCCCAGGCCCGTATATCCCCGGCAGTTAACATATCCAAAGAACCACCACAATCAATCTCTGCTATATCTATATCAGCATTGCCATTATCAAATTCAATATTTCCCGCCTGTGCCGTATATAAAGCCACAGTTCCGGCAACTCTGTTATCATCATGACCCATTACGATATGATTACCAGGACCTGTAGCCTGAGCATACAGATCGCCCGCAACCTCTATTGCCGTTGTCTGGCCAATATCACTGACAGTTTCCAAAGTAAGATCACCAGCGACAACAGCATAATCTGCCAGAGCTATCGCTGTAATACCATTATTCAATATAACATCAGAAATACCACTATCACCCTGAGTCCTGATAGAAATATCACCTACAAGGCTGTTATCACTATTTGCCATAATAATAGTCTTATCATTTTGATTCGTGACCAGACAACTATAACCACTGACTTTAAGATATCCAAGCTGTGAGATTCCACCACCTGAATATACTTCCAGCGATGAATCAAGCTCAGCATTATCGAAAATAACAGCAGACTCACTGTCAAGCTGCATAACTGTAATCGAATCGGTCGTGCCAGATACCACATTTACCGCCTTTATCTCACCAGCAGTATCAAATACCAGCCTGTCAGCAGTGATCGATGCCAGTTCCTGATTATCTACCTGCATTGAGCCGAGGCCTGAGCCTAAGCCAAGCGTATATCCATAGGGTATAAGCGTTATTGTATCGAACTCACTGGACAATGAACCGGTCAGGATCAGGTCACCGGCATATATCTCCGCCGGGCCATTACTGATATCAACATTACTATTAGTGATATAAAGATCATAACCATCAATATCAATATTCAGTTCACTGTTTATATTAAAGTCACTCAATATATTCAGATCACCACCAGCCAGCAGAGTCACAGCACCATTGGCTGTAAGATTACCACTACCTCCCAGAGTCATGCCCAATGCAGAACTCACTACCACACCATCAGCAAAAGATATACCCTGCGACCCACCTGAAAGGCAAATGCTGTCATTATTAAAAAACAACTCACCTGTATCGGTTCTGAGATTGGCATTGATCTGAATACCGCTTTCTGCCTGCACATCAAGAATATTAAATACTGACTCACCATTTTCAAACACTATTCTACCTTCAGCATCTAATACAACAGTATCAATAGTCTCATTTGATGCACCTGAAACCGCCCCTACCCTTATATCTCCACTGGTTACCAGCTCAAGGGTACTGGCTGTAATATTATCAAGTTCAGCATTACTCAGCCTCATTCCTGTTCCCGTTGAAGAGCCAAGAGAAATACCACTACCTGTAGAATCTATCTTTGTAATATTCATTCCACTATTTATAGTACCGTCAAGCTCATTCACATCTCGCGCAGTAATCTCGATCATTCCACCATTACTTACTATCGCCACACCGTCAGTAACAGTCAGATCACCACTGCCAACAGCATCATTATCAGCATTAATAGTCATATCACCCTGACTGGTAACATTTTTACTTATTGTCACACCGTCACTGGCCGAAATAATGATCGCCCCCTGGGTATTAAGTACCTTATCGATCAGACATGTACCATTAGTTACCGTCAGGCCCAGATCACCATCGTTATTAAAACTGATCGCACCTACTATCATCATATCGCCGGTAGTTGCAGTAAGATAAAGGCCATCAACATTGGTAATTCCACTATCAAACTGAACATTTGCCGCCGTCAGATTCAGATCGTTATTGTTGCAGCTATAACTCTTACCGGGAGCACTTGTCAGGTCTCCCGTTCCATCAAGATCACTATCGGCATTAAGGGTAAGGTCACCATTTGTAGAAAGGTCATCATTGATTACTATACCCTCTTTCGCTTCCAGCATCAGTGAACCAAGCCCAATAAGTGTGCCATTAGTAGCATCAAGCCTTAACACATCAGCACTATTTATCGTCGATCCGGCCGCAAAAACAATACTATCTAAACCATTACCATCATCAATATCATTATAATCACCATCAAGTATTACATCTCCAGTCTGAGTTGCAAGGTCTCCTCCCATATCTATACCATCACTTGCATAAATAGTTATTGCATTGAATATGCAGTTATTATCCAGTGTGGCATGACCATCAATAATAAAAGTAACCATGTAAGTAACATTGTCAGCCGCTCCCGCCAGAATATCACTTATATTTACATCTCCGGCTGTCCTCATTATAAGATCGCCGGTATATATATGCGACAGCTCAGTTGCACTTATATTAAAACCATTGTTACTGCCATTTTCAACTGCATTACTACCTAGATAATAATTCTGATTATCTGAGACAGTTATATCCAATACAGAAGTACCTGTCCGAATATATCCATTTAAAAACAGATCATTAGCAGTTATGTATATCTCTTCGTTAACAGCCTGCGTTGAAACAGTTGCATCTGCTGCAATTATCAGATCTCCCGTTCCATCGTTATTAGCTATTATTCCATCAGTATTAATAGTTATCACATCAGCAGCAGTAAGATTATCATTTATTGTAATATCACCTTCAGATAGTAAATCCAATGTTCCTGCAGCTGTTATCTTTCCTGTCTGAGCTGAAAGCGTTATTGTATTATCAGCACTTAATGTCAGGCCAGCAGCAATATCAATATCATCATTACCATCAAATGCAATATCAGCATCGCCATCTAGTGACATACTGCCGCCATCGCCACAAATAATATTTACATTTATATCGATACCATTATCAGACTCTACTGTCAGAGAATTGAATACTGAATCAGAATTAATGAACTGAGACTGACCAGCATTATCAATTGTCAATAACACAATATTATTACTGAACGGCTCAGAAATATTATCAACATATACATTACCGCCGGTTATCAGCTCAGCATGAGCCGTCGTCATTCGGCTAAGCTCATCATTACTTATATTCAGACCGCCGGCCATCGCTGTATCGCCCAGACCTATTCCATCATTATGACTCTCGGCTATTGTCAGCTTACCTGTTCCGGCATCAAGGGCGTAATCATTTTGCATAACCAGATCAGCGGCAGTTAAAGTCAGATCATTATCATTAGTATCTATGCTCTTACCTGCTACAGCAAAGGTCAGAGTTCCGGTATTATCTCCCTCATTATCTGCGGTTATTACCATATCTCCTGATACTGAAATACTGTCATTGATACTTATATGATCATCGGCGGTAATAGTCAGTGCCCCAGCTCCTGTCGAGGTGCCGGTTGTGGCATCTATGGTAATATCTGCTGCACTGTCAAGCACAACTCCGGCAGAATAAGCTATCTTATCATAACCATCATTAGCATTATCTGCATCACCTTCTAATACCAGACTGCCGGTGTCAGTTGTTATGTTCTGATCTATATCTATGCCATAATCTGACTCTACTGTCAATGAGTTAAATACTGAAGCATTATTCACAAAACTGACTAAACCGGTACTGTCTATCGTTAACAAAACTATACCAGCACTGTCAGCGTTAGCTATATTATCTACATCTACAGCTCCACCGGTTATCAGCTCGGTATGGGCCGCTGTCATACGACTTAGCTCATCCTTACTTATATTCAGACCGCCGGCCATCGCTGTATCGCCCAGACCTATTCCATCATTATGACTCTCGGTTATCGTCAGTTTACCTGTTCCGGCATCAAGGGCGTAATCATTTTGCATAACCAGATCAGCGGCAGTTAAAGTCAGATCATTATCATTAGTATCTATGCTCTTACCTGCTACAGCAAAGGTCAGAGTTCCAGTATTATCTCCCTCATTATCTGCGGTTATTACCATATCTCCTGATACTGAAATACTGTCATTGATACTTATATGATCATCGGCAGTAATAGTCAGTGCCCCAGCTCCTGTCGAGGTCCCGGTTGTGGCATCTATGGTAATATCTGCTGCACTGTCAAGCACAACTCCGGCAGAATAAGCTATCTTATCATAACCATCATTAGCATTATCTGCATCACCTTCTAATACCAGACTGCCGGTGTCAGTTGTTATGTTCTGCTCTATATCTATGCCATAATCTGACTCTACTGTCAATGAGTTAAATACTGAAGCATTATTCACAAAACTGACTAAACCGGTACTGTCTATCGTTAACAAAACTATACCAGCACTGTCAGCGTTAGCTATATTATCTACATCTACAGCTCCACCGGTTATCAGCTCAGTATGGGCCGCTGTCATACGACTTAGCTCATCCTTACTTATATTCAGACCGCCGGCCATCGCTGTATCGCCCAGACCTATTCCATCATTATGACTCTCGGTTATCGTCAGTTTACCTGTTCCGGCATCAAGGGCGTAATCATTTTGCATAACCAGATCAGCGGCAGTTAAAGTCAGATCATTATCATTAGTATCTATGCTCTTACCTGCTACAGCAAAGGTCAGAGTTCCAGTATTATCTCCCTCATTATCTGCGGTTATTACCATATCTCCTGATACTGAAATACTGTCATTGATACTTATATGATCATCGGCAGTAATAGTCAGTGCCCCAGCTCCTGTCGAGGTCCCGGTTGTGGCATCTATGGTAATATCTGCTGCACTGTCAAGCACAACTCCGGCAGAATAAGCTATCTTATCATAACCATCATTAGCATTATCTGCATCACCTTCTAATACCAGACTGCCGGTGTCAGTTGTTATGTTCTGCTCTATATCTATGCCATAATCTGACTCTACTGTCAATGAGTTAAATACCGAAGCATTATTCACAAAACTGACTAAACCGGTACTGTCTGTCGTTAACAAGACTATACCAGCACTGTCAGCGTTGGCTATATTATCTACATCTACAGCTCCCCCGGTTATCAGCTCGGCATGGGCCGCTGTCATACGACTTAGCTCATCCTTACTTATATTCAGACCGCCGGCCATCGCTGTATCGCCCAGACCCATTCCATCATTATGACTCTCGGTTATTGTCAGCTTACCTGTTCCGGCATCAAGGGCGTAATCATTTTGCATAACCAGATCAGCGGCAGTTAAAGTCAGATCATTATCATTAGTATCTATGCTCTTACCTGCTACAGCAAAGGTCAGAGTTCCGGTATTATCTCCCTCATTATCTGCGGTTATTACCATATCTCCTGATACTGAAATACTGTCATTGATACTTATATGATCATCGGCGGTAATAGTCAGTGCCCCAGCTCCTGTCGAGGTCCCGGTTGTGGCATCTATGGTAATATCTGCTGCACTGTCAAGCACAACTCCGGCAGAATAAGCTATCTTATCATAACCATCATTAGCATTATCTGCATCACCTTCTAATACCAGACTGCCGGTGTCAGTCGTTATGTTCTGCTCTATATCTATGCCATAATCTGACTCTACTGTCAATGAGTTAAATACTGAAGCATTATTCACAAAACTGACTAAACCGGTACTGTCTATCGTTAACAAAACTATACCAGCACTGTCAGCGTTAGCTATATTATCTACATCTACAGCTCCACCGGTTATCAGCTCAGTATGGGCCGCTGTCATACGACTTAGCTCATCCTTACTTATATTCAGACCGCCGGCCATCGCTGTATCGCCCAGACCCATTCCATCATTATGGCTCTCGGTTATTGTCAGCTTACCTGTTCCGGCATCAAGGGCATAATCATTTTGCATAACCAGATCAGCGGCGGTTATCGTCAGATCATTATCATTGGTTACTATACTCTTACCCGCCCCGGTTACGGTCAAACTACCAGTTCCATCACCATTACTATCAGCATTTATAACTACCGACTCACCAAGTGGATTGTCTGTGTCAGCATCAGCCTCAATATTGTTATTAACTGTAATACCACTTTTTGCCGTCAATGTTATCGACTTATCCGATGATATAGCACTATTAACCGTCACTGTACCATTAACCGACTGAAGCTCTATCGAACCACTATTGCCAAAATCGCCATTGACTGTCAGGTCTCCACTAACTGTCGCTCTTAATGCCAAATCCTCTACATTGGTAAGCACTCCGGCACCAAAAGTAACGCTGTTAGCAGTTATATCAACATCGTGACCATCAGCATTTACTGAAGCCAGGGCCTTTATCGTCAGGTCACCTGTACCATCTGTATTACTATCTGCGTCAAGTACCAGATCACCACCAGCAGTAAGCGAATTATCAATATTTATGCCTGACAATGCTGTTACGGTAAAGGCCCCCACTGCATTAATCTCGCCATCAGCCACTGCTGCAGATGCTTGTAACAAGATCGTATCTGCTGAAGTAATTTCCACCCCAGCACCTACTGTTATGGTATCAGCTCCGCCACCGTTAGCATTAGTATCAGCATAAAAATTCAATAAACCATCATCGGTTGTGACATCAGCATTCAATGATATAATACCATCTGCTTCACTGACCAGCTCATGAAATGTTGACTCGGTAGTTATAAACTCTATATTGCCACCAGTATCAAGGGTTACCCTGCCTGAAATATAGTCACTATTAGCGGCACTTATACCATCTACCCGGATAGTACCATTTGTCACAAACTCAATATTTGCCGCCTTCAACTGACCAAATTCCGCATCTGTAAGGTTCAAACCGTTAGCAACTGCCGTTCCGCCCAGACCTATACCGCTATTATCAGAATCAGTTATAGTTATATCGCCAGCTCCGGCGTTAATATTACGGGCAGGCAGTGTCGTTCCACCTGCTAATACCATATCATTTGCGGTTATAAATATATCATTATCAGATGAAACCAGAGTTTTACCTGAAGCTACCGTAAGGGTACCCAGATTATCATTAGCATCACTATCGGCATTAACGGTTATAACGCCACCAGCAGTTACACTTTCATTAAGCGTTATACCATCCAGTGCCTGGATTGTCAGGTCACTTTGAAAACTACTGGCTGAACCACTAAAGGTTATACTGCGTATATTGCGGCCTGATATTATCTCTACCGGACCACTAATATTAGCCGTTGCAGTTAATCCATTAACGGTAATATTTTCTGCTGTCGAACCACCAAATGTTACTGTGCCGCTACTGTATAGCTTATCAAATTCAGCATCAGTTATATCTAATGCACCACTGGCTGTGCCGCCCAGTCCCATATTGCTGTTAGCATAAGGACGAATAGTTATATTTCCGGCATCAGTATCAAGAGCTGTGCCATTTATGTCAAGATCGCCAGCCTCTATCAATAATGCCTTATTGGTACTTACCCCATAATTAGTTGTCAATGAATCTTCCAGGGCTATATTACCGGCTGCACGCAATGTAAGTGCCCCATCTGCCAGTAATTTCCCACTTACTGCCGAAAGAGTCATATCACCCGAACTGACCGCCAGCGTTACGCCATCGGCTATATATATATAATCACGACTATTCCCTTCGCCAGCACCATCAGTATCACCATCAATTACCAGATCGCCGCTCTGCACAGTTAAATTAACTGCCATACTGACACCATCATCAGCATTTACTGTAACATTATTGGCAAAGATAGAATCTGATACCGTAAAATTAACCTGACTGTTATCACTGTCAGCATCTAATATCAGATCGCCGGTTATATTGTTCGTACTGCCAGTAAGTATTCCAGACACTGTTATATCTTCATCTGCAACAGTCTCAATGGTAAGCCCACCTGAACTGGTAATCAACGCCAGCTCTGCACTGGATATATCCATCCCTGCATCAGCCGTACCCAGCCCAAATCCACCTCCATCGGCAGTTCTCAGTCGAATAGCACCACTGCCGCTATTCAAAGCACCAGTCAATGCTATATCATCCGCTATAATATCAAAGTCATTATTATCTGCTGTGGCTGTCCAGCCGGCACCTGCTATCGATATCGTCCCATCTATATCGATAAATATGTCACCATTAATTGTACTGCTGCTTACACCAGATACACCCAGGTCTGTCACTACACCCATACCCAGATAAAGATCCTGACATACTATTGTATCAAGCTCTGCATCAGTAAGAGAAAACGCTCCTGCACCAATACCAAGCCCCATGCTTATCGCCGTTGATGGAGTTATACGAATATTGGCAGTTCCAGAGTCAAAACCGCCGCCGCCACTTATCGCCATATCATCTGCTACTATTTCGATCAGATTGTCATTGCTGTCAACCAGGCCTGTTACCGTTAATGTGCCGCCAACAGTATCATTATCCCGGTCTGAGTCTAGTGTGATCTGACCAGAAACCGTCAGATCATCCTCTATACTTATACCATCATCAGCATATACTGTCAGGGCTCCACTATCACTTATGCCATCTGTTGTTGCTGCCAGGGTTATCGAACCATTTACCGATGTTAGTGTACGACCGCCAGTCAAAACAATACCATCACTACCAATATCATTGGTATTATCCCAATCACCATCGAGGCTCATATTACCATTAGTTGTTGTAAGGTCAACCGAACTGGATATACCCCTGTCTGCACTTACCGTCAGAGCTGTGAATTTACTGGCGGAACCGCTAAAGGCTACTTTTCCACCATTATTTGAGGCATCTATAGTTACCAGACCACTTATTCCTGCCAGATTACTGTCTGTGGTCATACCATCAACTGTTACCTGAGCGGCTGTGCCCTGTATGGTCAGACCTCCTGTCTGGCCGGTTATCCGGGTTAACTCCGCAGAATCAAGCTGGTAATTACCCGCTCCATCTGCAAGGCCAACCGAACCGCCATCCGATACCTCAAAGGTTAACAAGCCTGCACCACCAGCTATACTTCCAGCCAGATTCAGATTGTCGCCAATAATGGTAAGCGTGTTTCCATTGGTCGTTATTGCCTTACCTGCAAGAAGTGTAAATGTACCATTATTATCACCAGCATCAACATCTGCATCAATGACCGTCGCTCCTCCCAGAGAAACATTGCCATTGAATGTTATACCATCATCTGCGCTTATATCAGTTGCACCACCGCCAGTAAGATCACTGCTGAATGTTACTGTAGAATTATTTGAAATAACCGTCAAGTCACTGGCTGCCACAAATTTATCAGAAATTGAAACTGCCCCATTTGCCTCAAGACCAGTATCACCTGCCGATGTTATACCATCGTTAGTTGCCGTCAATGTCAATGTCGTATTAGCATCAAGCCCGGCAGTACCAATAAAGGCAATAGTATCTGTTGTATCTGCTGAGTTATCGACATTACCATCTATCAATATCGAACCAACTGTTGTCGTTACAACCACCCCATTTATCTCAACACCATCATCAGCCTGAATCTCCAGCGTATTGAAATCTGAATGGCCTGTAGCAAGAGTAACCTTACCAGCAGCATCAACCAAAAAAGTACCGCTTACATTACCACCGCCCGCCGTAACGCCATTTACCGTTACATTTGATGGTGCATAAATGGTCAGACCTGTCGCAGTTATACGATCAAGCTCACTGTCAGCCAGCGTCATTGTCCCACCTGTAGCTCCCAGGCCAATAGTACCTGCCGCCTGACTCTGGGTTATAGACATACTTGTTGAACCGCTATCAAGGCCACCTGTAGCATTAATATCAATATCGCCGGCTGTTATTGCTATGACAGTATCTGTACTATCAATTATCGCTCCGGCTCCTACAGTCAGTAAACCACCATTATCATCACTGTCAGAATCTATGGTTATTGCCCCAACAGTGGTTATATCATCATTAACAGTTAGTCCATCTCTGGCTGTAATATTCAGCGTGCCATCCGAGGTTATTGCCGAATTGATAACAACATTACCAGCCGTCCCCGTTGATATAAGAACCATATTGCCTGTCACATCAGTCGGATCAGCCCCTATCGTCAGGCTGGTAGTATTGGCATTTCCAACGGTAAGAATGCCACTGGTATTCAGATAACCAACTTCCGCAACAGAAAGTGTCATATCACCACCTACACCACCTAGTACTACTGTCTGTCCGCCCGTCTCAGATGGCAATATGCTTATTCCGCCAGTTCCGGCAGTAAGTTCTCCGCCCAGCTCAACATCTCCTGCCGTTATGGTTATAAGACTGTCAACAGTACTTACCGTCGAACCTGTCGTAAAAGTGCCTGTACCATCATCGTCAGTATCGGCATCAACAGTTAAGGCACCGGCGCCACTGGCAGCATAAGCATCAGATAAAGTTACTCCATTTACAGCATTCAGGGTAAGAGCTCCGGCTGCATCTATTCCGCCGGTAGTTGCAGATAAAGTGATAGAATCAGCAGAAGTAAAGGTAAGACCATTGGCTATTACCAGATCATCATGTGAATTACCATCATCTGCGTTATTTGAATCACCTTCTAATACCAGATCACCAACATCAGTAGTAATATTCTGGTCAATGGTTATACCATCTGACGCACTCGCTGACAGGGAATCAACTTGTACTGCCCCTGTATCTATTATTACCCGAGAATCAGCACCTGTTGCTATCAGAGTTATAGCACCAACATTTGCACCATCGGCATCACTTATACCACTGACATATATATCATCGTCTGCAAGAACCGTAGCAGTCAGACCTCCTGCAGTTATACGACTAAGCTCAGAATCTGATACATTAAATTCCTGACTACTATCGCCTAAACATAAATCTGTACCTGCCGCCATGGTGTTCAAGGATAGCAGACCGGTTCCTGCATTGATCACACCTGTGGCACTCATGTCGAGGTCGTCTGCACTTATCGTTATGGCCTTATCTGTCGTTGACAGTGTAGCACCATCATTAACCGTAAAGGTCCCATCCGTTTCAAAAGTCAGTATCTTTGTTCCTGCCGACAGATTACCATCTACAATTATTGATGAATATTGAGCACTGGACACGCCGCCAAATATAACTTCGGTTGCTGACATACGGTCCAGTTCATCATCAGATATACCAAAAATGCTTAAACCGCCACCTACATAAAGCGTAGTTGCGCTCTGAGTACCAAAACTGATATCACCAGTGCCGGCGTTGAGTGTTGCGTCATCTTCCAATATAAGGTTCATACCTGTTATATTAATGTCAGAATCAGTAGTTGACATACTAAGACCGTTATTGAGCGTAAATACACCACTGCCATTGCCATCATTATCAGCATAAATATTAAATCCTCCCGGGGCCGACTGACTGGCTGTGAAGGTAATATTTCCATTGGCTCGCAGTGTTAAGGCACCTGTAACTGATATACTGCCAAGTGAAAAGTCAGTTGCAGTGGCCATGCCGGCATTAACACCCGTAAAGGTTATCAACTCAAGACCACCATCAGTATTTGGGTTCAGCGTTAAGGCCCCTACATCAGTTGCCAACATAACATTATCAATGTCTATTCCATCGGTTGCATTTACGGTAAGGGTATTAAATGTTGAATTTGCCCCGTTAAAGACAACCTTATAAGTATCACCTGTTGCCGACAGGGTCAGAAGACCATCAATATTGTCAGAACTAGCCGCACTGACATTATCAACAACTATATCACCTGCCGCCGTCACAAAACTGAGTGGACCAGTGCCAGATAAAGCCAGAAGATCATCCTGGCTGACTACCATAGTCCCGCCGTTATCATCACCCACATCGATCGAGCCGCTACCTGTCACTGTTACAGAATTTGCTCCATAATTCAAGGTCGCATCTATTTCCAGATCAGCCGCATTAATCGCCAGATTGCCGCCCAGCGTAGTTTCATTCAGAGTAACCAAATCCGCCGAAGTGAGCGTCACATTGCCACTGGTAGTTATTGCCGTATCTGGTGCAGCAGTATTACCATCCAGACTCATTCCCCCAACAGTCGTGGTCAGAGTTATACCATTATTGATCTCAATACCATCATCTGCCTCAACAACCAGAGTCCGGAATGTACTGTCATTTGTCTGGAATATCACCTTCTGACTGGAATCCAGAGTTACCGTACCACTTATATTGGCACTATTTGCAGCTGTAACATTATTGACATATATATGCTGATTTGTACCAGCATTAATCTCCAGATTCGCAGCCGTTATCAGCTCCAGCTCTGCACCATCTATACTCATATTGCCGCCGGCTGTACCCAGATACACAGGCACTCCTACTGCACTTATCAGCACATCGCCCGTTGCACTAACCGCCTGACTTATCGCCAGATCATTTCCTGATATTGTCAGATTATTTACAAAACTTGAGCCGCCCCCGCTAAAGGTCACACCTGCCGCTGAGTCCAGCCATACGGTGCCGCTGATATTCGCCGGGGTTATTGTATCTGCGGTAATGGCACTATTAGTGTCAAATCTTACCGTTCCAGAACTGGTTATCTTATCCAGCTCGACATCGGTCAAAGTCATTCCACCAACGGCACTACCCAGCCCTATTGTCCCATTATCATCGGGCAGTATGGTTATATTATATGCCCCTGAATTAAGACTGCCATTAAGTGTTATATCATCTGCATTGATAGTCATCGCTCTGGCTGTTACTACATCACCAGTCACCGTAAGATGACCACCGGTATCAAGATCAAATAAACCGCCAATGTTACTAGTCGCCAGATCAATTGCATTACTACCATTATCAAAATAGACATTGCCAGTTGTACCACCTGTAGTAAAAGCAACTGCTCCGGTTATGTTATTAAGCGAATTATTCAGATCGATCGTCTGATTATTCGTACTGGCCGTAAATGTTCCAGTTCCTGAAACTGTCAGCGTACCGGCATTTGATATACCACCAGTATCACTTACAACCGTCAGATTACCATCAACGGTACTCGCCGCCAGTGACACTGCCGCTGCTTCTTTCCAGGAAACATGACCGGCAGTATTATTCGTTGTGAACGCAACTGTACCACCCACAGCATTGCTCTGAGTGTTAAGCGTTATGACCTTATCATTGGCACTGGTAGTAAATGAAGCATCTCCGCCTGCGGTAATCACTCCAGTTTGTACTATTGTACCTGTACTACTGCGTATTGTAAGATCATCGCCTACATTGACCGTTCCCAGATCAACATTGCCGTTTTCATACCAGGTTGCCGTACCAGTGCCCAGCGTAGCCAGTGATACTGTACCACTTACATTATTGCTGGTACTATCCAATACAATACCACCGCCAGACACATCAGCTGTTACTGAAATATTGCCTGTAACTGTCACTGCACTTGCCTGTGATACACTGCCACCTGATACCACTGCCAGATTACCAGTATAACTCGTCGCTGCATTAAATCTGAAATCAGACGCAGTATCAAGAGTAACTGTCCCTGTGGCTACTATCCTGTCTAACTCAGCATCTGTTATCCTGAAATCATATACAGCATTTGTTATTGCCATTGATCTGCTATCAGAGGCCGTTATAGTTATATTTCCATTAGCCGTACTGATCTTGGTAGCATCGGTATTATTAAATACCAGATCAGACGCTGTTATCGATATATTACCATTGGTACTGCTTATTGTATCGTCAGCTGCGTCCAGCGTCAGCGTTCCTGTGCCATCATCATCATAATCTGCATTAATTACAAGGTCTTTGCCAACAGCCAAAAATGAGTTTAGCGTAACATCGTCATCAGCCAGAATCTCAACCTTAGGCGTTGTTATCGTATTGCTATATGTATTGGTTGATCTGATAAAACCATTTGACATAAACCGTACTGTGCCGGTAACACCTGCTATATCGCTAACATCCTCCAACTCCATCGAAGTGGTATAGACACTATCACCCAGAGTAAGAATGCCAGAGGTAAATATCCTGTTAAGCTCAGCATTACTGACATCCAAACCGCCGTCAAAAAAACCTATATCCATTATTGATGCTGTCTTAGGATATATATGAACATTTCCAGTACCGGCATTTAGCTGATTAGTAATATCAATATCCAATGCACTTATCGTTATACTTCCACCATTGGTAACTATCGAATCTACATCAACTATTTCACTACTGATAACTATATTGCCGCCAGCTGTCTGAATATTGCCAGGTCCTGTCGAAACTATACCATACGAACCTGAAAAATCTGTATCAAAGAAATCGCTGGCAGCGTTATTATTCCCATCTACTAAGAATGATACCGTTGTGCCTGCTGTGGCCTGCAAATCCAATAAATTCCCCACCAAATTGTATATACCAATACCAGAATTAGCTGATATTGTTATATTATTCTCACTTGTTATACTTTCCAGCTTTGCCTGACTTATTGTCCAGATCGAACCCGGACTTTCATTCTCTGTGATTATATAATCAATATCTAACCTGCCATCATTGGCACCTCCACCACCGCTGATACCTACATATTCCGGATCCAGTAATAATTCTCCCGTCTGCCCATTAGTTGCAGTTGTATCTACCCAACCATCAAAGTTCAGATTCTTCTTCCCTGATACCTCAACCAAACCACCATCACCACTCTGACTGCCACCCCTTGCTGATATATCGCCCTCATAATGCGTATAATCATCCGCCCAGATAATAACTTTACCGCCGTCACCATTATCCAGAGCATCGGCATTGATCGTCGCGTCTTCATCTACCACCGTCCGCACGGAATTTTGCACCTGGCCCTTACCCTGATAGTCACCACCCACCAGCACTTCACCTCCGCCATTAGTACCAGTGGCATCTAAATCCGCTCCTAACAGACCGACTCGCTCGCCCAGAATCTCTACTTTGCCGCCCGTATTGTTTTCTCCCTTACTGGCAACATCAATAGTGCCGCAAACCACTGTCATCCCCTTTTCGCCAGATTCCAGCTTCACAGTACTACCGCTTATACTACCGCTATTACTAACCCCCATTGCCAGAGAGTACATATCACCCGAAACCAGCGAAACTTCGCCCTTGCCAGCATTGATAACACCGGTATTATCGACCCTTGCCTGCTGACTCTCACCCGTTTGGCTCAGTGAGCCAACCTGAACCATTATATGGCTGCCCTGACGGGTTATATATACATCATCGCCTACTGCTAAGGTTATAAGACCATCCTGCGAAATTATTTCGCCATTATTTGCCACATACTGGCCGACCAGAGCCACCGTCTGGGCCATTATCCGGCCATCGTTCACTATCTCGCCGCTGACCTGACTGAAATGGTCATTCCCCGCTATAAACTCGCTATCAGTTATACTGCCCGCCGCGGCGTACAGCTCGCCAACATCTACCAGCGAACCATTGGTGAAATATATACCAGCCGGATTTACTATATATACCTGACCATTGGCCAACAGCCGGCCTGCTATTGTCGTCGGATCATCGCCCTGTATCCGGTTAAGTACCCGGCTGCTCTCGGTCGGCTGTATGAACCGTACCGTCTCATCTGAACCTATATTAAAACTATCGTAATTAATTATGGAATTATGCGAAGCCGTTATCTCTGTCAGATTACCATTACGCTCAAATGAAACATCACCTGCTACTACCTGTTCACCCTGCGGACCGGCATATGACCACGATGGCATCAAACCCAGCCATCCTGCCAGCATGATCATGCTTATATGTCTGAACCAGGTCATTTCCGCCAGGCGACGCTGACGCAATGCCTTTTCCACATAACTCAGCTTTTGTCTTCTATACTTTCTCATTACTCTGGTCCATATTCTCTACTGTATTCTCTCAATATGCTATCATACCACTTATATGCACCTGGGGGTCACCCACCTCTACTTCATCACCATTTGTATTGCGATCTTTCAATAATGGCACGCCCAGATCGAACCTTATACTGAAATAACGGCTTAACTGTAATTCCAGTCCTGCGCCACTACTCAGCAGTGAATAATCATCTTCATTAGCTCGTTTATCATTGTTACATACCATGGCACTATCTATAAAGAAACGAAATACCAGGTCCCAGTCAGGCAGACCATATACCTGCTCCGGTGCCCACCTGAATTTATTACCAAACACCGGCATAGTAACCGGCTTGGCTAGGTCAAAACCTCGCGGTATATGGTATCTGTATTCACCGCTTGCGGTTATTACCGTATCTCCACTTACAAAACCCTGCCTGTAACCGCGTACCGAATACAACCCGCCCACACTTTGCTTTTCCTGCGGTATCAGCCGGTCCTGAGTCCACTGGCCGCTGGTTGAAAAGGCCAGCTCATGGGCCAGAGTTGAGCTTTTCGGAGTAGTTATGTCACGCCAACCTTCTGGGTCAAGCAGTGGCTCAAGATAAAAACTATGGCTGAAATTCCAGCTCAATTTATACCAGTTACTTTCAGCCGCTAACCGGCCAAAATTCTGCATGGCAGATGAATCATTCCCGGCAACATTACCCTCAAACATAAGCTCGCCAAAACTACGCCTTATGCCACTGTCATGTTCCAGCCTGTAACCCAGACGCGGTATCAACATTGTCTCATCTGCTCTTAAAACCGAGCCTTCAGTTATATAATTCTCAATGTTATAATTACTCAGACGCAAACCTGCAAAATGATCAATAAATAAACGCTTATTCTGATATATATTATCACGAAGCTCAAAACCAGCCGTTTTTTCTTCACCCGAAAAATAACTCTCTGAACCTATCTCACTTGACAGATAATCACTCCAGCTCAACCAGAATCGAACCCTTACATCTCTACTATCGTACCAGGGACGATCATAAGACATACTCAATGACTGAACCGTCTGAAAGTCAGTGGTCATATAATCCAGATTAAAAATATCATCATCTCCGGTCAGCTGATTATTCATAAAACCATAACGCTGCCGAAAATCATCTGTATCTTTACTCCCGGCGTTAGATAACTGCATATACGCCAGCCAGGGCTTATTTGTCCTGACATTATAATCAAGCTCAACATCGCCGGGATTTCCACCTGGACCTACCGCCACATCTACCCGACGGCCGGGGTGGCGATTTAATCTATACAGATAGTCTTCCAACTCACCTGTTTTTAATATATCACTTCCTACTGTTTCCACATCAGTATTATCACCTGACTTACAGATTGGAGAATATTTCTTTATTCTTGCCAGAGAATCAGATAGTTTCGTGCCAACATTTACCTGATTTGGTTCTGACTGCTTTTCAGGTTCAAAATTAACATTTTGCACTGTTACCGCCGTAACCCGGGCTACCCATATCTCTATCTTGAACGGCTGCGGACCTGTATCTGCTCCTTTTCGCATATCTGCCAGAGTCGTCATATCGATCTGACCGGAAACCGGCATTACCACTACTCCGCCTATACCTTCACGATTGAAATATTTAACGATCTGGTCCTGTATGCTCTTGATCGCAGTCAAATGATAGCTGTGCTTTTCCAACATAGATAAACTTGAAAGCGTTACCAACATCCGTTCACCAGTCTTATCACCAGTGTAGCCTTTAGCCTGCTCATATAGCTCTATCTCCAGGGCGGCAAGCTCATCAAGGCTGGGCAGTGAGGTTTTACCATTGTATTTATACTCAAAAACAAATTCACTTACCCCGTACCAGTTAGCATCTACACTTACCGGCTCTGTCGATACGCCGGCCTTTACTGCTCCTACCAGCAACAGCAAACACATTAAAAACTGAGAGACAATATTCAGCTTTGTTTTTCTATTTTTTCTCTGATTCTTCAACTATTTGCCATTTACTAACTTAAAACTATATTTGAAAACATTTTACTGTCTTCACTTATCGTCACTATTAATAGTCGCAATTACTGAAAAACCATAATAATCAGCATAATCAGCTATATTTCAAATAATCTGCATAACTGTTATGAGATGACTATTCTACCTGACTGGAAGGCTAAGACCATCACTTACACATTTGGTACTACCACACCCAACTTATCAGCACTGATAAGTGTCATAAATGGTAACGCCAGAATTACTGTCAATAGTTTTAAATCTTACCGACCAAACCGCTATAATAACTCAATATAATAGCCGATCACCCAAACAATGGCCCCATAATTCGAGGCAACATTCCCCAAACCAAACAACACTAATACCTGCCAAAGGGGATTTCAACATATCCGCTTATCAAAATATAACACAATAAGTAATTACTATTGGTTGACAGATGCCTGTATTGAGCATGTATATAGAATATAAGATTCAGATTGAAACATCTATATGCAGGCCACCCGACTGATCCTCATCTGGCCCAGTTTCATCTTTTGGAGCATCCGCACCACTGATATCATCTGTATTATCGGACGACCCCTGCTGTTCATCGTCATGATAGAGTTTTTCTTTTTTATGATGCTCCCAGGTATCACGCGCATCACGCCCGTCCCGTTGCCGTTCGTCTTCCCTTCTGACATATACATCTTCTGTAGCCTGTGTCTCTTCCACCTCATCTGTCTGCTGTTCCGACATACGGGCTATCTGACGCTTCTCATAGGTCTTCTGATTCTCAGTAGTCTCATCAGTTTTAGCCTTATCATTGGCAGAAACCTGTGACTGCATTATATTCCCCACGAAATTCATATTGGATGGTATGCCGGTCATTTTTTCACCATTACCTGATTGAATATTCCTGTAACCCTAAAACAGCAAATTCATTCCGCCCCCATCTCCCTATCGTATCAGTCTCGACTGACACTATAAAAAAACAGGGTAATCTGAATTATCAGACTACCCTATTATAGCATTTATTTTAGGATTATTACAAATTTCGTGTTAATAATCCGGCAAAAGGCCTTTTCATCCATAGCTGGTTAAAAAAGAACCATTTTGCGATTATTCTTCAGTGTCTCTATGACTCATTTGCGCTTTAAGTCGTTGCAGGATAGAAGAATGCATCTGAGAAACCCGGCTTTCTGATAGATCCAGCGTAGCTCCGATCTCCTTCATAGTCATTTCTTCATAATAGTAAAGCACTATTATCAGCTTTTCCGCTCTGGTCAGCCCACGAGTCATTACATCTTTAATATCTCGCTTCTGTATCTCATAGAGCGGA
Organism: Sedimentisphaerales bacterium; assembly: GCA_963662515.1. Taxonomy (GTDB): domain Bacteria; phylum Planctomycetota; class Phycisphaerae; order Sedimentisphaerales; family SM23-30; genus JAFGDI01. The sequence goes on from OY759675.1 coordinate 2,865,617, forward strand.
TTAATACCCCGTTTATCTTCCAGCACATCTATCTCGCAGACATCTTTCTGACTGTCAGTTTCAAACCATTTCCGGCTTAATGACACCAGAGAAATAGCATGCGCATCTCTTTTAAGTTTAAGATATTCATCTTTAGGAAGGTTCATCAATGCAGCCAGCTCATCATCTGAAGCACTGCGACCATTCTGAGCTTCAAACTCTTTGCATACCTTATCGAGCTTATGGGCCCTGCTGCGCACCAGACGCGGCACCCAGTCCATACTACGCAATTGATCGAGTATAGCACCTCTGATACGCGGGGCACAATAAGTGGAAAACTTAACCCCTCGTTCCAGATCATAGGAATTTATCGCGTCCATAAGGCCAAAATAACCTGCACTTATCAGATCGTCAAGGTCAACTTCATCTGGCAGCTTAGAATATATGCGTTCAGCATTATACTTAACCAGATAAAGATATCTCTCGATCAAACTGTTGCGATGCTGGACCTGGGCAGAAGTCTTATAACTCACCCACAGCTCTCGCAATTCCTGCTCGTCCTCTGAAAAAAGACGCGTTAACGCCCCTTCTGAAACTGTAAATTCAGAATCATCACCATCCTCGAAGCCTTCTTCCTGTTCAATATCATAATTGTCCAGTGAAGACTCGCACCTGGTGTCTGTCACATCTATCGCCGCATCAAAATCCATAATGACAACCTTGTTTTACTTTGAAAGTTTTCTACACAAAAAGCAACTCTTTACAAATAAGACCAAAAAGAAGAAATTGCAGATACCTCAAACTTCAGCACCAACCGGTCGTGCCTTCTCCGCCCCTGATTGGTTTGCTGCCACCGAACCTTCTTCCGAATGAACTTCTTCCAGATCGGCAAACTCAGCAGCTTCTTCACTTTTCTTTTTTTCAAACTCTGCCTTAACCTCTGCTTCTATCGCAGCTTTCTCACGCTCAAAGCTCTCTTCGATAGCTATCTGACCGATTTTGCCCACAAAAGCACCCAGAACATAAAAGACAACCATTATTGTCAATGCTCTGTTTACTATTGTCACATATTCGTTATCGCTCAATAGCCCTATCACCAGAGCAGTCGCAAAAGCAATAAAAGACAGGCCTGCAGCACATAGTCTTACCGTAAGCATTTAACCATTCATCCTGAATTAAGCAAATGTTACAATTCTGCACATCTCATGATCGAGTTATATATATATACAGAACCGTTGAAGTTATCGGCAATAGCCCCGAAAAAATTTAATAAAAAATTTAATTTATTAAAAAAACCAGTTCACTACCTTACGAAAGAAGCCTTCTTCTATACTGGCGGCCTCAGAACCACGACCAAATTTACTGGCCAGGGTCAAAAAACAATAGCTGGCCTGACTACGCGGGTATGCCAAAACTACCGGCTCACATCTGTGAACCGCATTTGACACACTCTCGTCATAAAGTATGTAACCAGCGTCAGTTATAGAGACAGATAAGAACTTCCTTGCCGTATCTGCCAGCTTGCGATATACCTTTCTGGCCTGATTTCTGCTGTCGGCCATATTAACCAGCAATGACAATTTCACTCCGCTGCTTCCCTTGCTCAATGCCTTGATCATAGCATAGGCATCAGTCATACTCGTCGGCTCCGGAGTTGTAACAATTATCGTGTGATCTGCTGACTCACAAAAACTTAAAACATTCGCAGAAATACCCGCGCCTGTATCTACAATTATCATATCATTATTATCTTCAAGGGTTGACATCTGCTGCACGATATGATTTCGCTGCATATCTGTCATCTGTGCCAATTCGGTCATACCAGACACGCCGCAGACCAAACCAACCCCTCCCCTGACTGGTATTACCAATTCATCCATAGTTTTTCTGCCAAAGGCAAGTTGAGCAATAGTTCGGGTGGTGCGAGCATTAAACAGCAAATCCAAATTGGCCAGCCCAAAATCAGCATCGATCAAAGTAACTTTTCGACGAGACGCTGCCAGACATATAGAGAGATTTGCAGCCACATTGGACTTACCAACGCCGCCTTTGCCACTGGTAACCGCGATCACCCTGGCCCTGCGACCGCGTGTCTTTCGTACCATTAACCTTAGTTTCTCTGCCTGATCTACTACCATTGCCATCACTTCCTCATATAGCAACTTCCAGCTTCTTAATTCCTTCTTCACCCAGAAGCAACTTCGCCAGCCTGCTGCCGGCAGCTACTTCTATGTCGTCAGGTACATCCTGACCAGTAGTAACATAAGAAAGAGAGGCATTAAGCTGCCTCAATACTGAAAAGACAACACCAAAACTGATAGCTTCATCCAGTTTAGTAAGGATAACCCGATTAACGCCCAGCTTGCCAAATTCCTGGGCCGCACTCATTATGCTGCCCTGATTGGAAGTACCAGATAATACCAGATGTATCTCATCTGGGCGTGCCGAACCAATATAACTCTTAAGCTCCTTGAGCTTTATCTCATCAGTATGACTGCGACCGGCAGTATCAACCAGTACCACATCTTTGGTATATCGCATCTCCTCAATTGCTTCTTTCAGTTCTGCCGGGCTCAATACCACCTTAAGCGGAACATCTATTATCTGGGCATACATGCGTAACTGATCAACGGCCCCTATCCTGTAAGTATCAATTGTGATCAAGCCCACATCTTTACCACGACGCAGCTTCATATCGGCTGCTACCTTGGCTATCGTCGTTGTCTTACCAACTCCGGTTGGACCTACCATCATAACCACACGCCCCGTGCCATCAGCATTTTCTGCGATGGGACCACAGGTCTTGATCATACCCTGCATAGTACCCACCAGCTTGTGCCTGATTACATCTATAGACTTGGCCTGATTACCAGTCAGGTCTTTCTGTATGTCTTCAACCATCTCACGAGCTATCTCATCTGCCACTTCACGCTGGATCAATTCCAGGTATGTATCAAATAACTTCTCAGGCATATTTGGAGCATGATTTCGCCTCTGCTCTTTTACCAGATCATTTATAATGGCTTTAAGCTCACTAAGCTCATCACGAATGTCCTTTCGTGGAGTAACATCCATTATTATCTGCTGTTCATTATTAGTCAGCTTTGCCTTCGGCTGGATCTCAACAGCTTTTTTCTCTTCTCTTATCACAGCCAACTCATTACTAATTGCCGGCTTACTGACAACTCTGTCCTGATCCTTGCGACTCTTTACCTCGGCAATGGCCTGAGCCAGGGCCCTTCTATTATCCATACCAGAACTATCGCTGATGTTATAGGCTTTCCTCAGGGCATTCCCCGGCTTACGCATCGGAATAACCGGGTCATCAGCGCGAGCTGTTATCTCAAAAACAGTCCTGCCTCCAATACCCATAAAGCCTCCCTGACGCACTGGTCGGGAATGCATAATGATAGCAGAAGAACCCAATTTTTTCTTAACTAATGCTAATGCCTGAGGCATTGTACCAGCTCTGAATTTTAATATTGTTGCCATATTTTACTCTTCACATTCAAATCTATCACTAAGCTGTGACATAGATAATAACACTATTTATTACAGATCACAAGCCTGTGAATCAGCATATACCATGCCGGCCTTCTCAGTTATATACCGGATCCTGACTATTTAATACTACCATAGAAACAGATTGAATATTTATTCCTTTTACTATCTCATTGTAAGCCAGAACCACAACATTAGCCAGATGCGGAGCCAGCATTCTTCTTAGTAACAATCTTATCTGAGGCGAACATAATACCACAGGCATAGAGCCAACCTCAGTTAATCGACTCAAATGCTTTATTATCGCTGCGGATATTTCGTTAGCTGTTGCCGGTGGCAAAGTCAGAAAACTACCTGTCTCTGTCCGTTCCACATGGCGGTTGATCACATCTTCCAGAGATGGATCCAGAGTTACACATTTCAGGTTACCCTGATCATCACAATACTGATTGCAGATACTTCTGGCCATAGCATTGCGTACATACTCAGCCAAAACCTCAACATCCTTAGTCCGCACACCCCAATCGCCCAGCGTTTCCAGTATGGTTTCCATATCACGAACAGGCACCCGTTCCAACAAAAGGCTCTGAAGCACTTTGAGTATTTCCCCTGGCCGCATTACTTTGCCCACGACCTCTTCTACAATAGCCGGACATTTTTCCTTGGCCTTTTCGATCAATTCGTCCAGATCCTGACGGCTAAGCAATTCCGCAGCATGATTTTTAATAACTTCTGTAAGGTGCGTTGCCAATACACTGGAACAATCAACAACAGTATAGTTCATCATCTCAGCATGCTCTTTACGGGTAGATGGTATCCAATATGCGGTAAGGCCAAAAGCCGGCTCTACCGTTTTTTTGCCGGTAAGCACCCCTGATACCGCACCACTGTCCATAGCCAGATACTGGTCAGGATATGCCTCACCTTTGGCTATGCTCACACCTTTTAGCTTAACACTATATTCATTAGGTGCAAGTCTGACATTGTCCCTGATCCTTATACTGGGCACAATAATACCCATATCTACAGCTATCTGCTTACGGATCATTGATATCCGCTTGAGCAAATCGCCTCCCTGACGGGCATCAACCAACTTGATAAGACCATATCCGATTTCCAGCTCCATTCTGTCAAGAGGGAGCAGGTCTTCAACCTTTTCCTTCTTAGTTTCCTGACTGGCAACCTTTTTCTCCGCCGCTGCTGAAGCCGCGACCTGTCGTTTAACAGACCTTTCCAAAATATAGGCAACACCGGCAAACCCACTGCCAATTATAAGCAAAGGCATTTGCGGCAAGCCCGTAAACGACAAAATAGTCATAAAACCAGCAGCAACATAAAGTGCCTTGGGTTTACTGGTCATCTGAGTTACTATTTCAGTTCCCAGGTCACCCTTTGCAGTGGAACGGGTAACAATAAGGGCCGAAGCCACAGAAACTATAAAAGCAGGTATCTGACTGACCAGACCATCACCGATCGTCAACTGAGTATATACACTGAAACACTGGCCCAGATCCATGCCATAAGTAAATTTACCTACGGCGATACCACCCATAACATTTATCATCGTTATGATTATGCCGGCTACAGCGTCACCTCGTACGAATTTACTGGCACCGTCCATAGCTCCATAAAAATCGGCTTCCTGTGAAATTGATTCACGACGACGACGGGCTTCTGCTTCATTGATAAGACCGGCATTAAGATCAGCATCGATCGCCATCTGCTTTCCTGGCATACCATCCAGAGTAAAGCGGGCGGCAACTTCACTCACACGCGTTGCACCCTTAGTAATCACCACGAACTGTATAACAACAAGGATCAGGAAGATAATAACACCAACTGCCAGATTACTGCCCGCCACGAACTCGGCAAAAGCCTTTATCATCTGACCGGCAGCGGCCATTTCATCTGGTGACTCACCGGCAGTTAAGATCTTTCGCGTCGTCGCACAATTCAATACAAGACGGAACAATGTGCCAGCCAATAATAATGATGGGAAAGATGACAATTCAAGCGGACTGGAAACAAAGATCGTAACCAATAGCAAGAGGGAAGAAAAAGCAAGATTAGCTACTAATAATACATCCAATAAAACAGAAGGCAAGGGTATCAACATTACAAAAATCAAACTCACAGCAGACAGAGGCAATATAAGATTGCGACTGTTATGTATTGCCATAAGCAATGAGTTTTTATTTGTCAATGAAGATAGTAACATCAGCATCCTTGCCTTTATTTATTATTATAGTAGCTATCAGTTCAGATACAATCGTATCAGCCGACTCGACCATATTCCTTATGGTCGAAAAAAAATCTCAGAAATTCTTAATTATTATTAAACCTTCTATCGATTAAGTCCGATATACTGAGATAAGTAATAGTATAAGCACGCTTTCCAAAAACTCAATAGAATATTATAAAAAAAATTATTCAAAGCAATAATACATAATTACTTACAGGTCATTCTACCTATAGACACATCTCACAGGCAATACACTATATATTGTTACTTCAAAACCATCTCCATAGCCATTGAAAAACCATATAAAAAAACAACTCACCGACATGCCTGTTAATAACGACAAAAGACTTAAAATTAAACACTTAAACACTAACAAAAGTTTAGCAAAACATTAAAACAATCTGCCCTAAAAGTAAAGTATTTCATTGCTAAAATCCGAACTACTACTATAATAATCCGTCGAATGGATTAACAAACAAAAATCACTATCCGCAGGTGGCTAAGATGAACAATCAAGGAAGATTGAAAAACGCTTTTATCATTCTTATAATCTCCATGACCGCAGGTGCCCTTATCCTTATGGCATTTGAGGGCAAGCCACTTAAGCCAGTCGCATTCAGTCTTTCCAGTTCAAGTGAAGTCAATACCGCACTGCCCAAAGCAACTGTAGGAACAAGAAATGGTATCGTGCCAGGTAAATGGCATACTATCGAGATCACTTTCAGCTCTTCCTATGCTGATATTGTAAATACCAGAACCACAGGAGAACTCGACAAGTTTGCTCATTTTGTCATTTGCGACGGCACTGATGACAGTGTTGACGGCCAGATACTGGCAACCACCTCTTGGTTTGATCAAAAGGCTGCGGCCTTCAATCCCACCGGCAATATCATCAGGATATGCCTTATCACTCCCGAAGGCTGCTTCAAGCCTACACCATGGCAATACAACAGGCTGGAATCTTTGGTTAAATGCCTGACCAGACACTGCAATATTCCATCTAATCAAATCGTAACTGTTAAGTAATAGTTCCGTTATCCGATGAATATGTGCGGCCATTAATAAAAAACTCTGTTTTTTATTTAATCTTGTATTTTTGCTTGCCAGTTGTGCATTGCGAATGTAGAATCATGCTGAAGACAATCCGATAGAAAAAGAATTGCCAATTGCCATAATTTTGTGGTTAAGTTCTGCTTTTACTTTTTTTTCGGTTTTATATATAGGACAGCAATAAAGTGACTTGTTTAGGCGTTATACTCATGCCTGAATAATACAGGTTGAGATCAGCTGGCAGTAAGACAAGAGTTAATATTATTTTTATCATTAACGCTATCATTTAATTCGATACACACTCTTGACTCAATAGCCGCTCTAATTCTTTTCCCTGTATTATTTTCCGCTAAGGTTGAGCCTGAATTCTGACGATTATCTGCCATATCGTTGTAGTTTATTCTACTGCGTGAAGCCAGATGATAAGGCACCAGCCTGTTCGCATGGAAAAAATGAATAAACATAACTTATTGTTTTACAACAATTAACAGGGAAGCAGAGGAATGGCGTTATTACCTAATCCAGCAATTGGACACTACGAGCCACCAGTCTTTGATGGCTACGAGGTCGTTCGCAGACTGGGATCTGGTGCCGGGAGTACTATTTTTTCGGTTCGTGACACACACACCGGGGAATTAAGAGCTCTCAAGCATGTTATCCGCCAGGATGGCCAGGATAAACGAATGATCGAACAAGTAGAGAACGAATATGAGATGTCATGTCGCGTTGACCATCCGTATGTTCGTAAAGTGTTTGAAGTCAAGAGAATAAAGAAGATGTTGCAAGTCCGTGAGATAATAATGCTTATGGAATTTTGCCCTGGCATTTCTCTGGAACAAAGCCCCAGCCATTCATTACTGGACCTTCTGCTGATCTTTCGCATGGTCGCCGATGCGCTCAACGGTATGCATGAGGCTGGTATAGTCCACTGCGACATGAAGCCAAATAATGTAATTCTAGCTGAAAATGGCAGTATTCGCGTGATTGACTTAGGGCAAAGCTGTCCTATCGGAACGATCAAGCCCAGAATTCAGGGTACACCAGACTATATTTCGCCGGAACAGGTAAAGCGTAAGCCAGTTACCCGTCAGACAGATATATTTAATCTTGGTGCTACCATTTACTGGGCTCTGACAGGCAAACATATTCCTACTCTTATACCTAAGAAACTGGATAAGATAGAAATATTGTCAGATTCGAACCATTCAAATCCGGCGGCTCCGCACGAGCTTAAGCCGCTCATTCCTGTCGGAGTATCAAATCTTGTCATGGAATGTGTGAAAAAGAATCCGAAGGAAAGACCGGCTAATATGTCCGAGCTTATCTCTCGACTTGATCTGCTTATCCACATGATCGCAGGCGGAAAAATTGCCAGCCCTGCTGTCAAATGATCTAACTTAATATTTTGCAGGCCAGATTTGTCAAATGCCAATGAAATCATAGCAACCCTGGAAAAAGCAACTGAGTTGAATTTCAGTAGTCCTTTTCGTCAGGGTAATATTATTCGCCTTCCAGCCATCGGAAAAGTTGTGGCAACCGGCGACTTACATGGCAATGATAAGAATTTTGACAAAATAGTCAAATATGCCGATTTGGGTAGTGATAAAGATAACCATATAATTCTTCATGAGCTGATCCACGATCCGAATTATCCTAACCCCTATGAATGCCACTCCTATTGCTTGATATATAGGGCAGCCCAGTTACTGATTCAGTACCCTGGGCAGGTACATTACATACTTGGCAATCATGCCATGGCCCAGATAACTGCCGAAGAGGTTATTAAAGCCGGTAAGCCCATGGTAAAAAGCCTGAATAAAGGTTTTGAGGCAGCATTTGGAGCTGATGCCAAAAGTGTTTATGCTGCATTTGAGCGTTTTTTCTTTTCCCTGGCTTTAGTGGTAAAAACCGCAAATGGTGTATGGATAAGTCATTCACTACCTGATGCCGGTCATTTTGCCCATTTCAATTATGATGTATTCAATACCCCGCTGAATGTAGATATACTTAAAAATAATCAATCGGTACGCTCCCTGCTCTGGGACCGCCGGCATGATAACCAGCTAATAAATGAAATGGCAAAGGCTCTGAAAGTTGATTCCTTTATCGTTGGCCACCAACCGCAAGCCGAAGGCAGCTCAAATCCCTTTGAAAAACTTATCATTTTGGCCAGCGATCATAATAAAGGCTGCATACTACCTTTCGACCTGTCAAAAAAATATACTACTGATGAGCTATATCAAAATACAATAAAGATAATGCGACTTGTCTGAAGTTTCCCCCCCTTCCTACTCTATCGTGAACCTGCCTCAATTTATAATCGTATAATATCACAGTAGAAAACTGTAAGATATGTAATACGGATCAACAATTTGCTAAAGGAGTATAACTCATGATAAGGAAATTGGTTATAACATTATTGGCTATACTATCGTTTTCCCTGCCTGTTTTGGCTCAAAGCCATGCTCCACTGACTAACGAAGAAGTACAAGCTGTATCTGATATAAACAATGTTTTTCGCCGGGCCGTTGAAATCGCCCAACCAGCGGTGGTCGAAGTTCATCTATTTCAGAATAATGGCGTATATGAACAAAACACCGGTCTGGGTAGCGGCTTCATTATCGATAAAGCCGGATATATAATCACCAATAACCATGTAGCTGCCGATCAGGATCGCATATCAGTAGTTCTTGCTGACGGCAGAGTATTTGAAGTGGTAGAGACCATGCTTGACCCGGATACCGACCTGGCTGTCTTGAAGATCGACCCTGCCGGTAAGGATCTGCCAATCATTAAATTTGGCGATTCTGATAAGGCCATGGTTGGTGATTTTGTCATGGCTATAGGTAGTCCGTTTGAATTCAGCCAGACAGTAACAATGGGCATAATAAGCCACAAAGGCCGTCAGACAAAAATCCTGGGGCAATGGGGTCTGGCTGATTTTATTCAGACCGACGCAGACATAAATAAGGGTAACAGCGGCGGCCCACTGATCAATCTCTACGGCGAGGTGATCGGTATAAATTCAAATATATTCAGCCCCACTGGAGTATCAGCCGGTTTTGGCTTTGCCGTACCAAGCAATATTGCCAAAGATGTATCCTCTCAACTAATTGCAAATAAGTCAGTTAAGAGAGGTTATCTGGGCGTTACGCTTATAAGTAAAACCATTAGTGAGCTCAAGCAGCTCAAAGATGAAGAAATACTCAGCCTTACAGCCGGAGTTCTTGATGATGCCAGTTATCTCAAGAAAATGCTGGCAGAATTACCAGATGATTTCCAGGGTGTTCTGGTAACAACCGTAGCAGAAGATACGCCGGCAGCTCAGGGCCAAATGAAATCTTATGATATTGTTACAAGCTTTAATGGTAAAAAGTACTCACAGTCTGCTCCACTACGACAGGATATTGCCTCAACCAAACCAGAAACAGAAACAACATTTGAAGTGTGGCGTGATGGTCAGGTATTAAATCTGAATGTAACCCTGGGTGATCGTGAATCAGCTCGGGAGCAAATGGATCAGCAAAACAGACGCGTAGCTAACAATATTCCAAGGTGGTCATTACCAGATGAATTTTTCCAGCCGCCAACAGAGAGAATACCATTTGGCGATCCTTATGCTGACCAAAAACCGAAACTTGGTATTACAATTGAAAATATAACACCTGATCTGGCAAGACAATATGGTTATCCTCAGGTCAATGGCCGAATCAATCAGGTAATAGTTACTGGCGTACGCATAGGATCGCTGGCTCAGAATAATGGAATCAGCGAAGGTGATATTATTGTGGCGGTTAATGGCAAAAAGATCAACGATGCGACCGAGCTAAAGCAAATAATTCAAAACACAGACCTAAACGAAGGTATAACAATCAGCATCAAAAACACTCAGGGTGAAAAAGATATTCAAATAACAGCAAATCAGTTATAAATATGATTATCAGACAATTCAGAATTAAGTCCGATAAATAAACATGAAAGATATAAGGCCAGTAATACACTGGCCTTTTTCATTTCACACCCCCCAATAATATAGCAACATTTGGCAGTCCATTTCATAATTGTTAATTATAACATAAATGTACTAACTTGTTCTCCCTATTGTGTCGAAATGTGTACTGAATTATAGTTTATTAAGGAATTGAAACATTAAAAGTGGAGAGAGATACTATGCGAGTTTTTACAACCAGAAAAGTCAAAGTTCTGATCACATATCTGCCTGTACTTGCCCTGCTTTGCATGACAGCCCTTTATGTGGCAGACAACATAATGAGTAGCAGAGTATTTAATAAAGTGATAATGCCGGTATTTGGTGATGCAGTTTTGACAGGTAATAAACTGGCCCTGCAAACCGTAACTGATGCTGAAATAACTCTGCTCTGCAAGGCTATGAATGGGGTAACCGACAGGGAACAGCAAAGAAAGATAGCTGAGCAATATACTCGTGATGTAAGATTTATGCCTGATAAAAGCGGATACTTTTTCACTTTTACAACAGAGGGGTTTTGCATATATCACCCAGTAAGAGAAAGTCTTATAAACACAGATATGTCCAGTTCAACTGATGCTAAAGGTGAATACTTTGTAAAGAAATTCAATGAAGTAGCTAAAAGCAAGGGTGAGGGTTTTGTAGAGTATTACTGGGCTAAAGAAGGTCAGGGCGACCAGCCTAAAATAAGCTATATCAAGATGATACCCGGCACAGACCTGTATATAGGCTCTGGAATCTACGCCGATAATGTAGCTGCGGCTCAGGCGAGTGTGACCAATGAAGTCAATGAGCAGAACCGGAAATATGCTGTTTATAAAGTCATAATATGGCTTGCATGTGTGACAATATTGATCTTACTGTCTGTAGTAGTAACTCAGCGAATAATAAGGCCTCTGCGAGAGATCATATCGAAACTATCTGCAACAACAAATGATATAGCTCAGGCATCAAAGAGCATATCAGATGGCTCATTAAATCTGGCTGACAGTGCCAACTCGCAGGCCGCTGCGGTAGAAGAAACCAGCAGCTCTCTGGAAGAGATCAATTCCATGACCCGGGTTACCAGCCAAAACGCAGGCAAGGCTAATCAGAAGGCCGAAAGCTCCAATGCAATTGCCAGCAGAGGCGGCGAATCGATCTCTCAGATGACTACTGCTATGGAAGGGATTAAGCAATCATCACAGGAAATAAGTAATGTGATCAAAATAATTGATGAAATTGCCTTTCAGACTAACTTACTGGCATTAAATGCCGCGGTAGAAGCTGCCAGAGCCGGTGAAGCAGGTAAGGGCTTTGCGGTGGTGGCTGAAGAAGTGCGAAATCTGGCAATGCGTTCTGCAGATGCTGCAAGAAGCACGGCCCAGATGATAGAAGCTTCTGTCAAGAACTCTCAGAACGGTGTGATAATAGTAAGTGAAGTGTCAACAGCGTTTCAGGAAGTTACACAATCTGCTGGTGAGGTGAATAGTCTGATCTCTGAAATAAGTCATGCCTCTGATGAACAGTCAACAGGTTTGGATCAGGTTAGCAAGGCGATGAACCAGATAGATACAGTGACTCAGTCTATTGCTTCTCATGCCGAGGAAAGTGCCTCAGCCGCCCAGCAGCTCAACCAGCAGGTTGAAAATGTTAAAGAGGTAGTTAATGAGCTGCACCAGATGGTTGTTTGATAATGTTTTAAACATTTAACCATACAGTACAATATAAAAATAAAAAAGCCGCGTCAGGGTTAACCAACGCGGCTTTTAATTTTAATATATCACAGGTTGAGACCTGTAATTATCTGCCCAGATTAAGAGCATCACCAATGATCGGTGCGAACTTAACGATCAGGCCGGCAAATACTACCGATACCATACTCATGAGCTTGATGAGAATGTTCAGAGAAGGACCAGAAGTGTCTTTGAACGGGTCACCAACTGTATCGCCGGTAACAGCAGCCTTATGAGCTTCTGAACGCTTACCGCCGTAGTGGCCCTTTTCGATATACTTCTTGGCATTGTCCCAGCTACCACCAGCATTGGCCATGAAAATAGCTACTGCAAAACCAGAAGTCAGACCACCAGCCAGCAGACCGAGAACACCAGATACATCCAGAACCAAACCAACTGCGATAGGAACTACGATAGCCAGCAGAGAAGGAACAAGCATTTCCCTCTGAGCACCAGCAGTAGAGATCGCCACGCACTTGGCATATTCAGGAGTAGCTTTACCTTCCAGAATACCAGGTATTTCCTTGAACTGACGACGAACTTCGTTCACCATAGCCATAGCAGCCCGGCCTACAGCCTTCATTGTCATAGCAGTAAACAGGAACACCAGCAGAACACCTGCGAACATACCGCACAATACCTTAGGATTCATCAGGTTTACACCATAGAAGTCCATGTACTGACGCAGCGAAGCCTGAGAAGCACGAACGGCTTCGATCTCAACTACGCCTTCAGCAGTCTTAACTTCAATGTTTGCAACCTTATTGTTCTTATCAAAATCAACTATTGTTGCATCCAGCGGGCCAACGGTGAGGTCTTTATCGCCTTCCAGAACCATATATACATCAAAGCTGTGCTCATCTGTACCTTCGGCAACTTTAGCAGCGATCTTACCATAATTGATATAACTCATAACGCCAACAGAAGCAGCTGCATCTGTCTTAGCGGTGCTGTCAATGGCAACGATAGAAGTTGAACCTTCACGAACCAGACCGATACGAATTTCTTCAACATAAGCAGCCAGCAGAGCCAGGGCTGTCAGAGCGGCAGAACCGATCGCAAAACCCTTACCAATAGCAGCAGTTGTATTACCCAGAGAATCAAGAGCATCTGTCTTTTCACGAACTGAAGGATCCTGATGTGTCATTTCAGCATTACCGCCAGCGTTATCTGCGATCGGGCCATAAGCATCTGTTGCCAGAGAATAACCCAGAGTTGAAAGCATTGAAACCGCGGCAATACCAACACCATAAAGACCAAGCAGCATTTCGTTCTGGCCACCAGCAAAGCTGTAAGCCAGGAGAATAGCAACAATAACAGTAACCAGAGACATCCAGGTCGAGCCCATACCTTCTGCAATACCAGAGATAATTACAGTAGCAGGACCAGTCTGAGCATTCTTAGCTACTTCCTGAGTAGGCTTGAAGTCGTAACTGGTATAGTATTCAGTGGCCTTACCGATAACCAGACCAGCAAGCATACCAACAACAATGGCACCAAAAATACCCATATAACTTATCGTTACACCAGTATCACTTACGATACCGCCAAGCAGATACTTACAGATAAAGAATGCTGCAATGATGATCAGGATACTTGAACCCCAGAGACCTCTCATAAGAGAAGCCATCAGCTCTTTCATACTGGCACCATCTTTGGTCTTAACCATATAAACACCAACGATACTCAGCAGAATACCGATACCAGCCAGAACCATAGGAGCGGCCAGCATCTTGAGAGCTTCCTGCATATTGAGATGCAGAGCAACAGCAGCAGATACACCAAGAGCAGCAGTAGCAAGAATTGAACCGCAATATGATTCGTACAGGTCAGCACCCATACCAGCCACATCACCTACATTGTCACCTACATTATCAGCGATAGTAGCAGGATTACGCGGGTCATCTTCAGGAATACCGGCTTCAACCTTACCAACCAGGTCAGCACCCACATCAGCAGCCTTGGTATAGATACCGCCACCAACACGAGCAAATAAAGCCTGAGTTGAAGCACCCATACCGAAAGTAAGCATTACTACAGTTATTTCAACCAGATTCATCTTATAATATGAAAGAATCAGGAACCAACCACAAATATCAAGCAGACCAAAACCTACAACTACCAGACCCATTACTGAACCAGCACGGAAAGCAACAGTCAGACCACGGTTCAAACTCTCTTTAGCTCCCTGTGCCGTACGGTTAGAAGCCAGAGTAGCTGTCTTCATACCAAACCAGCCGCAAAGACCAGAGAAGAAACCACCAGTAAGAAAGGCAAAGAACACGATCTTGTGCTGGAGACCCAAAACCCAACCCATATACCAGAGAGCGGCAGATACGATCACAAATACCACACCTACAACCTTATACTGGCGTTTGAGATATGCCAGAGCACCCTCAGTAACATAACCGGCAATACGCTGCATTTCTTCGCTGCCGGGGTTAGAGTTCTTAACCTCATTGTAGAACTTGCGAGCAAATACCAGAGCAACAATAGCCATAACTGGTGATATGTACCAGATCGGGTCAAGATGCTTAAGATCACAAGCAGAGTTAGCAGCAGGCATGTCGCCAGCAGCATAATGATCATCAGCAACAGCCGGAGCTGGTGCTGTAGCCTCTGCGGCCTGAGCCTCGGCAGCAGCCGGTGCCAGAGCAGTCTGAGCCTCTGTAACAGCAGCAGATACTTCTTTTTCTACCTGAGCAGCAGCGGCAGTTGCCTGCTCTTGCACTTTGTTCAGGTCAAGCGCCGGAGCTGCTTCCTGCGCCTGGGCCAGTCCCAGCATCAGAGTCAATGCCAGACCGACAAGTTTAACCATTAAACCATTCGTTCCGTTTTTCATTCTAGCTACCTTTTTCCTTTCCTATAATATTTTAGGTGTAGTATAGGTAAAAAATTTTATTATAGCCGCAACTTGCGGCCTACTTTATAAAGTCAAACCGGACTGTGAGAGTGAAGGTCCGGTAATTCCGGTTTATTGTTTCACAGTAATATCGACCAAAGAAAGGTGACATACTTAAGTTTTACCCGTTTTTTTCAGAAAGGAATCCACAATCCCCCCAAAAATGGTAAAACCCTCACAATCGTTACAGACCCACCTTCAGTGTATGCGCGGAGATAGAGCGATACTCTGTGCAGTTCACACAGAGATCCCTCGATCTTTCGCTTATGATTAGGTCTGAAGCTGGCCCTGGCAACAGTCAGGGCGACCATTGCTAAAGGAAGGCTTAGCGAGAAACCGGACGACGACCGCCCTTGCTGCGACGACGATTTCTCTCAGAAGGCTTTTCATAAAAACTGCGTTTCTTTATGTCTTTTATCTGACCTTCTTTTTCGCAAATCTTTTTGAATCTCTTCATCATCTGCTGAACAGACTCGCCATTACGCGCCTTAACCTTTATCATTCCAATTATACTCCTGTAACTAATTTTGTATCTCTACGCATTACACAATACGCATAAACTTGCAATTCAAGTCCAGCCAGTATATTGGAAATAATGATAATAGCAAGAAAAATAATTACAGAAAATAACAGATATTTGCGTAATTATCATTATTCATAACAAGTTAAGGCAATCAGCCACCTACTCTCTCAGACAAAGGCTCAATTGCCCTGTTTGATCTGGTCAATAAATTGCCCAACAGGCATATACCCGGCAAAACTGTTGAGTACCTTACCATCTGGGCCAGTGACTACATAAGATGGATAACCATTTACGCCGTATTGTCTTACAGCATCTTTTGCCACATCACCATCGAGCATGACCAACACCAGGTTATCGGACGCATATTTCTGGAATTGGGCCGTTGAATATACTTCATTTTTCATCTTGGTGCAGTAAACACACCAGGAAGTATGAAACGCAATCAGTATATTTTTATTATCTGCAGCAGCTATTTGCTGAGCAGCCACTATATCATCAGACCAATCATCCGGAAGAGTCACCGGCTTAGTGCTCTTAATGTAATATATTGCTATTATTGCAATTAAGATTATCCAGAAAAATTTACCAAGCCCCCCTGCCCTCTTACAGCAACAACTAGAGCCAGGCTGAGATGAACAACTCTGAGGTTCATTAGCTTTGATATTTTCTGAGTTTTTTTCATCAGATGACATAACTATCTCCTTATAAACGGATTATAAAAATACTGAATAAAACACATTTCAGTTAAATGATTATTCGGTCGATAACTAGAAAAGTCAATTTTACGATAAATCAGAGTGAAAACTCTGTAAATAATTATCTGGAACTGACTGTCCAACAAGATATAATAGAAAATGGTTCTGGTAGATTACAAATTCGCATAATTGTAAGGCAATATTAAAGATGCGAGTTAATACATTAAGGAGCAATAAATGAAAAATGTTTTATCTATGGTTGTAATAATGGGTACACTGGCAGTGTTACTAACAGGTTGCGGGCCTGCCAAAAATGACATAGAGGCTTTTCTCAAACCTTATGAAGTAAATACCACAGTGGAAAGCTATGTCCTGCAACCGCCGGACACTATTACTGTGGTTTGCAGTGAAATAGAGCAGATAAATGGTGTTACCCAGACTATCAGGGCTGATGGCAAGGTATCATTTGAAGATCTGGGCGAAATGACCGCAGCAGGCAAAACTCCTGCAGAGCTTGCCTCAGAAATAACAGAAAAACTCAGATCATTGTATGCTCTTGATGGTGATTATCCTCTGGATGTGCAGATCAGCAAGCCAGCGAGTAAGGTTTACTATGTATTTGGCGAAGTGGGCCGCCCAGGAGCGATGCAGTTCAACGGCAGAGTTACAGTACTCAATGCTCTGGCCCTTACCGACCCGCAGATAACTGCCTGGAGATCTGAGATAACTATAGTCAGGCCCGACGGCAAACCAGAGTTTAACGATAAAGGCAAGCCGGTGTTCAAAGCCAGAAAGATGCTCAAGATCAATTTGAACGATATGGTGGCCAAGGGTGACACAAGTGAGAATGTTCTACTTCAGGAAAACGACATAGTCTGGGTTCCACCAACACCACTGGCAGCTATAGCCAATGTTCTGGCTGAATTTGTCAGACCTATCGGCCTGGCCTTGCAGCCAATGGCCTCTTATTCTCAGATACAGAGGTATGAATAATTACCATAACTTGTAAGACTGTCTTGTTTGAGTAATTACAGGTATTGGATATAGGCGATGCATTATTCTGATAATTTTAAGAGAGTACATTTCGGCAATACACTGCTCTTTGTGCTGTGTATTGCCGGAATTGCAGTCCAGTCATTGCGTCAGGCAGGACTGGACTGGTGGCTTATTTTTTCAATTTCTGGCTATTCAGCGGTGACGATCCTCTTTTTTTTGAGTGTATATGTCTTTGCCATTTTCAGAGGTATGAATCGTCATTCAGAACCTGATATTGAACACCCTGTTACCAGTCTCAAGTTATACAAGGTCATATATAGCTGTACCCCCTTACTGGGCTTTATCACTGGCATATTAGCACAAATTGGCCTGAACACAGAGCCCACCTGGCGTAACTGGATGCTTAATGGCGAACTGGGTTCATTCTGGATAACTGTCTTTATCTGGGTTTTTCTGGACCCGGCGATAACAATGCTGGAAGGGTATAGTCCTGACGCTGCCAAAAGCAGGCATAAAAGGCAAGAACAAGCCAGATTTGAGCGAGAGCAAATAGTTCGAAAACGAACTGAATTACTGGCCGAATTATCACAGAAAGAAAAAAGTGAGACACTTGAGCAAAAAAAGGCACTGGACGGCCCAGCTGATGAGCTTTCTGACCTTATTTTGAGCGGCCTTCGCGGCACGGCAGGAGCCAATCACCCGGCAGTAATCGACCTTGGCGTGAAAGCCTGGCAAATCGGCGGCATTAAATGCATGAAATTGCTCAGAGAAATGGCCTGGGAAAAATGTCAGAATAAAGGCCTGAGGCCCGGCATAGTAGATGAGATCGATTATTGGTGGGACGGAATAGGCGACTGGCGATCAAAAAGCCTCTGATCTTTGCTCTTTTCTTTAACTACAAATACCGCAAACAATCTTTTTTTTACAGTTGTAGCTCAATTATGGCCTGTTATTTCCTCTGGCCCATAGTCCGTATAAAAATACCTCTCTGCAATACTTGTTCTTTTCATTTAATCGCCTATCTGCTCCAGTTTTGTATAAAAAATTGCAAAACAATAACTTGCAGCATTACAAGAAATAATAACCATCTTTCAAATTATATTATCCTAAACTTCCTTTACTGTTTTCCCGAAACATTTCATGTTCGATTGAATAAGTATATTTAAAACAAAGGAAGGTATTATGAAGTTAGGACTTAGACAAAAAATATTGACGATCCCTGCAATTATGGTGGTTCTGATGCTTACCCTGTTTGGTATGGCAGGCTACCTCAATAACCGGATGTTCGATAACATAGTTTACCCAAAATTTGGTGAGAATGTGCTTAATGGCAGTAAATTGGTATTGAAATCCACGGTTGAAGCTGAAGTAATAGCCTTAACAGAAATGCTAAAAGGTGTCACCGACCCTCTGGAGCAGCGAAAGATAGTTGAATCACAAACAGATCCGATCCGTTTTTTTGAAGACAACAGCGGTTACTTCTTCTCTTACGATACAAAAGGCGTAAGAGTTAATGTTCCAACCAATAAGTCACAAAACGGCAGCAATTGCATAGAGCTGAAAGATAAGAAAAACAATTACTTCATTAAGGATCTGGTAACAGCCGCTAAAAATGGAGGAAATTTTGTTGAATATTATTTTGACAAACCAGGTAAAGGTGTTCAACCTAAGCTTAGCTATGTTGAAATGATACCAGGCACAGACCTTTTTGTCGGCACAGGCGTTTATATCGATAATGTAGAAGAGGAAAAAGCACTGCTTAAAGCTGACATTCAGAGCAAATTGAAAGAATATGCAGCATATTCGCTGATACTGTTTGGCATAATAGTAGCCGTAGCCGTAACTTTTTCTGTTATAGCAGCCAACTCAATAGCCAGACCGATAACTCGCGTAATAGACTCAGTGCGTGAAGGCGCAGGCCAAGTTGCCAGTGCAGCTAATCAAGTATCAGAGTCAGCCCAGACCCTGGCTCAAGACAGCACCCAACAGGCTGCCGAACAGGAAGAGGCCAGCAGCAGTCTGGAAGAAATGTCAGCAATGACCAGCAAAACAGCTGATAATGCCCAGGAAGCGACCAGTATATTTGTTGTAGCCAACGAAATGGTAAAATCAGGCACTGATGCCATGTCCCGTATGAGTACAGCTATAGCTGATATACATAAATCATCTACAGAAACCAGTAAGATAGTCAAGACTATTGACGAGATAGCCTTCCAGACCAACTTACTGGCACTTAATGCCGCAGTTGAAGCAGCCCGGGCCGGCGAGGCAGGCAAAGGTTTTGCAGTGGTTGCCGAAGAAGTAAGAAATCTGGCAATGAGAGCAGCCGAAGCAGCGAGAAATACTACCAGTATGCTGGAAGAATCAGTAAATAATGCCAGCCGGGGTGTGGAAATAGTATCCGAAGTGGGTAACTTCCTGAGTAAAATATCAGAAGCGGTCGGAAAGACATCGGGCCTGGTAATAGAGATCAATGCCGCCTGTCAGGAACAGGCCAATGGTATCAAAATGGTCAATAGTGCTATAAATCACATAGACTCTATAACCCAATCAAACGCTTCAACCTCAGAAGAGAGTGCAGCTGCCGCTGAACAACTGACCAGCCAGGCCCAGCAGATGAACGAAATAGTAAATGATCTGTCATATCTGGTTGCAGGCAAATCGTGAACTAACTTAATCACACATTGTTAATACCTCTATGTTTATGACCCGTCGGGTGAAGAAATTATCCCCTGACGGGTCATATTATTTACTGGACATTGCCCCATAAAAACAATAGAATGTTAGGTCTGGAAGTTTCTAAATGGAGTTATTCCAAGCACTATAAACCAGACATAACATATTGTTGATTAAAGACATATAAGGAATACTGAAAGGGAATTCTAAATGAACTCTGACCAAAGACATAAGCTCAATAGTAATGAATTAGAAGGTGTTATCGAAGAAATGCCTGCCATGCTCAGACACCACTGGATCGGCATAGGCGTGGTAGTTGTATTGGTTATAGTTTCATTGGTATCCTGGACAGGTCTTAAATACACAATAAAGAAAAATACGATCGAAAGCCAGCAGGCCCTGAGCAACATTCTGGCCAGTCGCAGCAGTTCCCAGGTTGCGGCCCTGAATGGCAGTACAAATTACAATTCAGCGGCAGAAGTTAGCGCTCTGAGCAATTACAGTGAAAAGAATGCTGGTAAACCTGCTGGCTATAATGCTATGATCCAGCAGGCTACTACTATCCTGAGCGAGTTATATTTCGGCAATGAATACCTGACTGCTGAAAGAAAAGCGGAAATATGCGGTCAGGCAGCAACCATATACGAAGCAGTAGCCACTAAATACAGCCAGAACTCATCTGCAGTATGCCTGAGCCAGCTTGGTCTGGCTGCTATTGCCGCTGAACTTGGCCAGTGGGACAAAGCCCAGAGCCTCTACGATGGCATACTGGCAAATAAAGAGGCGTTGGCAAGTACTGCATTTCCGGCAATGGCCCAAACCGGACTGGCCAAACTGGCAGAACTCAAGAAATTAGAAGTGATCGAGTTTGCACCAGCTCCTAAGCCAGAACCCAGCCAGGACACTATTGCACCGGTAACTGAAGAGGCTGGTATTGCAAGTGAACCGTCAGCAGAAAATGTTGAGCAAGTCGCTGAGCCTACCGCTGAAACCGTAACTGAGTAAAAGAACATAGTTTTTTTATCGACAAAATACAAAGTGAGCAGACTGGGAATTCGCCGGTTGCTCACTTTCTTGTTTATTAATAGAGCGAATGCCCGCTTATAAACACCCTTTTGCAATACCGAACTATTGAGAGTAGTAAGTAATATATGACCAAAGTCAGAAACGAAGAAGAATATCAGGACGAAACACCAATAGAAGCTCCAGTCGTTGTTAATAGCGAAAATGACGGAGAACCTGAAGGCGAAGAGATGACCGACGAAGATGGCGCCCGTCATGTCATACTGAATATTCGCAAAACCCTGGCTAACCGCCGGATCGATAGCTATCTGGCCCACCGCTTCCCCGACTTCTCTCGTAATATTATCCAGAATCTGGTAAAAGAGGGGGCTGTTACGGTAAATGGAAAAAAGACCAAAAACAGCTATAAATTGGTAGCAGAAGATGTGATAGATATAACACTGCCGCCACCACCAAATAATGAACTGCCCGGCGAAGAGATACCTCTGGATATACTATATGAAGATGACCACATCATCATGCTGAATAAGCAGGCAGACCTTATAGTACACCCTTCACGCGGGCACAAAAGCGGCACCCTGGTTAATGGCCTGATCTACTATAGCAATTCGCTTTCGCAGGTTAATGGCGATTTCCGCCCGGGTATTGTCCATCGTCTGGACCGCAATACCACCGGCATAATAACCATAGCCAAGACCGACACTGCCCATTGGCGTATTGCGCACCAATTTGAACACAGATTGACTAAAAAAGCTTATGTCGCAGTGGTTCAGGGTAATATAGAGCTTGATGCCGATGTTATTGATAAGCCGATGGATCGTCACCCCAAGGTCAGAGAGAAATTTGCAGTCTGTACAGAAACCGGCAAGCCGGCGGTTACTACTTATCAGGTGCTCAGACGCTATCAGGGCTATACCCTGCTCAAGCTTATGCCAAAAACAGGCAGGACACATCAGTTGCGTGTTCATTGCAGTTACATTAAACACCCGATAGTTGCCGATGATGTCTATGGCGGCAAGCCGGTAACCTTAGAGCAGATCGTAGGCTATAAGCCCATGCCGGTCGAAGGTGAGCCAGGTTATGGCATGCTGCCAACGGACCCGATAATAACCCGTCAGGCACTGCATGCCATGGAACTGACATTTCGCCACCCGGCGACCGGTGAATCTGTAACCTTTACCGCACCACTCAAGCCAGATATGCAGCTGTTGATCGATCTGTTAGAAAAATATCGTCCGCTGGAAAAAAAATCTGTCTTGAAAAAGCCCGCCTTTTAAGCGAAAATGTCTGCATGAAGTTCTTACCAAACATCCTGGTGGCCCTGCTGGCTCTGACCTGGACAGCAACAGAACTTTTTGCCGCCAGTGAAGATGACTGGTTCAAGTATCTCGGTGATAATAAGCCATTTAATGCTCCGGCTAAAAACATCAGTTCGGCAGAGGCATTGCCGCCACTACCCTTGCCGGCAACCCCTCTGAGACGCACAGAACGAAAGAAACCACCTCAGCCAGATTACCTGTTGGGAAAAGTCATCTGGGGCCAGTCCGCTACATTTGAAGATGCCAATGGTCAGCAATTGGATGTTGCAGACTGGAACCTGTGCCCGACCGACCTGGACCGCCTTATGGAAAAAACCCGCAAACTGGGGCTGAATTATCACTGGCGTAATATCAATCTGACCAGCTTTGACTTTTCTCCGGCAACAGTGCCAGCCCTGCTTTTCAGCGGTACCAGGACCGTTCGATTGGGTAACAGCCAGATCGAGCAGTTGCGCAACTATGTGAGTAACGGCGGCATGATAATCTTTGACTCTATTGCCGGTTCTCCCTATTTCTATGCCTCGGCTTACGCTCTGACAGAAAAGCTATTCCCCGAATGCCGACTGCTCAATATACCTGAAGACCACCCTATCTATCATATAATCACTGAGATAAAGTCAGTTAAGATTCCTCTGCACGAGACAATTAAGGATCCGGAATTGGAAGGTATTTACATTGGCTCTCGCATCGGCGTTCTATTGAGCAGACATGGTCTGGGCTGCGGCTGGAATGACAATACCGCCCCGCTGATGCAATTACCCGGCAGCAGTTATTATGAGACCAGTTCGGCCAACGAACTAGGCCTGAACATAGTCGCTTATGTGGCTGGTTATGCTCAGGCCGGCTTTATTGAAGGCCAGCCGGAGATGTTCTCACTGGCAGATAAGCAAACACCAACAGATGAGCTGCTCTTTACCCAGATCAAGCATAATGGCTCCTGGAATGTACACCCCAATGCTGCCACTGCCCTGCTGATGAAAATCAGAAAATACACCTCGATCAAAGTCAATCTGCAAAGGCGGGCTGTCTCTCTGGAAAAAGATCCTGTGAACTTATATCCATTCCTTTTCATCTCAGGTTTATCTGACCTTAAATTCTCTGATAAAGAAATCGCCGTATTGAGTAACTATCTTCAGGGCGACGGTTTTATACTTATCAATAACGGGATGGGGCTTAAAGAATTTGACCATGCTGTTAAAAGGGAATTTGCCAGAATAATACCAGCAAGCACATTTAAGAAACTCGAACCCAACCACCAGATATACAACAGTCTTTATGGTATTAAAGAGGTTAAATATACTCCTCGGGCCAGAAACCTGGGCGATGCGCCCTGTCTGATGGGTATTTTTATTGGCGGCAAACTCAAGGTGTTATATAGCCCGGTTGACCTTGAAGCCGGCTGGCTTGACATACACTATCCCCTGATAATCGGCTATGAAAGATCATCGGCAACTCAGTTAGGCATGAATATAATCAGCTATATTATGACCAATTAATCCTGTGGACATAGGTGCCAATAACTTAAAACCAAAGAAATTTGCCCGACCAGAAAAAAATATTTCTATACATAGAAACACAGATTAACCACTTAAAAAGCAAATACTTACAACAATACAAACAATATAAAAGTGACACTTTTATAAAGAATTTTGATATTTTTCCCTTCTTTAGTCGATAACAGAGTGTATAATGAATTAAGTTAAGTGACATAAGTGAGCATTTTAACAAGATAAGAACAGATAAAATTTATGAAGACTTTTGCGAGCACAACCTATTATTCAAACTATATGTGGCGATTTTATTATAGCCATAATATAAGGGATTTTGCTCGTGTTAATGGTGGCTGATACTATAGCCCCAAAATAAAATATAAAGTAGAAGATACTATCAGACCGTGAGCAAAATACCATTGCTTGCGGTCTTTTTTTTTGAATTAAAGTAATAAAATAACTGGTTTGACAAAGATAGAAAGAAAAGCGAGAAATAAGATGAATAATGACACTTCCTGCAATATGCCATCCGGCTGTGAAATAGACCTGAGCCCTGCCCATGCCAAGCCAGCGGCAATGCTTTACAGCCGTAAAGCTCAGGCAACAGACACAATAATAGATATTAATGGCGTAAAGATAGGCGGCCGCGGCTTTGCGGTTATCGCCGGTCCCTGCTCAGTAGAAAGTCGTCAACAGTTATTCGCTACCGCCTATGGCGTGCATGCAGCCGGAGCTGTAGTATTCAGAGGCGGAGCATTCAAGCCTCGCACCAGTCCATATTCATTTCAGGGCGGTGGCCAGAAGGCTCTGGACTTGCTCAAAGATGTCAATCGTGAGCTGCACATACCAATAATAACCGAAGTTATGGATACCGAAGATCTTGATGCTGTCTGTCAGTCTGCTGATATTTTACAGATCGGCAGCCGTAACTGCCAGAATTTCTCGCTCCTGAAGAAAGCCGGACGCACCGGCAAACCAGTTCTGCTCAAAAGAGGTTATATGAATACGGTCGATGAATTTCTGCTCTCAGCAGAATATATACTGGCGGAAGGCAACCCCAATGTAATCCTGTGTGAGCGGGGTATTCGCACCTTTGAGACCAGTACACGCAATACACTTGACATTGCCGCCATTCCGGTTTTAAAAGAACGAACCCACCTGCCGGTAGTGGTTGACCCCAGCCACGCCTGCGGTCACAGCCAATATGTCCCGGCACTGGCCAAAGCCGCTATGGCCGCCGGAGCCGATGGTCTGATCGTTGAAGTTCATATCCACCCGGAAACCGCTCTGTGCGATGGCGAACAGTCTCTGAGCCCCAATCAATTCACCGAACTGATGGATGATCTGAGAATAATGGCTCCTGCATTAAACCGCAAAATGTCATAAGCTCAAGCAGCAGAAACCATTAGCTGATAGTAAACCAGTAAGCACAAGCCCCTGAATAACCGGGCTTGTGCTTATGAGTAAATAGCATTATAAGTAAGTAACCGTTCATTACTTATACAACTCTAATTCGCGGCATAAATACGATTACTGTCAAGCCATTGCTCAACAAACAATTCAAAATCGTCCAGGTCAACCTGACAGTTATTGTCAAAGTCAAATATCAATGCCGGCTGTTGTGTATCACAAACCCAGCCTCCTTCAGCCGCCAGATATTCCCGGGCAATATCCTCGCCAGATAAAGCATAATTATATATCTTAAGGTCATCTACCTGCCCGTTAAAACGATTGTTTATGCTGCCATGATAGTTCAAAGCTACCAGAGTCATTGGATATTGCCAGTCAGCAAAGTCTGTCAGCGATCTTGTTGCGGTTGCCTTCAATTCCCCGTCAACATATAGTTTCATTGCCAAGCCATCATAACCAGCAGCAACAAAATGCCACTGACTATCAGCGGCCAGCGCAGATGTTGTCGGATAGATAGAAGCACCATTTTGCTGTCTCAGATAAACACTGATATTCTTCTCAACCGAGTTTATACTGAATCTAAGCCCTGTCGTTGAACCGTCATTAAAAACGCCAAGTATAATTCCCCCTTCATTAGGAGCAAGCCTGACCCAGCAGCTATATGTAAATTCTTCAAGCCCATTACCGGCTCCGGCCTTAGGATATGCCCCTGCCGGCAGCATAACATAATTGGTGCCATTACCATCAGCGGCATAACCCTGCCCGTCAGTAGTAACCTTACCGGCACAATAATCCATAGTACCTATTACATTACCATTATTCATACCGGCTGAGTCAGCGGCATTGTGCTCAAACTTATACCAGGCGAGAAGTTGGTTTAATTTAATACTCACTGCACTGGTAGTCACAGACTCACCTGCTGCACTGCTTACCACGGCATAATAAATCCCTTTGTCATCAGAATCAACATTGGCAATACTCAGCACACTGGCTGTCTGCCCCCAATCGATGCTGATATCACCTCCACTCGCCAGGGGAAAAGAATCTTTATACCAGGTAACAGCGGTTATCGCTGATAAAGTTGAATACTCAATATTAAATTCGGCCATTCCCCCAGCATCAGCCTTTAGAGAAACCGGCTGAACAATGATCTCTGGTATATCCAAAGGCGTATGAAAGTTCCATAGCGGCCCGCAGAGATTTCTCTGGTCACCCGCCGGATATACACCGCCCTGGCCATTATCGAGCCCCTCTTCAACCATCCAATAATAGCTGCTGCCGTAATTCAAACCAGTTGGTGAAAAACTGGCATCATAAGCAGGATCAGCATAATCAGTAATGTCGATCGAAGCAACCAGTGAAAGTTCCATATTATCTGGGTCACCATTACTCATCCATACAAAATGCCTTTTGATAGCAGGATTAACTCTGGAAGGGTCCTCCGGATCCAGCCCGGCCTGCCACTTCAATGTAGCTGTTGCCAATACACCAGTCGAACCGTTAACCGGCACCGGACTGCAAGGATAGCTATTATATGCAGTATAGATCATCGGATATTTTCTGGTGAGATAATCGCCAACCAGGTCCATTTCTTTTGCCGTCAACACCCGGTCATAAATGATAACCTCAGCGATATCTCCCTTGAAAAACTGGCTGCCAGTTCCACCGGGGTGACAGCCCAAATTCAGTCCTGCCGGTGTTACGGTTGCCGTATTAACACTAGAGCCAAGAAAGGAACCATCCAGATAGCCACTGACATCTGAATTGATAACAAAAATATGAGGTTCTGTATCGGCAACAGGCGACCATGCCGGCAGATTTGCAGAATTACCGGCACGCCAGGTAAACTTATCCGGATTGGCCGCCTGGTCCCAATTGATCCGTAAACGCTCATCACCAGTGGTCTGTGCTCCCACCATATAATGATTGCCACTGTTTTGAACGGCATCAAATCGTCCTACAGCAAATAAGGTAAAAGAGCCCACATTAATCATATCACCATTAAGCCATAGACAATCATTTACGCCATCAAACCGCAGTGCCGGTTTACCCAGCGTTTCAGAACTGGCAACATAGATCGGTTGGCAACTGACTGCACCTTGAACAGCATCATTACCCAAACCAGACATATCTGCCCAACTGCTTATCGCCACACCATCAGAAACCCCGGCAATAGCATCAGCCTCAAGTGCCATCACCAAACCATTTGTTACAGGCGGTATATTCTGAACCGGCGTTGTTGTCTCTAGTACATTCCAGCCATTGATAACAATAACTGCTTCCGGTGCAGTTTCATAAGGTTCGACCGTAACGACCTTTTCCTCGCCGGGCAGCAAACTGAAGAAGTTATCCGAATAAAATGAAGGTCGCACAGGTTTTAAGCTCTCAGCCTCTGCCAGCTTAACCCTGACCATAAAAGCCAGGCTCTCAGATGGGTTTTTAACTGTAACCACAAACTTACTACCCTGCTTTTGCACTGTAGATTCTATCGCAACTTTTTTGAGCTGTTCTATATTTTGAAATCCTGCATAAAGCGGCCCGGTATATGTTTTTGGCCCGACATACTGGCTATTTGACCGCCAATAAAAAGTGTCAGCAACAGCACTACCATTAACATCAGTAACATCCAATCTGATAAAATGCACTGGGGACAAATCCAAGGGCAGTTCGACTTCCATTACATCATTTGCTACCGCATCTGAACCAACAGTCACAGATACCTGCCGCTCAAACTTGAGCATCATGTCCTGATTAAATACCCGCATTCTGACTGTTCCATCAAAAGGCGTATAATATTCATTATTGACCGAAACTGTATTCTTGATAAAGTCGTACTGGGCGTGTATCGGCTCATGGGCATCCTGCGAATAGTATAATGCGGCAGTTGGTTCAAGTGACCAGTCCCACATTCGCCCACATACCTGACGAGTCGGGCTGTTATGATACCAGAACCAGACCCCAGAAGTATATCGATCACCATTATTAAGCCGATTATAGGTCCAGCACTCCCAAATACTGCGATATCCGACAGCACCGACCATCTGCCCTTTCCATGCCAGCTCAGCAGCAGATTCAATAGCGCCGTACTGCTGCATAGCCGGTACATATTTCGATACCATATCATGAAAAGCATTACCATCATGATAATTCCAGACCGTGGTATTTACCGGCCAGATGTCGCCGATATCCATCATTTCTTCCAGGCAATCCAGAGTAGGCAGGCAGGGTGTGCCGTATTCAGGACACAAACCATATATCCGACTGCCTCGTTCTGAAGCACTGTCATCATAATAAAACATCGGATTGACATATTTATATGGACTGCCATCATGGATACCATCTATCTCAGAACCGGCCTGATATCCGCGGGTACCATCCAGCGAGTCAACCAGGTCCTTTACCGGAACAATATTAGTTTCCCCCCGTTCATTGGCTGAAATATAATATACAATACTGGGATGATTGCGTAGTGCCTTTATAGTATCAGCAAAATTGGCTCTATACAGACCAAAATCTGTAGGCAAACTTGTATCGCCGGACTGCCAGAACTCCATCGATACCATAATACCCAACTCATCGCAAAGATCATAGAAATAATCCGACTCGACAATACCGCCGGCCCAGAATCGGATAAAATTTATGCCTGCCTGCCGGGTATAGCGCATTTCTGCATAAGTTCGCTCTTCAGTCATACGCAACATTGCCTCAGGTATCCAGTTGGTTCCATGCAGAAAGACCGGTTGGCCATTAACATAGAACTGCCGGCTGTTATCTGGGGTATTGCGGTCACTGGTGACATGGCGTACTGCAAAGCGAGTACTTTCCGTATCGCTTACCTGACCATTTTGCTCAAAAGTCAATTGCAGAGAATAAAGATTTTGCGGGCCTTTATTTATGGGCCACCATAACATTGGATTTTGACAGGTTAAAGCACTGTATTCATCCGGTGAAAGACTTACGGTCTTTGTTTCATTTGGATTCAGAGTAACTGTCTTTACAATATCCACACCCATACCATCAATAACCGCTCTTAAAATACCAGTTTGCGTACTTTGGGTCTGGTTTATAACTTCCACAGTGATATCCTGACGAGAACTTGACAGATCAGGCATTGACAGATCACTCTTAATAAATGCATTACGCAGTTCTACCGATGCCACGGGGAAAATCGTAATATCTTTCCAGATACCGGTATTGCGGTCACGAATACCATCGGAGAAGGTAAAATCCCACCCCACCGACATCAGTTGTGTTACATTCTTGCCAAAAGTGCCATCACCGCCATTGCGATTTTCACCTACGGCCTGCAGTTCATCAGATTTTACCTCAAACCCGCCAGGCACATCCACCGGGCGCACCAACACTGCCAGTGCATTGGCACCCTGGTAATTTACCTTATCGGTTATATCAAAAAAACCGCGTATGAACATACCCGCCATATCGCCGACATATTGACCATTAAGCCAGATTTCGGCACGATAGTTTATGCCGCCAAACCGCATCATTACCTGCTTACCTGTAAATGACGGTGTCAGTTCAAACTCGGTACGGAACCAGCAGGTGTAAAACTCACGGCCAACATCGGTAAGGTCGGGAATCAATTCCTGCTGACGGGCATTATTTATACCATAATATGGATCAGGATATACCTTGTTATGTACCAGAGTATTGAGAACCGTACCGGGAACAACAGCGTCCATTGCAACCTCTGTTGTGTAACCGGCAAGCGAGATCACACTACCGGCATCGGCAGATTGCTCCTGCTTGATCATTTGCCAGTTATAGCCGCCATCATGAAATTCGCTTGACCTTAAAACCAGCGAATCGGGCTTATGACTATACGGGGCTTTGGATATATTTATATCGTTATTGGGTAATTCCTGGGCGGCAACCCAGGCGGTCTGCATCATCAATATGCACGAAATAATGCAAGTCAGGATTCTCATACTCTTTTTCCTTTAAACATAATATTAATAATCGGAGTCTAAAAGTAAAATAACAGATAAATAGTACCGTCACAAAAAATAGCCGGCAGCTAATTAGAAAAAAAGAGGAATTGACTGCAACTATATCAGCCAATTCCTCCCTGTTTTTTTGCTCCAGTCCTCAGAATAATTCATGTAATCTCAGTTTTTGAGGACACCGCTCATAATGCTTATTGAGCATATATGCGGTTGGAGTCCAGCCATTCTGCGGCAAAAATCGCAAAATCGCCAAGGTCAACCTGACAGTTTTTATCGAAGTCATAAACTAACTCCGGCTGCTCAGGGTCACACACCCAGCCGCCCTCTACAGAGAGATATGCCTGGGCAACTTCATCTTTAGTAAATGCATAGTTGAAGATCTTCAGATCATCAAGCTGGCCGTTATAGCGGTCATTGATACTGGCTTTGTAGTTCAAGGCAGCGATAACCATCGGGTTCTCCCAGTTGGCAAAGTTGGTCAGAGTGTTTGTCCCTGAAGTTTTGGCAACACCATCAACATATATCTTCAAAATCGAGCCATCATAGGTGACAGTAACAAAGTGCCAGTTGCTGTCTGCTGCCAGAGGGGCTGTTGCAGGATTAATAGCCTGGCCACCATCCTGTCTGATGTAAACATTAACACCATTATTAACTGTAACACGAACGCTGGTAGCTGAAACACTATTGAATGAGCCAAAGAGAATACCTTTCTCACCCGGATCAACATTAACCCAGCAGCTGTAAGTAAAGGAATCAAGACCATTGCCAAACCCTGCCTTAGGATAGGCATCGGTTGTCAATAAAGCATAATTAGTACCGTTTGGACTGATAGAGTAAGACTGGCCATCACTGCCTATCTTGCCGGCAACATAGTCCATAGCACCTTCTGCCTCTGTGCCATGATTAGAACCGACTGAATCAGCAAAATTCTGTTCAAATTGATACCATGCCAATAGCTTCCTGGTAGTCAGGATCGCTGTATCTGAAGGATCTGAATCAGCACCATTGGAAACAACGGCATAATACTGACCTTCAAGAGAACTGTCAACATTACTAATGGTCAATACAGATAAAGTCTGATCCCATACTATTGATACATTACCGCCAGCAGCCAAAGGAGAACCATCTTTATACCAGGTAACATTAGTAACAGGAGATACAGATGCATAGCCAACATTCAGCTGGGCTGTCATACCCGCAGCAACCTTCAGCGAAACAGGTTGCACTGTGATTGCTGGTACAGTTGCCATAGTCTGGAAGCTCCATGGTATATGGGTCAGATTATTGGCATTACCGGCAGGATAAACTCCACCAGCACCATTGTCGAGACCTTCTTCTACCATCCAGTAATAGCTGCCATCAAATTTCAGAGCAGTAGCCGGTGTATAACTGCAACCCGCAGATGGGTCACTGTAATCTGCAACATCAAGAGTATTGACCAGGAACAGATTCGGATCATTAGCCTCGCCATTACTGAGCCAGACATAATGTTTCTTGATCTTGGGATTTACCATGGTAAGATCATTAGGATCCAGGCCGGCTTGCCAGGTCAATGATCCTGTAGGCAGAACTCGTGTAACCTGATTGCTTGGAGAAGGCTCGTGTGCCCCCCAGATAGAACCTATTGACATATTCAGATCATCAAAATAACCATCCTTATTAACATAAGTGCGGTTCCAGTAACCCAGAAGCACCTGGTCCATCGCTATGCCGTAAGTACCAGTCGTTGTATAAACTTCTTTACCGTTGACTATTACAGTCAGAGTATCAAGATCGCCGTCTGCCTTTGCAGTCAGCACAAAATGATTCCAACCGTTTTGCAATGCCAGAGGATAATCTCCCAACGGGGTCTCGCCAGCATTGTAGAGCTTGTCGATCTTTATCCAGCCGCTATTGCCGCCAACAGCAGTATTCACAATAAAATCAAGGGTTCTGGGATAAACATTTCCGCCATCAGTGCCATACTGGATCCAGAAACCCACTTCATCGGTATTAGCACTGCTTTTAACCTTCACCTGAGAACGCATGCCGGTTTCTGGAAGCTCACCGGTACTGGTTCCGCAAAGATACCAGTCAAAACTTAAAGTCCACTCACGCTGCAAAGATGAGGCGAAAGGGTGAATTATACCCAGATTTTCAGTTCCATTGCCCGGCAAATCGATCTTCAATGCCTTGACACCATCAGTAACACCAGCGGCATCTGGCGCTGAGGTCACAAAAGAGACCTGAGATGCCACATTGCCGTAAGATGCACTCCATCCGGCGGCAACGGCTTCATTCCAATCATTATATTCGAATGAATCGCTAAAAATCGGCTCAGCAAACAAGGCTTTAGATACTAACATAAAGCCCATACATAACAAACTTAATCTTTTCATCATTTTCTTCCTTTTCCAACAATGTTAAATGCGCGGCCGTTCACGACCAGCCGCCGATTGTACCAATATAAAGTTAAGATAACTGCCTTTATTACTGCCCCGGTTTTACGGGCTATACCTGCCCCTTACTCGATTACTCGCCCTTCTATCTCCAGAACCGGATCTACAAGATAGAAGAAATCGTTTGCCCAGGCATTATCCTTATTGCTGTCAGTTTCTCTCAGACCATCAGTCACAATAAAGGTCAGGAAACGAGCATCTGTATCAAGTTCAATATCGAGAGCAAGAGTACCATCTTTTATTTTAAGCAGTTTACTTTCATGTACTACCTTGCCATCCACCAGTACCCAGACATCTACATCTGCCTGCCGGCCGCTCAGGCCATCAACATATTCTGTAATTCCACCTGTAGCTTTAAAGCCGGTAAGCATTCTGCCCGGCAGCGAACTCATTACAGCCTGCAGATCGACAGTAATGCCGCAGTTACTATGCAAACACATAATTGAATGAGGTTTATCTTCTACATTAACCCCGTTGAAGATTACCGGAGAGATATTATCTTTGGCCCTGGCCACACCGCTACGGTACAGAGATATATTCTGACTGAATCCGCCGCTGGTGTCAGGACAGGCAAAAGTATCACCTGCCGATGTTATAGTTACTGAGCCGTTTTCGCCATCCGGGATAAATACACCATCTATATAGTCAGAGGCACTAAAGGGTATATACTCATTACTGCTAACCGAGGCGTGATTGGAATCAATTGATACAAATTGGCCTTTGGCCGGATCAATACCAACAGCCTCGCCCACTTGCAGCGGAACCCACTTATTAGACAGAATCGCGACCAGATCAATCTTATCCTGACCACGCCAGATATAATCGGAGCCGGAATCAACATATCTGACAAACTGACGCCGGGCCACCGGTATCGGTATTATATCGCCGCTGCCTGCATCAAAGCGGCAGGCATTATTTTCTCGTAATACCATGCTTTTCTTGGAAGCCCGGGCTGATCCGGAAAAATACTGCACTTCGCCTTTTAATACATGCAGCTCAGAGATAGCGTTCCGGGCAACCAGCACGCCAAATTCTGTACCCAGGTCAATAAATCTGTTATTGGGCGTATCGACCGTAAAGCCGTGCCCCACATCAGAAACACTGGCATATAGCTGTCCATAATTAAGGGTTATACCTTTCATTTCCACGGTAAACTCAGCCGGGCCTTCTATAACCAGATCAACACCATCATCATAAGAAAACTGCACTATGCCCTTTTCCAGCTTATACGGCAGCTGATTGGTTAAGATCCGCTGACCATTCTGTAATTTAGATGATATAGAAGCCCACCTGGTATTGAGCTGATCGGTAACAGTTGCAACCGGCCTTGACAGCTGTGGCGGAAAGACATTGGCATAGACGATCAGCAATACCATCAGCACTGCAGCCAGCGAAACCAGCATACTATAATATCTGTAGAAATTGAGCCTTTTACTCTCTTTACCAGTTGTTTCCCGCTCTGCGGCAACTGGCTTTTCTTTGGGCAGTTCTACCGGAAAGGCATTATCTTCATTTTCTGCCAGCATAAGCAGCAGCTTCAGACTGTCATCATCTTTTTTATCCAGACTTACCCCTGCCATAGTATCAGAGAGCACCGCCTTAACCTGAGACTGGATATCGATCAGGTCAACATAATACTCTATGGCCTGAGGGTCAGCTGCCAGAATAGCATTTAATTCAGCCATATCATCCGGAGTGATGGTCCCTTCATTGGCCTCACAGATCAAAGCCCGGAGCTTTCGGTATTTCTCATATATATTACTCATGGGCAGACCTCATCTTATAATTCACACAGACTGAAAGGTTGTGATAGATCCTGGACAAATGTCTGCTGATAGTATTTACTGAAACACCCGTTCTGCCAGCCAGTTTTTTATTGGTATAATTCTGGGAATACTTCAATTTAATAAGCAGATACTCACTTTTAGTCAGTTTCCCGATACATTCCTTGAGATAACCTATTTTAGCGGTTGACTGCTCATTGTGCAGTTTGGCCTTACTGACACTGTCGATCAGTTCGATCACATTATCATCAAAACGAAGGCGGCTTCTGGCTTTATCTCTTCGGTACGATAATACCTTGTATCTGGCTATAGCCAGCGCCCAGGCCAGAAAGTCTGTGCCAGGCTCATAAGTATTGAACTTTTCCCACATTAAAGCGGTAGTCTCCTGCATTACATCTTCGGCATCATTGTGCGCCGGAACCAGGCATGAGATATAAGAGCTTATCCTGCAATAATTTGCTGTGAGTAAACTAATGTATTGTTTTTTATCATTATCCATAGCTTAAAATCTGTTTCTGAAATAAATCTTATACGCTCGTTCTTGTTTCCAGAACACTATGATCATTATTAAGCAAAACCGGGCCAAACAGGCTCGCCAGTATAGTTGTGCAGGATATTATCTGACTTTATGCCTCCGGCATTAGAAATCTGGCTCAACGCGGAGCCTGATACTTATAAACTCCGGCGGCATATCGTCCCCCACTTCTTCTCATCGTATTTCCAGAATACTGACTGAAACCGAAAAGGTTAATATTCTTCCTACATAACAGGATTCCATTTCCTTGAATAATACACCATAAATTTTTCAACAAACACCTCTAAAACCAACATAAGAACCTACAATTAAAGATCTTATAATTTTATATTTTTCACCAGCCCTCTTACACCGCACAGGCATGTCTTGCCAGTGGCGACTGGACAGATTAAGCTGGTGTTGTTAGACTAAAGCAAACAACAATAATTAATACCAAACAAAAGGCAGGATTCGCCTGGCCGGCGTAAGGGTGGATGATTCAATGACAGACAATATAATTAGAAGACACTATATCAGACTGGCGGTTCGGGTTATACGGTTATGGCTGTTTGGTCCGGACAATTGCCCCGCTCTGGTCAGCCGCAGTTATAACCGGATAAGTTCCGGTTATGATAACAGCTGGACCAACCACATGCGTGACCTGACCGCAGGGCTGATCAATTCGCTGAACATACCGTCAGAGGGCCGATGCCTGGACCTGACCTGCGGTACAGGCTATGCTACCGGCTTACTGGCCGCTCGTACCGGCGGAGCGGTATATGGCATTGACCGAGCAGAGGGCATGCTTGAGATTGCCCGGCAGAATTACGGCGATCGCTGTGAATTTATTGAATCTGATATACTGACCTGGCTGAAGGCCTGCCCGGCTGACTCGTTTGATATTATCACCTGCTGCTGGGGGCTGGGCTATAGCCGCCCGTGGCCGGTTATCAGGCAGATGAAAAGGATATTAAAACCGGGGGGCCAAATCGCCATTATTG
Source organism: Sedimentisphaerales bacterium (assembly GCA_963662515.1). Taxonomy (GTDB): domain Bacteria; phylum Planctomycetota; class Phycisphaerae; order Sedimentisphaerales; family SM23-30; genus JAFGDI01. The sequence continues at coordinate 2,901,827 of OY759675.1, forward strand.
ACAATTCGCTGCTGTCATTACGGGAAATACTCTATTGCTCCTGGCTGACCTTCGCCGAACAACCAGGTAAACTGGCCAATCTGATGCGATTTAGCTTTTTGCCCGGCAGCGGCACTGCCGCCCTGCTGGCCAGACTGGCAGGCCTGCGGATACTGGAAAGAGCCGATGGCGAAAAACGCTACAGAGCGGCCAATGGCCAGGAAGCGATCCGGCGACTGCAAGATACCGGAGCGGCAGCCGGTTTTGAATATGCCGCCAGTGAAGCCGACAGTCCGGAGATCTTCGCCCGCTTCGCCGAGATAATAAATGAAAGGTATAATAAGGGCCGGGGCATAGACATAGTACACAGATACCTGCAAATAACGGCGTACAAATGAAAACAAAGGCGATAATAATAACAGAAGCGGCAAAGCTCAGCAGCGTTTGCTTTGAGCTGTTACGATTGTGCCGGATCTATTACGGTCTGCCGCTGGCAGGCGGTTTTCTGGTAATTGTTCTGTATCTGCGTGGCGGAACTCTGGCTGTAATGGGTAACAGTCCGGCTCTGGCCTTTCTGGCTCTACTGGGAACAATTTCCGCCGGTTTTATCGGCAATGACCTCTGCGACATTGCCGTCGATAAGATAAATTCCCCGCAGCGGCCTTTAGCATCTGACCGAATATCTGCCGGTGCGGCAAAAATGGCGGCTATAACCCTTACCGCCCTGGCTCTGTCCTGCGCCAGTGTCTGCGGTGTGAAATTTGCGATCGGCATAACGGCAATCAATCTTATTTTGCTGGTTTATAATAAATATTCCAAGCAAATGGCCCTGCTCAAAGACCTGCTCATCGCCGCCCTGCTGGCTGGCCTGTACCCGCTGGCTTTTGCCCTCACACCGGCGATTGAGTCTCCCTGGCTGAAAATACTATATATCCACCCGGCATGGCTGTTCCTGACCGTACTGGGCTACGAGATGCTCAAAGATATACGGGATCAGCAAGGTGACATTCAGATGGGCAGCTCAATGAGGAATATATGCCGGGCGGGTTATTTTCTCTGTATGATGCGGCTTTGCATTTTAACTGGCTCGCTCATTACCCTGCTACCAGTGCTTCTGGCTGACCTGGGCGGTATCTACCTGACCGGCTCAATTCTGGCGGTCATTCTGGCAGTACTGGCGGCCTCTACCCCTAACCCACGCCGGGCCATAAACTATCTCTACGCCCAGATCGCCCTGATCACCACCTGCTCCCTGCTGGAAATATTGGCAAGCTGAAAAAACGCCAACTAACACCGTATGCCCAAACGCTGATACATGCCCGGCAAACAACTATCCGGCGGGATCTGCTCGAGCATTTCCCGGCTCTGACAGACAGGCAGCGGCATGGTTTTACCGGCTAATTCAAAGCCCGGCATAGCAGGCAGCTCTTTCATCAGGCAATTACAACGCGGCCTGGCAAAATATTGTCCCATTTGCGACCATATCTCCTCGAGTGGCTTTTCGGTGAGATTACCCATACTCAGCGGTGTCAGATCGCAGGGACAGACATTACCCGCCGCATCAATAAACAGATGATGATAACCAGCACCGCAGCCGAACATATCTGGTGCTTCGAGCTGCGAGAAACAGCAAACCGCCGGGCCTCCGCTCCGCCGATTCATTTTCTGATGAAATTCACGCAAATACTGATTCTCCACCCCGTTTAGCTGCTCACAGCGGCAGGCGGCATAATTGCCCGTGGCTATCGGCTCAAGAATACGCAATTCCTGCACATTCAGCGACTCTGCTAATGCGTAGATCGCCGGGATCGACCCGCTCTGGAGCTTTTCCCGGGTTGCCACCACCGACACCCCGACATAAAGACCCGCCGCCCGGGCCAGCTCTATCGCCTGCAACGCTGCAGCAAAGGAACCCGCCACGCCCCGCAGTTCATCATGCCGGTCAGCATTCTCACTTTCCAGCGAGATAAGGATTGTGCCCAGCCCCGCCGCCTTTAGCTTTGCCGCCAACTCAGCGGTAAGCCCCCAGCCGGTAGTGAACAGCACCGTCGCCATTTCCGGCCCGGCCGCAGCAATAAGCTCAGGCAGATCTCTTCGCAAAAGCGGCTCACCGCCGGTGAACCCCAGTGTAGCTGTACCCAGAGCCTTTATCTGACCGATAACCGCCAGAGCCATCTGGGTATCAGGCTCCGCCGCCGGACGACCGCCATAACTGCACTGCGGACAGGAAAACACACAGCGGCCGGTCACCGCATAATACACCGAATGCGGCACCCGCCGCCGGGCTATTACATTGCTCAGAAACCGCTCAAACGCCTCTGATGGATAAGGCGGAAAAAAAGCATTAATATGCAGCCGCCCGGCAAACACCTTCCCCTTCTCATATCGCAAATGCCTGAGCATATACCACAAATGCCCCAGCGGCAACCGCCCCAGCGACCGAATAAACACGGGCCCCAGCCGAATTAACCCCGCCAACCTCATCTGCCGGTCTCCGCCACAGGGTTAGCCTTATTTTGAGACTCATTGTCCACAAGTTTGACTGGGAAGGCGGATTGTGTGATTACCGCCAGTAATAAACCGCAGTATAAACCAAATATAGAACCGAGGAAAATAGCTTCTAATAAGAATACCTCATAAAAGACCATTAAAAGCAGGTGGACAAAGATCGCGCTGACAACTCCGGTAATTATGCCATAAAGCGTAATATAGCCATACATGCTGGCATAGCGTAAACTATCCCTGTCAACCCTTTTTGCAGTTTGAACTGTATAACAGATACCGGCCAGCAAACCAACAATTATCCCCAAAGGGACGCCAATGCCAAGATTCAGTTCTTCATAATAATAAAAAAGAAATTTTGAACAATAAAATGCATTTTCAGAAAGCCAGCTCATAAAGCCGCCTGCAACAGCCGCCAGAAAAGCCATAAGAATTACAGTTTTTTTCTTTTCTCTGACCACAGACCAGTTGCGTACAATAAAAACGACAGGTATAATAAATAATATCCCAGCCAAAACACCTGTCTTCAAAAATAGATCCTGCATAGGAATAACACCAGAATCCTGTGGAGACCACTTCAAATATCTGGCTTTCTCATAAGGACACTGTTTGAGCTTACCATTAACCAGTAGCACATACACCGATCTGGGACCACTCTGGCGATACATTTCTACGCCACCAGTCTGATCCTTACCTCTGCCCTCGGTTGGAAATAACAGAACCATATCTTGTGGTATTTTGATATCGGTTCTCAATGCCTGTGCATTAAAGGCATATCTTTCTAAGTCTGTATCCTCAATGAAATGCGAATAATGACTCAACTCTCCTTTCTCTCTGAAAAGATCGTTCCAGGAATCAGTACCATGCCGCCAGTTTTGATTCTCCCTATTAAGCAGGCTGATAACTGAATTTAAGCCATAGATTTCCTCTCGCTGCCCATAATTATTGTCTAAACCCAATATATGGTCAAGCCAGGCAAAACCGGCAAATACACCAATACCTAAGATCAAACCAACTGAAATGGAAAACGCCGGAACAATAAAACCATTGTCTTTCAGACCATATTTACCGCTCCTGACCTTGTATAGAGCAATAATGCTCATCACTGCACAACATACCAACATCACTGCCGCAAAAAATGCTACAATCCAGATAAAAGATGCCAAAATACAGATAATAGTGGCTTTATAAAACCACTCAAGATTAGCCAGTAACTTATTATCACCAATTTTTTTCTCTTTGTTCTTTTCCATTATCTCATCGGTCATGATTACAATTCCTATATAAAGATAGTTTTTGGGGGCAGAACTTTTAATCAGATTCTATTTATAACTCTTTTCCTGTGCAATATCCTGAGCGAACTGCTTAATTGCGGACCAGTATCTGTCCTCTGCCAGCCAGAGAATATCGTTATGCCCGGCATCGTCCAGCCAGAGGCAATATTTGGGACTGGTCGCCCGGTCGAACATCTCCTGACCATGACTGAAAGCCACCGTCCGATCCTTGCGGCCGTGGATGAATAGCTTGGGGCAGGTAATATCGCCGATCTTATCAATATTAACAAACCGATCGCCCGGCATACCCACCCAGGGCAGTACCGTACTGAAGGTGGATTTGAACCCGCTTTCAATAATAAGCCCGGCACAGGGATTATTCACTGCCAGGTCACATGCCGGGCCACTGCCCACTGACCGACCGTGAATAATTATCGATTCCGGGGCTATTTTCAGCTCGTTCACCATATAGTCATAAACCAGTTGGGCATCAGCCAGAACATTAGCCTCTTTTGGCGACCCGCCGCTTATACCATACCCGCGATAATCCCACGCCACCACCGCAAACCCGGAAACTCGATACATCTCCAGATAATCCGCCAGCGTACCAAGATCCTCATAATTGCCATGATTGAACAGTACGGTATATCCGGCCTCACTATTGGCCAGATAGCGAACCGCCAGCTCTATACCATCTCTGGCCTTTAGCATAACTGCCTGAGGCATAGAGGAATAACTCCGTCGGCAAGGGAATATCATACGATTAACCGAGCAGCCGGCCAAAATCGCAAAAGCGATGAACAATATTAACAATCTGATCATAAACATACGGTCATAACGCCGCCAAGCGGGCCTTTTCTCAACTTTTTTCTCAAATTTTTCCATATTTCGGCCTGCATCTCCCCTGCAAACACCTCTTAACTGCTTTTTTAACAGCGACATAATCATGATAACTACTTTTTTCCATGCTTACCACATTTATATTTGCATTGCCCCTATTAAATATCGTATAATAAACACGACTAAGTTGGTGTATTATTCGGGCTCTGACCCGAACCTTTGTATTCTATATGAAAATATCTAAAAAATGTGATTATGCTCTGCGTAGCCTGCTTACCCTGGCCTGTGAACCTGATGGCCTGTTCACGATCAAGGAAATAGCAGAAAGCAGCGACATTCCCCGCCGGTTCCTGGAGCAGATCATGCTCGATATGAAGAACCTCGGCTGGGTGGTAGGCATTCCCGGACGCGATGGCGGCTATAAGCTGGCTGTCAGCCCGGAAAAACTGACCGTTGGCAGCATAATCCGGCATTTTGACCAGATGCTCGCACCGATAGAATGCGTTTCGGTGCGTGCCTATGAAAAATGCTCGCAGGAACAATGCTGCCGCTTTCGCAGGCTCTTTCTGAACCTGAGAAATCAGGCCGCTCAGGTACTTGATAATACCTCACTGGCTGACCTGTGCGGATTTGACCCGGTATCGGCTGATGAATTGCGAGAAAGCGGGTTCACCGATGGCATGGGTATATAGTTAAGTATCAATAAAAAAACCAACTTAGTGATCGTTTATATAAATACACAATAATAACAGCGCCGCGAAGAGCGGTTTATTTTGGCTTATTAATATACACCAACCTAGTCATGTTTATTATCAAATACAACAAAACTTACAAAGACAATGGAGACATGATAATGAAGAAGATGAAGAATATAGTATTATGGTTGGCATTAGCCGCTCTGCCCTTTGGTCTGGTGTCCTGTGAAAAGCAGTCAGGGGCAGATAATCTTGAATTACTCAATGTCTCTTACGACCCGACCCGGGAGCTTTATCAGGATTATAATGAGGTATTTGCTCAACACTGGCTGGAAAAGACCGGTCAGAAGATTACCATTAACCAGTCGCATGGCGGGGCCGGCAAGCAGGCACGAGCCGTTATCGATGGCCTCAAAGCCGATGTCGTTACCCTGGCCCTGGCCTATGATATTGATGTGATCTCTGAGAAAACCGGCCTGTTCCCGGCCAACTGGCAGAGCCGCCTGCCGTATAACTCAACCCCGTACAGTTCTACAATTGTCTTTCTCGTTCGCAAGGGCAACCCAAAAGGCATAAAAGACTGGGACGACCTGATCAAGCCCGGCATAGAGGTCATTACCCCCAACCCCAAAACTTCCGGCGGGGCTCGCTGGAACTATCTGGCGGCCTGGGGCTTTGAACTTAATCGTCAGCTTGGAGGTCTGGACAAGCTCAACGACCCACAACTTGCCGGTGATGTTGCAAAGGCCAACGAAAAGGCACAGGCATTTGTTACCGAACTGTTCACCCATGTGCCCGTGCTGGATACCGGGGCCCGCGGGGCCACTAATACCTTTGTCCAGCGAGAGATCGGCGATGTACTGCTGGCCTGGGAAAATGAGGCTTTTCTATCGATAAATGAACTGGGAACCGATAAACTTGAGATAGTGGTACCGTCAATAAGTATTCTGGCAGAGCCTTCGGTCACCGTAGTTGATAACAACGCCAATACCCATAACGCTCTGGAAGCCGCCCGGGAGTACCTCAATTTCCTTTACAGCCCGGAGGCCCAAAAGTTAATAGCCAGACACTACTATCGCCCTGCCCTGCCGCAATACGCTGAACCGGAAGATATAAAGCGGCTCCCCCAGTTGACCATGTTCACCATCGATAAAGTATTCGGCTCCTGGCAGCAGGCCCAGAAGACCCATTTCAACGATGGCGGCATATTTGACCAGATATATGTTACGGGAAGTAATAAGTAATAAGAAATAAGAAATAAGAAATAAGAAATAAGTTAAGGTTTCGCCTTCGGCGAGGCTGGTTTAAGCAGGATTTGCCTGCAATAAAAAAACAAAAAGCTTCGAGTCCCGATGTATATGGGAACGAGAATCATGAGCTTGTTTCTTATTACTCTGAAAATAAATGAAATATCAATTAAAACAATATAATATTCTGCCGGGCTTTGGCCTTACTATGGGCTATACCGTAGTATATCTGGGTCTGCTGGTACTATTACCGCTGGCGGCCCTGACCCTATCAGCTTTGAAAATGACCTGGCCTGAATTCTGGTCGGCCATTTCCAGCCAACGGGCTATTCACTCGTTCGCTCTGACCTTTGGCACATCGTTCATAGCCGCGGCGATCAATACAGTATTTGGCCTGCTTATCGCATGGTGCCTGACCCGAATGAGCTTTCCCGGGCGCAAGATAATAGATGCCATGATCGACCTGCCCTTTGCCCTGCCCACCGCCATAAGCGGCATAGCCCTGACAGCTGTTTATGCCCCCAATGGCATTTTAGGCGAGCCGCTGGCCAGACTGGGTATAAAGGTTGCCTATACCCCGATTGGCATAATAATAGCCATGATATTGGTAGGTCTTCCTTTTGTGGTGCGGACCGTTCAGCCGGTATTGGCAGAACTGGAACGAGAGCTGGAAGAAGCGGCTCTGGGTTTGGGTGCCAGTAACTGGCAAACCTTCAGTAAGGTTATCTTTCCGCTGGTACTGCCCAGCTTATTAACGGGCTTCACTCTGGCTTTTGCCCGTAATCTGGGCGAATATGGTTCTGTCGTTTTCATTGCCGGTAATATGCCAATGAAAACAGAGATAACCTCGCTATTGATAGTAACCCGTCTGGAACAATATGATTATGCCGGTGCAACCGCTCTGGCCAGTGCCATGCTGATAATTTCATTTGTATTATTACTGACTATAAACCTGTTACAAACCTGGTCCAGTCGCAGATTAAAGTAAAGAGGCGGCATGATGCGTCTCAGGAAATTTAACACTATGTTGTTCTTCGTACAAAACAAATACAATAAAGGGCTTATGCCGCCAGCCTGGCTTAACTGGACACTGGTTATAACAGCATTATCATTTCTGGCGGTATTTTTACTATTACCGTTGATAATAATATTTACCGAGGCCTTTCGCCAGGGTATAGACCTCTGGTGGAAAAGCATCAGCGAACCCGAGGCATTACATGCCCTGAAACTCACTCTGCTGACCGCTGCTGTGGCGGTTCCGGCCAATACGATCTTTGGCATTGCTGCGGCCTGGTGTCTGGCCAAATTCCGCTTTCTCGGCCGCAATATAATAATAACCCTGATCGACCTGCCCTTTGCGGTTTCGCCGATAATAGCAGGCATGCTCTTTGTACTGCTCTTTGGCGCCCGGGGCTATCTCAGAGGTATTACCGACAGTATGGACTTACAGATAATCTTTGCCGTGCCGGGCATTATATTAGCCACCATGTTCGTGACCTTCCCATTCGTTGCCCGCGAACTTACCGGCCTTATGACCCAGCAGGGTTCGCAGGCCGAACAGGCGGCCCTGAGCCTGGGTGCCAGCGGCTGGCAGACCTTCTGGCATATTACCCTGCCCGACATTAAATGGGGGCTGCTCTATGGTATCATTCTGTGCAATGCCCGCGCTATGGGCGAATTTGGCGCTGTTTCGGTCGTTTCCGGCCATATTCGCGGTAAGACCAATACCCTGCCGCTCCACGCCGAGATATTATACAATGAATATAACTTTTCTGCCGCCTTTGCCGTTGCCAGTTTACTGGCCTTTCTGGCTCTGGTGACACTGATAATAAAATCGATAGCAGAAAGACGCAAAAAGAGATAACCATGACCATTAGCATAACCAATATTACCAAAAGTTTCGGCAGTAGTAAGGCTCTGGACAATATCAGCGTTGAATTCCCCGCTGGTGAGCTGACCGCCCTGCTTGGCCCTTCGGGCTGTGGCAAAACCACACTGCTGCGTCTGGTAGCCGGTCTGGAACAGGCCGACCCCGGCAGTGGCGGCGAGATAATGTTCAACGGCCAGAATGTTCTGGATAATAACGCCGACAAACGCAAGGTTGGCTTTGTCTTTCAGCATTATGCCCTGTTCCGCCACATGACGGTATTTGACAATATCGCCTTTGGCCTGCGGGTTCGCAAACGGTCGCAGCGGCCCGCAAAGGCAGAGATCAGAGACAGGGTCAATTCGCTGCTGGAACTGGTGCAGCTTGGCAATATGGCCGACCGTATGCCCAGCCAGCTCTCCGGCGGTCAGCGGCAGCGTGTGGCCCTGGCCCGTGCCCTGGCCATTGAGCCGGAAGTTTTACTGCTGGATGAGCCTTTCGGTGCGTTGGATGCCAAAGTGCGGGCCGAACTGCGCCGCTGGCTCAGGCAGTTGCACGATAAGCTCAAATGTACCAGTATTTTCGTTACCCACGATCAGGAAGAAGCCCTGGAGGTAGCCGACCGCGTTATCGTTATGAATCGCGGCCGTATCGAGCAGATCGGTTCGCCCGATGAGGTCTTTCATCAGCCTGCCAGCGAATTTGTCATGCAGTTCCTGGGCGAAGTGAATGTCTTTCATGGCCGTATTGAAAGCGATGACCCGCAAATGGTCCATTTCCACGACCAGGCCAGCCAGACCAACGCCAGAATGCTCATCCGCCCGCACGATCTCGATATTACCACCAAGCCCGATGCCGACAAACAGCAGATACCCGCCCGCATCACCCGCATCCAGACCGCCGGCCCCCAGGTCCGGATCGACTGCCAGGACCACAATGGCAATACCATAACCGTCCGGCTCTCCCACGAACAATTTCACAGCCTGCAACTGCAAACCGGCCACAGCATCTTCCTGACCCCACGCCAACTCCAAATATACAAATCCGGTCAGGAATAACCACCTGACCAAAATCCTTTTCATTCGAAATTTATCCACAAACCATTTAGAGCGGTCGAGCCGCAACCAAAAGTAATAAGATATAAGTTGAGGTAATCCGAAATCCCGAACTCGCTTCGGGGGTCCTTACGCCGGACGGGCGAAACATTATCACTCGCGTCCTTCACTGGGCATTATGTGCTGTTGAGGTATTCCGAAATCCCAGACTGGCTTCGGGGCTGATTCTTTTTTGACAGGATAACAGGATCTTTATAGTAGTTTGAGTATGCCGGGTTAGCCTTTGTAACCTGATATCTTTCCGAGCTCGGCTGGCTTTTGTTTTAAGATTTTTGTTAACTATCCCGACCAAAACCGCCAGGATCAGGAGGATGAAATATTTCTTCGCCGCGTCCATCTCGTCCATCGCTCTTACTCTTTGTCTATAATATCTATATGTCCATAGCGTCCATTAAGCGGGTGCTGGAGTTTATCCCGAACTCGCTTCGGGGCTAAATTTATTCTGCTTTTCTTTTAATATTTTATTTTACCGCAGAGATCGCAAAGAAATCAAAGAAATTTAACCATGGAGCACATGAAGATATTGAAGGTTTTTATTAACCACAAAGCACACTAATAACACGAAGAAAAAAGAGTTTGAACCGCAGATAAACGCAGATAGACGCAGATAATGCCAGTTTCTTCATCTGCGTCCATCTGCGGTTCGTTTTATTATATTCCTGACTGTCTTCTTCATGAACTCATCTATCCTGAGCTTGCTGAAGGGTGCCCTTCATGGTAAACTCTTCTTCTATTATATTGATTCAAAACATCTGTTTTAAGCCATTATTCATTTAACTGGTGGCTGCGCCCGATTGTTCCCCCGGTTATTCCTCGTTAGAAGTTGTTTGTATATCGCATTTTGGTAATAAGGTTATTAATCTGTCAATTTCCTCTTTCTCTAATGAGTTATTTTCAATGTTCAAATAATTCAGGCTAACGAGTTTCTGGAGTGAGTCCGGAGCTTTAGTAAAATTATTATAATACAAATGCAAATTGCTTAACTTATGCAATGGCGATAAATCATCCGGAAGACAGCTTAACATATTATACCCAAGGCACAGAAATTCCAGATTAGCAAGTCCGATTATTGACTCAGGGAACTGACTTATTAGATTTTTACACAGATCAAGATGATTAAGCTTTTCAAGCTTACAAAAGTCTGTCGGTAAACTTTTTAATTGATTACTGTCTAACTCAAGCATCTCAAGATTTACTAATTTACCTATTGATTCAGGAAGTTTGCTGATTTGATTCTTTTCCAAACATAACGATTCCAGCCCTGTTATTTTTTCAATAGATTGAGGTATCTCTTCGATTTGGTTATACTCCATTTTCAATACTTTCAGATTCTTAAGCATTGTCAATATCTCAGGAAATTCACTGAAATCATTATGATACAGATGCAGTTCTTTGAGATTTTCCAAGGACCCAAAACTATCTGGAAGTTTCCTGAAGCGATTTCTGCCAAGACATAATTTTTCCAGCTGATTAAGTTTTGAAATCGAATCAGGTAACTCAACAAAATCATTTTCATATAGATATAACTCCTTGAGATTTCGCAATTGCAGAATCTCCTCAGGAAATTGGCCAAAGTAATTATCACCTATATCTAAATTTTCAAGTTCTGTCAGTGCTGAAAAACCCTGAGGTAAGGCACTTATCCTATTTTCGTCGATATCCAACCTTTTTAAGTGGGACAATTTAACAATCGATAAAGGTAATACCTTCAATCTATTTTCATCTACAAAAAATTCCTTTAGACTCTTTAATTTTCCAATTTCTTCAGGAAGTTCCTTGATCCTATTATCATTAATATCTAAAGTCTCGAGCGATTCAAGCTTACAGATTGCATCCGGTATACCTCGTAACCTGTTCGATGATAAATCTAATTTCCTTAACTGAGTAAGCTCATCTATTTTAGGTGTCAAATGTATTAATTTATTTCCTTGGAAATATATCTCCTGCAATTTAGTTAATTTCGCAACTTCTTCTGGTAAAAAGTGAAATGAATTAAAAGAAAAATCGATTGAAATTAAATTATCAAGCCGGACTAACTCCTCAGAAATAAAACTTAATCGATTGCCACTTAATGAAAGTTTCTCCAGACAGCTTAACTTACAAATACTCTCGGGAAATTCTGTAAACTCATTATAATCCAAATTTAATTCGCTTAATACCGTCATGCCTGCAATTTCATCAGAAATACAATTCAGCTCATTTGAAGAAAGATCCAAAATTTCCAGATTAACAAGATTAAATAGTAATGGCGGAACCTGTTTCGGACAGATGTTAGCAATCCCGAGATTCTTTAACCAAACCATATTACCAATAACCTCAGGACAAAATTCAAAAGAATTATATCCGATATTTAATTTTGTCAATGCTTGAAATTGTATAAAACCATCCGGCAAACTGGTTAGTTCATTACCACCAAGGTCTAAAACTTTCAATGACTTCAGTTCAAATATTTCTAGTGGCAGACAGTTCAATAAATTACCATCAAGATAAAGTTCTTCGAGATTTTTCAGATCTGCTATTCTTGGCGGTACCTGTTCCAACTCATTGTTGCTGAGACGAAGAATTTTCAAACTGGTCAGGTCAAATACCTCAGCAGGTATTTCTCTTAATAATTTATCGGAAAGATCCAGCTCCAGAGATCCTGTTTCATTGGCTTTTTTAATTATTGCTGTAATATCATCAGCCTTACTATAATTCTGCATAATCCTTAACACTACCTTCTGAATAAGATTCAACTCATTACTAAATCAACTAAAGGTTAAGGGAATTTAAGGTGTCAGGAATCGAATCCATAAATCCTTACTCTTCCATTTATTATAAACACAAAAAAAATCAACCAGCCAATCCGGTCAATAAATATTTCCTTTTCTTAACTCCACTACCTCCACTAACACCACGGTGAAAACATTTTATTGTATTCGCTTTGCTCATGGCCTGAAGAGCCAACTGAAGATTGGAACTCTTAAAGCTCGCTGCGCTTGCGTTAAAGTTTCGCCCGTGCGGCCCCGAAGCTAGTTCGGGATAAACTCCAGCACCTCCACTAACTCCACTAACTCCACGGTAAAAAATAATTTTATGCGTTCTTTGCGTTTCCTTGAGTGAAAACAATTATTAAATTTATCACAAGCAAGGATGCTTGTGCTACCTTTTCAACCCTTTCACATGCTCCCGCCGATTGGCTCGCGTATTCGCTACCCGTCCGGACTGAATCTCTTCTATTAGAGTTTCCACCTGTTCCGGTGTGAATATTTCATCCTTAAAACTCTTGATATAGTCTGCTACTTTGCGGATATTACCGACATTATCAGCGATAGGCTGTTTGAAACTGCTCTCACCGCAGAAAACTACTGCCGGACGGACTATTTCGTGAGGAATATCCAGAATGTCGGCCAGTGTGCGAGTATGGAGATAATTCTGGCGGAGCGGGTTCTGGAAGGTGGTCTTTTTACCGCCGGGATAGTAGGTCCAGACCGGCGAATTTTCCGAGCCGTAGATTTTACCACGATAGTTCTTGGTCTCGATAACAAACAGGCCATAGCGACTGACGACGATATGATCGAGCTGGGTGGTTTGGTCAGGTTTATCACTGCGGGGCAGCATAACATCATTGATCATTTTGTATTCATCCGGCAGCATAAGCCGGGTAAGCCCGGCGGTGAGCTTTTCACCGAACCAGCCCTTGACCTTACGATGACCGAGAACGGCAATTACCAGAGCGGCAATAAGGATAAGCCATATACCCGGCCCCATATCGAATAAGCCCTTGAGCATACCACTAAATATCTGCCGGAGATTTTCATTTATCTGCATAATATCTTTCGGATCATTAAATATCCGCTCCCTGAAAAACAATATTATCTGACAATTAACATTTAAGCTGTAATCCTCACAGGTTTAAATAGCTTAAAACCGTACCTATCATCTCAATTCTACTGCCACTCTACTTATCATCCAGCCGAAAACTGTCATTTCCGAACCGGACAACATAATACCATTATAGCAACCCGATATAGCACTTGAAACCTAAAAAAAGGAAATATTTCACTGCTTTTTAGTAAATTATTCAAAACCTTCATAGCCTTCACGAACCACACGAACTACACGAAACTTAAAATAATTCTTCTTTTAGTGTCTTTCGCCTGCCCTGAGCTTGTCGAAGGGTGTGCTTGGTGGTTAACAAAACTTAAACCCAAAGCCAGCCGGGGCCGGAAAGGTTAAACAGTTACAATTGAAAACCCGGCATACTCAAACTGCGATAAAAATCCAGCAAGTATTCGAGCGGTATATCGCTCTGCGATCACTGCGTGGCCTGTCAAAATAAAGAATTAGCCCCGAAGCGAGTTCGGGATTTCGGAATACCTCAACAGCGTAAACGCTGGACTCTTACGAAAAGAGCTTAACCACTAATCACACGAACTACACGAAACTTATAATTCTTCTTTTAGTGTCTTTGGTGTGCTTGGTGGTTAAAAAAACTCTTAAATTATTATTAAGAAAGGAGACTAGATTAATTCGCAACCAAGATGGTTACGCTACCTAGACCCGCCCGTGCGGCGGACCTTACGCCGGTCAGGCGAACCTTTGATAACCCGGCTTGCCATTCCAACTGAAGCCAAAATTGACAGATGCCACTGGCAAGACCCGCCCGTGCGGCGTAAGCACTTTTTGATACTGAAAATTGGGTTTCGGTCTGGAATAGGTTCTGTACAATTTGCTGTGTAAATGGTTGTTGATATGTTACTGTATTATTATAAAGGACTTATTATGACTAAAAAGACACGGCAGGATGAGTTATTGGATGAATTATTGGCGGAATATAGCGGCCCGGAGTCGTTCTGGGGGGAGACCGGGCTGTTTGCCACGCTTAAAAAGCGGATTGTGGAGCGGACTCTGGAGGCGGAGATGGATCACCATCTGGGTTATACCAAGCACGACCCCAAGGGTAATAATTCCGGCAACAGTCGCAATGGCCGGGGCAAAAAGACCGTCATGCTCGGCGATGATCAGGTAGAGCTTGACCCGCCCCGGGATCGCAATGGTTCTTTCGAGCCGCAGATCATTCCCAAAGGCCAGAAGTATTTCAAAGGTTTCGATGACCGGATCATCGCCATGTACGGCCGGGGCATGAGCGTGCGGGATATCCAGGGCCACCTCTTAGAGATGTATCAGGTGGATGTCTCCGAGGGTCTCATCAGTCAGGCAACTAACAGCGTCATGGAAGAAGTAAGGCTCTGGCAGAGTCGGCCGCTGGAGAAGGTTTATCCGATCGTTTTCCTCGATTGTCTGATGATCAAAGGCCGGCCTAATGGCCCGGTAGAGAACCGCTGTGTTTATCTGGCACTGGGGATAAACATCGAAGGTAAGAAGGAATTACTGGGTATCTGGATAGCAAAGAATGAAGGAGCCAAGTTCTGGCTGGGTGTGCTCAATGAGCTGCGTAACCGCGGCGTGGAAGATATATTCATCGCCTGCATTGATGGCTTAAAAGGCTTCCCTGAGGCTATTGAAGCGGTTTATCCGCAAACTACCGTACAGCTTTGCATTGTGCACATGATCCGTAATTCGCTGCGGTTTGTGAGTTACAAAAATCGCAAGGACATCTGCGCTGATCTCAAACAGATCTATAATGCCGCCAGTGAAGCACTGGCTCTGGAGGCTCTTGATCGCTTCGCAGCCAAGTGGGACAAAACCTATCCGACGATCAGCAAGAGCTGGCGGGATAACTGGGTTAACATTGTACCTTTTCTGGATTATCCACCGGAGATCAGAAAGATCATCTATACCACCAATGCTATTGAAAGCCTCAATCGCTCGATCCGTAAAGTGACCAAAACCAAGGGCGTTTTCCCGACCGATGATTCGATCGTGAAGATATTGTTTTTAGCTCTGCGGAACATTGCCAAAAAATGGACCAGCGTGCAGCCCGGCTGGAAGGCGGCAATGAACCAGTTCGCCATCCGCTACGGCGACCGGCTCAAGCTCAACTAGCCAACTAACCCTTTCTAATAGCACATTAAAGGCAGGCCAACTGTGGTCGTTCTGCTCACCGGGCCACCGGGAAAGCCAGAACTAAAGGGAGATTCCCCCGGAATTATTGCGAAGGAATAACACCAAATTGAACATTTACCACTTGCCCAACAATCAGCCTTGTGCTATAGTCAACCCAGCAACTGAAATATCAGCAAAAAAACAGAAAACTGAATATTATTGCTGCCAAAAAAATATATGTGTAAAACCATTTACACAGCAAATTGTACAGACTCGAATATGCCCAAAAGCGGACCTTAAATTGGCAATTTCATCTAGCAAATCGCCAATTTCATATAGCAAGTCGGTAATTTCATTTAGCAAATTGCCGATTTCATGTAGCAAATTGGTAATTTCATCCAGCAAATTACCAATTTCATCCAGCAAATTACCAATTTCATCCAGCAAATTACCAATTTCATCTAGCAAGTCGGCGATTTCATGCAGCCAGTCTTCAAAAAAAATAGCCAGCGGGCGATCTCAATGAGCGAATTGGTAATTTCATCAAGCGAATCGACGATTTTAACTGCGGATCGGCGATTTGAGGTAGCGAACTGACGATTTCAATGAGCGAATCGACGATTTGAATGAGCAGATCGATAATTTCATCGAGCAGGCAGGTCGAAAATTCAGCGGGCGGGTCGGAAAAGTAGCCAGTTGGCGATTTCAACCAGCAAATCGACGATTTCAACGAGCGAATTGGCAAAATTAAGAGCGAATCGCTGATTTCAACAAGCAGGTCGGTAATTTCATATAGCAAATTGCCGATTTCATATAGCGAATCGGTAATTTCAACGAGCGGGCAGGTCGAAAATTCTGCCTGCCGGTCGTTTTAACATTCAAACTGGTCGTTTCAACCAGCGAATCGGTAATTTCATACAGCAGATTGGTAATTTCACTTAGCAAGTCGGCAATTTCATGCAGCGAATCGGTAATTTCACTTAGCGAATTGCCAATTATTCCCAGGATCCGCCTTTGGTTGCCAGGTCGGTGGCTACCTGGCTGAGATATTCCTGATTTTCATCTCGATAGCGGCTGGGACTGACACCAGTGACTTTATGGAATTGTTTATTAAAGTATTGCGGGTCGGGTATTCCCACAGCGGCTCCAACCTCATAGATCGTCAAGGTAGTAGTGGTAAGCAGTGCCCTGGCCTTATCAATGCGTTTGCGGAGTATATACTGACTGATAGTGAGATTATATTTTTTCTTGAACTTCTGAGAGAAGGTATTAGCTGTCAAATTGGCCATACGGGCAAGATAAATCGTTGAGACCGGCTCACTGAGATGCTCCTCAATCCAGTTGAGTATCTTATCCCAGGTAAAACTGCCCTTACTGCGAGAGCCTCTTTTTTGCCCGGTAAGCAGCATACTGACCGATAAGAGTAAGGCCTTAAGCCTGTATCTGGCCTCCAGATTCATCAGCTCAGTATCAGCCTTATTTCCAATAGTATTAAACAGATTGCTTATATGCTTAATCTGCTCGGTGAGGAATATGCTATTGGCACCCAGCGGAATAAACTCCGGTATTTCAATACCCGGATCACTACCGGCGGCCAGATCATAAAAATGAACGCACCAATGCTTACCCGGCTCAGCGGAATAATAGCTATAGACACTGCCGCCCTGTATGCAGGTAATATCGCCGGGTGCAAATTGATATTCACGAGAATTTATGCGGACAGTACCGCTATAATTGTATAAATGCAAAATATTAGTCGGATTTCTATAGGTAAACTCAAAAACCGGATTACAGAGCGAAAATTCACCTATCCGGTCGATACAAGGCAGTTGATTTGTACTGATCTTCAGAGCCATTCAATAGATTATACCATAACACCACAATAAATACCACAAAATTCATACCATATATCCTGAATTTCGCCAATTGTAACCCGAAAAGGATAATGTTAAGATTGCATATATGATAATAACTGTAGATTTTGGAGGTTCCCGCATCAAGCTGGGTCTGACAGATAAGCATAAAGTGCTCGGTCAGCGAGTGATAAGTTCTTATGCCGGTATGTCATTTTTTCAATGGCTGCCATTATTAAAGGCAGACCTGATGGAATTATGTCAGAGCAGCGGTAGAGAGCTTAATAAAGTAGAAGGTATGGTCTGGGCACTGCCATTGATAATTGATCCTGGCTTGCGTTATGCGAGCTGTTCATTTGGCAAATTTGAAGACACCCGGCAGAAAGACTTCTGCCAGCGGGCCGAAGAGATATTCGGCATACCGGTGCTTCTGGAAAATGATGCCCGGGCGGCTCTGATCGGCGAATGGCAGTCGGGTGCCGGACAGGGTAAAGATAATGTGGTCATGATAACTTTGGGTACCGGCCTGGGAACAGGGGTTATATTTGAAGGCAGGCCGATGCGCGGACGCAGCGGCATGGCCGGTAATCTCGGCGGCCTGTCGATCACGCACAGTCATCCTGAGGCCGAAAGTTTTGGCGGCCGTCTGGCAGGCTGTACCGAAACACAAACAGCAACCTGGTCATTAGCGGAACGAGCGGTGAAAATGCCGGGCTTCAGCAGCAGCGGTCTGTCTCGTGAGCAAAAAGTGGATTATAAAGCCGTATTCGACCTGGCGGCCCGGGGCGACAGGCTGGCAGGTCAATTACGCCAAACCGCCCTGAACGGCTGGTCTGCAATGGCCTTGAATATGATCCAGGGTTATGACCCGGAGATACTGATATTCGGCGGGGGCATAATGGCCAGTAAAGAGGAAATATTGCCTTATATAAGAGATTTTATACGAAAACATGCCGTGCAGGCAGGCGGCGAAGTGGAAATAACAGCGGCCCAACTGGGCGATAATGCCGCCTTAGCCGGCGGAGAGTGGATCTGGAACGAAGGTAGAAAAGCAAAACCATGAAGTCAAACTATGACAAGTTACCATATATAGAAGTGCCGGCAAACGAGGGTCAATGCGTTCAGGGCTGGTCGCAAGTGTGCAGTATGCTGAAAAAAGCCGTCTCTGACTATAATGACAGGCGTTGCATATTAACGATTGAGTGCTATGCCGGTGTCAATGAGGAGGAGCTCTGTCAGGCGATAGAAGCGCTGCTCCAGCCTGAGAAGATAATTCTCAGCCGGGATGCTTTTTTAAGCGAAAAGGAGATCGATGAGAAAGTAGCCCCCTTCAATGGCGGCGATGACCCGATATTCGGCTGGATAACCAATTTGAGAATGACTGACTTTCTGGACAAAGACAAAACAGCAAAACAGCAGGCCCAGATCGGGCAGGTAACACAAGGTCTGGTAGTAGTACTGGGCAGCGGGGCCAGTATCATTCACCCGGGTGATATTCTGGTCTATGCCGACCTGCCTCGCTGGGAAGCCCAGTTGCGTATGCGTCGAAATGAGATATCGAATCTGGGTACGGCAAACAGCCAGTTAAAATGGACACTGCAATATAAGCGGGCTTTTTTTACTGACTGGCGAGTTTGCGATCGTCATAAAAGGGAATTAATAGATAAATGGAATTTCGTCCTGGACACCACCATAGCGGGTACCCCCAAGCTGGCGGAAGGCCAACTGGTACGAACCGGATTGCGTACCGCAGCGGGTCGTCCTTTCCGGGTAGTACCTTTTTTTGACCCTGCCCCCTGGGGCGGCCAGTGGATGAAGGATATTTGCGATCTGGAAGAAAATGGCAGTAATTACGGCTGGTGCTTTGACTGCGTACCGGAAGAAAACAGTTTAAGGCTCAAATTTGGTGATATTGTTATAGAATTACCCTCTATCAATGTGGTGTTCTACCAGCCTCGTGAGCTGCTGGGCGATAAGGTACATGCCCGCTTTGGCGATGAATTTCCGATCCGGTTCGACTTTCTTGACACTATGGCCGGCGGCAACCTGTCATTTCAGGTTCACCCTCTGACAGAATATATCCAGCATAATTTCGGCATGAATTACACTCAGGATGAATCATATTACATTCTTGACGCCAAAGAAGATGCTACCGTTTTTCTGGGCTTGAAAGAAAATATCAAGCCTGAGGAAATGATCGCCGACCTGCATGCCGCCCAGCGAGGTGAAAAGAGCTTTGACGATGAAGCATTTGTCAATCGCTGGCCGGCCAGAAAACATGACCATTTTCTGATCCCGGCGGGAACCTGTCATTGCAGCGGCAAAAATGCCATGGTACTTGAGATAAGTGCTACCCCATATATATTCACATTCAAGATGTGGGACTGGGACCGTCTGGGCCTTGATGGGTTGCCTCGCCCTGTCAATGTAGAACGAGGTGTAAAGAATATTCAATGGCAGCGGCAGACGAGCTGGGTCAAAGCCAACCTTATTAACCAGATAGAACCAATAGCCAGCGGCCCTGACTGGCGTGAAGAAAGAACCGGCCTGCATGAACTGGAATTTATGGAAACCCGGCGGCACTGGTTCACCGGCAAAGTGCCTCATACCACCAATGGCAGCGTAAATGTTTTGAATCTGATAGAAGGCTCTGAGGCGATCGTAGAAAGCCCTAATAATACCTTTGCACCTTTTATAGTGCATTATGCCGAGACCTTTATTATTCCCGCTGCCGTTAAAGAATATACTATCAGACCCTATGGACAATCGGCGGGCAAACAATGCGCCACGATCAAGGCTTATGTAAGGACCTGTTAATATAATTAATTCCTGACCATTTGAACCCTCAAACAACCAGCAGAAAGATATAACTATGATATCAGAGATAAAGGAAGAACAAGTAATACACAAAGCAGACATTCTTTTTCTGAGCTATATATCACTGGCCTCGGCCCTGGGTGGTTTTTTATGGGGTTTCGATGCCATAGTCATATCCGGCACAATAACCCCGGTGAAGAAACTATTTAGCTTATCGCCGGGCTGGGAAGGCTTTTTCGTCAGTTCCGGGCTGATCGGCTCAGTAATGGGCTCAGCTTTGGCCGGGCATCTCAGCGACCGCCTGGGCCGGAGCAGAAATCTGGCTCTGGCTGCATTGCTCATGCTGATATCCGCTTTAGGCTGCGCCTGGTCGAACAGTATAGAATTATTAACATTTTTCCGCTGGCTGGGTGGATTGGGCATAGGCATATCGGCAATGGTATGCCCGCTATATATTTCAGAATTATCACCAGCCCATTTGCGCGGCCGCCTGATAGCTTTATTCCAGTTCTCGGTAACGATTGGCATAGTTGCGGCTTTGTTCAGCAATATCTGTGTTAATAAATGGGCTGATTCAATGGCCGGCAGTTCCCAGCCTGGCGATTTTCTGAAGTGGTTCCTGATAGATAATACCTGGAGAACTATGTTTGCCGTTGAAATGATACCGGGAGTGTTTTTCCTGTTAATGGCCCTTACCCTGCCCGAAAGTCCCCGCTGGCTGATCCGGAACAATAAGAAAGAAAGAGCCCTCAAGGTACTAAAAAGCATATTTCCTCATGATGCCCAGACAGTATATGCCGACATCTGCCAGACCATAGCTAAGGAAAGTCAGGTAAAGAGCAAAATAAGCGACCTGCTGAACCATAGATATCGCAAGCCCTTATTTGTAGCAATAATGTTGGCGGTATTTGCCCAGTTCAGCGGCATAAATGTAGTATTTTATTACGGACCGACATTATTAGAACAGGCAGGGTTCAATCTGGGAGGAGCCCTGAGCGGTGTAGCCATGATCGGTATATGCAATGTCATATTTACCCTGATAGCTATCTGGCTGGTAGATAAGATCGGTCGTAAAATGCTGCTGCAAATAGGAACGGTCGGTGCTATTGGCTGCCTGGTCGGCATAGGCTCGATGATCGACAAGGGTAATCCCGACACTATGCTGATAACCCTGATCTGCGGATTTGTCGCGTTCTTTGCCTTTTCCCTGGGACCGATCAAATTCATATTCGCCGCGGAGATCTTCCCAACCAATATTCGCTCACGGGCTATATCGGCAGTGATCTTTGCGATGTGGCTGGCTGACACACTGGTAGGCCAGTTCTTCCCGATCTTGCGGGACGGAGTTGGTGCCTCAGCAACCTTTTATATATTTGCGGGAATACTCATACCGCAAATATATATGGTATGGCGTATGATGCCAGAAACTGCCGGACGGTCATTAGAAGAGATCGAACGATCTTATGAGAAAGAAACATAATAATTAATGGTTAATATAAACTTTATTGTCAGACATGATCAGGTTAATATATACTGAGATTAGCCTGTATATATTTGCAACATTGTAATCAAGTGCCTTCGCTTGGTTGTTACGCTTATCGTTTGTTTAGATGAAAACAGATGTCCCAAAGAGGGAAAAAAGCTAACTAAAATAGGAGATTGTGTAATGAAGTTAGTGGATTGTTTCGTTTCGTTATTATTTTTCTTTCTATCATGTCTTTTGACTTCAGATGGTAATTGTGCAGTTGAGTTTCCTGAAAGATTTGCTCCGCATCAGGGATTTATCAGTGCATATGAAAAACCCATCAGGCAGGAATTATGCCTGAATGGCAAATGGGCTTTTCAGCCGATAGATATTCCGCAAGACTATAAATGGGGTATAGGTGATGTCCCTGATTTACCATTACCTGACAATACCAAATGGGAATCAGTGCCGGTTAAAGTTCCATCAGCCTGGAATGTTAACATGTGGGGCATGTGGCGTGAACCAGGTAAATACGACCCTGTCCCCCTCTATTACCCAAGCTACCCGGATAAGTGGCGTAATGTTTCAATGGGCTGGCTCAGTAAAGACTTTATTGCACCAGATACCTTTAAGAATAAAAGGATAATACTTCATTTCAATGGTATAGCTGGCGAATCAAAAGTTATCATAAATGGTACAGTTGCGGTTGAATCACATTATGACACATTTACGCCATTTGAAGTGGATGTGACAGACCTGATCAGCTTTTCTGATAAGAATAATATTTTAGTAGGAGTAAGGAAGCAAAGGCTTTTTAATAAAAAACATGCGAATTATCATTGGGGATGGGAAGCAATGGGACCCAATGGTTCGTATATGTTTGACCTGTGCGGCATATATCAGGATGTCTATCTGGTCGCATTACCCAACACCCATATCGAAAATGTTTTCGTTAAGCCGGATGTTGAAAAAGACACACTGACTATTGATTACTCTATCATCAATACCAGCAAAAAAGACCTCGAAATTGAACTGCAGGGCAATGTATGCGAATGGCAGAATAAAGCTGGCGACACTGTCCTGGAGGCCCCTGTCGAAAAGTGGGAATTATCTGATACGGTTATGGAATTAAGATCGAAACCTGTTACGATCTCGGCAGGCAGCACAAAAACAATATCAATACAAACAACTGTTAACGGGTATTTAAAGCTTTGGGACATGAATAACCCTAACCTGTATGGATTGGTGACCACAGTAAAAGATAATTTTGGCAAGGAAATAGATAAGCAATACACCAGATTTGGCTGGCGAGAATTTAAGGTAACAGGAAGCGACCTGCACCTCAATGGTAAACCAGTTAAGTTATACGGTGACATTCTCCATCCCTTTTCACAATTTATCATGACCCGCAGAACAGCCTGGGCATGGTTCACCATGATCAAAGATTTTGGCGGCAATGCTGTACGACTTCATGCCCAACCCTGGCCTAAATTCTATATTGACATGGCCGATGAAATGGGACTGGCAGTTTTAGATGAAACTGCAATTTTTGGTTCTTCAGGCGGATTCAATATGGACGAGCCGCAAGCATGGAAAAATTGTGAAGATCATTATAAAGCATTGATATTGCGTGACAGAAATAGTCCCTCGGTATTTGGCTGGAGTTTTGGCAATGAAATGTTTGCCGTTTTCAGCCAGTTACCTACTGCCGAGCTTAAGAACAAAAATTATGACAGGCTGGCAGAATTGGGAAATATCGCTTCGACTTTAGACCCAACCAGGAATTGGATATCCTGCGATGGCGATGAGACATTAGAAGGTCGGATCAAGATATGGAGTAAGCACTGGGGTGACAACTGGCTGGAAAAACAACATCATAGCTATAAGCTGCCAGAAGATGAATCACTTCCTGTTATGCTGGGCGAGTTTACCGGCTCTTATTACGGTTTGCCTCACTGGATGGACTATATGCTTGGTGACCACACCCATAAAACTTATGCCGGTCGGGTTGATGCCATGGGCATAGACATTTATGAGATGTTAACCCAAATGGGAATTGATAAGCTGGATTATTTTTCGGCATCAGAAACAGTCTGGTTTGGCCTTGAGCATATTAGTTTAGGTTATAATGATTATACCCGCCTGCCCAATGAGAATGATGGTGTATTTTTAACAGCAGAATATACAGAAGGTTTGCCAGGCTCACAGCCCGAAAGAATACCTCCTTTTGTAACTACCCTTAACCCTGGCTGGGATAGTTCTCTTGAGCTTTACTATCCACTGGGCATGTTTAATGGTCTTAAAGCAGCGCTGCATGGCGAACCATATATGAAAAGAACAGGCTTTTTACCAAGACCTGCCATACCTGCTGCCAGATTTGATAAAGTTGGTTACATTGGTGATAAAGATTCTCTATTGAGCGACCTTCTTAATCGCTGCCGGATCAATATCGACAACAATGACCAGGCATATCTGATAATGGCTGACTCTGTCAATTTCACAAAAAATGGAAGTGTTTCAGAAATAGAAAAGCTGTGTCGGGCAGGCAAAACAATAATGTTCTTTATTCCCTCTGCCCAGACTGACATTTCCTGGCTAAAACAAATGCTGGATACCGACATTGAGCTGACTGACAGGAGTTCCTCTAATTTTGTGCCCGGCACAGCCAGCGATGTTTTTGCCCCATTAACACTTGAAGACATGTTCCTTGTCGAACCGGATCATAATCGTTATGTCAGTGTTTGCGGTATTGGTGGCGAGTTCCTCAATAGTTCAAAAAGTATTCTTGAAGCCTCTAATATTGACTGGGCACTGTTCAATGTCCCGGAAGATATTAAATGCGGTTCTTTGCAGTTATTCGAAAGGCTAAAAAAACCATCTGGCGTTGTCATGGCCCATAAAAGCTGGCATGGTGGGCATATTATCCTGACCACCCTTGACTATAATGTAAGAAGAAATGGCATAGAAAATTTCTGGCAGAAGCTGTTTGCATGCCTTAAGGTAAATATCAGCGGTCAGCCTATCAATGACTATATTGCAGACCCCAATAAACGCCACGACCTCCTCATGGAAGGACCTGTAGATTAACGCTCCATGACTAAAAAAACAAATAATGAATCTGCAATACCAGAGATGACAATCTCGGTATTTTGAACCAACCCTTAACATTATGTAAGCACGGAATAATAACCCTGAAAGTATTATTCTGACAATTCTAACAACTCCTTCTTCAAGGCGGACAAACTTTACAGCTTGTTCGCCTTTTTTTGTTTAGAACATTTTTCTGGCCCGAGTATAAATAAACTGATTAGCAGACCAGTACAGGAACAAAGTGGTAAAATCATCATATCCAGCGGCAGTTCCTTAATTGCGAACATAACTGTCTGCATCAATTAGTAATAACGCAACAGATAGCAAACACACAGACGACCTATCTTACTATCTCTCTACAGCTCATACACCATACCATTGATCAGAAACTCTGTCAGGCACCTCTCTGTCGATCTGTGCGATAATAAACCCATGGCAATTCACTGAAACCTGACCTCTGACCGGCACACTACCCGGCCAGAGTCTGTAAAAAGACCTGCCACAGTTTATATATTATGCGTCAAGACCAAATAGCGATCCTGCCGCTGGATATTTTTACTCCGGCATAAACTAAATCATAAGCCAGAACGATCGCATACGATCTGTTAGTTGCGGACACCAGATCGGTCGTTTCAGCGACCGACCTGGCACTGTGATCTCAATATCAGTGAGAGAGGCATTTTGAACTCTGCTTGTCAGGAGTAGCCAACGAGTTGCAATGCCTGATTATAAAATATTATGACATGATTCTTGTTAATTAATGACTTGTACACCGATATTATTGATCGCTCCGCTATTTCTTGCCTTTGTTGCTTGAAACTATATATTGATAATACCACACAAATGAAAGTTAATACCAATAAAAATAAGTAAATAACCTGTTGTTTACTTTCATCTGTCCTGAATTACAGGTATAATCCTGATAGAGTCGCAAATTGTATAAACAGCAACCCTCAGAGTTTGGTATGCTGTTTGCTATAACTATAATGCAGACCTAAATAAGATATAAATTATTACTATAACAATACTTAATAAGACTATGGCTGAAAATAAAACAAAAAAAATCAAAAAAACGGCTGCTAAACCTGCGAATAAGTCAGTTAAAAGCAAGACTAAAAAGCCCCTGTCTGCCATTGAGGCAGTAAAGGGTTCTGAAACTGACCCTAATATCGAGAAAAAAACAGAAAGAACTAACAGTTTCTTTGATAATTACGATATTACCTGTCAGGTTGACACTACCGATAGCGAGATCGAGAAAATTGACCTTAATGCCAACCTGGTCGAAACCCAGGGTAATGTTAAGATTGTCAGCCAGAAAGACACTCATGGTGGTGCCAGAGATAAAGGTAAGTCAGCCGATCCGGAGAAAAAGAACAGCTCTTCGGCCAGTGAGCATTTTGATGATGTTCACCGATATATCATACCATCTGAGATAGGAGTTATGGCTCTGCGCAATATCGTCTTATTTCCGGGTATAGTTGTACCATTGGGTGTCGGACGGTTTCAGAGTCAGGCCCTGCTTAAAGATATAGATGCTCAGCCGGGCAATGATAAGGTATTTGGCGTTATCACGCAGATAGACCCGAATACTGACAGCCCCGGCTATGAAGACCTCTATGCTGTAGGAACTATAGTTGCCGTACTGAAAACGATCAATATGCCAGATGGCAATAAAACAGTTGTTGTCCACGGCCTGATGCGTTTTAAAGTCAAGCACTGGATAACAGACAAACCTTATCTTAAAGCAGAAATAGAGCCATTACCACCCAGAAACAAGCAAAAGACCATAGAAATGGAGGCTCAGACCAACAGCATAAGCAATATGGCCGAGCGTATAATTCAACTCTCGCCCAATATTCCTGAAGAAGTACAGGTCATAATGCAGAATATAGATGAACCGGGAGCATTAGCTGATTTTCTGGCCGGGAACATTCATTTTTCTCAGGAAGAAAAGCAGGAAGTGCTTGAGGCCTATGACATAAAAGACAGGCTCAATAAGCTTTCGGTAGCCATGGCTAATCAACTGGAAATGCTTGAGCTGAGCGAAAAGATACAAAGCAAGGTTCACCAGGCCATAGACAAGAACCAGCGAGAATACTATCTGCAAGAGCAGCTAAAGGCTATTCAAAAGGAACTGGGGCACGAAGATGGTGTCTCTTCTGAAGTTGCAGAGCTCGAAGAAAAGCTCATGAAGGCCAATATGCCCGAAAAGATAGAGGCTGAATCTCTGCGTGAGCTGCAAAGACTGCGTCAGATACCGGTAATGAGTCCGGAGTTCAGCGTCCTGAGTAATTACCTTGAATGGCTCTGTGAACTGCCCTGGAGTATTCATACCGATGACAACCTGGATATAGCCAGGGCCAGGCGAATACTCAATACAGATCATTTTGGTCTGCATAAGGTCAAAAAACGCATATTGGAATTTCTGGCTGTACGCAAGCTCAATCCATCGGGCCGTAGCCCGATCCTGTGCTTCGCCGGCCCTCCGGGAGTAGGTAAGACCTCGCTGGGGCAGAGCATAGCCCGCAGTATGGGGCGTAAATTTATTCGCATGTCTCTTGGCGGCATTCGAGATGAAGCAGATATCCGCGGTCACAGAAGAACCTATATCGGTTCTATGCCAGGCCGCATAATTCAGGAGATACGCAAATGCGGCAGTAATAACCCGGTGTTTATGCTCGATGAGCTGGACAAGATCGGTAATGATTTCCGGGGTGACCCGGCATCTGCCCTGCTTGAAGTACTTGACCCACAGCAGAATAATACCTTTACTGACCATTATATCGATCAGCCTTTTGACTTATCTCATGTAATGTTCATTGGTACTGCCAATTACATGGAAGCTGTACCGCACGCCCTGAAAGACAGGCTCGAAGTGATCTATATTCCGGGTTACACCGCTCAGGAAAAACTCAATATTGCCCGCAAATATCTGGTACCCAGACAGATGAAGGAAAATGGCCTGAGCAAAAGCATATTCCAGATCAAAGATGAATCGCTGGAAAAGATCATTGATAAATATACCCGTGAAGCTGGCGTGCGTAATCTGGAACGAGAAGTTGCCGCCGTTTGCCGCTCTGTAGCAGCCGAGATAGCGGAAGAGAAACGCAAGTCAGCGGTTATCCAGCCTAAAAACCTAACCGACATATTGGGACCGGACCGCTTTGAATCAGAACTCGCATTGCGTACCAGTACGCCGGGGGTTTGTACCGGACTGGCATACACACCAGTAGGCGGTGAGATACTATTTATAGAATCAACTGAACTGCCGGGCAGGGGTAATCTCATTCTCACTGGACAACTTGGTGATGTAATGAAAGAATCAGCCCGAACAGCCCTGAGCGTACTCAAGAGCATGGCACTGGACAATAAAGCAAGAAGAACAGGCCCTTTTGCCCAGCTCAAGAAGATACTCAGTGATATTGACACTATGGACAAACGCGATATTCATGTGCATGTCCCGGCAGGTGCCATACCCAAAGATGGGCCTTCTGCCGGTTTGGCAATATTTACATCTATTGCCTCCATGCTGACAGGCATACCTGTTCGCAGTGATGTTGCCATGACCGGCGAGATCACACTTCGCGGACTGGCTATGCCCATTGGCGGCTTAAAAGAAAAACTTCTCGCTGCCCGCGAAGCTGGTATCAAAACCGTTATACTGCCTGAACGAAACAAAAAGGACCTGGCTGAAGTACCCAAAGAGGTACTCAATTCGATCAAGTTCGAGTTTGTCAGAGATGTTGAAAAGGTACTTAAAATAGCACTTGAAAGCTAGTAATCCGTTCAAATAACTTAATTTAATAATAAAAGTGGCATATCACTGCAAAGATGATATGCCACTTTTGTTTTAAGCTATTTTGCCTTTTTGCAGGCAATATACTCTTGAGATCTATTTATTCCATGGCTGCACCTTTACTGATATATCATGCGATTTTATCGACTGATTATGTTTTATGGTTATGCTCTGGCTCTCGCCAGGGTAGATCGTCAGATAATTATCACTATAGAAGGCTGGCTGGATTGGCTCGCCGGTTTGCCTGTCAATAAGCGTGACAACGGTCATCAAGGCGATATATTCGGTATCATTAGTAAGCTGTACGGTAATTTGCGTTTCACCGGCCTGGTTGCTGCCGAAGTTCACTGCCTGGAGCAAAGTAACCGGCGGCATATTATTGAGCTGCTGCAGATCCCTGTCAGTGCGGCCCTGCCAGTAGGTATTTTCTGAGACAATCGCCCCACTGTCATCTTTCCAGCGGAGATTCAGCAACCATGCTGCGGGTAATTCCGCCGGGTATTCCAGAACAAAGGCAGTAGTCCGGGCATTAGCGCCGGCGTTTATCGGCTGGGCATGTTCCCAGAGTAACTGACCATCCAGAGCAAAAATGCGGGCGATAACCTGGCCATCCTGCCCGGCAGCTGTGTGATTGATAACTTCGATGGTATTATCCAGCTCGCAGAATTGCACATGGCGCATTTCGCAGGCCTTTTTCGCCCCGTAATAAGCACCGTAAGTGCCGAACCAGTAGTCATAGACCTGCCAGACCATGCCGGGCCAGGCCGGGTGGCTCATCCAGAGTAGCAGTCCGGAGGAATCCTGCCAGAGCTTGTGATTGGCACCCTCGAACATGCCCCGATAGCCATCATAATTGACAAACTGGGCCTTATTACAGAGATCATCGAGATCAGTTGCCGGGCCAAATTTTGTCTCTATCATTTTAATGTACTCATCGCGATATTGATTGCCTTGTGGCGCGAAATCATGATAGGACCAGCGGCCATCTATGGGCCAGGGATTGGCATCATCAAGCATACGGCGAACCGTGGCGGCCTGCGGCAAGGAGGGCATACCCATTTCTGTCTTAAAGCCGCGATTATATTTATCAAAGTAACCGGCGACCGGAACGGATTTATACGGCCCGCAGCCATTAACCCCAAAATCAGCAGAATGCGACTGATAATAGCGACTGCCATCGAGTATCTCGGTAAGATGCCGCATTTCACTATCGAGCGAGGCTGGCGGCATACCTTCATTGCGACCACACCAGATGGCGATCGAGGGATGATTGCGATAGCGGCATATCGTGTCAGTAACATTGGCCAGAAAACGGTCTTCATTGCAAGGCTCCGGACCATCGGAAGGATTAGCCAGCCAGAAGTCGTTCCAGATGAGTATGCCATACTTATCGCAGAGAGCATAGAACTCTTCATTAGTATTCATACCGATCCAATTGCGGACCATATTAAGCCCTGCCTCATGATGCAGGCGAATCGCATTTTCCTGCCGGTCATCGCTCAGGCGCAGCAGCATTTCAGGATAGCCCCAGTTACCGCCCCGGCATAAGATACGCTGGCCGTTAACACTGATCTCCATCTGGCCGGGTGCATCGGCGGCATCTTCGGGCAGGTTAATGCCCTGAGTCAGCTCATTGCCGCGATAGGACAGCTCCCGCACGCCGAACTTGAGCTGTTTGCTGTCGCTGGTCTGCTCTGCAACTGCGGCAGTTATGGTCAGATCATAGAGATATTGCCCTCCGTAACCAACCGGCCACCAGAGCTGCGGGTTATGAATAGTTAAGACCGGGAACTGTTTGGGGTTGAATTTCGCTATTGCCTCACCACCAGCAGGCACGCTCAGCGACTGCTCCAGAGTAATATCGGCAAAAGCAACAGATACACTGGCAGTTAACTCCTGCTCAGAGCTGTTATGCAGCGGTACGCGGATAGTTATATCAGCAGAATCGGTCTGCGGCAGCGGCAGATCGGTAATAACCTGTGGATCTTTGATGGTAACTGGCCCATTAGCCCGCAGACAAACGCCCTGCCAGATACCCATAGCACGATCATGCACCGGGCCCATCCAGTCCCAGCCGATACTGGCGAGAAAAGCGGGCGAATCCTTGCCATGTGCCCCACCATTATAGACCCAGAAATCATCTCGTTTTTCCAGCGGCACACCGGGGTTGGCTGGTGGGAAAATACATACTGCCAGGATATTCTTACCGGCAGGGTCGAGTTTATCGGTAATATCAAAACAACCGCGTATAAATGCCCCCTCGATAGTGCCGAGCTTTGCTCCATTGAGCCAGATACCAGCACAATGATTGATCCCGGCGAAATCCAGACTGAGGCGGCGTTTTTCACTAAGCCAGTTGGCCGGAACGGCCAGCTCGGTACGATACCACCATTTATGCCGGGAAAGGCATTCAGGGATAAGCAGATTATTGCGACCGATAGTAGGCTCCGGAAATACCTGCTCATTGACCAGGGTAGTGAGAACCGTGCCGGGCACTGTGGCGTTGTACCAGTTTGCGGTATCATAAGCGGCTGAGCTGATAACTTCAGGCTTAGCCCCGGCCCAGTCAGCCCGCTGGAGTTCCCAGCCGGTATTAAGCGGTAGAACCTGCTCAGTTCCGGCAACCGTAGCCGGTACGACCTGAGTTTTGGCTTTGCGGCGTACAGGCCAGCCTTCGGCGGCAGGACGGTCCTCCTGTGTAGTGCCATATACGGATATCTCGCTGATAGCGACCGAACAATCATCGTGTGAGCGTTTGCTGACAGCTACCCGCACATGCCGGGCCGGGACGACAGTGGGGGTAACCGACTCTAAGCCGCCTGCCCCACCGGTAATGGCAGCAATATTGACCCAGTTCTCGCCATCACTGGAAACCTGAACATTATAGACCCGAGCCCAGCCGGTAACCTGTTCCGGTCCGGAAAGCTCGGAGGTCCGCATCTCGGTAAAGACCGGCTTATCGGCACTGGCTGACCAGAGAATGTCTATTTTGCTTATAAGGCAGGTACCCTGTAAGTCGATGTCAAGGGTATCAACCTGCCCCTGCTGCCAGCTGCGAATGCTGCGCCAGCGGGTGTCAGGCTGGCCATCGACAGCGAATTCCGGAATATCGGGGTAATTATCGACCGAAGAAACCGTAACCGGCCGATAAAGGGCCAGATTCTCAACTGTCTGGCCATAGGCTGAGACACCGAAAAGGCAAAGTGAAGTATAACCAACTGCCAGAGCCAAAGTCTGGCATAACAACCCTGAAAATAACACAGAACTAATTCCTTGCATGATCTTTACTCCAGATAATAAACAATAAGAGAAAACCAGACAGCAAAACTGCCGGTTAATGGTTATATGGTAACACTAAATGGAGAAAAAACAAATAAAAAAGAGAGTCGCACCGGTAAGTACGACCCTCTTATGAAGGGGGGGATATTATAGTCTATATAGTAAATTATCTCATAAAGAGCATTTCGGCATAAGTTGGTATCGGCCAGATATCTGCATCGACGATCTTTTCCAGACTGTCTGCTGCGGTACGAACCTTACCCATAGCAGTGCGTATGTCTTTGCTGGCAACCTGGGCAGCAGCCTCAACATTAGCTGCCTCATTAGCCTTAACAAGAGCTGCTTCCAATTCGCCTATTGCCTCATCCAGAGCATCTGTCAGAGTGCAAACCTCTGTAAGTTTTGCCTGCTGAGCCTTACAACTGCCGCCAGCATCCTTAACACAAGCAATACCAGAAGCCACATCACCAGCAAACTTCATTGCTGTCGGGAGAATCTGGCGTTTGGCCATATCCAGAGTTACCTTACCTTCGATCTTGATAGTCTTGAGGTAGTTCTCCAGTAATATCTCCATACGGGCTTCAAGCTCATCATGCCTCAATACGGCATTACGCTCGAACAGATCGATAAACTGCTTTTCTTTCATGCAGCAGATAGCATCAACGGCAGAATTTACGATCGGCAGACCGCGTTTAGCCGCTTCTTCACGCCAGGCTTCAGAATAATTATCGCCATTGAATACCACACGAATGTGATCTTTTGCTATTCTCAACAGGATCTTTTCTGTAGCCGCTTTGACATCCTTAGCACCTTCAAGCTCATCAGCTATTTCACGCAGTGCATCTGCCACTATTGTATTTATAACAAAAACCGGACCAGCACAGCTCTGAGAAGAACCTACCATACGGAACTCAAAACGGTTACCGGTAAAGGCAAACGGACTGGTACGATTACGGTCGGTAGTATCTTTTGGCAGAACCGGCAGAGAAGAAACCCCCAACTGGAGCTTGCCGCCGCCTGAGCTGCAGCCAGCGAGTGAACCCTTGGCCATAGTCTCATATATTTCATTGAGCTGATCACCCAGGAACACACTGACAATAGCTGGAGGAGCTTCATTTGCACCAAGACGATGCTCATTGCCTGTAGTAGCAACAGAAGCCCGTAACAATTTAGCATTCAGGTCAACGGCACGAACTATAGCAGCCAGAACAACCATAAATATCATATTGCTCTCTGGCGTTGAACCTGGATCGAGCAAATTCAAACCGTCATCAGTACTCATTGACCAGTTATTATGCTTACCTGAACCATTCACACCAGCAAATGGCTTTTCATGCAGCAGACAAACAAAGTCATGACGAAGCGCAACTTTCTGCAGTGTGTCCATAGCCAACTGATTATGGTCTGAAGCAACATTTACGGTACCAAATACCGGGGCTACCTCATACTGAGCAGGAGCTACCTCATTGTGCTGAGTAGTAGCAGTAACACCCAGTTTCCAAAGCTCTTCATTAAGCTCGGCCATAAATGAACCTACACGCTCATGCAGAGAACCGAAATAATGATCTTCCATTTCCTGACCGCGTGGTGAAGGAGCACCAAATAAGGTACGACCAGTAAGCATAATGTCCAGACGCTTTTCTACGAATGAACGGTCGATCAAAAAGTATTCCTGCTCAGGGCCTAAAGTAGAAACTACACGAGTTGTTGCTGTATGCCCTAAAGCCTTTAACACACGCAAAGCCTGAGTATTCAAAGCGTCCATAGAACGCAGCAGCGGAGTCTTTTTGTCAAGCGCCTGACCCTTGTATGAACAGAAAGCACAAGGAATATACAATGTCTTATTATCGCCATCTTCTTTTACAAAAACCGGCGAAGTACAATCCCAGGCTGTATAACCGCGAGCTTCAAATGTAGCACGCAGACCACCTGACGGGAATGATGAAGCATCAGGCTCGCCCTGGATCAGCTTCTTGCCACTGAATTCCATAATTGGGCTGCCATCGCTGCTTACTGTAATAAATGAATCATGCTTTTCGGCAGTCAGACCAGTCATTGGCTGGAACCAGTGACAGTAGTGCGTTGCACCCTTTTCAACAGCCCAATCCTTCATAGCATTAGCAACTACATCAGCGATCGACTCATCAAGCATTTCACCTTTTTGAATGGTCTTCTTGAGCGACTTATACACTGTCTTTGGTAATCTTTCTGCCATTACCGCATCATTGAAAACGCTACTACCAAAACAAGCTGCTTTGTTAGCTTCACCCATTTGCATGTCTCCTGTTGTTTTTCTCTCTGGTACACCCCATGGTGCACTTTATCTGTATTCATAATACTCCGGCTAAGGCCACTTTGCCTTCGCTTTCAGCTACAAAGTTAGCAATCAGCGTGCCAGAATCACATAAAGATTGATTATATTAAAAACTGTCCGCTAGACCAGTCCTAAATCTCTGGATATAAGCCTATTAAGTGTAGTCACTATTACACCTATATTTCAACTAAAATATTCTCAACTTACATCATTACCCTGAAACTTCCGAACTTTTTTGTAACTAGCAGTCATTTAGTTACATTTTTGTCACCAGTCTGTTTTAAAGGTTAAAAAAAGTAAAATACCATAACTGTCAGCTTCATTTTATTGTTGACTCTGGAAGCATATATATAGATACTCTGTCTTTTGCGGACTCAGGGCGTGATATTTGCCACTGAGAACGAATATGATAGTAATAAAAGTACATAAACTGAATGGAGAGGTAATAATGCCAAACCGCAGATCTGTAATAACAGGTATTGGGCTGGTAAATGCTTTGGGAATAGGTAAAGATGCCTGTTTTGACGCTATGCTAAATGGTGCTATCGGCATCAAACCCACAGTTGCATTTTCAGCTAAAGATTTTCCCTGCCAGTTGGCCGGTGAAGCCCCTGAAGTTAAAATGAACCAGATGGTACCCAAAAGTCACCGCAAAAGCGTTAAGCTGATGAGCAGGGATATTGAAATGGCCGTTCTGGCAGCTGATGCCGCCATGCAGGACAGCAAGCTCAATACCCGGGCCAATAACCCAGAAGGTCCGATCGACATTGAACCAACCCGCAGCGGAGTGATAATTGGTGCAGGGTCAATGTGTTGCGATCTGGCAGAACTATCACAGGCAGTGAGTACAAGTTTGACTGATGGCGTATTTGACCTGAAAAAATGGGGTGCTGGCGGCATGGAGTCATTAACCCCTCTTTGGTTGTTAAAATACCTACCAAATATGCTAAGTTGCCATGTAAGCATTATTTACGACTTGCAAGGTCCAAGTAACTGCATAACCTGCGGCGAATCATCAGGCCTGATGAGCATTGGTGAGGCTCACCGCCAGATAGCTCGTGGTAAAGCGGATATAATTCTTGCCGGCGGAGCTGAGAGTAAAGTCAATGCCATGTGTGTAATGCGTATGTGTCTGAAGAAGTTTATAAATACCAGCAGTAATGATATGCCGGAGAAGGCTTCCAGACCTTTCGACTCTGATAGCAAAGGCATGATATCCGCTGAAGGCGGAGCTATTGTAGTTCTGGAAGACAGAGAAAAGGCAACAGCCCGCGGAGCAAAGATTTATGGCGAAATTACCGGCTTTGCCAGCTCTTTTAATCACAGTCTGGACGGCTGTGACCTGTTTATTCCGGAAGTTGACTGTGAGGGTACAAGAACCGCTATAGACAATGCCCTGTCTATGGCAGGTATAACCGCAAAGGATCTGGATCTGGTAGTACCTCATGGCTGTGGAATACCAGCTTATGATAAAGCGGAAGCTCAGGCTCTTGAGACAGTACTCAAGGACGCACTAGATGTGCCTGTATTGGCGACAAAAAGCCGATTTGGCCTGGCTGGTGCCGGTTCAAGCGCTATTGACGCAGCTATTGCCATTACCGCAATGGAAAGAGGGGTCATACCTGCAACGCTCAATTGCGAAAAGCCTATTGACGGGTGCAAGCTAAACTTCACCAATAAAGGTAATGTTACCAGAACAATCAAACATGCACTCATAACCAGTATGAGCATGGGCGGCCAGACATCTGCCGTGGTAATCAGCAAAACAGAATGACACAGACATACAGACATTCACATAATACAAAAGATAAGAGTCAGTAAGGATAAGTGAAAGTCTGTTTAGGTCAGTGAACAAAAGAATAAAGGAAATAAAATGACAAGACGCGTAGTAATAACAGGCATGGGTACAGTAAACCCACTTGGACACGATGTCGAAACGACCTGGAAAAATCTGCTGGAATGTCGCTGCGGCATAGAAATGACAGAATTGTTCGATGCCAGTACCTATC
This sequence comes from Sedimentisphaerales bacterium, assembly GCA_963662515.1. Lineage (GTDB taxonomy): Bacteria > Planctomycetota > Phycisphaerae > Sedimentisphaerales > SM23-30 > JAFGDI01. The sequence continues at coordinate 2,937,957 of OY759675.1, forward strand.
CGACTAAATTCAGTGCCGAGGTAAAAGACTGGTCATTCTGGGATAAATTGCCTATAGAGATACAGGAAACCCATAAAAATGCTGCTCGCAACAGCAAGTTCATGATAGCAGCTGCATATCAGGCCTGGCAGCAGGCAAAATTGCCGGCAACACTCAAAAGTCAAGACCAGATAAACGCCGGTAAAGTTGGCGTATATCTCGGTGCAGGCGAAGGCCCAGTTGACTTCGATAATTTTATTGCTGCGGCCGCGGCCAGTTGGGACAACACTACTAACAGTATGGCCTGGGATAAATGGGCTCAGGCGGCCAGCTCCCGCCTCTCAGCAGAAAAAGAAATTGAGCAGGAGCCCAATATGCCCGCAGCTCATCTGGCCGCAATGTTTGGTCTGCGCGGCCCTTGCTACAGTTGCCTGACCGCCTGTGCGGCCAGTACTCAGGCAATCGGCGAAGCAACAGAACTAATACGCAACGGCCAGGCAGATATACTTGTTACTGGCGGAGCTCATTCGATGATTCATCCGCTGGGCGTAACAGGTTTTAACCGCCTTACCGCCCTGTCAACCCGTAATGATGATATAAAAACCTCATCTCGTCCCTTTGAAATAGATCGCGATGGTTTTGTCATGGCCGAAGGCGGGTCAGCAATAATCCTGGAGGAACTGGAATCAGCTCTGAAAAGAGGTGCAACTATCTTAGCTGAGGTAGTTGGCTATGGCAGTACAGCCGATGCCTTCCGCATTACTGATCAGCATGAAACTGGTCGTGGCGGTGCCGCGGCGGTAAAGCTGGCGTTGGAAGATGCCGGGATGAAGCCGGAAGATATTGATTACATTAGTGCCCACGGTACCGGAACCTCAGAAAATGACAAAATTGAAACTCTGGTGATCAAGACCGTCTTTGGCGAGCAAGCCTATAAGACCCCGATCAGCAGCGTAAAGAGCATGCTGGGCCATCTGATCGCAGCGGCAGGTGCTACTGAGCTAATAACCTGCATAACCGCAATTCGTGATAATATTATGCCCCCTACTACCAATCTCAAAACCCCGGCCCCGGAATGCGACCTGGACTATATCCCTAACGCTCCCCGCAAGGCCCAGGTTGATGTCTGCATGTCAAACTCTTTTGGATTTGGCGGACAGAATAATACTATAATAATTAAAAAATTCAGTAGAGAAGCTTAATTGCGTCTCATATTTTGTATTATATACCAAGACGAAATTATGCGTCTCTACAAGAAAAATCATGACCATCAATATCGCCCTATCTATGAACTATCACTTCTCGGCTGATAATATCGAGCGGGCATATCTGGATCATACTTATTTCGACTGGCTGGCGGCTGAAGATATTCTATTACGGCCTTTGCTCCCGGTTGAATCAACTGATAAACTGCGACAGTATCTCGCCACGGTTTCTGGTGTCATTTTCACCGGCGGACTGGACCTTGACCCGGCATTATGGCAGGAGCCAAAACACCCGGCAACAACTATTGTCCATAAACGCCGTCAGGATTTCGAGTTCAGACTGCTCAAAACCGCAATGGAAATGAGCCTGCCGATATTCGGCATATGTCTGGGTATGCAGCTCATTAGCGTGGCACTTGGCGGCAGACTCTCTCAGCATATACCCGACTCACATGGCACAATCGACCACGGCTATAACGGTAATAAAACCAGACATATTGTCAGTGTTCACCCGGACAGCAAATTGAAACAATGGCTTATGACTGATAAAGTGGAAGTACCCAGTGCGCACCATCAGGGCGTTATCGATTGCGGCAAGCTCTTACCTGCTGCCGTTGCCGACGACGGCATAATTGAGGCAGTAGAACTGCCCGGCTATAGTTTTTTTACTGCCGTACAATGGCACCCGGAAAAATACCAGGATGTTACTATAAACCAGATAATCATTTCTGAATTCATCAACGCCTGCCTCAACCATTAAACCTCAACCTGCGTCTTCTTTTCTAACAATTTCACCTAAACCACTTTTGGGTTGACCTCATCAATTTAATCAACATATCAATTACCTATTTTCACATTACCTGCAAATTATCATATAATGCAAATAAATTGTTATTTTTCGCAGGTATTATCTTTTCTTCGTCGTCAAAGTAGTAACGTCAGTCGTTTCCAGAGAGAATCGTAACTTGAGCATATTACTCTTTTTAAGCAAAGGCTTGTATAATGATCGATAAACACATATTTAACAGTAGGTTATTGTCAATAACCAGGAGCATCCAGAAGCTGATAACACTTGTCGGACTGGCTATCACCCCCATCTGTTCAGGCCAGATCGTCATTTCAGAATGGTTATACAGCGGAACAGATGGTGAGTTTGTTGAATTCACTAATGTAGGAGAAAGCCCGATCGATATGACCGGCTGGAGTTTTGACGACGCAAGCCAAACACCCAAAACCGTTGATTTGAGCGGGTTTGGCATAATCACCCCCGGTGAGTCAGTTATTCTGACTCAGGCAACAGCGGCAGACTTTTCCTTGGCCTGGGATTTGACCGAAACTACCGTTATTGGTGAACAAATAGCCAGTTTAGGGAGAAATGATCAGATAAATTTATACGATGCCGACAACAATCTTGTGGATCAGTTGAGCTATGGAGATGAAGACTTCCCTGGAACACCCCGAAGCCAGAATATAAGCTGCAATATTCCATCATACGACTACGATAAAACTATTTCACAGATGTACTGGACACTGGCCAGTATAGGCGACGGTTTTGGCTCAAGACTTTCAGCCGGAGGTGATATAGCCAGTCCGGGCAGAACTGTTGGTTATTCGAAAAGCGATTTTAATACCGACGGCTATGTCAACATTGACGATTTTTCAGTATTTGCACACTGTTTCTGCTGTCCGGCTGAATCGTATGAGTCTATTGCACTGCAACATAACCTAACCATGAATTTAAATGGTTTTATCGCTACAGACTTTGATGAGGACAGGGATATTGACCTGCACGACTTTGCTGCCTTCGCTAAGTGCTATAGTGGTAATGATCTGGCTGACCCATTTTGTGGAAGCAATAATACCACTCAAATAAACACTGCTACAATAAAATTCAATGATAATTACATAACTACTGATGGTACCGGGCTTTTAATTGATGGAACAACAGTCACAATCTATTCTCCCGGCAAATATACTTTTAATGGAACTCTGAACAACGGACAGATCATCATCAATTCAGAGGAACAGGGATTAGTCGAAATAATTCTCAACGGTGTAAATATCAGCAACTCGACCAGTGCCCCCATATACATAATGGAAGCATCTTTTACAGCGATAGTCCTAGCCGAGAACTCGCAGAATTATCTTTCGGATGCGGCAACTTACATTTATACTGACCCTACAATAGATGAACCAAGCGGGTGCCTGTTCAGCAAAGATTCTATGGCGATCTACGGTAGCGGTTCACTATATGTATCGGGCAACTATAATGATGCAATCGTATGCAAAGATAAACTGGCAATTTACAGTGGTATAATTGATATAAACTCAGTTGATGATGGCATTCGCAGCAAAGACTGCCTGCTTGTCTATAACGGCGAGATAACTCTTAACACGCTTGGTGATGCCCTGAAATCAGACAATGACGAAGATCCAAACTATGGATATATTACTATCAGAAACGGTTCTTTAGATATAACATCGGGAGGAGACGGCATTTCAGCGGTTACGAATGTAAACATTATAGATGGTTGTATTACTGCTCGTTGCGGCGGCGGATATACAGCTACCATATCTGACGATCTCTCGGCCAAGGGTATTAAAGGACTTACCGGCATATCTATTCATGGCGGAACTCTGGATCTTGACTGCGCTGACGATGCTTTACACTCCAATAATACAATATCTGTAAATGGGGGAATATCAACTCTCTCCACTAGTGATGATGCCATACATGCTGATAGTAATATCGTGATAGATGGAGGCAGTATATCTGTTATTAATTGCTATGAAGGACTCGAAAGTACAGAAATTACTATAAACAGCGGCGTTGTCAATATTATATCTGATGAAGATGCCATAACAGCCGATACATCAGTTGTCATCTCCGGCGGAGAATTTAACATAAGGTCAGGTGGCGGTTACACAGCAACCATAGCCGCCGATGCATCAGCAAAGGGTATTAAAGGTTTGGTTGGCGTAATGATCGAAGGTGGTTCATTCATCATGAACTGTGCTGATGATGCCTTACATTCTAACGATACTATAACGATCAACAACGGCACTTTCACTATTGCCACTAAAGACGATGGAATACATGCAGACGCCAACATTGTCATCAACGGCGGTAATATTAATATAACTAATAGCTATGAAGGAATTGAGGCGGCAATTGTTACTATAAACAATGGTGAGATACATGTTAACGCAAGTGACGATGGAATAAATGTTGCTGGCGGCACGGATGGTTCAGGCGGCCCATGGATGCCACCTGGTATTCCAGGCGGTGGAAGCAATAGTAATTACTTCCTGTATATAAACGGTGGTTATATCGTTGTTAATTCCATAGGAGATGGCCTGGATGCTAATGGCAGTATTTACATAACAGGAGGAACAACTATTGTAAACGGACCAACTGCCAACAATAATAATGCGGTTGATTATGATGGCAAATGCGAGATAAGCGGCGGCACCCTCGTAGCTGTCGGCAGTTCCCAAATGGCTCAGGCGCTAAGTTCAACATCGACACAATGCTCAGTAAAGATAAACTACAGTGCCGTCCAAGCCGCAGGAACAATGATACATCTTGAGAGCAGCAGCGGCGCAAATATTTTGAGTTTCAAACCATCAAAGAACTATCAATCATGCGTATTTTCCTCACCTGACTTTAAGACCGGAACAACATATAAACAATATGTTGGTGGAAACTGCTCTGGTACGGCCTCTGATGGGCTGTATCTCAATGGCACATATACTGCTGGTACATTGAAAAACACTTTTACTATCAACAGCATTTTAACCAGCTTCACCTCCCGCTGATATTCAATAACACATAAAGAGCCATAAACAATAAAAGCATTGCAGAAGAGATTTTGCAGTGCTTTTATTATTGCCTGCTTGATAAACAAAAAACAAACGGACCGCAAGTCTCGATTAGAAACTGCGGTCCATAATCACGAAAATAAAGGTTTAGTTCTGTCTATATTCACACCTCAGTTACTGTTCAGAGATTCCATGGAAACGGTCTGACATCTTCGATAAGGTCAGATAGCTGCCTGTCCACTATCTGTTTTTTCTGCTCTTTCCATTTGGCAATATCTTCTATGCGTTTCCCAAGTTCTTTTTTCATTCGCTCCTGCATATTGACAAACCTGTCTGCCCTGCCCCTGCCGCGCATGTCATTATCTGGCCGCATCTGATCAGGGCTGGCATTCTGTTCACTCTGTATCCGGCTTTGGAATCTTGCCATCCTCTCCTGCCAGCGGGCAATATCTCTCTGCTGATCTTCCAGAATAAGTTCAAACTGTCTATCCAGATTCAGACGGATATCAGTTTTAAGCCTTTCTTTCAAAGCATCATCAGTTGACACCTTATAATCAGCAACCTGCTTTTTAATATCCAATTGAAGTGATATATTCTTAACCGCCAAAATGCCTGCTTCCTGATCAAATTCCATCTGTCTGGCAGCCGGAGTATAAAGTTCACAAACCATGCCTATATACTCCTGGAACTGTTGCGGCTGATTGTTAAGCATATCAGCAAGCTGTTTAGCTCGTGTCGGGTCATATTGCCCGAGGAACTTCATCAGCTCATCAGTAGTCATAGCCGGCCCCATCATGCCTCGCCCCATCATACCGCGTCCCATCATTGGTCCGCCCGGGCCCATATCAGGCCGCCCCGGTTCTCCGCCGGGCCTTTGATCATTATCATGAACCCGCTGCCCCCACTGCGGCCTGCCCGGATCATTATTCCGGCCATCGCTATTGTCATCAGCCTGAGCCAGACACATATCTGCCGAATACAACATCAATGCAGAAAGAAATACACAAATTATTCTATTAGCTTTCATATACATACCCTAGCCTTTCGCACAACACCTGCTATCTATATATAACGATCATACCAGTGTATCAGAAAACCGGTCACTTTTCAAAGAAGCCGGCTCACCACCCACATGAGGCGTATCCCATAATTCAGAAACCGCCTCAAGGGTCATCGCATCAAAACTATCTGCTGAAGAACGGTCCATTAACATATCAATCAGCAATGAGGGGTGACTGAATGGATTGCCCACCCCTTCTGCAAGAGCAACCGTACCAGCCTGATCTGACCTCTGAACCTTACGGTTAGCAAAATCAGCAAAATGATAGAAAGTCAGGCTCAACACCAGCAACAACATAGCGGCAACAGCAGACAATGCCCGCAAATGCGTTATCGGCCAACTTCTATGACAGATAACCGAATCAGCCTGAGTAGCATTAACCGCCATAATTATACGCCCTGCCAGATCCGATGGCACCTCTACCTCATTTTCAGTCAACACCTGCTCTATATAATGCAGATCTGCCATAAACTGCGGTATATCACCTGAAGCCATATTGGCCTCACGCAATTCCATCCCTGTTCTATTGTCTGTATTATCTTGCATACTTCACCTCACAATGCTAAACGAATTCTTTGGAAGATTTATTTCACCAAAAAAGAAAAACAAAGTACAAACAAGTAATATCTCCTTAATAATCAAACACTTAAGACAGAAACTGTTTCAACTTCTTAAGCCCTCTGTGAACCTTTGATAAAACCGTACCCACCGGTACACCAAACTGCTGGGCGATCTCTTTAAATCCCATCTGGCCATAATGACGCATAAGAATAAACTCACGCTCCTGTTCACTGAGGTTCGCCAGAGCTTCCTCAAGTTTATGTCTCATTTCACCATAGGCCAGTAATTCATCTGGTGATTTCTGCTTATTGTCAGCAAAAACCATATCGCCACACTCTCCATCGGCTGTTTTAACATGGATACTTACAGTCTTAAGCGTTTTTTTACGGGAATGATCACGAGCCATATTAGCTGCAACCCGGAAGAACCAGGCATCGAACTGCCCTGAATCCTGATACTTTTTAAGTTTATCAGGCAAACGAACGAAAAGTTCCTGAGTTAGATCCTCAGCTATATCAGAAGCATATCCCATTCTGACAAAAAAACCATACAAACGAGGGGTATATTCTCTGATAATGCTCTCGTAAGCATCTCTATCGCCTTTTAAGCACTCAGAAACCAACTCATTTATATGTTTATCAGCCATAAATAACAATACTATCTGAACAATACATTAGTTCGACTCGATACCTGAAACGCACTAAAATCAATCTGTCAGAGCTAATTATAATCACTGCCTTACAAAGTCTATTAATCATATCAGCTCTTAATAATTATGGCCAGAAGATAAAAATCATACATCTGCTTTTTATAACAGTCTATTATTAAGAAACTTACAGTATAATACATTAATTCAGCCAGGTTTTTTGAAAAAATACTTGCAAAAAGGCTTATCTGTCATATAATTACGAATCTTCATGGTGTTTCAGAGATGAAGTACCGTTAAAATTGTATTAGCTGGCAAGTCACAGAACGGCTTGCTGAAACTTCGATAACCAAGAGGGTAACCTCAGTTTGGAGTAGTAAATATGTCACGCGTTTGTTATTTTACAGGAAAGAGAACTGTAGCCGGTCGTAAGATCGCCCGTAAAGGTAAAGCCAAATATCTGGGCGGTGTAGGCCGTAAGACAACCGGTATCACCAAGCGTAAGTTCAAGCCAAATATTCAGAAGGTTCGCGCCCTGATCGATGGCAAGGTAGTACGCGTAAAAGCTTCAGCTAAGGCTATAAGCAATGGCCTGGTAGTAAAGCCAGTCAAGAGAAACTGGAAGCCGGAACAGGCTTCAGCATAATTTAAGCATCGAAACAACCGATGAACACGGTTGAAAGAATATATAAAAGCAAGGCACACTTAACAGGTAGTGCCTTGCTTTTTTGCGCATACACATTAAACTGCAACCTGGAAGATAAAGATGAAAGAAAATGAGATATCACTGACAATAGAAACTTCAGGCCTGATCGGTAGTATTGCCCTGGGCCGCGGTAAAGCAATATTAGAGGAGACGCAATTCAGCGGCCCTCTGCGTCATGGAGCAGAGACCTTACCAGCGATAGACCGTCTGTTCAAAAAACATAATATCAAACCTGACGACCTGGAAGTATTATATGTTTCTGCCGGACCTGGCAGTTTTACAGGCATCAGAATAGCAGTAACAATGGCTAAAACCTTAGCTTATGCCAGCAAAGCCCAAATCGTAGCAGTACCCAGCCTTGACGCCCAGGTACTCAATGCCAGACAGGCACGCCAGGACGGTCACAACATTGAAAACATAGCAGTAGTGCTTGAAGCTGGTCGAGGAAAGGTATTCGCCGCTACCTACAAATATTCACCCGGCTGCCATCTGAACACAAATACCAGGTCATTCATTCCAGATTACATAGAAATAGTTAAACCTGACATGGTAACTGTTGACCAAATACTGCAAGCTTCACCCAGGCCTCTTTATGTGACTGGTGAAGGACTGAATTACCATGCAGAAGAATTTTCTGGTAATGAAGTACATTTACTCGGCAGAGAATATCATAAAACACTGGCAAATTTTGTTTTTTCATGCGGTATCTTACGCAGAGAAACAGAACTGTTTACTGATTTTGAAAGTTTCACACCTCTGTACATGAGAAAACCTGAAGCAGAGCTTAATCTCGCGGAAGGCAAATAAACCTTTGAAAATGCCTTAGCTACAGCTTGTAATTTGAATTTCAGTTCCATTTAACAAGCCCGCTGTTGGCAACGACAGGCCATATACTTCCAATATTGCTAAATTTATACTATTATTTAATAACAAATTATCTAGCATGCCAGATACATATAGCAATCCCCTATTTTAACACAGGGTTAATTATTTTATTTATCGTAATTTTCGTAACCATATTATTTACACTCAATAACATAAAACAAGTCCAGTTTGGCTATCAACAACAAACATTTACAGCTTCCTATCTTTGTTCTAGTTTTAAAATAAAGTAAAACACACAATAATTTAAAAACTGCTAAAAAAATACAATGGCACAGCTTGACACTGTAGTTCAATTTTGATATACTCTGACCATCTTAATCGTAGTTAAGCCATGCTCCTTATTACTCGTATTAGTTAGCATGGTTTTGTATGCAGGATTCTGGGTGATCCTGTTTTTTGTTTAATGTCAGAACACTACTCGAAAGAGCTTATCAATAGCTCAGCCCATCAGGAGGCAACACGAAGATGGAAAACATGTTTGATTTTTCAATTATCAAGACACTCAGAAAACGCAGAGGTTTGACCCTGGAAATGCTTTCTCAGAGAGCTGGCATTTCTATTCGTACAATATCAGATATCGAACTGAACAAGACTGTTCCCTCATTACCTACAATAAGCACGCTGGCACGCGCTCTGAAAGTATCATCCACTGAGCTTTTTGACTATGCTCAGAAAAACTCACCCGTACTTATCCACAGCGAGCAAGCCGGCGTAAGTGCCGTACCTAACGACTGTTTTGATATAACCTCAATAGGTGACCTCAAAATACTATCTTCTTCTTTTGAGAAGGGTCATGTACTTGAGCCTCATACCAGCAAAAAAGACAGACATTACCCCTGCCGGGAATTCTGTTATGTCTTAAAAGGTAAAATGACACTTAATATTGACGATAAAGACTATACCCTGGGAGCTAAAGAGGGTATTCTTTTTGACAGCAACCTGAAACATTCATACACCTGTCTGGAAGCCAGCGATGTGATCATTCTCTATCTGCCCCGCGACAATAACATTGCGTCTGAGCTGGCATCAAGAGAGCTCGATTTCTTCTTTACCAAATAAATTTCGCATAAATAACTTTTATATGAAACAAAACGACCCTGAACAGAAACAAGTCAGGGTCGTTTTATTTTTAAATAATTCACAGAGAAATTTTGCTTAATTCTGCTCTAATATTTACTTTTAATATTTTTCCATTTTGCAAAACAAAAACACATAATGACTTAATTACTTATAATAAAACATTTTACAAAAACATAGAATTAACATCTAAAAGACAATGTTGATTTTCCTGAAAAATTAACAGGATTAATGCCACAAATAGCATTTCCCTTGCTATAATATGGTGAATATTTTAACTAGCAGTGCATCACTATAGTTAATATTTGCTTATTCTTTCATGTTATAGTTTCAGATCAGAAGCTGAGAAAGTTAAAAAAACAGGATTAAAGAAGTATGAAAAACTGTCTATACAACTTTTCGATCGTAAAAACACTGAGAAATGCCAGAGGCATGACATTAGAATTGCTTGCCAAAGAGACCGGTCTATCAATAAGAACAATATCAGATATAGAGCTCAATAAAGCAGTACCCTCGGTTTCATCTCTCCTGGCACTGGCCAAAAGTTTTAATGTTTCAGCTACAGAGCTATTTGAGCTGTCACAAAAAACCGTTCCTCAGATGCTAAACACCGGGACAGTAGAAACACCAGGATCCCCCGGCATGAGTGGAAATCTGATCGAGCTTAAAGATATCTCGGCCATTCATCATCATTTCAAAGAAGAAACCACTGTGACACTTAAGAGGAAAGATGTACTTAACAATCCATCTAATGAAACAATATATATTTTCACCGGCCAGGCGGTAGTAACAATAGAAGGTACGAGTTATACCGTAAATGCAAAAGAGAGCCTCTGCTTTGCGGGCAACCTGCCCCACACGATAAAATATAGTGCCGGTACAGAAGTAATCGTACTATATACCCAGCGAGACAATCAAATCGCCAAAGAGCTGGCCGACTCTCACCAATATTTTTCCTATTAAACAACCAGTAGCCCAAACCCGGCAGACAATAATCTTTTTAACAAAATAACTACATGCTTGTTTTGGGCCCAACTGTACTGGGTCCGGATAATACCAGGAATTACAAAGATACTGTTTTTTTTCAAACAGTATCTTTTTTTTATAATCATAAGCATTACTTACCTGCTGAGCACCACCTCTGAGATAGTGAATATAGTCCGTACAGAAATACCTGTCAGAAAACATCACAAAGAAGGTAAATAATCTGCCCCTTCCTAATATTGTTTAGTTGGTTATTATATACCAGAGTACACTTTTAGCGGGTCACAGATTAGAGATAAAATAGAAAATATGGGGCTGAAAAGCAGATTTTTGGCCAAAATAGGGGTATTTAAGGTTGACACCCGTAAGGTAAGGATTTATCATCTGGTTCCTCTTAAAATTTTATAAATTTTACAACAGTTAATTACCCGCTTAAATTAGCCGATAAACGGGTATCGTGAAATTTTGTTTTATTAAGTGTGCAGTGATATACTTAAGGCTAATACATTAAGGAGAGCTTGTTATGAGCACAAAAATGGTATACTTCTTCGGCGCAGGTAAAGCCGAAGGTAAAGCCGGCATGAAACAACTGCTCGGCGGTAAGGGTGCGAACCTGGCGGAAATGACCAATATCGGCATTCCAGTACCAGGTGGTTTCACCATCACCACTGAGGCTTGCGCCGCCTATTACAAGGCTGGCAAGAAGTGGCCGGCTGGTCTGAAAAAAGAGGTTGAAGACAACCTCAAGAAACTCGAAAAGGCAATGAAATGCGAACTGAACAACCCAGCCAATCCGCTGCTGGTTTCAGTAAGATCAGGTGCCGCTGTTTCTATGCCTGGTATGATGGACACCGTTCTTAACCTGGGTCTCACAGACGCTGTGGTTAAGGGTATCATCGAAAAGACTGGCAATGCCCGTTTTGCCTGGGACAGCTACCGTCGCTTCATCGACATGTTCGGTGATGTTGTTATGGGCTGTCATCATGATCATTTTGAACATGCTATGGAAGCACTCAAGAAGGAACGCAAGGTTGCCAGTGATACTGATCTGACCGCTGCTGACCTGGAAGAGCTTGTAAACCGTTATAAAGCTGTTTACAAGAAGGTAATCGGCAAGCCGTTCCCACAGGATCCAATTGCCCAGCTCGAAGCATCTATAAACGCTGTATTCAGCAGCTGGAATTGCGCTCGCGCTATCAAGTATCGTCAGCTCTATGACATTCGCGGTCTGGCAGGTACAGCCGTTAATGTTCAGGCTATGGTATTTGGTAACATGGGTGATGACTGCGGTACAGGTGTATGCTTTACCCGTAACCCCTCCACCGGCAAGAAGGAATTCTATGGCGAGTTCCTGATGAATGCTCAGGGTGAGGATGTTGTGGCTGGTATTCGTACACCAGAACCAATGATCGGTCTGAAGAAAAAGAGTCCTAAGGCTTACAAGAAGCTCACCGACACTATGACCAGACTGGAAAAGCATTACAAAGACATGCAGGATATCGAGTTCACTATTCAGCAGGGTGAGCTTTACATTCTCCAGACTCGTAGCGGTAAGAGAACTGCTGCTGCTGCTCTGAAGATAGCTGTTGACATGGTTAAGGAAAAGATGATCGACAAGCAGACCGCTGTTCTGCGTGTTGCCCCTGCTCAGCTTGACCAGCTTCTGCACCCGTCCTTCAAGCCAGGTGCCAAGAAGAGTGTTGTTGCCAAGGGTCTGCCGGCATCTCCGGGTGCTGCTGTAGGTCAGGTGGTATTCAATGCTGAAGACGCTGAAGCCTGGAAGAAATCTGGCAAAGCAGTAATTCTGTGCCGTATCGAAACTTCTCCGGAAGATATCGGTGGTATGGATGCCGCAGCCGGTATTCTGACCCAGCGCGGTGGTATGACCTCTCACGCTGCTGTAGTAGCTCGTGGTATGGGTCGTTGCTGTGTTGCCGGTGCTTCTGACATTGAAATGAATTACAAGGCCAAGAACATGAAGGTTGCTGGCAAGACCATCAAACAGGGTGACTGGATCAGTCTGGACGGTTCTACCGGCGAAGTAATGTTTGCCAAGATCGAAACCGTTGAGCCTAAGATGACTGGCGATTTCAAGACCCTCATGGACTGGGCTGACGGCTTCCGTAAGATCGGCGTTCGCACTAATGCTGACACACCAAACGATGCCAAGAAGGCTGTAGAGTTTGGTGCTGAAGGTATCGGTCTGTGCCGTACTGAGCACATGTTCTTTGAAGGCGACCGCATTTGGCCGGTTCGTCAGATGATCCTCTCTGCTGAAGACTACAAGAGACTCAAAGATGAGATCGCAGCTTGCGATAACGCTGATGAGCTCAAGAAGCTCGAAGTTGCATTCAAGGATCCTAAGGCTAAATTTGAAGGTGCCCTCAAGGCCCTGCTGCCATACCAGCGTAAAGACTTTGAAGGCCTGTTCAAGGCTATGGCTGGCTTCCCAGTGACCGTTCGTCTGCTGGACCCACCATTGCATGAGTTCCTGCCTCAGGACGCCAAAAACCAGGCTGAGATGGCTAAACGCCTCAAGGTTAAGCCTGCTGATGTTAAGAAGATGGTAGAAGAACTCCATGAGTTCAACCCGATGCTCGGCCATCGCGGCTGCCGTCTGTCTATTACCTATCCGGAAATAGCCCGTATGCAGGCTCGTGCCATCATGGAAGCCGCTCTGACAGTTAACAAGACTGCCAAGAAGAAGGTTGTTCCTGAGATCATGATTCCGCTGGTTGGTACTGTAAATGAGCTGACCTTCGTTAAGAAGCATGTCGAAGAAGAGATCAAGGCCGTCTTCGCTGAGAAGAAGACCAAGTGTGCCTATATGATCGGTACTATGATCGAAGTTCCTCGTGCTGCTATCACTGCCGATGAGATCGCGACTGAGGCTGAATTCTTCAGCTTTGGTACTAATGACCTTACCCAGATGGGTATGGGCTTTAGCCGCGACGACGCTGGCAAGTTCCTGGGCGAATATGTTAAACTTGGCATGTATGACAACGATCCGTTCCAGACTCTGGACCAGAGCGGTGTTGGCAAGCTGGTTGAAATGGGTATCGCCCTGGGCCGCAAGACAAATGCCAAGCTCAAGGTTGGTATTTGCGGCGAGCATGGTGGTGACCCGGCTTCTGTCGAGTTCTGCGCCAAGGCAGGCATGAACTATGTTTCATGTTCTCCTTTCCGCGTGCCAATCGCCAGACTGGCCGCTGCTCACGCAGCTATCAAAGCAAAGAAGTAATCACTTACTCATTGCTTAAATAACAATTAAAGGTCGTAACTCGCAAGGGTTACGACCTTTTTTATTGTTCCATCTCACTAAAACTCACCAGTTTCATCAAAGGCCAGAAGAGAAAAGTCAAACATATCATCATCGCCGTTAAAGATATCGATAGAATAAGTCTTTGTTTACTCTGTACTAACATTGATCTGTTCGCCGAGCAGGATAACCACCGTCGTAAATATTGCCGGACACGATCAGTGAATAGCCAACAGCGGTCATAGAGTACAGATCAGTACATGGTGCCCCATCCAATTCCAGGACTGATAAATCAAGCAGCCCGGCAAACTGGTCTATATTACCAGAGGCGAAAGACAAAAAATGCCACAGCAGATATTGCCACCCAAAACATAAAGCCTGATTTCTGAAATAATAACAAAGCAGGTATGGTGACTATTTGTTAATATAGGCAATTTGCACAATTATAAGACCAAATAAACTTGAAAATTGGGATTGCCATTCCCAATTTTCAAGTTTATAATATATATATGCTTAGCAGACCAGAATATTTTAAGCGGATAGAGGATGCGATAAGGCGTTCGCCGGTGACGGCCCTGCTGGGGCCTCGTCAGTGTGGCAAAACGACGCTGGCACGCATGATCGGTAGTTCTTGCAAAAGTTTATATCTCGATGTGGAGAGCCAGGCGGATTATCGCAAGCTGGAGAATCCGGAGATGTTTTTCGCCACGCTTGATGGGCTGGTGATAATCGACGAGATACAGATCAGGCCTGAGCTGTTTGCGGCTTTGCGGGTGGTAGTTGACAAGCCCGGCAATAAGTGCCGGTTTCTGGTATTGGGCAGTGCCTCGCCTGATATTATCCGGAATGTATCCGAGACTCTTGCCGGGCGGGTTGAGTTTGTTGATATGGCTGGTTTTGATGTTCAGGAGATCGGATTTGATAATCTCAGGCAGTTATTCGTGCGGGGTGGCTTTCCCCGTTCCTATCTGGCCCAGAGCGATACTGACAGCATGGTCTGGCGTGAGGGTTTCATACGAACCTTTTTGCAGCGGGATATTCCGCAGTTAGGTATAAATATCCCTGCTGAGGCTATGCGGCGGTTCTGGACCATGCTGGCCCATTATCACGGCCAGATATGGAACGCCAGTCGTCTGGGTGCGGCGATGGGTTTGAATAATAAGACCGTAAGTGGCTACCTTGACATTCTGACCGAGACTTATATGATCCGCCAGCTTCAGCCGTGGTATGAGAATATAAGTAAACGGCAAGTAAAATCGCCCAAGATATATTTCCGTGATACCGGCCTGTTACACAGCCTGCTCAGCGTGCCGGACTATCAGGCATTACTGGGGCATCCGCAAGTCGGTGCCTGTTGGGAAGGTTTTGCCCTGGAGCAGATATTGAGAATATTAAAGATCGAGCAAGGCTATTTCTGGTCAACCTATCATGAGGCAGAGATAGACCTGTTCTTCATCCGAAATAGCAAAAGGATCGGCATCGAATTCAAGTTCAGCGAATCACCAACCAAAACCAGATCAACCGCCGTTGCCATGCAATCACTGGCCCTGGATAAATTGTTCATAGTATATCCGGGTGATGACTATTGGCCGGTAGCTGATAATATAGTGGTCAGCTCGCTTGATAGGCTTATTGCTGAATTGAGATGATTCGTTCTGTTATCACAAACTAATCACTAACCGAGGTCAGGTTAACGCTTTTCTCGATCTGGTCGTTGGGGCAAATGCGCGGTTTTTTGCCGCTGGTTACGGTTAAGCCCTGCACGCTCAATTTCTGGCATCTTTCGTAGGGGAAGGGGCGATTTACATCTTTGCTGGCTTTGCTTCCGTCGGGATCGCTAAAGAAAAACAGCTCGTTATATTTCTTTGATTGCTTTGAGTCGTCCACCAAAAGGCCATCAATGGTAACCTGCCGAGGCATAAAGCAGGTATAGCCAAAATCATGCATACCGTCGTTGCTTGTGTTCAGCAAAAATAGCCTGTTACTGCCGGTGTCGTTGGGGATCCAGCGAGAATTCCTAATGACGACATCGCCATCCCAGGTACTGCCGTAATCTGCGCGGAAATTGATCAGTGACCCACCGTGCAGCGTCGAATTTTCAACCAGCAAGTGGCCGCGACCTATAGCGTTCAGGCCCATATAGCCCAGCGTGCAGCCGCGAATGACATAACTGCCCGATACACCCATATGCGTATCCATCCGGGAAAGTATGCAGTCTTCGAGAAGGATATTCTTACAGAAATTCGTACCGATCACACCCCACCGGCTGCGGTCATTGATATTTTCCATGCGACAGCCGATCATGCTGAAATTCACCACACTGTTGGCACTGTAATCATACGAGCCCATACTTACCGGCTCACCCGCAGAACCGATGGTTTTATATACCTTGTGCCCCGTGGCAAAACAGTTTCGCAATGTGACATTGGCACACTGATCGATGTAAATAAAGCCGGAATAAGGATGGCCAACCTCGGTTTCCCCGGTAATATAATGCGTTAAACCTGCGATCTCGGTATTGGAACGGGTTACCTTTATATTCCTGGCCCAGTAATTATACCCGACCTCCTGCTTCATGCGGTTGGCAGTAGTAGTAAAAACACCACCACGCACGACAAGCGGCTTTGCCTCTATAGGCCTGGCCGCCACCCGGTCAATAGTCTCGTAATCCCAGTCAATATCTCCTTCTATAGTGCCATGCTTACGCAGAATGAAGCAATCACGCTGGCTTGTGCCCGAATTCTTATTAAGACCGCGCCGAATATAGCGTTTGACCTTATCGTTTGTCACCTGCACATAACAGTCTTGCTCAGGCGTCACATCCAATTGCTTCTGGTCGCGTTTGAGCCGGTCGATTTTGATCTTTTCTGGGGCGAGCAGAGAACGAATTTCAAACAGTGATCTTTTATGGTCCTCAACCTCTGTATCATCAATAGTGAAACGCGAGGTACTCCAATCGGTATCGGTAGCAATGATCACGGTAAGTGCCTTCTTGCCCAGATGATAGGTCGCATCCGGATTCGACTTCACAGGCAATCCCTGCGTGTTGGCATGTTCATGTGCCTTGCAAATTGCTGGTAAATCATCATGAACACCATCACCCACAGCGCCAAAAGCCTCGTATGAAACTACTGCTATCTCCTCCTGAGCTTTTGCCTGGCCAGCCAGCATTACCAGCAGAAAGACAGCTATAACAGAAAGAGTCGAAAGTATAAATTTTGTATAAAACATATAGTCCTCTCTTTTTCGACTGTGTCGAAACTCTGGTGACAGGCAGGATGCCTGTCCTACTTCATCCTGTTCAATGCCTCGGCCAGTACGCTTCTGGGGCAACCGAAGTTTAATCTGATGTAGTTTGGTGCGTCAAAAGCGGCTCCGGTACTGACACCGACCCCCCTTTTTTCAAAATATAGCGTCGGAGTCTCTCCTCCCCCTAACTCCAGTTCACTACAGTCGATCCAGTGTAAATAGGTAGCTTCCGGGTTGGTTGGCTTTAATTTTGTGCCGGCCAGTTGGCTGTTCACAAAATCGCGGTTGGCGGTCAGGTATTGCAATAGCTCCTTACGCCAGGGCTCGCCGTATTTGAAAGCGGCATAAGCACCCTCGTAACCAAAGATATTGGGATGACTTGACACTTTATGCACAATATCCTTGATCTTAGCCCGCATTTCCGGGTTGGCTATTATCGCAAAGCCGCAGCCCAGCCCGGCAATATTGAAGGTCTTGGATGGTGCCATAAGGGTAACGGTATTATTGAGCGTCTCTTTATCAAGCATAGCCACAGGAATATGCTTATTATCATCGAGAAGTAACTCGCAATGGATCTCATCGCTGATTATCGGCAGCTTGTGGCGGTTACATATCTCGGCGAGCTTTTCCAGTTCAGCCCGGGTATGCACACGCCCACTGGGGTTATGCGGATTACTGAGCATGAGCAGGCCCGACTGCGGATTGAGCGAACGCTCGAAGCCATCAAAATCGATGGTATAGTATTCATTATCATTGAGCATGGGTATCTTCACCCGCTCCAGATAGTTCGTTGCCGGGATCTCTAAAAATGGCGGGTAGATCGGGGTAAAGATCGATACCTCTTTGCCCGGCTTACATAAGGCCCGGCATATACAATTGAGGGCCGATACAAGCCCGGCAGTAAAGACGATCCAGTCCGGCTCGATTGGCCAGTTATACAACATAGCCATGCGATCAACCAGCAGGTCCTTGAGCTGCTGGCGGGCGGTAGTATAGCCAAAAACCCCATGCCGGGCACGAGCCTCCAAAGCCGCTATCACCTCCGGCGGCGAAACAAAATCCATATCAGCTACCCACATGGGCAGAACATCCCGACCGGCATAAAGATCATGCTTAAGCGAGCCGGTATTACTACGATCAATTATCTGATCAAAATTGTACAATTATCAATTCTCCTCTGTTATCTCTGGTTAATTTTGCGTTACTAAGCCAGCGAGCAGAACCCGGTCGTCCTTGAGTTGGCAGAATAATTCGCCGCCACGACTTGAAAGCTGGCGAGCCAGTAGATTATTTTTGCCGGTTATCTGCTGCCAGTAAGGGGTGAGCTGACAATGAGCAGAGCCAGTAACATAGTCTTCGTCAATACCAGCTTTAGGCAGGAAAAATCGGCTGACAAAGTCGCAATCTATGCCGGGCGAAGTTATTATCAGGCCGCGACGATCAAGTTGGCGTAATAGTGTCATGTCCGGCTGAACTGCCAATATCTGCTTCTGGTCTGAGTACACAGCCATATAATCAACACCACCCCAGACTGCTAGCGGTTTTATATTGAGAGCCTCAGACAAAAGTTCTGGAGCGGTTATCAGCTCGCCTGGCCGACTGGGAAAGTCGAGAATTATCTGGCCATTACTACGGTTATGTGAAACTGCCAGCTGGCCGACCCCAGAATGCAATCGGATCGATTCGCCCGGCTCATTGAGAACATTGAATAGGACATGACCAGCAGCTAATGTTGCATGTCCGCAGAGGTCGATTTCGCAGGTATTAGTGAACCAGCGAATATACCAGATATCATTATGCCGGGCCAGAAACGCTGTTTCCGGCGTGCCGTTTGTTGCCGCAGAATGGAGTAGCTCTTGATCGGAAGGCCAAAAGTCAACAATAGAAACCCCGGCAGGATTACCCAGAGCCTTATTACCGACAAACGAATTTAGTCTGTATGTGTAGATATTCATAATATTCCTGATTGTATTATTACTTCTTAAGCGTGAGGGAAATATTGTGACTCATTTTAGCGTGAAAGGCTTGAATCCGGCAAGTAAAATCGGCAATTATTATTGTGGTCATATGTGCGGCAAACCCTTGATTATATTGCTCGCCAGTTATCAGGATTATCGCTATAGGACACTTTTCCTTCGATTATATCAAATATAATCGAAGAAACCGTCACTAATCCGCCTGTTGGTTCAGTCAGCCACAAACCGCCAGCCGCAGAATTGGTTACAGAGGTCAATACCTGTTGCAAGCCCGAAACAGTGGTACTTGCGGACAAATTGGCCTTAGCCCAGGTCAGGCGTGCGAAACTGTCGCAGGAGCCTGTGCCGGGCGCGATTTTATTATCGCCGGGATATGCGGAGAAATGATTGGTATGTATCTCGCTCATCTGGCATTGCCGGATCTCGACTTTGGCACCGGCCAGCAGCACGAAAAACACTTTGCCCGGCTCAAACAGCACCAGATTGAACCCCTGCCAGCATTTGCCTCGCCGCAAATATTCCAGCCAGTCATCGATATTCGAGCGATCTGCCAGCGTATCAGAGAGGAATTTAGACGGGGTTTTCAGCTCGGTTTCTTTGGGCAGTAACCACTCATTGGGCCAGAGCCGACGACCTACAGCGGCAGTGACAAATCCGCAGCCGTGACCATTCATTCCCGCGGCGTAATAGTTCTCACCCACCGTACGCACCGTCACCAGCTTATCATTAACAATAAGCTCCTGCGCCACGATCTCCTGCTTATCTCGGTTCTTAAAAACCAGCCCGCTCTTGGCCAAATATCCTATTGTACACATAAATATTTCCAGCTTATTTCCCGCAGGCCTGTTCTACTTCCGCAACGGTCTTGGGAACTGGCAGACCTAGTATTCTTGAGCCGTCCTGAGTAACTAAGACATCGTCTTCGATGCGGATACCGCCGAAATCGCGGTATTTTTCGACCTCGTGATAGTTTATGAACTCGGCAAAGCGACCTTCAGCCTGCCACATGTCTATCAGTTGCGGAATGAAGTATATACCCGGCTCAACGGTAATGACATTGCCCGCCTCCAGCTCTTTGGCCAGCCGCAGCGATTTCAGGCCGAACTGACTGCTACGCTGCATATTGCCGTAGCCGACGAACTGTTCGCCCAAGGCTTCCATGTCATGCACATCCAGACCCATCATATGCCCCAGTCCGCACTGGAAGAACAGAGCATGAGCACCGGCGGCAACCGCCTCTTTAATATCGCCTTTCATCAGACCCAGCCGCTGTAGTCCGGCGGTGAGTTTTTCACAGGCGAAAAGGTGGATATCGCGGAATGGTATGCCGGGCGTTATCCGGTCTATAGCGGCAACCTGAGCCTGAAGGACGATATTGTATATTTCCTTCTGACGGGTGGAGAATCGCCCGGCAACTGGTATGGTTCGGGTAAGGTCACCGGCATAATGCTCCGGCGACTCCGCCCCGCAATCGCAGACGGCGATCTGGCCGTTTTCCATTATATTGCGATAATATGGGTTATGCAAGGTCTCGCCATGCACACTGAATATCGGCGGGAAGGACAGTCCGCAGTCTTTAGCCGCCGCCACCACCATAAGCTCGGCAACGACCTGGGCTTCAACCCGGCCCGGCGTTATTGCCTCCATCGCCGCAAGCTGCATCTTGCCGGTTAAGTCAACCGCCAGCTCGATCTGCTGGATTTCCTGGTCTGTCTTAATACTCCGCTGGGCAGCTACCGTCTTTATAAACGACGGCGAAACAAAGGCTTTCATCTCGCCCACGGTAACATTAAGCCAGTTACTCGCCTGGACTAACTGTTCGGCCCGATAGAACGGCAGAAAATGGATTATTCGACCGCCGGCTTGTGCCTTTTGCAGATAATCAGCTATCTCAGAAGCCGCCCGACAATCGCTCACCCCGCATCCAGATGCCTGCTCAGCCCGGCCCGGCAGCGGACCGGACCAGACCTTGCCATCTATGGTCTGCTCATCGGCAAAGAGTATCTCGCGGCCATTGTCAATATCGATCACCGCCGCCAGATCAGGTACATCCAGCCCGAAATAATACAGAAAACTACTATCCTGCCGGAACGGGTAGCAATTGGCCTTGTAATTCATCGCACTGAGTGAATTGCCGGGAAAAACCAGTACCCCCGAACCAATAGCCGCCCTTAGAGCATTTCGCCTGTCAATATAAGTTGTTTTATCGAACATAGTTAATCACCTCGCTTGATTAATGATAAACTAACGCTTTAGGCAGGTCAAGATAGAAACATTTAAGTCTCACTTTATACAAATTATTGTATTTTCTGCTAGAATTCACTGGAATATATGTTATCACATGGATAAAGTAAATATGTTTGATCGAGTCATAGATGGTTTCTTTCGAGGTTGGTAGCATATGAGTTTAACTGAAAAAATTGCAGAATCACATAAAAAACAGTTGGTTATTCGCCTTAGAACTCGTTATCCTGATGGCGACATTTATGATGGCATGATAACACATATAAGAAAACCTTTTATCGTTCTGGCTAGCCTGTCTAATTTTGCATTCGATGGTATTGTTGTTTTGCCAAAAAAAGTAATAAGTGGGTACCGTGACGGCAAATATGAGCGACGCACAAATAGCATTATGCAATTTAATGGCAACATCAAAAAAAACAAGACTCCGAAATGGCTGGATAAATGCGAAACACTGGCTGATATTGTAGCGGCACTCCAAAAGAATGATATCTGGCCTTGCATAGAAACAATACATAGAAGCGGCAGCGATACTGATGTGGATTTTTATATTGGCCGGATCACAGATGTCGGAGAAAGATGCTTCAATATACACCATTACGATGCCGCAGGTGAGTGGGAAGGCGAATGTGAAATTGATTATAAAGATCTTTTCCGAATAGAATTCAACGATGAATATTCAAGACAATTTAACAAATACATGAAAGAACAAGGTAAGTACCTGCAAAAAAACTGTAACCGTTCACACAATAATAAAAGATGAAGAGTTTTATCCGCAGATTTCGCAGATTTCCGCAGATTTAATATATTAATTTCTTTTCTTAAAAAATCTGTTTAATCTGTGTAATCTGCGGATAAACAATATATTCCGTTTTTCCGTGAACGATTACAAACTATTTAATTTTTTTACCGTGCTGCAAGTTCTCCGAAGCTGAAAAGCGAAGGGGAAAAGTTATTGAAGGTCGTGAAGGGTTTAATATTCTATTACATTATCTTTCTTTTATTCGTGCCCATTCGAGTTTATTCGTGGTTTATACCTCTTCAACCTTGAGTCTGTCGAATGGTTCAATTATCCGTTATTCATTATCTCCAACTGATATACCTGATTTAATGTATTATAAATAGCTCAAGCGGTTGAGGGACTCCGAAATCCGCCTCAGACGGGCTTGAGATTCACAGAGATTAAACATGTGGCTGTCCCCGGTTAGTCCGGTTAGTCCTAATTGGTGGCTACCTCACGGTTACTAATTCTTTCAAATGTATCTGATAATTTTTTGCACAAACCATCCATGTCAGGGAAAACAAAGTGGTAGTCAATTCCAAGCTGTTGAAGGCGAAGCATGTAGTTATTTTTTAATGCTGCTGGTACTTGGAAGATTTGTAAATTATCTTTTAAGATTTCTCTAATGTCAAGTTGAGGCGGTGTGTGTACAGAGAACAAACCTTGCTGTCTTACAATTCTTTCAATGCTACATCTTGGTCTATAGAATTTAATTCCATCACTTAATGAAGCAAACGAAGTATCCAAAAGAATTACATCGTTCTTATAATCTAACTTATATGCATAAACAGCAGCATTTTTGTCTGGTTGTTGGTTGCATGCGAAAAATAAAGCTACAAGAGGGTTGTCTGTCCAGTCTAGAAGACGGGTAGTTAGTCCATGATGTTGAGCTATTGCAAGATTTTCAAGAGTTGGCGTATTACTTATGCCGTATATTGCAGCTATATGTAGCCAATTTGAAAATATAACAGAATCATTTATTATTGAACTATTTCTACCAGCTTTGGGTTGAAGCGGATAGCTAATGTCACTAACCCCTCTAAATACAATATTGTCGCTTATGTTTACGGCATTGCGATGGCAATCATCGATAAATGTCATAAAGTCTATTATTATTTGAGTTGCAATTTGAACCATTTTTTGAACCTTATTCAATCCTTATATTGTCAATCCATGCACAATCATAACCTGCAGAGTCCGAACTGTCTTTAATATATTCCCATTTGAAAGATTGCACTCCACCATTAACTGGGTATTCAAATTCTTCCCAATTAAGCTCTCCTGACCAATATCCTTTCATTTGGTTGTCAATATAAAACCTAAGTGTATCATAGTATTGTTCGCAGGATATTTTTCTGTCAAATTTAATTGTGCTATATTGATCTGTATCTAGAGTAAGTTCTGCCATGCAACTTTGACTATTATCAATTGGAGTTGTTTTCAAGCTATAGATTCCTTCGCTTGAAGTTTCATTATCCACTGCCCAATGGTTTTCGCCAAAAAACCAATTAAGAGTAGATTTATTTAATTCACCATATTCAAATCCATCCAGAATTGAAAACTTTTTTAACCAGTAAGCTGAAAGGACAGCAAAGTCAAATAGGTCGATTTTTGTATCGCCATAAATATTCATTTCTGGGGCAACATTAAGCCAATTTTCAGCAATTAAGGTAAGATCGTCTAGTCCTATCGAAAAATTATTATTCAAGTCGGGATGATTATCATTGTCAACCACATCAAGTATTATTGCTTCAGTAATGTAACCATCCGCTTGAATCACTAAAGTCATTAAATTATTTTCTCTGTCATAATCTTCTTGGATATTGACACTGACTAATTGTGGTTGATTATAATTTAAAGGTGTAAAAGTTATATTAGTAAACACTGTATTACCATCAAATACATTAAATATGACATTTTCCTTAGGCTGTTCGGCAAGCCAAATTTCAAAAGAAAAGGCACTGCCTTCATTCATAATTATGTTATCAATAGTCTTGAAATTAAAGTGAGAAGGTTCCCATGTCAATTTAGGGTAACTATTGCCACCGCCAGGCATTACCCATGTATCTTGCGTCCCATTAACAACTTCGTTGGCAAAATCCCACCCCACAGTTAAGAATGTATTGACATCATACAATTCAGCAGTTGTTTTGCCTTTTCCACCACTTTGTGAATTCAGTCCACCTGTATCTTTATTCCAAAAACTTGATGTGGTATTCCCAGAATTTTCACCTATTAAACCACCAAACATATATGTACCAGAAATAGTACCAACAGAAAAACTTTTGGTGATATTGTCAGTAGGGAAATTACAACCTACCAATCCTCCTACATAGTTTTCTCCATCCAAAACACTTTTTGAATAGCAATTGGAAATTGTTCCAGTATCATGTCCTATTAACCCTCCAATATTGTATTCACCAGTTACTGAACCTAATGAGAAACACTCAGAAATAACTTGGTCATTAATTCCCACTAAACCACCAACATTCATAGCCCCATTAACATCGCTATTAGAATAAGATTCGCTTATGCTACTAGAATACATCAGCGAGCCAACTAAACCTCCAATATAGTTTTTACCCGATACTGAAGAAATACTATAGCATCTCATTATACTTCCTGAATTACATACTCCTACTAATCCACCAACATTATTAATTCCTGATACTGTTCCAATAGAAAAACAATAGCTAATGGTGCCACCGTCATGCTCTGCAACTAAACCGCCATTACTTCTTGTTGCGTTAATAATTGAATAACAATTAGTAATATTACCGTTTCTATTAATTCCAACCAAGCCACTTCCAGATTTTACCGTTACCACAGAGTGACAATTGTTAATATTTCCTCCATCGTTTATATCAACTAAACCACTTCCGTTTGTTATTGATACTCTAGACTGGCAATTTGAAATGTTAGCCTTTCTGTTATATCCAACTAAACCGCTCCCTCCCGTTATTATACCAGTTACTTGGCAATTTGATATTGAGGCACTATTCCACCCAACCAATACGCCTGAATAATCACCTTCGCAATTTAATGAAGCTTTTTCTATCATTATATTTTTTATGGTACAATTATTGTCTGTTTTACCAAATAACCCGCAATATGCATAACATTTGACAAAAAGATTTTTAATTGCGTACCCATTTCCATTAAAATTTGCAGAAAATACTTTGCCGTTAAAACTATTGTTATTATTTCCAGAACCAGCCACTGGAGCTTTGTTAAATATTCGGTCACTTAAGTCAATATTGCACATCATCTTAATGTACTTATCTGCACCCCAGTAACTTGTATTATTCGAGAAATAATCGAAATCCTGAATATCTTCAATCAGCCATGGTTTGCCTTCTGTGCCATCTGCACCTTTTCCTACCCCTAAATCCCCATTGATCGCAAATGTTTGTCCTATCACTGAGCATATGATAATATAAATCCAACCATATATCTTCATAGTTTTTTCGTCCCTTTCTTATTTATATAATCTGATTTTGCCGTTTGCTAGTTGTTATGTCATATTCTGCAATACTTAATAATGGCAAATAGAACAGTCTTGAATTTTCACTTTTTCCCCATCCATCATAATCATTCTTAATTCAGCAGGGTAAACCCTGAACTCCAAACCAAACCATAACGGTTTAAAGATTCGCCCGCCCGGCATGTTCTGAGCCTGTCGAAGAGCGTAAGGGCCTTTGCGTCTTGGCGACTTTGCCGTCTTTGCGTTTAAATCCAAAATATAATGTCAAGCAAGATGCTTGACCTACCTGCAACCTGCTTCATTATAGCTGTTAATAATTGGAATCTAAATAAGAAATTTGCGGGTGATATGTTTTTTTCGTGTATTCCGCTCATCCTGCATTGTTCTGCCTGCCCTGAGCTTGTCGAAGGGAGTGTTTCGTGGTAGAAATTAAAATTCTTTGGCCGTGGGGGTGAGATATCAAACCTGACTTCCGGTTTTATTGACTGGAAATATTGATTTTGCGGTCTGCAAACCCGATTTTCCGTTCTGCGGAATGGTTTTCGCTCCCGGCGTAAGGGTTTTTCCGACTGGAATATTCAATTTCCAGAGAGTGGAACGGAGTTTCATGCCTGCAACTCCGATTTCCAGAGAGCGGATTCGTGTTTCATGTCTGCAAATCCATTCCGCAGCGTGCGGATTCGTGTTGCAAGTTGTATTTATCGGTCTTTGGGTCAGAAAAGCGGCGTTTTCAGGGTGGAAAAACGCTGGTGCGACCTAAATCGCCCTGCGGGGCGATTTAAGACAGGGGAATATAAGAGCAGGAGAGCAGGAGAGCAGGCGAGCTGAGGGAAAGAGGTGCTTTGGAAGTTAGCTGCCAGGTGTGCTTACGCCGTACGGGCGGAACCGGGCGTAGGTCTCATAGGTCCCATCTGTCCCATAGGTCACATTCTTATTCTCTGGCACTTGCCACAAAAATGGGACAATGGGACCTATGTGACGCATGGGATCTATGTGACCTATTTGTTAGTTGTCAAGCCGGACTAATAGCAGCAAATAATCTCAAGCGAGACGCTTGAGCAACTTAGTCTCGCCCGTCCGGTTTATTCTGAGCTTGTCGAAGAGCGTAAGGACATTGATCCTGCCTGCGTCAAGCACCGGTCATTGACCAGCCCAAAACTACAACTATGCTTGTCAATCCTTATGGTAAAGGAATAAATCTGGCTGCCCAACCGCCACCTGATGCCATATTGATCTTGAGCTTACTGGCTGAATTCACCTCAACTTCATACTTTTTAAAGTCGGAAGCATAGCGATCAGCGTTAATTCCATCTTTAAAGATTATCGCCTTGTATTTACCTTCACCCAGGAAAGAACAATCCAGGGTAAGCTCGCGTGCTGACCAATCTGTCATAGCTCCGGCATACCACTGCTGGCCGCTCCGGCGGGCAATAAGAATGTAGTCACCTACCGCTGCCTGCTGCACTATAGTCTGATCCCAAACCGTAGGAACCGGGGCCAGAAACTCCATACATTCAGGCTCTCTGAGATACTGAGAAGGACTGTCGCAAAGCATCTGCAGCGGACTTTCAAACACCACATACATAGCCAGTTGATGACAACGAGTACCCTGACTCATAGGTGTAGTAAAACTGGAATTGAAATATTTCTCTTGTGCATTAACCATACAGCCGGGCGTATAATCCATCGGACCGGCCAGTTGACGAATAAAGGGTATGGTAGTATTGTGCTCCGGAGTTATCTGCTTGCTCCACTTATTATTCTCTGAGCCTTTAACTCCTTCGCGACTGACTATATGCGGATACGCACGCCTGAGACCAGTTGGCTTATAAGAACCATGATAATCCAGAAGCATGTGTCTTTTAGCTGTCTCTTTCGCCACTTTTTCATAGAAATTAACCATATACTGATCATCTCTCTGCATGAAGTCCATTTTTATACCCTTGCAGCCCCACTTCTGAAACTCATCTAAGGCAACTTCCAGTTGATCATCTAAGGTTTTCCATACTACCCAGAGAATTATGCCAACATTTTTTGATCTGGCATAGGCGAAAAGCTCTTCAATATCCATATTGTCAGCTATATCCAGGACATTACCCAGCTTATACCAGCCCTCATCAAGAATGATATATTCAAGGCCATGAGCTGAGGCAAAATCGATAAAGTATTTGTATGTCTCAGTATTTACCCCGGCCCGGAAGTCAACCCCAAAGACATTATTGTCATTGTACCAGTCCCAGGCCACTTTGCCGGGCTTTATCCAGGATGTGTCTGCCAAAACACAAGGGCTGGCCAGTTGATATACCAACTGCGAATCGATCAACTGGGCATCATTAGTAGTAATGGTAAGTACTCGCCATGGGAATGACCTCTTACCCTTTGTTTTAGCGATATAATCAGCCGTCTTGACTATTTCCGAGTCGCGATCAGTACGCATTTTTTCTTCCAGTACATAATGCGGAAACAAAGCAGTAAAGGCAGGCTCACCCGTACCATTAAAATAAATACCAGGATAATCCAGGAGATCAGACTCTGTAAAAGCCATTTTAACCCCACCACCGTAATCGACCAGAAACGGCAGAGAACATATCTGCTCCGGCTTCACACTAGACAGAGGAACATACTTGTACAACTGCTCATAATGAGTTACCATACTGCCTTCTTCTGGGAAAAAGAATTTATGATCGGCGGAGAAATTCAGGTCAACCTGCTCATTTTTAACTATTAGTTCGCCGGGCAGGTCAGTTACAAAACGATATGCCGCTCCGTTATCAAAAGCCCGAAATTCAAGGCTATATCCACCTTCAAACGATAAGACCAGTTCATTATAATAGTTACGAATCTCCTGACGCTTTTCACAGACCTCCGGCCTGATAATTTCGTCAACAGTTCTGCTCTTATCTGCAACCAACACAGCATCTTTGCCCAACACACCCGCTGTCGTATCCAGAGAAATAGCTGAATCTGCCAATATCTGCACTGAACCGCACTGGACGGACCATACAACACTCTGCCCTGTAGTAACATGCACAGCTATATTCCCAGACGGGGAACAAAGCTGAAAATCACCGGCCGAAAGAGCCGAAGGCAGGAAAGCCAAACACATAAACAATACTTTTTTCAACATCATGAATCTTTCCTTAAACTTAAAAAAATCATAAGCCGGTCAACACTCCGGCTAACCAATTACCTCACTATTCTATGAATTATCGCCCCTGATTCAAGCAAATAAGGTATTCGCCTGCGGCTCATGGTTTTATTAACATAATATATTTGAACCCTTAAATCATGAGGGCTCACCTGCTTCCATAGCTTAATTTGTCGGCTTTATATCAGAGTTATCCGATACATCTCTGGAGGATTTATCATTTTCATCACTGGGGGCAACTGAGATCATATTTTCTATGTGCTGATTCAATAGTGAATCAGGTTCGCTTTCGCGGAGCAGTTTGCTTTTGCCCTTTTCAAAGTCAGAAACACCTTGCAGAATATCAGCATCTTCCGCCACCTGCGGGGTAAGGAAGATCAGCAGTTCAGTTTTACCCTTAGAAGTTGTCTTACGCTGGAAGAGCAGGCCCAAAAGAGGAATATCTCCCAGAACAGGCACCTTATCGATAGTTTCACTCTCATCATCCTGCATCAGACCGCCAATAACGACCGTCTGTCCATTTTTAACCGCTACTTTGCTACTGGACGACCGTTTGGAGAAAATGGTTGATTTAACACCATTACCAAAATCTATAGTAGCATCAGAAATAGCAGATATCTCCGGGGCAACATCCATAATTACCAGCCCATTGGGATTGATATATGGCGTAACCTGCAACATAATACCAACATCCTGATATTCGATAGTATTAACCGTCTGGCCGGTTTCGGTATAATTTGAATCAGTAATAAAAGGCACAGAATTACCCACAGTTATTGACGCTGTCTGATTATTACTGGTCAGAATATAAGGTCTGGAAAGTATATTAAGTTTACCTTCCTGCTGCAAGGCAAGTATCCTGCCGGCAAAATCACCTATAAGCATATTGGCATTTAACCCTGTACCATCAGTATCAGGAATTAATTCAGAGCCGATCGTATAATTATCACCGCTGTTGCGGGTTCGCGTAGTTGAAAATTCCATACCAAGATCAAAATCATTGGTAACGGTCAATTCTGCAATAAGAACCTTAATAAGAACCTGGGGAACCGGCTTATCAAGTTCTTCAATAACCGGTCTGATCTTATCGTAATTTTTACTGGAAGTCAGAATGACCAGCGAATTAGTATCAGAATCAGCCTCGATATAAGTCTGATCAGATATATCATCACTACCGCTGCTGCTGGCATTACCACCGGCATTTCCGGTAAAGCCGCCAGCCCTTCCCCCCATACCAGAAGTATTATTCTGATTTATCGACTGCAACTCACTAAAGAGATTATTGAGAAGATCCTTAACATTGCCGGCATCGCCATTTTTGAGTGAATAGACATAAAGCCCGCGTTCATCATCTGGATTAGTATCAAGCTGGAGTATCATATTGCCAATCACATCAAGGGTCTCTGTCGGACCGCTAACCACAACTGAATTGGTCATCTGATCATCAGCAGCGACCACGCGTGAAGCCTTGGTGTTGCCGTTGGAACTATCGTTATTATCACCCCGGTCACCGCGACCGCCTCCCATCATAGCACCAAAAGGGCCACCCGGTCCACGGAACATGCGACTAAACGGATTTTGATTCTGAGTACTGGAGGAACTTGTATCTTCGAATATTTCATTTACCACATTAGCCACATTCTCAGCATCGGCATATACCAAACGGTAAACCCGCACCTCAGAGACCATTGCCATCTGAGTATCCAGAGCCTTAACTATCTCTGATATTCTTCTGATATTGGCACTGGTATCGGTAATTATAAGACTGTTACTGGCCTGATTAGCGGTAAATTCAGCATAATCTGGAAGAAGTCCGGCCAGATCATCTTTTAGCTTAACAGCATCAGCGAACTTTATCGGGATAATATGGGTAACTATCTCATCTGTAGGAGATATCTTCTCGGGCTCATTACCTGACCGAACCGGAATATTCATCTGCTTGGCCTCGCTGAGCAATACAACCTTGAGGATATTGCCGGTACGAACAACAGCGAAATCATTTTCTTTGAGTACCGAGTTGATCAGGTCAAGAGCCTGGTCAACTGTAACAGGTTTTTTACTGATAATAGAAACCCGACCCGTCAGACTCGTATTAGAAATTATAGTAAACCCGGCATGCTCTGAAATATAGTCCATTACCGTTGCCAGAGGTGCATCCTTAAAATCAAGTGTCATAAGAGTCTCACCGGAAGCTACCTGTACAACCTCTGGCTGTAATGAAGATCCATTATCTTCTGGTACATTTAATACTTCCTGTGCCATAATCGACTGAACCGGCAACAATAAAGACAACAAAGTTAATAGTATTTTTTTCATAGCAGAGTTCCTTATATATAAATTCGGGGATATTTATTATGTTGTAAATCTATAATTACTACCTATGCGTAAATGTCATTTTAGTTCCTGATTCCTTCGCTGCATCAGTTTTTTCAGAACATCAGACACAGAAGAACCGCCGGCAGCCGGAGGTGCGGCAATATCATTTTGCTGGCTACCACCTGATTCTATGTCAAAGCCAGAAGGCACTTGCTGGTCATAATCAATTTCAGTAAGGCCCTTCATATCTGAACCAATAACCAGATTAAGAATATCTTCACCACGACGGTAAGTAACACCATCGGCATCAATACCATCTACCATACCACCCTCAAATTCATCGCCAACAGCAATTATCTGACAATCACCGGTAATAAGGTTTTCAAAAAATGCGTACCAGTCGGCATTCACAGAAGAGACACCAATGAGAATATAACTGGAATATACTTTTGGCTGAACCATATTTGGCTCTGAGGCAGAGTCATCAATTACAGGACTGACAAGCCGCTGCCGGGAAAAGATATTCTTTTGAGTTAGTATCTCAAACTCTTGTTCATAGCTGCTTTGCGGCTGCTGAGCTGACAAAAGTGAAATACAGCTCAGCACTAACATAAACGACCACACAATTATCTTCATTCTACTTCCACCTCGCTCTGTGCCTGCTGATAAGCATAAATAACAGATAACTTAAGTTGAACAGAAACCTGCCCGGAGCTGCTGTCTTTGGAACTGATATGCACAGCATCAAGCCTGATGGGCTTTTTACTGGTTTCAATACTCCAGATAAATTCATAAACATCCAGGGCAAAGCCAGAACCGGCAACCGTAAAGTCAAGGATACCTATACCGCCATTTTGAGAGCCGTAGTCCGGCTGGATCGATGAAAGAGTAATGCCATACTGCCGGGATATCTCATTGAGATAATTTATCATCATATTTTCAGATCTGGCCGGGTCATCATACAGACCATCATCTTCCATCTGCTTCCATTTCCTGCGGGCAACCGGAGCAACATTTTCTACAATATCTTTATTTCTGGCTACCAGAGTTATTATCTCCTGCTTCTGCTGGCTAACCGCCTGACGACTGGCCCAGACAGGAGAGATAACATATCTGTCCGAAAGCAATATTATTATTGCCGCAACGGTAAGTAAGAAAAGGCTTAATTCTCGTTTTGTAAGTGCCATAAGTACCTCTTAATTTCTAAAAGAGCATTGCTATATTGCTTAGCTCATTTCTGCGTGTCAAATTCCCGGTTATAGCTAAATTGCAGGGCAAAAGATATTTCATCTGTGCTCTTACCTGACTGTCGAATATACAATGTCTTAATATCACTGAAATGCGAGTCAGCGATCATAGCTTCCATTATTTTTTGTATATATATTTTATCCGATGATGTACCAGTCATAACTGCAACGAACTTATCATTGATTGCCAGGCTTTGAGTCCAGATAGCAGATGATTCAGGGAACACCGCGGTTATATCCCGGAGACACTGACTATAAACAGGATCTGTTTTAGACCATAGTTTTGCCTGATTCATTCTGGCGATCATTTCATTTGACTCTTTTACGGTATTTTCCATGCCGGTAAGCCATTGCTGAGCATTTGCAATAGCTCTTTTGTCCTGCTCCCAACCCAGAACAAACCAGACCAGCAGTAAGAGCAAAACCGCAATAGCCAGCACGATCTTACGCAAACTGGCCCCCATCCTACTTTGCTTTTTCTCTGTAAAATGATTGTGACAGAAATTAAGCCCAAACTCACGATCAGCCATATAAAGCCCGGCAATACCAGCCAAAGCCGAATTAAAAGGCACAATATGTTCTGTGAATTTTAAGTTATAAGGTGCCCCTTGCAGATTCAATAATGCTGTTAAAGTATCTGCTGAACCTATTATGGTATATTCTTCGATATCATTACTATGCAACTGAATATCTCTCTGGATTTCGCCCAGTATCCTGCCAGAAGCGATCTCCGGGTCATTTTCCGGCACACTCAAAGAGGCATAATGATATATAGAACCGTTTTTAACCAGAATAATACGGGCTGTACCATTATCAACATAAACAAAAGAGCCGGTAGTCTTACTGTCGATATGATAATGAAAAACAGAGATAAAGTCAGGCACAACCGCCGCTATTGTCAGATTGGCGTATTCCAGTACACTCTCAAAGGCCAGAGTTCTTTTTTTAAGTATGCCGGCCAATATTATTTTATTAGAACTCTGACTTGAAATCGCTCCAGTATAATCAATAATTATCTCATCGGCAGAGATTTTAAGCTCTTTTTGCAAACGAGACAAGACAATACCCTTGAGCATTGAAATATCTGAAATAGGTGGCACTGTTATACTGCGAACCAAAACATCAGCAGTCGGCGGTATGACTATCGCAGAGTCGCTGACGATCTGCTTTTCAGCGAGAAATGAAGCTATTTTCTTACCTAATTGCTCATGATTGCCCAACAACTCAGGCGTAAGTGCGATCTGACCAGAAACACACTCTCTGCCTGAGCTGTATCCAGACAGTAAGAGGGCTTCTCTGGCAAATTGAATAACTATTATATTTTTTCGTGACATAGATTTTACCTTTAGAAAGATATTGTCCTGTATTTTTCCAATGTTTCGCCGGGCAACGGCCAACCCAAATGTGATAATGACTTACGATATATCACGGCAGTGTCATCAACTGTATCTATTACCGCCCGATATCTGCGAAAAGCCCGACCATTGTTGGTCAGAGCAACAACATCAGCCGAAAACTGCCTGGATTTAGCTGTTATATAACTGCCGATAGCTATAGACTTCTCCTGATCCAGAACCTTAGTGACCCATAGTATGGTCTTTTTCTCATCATCATCGAGCCTTTCACGCTTGACTATCAGGGCATCAACATCACTGCTCTCCAGCCCGGGCAGACAGTTAAGCACCTCTTCAGGAGCCGTATTTATATTGATAAGCCCCACCAGCTCTTCACTATCGGTAGTGGTCAACTTATCGATCAGCTCTACAAAATCATCATACTTTATAGCACTGGTATAATACAGATCAAGGATGTTTGCATAACGCTGCCTGGACCTGATGCGATTCATAGCGGTAAATGAAGCATCATCAGACAATACTGTCCTGAGAACAGCAAGAGTCTCAGATTGATTACGGCGATTAGCAGCATTGACCCGCTGCTTGCCCTCGCTATCAACATTTTTTTCTCGACTATAAACGGTAACATAATTAAAGAAACCCTGGTCCAGACTGCCATTGCTATTATCATCGGGCCATGTTCTGTTGCCATCATTTTCATTATCATCAAGCATACTATTGATATTATGGTCTTCACCAAAGAGTATTGCCCGACTGGCCCCCTTTACCAGCAAAACCTCCTCTACAGTTTCAAAATTGGCATTCTTACATTCATAACTATCACTGAGCAACAAATAATATTCACTTTCTGCTCCGCCGGTAGTAACCTCACTATTATTATCGCGCCAGTCAATTATAGAGGCCGCCAGCTCACTGGTCATACCCGGCAACTTTAGTAACATCTCTTGTGAAGCAGAGTTAATATTAACCTTGGCAGACTCATCTATCAGGCCATAAGACAACTGTTTATCACTGGAAAGATCAGGTTTGATAAGCCAGAAAACGCCATCACCCAGCTTTACTTCTTTAAACAATTCCTCACTATTACTATCAGAAGCACTGCCAATATTGGCCAGAGCATATTCAATGCCGCCAGCTGCAATATATTCAGCCTTTGCGGCATCGATCTGATTTTCCACCTGCAAGGCATCTGTCCGTATCTGCCAGGAAAGCATAATAGCCAGTCCAGCCAATATGGTGGTTATCCAGATGGTTATAATAAGCACAGTGCCTTTATTTCTTTTAGTTGCCACTGTCGCCCCCCTGTTCCTGCTCAGAGGTTTGCCTCTCTTGCGCTACCAGGAATTGACCTGTCAGAAGCAGCTTTTCAGGTTCTATGCCGGTATCTTCTATTGAGTTATTTTCAGATGTCTCTATTATCATGCGTACCATAAGCGGCAAAGCTGGCTGATTAGCTTCACTGTCCCAACTATTTAACCAGGAAAGGCCATCATAATATTCAAATTTCAAAGAATAAATTCCTCGACACAATATCTCTTCCCGAGCAAACTGGTCGCTATCTGAAAAAACATTGGTTGCTATATACTTCACCAGAGCATATCCCTGCCAGGGCTCATACTTTTCTAAGGCATATTTTACCCGGTACATATCACAGGCTATCTCATTGTCAACCGGGGTATAATTACTGGAATAAAAGACCAGGGTATCATTATTATTGTACGCCTCTGACTCACCCAGAAAAGAACCGGCCAGTTCTGTGCCCGGCCCGGCGACACAGATCAGGTCGCTCCGGATAATATCAAATATAGCATTTACCCGTGCCCGCGGGGCAACTAACTGCTGGACCGTATCTTTAACCCGAAAGGCAATACGCAAAGTACTATATAGCGAAGCGGTTATAACTGCCATAATAGTCATTGCCACCAGCAATTCCAGCAGAGTAAAGGCCTGTCTTGTTTTTCTCTTTTTATTCTTCATCAGCAGGTAGTTTCAGCGTGGTCAGGGTAAGGGTCTTATCCAGACCGCGACTGTTCCATTTCACTGTCAGATCTAATTGTTTGAGGCTGCCAGAGTCACTTGTATTAAACTGCCAGCTATAAAGGCTCATATTATCCAGTTCGGCAAAATCTCCCTCTGACTGGCCGGTTGTCTGCCACTGCTCGGTAGCTATCAACTCGACCATTTTATACTCAGCCAGGTCTAAAGCTATAGCTCGATGGGCCGACTGACTGGCCAGTGAACTTATTATAGTAAGCCCCTTTATTGCTGCCGGGATTATTATGGCCACTAATACGGTCGTGACCATCAATTCTACCAGGGTAAATCCCCGGCATTTAATCGCCTTGTCTTTCATACCGTATTTCATTGCTTCTTTCTTTATATTCTACCACCTGATATGGTTCTGTAATGCTCTGACAAATAATATCAACGGTATTTTCCTGCGGATTTACCAAACGCATACGACCCGCCGTTTTTCGGCCCAGAGGCGAAAATTCAACACAATGGCAGCCATCAAGCATAGGCCAGTCGGTAATATATACCTTGATATCTCGCGGTATATCAAATCGCCTGCCATAATCGTTGCGAAGCAGCTCATAATTACCATTTCTAATGCAGGTCAACCAGAACTGATTTGTATCATCACTATAATTAAAGCGATAATAATTACCCTGGGTAACCGCCTGTCCTGAGGCATAGTTAAGCAAAGCCGCGATCTTATATGACACATCGCTTATCTCACGATTAGCAAAAAAACCTCGCAAAGAAGGTGCAGCCATAGCCAGAACCGTACACAATACGATCATTACCAGAATAAGCTCCAGCAGAGTTACTGCCTTTCGTTTCAAAGCTCTGACCATAATAATAATAAACTCCGGATCAACTAAGGCTTAATTCTTATCCTGGGCCCAGTTGGTAATATCATCTTCAGTGTTAAATCTGCCATCAGGCCCGGCACTGGACAGGTCAAAACCGTATTCATTATGCTGGCCCGGCTGACGATAACTGTACTCATTGCCCCACGGGTCTTTGGGCACTTCCATCTTAGCCAGATAGGGTTTCTTCCACCCGGTAGCATTGGCCGGCTTTTCAACCAGAGCCTTCAAACCTTCTGTAGTAGTCGGATACCGATCATTATCGATCTCAAAGACATCCAGAGCAGAAGATATAGCCGCTATATCAACCTGGGCACTGGTGGTTTTGGCCTGCTCGCCGCGACCGGCAAATTTAGGAACAATAATTGAGGCCAGGGCCGCCAGAATAACCAGAACCAGCAATAGTTCGATCAAACTGAAACCACCGTCATTTTGTACTTTTCGTGTCTTTCTCATTAAATCACCTGAAAATCCTTTATTCTGATCATTATTTAATCAATTCCTGCAAACTAAATATTGGCAGCAACATACCCACCACTACCGTTCCCACGATAACAGCCATAATAAATAACATAAGCGGCTCAGCCATTGACACCGCCATTTTCAATTGACGGTCGAGTTCCTTTTCGTAAGCCTCTGAGACTCGCACCAGTTCTTTGTCCAATCTGCCGGTTTCTTCGGCTACTGCGATCATCTCGATAACTGAGCCGGGAAAAAATTCTTTACAATCTGCCAGCGAAGCAGCCAGGGTCATACCACCTTTTACCTTTTTTATGGTAGAGTCAACCCTGGTAGATAATACCCGATTTCCAATAGATTCCTTGGCAACAATAAGGGTTGCAACCAGAGGCACACCTGACCCGGAAAGAGTACCCAGCATTCTGGAAAATCTTACGAAAGCAAAACGGGCGACTAATTTACCTATCAGCGGAGTTTTTAAGGTCAGGCGTTCAAGGGTCAGCCTTCCTTCGTCCCGGCTAAGATAATTCCTGACCGCCAGAACCAAAATAACAATAAGACCAACTATAAGCATCCAGTAATCAATTACCATACTGCTAAGTGAAACTATCGATTGGGTAAGAGCAGGCAACTTACCGCCAAAACTCTCAAATATACGAGAAAATCTGGGCACAAAATATATAAGCAGAAATACCAATATCGATGCACACAAAACAGCCAGAGTCAGCGGGTAGAACATAGCCGCCTTAACCCGCCCCATCAGGTCCTGCTCGCGTGAGCGAAACTCAGCGATCTGAGCCAGAACCAGGTCTAAAAAGCCGCCTGTCTCTCCAGCCTGAACCATTGCCACATGCACCGGTGAAAATACCCGGGGAAGCTTTCGCATCGAATCTGCCAGTGACATACCCGCAGAAACGAAATCAGATAACATGCTCCAGTTCTTTTTACAGACAGGCTTGGCCGTCTCCCGCACCAAAATATTAAGAGCCTTACTGAGCGGCACACCCGCAGTCAGCAGATTTGCCAGCTCACGCGTAAAATTCTCGACATCAGCCTTACTTACCCGCCCGGCATGAACCGCCCCCGCCTGCTCCCGAGTCTCCTTCATATCAACAATATCAAGCCCCATCTCAAAAACGAGCATACGGGCCTTCTCCTGATTAACAGCTTCAACACTGCCCTGAGAGACAACACCCTGGCTATCTATTGCTTTGTACTCAAATTTGATCATTTGGCTTATTTTTCTTTACTCTGTAACGGCTTGTCCTTTAGCCT
Source organism: Sedimentisphaerales bacterium (assembly GCA_963662515.1). Classification (GTDB taxonomy): domain Bacteria; phylum Planctomycetota; class Phycisphaerae; order Sedimentisphaerales; family SM23-30; genus JAFGDI01. The sequence goes on from OY759675.1 coordinate 2,976,545, forward strand.
TATTCTCATCTTTTGTTACACGCATCAGCTCTTCCAGCGTACTCCTGCCTTCTCGAATATAACGGAAGGCATCATCACGCAACATTCTCATACCATCTTTTTTAGCCTGAATGGCAATATCTCTGGGGGTGGCATTTTGCAGCAGCATAGTTCTGATATCTTCAGTAACTACCATTATCTCAAAAATACCAGCACGACCGCTATAGCCTGTGCCCTGACAATCAGAACAGCCGCGACCACGATATATCTTATCGCCAACCTTATCACCAAATAGCAACCTGGCTCTGTCAACTTCTACCTGATCGAGAGGCTCCTTGCATTTTGGACAGATCAGGCGAACTAATCGCTGGGCAATAACTGCCTCCAGCGACGATGATACCAGATACGGCTCTATGCCCATATCAACCAGACGCACCAGAGCCCCCGGGGCATCATTAGTATGCAGAGTGGAAAACACTAAATGGCCCGTCAAGGAAGCCTGCACCGCTATTTCTGCCGTCTCCAGATCGCGGATCTCACCAACCAGAATAACATCAGGGTCATGACGCAGGATCGAACGCAAACCCTTGGCAAAGGTAAGCCCTGCTTTATTAGATACCTGTATCTGATTTATACCATGCAATTGATATTCGATCGGGTCTTCGATCGTTATTATCTTTCTGCCAATATCATTTATATGACTAAGGGCTGCATAAAGCGTAGTGGTCTTTCCGCTGCCCGTCGGACCTGTCACCAAAATAATACCATGCGGCTTGGTTAATATTTCCTTAAAAATGCTAACATCTTCGCCGCCCATACCAATATTTTCCGGACCGAGCATTACAGCCCCGCGGTCGAGAATACGCAATACCACCGCCTCGCCATAAAGCATTGGAATAATAGAGACGCGAACATCTATCTCTCTACCAGCCAAAACCAGCTTTATACGACCGTCCTGAGGCACGCGTTTTTCTGCTATGTCCAGATGACTGAGTATTTTAATACGCGAAACAATAGCCGGCTGAAATTGCTTAATTTCTGGCGGTATTGAGGCTGCCTGTAGTACACCATCAATACGATATCTTACCTGCAGCTCATGCTCGAATGGCTCTATATGTACATCTGTTGCCCTTGACTCTATCGCTTCTGTCAATATCTGATTAACAAAGCGGATCATCGAAGCCTCGCCGGAATCTTTTGAAAGGTCGTTCTCTTCTTTATCGCCACGACCCAGATATTCTATTCCCGATTCTCTGGCCTCATCGAACATTGACTGAACGGTGTCAGCCCCCAAACCCATAACTTCTTTGATATAACGACTTATCTCAACACTGCCAGCCAGTGCTATCTCAAATTCGATACCGGCAACTACCCGTAACTCATCTACCCCGGCAGTATCAAACGGATCGCTCATTATAGCAAAATACTTACCATCTATGTTTACAGGTATTATCTGCCGTTCCAGCAAAATAGCGGCTGGAAAAGAGGAGATAAATTTCGGGTCACGAACAAGCATATTCGGATCTATCAGCGGATAACCCAGCCTCTGCGAAATATACAATAATGCCTGCTCCTGAGTCAAACCCTGAGCAAATAAAAAAGAAGCAAGAGACCCCTGACTTTTTGCACCCTGAGCAAGCCAGGGGATCCCTTTTTCTTCTAACATAGTCTGATTGGTGGAATTAATCATAATTTATTGATATCTCAGTTAACTGTCACTGCTCTTCTTTTTAAAGAGCAGACATTTTACGGATAAGCAAGAAGTAAACCACCTGTGGTATCTCTGTGTAATAAGAAATGAAAATATTAATGAAAGCTCAATTGCCCGACAAAATAACAGGAAACTTACTTTTTACTTATCTCTGACAAAAAACGCTCTTTACCAGCAAAACATACTGGTAAAGAGCTGAATATTAGTCAATTATTTAGTCAAGCATACCGAACATGACCAGTTTAGCTTCCTGCTTGAGAGATAGAACTTCTTTAAGCTCTTCCTGGGCCTTGATCAGATCCTGACGGGCCTTTTCACGGGCTGTTCTCAGAGCTGTAAGTTTAGCCTTGATCTCATCTGGAGTTGCAGCTGCATTTTCGAGAATATCGCTTAGCTCATCTGATGCTTTCTGAACAGCTGAAACATCCTCATTCTCGCCTTCCTGAGCATTACGACCACGACGACCTTCAGGACCACCAGCCGGCTGACCATCACGAGGACCACGACCGGCACCCATGCGACCGCCAAACATACGACCCATGCCGCCCATACCACTGGCATCGCGATTGAGGGTCATAACCTTAGTAAGACGAGGACCAACCACAGCCCACTCTTCAGCAGTAATTTCCAACTGCTCTTGCATCATCTGGGCCATTCTCTGCTGCATTGCCTCTCTGTCAAAGCCGCCCGGACCCATTCCAGGACCCATTCCCTGCCTGCCAGGACGCTGTCCGGCATTCTGGGCATAACTAACTGTTGCCAACGCGGCAACTAACATAAACAAACAAGCTGACAATAATGTCTTTTTCATGATAATTCTGTCTCCAATTTCTGTTTTATAAATTTAATAGCAATTGCTTACTACTATGATAACGAGGCACTTCCATGCTTTATTGCACGAAAACAATATCATTTTTTATTAACATTAAGACAATTAGTTATTATTGCTTGTCATATCATGAGATGCTGATGGTTCTTATTTTCCCGGGACAGGTAAATCCAGCTCACTAAGGACCTTTTTCATATCGTCCCATACTTTAGCCCTGGTATCCGGGGTATAGTTTCTCAGCAGATAAGCCGGGTGATATGTGGCGGCCAGTTTTATCGGCTTATTAAGTCCGGCTGGATGATAATTGTGCATCTTTCCACGCAACTGACCTATTGGCGTACTGGTCTCCAGCAAAGTATGGGCCGCATGAGTGCCCAGAGCTACTATTACTTCCGGATCTATTATATTCAGTTGCTCATAAAGGAAATGACAGCAAGACTCAACTTCACTTTTCTGAGGATCTCTATTATCTGGCGGACGACACTTGAGTATATTGCAAATATATACATCATCACGAGTTAAGCCCATTGCCGCTATTATATTATCCAGCAGTTTGCCAGCCCGACCAACAAATGGCCGGCCCTGCTCATCTTCACTCTGGCCGGGAGCCTCGCCAACAAATACCAACCTGGCATTAGCATTTCCTTCGCCTGGCACTACATTAATTCTGGTCTGGGACAGCGAACAGTTCTGACAGGCAGACACATCTGCGGCCAGAGCTTTTAGCTTTTGTTTTTTATTCATTATTTCCTCAACCTGCGGGGTCATATAAGCAGGTGCTTGTGTTTCTTGTTCTGGACTCATATCAGATACCTGTGCCCGCTCTATAGCCGGGTGTGCAGGACCAGATAAAGATATATCACGCAACTGCCCTTTCGGCAACCACTTACCACCAAGCAGTAAATCGCTTTTAAGCTGCTCCCGAATAGTATAAATAAGTTTTTCTTTTTCGCCTGCCATAATATGCCCTTAGTTTTTATCCTTGTTAACAGCAGCGGCAAAGCCAAAAATGTTCAAATCTTCATCATCTGAGGCATCTTTTAGTCTGGCCTTCACAAATTCAGCATCAATTGTGTATTCCGGCTGACAATTGTCCGGGGCATTAAAACTTATCTCTTCTAATACCTTTTCCATCACAGCATAGAGCCTTCTGGCACCGATATTCTGCTGATTCGAGTTTATCTCAAAAGCCTTCCGGGCCATCTGTTCGATAGCACAATCGGTAAAAGTAAGCTCAACCCCTTCTGTAGCCAGAAGCGCAATTTGCTGCTGAGTAAGGGAATTTTTAGGCTCAGTAAGAATGCGAGCAAATTCCTCCTGGCTAAGGTCTTTGAGTTTGACCCTTATCGGGAATCTGCCCTGAAGCTCCGGCATAAGATCGGATGGCTTGTTCATGCTAAAAGCACCGGCAGCAATAAAAAGAATATGGTCGGTCTTAACCATTCCATATTTCGTATTGACCGAGCAACCCTCGACCAAAGGCAAGAGGTCTCGCTGAACGCCCTGACGGGAAACCTCTCCCCCATAGTTATTGCCAGAGCAGAGCTTGTCGATCTCATCGAGGAAAATGATACCCGATTGCTCAGCCCGTTCCATTGCCTGCTCGATCATCTTATCTTTATCGATAAGTTTTTCCATCTCCTGATTCTTAATTATGTTCCGGGCAACTGAAACTTTTACTTTCTTATACGACTTGCTGGTTGGTGTAAGCTGATCGAGTATATCCTGCAATTGCGGTTCAAACTGATCCATACTGATATTACTGAAAATACTTACTGGTGACTGACCTTTTTTGTCGTAGGGTATCTCTATTTCACGATCTTCCAGCTCATTATTACGCAACTGGTCAAGCAGCTTGGCACGATTCTTTTCATACCTTTCTTCTATACCGGCGATCTCTTGGGCGGTAGAGCCAACCGTTGGCACTGGAGCTGGCAATAAACGGTCAATAATCGCCTGTTCAGCGGCAACCGATGCCTTTTCCTGATGTATAACACTCATTTCTTCGCGAACCATAGAAATAGCCCGTTCGATAAGGTCACGCACCATACTTTCAACATCTTTACCAACATAGCCGATCTCGGTAAACTTGGTAGCCTCTACCTTGACAAAAGGAGCACCAACCATTTTTGCCAGTCGTCTGGCGATCTCTGTTTTACCTACGCCGGTAGGTCCAGCCATGATAATATTCTTTGGTGCAACCTCATTGCGTATCTCTTCGCTTAACTGCTGACGGCGGCGGCGATTACGAATAGCAATAGCAACTGCCCGCTTGGCATCATGCTGACCAATTATAAATTTATCCAGTTCGGCGACTATCTCACCCGGTGTCATATTATTCTTATCTGTATTCATTTTATCTGACCACGATCTTCCTGATCTGTTCTATTGTCTTATCTGTAGCACCTTTATGATCGATTATAACTTGACGACCACTCACGGCTATATTGCTGGCATATTCCTTGTCATCTGACAACCTGACTATCGCCTCTTTGAGAGCTTTTCCTTCCGGCACAACCACTATTCCATTACCGGCTCTGAGTGCAGTAACAGTCTGATTGAAATTTTCTGTATAAGGACCAACTATTACCGGCTTGCCCAGGGCAGCAGCTTCCATCATATCAGAGCCGCCCATAGGCACTAATGACCGCCCCACAAAAATAATATCCGCCAGGCTGTAAAACTTTCGCAGGTCACCCATTGTATCGCCTAAGATCACACTTTCAGCATGACAATCAGCAACAGTGACCTTCCCGCTTTTGACCTGACTGTAGCGAACCAATGCCAGGCCCTTCTTCTCGATAAGGCCGGCAACCTCATCGAACTTTTCCGGCTTACGGGGTATTATCGCCAACCGCAGCTTTAACTCTGGACGCTCCTGCATTATCTGGCGATAGCAATCAAGAATTATTTCCTCTTCACCAATACCAGTACTACCGGCAACCAATAAAGGCACTTCAGGAGCAATCCTCAACTCCATAGCCAATGCCTCACTGCCACTGACATTATCAGTCACTTCAGCTGTGTCATATTTCAGCGAGCCAACATTAAATATCTTAGTCGGCTTTACGCCCAGATATTCAAAGCGACTGGCATATTCCTGATCCTGCACCATTACCGCAGAGAGCCGGGCGAACATCGGGCGTATCAGCCAGGCCACTTTCTTATAACGCGGGAAACCCTTACCTGAGCTTATCCGGCCATTGGCAACCACAACCGGGATATTGAGCTTACGGGCAATACTGGTAAAATTAGGCCACGCCTCCAGTTCCATGAGAATACAAATATCCGGCCGCAGCCTGGTCAATGCACGCTTTACTGCAAAAGTAAAATCAAATGGGTAAAACACAACAGTAGCAATATCGCCATAGAGTTTGCGTGCCCGGCTTATGCCAGTATCAGTCGTTGAACTTACCACCAGATCGCAGTCTGGAAACTCTCTTTGCAATGCCGCAATAATAGTAGAAGCGGCATTTACCTCTCCCATACTCACTGCATGTATCCAGAAACAGCGGACCGCTCCGGAACGCCGTGGCACAAAGCCCAAACGCTGCAACCAGCCTTCACGGTATCGCCCCTGTCGGATCATTCGATATACTATCATCGGAGATATAAGCAGCAGCAGAACACAATATATGATATTCAGAATATAAGACAAAAAAAACTCCTGCAGGCCAAAATAAAACTGGCACTATCAAACCAGAAACAGCTTATTTCATTATGAACGGCTGGCCTGTCGCCAATACGACATCTCGCCAGAGAGTACCATCAAGATCTACTACATTCCTTCTGGCTACGCTCATACTTATAGGCACATGCACCAAACGACCATGAATTGAACTAATAAGCAAGCCTGTCTTGCCCACCATGCCGGCATGAGCAGCACTGGCTCCCAATTGTGCACAATAAATAGAATCCCCCGCTGTTGTAGGAGTACTGCGTATTATATAACTTGGATCTATATACTTTATTGAATAATCAATATTATCAGCCTTTAATGCCTCGCCTATCTTATCCTTAAGATATATACCTATATCAGCTAGTTTCTTATTACCAGAAGCATCTGTGCCATTATCAGCAGTCAACAAGTCCTGACCGGCTCCCTCTGCCACTACTATTACGGCATGGCCGCGAGAGGCCAGTCGCCTTTTCAAAGCGGTTATCAGGCCATTATCGCCATCAAGGGCAAATGGACTTTCCGGGATGAGTACAAAATTAACATCGGTCATAGCCAGAGTAGTTGCTGCTGCAATAAAGCCAGATTCACGACCCATGAGCTTAACCAGGCCTATGCCGTTAATGGCATTTTCAGCCTCGGTATGGGCACAGGAAACCGCATCAACGGCACGAGAAACCGCAGTAGCAAAACCAAAGGTTCGCTCAACAAAACTCAGATCATTATCAATGGTCTTGGGTACACCAATAACCGAACAATTGGCTCCTCGGCGCCTGAGCTCATCGGAAATAGCCAGAGCCCCTTTCTGCGTCCCATCACCACCAATAGAGAAAAGCATATTAACACCCAGTCGTTCCAGGGTATCGGCCATCTCAGCAGTACGAGAGCCATGACCTCGAGAACTGCCCAGAATAGTACCTCCCTGATGATGAATATCTTTCACCAGTTGAGGCGTCAGAATGATCGGCTCCAGGCCATATTCCGGCAATAACCCGCGATAGCCAAAGGGAATACCAATAACATTGCGAACACCATAATTATGCCATAAAGTCATAAATATTGACCTGATAACATTATTCAGACCGGGACATAAACCACCACAGGTAACAATAGCAGCACGCACATATCCTGGCCGAAAATATATCTTCTCACGCGGCCCGGCCTGCTCCATTGCCGCCATACCTTCACTTTCTGAACTACTGCGATCAGCATCTATATCGATATGATACAATACCTTATCGCTATCTCTGACAAAATTCGCGACCATATCATTATTGGCCAGTGAAAGTTTCAAGGGCGAATCTATTGTCGCCGCACCCAGTGAATCTATGGTAAAATCCAATTTCGCCATCGTAACCGTATTCCTTTCGGTTCGCTTCGGGGTATAACATTATATCAGCAGGCGGCAATAATATATTACCACCTGCCACCTTGCTCAACAGATCATAATTTTGCTATTCTTTCCAGGGCCTGACATACATTTTCATAACTGCCAAAAGCACTCAGACGGAAGAAGCCTTCACCTGAAGCGCCAAAGCCGGCACCTGGTGTACCTACCACATTGGCCTTATTCAGCAAGAGATCAAAGAAATCCCAGCTACCCATGCCCTCTGGGGTTGCCAGCCAGATATAAGGGGCATCAACACCGCCATAAACCTTATAGCCCAGCTTACTGAGGCCTTCACGAATGGTACGGGCATTATTCATATAGAAATCGACCAGGCCGCGAACTTCCTGCCTGCCCTGCTCGCTATATACCGCAGCGGCAGCAGCCTGTACCGGATAAGATACACCATTGAACTTGGTACAATGGCGACGATTCCAGATATTTTTCACACTTACAGACTCACCTGAAGCTGTCCAGGCCTTAAGCTCTTCGGGAACTACGGTAAAGGCACAGCGAGTACCTGTAAAACCGGCATTCTTGGAAAAACTGCGGAACTCTATAGCAACTTCCTTTGCTCCGGGTATCTCATATATCGAATGAGGTATATCCGGGTTTGAGATAAACGCTTCATAAGCAGCATCGAACAGAATAAGTGCCTTATTGGCTCTGGCATATTCCACCCACTTCTGCAGGGCCGCTTTTGTAGCTACTGCGCCGGTGGGATTATTGGGATAGCAAAGATAAATTATATCTACCGGCTGACTGGGCAGCTCCGGCATAAAATCATTTTCCGGAGTACATGGCATATATACCAGACCACCATACTGACCTTTGGCATCTGCCTGACCGGTACGACCTGCCATTACATTGGTATCTACATAAACAGGATAAACCGGGTCGGTTATCGCTATCTTGTTATCCAGACCAAATATCTCCTGTATATTGCCCGTATCACACTTTGAACCATCTGAAATAAAGATCTCATCTGCTGATATTGCGGCTCCGCGAGCCTGGAAATCATTCGCCGCTATCGCCTCACGCAAAAAGGCATAGCCCTGCTCCGGACCATAACCACGAAAACCACTATCGGTCGCCATTTCCTCAACGCCCTTCTGGAACGCCGCTGTAATTGCAGGTGTCAGAGGTTTGGTAACATCACCAATACCCAGGCGAATTACCTTTGCCTGTGGATTAGCTGCGGCAAAGGCATTTACCCGACGCGATATTTCAGGGAAAAGGTAACCGGCTTTCAGTTTAAGGTAATTCTCGTTTATCTTTATCATGCGTTTCTCCAGTACACAGGTTTTTCTTCTTAATCTGTTATCTTTTACTTTCTTAACACTTTACGCTCAGGCAAAGGCCAAATTAATCCGTAATTATAAACGAACCACTCAGAAAATCAACTGTCGCTGATGCTTATAATCTAAACCACCTTAATTATACTGCCGGAATCACACTCATTAAAAGAAGAATTTATTCACTTGACTTAATTAAAACGATCGTGTAAAATAATACCAGTGAATAAAGCTCATTCATTCACGCCGCGACAAATCAGGGAAATATAATCATTGTGGAAACTGCCAATATAACAATGAGTATTTTTTACAGAGGGAAAAGAAAACAATGCAAGCTACTACAGAGCATATAGTTAAGAGAAGTTCAAATAAGACTTACAAAACCAGCGAGCAAACCCGGGCGGCTTTAATCTCGGCTGCCGGTCAATTAGCAGGCCACAACGGCTTTAATAATATCTCCACCCGTCAGATAGCTGAGCTGGCTGGCGAAAATCTGGGAGGGATCCACTATCATTTTGGCTGTAAATTACGGTTATTTAAAGCAGTTATAGATGAAGCCCTTACTGATTGCATGGAAGAAACCGCCGCCGATGCCATTGCCCCTTTCGTAAATGACCTCAGCAGTCCCAAAACTCAAAGTGCTGCGATCAGATCTGTGGTACACAGTCATATTTCACGACTATTTAATCCGAAAAAACCAACCTGGCACGCAAAAGTCGTCTATCAACTGCTACAGAATAAAAGTGAATTACAGGATTATCTCAAAGAAAAGCTCATTGAGCCGGACTCTGAGGTGCAAAAGCAGCTTATCAAGGCCATCAGGCCGGAACTTACTGATATGCAGGCAATGATGCACATAATTGTCATGATCACACCTATTTTCTTCCATGCCAGCAACATGGAATTCATACTGGAAATGTACGGCCAGAAATATTACTCCGAAGAATATCTGTCAGAACTGGAAGACACTCTGGTAAGACAGTCGCAGTTATTCTTTGGCCTGCCAACAAATATATAATCTTGTTACTGTAAGAGTCCAGCGTTTCGTAAGAGTTTCCCGAACTCGCTTCGGGGCTAAATTCTTTCAGACAGGATAACCGCTCGCATACTCGCTGGATTTTTATAGTAGTTTATGTTTATTTAATTTGCTTTTCGCAGCCGGTTAACCTTTCCGGCCCCGGCTGGCTTTTGTTTTATGATTTTTGTTAACTATCCCGACCAAAACCGCCAGGGTAAGGAGGTTGAAATATTTCTTCGCCGCGTCCATCTCGTCCATCGCTCTTAATCTTTGTCTATAATATCTATATGTCCATAGCGTCCATAAAGCGGTTGCTTTAATTCTTTCCGCCTGCGGCGGACTTTGGTTTTTAACCACAGAGGCTCAGAGGACACAGAGGAAATGTAAGAGTTTATTGAACCGCAGATTAACGCAGATGCACGCAGAGAGAAGATTTTTAACCATGAAGATACTGAAGGTCGTGAAGGTTTTAATCTTCTCTTCTTCATGAACTCATCTATCCTGAGCTTGCCGAAGGGTGCCCTTCATGGTAAACTCTTCTTCTATTATATTCAGGCAAAACATCTGTTTTAAGGCATTATTCATTTAACTGGTGGCTGTAACTAGTTTCCCTCTTCGCCGCGTCCATCTCGTCCATCGCTCTTAATCTTTGTCTATAATATCTATATGTCCATAGCGTCCATAAAGCGGTTGCTTTAATTCTTTCCGCCTGCGGCGGACTTTGGTTATTTAACCACAGAGGCTCAGAGGACACAGAGAAAATGAAAGAGTTTATTATTAACGCTAAGACGCAAGGTCGCAAAGTTTTTTAACCGTGAAGATACTGAAGGTCGTGAAGGTTTTAATCTTCTCTTCTTCATGAACTCATCTATCCTGAGCTTGCCGAAGGGTGTCCTTCATGGTAAACTCTTCTTTTATTATATTCAGGCAAAAACCTGTTTTAAGGCATTATTCATTTAACTGGTGGCTGTACCTTTTATTCTTATTCGTCAAAAACTTAGACCCCTAATTATTGTCAAATGTAGGTACATATGTATAATCATCACCCTTAAATATAAACAAATATCTTTTATATCCAGTGTAACCACCATAACTATTTTTTGCATTAACTTGAACATCTACAAGCCAGCCAAATTTATCTACACCACCACCTTGAATTGGTGGCTTACAAACATACCCTTTATATGGAGCTTTAAATTTATACTGAGCACTATCCGGATCTTTTAAGCATTCAACCATGAATTCTTTCACTATTCTCTCATAATTCGTTGGATATTCACCATAATCTGCTCTTGCCAATTGCTCTGGTGTAGGTTTTGCAACACAACCAGACATTAACATTAAAGAAATACTTAGAATAATTGTCATCATTATTATTTTCATTTATGTACATCCTTTCTAATTCTAGTAAATAAAGTAGCATTACGACTTAATCTTTTGTTATAACACATTAGCAAACAATAAAAAAAATCATAAGACATCTGGCAAGTCAGCCTTTATAACTCACTCATGATTTTCGGCAATTTCACAACTCATCATTTGTTAACCCAATCTTCATAGCCGCTAGGATCTGCCCCAAATTGTTGAAACAAATTTTCAACCCCCTTTTCGGAACCAAATACCAGTCGCTTTGTATGATATGGCTCTGCCCCCATACATGGCGTACAGTCGCCATACTGATATGTGAGCACTCGATCATTGGGCGGTCTTACAAATCTTGTCTCGTTATCAGATTTGACAGTACCCTGACGCCAGCCACTGGGCGTAAGATGGAATTCATCATATTCTTTAGATAAAGCCATGTACATCTCCTTGTTTTACTGAGATAAGTCAGATAGTCGGCAAAGTTATTCTTTATTTTTCATATTATTCACTGTTGATGATTTTAATTGGTCGCTAATACTCTTTTTAGAATAACATTTATTTTGCGCTTCAAGAGTTTCATTACATTCGCAACACTTTTCTGTTTCTTCTTTTTGAGTACTAACACAATCCGATAAATTTGGCGGATCATATTCCATTGTTTCTTTTAAGTATTTCTGCGTTTTTTCCAGATTTTTAGACTTAGATGTCACTTTTTTATTATTTTCTTTTGAATTTTCATTACTCTTTTCTTTGCCGCCCATTGTTAATTCCTCTCAATAATTAATACAAACATGGATATGCAAGACAACAAAACCTTACATAAGATGGAAAATAAAGATATCAGGAGTATTTCCTTGTAACTCTTTATTTTCCCATCTCTTATAATCACCACATAATCATTCATAATATAATTCAGCAGGGTAAACCCTGAACTCCCAACGAATTAACCTCTGTGGCTCTGTGGTTCAATAAAATCCCTGTTTACTTTTAGTTTCGCCCGTACGGCGTAAGTACTCGACTCTTTGCTAAAACATTGTATAAAGTACGCTTTTTAGTGTCAAATTAAATAAATCTGCGGCCCTTACGCTCTTCGACAGGCTCAGAACAGGCCGGGCGGGCGAAACTTATAAGGCCTCTACGCCGTTGCGTCTCTGCTTCTTTGCGTCTTCGCGTTTAAAAAATATAAAATTCATTTAACGCAAAGGCGCCAGGGCGCGGGGACGCGAAGATATGGTTTGCGTGGTCGGCTATGGTCCAATAAGTTTATTTCGGGGCGGAGTGAATTTGAAATATTCTGCCGAAAATTTGTTTTACAATTCCCGCCTCCGTACCATCGCCAACCAAATTTCCTTTGTTTCGCCCGTCCGGCGTAAGGACCAAAGTGAATTGGTTTTATGGTTTTGTAAATTTGAAAAACCGTTTTGTAAATTTGAAAAACTGTTTTGTAAATTTGAAAAACTGTTTTGTGAATTGGGAAAATCGTTTTGTAAATTGGGAAAATCGTTTTGTAAATTGGGAAAATCGTTTTGTAAATTTGAAAAGTCATTTTGTAAATTTGAAAAACCGTTTTTCAAATTGGGAAAATCATTTTGTGAATTGGAAAAGTCATTTTGTAAATTTGAAAAATCGTTTTGTAAATTTGAAAAATGGTTTTGTAAATTGCCTTTGCGGTAAAATAAATGGGTTTTGTGGCTTTTTCAGTACTGAAAACGGGGGTAGTAGTTTTAAGGCGGGAAAAGGGGGCTTTTGCGGGCGGTTTTATTAAGGGGCCGGGGCCGGCTGGCCGATAGAACAACAGCAAAGGACGCTGCCCGATGGCGGCGAGAGTGGAGAGCAGAGCGTTAGCACGGACAAGTGCCGACAAGTGCGGGCAAATGTGACCGTGTGCGGCGGGGAATTATTAACGGAATATATTTTAAGGAGTTTTTAAACCATGGCTGTTTATCCAAGATTAGATGCAGACATAGCGGCTTTGGCCCGGGAAATCGTCAATGGTGTCAATGACCATCCGGAATTATTCCCCAGTATCGACCCGGCAGAACTGGCCGGGGAGCTGGCTGAATATCAACTGGCCTTGCAGGAACTGCACACCGCCCGGGCCGCTGCCCAAAGGGCAACGGCGCTCAAGGATGCCCGGGTGGCTTCACTCAACGCCGCTTTGAAAAAAGCCCTGAAACAGGGGCAGGCTGATTGTATCGCTCAGCCCGGCAATATGGTCCTCATCGGCTGGGGCTCCAGGGCCGCTCCGACTCCGATAACTGCGCCGGGCACGCCGACCAACCTCCGCAGTAATACGCAGGGCTTTGGCACTGTCAGTTTTAACTGGGATAAACCCAAAAGCGGCGGGACCGTGCGCAATTACTCGCTCTATCGCACGATGGTCGATCCCGAAAGCGGGCTGGCCCAGTGGTCGCTGGTTGGCTTCTATTATACTAACGAGATAACCGTGGAGAATCAGCCGCGCGGCACGCAACTGTATTATATGGTCAACGCCGTCAATGCCGGGGGAACCGGGCCTAATAGTAATACGCTGGCGGTGGTGTTGTGAGGGAAGTAATAAGATATAAGATATAAGTTGATAAGCTCCGGTGTTCGCCTTGAGGCGAACGCTGTTTTAAAGGCGGAGCGACAATAAGATAAGGGCGGTATTGAGAATTATATTTCAATGCCGCCCTTTTATTATTATAAGGTATTCGCTTCGCTCATAGCTTTAAGAATCCCGAAGCGAGTTCGGGATTTCGGATTACCTCAACCGCCCGGAACTCTTAAACGCCTGCGGCGGGGAGCTGGAGTTTATCCCGATGCACATCGGGACCGCACGGGCGAGACTTGCGAGGCGACTGTTGAGATTGTAAGAGTTCAGGCTTTCAGCCTGCTTGATTTTAGTAGTGTAAGAGCTTGAATTTAGCCCCGAAGCGAGTTCGGGATTTCGGAGTACCTCAACAGCGTAAACGCTGTACTCTTACAGATGGAATGAAATTGTGTGAGACAGAAAACCCAAGCAGCACTAAATGCTCAATGAAAGGCGCGAGTGATAAAGTTCCGCCCGTCCGGCCTGTTCTGAGCCTGTCGAAGAGCGTAAGGACCGGGCGGGCGAAATAAAATCTTAAACCCAAAGCCAGCCGGGGCCGGAAAGGTTAAATAATAACAACTGCACTTGCGGCTGACTCAAACTACTATAAAGATCAAGGGCGTAATCGCCCGGTAATCCTGTCCGAAAGAAAGAATTCTGCAACCATCCCGACCAAAACCGCCGGGACTTTCAGCCCTCACACGAACTACACGAAACTTAAAGTAATTCTTTTTAGTGTCTTTGGTGTGTTTCGTGGTTACAAAAAATCATATATCTTTTAATATAATTGTCGTTCAATAACGATCAAAACGCCACGGTCAATTCTGAGCCATCATAGATCACTTCTTTGTCTGGCTGGGCGACTGGCTCCAGGCCGCAGGCTTTGCCCGAACCGGCAATTACTACTCGGAATTGAATAGCCGCAGCCATACCAGGATAATCGCCCTGCCTCTGTCCAAAGGTAAGGGTTTGGGCCTGATCGTGCCATTGCAGATTTATGATACTATATAAACCCTTTTCATAGTTATAATTATCACCTTCATCGCTATAGAGGGTAAAACTGCCATCAGCTCCGGGATATATTCTCAGTTCGATCGGCTCAGAAACCTGCTCGCGGGCGTACTGCACCACCGGCCCCATTGGCACAACAGAGCCGGATCTAACCAATAAGGGAATAGTATCGATCGGACAGTCAGCTTCAATTTCCTTTCCGCCCTCATAATATTGACCGGTCCAGAAATCATACCAGCCGACCTTATCGGGCAGATATACTTTACGCACAGCCGTTTTGGGTGTAACTACCGGATTAACCATAAGGGCAGGACCAAACATAAACTGATCTGAGATGTTAAGCACCTTTTCATCCTGATAGAAGTCCATCACCAGCGGCCGCATCATGGTATAGTCATTACTGGTCACCTGCCAGGCGACCGAATAAATATAGGGCAATAAACGATAGCGCAAGTGATTGTACTTTACGAGAATGTCAGTTGTTGACTGACTAAACCGCCACAATTCCTTACCGGCTCCAGTGCCATGCACACGAAACATAGGACAAAAAGTACCGAACTGGAACCATCTGGTAAACAGCTCACCATATCCCGGATTCGAGGGCTCACCACCGAAAAAGCCGCCTATATCGGTATTCCAGTAGGGTATGCCCGTGGCACAAAAGTTGAGCCCGGCTGATACCTGACTTGCTAACACTTCCCATCTGCCTTTTATATCGCCAGACCAGGTAACGACTCCATTTCTCTGCTGACCGGCATAAGCAGACCGGGCCAGTATGAATACCCGCTTGTCGGGCATATAAGATTTATGACCTTCAGCTATAGCAGTAGTATGCATCAGGGGATATGCATTATATACCTGAGCCCCCGGCCCGGCGGCTGATTGCAGATGATTCATCTGCCCCCACTTACCGCCCAGCTCCGCCTCGCAGCCATCAGCCCACCAGCCATCAAAGCCCAAAGATGCCAGCCTCTCATTGAGCATACGACCATAAAGCCGGCGACCAGCAGGATTAAACGCATCGTACCAGCGCCCCTTGCCCGCCGGATATACATTATCATACAGTTCCGGATAAAGCGCCCCGGCAGCTTCAAGCTCTTTACAATTATTGGTATCAACATCAAAACGAGGCCAGACTGATATTATTATATGGGCATTACTATCATGAACCGTTCTGACCAGAGCCGCAGGGTCAGGAAAACGCACCGGGTCGAATTCATGGCTACCCCACTGGCCGGGCCGCCAATATTGCCAATCCTGAATAATACCATCGATAGGTATCTGTCTCTGGCGATATTGGGCTAAAATGCCAAGTATCTCCTCCTGACTGGCATATCGTTCTTTACATTGCCAGAAACCCCAGGTCCAGTGGGCAAACATGGGTACACCACCAGTGAGGCGGCGATATTGAGCAACAGCCTGATCCGGGGCCGGGCCATACATAAAGTAATAATCAACCGCCTGACCTGCCTGCGACTGCCAGGAATTTACTCCGGGATTAACACCCAGGTCAACCTGAGTAACCGCCGGATTATCCCAGAGGAGCATATAACCCTTAGATGAAAGAAGCACTGGCACAGAAACCTTGCCATTTTGCTGCTGAAGCAGAACAGAAGTTCCGGCATTATTTAAAAAGGGTCGATCCGGTTGCTGCCCCAAACCGTAGAGGGCTTCTTTTGGATCAGCTTTGAAACTCTGACTGATACAATAACCCGCCTGCGACGCAGATGTGATTTGCGTACCAGCCGGCAATTCGGCCAGTAACACATTACCGGCACGATCATTAAAGCTGACTGAACCATCTGCTTTATCGAGCCGGGCATAAAGCGAATCTGTAGCCAATATAACAGCATCATCAGCTTCCTCCAGCGACCACTCCACCGTGCGATCAGCCGGGGATATTACGGTAAAGCTCTTCAGGTCCGGGATTTTGGCAACCGGCGAATGAATAACACGAATAGTATTTTCACAGTGAACTTGCAGGCGGACTATCCCAGAACCAGATGAATAGTCAAAACCCGTGTCATTTTTGACTAATTGCCCAGCATTAACACCAGATGCCAGAAAGAACAGCCCCAAAAAGGCGAAAGAAAAGAATTTCGCTGGTCGCATAGCCAACCTCCTGTATTGTCAGTGAGAATATTATAATAATAACTAACTGCGATACTAATGCCTGCCACTCAACAATGCAATGTCATTTCAGATTAAAATAACACCATTTTACGAAAACCGAGCATATAAACCGCCCCTTATTCCAGCTGGCTATTCCATCGGGAATTCAGATACCTAACCATTCTTATTAACAAAAAAAGGCTGTGAACCACTGGCATTGCCTGGTCCACAACCTTTTATCATTTATATTCTTATGTAAGAAATCAGCTCTTTACGCGTTCCAGATACTCGCGGGTACGGGTATCGCAGCGGATCAATTCGCCAGTCTCGCAGAAAGGAGGAACCTGAACTTCAGCGCCGGTTTCAAGAATAGCTTTCTTGTACTGATTAGTAATAGTAGCTCCCTTGAGTGCAGGGGGAGTGTCAGTTATAACCAGTTCCACGGTATTAGGCAGAACAACTGTAAATGGCTTGCCATCAAGGAAATGTATTTCCACATCAGTGTTTTCCTTACACCATTTTGTACCTTCACCCTCACAGAACTGATCATCGGTCAGCTCTATCTGCTCATAGTTTTCCTTGTGCATAAAGAAATGAGTTGGTCCGTTGGAATACAGATACTCATATTTCTGCTTATCAACGAACATCTGCTCCAGAGTCTCTTCAGATCTGATTCTCTTATTGAGAGTGCCGCCATCTTGCAGGTCTTTGAACTTAGTCTGAAGCACAGCCCCACCCTTACCCAGCTTAACATGCTGATAATCAAGAACTTCGCAAGGCTTATTGTCGATTTTCAGGACCATACCCTTTTTTATTTCATTTGCCTTAATCATTATCTCTTATTTACCTGTACTTTCTACACTTATGTCTATAGAATATTATCGGTCTGTTACTATTGCCGCCGCGGAATAGTAAATAATAAACTTAACATGAACGATAAGTTGTGTATAATACAGAATCCAGAAGAAAAAGTCAAGTTAGCTTAGGTCTCCTGAGCCTGAGATTAATGAAGTTTGCAGTTAAATTGGTGTGCAATTACAACTGCATTAGCGAAGCAAAATAAGTGAATTATGGATGTTGAATAAAACAGGATAGCAGGCCTAACAACCTGTATTACCTGAGGAAAAGCAAAATGGCAGTAAGACTACCCATTGCAGCAGGCCGATTTTACAGTGCCGACCCGGATGAATGTCGGTCTGACCTGGAAAAACTGCTCAAGACATATAGCGGCTCTGACCCTCTGCCAGAGATTATAACTGGCGGCATAGTACCTCATGCCGGGTGGGTCTTCAGCGGCGAGCTGTGCGGCATGCTGTTTAACGAGATACACTCTCGCCAGCAGGTAGATACTTTTGTCCTTTTTGGTGCCAATCATTCGGTTAACTCATACAGCCACATGGTATATGATGTTGGCCAATGGGCCAGTCCTCTGGGTACGATCGATATCGATCAGGAATACGCCGCCGCCCTGGTAGAACTTGCCGATGGTCTGCTCCATGCCAATTGTCAGGCTCATAGTCAGGAACATTCTCTGGAGGTATTAATACCTTTTATTCAGTATCTGTTCCCGGAAGCCAAAATAGTGCCCATAATGGTTCAGCCTCTGGAAACAGCAGTAAAGGTCGGCGAACTGGCCGCAGAAATAACCAGCCGCTATACCGACCGTAAAATAATTGCGATCGGGTCAACCGACCTGACCCATTACGGGCCCAGCTATTATAATACCCCCATGGGCACCGGGCCGGAAGCCCTGGCCTGGGCCAAAAATGCCAACGACCGGCAAATGACCGACCTGATCTGTCAGATGCGCTATGACCGGGTGGTCAGTACTGCCCAGGAACATAAAAACGCCTGTGGCGCCGGGGCAATAGCTGCCACCATGAGCTATTGTTCAAAGCAGGGCAAAAACCAAGGAATAATGTTACAGCAGACCTGTAGTTCCGAAGTATTTAAGCAGAAATTTGGCAAAACAGATATGAACAGTGTAGGATATGCAGCAATAGCGTTTTGAACAAAAGCGAGGAAGAAAGGTAGAAAGGAAAAAAGACTGTAAGATGATCTTCCCCCTTTCCTACTTACTTCCTTTCAACCTTACTTACTGAATTAATATGCGAATAATAGCAATTACAAATCAAAAAGGCGGAGTGGGTAAAACCACCAGTACAGTTAATCTGGCAGCAGCTCTGGCTCGACAGGGACGCAGGGTCATACTTATAGACCTGGACCCGCAGGCCCATCTGACCACCTTCCTGGGTGTCTCTCCCTTTGACCTGCAACTTTCGAGCTATGAACTACTCTGTCAGAATAAAAAACTCAGCGAGTGCCTGGTTGATATCAGAGAGAATATCCGGCTACTGGGCTCAGGCATAAACCTTACCGCCGCTGAACAGGAGCTGGTATCGGTAGTAGGCCGCGAGACTATTCTGCGTGATGCAATAACCGATTATAATGAGCCGGTTGATTATGTCCTTATCGACTGCCCGCCATCACTGGGAATGCTGACTCTGAATGCTCTGGGCGCCGCCCGGGAGATATTCATTCCCATGCAGCCGCATTTCCTCTCACTGCAAGGTCTGAGCCAGTTACTCGAATCAGTAACTCTCGTCCAGAGGCGTATAAACCCAGCCCTTTCGGTCAGCGGCATACTGTTTTGTATGTTTGACAGCCGCCTTAGTTTATCTAATGAAGTAGTAAAAGAGATAGAGAGCTTTGTACTGGGACATCGCCAGGAGGCTTCTCCCTGGCAAAAGGCTCGCATATTCGATACTCGTATCAGGCGAAATGTCAAGCTGGCCGAATCACCCAGCTACGGACAGACCATTTTTGAATATGAAAACGGCAGTAATGGAGCAGAAGACTATCAGGCTTTATGTCAGGAAGTAATAGCCATGGAAGCGGGTGATAATCTTGTAGGACAGGTACAGCCGACAGACAGTCCAGCCCACAACGATACACTGCCCGGCGAAGATGAACCCTGCGAAATAAAGGAAATACCAGCAGCAGATCATATCCCTGCTCCGGGTGTTACTGGCAATACTGTTACTGCTGATTCATGCGAAGAAAAGACAGGAGATGCCCAGCCATTATGAGTTTCGGTCCGGCATTTCAGACCATTTGCAGATTCCATAAACTTCTGACCATTGCCGCTCCCTGGCTGGCCCTGGCAGCATATTGGCTTTTCATATTCACTCTGACCCATCTGCCCGGCCACAAACTGCCGCAGGTGAAGGTTATCGGGGCCGATAAAACTATGCATTATCTGGCCTATCTGGGACTGGGGATCACCTTTTGTCTGGCTTATTATCGCAATGTCAGGCCCAGCCTCAGACAGAAACGAACCTGGCTGGTGCTGGTTGCCCTGGTCGGCTATGGCATTTTCGATGAGCTGACCCAGCATTTTGTCGGACGCAGTACCGACCCGGCTGATTTCATGTTCAACTGCATGGGACTCATCTCGGCTATGATCATCGTCTTTCTGGTTCATCGGCTTGTCCACTGGATCTTCCTGGCTGGTGCGGTGCTGTTTGTCTTATCTCACTGGCCGACACCCACCCACCTCATTGAGCTGCCCGATGAGCTTGCCCCGCTCAAGATAATAGGCTATATGGGCGGCTACTGTCTGCTCACGGTTATGTGGTGGCGAGCCCTGAGCCCCGGCAATAAATTCATGGTGAACCGCTATATTTTCTGCTGGACAACAGCAATAATGACTGCTTATGCTATAATAGATCATTCTCTGCTGACCCTGATGAAAAGGGAATTTAACAGTGAATGGCTTACCACCGCCCTGCTTTCGATTGTAGTAGGGCTGATAGTGTCTTTCCTGCTGGGCCTGCAAAACCAGGCCGAGGAAAATTACCAGAAATACCTCAAACACCTGGAAGAACGCGACCCAAATGACTTTGAGACGATTAAGAGAGATTTTGGATATTGAATGAGGAAGAAACAAGAAATAAGAAACAAGCTCCGGATAGCCCTTAGGGCAAACTAATTTAAACGCCTGCGAAGCAGTCGAAAAAAAATCAGACAGCTTCGAGCGGAGCGAGAATCATGAGCTTATTTCTTGTTTCTTATTACTTATTACTTCTCATTTATAACTTTACTTTTTTGGAATTTAACAGAACAAAATGAAAAACAACAGAATTATCAGTGAATATGAACAGGTAAGGCTCGAGAAGATCGAGAAGATCAAGGCACTGGGTATTGACCCGTTTGGCGGTTATTACCCGGGAACTGAATCAACAGCAGCAGTATCGGCCAAATACGACCCGAATAATGAAGAACAGATCGTCTGCACTGCCGGGCGTATGCTCCTGCATCGCGCAATGGGCAGTCTGATGTTCTCCACGATCCGCGACTCGGTTGGCTCGATCCAGATCGGCATGAGCAAGAAGATGCTGGGTGAAAAACAATGGGAACTGGCCAAACTGCTCGACCTGGGCGATATAGTCGGTGTAAAAGGCCAGCTTGGCAAGACCAAGACCGGCGAAGTAACCATCTGGGTAACCGAACTTACCCTGCTGTGCAAGGCTACTGTGCCGCCACCGGAAAAGTTCCATGGTCTTACCGATGTTGAACGCCGCTATCGTCAACGCTATGTTGACCTGTTCTCTAACCCGGAAGTAATGGCCACCTTCAAAGAGCGCAGCCGTATTCTAGCTGACATTCGCGCCCTGCTGGGCAGTAAGGGTTTCCTTGAGGTTGAGACACCCATGATGCAGCCGATCGCCGGTGGCGCAGCGGCCCGTCCGTTCGTTACCCATCATAATACCCTGGACTTGCAGCTCTTTTTGCGTATAGCCCCGGAGCTGTATCTCAAGCGGCTGCTGGTTGGCGGCATGGAGCGGGTCTTTGAAATAAACCGCAATTTCCGTAATGAAGGTATCAGTACCCGGCATAACCCGGAGTTCACCATGTGCGAACTCTATCAGGCTTATGCCGATTACAATATCATGATGGAGACTATGGAAGATATAGTCTGTATGCTGGTAGAAAAACGCAGCTCTGATATGAAGCTGGAATTTAACGGCCAGATGATCGATTATACCAGACCTTGGCGCCGGGCAAAATATGCCGACCTGTTCAATGACCACTGCCCCTGCAAAATAGACGATATCGCCGGGGTGCGAGCCGCTGCCCGCAAGATCGGTGTAGAAGAGGCCAAGATGGACGATATAGTTGTCATTAACGAAGTATTCGAGCATTTCGTCGAACATCACCTCATTAACCCGACCTTCGTTATCGATTACCCCGCTGAAATGTGCGTACTCACCCGCCGCAAGGCCACTGATCCGAATATAGCCGAACGCTTCGAGCTGTTCATTAATAAGATGGAAGTGGCTAATGCCTATACCGAGCTGAACGACCCGGCGATCCAGGAAGAAAACTTTATGCACCAGCTCAAAGGACTCGAAGAAAGCGAAGCCCAGATGGACGATGATTTCGTCGAGGCTCTGCGTTACGGCATGCCGCCGGCCGGTGGTCTGGGCTTTGGCGTTGACCGCCTGGTAATGCTCATGACCAACAGCATCAGTATTCGCGATGTTATTCTCTTCCCGCAGATGAAGCCACTGGCTCAGGGTGAAGTGAAAGAAAAAGACAGCGAATAAGGCTAAGGCTGACATACAGCTTTAATGCTGACAATACTACAGTTCACATAAAATAAAAGGTCACGAAGAAATTTTAATCTTCGTGACCTTCTTATTATCTGGCAAAAAAGCTATCAGGGCTTCACGATTGTCTCCTGCGGTCCCAGATGGCTTGACGATGGATTACCAATAATTATTTTATCAAGTACGACACCTGGATCAACCATCCATATTTTCAGTCTGTGACTGCCCGGGGCACTGATACTATGTGCAGAGTTTGACAGGGCAACTCCCTGCAATACATTGAGATTCCACTGCGAACTCCATTCCAAAGTATCATAATCGACTAAAACCGGCTGCTGATCATCAAAGGCAACCGCATATCTGAGCTTATGCTCAGAAGTAATGGCATGGGTCGGAATAGCCCGAACGGTAACCGTTTTCTCCCCTGCATTCCACAGATACACCTGGTATTCAACCATCGGACTGTCAGCCATAATATCGGAAATATTAACACGACTTTCCTGAGTAACCGGCAAAACCGTTATGCTGTCACTGGTACTGCCCAGAGTAGGTATGACCCGCCAGCCGGCAGAACCTCTATCTGTTCTGTCGCTATAATTTTCGGCCTCCATACAGACATAACCGCGTGTTTCGATAAATCCGGTAATATCATCAGGCCGGGGCGATATCGGGTTGAAAGTATTTACCTTAACAAGCAAATTACCCTGCGGACCGGTTATGGTAATTATGCCGCTTCTGCTGCCGGTGGGCACAGTATTCCAGTCTATAGAGACCCATAAACGCTGCTGACTGGTTACACTGCCAGAAACATTGTCAAGCAATATCCATGGCTCCGAGACCTGAGCAGACCAGTTGAAAGCGGTATCGCCCTTACTGAATATATCTATAAAGTGACTGTTTTTCGTAAACACATCAAAAACAGGCAGCATATCAGAGGTAATACTACCTGCCACAGGTTCAATATCAACGGCGGTAAAGGCCGCTGCATCATTATATGCACCCAAGCCAACCTTACCAGCCGGGAAAACACCTGTAACCCGGGTGAGCTGCTGACCATTATAGTTAACGCTCAGACCATCGGCATCATACCGCACTTCAAGATTATGGAACGAATTATCAGGAACAGCCACACCATAATTTTGCAGCAGAGTTCTGGTGCCATTGCTTATGCAGTGCAGAGCAGAATTATTCCTGTCACTGCACAGGATTATATAATAATAATTCATATCATTCTGATAGCCAAAAACCAGGGCCAGGTCAGCAGAATTATTACTACCCAGATCATCACAGGAGCGAACCTGACAATTAAAGTTAAAGTAATCATATTCATGATCTTTGACCAATGCCAACTCGCCAAGCCGGTCACCAGATAAATTACTATAACTGCTGGTATTGATCGCATATTCATTTTGAGAACCATTTGCCCGCACTGTCCAGCGGCTGCTGTTGAGCGGCTGCCAGTTCTGGCTGTTACCAGAAGCAAAATCATCAGCAAACGGAGTGTAAACCACAGGAGAGTTTACCAGCTCATTGCCCTGTCCTTCCAGAACAACCCCCATCTGTGCTCCAGACTGCGGCGTTACAGTTGTCATAGCAGGCAGACCAAACTCTGAACGATTTAAGGGCTTATAGCTCATTATGCCCTTCCACTTTCCGCCGCTCATGGTATTATTGTAATAGTCCGTCTCAGCTATGATCTGGTTGTATGCCTCGGTTGCCACCTGGGCATAATCGTTGGCACTTACCCGCCCCTGCGAGGCATATTGGGCATTTTTCTGAGAATAAAGAATCTTCTTATTCATCAGACCTGCACAACGAACCTGATACAATATCATCTGATAATAAGCATCTCTGATCAAAGGCGTAAGAGATTCATATACTGCATTTGCCCGCTGAGTTATCTGCTCATACTGGCCAACCCGCCTTTCCAGCTCATCGCCAAAATCATTCATATTGAATCTCAAGCCTGACATAGTCATGTGTTCTGGCTTGCGTGCCTGGGCCAGGTTAAAATATTCGATAAGGATATCAGCAATTTCAGCTCTGTATTCGGGGCCAAACTGCTGCCAGGCCCAGAATTCGAGGTACTCCCTGACATTTGCCTGCGGAAAGCGTGCTGTATCCCAGGCCAGCCTGAAGGCATAATCAATACCAATTTCGGCAGGTTTTATATCACCAACATTAAAGACCCAGACACGATCAGCACCATACTGATAGGCTTTGGTCATTTCCTCCCAGATCAATGCCGGCGGGGTCGAGTACAGCCAGAGGAAATCACGGGGAGAGCCCAGGTAAGAGAAATGATAATACACCCCGGAACTGCCCGAACGGGCCCGTTCATCGGTATCAGACAACCTGCGAATATAACCATGATTATCATCTGGCCATACCAGTGTAATATCATCGGGCACATTCATACCCATATTATACAGACCGAGAACCTCCTTATAGGGACAGAATATCTGGGGCACCTTGGTTACATCAGGATTCACTAATTCAGCAATTATATTTCTCTGAGCAGGGAATATCTCATCCTGCATTGCCAGTACTTTCTGGGCATCAGTTGCTCCGCTGCAGGGCATACCGCTGTCATGAAT
The DNA here is from genome assembly GCA_963662515.1 of Sedimentisphaerales bacterium. GTDB lineage: Bacteria > Planctomycetota > Phycisphaerae > Sedimentisphaerales > SM23-30 > JAFGDI01. Next base: position 3,001,709 of record OY759675.1, read on the forward strand.
TCCACGCATACCTGTTGTATACATATTTTCATACTGACCATTTGCCGCGACAGCATCACGCCAATACTGGGTTAAGCCAGATGAATTGGTACACCAGTCCCAGTCACCTCGGGCCGAACCATCTGCCGGGCTCCAGCGATACCATTCCCATTCATTATCACGAGACATCTGCTCACAATGTGATGACCCCATAACTATCGCATACTGATCGGCCACTATCTTATTCTCAGCGAAACCATGGAACCCCTTGGTACACTTATGCATTGCCGGCCAGAGATAATTGGCCTTAAGACGCAGCAGCAGTTCAAATATCCGCTTATGGGCCTTAGGACCGATAAAGCCATCATCTGGCGAATAGGTATTTCTGGCCCACGGGTGCAGACCCCAGTCTTCATCGTTAATAAAGAACCCGCGATACTTAACCGAAGGCGGACCTTGTTTATATCTGCCGCCCCGTACAAAGACATTCTCACGATACTTAACCGGCACATCAGCAAACCAATACCAGGGTGAAACGCCCATATTCTCCGACAGGTCGAATACTCCATAGGCCGTACCACGACGATCACTGCCGGTTATCACCAGTGCCTGAGCAATATTTGGTGACGGATTGACGATAGTTTCCAGGGAAAAGGTTTCCCAACTGCCAGCAAGGCCGCCTGTATTTATTTTAGAACCGGCTGCCAGAGTATCAATAACAGCACTATGCCCCAGCGTTCCAATAATTATCACATTACCACTTACTGCATTTATATCATTTACCAAAGCTGGTTTCAGACCACATACCCGTTCAATATCCTCAGTAAGCAGCCTGGCAGCAATACGACATACCTCATAGTCATTTTCATCAACATAGACAGAACATATCTGACCATTATCGGCTACAGGAAAACTACCGCTATCAGCTCGTGACATAATATAACTGGCTTGTATCTGGCCATTTTTGCCCCACTGCACTCCCAGGGTTGAAAAATCTGCTATATCCACAATACCATTATTATCAATATCCGCGTTCAAATCGCCTGTTTCCAGCCAGGGTTCCACTACTTTAACCAGGTCATCCACATCAACTACATTATCTTCGTTAAGATCAGATGCCAGCGGTTTAACCGGCGTTTGTGACCTGGTAACAAAGCTCAGCACATCTCCGGGCTCAGTAGCACCCTGAATATCAACTCGCCAGAAATATCTTGTTTCAGGCTCAAGCAGATTGCCGCCCAGTGGATCATAACTCCTGCTCAACTGCCCCTGACTTACAAGTTGGAGAGCAGCCTTATCAGTACCAAAATAGACATTATATGCCGGGCTGGCATAAGCAGTAGCTGGCTCCCAACTGAGAACCTTATCCAGGGGAATATTCTGACTATCATCAGTAGGCGATACATTCTGTACTAATATATCCTTCTGACGATAGGAAGTATTAAGACCATATTTAAGTTCAAGATATGCTCCAACTTCGTTTATCTCATCAGTGCTCAATATACGATCAAATACCAAAAACTCCGCCAGATCACCTTTGAACCAGCACTTCTGGCCGCGATTATAAGAACCCAGGTTAAAGGATGTAGGCCACTCCCTGGAATAATTGGCATTTTCCGCTACATGGTTACCATCGAGATAAGCCTCCATTTCAGAAGTAGATGCAAAAATATGAGTCTGCATATCGGCAGTTGTAGAAACTTCGCCGGAACTGCCGGCCCGCCAGACAAAACGGGAAGAACCATTTGTAGCAAATCTGGCCCGATCATTTCCGCTGCCATCCTGACTGGCTACTATATATTGTTCCTGACTGATCCGGTCAAAACGGGCAACGGCAAACATTGTAAAAGAACCAACATTCATCGTCGTCGAGGGCATAGCCATCCAGTCATTATTACCATCGAACCTGACTACAGGCATATTATTAAATTGCGGCTGAGAAGCAATAAAAACCGGCTGCAACAATGTCTGGTCCTGACTGGCAGAATTACTATTACCAGAACTATCTGACCAGAATGGAACATTGTCACCATTTTCTACGCTCTGAGCCAAAGCCCCGGCCTCAAGATGCAAGACCAGAGAATCATCGGCGGTAAAACCCAAAACATGCTGCGTTGTGGTCAGCAATAACAACATCGATATCAGTTTCGCTCTCAGTTTCATTCAATATTTCCTTTAGGTACGATCAATATAATAACTAAAACAATAAAACAGAAGCATAAATGTCAGCTTTGGCGTCCGTGAATATTTAAGGACTCTGACTTTGTTAATTGCATAAGCAGGCGAGAAATTATACGCGATAAAGCAGGACTTAAATTACCTGCAACAGCCTCGCTATGTTACTCATTATAACAGCACTAGCCCGACATTATCAGACAAAAAAATATAAATTCCAAAAATGAATTTTAACCCTAAACGCTTAAATACTGAACAAAAACGCATCTACACCCCCATCTCCAAACAACACATCAAGACATATAAAGACTGAATAATAAAGAATTTACAAAACACCAAATACTGTACGATAAAGTCTAATAAATTTAAAACAGAGCTACCAAACCGCTATCAACCCTATCTACCTACTACACTTTTGTGCAATCAATTATCAATATGGGACCATTGTTATCAGCTCCTGAAAAAAACAGGCAACAGCGGTTATTGAAGCCACTATTGCCTGTTTATTATGAGGATATCAATCAAGAGGGTTATTATCTGTTTTCTACCCAGGGGAAACCGCTTATTCTTAAAGTAGTACAACCATAGGGAATAAGCCTGATGGTTTCTATTTGAGCATCCTGAGGAGCAACTGCCGGGCTGCGAGGTACAGGCCCGGCACTGCGGCGGTACATAGTCCAGTCTGGAAGTTTTACCGCCGGCATCTGCAGCTCTATGGGAGCGTTGGCCAGATTCCAGGGGTTAGCTGCCATATTCTCGCTTTTTATGACCTTAACATTTGCTTCCAGATCATTTAGCGAACTTCTCAGCAGAGCATAATTCCAGGGCGAATCAGTATGAACCTCTTTATAGCCGCGATGCACAGCTCCCGGACCAGCTTCATCTGGTGCAGGATAAACCTCCTCAGACCATTTCTCTTCCAGCCGCAGGGCATAGACCAGCGGCCCGCGTTCAATAGCAACACTGTTTTCATACCAGGTAGAACGATCCAGGTGCATAGGCAAAGCCAGTTCAACTATATCACCATTATTCCAGGTGCTATCCAAAACAACGACCTTACCTGAACTAACAGTCTGCTGAACAGTGCCATTGACACTGACCTGAGCCTCACGACACCAGCCTGGCACACGCAAATGCAGCGGAAATGTCACAGTATTATCACAGGTCAGGGTAAAGCTCACAGTTTCCTCAAAGGGATAGTTCGTCTTCTCCGTTATCGTCACTTCACTTCCGCCAGCAACTCTGGCTGTTACCGTTGAAGGTCCATAGAGCATAGCTGTCAGCCCCCCATCGGCAGTAGCCATCCATAAATGCTGCACAAACTTTGGCCAGCCCTGATGATAATTGCAGGTACAACATGGGTAACCATGCAGCAGACCATACACAAGCCGCATACCACCATCATCGCGGAATGATCTATTGCCACGAGATATTTCAACCTGATTGGCCTGCTGGAAGTATTGACGCATTGTATGATCGTCCATAACCTGAGTCGGCAGTGCATTAAAGGCGATTCTCTCAAGCCTGTCAGCAAAAGTAATATCACCTGTAATCTCTACCATCTTCTCCAGCGAATACATTGCTTCTACCGCAGTACAAAGTTCACTGCCTCGGTCAAGGCCCGGCCCATGCATAACCTCATCACCACCATAAAGGCCATGCGGCTGCCCCTGCCAGGCAGTCACATCACGAAAGGCCCGATGAACGGCTTCTAAATGCCTTTTATCCTTGTCTTGCTGATAGCGTATAACAGGGGTCTTAAAGCCCATCGCCAGATTCACACAGTGGAAATCCGGGTTTGAGATCGGATTAAATGGTTTATCAACCTGAGTGGCCAGAGCATGACCATCTGAAAACAGGTCTGTCCAGTGCAGCGTTTGCCTATTAATCAGTTCGGCCAGTTCCAGCAACCAGCTTTCGCCGGTAACATTATAAAGCCAAAGAACCGACATAAGGTTATCGCCCCCCCGGTGCCTGGCCCACCAACTGCCGCCCTTTCCATCTGGCCCGGCTTCCAGCGGAGCAGATGGCAAATTAGCAAGCTGATATTTAAAATACCTGGTCATAACCTCAATCACCCGCTGATCATTAGTAGCCATATAATGCTGCTGCAATATCTTGAGCATAACCATACGCGGCCACCAGTCATCTTCTTCATATATCTGTGCTCCCTGTGGGGCCGGTCTGGTTCTGTCCTCATTACGAAGCTCGCGCGGGCCAATATAGCCATCTTCCCGTTGATTATTTAGTGTCCATTCTACCCATTTCATAGCTTTGGCTATAAGCTGCTTATCATCGAGCTGAATAGCCAGCGGATATAAGCCATCGATCCAGTATGGGCCCCGCTCCCAGGTATCTCCATCACCGCCCAGCCATGCATTTCGCGGACCGCAGACCTCAGGATACCACTTATCCAGATTACCTGTCATGCCTTTGGCCATCCGTTCGAGCTCATCTTTGAGCCAGCCATTGGGCTTTATTGCTCCTAATGGCAATTCAGTATAAGGCTTGGCCAGAAGCGGTTCTCGATTAAAAATATAACCAGAACCAGATGTGTTGTTGGCTCTGGTCTGACCCAAAGCATAATTTCCTCCCAGCAAAACCAGCAAAAATGAGATAATCCACTTTCTACTTAATTTCATTCAAATACTCCTGTAAACAATTCATTCCGTCAATAAAACTATCATCTACAATCACAGGCTATAAAATACATATCGATCTCACAACCTGTTCTTCTCTTACTTCCCTGTAATCTTACATTATCTTCTAACCGCTCACAAGCACTTAGAGCCATTTTCATATTACTTCGTAAAATAACTAAAGTATGCCCCGTGGCCGAGGCATACTTTGTTACTATCCACACTTGTGGAGATTGGAATTTACTGGAGGTCAACAGATTTAACATTACCGCTCTCAAGCCAGTTCTGAGCGATAACAACAAAATCATTCAGGTCAATTTCACAATTACCGTCCAGATCGCCAGCCGGTGCCTGAACACAGATAACAGCATCAACAAGATCAACATAAAGCTGAGCAACCTGCCATGAATCCAGCGGATAACTCCATATTCTGACATCATCAATAGTTCCGCTTGATCTGCCGATAACACCATCGGTACTTTCAGCACCAAAAATAAGCGGAGCCAGATTAGGCTGATTAAAAGTAGCCGGGTCAGCATTTATTTCTGACTTGAAGGCACCGTCAACATAGATACGCATTTTCTTATTATCACTATCAAACACGCCTGTCAGCAGATGCCAGCTTCCATCACCTGTAGCTACCTGATTAGCAGATGACACTGCCTCACTTCTGCGAATACCAAAAGCACCGGCACCAAAATCACTGCGAGCCAGGAAATAACCACTGGCAACATACCAATCCGGGTTACGATTATACTCTTTCGATACTACTGTATCCCAAATGGATGGATTCTGATCACTTACCCAGCAACTGACAGTAACACCGGATGTATAGAAGTTAAAATAGTCCACACTATCGGCAATAGTAACAACCTTGCCATCACCCAGGAATTTATAACCCTGGCCACTGATACCTGTTACGAAATTCGGAGACTCAGATGAACCATCATGCGAAGGAGCTCCTGCAATTTCAGAAGCAATAGCATCTTCCAGTGACCCATCTAATGGCCACCAGCCCACAAGTCTCTTTGTCATAACATGAGCCATAGCCGAGACATCACTACCAATAACAGATGATGCCTTACAGTAATACCACCCTTCTTCTGCAATACCATTTACAGTTATCTGAACCGTCTGTCCGGAGCCAACAACAGCATCTGCCTCATCTACGATTGTATCTGTTGATTGATACCAGGTATATGCATCAGCATTCAAAGCTGTAACCCCAAGACTCACAACAGCACCAGCACTAACTGTCTGGCTTACCGGATCAGCCGTAATTACCGGAACTGGCGGAACAGTGGTAAAAGCCCACACATCACCAGTATGAACTATTGGATCGAGCCCGTTAGGTTCAAGAGTATCAACCCGCCAATAATATTTAATATCATTAGCCAGGGCATATCCCATATCTACAGCCGGATCAATAGAAGTTGCTGTCCAGCCTGTCCTGGCGGCATCATCCATATTTGGATCATCACCAATATAAATATTGTATGAATCAATCGTATAAGCATTTGGTGCCTGCCACTGCAGATCGGTATCAATAAACACCAGAGTTTCATCATTTGCAGGTTCTGGGGTATTGGCAACAGAGATTTCCGGACCAGCCAGACAATTTGCACTGAAATCAGCAGATGTCAGGGCATTATTGTAAATCCTGAACTCATTTATCTTGCCATAAAAATCATTATCACCAAACTGAACCGGTGACCCAAGATATAATTCATTGATCGTTAAATCACTTAGCATCTTACCATCCATACTCCTGCTCATAGTAGCCGCCGTTGAAGGATCACCAGCTTTAGCAAGGTACAACTGCATAGTATTTGCCCCCTGATTCCAAACTGCAGCAAGATAGTACTCAACATTATTGGATATAGCTACTGAATTAGTAAGAGACAAAGTACTCTCACCACTGCCTGTATTATACGCAATACTGGTCACATTATTATCATTGCCTCGACGCGGGGTAATATCCATATACTTATTATCAAACCCCTGACCAGCCATAAACAGCTTTGACCAGCCGCTATTCTGACTCTGCGTAAACCACAATTCCATACTAATTACTGTAGAGCCGTTTATAGTAGCGGCCAGTTCCGTCAGGGACGCACCTGCAGCACTGGCATTATTAACCCGTGTACCTCCTCCCGGCAATATAAGTTCACCGCCTTTCAACGATGCATTACCATTAACATTCATATCTGCATTACCAATAGCATCAGCAGCAGAACCTTCATTGAATGTGTATTTATGCACCAGTGTCGCATTAGCAATTCCAGAAAAACCCGTCAAAAGACCTACCAGAGCCAAACTTAACTTTTTCATCGTTACTCCCTTTTCAAAAGAAATAATATACAATTAATCCTACACCGGATTATTAACTTCTCAAACTCAATATAAGATCGCAAAAAACTTATTCGTCAACACGCCCTCCTCTCCTGTCAGCAACCAATACATAACAAATACTCTATCGCAGACAAAATGACTGCGCACTGATTCCGTAGAACGCAATAACAATACTAAAAATTACTCAAGACTGAACTGAAGCTCTGGCCTGGCAAATAATGACCAGATATATGCATTATCTCCTGAGCCGCAAACAATAAAAGTTAAAAAACGATCACTGTCATTTATACCAACTTCAATATTTTTTGGTTCATCAGCCGGACTAACCAGATCACTGACATACCTTGCCTCGCCATCAACTAAAACATAAAAAATACCCTCTGGCTGAACCTTGCTGTCTTGCTGAAGCGGAACTTTACTGGCGACAAATACACTTTTATCATACACCGTTTCCGACATACCACAAATAGCAGTAAATTTATCTATCTCCAAACCGGGAACTGATTGTCTTATCGTCTTAAGGTCAAATGTCACTCCCTGATTGGCATGCATCAGAATAGCAGCATTGTCTTTATCGCCATACGAAATACCAGACAATCTCAGACTGTGCTTAATAAGCTCACCCTGATGATAATGGATACCGCCATTTTGCACACACCCCCAGAATGTTCCGTTGGTATCAATTATGTCAGAATTTTCATGGCCTTCCGAACTTACAATAACAGGACCATTACCACCATCAGGCACAAAAACACCATCAACAAAACTATTTCCGTCAACACGATAATAGACTGAGTCAGAATGATCAGTCAGACCATAATACTGATTCACTACCTTACCTGTTTGCGGATAAATACCAACTTCTAACTGACCTGTACCAAAGCCATTACCACCACCAATAATATCTGCAAGGTTAATGCTCTTTTGGCCACGCCAGACCATCTGAGTGTCTGACTCAATCTTTCGGGCAAAATCATTGCTCCTTAAAGCAATACTATCTATTTTACCATTAGTATTATCAAATGCCATTGCATTACCTTCATGTACTATACGGGTACACATGCTCTTACCCATAAGCCCGGCGGCCATCTCTACTTTGCCCAACAGAACATGCAATTCAGAAGAACCAAACTTGTTGACAGAAACCGCAAATTCAGTACCCAGATCAACATATCTGGCATTAGGACAAGCTATGTAAAAACCCTGACCTGCCAGACCAACAGTAGAATACAATTGTCCATATTTCAAGGTCAGACCCTGCTTTTCTACTGTAAATTCTGCCGGGGCTTCGACCACAATATCTACACCCTGCTCATACACAAGTTTTACCAGACCTTGTTCCAGTATATATGGCTCAGTATTAGTAAAAAGTCTGTTATCACTATCAATTCTTTCTGAACTGTCTGACCATGCAGCAGCTACCTGCTCGACCATGGTTGCCGCCGGATAACAATATTTTGGCGGAAAAACCTGTGAATACACCAGCAACATAAGCAGCAAAACCGCTGCAACCGAAAGTGCAGCATGGTATATTTTTTGCATCTTCTTAAATTTATCAAATCCAGACAATTTGCTCGCTGCTGGCATTGGCTCCTGACTGACAACCGGCTTGCTTTTCTCTGCCGCGGGTGAATTACATTCTGCTTCCGACAAAGAAGCTATCAACAGATCACTCACACCGGCATCCGACACCAGGTTATCATTCTCAGCTCCAGATAACTGACCTTCCATGTGCATCTTGATCGCGGCATAGTCTTTGACAAAGTCCCAATAAAAAACCGCGGCCCCCGGCTCATTGGAAAGCCAGTCATTTACATACGCTATTGCTTTATCGTCCAGATCATTTTCCAGCAAACGCATAAGAAGCTCTGTTATAACATATTCTCTACGCTCGTCAGACATTATAATCTCCCGCCCGCATTTGATACCCGACACACTTTCTCAACTGGACAATTATACGGGTAAAGGTTTTATACAGACTATTGCCTGACCGGCCGGTTAAGTCCGATATCTGATTGATAGACTTATTACTGTAATACTTATATACCATCAAAGTCATGTCTGACTTTTTTAACTTACTGAAACATTTCTTTACCGTTTCCAGACGATCAAGAATATCATCACCTGAATCTTCAGCCGCCCGGGCCAACTGCTCATAAACCGCATCAGAAAAAAGTTTTTTCGTTTCTTTATTCTCACAAAGATATTCATATATCTTATTTTTGGCAATACCAAATGCCCAGGCACTAAAACTGTAATTACTGTCATACTTGTCAAAGCAATCCCATATTACAACCGAAGTCTCCTGGAGCAGTTCCTCTGCATCACTGCGATTATGAACCATACCCAATATGTAGGAATACAACCTGGCTTGAATACCTGTGTAAAGCCTTATAAATCTCGCGTTTTTGGGGTCTGCTTCTTTCATTTCTTATAGTAATTCCTGCTAAAAATTGTCTATATCCACTAGTACTTGTATAATCTCGAAAAAATTGTAAGAAAAAAAATAGAAAAATGGTTTCACGCCCCCATCTATACAAAATATCCCTTGTTGATGGAGCCAACAGTCATATAATATGACAAATAAGATCGTGGCCTAGAATGATAGTGCTTTGGTGATAAAATAGAATTGTAATTTTGGAGTAAAACAGATGAAAAAAGGATTATTCACCCTAATCACATGTTTAGCAATATATTGCGCTGGTAATATATCGTTTGCGGTTGACACTCAGGATACACCTGATACCCCAAAGACCGTTGTTAAAGCCGGCAACCCAGTATTCCCCGGCTGGTATGCAGACCCGGAGGCCATAGTCTATGGCGATAAATACTGGATATACCCAACCTACTCGGCTCGCTATGAAGACCAGCTCTTTTTCGACTGCTTTTCTTCACCTGACCTGGTTAACTGGACCAAACATGAAAAAATATTAACATCCAAAGAAGTAAGCTGGGCCAACAAGGCCATGTGGGCACCCGGTGTAATATCAAAAGCAGGCAAATATTACCTCTTTTTCGGAGCTAACGATGTCCATCCCGGCGAAATTGGCGGTATAGGTGTCGCCGTGGCTGATAAGCCCGAAGGCCCTTATAAAGACCATATCGGTAAACCACTTATCAATGATGTTGTTAATGGAGCCCAACCTATTGATCAGTTCATATTTCTTGATAAAGACGGCACTTATTACATGCTCTATGGAGGCTGGAGACATTGCAATATAGTCAAGCTCAACGACGACTTTACCGCCTTGGTGCCCTATGAAGATGGCACGATCTATAAGGAAATAACCCCGGAAAACTATGTCGAGGGTCCATTTATGTTCATTAAGGATGGTAAATACTACTTTATGTGGTCTGAAGGCGGCTGGACTGGCCCTGATTACTCTGTAGCTTATGCCATTTCAGACTCACCTTTTGGACCGTTCAAACGCATCGGCAAAATATTGCAACAAGACCCATCGATCGCCACAGGTGCTGGTCATCATTCATGCATAAATGTGCCAGGAACTGACAAATGGTATATTGTCTATCATCGCCGGCCTCTGACAGAACGAGATGGCAACAGCCGGGTTACCTGCATCGATGAAATGCACTTCGATGAGAACGGCTTTATAAAACCTGTCAAAATGACTTTTGAAGGCGTAAGCCCTCAATCCATAAAATAAAAACCAACTATAACACTGTTTGAGGAACATTCCCTTAAACAGTGTTTTTTTGTCCCTAAATAGCACTATTGTAACAAATTAGCCTTTAATTCCTTTCTGAATTTATTTAAATATTTCTTTTCTTTTGAGAATAGCAGGTTGATATAATGTAGTAATGGAAATGTGCCGATTTGCATATTGTGGCAATATCGCACAGGCCCAACACCCCTGAGCAGCATTGCTCGTCAGAAAAAAGTTAACACCACACAGTAACGACCTACTGAATAAACACTTACAAGACATAATATATTACATCATATTCAGGCATTGGCATTGTGACAGGAAAAGAGACTAAAAATATCACCTGACATAAAATGTAATATACAAAAAAAGCATTAATACTCTATTTTTGACTATTTAAATAAATTAGTCCAATTAAAAGGAAATAAGCAATGACTCATGCCGGGATGGGCTGACGGTTTTTTAAACATCAGACCATCAACCGAAAAAGCAAAAAGCCAGGCGAAAAGAAAGGTACTATTATGATATTTTCTCGGAAGTTGTCTTTAAAATTATTTTCATTTCTTCTATTTGTTCCCCTGTTACTTCTTAATGTTGAGGCGGCCCCTGTCTTTGATCAGGCGTTTGAGTTCACCCAGCCAGATGGAACTGCGGTAACACTTATCCTGAATGGTGACGAATACTATATAGATGCCAAAACCCAGGATGGCTTTTCAGTAGTCCGAGACGAAAAAACCGGCTGGATCTGTTACGCTGAGCTTTCAGCTGATGGCAGCGAGTTTGTATCAACTGGCATACCAGTATCGAGCAAGTTAAGCAAGAGCAGTCAGAATGAGCTGATACTTTCACCGACAAAGAGTGTGCAGAAAGACCTGAAAATAACAACCGAATCTCGCTTGAGCAAGATTGCGGCAACAAAAAAACAGTTATTCGGCGACCGTGAAGTAATAAATGGTCTGATCCAGGATTCTGACAGCCAGACAGAAAGTGACGAGCCGATAGTAATTACAACAAAAGCCGGGACGAATGTATTGCCAGGTCAGAATTCGCCAGCCCAGTTTAACGCTACGATAAAGGGGCTTGTAATAATAGTGGATTTTTCCGATGCCCCAGCACAATACTCTTTGCAACAATATCAGGACAAGGTCAAAAAACCTGATTTCCACTATAGCAATGGAAACGCGGCATCTTTGCGAACTTACTATGAAGATGTATCACGCGGCGTTTTTATTCTTGACCACTTCGTATATGGCATTATTCGCGCCCCAAAAACATTTGCTGAATATGATGCCGAAGGCTATGCCAACGGTGCTCAGGAACTGCTGGGTTATTGTATGAATAAAATGGATGCTGAAGGCTTTGATTTTAGTCAGCTTTCAACCAACTCTTCCGGCGAAATAAAGGCTCTCGCTATAATGTACACCGGTAACCCGGCAGCCTGGGCCAAGGGTATGTGGTGGCATGCCAGCGGTTGGGGAGGTTTTAGTGCTGACGGAGTACATACCGGACCATACTGTACTGACACTGCAAATAACCTTAACCCGGGAACTCTTATCCACGAGCATGGCCACATGGCGGCTAAATGGCCAGATACATATAGTTATGTTGGCGGCGAACCCGGCACCTGGGGCGTAATGGGCGGTGGTTATTGCGATTTGCCTAACCCATACTTCCTGTATCGCAACGGCTGGCTTGATGGCGAAAATATCTACGGCAGCCCGGCATTATACAGCATGAATTCAACCAATGCTCACTTTGCATATTTCTACTACGATACAACTCAGCCTAAGGAATTTTATATAATTAAGCCTTATACTAAAAGTCTGCTATACTGTCCCAGCCTGCCGGATGAAGGTATGTCAATATGGCGTATATATACCGATGGTGATAACGCTAACTACCCAGATAAAGACAGATATGTTGAGCTGGTACATGCCAATAATGTAGATACACAAAAGAATAGCAATGTACTATTTAAATCGGGCGGCCTGCTTGACCGTTTTACATCTACTACCACCCCATCTTCCAACTGGAAATTCGGAGTTAAGAGCGGTCTGCCCTCTGGCTTTGATGTGACCGGGATAAGTGTTCCAGACACTACCATGAACTTCACACTGGGCAGTACCCCAAAGCCAGTGCCACACTATCAATTCAACGGCAATTTCAATGACTCATCAGACAGTGGCCTGACAGCAACCGGCTATAACTTCCCGGCATCAGGCTTATGGAGTTCTGATACTTATAAAGGTACTTATTACGATCTTGGCCAGGCACTTTCGTTTGATGGTGTGGATGACTACATTTCCTGCCCGGCTTCAGTTGCCAGTAGCAGTAAACAGACGATCTCTATGTGGGTCAGACCGCAGGTTCAGGCTAACATGGTTATCCTGGATAAATTCCCGGCCAATGACAGCGGAACAGGATTTAACATAAGTATGACTGATGCTGGTAAGGTCAAATTCCGGATCGGCAGTCAGAGTAATTATTCTGAGCTGGTTACAACCAGTGCAGTTTATGAGCCAGGCCGCTGGGTTAATATTCTTTGTACCTATGAAAGCGGCACGGCGATTATATTTATCAACGGTCAGGTTCGCATGGTCAAAAGAGGTATAACCCAGACCATGGTTAACGGTGTAAACTTATACATGGGTATTGCCCAGGCAGTTGACACCAGCTACAAATTCAATGGCCAGCTGGACGATGTTCGTTTCTATAACCAAGTCATTGAAGCTGGCGCAATCAAGAATCTTGACGGCTTGAAGTTTAAACCGGAAAAAGGACCAATAGTCATGCTGTCTCTGGATGAGACCAGTGGCACAAACGCCGTTGACCTCAGCGGTAATAGCAATAATGGAAGCCTAAAAAGTGGCATGACCTTCGACGACAATACCGTTGCCGGGCAAGTAGGAAACGCCCTTTCTTTCGACGGTGTTGACGATTATATTTCTCTGAACCCGGAAGGGATGCGAAATCTCAACGATGGTATAAGTTTCTCTTTTTGGACCTACCCTCGGACTGTACAGAACTGGGCAAGATTTTTTGACTTTGGTAATGGCTCACCCTCAGATAACATCGTCATTAGCCGCTATGGAACATCAGACGATCTGAATGTAGAAATATACAATGGCGGAACAAGCGGTGGCAAGATATTAGCCCCCGGAGCGATCGAACTGAATAAGTGGCAGTTCTTTGCAATTACGATCGACAATTCCGGATCGGTAAGAATAGCTAAAAATGGTGTTGTTATCAAAACAGGCAATACTATAGCCACACCACAAGTATATCGAAAGAACCTCTACATTGGCAAAAGTAACTGGTCCGCTGATAAGTATTTTGACGGCATAATGGATGACATCAGAATCTACAACTATAAACTCAGCGACACTGAAGCTCTGGATATATACCAGAATAATCGGCTTGATGCTCCTATACCATTTAACGGAAACACAACTGTATCACCAGAGGTGGTCCTGCAATTTATACCGTCAACCTATGCTGTGGCTCACGATATTTACTTCGGCACTAAATATGCCGCGGTGGCCAGCGCAACTCAGCAGTCAGCTGAATATAAAGGCCGTAAGAAAATCAACAAGTATAATCCGGTAAATCTGGATGCCTGGTGTGAATATTTCTGGCGTGTGGATGAAGTTATGCCAGATGGCAGTATCAGAACTGGCAGCGTCTGGAGTTTCAAGACTATAGGCAGTATCCAACGACAGATCTGGACTGGCCTGAGCACAGCTAACCAAATAACAGCACTTACCAGCTCGGCTAATTACCCCAATAACCCCAGTCTGATAACTGAACTATCGACATTCGAAATACCAACTAACTATGCTGAAACATACGGTACAAAGGTTCATGGTTTGTTAGTACCGGCTACAACAGGTAGCTACAAGTTCTGGATATCAGGTGACGATGAAGTAGAATTATGGCTGAGTACGACTTCCAGCCCGACCAATCTGGTTAAGAGAGCCTGGATCTACGGCACATGTTCAAGAGAAAGAAGCTTTGACCAGTTCAGTACCCAGGCCTCAGCATATATCACTTTGCAGGCTAATCAGCCATACTATATTATGGCTCTGCACAAAGAAGGAGTAGGCGGTGACCATCTGGCTGTCGCCTGGCAAGGACCAGATAGTCCAACAAGATCAATAATAGACACATTCTATATTCGCCCACCACAAGAAAATGAATGGCCAGGCTTTACACAGGCAGCACCAGTTTCACTGACTGCTCGTGAATCAACCTTGTTCAATATGGCCATACCAATGGTAGCAACTGATGCTAATGGCGATTCTCTGAGTTATGGCATTTCTAATGGCCCTGACTGGCTCTATGTAAATAATAACATGCTGACAGGCACGCCTGATAATGGCGATGTAGGACTTAATAGTTTCACTTTAAGGGTCAGTGATGGCAAAGGCGGCATTGATGAAGCCGACATCTCTGTTAATGTAGCCGATATTTATTCCGGAACTATGGGAATGCCGGACTTGGCTGGCATGGCAAGTGAATGGCTCAGCGAAACACTGAATAATCCGGCCGACATCAACAGTAACAGTATCGTTGACATGGCCGATTTTGGCATGCTTACAAATCAATGGCAGTCTGGTATAGTAAATGGTCTGGTCGCTCACTGGACCTTCGACGATGTCACCGGTTTGACCGTAAGAGATAGCTACGGCAGTTACCATGGAACAATGACCAATATGCCCAACAGTAACAGGGTTAGTGGAAAACTCAATAATGGCATGTTCTTCGACGGCATTAATGATTATGTTGAAATCCCCGGCTTCAAAGGCATAACCGGCGGACAGAGCAGAACCTGTAGTGCCTGGATAAAGACTACCAAAGCTGGTGGCCAGATTGTAAACTGGGGCAATAATCTCAAAGGTGAAAGATGGACTGTCAGAGTCAATAATGATGGCACACTCAGAACTGAAGTTTATGATGGTTATAAATTTGGTACCACATTTATTGCTGACGGCAAGTGGCATCATGTAGCGGTTGTAATGGAAAATGATGGTTCACCCGATATAAGTGAACTTCGGCTTTATGTTGATGGAGAAATTGAAACTACAGGTGGAGTTTTACCTTGCCAAATTAACTCATCCGATATCAATAATGTAAGAATTGGCGTTAATGTTCTCTCTCCAAACTACTTCCATGGCATAATCGATGAAGTTAAAATATTCGATATTGCTCTAACAGATGATTATATCAAATACTCACTTTATAACTTGAAACAATTAGCTCTGAGCTTTAACGAAACAGATGGACCTGTAACTTCAGATAGTTCTGGAAATTCGCGTAACGGCACACTAGTTAACGGCCCTTTATGGCAAGCTAACGGCCGGAAAAAGGGCTGTCTGGCATTTGATGGCATAGATGACCATGTCTTAGTGTCCGGATACACTGGTATATCAGGATCTGCAAGCAGAACATGCTCTGCCTGGATTAAGTCAACCAAAGTAAATGGCCAGATCATAAACTGGGGCAATAATCTTACTGGCGAAAGGTGGACTATCAGAATTAACAATGATGGTACACTAAGAACTGAGATATATGATGGTTATAAGTTCGGCACAAAATATATAGCAGACGGAAACTGGCATCATATTGCCGTAGTTCTGGCTGATGATGGTTCGGCAGATATAAGCGAAGTACAGCTTTATGTAGATGGCAAACTGGAATCAACTGGTGGACTATTACCATGCCAGATCAATTCATCTGACATTAATGAAGTCAGGATCGGAGTGAATGTATTATCACCTAATTATTTCCAAGGTCTCATCGACGAGGTAAATATTATCGATCGAGCACTTACTTCGGATGAGATTTTACAGCTGTCCAGGTAAACAATCCTATATAAATATTTCAAAGGCCATCGGTTAAAATCTAGCTGATGGCCTTTTTTATTTTTTCTGCTTGACAACTCTACACTTGTCGAATATATTTTATTCATGTAGTTTGCATTCTATAACCATCAATAACCTATGGTGATATCATGACCGAAAAAGTTGAAATTGAAAAAACAGAGATGACCGAGGCGGAATGGGCCATAATGGAGGTAGTCTGGGATAATTGCCCTTGCGCTGCCGGGACGGTGCAGGAGGCGTTGGCAGATAGTAAAGGCTGGGCCTATAGTACGGTAAAGACCACTATGGACCGCATGGTGAAAAAGGGGTTGCTCCAGATCGAAAAGATACGGAATTTGCAATTGTTCAGCCCATGCATCAGTCAGGATCAGGCCCGGACGGGTGAATTCCGCAAAATGCTCACCAGGGCATTTAACGGGGCACTTACCCCTATGATGCAGTTCGTTCTGGATAGCGAAAAGCTTAGTAAAGCAGAAATGCAGGCTCTAAAAAAACTGGTCGAGGACAAGCTAAAATAACAATTCAGGGATAGGTCCTGCTTTTACGCCGGGCCACAAGGAAGGAAGTCGAATATGACAATGGTTGAATATATCAATAATATCGGTAACTGGTTCTGTGATAATAGCTTAAGAATGCTGATACAGTCTGGCGTTCTCGTATTGGTTCTTTATGCAGTTGATCTTCTGATCCGCAAACGGGTGCGGGCGGTGGTTCGCTATTGCATGTGGATGCTGGTACTGGTTAAGCTGGTACTACCAACCACACTAAGTGTGCCCACTGGCCTGGGATACTGGGTCGATCTCAAGGATAAACAGCTTATCACAAAGCAGGAACCAGCTCCGGCGGCTATACCAGCTGTAGCAACTAATATCACCAGTCCGAAATTGAGCACAGACAAACCCACCGGCGTTGAAAGCATGCCGGGCACAAATACAACGGCAACCCAGGCCCAACCTGCCCTGCCTGAGCTGCAAGTTGCTGAAAATACGGCAATTACCGCCCCGGCAGTAGCGATTCCCCCCTCTGCCTCTGAGCCGGTCACCATTCGCGGCTGGCTGTTTCTGGGCTGGCTGGTGGGTGTATTAGTCCTGACAGTGCTGTTCCTGCAGAGATACTGGTTTGTCAGAAGCCTGATCGCACAAAGCCGCCGGGCAACTGAGCCAGAAACCATAGCCCTGCTGGATTCATGCCGGGAATTGCTGGATATGCCCCAGGCTGTCGAAATGCGGCTGACCAATAATATGCTCAGCCCGGCAGTATGTGGGCTGACCAAACCTGTGGTACTTATGCCGGTCGAACTGCTCAACAGTCTGGAGCCGGAAAAGCTGCAATCGGTATTGCTGCATGAACTTTGCCATATCAAGCGGCGTGACCTATGGGTCAACCTGGCCCAGTCGCTCCTGCAGATACTGTATTTCTTCAATCCTATGCTCTGGCTGGCCAATATCATCATCCGGCAGGTCCGGGAAAAGGCCGTCGATGAAATGGTACTGAGCAAGCTTGGCAGCGGGTCAAAAATCTACTGCAATACCCTGATCGACATCGCCGGCATAGCCTTTACCCGCCCACACCTGAGCCTGCGACTGATAGGCGTAGTAGAATCAAAATCCGCCCTGCAAGACCGGATAAAACACATTATCGCCCGCCCCCTGCCCAAATCAGCCCGACTCGGCTGGATCAGCACCGCAGCGGTATTAGTAATGGCGGCAGTTCTGCTGCCGATGGCAAAAGGAACAGAGCAGGATAAAACAGATGCTGATAATGCGAAGACCTCTATTTCCACAGACAAAAACAATGAAGATGTAACACCTGACAATACCAATAAAGGCTGCATAGCCCAATTACCCGGCGGTGTTACTCTTGAACTGATAGGCGTATGCGATCTGTTAAACGATAGCAAGAAATGGTGGTCGCCCGATGGCACACATGAAATTCCTCTCATTGATTATTATTACGATCCACAAACCAAGGTGGAAAATTCACGCAATCTTTATGCTCTAGCCCTGAAGACTTCTAACTGGGATGCATCAGATGTTCATATATACGGCGTTTCTTCTAACGACATTCTCTATTCATACTTCCCCAGATTCGAGGATGAAGCCAGAACCAAATTAAGATCTATACAATGTCTGCGTGCAAATATTGACAGCAGTAAAACACATGAAACATTTACCATTGAACTTGGAGTTGGTAAATGGAAATTTACTGCCGACGGCGGCCTACCCGATTTCCCTGAGGGTGGAAGCAGCACTTTGGATAATATTTTTAACCGACAAGTACGCCATAATGGTATTAAAGAGAGTAATGGCGAAACCGAAGTTAGTGTTCTTCATCTGATCGATAAGAATTATGATTGCCGGATCGTTGCCATTGGCAAAGATGGAAAAACATATTGTCCAACTTATACATCAAATCTTGACAATGATATAAGAGAGTGCAGGTCATCATTCGATGTGCCACTTGCCAATATACAAGGGTTTTCTCTTGAGACCCGCCCGCGGACTTATATTACCTTTGAAAATGTAGCTTTACGCCAGGGTGAAAAGACTGAGGTAAAAGTTTCAACTCAAACGACAAATGACACTATTAAATTTGAGCCAAAAGTAAACCCAGTTAATTCAACCGAACTTACCGGCCACTGGGAAATGGCCAGTATAAGCGGTGATGGGGCTGATACTGTAACCAAAATCGTCTTCGATTTCAAACCGGGTAATATGCTCACCATCGACGCGGAAACAAATGATGGCCCCAGGCATCTTATCGCCAGCTATACTTTGGACGATAGCAAGATAGAAATCATTAACCAGGGCGATAACCATACAATATTCACCGGATCAGTTGACAATAATACGCTGGACCTCTTAGAAACCAGTGAAGGTGGCAAGCTGGTAATGAAGAAAGTGGAGAATGACGACTCTGCTTCGGGGACAAATGGCGACAGCAATATGACCGAGCTAACCGGCCGCTGGGAAATGGCCAGTATGACCGGTGAAGAAGCAGCCTCAGTTTCATCTGTGGTTATTGACTTCAAACCCGGTAATATGCTCATGATCGATGCCATAACTGACGATGGAAGCAGTCATGGACTCTGTCGCTACACTCTCGAAAACAGCAAAATTGAGATCATTGATGATGCTGAAAATGAGAAGATACTGATCGGTTTTGTCAATATTGACACCATGGAATTACTGGGCACTGACTCAGATAGCAAGATTATTATGAAGAAGGACAAAATCGCCCACCAAAGCGAAGTTAACCTTACCGGCAGCACCTGGGAATTGACCGGCATAACCGGCAACGGAGCCGATGCTTATCGTTCAGCAAAGCTCTATGTTGAATCTGACAACATGGTAAGACTGGAAGCCGAAATGACTAATGGCCCGGTTACTGTTTATGGTGCATACAGCATAAATAACGATACTATATCCATAACCAATACTGAAAACGGTTTTGTAATGTCTGGTACAATAAACGGACATACCATGTCGCTGTCATCAGCCGATGGCGATCTTAAGACGACCATGAAAAAGATACAAGACTGGCCTGCTACAAACACATACACCCCGGCTACAACTGGCAATGCCACCGAGCTTACCGGCCGCTGGGAAATGATCTCCGCCAGCGGCGATGAGGCTGGCGAATTAAAAACAGTTACTATCGATTTCAAGCCCGGCAATAAGCTCATGATTGATATCGATAACATTGATGGTCCACAACACGCCCTCTGCAGCTATACACTCAACAACGGCATTATAAAAATAACAGGCACTAACCGGGACCTTCAAGTAGGTGGTATAGTTAATAATGATGGCACTTTGGAGCTGATAGAAGATAACACAAAGGTATTATTAAGGAAAGTCTCACCCACTGCTATATCAACAGGCAGTAACTCTGCAAATCAGGCAACTTACAGGGAAAATAACAGAAATGCTGTCACCTCCCAGTTGCTGGGTGAATGGACAATAGTTGATTCTACTATATATATCAATGACACTGACAAAAGTAACTACAATGGCACTTTTGACTTTGTCACATCAGGCAATGTTGTTTTTGAAGGAAAATACTATGCTAAAGACGCATATATTGAAGACATGGAATATACCACTGACGATCAGGGGAGAATCGAAATAATCGCTACCGATTCCGATACAACATTAAGTGGCTATTTGAAAAATGAAACACTGATACTAATAGACAGCGACGGCAGTGCTAAACTTACACTGCAACGCACTGACAGCTTGACACAGGAGTATAAGACTGATAAACTCACTAACCAACTGGCAGGCAAATGGAACGGTATGCAAGCTGACAGCAATGGACGATATGAAGTTACACTGGAATTTAAAACTGCGGATTTTGTCATCGTAAAAATCGATAACAGTGGTGATGTGGAATTGCGGGAATATCCTTATATAATTGAAGGAAAGGATAATAACCGCCTTCTCATTAACGACCACTACCCCTGTTATATTAACGATAACAGTCTGGAACTGTTAATTGACGGGAAACAGATAAACCTGTATCGCAACGAGCCAGAGAGCAAGACAACCAAGGCAACTGATACGCAAATACTTACTACTGTCCGCAGATTTATATCAGCGGTGCAGGCAGAAGATCCAGATGGTATCATGGATTGTATTTATATCGAGAACGACGAACACAAACAACGACTCGAACAGTTCATCGCCGAAGGTAACCCGGAACTGGACTATATCAGAGCCAAAAGCCCGGAAATAGTCGAGGTATTCCCATATGATAATGGCAGCTTTGCCGTATTAACCATAATAAAATCTGGCGACAATAATGTGCCGCAGACCATTCCGGTCACAACTGATGCCAGCGGCAATTACAAGATCAAACGCTTTAGCATTGGAGAACTTGAACAAATGCAGCTTGCTAAAACCCTCACCGCCGAAGAATATGGCAAAAAGATCATGAATGACCAGCAGGAAAAGTGGCTCAAAGCCAATAGCGTGCAACTGGCCGCCTTTCGTCAGGACCTGATAACCACTGCCCAACGCAACCTGATCGCCTGCCAGTACGCCAAGGCACATAACATAGAAATGTGGTCAGGCTTCGACGAAAATTCGATCAAAGCACAACTGGAGCAGTTCAATAGGCTCACACCGGAACAAATACGGGCTGAACTGCTGAAAGAGGCACAAGCAAATCAGAAATAGTAAAGGAACTGAAACAATTGCTTATATTCCATAAATGTGTGACACTATTCCATAACAAGGTAAACAAAATATCTTGCCAGTATATGGAATAATGATTATGCTATAACCTATGAAACTACACATACTAACAAAGATAAGGATTACCATTGTCATAGCTGCTGCGGCGGCCTTGTCGTGGCTCATCAATACTGACATATTATACAACAATAATGGCCTGCCTATAAATATTGTATTTTCAGGCAATTATGGCTCTTTATTACTCTATACCGCCCTGGCCGCGGGCATAAGTCTTGCAGCGGCATTTCTCATAGGCCAAAATAATCGCTATATTGCCCCCCTGGCCAGCCCGTTCATATTGTTCGTCCCGGCGATACTCTCAGACAATGCCCGGCAACTACTCATTGACTATCAGGGGCAGGCCGCCAGAGCAACACTTTCCCGCCTGCTCTTTTTCGACGCCCTTCTCTGGTATATACCCATCCTTGTGGGACTGCTTACTGTTGTACTTGCTAACAGATTTCTGTTCAGAAATAAGAATAAGGCTGCTCAGGAGCAAAATAATCGGCTTAATTTTGACATGTCATTATCAAAATGCCTGCTTGCCGCCGGGACTGCCTGCGTTATAGCAATCGTACTACTACCTATCTTCTGCCAGGGCGATCTAACCAGATTTACTGCCGCCGGGTCAACTATTACCCTTTCGACCGTCGCATCGACCGGGCAACAGGCATTTGCCGTTACCGCCGCATTCTTCCTGGCTGTCATGGCCAGCCACCAGTTGTTCAGAACTACTGGACGGGCATATCTTCCTGTACCTCTGATTGTTGCTGGATACTTTTACCTGAGAGCCAATAACTCAATCTGGGACAGCCTCTCAGATATCGGAGCCAGTTGCCTGCTCTTACCGCCGGGGTTCGTAACACTTTCGGTTGTGCCGCTAACCTTTGTCGTTTTTGGCAGCATAGGCATAATCTGGGGCTATTGGAACAGTTACAAACTCCATTTCGCCCGGGTTCACAACCTTATAAAAGTTAAATGATCTGGACCTACCATTTTTGGCTGTCGGCCACAAAATTAAAGACAAAAGAATAATCTCTGAGAATAAAAGGAAAAGGCAGGCCCAGCGACCTGTCTTTTTTTTCACCCAAACCTATAATTTGCAATTATTTACAAAAATAGCAACAAATTTCAAATTTCACTTGAAAAGTCCGATAATCAAGTATATAATTAACAAAAAGAGTGCAACACTCTTCTATAAAACTGAATATAAACTATGTTGGTAGTGAGCTAACTTAGGCGGTTATCCGGGGTGGTAAGGGTAGATATTTCTGCTTAGTTCTGGGTAATTATGATCCATCGAGTGACCAGCTCACAAACAACTTATTCCCGGACTGGATTTGATCCAGTCCGGTTTTTTTGCACTACCATCACTGCCATAGCCCCACTTCCTCCAAAATAGATAAGATCTGCAATTCCTTATATTTACTATTAGTTTAAGATATGCTAAAATAAACGCCGAATAGAAAAGCAGATACACAAAACGAAAGTTTACATTAACCCCTTTAGTTTGCGAAAAGAGTTTTACCAGCTATGGCCAATGAAATAGATATAGACCGTCTGTCAGCCAGATCAGACAAAGATGCAGCTAACGGAGTTTTACCCCAGGCTAGAGTTGATCTGGAAATCACCGAACAGGTATATTACGGACATCCTTGTTTTGTTCTAAAAGACCCGACCTCATTGCGGTATTTTCGTTTGAGACCGCCGGAATATACAATATTCAAGATGCTTGATGGTAAAACCACTCTGGAAGATGTCCTTAAAACTCTCGCCGATCGCTTCCCAGATGAAACTTATGACGCCCAGGCGGTAATGAGTTTCATTATCATGATGCGAAGCGGGAATCTGCTGCACGGAACAGGTGACAATATCTCAGACTACCTGCTTAAACGCAAGCAACTGCAAACCAGAAGTTTTTTCCAGAAGCTCAAGACAGAATATTTCTTTTACAAAATTCCATTACTTGACCCTGACAAACTGCTGACTGCCCTACACCGAACCATCGGCCCTTATATATTCAGTAAGGCCATGGTAATTTTTACGCTGCTTATGTTTACCGGGGCAATATATCTGCTATTTAGCAATATTGACAACCTTGGCGGCCGTCAGCCCATACTAAGCTGGACAAACCTGTTGTTTTTATTCCCGGCTTTGTTCTGCATTAAAATAATCCATGAATTCGGGCATGGCCTGACCGCCAAGCATTTTGGCGCAGAAGTTCATGAAATGGGCATACTATTTCT
This sequence comes from Sedimentisphaerales bacterium, assembly GCA_963662515.1. Taxonomy (GTDB): domain Bacteria; phylum Planctomycetota; class Phycisphaerae; order Sedimentisphaerales; family SM23-30; genus JAFGDI01. The sequence continues at coordinate 3,025,884 of OY759675.1, forward strand.
GGTTTTTATGCCGGCGATGTATTGTGATGTCTCTGATTCCTGGATGCTCAGTCAGAAATATAAGCGAGTATGGATAACAGCAGCAGGCATAGCCGTTGAGATATTTCTTGCCGGACTGGCAACCTGGGTATGGGCCGTAACTGTACCGGGGCAGGTGCTAAATCAGTTTGCCCTGAATGTCATGCTGGCTGCCAGTATAAATACGATCATGTTCAACGGCAATCCGCTGTTACGATATGATGGTTACTATTTTGTAATGGACATGCTGGAAATACCAAATATGAAGCAGAAGGCCACAAATTACCTGGCATATCTGGGCAAAAGGTATATTCTGGGCATGAATAAGGCAGAAAAACCCATCGATGTCGAAAATCGCGAAATGGGCATATTTGCCTTTGCAGTACTGAGTGCAATATATCGCTGGTTCATTATGTTTGCCATTATATACATGGTCTGGGTTTTTCTGGACCCGTATGACTGGGGTGTGGTTGGTGGTATTATGGCAGTAGCATCAATCTATGCCTCTTTCTTTGTCCCAGCGGGAAAAATGATTAAGTTCATGGCCGCTCAATGGGATAATCTTAAAATACACCCAGTAACCGCTGCTGTATTGGCTTTTGCGATATTGGGCTCTATATTTGGTATATCGTTAATACCCCTGGAACAATCTATTGATACGCAATGTATCATTCGTCCAGCCGGGCTTACACCCTTATATGTCAGCAGACCTGGGTTTGTCTCATTCGATCAAACAGACAATAAAATGCCTTATGATGGCATGGCCGTAAAGGCTGGCGACCTGCTCATCAAACTATCTGATCCGGAATTGACTTATGCAGTAAACGACCTCGATTTGAGAAAAAAACAGGTCGAGTTAAAACGAAAAGAAGCTGTAAAAATGGGCAAAGATGTGGAAGAAAGGCAATTATTGGAAGAATATAATGCCCTGGACCTGCAACTTGAACGAGCCAACTCGGAATTAGCCAGACTGGATATCCGCTCCCCAATAGATGGCATTGTCGTACTGAAGGGTAAAACACCTCTTAACTGGCTGGAAGGGACATATCTTAATGTCGGTACAGAACTTCTGGCGGTATGCAAACCTGGCAGCTTCGAAGCGGTTGCCGCCGTTAGGTCACAAGATATGGAATATACCGCTATTGAGCAAATGGCCAGAATTAAACTCTGGGCACTCGACAATAAGGTTATAGAAACCAGGGTTACAAGCATACCAGACACAAAAGTACAAGTATTGAGCAGTCCGGCTTTTGCCACCGTTTTTCATGGAGATATTCCCACCGAACCTTCGACCAGTGAAGAACAAATACTTAAACCATCAGATAACATCTATGAATTAGTTCTGCCTATAGAATCAGAACAGAGCGAGGGTTTACGCGATGGGCTGAGCGGCAGAATACAGATAATATACAATGATAAAACTCTGGGGCAAAGCCTGGTCAGTTGGCTGTATCGCACCTTGAGATTGGACCTGGGCCTTTAACGGCAACAAAAACTATAAATCATAATACCCGCCTTGATATCAATTATCAGGACGGGTATTTTTTTCACTGATTTAGCGGTTAAGTCACTTTATTATCATGTGCCGCGAGTATTACCCCATAGCTCTACATGTAAACGGGGTGAAAATCTGAAATTATATTTCAGGCATAATTCCGCTACTATCGGGGCAATGTTGCGATACTGCTGACGACCGGCAGCTTTGGGCATAAGCATTGTTATGCTCCGTAATTGCTCCCCGTCAAGAGTCGATAGACTGGCAAGCTGTTCTAAGAGGTCGATTATTTCTGGTATGTCTTGCTCTGAAGCAACGACAAATTTTAACTGACAATCATAGTCAGAAAGATAACTGGCGACAACATCTGGCTTTAACGCTATTTTTGCATAATGCTCCGGATCGCAGGCATCTGGGAAACTATTAGACATCTTTGGACTGATACTAATCAGGTCGCAGGTAACCGCACGATAGTTCAAGGCCGCTGTTTCTATGGTAATATGACAGCCGGAAGTCTTTATTGCGTCCAACAGCAAATCAAGATGCTCTATATTGAGAGGTTCACCTCCAGTGACTACTACATGACTGGCATTGTATGACTTGATCCGGCTGATAATATCCTGACTGCTCATAAACTCCGCTTCGAGAGTGTCCCAGGCAAATGCAGTATCACACCAGCGACACCGCAACGGACAACCTGCCAGTCTCAAAAATACCGAAGGAACACCAGCCAGCCGCCCTTCACCCTGAACCGAATAAAATATCTCAGAAACCGGATATGTCATATTTAACCTCCAGATGTTATGAATATGTACCAACAGGCAAATATGATAATGGAAACCAGCACCAAGTGGTACAAAAAACTATCTGCTTTGAAAACATAGGAATAACATAGGTCCTCTATCCGTCTTATAAGTCCTATTTCCTATTTGTCCTATCCACACCAGAGCCATCCCCCCATCAGCCCAACTGCTTTGAATCTCAACCGGGACGGTTGTGCTAATTTTAAACAAACAGGCCCGGCATAAACAGCCGGGCCTTCATTCCATATCATAACTATTAAAGTAAACATTAAACGAAATACAACATTAACAAGATAAAGTATTATGGCGACGAACTATTAATCCGGCACCAATAGCCAGGAAAACGCAGGTTAGGGGCTCAGGCACAACAGTAGCAAGACCTGTATTATCCATAACCCACTCAACCTCGCTACCATCTATAGAACTTAAATCTATTTCCAGATCAATATTATCCATTAGGTACATATTAATACCCATATCAGACCCAACGATGGGCAATGCTAGCCCGGAAAAAACACCGTCAGCATAACTTTGAACAATAACACCATTTAACTGCTGCAAAATCAGACTGCCAGTACCTTGTACCATAAATGGGTCTGCAACTGTAATACTAAGATTGAAATTAAGCATAGGATCAACGAGCAACTGGTTATTTTCCCATGAGAACCCAGCTCCCTCGCCAGCAATATCAAGCTCAATATCAACTGGTTTACCCAAAGCCACAACATTACCAGCATCATCGAAAACTGAATAAGCCAGAGGGTCACGAGGACGAACAGGCTCGAATGTTCCGGCAGAAGTCGAAGAGCCACTAACACTATCAAAAAAACTCCACCCCCAGCGTACCCGAGTATTAAACCAGTTTCTGCCACCACGCACAGCCAACCCCACACCACTATCGGCATGGGCATAACTCTGGGGTAAAGAGGCATGCGAACTTCCATAAGAAGTGATAGAGGAAGTAAAGCCTGTCCACCCATCCCATAAATAATTACCCCATGAAATAATACTGGCACTGGCACTGGCAGTTGCACCTGCATCTATAAAACCAGGCTGGGGTCTGTCGGTACCTACCTTAATAATGTCACTTTGATATGACCAGCCGCTATATGGAGAAATATTATGGCGAAGTAAAGAGCCAAACGAGTCTGAATCTGTTAATGCTCTCTCCCTGGCAACTGCATTGCCATAAAGGAAGAAAGATACTGATGTTGGTGCTGACCAGTTAGGCAATAACATGCTGGTTGTATGATTAACATAATAACTCGATGAAGCGCCACTACTTAGAGAAGCACTTAAAAACAAGAGAAACACGGACGATAAAATTCTTTTTAACATAACGAAACCTCTCTTTCAAAACCTAAACTTAAATAGATAGATATAGAATTATCGCGTCTGAAATAACACGCATGAGCATTATCCAAAAGAATGCCCGGACAAAATTCAGGCTACACTTAGAATTATTGGCGGAACATGTATAATATTTCAAGTTAAAAAAGTAAAAATAATCAAAAACACATAAATAATGTCAAATTAACCTACATGCAGAAGATAGAAATATACGACAGGAAGTTGGCTAAAACAAAACTATTAAGTGAGCAGCAATGCAAATGAAATACACACTAGATGTTATAATTTTGGAATGATTATTAGTCTCAAGCAAGGATGATTGAGATATCTGCATTTAAAACGAACAAGGCCCGGCATATTACACTACCGGGCCTTGCATAGATCACAAAATTGTATTACAACTCGATTTTTGGCCAATCTGTCAGCATTAGCTCCAGATCTGCCATATCTGTGACTCCTGACTTATCAAAATCTGTCACACTATAACCACTATCTGCCATCTGCCAGTTCCGGGCAAGCATGGCAAAATCATAGAGATCAACCATGCCATTATTATTAAGGTCAGTTTTTCGCTCCCAGGCCAGGAACGGATAACCATCAGCCGCCATCCGCCAGATCGCCGGGGTACCATCAGACGATGAGAAATCCCACCCGGCAGTAATAAAGGTACTCACATCCACCATCATATCTGTTGATATGCCTGTACCGCCAGCACTGATCGTCAAACCACTTGTGTTTAGATCCCAAAAACTGTTCGATACAGCTGCCCCTCTAAGATATCCAACCAGACCACCCACATAAACTATATTGGTAGAGGAGGTACTTACAACGCCAGTACTATAACATTTATCTATACTGCCTCTGAGATATCCCGTCAAACCGCCAACGCAAACACTATAGGTGCAATCACCTATTACACTGCCGGTGTTATAACAATTACTTATACTTCCAGAAAGACTCACATAAGCAGCCAGACCGCCAGCATAAGAGTAGTAATAAGAGCTGGAATGCACACTGGCACTACTATAACAATTAACCATACTACAATCTAAATACCCAACCAGAGAGCCAGCAAAAGAGTGTGCGTAAGTTTTGGTAGCAGAGGCACTCACGCTGCCACTACTGCTACAGTCGTTTATGCTGCCTCCAACCATATATCCAACCAATGAGCCAGCATAAGAGAAGGCCGCAGAAGATGTAGTCACTGATGAAATATTAATATTTTCCAAATTAAGATTGCTGATAGCTGCACCTTGAACATAACCCAAAAGACCGGCATAAACATCCCCGGTATTACTTATTTCGCAAACCAGATTGCTTATCACATGCCCACAACCATCGAAAGTGCCGGTAAAGGGAACTGAACTTGTTCCAATCGGCCCATATACTATATCGATCATATCTATGTCAGCTGTTAAAATAAAACTTAAGCTCCAATCCTCCGGTGTTGCAACAATAGCATTCATATCTGCCACAGACGCTATTTGATAAGGATTATCCTCAGTGCCATCACCGCCTGAATAAGCCCATATCTGGCATGAAAACACTGAAATCATAATCAATACTACCACCGTTGATAATCTGGATAACTTAGACATATCTCAATAATTCCTGCCTATTTGCTGCTACAAACTCACACCACGGGCGAGGCTGCCGACACATACACATATAAACGAATTAGCTAAACTTACACAGAACCGAGAAACAACACCCTTTGACTCTGGTGAAAATATTGTCTCTCAGATAAAAATACCCCTACATTGTACAAAAAAATACAAAAAATACAAAAAAATAAACATTAACTGCTCTTATAAATAATGTGTAAAATCATAAGCAAATATCAATGGACTGACCTGATTTAAAACAAAAAAGGCCCGGTATTTGACTACCAGGCCTTAATTATTTTTATATCTATCATTACTCGCCATTAAGCCAGTCTGTGATCAGTAGCTCCAGATCCATCATATCTGTAAGCCCTGACTTATCGAGATCTGTCGCAATATCACCACTCTCTGCCATCTGCCAATTCCGGGCAAGTATGGCAAAATCACACAGGTCAACCATGCCGCTATTATCAAGGTCAATTTTTCGCTCCCAGACCAGGAACGGATAACCATCAGCAGCCATCCGCCAAATAGCCGGGTTACCGTCAGCAGCAGTAAAATCCCAACCTGCATCTAAAAAGGTATTTATATCCTGCATCTGGGCAGTTGATAAACCGGTAGCACCATTACTCACCGTTCCGGCTGTGCCAACACCGCTGGTCTGGCAATCCCAGAAACAATTGAGTACTGAACCTGCAATTCCATTGAAACCCTTACCAATAAAACCATTGGCCAAAGTTTGGGATGAAGTCACTTTGGCTGTTGAATAACAATTTTGTACACTGCCAGAAATAATTACAGAACCAATAAATCCACCAGGTACTACATTCAATGCATTCGGGGCATTTACACTGCCAGAACAATAACTATTAGTAATAAATTTACCTATTGCTACAAAACCTCCTGATTGCCTATCTCCAATATTTTTAACTTCCACATCAGTGAAACACTGATCGATATTAACTCCATACCCGGCAAAACCACCTAAATATCTGTTATATACACTGGTGTAAACACCATCTATCATACCTGTGACGAAACAGTTGTAGATTATTTTAGGTGAATCGCAGGCTCCAACAAAGGCTCCGGCATAAATAGTATTAGAATCGTCTGTAGTTATTTTAATGTTTTCCAAACCCAGATTTCTGACCACAGTTTCTGAACCTGTAACAACTGGGAAAAATCCAGCAACATACTTTGTTCCAGAAGAATAGTCTATTGTCATACTGTATTCATTATAACCTGAGATCGTCGCATTTCTCACCACATGACAGGCACCATCAAAACTGCCGCGGAACTGACGAGCAGAGGCAAAGTCAGAGCGAGCCACGCAGCCATTAGTGAAAGTATAATTACTCAGATCCAGATCATTCATCAGCTTAAAATAATAAAACTGGTCGTTTTTCATACCAAAGAGCATGCCGGGCGTTGATACCTGATATGGGTCATCGATCGTTCCGACGCCGGGATTGGCTGACCAGTCATATATGCCGGTACTTATCACAATAGTCAGCTCTGTGGCATTACGAAGAACCTGAACGGGTGATTCTGAAGATATCACCTTACCAGCAGCAACCAGACGACTGCAATCGTACTTGACCGTTGCAGTTATGCCGCTGGCTGCCAGCAATGAAATAGCATCAGCCTCAGTCATACCTTTGAGTGACTCTATATTAAAGAATACGGTATCGTTGCGCGGCTGACTCCAGGTGAATTTCGGATATTCACCCTCAGCTATTACCCAAAGCGAATCAGCCGTTGCCTCATCTGCCGGAACGATATTCCACCCGGCATTAAGATAAGTATTTATGTCCTGCATTTGCTCTGTTGGCATACCGGTAAGACAATAATCAAGTAAAGGCTCCTGCATATCGGCAAGTAAGACAATATCATCTGCTGATAAAGGTACTGAATAGATACGATAATCGTCCATGCTGCCATTAAAATAGCTGACATAAGAACCATTAGACAAACTGGCACCAATTGTTACATCCATTTCAAAAGCGGTATCAATAGCCATTGTAGCCGATACTGTGGTATTAGTATCGAGTACACCATCAAAATAAAGCTGGCAGTCGGAAATATCGGCATTTTCAACATATGGCAAAACTACAGCTATATGATGCCACTGACCATCGTTAATGGCTATAGATGATTTCTCCGTACCACCATAAACCGCTATACGATATTTACCATCAGCGTCCATCATTAACTGCCATAACTTACCATTTACCCGATCTCCCCAGCAAGATATAGTACCGGCTGTTGCCGCAGTCGTCTTTACCCAGACTGAAACCGTACGAGAATTACTACCCGGTATAGACATATAATCAGTCATAACAAGATAATCATTAACACCATCGAAAGTCAGACATCCGCCAAAAACACCTTCAGTTGACCAAGCGGGCGAACCAATGGCGGTAGCATCATTGTTGAATATATAACCAGTATTATCAGCAAGAGTACCTGTGGTTTCATCAAGAGTGAAATAAACGGGTTTTGGATTATAAGGTCTGTTTTGTGGGTATATGTCTGAATTCCAAAAACAATTTTCTAATCCGGATAATCCCAAAGGATTGAAATCATAAGAAAAACCTGATTCAAAACCAGTCGTTGAACTTAAAGAAACAGAACTAAAACAGTTAATGATATCAGTGGCAGCTCTACCAGCAAAACCTCCTATGTATCCATTTCCTGAAACAGACCCAATTCCAAAAACTGAACCAATTGCATAGCAATCAACTACTTTACCATTTCCCTCATGGTTATAATCAATAGGAGAACCATTACCAACAAATCCCCCGGCATAATACATCTCTACTGCAGTAACATCACAATTACTATATGAAGATACTATTGTACTGGCATTATGACCACAAAAACCACCAACATCAAAACCTTTTTTAGCTAACACTATACCTGAAGCCGAACAATTTACAATATAACCGCCTTGCTCATTGATACCGACCAAAAGGCCTGTTGTAGTAGTTTCAAGGGCATGACACTCACCATTTACATGACAATTTTCTATTAATCCATTGTTGACACCACAGAGCAAGCTATTATATCTCTGATATCTCGTATCAACAAAAGCAACATTAATCCTGAGATTTCTAAGTACACCGCTCACAGATAATCTGCCCACAAAACCACCAGCAGCAAACGAATTGTACATATAGCTATATTTTAATACAGATAAATTAGAAACCTCGTGATTATTTCCATTAAAAACACCGTGATAAACATATCCGTTGCTGTTTATATTATACAAAGGATCACGAATCTGCGAAATACAGGGTTTATCATAGGTTAATCCCGTCAGGTCGATATTGGTCATCAGATCAGTATATACACCAGCATTATGATAGCTAGCGTTATTACAAAAGGCGTGAAAATCAGCCAGGTCTTCGATCTGATAGGGACTGGCGGCTGTGCCATTGCCCGGCAGAATGCCGTTGGCAGCAAAAAGATTGACACCGACAAATACAGTCAGAAGAAAGACGACGACACTTCGAATTTTCATAACAACTCCCAAAATAGCAAGTAAAACAAAATAACAACCTCCTGACAATGACCAAAGACCATGTCAGACATAACATATCATAAATTGTACAATATTTATTGCTAATAAAAAAGAGATTTATTAAGAGAGAGAGAGAGAGAGAGAGAATATAACTACTTTCTTGGGCGGAATTTATGACAGTAGATAATTATGACAGAATAAAAAAGTAGGACCTATCTGTCTTATATGTCCTATTTCCTATCAATCCTATCAACCACCAAAGCAAAACTCCATTTCCCCTTACTTCCTTACAGCCTTTCGACCTTACCTCCTTGCCTTTAAAACAAACAAGGCCCGGTATTACTACCAGGCCTTGGTTTATATCAAAAAAACAGTGACACTTTACAACGAAAATGGCTGACACTTCCTGCTTCAAGCCCTAAAGCTCTCAGCGGTTCTAGTATCCCTAGAAAGGAGGTGATCCAGCCGCAGGTTCCCCTACGGCTACCTTGTTACGACTTAGCCCCAGTTACCGAACTTACCATCGGCAGGCGCCTCCTTGCGGTTGGCTACCCGACTTCAGGTACTCCCGGCTTCCATGACTTGACGGGCGGTGTGTACAAGGCTCAGGAACATATTCACCGCGGCATGCTGATCCGCGATTACTAGCAATTCCAACTTCATGGAGTCGAGTTGCAGACTCCAATCCGAACTGGGCCGCGCTTTCTCCGATTTGCTCCACCTCGCGGTATCGCGTCGGTTTGTACGCGGCATTGTAGCACGTGTGCAGCCCTGGACATAAAGGCCATGAGGACTTGACGTCATCCCCACCTTCCTCCGGTTTAACACCGGCAGTCTCGCTAGAGTTCCCGCCATAACGCGCTGGCAACTAACGATAAGGGTTTCGCTCGTTAAGGGACTTAACCCGACATCTCACGACACGAGCTGACGACAGCCATGCAGCACCTGTTTATGTTTCACCCGAAGGCAGCTTACTCTGCTTTCACAGAGGGCATCCATAATAGTCAAATCCAGGATAAGGTTCTTCGCGTTGCTTCGAATTAAGCCACATGCTCCACTGCTTGTGTGAGCCCCCGTCAATTCCTTTGAGTTTTAGCCTTGCGACCGTACTCCCCAGGCGGCATACTTAATACTTTTGCTACGACTACGAAAGCGTCAGAGCTCCCATAGTCTAGTATGCATCGTTTACAGCGTGGACTACCAGGGTATCTAATCCTGTTTGCTACCCACGCTTTCGCACCTCAGTGTCAGAACAAGCCCAGTACACCGTTTTCACCTCTGGCGTTCCTCTGAATATCTACGCATTTCACCGCTCCACTCAGAGTTCCATGTACCCCTACTTGCCTCAAGATTACCAGTATGCCCTGCAGTTCCACAGTTAAGCCGTGGGATTTCACAAGACACTTAATAATCCACCTGCGTGCGCTTTAAGCCCAGTGATTCCGAACAACGCTTGGACCACTCGTATTACCGCGGCTGCTGGCACGAGTTTAGCCGGTCCTTCCTTCTGGATCGATCAGATCTTTCTTCACCACGACAGTAGTTTACACTCCGAGGAGCTTCATCCTACACGCGGCGTCGCTGCGTCAGCCTTTCGGCCATTGCGCAATATTCGTTACTGCAGCCCTCCGTGGAGGTCCGGGCAGTGTCTCAGTCCCGATATGGCGGGCCAACCTCTCAGTCCCGCTACGCGTCAAAGTCTTGGTAGGCCATTACCCCACCAACTAACTGATACGACATAAACCGCTCCTGAACCAAAATTCTTTGATACCATGGCCATGCGACCTCGGTATGTTATTCGGTATTATCTGCACTTTCGCTAAAGGGTAAACCCGCAGTTATCCCAAAGTTCAGGGTACGTTATTTATGCATTACTCATCCATCCGCCACTAACTATAGTATTGCTACTATAGTCCGTTCGACTTGCATGTCTTAGCCACGCCGCCAGCGTTCGTTCTGAGCCAGGATCAAACTCTTCAATTGATTTATCGTGAACATAACCGAAGTTATGTTATTTACGATTAAAGGCTCAACGTTTCTCACCTATGATTGAGAATGTTGAAAATTTACACCTGTGGGGTCGTTAACCCACATAGTTTATTAACCTCTCTGTCGTTTTTCATAGCCGACAAAAAGATTCACATTCTCGCTATAAAGCATATTTGTCACTGTTTAATTGTCAAAGAACATCTTTTTTAACTCTCTCAGCTTTCGCCTCGATCGTCGCTTTGTTTTTTTCTCAGTCTTATTCGTTCGACTGAGACGAGTAATTATATCTTTTTACTCGCTGTCGTCAAGAACTTTTTTAGAAATTTTTTATTTTATTTTTTATCTCTAAAATCTCTTAACTTGGTATCACTTGCTGGTTTAAGCAACGAGTGAGGGAGGAATTATACGCTGATTAACGGATAAGTCAACCGTAAAAAAACACTTTTATTAGAAAAAAATTAAAATCACCTTCATTAGCCTAAAAAACGCGTTTTTAAACTAATATTCTGGGTGTAAAAAGTGTTTTGAAGACAATGTCCCGTCCTTACCTATTACAATACACACATCAAAATTCAGGTTTAGAATTGATGATAATTACACATCCTGGAATACATAACCATCTATTATTTTTTAAGTTAGGTAATCATATCATCTCTTTTTGATAACCAGATTTCAGAATCGGCTTCTTGCCTGGTAATAACAAAGTATTGATATTTATATAGTTAAAATATATACTGCAAAAGCAGATACGGCTTTTTCAGCCGTATTGAAGTTTTTAATCCAAGTAAAACAGGTGTCGAACAACATGAGTTTTTTATTTAATGACAACATAAGAAAAATGACTGGCTATACCCCAGGATTTCAGCCGGATTCAGTTCGTGCAATTAAGTTAAATACAAATGAGAACCCTTACCCGCCAGCCCCTGGCGTATTTGAGGCCCTGAAAAGCCTTTCTGCACCTGAACTGAGAAAGTATCCTCCCTCAACCTGGAAAGATTTTCGTCAGGCCGCCGCCGATCTGCATGGTCTGGACCCGCAACAGATAGTTTGCGGTAACGGTGGCGATGAACTACTCACCATGATCGTTCGCTGCTGTTGCGACACCCACCGCCCTCTGGCGTATCCTACTCCAACCTATTCATTATACCCAGAGCTGGCACACATCCAAAATTGCCCGATAATTGAAGTGCCGTGGGGACCCGGCATGAGCATACCCGAGGGCCTGGCCAACAGCGGTGCAACATTAACCATTATCTGCAACCCGAATGCCCCAACAGGAACAGTTATTTCACCAGAAGAGATAGGTGATTTCGCCGCTTCCTATAGCGGCGTCCTGCTGATAGATGAGGCTTATGTTGACTTTGCTGAGGAAAACTGCCTGGGCCTGCTTAAGAAATATGAAAATATTGCCATTTTACGATCATTCAGCAAAGGCTATTCTCTGGCTGGCATGAGATTTGGATATATTATGACCTCACATCTTATTGCCAGTGCCCTTATGAAAGTTAAAGATTCATACAATGTCAACATAGCCACTCAGAAAGCCGCTGTTGCAGCCCTGCTTGACCAGGACTATTTTCTGGACAATGTCGCCCGTATAAAGAGCGAGAGACAGAGGGTCACCCAGGCACTGCGTAATCTGGGCTTTGAAATAACTGACAGTCATACTAATTTTATACTCGCAAAGATCGAAACGCCAGAGGCAAAATATATACACGACCAATTAGCCCAAAGAGATATATTCGTAAGATACTTCAACCTGGATGGTCTTCGAGATAAATTGAGAATTTCTATTGGCACGCCGGCAGAAAATAATGAACTGCTAAACGGTATGGTAGAGATACTTGGCAAATAACCATTTCCAGTAATGCCTGCCGAAGCTGAAAGTAGCTATTGGCTAAATATCATGCACTGCCCGCAGATATTCGGCCAGTGGGACTACTTTCAGCTTTTTGCTCATCAACTCTTTACCCTGACAACTAATGGTCAGATGCCAGAATCCCAACATATCCGCCAGAGGTTCAAATAGAGAATCTCCCAGAAAGAATTTATACTCTGAGCCATTAACGCGGAATTCACCAGTAAATGCATCTACAGGTATCCCCTTGCTATCAAAAAATGGCGGATGCTCTATACGCCATTGCATAATATCGCCCCGTGCTTTGCGTATCTCGACAGTAACACCAAACTCAGTACCAACTCTGGCCGGTATCTTATCTGTAAATTCGATCAGTGTCGGCAGGTCTTTATCCTGCTGGTCAAACTTATCGTATATGCCGTAATTTAATATCTTTAGCTCTGCTTTCATCTTTGCCATAGAACCATTTTAGCATAGCTGTAGTTCCTGTTAAACCATAATTTGACATATTTTCTGGACTATAGTTTTTTAGCAATACTATAATAAACAGAACAGAATTAAACTGATTATTAACAAAAATGGAGATAGAATATGAGCGTATTAGTAACCCGTAAAGCCCCTGATTTTACCGCTAAAGCCGTAGTTAACGGCCAGTTTGAGACCCTGAAGCTTTCAGATTATATTGGCAAAAAGTATGTTTTGCTATTCTTCTGGCCGCTTGACTTTACCTTTGTCTGCCCGACAGAACTACACGCTTTTCAGGAAAAATATGAAGAATTTCAGAAAAAAGATGTAGAGATTATCGGGGTCAGTACAGACTCGCATTTCTCACATTTTGCCTGGGTAAGCACACCAAAACATCAGGGCGGAATTGAAGGAGTTAAATACCCGCTAGTGGCCGACATTACCAAAAGCATTTCGCGTGATTACGATGTGCTTCTGGAAAACGATGGCGTAGCCCTCAGGGGCCTGTTCCTGATCGACAAGCAAGGGATAGTACAGCATCAGCTGGTAAATAATCTTCCTCTTGGCCGTAGCGTTGACGAAGCATTAAGACTGGTTGACGCCCTTCAGCACTTTGAGATCAATGGAGAAGTTTGCCCGGCGAACTGGAGCAAAGGACAAAAAAGCATGAAGCCTGATAATGATGGTTTAAAGAAGTACTTTTCTTGACCATCTGAATAATCCGAATAAATAATGACCAATAATCTTTAGTTTACAATAGCCTGTTGACATAACTGTCAGCAGGCTTTTTAAATAAACTCTCCTCAATGACTCCCCCCCTAATAGGCTCCCAAAGTCTTATAATCTTTAAGTAATCAGTTTTTATTGCCAAAGCTTAGATTTCAGTCCTATAACATACATAGTTTCAGGCTGTTTTTTTAGGTTTAATAATATATTTTCGTGCAAAAAGAATGTCACTTAAAAAATCAAAGAAAAGATCGCAAGATAACCCCCATATTTACAGTAAGTTATAGAGAAAATGCTATTGCATTACCCCCTTTTTTCTGGCCCCTATGCCCTCAAAGTGTGAAATTTACTCTGCCTGCTTTTTAGCCGATACTGGAATTGACCATATAAAAGGCCCGTAATACATATTTTACGAACCAGGTTGCATAATGTTATGTCAGGACAACAGTGATGGCACACAAAAAACAAATAATGATCACGCTTTTGCTGGCTTTGGTGCTGGCCTGCTTTATGCCGGGTATTTGCCCGGCTCAGAAACAGGCCTATCCAACAAGCGATCTGTTCTTTGATAATCACATCAACGATATTACCCACAACTCAACTGATAAAATCAATATACTCCTATTAAACTCATATCATCAGGGATATAAATGGACTGACTCTGTCAGTCATTCTATAAGATACTATTTAGAAAAGTATGAGCTGGACTATGAATTACACATAGAATATCTCAACAGCAAACGAATTGGTGATCCAGCCAGCTGGACTTCTCGAACGGAACGACTTATCATTGACTATCCTGAAGGGTTCATAGACGCTATTATAGCAACAGACGATAATGCTTTTAACTCCCTGCTGGCCTGCACTGACAAAAGTCTGAAAGAAGTTCCCATAATATTTTGCGGAGTAAGTAATTTTAAGCCTGAAATGATTGAGGGGTTCAACAATATTACCGGAGTCGTACAGAATGCTGAAATATACAAAACTATAGATGTGGCCAGGGATCTTTTTCCACAATTTAAACATGTTGCCTTTATTACAGACAATACGGAAACTGGAGCCACATACAGAAATCTGGCCAAGAATGCGATGAACAAATATCAGGGAATAACAGCAATATGGCTTGACGGCTGCCAGATCACCACCCCTGAATTGTTAATGAAACTCAAGCAACTACCTGAAGAAACCATCGTTATAATGGGGATATGGCAAAGGGACGCAGCAGGAAATTATTTTCAGATGGAGAAAATATACCCCGAAATCTCAGCTATATGCCCGCGTCCGATATTTACCAATACCGACCTGGGAATGGGATACGGAATAATCGGCGGCAAGATGACCTGTGCAGAAACTCAGGCCCGGATCGCTGTGGAAATGCTTACTTCTATATTAGCCAACCCAGATAAACCAATACCAGCTGTATTGACCAACCCAATACTTGACAGCAAGTTCGATCATACTCAATTAAGCAGATGGGGATTACTTCAAAAAAGATTACCCGATAATACCATTTTAATAAATACAAAACGTGAATTATCAGTAGAAGAGTTGCTTTACTTATGGGGTTCTATCGCAGTAATAATAATTTTGACCATCTCATTATTATCTCTGCTGATCTATATTCGCCAGTATAAAAAGATCAAAGAAGAGCAAGCCCGTAAAGACCGCGAAAATTCTGTCATTATGAACTCATTACCCCTCTGGTGCGGCATAATCGATCTGGGCGGCAATATACTTGTAAGTAACCAAAAGAAAATAGAGCCAACCATAAAAGACATATGGCCGGAAAATCACGAACTAATATCTTATGCTATTATGCAGGCCAGCTCAGACAATACCACTATTGAAGTACAATTTGAAAATAAAGACAGGATATTTGTAGGTGTCGCCCGACCAATTGAGTTTTTAACATTTAATCGTGAGGCTGTTGTCTTTATTGCACATGACATAACAGAAAAGGTACAGGCCCAAAAAGAGATACAAGAAAAAAATGAATTACTGGACATGGCTATGGCTGTCGGTAAAAGCTGCTACTGGGTCTGGAACATACCAGCCGAAGAGATCAGAACTGACAAGAATTTCTGGGCATGCCAGGGAATAGATAATATTGACCGTCAGACAATAACCGCTGGCGAATTCTGGCGAAATGTAAGCCTTTCCGATGAGGTTGATACTCGAATTAAACTGCAAACTCTGGAATCTGGCCAGGAAAACTCATGTTCAATTGAGTTCAGATTAAACTTCTCCGGCCATCCGTTATGGTTCCAGTTACGAGCCATAACTCTGCAAAGAGACTCAACTGGCCATGCCGTAAAGATAGGGGCCTTTATGTCAAACATAACCGGCCTTAAAAACATCGAACTGAAAATGAAGCAGAGTTATGCCCAGCTTCTTGATGCACAGGAAATGACCAGTGTTGGCAGCTGGATAATTGATAAAATGGCTGATACGGTCACTGCTTCACCGGAAATGTTCAAAATCATGGGAATACCATATCAGGACAACGGTATTTGCCCCAGATCCGTATTCAGAGCTAAAATAGTTAATAATAAGGAATTGCTTACTAATCTGGAGGCAATGAATAAAATAGGTGATTCTTTTGAATATACCGGTCAGATCTACAGCGGAGAAAACAACGAAAAGATAAAAACCATCTGGAGTAAAGTCCGCTATGGCATAGATGAAAATAACAGACCCGTTTATATTGGAGTGTCTCAGGACATAACCAACAGGGTAGAAATGGAAAATGAACTCAAGAATTCTGAGCAATATCTGCTCCAGGCCGCAGCTCTGGCTAAAATGTACTACTGGAACTATGACTCTGAAAAGCAGCAAATGCAGGTTTATAATTCAGCCTCAGTCTGGGGCGAACACAATATTGACGGAGTACTGACATTTGACAGTTTAATCTCTTATATACATCCTGATGACCTCAAAACAGTAATTACAACTTACAGAAATATCTTTGGCGGACATATTCCCCATGGCTCTATCAGCTATCGTATTATAATTAATGGGGTTGTAAGACATGTAAACTGCAACTGGGAATGTTATTACAACGAGGACCATACGCTCGAAAGCGTATTAGGTATTGTCATCGATATTACTGAACAGAAAGATGCTGAACAAATCGAGATTGCCCGAAAAGAAGTTGAAGCCACCGCTAAGGCCAAGGGATTGTTCCTGGCAACAATGAGCCATGAGATCAGAACGCCGATAAATGTTGTTATTGGCATGAACCACCTGCTTCAGGAAACAGCCCTCGATGATATTCAGCAAAACTTTGTAACTAAAATAGACCGGGCTGCCAATGCCCTGCTGGGTATTATAAATGATATTCTTGATATTAGTAAGATAGAGGAAAATAAACTTAATATTGAAAATATTGACTTCTCACTCAAGGACATTATTTATAACAATGCTACGATCCTGGCTGTAGGTGCAGAAAAGAATAATGTAGAAATGCATATACGCATCGACCCGGAAATACCTCAACGACTTACAGGTGACCCTTTAAGAATATCGCAAATCCTAACCAACTTGCTGAGCAATGCAGTTAAATTCACTGAAAAAGGCGATATTACCCTTAATGCCAGTTTATTGAGACTGGAGAATAATAATGCTGTAATCGAATTTACCGTTACTGACACTGGCATAGGCATACGCAAGGAATGTCTGGAAAAACTGTTCCAACCTTATTCGCAGGCTGAAAAATCTACTACCAGACGATTCGGCGGTACCGGGCTGGGGCTGGCCATCTGTAAACAACTTGCCGAACTTATGGACGGCAATATCACAGCTGAAAGTCAGGAAGGTAAGGGCAGTAGTTTTATCGTGCAGCTTGCCCTGGGAATACCTGCCCAAAATGCAGAAAATTCTTCATACCAAATACCAGAGCTGGCTGGTAAGAACGCCCTGGTGGTTGATGACAATCATACCGCCCTAGAAATTATCAGTGAACTGACCATTTCAGCCGGTATGGTGGTTACTCTGGCAAGCAGCGGCCAGGAAGCCCTGGAAATACTCACTAATTCGGGTAAAATGTTTGATCTGGCTATAATTGACTGGCAAATGCCCGGCATGAATGGCACCGCAACCGCCAGAGAAATACAAAAATGCAACCTGGCCAGAGAACCGCATCTTATCGCTGTCACTTCGCATAACAGGGAAAATATCATCCAGGACTGCCTTAATAATGGTTTCTCCAGTGTCATCACCAAACCAATCAACCCGAACGAACTTATTACTGCTATCAGAAAAGCATTTGGCCTGTCGGTGCATACTCCCATTCGGAAAAGTAAAGACATTGTCCCTAATCTCACGGGCACAAATATCTTATTAGTCGAAGACCAGGAACTTAACCAGGAAATAATGATCAATCTACTGGAAAAAACACAAACAAAGGTTACTATTGCTAATAATGGCAAAGAAGCTGTAGATATGGTACAGGAAAAAGTTTTTGATCTGGTTCTGATGGACATTGAAATGCCTGTAATGAATGGTCTGGAAGCTACCAGAGTCATAAGAGCTCTGGACAATAAAGAGACAGCCGGTGTACCTATTCTGGCTATGACGGCTAATGCTATGCAAGAGGATCTGGAAAACAGTAAAAATGCCGGCATGAATGACCATATTACCAAACCGATCAATCCAGGACTGCTCTATCGTAAGATAAGAGACCACATAAGTCGGTCGAATAAAGAATCCCAGAGATCTTCATTACTCGAACAGCTGAATCAAATAGACAAGATAGACACTTATTCCGGCTTGGGATTTGCAGGCGGCGACAAAGAACTATACATGAAAACCATCGCCAGATTCCTGGAACAAACACCAGAACAGATAGCAGAGCTTAATCTCGCCCTGAATCAAAATAACACTGACTCTGCCGCGGCTGCAATACATACGATAAAAGGCATAGCAGGTACTATCGGGGCTTGCAAACTTAAAGAACAAGCCGATATTACCGAAAAAATCCTGCTGGAAAATCCACAGGAAAAATCCTTAGAACAATCTATTTCAGATATTGTCAGTGAACTGGAATCACTTAAAACTGATATCGAAAAAGTTATAAATACACCCACTGGCGATATTAAGTAAGGCAAGCTGATGCCATTACCTATCGATATTATTTCCAAATAGTTAGTATCAGTCTCCTTCGGGCTTCTCTACTGAACTTCTCACACTCACTGGAAAGGCCAGGACGGCATTATCGTCCGGGACCGCCGGTCTGAAAGCAGCAGCACCATCAGCCAGATAAGACTTTAACTCAGGCATTTCCTGACTTATCGCCAGGGCTAAACAACGGGCTATTTCATAAGCACCATAGGCATTATGGTGTGTACCATCCTGAAAGGCAATAGCTGATCTGTCAGGACCAAGAGCCTCATATAGTTCCCTGCTCATTGCATGAAGATCAAGCAAAGCCACATTTTCCGACATCGCTACCGCTTTCATCGCCTCAGGGTAACCCTGCATAGTATCTCTTACCTTGCCATTGTCATCAAAACTGCGACGATGCATTGATGTAACCAACACCGGAGAGGCACCCAGATCACGAGTCTGCCTGATCACATGCTTTAATGCCTCTGAATAGCCGGTTTGCTCTGGTGTACCACGCTTCATATCATTATGAGCAAATTGGATAAATAAATAATCCCCTTTTTTCATCTGGCTGAATATCTTGGCAAAACGCTTTTCTGCTGTAAAAGCAGCCAGCGTTTCACCTGATTCCGCATAATTAGCTATCGCTATTTCAGGCTTGAACAATAGCGTTAACATCTGTCCCCAGGAAGTCCAGGGCTCTGCTGGCTGATCGGTAACCGTTGAATCACCCGCCAGAAATATTGTAGGTATGCCTGGTACATATTCTATCTCTAATGCGCAAAGACTCGTTCTTTCACCATTAAACTCAAGAGTAAGCTCATCGTCCCAATGCCACACCCCAGACTCGCGAGACTTTAATCTTACTCTGTCACCACCCGGCAATAAACTATTTCTCACATTTACAATAAATTCCTTAGTTACTATCTCTCCTGACTTTGTCTTGACATTATATAACATAAGCCGGCGAGATTCGGCTTTAACCGAGGTTTGAGACTCACCCCTGATATCACCCAAAATTGCACGAACACGATAATTACCCTCTTGTGCAACCCTTACTGTAAAATAAAACGGCTTTACACTATAGCACAGATCGCAAGTCAGATCATCTCCTTGCTCATAACTGTGTTGTAAAACACCTTCGTTATCAATAAAACCAAAATCAACGCCCGGCATAAACTTATTATCAGGCTGAACTTGTGACCACCCCTGCGAAACTGACCCATTACCAAAATCAAACCGCCATAGAGTCTGCATTGGCCGATCCTGACCACCTCCGGCCATACCAGCCAGCATAAAAATATAACATACAGCATATCCGGCAAAAGCACAAACACGACAGGGCTTACCACTAAACCCTTTTTCTGCAATAGTATTCATCATCATTTCCAGACTGATACCTTTATCAAATAACAAGTTAAAAGCCTATTTGCGTAACAAATAAACCACATTAAACACTGAATTATCAGCTCATAAACGAGCCTAACATTTCATGCCAGAAACCGCAAGCTATTTTCTGCCTATAATGACTTTCAAGATTATTCCATACTTACTTAAGGGTATATTCCTATCATAAATGACACAACTGTCTTATTTAAGACCGGGAAAAATTGCACTATAATACACAAAACAGTTATAAATTCAAAAAGGAAAAAACACATGAAAAAAACATTATCCCTCAAATTATCGGTTCTATTTTCGCTACTTGCTTTTTCGCTCAATTGTCCTGCATCAGATACTTCTGCTGACAATAATGAACTTAAGTTCTCAACTGACGGCAAGTTCAAGATAGTTCAGTTTACTGACACCCACATTGAATCATGCGACGATAAAGATCATCAGACTGCGGCATTGATGGGAGAAATACTGGATAAAGAAAAGCCGGATCTGGTGATATTTACTGGCGACAATATAGCCTGTACAAAAGATTATAAATCTACCGCAGACCTTTGTTTCCAGCCGGTGATTGACCGAAAAATAAAATGGGCCGCCGTACTTGGTAATCATGACCACGAAGATGGGCACGATCGCAAAGCTGTAATGCAATATCTCTGCGACAAGCCATATTCGCTGGCCCAAATGGGACCTGAAGATATTTACGGTTACAGCAATTATTACCTGCAGATCACTGCCAATGAAGGCGACAAAGTTCAATGGGTTTTATACTTGCTTGACTCCAATTCTTATCCGACTAACAGGAAAAACGGAAAATACGACTGGATACATATCGATCAGGTGCAGTGGTATAACAATAACTCAAAGCAACTATCAGAAGAAGCCGCTAAGTCAGACAGAGAACTAAAGGCTCTGGCCTTTTTCCATATCCCTTTACCAGAATATGCCGTAGCCTTTGATAATGGCGAGGTTCTCTCCGGGCATAAATTTGAAAAAGAATGCTCACCAACCCTTAACTCCGGTCTCTTTACCGCTATGGTAGAAAGAGGCGATGTCAAAGCGACTTTTGTCGGACATGACCATGTAAATGATTATGAAGCAGAGTATATGGGAATAAGACTTTGCTTTGGCCGTTCAACTGGTTACCACGCCTACGGCATTGAAAAACTCAATAAAGGTGCAAAGGTAATAACCATAGACCAGAAAACAGGTAATTTTGAAACCAGAATAGTCGAAGCAACTGCTAAGAATTAAATAAAATCGTAACCATTTACATAGTTACAGTAATAAGTATATGAAAAAGGAGGGCAACCATCAAAAGTTGTCCTCCTTTTTTTATTTATAAAATCATAATTGTTACTCTTTCAATCTTTCAATTGAAGCTCCGGCAGAATTTAGCTTTTCCTCGATCTTCTCATATCCTCGATCTATATGGTATATACGATTGATGATCGTCTCGCCCTCTGCCGCCAAACCAGCAATGACCAATGCTGCCGAAGCTCTCAGGTCAGAAGCCATTAAAGGGGCACCACTAAGTCTGTCAACACCCGCGACCACAACAATATCACCCTCCTTACGCAAATTAGCCCCCATACGATTAAGCTCTGCCACATGCATAAACCGCTGCGGATAAATTTTCTCCACTACAATGCTATTACCATCGGCCAAAGCCAGAACAGACATAAGCTGGGCCTGCAAGTCGGTTGGAAAACCAGGGTATGGCTGGGTAGTAACATCTGCCGGGTTCAGACGACCACGACGAATAACCTCACAGCCATCTTTGGTCTTATCTACCGTAACACCAATACCACGCAGCTTATTGATCAGTGCCAGTAAATGGTCCGTCCTGCAATTTTTTAGCTTTATATTGCCCTCTGTTATCGCCGCAGCACACATAAATGTTCCCGCCTCTATACGATCAGGAATTATCTCATATTCCACCGGATTAAGACTGGTAACACCCTCTATTTCCAGTCGAGGTGAACCTATGCCTTTGATCTTCGCTCCCATCTTCACCAGCATATTACACAGATCTGTAATTTCCGGCTCACAAGCAGCAGACTCAATTATAGTAGTTCCTTTTGCCAACACTGCTGCTGACAGAACATTAGCAGTACCCAATACCGTTGAACCAAATGAACCACCTAAAAATATTTCTGCTCCAATCAGGCCTTTGGGAGCATCAGCTACCACATAACCACCTTTAAGATAACAATTTGCGCCAAGTTCACGCATGCCGCGAATATGAATATCAATTGGCCGGTTACCAATAGCACACCCCCCTGGCATAGACACCTCTACCTGTCTGCATCTTCCCAGCAAAGGGCCTAGTATACAAATGCCCGCACGCAACTGACGCACTATCTCATAATCACCATGAGGCCGGTCGATCGTCGTGGCATCGATCGCCAGATCTCCATTTTCCAACCGCTCAACTTTACAGCCCATAGACTCAAGTAGTAAACCTAACACCCGTATATCTGAAAGATATGGTACGCCCTTTAAAACTGTCCGGCCAGGGGCGAGCAAAGCGGCCGCCATTATTGGCAAAGCTGCATTCTTGGAACCACTGACTTCTATCTCACCATTGAGCCGGCAGGGCCCTTTTATCTTAAAATAATCCATATATGCTCCAATATCGCTAACTTGCAATCTAAACCAGATCGCAATGATTTAATTTTCTTACCAGAATAACAGCACCTGCATAATACGATCTTTTGAGCAAAAATGCTATTATCTGCTCTTGCAGACCCATGATGATATCTGAGATAACTATTACTGACAACAGGAAAGTTGAGCAGTAAGATTAAACTTTTTGTGCATTATGGTATTTTCTTGACTTAAAAATACTAAATCGTTATCGTCAGGCCATTAAGATGTATATGTAGCTGCAAAACACGCTTTTTCGAGACAATAAACGAATAATTGTTTTATTGGAAATCACACAAACCAACATTTCATTACTGGAGTTCAATTATGAATAAAAAGTATCTGAGTCTCATTATTGGTATTACAGCCTTTCTGATCTCTTTTGTTTCTGTCGGGTGTTCAACTTCGGACGGCCAGAATGAAAGCCTGACCATGAGCCTCGATACCGTCAAGTTTGATGACGGGTGGCTATTTGCCAGATATGGCGATACACCCGCCGGTTATGTAAATGAACCAGCCGACCTCCAATCCGTCACTCTGGACGACAGCGGGTGGCGGAAACTGGACCTGCCACATGACTGGGGCATTGAGACTGACTTTATGGCGGATCAGCCCAACAGTACGGGCAAGCTGATGTTCCAGGGGATAGGCTGGTATCGCAAGCACTTTGCGGTTAAGGCAACTGAAGTGGGGAAAAGGTTCACGATCCAGTTTGATGGGATAATGTCCTGCCCTACCGTTTTCCTCAATGGCAAAAATGTGGGCGAGTGGAAATATGGCTATAGTTCGTTTGCCCTGGATCTGACCGAAGCGATTAATTTCGGCGGTGATAATGTTCTGGCGGTGCGTGTTGATAATGTTAATGACTCATCTCGCTGGTATCCCGGCGGAGGTATATACCGTCATGTCTGGCTGAGCAAAAATGAGCCGATCCATCTGGCCCACTGGGGTACATATATAACCACCCCGGTGGTATCTGCTGACCAGGCAAAGATTTGCATCGCCAGTGAAATCGAGAATAGCACAGGCGCTGCCGTTATGTCTGTTTGTCAGCATACCATAATGGAAAAGGGAACAGGTAAAGTTGTTGCCAGCTCCAAACCACAGGGGCTAAACCTTATGCCGGGCATTACTGCCTCACAATCGGAAATAACTCTCAACAACCCCAAGCTCTGGGATACCAGTTCGCCCAACCTGTATATAGCCAGAACAGAAATACTATTCAATGGTCAGATCAGCGATTTAAGCGACCAGGTTTTCGGTGTTCGTTCCATTGAATGGAGTGCTGAAAATGGATTCATACTCAATGGTCAGATAGTAAAGATCAAGGGTGTATGTAATCACCACGATCTTGGACCTCTGGGAGCGGCGGTAAACGACCGTGCCATTCAGCGTCAGTTGGAAATAATGCAGGAAATGGGCGTAAATGCAATTCGCACATCCCATAACCCGCCGGCTCCTGAATTGCTTGACCTTTGCGATGAGATGGGCCTGCTGGTAATGGATGAGGCCTTTGACTGCTGGGCACGAGGCAAGACCAAAAATGACTATCACCTTTATTACAAAGATTGGTTCGAACGCGACATAACCAATCTGGTTCGCCGGGACCGCAACCACCCCAGCGTTATATTATGGAGCAGTGGTAACGAAATACTGGAGCAGCAGGCCCGGCCTGAAGACCTGAAAGTATCACGCGAGCTGACAGCCCTGTTCCATAAGCTCGATCCTACTCGCCCTGTTGCCGCTGGATGCAATCACGCTAACAGCTATCATAACGGCTTTGGTGCGACGGTTGATGTCTATGGCTTCAACTATAAACCACACCTTTATGGCGACTTTAAGAAAAGGTGTCCAAACCAGCCGGTATTCAGTAGCGAATCTTCGTCCTGCATTAGCTCACGCGGCGAATATTTCTTCCCGGTAAGTGAAAAACAAGATGGTGGTTTCTTCAACTATCAGGTCAGTTCTTACGACCTCTATGCTCCTGGTTGGGCCATGAAGCCAGATGTTGAATTCATTGGCCAGGATAAATATCCGTTCGTTGCGGGCGAATTCGTCTGGACCGGATTTGATTATATTGGCGAGCCAACCCCGTACAATAATGACAGCACTCTGGCCCTGAACTTCCACAATGAGGCCGAGAAGAAAGCTATCGAGGAAAAACTTGCCCAGATTAAAGGCAGTCCATCTCGTAGCAGTTATTTCGGTATAGTTGACCTGTGCGGTTTCAAGAAGGACCGCTTCTATCTTTATCAATCACGCTGGCGGCCGGAATTGCCGATGGCACATATTCTGCCGCACTGGACCTGGCCGGGCCGGGAAGGACAGGTAACCCCGGTCCATGTATATACATCTGGCGATGAAGCCGAGCTGTTCCTCAACGGCAAGTCACTGGGCCGCAAGGCAAAGGCAAAACCAGACGCCCCAGCTCCGCAGGTGAAATGGCCTGCAACAGTCTCTGTTGGCCAGTCAGCCTCAGCCAGTACATCACAGGCTAGCCATGACCCGGCCCACGCCTGCGATAATGACCCGGCTACACGCTGGTGTGCATCTTCTGCCGAATCTGACAATTACTGGCAGATCGACCTTGGCACAGAGCAGAAGCTCAGCGGCTGTGCTATCTACTGGGAAGCGGAATCCTCTCGCTACGGCTATGAGATACAAGTATCGGCGGACAACCAGAACTGGACAACGGTAACGACCGCAGAATTCCAGAGTAACAGCCCGGCATCATTACATGAGTTTAATAGCTCTGGCCGGTATGTTAAAGTGAGATTTACAGGCCTGAAAGAAGGCAGTTGGGCCAGTTTCTCAGAGTGCCAGGTATTTGCCCAAGGTCAGCAGCCACAGATTGTGAATATCGACCAAAAGCCGGAATACTACCGCTTACGCTGGAATGATGTCTGCTATGAAGCGGGCGAGCTTTCAGTAGTAGCCTATAAAGATGGCAAGAAATGGGCTACAGATAAGGTTGTGACGGCAGGTGAACCCTATGCCGTAAGATTGACGGCAGATCGCAAGCAGATCGCGGGCGATGGCTGCGACCTGAGCTTTATCACCGCGGAAATTGTCGATAAGGATGGTAATCTGGTACCAAGAGCTGATAACATGATACAATTCACTATCAGCGGGCCGGGTATAATATCCGCGACTGATAATGGCGATGCGACCAACCCCAACTGCTTCCTGAAGCCAGAGCGCAATGCCTATAACGGTATGGCCCTGGCGATAGTGAAGTCTGCCAAAGGACAGAACGGCAAGATAATGATCAAGGCCAGTTCTGAAACCCTGAAAATTGGTGAGATAACCATTCAGGCAAAATGATGTCATTGATAACGCCTAATTGCGTCTCAAAACAAATACAGTCCGGGTTCGGTCGGCATTTATGAGACGCAATTATGCGTATAAATAAAAAAGGCCGGTTACTGACATAATATCAGCAACCGGCCTTTTTATTTCATTCATAATTACTCTCTGGCCATCATGGCAGCAGGAGGAACAGGAAGATGAAGCCCAGCAGACCAACTGACTCTACCAGACCCATCGCAATGATCATAAATACAAAACCCTTGCCCTCACCTTCGCACAAAGCGCGACAGGCAGCAGCACCGATCTTACCCTGATACCAGGCACTAAACAGCTCGATCAAACCACCAGCCAGACCTATACCGAAAAATGCACCCGGATAAGCAGCTACTAACGACTCTACACCTTCTGCACCAAATACCTTAGACTTCATAAATACTAAAGCAAGGATCAAAGCATAAAATGTCTGCGAAAGAGGCATACCGGCAAGAATAATATACTGAAAACTCAATGCCTTCCCGGCCTTGGCTTCCTTTGCCCAGGCACCAGCTGCTGCCTGACCGGCAACACCTATACCCAGTGCGCTTCCTACGGCTCCTAAACCAAGAGCCAAACCGAGACCCATCTGTCCCATTGTTACTGGCATTGTTATATCCATGTTCAAATCTCCTAAAAACTAAAATAGTTAATAATGTTTTTGGTTTTACTTCTTATTTCCGAACGGCTTATACGCATAACCGCCCCACTGAATTCCGGCACCTCCGGAAAATTCCAACATATTCAGACGAACGCCATGCGCCAGCACAGCGATCAGACATAGCACAATATTCAAGGCATGGCCAAATACTATGACAACAGCGCCAAAAATCCAGCCCAGGAATCCAAACTCAAACAGCCCGGCACCCATGCCATTAAACGAATCAGCCATATAATAACCCGCCAGCCCTACGGCCATCAGACGAATATAACTCATCGTATCACCAAACGCTCCGATCGTCGGCAGTAAGGATGAGGCCAACCCGGTTGACAGTCTCACTGCCAGACTTTTATGGGGTCTGGAAAAACTCATCGCCAGGACAAAGCCAAGTGCCAATAAAGTCAAAATAAGCCCTATCGGCATTATCATCTTATCAGGATAGAACAACATCCAGATTATACCAAGCATAGCTAACAGAACAAAGATCCAGCCAGCCTCCGCAAAAGCACGACGATCTGGCCATAAAATTACCAATTGACAGAAATGTGCTAATACCAGATGGGCACAACCTATTAAAAAGCTCAGCTTGGTCACCATTGCAATTGACTTCTGAGAATCTAGGTCCCAGAAAAATGCCGGCGCTTTCAATATACTTCCTATCATCGAGAACTGCTGGGTTTCAACATTATAAAAACTGCCTGGAGTAATACCAAATATATTACCTGACAACAGACCCCAGACCAGCGTACAGACACCTATTACTTTTACCAGATTTGTCATATCCTTACCCGCTACGGCATTGAGCTTTTTGGTCATACCAAAACCCAGTATCGTAAAGAGCAGACCATATCCGGCATCACCAATGATCATTGCAGCAAATAGAGGAAAGGCCACCATAAAAAACGGCGATAGTTCCGGCTCGGTATAACCGGGCAATGTACCTAAAACCTCGAATAAGGCCTTGATCGGCTTGGTCCATTCCGGATATTGCACTTTTGTCGGTGGATTCTCACCCTCGGCAGGCTCTACAGTCCTGGCACCGGCATGAATACCAACCTTCTCCAACTCAACCGTCAGCCCATCAGCCTGCACAGTTGGCATCCAACCCTGAATTGCAAACAGATCACTGTCGGCAAAAGCGGAATTACCAGCTACAGAAAAATCCTTAACCTGCTCCATTTCCCCAAGATATGTCTTTACTGCATCAAGATAAACAACACAAGCTGATATCTTGTCACTAGCGTGCTTATGTCTGGCTTCCAAGGCCAAAAGCTGCTCTTTTATCTCAGGGTTATCTGTTTCTGGAACTGATAATTTTTCAACCTTACTGTCCTGAGGCAGAACTATCTCTTCTTTGCTTACTGTCACAACGATCTTACGACCTTCGCCAACACTAAGCTCTGTTACAAAATCTGACTCAACCTCAAGACTTTGGCCTTCAGGAACAACAAAAAACGACAATATCACACCAGCTTTTTTCAGTATATCCAGATCAGCCAGCTTCAGGTCGCCCCAATGCTTCTGATTGTCCAACTGCCTCTTGAGCGATGCTGTCTTACTATTACATTCATCTATATCTTTTTTTGCTGAGATTATCTCTTCTACCACCGCAGAAACATCTGGTGACGATTTCTGAGGTTCAACAGGCAATGCCTCCAGCATACGACAGGCTTCAACAGCCTGCTGGTACTTCTGGGTAAGCTGCTCTTCTGCTATCGCTGCTGCAGGGTCAACGGGCACAATATGTAATACCCCCCTGTTGTGCAGCTCTTTGAGCAGCAGATCTTTGTCTGCTGCAGCAACTACCACCTGTATTTTAGACATCTTTACTATCATCTTTTATCTCCGACTTGTGTCTGAGTTAAAGTTTCAGGTAGCTCAGGCATCTTGCTTAAGAATTATTATATTCTCAAGCCATAATAGCCTGTGCTAATTCAATTTTAATAATCGTTAATATCTGGCTCTTCGCCAACTACTCAGCCTTTTCAGGCAAAGCACAGATATCTGTTCAACCTACTCAGTTCAGGCGTTTGCCAGTTCCTTTTCGGTCAGTTTGCCCTTGGCGATCTTGGCCCGGCCTACTGCCGCTGCCATCTCATCAGAAAGCTGTATCTTGATCTTTCTGATATTCTCTTTGGCTTCAGGTATCTTAACCTTCTCAAAGAGGTTCACTCGCTGAATAATCTTACTTAATTCTTTCTGTAACAGATCAAATTGTCTCTGCAAGATCTCCATGCGTGCATTACAACGATTCACCTCACGCAAATCCTCAATAGTGTCATCAACCCAGGCCGGAGTGGTAAACAGACTATAAGCCGCCTTCTCAAATACTACATCTTCATACACCGGTACATTAACGCCGGCTATATTGCTCTCATGAGTCAGTATCTCTTTGCACTCGGCAAGACTCTTAACATTTACACCAGCTATATCTTTGAGTATAACACCATATTTCTCAAATACAGCGATAGCTTTCATCTTAGCCTGCTCTGCCTCGTCACGCTTCTTCGATATTGTTCGCAAAGTCATTTGCAACATCTGCTGCTTAAGCTTAAGCATAGGCAGATATCTCTGAAAACGCTTCAGGTCGTCACGCTGGCGTTTGAGCTCAGGTCTGGTAAATTTTATTTTTTTCTTTGCCATAATATAACAGTATGCCGGGTTGCGGCAAACCACCACTTATTACCTGCGTATTCGTCCCGATTTACATCGGGGTTACTTGTTTCTAGTTAGTTGCTAACGGCTTTGGCCAATGCTTTTCAATAATAGTACGGCGAATACCTATCTCTTCAGGCTCAAAACAATCCGCCAGCATTTCCCAGCAGCGGTCAAGTGCCTCAAACAGAGGTATATTCACTGACAAGTCCATGATCTTGCTCTCAAAATGCTCGCCATATCTGAGCAGACGCTCGTCCCACTGACTCATCTCAAAGCCCATGTCTCGTTTCTCACGAGCTTCACGACACTGTGCGTAAAGCTGTAAGCATGAGTCCATAATGGCTCGATGATCATCTCGGCTTGTTCCATTTACCTGCTGTTTCAAACGGCTCAGAGAACCAAAAGGCTCAATACGGCCATTACGCAAATAGAACTGCCCCTCGGTAATATATCCGGTATTGTCCGGTACCGGGTGAGTAACATCATCACCAGGCATAGTTGTACAGGTCAGCAATGTCATAGAACCTGAACCATCAAAGTCAACCGCCTTTTCATAACGACGGGCCAACTGACTATAAAGGTCACCAGGGTAACCACGATTAGATGGTATCTGTTCCATAATGATCGCGATCTCTTTCAATGCATCAGAGAAAGAGGTCATATCGGTAAGCAATACCAATACCCGCTTATTCTGCAAAGCAAAACTTTCACCAACAGCCAGACACAGATCGGGAACCATAAGTCCCTCTACCACCGGGTCAGCTGCGGTATGAATGAACATTATCGTACGACCAAGCACGCCGCCTTCTTCAAAGGCCTTGCGGAACTTGAGATAGTCATCATTTCGTAATCCAATACCACCAAGAATAATCACATCAGCATTAGCCTGCAAACCAACGCGAGCAAGCAGCTCATTATATGGCTCACCAGCAACTGAGAATATCGGCAGCTTCTGCGATTCTACCAGCGAATTAAAAATATCGATCATAGGTATGCCGGTATGCACCATCTTATCAGGCATGCGACGCATTACCGGATTAACCGCCGGTGAACCGATCTCTATACGCTGAGCTTCTACCTCAGGACGACCATCACGCGGCAGACCCGATCCGTTAAATATACGACCCAACAGGTCATCACTGAACGGAACATCCATCGCCTTACCCAGAAAGCGAACCCGGTCTCCTGTTGATACACCCTGTGTACCGCCAAAAACCTGTAAACTCACTCGCTCACCCTGAATATGCACGACCTGAGCCATTGAAGAACCATGCTTACTGGTAACTACCGCCAGCTCTTCATAGCCTACGCCCTCGGCAATGACTGTTACCACATTACCGGCAATTCTCACTATTTCGTCGTAATATTTTCTCATAGCCTATTCCTGTGTATTATCATACGGATCAATCAGGATCCTGAATTAATAATTACCAAATCCTAAATCCTACATTTTTCCTTTTGTCTCAAGGAACTTATCGATCTTAGCAACCGAAGCATTATATTCGGCACTGTCCAGAGCCTCATAGTTCCAGTTACGGAATGTATCTGTTATACCTACCATCGTCTTACGGGCAACTTCCTTATCCGCAAAACCAAAATCAGTTGTCATTACCGCCAGAACCTTATCAAAAACAAATTTCTGTCTGTCACCCGGACAAGCAGCATCAACCTTATCAAAAGCATTCTGCTGTAAATAAACCGCGTCAAAAAATTCTGCCTTGTGCATAGTAGTAAAGTCTTCGGTACTGGTACCTTCTTCACCTACTACCGTCATCATCTGCTTGATCTCATTACCGCGTCTCAATATACTCAATGACTTATTGATCTTTTCCGGAGCAATAATACCAGCGTACTTGGTCCAGGAATCCAGCGGATCGATCGCCGGGAAACGACGAGCATCTGACCGGACACGACTAAGACCAAGAAAAGCACCAACTACCTTAAGAGTTCCCTGTGTTACGGGTTCCTCAAAGTTACCACCTGCCGGCGATACTGTTCCACCAATAGTCAATGAACCTTTACTGCCGTCCTTGAATCGAACAATACCAGCTCTTTCATAGAAACTGGCGATCTTACTTTCCAGATATGCAGGGAACGCTTCTTCACCAGGTATTTCTTCCAGACGACCTGATACTTCACGCATCGCCTGAGCCCAGCGAGAGGTTGAATCCGCCAGAATAAGCACATTCAGGCCCATCTGCCGATAATATTCACCCAGCGTCGCAGCTGTATATACCGATGCTTCACGAGCAGCAACCGGCATAGCCGAGGTATTACAAATAATAATAGTTCTTTCCATCAGAGTCTTGCCCGTTCTGGGATCTTCCAGTTCTGGGAACTCTCTCAGGGTCTCTACTACCTCACCAGCTCGCTCACCGCAGGCGGCAACAATAACCACATCTACATCAGCGTAGCGAGATATAACCTGCTGCAATACCGTCTTTCCTGCTCCAAATGGACCGGGAACACAGAATGTACCACCTAATACTACCGGGAAGGTAGTATCAATAATACGACACTGTGTTACCATCGGAATATCAGGCATTAGACGCTCTTCACTCAGGTTCAGGGCTCGTTTTACCGGCCATCTCTGCTGCATTTGCACAGCATAGCTTTCACCTGTTGAGTCCTTCACCTTCGCTATCTGCTGTGTCACACAATACTGACCAGAAGAAATAATCTCTTCTACTGTCAGCTCGCCCTTAACCTGCAAGTTGAACGGCACCATAACCTTATGTGTAAACATACCTTCAGGCACAGTTCCAAGTGTATCACCGGCAAACACTTTGTCGCCTGGCTTTACCACCGGGGTAAATTCCCAGCTCTTGTCCGTAGCTAAACCCGGAAGATAAGTTCCAGGCTTCAGGAAAAAGCCGTTCTGTTTAGACAATGCCACCAGCGGATTCTGTAATCCATCATAGATCTGACCTAAAAGGCCAGGCCCGAGTGTTACTGACAGCATTTCCTCGCTAAACTCAACCCGATTACCAACCTTCAGCCCGCGGGTCTCTTCAAATACCTGCAAATCGCACTGATTGCCTCGCACTCGAATTGTCTCGCTCAATAGTTTTGTACCATCTTCGCGAACACAATATGCAGTTGAGTTTTGCACTACCGCCCCAGTTGTCTCTGCGACTACCAGGTTACCGTAAACAGCTACTATTTTGCCATCCACTGGTCATTACCTCACACTAAACAGTTATTATTTCATATTCAAGTACAGAACACTACTAGACAGCAGCTTTACTACTGAGCAGGTCCCATCTTTTTAACAATAAAAGTCTGGCAGCATAAACTACCAACTCATCATAAGTAAACTTAAACCAACTGTCATTTTCTGATAGCCAGTTCCATCTTGCTTTATCCAGGATCATCATGCCGGACATTGGATTCTCGGCATTTGACCATTCATTCACCAGAGCAGTAAAGTCCTCTCCTGATGCATAATCCCGTCCGATATAATGATCCTCTGCCTCAACACCCAACTTGCGGGCTCGAGCCGCGGTTAAAGCATTCCTCATTCCGATCTCATACTTCAACCATAAGTCCAGAAATTCACAACCATAACGATCAGCTACACCCTGAGCATAGGCAAAGTACGCCTTCCACAGACTATTTGTCTCTGACGATGTACTCTCCGCTACTAGATAGTCTGGCAACGGCTCATCGCCTGACACCTGGGCTACGGTCAACACCGCAGGAGATACTGACTCTATCTCGCCTGACTGATACGACTGCATCTGTAACAGGTCATCCGACAATAATACCACCTGCACAAGATCCTGAGCCACCGCGCTTTCATCTATCATTTCGACATAATCAGCGCCGCTCAGAGGCGGTGGTGAGCCTAACTCATTAAGAGCCGGCAATGATGTTATCAAATAGTAAAACTGGCCAGCCATTTGACTGTTA
Organism: Sedimentisphaerales bacterium; assembly: GCA_963662515.1. Lineage (GTDB taxonomy): Bacteria > Planctomycetota > Phycisphaerae > Sedimentisphaerales > SM23-30 > JAFGDI01. The sequence goes on from OY759675.1 coordinate 3,059,435, forward strand.
TACTCCTTTGATCTGGAACCCTTAACTCACAATGCGAGTTAATTGTCCGGAATTGGTTATAATGATCAGTTACCTGATGCACTAAATACTTCACGAAGACCTGGGCCTACCAGGCCCATCAATATCTCGACTATTGCTTCCTGAGTCATTTCAACTGTAGCGCCGCTGATATTGTATTCAAAACCAGCCTGCTTGAGCGTACCTTTAAGGTCGATACTGACTCCATCATGCTTAGATGCCTTACGGATCTGCTTAATGGCCCATTCAGCCAATTCATGATACTTTTTATCGTTCAGATTGAGCTTGATCACGCCAGTTCCTTCGATGTCAGCAGCTACATAACTGCTCATAACATCGGTTAATACCCCGCGTAAGAACTCAGTATCATTCAAAGTATCATTTACCGGCCCGGCGATAACCGCCTGCAGCGACTTGACCAGGGTCTCACGCAGCTTGATCGCAGCGTCACGAGCGGCAAGCTCCAGCTCTGTCTTACTGCGACTGAGCAATTCCTCGCCCTGCTTCTTCGCTCCGGCTACTACCTGCTCTGCCTCCGCTCTGGCAGCTGATATGATTTTCTCAGCCTGAGCTTGAGCCTCGGCCAGGACCTGGTCCGCCTGCTGGCGACCCTGTTCTACACCCTGGGTTTTCAACTTTGCTACAAAAGATTCGATCGTTTCGGCCATTTTTAAGCTCCGAATGCAAACAGTTTTTATTTTAAATTCTACCGGCTTTATCGCTCGGTACACTTATTCTACAGTTATCGGAAGTCAACTGCTTTTACACATTTAACCTCTACCCCGCTCTGGTTGTCGTCACTATCTGGCTCAACCTTGATATTTAATGAAAAAAAATTACACTACTTCTGGGGCATTTATGCTGATTTTATCTGTAACCATCAGCTATGCTTACACTTATCGCTGATTCTCCCCCAACTTAATATTGTAGCCTTACCACAATATTACCTCACTTTACCTATCTTATTCATTTGTTATTGGTCTTAACTTTACCGGTAACTTAGATAAAAAGCAACGATTATTCCGCCTTATTTCAATAAATTTTTATCGATTAAACCCAGAATTTAACCACCTGAACACGAAACAATAACCAACATAACAAAAATCATCCCAACCAAACCACTTTCCACAAACAACCAGACCACACCCATTTAAAACAAAAAAGGGGCCAGGTATCAAACCCAGCCCCCCGCTTTATAATCTCAATAAGAATTTATATCAATACTTCCAATAGAACCTTGGTGTATTTGTACCCAACTGTGCCTGCTCCACCATTTCATTAAACTGTATCCAGTTAACATGCCCATCAACATAACAATGATTTGCACCTGATGGTATTATACCCTGAGCACCTCTTTTACGGGACTTATGATTACTGTCATCCTTCAGATGAACCATACCTCCACCTGTAAGGCCAAAATACTGACCTCTAATATTCTGGTGTTCTATAGTTGCGTCAACTATCATTGGTTTTTCACCTGCCATTTTAACTCTATCAAGGTTTTTCACCCAATATGCATCTCGTCCCCCACGCAGACGGGGACCAATAACATCATATTTAGATGTTCCATTTGCTCTTAATTTATCAAACATGTAAATGTAGGGCATAACGCGAATGCGTCTTTTTCGCTCAGACAACTGAGTTATATCCTTATCTTCATCCAACAATGGCGATGCGTCTGGCGATCCACCGAAATCAGAAAACTGCCACCACCTCCGATCTTGATAAACTCGTTCATTATTAGATGAACAACAGTAGATCTCATTAGTCTTAATACCAGCGTATTTATTTAGAGCACGAGTAACTTCATAGGGCATATCCCACATCCACGACTCTGCTGTTTCCTGGCCAGCAACACCTGTACCCTGGTATATTGGCACTGACCCGCGGTTGGCATTGGCATACATATTCACTGCCAGAGACTGCTGTTTGAGGTTATTGGAGCAGAGAGTTATTTTGGCCTGCTCTTTGGCTTTTGATAACGCCGGCATCAGGATTGATACCAATAATGCTATAATGGTTATTACCACCAGCAACTCGATTAGTGTAAACGCCTTCTTTTTCATTTTCATTTCCCTTTAGCTAAAAATACTATAAACGAACTTGATATAAGTTCCTAAAACATCCTATTCTGCCGTCAGCAGACGATCAATATACAATTCTCAGGTCAATTATCGAAGTTTATACACTTCAACTCTAATTAATTATACCGTGGCAACACGCCTCTGACAACAAAACCAGATATACTATATTCTTATCTGTATTGAATTTTATCATCATAAAGCGAATGAGTCCATGCCATTAATGATAAATATATCACCATCTTGCGCACAAGGGACTTAACTAAATTCGCTGATATAATTACAGCCAAACACAATGAATAGGTATAGAATTGGTTTATAACATCAGAAGAATAAAGACATTACAAAATATAAACACAATTCTTATATACCGCTGCCGATAGTACTCTGTTAAATAATGCAAAACACAGGCAAATTATTAACCGAAAATATCATATCTTCAGCAGTTTTTTCGTTCCAAGCTATTGTCCTTCCCAAACCAGCATGAATTGCACAGTTTGAGACAGAAGACACATAGTTTTATAAACTTTAACACTAAAAAGCGTTAACAAAAGATACCATGCCTATTCTCCACGATACCTTTGCCTTAATTTATGCCACTATATTAGTCAAATTTTAATTAAATATCAATAAATCTTGTCTTTTTTTTAACATTTTATCTTTTTGGTTCACTTTCGAGTACTATTTCCCATTATTTATCAACAGATTGTTCTGGCCGGAAATAAAACAACATACAAATCCGAAAAGGACAATATAGAGCTGTCTCCAGAAAACCATGGAAATTACCGCAAAAAAAAAGCCCTGCCAGATGACAGAGCTTTGTGAGCGGAATATAAAAACGAGAATTAGCGTTTTGAGAACTGGAAGCTTCTTCTTGCCTTGCGGAAACCATACTTCTTGCGTTCAACCTCACGGCTGTCACGAGTAAGGAACCCACGATCTCTCAATGTCTCAAATGTTGACGGGTCAGCAGCAACCAGGGCACGAGCCAGACCTAACAGACAGGCTCCAGCCTGACCTGTTGTTCCGCCACCCTGAACATTAACAAAAACATCGAATCTGCCGGCCTTATTGGTAACATTCAGCGGAGCCATTACATCGCCCTGATCGCGAACATTAGTAAAGTATTCCTTGAGACCCTTTTCATTTATAACAACCTTGCCTTCACCCAGACGGATACGAACACGGGCGATAGAAGTCTTGCGACGACCAGTACCCCAGTTGTACTTGTTCGGGGCCAGTTTCTCAGCAGTCACCTGACGGTGTCTTCTCTGTATGGTTGTGTCAGTAACGCGTCTTGCTGGTGCAACTGCACCGGCAGGTACACTGTTAACTTTAGCAGGATCGATCATTGGGGTATTGTCCGCCACTTTATTACCTCGTTTATTTAATCTATTCTATATAATTTATAAAATTAAAGTTCCATAACTCTCGGTGTCTGAGCTGCATGTGGATGCTCAGAACCGCGATATACCTTGAGCTTGGCCAGCATGTGTCTGCCGATCTTATTCTTCGGCAACATGCGACGAACAGCCTCTTCGATTACCCATTCAGGCTTCTTGGCCATGGCATCTTCAAAAGTTACATACTTATGACCACCAGCATGATTAGTGTAGTAGTCATACATCTTGTACTCGGCCTTGCGACCAGAAGTTGCTATCTTTTCAGCATTTGTGACAATTACAAAGTCGCCGGTATCGACAAACGGTGTATATATTGCCTTATCCTTACCCATAAGTGTCATAGCTATCTTAGCAGCTAAACGACCCAATACCTTATCACTGGCATCAACTATAAACCAGTCGCGAGATACTGTTTCTTTATTTGCAAGTGTTGTTTTCTGTATTTGTGCCTGCATTTTTCAACTTTCCCTGTGCCATAAGTTTATGGCATATATACAATTACAATATATCACAATAGCCTGCCTGCCCTCACGGACCCAGCAGAGAATGATACATTATAGTTCTGGCTGGTTTATTGTCAAGAGTTTTATCATTTTAAATTTATCATTATAAAAATTAAATAGACAACTATTGCCCTGCTACAATATAATGTCGGTTTGTAATTATACAGGCAAGTTTAAAAATTCATACATAAAAATAACAGGAGAGCTACCAACTTGCAGGAAACAATAGCCATATTAGATTTTGGCAGCCAGTACGGCCAGCTGATCGCCAGAAGAGTGCGTGAACATCATGTTTTCAGTATGATATTTCGTCATGACATCAGTATTGAAAGACTCAAAGAGCTCAATATCAAAGGCATAATACTAAGCGGTGGACCAGCCAGTGTTTACGAAGAAAACGCACCCAAGTGCGATCCTCGTATATTTGAGCTGGGTGTGCCGGTATTGGGCATTTGCTATGGTATGCAGATCGGCTCCAACCTGCTGGGCGCAAATGTTTCCACTGCCCATAGCCGGGAATACGGTTCAACCAAATTAACCGTAAGCAGTGATAATAACAGTCTCCTTCTCAAAAATATAACTGGCGAAAAGATCGTATGGATGAGTCATGGCGATCAGGTCAATACTCTGCCCGATGATTTCATTCCTCTGGCATCAACCGGCACCTGCCCTTATGCCGCCGTTCGCCATAAAACAGTTCCATTCTTTGGCGTGCAATTCCACCCGGAAGTCACGCACACTCCTTGCGGCGAACAGATCTTTGACAATTTTCTCTATGAAGTTTGCCAATGTGCCGGTAACTGGAAAATGGACGATATAATAGAACAGAGCTGCGAAGCTATTCGCCGGCAAGTAGGTAACGATAAAGTTATCTGCGGGCTTAGCGGCGGTGTTGACAGTTCTGTTGTTGCCGCCCTGCTGCATAAGGCTATCGGCAACCAGCTTGAATGTATATTTGTAGATAATGGACTTCTGCGAAAGGGAGAACGAGAATATGTCAAGTCAACTTTTAACGATCACTTTCAGCTTAACCTGCGGGTGGTGGATTGGTCCGAACAGTTCCTCTCTAGGCTGGCCGGGGTTACAGATCCACAACAGAAAAGAATCATTATCGGCCACGAGTTTATCGAGGCTTTTACCCACGAGTCTCGTAGTATCACCGATGCCAAATTCCTGGCCCAGGGAACGCTCTACCCCGATGTTATCGAGTCTGGCAGTAAAGACGGCAATCCCGCGGCCAATATCAAATTACACCACAATGTTGGCGGACTCCCTGAAAAACTTGGCTTTAAACTGATAGAGCCGCTGCGTGATCTGTTCAAAGATGAAGTACGACTGATGGGTGAAATGCTTGGCCTGCCTGAAAAGATCGTATGGCGTCATCCATTCCCCGGCCCTGGCCTGGCAGTCCGTATCGTCGGTGACATTACCAAAGAAAGGCTTGAAATTCTGCGTAATGCCGATGAGATACTCATAGAAGAAATTACTGCTGCCGGTCTTTACCGCCAGATCAGTCAGGCTTTGGCTGTTCTGCTGCCCATCAAGTCGGTAGGCGTTATGGGTGATGGCCGCAGCTACGAACATGTATGTGCTATTCGTGCGGTTGAAACCAGCGATTTCATGACCGCCACCTGGTCGCACATTCCTTACGATGTGCTCGCTCGTATTTCCAGCCGTATTATAAACGAAGTCAGAGGCATTAACCGCGTGGTTTACGACATTTCAAGTAAACCGCCAGCCACTATCGAATGGGAATAACATAGAAACACCAGCACCAGTCTGGTACATCTTACCATTAATTCCTTTTGATGATACACACCAGAGACTAAGCCAGACAAATATTGCTCAGCTTAGTCTCTGGCTGATAAATTCAACCTGGCGAACCCCAATAAAGATTCATGACAGAAACAAGCAACAACTCAAATATTAATGCCCAGCCGGGTGAGTCAACCTCGGCCAGCTGGGATATTTCTCGTTCAGTTGGCATTGTCTCGTTCCATTCAGTGAGAGTCGCTGACAGCGAGAATCCCCTGAAGCTGGAATGCGGCAGAGAACTCAGCCCTGTTGATGTCAGGTATGAAACCTATGGCAAGCTCAATGACCAGAAAAATAATGCCATACTGATAATACACGCCCTCACCGGCGATGCTCATGTCGCCGGTAAGCATGTCGTGTCAGACCGCAAGACCGGCTGGTGGGAATCTATGGTCGGACCGGGCAAGGCTTTTGATACTAACAAATATTATATCATTTGCTCTAACTGTCTGGGCGGTTGCAGCGGCACTACGGGGCCAGGCTCGACCGATCCGGAAACCGGCAAACCATACGGCCTGGACTTCCCGGTTATAACTATCAGCGACATGGTCGATGTGCAACTGAGATTGGTGCAATATCTGGGTATTGACAAGTTACTCGCTGTCGCAGGCGGCAGTATGGGTGGAATGCAATGCCTGGACTGGGCCGTTCGCTACCCTGACAAAATTGCCGGTATGATATTCATTGCCTCCGCTCCCAAACTAACAGCTCAGGGCATTGCCTTTAATGCTGTGGCCAGAAATGCTGTGTTACATGATAAAGACTTCAATAATGGCAATTATTACGATTTGGCAGTACCGGCTAACGGCCTGGCTATCGCCCGTATGATCGCTCATATAACCTATCTGTCAGAAGAGGCCATGCACCTGAAATTCGGACGCAAACTGCAGGATGCCGAAGATTATCAGTATGTCTTTGATAAGGAATTCCAGGTCGAAAGCTATCTGGACTATCAGGGAAATGCCTTTGTTGAGAGATTTGATGCAAATAGCTATCTCTATATTACCAAAGCCCTGGACTATTATGATCTGGCCCGGCGGTTTGGCTCTCTGGAAGATGCTCTGGCTCAGGTTAAATGCCGCTCATTAGTGGTCAGCTTTACCTCAGACTGGCTTTTCCCTCCCGCGCATGGCCGGCAGATATCTGATGGCCTTATCAGCAAAGGCAAAGAAGTCAGCTATATCAATATCGACTGTCCCTATGGCCATGACTCATTCCTGCTCGAAACTGAGATACAAACCGACCTGATCAGCGGCTTTCTGCAAGAAACTTACTGTAGAAATGCTCATTGCGATTGCAGCAAACCAGCTTCGATCAGTAACCCCATCTGTTCCAATCCGCGGTTAAGTCATAAATCAATACTCAAACAAAGAGCTGACCACAGCAGGATCGCCGACCTGATCAAACCTGACAGCCGGGTACTTGACCTGGGCTGTGGTAATGGCCAACTGCTTGACTTACTCAGACACGATAAAAATGTAACCGGATTTGGCCTGACGCTCAATATAAACGACCTGCGTGAGTGTACGATTAAAGGCATTGATGTCGTCCAATACGAAATAAGAGAAAAGCTGGGCTTGTTCGCGGACCAGAGCTTTGACTATATAGTTTTAAGCCAGGCCCTGCAGGTTATCTCTGACCCGGCATTTGTCTTACAGGAAATGCTCCGCATTGGCCGTGAGATAATAGTGAGCTTCCCCAATTTCGCTTACTGGCCCTGCCGCCTGCAAATGACACTCACCGGTCGCGCACCGGTTACTCCTTCTCTGCCGCGTCAATGGTATGAAAACCCCACTGACAGCATAACATATCTTTCTATAAAAGATTTTGAACTATTCGCCCGCGATGTACTTCAGGCCAGAATAGTAAAAATACTGCCAATTTCCAGTCGCTTTGGCAAAATACCCGCGACCTTCAGAAACCTGCTGGCCGAAGAAGCGGTTTTTGTACTGAGTAAAGAATAGGTAATCGTTCATGAAGAATAGTAATAAGATATAAGATATAAGTTGATAAGCTCAGGAGTCGGCCTTGGGGCCGATGGCTGGTTTAAAGGCTTCGCATCAGTATAGACCAGATAATTTGAGCAGACTATAATGTCGCGCAGCCTTTAAACTCGTCGCAAAGCGACACCGGAACTTATCAACTTATATCTTATATCTTATTACTAAACAATTTGAACGGATACAAAAACAGAACCTGTTAGACCTGCGGAACACATATATTCCCCAGGTTAGCTTAATTTTTTCTAACGGAGAATTACCACCAATATGGCCCCACAATTTGTATTTGAAATGAGCAATGTCTGCAAACGCTACGGCGATAAAGAAGTGCTCAACGACATAACTCTTTCTTTCTTTTATGGAGCAAAGATCGGCGTTATCGGCGAAAACGGCGCCGGTAAAAGCACACTGCTCAAAATCATGGCCGGCATCGATAAGGACTTCGATGGCGAGGCTCGTCTGGCCAATAAAATGAAACTGCGATATGTCGCCCAGGAACCTCAGCTGCTCATGGATAAGACCGTCCGCGAAAACCTGCAGGAAGCTATCCGCCCCACTCTGGACATGATCGACCGGTTCAACGCCATTTCCGAGAAAATGGGCGACCTGGGACCAGATGATGACATGGATAAGCTGCTGGAAGAAATGGGCGTTCTGCAGGAGAAGATCGATGCCTGTGATGGCTGGGAAACCGACCGCATGATCGATATTGTAGCTGATGCTCTGGTTCTGCCTGCCGATGATATGCCGGTCAAGGTGCTCTCTGGTGGTGAACGCCGCCGGGTGGCTTTGTGTATGGCCCTGCTGGAAAAGCCTGACCTGCTGCTGCTCGATGAGCCAACCAACCATCTGGATGCCGAAACCGTGCAATGGCTGGAAACCGCCCTGCGTGACTATCCCGGCACGGTAATCATCGTTACTCACGACCGTTACTTCCTCGATAACATCACCAAGTGGATACTTGAAATAGAAAACACGCGGGGACTGCCCTTTGAAGGCAACTACAGCAGCTGGCTCAAGCAGAAGGCTGAACTGCTGCGGGTTAAGGAAAAGCAGGAATCGCAGCGGCAGAAGACTCTGGCCCGCGAGCTTGACTGGATCAATACCTCGGCCAAGGCCCGGAACCAGAAGAATCAGGCCCGTATCAATGCCTATCAGAACCTGGCCAGCCAGCCGGAGCTTGATACCAAGAGCGATTGCATAATCCAGATACCCACCGGCCAGAAGCTCGGCGAAAAGGTACTGTCTGTCAAGGGCGTTTCCAAGAGCTATGATGGCCGGGCTCTGCTCAAGGATTGCTCGTTTGAACTGCCCGCCAGTGCCGTTGTCGGTATCATCGGCCCTAACGGTATCGGTAAGACCACACTATTTCGCCTGATAACCAATCAGGATAAACCTGATACCGGCACGCTGGAACTGGGCCCAACGGTCGCTATCGGCTATGTTGACCAGAACCGCGATGAGCTGGACGATAAAAAGACTATTTTCCAGGAGATCGCCGATGGTCTTGATACTATGCTGGTCGGTGGCAAGGAAATGGCCTCCCGCTCTTATGTCGCCCGCTTTAACTTCCGCGGCCCGCAGCAGCAGAAGAAGATCGGCGAATGTTCCGGCGGTGAACGAAACCGCGTACATCTGGCCAAGATGCTCAAAAAAGGCGGCAACCTTATTCTGCTCGATGAGCCGACCAATGACCTTGATGTTGACACCATGCGGGTACTGGAGCAGGCTATTATCGACTTTACCGGCTGTGCGATGGTGATAAGCCACGACCGCTTCTTCCTCGACCGGATATGTACTCACATTCTGGTATTCGAGGGCGAAGGCAAGACCAGACTCTATCAGGGTAACTTCGCTGCCTACGAGGAAACCGTAATCAAAGAGAACCCGGAGCGCGTAGCACATCGCAGGAATAAGTATAAGCAGATCAAGCTGTAAGAATGGGGGAAGAAGTAACAAGTAACAAGTAACAAGTAACAAGTAACAAGTAACAAGTAACAAGTAACAAGTAACAAGTAACAAGTAACAAGTAACAAGTAACAAGTAACAAGTAACAAGTAACAAGTAACAAGTAACAAGTAACAAGTAACAAGTAACAAGTAACAAGTAACAAGTAACAAGTAACAAGCAAGTAACAAGTAACAAGTAACAAGTAACAAGTAACAAGTAACAAGCTGTGGATTCGCCCTGCGGGCGAGGCCTTTTAAACTTTGCTTCGCTACTTATTAGCTTAACTCTGTAATTTACAGACTTTACCCCGGCAGCTTACAGACCTGACCTGACAACTTATAAACCAAAAGGGCGGCAATGAGATATAACTCTCAATGCCGCCCTTATCTTTTTCATCGCGAAGCTTTAAAACAAGGTTGCGCAGCAACACCGCAACTTGTTACTTGTTACCTGTTACTTGTTACTCTCCCTCACAACACCACGGCGAGCGTATTACTATTAGGTCCGGTTCCGCCGGCGTTAACAGCGTTTACCATATAATACAGCTGCGTGCCCCGCGGCTGATTCTCCACGGTTATCTCGTTAGTATAATAGAAGCCAACCAGCGACCACTGGGCCAGCCCGCTTTCGGGGTCAACAGTAGTGCGATAGAGCGAGTAATTGCGCACCACGCCGCCAGTTCGCGGTTTATCCCAGTTAAAGCAGATCGTGCCAAAGCCCTCATCCGTACTGCGCAGATTAGTTGTTGCCCCGGGCGCGATAATCGGAGTCGGCGTCGCTTTGGGCCCCCAGCCGATGAGCACCATATTCCCCGGGTCATCGATATTATCCGCCTCAGCCTGCTTGATCGCCTGCTTGAGCTTAGTGTTGAGCATACCGCCCTCGATATTTTTCGTTTCAGTTGCCCGCTGAGCCGCAGCCCGCGCGGCCTGCTGCTCCTGGATCGCTCCCTTATACGCAGTCAGAGCCGCAGTCAATTCCGCAACACTCACACTGGGAAACACCGCCGGATAAGCGGTAACGCCATCGATAACCTTCTGGGCCAGATCAATAACCCCATCTTCTGTGACTGGATAAACAGCCATAATAGAAACTCCTTGTAAAAGAAAATATTCATACACAGCCCAATGCCATGTCTCTCAGCCAAATACTCTCTTAAATTCCCTTACGCCGGGCAGGCGAAACTTTATCACTCCTGCCTTCTGCTGAGGCATTAAGTGCTATTGTTATTTCAGTCTCACACAACCAGCCCAATCTCAACAGTCGCCACGGCAAGTCCCGCCCGTGCGGCGTAAGCACCCTTTGCTTTTTTGCCTTCGACCACAGAGGAGCGGCACTTGAAAAGAATTTTATTTTTTTTTAACCACGAAACACACGAACCACGCGAAAATTAAAAGAAATATAATCAGAAGCTACGCAAGTTTCGCCCGTGCGGTCCCGAAGCTAGTTCGGGATAAACTCCAGGGGGGATTGTTCAGAAAAGAAATAAATTTATCTGCGTGCATCTGCGTGCATCTGCGTGCATCTGCGGTTCAAACTTTTTTTTCTTCTATTGGCGTGGTTCGTGTGGTTCGTGGTTCAAAAATCTTCTTTTCTCGTTTCTCTTGCTCTAAAACCGGCTGGACGGCCTGTTTTTGGCACTACCAGCGATTATCAGTACTGATAAAGCCGCAAAATAAATTCAAATTCCGATAACTGCAAAATGGTTTGCCATTCCTGCTAACCAGCCGTCGCAAAGTGAATTCACTTTGCCATTCCTGTGAGCCAGCCGTCGCAAAGTGAATTCATTTTGTCGTTCCTGTGAGCCAGCCGTCGCAAAGTGAATTCATTTTGTCGTTCCTGTGAGCCAGCCGTCGCAAAGTGAATTCATTTTGTCGTTCCTGTGAGCCAGCCGTCGCAAAGTGAATTCATTTTGTCGTTCCTGTGAGCCAGCCGTGACAAAGTGAATTCATTTTGGTCCTTACGCCGGACGGGCGAGACTAATGAAACTTGGTTGGCGATGGGACATTAGCTGGGATCATTAATAAGGTTTCAACTGTGGTAAAATTAATTGGTTGGTCCTGGAGTTTATCCCGAACTCGCTTCGGGACCGGACGGGCGAGACTAATGAAACTTGGTTGGCGATGGGACATTAGCTGGGATCATTAATAAGGTTTCAACTGTGGTAAAATAAATATGGTTGGCGAGGTAAACAAATAATTTATCAGACCATTTATCCAGTCGCCACGGCAAGACTCGCCCGTGCGGCGTAAGCACTGGTTGGCGATGGTACAGAGGCTGGAATTGTAAATAAGGTTTCAACTGTGATAATATTAATAGGTTTGGCTCTGGTACAGAGGCTGGAACAATAAAACAAATTCCCAATAAAATATTTTAAATATATCTTACCTCAAAATAAACTTATTGGACCAAAACCGACCACGCAAACCATATCTTCGCGTCCCCGCGCCCTGGCGCCTTTGCGTTAAATGAATTTTATATTTTTTAAACGCAAAGACGCAAAGAAGCAGAGACGCTGGTGTTTATCCCGAACTCTTGGCGAAGCAGTAACAGCCACCAGTTAAATGAATAATGCCTTAAAACAGGTGTTTTGCCTGAATATAATAGAAGAAGAGTTAACCATGAAGGGCATGAAGTTCATGAAGAAGAGAAGATTAAAACCTTCACGACCTTCATGAACTTCATGGTTAAAAATCTTCTCTCTGCATCATTGCGTTGAATAAAAGAAAATGCCGCTTTATGGACGCTATGGACATATAGATATTATAGACAAAGATTAAGAGCGATGGACGAGATGGACGCGGCGAAGAGGGAAACTAGTAACAGCCACCAGTTAAATAAATAATGCCTTAAAACAGATGTTTGAATATAATAGAAGAAGAGTTTACCATGAAGGGCATGAAGTTCATGAAGAAGAAAATATTAACCCCTTCACGACCTTCAATAACTTCACAGTTAAAAATCTTCTCTCTGCGTGCATCGGCGTTAATCTGATCCGCCCGCCCGGCCTGTTCTGAGCCTGTCGAAGAGCGTAAGGGCATCTGCGGTTCAATAAACTCTTTCATTTCCTCTGTGTCCTCTGTGTCCTCTGTGACTCTGTGGTTAATAACCAAAGTCCGCCGCAGGCGGAAGGAATATAATCTCAAGCAAGGATGCTTGAGCTACCTACCCTGAATATCCCGGCCAAAGAACTCTTTTTTCTTTTTTTCGTGTTTTAAGTGTGGTTCGTGGATAAAACCCTTTGCATTACTTGCGGGGAAAAATCGGGAAAAATCTGTTTTTCCGGTTAAGAAATCGGGGAAAATGGATTATCCTTATAGCAGGTGCGTTTTCACTTAATACAGCGCCATGACTGATATTTAACTAACTACTTTAAGGAGTTTAAGTTGCACAAGAAACACACAGGTATAATCGCTTCGGCCGGGTTTGTTTCGGCCGCGGCTCTGGTGGGCTGTAACGGCTTTGCTCAGGAAGCAAAATCTACCGATACTACTGTCAGCAATAGCGGCAAGCCCAATATTATCCTCATGATGGTCGATGATATGGGCTTTTCCGATCCCGGCTGTTATGGCGGCGAGGTTAAGACCCCCAATATCGACCGGCTGGCCCAGCGTGGTGTTCGGTTTACCCAGTTTCACAATTGTGCCCGCTGCTGCCCGACCCGTGCCAGTCTTCTAACTGGCCTGTATCCGCATCAGGTCGGTCTGACCCGCAATGGCAATAACCTGACCCATGCTGGGGCAACTATCGCTGAACTGCTGCGGGAGCAGGGTTATTATACTGCTATGGCCGGTAAATGGCATTTGTCCGAGTCAAAAGAACTGCCCGATCGGGCCGATCATCAGAAATGGCTGGATCATCAGCTCGAAGGCAGCCGCCCCTTTGCCCCGCTGGACAGCTACCCGGCGGCCCGCGGCTTCGATAAGCATTATGGCGTGATCTGGGGCGTGATCGATCATTTTGATCCATACTCACTGGTCGAGGGCTTTGAGCCGGTAAAGGAGGTGCCCGATGACTATTATTTCGCCGATGCCATTACCGATAAGGCCATAAGCTACATTCAGGAAAGCCATCAGCAAGACAAGCCCTTCTTCCTGTATTATGCCCATTGCGCCCCGCACTGGCCGATAATGGCAAAGCCCGAAGATATCGCCAAATATAAAGACACATATAAAGAAGGCTGGGAGAAGCTGCGCAACGACCGCTACGCCCGCCAGCAGCAGATGGGCCTGTTCGGCGACAAGAAAGTAGAGAATCTGCCGGTTATGGATCAGGGCCGCAAGTGGGATTCGCTCACTGAGCAGGAAAAGGAATATGAGGCCCGCAAGATGGCCGTCCACGCCGCCATGGTTGACAGAATAGACCAGAATCTCGGCAGATTGCTCAAGACGCTGGAAGAGACCGGCGAATATGACAATACGATTATTATGTTCATGAGCGATAATGGCGCCTCGCCGGAGAATATCGAATGGGGACCGGGCTATGACCGCTCCAGCCAGACTCGGGATGGCCGCAAGCAGATCTACGGCCACGACAACCCACCGCTCGATACGATCGGCAGCGAAACCGCTTATGTTGGTATCGGGGCACCGTGGGCCAATGCCGCCAATACCCCCTTCCGCTTCTGGAAGAAGGAATCATATGAAGGTGGCTCCAATACCCCTTGTATCATTCACTGGCCCAAGGGCCTGAAGGCCAAGGCTGGTTCAATTACTACCAATTTCGCCCATGTTATGGATGTTATGCCCACCTGTCTGGAACTGGCCGGGGTTAATTATCCGGATCAGTTTAACGGCCATAAGCTCGCCGCCCTGGGTGGCAAGAGCCTGATGCCGATAATCAACGGCGAGAACCGTACCGAGATACCAGAATATTTCTTTGAGCATGAAATGGGCCGGGCGGTTTATAAAGATGGCTGGAAACTGGTGGCACATAGTGGCAGACCTCGTCAGTGGGAACTGTATAACATGGAAAACGATATAATCGAAAACAATAACCTGGCTGGCCAAATGCCGGACAAAGTTGCCGATCTGGCACAAGATTGGAACAAATGGGCTGAAAAAGTAGGAACCAAAGACTTTTTCGAAAAACATCTGCCCAATAGAAAATAAAACAGAGTTCCACTCTCGTGACCTGTAATTATCAGATAATAATAAAAAAGCTCCCATATAACACTGGGAGCTTTTTTATTATTCAATTGCCCTGCAGCCAGTCTCAAAGAAGTAAAGCATAATATCCAAAGACTAACACAGCCGCCAAACCACTATATCACATCACCAACCACCAGCCAGCTGGGCTATTTCCTGAGCTGAGAGAGCTCTTTTGTAAATCAATACATCATCAACAAACCCATCCCAGAAATGTGCATCATCAAGATATTTATGGGCTCCAACATAAATCGGCCCATTAGCATATTCCATAGAGACAACTGGCGAGCTATCAACCACTGCCAATACACCATTTACATATATATGACGACTCACTCCATCCCAGACAAATGCCACATGTTGCCATTTCGTGCTATCCCAAATAGTATTGGTATCCAGCGAAGTACCTGAAAGGCCGGTTCGCATCTTATTATCCGTTGACAGCCCCAGCCAGATACGACCAAAACCACTGCCATCAGCCTGACAAATAAGGCTCTGGCCAGCCTGGCCACCCAAAGCCCAAACACAAACAGTAAATGCCCCATCTGTTGGAGATATAATACCAGGCAAAGAAACATAACCATTGTCGATTAAATATAAACATCCTCCGCCACTCAATTCTTTAATGAACACCTTTCCAATAGCAAGGCCAGAATTGTTATAAACAGATATATCTTTAACAGATACCCCCTCTAAGGCATCAAAAGGCCAGTGACCTATTATCTCCTCCTGTTCATAATAATCAACATCAGCCAACCCGGCTATTTCCTCTATACTCAAACCTCTACTGTACACTTTTACACCATCTATACAACCCCTGAAGAGCTGTGATGGTGTATAAATCCCTTGTTCTATACTTGCATTAACGGCACCAATACTAACTGCTGATAAAGTTGTATTTATTATTGCATCCAGGCTTTCGGCATTTGTTGCTATCTCCATACCATCAACATACATTTTAACCTGGTTAATATTATTAGCTCCAACTGGCAAAACCACTGCTATATGATGCCATTGGCCATCTTCCAGATCAGGACCACCTTTAAGACGAGCTCCATAAGTGCCCAAAGCCAACTGGCCAGTATTATCATCAAGAGAAACAAACCACTTGTAATTACTGCCAGAAATACTTCTACCCCAGCTAACAATACAATGCAAATCATTATCCGTATTGTTAAAATCTGCATCGGCCTTGATCCAGGCAGATACAGACCGCGGCAAAGCACCAGCAACACCTGGGCAGCCTTCTGAGACAATATAGTCATCACCATCAAACACATAACAACCGCCCTCAACTCCAGCACTATATAAGGGCGTTCCATATACTGTACCCGGATTGCCATAGGCAGAATCATCTGCCGCTATTACACCAGATATCTCATTTAATCCCCAATCAGCTATTAAATAGTCAAACTCCAGATCAGCCAAACCCTGCAACTCCGAGACGGTTAATGCCCTGGCATAGACTCTTACATCATCTATTGCACCTTGCCAGAAATTCTCAGTATGAAAATCCTTGTGCGCACTAATTAACAGCTTACCATTAGAAAACTCCAGCGAATTTATATCTGAGAGATCTTCTACCACCACAACACCATCGACATAAACATGCCGTTTGGAACCATCCCAGACAAAAGCAACATGATGCCATTTCCCCGCATCCCATAGTTCAGGGGAAACAAGGGTACTGCCACCATCATCCATTAAAGCTGTTCTCAGCTTATTATCATAGTCCAGCCCCAGCCAAATACGCCCAGTACCAATGCCATTGGTCTGACATAACATATTCTGACCCGGCTTACCGCCCCAAGCCCATAAGCAAGCTGTAAATGGTCCATAACTTGGTGATGTTATATATGGAATTGAAACATAATCATCGTTTCCATCAAACACATAACAGCCACCATCAATACCTGTACCAAATACTGGACTGCCATAAATGAAACCATCATTTTCATAAACAGAAGAATCGATAGCAAAAAAACTATTAGACTCATCTAAAGCCCAATGACCAATTAAACTATCATACTCATAACTGACCAGAGCTTCTATATCATTATTTGATAATGCGTTGCCATAAATCCTTACATCATCAATTGAACCATTCCAAAAATTTGCCTGATACAGGTCTTTATGTGCCCCAATATACATTTTACCATTAGAATACTCTAATGAATCCATATCTGATACATCTTCAACCACAATAGTGCCATCAATGTAAATATGCCGTCTTTTGCCATCCCATACGACAGCTAAATGATGCCATTGGTTTGCATCCCATTCTATCGGTGAAGCCAAAGTACTTCCACCAGAGGGCATAAGAGCAGTCCAGAGCTTGTTTTCAGAATTAACCCCCAGCCAGATGCGACCAATACCATTACCGTTTGTCTGAGATACAATACACTGACCAGACGAACCACCACGCACCCAAAGGCAGGCAGTAAATGGCCCTTCACTTGGCGACAATATATAAGGCACTGACACACAATCATCATAGCCATCAAATACACCACAAACTGATACTTTTCCCGGGGCATAACTAAGACCACCCAATGAAGTGCCATGATTACCATAAACAGAAGAATCAATGACCAAATGAGATGAACCTCTATCCAGAGTCCAGTGGCCTAAAAGATCATCAGGCCTGGCCGGATCTTCTAACCAATGTTCTGCAAACCATTCCAGGTCTCTCTGATTAACTATGCCGGACTTGTCGAAGTCAGGTGCGACCTTATAACAATCAGACCTTAGCCATTTGTCAGCCATTATCGCAAAATCTGCAATATCGACCAAACCACTATTATCCATATCCGGCATACCCTCCCATGCAAGTGTCGGGTAATCATTAGCACCTATCTGCCAGACAACCTCACCACTGGTATTACCTAAAAAACTCCAGCCTGATGCAGTGTAAACAGATTGATTTGACATCTCCGCCGTATATAACCCGGTTAGTCCAGTTAATGTCCCAAAAGAAGTTCCTATCAGCTTGCCACTTGATTGGATATCCCAGAAACAGGCACTTAAAGAACTCTTGTAAGAATAACCAACAAAACCACCCCCAATATTATTATTTGAAACTGAACCAGCAGAATAGCAATTAGCTATAGTGCCGCTATCGGAACCTCCAAAGCCACCAACATCAATTGTGCCACTAACAGAACCGTAAGAGTAACAATTAACAATATGGCTGGCACTGCGACCAAATAAACCACCAACATTATCTTCACCAGTTACATTACTAGAACTATAACAACCACTTACAACTCGTGAAGCACTAAATCCCAACAAGCCTCCCACATCCCGAATGCCATTAACTGTTCCTTCGGTATAGCTGTTTATAATATAACCATCTAATAGATAACCGCAAAGACCTCCCACACAACTGTAACCGGTTAAAGCACCTGAAACAAAGCAATTACTAATTTCAGAACCATTACAGACAGCACATAAACCACCAACAAACAAACCGCCAGAGCTTGCTATTTCGACATCGATCAGCCCCAGATCATAGACATCGGCATCAATAAGTCTTGAAAATAAACCCAAACTGGCATTTCCATTAAGCCTGAGACCCGATATAACATGATCATTACCATCAAATGTACCATAAAAGGCTTCCGGTATAAAAGCTTTACCATAGGTAACTCCAGAAGCATCAACATCTGATATAAGTTTATAACAACCTATCCTTAATAAACTGTTTGAACGAAACTCTTCCATATCTTCCTGGTCAGCAATAATAAAAGGATCATCTGGATATCCGGTACCTTCAAGTGTAGTTACAATGCTATCTAATAATCTGGGAGCTGAAAAGCCAGGGGCACTCTGCCAGAAAAGACGAGGCATATAACCTTCTTCAATAGCCCAGATATCCTGATTACCATCTATATCACTGCCCACAAAATCAAAACCTTCAAACGATGAACTATCTATTAATTCTTCATCACTTAAACCTGTTCCACTGCCTCTGTCTAAACCAGCCTGTTCATAATAATAACAATTTACACCACCAACATCGCCTGCGCAAATATTATTTATATAAATATCGCCCGAAACCTGCCCGACCGTATAACAATTGCTGATACCGGAAGAAATAACATTAGTACCACAAATACCGCCAATATCTTTATAACCTTCAGCTTCACCCATTGCATAACAATTGCTGATTTTTCCTTCATTATAACCACAGACTATACCGACACTATCTTCACCGGATATCTCGCCAGACACAAAACACCGATAAATACCACCCAGGTTATAACCACACAAACCGCCGGTATAATCATCGGCACTAACCACAGTTATATTTTCAAGGCTCAAGTCTCTAACTTTACCCTTAGCAGCAATATAACCAAAGATACCACAATAATAAACCCCTTTCAAATTCAGATTCCTAATTTCATGTCCATTTCCATTAAATATACCAGAAAACTTTACACCATTAAAACCAGAGCTAGCCCCCCCTGCTGAAAAAATAGCTGTATCAAACAAATATCCCGTACAATCAATATCAGAATTAAGTATAAAATGGTCACCAGCTATTCCACTACTCCTTCCCGCTGAAATAAGGTCTGCCAGAGTATTGATCTGCCAGGGATACTCTTCAGACCCATCACCAGAGAGTGTTTTTATTGCAATATATTCTCCATAATTCTGTTCCCAGTATAAATGCGGATAATCGCCAGGAGCTATTATCCATATATCATCAAACCAGGCACCTGCTATATAGTACTCACTTTGACACATTTGCTCAGTGGTCAAACCTATACCATTACCAATCGTCTGAGACTGACCTGATACTTCCATGTCCCAGTAGCTATTATAGACACTCCCGGAGCTATACCCGCACAAACCGCCCACAGAAACCTCTGTAGAATTTATTTCTACCGCCGCATAACATTCTTTTATCAGGCCAACATTATTATAACCACATAAGCCACCAACTTCAGCTCGGCCATTTACTAATGAACCAGAAGCATAACACTTATCTATAACACCATAATAGCAAGAGCCTGATAATCCACCTACACGACTGTCACCACTAACATTACCAAGTGCATAACTCTTTGTAACCGTTCCTGAACTGGCACCACTTATGCCGCCAACTCTGATGATTCCCGATACCGTACAATCTGCCCAGCTCTCGCTTATAACACCACCGGTATTATTGCCACACATGCCACCTGCATTTTCACCCGTAGCTGTTACTATGCCACGGGTCTGACACCTACTAATCAAACCAGAATTAGTGCCAGCAATCGCCCCAACATTGGCCATACCGCTAATGTCGAATAAACTTAGCCTTAGATTAAATATTTCACCGACTTGACCTACACTACCAAACAGGCCAATATAATGACCAGAAGATAATATGTTCAAATTAACTATATTAAAATAATTGCCATTAAAACTACCACAAAATTTAACACCTTGAAATTCTGCGGCAGCATCTATATCCCCCGCTATTACCGCCTTATCAAACACCCGCCCGGCCAGATCAATATCTGCCGTCATGATGAAATGTTTGTCATAATCATCGGTGTTGTCCCCCAGGTCGATGAGGTCCTGGGCGGTGGCTATTTCGTAGGGGCTTTGGGCTGTGCCGGTGCCGCCGGAGTATTGGGCTGATAATATCGGGGTTATCAACATAAGAAACAGGCCGACTGACAAAATAGATTTCAATTTAGCTGGATTTAACATCTTAATACTCCCAGTGTTCTTTGTTATTATTACTAAGATTGAAAACCAAGGCTACATTATATAGTATCAGGTTAAGAAAAATAAATAAAAAGTCAGAGAAAGGCAAAAAATACACTATTCGCAGCAAGTCTAGTTACAAAAAAGTGGCAAAAAAAAGAAGAGGCACAAAAATCGTGACTCTTCTTTTTTTATATATGAACTAAAACAGCTATAACTGTTTTAGCAATAACAAGCTATAAAACAAATGCAGAATATGCCAATTACTGACCCACCACCGGTGCGGTAAACACCCTCGTACCCAGCTCGCGGTTGATCATGAAAAGGGTCGAGCCATCGTTACCGGCCATTTTCAGCTCCTGAATTATCAGTTTGGCAGTTGCCTCTTCTTCAACCTGCTCTTTAACATACCACTGTAGAAAGCTCTGGGCGGCATAGTCTTGTTCAGCTACAGCCAATGTAACCAGCTCGTTTATCCAGGCGGTTACCTTCTTTTCGTGCTCTAAAGCCGCCTTGAAAATCTCCAGGGGCGTACCAAAAGCCTTTGGAGGCTGCTCGATAGCCAGCAAAACCGGGGTATAATCACGAGATATCAGGTAGTCATACATACCAAAGGCATGTACCATTTCTTCCTGATACTGGATCCGGAACCAGTTAGCAAAGCCGGGCAAGTCAATACTTTCAGAATAGGCACTCATCGCCAGATACAAATAGGCTGAGTACATTTCACGGTTAACCTGCGTATTTATAGCCGCCGCCATCTTATCGCTTATCATCTTGATTTCTCCTTATTATCCGCTCAGTGCATTAACTGAGCAACTTATGCCGGGTGAGGCTAAAAAGCTATTGGATATTTTCACACGATGGTCAGCCCTGCACTGCCCAGAGGCCATGCAGATTACAGAATTCACGCACCTTAGGAGCCTTACAGCATTTACTTCCACAATTGAACACTGCTACCGGCTCATCGCCAGGATTCAGATACTTGCGTGATATTCCATTTTCGCCAATAACTTCTATCCACTGTATCCAATGCTCTGCTGTCATAGGATGAGCTACCGAACCAACAGTAACTTTCATACCCTCTGGTGTCATTTCGATAACAGGCACATGCTTTTCCCTGGCTGCGTCCTTAGTATTTTCCACCTGCTCGGTCATTGGCTCACCACAACACTCCAGAACCGGACCTTTATTGTCAAGCATCTCTATTACATTACCACAAATATCACACTTATATATCTTTGATTCTACCGCCATTTTTAAGACTCCTAACCTGTTATAAGGGTTAAACATTAACTTACATACTACTTCAAACCAATTTACATTCACTCTAATAATATACTCTTACGAGCGTTAAAGTCAAATTATCAGTAAAAAAACTTTAGCAGATAACAAAAAAGGGCACTTTCAAATTTAGCATGAAAGCACCCTTTTATTCACTTTTTGTACCGGCTTATCACAGCTCGCTTACCGGGCCCTGGCTGCCCTGTCCCGAACCGGCATTATTACCATTCAGCTCTTTCATCTTTTCAACTGTATTTACTACAGAATCAATTGCTTCATGATCGCAGAAGCAATTATACCTGATATAGCCATCATTTATCTCTACTGACAAACCGGCAATACCATCAAGTGACTCAGCGGCATTGATCGCCGGGCCAACAAAGGCCAGAGGCAGAGCCATCTCCGGCTTTTTCTCGGCTATTTGGCCGGCCTGAAGATTATAAGTTGATATGAAATTATCTACCAGATTGTTCACATCAGCCACTACATAAAGGTTAGCTGACGAGGGTAACATATCTGTTGCTTTACTATACAGTACACTATCTGCCAGTTTCTTTTCTGATCCTGCCAGTGATACTACCTCAGAAAAAGCATCTTTGTCCAGGGCCTGAACCATTAAATTATCACCTGTCCTGCCGAAATATACATCCATATCGGTATTCAGGTATGAATTTTCCGCTACTGGCTGGTTAATGGTATAAAATACGGTTGAGTATGGACAGTCACCAATAATACCAGCTTCAAATTCAGCAGACCGAATATTTATCATGGGATTAAGGTCGGATTCGACAAATGCCTTCCATATACTATCAATCACCTCAGGCTTTGTATCAGTCGCTGAAACAGACATAACCCTCTTATCTGGCGACAGTTCCTCTTTTGAGGCCAGATAGTTAGCTGCTACTACCGGAGCCATTTGGGCACTATAGTTATCAAATACCGTGTTCACCAGCGTTGAAATATTGCTCATACACTTCTGCATTTCAGGTGTACGATAGTGTGGTGCGGCAATAGCAGCAAGATCAAAAACGCTGTTAAAATAACATTTTACCATTTCGGGAGATACACTTACACCGGAAACATAAGTTATTGTACCATCAGGCAAAGATGCCATATCAGACAAATTCAGTTTCTTATATTCTTTGATATGCTTTGCCAGCTCTCCGCCTGGTAACACAGAAATATTTGAATGAGTTACTATGCCGCCTTCCTGAAAGTCAAGCGACCAGGATATACGATTTATCTCAGTGCCTGCCATTATCATTTTCTGCACCCGGCTAGCCAGATCAGGATTAGATTGCAGATCAGGAACATTCATTAGTGCTGCCGGGACCATCAGTCGTCCTACATTCATCACATTGGTAAGATCCGCATATATCGTAATATCACTCTTTTCCATATCGCTTAAGGTTGAAGCCAGAGTTTCAAATCCAACATTGCCCTTTATAGCCGTATTCAAATTAAACTCATTAGCACCAAAAATCAGGTAATTTTCGACCTCAGTCATATAGGCCCGATCAGTAAAACGATAAACCCCACTTTCGAGCTTCTTATCAGCGGCAATGCCATCAAGGAAGGCCTGCTTGTCTTTGACCGGGAGATACAGCAGCCACGACTTGTCCGCAGCCATCAGACTGGTAAAGGCCAAAGCAGTCGGCCTGTTTTCGTCCAGAACCAGCTCCTGCCCCAGCTGCCATTGTTCTGTCAACTGTTTACACAGATTTGCCAGTGAAATATCCTTCGTATCAGCTTCAAACTTCCCGGCGTAACCCGCTATTTCTGATACCAAACCTGCTACATCAGGAGTATAAACTACCATTTCACTATTAGATGGTAACTTACCCAATATTACTGACTGGTCATTAGCAAAAGCCAGTATACTGCATGAAAAATACGATAACACAATTAAAGATAAGCTCTTACGAAAATTCATTTTATTTTCTCCAATTTTCTGGATCATGAAACTGTTTATTCTACCTTGTATCTTTACATCGTGTTATACCTGCCCGGTCACACTAAAGTTACACAAATGCCTGCCATTTTTTGCTATGGGAAAACTTCATAGCAACCTGACTTAGATAAATCAAATGGTCAAAAAAGCCCCATCAACCGCCTGCAAAGTACACTGCTAAAAAAAGCGAAATTTTCCTGAATGCACTTAAAACTGTCAGATAGTATCACTGGCGGTTTCACCACTACTCAAAGTCGTTGCAGTTGGCAGACTTACAGTAAAAGTAGTACCCTCACCTATTTTACTATCAACAGTAACAGTGCCATCATGCTCCTCAACTATTTTCTTTACCACTGCCAGGCCCAGACCTGTACCGCCATGGCCCTTACTGGAGTGAAACGCGGTAAATATCTCGCCCAACTCGTCAGGAGCAATACCTGGGCCATTATCACTGACTATCAGCATAGCATTCCCCCTTACAATATTGTAAGAGGTCTTAACGGTAATAACACCCTCACCAGACTCCAGCACATCAAAGGCATTAAGTATGAGATTCAACAATACCTGCTGAATACCATCGGCATCCATAGGGATAGGCGGCAAATGACTATCAAGGTCAGAAAATAAACCAACGCCCTTCTGATGAGCATTTTCGCTAAGCAATTCCACCGCTTCAGCAACCAGATGGTTAAGCTGAGCCATCTCCTTATTAGGCTTTCTGACCTTACTGTACGCCAGCATATTGAGCATAAGATTCTGCACTCTGGTCAGATTGCGTTTGACCACTTTCCAGCCCTTACCGGCCATTTCCATCTTGTTCTTATGGAAACCCATATCAACCAGATCAGTAGCACTTTGCATACCCTGGAGAATATTTTTAATACCATGAGAAATATAGGCTACTGTCTCACCAGTAGCGGCAAGCCTTTCAGCCCGCACGCCGCTCTGGTACAATCTGGCATTTTCCAGGGCCAGACCTGTCTGATAGCCAATAGCGGTAAGAAGCTCTAACTGCTCACCGGCATAAGTATTAGTCGCCATGGTAGTATCAACATAAATAACGCCCATTACATTACTTCTGACGGCAATAGGCACACACAAGGCCGAACGAATAGCGTAGTTATGAACACTTTCACCCTTGGCGAATCGCGGGTCACGCATAGCATTTGTGCAGATTACGCCCTCTCGTTTTTCCATAGCATGCTCAACAATAGTATGACTAACGGTTATTTTGCCAGAGTCTTTCTGTGATTCATCGCGATATCTGGCAGCCATGGGTACCAGAGGCTTATCATCCTGCTCACGCAGCAGAATAAAGCCGCGGTCAGCCGGGAGATTATCAAAAACTATATCCATTACCTTATCAAGCAATTGTGATTCATCAAAGATGGAACTGATCGTCGTGGATAGTTCATATAGCAATCTCAGATTACCAACCGCCGAAGAAGTCTCCGGACCGGCAATAATAACTGAATCGTCCAGCCCGGGCGTAGTTCCCATTATCGATGATTCTATTAAATTTCCATCTGGGTCTATCTGCAAACTCACCGGGTCACAAATTATACCACTGCCTGTTCTTTTCTGGCCAAAAACTATCAGAGTGGCGCCGCAGCGGACCTGATCGCCCTGCTTCAGGTCGAGAAAGCCGGACAATTTAACACCATTTACAAATGTACCATTAGCACTGCCCAGATCACGAATAACCCAACTATCATCAGATTTACGGATAAGCTCTGAATGTCTGCGGGAAACAGTATTATCAGTCAAAGGCACATCCGGACTATTTCTGCCTATGACTGCCGGTGACTCATTCACCTGAAATGTTCTTCCCTTATCTGAACCTTGTGAAATATATAGTGTTGGCAATTATCTATCTTTCCAAATCATTGATAAAACGACAGGCAACAAAAGCCTGACATCAGAGCCATACTGGCAGGCCCAAGCCAAGCCAGCTAAAACCTGAATCATAAAAGCGAGCACAGTACAAACCCCATAAAAACCGTTTATGTTTTTACTCACAACGGTATTACTGAATTATAACTTATAAATATATGTAGTTAAATATATTTTTTTACCAATAAATTCAGTTTTTCTTTGGTTTTTGGTGACATTTTGCTCTTGTCTGACCAGATCGCCAGTTCCAGCGAGCTATTATGCTCACAGCCCTGCTCCAGAAAATCACCGGACTTACTGACAGCCAGCTTAATCATATTTACGGCATTTTCGGTCGCTTCGTTCAAGTTTCCTATTATTTCTGCGATCAGTTTATGTTTATCGACATCACCTTTAGGTTCGCGCCAGCAGTCATAGTCTGTAGGCAGAGCGACCAATGCGTAACACATTTCGGCCTCACGAGCTAATCTGGCCTCTGGCATACAGGTCATGCCGATAAGGTGCGCACCCCAGCTTTTATGCAGTAGCGACTCAGCCCGAGTAGAGAACTGTGGGCCTTCCATACAGACATAAGTTGCTTTTTCATGGACTGTTGTATTAACCTGACCAGCGACACTAAGCAGTATTTTTCGCAGCTTATCACAAAACGGCCAGGCAAAATCAACATGGGCGACAATTCCATCATCGAAAAAGGTATTATCCCGTTTGAAAGTCTTATCGATAACCTGGTCTGGTATTACCAGATGTTTAGGCTGCATTTCTTCAACGAGCGAGCCAACAGCCCCGCTGGCTATAATAGCAGTTACACCAAGCTGTTTAAGTGCGTAAATATTTGCTCTATAGTTAATTACAGAAGGATTGAAAACATGTCCCCTGCCATGCCGGGCCAGAAAGGCTATAGGCACACCGTTTATCTCAGAGGTAATTATCGGAGCCGAGGGCATACCAAACGGGGTCTCAAAATAATGTTCCTGCCCTGTCGTCTGCTGAGTCATAGCATGGCCCAGGCCAGAGCCGCCAATAATACCAATTCTCGGTTTGATCGCTGCCATATCGAATCCTTTCAATTCCTGAGTTAAAGTCTGATTCTCGGTTGAAAACTGGATTCTACTGGTTTGGTTATTAATTATCAAGCATGGAAATCATACAGTAAATTAAATCAATTTAGCCAATTGTCTGAATTACCTTCTGAGAAGAACTATATTTGGCCTAAGTCTCCGCCAGTCTGGCGACACCGAGGCACATAATCATATTTTTCAACTATTAGTCCGTCATATTCAAGTTCATCTGGAGCTTTTTATTCATTTCCATCGCCTTCTGTGTTTTCAAGTTCTTGCCAGGATTCTTCGTTAATTGTGACGGGATAATTGTCAAAACTTACCCCCCCTGCGCTGACTACGGAAAAACCGTTGCCCAGAACTTCATATCTAAAAGGACCATCGCTAAATGGGTCTGCCGGTAACTCTGACATATAACCTTCGGCTATCAGTTGCTCAAGAGAGTCTGGCAAGTTATTATTGTCTAGCTGGTACTTATGTATTGCGATCGCAGTAAGAATAACCTGGACATAAGCGTGATTCTGATATGAGGCCTGAAGAAGCCCACTTTCAATATAGCATTCAATACGCAGGAACCAATTTGACTTCATAATATTAAATTGCTGACTGGTGATATTTTTGCCTTCGTGAGCAATTTGCCACGGTGTCATATTCCTCAAAGCTCCAGACAAAGCAGTCATTTCTTCATATTGTTGAATAGTCTGTTTTTGAGTTTGACCGACAATACAGGAGGATAATTTTATAAAAGGTTCTTTTATAGAAAGCTGTTCTCTACGGTCAAAAACCAAATCTGCCTGCCAGGCTATGCGACCACTGCCATCATCGGAAGGAACAAAGTTTCTCTGAACTTCATCAAGGAAACGGTATTTATCAAATTCAATATTTATGATCTGCTTTTTCTCTGCTATGCCAGCTACTATACCCTGAAGTTCAGATAGCTGGTCATTATCAAGTCTGGAATTTTTCAACAGATACTTTGCAGAATCCAGGGTTCTGTAGCGAAGTCTGGAACTTGCCATTTGTTCGACAACCAATGATTTTTCCGACCAGGCATGCCGGGCTATTCGATCGAGAGTTTTAATTTCGGATAAAACCCTGGCAATATTATTTTCCCTGATCTGATACTCAATATCGACCTGAAGTATTTTGGATAATTCTATAAGATTGTCCAGATCATGAATAGATATAGCAGACAGGAATACACTGTCAGGCATTTCTCTTTTAACATAATAAAAGGGCATAAGGCTTGCCTGCTCCAGAATGGTGATCGTTGCCTGATTTTCATCGAGCCATGGTTTGGCTAATTCAAGTTCTTCAGGGGTAAGGACTGAGTATTCAAGAACTTCTTTGAGCTTGCCTTGCGGTCTGATGTACGCAGAAATCGCCTGCTGATAGATGGGCCAGGCATTTTTGCTTTCGTCAAAATTGGCAGGGATCCTTTCCTGATTATATATGGCCAGATAGTCAACGGTGGCTATTGGTTTGACAGTTGCCAGCCAGGTAATGCGGCTGACCGTTAATAAGGCCAGTGCGATTAAACTGTAGATGACAACTCTGTTTAGTCTGCGATTGCTCAGGCAAATTAGTTTTAGTAAAGAAATATAGATCAGCCATTGGGTGGCTATTACAATGATCATGGTTTGGGGTGATGAAAGGAATTTCGGCCATTGAACATTATACTTGCTCAAAATATAGAAGATGCCTACTGCATTAATAATTGCAAAAGTAATTATAGCAAAGCACAGCAAAGATGCCAGTGAGTTCCTTTTGAGCAGCAGGTTAATGGACAGTGATGCCGGGATGGTAAGTGCCAGTACTAAAGTTGCTGAGCGTATATGATGATTAAAGGTAAATAATGGGTCAGATAACGCTGAGCCTATTGTTGCCGGCAGAACCAGACCGAGCAGGTGGTTAAGCCCGGTCATAGCGGCTGATATCGCCAGGGTTATTGCTGTTGCCGTCAGAGCGATCGACAGGCCGATAAGGAATCTGTCTTTGCGGCTGCCGGTTGTCAGTTGGTTTGAGCGAATATTCAGTTCCACGCTGCCGACGATCAGGCCCGCAACATAAGCGAACGCGGCAATAACTAATATTTTGGAATAGCTCAGAGCTATGGTTGACACAACCAGGAAAATAAGACCTTTCCAGCTCAGGCAGCGAGAAACAGGCACCGCCAGCGAGCGATAGAGGCCGCCCCAGATGTAGTGGTCGGTTGAGTTATGCCGGGCATGGGCCAGGCGGCTGATAAAGAATTGCTCGATATAATGGTGAATGTTTGGATGACTTTTTCCTTTGGCTTCCTTTTGCTGAAGTTTTTCTCGGTTTATTCTGGTGGTATTAGAACTGAAGCCGACAAGGGCTTTACCGCAGTATTTCCGGGCCAGCCAGTTACCGCCCAGCACTCGCCAGGCAGATACATTAACCGCAGCTCCTGCCAGAATGACAAGCAGCGGGTATTTACTTATTGCCAGCAGGCTAAAACCACGCCATTCGTCCATGGCATCAAGAAGCAGCCAGGCCGTAGATAAAAGCAGAGTTAAGGGCGAGCTATTAAAAGCAAACAGGCCAATTACGGCGATCCAGTAGGCAATACTCAGCAGTGAAAATGTAGCAATAGCGGTAACGATGAACTGGCTGGTTTCGATGTCGCTCTGGCAGGCTCTGGCTATGCAGACGGCCCAAAAGCCACTCAGCAGATAGCCACAAATGAACAAGAACTGCCGGGGTATACCCCGATGGCCCGGCATACAAAATGACATAGGCTTGGTTATGACCTCCAGGGCATAGGAGGCGATGATAATACCGACGGTCATCAGCCAGGGGAACGGCATAAGTAATATCGGTCTTAGCCTCTGGGGTTCGCCCAACATGATTTTGGCAATAATATAGGCCAGTAACCCAAAGATACATAATACCAGCCAGTTCAAACGACGCAGATACAGGTGCTTGAGATTTGCAGTTATTATATTCATTTTATAACCTCCCAAATTCACAAATTTCATTCATGCATATTTCGCATTCAAAAATAGGACAAGCATCTTGCTTGTCTCCAGGTTTCGACAAAGTCGAAATGGGTTATATTACTTGTTTTGCCAACCGCGTTGGCAAATTGAGTGACAGGCAGGATGCCTGCCCTACCTTACCAATTGCCCTTTGGTGCATACTCGTTTTAATGCTACAATGAAAGCCAGCCAGCTTATCAGTCCTATAGCCATGGTGATGAGCAGTAAGAAATTGCTGACATTGGTCATTTGTTCGCTCTTGCGGAAACCTTGAGCAACAAAATAGCCTTGTAAACCGCAAACTAATGCTAATGCTATCATTATGGCTAGAAATTTATTCTTACACAACAGGTTAATAGTAAATGCCAGCGGAGTTAAAGCGATGAGTGGCAGAAACTTAATGTTGGCAGCATGATATGAGATCATCCCAAAATTCTGGGTGGGAAATTCCGGCAGGAATTCAGCCAGCAGACAAGACAGCCCCCAAAGCATTATCGCACATATCGTCCCCAGAATAAACCAGAGCAAAGCTAATGTAAGAGCACTGCTAAAGCGGTCCTGCCGACTGCCGGCGACCAATAATTTCGTGTTTATACCCAGATCAACATTCATAGCGAATAATACTGGCATCAGAAAGATTATATTTATTGCTGGACTGCAATAGCCAAGCCATGCAGTCATTATTACCATCACTATCCAGGGGCGTATATTGGAAAGCTGAGATAAATGTATGGCCAGCGGCGAACGGTATAGTCCGCCCCAGATATATTTGGCCCGGCTACCCTCCGGTGCGGCTTTAAGCATGGCGATAAAGAAATATTCGACCGGACGGGAGATCTGGAACAGAACACTCTTACCCTTTCTCAATCTGTTATTCTCATTATACTGTTTTATCTTTGCCAGTTTGGCTGGGTCAAAATTGAAGCCTGAGACTATTTTACCACAAATCTCTCTGACGGTATTGTCATTGCCAAGATATCGCCAGGAATAGATGGTCATTATTATGGCACTGACGATTATCACATATGGTATCTGGTGGAGAACAAAATTATTGAGATTGATAAACTGCTCACCTATAACAGGTAGGTAGAACAGGCCAATCAGACCAATATTCCTTGTCGCATAAGCAAAAAAAATGCCCAGCAGATATGTCAGCCAGTACAAAGAAAATACCGCTATCAAGCTAACTACATTGCCAGTTACAGATAACCTGCAGGCTATCAGATGTGCGGTCAGTAATATTATCAGAGTGATAATTCCCGCTGAGAGCAGCAATTTTCTGGCCACCGCCCGATGACCCGGCATACAAAACATATGCGGCTTGGCCAGCGTCTCGATCTGAGCCATAGCCAGTACCAGTCCCAGCATCAGCATAGTTGCCACCGGCCCGGAAAGGAAGAAATGCTTACCGCCGATCAGCCCGCCTATTGCCATACCAGAGAAAGCAATTATTAAGGGCCAGATCAGCCAGTACATACGCCGCTGATAGTAATGTTTTAAATTCGCTGTTAATATACTCATAGCTATTTCCTAAGGTAGCACAAGAATCCCTGCTTGTGATTAAGTTCATTCAATATCTACATTTTACCTTTTGCATTCATTGCATTTTCAGTTTGCAATTGTGGATTCTTTTCTTTTTTGCAACAATATTAATCTCAAGCAGGGATGCTTGAGCTACCTTACCACGGCTTTATATATCTCATCCAATGTCAGATGTTTAATTTCGGCGGTGCAGTTTATTTCGGCGGCCTGTTTTTCAATTCTGGCTGATGGGCAGTTTCTTACTATCATACTGGCCCGGCTGCCACTGCGTTGATAATCGATAATGTCGGTGAAGGGTAGCCGTTCGGGTAGTTGGCCGTTGCCAGCCAGCAGGGTTACCCGGCAGAACTCCTCACGCAGTTCATCGAAACTGCAATCGCGCAGTATGCTACCCCGGCCCATGATCAGGGCATGGTCGATCACTTTTTCGACATCGCTGAGAATATGCGAGGAAATTATGATCGTGCGGTTCTCGTCCTGAATAAGTTCCAGCAGAAAGTCCAGAAATTTACCGCGGGCGATCGGGTCCAGGGCAGAGGCCGGTTCATCCAGGATCAGCAGGTCCGGGCCAAAGGCTGTGGCAATAAGTATCGCCACGATCTGACGCTGGCCCGGCGAAAGCGTGCCGACCCGGGCCTTGAGCGAGATATCATAATCGGCGATGAACCGTTCCTGTAAGTCCATATTCCAACTGGTGTAATAGGTGCGGACATAATCGAGTAACTGCTTAACCGTCATCCAGTCGATCAGCTCGCCTTCCTGATGCACATAGCCGATCCGGCCCAGTTCCTTAGCCGATAGCTTGGCGGCATCCACGCCCAGTGTCCTGACCGTCCCGGCATCAGGCAGGTACAAACCGATTATATGACGGAGCAGCGTACTCTTGCCCACGCCATTGCCACCCAGCAGACCGACGATCCGCCCTCTGGCGATGGATACGCTCAGGTCGTTCAGTACCGTTTTGGCACCGAAATCCTTATACAGTTCTTTCACTTCGATCACAGTTTCAAGCTCAATCATTTTATACCTCTGTTCCTTGATAATTCTAACCCGTTCATTTCTCGATATTTATCTCGCTGAGACAATCCCTGAATATTTCAATAGCCTGCTCCTGACTGATACCCATCTGCAGGGCGACGGTAGCCGCTTTACCAGCCAGAGAGCGGAATATTTCTGTTTTCTTTGCATCTGCTTTATTTTCAAGCACTTGTGCGATAAAAAGCCCAACGCCACGCCTGCGTTCCAGTAAACCCTCATTTTCCAGCAGAGAATACGCCTTACTTATGGTCATGGGGTTGACCTTCAGCCGGGCAGCCAGGTCGCGAACACTCTCAAGCTGTTGCTCCTGCGGCAGTTCGCCGCTGAGTATTAGCTGGCGGATCTGGTCTATCACCTGCCGGTAAATCGGAACTCCACTATGATGGTCAATTTCTAATAACATATCAATCCAAATTCAAACCCGGCAAAAGAACGCCGGACAAAGCTGTATTACTGTATTACTTATATAATACACTATATACCAGAAAAAACCAGTTGTCAAGCTGCATTGAAAAAAAATAACACACATACAACCAACATTTAAAAAAGAACAACTGATGTCAGACTTATAATATATAAGTCAAGACATCAGTTGTTATTGATCGAGCTATTTGTTGATGTTATGGTTCAAGAATAGATTCCAGTGGAATATCTTCATAGCTTCCACGGATGCGATCAAACTGCTCTGACAGCTGTTTGAAGGCTTCGATAACAGTCGGGTCAAAGTGCGTACCGCTGTCTTTAGTGATTATATCACAGGCCTTTTCATGAGAAAAAGCCTCTTTATAAACTCGTTTTGAGGTAAGGGCATCATAAACATCAGCCACAGCCATAACCCTGGCACTAATAGGTATCTGCTCACCAACCAGGCCTTTAGGGTAACCAGAGCCATCCCATTTTTCATGATGGCACATAGCAATATCATAGGCAACACGCAGATATCTGGCATAAGGAAACTCATTCAAGGCAGCCTCAAGAGTCTCACCGCCAATGGTAGTATGCTGCTTCATCAGTTCAAATTCTTCCGGGGTAAGTCGCCCGGGCTTTTGTAAAATACGGTCTGGTATTCCCACCTTGCCAATATCGTGCATTGGACTGGTATTATAGACCAAGCGAATAAAATCTGGGTCAATAACTTCAGGATACTTACCATTTTCGTAGAGGTTCAGAGCTAATAATCGGCAATAATTCCGCACGCGTTCAAGATGGAACCCAGTTTCCGGATCGCGTGACTCAGCGAGCTTCGCCATAGCATAGATCAGCAGTTCATGGCTTTCGAGGTTAACCACTCGCCGGCCTGCCAGAAGTCGGACAGCCAGTTCCGCCGGGTTAAATGGTTTGACAATATAATCGTCAGCACCGGCGGCAAGCCCCTCAACTACCGAGCCGCGTGAGCTACTGGCGGTGAGAATGATAATATATACATAATTGGATATATTCTTCCTGATCTTCCGGCATAATTCCGGCCCGTTCATCTCAGGCATATCCCAATCAGTAATAACCATCTGACATTCTTCATCTGAATTGAGAATATCCAGAGCTTCTTTACCATTATTAGCCTTTATTGGCACATAATTATGCTGGATCAGCATATTTTCCAGCAAACAAAGATCCATCTCATTGTCATCGGCAATAAGTATCTTACTTTTGTTTTCTTCCGACATTTTTCGCCTCCGGTATATATTCTAAGCACCTTGCGATCTCAACTTGCAACTCATCCACATAACTTCTGACCGTATCAATTTCACCAATCTTGGCAAATTCTTCCATTTTGGCAGCTACCGTCATCAGGTCAGTAGCTGAGGTATTTGCCGCCATGCCTTTAACTGTATGTGCAATCCGCCTGACAGACTCAGCATCATCAGATTTGAGCTGTTCAACCAGATTATCATAATTAACCTTTACCTGCTCTTCAAATTTATCGAGCATTCGTTCAAACAGGCCAAGATTACCCATACATCTTTCCATAAATTCTTCAACCTTAATAGGTACAGAAAATTCTTTCACCTTATCCTCCTCTCGCTTATGTTCAGAGCCAGTCATATTCCCATCAGGAGTATTATCTTGTTGCGTATTGTTCTGGCTCTCCCGTGGAATTCTTGATGTTTTATGCGGTACATGTTCGACCAGCACCCCTACCAGTTCTTCAAAGAGGAAAGGTTTGCCGAGGAAATCATCCATACCCGCTTCTGCGCATTTTTCTCTGTCACTACCCCGCATATTAGCCGTCAGGGCAATAATGGGCAACTTGTGGTCCTTTTCACACCACTTGAGCTGCCCCTGAGCAACCATAGCCTTTATCTGACGGGTTGCCTCATAGCCATCCATTTCAGGCATAAGACAATCCATAAGAATAATATCACAGTGGAAATCTTTAATTATCTCCAAAGCTCTGATACCATGCTCAGCAACCTGCACCTCACAATGCAGTTGATTAAGCATTTCAACGACCACCATCTGGTTAACTTCGTTATCTTCAACCACAAGCACCTTCATGCCAGTACCGTCAACCATATCGCAACCAATAACTTCATTAACAACACTGTTCTCAGCATCTTCCTGCTCCTGGCTTTCAACTACCTTAAAGCAGGCGGTAAACCAGAACGAAGAGCCCTCGCCATAATTACTTACAACACCAATATTACCACCAAGCAGTTTAACCAGCCCTTTACTGATAGCCAGACCCAGACCAGTACCACCGTACTTACGCGTAGTGGTAGAGTCAGCCTGAGTAAAGGCAGAGAAGAGCTTCTCCTGCTGTTCGTGTGGAATACCAATACCATTATCAGTTACAGTAAAGGTAAACAGAGCAATATCATCTTCATGGTCGATCAGTTCACAGGAAACAGTTACCTGTGAATCAGTATCTTCACTAGAGAATTTAATAGCATTACCTATAAGATTGAGTAATACCTGCCTGAGTTTGCCTTCATCACCATTAACATGCTCTATACCTTCGCCATCGAAATTATATTTGAGCGTTACACCCTTCTTGGCAGCCACAGGGCTTACCACCCGCAATGTATTTTCAATAGAAGTCTTAAGATTGAAAGGATATTCGTCCAATTCCATCTTGCCAGCTTCGATCTTCGAGAAGTCAAGAATAGAGTTTATCAGATCAAGCATAAGCGTAGCCGATGACTTGAGCACATCGACATAATTTGCCTGCTTGCCATTTAGCCCAGTCTTTTCCAACAGCTCTGACATACCGATAATACCGTTCATCGGCGTTCTGATCTCATGGGTCATACAGGCTAGAAACTCGCTCTTTGACTTATTAGCAGCTTCGGCCTGCTCCTTAGCCATTTTCAATACCTGTTCATGCCGCTTCTGCTTGGTTATATCACGAATAACCGCCTGGATCACCCGGCGATCATTTACCGTCATTGCCGAGAAACATACCTCACATTCAACTGAACGGCTTTCCTCATCCCGAAATTCCCATTCAAATCGATGACTACCCTTGAATACAGCTGAACTCAATGTCTTCTGGAAAAGAATCGCTGATTCAATACCACAAGGCTGGCGTTCGGGTGAGAAATCAACCGGACTCATATTAAGAACCTCGGAACGGCTCTTGCAACCAAAAAGATCAAGGGCCCGGTCATTACAGTCAAAAATACGAAAACTTTCATTTATCAAAAGTACGGCATCCTGTGACGATTCATAGAGCGAACGGAACAACTGCTCACTTTCCTGCAGCCGGCACTGATATTTAACCCTGCTAACCATTTCATCTCTGAGCTTTTCATTCGCTTCTACCAGCTCAACGGTTCGGGTCTCGATCTGCTTTTGCAGAGAACTGTTAAGTTCACGCAGTTCCCGGTCTCGATCACAAATAGCATCTCGCATCTTTTTGAATGAATTTGCCAGAGAACCAAGTTCATCTTCACCTTCCAGATGGCCCATATCAAAATCCAGGTCACCACGGGCTATCCTGCGACTGGCAGAGATAAGAGACTCCAACTTACTTACCATATATCTGACAATAAACATTGTTACAAACAGACTGACCACCAAAACCAGCAGACTGATAATTACCATACTGACAGAATAGCCGCGAAAGGCCTTATCTACTACCTCTTTGGAAAGGCCAAGCACAACCCGCCCCAGCATCTCTTCTTTGGTACCCAATATTGCTTCACTGGCCTGATCATCAACAATGCCTTCAAAACTAGTTACCCTGCCTGCACTACTGAGCATAGCAACATCAAGAGATTCAGTCCAATAAGACCTGTTTTCATTTACTCCTGCTTTAAATTTATTATAGGCATACTCATTACGAATATGACTGGCAACCAGCTTATTATCACGATTATAGATCAAGACAAATAGCATGTGTTCTATCTGACCGAAAGAGTATGCCTGCTGATCAAGCTCCTCTATGTTTTCTGCAGCCAGGGCCAGTTCTATTGAGTTGACCAGCTGTTTGGCATAGTTATTTGCCTCACGCCGACAGTCATCCATAACGAAGCTGTAAATACGAGCTGATCCAACTACCGTAACGGCGATCAATGACAAACTCACTATTGCTACTACAGCAGCAGTAGCCTTTAGCAGCAAACCTCTTTTTCTCAGAAACCGTAACATCAGGTTACCTCTTTACTTAACAAAACCACATCTCATTTATATTATTATTTTCCATAAACATA
Organism: Sedimentisphaerales bacterium; assembly: GCA_963662515.1. Classification (GTDB taxonomy): domain Bacteria; phylum Planctomycetota; class Phycisphaerae; order Sedimentisphaerales; family SM23-30; genus JAFGDI01. Next base: position 3,096,472 of record OY759675.1, read on the forward strand.
CCTGGCCTGTTCTATTAACTCATCCGGCACATTGATCTTCATCATATCTGCGACAGCCAGATTAAAAACAGGCTTAAATTCCGCCGTTTTATGCTTAACCGCTAACTGCTTACCAGACATAAAATCATTAACCATCTCAGCCAGCTGCTTCCCCTGCTTTTGCGGCTCTACCGATACCCCCAAAAGGGCTCCGGCTTTAACCATATTCTCAGAATAGCCAAAAACAGGTATTTTCCTTTTTATACTTTCCAAAAGCAGCATTTTCATCGTAAGCAGATGAAATACATTGGAGTCAGGATAAGTCCAGACCATATCTGCACCAGAAGTCATTAATCTATTGACCCAAAGTGCCCGTTCTGAATTTTTTATTTTATCTGGTATCTGAATATATTTCATATCTGACCGAGATTCAAGCTCATCTACCGGCCAAACCTTATCACTGTACTGACTTTCTGTGCACATAGTCGCTTTGGTATGAGAATAAGGCAATACCCTGGCAATAAGATCAAATTGATCCTGAATACTAACCGCCAGTGAAACACCAAAATTCTGAGACGCCGTAACCAGTCCGAGCTTTTCAGGAGAATAAACCATACAATATGCCACTGGTACTCCCTGCGGTACTCTCTTGACTGCCATTACCACCGCTTTTGACCCTATCACAACACACAGGTCAGCATTTTCAAAATTTATATCATCTGGCTTTTGGCTAAGCATACCACTGCTGACCGTCTGGCAGTTATCAGATAATGACTTATCGAGGCTTTGTACAAATTTATCCAACGCCTGCTTATATTCAGCACTGTCATCCTGCCATACAATAAGAATTTCAGGCGCAGAGCTGTCCTGCGCCAAACTCTCCAACGGCAGTAAAAACAAAACTATAATAATTGTAATAAGCCTGATATACATGTTAATAATAGAATATGATCAGAATTTAAGCTGTAACCGGCCAAAGTATGTACGACCGACAGATTCTGTTAACTCTCCTGAATTATGCCATAAATTATAGTTGTCATCGAAAAGATTGGTAACGCCAACGGTAATATCACCTTTATCTTCTGGCAACAGTCGGGTAAGACTGATCGTACCCAGACTATATTGATCAATAGCAGAGGTAGATGTTCCTACCTTGGTACTTTTAGTCCTGTCACTGTACTTAACATTAGCATTCAACACCCAATTTTCATTGAATTTATGCCGGGCATTAATGCCGCATTTAATACCAGAAGGATAAACAGTTCCCAGGCTGGCCTGAGATTCAATCACATCAACATCTTCATAGGCTAACCAAAGCTCTGCAGTTGTTTTATCAAAATCAAATACCGCTTTGCCCTCTATACCAAATACCTCTATATCCGCATTATTAGTAATAACCATAAAAGGCCCGGAAAGCGGATCAAAGCCCATATCAGAACCTATCATATTAGAATACTTTCGCAAATATCCGTCCAGATGCAGGTTCAGATAATTACATGGCTCTATACTGTAGCCAGCTTCGTAAGAAATAATCTCTTCATTTTCTATGTTTCTGTTACTCATCACACTATGGAAAGAAGTATATTTCCAACCATAACTAGGGGTACGGAACGAACGGGCGGCACTTAAACGGGCTCGCTGGTTATAACTGTCAAACAACTTCTGCACTATAGAAAAACGACCAGACCAGTCTGCCTCATCCATATCGGTGAAGTAATCCTCTCTTATCTGAGATTCCAGCGTAAGTCTGTCAGTAACCTTCCAGCGATCGATCAGAAAAACGCCCACCTGATAATCTTCATACTTTCCATCTGAGAATTGGTATGAAAACTGATCCTGTAGCGACTTTAATTGTACCTGCCTTAAATCTGTACCAACAATAAGATTATGGTCATCAAGATCAAAATCGAACTGTGCCTCAAGGTCATTTTCCATCCATCTGGTCTTAAAACCATCGTTAAAATCAGTATGAACAAAGTTACCATACCACTGTAAATGGAAACTATAATCATCAAACTTCTTTCTGGCCAATTTGGCATAGTAGCGTTGAGATGAATATTCGGAGCTGTATTTCACAAATGGGGCAAAAGGATCGAAAAATGAAGACAGGGTCGGTTGGTATAAATTACCAATATCAGAAACATGATAATTAGCACCAAAGGAAAGCTCAGTAAGATCATTAAGAGTAACCAATGCCTCACCATCGAACCGTTTATTTCTCATAAAGTCGTTAGAGACAAAATCGTCATCATCAATAGTATTTTCAGTGGAAGTCCAGTCGCTGTAACCGCCAGATACCTTCCATTGCCAGGAACCGGCATTCTGAGCCCAGCGTATCTGATTCCAATAATCGCCAAATTGATTTAGAGTACCAGAATACATAAAGCCTGCAATATCTTCAGGCTTTTTCGTAACAATGTTTATAACACCGCTAAAGGCATTACTGCCCCAGGCCGCACCACCAGTACTGCGAATAACCTCTATTCGCTCTATATCTTCGATAAATACCGGAATATTCATAAAATCAGTTCCGCCATTTACCTGACTGTTCACATTACGCCCATTGATCATTACCACGCTGCGATCGAAGAATGAATACCTCAGACCACCAATGCTCATTCTTACCGCATTACGAGTAGCCGGTACTACCTCAATACCAAGACTATAACTGAGTATCTCAGGAATACTTGTCAGGCCGCTGTAGTGTATATCTTCAGCAGTGATAATATTAACCGCAACCGAAAGCTCATCATATTTCTGAGCTGAACGAGCTACAGAATAGACCATAGGAATATCTTCAAATAAAAGCAATTCACTTTCAATAAGTTCATAATCCTCTACACTGCCAGTATTTTCAATATTAGTATCATCTTTATTATCAGACGCTAGTACTGAGGTACTAACAAAAAGCATAAGCAACACTAACCCCAAAACCATATTTGTAGTGATGCCAGAATTTAAGCTCAACTGCTTATTCATGCCTAACTCCTTACAAAAGAGAAACTTAAAGCGACATACAATTGCATTCACATAGAACACCTCGTATTCTGTACCAATATCGACGAATATAATAAGCCACTTAATTAGAAAAACCTAACCATCAGGCTTAAAGCAGGTTACAAACAAAGTTAAGGTCAGATAACTGTTAAATTTATTTAACTAATACTTGACATAAGTTTTTATATACCATAACATCGATACAATGATTTTTCTTTGCTTATGGCAAGTTACGCATTTACCGACGGAATAATTCCCAAGAATAATTCCAGATACTTTAAATTTCAGGAGATCTCAGCATGGGCATAACCTCGCATATCGGATTAAACGAATGGATCGATAAAATGGCCAAAATGTGCCAACCGGACAATATTGTCCTGATCGATGGCAGTAAGGAACAAAAAGCGGCATTAACCGAAGAAGGCTGCCAGACCGGTGAGATCCAGATGTTAAACCAGAAGGTACTACCTGGATGCGTCTATCATAAAACAGCGGCAAATGATGTTGCCCGCGTCGAACACCTCACCTTTATTTGCACACCGCTCAAAGACGATGCAGGGCCTACCAACAACTGGATGAGTCCGGAAGAAGGCTATCGCAAAGCCGGAGAATACTTTAAAGGGTCAATGAAGGGCAGAACAATGTATGTTATTCCCTTTAGCATGGGCCCGGTCGGCTCTTCATTCAGCAAGATCGGCGTAGAACTGACCGACAGCATTTATGTAGTACTGAACATGCTGATAATGACCAGAGTTGGCGACAATGTTCTGGAAGCCCTAGGCACGGCAGGCGATTTTACCAAATGCCTGCACAGCAAAGCACAACTCGATATAGAAAAAAGACTTATACTACATTTCCCCGAAGATAACACTATCTGGTCTGTTAATAGCGGCTACGGCGGCAATGTACTGCTGGGTAAAAAGTGCCTGGCTCTGCGTATTGCCAGTCATCTGGCCCGCAAAGAAATGTGGATGGCGGAACACATGCTCATTCTGGGTATCGAAGAACCCAATGGGCGGATAGAATATGTAGCCGCTGCCTTCCCCAGTGCCTGCGGCAAGACCAATCTGGCTATGCTCATACCGCCAGAGGGACTAAAATCAAAAGGATACCGCATCTGGACGGTGGGCGATGACATAGCCTGGATGAGAGTTGACACAGATGGCAGATTATGGGCTATCAACCCTGAAAACGGCTTTTTCGGTGTTGCTCCCGGCACAAACATGAAATCTAACCCAAGTGCTGTTAAAACTGTCCAGAAAAATACCATTTTCACTAATGTTGTCCTTAACCCTGACGGTACTGTCTGGTGGGAAGACGGTGATGGTGAACCGGCGGCCGAAGGTGCCCTCGATTGGCAGGGTAACCCATGGAAAAAAGGTATGACAGATGCAGACGGCAAGAAAATACCTGGCGCCCACCCCAACAGCCGCTTTACCGCCCCACTGGATCAATGCCCAAGCCATTCATTCAGAACAGAGCATCATCACGGCGTACCTATTTCCGCTATTATTTTTGGTGGTCGCCGGGCCAAACTCGCTCCACTGGTCTATGAAGCATTCGACTGGCAACATGGCGTCTTTATTGGCGCTACAATGGCATCAGAAAGAACCGCAGCTCAGGTAGGTGCATTAGGCGAAGTTCGTCGCGACCCGATGGCTATGCTGCCTTTCTGCGGCTACAATATGGCTGACTATTTCGAACATTGGCTCAGAATGGGCGTTCGTATGAGATGGCAGCCGAAAATATTCCATGTAAACTGGTTCCGCCAGGACGAAAATGGCAAATTCATGTGGCCGGGATTTGGCGAAAACCTGCGTATTCTGGAATGGATACTGGCCCGCTGTCGCCATGATGTTGATGCCGACAAAACAGCTATCGGTTTTGTACCCAAACTCAAAGATATAGACATGACCGGCATAAAGATCGAAAAAGAGACCATGCAAAAGCTCTTTGAGATCAAGCCGGAAGACTGGAAGAAGGAAATGACCGGCATAAAAGACTTCTTTGCCACCTTTGGCGACAGATTGCCCGTAAGCCTGGCAGCTCAACTCGAGGCTCTGGACAGAAGACTCGACGAACTGGGCGGCAAAAAAATGTAGAAATAGCCAGCTGGTACAGCTATAATTAAAATTAAGCGGCAAGGTTGAAAGGATATTTTGATCTTGCCGTTTTTTTGTAACTATACAATTTACCAACAAACAGGAGCCCTGCTATGGAAAGAACTCTGGTAATTATTAAACCTGATGCTATACAACGCGGTCTGATTGGTACGGTCATTACCCGCTTTGAAAATAAAGGTATGCAGGTGGTCGGCTGCAAATTGATGCAGATAACTAATGAAATTGCTGATAAGCATTATGCCGAACATGTAAGCAAGCCATTCTACCCCAGAATAAGAGAGTATATGACCATAGGACCATCAATCGTCATGGTACTGCAAGGGCCTAAAGCTGTAGCCATAGTTCGCAGCGTTATGGGCTCAACCTTCGGCGATAAAGCTCAGCCCGGCACGATCCGCGGTGACTTCTCCAATGGCGGCTTTAACCTGGTACACGGCTCCGACTCACCCGAATCAGCAGCCCGGGAAATTGAAATCTTCTTTAACAAAGACGAGATCATCAATTACGACATGGCCAATATGCTATACCTGTACGGCAACGACCCAACGGTGTGAAAGCCGACCACCAAAATCATAACAGAAAAAAAATAATGATTCACTATATATTATAGTGAATCATTATTATAAAAAGATATGGCGGTATCCAAATACTTTAATAAAATCAATTCTGTACTTTGAACCAGAAGTTCATTATATAAGCTATCATAAGCTCAATTTCATGACGGCAGTCAATTTGTGCCATACGGCAGAATTGAACAGCCGCTTCGATCGGATCTTCTGTACTCTTAACCAGGTCAATGAGGTCAGTCATATCAAGGTCGGTGTCAGAACTTTCCAGATAAAGACCAAGCCTGTCAGTTAAATCATTAAGTGAAAGTTTATCAAGTCGCATCAAACTGCGTCCGCAGAGGTTTTCCAGCTCCAGACCATCCAGATCGTCAAGAAGAGTATCAGCCTTCATTCTGCCGGCCTTAATCATCTGCCGGACCCGTTTGCAGGCCTGATTATCCATAATAGTTGCCATACCAGAGAGCGAATAGTTATCATGATGCGGGAACAAACGCCCCAGAAGCATCTGACCTGGCTCTATCTGGTCATTTATTACATGCTCATCAACGAAATATGCCTTGCCATTTCTTAAAAGATCAATAGCAACAAAACCTGAAATAGGATGAACTTCGGTAATTTCAAATATACTGATAACAAAATCGAGACAATCGGCTGCATCGTGGCGAACCTCACTGCTCAGCCGATGACTGTTTTTACTGAACCAATGCTGAGCTGGCGTCTGACAGAGATCCGGTATTTTATAGTCAAATACGAACCATTCCAGGCACCGCCCCACCAATTCCAACTGTCCTTCATGCCCGGCAACAACCTCCGGCTCCTCTCCACAAAAGAAAGTGAACTGAGCACGAGGCCTATGCTTTCTGACCTGCTCATCACAGATAGAATCGGACATGATCTTTTCAACAATAGCGAGCCTGCCAGGCAATGATGGCAATCTGGGCGAACCACATTGCGAACTGATACTGTCGGTAAACTCTGTCATAAAACTAATCCTTAAAATGCTTTAGCAAAAAAATAATCCGGCTGGAACATATTCAGCCATCTATCATTTTTGCCAATTTTATTCTCTCATCTATAATGAACGGCATAATCATTACCTTCATCAAACATTACCTATACTAACAGACTTATCGGCAAATACAATTAAAGCTTAACTAAAAAATGAATAATTATTTGGCTTTTTTACAAACAGTTGAGAAAGGAAAAATTATTAGCTAAAAGCCCAAAACGCTTCTTGACATAAGGTTGCAAATCATATATTATTATCCGTCTCGCTGCGGATGTGGCGGAATTGGCAGACGCGCTAGCTTCAGGTGCTAGTGGGCTTACGCTCGTGGAGGTTCGACTCCTCTCATCCGCATTGATTAGCAACCCATTACCTTATAACAAGTTAATGGGTTATTTTTTTGCAGATTAAATAGACATCTTAGATAATCCTTAGGTAAGCCCCCCCCTTAAACATGTCCATGAATAGGTACAATAACCCTTATCTGCTTTTACTTTTTACATGCCATATTACTTACCTTAATACCTTTATTATAATTTTTAAATGTAATATCCTTTGCCACTAAGATATTCAGAGTTTAAATTCAATAGAAAATTACTCAAGCCAATAATTTGCTAAATCTGTTAAATCATTAAAGGTATATCTTTCAAGCCAACTTGAAGATACAGCACTAAAATCGCATAGGTCAACATAATTATCACTATTAAAATCTGCTGGCGAATGATTGGGATTGCTTATGAAAAGATTGTAAGTCCCTTCGCTGTAGTTATAGCCGCTTATTCTTATATAATAGATTGTATTTTCTTTTGCCTTAAGAGTAACTTTTGACTGAGCACTACCTTCGTAATCATCATTAAACACTATTTCAGTCTGGTTTTGATCAAAGACAGACAATGTTGTATCAAAGTCGCTTTCAAAAAGATCAATATCGTAACTGCCCTTAGTTAATGTTTCAAACTTGCACCATATATCCGAATAGTCATTATAGCCGTATGTGGTCATATCCAAGCCAAACGCTCCGATGTTTGCTCCTTCATATTTTACCCCGCATGAAACAGGAATTGGAGCATTATAAAAATCACCTGCTGGTTGTGACGAAATATCAACCTGCCACATCAGTTTTGGGTATTCACCGGGAGCGATGAACCATATATCATCAATACCATTTGCTGTTTCATCGAAGAAATCCCAGTATGTATTCAAATATGGTTGTTGCGTCTGCATAGTATTTGTAACAAGCCCACTACCTCCATTACTGCCAATTTGACTTGATGTCTCTGTATCCCAGAAACAATTGGTAATTGCCCCCGAACCTAAGCATCCACAGAAACCACTATTAGATGTTGATTCCCCAATAACCGATCCGGTCGAGTAGCAATTTAAAATTACCCCACACCCCGAAGCATCACCACAAAAACCACCTATATAATTACCACCTTCTATAGCACCTATTGCATAACAATTGAATATTCCAGAATATTGATCATTAGCACCGCAAAACCCTCCAGCATCATCTTCAGCCAAAACATTTCCAGAAGAAAATGATTCAGTTATCAGGCTATCGTAGTTTAGCCCAACAAACCCACCAGTATAATAACCATACCCTACAACATTGCCAGAACAAAAACATTGACCTATAGTACCACCAGAATTATAACCTACTAAACCGCCAACATAACTACTTGTTCCGTTAACTGCTACTAAAGAGTTGCAGTTTGTCAAACTACCAGAGTTTTTACCTACTAAACCTCCTACCGATTGTTTTCCATTCACAACACCTGTTGAATTGCTGTTTGCGATTGATCCAGAAGTAACCTCACCAACTAAGCCACCTATGAAATCTCCTCTACCGTTGATATATACATTTTTTAATGATAGATCTGAAATATTCCCGGCTAGTTCACTGAAAAATCCAAGGTTAGCATCGCCTTCAATAGAAAGATTAAGTATAGAATGATTATTCCCACGGAAATTCCCTGTAAAATCTTGAGGTATAAAGGCTTCTGGATAAATATCACCATTCAGATCAATATCATTCATCAGAATATAGTTACCTATCCTCAAAGAAGAATTATTGCGAAACTCTAATAAATCTGTTTTATTAGCTATCACAAAGGGATCATTAGTACTGCCATAACCAGATAAAGTAGTTTCTATTTTATCAAGAATGTATGGAGGTTCATATCCGGGTGAAGGCTGCCAAGATAATCTTGGCATATAACCAGATTCAATTGTCCATACATCTTCAGCACAATCAGATATATCTCCCACAAAATCAAAACCTATAAAACTTTCTTTATCAAGTAATTGTTCATCATCGAGGGCAATACCAAAGCCATTATTTGGCATTCCATATATATAATAATAACTATTAGTAACTGAGCCAGACTCATTTCTTCCAACAATACCTCCAAGATCATTTCCGCCACTAATTAAACTAGTTGAATAGCTATTATTGATATTACCATAATTGTTACCAGCAATACCGCCTGTCCTATATCCATCACTATACACTTGTCCTACAGAAAAACTATCATTTATGTTACCAGAATTAATTCCTACTAAATTCCCAATATCATAACTTCCGTTTACAAAATTTTCAACAAAACAGCAATCTATATTGCCCGAGTTAGAACCAATTAAACCTCCAACCCCATTTCCTGTACCAGAAATTATACCCTCAGCAGTACATCTTATAATTGATCCTGCATTTAGCCCAACTAGCCCACCAACGGAAGAATGGGAAGTAACTAGACAGGAAGAATCACTATCAGAAACGACTCCAGAATTCCAGGCTAATAAACCTCCAGCACGCTGACCACCCGGAACTTGAATAACCCCGGATGAAAAGCAATTATCGACTAAGCCTGCATTGTATCCAGACAATGATGCTGAATAATCTTTATAACTACCTATAACCGCCACATTAGGCAATTCTAATGAGGTTACACTCCCATATATTTGGCAAAAGAATCCTGAATATTCATCATTTACATCAATTGTTAGGTTTGATATTTTCTTATTATTCCCATCAAAATGTCCAGAAAACGGCTCTGGTATAAAAGCACCCGTAAGAGGAATATCTGATATGTCAATATTGTCATTTAGAATATAATAACCGTATCTCAATTTACTGTTTGACCTAAACTCCATTAAATCGTTCTTGTTATTAATCTCGAAAGGTGAATTTATTGTACCTTCTCCATTTAAGATAGTTGAAATTGTCGTAAAATAGTATGGTGGTTCATAACCTGATGAATCTTGCCATGACAATCTTGGCATATACCCAGATTCAATTGCCCAATTATCATCAGTTCCATCAATTGAATTATTTACAAAATCAAATCCCTTAAATTGTGACTGTTCCAAAAGTTGCTGATCATCAAGAGGGGTTCCATAGCCATTATCTGGACCACCATAGGCATAAAAGAAACATTTACTGACAACACCACTATCGTTATAACCAATCAGACCACCGCCAAAACCTTTTGTTATACAGGCAGAATAACAATTAGTGATAGAATTCCTGTTATATCCAACCAAACCTGCAATATTTTCTATTCCCGAAACTACACCACAAGAGTAACAGTCTGCAATACTACCTTGACTATAGCCAACTAATCCACCAATATTACTTTCACCACTAACAGTACATCTAGAATAGCAAGCAATAATACTTCCAGAACTGTTGTCACCTACCAAACCGCCTACTCTGGTTTTCCCTAAAATTTCACCAGTTGAATAACAATTAATAATAGCGCCCGAATTATAACCAACGAGAGCTGCCACATCCCAATCGTTATTGGAAATATTGACATTTTCAATGAACAAATTAGTTATTGATGCATTAGAAGAAGTCATACCAAACAATGCACAATGACTATCATAACTTGTAATATTAAGATTACTTATTATATGATTTTGCCCGTCAAAACAACCTGAAAAAGTAGAACTTGGTGCAATTGGTGAATGGCTATAAATCTGTCGATTTTCTAAAGATGGATCCAAATCAAGATCACACTCTAGATTAATATAAGTAAAACTTGCCAAGTAACTGGAATTATTACAGAAAGTTTGGAAATCAGTAAAATCTTCTATAAGCCAAGGATGCTCTTCTGTTCCATTTGCTCCCTTACTTACTCCCATATCGCCATCTACGGCTAATAAAACACTTGATAAGATAACAACAAGGAACAAAACTGACCTAAACATATTATTCTCCCTAAAAATCATTTTTCGCGTCTAAACAACCGTAATATATGTATTCTACCAAACAACACCACACTTACCAAGAGATTTAGACCGATTTGAACCATTAGATAGTTAAAATTAGAGTCATAAGCACCAACACCCATAACGACTTACAAAACAAACATTTAACAAACAAATCCTTGTTCGACTCCTCTCATCCGCATTCCTTATGGGTTTTACAAATGACAAAATTATCATTAGTCAAACCCTTTTTAAATATTGCAATAATGCAATATTCAATAATTCACATAGCCCACCGGCAGGGATTATCCTTCAAATCAGCTTAATACTTTCCCGCACAATAATTCAAATTCTTTTACTGCAAAACCGCTTAATTGCCGACCAATAAAATCTGTACATTTCTGCATGTATTCCAGTGCCTGACTACGAGCATAGTCCAGACTGCCAGACTGCCCCAAACGAGAGATCAACTCATCACGCAGGCTGTCATCAGACCTATCCAGAAAACAGCTTTTAAGCCAATCTAACACATCAGGCGTGGAATTAGCAATATAGTGTATAAGTGGCAGTGTTAATTTGCCTTGCAATAAGTCTGTACCGGTTGTTTTACCACCATTTCCAACCGGAGTAATAATATCATGGATATCGTCCATTATCTGAAAAGCTACACCAAAGCCCAACCCGGCGTCCCAGGCCTGACTGCAACACTCTTCATCAGCATCCGCCAGCAATGCTCCCTGCCACATAGAGCAGGCCATAACTATCGCTGTTTTATTCGAGACTATCTGCAAATATTGCTGCTGACTGATCTGGAAATTTCCCGCGTTTCTCTGCTGAGCCAGCTCACCTTCACAGGTAAGAAATAGCGCCGAAATAGTCCGCTCCAAACCTTTGCGACTCTCAATTTGCATAGCAGCCTTTAATGCACAACTAACCATAAGGTCGCCGGTAAGAATGGCGTTTTTGTTACCATAGACAGCATTGACCGAAGGCAGACCACGCCGGCGCTGAGCGTCATCCAGAACATCATCGTGCAAAAGTGAGGCAATATGCATCATTTCAATCACCGCAGCGGCATTATAATGATCTTGTTGAAGCTCTCCCAATCCTGCCCCGGTAAGCAGAAGTAATGCCGGGCGTACCATCTTGCCGGATGTATTACTGGTGACATAACGCACAAGTTCATCAGCTTCAGGCAAGTCACAGGAACACTGCCTGACAATGATATCTCTGACAGTCTGCAAATGCTGACTTAATATCGGATCAAAAAACTCTGTCATAAGCATCCACCGCCAGCAGAATTACACAACACAAGATCATGCATCTCTGCAAAATAAAAACGGGCAAGCCCAATGCCTGCCCGTGTATATTATAGAATAAATAATCAGTTCTGCCCAATCAGCTTCTGGCATATTTATCAAAAGCCGTCATAAGCTGCTTAGTTATAGGACCTGGCTTTCCATCATTAACCAGATGAGCATCTATCTCAACAACAGGAATAACCTCAGCGGCAGTACCCGTAAGGAAGAACTCATCAGCTGTATGCAGATCAAACTTAACCAGGTCTTTTTCAATAACTTCATAACCATTTTCCCTGGCAAGTTTAATAACCACCTTACGGGTAATTCCATCAAGCGAACCTGAAGAAACCGGCGGAGTGAATATAACCCCGTCTTTAACTATAAAGACATTATCACCGGTCGCTTCAGCTACATACCCCATGTGGTTATACATTATAGCCTCAAGCATGCCATGATCCAGAGCTTCGAGCTTGGCAAAAATATTGTTCAGATAGTTAAGGCTTTTTACCTGAGGCGGCAGGCTGAGCGGGTGATTTCTGACCGTATTAGCACTTACAACCTTTAACCCATTCTGGTACAACTCCTTTGGATAGAGCTGAATAGTAGAGGCAATTATAATTACCATCGGGGTCTTACAGCTCAAAGGATTGAGTCCCAGACTGCCAACACCACGGGTCACAATAGTACGAATATAACCATCAGTTATACCATTGGCTTCAACTGTCTTAATTGTAGCCTCTTTCAACTGCTCGCGGGTCATCGGAATATTCAGACGAATCGACTTAGCTGATACATAAAGGCGGTCAACATGAGCATCTATCTCAAATACCTTGCCATTATATACTCTTGTCCCCTCAAAGACACCATCTCCATAAAGCAGCCCATGGTCAAAAACAGAAACCACGGCATTTTCCTGGTCAACAAGCTTATCACCAAGCCAAATCTTCAAACTCATCGGACGAATTCCTGTAATACGCTTTATATATTTAAAAACTTATTTAACAACAAGTTACAATAATCAATACAATCAAAAAACATTTTCAGGTCTATAAAAGACTGGTCAGACATTCTCTCTTATTTTCCAGATAAATTCCAGAAAAAAATATAAATAAATAGCGAAGCATGAAACACAACCATAAATAGCAAATGAACATAAGGCAGAACCTGACCTATGGCAACTATTTCAAAAAAAAAGACTCAGAGCCCTACAGCACTGAGTCTTTTTATATCATGAACTCTGTATTATGCAATACAGGTTAATTTTTACTTGCGTCTTCTGAGAGCGGCCAGGCCGGCAGCACTCATCAAAGCTATAGTGGCAGGCTCAGGAACAACCATACCTGGAGAGCCGATAAGAGTAGGAACATTTGACTGATATGCACCCAATACACCTACACTGGCAAGATCAGTTGCTGATGCTTCCCAGCTATTGTTGCCATTTTTTATACCCCAGTCAGCAGAGCCGTTAGCTACAAATGTCGCCGGATTCTGGTCACCAACTACAACAGTAGCATGAAGAATATCACCAATATAAAGGTTTACAGTGTCACCATCATTGCCAAGCCCTCTACCCTTGGAAACATAACCTATCTGTACTGAATTGACATTTTCACCCCAGACAGAGAGGAACTCATCCTTAATAGCGGTCTCATAATCATCATCGGCAATCAAAACAACCACAGCTTCGCCAACTTTGATAGTATCAATACCCTCAATAGCCTTTGGGGTCTTAGATGTATCTTTATCGACATAGAACAGGCCGTCAAAATCGGCCAGAGTTATATCAATGCTGGAATTGTTATAAATTTCGAACCAGTCAACAGTAGCATTTGAGCCAGGACCACCAGTATAAACCTCGGTAATTCTCAGATCAACAGCAGCTGCACTTACGGCTGAGGCCAGAAAGCCCATAGCCAAAATAGAAAATAACTTTCTCATATCATTCACTCTCCCTAAAAAATTTACCAGTACCCCTGGGATTAACAGGATCTTTCTATCTACTACTTTGTAGCTTCTCACAGACTACATATATCATTATAGCACATCAAATTGAAATACAAAAAAAAATCTGCTTAACTATTAAAGTTTTTTGCAATTAACTCCCCGTAAAACAAAATAAAACATAACTTATGATATAACATAGACTAAGAAAAAATAACTACTATATTACACTTATACTAATGGGCTTATTCTGTAAAAGTAAGCAAAATAGTTAAAATAGAAAAGGCAATAATCAGTGAATATATTTGAAAGAAATAAAATAAATATTGATTTTTTTCAAAAATCTATGCCGGCACGAGCCTGAACACCTGACTTAAAGGGGTGCTTTATCTCATCGAACCTGGTTACCAGATCGGCAAGTTGAAAGATATCATCATCGGCACCACGACCAGTAAAAACCAATTCAGTATGCTCTGCCTTCTGTTTAATCAAAGCAGCAATATCAGAAACAGACACCAGTTTCATGCTATAGCACACCAGTATCTCATCGAGTATTATCAGGTCATAATCTCCTGATGCAAGCACCTGCCCCACCTTCAAGAGAGTCTCTCGTATCTTTTCCGATGCTAGTTCACGCTGGCATATATCATGAGACTTTGCCATATTCCAACAATAATCTGCCCTGACAAGAGTAAGGCGAGAGTTTATATAACCAGACATAGCCTGAGCCAGATTTGCCTCTCCGGTCTCAATATCGGCAGGCTTGAGGAACTGACAGACATAAACGCTGCCGCCTCTACCCAACATACGCCAGGTAAGCCCAAAGGCTGCGGTAGTCTTACCCTTGCCGTTGCCGGTATAAACCTGCACCAACCCCTTATTTAATACATTATTGGTCATATCGATCTCATTGCAGCATATAAAAGTCTTAATTGTATATTTCTGGTCAACGGCCAGATAATAACCGAATCCAGCCTGTAGTTCAAGAGGTGACTGAAGTTATAGGACGCCCACCCGGTCTGTATTTGAGTACTTTAACGATTGTATGATGTCTATGGCCTTTTACTGATGATGTTTTTTGTAAAAAAGTCAATAAGCATTTGCCGGAACCTTGATTCAAATTTTATGATTGCTTGTAGAGTAAAATAAAGTCACATCCTCAAGAGGATACATATCTGTTGTAACAGCATAGGAAAATGCTGTTTATGAGCAAGGTTCAGGGCAGACAAAGATTAGCCTGTAAACTGGACATTTATATGTATTTTTTTTGGAGCGATATATGTTCAACTGTGCAAGACCTCATCCGAGGGGATTTACGCTGATAGAACTACTGATAACAGTAGGAATAATTGTCTTTCTGGCCAGCATAATAACCCCGGCATTAACTATGGCCAGAGATGGTGCCAATAGTGCCATGTGCAGGTCGAGGCTCAATGAATGGGGTAAGGCATACGGTCAATATCTGCTGGAACGAAATGACAAATTCCACAAAGGAGACAGCGTATTGTCTAAAAGCTCTGACGACCTGTGGGTCAAAGCACTATCGCCATACATAAAAGACAAAAAGGTATTGTTCTGCCCCCAGGCAACACAAACCGAAACAGAGGGTGGTCGCCTGCCCAATATGGCCTGGGAATTGAGTCAAGACCCATATTACAAGACATTACACGAAGAAGGTCTGGGCAAAGGCAGTTACTGTTTGAACTGGTGGGTGAATAACGCAGAGGGCAGCGGTAATGCCTCTGGCTATTACTGGCGCAGTTCACAGTCATCAGATGCAAAGAAAATACCTGTCCTGGCTGATGGTGGTGACTATACCGCAAGTGTATATAGCTCTGGCAAAAACTACAAACCAACTCCTGTAGCGATTGATGCCAATATGTCAGAAAGAACTTTCAAGTGCTATGACAATATAACCCGATTTTTAATGAACAGACACAGTGGTGAGATAAATGTTCTGTTCATGGACTGGTCAGTAAGAAGTACACCTCTGACAGAGTTATGGGAGCTGAACTGGCACAAAGGCTATAAGCCGGTTAGTTATGAAAATGCAAGCTGGCAATGGCCAGGTTGGATTACCGGCGAGAGCGAACAAAACTAAAAACATCGTAGTCAATTCACATCACAACCTGACAGATAATCAAAATAACACTTGGCCTGCACCAGAATAATGGTTCAGGCTTTTTTCATACCTCTATGCAAATAAAACTTCCCAACGACCTCATTCGGTACGACCATACGGCATTGACCAAAACTAACATCATAATCAGATTTACGATTATCAGATTCACATAAATTATAATTTTATTACACAAAAATCACAGACCCTGCAAAATTGCAATAAAAATCCCAGAAAGGCAATATATGTCCTAGTTAAGATTCTTGTGGTTCTGGATTCTTAAGTATAGAATTACAGAATAAGTTTTAATTTCTAAATAGTAATTGTTTTCTGGAGGTATTTTGTGACAAGAGTTATAAGCTTTTTATTAACATTAGTACTCGTTGCAGTAGTAAACGCAGCCCAGGACGGATCGTTGACCGATTATGCAAGCCATGAAGGTGGTGCAATATCTGGTTATACTTTTACCACCAAAACAGGTGAAAGACTTAGGGTCTCACCATCAGGAGATCACATTATCCGTGTGCAGGCGGTTCGTGCAGATGAAGACTTCCTGCCTGACAACTACTATGAAATGGTAGCAAATCATGAAATGGGCGGCAAGCTCACACTTTCAGAAACAGCGGAAGAGTTCACTCTTTCAACCTCTGCCACTGACGGCGTGGAGCTTATAGTCAGCAAATCGCCCATGAGACTTACATTCGTGCAGAAACAGGGCCAAAAGACTCTTATGACCGAAAAAGAGGGAATAACCTGGTCTGGTACTCGTTGCGATGTAAAGCTGGCCGTTTCAGATGATCACTTTTTTGGAGCAGGCCACCCGGAGTATGCCAGATTGAACAAGCTGGACCTGACCGGCACAGAGGTAAAGAGAAATTATGGCCATCAGGCCCCTCTGGTAGTGCCCTTCTTTATTTCTCATAAGGGCTATGGTATATTCCTGAATACCAACTTCGAGAATCGTTTCCGTTTTGGCGTTGAGAATGAATACACATTTGGCTTTGATGACAAAGGCTTTGGCGGGAGAATGGACTACTATTTCATTCTCGGCCCTAAGGTAGCTGACATACTCGAGAGATATACCCAGTTGACCGGTAAGCCTCGCCTGCCTCAGAAATCGATATTTGGCCTGCACTTATCAGACAAAGGTTCGCCGAATAACTCAGATGAACAATGGTGGATGAATACCATATCAACACACAGGGCTGCTGGCTATCCAATAGACCATATAGTGAATGATAATCGCTGGCGGGCAGGAACAGGTGCCTGGGCTGGTTCTCGTTTTGAATGGGCAAAAGAAGAAGGTCGTTACCCTGACCCGGCTCGCTGGGCGCGTTGGGTAGAGCAAAATGGCCTGACAATGACCCTGGACCTGAACAGAAATATCAGTGCCAGTTGCTGGGGTTGGGATCCATCGTTTAACATACCTAATGCTGAATGTGCAAAATACAATCAATCAGTACCAGACTTTTCATCAGAGAAGGTTCGTAACTGGGTATGGGAGCTGTTTTGGGTTAAGTCTATTGATCCAACCTTAAAGTATCCGGGCGACAGCTTCTGGATGGATGAGCCAGATGACCTGCAATGCATACCAGATGAAACCATAACTGCTGACGGCAAGCGTTGGGCAGAAAATAAAAACAGATATTTCTTCGACATTGCCAAGGCAGTAGTGAAAGAAGGCTGGGATAATGAAAATAATAATGAACCGGCAGGTATAGGTCCGGTAAAGCGTCCTTTCGTCTGGGTACGAGGCATGTCAGCCGGCGGCCAGCGTTATGCGACAGCCTGGACGGGTGATATCAATTGTGATTATTTATCAATGGCTCAGCATGTTCGTTCGATGCAGGCTTCAGGATTGTCTGCCCTGCCCTACTTTAACCATGATGCCGGTGGCTTCCATAACCCCGGCCCTGATGATAAGTTATATCGTCAGTGGTCTATGGCATTTGGAAGTTTCAGTCCTATCTGGCGTCCGCATGGCCCAGGAAGGGATCGCTGGCCGCTAAACCGCCCGGCAGAATGTCAGAAAGATGCTATGTACTATGCGCACCTTCGCTATGAGATGATGCCGTACATTTACACTATGGCCTGGCAGGCCCATGCAACCGGCATGCCCATGGCCAGAGCCATGATGATCGACTATCAGGATGAGCCTCAGGCCTGGAGCAGCGACCTGCAATATATGTGGGGAGAATCACTACTGATAGCACCAAATTGCTCAGAGAACAGCAATCAGGTAAGTGTATGGCTTCCCGGAGGTAACGACTGGTATGATTTCCATAATGGCACAAAATACACTGGCGGCCAGACAATAGAATATCCCGCAGAAACCGGCGTATTGCCGATATTTGTAAAGGTTGGTGCTATAATTGCCAAAGCTCCTTATGTGACCAGCACCTTCTGGATACCGGCAGATAAGAGAACCCTGGACATTTACGCCGGAGCCGATGGCAGTTATGACCTCTATGACGATGATGGCATAACTGAATATTTCCGGACAAAATCTGAGTTTGCTATAACCAATATCAGCTATGAAGACAAGAGTAAGACCGTTAAAATAGCGGCCGCAAAGGGCCAATACCCTGACATGCCAAAGACTCGTCAATATTGCATAAATATATACAACATTGAAAGTTCTGTGCCAATGTCAGTAAATAATGCTCGTTTAAGTGAATACAAGAGCGAACAGGAGGCTCTGAACGCCGGACGCGGCTTTGTTTATTTCCCTGAGGAAAAACGATTATTTATCGTTACTCAGCCGATATCAATGAAAGTTGATACTGTAGTAAGTATAGCGGACTAACACTCACAAGCAATAATAATCAAGTTTTCCTTAACAGGAACCGGATTCTCCTTTAGCCCGCAGTCATTATGCTGCGGGCTTTTTCATGCTTGAACAGTATCAATTTTCCAGATTATAATAATGTTTTCGGATCAAATATCATATTATTCATTTTACAAACGAAAGGTGTTAAGAATGGGAAAAAGAATAAACACTGAGTCAGATGTATTCAATCTGGCCATGCTCTTCCGAAAGAATATAATTTTAGTGGCATCACTATTTATCTCAACCACCCTCTGGGCAGCCGAAAACAATCAACCCCGGCCAAACATTCTGGTGGTTTTAGGTGATGATGCGACATTCAGCGACCTGTCGCTCTATGGGGGTACCAATGTTCGCACCCCTCGTCTGGAGAAATTTGCATCGGAAGGCAAAGTTTTCAATCGGGCGTATCTGTGTATGTCAATGTGCCAGCCCTGCCGGACTGAGCTTTATACCGGTTTATATCCTATGCGAACAGGAACATGCTGGAATCACTGCAAAACAAACCCAGACATCAAAAGCGTTTGCCACCATCTGGGAGAACTTGGCTACCGGGTTGGCCTGGCAGGCAAAAATCATGTAGTCCCCAAAGAAGTGTTCCCCTTCGATGATGTTCCGGGATTTGAAGATAATTGCGTAGCCGCTACTGCCGATTATAACTGTGATGGCATTAGCAATTACATGACAGCAGATAAAGATCAGCCATTCTTTTTAGTAGTTGGACTGACGACCCCTCATGTAGTATGGACTGTTGGTGATGCCAGTCATTTCAAGCCCAAAGACCTGAAATTGCCGGATAATTTTGTAGATACTCCCGAAACCCGGCGCGACTATGCCGCATATCTGGCAGAGATAGAGTATATGGATACGCAGCTTGGAGACATACTTGACACTCTGGAAAAGACCGGCCAGTCAGAAAATACAATAGTAATATTTTCTTCAGAACAAGGAGCTCAATTTCCAGGTTGCAAATGGACAAATTATGAAACCGGAGTACACACCGGCATGGCGGTAAGATGGCCCGGCCATATAACGGCACAAAGCCGAACTGAGGCCATTGTTCAATATGCTGATGTACTGCCAACATTGATAGATCTGGCAGGCGGAGAAGTTAAGCCGGGCGTATTTGATGGCAGCAGCTTTGCTGATGTACTTTTGGACAAGAAACAGGAACATCGCCAGTATGCCTATGCCATGCATAACAATATGAATGAAGGTTCGCCCTACCCTATCCGCTCGGTACGAGATAATCAATACCGTTATATTCGCAATCTCATGCCGGAAAGAATGCACATTCAGAAATATGTTATGGGAGTGAACCATACCCACTATTGGCGTACCTGGCTCTTTGCTGCCGGCCAGAGAGAAGATGCCTACAGAATAGTAAGCAGATATATGTCTCGCCCGGCAGAAGAACTATACAATACCGAAGCTGACCCGTTTGAGTTAAACAATCTTGCTACAGACCCACAATACAGTCAAATAAAAGAGAAACTATCAGAAGAACTGGATAAGTGGATGAAAGAGCAAAATGATCCTGGCGCGGCATTAGACGCTAATTTTAAGAAGAGCTAAAAAAAAACAGATAATAAACAGGCTTATCATATACTAATGAGTTATAGATAAGCCTGTTTTAGTTTAAATCACTCTGTAAGCCATTCTGCGGCGAATAATGCCAGATCAATCATATCAGTCTTTAGATCAAGATCGAGGTCTGTACGGGCATTTTGCACAGTAAAGATATTGTCAGGGGCAAAATCGTGCAGGGTAACTGAATCAATAAGCAATGATCCAGTATCGAGGCCGCCATCTTCAACAGATAACATTATCTGATAAAGATCCCGACAGGAACTGAATGCTATAGTATCTGGCAAAGCAGAAGCAATATCAGTCCATTGTCCGGCAGGTAAAGTAGCAATATCAATAATTAAACGCCCCTTACTGTGCATACCAGAGGCGATGGGGTCAAGATTAAATCTGCCATCATAGAGATCAAGAATGATCTTACTTATCTGACAGCCGGATTCTTTTCTTATCCTGACATTCAACTGGTCGTACAAACTGGAATTAACTCTACTTTCACCAAGGATAAACGGTACATGAGCATGTAATTTGCCATTGAAATTATAAGATACTCGCATTACTTTCCCAAATTCACCGGCAGGGTCGTTTATCAAAGTAAGAGCAAGCTGGCCATAAGCACTTTCAGGGGTATAAACCCAGCTTTGCGACATTTGAGCAGTATCGACATAAGAATCCATATCTTCCAATACCATCACTGGCTGCTGAGGTGTCTGATAATCAGCCAGCCATTGGCCTGCGAAAATGTCAAGATCGGATATATTTACCGTACCATCAAAGTCTATATCAGTTGCCTGAGGTATAGCATTAATCAGTTCGTTTATCTGCCCGTTCAAAAGCTGACCATCCCATACTGCAAATTCATCTACAAAGCCATCAAAGTAACGCAGATGATTATTATTACTCTGCCAATCATCAGCAAGCCAGCGGAGAGAAGCACCAATAGCCATATAATCAAGTGCCATAGCACCAGTAGCAAATCCGACAATAGAACCGGTAAGCTGGCCATCAATCAGAATCTGCCAGTTACCCTCTGAGCGACTAATAATGAAGTTATGCCAGCGGCCATCATTTACGGTTATACCAGAACGGGTAGTGCTATAAGACCCGGTATTATCGCGTACAAGCAGACATATTTGACCTGGTAAAGTCTGAACCCCATCAGCCCCTAAGGCTATATCAATTATTGGGGTCTCAGTACTGGCATTACGCATAGAAAAGATCGGGCCAAAGTCATCAAAAGTACAAATATAACCAGAAATGGCAAATTCCTGTCCAACTGCCGTAGGCATGAGAGCATAAGCACTACTGACATCAACATATTCATCTGCACCATTTAGATATAAAGCCCTGCCACCTATACCACAGGGCCGGGAAACTGATGAATCTGGATCATTAAACCCCGTCAAAAGGCCATTACCACCGCTAATATAACCGCTTTGCATGGCAATATTACCCTGGCTTTCATTAAAGCTCCACTGCAATTTTTTAACAGCACCTACAGGAACAAGATCGGTAGTGAAAGACCAGACAGGCCCGGTATATTGACCACCTGACCAACAGGCCGTCACCTGCCAGTAATACTGAGTGTCATATAACAAGACTGGCATATACTCCGGTTCTGCCAGATCTGTAATATCAACCACCAAATCTGTTAAGGATGGATCAGTGGCTATACGCAAATGATAAATTTGAGACTGACCTACGCCATGAAATTGCCAGCGAAGAGGTGTTTCATCAGACAGAACCGCACCGTCAGCCGGTTGCGGATCAATATAGTTAGCAGTAAGCTGCTCGTTACTAAAAGCATAATGATGCCAGGTATCAGCACTGACAACCGCCTGGAAAGACAGCGATAGCAAGCCAGAGGCTGGCGCAGTATAAACATAACGAAATATGCCTCCCTGACCATCACCATAGCAATTCTGGTCAAGGGTAACAGTCTGACCATTATCGCTGGTAGTAACCCTTACCTGTCGGGTTCCAGTATCACCCCAGCCACGAGAGTATAAATTCAAAGCATACTTCTGGCCGGCAGTAAGACCATTGAGCGTCAGTGTTGCCGGCTGACCATAAAAAAAACTGGTGAGCAAAGCCGCTCCACTACCAGTAACAGCAGGAGCACCGGCGCTATGAGCCATGTGAGCACCTGTCAGAGCCCAGTTTACACCAGCACGACCATTATCATTTTCAAATGCTACGCCATTAAGCGTAGTTGCCCCCCCTTCGTTAGTATTAAGGTTAACTTTATGAGTATAAACCTTACCAGAGCTGACCGTTGACTCTGTATCATTGAGCCATAGAGCAGTTGACCACTTCATATCTGAAGTAAAGACATAACTGCCAGAATCAACACTATAAAGAGCATAACCATCATCAAAACTGATAAAATTAACACCCTGGACCTGTGCAACAGGCAAGCCTGATTCTCTGACCGTATCGGCAGATGAAGCTGGTATATATACTGTAGCATTAGTACCGGCAGGGATCGTAATTTCATAGCTGAAATCTGAGCCATTAAGCTGCCATTTAGACCTTACCAAACCATGAACAGATCGGAATGAGGTATCAGCCCAGGTCAGCCTGGCATCGGGCTGGGGCTTCAGAATAATATGCTTAAATCCGGGAGAACCGGCCTGAATTCCACCAACATTTTCAAATATCCACTGACATACGGCACCAAAAGAATAATGAGCAAAAGAATTCATACCCGGATCGGCGAATCCGCTTTCTGGCGTCCAGCCATTCCAGCGTTCCCAGATCGTGGTTGCACCATGCTTGATCGAAAAGCCCCAGGAAGGGAACGAATCGTTGAACAACAAGCGATAAGCAATATCATTACGGCCTATTTTAGCCAGAGCAAGCATAAGGTCTTTTGTACCTACAAAGCCAGTTGCCAGATGCCAGTCACATTCTTTAATGCGTCGAATAAGATGATTGGCAGCCTGAGCCTTATTTGTACTATCAAGCAGGTCATAAGCCAATGCCATTACATAAGCCGACTGAGTATCACCTTTTATCTTGCCGGCAGAATCAATATAAGCTGATTTGAAAGCCGTCTTTATTTGCGAGAACAACTGTTCATAATATGCCTGATCAGCGGCATTCCCCAACACTTGAGCGGTTTGGGCCATAAGGTTAGTGCAATAACCAAAATAGGCCATAAAGATAACATCATGCGGCGTATTATCATTGATATTGAGCCAATCACCAAAACAATGAAATGATGCGGGTGGCAATAAGTTAGCTGTACAACGATTTTTAGTGAAAGCAATAAACCGCTTCATAGCATCGTAGTTATCTGCAAGAATCTGCTCATCACCATACATCTTGTATATTGTCCATGGACAAATCACACCGGCATCAGCCCAGGCTGGACCACCATCACCATGAGACACCTTAAGCGGTGCAACGGTAGGAAACTGACCATCAGCCCGCTGAGCATCAGTCAGATCACGCAGCCACTTAGTAAAGAAAGGCTGCACATCATTATGATAACAAGCGGTATTAATATAAACCTGGGCATCACCCGTCCAGCCCAGTCTCTCATCTCGTTGCGGGCAATCTGTGGGCACATCAATGAAATTCATTCTTTGAGTCCAGAGCGAGTTTTGCTGAAGTTTATTAACCATCGGATCGGAACAAACAAAGGAACCAGTGCCGGGCGTATCACTGCTTAATGCCAGGCCGACAAGAGTATCAAGAGCAGGAGCAGAAGCCAGGCCGGTAACTTCAACATACTGAAAACCATGGAAGGTAAAGTATGGCTGCCATACTTCCACACCTTCCCCTTTACAGATATAAGTATCAGTAGCCGCTGCACTGCGAAGATTGGTGGTATAGATAGTACCATCAGGATTAAGAACTTCAGCATGTCTTAACTGGATCATCTGACCAGTCGTCCCCTGCACACAGAGTCTGACCACACCTGCAAAGTTCTGGCCCATATTAAAAATATAACAGCCTGGCCTGGGCTCTGTAATCGCAATCGGGTGAACCTGAGCAAATTCTACCACGGGCTGAGAAACAGCAGCTTGAACCAGGGGGTTAACTTCAGAAGTTCCTGTCTCAACAGCAGACCAGTCAGAGTCATTATAGCCGGGCATATCCCAACCGGTCAGCTCCTTGCGAGCATCGTAGCTTTCACCTTGTAAGAAATCAGCGTGAGTTATCGGCCCTAAATTCGCTTTCCAATCTGGTCCGGAACTGATAGTCTGACTACTGCCATCGGCATAATCAATATGAAGCTGACACAATAAACGCAGACGCTTGCCATAATGCTCTCTCTGACGGGCATAGCCGACATATCCGGCATACCAGCCATCAGCCAGAACCGCACCTATTGCGTTAGAGCCACTTTGCAACAGATCGGTCACATCATAAGTCTGATAATATACTCTTTTAGAATAGTCTGTCCAGCCGGGAGAGAAATAGTCCTGCGATACCCTCTGGCCATTTACATATAACTGGAAAATACCTAAAGATGTTGCATATACTCTGGCACGCTTTACAGGTTTATCTGCAAGTGTATAACCCTTCCGAATATAACGGGCTGGAGGCAAATGCATAAGAGTTGAACCGCTCCAGGGAGACATACCAAAATTACCTAGCACCCATGCAGATGACCAGCCATTGGCGTTAAATTCCGGCAGCTTCCAGCCGCTTACTTCCAAGTTATTACATAGCCAGAGAGCATCTGTAACAAGATTCATCATTGAACCAGAAGTAGATTCAACAGTAACAGCAGATACCAGACCTGCAGGATTAACCGAATCACCCTCGTTAGTTGCTTTTATTGCGATAACATTAACACCGGTGACAAGAGCCTCAGCCAGATCAACTTTACTGACAATTGTATGGGTAGTGCCGCTTTTTAGTTCCTGACCATTGACATAGAGAGTATATGCATCATCAGCAGTAATATAGCAGTAAGCACTTTTTATTGTCCAGTCAGCAGGTATAGTGAAACTGCGACGGAAATAACGAATACCAGGCTGTGTACCGCCAGCGGCCGCAGAATCAGTCCATATCCATTTGGCCTGAGACATAATAGTTGGCACCCCCCCAATCGTTTCTGCAGGGTCATAGCCTATCCACTGCGCTTGCCAGTCTTGACTGTTAAGCAGGCCCACAGACCAGAGAGCTGGCTCACTCCAGTTACTTACATTATCATCAGCATCCCAGATACGGACTTTCCAGAAACAATCCTGACGGGCACTAAGCATCTGCCCCCCATACATAACAGAAGTATTATTTTCACTAACTACCTTACCCGAATCCCAGAGATCACCCTGCTCCAGAGCCAATTGCCCGGCACTGCTGGCAACTAATACCTGATAAGCCGTCTGTTTCTGGCTTCGCTGCTGCGAATGCAGTTCCCAGCTTAATCGTGGATCAGGTTTTTCAACTGCCAGTGGGGCAACCATATATTCACAACGAAGATAATCTGCCTGAACCAAACCAGAGCTTGCCTGTACCTGATGACTGCTAGCGACAATACTAATGAACAATAACAATAAATATATAAAAGAATATCTCATCTATTCTACCTCTTTCTGATAATTAAATGCATAAAGGGAAAGTATGATCTGTGGAAAGAAAATAATACAGGGCAGGAGCAATATACTCACCCCTGCCCTGCCAATCGAAACAATCACTGATCATTCACCGCTTAACCAGTCTTTAGCCATTATGGCAAAGTCTGAAAGATTCACATTACAGTCGCCATTAAGGTCAGGCCACATTATGCCAGCAGTCAAAATACAATCCGTTGTTCCATCGGCTAATTCAATAGAGTCGATGTAAACGGTTCCGGTATCTGCACCGCCATCTTCAAACGAGACTTGTAACTGATACAGATCGGTACAGGATTGTGTCTCTCTGTCATTGGAAATAGTACCAGTAACAACCGTCCACACATCGGCGGGAACTTCGGTAATATCGATATTCATACGACCTCTGCCGTAAATATCAGATTCAGCAGGATCAACTATACCGCGAGCATCATAATAGTCAATGATAAGATGGTTAAGGTCACAACCTGCTGCCTTCTTGATACGGAAGCTGAGAGTGTCATAGAGTCTCAGATCAACACCGCGTTGGTGCAGAGTGAAATCTGTATGAAAATGTAAATTACCTGGCTTAAAGGCATAGTCGATCTTGAGCACCTGCCCCATACCATTTGGATCAGCCACAATAGTACGAACCTGATCACCAAACCCATCTTCCTGAATATATGACCAGTTGGCCTTGAGCGAATTCGGATCGGTTGGATCGTAAGATTCCATGTCTTCCAGAACAATATTTGGCTGAATTTCTACAGCAGTATTAGCCAGCCAGTTATCTGCCAGAACTTCAACATCATCTATATCAACAGTCAGATCATTGGTAATATCTCCTTTTGCAGGAACCTGAGCTGCCAGTTCGGCTATCTGGGCCGGCTGCATCTGGCCGCTCCATATAGTATATTCATCAACCATTCCATTGAGGAAAAGATAATACTGACGGTCCGGATTCCAGCCATCTGCAAGCCATCTGAGCGATGCACCAATACCCATCATATCCAGAGACACTTCGCCGGTAGCAGCTCCATTGATAAAACCACGGGCAATGCCATCTACATAAAGTGTCCATTTACCTCCTAATCGAGTAACAATAAAGCTATGCCAACGGCCATCATTAACTGTTATAAGCGATGTAGTTGAGCTCATTGAGCCGGTATCATCGCGTACGATCATACATATCTTGCCAGGTTCATCTGTAACACCATTAGCACCAAGACAGATATCAATGATCGGGTCTTCACTTTCACTATTACGCATAGACAACAGCGGACCATATTCACCCAAAGTGCAGATATAACCAGAGATTGCGAAATTCTGACCACTGGCAGTCGGCATATATACCCAGGCATTGCTGATATTTATGTATTCATCGATACCATTTAGTCTGAGGGCGTTGCCGACCAGACCCGGGACATGAGATACACCAAAAGTTGCAGTATCATTAAAGCCGGTAAGAATACCATCGGCATCTTCAGTCGGACCTGTCTGTTCAGCTATATTACCATCAGTTTCGTCAAACTTCCATTCGATAACCTTAGTGGCATTGGCTGGTGGAGTGGTAATAAAGTTCCAGGCCGGACTGGTATAAATAACTGAACCAGCAGAAACTATCTCAACCTGCCAGTAATAAGAAGTATTAGAGGTCAGATAAGGAGTAACCGCTGTCACTGTCAGATTTGACTGATCAACCACCAGATTGGTCATGGCCGCATCTGTAGCAACCTTAAGATTATAGGTTGGGTTGACGACTGTTCCTTTGAGTGTCCAGGCTAACTCGACACTGGCATCAACATTGGCTCCAGGCAGTATTGCAGGATCTACATAAGCAGGAGTAGCAACTTCATTGGTAAAGGCATAATGATGCCAACTGTCAGCAGTGGAAAGAGGATTAAAGGTCAATATTAATTCACCTGATGCTGGTGCAGTATATGAATATCTGAAAATATGACCATTGCCATCGCCATCATGATTACCATCGATAACCCAGGAGCGTCCATCGACACTGGTTGCCATAGCCACTCTGCGACCACCGGGATTACCCCACCCGCGAGTGTACTTGATAAGAACATAGTCAGTACCAGGTGTCAGACCTGTCAGTTTAAGTTCTGCCGGATGGCCATAGATCATATTCTGCACTAAGGCACCACCGTCACCGCTTACATGATGACCGCCGCCAGTAGCACCACCGGCACCAGTTAAAGACCAGTTTACTCCTGTGCGATTATTATCATTTTCAAAATGCACCCCATTAACATAAGTAGTAGTTGCCTCACTGGCATTAAAGTTGACCTTATGTGTATATACCTTACCGACACTGATCTCGGAATTGGAATCATCGGTCCAGGATGCATCCGACCAATGCTCATCGGTAAAGAGCGTCTCAAAGGCACGCACAGAAGTTATCTGATTAGGCTCTGTCTGATCCAACTGGGTATAAGTTGCTACCCGCCAATAATAAATTGTACCGGGCTCCAGAGTTGGGGCATAGCTATATGCTGTCTGCTCAGAACTGACTTTCACCGCAGGGTCAAGAGCATCTACCTTGAGCTGATTCGGGTCAAAATATACATCAAATCTTGGATTTGACATACTGCCATCAAGTTCTTCTTTCCATTCCAGAACTGTATCAACACTTACTCTGACACCATTAACACGATCAGCCGGACTTACCAGACTGACCTGCACCGGTAGTTCTCCTGAATAAAGGCAGTTTGCAAAAGCATAAACATGGAAACTGGGAGTGAGACCCAGGCGTAATTCACCACTGGCATTTGCCTCATATACCCCCTTAATTATTATACCGTTGTCATTACCATACATATCCTGATTAAAAAGATATGACACACTGTTTTCAGTTAGGGTAACATCACGGGTACCATCTTCCCAGGCTACACTAAAAAGACTGATCTCATATATCTCGCCGGGTATAAGACCATACAGGACCATACTGTTGAGATTATAGTGAAAGCGGGTATTCATTGCCAGACCGGCACTATCACCAGTAATATTTGCACTGCTTTCAGTAGCCCACAAACCGCCGGGAAGTTCCCAGCCAGCTGCAATTGAGCCGCTATTGTTTGTATTAGTAAACACCACACCATTAACTGTAACATTACCATCAGAGGTTGATGTGTTATTGATCGCATGGGTATAACTCTTAGCAGAGCTAATCCCGGTTGAGGCGTCATTAGTCCATGGCGAAACTGACCATACCGCTGCCTGGGTCACTGTCTGCAAACTAAGCATCAGCGCCATCAGCCAAATACACTTAAGCAACTTTTTCATTTTGACTCTCCAATTTCAAAAATATCCATTAGTTCTATAATAATACACTTACGGTGAACAGCCCCAAATAGGGACACACCGCTTCTATTCAATTCTCAATCTGGGATTAAAAAATAATCCCCAGTCAAAGGAAGCAGCAAGACGGTCGCCACTATCGGTTACCACCAGGGTCAGGAAACGGTCCTGGTCGTCAATTTGCAGGTCGATCTCAGTGAGCATAGTAGCATCGATATCTTGCCTGCTGAATCTTTCCTGGCCATCGATAAGTACCCAGACATCAATATTCATATCTGCATCACTGATCTTTTCCAGGGCAACTATCTCTTCGCTTACACCAAAGAGACTATTGAATCCTGTTATCCTTTTGTCTGTGAGTAACGGCCTTATCTGAGCCAGGTCAAAGGTAATACCAACATTTGCATGCATAACAATATTGGTATCAGTATCACTGGCAGGAGTATTACCGGCATGAATTCTCATTAAATGCTTTGGCACACCACCCTTAATGGCTTTTTCCAACATTTGATCCGAAGCGGATGGAGCCTGAGCATATCCGGCATAAATATCACTCTGGTCTAAAACTTCCACCATTGCCCCAATATTATATTTATAAAAACCCGAGGTATCCGGACCAGCCCAGGTAAGCCCCGTCGTGCTAACTGGTATTGGACCATCACCGCCATCAGGTACAAAAACAGCATCAATAAAAACTGAATCATTAACTGGTAATAAAGAATTATGGCTATAACTATCGCTCTTAACTGCCCAGGGAACGATCTTGCCATTAGCCGGGTCAATAGACATACCCCGATAATAGCCACCGGCAACACCATTGCCGCCACCAACAATATCAGCGAGTTCAACTGAATTGCCACGCCAGATGATGCCTGTATCCGAAGAAAAGGTACGAGCAAAAGTATCAGTTTGCAGTTTGATATTTTGAATCTGGCCGCTAAGTTCCACCCGCCTGGCATTACCAGCTTCAAGTAAATATTCAGTATTGCGCCCTGCCCCGCCGGCAGTGATCTGAGCCCGGCCTCTGGTCATGTGGATTTCACTACTGCCACCAATCACCCTTACACCAAATTCTGTACCCAGATCAACTATATCACAGCCGGGCGTTTTTACGGTAAATCCCTGGGCTTGTTGTGAATCAACTACAGCATAGATACTGCCAGAATATAAACACATACCATTACTGGAATTAAGAGAAAACTCAGCAGGTGACTCCACCACAACTCTTGCCCCACTGTCAAGTTTGACCGAAATAAGACCTTCAACTAATCTGATAGTCTCAGATGAGTTTTTCAGACGACTGCCAGCAGGTATAAAAGTACGACCGGCATAAATAGCATTTAACTCTCTATCTATTGTGGCAACTTCAACTGAGGGCTCTATGCTAATATGCACATAAAAACCGATCAGCAATACTGCTGCCACTGACATGAGAAATGATATCAGTTTAACCTTACTTATAGGCGGCAGTTCCTGGGGGCGACCGCGAGCCGGCTCTACCGACGGCAGTTCTACTATTTCAGGCATAACTACCGCCGGAGCACTGCTCTCCTCGGTTAATAAGGCATTGAGCAGATGTAAACTATCATTTTTCTGTGTTTCATCTTGCAGATGAACTAAATTTTCAGCCTCTTGCAGATTAGCATTTATAGCCAATAACCGATAATAATAGTCCCTGGCCTGCTTATTATGCAAAAGCAAACCCTGAAATTCGGCAAATTGCTCTACAGTCAGATCGCCTTCCAGAAGCATTGACAGCTTAACTGCTATTTCATTCATTAGTTTATCATTTTCAATCATAGCCTTCCATCCCTGCCAGAACTGGCCCCCAGACACTTTAACAATGCCACATGGATACGAGCCATTGTTTTATGTACTGCTTGCATAGAAATTGATATTTCTTTACCTATTTCGCGATAACTCATGCTTTGCTCATAGCGAAGACGGAGGTAATTTTTATAACGAGGAGGTAATTTAACTATACACTCACGCAATTTTTGGGCTTCCTCCTGGAAACTCTCGAGAAAGCCTTCTGATTCCTGCTCAAACTTACTTACCAGCTCATCATCAAAGAGTAAGCGAGAGTTTTTTTTGCTCTGCTTAAAGTTAAGTATTTTATAACGGGCTATAGTAATACCCCAGGCCAGAAAATTGGTGCCTTCCTGGAAATCAGAGAACTTATCCAACATAGTCACAATTGTATCCTGAAGAATATCCTCAGCATCATTACGATTGGGGATCTGGTAAAGAATATAAGTATGGATACGAGTCTGATAGCGTAACAACAGTCCC
This sequence comes from Sedimentisphaerales bacterium, assembly GCA_963662515.1. Classification (GTDB taxonomy): domain Bacteria; phylum Planctomycetota; class Phycisphaerae; order Sedimentisphaerales; family SM23-30; genus JAFGDI01. The sequence goes on from OY759675.1 coordinate 3,128,283, forward strand.
ATAAATTGTTTAGAATTCTCTACGGACATTTCCTTTGCCTTCTGTAAAAACTGTATGGTCAAATAAGCAACCTACAAGAGCCAATATGAAGTACTGACCCTTTATATAATCTGATATCAGATAGATTTGACAACCAATTTTTTTAAAAAAATAACCCATTAAACACAGAACAAAACACAAAAAATATCCGACAATAGGAGAATCACAATTCAAATTTCAGCCATACAGTTCCAATTGACCATTATTGTGTTATTTTTAGATTAAAAACTTCAATAAATTTGGCTTCAGGCTGGCAAAATAGCAACAAAAAATCAAGATAGCCCAAAAAATAATTTAAAAATAAAAAAACCGGGCAAAAATATTTCATTTACCCGGTTTTCAAGAATATCTAAATTTCAGTCAACTTACATAACTGGTGTAACTGTCCCCAGATTTCTCAACAGAGCATCGATCTCATTCTGGAAACCAGGCTGGTTAACAGTATATGAGAAAATACCCAGGGCAGATGAGGCCATTCTGTTACGGGTCTCAAAGCGAATACCAGACATGTCAACCGCCGAAGCGTTATAATTCATAACATTATCAGCCAGATAAAGGGCTGCCGAATCGATCGGGGTCGTAAGGTCAGGATCAACCTCAGTTGAATGTTCCAGACCCAGAACATGAGCCAGTTCGTGTATGGTAGTGGAAGCAATAGCATTAACCGCACGATTTACATTTTCGGCCGGTGAACTGCTGTTCATATAAGTTGCAGTATATTCACCTATAGCCTTGGAACCAACACAAGCCATATCAGAACGGTCAGTATTATGACGGTCAACATTCTCGGCAATACCCATCAGGCCTGACAGAGAGAAATCTCCACCTATTACTACGGTTGAATGTTCCTTACGAACAACCTCAGAATAGTCATTGGTAATATAGATAAGTTCCTGATCTTCTCTTTCAGGCGTTGTCGGATCATCCAGAGCTTCCTGATAGACAGCACAAACCTGCTCGGTTATTCTATCTACCATATAATCCCAGGTGACATATTGTACCTCGTTTTCAACACCATCGCCATTAGCATCGTAATTAAAGCTGGCAGGCAGATATGGGAAATCAGAGAGACTAAACGCCGGACGATCAGAGATATCAGTATAACTGCCGCCAGCAAGACTCTCTTCCAGATACTCAGCCTTAAGATTTTTACCTGTATTCTTATCACCAAACGACAGATATACAAGCTGCGGGGAAGCGGCAGCCTTGATCTTATCAGCACCACCTTCACTGGTAGTAAGAGTAAGTGAATAATAGGTACTATCATCAAACTCGATCGCACCGGCATCATAGTTCAGCAATGAGACAACCACATAATATGTACCAGTAAGCGTACCATTAACAGATTCCATCGGGTCAATTGTCACGCCATTGATCTCATTAATCGCCTGGATCGTATAATGTCTGTCAGCTTCGCCGTTAACCAGAGCAATATCTTCACCACCAGAAAGAATCGTAGCTACAGACTCAAGGTCAGAGTTATATACACCAATAGTAAATTCAACGCCCTCAACTGCGCTATTGTAAAGCGACCTGAGGTCAACACTGAGTTTCTGACCTTCAGTAAGTTGAACCGAATACACATCGACATCAGTGATAACTGCCAGATCTGAATTAACCGTTATAGAGCCGGCCTCTCCGGGAGTAATAAACTCACCCTTGGCTATCATACCATAAGGATTTGTACCTCTGGTAAATCTATATACATCTTCCAGGCGTTCATCAGCAGTCCAGTGAGTTGTCGAAGCTGAAAGATCGACAGCCGCATCATTTGGCATACCGCCATAATAAATAAACGAGTCATCAGATATATCGACCTGACCAAAATCACTGTCACCATCATTAAAGGCACATACGCTAAGCCTGTAATCCAGCGGGGTTGTCGGGATTACACCATAATAACCGGTATAATTATACACACCACCCTGAACTGACTGACGATAGCTATAGAGGCTGGAAGTAAAGTCCATGCCCACTCTGATTACATAATCACCATCTTCTCTGATAAGACTGTAAAGACCGGCAGTGCCTGTCAACATAGAGTTGGACATAAACACCGGCGTTGCCGAGGTGTAACCCAGACCAGGACGCAATACATCAACGGTAGTGCCAAAGAATACCGCGGCAGCTCCTGTTCCCTTATCGGTATCGATCAGCAGCGATATGCTGTTATTATCATAGTCAAGAATGGTAACATTACCCTGATCGGTAACAACCACTGAATCAATTCCACCAAATTCTGACCAGTCAATACCATCGATCTCAACGGTCTTCAGGCCATCACCTCGCGTATAGGTGAGATCCAGCGTATAGTAGCCATGAGTCAGGTCCATGCCATTGGCACTTGAAACGGTAACACCATCAATAGTGGTATTATTTGCCGCACCAAGAACATGGCTGGTATTCCAGGCACTTTCATCAACGCGAATACGAATATCATCGCCAGCCACAGAGCCCGTTGCTCTTCTGATAAGGATCGGCTCACTGTCATTAAGCTCGCTGTTAAAGGTAAAGGCAGAATAATCACCGGCAGGCAGGTCTTCCAGTGCGTTTGCACGATTTACACCGGCATCGATCCTGGTGCTGATCTGGATTATACTGTCGCCATTATTTTCTACAGCCAGCAATCTGCCCTTACTGTCAAAGTCCATAGCACTGACAACATAACTGCTCTCTACCTGACCAATAACCTCAGGCAGACCATATTCAGGATTAACCACCAGACTCTGAGTATTAGAATCTATGTCAATAACTACCTCTGCAATATCAAATTTCACCAGGGTATTACTCTGGGTATCGAAACCATAAAGCTCATTCTTATTATCGCTCAATACCAGTTCTTCATTCTCAAATGGCGTATCATCAATTCCATCAGCAAAGATACCACAGGCCAGCTCAGTTATATTACCCAGCCCCAGATCGATAAGATCCCAGTTGTTAGCTACCTTGAAATTGTTATCCGGATTGAAGATATCGTCAATACGAATAAGATTCTGAGTTGTCGCAGACTCTGTACCCTCACCATAAACATGGGTAGTTGAGGTAATAGTAGCAATTGCCCAGAGCACAGGTCTTTGAACCGAAACACCCTCTTGTCCTTCAACGCCAATAGTCTCAACGGCACCAAATTCCAGACCAGTGATATTATCAATAGACCAGGTAGTCTTTCCTGCCGTAGTAGTAGTCTGATAATTACTGTTATATATCCGGCTGAGTGAATCAAGACTAAGCTCTACCAGCTCAACATTGTTCTCATCATTATTAACCGAGTTTTCCCGCGGAGCTTCAACAATGATCGGACGAGTCTCAAAGGTATCAGTATTAACCAGGACAAAGGTTTCCTGTTCAATATCATAACCGAGAGCATTGTAGTTGGTCCTAACCAGAGCTTCCAGGAAATCGTTATATATACTGACAACATTTCGCTGGGTAAGCTCATTCTCGACCAGATCAATGATCTCATCAGAGATAAGGCCATCGAGCTGTTTATACAGCGTACGAGAGAGATATCTCTGAAGATTGTAATCCAGACTGTCATCTGCTTCCAGAGTAATTGCCGTTACCAGATTAACAGAACTCACGGTCAACTCGGTAAGGTTTGGAACGATAGTATCATGTCTTACATTGATCTCTGAATAAGCATCACGAGTATCATCACCGGCGATCTTACCAACCTTATCCAGACTGAACTCACTGAGGGTAAGTACCTGCCCAGAATCGGCAGAGAAGTAAACATTAGCCTGACCTCCTGCATAGGCAGCATCAATAGTTATTCTCAGTGAAGTGCTGATATTACCAAACTGATCCACATCAAATACCGGCTGGACATTAACAAATGGATTGTCACTATAGGCATTATCAACCATACTGCCGGCAACTATGGTATTACCATTATCATCGGTATTCCAGAAATCGATATCATCTATAGTTATTACCAGATCATTGGTTAAGCCGGCGTTATAATCTATGCTGAAACCATAATACATATCACTGCGGATAAAGGCATAAGATTCATAATTACGGGGCAATTCATCCGGGTCACTGGTAATATTTACCAGACCGCCGCGTAATGCCAGCTCCTGATCACTGCCAAAGACCAGTTCCTGAGTGTCTGTTCCAAAGGTCACCTTAAAGGTATCACCTACCGGAGAACCATACATAGGCACGCCCACCAGTATGTAGCCTTCCGGACTGGCTGCCAGGCCATCGTGGTCAGAGCCATCATTAAGATCAAGCCAGAAACTCGCCTGAGCATTATCTTCTGCATCAAAGGTTACTTTATAAATAGCATCGCTTCTGACTGAAGTATAATCACCCAAGGTCAGATCATGCAGAATATACAAGCCATTGCCTTCACGAGAATTACTCAAGCCGGTTATCTTAAAGTCAATAACGGCGTCACCATCTCTGTCTTTGAGATAGCCGGCAGTTTCTGTGCCGCCAACCATTGTGGAATTGAAATATCGCCTTATCTGGCCAAAGTAATTAGCATCTGATTCCAGGTCGTTAGACTGGCTGTCCATTATATCAGAGTTCAACTGATACATACGGCCATCAGCAGAAACGGCGTAGAGGATATTATAGTCTTCCTGGCCGGTATAATCAGCAGCCTCGGCCAGACCAACGATATTATAATCGCTAAGGTCAGTATCAGAGATATACACCTCAAGGTTCTCTGCCTGCTGAACATCAACACTGCGTTCAAGATTCCTGATCAATGCCAGACTCTGACGCGGTGTGCCGTTTATCGGGGTGAAATTGGCTATAGCCCAGAAGCTGTCGCCGGTATGACCACCCAGAGCGGTAAGCGACTCGATCACTCCCTGCTGCTGATTAGGAGACAGCGTTGCAGTCCTCAAGGTCGAATTGATATCTATCAGGTCATTGTCCAGCTTGGTAAAGGTATTTAGCGTTGTACCCTGTGTACCGTCCGGACTGGCGACATCTATACGATAGAATATGCCGCCCTCATCATCATAACCATAGAAATTACTGCCGCTCCAGAACATCTCGGCCATCTCAGAAGAGACCAGAGGTTCTGATTGATTATAATCAATAACATTCGACAGACCATAGCTATTGTATTCTTCATGCTCTTCTATCTTGAGAAGCTCTACTACGACATTCTGATACCAGTCATCGGCAAACTGTACATTTCCGACATTCTTATGTATATCTTCCAGACTTATGCACAGTACCTGCCCCTCTTCCAGATTGGTCAGTTTGAAATAGTCGTTTTCCAGCATTGAAACCGAGCCGCTAAGTCCACGGTTTTCACCTAAAGAACTGCCATAAACCCAGAAATAATTGCTGGGGAAGCCGTTTTTCTCATCAAACGGGGTAAAGGCTGTAGTTGCCAGATCGCCAATATCTGCCATAGCATAAGAATAGATAAAATCACCACCCGGCTGGGAATCGCCAGAAGGCATAACACCAAGATACTCACCATCAAGATTAACGCCAATCTGATTGCTTACCAGACCGGAACGAAGGATTATCTTATAATAGTTTGCACCATCTTTACTTTCCAGGAAACCATCTGGAGCGGTAAACAATATTGAATTTGACGCAGCATCATAACGAACCGTTACATCTGTACCATAAACAAATCTGTCATCACTAAGTCCCTGGAAAATCGCCTCTGTTGTCGAGAACTGCTGATCCAGACCATCAACCTGTACCCAAACAGCAGACTGGGCGACATCGTCCATAGTGGTCAGGGTTCTGTTAATTGTATCTGAATTGAGCAGATTACTGCTTACCTCGGTAAGAGCTATATCACCTTCTCCAGAATAACGCTGGCTGTGAACCATTACCTTATCAATATTGCCAGAGGCAATAAAGGCATAACTCATATCGTTCTGCGAACTAACCTGAGCTGTCCCCTTGATAGTCACATTGCCAATATTGGAATAATTTTCCTGCTTAGTATCTTCCAGCTTAATTACGATCGTATCAAAAGGGGTACCGCTACCATCAGTCAATGGCTGAACAGACTTAACTCTTGGTGCAGTTGCATTCTCTACCACTCGATAATTAAGCTCATCATCAGAAGTAGAGTAATAACCATCAACACCAGGGGCAACACCAGCAGCAATATTTGACTCCTTGAAATTACCTGCAACGAAAACCTTATTCACATCACCCTGAGCTACTTCCAGCTCGTTATCACGCAGATCAGTGAATTTATCGAGTATTACACCAGCTACGATATCACTGCCGGTCATATCGCCGGTAATTTTAACTGTATTTACACTGCCGCCGGCCACAAAAGAGGCATTGGTCATAGAACCAGTTGTCGCAGTCTTGATATCACCATAAGCTGATATAGTAGCCTCTGAACGGTCATCCACCCGCACTGAACCCATCTGGCCTTTTATAGTGACCTTGTTAATATTACCATCAGCAAATACCAGACCATCAAAGTCGCCCTTAACCATAATAGTATTAAGCAGGCTGCCGGAGCTGAGATTACCTTCAAAGTCATTATTAACCTGAATACTATTGAGAGAACCGGTATTAACAAAAACATCTGTAGATACAGAGTTAAATACCGCCTTATTAACCTGACCGGCAATATCAATTACTAACTGGGTATCAGAATCAGCGACAATATCACCAACTTGCAGGCTGCCAATATTACCATCAACATTTACCAGCATCTCCTGACCGGCAGCACCGCCAGTAGAATCAATGCCAGCTATTCTGACAGTCTTAATACCACCGTCAATATCCAGTGAGCTGCCATCCTGCGAGTAAACCAGAGTACCGTCAATGATCAGACTCTTGAGCGAGCTGTCATCATTGCTGAAAATACGGGCAACTTCCAGATCGTCAAAGTTTTTAGTTGTCACCGATACACTGGTCCTGGCATCGGTATCTTTAAGCTGCATAGCCACAACCTTACCCGTGGCGGTATCGATCTGCACCAGGGCTCTGCCGTTTCCAGTGAGCTTAAAGTTTATTGTACCGGCTCCAATAGTATAGCTAAGTGGGTCGCCAGCCTCAAAACTCAGCAACTGAGTACCAGGCTTAGCCTGCAAATCAAAGTCTTCAACGGCCGGCACTTCCCAGGCTCTGAACCCGGTAGCAGCATCAACCTGAAGCGGAATATTCATCGTGCGTCCGGCAACCGTAAGTTTTCCTATCTCGCCGTCAGCAAAAACACCGTAGTTATCTAATGGCGAACCAGCAGCTGCAGTTATCTCTATTTTACCAATACTGCTCTGGCCAGAGCCGGCCTTATCGGTACCGCTCAGATCGCCATAAACACCATCTGTACCTGGTGCTACACCGGCAACAACACTGGAATTACTCAAAGTCTTTATCTTAACATTTTTGATATTACCAGCGGAAGCAACTTCGGCCGGGTCAACCAGATGCCCCTGAATGGTAAACTTATTATTCACATAAGTAAGGTATGCGGTCACAACCTCACCCTGGATATGATCCAGATAGGTTTCAGTTATCTCACCCTGAAGATCATCTACTGCATAGAAATCACTCCAGTCAATTTCAGACCATTCGGGTTTTGACCAGACCTGTCCAACACAATCAGCCTGAGTCCAGTAGCCATAATCCCAGGCAGCATCAGCCCAGCTCTCACCAGACCAGTCTTCCATTGTCCAGAAATCATCTGTGCCCAGACCGTCGATCTTGGCAAAGTCAGCCGCATTGATCTTACCGCCGCTGCCGGGGTCATAGCCGGCAACGATAACGCTCTGTTCTTTCATCTCGTCAGCTACAGTTATATTACCAATATTACCGCCGACAACTATACTGGCTCCTTCTATATCACCGCCAACATAGATCGTACCTATATTGCCGGTCACATAGATCATACCTCTTATATCATCTGAAACATAGAGCGAATCAAGATTGCCATCGATAAGGATAGCACCTTCTTCAGTTATACTGCCTTCTTCCGGGTTACCCAGTCCATCAGTACCACCAGTAAGTTTTATGCTCTTTACATCACCAACGACAACATAATAGCTGTCCAGTGAGCCAGTTATATTTATACCATCTGTATCACCCTGATATACTCCTGTACCATAGATACTGCAACCAAGGGTTTTGATCGTACCTGATGTACCTTCAACATTTACCACGCCGTTGACATCACCATTTTTAACGGTAATTCCCTTAAGGTCACCGCCCACGGTTATATCACCATTGATACCATGTGAGCCAGCAGCCTCTTTAACACTGCGATTAACAGCTATCTTACCAAGATCGCCGGTAACGGTAATGTCACCCTCAATATCACCAGTAGTCTTAACAGAACTAAGATCACCATCAACCATAAGGTCAAGCTGCATTTCTGCAGATGTCCGGCCGCTACCTACAACCAGAGATTTCAGGTCGCCATGAATATTTAGCTCATCTCCATTAACACCGAAGTTGCCCCCGGTCTTTATCGTCCCTATATCGCCATAAACATTACCAGCGATCTCCATCAGGCCGCCAACTGTTACACTCTTAAGCTCATAACCTTTATAAGCATCTCCGGCAAAATACTGGCTCGACTCATTCAGGTAAAGGTCACTATAGAAGTTTCCCTTGACCTTGATCGTACCTATATTACCATCAACAGCAATACTGCCGGAATTTGGTGTACCAAGGTCACCGCCAACTGTTATATTGCCCAGATAACCATAAGGACCGCCCACAACTATCTCAGCGACAAAATCATCGCCAGTCTTAACCTTATTCAACTTACCGGCAACATAAATCGTAGAATCAACGATATCGTTCTTCGCCTCTACAGTATTGATAGAGCCGGCAGAAACGATCATCTTGGAGATAGAATCACGAGCTGTGATCTTGCCTATGGTGTTTATGTTGTTAACGCTACCCTGAATATGGGTATTTACAATATTGTCAGCAGTTATACTACCCAATTTCCAACTGGTGTTGATTATAGTATTAACTATACTTCCACCTTTAGCTACTGTAATTGACTTGGCATTATAACCTACATTGATAACACTATCAACAATACCATAACCACTGACACTGATCGAGTTTATAGTACCACTGCTAGTTGTGCCGTAGGTATTCAGCGATATTCTTGAATTAGTCATACCATCAGCTCTACCGCCGATCACTATCTTATTGGCATTACCAACACTGATATAAGCACCAGACATCTCTGAATCTTCACCGCTGATCACCAGTTGCCCCAGCGAATATTCACCATACCGCGTACCAAAACCTCGAATATTATAATCTATATAGAACTGACCGAAAAAGGCATGAGTTGCAATATTGGGACAATTCCAGGTTCCAATATAGTTATAGCCTTCCAGGTCAGCGCCATCGGTAATATTTACACTGCCAATAATACCACCAGCAATTATTGCACCGGCAATATCATGGTCCATGCCGGTAGCCTTTACTGTGCCTATATCACCCCAGACAAATATGCCGGCGTCAGCCCAGAAACCGGTACCCGGATCGATCAGGCCATCACCTACATTGATCGACGCAAGATTGCCCCATATTGTAATAGCAGCCGATACACCGTCAAACTGGTCAACATAGTCACTTCTGTCGCTATTAACGGAAATTGAGCCAACCGATGATGCTACATAGACATCGTTAGCTATCATACCGCCAACTTTCAGGGAATCTATCGAAACCTGAGAGTAAAGCCCATTATACATTGAACCGCCCGGTGTTACGAACTGATCAACAGCCGCATATACCAGCGGTGCAATTACTGTCTGACCGGTAGTGCTGGCAGTATAACCCAGATTACCCCTTATCGAAATCTGCTCAATAGAATAATCCTGTTCCAACAAAGCAGCTAATTCTTCATCTGACAGACCGGTTACCGGGTTACCATTCTCATCAACAGCACCAGTATCAACAGTAGCCAGAGCAATATCACCTATCATCATGCTGACTATATCGCCGCCAACATAAGAGACCCTCTTCTGGTCTCCCTTACCGGTATATACACCGCCGTACTGATTCAAATAATAGCCGCTGCTATTGGTTATGCTGGTTATACCCGGGGTCTCTTCATCTTCTCCCTCCTGGGCATCTCCGCCGGTGTTTTCATCTTCTGCCGTCGTGCTTTGAGCTTCCAGACGGTAGATAGAGATCGGAGCTGAGCCGCTTATAACGATCGAATCATCATAAAGACCTTCAACATCAACCAGACCAATTTCAACTGGGGCTCCACTCTTAGTGCTTATTCGCAGGCCATCAGTAGAAGCCACTTCTACAATGACATTACCAACCGCTGGATATTGCGACATATCGATATTAAGTATCTCATCAGGCAGAACATCAAATACGCTCATCAGGCGAACAGTAAGATAACCACCATCCAGATTAACAAGTTCTCTGCTTCCGTCTTCATCGACGACCCATTCCTCTGTACCCAGATAACCAGGTGACAGTACAACCTCAGCACCGGAATCATCAAATACATTTACGGTCTGACCACGATTATAAATCCATTCACTGACATTATCGCTAAACCAGGCATCAGCGTCCAGTCGGCCACGGTCTCCAACATAAACATATCTGACATTACCAGCACCGCTTTTGGTTTCATTATCTGCCTTATAGCGGCCGGTACTGACATAGGCCATCATATAGCCTTCAACCACGATATTGTCGATAATACCGGGATTATTATCGCCATCGGCATTGGCAAAGATATAGCTGGAAAGTCGTATGTTGTTGATATAGTTGCCGCCAATATAAACTGAACCTATATCATCGTTAATATATAACCCGGCGGCAACATCAGCCCCGGCATAGAACGATTGCAGGTCATCCCCGGCATAAACATCCAATATGGACATACCGGCAACCCGAACCTCACCTATACTGCCAGAGGCCAGTACCATAGGCTCTATTCCATCGGAAGCATTACCATTATCATCTATCTCTATTCCTACACTGGCATAGCCAAAACCCTGGTCCTCTGTTCCATTGAAACGAACTGCCTTAATATCACCTTTGAGTACCTTTATCTGGGGCATAGCGGCATGGCCATTAACATTGAAAGCGCCAAGATTGCCATTCATTACCTGCACCAGCGGCCGAACATCAAATTCGGTCAGGTCACGCACCGCGACAGTATAGTTACTGCGGGTTCTGCCCAGAATATTAGCACCACCCAGCGAAGTTTCTGAAACACCATCAATATCCAGGCGATAGATCAGCGAACCAGAAGCAATTCCAACAGAAACGGTATATACACCCGCTATTTCTGCCACAAAATTGACAGCCATGTAATTACCGGTGAGCGGATCAACTTCCCCGGCAGTTTCGATCAAATTACCGTTTGGATCATATACCAGGAAATTACTGCCAATTACCTGGCCATTACCCGGATAAGCCGGTATGCCGGTGTCGGTATTAAGTTCCGACCCGGTTGAATATATCTTTATAGTCAGTTCATCGCCAGCCATTACACCGAAAGAATAATAATCTTCGGCATCATAAGAGGCAGACTCACAACTGCCGATAACGCTTATAAGGCCATCTGATGCCCGACTGCCCAGATACTGAGCTGCCTCTGGGGTATCATTGGTAAATATCCAGTCAAAGGCGCCATAAGTAAACTCGTATGATGGCGGAGCCAGTGGCCCGACCTTTCTCTCCATCTCACGATAGACATCATAATAGTTTACACGAGTGTTAATGTCGCTTGACCTATAGTTGTACACGCCGGGGAAGGAAGATACATCACTCCAGCCCCAAACCCGAACCGGCATTCCCCAGTCACCGCCGCCGTAAAAGCTGCCCATCTGTCCCATAACTTCCAGAATACAGGTAGTAGTACCAACTACAGTACCCTGACCAAAGTCGTAGGAAATAGCATTCAAAGCCGGCTGCCATACGCCGTCGCTTTCACTTACACCGCCGGCATCTGTGCCAACTATAAGATTCTGCAAGTCGCCATTGACTACAAAACTATTTGTGCCCAGGAACCCACAATAAAAAGTGCCTATACTGCCGTCTTTAACCACAACATCGCCAAATACCGAACCACCGATACTTATCTGGCCGACATCATTACCCTCTTCGACAACAATACCCGGTCTGATCTCTCCGTTTTTCCAGACACCGCCATAAGAAGCAACTGGAGCCGGAGCAGTCTCACCTGGATCCTGCTTAAATGTGAGAGCATCATAAGTGACCTCAGTTGAACCCGGGTGGATATAGTCATGTGTGCCTATAGCCACACCGCCGGCTGCCTCGGGAGTGTATATATCAGTGGCATTATCCTCATCCTGGAACAACCAGACAGGCTCGCCGCCTGTAGGGGTATAACCGCTGTCATCCAGACGAGTTATCGTAATATAAACATCTGGCGTACTGCTCAGTATATACATCTGGTAAATATCGTGATTACCAGCAATTATAAACTCTTCATCTTCATAAACCAGATTAGCCAGGTTGACCTGATAGACCATGCCGGTGAAATCTTCGGTGGCATAACCCATCTGCCCTATTTCATCATAGGTAAAACCAGAAAAGATCCGGTCCATCTGGTCATAGCCATCATCTTCGTGCTGACCAAGTGTAACTACCTCTAAATAATTATGGTAACCCAGATAAACATCATCAAGATTGGTCAAGGTAACCAGCGATATCTTGGCATCACTCCTCTCACCATCATCATTCAGGGTGTACATCGTGGCAAACAGGTCGGAATCGCCATCTGAATTATAATCGCAATATGCCAGACCAGAAACCACCAGATCAGCATCATCTGTTGTAAGATAAGTTATATTACGATATGCCAGTGAAGTATCCTGTGTTACCGGATTATAATCCACTGCCATACTGATAAAACGATTCGTGGTTTGATTATAACCAATAAAAGTAGGGTAAACCGTATCTTCCGAGGCATTGTGACCCTCTTCGCTGAATACCATAGTGGAAATAGAAGAAAGCTCCCGCTCGCCGGTTTCAGGGATAATTCTATAATCTGCAATATTGCTTAATTCGTAACTGGCTCTGCCGCCTACAGTAGATACAGGCTCAGCCTCGCCGGTTATCGGATCAATAGTGATCAAAACCGGACCAGTACCAGAATTGAAGCCTGTATCGCTGATAAGAGGAGCATTTACTACTGCATAAATAACCTCTTTTTTGATCTTCAGGTCAAAATCGCCATCGCCATCCTCATCATAATCCACCATAGCCCAGGCAAAATCAGCCGAATAGAAGCCGCTGAATGTTATATTGCCCTGATAAGGATTATTACTATCTATAACTGGGGCTACCACCGTAGCTGTCGCATCATTAGCACCCATCTCATAGCGAAGCAATAAACCATTAGAGGTAAGACCAAAAGTATTACCTGATGTATCAGTCGCCATTGCACTTACATTGTATGAAGTATCATCCAGCAACCTGAAAATAGGACCACCGCCAGGACCACCGCCAACTACCTCTGTTGTACCATCGGAATGTATAATATTACCTGGTATATCAACTGTACGAGGAGTGCCTGTCTGGGTCAGATAGTCATAGCCAAGTACCTCAACCACTACATCTTTCGAGGGGCCCTGACCGCTAAGCGTGCCTATACGCAGAATATTAAAGGCAGATACATCACCACTGGAAGTTTCTTCCGGATCAGAATAAACAAACTCAGTTGTACCTGTGTCGCCCTTGGGTAATACCAGAGTAGTCAACAGCACCCTGCTCTCCAATGGCTCTACCGACAATAAACCAGAAGGTTTATACCCTTGCTTTTGTCTTGTTCGATTAAGCAGATCGGTGAAAATGCTATTTGCTCTATCCAAACTTCTGCAGGTTCTACGAATCAATCGCTTCACAGTATAACTCCTTGCTGGTCTGTTTTCCACGCAATATCTTATATGGCAGGCTTTATGGCAGGTATTAATCGTATAGGATGGCCATAAAAATAATAATAATCATACTAAAATCTTTTGCCGTTTTTTAAAAAACCGGCAAAATACGCCGGCACGGTCACCTATACATACATTTAAACTGATTTTAAGCCGTAATTCTCTCGAAAATACACCGTTTTGTCAATAAAAAAATAACCTGAATCAATAATTTGAAATTATAGATAAACAACTAATAAACAAGTACTTACATCTCTGGGCTTACCACTTTCGAGTTGTCGTAATTAACTTAAACTATCACGACACAAGTTTGGCAGTATGAAAAAAACAGAAATAGAAGAAAATAATTATCAATACTGATAAAGGATATGGCTAATAGCCACAATGGTAGGCCCAAGCCCCGTTCAACAAAGCGTTTCTATTTACAAAAACAAAAAACATCACAAGCCAACTAGAATCCAAGTTCTATTTCTTTTCGGCTATTTCAATAAGCGAAGAGACGGCATATCTGACATCATCCACAGTATTAAACATGCCGCAACTGAACCTGGAGGTGCCCCCCAGAGCAAAAGAACCTATTGCCTTATGGGCAAATGGTGCACAGTGCAGACCAGGCCGGGTAAGAAGACCATATTGAGATTCAAGCAGCTTAGACAACTCAACTGGCGTATAACCATCGATAGAAACAGAAAAAACACTTAACCTTCTGGCTATATCTCGGGGGCCATAAATTGTAAGGCCAGAAACAGCATCAGCGGCCTTAAGAAACTCACGACATAACATTTCATCGTGCTGGCGCAACTGGTCCTGCCCCTTCTCCAGCAACCAGGCAACACCCTCACTCAACCCGGCAATACCCAGAGCATTATGGCTGCCTCCTTCAAATTTATCAGGCATTTCCTGAGGCTGGAACGGATCCTCGCTACGGCTGCCTGTTCCACCTTCCTTTAGAGGTCTGAGTAATTGCTCCCTGCCGGGCTTAATGTATAAAACGCCAGTACCAAGCGGCCCTAGCAGCCCTTTATGGCCAGGAAAAGCCAGAAAATCGACATTCATATCATCTACATTAACTGGATAGTGCCCTATAGACTGGGCAGCATCAACCAGATAGAGTATCTCATGGTCGCGAGCTATCTCGCCTATTGTGTTCACATCCTGAAGCGAGCCGCAGACATTACTGCCGTGAACACATGCTATAAGTACAGTTTCAGGCCTGATCGCCCGGCGAATATCGTTTGGATCGCATATTCCATAACTATCAGCCTCAATGTATGTTACATCAATACCGAGTTGCTGCCTTAAGGCATAAAGCGGCCTCAACACCGAATTATGCTCCATACTGGTAGTAATAACATGACTGCCAGGCTTTAATACTACACCTTTAATAGCAAGCACCAGCCCATCGGTGCAATTGCTGGTCATGATAACATTTTGCGGACAGCTGGCTCCAATAAATTGAGCTATTCTTTCGCGGCATTGCTGGATAACATGCCCGGAAGTCATTGCCTCATGGTATGCCCCCCGACCGGCAGAAGCCCCTATATTTCGGCTGTAATTATCCAGAGCCTGCCAAACCGACTCAGGCTTGGGAAAACTCGTCGCTGCATTATCAAAATATATTCTACGATCCATCGAAATGAATGTCCTGCTAATAATCTTACTTTCTCTCACTACTGGTATAAACTCAGAGTGACAATAATATCTGAATCAGAACTAAAAATAAACCCATACTTTCCGAAAAAACTTTTTTTTCGGACTTATAGCAAAAAATATAGTTTTTTACAAAAAAAACTCTGGCATTCCCTTAACCTTTAAGTTATTATACTTGGCTCTGGTGGATAATCCAGTAACAACACCAGTTAAAAAATTTGGGGCCATAGCTCAGCTGGGAGAGCGCTTGCATGGCATGCAAGAGGTCGTCGGTTCGATCCCGATTGGCTCCATTACATAAGTCACCATAAAACCGTAACTTGCAAGAAAAACTTTCTAAGTCGCTTATACTAATAAAAACTTTTACAACTTATGGGCGGTTGTAAATTCTCTTCAGAGGAGTATAAGCATGGAATTCCGGTTCGAAAAGCATCAGGGTACTATTTATCTCAATGGGTCTCGCTATTGGTGGAAAGTACGGTTCCCTGGCGATAGTAAATTCAGGCATATCCCACTAAGGCTTCCATATCAGAAGTTTGCCACTAATAGTTTTGCAGAAGCAGAACAGATAGCAAACAAGCTTTGGGCCGATGCGACACTTGGAACAAGCGTTGATTTCGACGGGAAGCTATCTTCTCTCATAACCCTCTACTTAAATTGGGCTAAAAACTATTACCGCCAACCCTCTATGGAATCTGATAATATCAGGTGGGCACTTTCTCCCCTCTTGTCATATTGTGGCGAAATTAAAGCTAAAGACTTTACCCCCAAACAGCTCAAACTATATCGCGACCATGTTATCTCTACTTATGATTGGTGCATCAGCACGATCAACCGCAGAATAACCACGATCGTAAAGATGTTCCAATGGGCTGTCAGCGAAGAATTTGTCAATTCATACACTTGGCAATCACTCCAATCTGTCGAAAGTCTAAAATCCAGATACTGCGACAGACGAATCCGGCTTATTAAAAAAGTAATGCCTATTGAATTAGATCGGGTAAATTTAACGCTTAAACACCTATCACCAACTCTTCAGGACATGGTAAACCTCCAACTACTAACTGCAATGCGGCCAGGCGAGATGGTTAAAATCAGACCTGAAAATATCAACCGATCTGGTGAAATTTGGCTATACACTCCTAAAGCCACATCTGAAGATGGGCAAGATCACAAAACGGCTCATTACGGCCATGACCGTACGATTTGTATTGGACCAAAAGCTCAAGCAATTTTAACAAAATACCTTCGAAGACCCACTGGCACATTCTGTTTTCAACCAGAAGAAGTGGTTAAATCACACCGCGAAGAAAGATATGCTGCCAGACGAACAATAATTTCCTGTGGAAATAAACCTGGTTCAAACAGAAAAGGTACCCAATATTTTAATCCATTTTACTCAGTTGAGGCCTATCGCAAAGCAATTCAAAGAGCATGTAATAAGGCATTCCCGGCACCAAACGGCATTTCAAAAGAAGATAGAAAAAAGTGGATTCAAAAAAATCAATGGTCACCTCATCAACTTCGCCATACTATGGCAACTGAAATCAGAAGTCAGTTTAACCCAGATGATGCAAGAGCAGTACTAGGTCACACAACTTTAAGTGCTACAGAGATTTACGCTGAAATGGACTTGCGAAAGGCGATTAATGTTGCCAAATCTATCGGATAAAACACTGGACAAACTCAGTTTATTGATATAATGGAGCGTACTATGGTTAAGAATTTGATTATAAAATTCTATTGCACTGAACGAAGCTGCCGGAAAATGAAGAATATTGTTAAAGACATGAGCATTCATATCATACCAGTTTCTTTAGACCTACCGTTTGAGGCTCATTTTAACGCTTCTTGCAGCGAACAGGACGCGGTTCATTTCAACTATATCTGGGAAATGGTAAGGCTTAGAAAAGACACTGCTTTCTATTCAAATGAGCAGCTTCTGACGAAACAGCAAGCTGAAGATATTTTCAATTGGATCAGGTGCTACCTAAACCGAAAACACTTCCATAACCAGACCGATTATTGCTGTATCTCCCCTGGTATCAAGGAATTACACGGCTGGGGCTGCAAATGGCTTCACTCAGTCCTGCGTCATGGCCGTTTTGGCCGGCACAAAGGCATTGACTGGTGGAAGGTAGGCCCATTTGATGGAAAAGTCCAATTTATCGATAAAGAAGCCATAAAAGAAATGTTCCGAGATGAGGCCGACAAGAAAAATCTGGAACTATGCCCGTTCTTTTTCTTGGAAAAGGCTTTCCAATATGTGGACATGCTTCCTGAACAGATTAACCCAACCATTGATGAGGAATGGAGTTATAACATTACAACCACATCCGGAAATCTTTTGAGTGCAACAGGGGTAACACCAACGCCGTACAATAGTTTCAGTGACCCACCAAATATATTTGATTAATTTCCAGTAACAGATTTTATACCATCGCAATATTATACCAAAAAAACATAACACAATATGTTAAACTTTTTAATTGACTTACACGATATATGAACATATACTTTAAAAACAAGAAGATTGAAAAACTTTGCAATAGCGAAAAAGAGATCAAAAAGCGTTTTAATGCTAAAATTGCTGAAAAGCTAATGGAAAGACTTCAGTCTTTGGAGTCAGCCAAATCCCTTGCCGAAATTCCGAGCGAACCACCAGAAAGGCGGCATGTGCTAAAAGGAGCTGACAAGGGTGTCATATCAATAAATTTAGATGAAAAACAAAGGCTATTATTTAAGCCCGTACCGGAAGAATGCAAAGATTTATATTTACATGATGGTGGCTATAATTATAGCAACATAACATCTATTGAGGTATGCGACATCAGAGATACACACGAATAGAAAAAAGGTTAATCGAGATTAGGAATGGTGATATTGTGGCACAGGAAAGATTAAAATATAACCCTGACTATGCTGTCATGCCAGGAAAGACAGTTCAAGATACTATGATACGCCTGGGATATACACAGAAAGAGTTTGCAGAGAGGCTTGACACAACAGTTCAGTCACTAAATCGTATATTCAACGAAGCTCAGCCTATTACGCACGAAATGGCATGCAAATTAGAGATGGTTACTGGTACACCTGCGAACTTCTGGAATAACCGAGAAGCTATTTACAGAGAAAGAATTGCTAAAATCAATGAAAAAAAACAATTTGAGAAAGACATAGATTGGTTGAAAAGCATCCCTGTTAAAGATCTCCAGAAACGAGGTTATATATTAAATTCCGATGATAAAGTGGAACAATTACGAAGCACTTTGCAGTTCTTTGGCGTTAGTTCGGTTAAAGCTTGGAATGAAGTTTGGAAATACCCTCAAGTGGCCGCCAGAAGGTCTGAATGTTTTAAATCACACCCAGGTTCAGCTTCCGCATGGATAAGAATTGGTGAACTCAAAGCACAAAATATTCAGTGCAACCCATTCGACCGCCAGGCTTTTGTTAATGCACTCAGAGAAATTCGCTCATTGACAAAGCAAACCATTGACTGCTCATGGCCAAATGCTGTAAGCCTTTGTGCAAAATCTGGTGTCGCATTGGTAGCTGTCAAAGAACTCAAGCAAGTCCCATGGAATGGTGCTACAAAGTGGATCACTCCAGATAAAGCAATGATACTTCTTACAATCAGAGGAAAATACGAAGACCTTTTTTGGTTTTCATTTTTTCATGAGGCTGGCCATATTTTAAATGATGGCAAAAAAAACCTTTTCATCAACAATAATAACAATAATGATGAAATTGAGATAAGAGCCAATGTCTTCGCCGCGGACTTTCTAATTCCAGCCAAGTACAATAAAGACATTGAATCTGCCACTAGCCATTCTGATATTGAAAAAATAGCAACTGAAATTGACATAGACCCAGGAATAGTCGCTGGTAGGTACAGGTTCTTAACCAAAAAACATTCATTTTTCAAAGACCTGACCAGAAAGCTTGAATGGGCAGAGTAATCGTATTACTCCAATATTGCTATCCTATCCCTCAAATCCTGCATTTCAGCATCGATCTTCCGTAAAGCCTGTGTAATCAAAGCTTCTTTGTCCCAGTCGTTCTTATTGATTTCAGGATAACCCCGGTTTGGCGTAAAATCTGTCGAAATATAGTATTGCTGACCAGATGCAGTAGCACCAGCATAAGGTGCAGTCAGCGACAATTGGGTATTGCTTACAACCGCCGCGATTGTGTAGAAAATACCACTATCCTTAATCCCGAATAACTGACCGGGCTGTATGTCTCCATTAGCCCAAGTCGTTCCTAAGCCGGTTATTGAAGCACTACCATTTACAACTGAAACTGTTCCATTTTTAATCTGCATAATTAAGTCTCCTTATTTTTTTGTTTTCCACAGCCGATAGTCGTATTCCAGCGACCCGGCGATATTATCAACACTCGATGCAGTACTCTGCCGCCAGCAGGAAAAGATCACGCGGTTTATATCGCTTACAGTCTGCATATCCATAATCGGCGGCAGACTGCGTTCATCAGGTATGATCACCTGGTCATTATTGATCTTACTGCGGATTATGTTGTTATGCGTTTGGGCTGTTACAGTCACATTATCGAATTTAATCTCATCGAAACTGTAGCCCTGTTTGGCCAGAAATCTTATCCGGGTACGGTGATAACTGCCCGATTTAGTGACATAAATACTATGTATCATATTCTTATCGATTATATACGATTCACCGGGCCGCCCCAGCTCTATCAGATCCTTATTGAGCAGATTACTGGCAATTTGCAGGTTGGAACTGACACCGTATATATCGATATAACTGACACCATCAGACCGGAAAAAACGCAGACCGGCATTGGCATAACTGCCAACCGATACCGTAGCCGTCGAGGTCGTAAGATAGCTCAACACAAATCTGTAACTGGCACTGACATTGGTCTTAACCGACAGATTCATCATAGCCAGCCAGCTACCGGCTCTGGCAGTATTATCAACTGTCCGCAATACCGGCAGAGTATTAAGACTGATAACGCTCGTACCCTCATTTACATCGATGATCTCATTAACTGCATTATCGTACAGATTGCCAGTTGTGACGATCTGACCATTCATGTATGGCTCACCGCCGACAACTCCATAATGTTTAGCAGAATTACCCAGCAGCATCACATCTTTATACACTGTACTGCTATAGCGTTTACGCCCAATGGCCCAGCCGCCCTGATAGGAAGTACCGGCAACGGTAATAGTACCGTTAGAACTGATCTGTATAGCCTCATAGAGATCACCAGCCTCTAAGAAACTATCCTGCACGGTTGTGCCATTACGGCCAAATATCCGAATTTCACCCACACCGTTATTATTACCGATATGCAGTATATCAGTAATAATCGCACCGGCCCAGACTACATCGGCCCGCAGGCGGCCTTTTTCGATCCATTGACCAGCCGAATATTCATAGACTTTCTTAGTCTCAAAGGTTTTACTGGCCACAGTTATATTTGCCTCAGCGATAATAACCGCCAGCGTTCCGGCTGTAGGAGAGGCAGGAATATCACCGGCAGCAGAGACAAAAACCACAGTTCGGCCATCAATACCATTAGTACCAGGACTGCCTGCCGGTCCCTGCGGTCCCTGCGTACCAGTAATACGCAGCGGATCAGACCACTGGCCATTGAGTACATTTTCACTGTCAAAATTCGCGGTTATCAGCCAGGTATATTGTCCACTGGACGGATTAACCGGAGCATCAAGCCAGGCAGCACCCGGATTGGCAGAAGTTTTATTAACTGCCGGACCGGTAGTTGCAGATGAATTATTCTGAAATCTGAAATCAACATATTGAGCAGGGAGACTTTCGCCCACAAACTTTATCCAGGCACTCCAAGACCCACCTGATAACCGTTGTTTAAACCAGACATCACCAGCCGTATAGGTCGAATGGGCCCCGGTATCGCTGTTAGTGGTATTATACAGCACTTCCAGCCCTGTACCATCAGAGGCCACAAACTGAAACCACCCGGTTATCGGATTGCTCAGAGTGCCCAGATACTGCCTCATATAGCGATCGCCGACCGTATAGGTTGAATGGGCCCCTGCCCCGCCAGAGTTCGTAGCATATTGCACCAGCAGACCGGCGCCATCTTCAGCCGTTATTTTAACGGGCCCCTGCCAGCTAACACCGGCATCATAGCTCAGGAGCATATAAATATCATCAGCCTGATATTCAGTATGCCAATAAGATGATCCCACCGGGTAAGGCTCATCAGCAAACTTAAACAGCAGAGTATCAGCACCATCTTTGCCATTTTCGCCAGTCAGACGCACCGGCCCGGTCCAGCTCTGCGAAACTGCCTGTCCTGATTCATTAAACTCAGCCCGGATCATATATAAATGACCGCTACCGCTATCAGGCGGCGTATCGTGCCAGCCCAGAGCAGCTAAATCTATAACCACAGGCAAGGCAGAAATATCAGGCACAGTATCGCTATAGCGAAAACTCGACACTACTGTATTAGCACCAACGCCCTGGGCACAGACCGGCTCATTATCCCAGCCAACAACTTCGCCCAGATCATTATAATAGCCGGCCAGCAGCCATAAATAAGGCCCGGCAGGATATGCCGCTGGCTGTCCCGGGTTCCACCCCCGCCAGTCAGAAAGAGCCGGCAGCAGTGGGAATGATTCACGGGAATTATGTCTGATATAGAACATACGAACCGATAATCCAGACAGGCCAATCTGGCCATCTGTACCATTGACTGCCTCAAGACGAACAGGCCCGGTCCATTCAACCGGCATATCACCAGACAAAGGTATCTGCATATAGCAGCTTGCCAGCCACAACCTGCCGTTATCATTCTGATAGCTCATGATCGGCAGGATTGATACTGTATTATCGGGCAGCCAGTCAGTTGAATCCACTGTTATATAATAGCTGTAATTATAGGCAGGCAGCGAGCCTGATTCACTGAAAACAGTACGATAAAAATCAAAGGTAGTATAGCCTTCCCAGCGCAGAACCGGACGCGGTTGATCCTGGGCTATGACCCAGACGGAATTAAAATTCCAGCCGACAGCCGTAAAGGTATCAGTATAAGAGGCAGGACCGGCTGTATCACCCCAGATCAGCACTGTACCACCGCCGCTATTGATCGGGTCCCATTCACCGGCATTACAGAAACAGTTACTGATCCGGGAATTATAACCAGATCCAAACTGATAACAGAACAGATTAACAGCTGCTGAATGGGACACCAGACCAGAATAATAACATCTCTGTATATAACCGGTACTGTAAGCAGTAAAACCGGCAATTTTGGCATAAGTGGCTGAATAATATTCTGTATAATTCGCCCGACAGCTAATATCACAGGCGGCATAACTGTCATGCACAGCAGCATTATTCAATATACGACCGATGAAACCGGCTGCATAATCCAATGAGCAGTTACCATTACCAGGATCATAAAAGTGACCTGATGATACATTGCCGCGAGAGACGCAATGACAGATAAAGCCATTACCGATATACCCCATAAATCCGCCAATATCGGCTGAATAACTGGAATCTGTCATATTACCGCTGGCATTAACCTTAACGGGCATATATGACCGGCATTTCCAGACAGATTGGGTTTGACTATAAGTATTAGGGCTATAATACTGACCGCAGAGGCCGCCAATGAATTGCACATTAGCACCATCAACAATAACGCCCTGCCCGCTGATATACCCAGGCACACTGCCGGCGGCCTGCATACCGATCTGGGCAAGATTAACACCACTGCGACAATTATTGATCCTGCCCTTGCCAAAACCAACCAGACCGCCAATATTTTCAATATACTGACCATAACTGGTAATTCGAGATACGCTGACAGTGCCGACAAAATAACTGTCAACAACAGCACATGAGATATAGCTACTGTCACCCCAGCCATTGCCCATAGTGCCGACAAGACCGCCAATGCCATCAACTTGATAATACAGGTTAGGAGTGCCAGAGACATGGCCAGTGGCATAACAGTTACTGATCGTACCGGAAAGCAGCCGCCCTACCAGAGCAGCAGAATGATAATTACCTTCAACATAGACATTTTCAAGGCCGAGATTCTTAATAGTGCCGCTCTCATGCCAGCCGATAAATGCCATGTGATAATCGCCGTAGTTCTGACAGGAACTGTCTGGCGAGACAATTCGCAGATTTTTGATCTTAAATCCGTTGCCATTAAAGGAGCCGCGAAAAGGCGTGCCGCTCGCTAAAGCATAATCGGTATTGTGATACACGCCGGCATCACGACAGGTACACCAGGCAATAGGTGCGCGGGTATATTCAATATCGCTGAAATCAAGATCGGCCGTCAGATAAAAACTTTTAGTATGGTTAGAAATCTGCGTTGAGGTCAGGGCCGTTTGCAGATGATCGCCGAAATAGGCCTGAAATTCGGCTACAGAGCCGATAGCAATGCCAGAAGGCGTACCCAGAGCAACAGGATTAGTCAGGGAAATTTCAGATTCAAGACCGCTTATCTGTATCAGACTCTGAGCCGATACAGTCTGACTGTCATTAGTATTAAGGTAATCAATACTGACGGCGGGTAAAACGGCCATCCATACCGGATTAGCCGCATTAACCGGCTGCACCACTGACCAGAGACTGTTATCGGCCGGGAAAACGCTCAGATCTCGTCTGACAATGAAATCAGGCAGATCAGGTCTGACCGGCGACTCAAGAAAGAGGGCCATAACAACATGATCATCATCAATGCGACCGATACGATAAGGGCTGGAAAAGCGGGAAAGCACCTGCCAGCGATCCCAGCAGACAGAGCGCAGCAGATACGGATAACAATAATAATCGTCATTTACAGTCTCAACAGTCAGGGCAGGCGGGTTCTTATGCCAGTTATCATCATTAACAGACAAAAAACCGCCAGAATCGATCATACTGCTATCAGGTAAAGCAGGTGTTGTTTCACTGCGACAGTAAATCGTTAAATTAGTCCAGCCAATATTACCATCTTCGCCGCTCATCCGCACCGGCCCAGACCATGTAACCGGCACAGAGCCGCTATCCGGCAGCCGCATACTGGCAGTAGCCAGATACAGCGGATAAGGCCCAGACGGATAAACCGCCGACCAGCCATTATCATTGCTGCCAATAGCAATAACACCGTCTGTACCAACCGTACTATAAGCTGGCAGAGTAGGTACTGATGCTGAACGGCAATAAATAGTCAACTGCGATATTGTATTTTTAGGGTCTGGCAACCCAGAAATTTCAACATTGCCACCAATTACCACCTTACCGGTCTTATCCGCATATAAACCGCTACCAGATTCATAATTACCATTTTCATTGAGGCCAATATCACCAACAATAATGTTTCTGGTATATACACAATCACCATCAAAATGCTCAGTCTTAATGATTCTCGACCCAAGGTGTTCGCTTGTAAGCGTCCCTACCTGCATAAATGCAAAACTTGCCATCCGCTGAGGTATTGCCATTTGACTGAATTGCCAGGCATCATTTATGTATTCTGCAATCCCGAAAAGGAACTTGAAATAACTTACCCCGGGCTGAATTATGGAAACATTAAGGGTGAGCGTATTACCATCAGTTAAATAAGACTCAAAATCATAATTCACATAATACCTTTTGGTAGTATCTGTTAAATTGACTGTCACACCAGCAGTTGTATATGCTTTTTTCCTAAAAGTAACCTTCTTCCCGGCTGGGATAGTTAGAACATTACCGCTTGCAATTGAAATTACAAACCCTGTCGTGTTGACATAATCAAGGTCATAATCAGTAATTTCCGATGTAGAACTTAAAGGCGTAGCCTCAACCTGTCCAGAAACATTCAGTCCGGTATCTCCAAAATTATCATAAGCAGCTACCTTAAAAAACATTCTCTCGGTAGAAACTAATGACAAGCTATTATTCGGCCCCTTATAAAGTCTGTTAGCCTCTCCTGGAGCAAAACCATTTACTGCCGATCCCCATACTATGTAACCACTTATATCAGAATCTTTTCCGGCATCCCAGTTAAGATCTATTCTCTTAACCGTACCGACCGCCGTCAAACCCGTTATCGCTGCTGGCACTGGATTATTAACCGTTAGTTGTGAATAATTGGTCATATATGCATTAACATCAACAGCAGCAACTTTGAACACAAACGATCTGGCGGGTGTTCCATTACCATCTTCATAGTTGTTTTCGTAAGTATATGTATAATGATTGTCTCCGATAGCAACTTTTCGCCGGATAGTACCATCTGTATTTTCTATGATAATACTATATCCGGCAAATCCTGATACTGAAGCTGTCCCATCATCCGAAATACTCGTCGCTGGTTTATTCCAAGTAAACTGAGCATTTCTTGTAGCAAATACATCTTGGTTTGGAAAATTAGTCAGGCATAAACCGGAAACTCTTATTCCGGAATAATTTGGAACGGTAGTATTCTGATCTGATGTAGAATGAATAACATAAGGAGCTTTGGCAAATGGATAAGATTCACCATTATATCCTGTACTGACCAGCTTAATCATATATTTAGTATTTGGCAATGCCTTATCCCAAACAAAGCGATTATCATTTGACATGCCTAAAAATGCCCAGCTTGCAGGCCCATCAACAACCTGAGCATAAATTTCAACCCCCTTGTAAATATATAAAGTGTCTGGATTCTCCCAGACAATACTCAAAGTGACATAATTACTACCTGTTATATACGATTCTGAAACCTGAATATTATTCACAGGCTGTAGGCTTACCGGCTTGGGATTGACAACTTCCGGCAAATCACTCGGATTCTCGCCATCAACATCATAAATCGATTCCTTGTACTCAATAGCATGAACCTCAACCTTTTGGTCTTGAGTTGCTCGCAGATATGTAACTTTAAATAACTTAGGTACATTTTCCACCATAACCACCAAGTCACCATTTTGCACAGGCTCAGTAAAAGGTTCTGTCACAGTAATCGTGCGACCTTCAATTGAATATACTGGCTTGGATATTATCCTGTCATAATACTTTCCGTTGGCCCCTTCAGCCTGATTATTTGGCCTTACAATGATCGACCACTCTTTTTCTGGGTCAACTGCCAAATCCTGAGCAAGAGTAATTGTATTGGCTGTTGCCGATGCAACACGACAGCTTTTGCCCCAATCTGGGACATCATGCTGAAACAGAAAAATATCACCAATAATGCAGTTAATAGCATTCAAACCAGTCTTGAAGCTAATCACTCTCCGCAATTCCTGATTACGCTTGAGACGGTATTTTCCGGCACGCCATGCCTCTCGGCTATTATTTATGCCTGGGAAAAACATTGAAACACGATTCGAGTTATTTTCGCTGGTATTATTGGTAACAATATAACTCGTCCGCTTATAGTCTTGTTGCTTATCAATAAACTGAACTTCAATTGCAGTAGCTCTCTGATCCTCCTGAATGAATTCCTCAGTAAATGAGTAAGCCTCAATATTACTCATTGAAAATACTTGTTTATAGTCCGCAGGCTTGTCAATTACTACATACGCCCTTGCCCCATTCCAGACATATATAGCCCTGCACTGCTGGCAAACTTCAAGGATTTGGTCATGGAGCGTTTTTTCATCTGTAAAACCTCCATTAAAAGTATGCCTTGGGTTTCCATCTGACAATATTTCATCACAATAATCAGCAAGTTCAACAATACTATCAAGGTCAATATACTCTGGTTGAAGCCCGTCATATCTGGCAACAACAAAATCAGCACCTTCAGAATTCCCATAAACTGGTTGAGTCATTATATCATATAATACCCAGGCTGGATTATTGGAATACTTAACCGTCCAACTTTGCGTCTCAGAATTATAAACCCTTACTGACTTACCCTTTATAACACATTCAAATTCAAGCGAGCCAGACAAATCCTCAGTTGCAAGCGACTTAATGCCTATCATTGCTAATCTTGGATATGAATGATTAAATTTGATCAGATCACGAATGCCAAGACAATACATATCCTGACCATATTTGGTCAGTTTATTACCATTTTTATCTTTTTTCTCTTGGGTTATTTTCGTAATCTTAATCTGGTATTCAGTACCATTTTCAGCAGTTTTATCATAATCTGCCGTCCCAAACGAAAACTTATGGCTCGATGTAATATTGTCCGCATAAAGATGGGCCATGTCACGCAAATGAGCATGAATAACACTCTTTTGGGCTGTTGTTACCTTGTACTGATCAGGTATAATGCCTGATACACTAACATTCAGCTCGACCCAGCGATAACGATCACCCATCCACCAACGATACGGCTCAGGGTCTCTTGGATTTTGACCTGTACTTATTAATTTAGTAGCTACTATCTCTGTATCTGGTTCATGATTTGTGAGTGCCTGAATTTCAATAGGTAGATTAGAAATCTTAAGACTTGCTGGTATGTATTGAACTCCAGTATCACTCGAAGCGAAAAACTTATTTTCTTGCTTTTCTGGACTACTTAAGCCTTTAGTCACATCAATTGAGTAAATATCTATTAAAACTCGTAACTTACCGGACACAATATTAAATGCATATATTGGGAATGCCCTATTAGTTGGCTCAATACACTTCCAGACACTATCGCTTATCTTTTTGTATTCACACTTGGCAGCGACATAAAACCAGCCAATAGAACCATCACTGTTAAATTTATACAATCCTGCCGGGTGTCCACAATCCACCTGAAAACTATCATAGTTTTCATCATAAATATGAGAAAACACATAAGGACTATCAGACTCTACCAACTGCTGCATAGCCTCCTGGCTACCATTATATGCAAAACCATCCATAACGGGCTGACGAGTATAGCCCTTGCGAAGATCATATTCTACTTCTTCATAGTCGTCTATGGCCTGATTATTTATATATACCCCACGAAGGCGTTCAATACCATCTTCCCCGGTTTCCTTCCAGCCTATTGAATCTATAGGCCCTTCTGCAAGAGCCAAAACCAAGTTATAACGCTGCTTTCTTGTATCAGACACAGGCTCAGTCATTGACAGGATAACATTACCATACACTTTATTTTCGCCGTAATACACCGGCCATTTAATGCCTGCCTGCTGGGTTGTTCTTGGATTCCAGCCGTATGCTTGATTATTACTTGATGAAGCAGTGCGAGCTGATGGAGGTGGCAATAATGATTGAATTAATAAGCCACCGCCGATCATAATACTAGCCGAAACAGCACTTGCTGCTATCATCCCTCCAGTAGTTAATGCACCTCCTTCAGTAACTAACTCCAACGCACCTGCGGCCAATCCACCTGTGTAAATTGCCAAAATTGACAACCCAATCATGGCAACCATACCCCAGCCTTCATTGCCTTCTACCCTCGGTGACATTACCAGGCAGTCACAGGAACGAATTTGAGTGTCAAGATTTTCGACTTCTTTTCCATTCAGGCAGATCACAAGTTCAAGGCCTTCTGGGAAATTATCACTGATAGCTTCTCGGATGGTATATCCGTCCCGAACATCGATAACAACCTCTTCTCTGTCTCGCATATCAAACGGATTGTTAATTTTTACCAGTTTTGTTGTTTTGTCAATTGCCTGCATAGTCATAATACCCTGCCCTTATTGTTGCCCAATGTTCATCATTGAGATTTGTGATAATTACTCCAGCATGAGAAACACAGTGAATAAATCGTTTGCAATCTGGCAAAACAATTCCGGCATGAGTGATTTTCGGTGGCCTCGTCCTGAAAGTCACTATACAAAATGGCTTTATCGATTCAATTGGCTTAAAAAGCCCTACCGAATCATGGCACTTATCGTACATAGCAGCCAAACTGTCCGGCCTATTAACCTCTGGCAAAATAATACCTCGATCAGCATAAATCGCTTCAATCAACCCGTAACAATCGTAGGATTGTGGTCCACGACCGTCTCGTTGCCAGGGCTTACCCATATACTTTTTCATGTCAATTTCAAACAACACGAAGTAATTCTCCTTGAAGGCCAAGTTCTGCCCCGAAATTAATCTCATTATTCAATTCTTTGCATGCTTTTCTGGTATGTTCACACACCGATTCAGAGCCGGAATATGCACATTCAACGCTACGGAAACCCCATCTACAATGATTTGGCGTAAAGCTATTAAGTGGAAAATTCTTCAAGAGTGGATCAGGCACACTAATTGTCAGCACAATCCACTTTTCATCACAAGATACAGACTTAACCGTAAAATGTTTTTCCAGCAAAGTATGATCTTCATCAAGATTGCCATGACTCACAAATGTCAGCTTGACAAATGAGCCTACCCCACCATTGTAATACTCAACTATCCCTTGTAGTATCAACTGCACATTAGATAAATACAGTTTCATCTGAGGCAATTGACCAGTACCTTCCTGCACAAATGGCTCCATTTTCACAGGGAATCGAGTATAGGTCTTACCCTGATAGGTAATATCCTCATTGTTCTGCACCAGACGATAAGTGGCACTAATATCAACCCAACAAGCCTCCCAGCCTGCACCAATGCCAGGTTCATTAGAACCAAGGCCTGTATGCGACACAATAGACTCATATACTCTGCGATTATTACGAACGACCGTTCCTACAGGATAACCAGACCCAAGCGACCAGGACATGTCAGTGTATTTCTGGTTAAGGGTAAATTCAACCAGTAACAACCATGGTTCCTTACTATCAAGCTGGTTCTTGGCAAATATTAAGTTTTCCGGTAATGGTATTGGCATTATTACTCCTCAATATCAAGAATTCCACCGGTAACATTAGCAATTACACTTGCCCCGGTAATAACTGCTGGCGGTTGCGTAACTTCAGTTTTTGAATTTGGCTCAGACTCTTGCACTTCAAATGAAACCTGCCATTTAAGCGGCCCTGAACTTGCCAGCTTAAACACTGGCACCCCAGAGAACCTGACCGTATAACGATAACCATCCACAGGGTTAATCCAATAAAACCGGCCACTACCAACCTTCTGCTCCTTAACAAAATCACTTAACAAATTCTTATCAATGGTCGAAAGGGTTTTATATGACAATTTCCAAGCCAGACACAATCCGGTAAACATTGGCCTGGTTGCAACTGTTCCGTCTGCAAATTCAGACTTAATCGTTGGATCGCTTGCGATTGATTCCTCATAGCCATCTTTGGAAGGCTTCTTTGAAAGTTCTGGAAATATATCCATATTATCAGTTACCCCCTCTCATGGCATTGCGTAATTGACCACCAGTATTTATATTCTTCATCACGACATTTATAATGTAGTTTTCACCGTCGAAATCAACTCCACTCTGTTCCATATTAACATTCTGGCCAGATTGATTTTCAACATTGATTTTTACATTCACATTTGATTTATTTCCAGAATCACCCACTGAACGAACTCCAAGCTGACCACCCGGCATTCTAACTAGTGGAACTTGAGCTTCCGGCATACCAGCTTCAGCCGTTACTCCAGTACGACCGCCTGTCATAGGGAAATAATGTGGAGAAGTATAAACATCGCCAGAAGCAAACCTGACCAGATCACGGCCATAGAACACATTACCTTTGGCACTAGTGACCATCGAAGCCGGATTAGTGAAATGCTGATTGTATATACTTTCACTTGCAGTTGGAACATTACTACTTGTAACACCATTCGCAGGTCTTCCCCAGCCACTAAACATACCATACACACCAGCCGAAATTCCATCAGCAATATTTTGTGTAATTAACTGCCGAATAACAAGTTGCTCAACATCCCTAAGCAATGCCTTCATAGCTTCGCCGGCAGATGCTGCCCCCATTGCCATTTTTTCAAATGCCGAGCCAAAAGAATTACCGATACCATCAGCAATAGCCTTCAACTCTCTGGCATCCTGCAATTCAATCAGCTTTTGGCGATAATCTTCAATAACCTGCATAGCTTCCCGAGAATTTTCACCATATAAAACTTCAGCTTGTGCCTGAACCTCTGTCAACTTAATAGCCCGCTCCCTTTCATCATTGGTAAGTCCAAGAAGATTCTTTTCGTTTTCAAGTTCCCTGAACGACTGAGTAATGACTTTAGTAGCATCGGTTTTTGCCGGACTTATGACGACTGGCGGCTGAGCAGGTAATACAGGATTCTGCTTTTCTTTATTCAATGTATCTTCGATAGCTCGCTCCCCCACCTTGCCAGCAGCTAAATGATGTTCGTAGCGAGATTTCCATTCTTTATCCATATCAACAGGCTTACCCCAGTCTTCAAACGAAAATCTCCTACTACCCATCACCTGATTATATATTCGCTCTGCATTGCCAGGCTGGTTGTAGAGGTTAACTGGAAGATTTGCCCAATTTGTTGTTGAAATATCACCAAGAAACTGTTGCCCAGTCGCCCTCATTTGAGCATACAGCCCCATCAAGGCATTCTTGAACTCGCCCGGCAATCCTTCCAAGTCTTTTGATAGAGATTCCATACTTGGAGTAGCCAGTTTTGCTTGTTCATCAATTGATAGCGTATCAATTATTTTTGATGTTAATTCTTTCGCCAACTGACTATTGTTTTTGAAATCAAATGCTTTTTGAGCTTCTTCATCACTTAACTGACTCAAGGCATATGGGGTAAGATTTTGATATGCACCATAAGGTTGCATAACATTTATGCCATAAGAAGCAGATAACGCCCTTAGCTTACTCGAATCCATACTAGCCAGATTAGCCTTAATTGCATTTTCACGGGCTGATTCCGCTCCAATCACATCGGAACGATAATAAGCTTGCAATAAGCCAAAATACAGGCTTTCACCAATTACTTTCCAAATCGGCAGTGAAACCTGCAAGGCAGCAACTACACCTGAACCAAGTATTTCCGCACCAGCTTCAAAAGCTGATGTTAGCACTTTCCCACTATGACCGGCCTGAACTGACATTTTAATTTCATCGCCAATGATTTTCGCCATGTCCATTGTAGCTAATATTGAAGCCCTTGCTTTTTCAAGCTCTTCTCCAAATGCCACCCCTGAACTCCTGGCAGCCGGAACCCAGCTCTCTACAAGCGAAGTCATATCTTTGACTACCAGCTTGGATTCAACCAGAAACCCTTCACCAAAATTTGCACGAAGCGTCGTAATTGCATCGCCGAATGTAGATGTGACACCCTGCCAGGTCTCTGCCATTCGGTCCATGCTGCCTTCGTACTTTTTGAAAGTATCAAGCAGTGCCATTCTTGCTGATTGAAATCCTTGTGAATCTCGCACTTCCGTTATGATTTGCAACTCTTTATCAGACAAACCAAGATTTCTTAGCGGTTCTCGCTCCAAACTTCTAACAGCAGATACAACATCAATAATCTGTTTATTTGTCACAGCAGCAGCTTCAGCAACACGAGTAACTGCATCTGCCCCCTTAATACCAACCTGTTCCAATGCAATACGAGCCTTGACTACATTTTCCGTATCAAAAGGCGACTTATTTGCAAATGATTCAGACTCAGCAAATGCTTTGTTGGCCTTTTCGACAGTACCAAGAACACTTAACAATTGCTGCCTGTACATCTCATAATTGGCAGCAGCCGTTATCGAAGCAGCCCCTGCTGCAAGCGTTGCCGCTTTCATGGCACCAACGGCTGCCACAAATGTCTTGGACGGCAAAACAAGCAGATTGAATGCCTTATTAACCCGATTTACGCCACTGACAGCAGATTCTTTCCAATCCTCCAGTACCTTTGAAGATTGACGAATCTGAGCATCCCAGGCTTTCATTTCCCTGATGGCACCGAGTGAATTTACTGCTATCACAAGATTGGCTATATTTTCAGCAGGTGATAAAGTCATTTACTCATCTTCTTTCTTTTTGGCTGATTCTTCTCGGCTCCATTCAAGCCACTTACTATCCAACGCATCAATATATTGCAGATAATCCAATCGTTTTTCTGGATCATCAATTCGATATAGATTTAGTGTGGATTCAATATCAGCAGGAGAAATAGCCTCTGGAGCAAAGCCACACCGCCTCTTACGGCTCAAATATAGGAAAATATGATACACTTCTTTTAAGTCCTGGAACAATTCTGGCATTTCTTCAACAAAAGCTAACGACTCTCCCTCATCAATCAAATTCTCATTTAACTGTTGATACTTTGCATTGTCGTCAGAATCATCAATATAGGTCAGATTCCAATCCAGAACTTCAATTAGTTTTTTATACCTTCCTCAACCAATTTCTGTCTGTACCTGAAACGCTGACTGGCAACAGACAAAACATGATTCAACATGTCTTTAAGTTCTGGGCGTTTCAGATATTCAAGTGCCTTTTCACGGCTATACTTAACCTCAACACCATTCTCACCAAGGTTCTTCCAATCAAGCAGTATGTGGTCAGCAATAGCCGGCGTAATCAATTCAGTAATATCCTGACCAGATAATTCACCATTACGAATTTCCTGAACAAAAACTTTCAGTAATCCTTCCCTCGCCTCAACGAACTCCTGTCTGTCTATGCTGGCAATACAAAGCGAAACACCTTCATAATCAACCCAAATACCGTTATTTTCCTTATTCTTGTCTATCATTAAAGACTTAATATCAATCATTTAATAGCTCACTTTCTTTATATATTAGCCTACTTCAACAACATTTATATTAGCAGGTCTGCCGGTTTCTGACCGTTCATAGCAGGATTACCAGCCAAGCTACCGGGCAGACCTGATTAAAAAAAAACTTAAACTGGAAATTTCACCAGACGAATAGTCACATTTTCAACATCATCGGCTGTTGCTTTGAATTGCATATCAGCCATAACTGATCCATCTTTATTTTGTATAGTTCGATTACCATCGGTATATTTAACTGAAGGCAGGTCAATGACATATGCATTACCAAGTTTGTCAGCAATAACAATTGCAAGACTAGAATTGGCATCATTCAGATACTTAGAATAAAGCGAATTACTGGCAAAATACGCCTTCAATGACCCCGTAACAATTACCGTACCCTCATCAACACCAATAGGCCCAATTTCATCATTCAGTTCATCAGCAACCTGACAGCTATTATCAAGTGCAACTGTAAAATCTGTTGCACTTGTTTTTTCTCCACCAGAAAATAAGCCCTTAATGCTTGCTGTTGTTTTCATCACTGGATTGACATTAGAAACGGGTGTATAACTACTCCCAATCTGTGATGTATCATCCTGCTCGCATTTTCCAACAAAATCAAACACTGTTGTTATAATACTTTTTAATGCTACATTAAGACTCAGGCCCTTAACTACTTGACCCAGAAATGTAACAAATGCATTCGTCAAGTCAGAATACTTTCTCTGCAAATTAAATGATGTCTGAGTAACACCGTTTACAATTTGCGATCCCTGAATAATAGATACTCCAGGAGCGGTTTCATCTACCAGAACCTTATGCGAAACCGTAATCATTCTTGTTGCAACATCAACCGCTGCAATCTTGGCGTAACCATTATTGCTTGCCGTGTTGGAAATCTTTATCCAGCTTCCCGGCACAAAGCTGGCTACAGAATCACTGGCACTGGTTAAAGTAATTGTGCCAATAGCAGCAAATACTGCTGTTGTCGTACTGGTAATAGTTACAGGTGATGACCAGCCAGCACTAAACAGACCTGCTGCGAGTAAATCATCTTCAGCACCATACCGCAGTTCCATATTTATATTACCACTGGTACTAATACCGGTTAATTCAGCTCCAGCAAGCTGTCTGTCATCTCTGATCTCATTTGAATCAGTATATTCATTGCTTTGCTTCAGTGATTCCCCGGTAAATTTCAGTTTCGTTGCAGCACCAGAAGTAACCTTCTTGCCATACTCAACTTCCTTAATATATGCCAACTGCCCGCGACTGTTTTTAGCTCTTGTTCCCATGATTTGAATCCTTTCATATCATTGATTATTATTTTCAGCCCTGTTCTTCAACAGAAAACGGGCATATTACATTAAGTTGCCAATAGTCATTAACCATGCTCGATGATGGATTGCGAGAGCCTATAGCCTCTCTCTTATTGACCTTTCTCACATATGGAACATCATAATCAATTCCATCTACCGGCCTTGCCATAAAGACTTTGCACACCTTTTCAGCCATATTTCTAATAGCCTTTTCACCTGTATTAAGAGGTGCAAATAACTGTACAATCAGCACGCCAACTGTTTCAAATTCTCGCTCGTCAATATCACCAAGGCTTGTTTGTTCGGTTTCTCCATCAACAATATTCAATCGGCACCACAAACAACTGTGATTCCGATCAAGCTTCTGATTGTCGTACTGTGTCAGCAAATTATTTGGCATAGCCACCATGTCACGGAAACTAGTATTGATTTTTTTAATTGTTTCTGCCGTAATCATTTGTAATTCCTAAACATCTGCTTTAATTCTGCAATGGTTGTCGCAACCATACCTTCTGGAGCCTGTTCACTGGAACCATTTTCGAGAAACTCGATATAATCCAGATTGTTTGATATATACACGATACAAAAAGGTGGCAAATCCTTTATCGCGGCAATACCTTTATTAATTGCATCATGGTCATCTTTATTAAGTGGTTGATAACCATCCTTGGTTAGTTCCTTTTTCTTTCGCTTCTTTTCCCAGTTGGAATTATCAACAACTCCTGAAGCTAACTTATTGATCGTAACCTGCCAATTACCTCTGGCACGCCCGGTTCTAACAGGTGTTTTCTCAACTACTCGTTGCAGTGCTGTTAAAACAATCTTCTTCTGTATCAATCTGAGCTTATCAATAACAACTTCAGAAGAGAATTTCTTTAGAACCCGATTGAACTCTTTTAAATTTACATCAAAGTTCTGCCCCATTTTATGCTCTCCGCAACTGGATTGAATACATACATACTCGTTCACCTGAATATACCGGAGAAACCTTCACAATAGTCCATTGCACATTATCGACAATCACTACAGTAATATCAGGCTCAGGCACAAATACAGCATTTCTGGCTGCAAATCCAGTTACCATATCACCAACTTTAATTACATCTCCATCTGCAAGTTTCACATTCACTTCAGATGGTGGCAGTGATTTAATATAATGATCCACTGGAACACCTGGTATTACTTCACCTGAAACATTATCACTTTCAGCGTTTGGGTATGTTCTATAAAGGAGGTTTTTGCCAAGTTTATCAATTACCTTTTCCACTGCTGGAAGAAGTTTCTTGTCGAGCTTGGTTTCGGAACCACCAGCAACTCCAGACCCATCAATGGTCTCAAGAACCCCGCCAGTTATTATTGATACAATGTCGCCACCAACAATGCTCATATCTACCTCAAATCAATGGAGTTGTAACCCGGTATGGAGAAGTTGCCTTGTTTACTGTAAATTCCATAACAACAACTGTATCATCATCCGGATCCATTACTTCATAAGTATTATTGTGACCTGCTTTCTGCCTGACCTTTCCAAGCCGGTCTGCAAATAACAGGCGAATAACCTCCTGGAATGAGAATCCGTTATTCTCAGTCCAGCCAGTCGAGTTTTTGATCGCACCTACAATACTAGCTGAATCAATTAACATGGCATACGGATTATGATGCACTATTTGACGCTCAGTAATAAATGGGTCTGCACCTGCTGCTTTGGCTACAATTACCAATGGCCCGTAAGTATCTACATCTACACTGGAAAGATTGATGCAATAAAATCCATTTCCTAGCTCATTTACAGAACCAGAACAGTTGGCAAAAGCTCCACCATTCTTAGACCTAGAAATTTCCAGTGTCAATCCATTAAGCGGCGTTACATGGTCAGAACTACTTACCATGTAACAGATTACTTTTGCATGTTGCTCATCATTTAACATGTTCGTACGCATTATATTCCTCCGAAAATCCTGGCAATTGATACACCACCAGACTTTATATCTGAACCAGCTCCGATTTGTTTTTCTAACAATAAAGGATGGACAATTGTATAATCCCCATTATCCTTGTCTCTGAAGATTTTCTCATCTGGAGGAATAATTATTAACTCGCCAATCTCTACATAATCTTTGTAAGGTTCTAAGCAAGCCTCGTAATCTATGCAATTTTGAATTGCTAATTTGTCTATTTTTATAATCGCATTAGCTGGGTTAGTCCCTCCCCATATTCCGAATAGTCTATCAAAATCTACAACCAACAAACTTTTTATATATGTAAAACTTTTTGAATTGTTTGTGGATGGGTAAGAATATGAAAGAATTGCCGGATATAGACCATCAGGAAAAACATGATGATAATCGCCGTAAAATTCTTCATCTCTTTTAACTATCGTTAAATTTTCGTATGAAAAAGTTTGATTAAAATCAAGAGTTGTAACCATTGATGAATTAACTATCATCCCGCATTGGGGACAAGTTGCAATTATATCTCCACTGGCTGAATTGTTAAAACCATTACCACACCGGGCAACATAAGCAAGTCTATTGGAATCTGCCCTTAAACCCATAGTTGGACAAGTTGTTATCGAAGCAATTTTTTGATCTATAATAGAATTTTTAAAGACGGTATTAAAAAGGGCCGGCTCAATTCTTGCAATAGTCCCATCTTCGATTCTATAATCTTTAAGTTTGCAATCGGAAAATAAATTATTATTTTGAGTTTCTAAATAATTTGCATAAGGGACCGCAGGAGAAACAGCATCATTATGAGATTGAAATTCAAGGCCATTGAAATGACAATTTTCTTTATAAGTTATTTTTTTATTTTGAACAGTTGAAACAACATCATTTTTATTTGAGCCCATATAAATTTTTGGGCCGTTATTTACTCCTGTAAAAATATTAGATTTGGCTGGATTCCCATCAGAATCATAACCATAAAATTTTGTATTTTTAATTGTCAGAGATTGACTTAAAAAATACTCTGCATTTTCTATATGATATTCAGAAGATATTTTCCCGTAAAAATTCTCAAAAAAGGCCATATCCTCGTATATGTTATAAAGTTGCGTTGCTCCGCCTAAATTTATTCGGGTTACTCCTTGCCCAAACATTTCATATTCATATTCTAAAAGATAAAATTTATTAGCACTCCCGATAAATCCCCGGAAGGTCCCATCGGTGGTAGAGATCGTGCCCAGCCTGCCAATGTAAGGCGTAAAATCTATGTCCCAGAACTCAAAATATTTCGTGTAGTCGCCAGAAAAATAGGACATATACCCCCATTGTTCTTCATTTATAACTACTGTTTGCAAATCCAAAGCAGGTATTACTGGGACATCAAAAATAATGTTGTTATCATTCGTATAATCAAAATAAGATGATAAATAACCTCCAAAATATCCACCAGAACCATATCCATCTAATGATACAGGGAATTTAAGTTTTACTGGGTTATAAAGATATGTATAGAGCATTGACATTAAAATTACGCCCTTATATTGACTTTCTCAATTAATGCCCAGATTTCCGGAGTTATCGAACTCACCAGCGGCATGAATGAGTTTTGAATCTGATCCAGTGCTGTCTTTATTTTAAACAATTCATCAGCAGATACAGGAATCCCATTTTCCAGATCATAGTCTAAAACAGTATCATCGCCCTCAAACTCATCACAGCCAAGCGACTGCCACTGACTCTGCAATAGCTGTATCTTTTCCAGAGCTGTCAAACCATCAAATAAAGGCAGCGTAATTCCAGCTACCTTTTTATATATCAATCGTATCTTATTCTTATCAGCCATCATTTAGCTCCTTACCCTCTATACAACATATTGCAATTACCAATTACAGACTGCATTAACCTGTCAATTTTAGGAAAAGATGGTATCTGAGACTTACCACCAACATAACTTTCTTCGGTCGCAACTGCCCCAGCTACTACTTTTTCGCTAGCTATTAGACATGGCTCATCAATTACACCTAACAGGTCATAACCTGTAAGAACAAGTAACATCGACTCTATCGTAGCCTTCTGCACATCTATTGGCACTACACTATCTATTACTCGAGGGAAACTCAATGCTTGAGTTGATGTCTTCTTTTTACTTACAGATGCACCATACTTTAGGTCGATATACTGAGTAGCAACCCTTAAGGCCCTTTCTTTCTGCTGAGTCGTCGCTGATAACCACTGAGCGATTGAATCACCATAATAATCATCAACATACGCCTCAGCATAAGAAAGTGGGCAGTAAGAGTTTGCATCTGCAATACCAGTTCCATCTTCAACAATAAATGTTGCCATATTTCTTTACTCGTTGGTAGTTTCAGGCTTGAACCCAAGCTCTGTCAGCTTAGCGATTATTGTTTCACGCTTTTTAACATTACCAGCCAGACCAGCTATCTTGGCAAACTCCAGAAGATGTTCATCAGTGTAGGTTGAATAATCAACAACAGTGTCAGTTTCATCATTTCCCTGATTTTCTGCACCTTCCTTAGACTCACCAGTTCCAGAATTATTCTCGGCAGCATCCTGTTGAGCTTTTATCTCCGCATAACCACGCTCACGATAATACATTAACTGATTTACCGGTACACAAATTCTTCCTGCCGGGCCAACCATTTCTATGGTCTTACTTTGTCCAGCTTCGGTCTCTAGCATCTGTTGATTACACTCAGCCAGGGTTGCTTGTTTTTCCTCTATAGACATATTTAACTCCTTGATTTACTGCTTACATTTTTAAATTAATGGTATGACCGCCAAAAGCGACGGCCACACCATCGAAAGAGGCTTTGGCAGAATATTAGCCATTGGTTATGATCGCAGCAATGCGAACCATTTTACGGTTATATACACGATCCCAGTTTGCAGCCAGAGCAAGCTCTGTATTGGTTGGGCTTACACCTGCACAACTTGCATTCTTAAACATTATGCCGCGTGGGTGAAGAATAAAATGTCTGCGGGTTACCAGATTCTCAATACCTTCACCATTACCAGCAGTAGCCTTACGCTCAATTTCCAGAGGATTCTTTGGTGAACCATTTCCCCTGGCAACCGCTCCCCGGCCAAACAGGTACGAAGTGTACTCAATCTTG
The DNA here is from genome assembly GCA_963662515.1 of Sedimentisphaerales bacterium. Taxonomy (GTDB): domain Bacteria; phylum Planctomycetota; class Phycisphaerae; order Sedimentisphaerales; family SM23-30; genus JAFGDI01. The sequence goes on from OY759675.1 coordinate 3,168,775, forward strand.
GTTGATGTTGCATTAACGACAGCCGGGCAGCCATCGTCAACAATAACTACCATGCCAAGATATTCCTCGAACATGATTTTACCTTCAGAATTTCTGACAACAGAAATCAAATTCTGCTTCTGAAGACGAGAATATGGTACAGAGTGCATTGCAATAGCAACCAGTTCCTTGCTCTGGTCACCCATTGTCTGCTTGCCCATAACCACCACATCACCACTTATACAGTTAGAGTCAGTAGGTGTTGTACTTGTAGTAACCGCAACACTATATCTCATGTCACCGCTATCATTTGCCACATTGTCAGCAAATACACCCTTCAGAGAGGCAATTAGCAATCTCTGATCTTGTCGATTCCAGTAATCTCCAACCCTGTCGGCTATCACCTTCATAGGATCTGAACCAATTATCGCAGATGCAAGGTCACCAGATGAGAATACCTGATTTCTAACATGCTTGATACACTGATCTTTAGAAGCTGATATTTTCTTGGCGGTTGCATTAGCATCAGGGTCATCTGAGCCAATATTGGCCTCATCATCTCCAAGATCATTATAGAATGGCAACTCATATATCTTGCCCTCACCTTTCGCCAGAGCATCTATCTGCTCATCTGGTACTACAATACCAGACTGATACAGTGCTGATGTTTCAACGCTTCTCTGAAGTGAATACGGTTCAAATACCTCAGGTACGATCAAATCGGAAAGTCTCGTTGTTACAGCCATTTTAGAATCCTTTCATTTTGGCTAAGTAATACCCAGAATTATCAGAAATTATCCCTGATTGCCAGCCTGAGCTTGAAGCTGCTTGGCTAACTCCGGATTTTCCTTATAAAGTTTTGCTTGTTCAGTTAAATTGAATGTGGCCTTGGCAAAGGGATTTCTCCCACCAGAACCACCCTTACCACCAGTACCCGCACCAACTCCAGAAGCTCCGGAACCGGCAAAAGCAGCGGCAAAAGCATCTTTCGTTTTCATTTGTGACACTAACTCGGCAATCGTCATCGGTGCAGTTGACCCTGATGCGGGGCTGATTGCCGGATTACCACTTTCATCAACCACCTCGACAATATAACCCTTATCTGTTTTTTTCATCTTGGCCTGAGCCATAACATGAGGAAGCAGCAATGTAGGATTACCCTTTTCAGCTACAATAGCCTGTACAGCAGATGATTCAATCAGCGTCTTTTCCAACTGCTTCAAGAGCAATGCATTCTCAGAACTGATTGTATCAAGTTCACCCTTATGCTTATCTTCGAGCTGCTTTTTCAAAGCTTCGATCTGGCCCTTGACTTTATCATCAGGAGTCCAATCCTTCATCTCTTCCAGCTTTTTAATAGCTTCACGGGCAACTGTAGCATCAAGGCCGGAAAATGCCTGTGTTTTTGCCTGTTCTGCCTCCAGCTCCTTGCGAACCTTGCCCAGTGTCGATTTCAATCCCTGAACATCTTCAAGTGCAAAATTATCAACGCTGGCGACATCAAGAATGTACTTACTGGCATCGCCAGTATGCTTCTTGTATTCAGACTTCAGATTGTCTGCCAGGCTATCATAAATAGCCTGATCTATTATTGCTTTTAGTGCCATAATGAAAACTCCTTGCGGCATCCCGCCGACTTATCAAAAAGACTTCCCGTCTTTCGGGCTTCCCGCCCATTGTTAATATTTCTACCGGGCAATAAAAAAAGACGGCGATGTAGAGCGTAGGTCCCTACATAAACCGTCTTTTGATATTCTTCGTCAGTATCAGTTGGCCGACCGACACTAAAACCCGATTTATTCAATTGTCTATCTTACAAGTATTGCTACTCAAAAAATTCTTTAAACTTTTCCTCCGGCTCAAAGATAATTCCATTATCACCATCCATAGGCACAGTATGCGGGTCATTACCCCAAAACACTTGATCGGGTATGCCTTCAGGGAAGGCCTTACATACCTGCTCACCAGTACGATGTTTACAATAAATACAAAATTGAGGTCCAGTCATTATAATCCTGCCAAACTCATTATCGCTTTTGTTATTTCGTCAGTCTCACCAAATCTATTTTTAACAAAACATTCTGCAAATAATTCTTTATGATTTTCCGCAGCTCTATAACTTACAATATTCGCAAGTTCTTTTTTTGCAAATGCTTCATACACATCTTTAATTTCGTTTTGCTTACCGCTTGATAACTTCCTGAAGACAATATGCCCAAATTCATGAGTCAAAACACTTTCGACTTCGCCAGATGCCAGAGCCTTGTTTTCTTTACTTAAAGCCAGAAAGCCATGGAAATTTCTATTATCTGCAAACCAATGCCCATTAAGGTTTATAGCATTACCTTCACTACCTGAATCAGCAAATGACATTCTAAACTTTTTACCAACTCGCTTGTCATAGTCCAGTGATGGCCAAACCTTAACTTCATTAAGAGTTATATCAGCATATTTCTTTGTCAAATAATCGAGTTCTTTAATAATCGGCTTTTGATATTCTAAACGAATATCGCCAAGATTGTTTTTGAACTCATACTTTAAATTGTAAATCTCCTGCTGTTGTTTCCCAACAATATTTTTTAATTTTTCCAAAGAAATTGGCTGATAATCCTGATTAATCAATTCCTGGGAACTTACATACCCTTCCCGGAACAGTTTTGCCTTATTCACACCAAGAATTTTCTCTTGCTCACCAACACTCCGTCCTTTTAACCATTCACCGAAGTTCTGTTTGGCTGGCACCTGACCATTCATTGAAGCCCTGGTGCTTTCTGGTGCTTCTTCAAGGTCAATTCCAAGTTCCTTCCACGATTTCAATACCGACACAGTGGTTGACCGGCAATTTATATGCATCGGAGGCCTTGGTCCTTCTCCAATCTTGAATTCCTGTCCATCCAAGGCTGCACAAGTCACAGTTGTCCTGGTATCAAGCGTAGCCACATACATTACACCCTTAATAACATCGTCATTTTCAGCATATAACTTATCTCGAACATTATTAGAAACACCTGAGACAGATGTCCTGACAATAGCCTTTAAACTCCTGCGTGATGCTGCAAAAACCCCATCATTATATCCATTAGCACGAGTCCCACCAATTCGCCTGACAATTGCATCAACAGACTCTCCCTCAACAATGCCGATTCTGATCTGCTGTGCAATTTTATTTTTCGTCGAATCCGACAAGGTTTTCAATAGACTATCCATCATTTGCCCGTTTATCGGCGATGTCGTAACCAAGTTTTCCAAAACAGACAAGCTCGGTGTCCGAAAATCAATGTTGAGAGGAACCGCTTTTTGTAAAGCTGAGGTTACCCATGCAGCCTCAGTTACTGAAAAATCTTTAAGACTACCTGAAAGTTTTCTGTTGATTTTGGCATAACCGGCATCACAAATTTCATTACAGGCAACAATGACTTCTTCCTGGCGTTTTCTCGAAAGACTTCCCTCCAACCTACTATCAATCTGCTTGAGCATATCAGGCTCAATTTCTTTATTAAACAGCTTTATCAAGTCACGAACCTGTCCTGCTTTGAACTGTTCCAGATACACAGCATGACGAATTGCATCGTCAAGAATTTGCTGATTAACCGTCTTTTTAATATTATCGATTGTTTGTTTTTTCTTCGCCATAGTTCACAACAATTCATTTCGTAATTTATTCACCATCATTACGACCAAACATTCCAAGGTTATCAGCTTCCAAATCCGCTTTGCTTATCTCTGTTTCAACATCCAAACCTTCAGGAAGTACTCCACGCCGCTTGAGCTCATTAAGATAAGTTTCCTTAGTAATATTGCCATTCATTCTATCAGTCTGAAGAATTTTAAGGTCTTCAACAGCACGGCCAGATAAAGTAAATTCATTAAAAATATCAACACTAAAATCCTCCGGTAATTCTACTTTAACAATCCGAGCAGCCTTTCTGAATGCTTCTTCATACGCAGTTTCCACCGTTCTCACCCAGGACTGCATATCTGACTCATTATTAGCCTGATCTATCGCCTGACCAGTTGCAGTCTGATTTCCCGACCGCTGCATAAGTGGCTGCATACCAAGCCATTCAATCTGTTTTTCCAGCCGGTCAAGGTCTCGCTCACCAACCTCAAATGTTTTACCTGAATATTCTGCATACTGGATTTTCGCATCTGGATTAGTGAATTTATGAATCCTGTTCACCCCAATAACTGTTGGCGTATCAATTGTATCCTGAGGCACACCCGTCATATACATCGTCAAAAACCGTCCATAATGCAGCCCTATACGCTGGTCTGCAGAACTCTGAAAATGTGTACAATTAACCTCAGCCAGCTCATTAAGACAGGGTTCAGCAGTCATTCCATCAGTATCTTCATCAGGGTTCAAATTAACCGGAGTCAATGGCACTTCTCCCAGGGTGTGAGTACCAGACCGAATCATCTCATAGTTTCCAGCAGAGACAGAATCTCTTTGCCATAGTTCATAGTCGCTTCGCCGGTAAACCCATACCTGCTCAATGTTTTTCTCACCCCAGGCACCATCTTTTTCCACAGTTTTCACATAAAACCTTATCTCATCCAGCTTTCCGTCAGCCCCCCAAGTCCATGAGAACATATTTTCCACAGGAATAATCTTGATCTGAGGCATAAGTCCCAGCTCACGCTCATCTTTAAGATTTGGCGTATTCCCAGACTCATCCATTGTTGCGGGGTAATCAGTCAGCAGGTAACACACACCTTTATGCATCGCCTTCACGAATGTAGACCGGCATGAGGTTGTAAGTGACTGACCTTTACCGTCAATATTATTCACCATCCCTTGAATCTGATCGGGAAGTTTTCCGTTGATAGTTACCGGCTTAATAAATGGCTTGCCGGCCAATCTGGTCAAAGTTTTTTTGTACGCTCCAAATAGCCAGGCATTGGCCTTACGCTCTTTATAGGATTCCTCACTCTCTTTCTCTGACTGAGGAAAAACCGTTTCCATATTCCGCATTGCTTTTGTGCCAGAATAAAGAGCATCCAATATCTGCCAGCCAATACCAGAATTTTCCATGGCTAATCTGGCCAAACACTTTGTATCTACTGTATTTATTGTACTCATTTTGCATTCATCCCCGCATAAAATGTGATACCGCCAATAATCGCCCATTTAACGACATCTAAAAAAGTTCTGATTGCCTGTTGTTTCCAAGTATTTATATCAGCTTTCCTCTGGTCTTGCTGATCCTTCATATATCCATCAAATTCTTTTCTCAGTTCCTCAACCCAACGACATGGCTGCTTGGGCGGTGCTGGCAAAGCCTCGAACTTTGTAGCAATAACCGCCAAATGCTTTTCAATTGCAGCAAATTGACGGCTCATTTCATTATACTTATCATAAAGGTCTTTAATATCAGCCCTTAAGTTATTTATATCTTCTCTGGTTACGGTGGTTTCACTCATATTATTCATTCCTGTAACTGTATTTTTTGGTAGATAACCTATATCTCATCTCATCACAAATATGATCTTCAGATTCAGTATCTATATCCTCAAGATTCTTCTCATCCCTCGATACTGTGGGGACTGTCCTGATAAAATCACGGCAATTCTCAAATATAAACACACCTGGCTTCTCGCGAGGTTTACCTTCTTCTGCAATCGCATTTAATAAACGATCTCTTGTCAGCTGCCAGCCATTTATTCGACTTCCAGGAGACTTATCTGCCTTTGTCCAATATACGCCTTTCTGGGCCATATCATCCGCTATGCAATTACCATTTTCTTTGGCCCAGATCGCTGAATCTGCTGGCCCGGCATATACTGTCCGTTTAATCCGTTCTTTTTCAAAAGCTCTTATCTTTTCCGCAATTTGACTTGCTGTTTCTCTTGTTCCCTCATTTGGTTCTCCGGTACAACCATATAGTTCAGCAATTCTGAACAGGTCCCCCCTTACGGTATGCTGTTTTTGTCCATTATATAGCGTTATGTCACATCCGTCTGACTCAGCCCACCAGCCCACGGAATATGGCTTGGAACTACCCCAGTCGAACGACCTGTCAATCAACCATGTTGACGGTATATCAAATGGTCTAATAACATGAACATTCGCCTGCCATATATCATCAAACATTCCACCAGCCGTAATATCCCAATTTCCATATAGCCAGGCTTCCCGCTTGGCCCCCTTTTGTGCCTGAAGATTCTTGAGATAATCAGGGTCGCTTTTGAGTAATATTTTATTTTCAAAGATCGAGCCGTGTAAACACACCCGCTCTCTACCATTATCATCCTTGATGATAACACCTCGCGGTGCCGGGTCTATAAATCGCCTCTTAACCCAGTTATGGCCAACTCCATACGGATTACATGTTGAGCGATAACGCCTTGGCATTCCTGGGCTTGAAGACCGGCAAACTGACATCATCGACAGATACAATTCAGGATCAGGCCAGTTAGTCAGCTCTTCCCAGGCAATCCATGGGTATTCATGACCGTGGTAGCTCCAATAATCATCAGGTGCCTTAGCAGTCCGAAACAGCAGTTCCTCGCCATCCGGGAAAACCCACTTATAATCAGACTTTGACTCTAGAAACCTTGCTCCCGGAAATATCTGCCTGAACCATTTTTTAGACTTCTTAACAACATCCTGTAATTCCTTATACTCCTTACGAAACAAAATCCCAGACCACGCTGGGCCAAACCCACGGCCTACAAATTGTGCAAAATCCATTAAAAGAGCATCAGTTTTACCCGGTCCTCGAGTGCCTTCGTATAGACACTCAAATATCGGGCAAGATAAAAACAGTTCCTGGCTACCTTCTTGAGGCTTCCATATTATGTTTACCCTTTCGGTTTTACTTTTAGCTTGTCTTGATTGTCTTTTGCACGCTGCGACCATTGGTCTTTATCCATTGGCTGAGGTATTACAAGCACACCACAACCATCATTAACCTTGTGGTTTATGGTTTCTGTAAACATATTCATTAAATTGGTCTTACCAAGCAATTCCAGAGCCTTTAATTTGTCACACATCCGGACTTTCTTAGTAAGACCTATTTGCTCACGATCATCTCCCCGACCTTGGAATTCTTCAAAGACATCCATTCCAGATATTGCCCGCCTGGCAGACTCTGGAATAGTATGGATGTTCTTCATATTACCTTGGTCGTCATACAGCTCGCGAATATCGAAAAATGCTATATTAGCAAGCTCCTGAATGATCCTTTCAACCGTAACTTCTGCCTTTTCAATAGCTGGCTTTTCCAGTTCAGCAATTCTCTGCTTGACATTAGCATTACTTAGCACACGTGATGCCGTAACCTCAGCAGAACCTTCTGCGTAACCGGCTCTTATAGCCGCCTGTTTGCCGTTATGATCTATAACATATTCACGACAAAAAGCCAATTGTCGCGGATTAAGCGGCATAGGCTTCTTTATCTTGGCAACTTTCTTGCCTTTGGCCTTGTTTTTTTGTTCATATTTAGCCAATTCTTTAATCTCCGTTGGCGTTAACTCCTTGCCAACTTGGACTTTACGCAATAAGTTCAAATGCCTCTGTTTGCTGGCAATACTGACAATGTCAGACTTTTCCACTTTCTCTCTATCACTTTCGTACTCATTTCAGTATAATTTCCTCAGTTCACCGAAAAATCGCTGGTTCGCAAAAATGTTGTGTGAATCCCTCCCAGAACTCACAACAGGCGGTTGATGTACTCATTTCCGCCCGAACCGGCATTTCGTTTTATCAATCCCAACTATTCACTTGTTATTTTTCACTATTTCCTTGAACCAACTTGCATTACTTGGCAAGCTATGTCCATGAAGAATAACGACTTATACACATTTTACAGCTTGGCGAAATGGTCTGACTTGCTCATCTGTTGGCGGCAAAACACGGAGGTTTTTCCGTCAATGGATGCGGCTCTCGCCGCCGCTTCCAGATGCCCTGGCACATACAGAGTTGCTGTTATCACTGAAGACCATATAGTTGACCTAAAACCTTTTTTCATTCGCTGATCTCTCCAACCTCAACTGGGCCAAAATCATCCTTGATGGTCTTTGGATCACCTTTGAAAAATACCAATACATTCTGATGAGCCTTGCCAAGCTTTCTACCACTTTGGAACTGCTTGCCAACTCTCACCGGCAAACTACCGATTGAGGTCAACAATATCGCTTCGTTATACAACTCCATGCCAGCATCGATAAACGCCGCGATAGTATCACTGACAAAGTCCCGGTAGAATCCAGTCTTTTTATCCCGAACATCACCTACAACGAAACAGGCAAAGCGATTATTCTTCAGTTTTGCGACTGACTTTTCAATAATCAGCCGGTAGCTCTTGAGAAAGTCTGAATAATCCATATTGGAAAGGTCTTGAGGATCATCTGAGTAAACCTCAAGATCAGCATATGGCGGGCAACTAAATACCAGGTCAAACTCACTTTCGACCAGCTTATCCAGTTCCGTACTGTCCCCGGTAATCCATACCGGTTGATTCTCCGCTGTCAGTAATGCCTTGGCCTGTTCCCGGTTCGCCTCTACCTGCTCCGGTCGGAGCTCTACTCCGACATATTCACAACCCAAGTAATTAGCTATAACACCCCGGACACTACCTCCGGCAAATGGATCCAGCACCCTGCCCGCTGGCGGGCAGAACCACCGATACGCTATTTCACATAACACCGGGTCAAATACCGACAATATCCCGCCTGATTCAGTGAATGCCAGCGAGGAATTAGCTGGCATATAATCAGCCAAATATTCCTTTTCAAACTCCGAATTACATAATTCTCGACCTAACTTGTTTTCTGCCAACCTTTTATATTCATAGTAATGAGGTACAGAACCGCTTAACGAGCCGGATGTTTTGAGCTTATCCCGCCCGCCAAGTTCGCTGCGGATACCCAGGTTAATCCAGCTTTGTTTTCTTTCCTGCCAATACCCCTGCCGGGAATCCAGAACGGAAAACGGCGGTATGATGAATTTCTCAGCCAGCGAAGCTTTGGCTTCCTGTTCCAGTACAGAACCAATATCAGCCTGAATATCACCAATCAGCTTACCAATCTGCATATCCAGAATGCCGGTATCATCCGGCATTTCCCTCTGGATAAACTCGATACTCTCTTGGAGCTTATCCATGTCAAATTCACCCTGAATTTCCGGATTATTCAGGGCAATATTGAGCATTCGCTCTTCTGGCTCACTCAGATCCACAACCACACAGGTGGTTTCGTAATCAGCACCATGCAATTCCGATAATGCTTTGGTTCGCTGATGACCACCAACTATTGCATTCCTGCCATCCCGGATATTAACGATAATTGGCTCGACACACCCGAACCGCTTCAGAGACTCAGAAAGCCCGCGTAAACCATCATCGGATATTGTTCTAGGATTGTATTCAGCCGGGTTAAGGTCGGCCAATCTGAATTGTTGAAACTTCGCATCCTGCATTTAGCACCTGATATTATAAAAAGTGACCGTCAATCCTTTAACAGTCTATAAATACAGGTTCTATGTTAAATCAGTGCGTGTTGTTTCAAGGGGGAAAAATATAAAAATCTTGATTTCTAAGTAAAATATCGCTTAATATTCATTTACTTTTTAATAAAGAGGCTTATTTTCCCAGTCTTCAAACCCTTCTGGATCTTTGCCATATAATCGAATTAAATCCCTAACTCTTTTACTAACTTTTTCCTCAAATACAATGCTTTTATACTTATAGCCCTTCGCTCCCATGCAAGGAATCTTATCACAATAACGGCATGTCAATACCCTATCTGCTGGTATTTTTACTGCTTCAAATTTGTGGTCATATTTAACGCTACCAATTATCCACCCTTTAGGGGTCAGGTGATATTCATAATATTCATTACTTAATGCCATTTAACGCTCCTTTTGCCTATTTGGCGGTTAATAAATAATTTACAACTTAGTACATCTCATTGTATAACACAAAAACATGCTATCAAAATGATTTTTCTAGCTATAAATACATCATTACAACATATAAGCGGCCTGCAGAATCTAATGTCAAATTCTCTTAATTTCATATTACTATATATCTCAACTAAACAGGGAATTGGATTACCGGCTCCCATGCGAAAATTGCTAACTTTTCATAAAAAAAATACAGGTTAATTTCGTAGTTGCTCCAGTAGCAATATCAGTTCTACCTTTTTTTATGGATTTAGTGGCCTTAGCAACAAATTACACCATATCTCCTTTGGGCTATTTCATACAACTATACTACATTATGTATATATTACAAAGCTTTTCCATAGCACCATAATGAAAAATAAATCCTTTATTTACAAGCACTTGCATCAATCCCACACCTTTGCTTTCATCCACTTTGCAATTTTTGAAGCTGGGAGCCAAGACCCATTCTCTTCCTGGGATAGCCACTCATAGCTACTCATTAAGTCCTGCATTATATGACAGGTTATTTCTTCAGTATTCATATCCTGTCCAATAAAGTCATAAACCATTCCGATAGCATGTAAAACCTCATGAGCAGCCAAGGGCATATTGACCCGATCTGTATAAATAATTATCGCAGGCGGCTTCCCATCCCTAATATGCGATATGCTCTGACACCTTCCATGAGTATCGAATTTAATTTCCAAACCATCATAAACCGTTGATATGACCTTTTCCATCACTCGCCGGTCACCAATGCAAATATACACCGGGAACATGTTTATATTATCACGATAGACCTTTAACCGATTTTTCATTACTCGTTTTCTTTCCGAGGGTCAAAATTTGACCCTCATTAGTTTCTTGAGGTTCAAAATTTGACAGTCAACCGCTTTTATTAAATATTGCCAAATAACAAGTTACAAACTGGGGGTTCAAAATTTGACCCTCAGAATTTTTTGACTATCAAATTTTGACCCTCAAATACCCTTTTATGCCACCATCGTTTCAGATGAAATTTCACCATAATTCGCCGCAACCAACACTCTGGCCATTGGTGGACATACACTATTACCGATTTTTGCCACTTGATTACTGCCAGTACCGGTAAGGATATAATCTTCCGGGAAACCCTGAGCGGCGGCCAGTTCATGAGGTTTTAGCATTCGCAAGGTTATATCCACGATCTGATAATCTTCACCCATTATTGTTACCAGACCGAATCTGTCGCGGGTGGTTACCGTTTGTACAGGTTCAGATATGCTACTACCTATATTTGTACCGTAATATTTGACCAGAAATGCAGATACTTGCCCTAAATGCTGGCCAGTGGCGGTTATGGTCGGTACCGGCTTACGCATATCTGAGCCGATGTTTGTACCGTAAAACTTGGTCAGATAGGTTGAAATCAATGCATTATGATCAATGGCTGTTATCGTATGCAACGGGCTTTCTATGTCACTCCCAATGACACCTCCATAATATTTGCTAATAAATGCCGAAACCAAGGCGAATCTGTTCTCGGTCACAGTCCGCAGCGGCTCAGCCACGGTCATGGCACAACCTTTTGAGCTTTTATGGTCAATTGGTATGATAAATGGGTCGGCGGCATCCATGATATACTTTTTAACGCCCAGTGCAATTCTTCGCATGGTATGGTCTGCCAGCGGCCTTACTACCTTTACACCGGTTTCTTTGTATAATTGGGCTGCCTGTTCTTTGGTCATAAATATCGACTGGCCGGGAATGCTCCAGTCGATACATTCTGAAGCTGTATGAACTGGCAATAATCCCGGCCCATGGGTTGGCTGGGGCCATACTATCGGCTGACTGTCGCAACGAGCGATTAGGTATAGTCTCTTACGGCTGGTTGGCGTGCCATAGTCAGAGGCTACCAGCACTTTCCATTCGACCTTATAGCCAATTTCTTCCAGAGATTTAACCCACCAGCGGAATGTCCGGCCTTTTTTAGCAGGATTTGGCCTGTTAACTTTCTTGTAGAGTGGCCCCCAATCAGTAAATTCCGGGACATTTTCCAGAAATATGCAGCGGGGTCTGACTTTACCGGCCCAGTTAAGTATCACCTCGGCCAGACCACGCCGGGCATTACTTACCGGCTTGCCGCCCTTCGCCCTTGAGTGATGCGTGCAATCCGGACTACACCAGAGCAGCCCCACCGCCCTGCCAGCAACTACCTGATCAATATCTACCTGCCAGACATCTTCGGTAAGATGTACGGTCTGCGGATGATTAGCAGCGTGCATAAACAATGCGTCAGGATCATGATTGATAGCAATATCAACTGGACGGCCAAGAGCCTGTTCAATACCAGTTGACGCACCGCCACCACCGGCAAAGCTGTCAATCACCAGTTCACCACTTCTGGGAAGTGTCGCTAATAGTGTACTGCTGAAATCAAAAGATAATTGCTGCATCATCTCACCACCTTTAACTTTATAATCAAAATCAACTCATCTGGTTTAATATCAGGATAACATCCCTTTACAGCAACTTGTTCGTCTGGGAACAATGCCGTTTGGCTAACTTCTTTTGCTTCAATGACAACAGCGGCAAGCCTCTTACCGTTATATCCTCGTGAAAGTGTCACTTGACGACCTACTGGGAAATTCTTTGCTTGCCACTGTCTGCCAACTCTCCGTAATTCACGGTCCTTTGTGCCTGCGTCAAATTGGTCAAAATACTTTCCGATGAGTGGTATAAATGCTGGTTTCATTCATCTTCCCCACTTTCCCATTCCGGCAACTCCACTGTCCGCCCTGCTAATCCATGGTCACAATCACTGAGAAACTGTATTTCCCCATCAGTAACAAAACTGTGACACCTGACTAAATCTTCTTTATATTTGCTACCGTTTACCAGTAATGACGGGCTGAATGTAGGCTTGTCAAGATCACCATTGAATGACCAAACACCTTGCGGTCTGGCTTCGATATTAGTCGTAAACATATGATCTTCGCCACAGCCAGGACAATGAAATAGATAACCGGCTATCACATCTTTATGACTCATTTGTATGGGATGTACTTTACTCATCCTATCACCTCTTTAATTAACCATGCCTTATCAAGTTTCAAATAGTGCAACATTTTACTTGCTGATTTTTCATCAGCGAATTTAATGGCCTGTGGGTAAGCTACCATACCTAGCCTTGTTGGCTCATCTTTCAGACTACCCAAAAACAAGCCGGATACCTCGTCAATTCTCTCAATCATGTATATCTTTGTCATTCCTCTTCCCCACTTTCAGACCCTGCATGACTAAGCACTGCTGTCAATGCTGACAATTTCATTTCTAACCGTCTTTTAAATTCTGCTTTCAACAAATACTCAAACCCCGGATGGTAATACGCCTCTGGATTAATATCACTTTTTACACGATGTGCAAGCTGCCCATTTTTAACTGCTTCGTTAAGAGCTATTCTGACTTCCTTAGGCACACCATTAGTAATAATGCGGAACCTCTCTGCTCGAATCATCTCTACATTAGCTTGAGCTATCGATATGACACCCCTTTTAAGCCTGTCTTCAATATTTTCTCTGACATTTTGCATTGACATTTTCAACCTCTTTTTATCAAACCCCTGCCGAGCCGAAACCCGGCAGGATCGTTATAATTTAATCTTCGTCACAAGGGAAAAATGCCTCAACATTAGGCTTTTTCGGCCAATTTGTGATCTTGCCAGTCTCATCAATACTCAGTTCAATATAATCGCCATATTCGCCAGGTATCAAACGGTTGGGGACATATTCATCAGCTAATTCGGCAACCTGCTGACCGTCAGCATCAAACAGCGTATATGTACCTTCATCACGGACCTTCATAGCAAGCACGCCAGACTTACCTTGTGGCCAGTCTTTGATCACACCACTATCAATATCGATTTCAGCACACCATCTATCACCTCTTCGCAGCGGAAAATCGTATGGTATTTCTTCATCCTCATAGCGAACTGCAATATCTACCTTTATTGTTTTGATTTCGATTTCTTTCTTAACTCTTACTGTAGTTTTCATTTACATAACCTTTATTAAAATTCGCCGGGATTATGGCTCCCGGCTGGCCTTAAACAAAAAATTAGTAACTACGCCGTCTTTTGACTTCGCCAGTTTCAACATCTATTTCTTCACCAGCTTCAGTGCATAACTGCAACTGCCTTGGATTTGTACGATTGGAACCAGACGATTTACATATCAGGCACGGCTTGCCCGTGGCCTCGTCAACACCTGACATAACCAAAGAGCCTGACGGTGGAGCCGCTGGAACAACCTTTTTGATCTGAGCAGCACAAGCATACGAATCATTGTTTGAATCAAGACATACCAGACTGATCGTGACTGTAAGCTGAGCTTTGGCTTTATTTGCCTTATGCTCATATCGATTCACATGATTTATCAGACTTGTCTGGATTTCCAGCAAAGCCGCATTCATATCATCAACAAATTCACCTTCATTTATTCCATCGATTGACAAAGGAACAAATATGTTTTTTGCATTAGTATTCATCCTAACCTCTTTCATTATAAAATATTAAGAATTACTTTACCCTGGCCCAATCAATATGATCTGGGCGACCAAGTGTAACAGTTACACCGTCAATAGCCTTGACCTTTTCCAGCATTGACTCAAAAGCCTTAACTTTCATCGTTGCCAGGTCTGGCGATGTTACCTTTGCGACAATGTCATTGTCGTCATCAACATCGATGGTAATATCCAATTCAAGCGTTACCGGCTCAGTAGCCAGATATATCGGCACTTCAATTACTATTGTGTCGGGTATCTCGACTTGCTGGTTTTCTGTATTACCCTTACCGGTAATATCGATTTCACAAACAATACCATTCACAGAATGCTTGCCAAACCCTTTCTGGAGAGTCAGATTCTTACTAACCTTGATCTGCCCAAGAGTGTAAAGCAACTCTTTCACCAACGGCTCAACAATCGACCTGCGATTTTCTTTGAGCAAATCGGCAAATTTCTGTACCTCGATATAACCCTTCTTAATGATATTTTCCCAAGGCGTAAATAGTGGGTGCATTTGCGGCTTCATAGTAATAATCTCAAAGCCGGTTATTGCTTTTTCATCGATTACCACATATACCCTTTCTTCGATAGTATCGGCATATACAACCGTCTCAGCAGTTTTATACTTCTTCAAGTAGATCTCCAGACTTGCGGCATCATGAAAACAATGTTGCCGTCTCGGACTCTCCTTGCGATCTGGCTGCTTTGGCATTTCTGGCTGAATTTCCCGGTTTCCGAAGTGAAATTCCAGATTTTCTTTTCCGTCGATGACCTTCCGAACGGTGTCAATCACAACCTCTTTGCCTTTTTGCACATTAGTGAAAAGGTCGTTGATAACATCACTTGCTGTTCTTACATCTGTCATAATATACTCCTAAAAATAAAGTTAATAAATAAACTGTAAAACACTTATAAAAGCTCCGCTCACCATAGCGAGCGGAGCCTATGGTAAAAATGAAAAAGTTTGTTATGTAATCTTAGTTTTGACATAATCGCCAAGCTGTTTCAGATCAGAAGTATTCAATTTTCCATCTGAATTAACATCTGCCTTTCGGGTGAGATGCGTGATTTCATCTGCCGTTTCCTGAATGGCTTTCTCTAACCGCTTGCTGTTATTCCTGTAAACCAACATACCAGCAACAAAGGCTATTCCCGCCGAAACCAGCGACCAACTAACGATTGTAACCAACTCTTGATACTGGAGGTCGTCATCCCTCCCGACGAAAATAAAGTGACAGCCACCGCCAGAACCGCTACTATCAGGAATAATAACCCGGTCACCTGCGGATAATAGCTTAATGCTTGCATCATAGCTATCGTTGCCACCCCTGTTATGGTTATCGCCTGACCTATTCCCAGCATCGTCAGTTTGCTGTTTGCCAGCGTCATTATCAGTATGCCCAAGGAAACTATTAGTACTGCCCTGTTTGTCTGACTGACTACTACCGGCATCATTTCCTGCTGCTGGTAGCTCTGGGGGGGAACTGGGGGCAAATTTGACTTGCTTGCCCTTGGCCAGAAAGCACCCGGCACATAGCACAACCACCATTCCAATTACAAAAAGTATCAATCTTGTTTTCATAATATAAATCCTCTCTGAAAATATGTTAAAAGTGGTGGGTAGGAAAACATCCATATTCACCTGTCCCACCTGAAAAATGACATTCATGTCAATCTATAATCGGCGGCATATCTCGGATCAATCCGCCCAATTGTCGCAATATTTCTTCACCGTCGGCAACTCGCCGACAGTATTTTTCGGCAGTCGCTTTACGGTTTGCCTTGCCTTTACCTTGCAAATACAACTCGATTACAGTTCCAGAGTAATGCTTTACTAAGCGTTGCAATTTTTTGTTTGTACACCCGTCGTGATAACCCTTCATCTCGTGATATACTGGATTACCATCGTTCTCAATAACCTTAAAATCCGGGGTGTATTGCACTGGAGCGGTCTTCTCTCCAATAAAATGAAATGTTTCAGGTTCATACGACCAGCTCTTGATCTGCCCCTGCTGCTTGAGCAATTCCAAGTACTGTGCCCATCTATACTCATACTTGCTGCGAAAATAGCATTTCTGACCACCAACTGTAGCCCTTACTCTGGTATTATTCATCGACTTGATTATTCGCTTGTTGGTCTCGAAACCCATTTTCATTTTTGGTGTCTTTCAATTGGTTATAGATTTTCATTTCGTTAGCGTAATTGACAATATCCGGCACTTCGTTTATCACCAGTTCATGCAGATATTCAATCTGAGCTTCTGTCAACTTCAAAACTCGCTCATCGTGTTTCATTCGCAACCGTCGCTGGCATTCCATTTCATTCCTACGACGAACAAAACATATCGGACAGTACTTTCCGGTTGATCGGCCATGCCAGAAAAACTCTAATCTCAGACCGATATAGCCACAGTGCCTACACTTTTTTCGTCTTGCGGTTGCCATCCTGTTCCCGCCTTGCCCTGATTTCACGCATTGCCTGGGCATATGCTTGTTTTTCTGTCATTCCGTGATTTTCTTCCAAGAGAATTGCTATTCTTTCGTCTAATTCATAATCATTCTCGTCTATCATTTTTTGACCGTGCCTTTCGTTTTTGCATATTGTTCCATATTCTTGTAACTAAATGCCGGCTCACACCATTCCGATCCGCTGTAGCCTGTAAACCAAATTGAATTTTGAGGTCTTTTTCTACTTGCAGCATTTTCACCAACGGCATTTGACTATACTTCATATCAATAGCTGCCTTTCCTCTTATCGCGACCAGACATTTCAATGATTTTGAATGTATTAAGCCGACTTTCGATTCGATCATCAAAACTTTTTCCGATAATTTCTAATGGCTTATTGCTGGTGACAAATGTCGGTCGGCACTGTTCTATCCTTGAATCGACAATCGCCAGAAGCGTCCGCACACTAAAATCACTTTCAGCTTTGGCACCACCCACTGTCGTGCCTAAATCCTCGATAAACAAATAGTCAACCTCAATAAGTGGTTTGATAATATCAAGCTCCGTTGAAGTCGATCCAGGTCTGTATGCCGACCGCACTGACAGGCAAAGCATTTCATAAGAAATTCTTCGACAAGTAATGCCAGTCAATACCGAATGTCTTAAAATCGCTGCCATAGCATGACTTTTACCAGTTCCAGGCTTGCCCCAAAGCAATAGCCCCTGAAATGGCATCCGCTTCGATAAAACATTCCTGAACTCACTGGAAAAGTCACACAGTCTGGCAGATCGAAATAGCGGTGGCAAAACAATATCCAGAGCATGCCGCATCCTTGCGGCTTTTGCCATCCTTGACGCACGCAAATCCGTTTGCGATTGCTCCAGACTCATCCTGATGCACTCCTTGCATCGTTTGGGGGTATAAGTAAACCTGCCAAATCCAACAGGCTCAATATGATTACCACAACTACACCTCAACTCTGATTCCGGCTGAAGATTTGTATTCTGTAGGTTCTCTGACTCTATTTGGATCATGGTCATTTTTTTCAAAATTCCGCTTTTTGTAATTATCAATATCAAAAATACCAGGTAAAAACTTTTTGTAGCCATCGAGGGCAAACTTGTGCAAGTTGAAATGCCATGCCTGGCTGTCTGGAAGCTCACAGGCTGCCCTGTAATTAACAATTGCAGCCAGAAGGTCTTGCAGTACCAACCCATTGATATTCGTAAGCAGACGAACTACTTGTGCAACTTCAGATGGATTATCCGGCTTTGCCTTTTTCTTAGCGAAAGCATTCCACGCATTACAAACCTGGACAATCGCTTCACTCTCGCACGCACGCGGGGTTGTAGTAGTATTAATACTATTGTTATGTAATGTAATGTTATTGCATTGCTCCTGCATTACTTGAGCATTGCTTGTTTCATGCGTTAGCATTGCATTAGCATTGCTTGGGCATTGCTCATGCATTACTTGAGCTTCATTTGCCTGTTTCTTTCGCCATCTTGCATCTGCTGCTGTGGCAGCTTTAGTCATTCTACTGTTCGACTTTTCCAGCTCCTTAGTAACTCGCTTGTGTGTTAGCATGTCATTATTTACAATAAATTTGGCAGAAACTACTTGTTCAACAATAGCAGTCTCAGAATTACATACTCTTGCGAGTTTAGCTGGGTTATACTCGATCATACCGTTATTGGCATATAAATTGAAGATCAGATGTATATACACGCCTCTTTCCTCGGCAGTCATGGCTTGATAATCAATATCAACCAGAAAGTCTGTGACATCTAATGCTACCCAACTAATTTCTTTATTCTTATCCATATTCACACAATTCTCTATTTCTGTATTGACTTCCTGCGTTTCCAACAGCCAATCCTTGTAACAGATGACATCACCACCGGAATATATTCAGAAAAACTTGATATTCTTTCGCACAACCAATGTCTTTGTGGTTTTCCAGCTTCAACTTTCAACGGTGTCAACAAAAAATCATCGCTACTTGTATAGCACTTACAGTCACCTTGTGGTGATTTATACAACCTCTTACAATCTTTTTTGCAGTTCATACTGCCTCCCTTTCAAACATAAAATCAAATGCCATTTGGCCCGCTTTTGGAGTCTCAGCCATATTGATTTCAACCTCATGCGTTTCTTGGTTATCTGGATTTTCTACATCTTCTGACTGATCCACAATCGCTACATTGTCATTTTCACCCTGAAACACTAATTTCAAAGCGTTTAACATTTTCATAGTATCATATTTAACTTGCCAATTATTGATAAACCAAACAGGCGTAAGATATTGCGACCATGTTTCCATTCTCAATGTATCGCCATGAGTAACTAAGGCTGCAACTCCGCAAAGCGAAAGCTGGATATAACACATATGGGTTGCAAGAAGGTCTATATCAGTAGCATATAACAATAGGTTTTCAGAAGGATTAAGACCTTGCTCCCTGGCAATATCAACTGTCGCAATCAATGTTGCTCCTGCTCCGCAAGCCGGATCACAAATAGTCATATACCCACAAGTATTTAACTTCGATTCAATATCAGAGTCTAATGTGCTTTTGGCCATCACTTTACAGACAGGATATGGAGTGAAAAACTGGCCGATTTGGGACTTACCCAACTCCATAGCCATGTAGCACTCGCCGAGGAAATCTCCGTAACCTGCCTCCAATGACTCAACCACGCAAATAAACGCTTGGGCAAACTGACTAATCTGCTCTTGATTGTACTTTTCATCCAATCTCTTAAATACCTCAGCAGCTTCTTTTGGATAAAATGCTTGCCTCAAGTTCCAGGCTGCCATTGAGCAGAAGTCATTAAAGACATCCCACATCGAAAATCGGTAAGCCAGCCCTTCCATGATCTTAATGAATTGTGATTGATATTTATTCACCATGATTCCTTTTGTATGTTATAGATACTAATAGAGGATCATCTTCCACCCAATAACCAGTTTCAGCCAATACATCTTCTTTGGGCATGCCATAGTAGTGATGTAAAATATAAGCATTGGCATACCCAGATTCAGGGACATGCGTATTTGAACCTGATACTTGCAGAAGTCCTTTAGCCCACATTAAGCGAGTATCTTTCATAAGCATAAAATCGCTTATCGGCACAAGCCTTTCATTGAGTGGTTCTGGCCGGTGATTCTTCCGGCAAAATAAATGCTTCAAGATTTGCTTTAGATTTTTCATGACTATCCTTAGTCTCGACTGCCAAAAGGTGACAATCCTGTCCAACGCATCCGCGTTTGTATCCTGCCATTAAGCTATACATCATGTACTGCCAAAGGCCACATTCGTAATGGTAAAGGCAGGAATCGAACCTGCTTACCCTTGCGGGAACTGGTTTACAGCCAGTTTGTATGCCACTCACTTCTTTACCTTAATTTCCGGTTTAACCACCCACCGGAAAGGTCAGCAATGGATCTGAAAATAGAATCAAAACGGAATATCATCGTCAGCTGGTGGTGCAGGGATGTCGTAGGCTTGCTCTTTATCATTGGGATACATTTCAGCTTGAGTACCCTTGCCAGCAGAACGACCAGACTGTTCACCGGCTCCATTGTTATTACCACCAACAAATGAAAAATTATCAACAATGATTCTATGTTTATAACACTTTCTGCCGTCCGGAGCATCCCATACATCCAGCTTCAAACGACCCTCTACCAATATGGGATTACCCTTACCAAAGTATTTGTCGATAACTTCTGCTCTTTTACCAAACATACGACATGAAATGAAACAAGTCTCTTCTCGATCCTGCCCATCAGCCCCGCGATATTTATGAGTAGTTGCCAAATCAAACTCAACCACAGCCGTCTGACTCGGCAGGTATGAAAGCTCTGGATCACGAGTCATATTCCCCATCATTATCACTTTGTTATAACTTGCCATTATTCCACCGCCTGTATTTCCTCTTGTCTATTTTTTCGCCACTCTGGATCAGGTGGCATAACTCTACATCCCATTAAATCCATAAAATCAATTATGTTTTCAATCCAGGAACTACGCTGTTTCTTCGTGAGCATCGTTTTTGATTTGATAAATATCAGCTTTACCGCCTTACCACAGTGCGGACAGCATTTCTGCCCTTTGATTTTGGCAACTTTATTCGGTTGGATAAGTCTATGACATACTGGGCTTAAACATTCGTAATAGAGCTTACCCCTGAGCCTGTCTCCAAGCTGGTGCCAGTTGGCCTCGGTAATATCGATCACAAACCACTGCTCGCCACATTCTCTTTTTAACAACAATTCGGCTTCATGCACTGAGCAGCCCTGATCTTTGGCGAAAATTGCAAAAGGTCCTTCATCGCAATGCAGCCAGGCATATTGCCTGAGCCCTTCATCATCTGGCCTTATCTCAATAACAAATCGCTCGTAATTGCCCGCTTCACCTTGTATAGCGTTCCAATCGCAGACCGGGCCGTATTCTGTTGTATGTCCGTAAAATACTTGCATTTTATTCCTTTGAGCCAAAGCCACAGAAAACGGTCAACATTTCCTTTAAGCTCGATTCTCGGGTTACTGTGTCGAACTTAGACTTAAATTGCAAATCCTCAAATACCAAGGCATCCATCAGGCACATGTAAGCAATTATTTCACCGATTTTCTCGTCCCACTGTTCAGCGGGTACTTCATCTGGGTTGTTTATGAAATCTTTCAGGGCTATAATGTGCTTAGAAACCAACCCTAAACATGCCTGTAATGGTGTTACATCCATAAACCCTGCTATGTCGTGGAAATTGCCAAGCCTGCCGTTCTGGGCGTATTGTTTGGCTTTTTCTGTTAAGACCTTGCGTGTCTTGTCCAATCTTGCCGTAATCACATTCTCAACTTCTGTATCCGATAACATGGCTTCCTCTTTCATTGTTAAAAAAAACCGCCCTGCGGCTGAAATGCTATGCTGTTAATGCCGGACGGTCCGGCCCGCAGAGCGGTTAAACGATTACTGTTTTCAACATAAACTTTCTACTAAACTCATCTCTCACAAGCTCTTTATCGCCGATATTGCGACCGCTCAAGTGCAACAAGTGCAGTTCCTGGCATTTTGATAAATTACAGAAATCATTAAGATACCTCTCTGTAACACTCTTTTCCATGTGGCTATCAAGCAGTCGTTTTGCCAGCGATTCATTAACCTCACCAGATTCAACATTTGCCGATAAAACATCCTTATCGTAACTACATTCAATCGCTATAATTCTGAACTGCATACAGAATTGTTGCTTCAGGTATGCTGTATCAGTTGCGAACAACAGCCATTCACTGTCGCAATGAATGATATAGCCAAAGGGTTGTTTGCAATCGTGAATCACATTGAATGGTATAACTCTGAACGGTCCAGCGTAAAACTCTGCCATTGCTTCGACTGTATTAACTCTTCTTCCTGACAAGTTCAGAGCTTCAGCAGTTCCAGCACTGGTATAAAGTGGTATTCCAGCCTTAATGACATCTGTTACAGCTTTGGCATGATCTTGATGCTCATGCGTCAGTAAACATCCGACAATGTTGCTCAAGTCGAATTCAAGGGCAGCCTGGATAACTTTCCAGACCACCCCACATTCGAGCAATAACCGTTCACCGTTATCGCTGGTTATCACATATAGATTGCCGTTGGAACTACTGTAACACTGCTGAAATCTCATTATTTCGCTCCAAATACGGCTGCTGCCTGACGACTAATTTCATCTATATCGTTTGATTCAACACCATTTACCACGCTATCAGAAAAATCAACAACTTCACTACCAGTAGCTTCACTAATAGCCTGAGTCGAAACAACCTGGGCCTCAGTAAATGATTCACGATAGTCCTGGGCTTCATCGTCTGCTGCTGCTCTGCTAAAATCCTCAAGTATTGATTTTGGCAGGAACTTTGCAAGTTGGCGAATAGCAGTTTTTTTTGCCATTGCTTCGTAATGATTTTGCCATGCCGGGGAATTTGCAGCTTTGGAAAGTTTTCTGAGTCGCTCGATCTCATCTGCTCGCAACACAACTGTCTGGCTACCAAGCCCTTCTACTTCAGCACTGGCGTAAACAGCTATGATGTTCCCTGTTGGTGCATCAAAACTAAATGGATGTTTGACGCTAAATTGTCCGTTGGTTCGATCAATGACAATACTCTTTCTTTCGCTCTCATATATACAATGAGCGGATATAGCCTTAACCTTGCCTGATCTGTAAGCAAGCTCGATTAATCCCATATAACCAATTTGAAATTGAGCCTCATGTGCCTTTAAGTTATTGTTGTAATATGGAACCAGATATGCCAAGCCTCTAATATCAATATCAAGCTGCAAGCTCGCTGCTTGACTGGCAGCTTTAATAATACTGGCCGGTGTACACTGTTGCAGAAGACTGTTTTGCGTAATCGCTGTATAAGTCATCTTGGCAAAACGCTTTGCAGCATCTTCTGCATGTTTGCCAACCGCATTTGGCAAGTTACTTTTGAATAACTCAATGGTTCCGGTTGACATCAACTTATCTTTGATGGTGGAAACATTACTTTTCTGCATTGCCTGGTTCTGATTAGACATTTGCAACAACCTCTTTCTTTACAAGTGTTAACATTCTGGCTGATTTCAGAGCGTATAATTCGATAGTTTGTGAAGTGGCTTCCAAGGAAAGCGTCAGACTCTCAGCATTATCAACAAAAATTGGCACAGAGACCCCGAAATGACCGCTTAGAACATTAACAATGTCGATTCCTACAACAATTTTCTGGCCATAACTCATGTCTGGATAAGGCACACCATTCAGGGTTGCCATGCAGTCTTCTTCGATAGAACCATTCAGATTTTCCTTAAAGAGCTTGAAATTGACATACTTGAACCGGCCATTGACAGCAGTTTCAATAGCTATGCTTTCCGCAGCCTTGAACTGTTCAATCTGTGCCAACAGGTTATCACAGTCTGCTATCTGCTGGGCAATCTGCTTTTCTTGCTCTTCTAGCTCTACAATTCGCTGCTCGTCCTGCTTTTTGCGGTCAACCTGGGCCAGCGATCTATCCAGAGCAGACAATTCAAACTGCTTAGCTCTGCGACTCTCTTCAATCGTCTGCAACTGGGTTGTCATCGGCTCGCCAATTTCAGTCTCAATCTGAGCAATAGCATTGTTTATGGACTGCCATGCCGGGTCATTTTCTGGCTTTGGCGTTTCTCTGGAATCTACGACCTGCTGAATCTCCGCAAGTCTGGCTTGCTGATTAGCTCTGGCAACAACCAGCTCCTCATTCAACCGTTTTGCATTCTCCTTCAACTCATTCAATTCGACATTGGATAGATCAACCCGTTGCTGATACTGTTCGATAGTATTGTTGAACTCATTACCCTTGCTGGTAATGTCTTTCAGCCTGATAATCCTCTGAGCCTGAATCTCTTTAACCATGCCTTCAGGCAAGGCTTGCTTACACATCGGGCAGGTACAATCTTCTTCCTTCTGGGACAACTTCAGATATTCCTGTCTGGCATCTTCCAGACCTTTGAGAGCATTTGCCAGGCCCTTTTTTGTCAGATCAATGTCGGCTATCTTAATAGTTACCAAAGACTCAGCTTCACGCACCTCAGCAGCCATATTGGACAAACTAATTGTTAGCTCCTGCCGTTCCTCTATTAGTGCCTGTACACCACTGGTATCAGACTTAAGCTGAGATTCTCTAACAGCTCTATCCCGTTTCAGATTGTTCATCCTGTCGATCTTGGCCTGACGCTCCCTTTCCGATCTCATCAGGTTATCACGCTGCTTATCGAGTGTGTTAATTTCATCCTGAATACCCATGCGAGACGCTTCCATCTTAGCGGTATTGCCATTCCCTGCGTAACCATCCAGACCTTTCTGGATTTCGTCAATTCTGGGATTTATCTCATCCCGAGACTTTACCAGTCGCTTCTTCTGGTCGAGCAATACCTTTTTGTAGTCATCAATTGAGCGATTGCCCTTTGCTACAAGCAGACTATCAAAACCCTGCGGTGCCGAAATCTCACCGGCAATATCCAGCAGCATCTTACGCCGCTCAGTCCAATGCAACTTTCCATTGAAATAGTGCAGATCAGTCAGAGCTTTGAAAGTCTCTTCTGGGATGATTTTGGAAATATAATCATTGAAATCTGAGACCTTGGTCGGTACTTCGTCAATTGAGCAGAAAGTTTCATAGCCAGTAATTTGATTCTTGATTACTTTTTCTTTCTGCTCTTTCCGCAGGATCACAACCACACCATCAACAATCAATGCAGCCTCAACCGCCAGGGTCAACCCCTTTATCGGCTGGTTGTCGTCATCAAGCGGACGGATTGCAAAGTCCTTGCGTCCACTACTATCCTTGCCAAATAGTAGATAATTGAATGCATCATAAATGGTTGTCTTACCAATTCCATTCGCAGCCTTGATTACAGCATTATCACCATCGAGGTTTGCTGTAAATGCCTTGATTCCCTTGAAATTTTCAACTCTGAGATAATTAAGTCTGATGTCCATTGCTGATTCTCCTGAATAAAATGTTTATATGAGGGAGAGCCACTCCCTACAATTCCTTTCATGCAGTTGGCTAAACCACACAAGTAGCTTTTTCACCAATTTGGAAACCACCCTGAAGCCACAAATCAGATGGTTAAAACTATATGGGATTATCAAATTGACTCAGGCTGGGGCCTTTCTCCCCAGCATACCGAAACCAGGAGCCGATTTATCGGAGGTCACTTCGGCAACACTGCTGGTGCGTCTATCTTTCGCCACTGAGTCATATCAACTTGTCAAACAATCTCAAAAAGCGTATCTGGCAGTCTATACCGCCAATGCTCGCTCGTTATTCCTGTTGATCGAGATGGTCGCTTATCTACCATCTCAATCTGATTCATCTGCTTTAGTTCGTTAAACCTCGCTGCTACCGAACTTTTTTCAAACCCTATTTCCGCAGCCACATCAGCGATACATACGCCGCTTGAACCCGCATTTGATATTGCGTTCAATACGACCTCTCTTTGCTGATCTCTTAGCTTTTCCTTGCTGTAATAAGCAATCACGCTGGTCTGAGTAACTGCCGTTTTCATAGTAATTAACATCCTTGTTGTAAATACCAGTGTATAAACCCATCTCAGGATCATCCTGCGGACATGCCGCATAATAAATGCCACATGCAATCGCCTTGACCCACTGCCACATCCGTGCAAACATTTTTAGATTTCCTTTCGTAAAATTGGACAGACCCTACAGAACTACGAAAGTGGGAAGTTTCCTATACAGGCCTGTCCATAACAAAATTGAGTGTTTCAAATAATACCGGACAAACTATTGGAAAATCATGTTGAAACTCTGGATAAGCCTGCCCGGCATTGGGAGGTTATTAACTTTTCAAATTTGCCAGTCTCTCCTGGTATGCCATACGAATCATTTATTATCGCCTCTCAGATCGTATATAGAGAGCCAAAGGTTCTGGGGGGAATCGAACCACACGCACCAAAGCTCTAACCAATTGAGCTACAGAACCAAAAGCCAGCCAGCCGAATACCTTGTTGTTGGCGTTACTGGCTGGCGATATTAAATTGTCAAGAATAGCGGAGAAAGGATTCGAACCTCTGACCTCCAGATTATGAGTCTGGCGAGCTACCTCTGCTCTACCCCGCAATCAGCCGATTGATACCCTCAACCGGCAAAAAGGAAAACTTTCTCAATCAACTTGCCATGGGCTTAAACAAGTCAATTTGTCGCTCTACTGCTTTACGAATTAACTGATCTAAACTAGATTCTCGTACACTAACAGAAGTCCCCTTTTTCACTTCTTGAAGTCCCAGCGCTGTAAAATCTAATCTATGCTTGAAATACTGTCCCTTTGATATATCCAATCGTCTTGCAACCTCATCAATACTGAGTAGTCTTTCTGGTTGCTTTGATCGCTGGATAGCCCCATCTATACTTGCTTGCAGTTGCTCTAATTCTACTTTGGTTAACATTGCCTCGCCTCTTTCATTAACACTTTTTTACTAAGTCCGATAATTTAACTTGACATGCCGACCGCTTTTTAGGTAAACTGCAAAGCGTCATGGACGATTTGGTTGTTTTTAAGGATTGATTTTTCGGTCTCAATTACCTTTGGCAGGTAACGACGGATGAACATTTTTAGAGCTGTTGCTCGCTGCAAGCCGTTCAACTCGGCATACTCAGTCACCAGTTTTACTTCTGCTTCATCACGACTGGTAAGATTTATTACAGGTACATGTTGTTTTTGTGATTTTATAACTTTCTTTTTCATACTAGCCCTTGTGTGTAGATTTTAGTTATCTTTCACGCCTACAAAAATATACACCACTGATGCATATGTTGCAAATAAAAATATACAAAAATCTACAATTTGTACAGTGTAATCTACAAAGGTTTACATTACAATGCTTTACATGACTGAAAATAATCGTGAAATAATAAGATTGGCTCTCACTCCTTCTGCCAAAGCGAAGCTTGATAAAGTCGCAGAAAGTAGAGATATGAAATTGATGGGGGTTTCAAGCAGACTCATTGAGTGGTTTGTAGATCAAGATGAGACACTGCAAACGATAATACTTAATCAACTTCATAGTGACGATGTTGTTGCGGTTCTTGATTTGATTCGTAAACGACTGTCAGAACCGAAAATAGGTTCACCGGAGTTTGAAAACGGTAAAGAAATAGCCCTGCGTGCGATAAAAAAAGTCCGGTCAGAAAAGGCCAAAGCCGAAAAAGACGAGTTGGTGAGTAAATAATGTAACCATAGTTTTAACTGGGAGTTATAGTGAAAAACATACAAAGTTATGCGAAGAAGTGTTCCATTATCTTATCCGCTGCCGTAATGCTTATATTGTTGCCAGGCTGTGGTGCAGACGCAAGACGAATGATTCCTGATTCAGTTGTGGTTACTAATACTTTTCCAAATACTATTGGAGTAGCAGAGACCGTTGGCGGGCAAAACCAGGCAGGAATCAGCAATGAAGCCTACACTCAGGCCTTAGTTAATGCTCTTCAGAAATTTAATGTATTTAAAAAAGTCGTAAGTCCAGACACAGCTCATTATCAGCTTTATGTAACAATTCTCAGTTATGATCGTCCTGTTGTTGGGTTAAATTTTGATATAACCCTTGAAACAAGGTGGGAACTATCCAGCAAATGCAACAATAAAGCTATTTGGACTAATACTGTAATTTCTACTTATCACGCCTCTTTTGCGGAGGCTTTCATAGCTGCCGAAAGACTTAAAAAGGCTTATGAGGGCGTTGCAAGGCAAAATATCGCTGAAGGTGTGGAAAAAATATCCAAGCTAAATCTTAAATAAATTTATCTATAAGGGGATTCTTAATGAAATTAATTCAAGTACTGTTACTTTGTCTTGTGGCAATCGTTCTTTCTGGCTGCCTTCAATGTTATGTAGATCCAACGGTAACCAAATCATCTTACACTGATGTTGTACTTATAGAAAAGCCCATTACCGTTAATCTTGAGTCTAAATTCTCATTTAACGGTAAACATCAAGAACAAACCACTCCTATCCTACACGAAAAAATATTAAAAGCTTTTGAGAAAACTGGCGTTATTGAAATATCAAGAGTTCCGACTGATTATTCTCTGACTGTTTCGGTAAATGACACAGGCGACATGGGGGCGGCTTTTGGTAAGGGTTTTTTAACCGGACTGACTTTCGGCCTGATTGGTTGCTCAGTTGATGACAACTATGCGATTACCATTTCTTATAAATCAGGTGACGATGAAGCGATCTCCAAAAATTACCAACACAGATTATCAAGTACAATTGGCTTAATTCACCCAATCCCATATCCAAACACTAAACCCACCAAAACACCATTTGATGAAATAATGGATGATACAGCTTTGAAATTTATTTTAGATATGCAAAAAGAAGGCTATTGGCAAAAAAACTGAGTAACAAATAGTTATTGATTATGGGCAGAAGAAAAAAACAAGACAGTTCTGGAGGAAGTGGCCTTCTCGGCCTATTATTACTTTCACTCTGCATAGCTACACTAATGTTGCCATGGTATCCCGAACTTGCTGGCAAATTTATTCTCCCAGGAATCGCCTTAATTCTTCCGATTGCCCTGATTGCAGGAATGGTATCGTCTTGTAATAAAAGAACATCCAAATCTAATAATAACGATATAATATCTGGATATAAGTTTTGTGCTAACCTTGACTTAAAAACACCGTTGGAATATTTAGAAATGCACTCCCAATTCAAAAAATGCTCTAATGACCAACTCCCAAAAATACCAGATAAGTTTGGCTATTGGGCTATGCAACTTAAATCATGGAAAGAGCTTGGAATTAGTGGCATCAAAGATATACCCTCACATTCTGAAAGCGATGGTGTTTACTTAGAATTTTTGAAAAAATTCCGATCAATAGCCGAATCTGATATTTCACTTGAGGAAAAATATACAGCCATTGAAGTGTTGAAAAAAGAAAAACGAAGCTACATAACATACCTTAATAAACACGGTAGAGACGAGATTCATAGTGCCGTCACATTTGCCCCATTAAGCATCAATTTCAACCCTCTAAAAGTGGTTCCATGGGTAGTTGAGAATTATGGCTATATTTCTGAGTTCGAGATTGGTGATCTTGAAGCAGAGTTACTTTCGTTATTGAAATATGAAGAAGAAAGAGCCTTGCTATATGCTCTGAGAGTTTCAAAATGCGTTGACAGTATAAAAACACTGAAAACACTCGTATCTCGTTTCAATACAGCGGCTTGCGAGCATGGAGGTTCATACGGCTTTGAAGCCGCTATCACATCCGAACATTATCATCAAGTAAAAGAGTTTTTGTCCTCTAAATACATTGCCAAATTCCGTGAAATAGTGACTGAAAGTATCATCAACAAGACCTCCGAAACAGTGGCAAAAAGAAAAACAAAGCAAGCCAAGATTAACGCATGGAGAAAAGCTGAGACTGATATATTGGAAACAATTAAAGCATTCAAGTTTGAACCAACTGGCTTGGCAATGACTACCGCAACCCTTATTGGCGAAATACACAAAGAAGCCGACAGGTTAAATGAAAATGTCTAAATCTACAGATAGGTCAGTGATCGCATGAAAAAGAAAACATCACAAGTTGTTAGTTTCATTGAGGGAATGCACTCTTTTATAACAAAACACCCTCAATTCAGACTTAATACCAAGGATAAATCTGAAACTCAAATACAAGCAGAAATCAGGCCTATCATAGTTTGTTATCTGGAAGATTATTTCAAAAACACTGTCTCCCAGCTAAAAGAAAAAGAAATCTTGGTTAAAATGTGGAAAGACTTCAATGTGTTTATTAAGTTCGTATAACTTGCTATTCGAGTCAAATTTTAAAATAATTGACAAGTTAATAACACTACAAGATAGTTGAAGAATTTGCCTTGGGAAATTCCTGACGGAATGCCTGGGCTATCCCAAAGATATATTCGGCTGGCACATCAGCTAATGCTTCGAGCAATTCTGTTATTGCCTGAGCATGTAAGGGGTCCTGACTAAGAATTGGGCCGACAGTTGAAACATAACCAAGCATTTCGCAATTATTCATGATAACACCGTAATCCTTCTCATGTAATAAAACCGACTTTTGGGGAAGGTCAACACTATGGCCTGGTACCAGTCAACTAAGAATAATATACCTAACACAAGCCTAACATTCAAGTTAATTTTAAAAACCATTTATACAACAATAATTCATTATTTTATGTTAGGATTTTACAACAATTTTACAACCAAACATCACCTAAAGGCGATTGCCAGGAATTACTAGCAATCACGACAGTAACACATAATAACTTACCCAACAGACACTTACAGCACAAGTTCATTGTCTCTAGCGACTTACAAAAAGCCCGTAGTTCAAGATGGCATGCAAGAGGTCGTCGGTTCGATCCCGATTGGCTCCATTCTTTTTCTTTATCTTAAGTGTATTTCGGTCGTAATTTTACAGAAAAACTATTGTGCTTTTCTGCTTAAAGCGGTAAACTTGGGCTTCTGTTACTTTTTTCTTCTGAAATCAGTTAAATAGCTGCTCTCAATACAATGCAATGAAATTAGCAGAGAGCATGCCAGGGAAAGTGTATTATTTTTATTTCAATAAATGGAGTGTCACAATGAAGTATAGCCTGAAATTTGCATTTCTTTTTTTACTGTCAGCTCTCGTATCCGGTTGTAATAATAACGGGAAAATAACAATTAACAGCCAGGATGAAAAAGCTCGGACAACTATAGAGAAAAATCTAATATCCACCGGGGTAAAACTCTCACCAAAACTTGCATTTGATGCAGATGCCGTGGCAACAGTATATCAAAACCAGTGCCCCACTATGATCTCTCAGAGCCATCATTTCGAGCTGGATTCCAGTGATTTTGCTCTGACAATAAACTCTCGTGGCCAAAATCTGATCACAGAATACCTTACCGACAACAAGCTGTCACTTAATGGCAATCTGTGCCCTGAAAGCTCAGAAATATGTACCGCGGCGAGATTAAAGGTTTACGCCATCGCCCTGTCGTCATTTATGCCATTACTAGATAATAAGTTAGAGTTGAATTATCTGGCTAAAGAGCAAAAAGGCGGCACATCCTGTCACATAGTGGAAGCTAAAGGTAATATACTCAATTGCTGCCACAGGTCACTGGCGAAAAAACAGGTAAGCCCAGATTCGGTAAAAGTTTGGATTGATGAGCAAACTGGCTATATCAATCGCATCTGGATGAAATATTTACTGGACGGCAATAGCGGTGATTTTGGATATATCTCAGCCACTATTGGCGATTATGTGCGTCACAGTAATGGTGTTGCCATACCGGGCAGTATAGAATTTGTGCCAAGTGACATTCATGCCGGGGAAAGCGGTAAGACCCTAATTAAAATAGATCTGCAAAGAGTAAGGTTTGCAAACTCACCTACAAAAAATATTTTCTCAATGAGCCCAAATCTTTAATATATATAACTAATTCAGGGACAGGCACTAAACACCTGTCCTTTTTTATTTTAAAAGAAACTGTCAGACATAACAACGAAACCCTACTGTGCCTGACAGACAACCAGCTCAGCCAAAAGCCAAATAACTGCGAATATGATTTTTTTATTGAAAAATAGGCCAAATAATGGAATATTAACTGCTGTTTTTCCGTTATACTTTAACTACAAAAAGTGCACCCTGCCTCGCATCCAACAAACAGACCTACTAGAATTTTAAGGATCCGATATGATAAAAAAAATTATCGCCGCTATTATAGTTATCCTTGCCATAGCCTACTTTGTCGTACAAGGGACAAAATCAACAGTAGATGGTCCTGATATAGCGACATATACTGCCCAAATTGGCGACCTGGACATAAGTATAGTTGAGACCGGCACGATCAAACCCCGCTCGCAGGTAGTTATTAAAAATGAACTGGATAGCTCAGCGACAATAACATTTCTAGTTGAAGAAGGTGCAGTTGTCAACAAAGGCGACCTGCTGGTAGCCTTTGACGCCAGTAGCCTGGAAGACAGCAAAATAAACCAGGAGATACAGCTGCAAAATGCCGAAGCCAGTTTTGTCAGCGCCAGCGAAAATATGGCCGTCTCTGAGAATCAGGCCCAAAGTGACATAGAACAGGCTCAACTGAACTATGAATTCGCCCAGCTTGATCTGGAAAAATACATTAGCGGCGAATATCCCAATGAGTTGACTGAAATACAACAGAATATCGATCTGGCCGAAGAAGAACTGGAGCGGGCCAAATATGAACTGGGTCATTCTACCAAACTATACGAAGAGAAATATATATCAGAAACAGAATTCAAGGCAGATGAACTAGCTGTAAAGCAGAAGGAAAAAAGCGTTCTGATCGCCAAGAATAATCAGAAATTACTGATCGATTACTCTCACAAGAGAAAATTAGCAGAACTGGAAAGTAAAGTCAGGCAGACGGAAATGGCACTGGAGCGTACCAAGCGTAAGGCCAAGGCAGATATAACCCAGGCCAAGGCCAATCTCAAGGCCAAGGAAGCTGAATATAAACGCCAGCAAGATATGTACGCCCGTATAACCGACCAGCTCAGTAAGACTAAACTGTACGCTCCGGCTGATGGCATGGTAATATACCAGACCAGCATGAACCGCGGCAGATGGGGCAGTCAGGAAAATCCCATGGAGGTTGGCCAGACCATACGAGGCAGAGAAGACATTATTTATCTGCCTACAGCACAAACCACCAAAGCCGAAATAAAGATACATGAATCTTCACTGAAAAAGATACAATTGGGACAAAAAGCGATCATAAAGATAGATGCTCTACCAGATGTTATCTTCACTGGTACAATAGCAAAATTATCCCCCCTGCCAGACAATAACTGGATGAATCCAGATGTCAATAAATACCCTTGCGAAGTATTCATTGATGATAATGAATATGAATTGAAAAACGGCATGAATTGTCGTTGCGAGATACAGATAGACACTCTGAAAAATGTGATCTATGTCCCCTTGCAGGCAGTAGTACAGATAGGTGATGAGCATTTCGTTGAAGTTAAAAAGCTCAACAGTTTTGAACGCCGTAAGGTTGTTATTGGTCAGGATAATAATAACTGGATCCACATAGCTGAAGGGCTTAAAGAAGGCGAGCAGGTCTCTCTTTCACCCCAGTTGAAAGATACCGAGAAAAAACCAGGAGCAGACCGAGCCATCAAAACCCAAAACAATCAGGACAAAAAACAGAATCAGTCCTCAGGGGCAGAAAGAGGACCGGGGCGGGGTGAAGGAACCAGAACCAGACCACAACAGGGTCAGGCCGTACCGGCGGGCTCTAACAAGTAATACAACACTCGCAATGTCGTATTACTCAGAATATTGAACCCCAAAGACCGAGCTTAAACATGACAGACACCTTAGTAAAACTGGATAATGTAAAAAAAATATACAAAATGGGTACCGAGACAGTTAATGCTCTGGCCGGTGTTTCTCTGGAGTTTCACACTGGCGAATTCTGGGCACTTATGGGGCCCAGCGGCTCAGGGAAAAGCACCCTGCTCAACATACTTGGCTGCCTGGACCAGGTATCTGAAGGAAGCTATTATCTCGATGGCATTAATGTTGCCAATATGAACGATGATCAACTCAGTGCCATACGGCTTAAAAGACTTGGCTTTATCTTCCAGAGCTTCAATCTTATTCCACAGTTAAGCGTACAGAAAAATATCGAACTACCCCTCTACTACCTGGGCTGGGAAGATCATGACAGTGCCCAGCGAGCTAAAATACTTGCCGAACAGGTGGGACTGGGCGAAAGGTTGAACCATCGCCCCACAGAGCTTTCCGGCGGTCAAAGGCAGCGAGCAGCGATTGCCCGAGCATTGGCCAATGACCCACAGGTAATACTAGCTGATGAACCAACCGGAAATCTTGACTCTAAAACCGGCCATCAGATAATGGAGATGCTTATCGACCTGCATCGTCAGGGTAAAACCATAATAATGGTAACTCACGAACCCGACATAGCCCAATACGCTTCACATCAATTGCACATGAAAGATGGAAAGATAGAAAAGATAGAAAAGTGAAAAACGGACGAACACTGACCAACGCAGACAAACACAGACTGACACATTTTGTAGCCAGCTACAATAGCCAGTAACCGTGCAGTTTACAATAATAACATTATGAAAAATAAATTTATAAAAAACATCACTCAGGGTATAGAAAACCTGCTCTTACATAAGCTGCGGTCAATGCTGACTATGCTGGGTATGGTATTTGGCGTAGGCAGCGTAGTTGCCATGCTCAGCGTAGGTGAGGGAGCCGGCCAGGCAGCACTGGACCAGATCCGCAAGCTGGGCAGTCACAATATTATCATAAATTCTCAAAAAGATGTTGAAAGCATGGAAAATACATCCAGCATGGCAAGAGTAAACAATTACGGCC
This sequence comes from Sedimentisphaerales bacterium, assembly GCA_963662515.1. Taxonomy (GTDB): domain Bacteria; phylum Planctomycetota; class Phycisphaerae; order Sedimentisphaerales; family SM23-30; genus JAFGDI01. The sequence continues at coordinate 3,203,572 of OY759675.1, forward strand.
TGACCTGGTCTGATTACGACCGAATGCTCAATGTCTATGAACATGTAAAAACCGTAGTGCCCGCCAAGCTGATCCGCAAATCGGCCCGGTTCAATGAAAGAAATCAGGAGCTGCGGATAGTTGGCACTACCCCGGAATGGTTTGATCTTGTCCCCCGCGACCTGCTCACCGGTCGATTAATAAGTGCCGATGACATTGATAAGAAAACGCCGGTTGCTGTTCTTACAGAAACCGGGGCCCGTAAGATACTGGCGGCAACCAATACGGTTGGCCAGGTTATCAATCTGGGCGGCGATGCCTTTGAAGTCATTGGCATTATCCGCAGTGATACCAGTCAGGGAGGCAGCGTACAAATGACCGATACGGAAACAGATGTATATATTCCGATAAATGTAGCCCGCTCCTATTTTGGCGACCTGTATGTAAAAAACACCTCCGGCAGCCGGATAATGGAACAGGTAGAACTGCACCAGATAATAATCGAAGCAGATAATATAGATCATGTAGAATCAACAGCCAATGCTATCGAAAGCATGCTGGCCCGTTTTCATAAGAAAAAAGACTATGCTATTTATGTACCACTGGCCCTCAAGCGACAGGCTGAAGCATCCAAAAGAACCTCAAATATCGTTCTTGGCTCTATAGCTTGCATTAGTCTGCTGGTCGGCGGTATTGGCATTATGAATATCATGTTGGCCAGCGTAACTGAGCGAACCAGAGAGATCGGTGTTCGACGGGCAATTGGTGCCCGCAAGAGCCAGATTATTATGCAGTTTCTGATCGAAACAGTAGTACTGAGTACTATCGGAGGCCTGATCGGAGTGCTGATCGGCATTACTATTCCGATCATAATCGAAAAGATGTCTGCCATGCCAACGGTCATTACACTCTGGGGTGTTATGTTGCCATTATCGATAAGCGTAATAATCGGTATAGCTTTTGGTATTTACCCAGCGGTTCAGGCAGCCAATGTAGATCCAATAGTAGCCCTGCGACATGAATGACCTTGCCTATCTCTTTATGAAATAAAAAAAATGCCGGGCATAATTTATATCTGCCCGGCATTATATGAGTGAAATTCAAATATTAATGAGCCACTTAGTTTTTGTTCCAGACAGAACTCAGTCGATTAACTGTCAGTTCAACAACCTGAGTATTACCTCCAACACTATCTAATTTGAGAGTGTCAGGAACAGCAGTAAGATTAGCCTTAACTGGCATATATACCTGACCATCGTCGGCAAATATCTCCAGACTCATACGATCAACTATAATATCCAGTTTGACCTTGTCATTGCTCAATGACACAGTAGCTGATTGCCCCGAGCAACTGAGCTGAGCTGCAGCAAAATCATAAGTTACCGGTACATTGCCAATAATAAAACTGAATGAACTGGCACCCTTCGGCTGCAAAACAGCCTGTATGCGCAAACATTCACCATTCACCGCGGAAGTCAGATCAGAGCCAGGTGCAACAGTCTCATTCTGCCATGCCCACGACTGCTGATAGAGCGATTCGATCTCAGCTACTGGCTCAGGGCACAAGCGAACGCCAGCGGGAGTAGTACGCAGCGAAAGAGAAACCGGAAATAGTATCATCTGATTGAACGGCATGCCGGGCATGTCGATCTTAGCCCAGGCCATCTGGATCCGGCGGCCATCAGAAGCCGGGATATCGCTGAAGGTCTGCGAGGCATAGAAGCAATTACCATGATTAAAGTGGATAACATCAGATTGGGGCACAAAAGTCTGGCCATCAAAACTACCCAGATAATAATCGCCCTTACCTCCATAAAGAACCCATTTCTTATTAGTCTGATCGCCATCAACGGCCAGCTCAAATAATTCGGGACACTCATTGAAGCATTTAAACTCGCTGGTCTTAGTCCAGCTCTTCAGGTCTGTTGAGTTAAATATCCCCATAATACCATTACTCAGATACAGCACCATAACCCACTTCTGAGTTGGTTCATACCATATAACCTTAGGGTCACGGTTACCATTGACTATATTGTCAATCACAGGATTATTGGCATATTTAGTCCAGGTGCGACCACGATCATTACTATAGGCAATAGCCTGAGTAAAAAGTTTTCCTTTGGAAAGCTGATTATCGCCCCCTGCATAGGTATAAAAAGCAACAATTGTCTTTTCAGAGCCAGTCTGGAAACCAGCTGTATTATTCCAGTCAACAACAGCACCACCAGAAAATATCGTACCCAGCTCATCAGGGTGGATAGCATCGCCAAGTTCATTCCAATGCAGCATATCGGCACTGACTGCATGCCCCCAGGTCATATTCCCCCAGCCACAACCATAGGGGTTATGCTGGTAAAACATATGATATTCACCATCATAATAGACCATACCGTTAGTATCATTGATCCAGCCTCGCTTACTGGAGAAGTGTATCTGCGGGCGCAGGGCCTCTTTATAAGTATTTTCGGCACCGGGATAAGTATCATCCTGGAAGATAGAGTCAAACCCTGCGGCGTTTTCAGGAGTATAGCAGTCGATCTGAATAATAGCGTCCTTACCGGTGAATTCACTGATATCAAGATACACCCAGAAATCTGGTTCGCTGCCGGCTAATCCCACGGTAAACTCACGCACTATCTTCTGATCAACAAATACACGACAGAGTCGCTTGGCAATTCCATTTTTCACAGGAATATTAAGATATTTCTTGCTAACTGAAACTGTCTTCTGCTTATCGAAGTATGTCTGTCTGGCAGTAAGGCTCTGCGATATAGAATCAACAGATATATGCCCCCAGCCGCCTGTATGCTGATCGACGATCTCAATAATAGCATCTTCACCAATCAGGTCTTTAACATCCCAGCTCATCCAATCCAATCGTTCAGAACCGCCAGAACCAGTATTGCGCCCGGTTGCAGTACGCACTACAACACCATCAACCAGCAGATTCATACAGGTTTGACCGGCAAACCCGCCTCCACCAATAAGGAAGTTGAGACAAGGCCTGTTGATCTTAAATTCCGGAGAGGTCAATTTGCCTGTAGATGTATCACCACCGTTATATGAGTTAACCAGTCCGGAACCTTCGAAGCCGGAAACTGTCTTTTGCCCGGGCAGTGTTCCCTGAGCAGGACCCGTACCGAAAGCTGTGCCGGTAACCTGCCAGGATCCATAATTATCAGCTTCAAAATCGGCAACTATCACATCCTTATGCTCCTGCGATTGAGCCTCTTGAAAAGATTCATCAGCCAATACTTTTGAAAATGAGATATTGGCCACGCACAAAAACATAAGCATTAAACGCAAATAACTTGTTAACTTCATTACTTCTCTCCATAATCTGAGAACAATAAAAAATATTAAATCGGTTATAGAAGGATATAATGTGGTAGTCTCTACAAAACCTGTATCCTTAAATAACCAGATTTCCAGCAAATTAACATTTCGATCGTGCCAGACATAAAACCCAACTCTATCGAAATATAAAAACTATTCAACTCTTCATTCAATGTTCAGGTCCAAAGCCGGGCAAGATATTATACCTGCCCGGCTTTATATGAGAGAAATCTGAATGCGAATGAATAATTATTGGCTGTTCCAGACAGAACTCAGTCGATTAACTGTCAGTTCAACAACCTGAGTATCACCTCCAACACTATCTAATTTGAGAGTGTCAGGAACAGCAGTAAGATTAGTTTTAACCGGCATATATACCTGACCATCAGCACCAAATATCTCCAGACTCATACGGTCAACGATAATATCCAGTTTGACGCGGCCATCAATCAATGCCAAAGGAGCCGATTGCCCAGAACAACTCAGTTGAGCAGTAGCAAAATCATAAGTTACCGGCACATTGCCAATAACAAAACTGCATGAGCTGGCACCCTGCGGCTGCAAAACAGCCTGTATTCGTAAACATTCGCCACTGACCGCAGAAGTAAGATTTGAGCCAGGCGGTACTATCTCATTCTGCCATGTCCACGACTGCTGATAGAGCGTTTCGATCTCAGCTACTGGCTCAGGGCACAAACGAACGCCAGCGGGAGTTGTACGCAGCGAAAGAGAAACCGGAAATAGTATCATCTGATTGAACGGCATGCCTGGCATATCGATCTGGCCCCAGCCCATCTGAATGCGTCGGCCATCAGAAGCCGGAATATCGCTGAAAGTCTGCGAGGCATAGAAGCAATTACCATAATGGAATCGAACGGCCTGTGTTTCAGGTGTAAATTTCAAGCCATCAAATTGCCCCAGAAAATAAGCACCATCAGCACCATAAAGAACCCATTTCTTATTATTCACATTGTTATCAACCGGCAGCTCAAATAGCTCCGGACATTCATGAAAAGCCTTGAGCTCGCTGGTCTTTGTCCAGTTTTTGAGGTCAGACGAATTGAAGAAGGCCATAACATGATCATCAAGGAACAATACCATAACCCACTTCTGGGTAGGCTCATGCCAGATAACCTTGGGGTCACGATTGCCCCCGACAATATGACCAATCACAGGATTATCAGCATATTTGGTCCAGTTGCGGCCGCGATCATTACTATAAGCTATAGCCTGAGTAAAAGGTTTGCCTTTCGACCATAGACTATTATCGCCTGCATAAGTGTAAAAGGCAACAAGAGGCTTTTCCGAACCCGTCTGGAACCCAGCGGTATTATTCCAGTCAACTACCGCTCCACCAGAGAATATCGTACCCAGCTCATCAGGGTGGATAGCATCACCCAGCTCTTTCCAATGCAGCATATCGGTACTGACAGCATGCCCCCAGGTCATATTGCCCCAACCCCAACCATAAGGGTTATGCTGATAGAACATGTGATATTCGCCATCATAATATACCATACCATTAGTATCATTGAGCCAGCCGCGTTTGCTGGAGAAATGAATTTGCGGTCTTAGAGCTTCTTTATAAGTATCTTCCTCACCAGGGTAGGTATTATCCTGAAAAACAGCATCAAAACCGGCGGCATTAACCGGACTATAACGATCAAGCTCAAGTATCAGATCTTTGCCGGCAAACTCGGTGATATCAAGATATACCCAGAAATCAGGTTCTGCTCCGGCCAGTTCAACAGAAAATTCACGCAGCAGATTATCGCCCTCGTAAAGACGACATACTCTCTTGGCCGCTCCATTCTTCACCGGTATATTAAGATACTTCATCTTAGCTGTGAAGTTTTTCTGTTTATTAATATATATGGTCTGTTTAGCTGTAAACCCCTGAGAAATGGCATCAATGCAAATATGCCCCCATCCACCAGTATAGTTATCTACTATCTCAAGGGTAGCTGCTTTACCAATAAGATCATTAATTTCCCAGCTCATCCATTCAAGCTTTTCACTGCCGCCTGATTGGAGATTAGGCCCGGCAGCAGTGCGAACGATCTCGCCATCGACCAATAAATTGATACAGGTAAGCCCTGTATGGCCACCACCGCCAATAAGAAAGTTAATATACTTCCTTTCAACGGTGAAGACTGGCGATGTCAGCTTCCCAATTGAATTATCACCACCATTATAGGAATTTACCAGATATTGCCCTTCAAAACCAGTTACTTCCATCTGGCCGGGCAAAGAGCCCTGTGCCGGAGCCGGACCAAAAGCTGTACCGCTCACCTGCCAGCTACCATAAGTGCCGCTCTCAAAATCGGCAATAGTAATATCCTGAGGCCCTTGCGGCTCTGCCAGATTAAAAGATTCATAGGCTAATACTCTGGAAAAGGATATATTAACCAGGCACAAGAGCATAAACACAATACGGATAATATTAGTCATTTTCATTTCTCTCTATTGATTATTTAATATAAGTAAGACTGAAAAGAAAAAATGGTATAAGCTAAATTCTGTAACAATAAATATAACTGGCTCGCTTACAGAGTTTTGCCTTGCCTCCTTACCCTATATAAGAACAAAAAATATAATAAATCAGGAGAGAAGAGAAATCAACCCTTCTCTCCTGACTTTTGATAGGAGGTCGTTAATTTCTATTCAGACAATCAGGTACTAAACTGCAATCTAGCCAGTCAGCCATAATTATCGCTAAATCAGCTAAGTTAACCTGACAATCGTTATCAAGGTCATACGCCGGGCGTTCTACACACACCTTATCGCCTGTAATATCATAATAGGAATAAGCAACCTCAAGCTCCGTAAGAGCATAATTGTAAACTGAAACCTCATCAATTGCTCCATTGAAAAATTCACCAGAAGCACTTGTAGTATTAGCCTTACCAATATAGAAATTCACACTACTCTGGACATTGTGCGGCAAAGGATTATTACTGCCGGCCACAACACCATCAATATAGATAACCTTAGTATCGCCATCATAGGTAGCCACAACCTGATGCCACTGATCATCATCAAGATTATAGCCGCGACTGGCAGTGAGGTCATTGTCCCACCAGTAATTATTAACCGCAGAGCGATTTCCAGTGTACATTGCCAGGGCATTACACTGATTGAAATTGCCATAATTTCCCCAGCCCATCAAACCGGCATTATTACCAGAGAACAATGCACCTTTGATCCAGAGCGACATTGTATAAGGTTCATCACCAACAGGTATAGCATTCATAGTACCATCAGCCTTAAGAGTGCCCAGTGCATATTTATAATCGAATATCAAAGCACCATCTACCTTACCATCTGCACCTGTTTCCCAGCTATAACTGGCCGGAGCGGTAAATTTCACTCCCAGATCATTATCTTCTTCTGACAGGTCAATACCAACTCCGTTAATATTACCATCAGCCGGTTTATCCATAGACCACTTACCTACCTGACGGTTTACACCTACTCTGGCATTAGCAGAATTGATCGAGCCGGCAGAATTTGTTGCTTTGCAGTAGTAAAACCCATCATCATCTCTCTGTACGCCAGTAATTACCAGAGTTGAACTCTGAGCACCACTGAAACGGCCACCGTCAGTAAGCGGGCCTTCTGAGTTATACCATTGATAGTAAACTTCTGAGTTTGTCGTAGCTTCAAAATATAACTCTACATTATCACCGGCAAAAACCCGCACAGAAGCCGGCTGATTAACTACAACCGGAAGGGTCTTGACCGTATCAAACTGCCAGATAACACCCGGCAGCAGCTTACCATCAGCCATTACCTCAGTTACACTCCAGTAATAAGTAGAATCTGTTGCAAGCAAACCAACAGGATATGTAGTATTGGTCGTAGTTCCCAATAAGGCATTTGGCTCACTAAATATAACATCATCCAGGCTGTCACTGAAATACACAACATAACTGGCAGGTATAACACCCTGACCGGCTGCCCAACCCAGAGAAAAACCGCTGGTAACCGGAATTTCTGCGGCCCTGTCTGCCGGACTTGCGTTCTGGGCTATATTGGCCTTACGGTACATTCTGACAACATCTTCATAGGTATCAGCAATACAAATCTCATCAAAAACCGCAGTTGGCCCTACCCAGGCTGCCATTGATATGCCATCAAATGCCATCGACCCGGCGTTAACCAGATGAGCAGGAACATTGGGCTCTTCCTCCAGCGAAGGATTGCGATATACTGTTACATTATCACCTGCTGACCTGTAATCTATTCTCATTACAAACAGCTCTGGATTGGTACTGCCGGCACCCAGCCATTGCAGCTGCTTACCTATATTACCGGCATCCTGACTGCGATTACGATAAGCACAAACCTGAAGCTGGGTTCCGCCAATATCATTACCTATATAAAGAACTGCACCATTATCACCCAGATCATCACGCTTTAACTCAAAGGCAAAAAAAGGATTAGCATTGTCGGTACGCATCTGGAAACTTAAGTATATCGATTCACCAATCTTACCTATATTTCCCTGAGCATTTATCATATCTGCAAATGGGCCGGTAACAGAGCTGTCAATAAACCTTCCTATACGCCCACCACTACCAATACTAAGCGAACCAGAATCAGCAGCAAGCACAGATTCAGCCCCAGCTACATTGAGACTGTCAGGCAGTACATAACTGGTATCATCACCGCCGCCAGAGGACCATGCACCAGAAAAGCCCGCAACCTCAGTAGCATTGTTCATCAAAGAACCTGTCGGATAGCTGAGACTATCATAAGCCCCTACTCCGGCAAATAGCGTACTGGCCAGAACTGACAGAAGAGCACAAACAACTTTCTTCATTTTAATCTCCTATTTTCAAAAAAAACATTTATTCTGATCAGCCAGACCTCTGACCGATCTACACACATTCGTATTTCTAAGCAAAAAGGCGACCTTTCGATCAACCCCAAAAGAGCTATTGTCAAACCTGATTATCGGATATATTAACAAATGAATTAACTTGATGCTTACATTAAATTATCATTTACCCAAACAAATGTCAATAGCCAATTCAAACAAAAAAACAAGAATTAACCAACCAGCACAATACAAAATCGCTAAATAACAGAATAATAAGACACTAAAGACCAATTTAACCATAACTTAGATTCGTGATTTACATTTATTTACATTTATAACATTTTATTATTTACATAATAAAAAACATTTGCTATAATGCAAACAATCGATCAGCATATCGCTTTGAAAACAAAAGTAACCAAAAATGAAATCTTCCTCAAGACGGCAGAACATACATAATGCAAGACTCTGAAAAATACATAATTACAGGAATTGGCGAACTTCTCTGGGACATACTGCCCGAAACGAAAGCACCCGGCGGAGCCCCGGCAAATTTCGCCATTCACGCCCGCAAACTCGGGGCCGAAGCGGCCGTAATCAGCGCTATTGGCAATGACAAAAACGGGCTGGACATACTGGAATTCCTTACCCAAAAAGGTATCAACGCCAGGCATATTCCAATTACACCATCGCCCACCGGCACAGTAAATGTTATTGTCGATAAATCAGGCAAGCCGGACTATGCCATAGCGGAAAATTCAGCCTGGGATCATATTCCGTTGCCAGAGAAAGCACTGGAACTGGCCGGTGAATGCCATGCCATCTGCTTTGGCTCTCTGGCTCAGAGAAATAAAACTTCAAGAGAGTCGATCGAACTGTTCCTCAGAGCTGCCAGCAGCAACTGTCTGAAAATATTCGATATCAATCTTCGCAAAGAATATTACACACCTGAGATAATAACTAATTCTCTGGAACTGGCCAATGTAGTAAAACTTAATGATGAAGAATTACTAATCCTGCAAGATATGCTTGATCTGCCCTGCGATATCGAGCCGGCCTTATATGAGCTCCAAAAAAGATACAATCTCAAACACATAGCCCTCACCCTGGGAGCAAAAGGCAGTATCATGCTTGATCAGGAACAGATCAATCAGCAGCCGGGCATAAAGAATATCGCAATACGAGATACTATTGGCGCAGGAGATTCCTTTACCGCCGCCATGTGCATGGGAATACTGCACAATATGCCTCTTGCCGCTATCAATAAACTATCAGGCAGTATTGCGGCTTTTGTCTGCACTCAGGATGGGGCAACACCAGAACTGCCCGGCCAGCTGATATACGAATTCGAACGATTCACCCGCCAGATACCACAAAACCAATAACATCCCTGGCAACAACATAAACACCTTAACAAAGGAAAACAAATATGCAAAAGGCTCTGATAAAAAACGCTCTGGTCGCCTCTCTGGGCGGACTGCTGTTTGGTTTTGACACCGCGGTAATATCCGGCACCACCGAGGCCATCAAAGCAACTTACAGCCTGGACAGCAAACTGCTGGGCTTTACCGTTGCCAGTGCCCTGATAGGTACGATCATCGGGGCAATTGGCATAAGCAAACCATCGGACAGATACGGACGCAAAAAAGCCCTTTTTCTGCTGGCGGTGTTCTATCTGGTATCAGCGCTGGGCTGTGGCTTTGCCTGGGACTGGTATTCACTGCTGGCCTTCCGCTTCCTGGGCGGACTGGCCGTAGGCGGAGCCTCAGTTGTATCACCTATGTATATAGCAGAAATATCGCCCGCCGCCTCGCGGGGCAGGTTAGTAGCCCTCACCCAGTTCAATATAGTCCTGGGTATATTGCTGGCCTATCTCTCCAACTGGCTGATAACCATGTGCCATCTGGGCGAGCTGGAATGGCGGGTCATGCTGGGCATTGAAGCATTCCCGGCCGCGATCTTCTACTTCCTGCTGTTTACCACACCAGAAAGCCCCCGCTGGCTGCTGGCTCAGGGCAAACAGCAGCAGGCACGCGAGATATTAACCCGATTACACTCAGAACAGACCGCTCAAGAAGAGATCATCAGCATTCAGAAGGCCATTGAGCAAGACAAGGCCAACCAACAAGCTCCTTTCTATTGCTCAGGTAATACCCGGCCGATCCTGCTGGCTATCGCTATCGCCGCTTTCAATCAGCTCTCGGGCATAAACGCCATCTTATATTATGCGCCCAGCGTATTTAAAATGGCCGGGGCCGGCACCGAATCGGCTCTGGGACAATCGGCCATTATCGGGCTGACCAATCTTATCTTCACTATGCTGGCCATGACCATTATCGACCGCTTCGGCCGCAAAAAACTCATGCTGATCGGATCACTGGGCTATCTTGCGAGCCTGTCCCTGGCAGCGGCGGCATTCTTCTACTATGGCCAGAATTTCTCCGCTCTGGGCGGCGAAGTGGTGCTGGCAGCTATAATTGCCTTTATCGCAGCTCACGCCTTTGGCCAGGGAGCGGTTATCTGGGTTTTCATCAGCGAGATATTCCCCACCCACCTGCGTGCCCGCGGCCAGAGCCTGGGCTCGGTAACCCACTGGATCATGGCCGCTGCCATATCGTGGACCTTCCCGCCGGTTGCCGAAAAACTGGGGGCCGGCTGGGTATTTGCCTTCTACGCCGCCATGATGGCAGTGCAGCTCTATTGGGTTGTGACCGTAATGCCCGAAACCAAAGGCATAGCCCTGGAAGATATACAAAAACAACTCGCCGCAGCAAACAATACTGCCCGATAAAATAACCGGATCATTCGTAACTGACCACTGTTGCCGTATGAAAGATTAAATGTTAAGTAATAAGATATAAGCTTAAGTAATAAGAAATAAGATATAAGTAATAAGCTCCGGTGTCGCTGCGCGACGAGTTTAAAGGCGGAGCAACGGTCTTGACTCAATAAATTGTTTTATCTTTACTGCCGCGGAGCTTTTAAACAGTCATCGGCCTCAAGGCCGATACGAGAGCTTATTTCTTATTTCTTATTACTTATTTCTTATTCTTACCCCCCCCTCCCAAACGCACTCACACCGGCTGTTACCAGAATGTTTTTGCATTATTACACTCATCTGGTACAATAAAGACCTGTGCTTGAGGCCTGGCTGAAATGGCACAAGCTGATGATTTACCTTAAACCCGAAAAGATAAACGGTATAAAACAAATGCCTTCGGAAAAGACATCGCCACCGGCCCGGCAGAAATACCTGCAGCTTTACGAGCTGCTCAAAAACGATATTCTCGCCGGTGTATATAAAAATGAACAGCAGATACCTACCGAGATAGAGCTGGCCGGCCGGCATAAGCTCTCGCGGCCGACGGTCGCCAAGGCACTGGATATGCTCCGCAAGGAAGGACTTATCGAACGGACCAGCGGCATAGGGTCATTTGTACAGCTCAATCCGCGTAATAAGACACTTAATCTGGCCCTGCTCATTCCCGGACTGGGCGAAACCGAGATCTTCGAATCTATCTGCGGATATATGTCACAACTGGCCCATACCCGCAAGTTCAATCTCATCTGGAGCGGATCAATGCAGGAAGATGCCGCCAGCCGCAAAGAACATATCGAGAGCCTGGCCCGCCATTATATCGAACAAAAGGTCGATGGTGTGTTCTTCACTCCCCTGGAACTCACTCAGGAAAAAGACTCGGTCAATCAATATATCGTCCGGCTCTTCGATGAGGCCAATATACCCGTTGTACTCATGGACCGGGATATCGTCTCCTTCCCGGCCCGCAGCAGTTACGATCTGGTCGGCGTTGATAATTTCCGACTGGCCTATATTATGACCTGCCATCTGCTCAGCCAGAATTGCCAGTCGCTCAAATTCCTGGCCAAGCCGCATTCGGCCCCGACCGTACAACTGAGGATCGCCGGCTTTCGACAGGCTCTTATCGATGCCGGCAAGAGCTGCTCACCCGCCGATATTGTCATAGCCGCTGACTATGATGCCCAATTCATCAGCCAACTGCTGGAGCAAATGACAAGCCCCGGGATCGTCTGTGCTAATGACACTACCGCCAGCCGACTCATGCACGCTTTGTCTGATAATAACTACCGCATTCCCGAAGATGTAAAAGTGACCGGCGTTGATGATATTAAATATGCCAACTACCTCCGCGTGCCCCTGACCACCTATAAACAGCCCTGCAAAGAGATCGCACGCATCGCTATCGAACTTATGCTCACCCGCATCGCCGATACCAAACAGCCGGCCCGCACCGTAGTAACCGATGGCCAACTAATAATCCGCAAATCAACCTCCCCTTACGCCGGGGGGGCGGGACTTTAGTACTCTTGCTTTTTGCTGGGCATTAAGTGCTGCTTGGGTTTTCTGTCTGACGCTTACATTCTATCTGTAAGAGTACAAACTTCAGGGCGTGTTGCCCAAAGGTAGCACAAGCATCCCTGCTTGTGATTCTTAGTGTTGCATTGCCAGTTATGTTGAGCATATTGGCATAATGTTTATGCGAAAAACAGTACGTTTCTTCTGGGCAACAAGCCCTTCAGTTTACTAAATTCAAGCTCTTGCACTATTAAATTCAAGCAGGCTGAAAGCCTGAACTCTTACAGTCTCCCCAGTCGCCACTGGCAAGGTCCTTACGCCGGACGGGCGAAACTTTAGTACTCCTGCCTTTCGTTGAGCATTTAGTGCTGTTGTTGCTTTCTGTCTCACAATTTTCATTCCATCATCCCAGTCGCCTCGCAAGTCCCGCCCGTGCGGCGTAAGCACTGGGACCTATTTTTTAAAAGACAGAAAACCAGCCTGATCTCGATTGTCGCCACTGGCTGCATTTGTCAGAGCAGACTGACAACCGGGAAGAATCTCAAGTCCCGAAGCGAGTTCGGGATTTCGGAGTACCTCAACCGCTTGAGCTACCTTGTTCCGCCCGTCCGGCGTAAGGACCACGAAACACACGAAATTTATTATTTTTAACATAGGTCCCATAGGTCGCATTGTTCAATCTCGATGCCGGGAAGAATGGGACCGATGGGACCTATGAGACCTATGGGACCTATTATTTTTAAGACAGAAAACCAGCCTGATCTCAATTGTCGCCACTGGCAAGACTCGCCCCCCCGGCGTAAGGGGTCGCCCGCCCGGGCTGTTCTGAGCCTGTCGAAGAGCGTAAGGGCATCTGCGGTTCAAACTCTTTTTTCTTTTTTTCGTGTTTTTAGTGTGCTTCGTGGTTAATAACCAGAGTCCGCCGCAGGCGGAAAGAATATTGCACGAGAAGTTAATACGGTGAACTGTTCTGGCTCATTATAATGTTTTCGTGGATATTGAGTTTGGCCGGGCAGCAGTAGCTGCACAGTCCGCAATGGAGGCAGTCGGCGAGCCCCTCTCGTCTGGCCTGCCGGACCTTACCTGTCTCTATGAGATCATTGAGCCGGGCGGGATCGAGTAAGGCCGGGCAGAATTCCACGCAGCGGCCGCAGCGGATACAGCGTTGCGGCTGAGTGAAAGCTGCTCGGCCGGCGGCAGCTCCCATTTGCTCTTTAGCCATTACGGTATAGTTCTGATCCCAGGGCCCGATGACAGTTCGCTGCGGATCGAGGGCCTGACCGGTGAGCGAGCCGCCGGCGATAACGACTATCTCTTCGGGGTCAAGTCCGGCCAGAGTGAGTAATTCTGTCAGGGCAAATCCGATGGGCACGAGATAATGGCCCGGCCGGTGAGCGGCGGCCCCGGCCAGAGTGACAATGCGGGCAGCGGCGGGCAGATGGGCCATGACCGCCCTTTCGATCAGGGCCAGGCTCTGGATATCGAAGATGGCATTCATTTCCCGGCTCTGGATTATTCCCCGCCGCCGGAGGGTCTGGCTCAATGCCTGCGGGTGATATTGCGGATATTTTTCACTGACCGGAACGGCAGCGACATTCCAGATCTCGGCGAAGTCGCGATCGATATCGAGATGCCAGGGATATGCCAGCAGAGCCGCCCGGGCCTGAAGCACATGGCGGACGATCGCCAGTCCGGCATAGACCTTTTCCGGATAGCAGCTGAGAATGGCAGCGGGACTATTGAGCTGGGGCTCCTGCGGCGCGGCATTGGCCAGAACCGCCGCTACCGGCTGCTGCCGCAGAGCGGTAAGTATATCCGCCAGCGGTTCGCCGGTCAGTGAGACTATAGCAGCCTGCCTGATCTGCTCGATGATCTGCTCGGGGCTCACAGAGTCCGGATTAATGGCCTGCGGGGTATCATCATCGTAAAGTGCGGGAAATGCTCTCTGCTCCGGCTGGAAGATAACTGCCGGACACTCACCCCGGCCGGGCAGGAAACATTGAGTAAGCCCGGCCATTTTACCGGAGCAGGGGCTAAAGACATTTACCAGACCACACGCGAGCAGTGCCCCGGCATCAACCTGCTCTGCGCTGGCCGTTTTGATCTCATAGCGGCCCGAATTATCCGGGACAATGGGTATATGCAGCTTGGCGCTGAGCTCTTTGACAGAACTGATCTGCAAAGGCGGTATCTCACCCAGCGGCGGCAGAAAGACCCCGCGGGGAAAGTTATGCTCTATATTGTAGCGGTCGAATAATTTCATAGTTGGTTCTTTCCTGGGGGAAAGCCGGGGAGGAAATATATTTTTTGTAATACGATATAATTTTTGAGTAATAAGATATAAGATATAAGTTGATAAGCTCCGGTATCGGCCTTGTGGCCGATGACTATTTTATAGCTTCGCAGCAGTAAAGCATTTTCAATTTGTATTTTCTTTACCGTTGCGAAGCCATAAAAACAGCCGTGAGCGCAGCGAACCCCGGAGCTTATCAACTTATATCTTATATCTTATTACTATATCATATACCTTATATCTCATATACAATCTCTACTTGATCCCCCCCCGCTGTCAATCAGCCGGTGCTAAGGGTGTATTCTCCGGATCGATCCTTTTATCGGTAATTACAATACGGGCCTCGTGGCGGAGCTGCTCCTGCAGATCAAAGAGCCGCCGGGCGATTTCATGTCGAACTATGTTCTTTTCCAGCTCCTGCCGGCATTGCTCCGGACTGATGGCCACCGGGGGAATGATCTTTTCCAGTCTGATCTTATACCACTTCTGACCGCCTGGCCCGGCTGTCATAAAAGGCTCGCTGACAGCCTGCTCGGCAGGCAGGGCAAAAGCCCGGCTAATGATCTCAGCGGGATAATGTTCATCGGCCGGAGAAAGCGGCTCACTGAGTCCATCATTACGCAGAGTAGTTTCATCGAGAGAGTATTCCCGGACCAGAGAACTAAAGCTCTCTCCGGCGGCGAGCTTTGCCTCCAGCTCATTTATCTGCCGCAGCGAATCGGTTTCGATCAGCCGGATGATCCGGCGGGGACCATACTGCCGCTGATATTCAGCCTGGAGCATCGGCTCTGTTATCGTAACGGTCTGATCGATACAGGCTTTGAGCAGGGCCTGCTTTTTAATTATCAAAGCGAAAGATTCAGCGGTCATGTGGTTTTTAATGAGCATAAAGTCAAAGAGCCGCTGCTGCATCTGGCGATCCTGACCGGGGGCGAGTTCTTCGAGCAGCTCCGCGAGCCGGGCCTGATACAAAGCCTCGGTGAGCGTTATCCCCCGTTTGGCGGCATAAGCCCGGGCGAGCTCCAGCATGATCATGTCCTGGAGTATCTTATCGCCATAAGCGGCGACAGTTATATCTTCGAGGGTCCGGGTATCGAGAAAAACACCGTTAACCACCGCGCATACTGAATTATCCTCAGCCCGTGCCTGAGCAGCTGGCCAATCAGGTGCAGTGCAGCCGGCCGCGGCCAGGAGCATTGCCGACAACATAAATAAAATACATCTCATTATTATATCTGTTCTCACTTCCAGTTTATGGGATCTTTATCATGCTTGCTGACAAAAGCCTCAAGCCGGCCGGCAAACTGCTCATTGATCCGGCGGGCGATACGGGCCAGGATCAGCCGTTCGGAATTGCTATGGCCCACGCAGATAGTAGTAACCCCGGCGGCCTGCAATTTCAGGGCATCATGATGCTTAAGCTCACCGGTAAGATAGAGATCACAGCCGCGGGCGATAACATCATTAAGCAGCGAACCGCAGGAACCCGCAGCAACGGCAACGGTGGCCGCCCGGCCGCTTTCCGGGCCGATAATGCCGACACACTTTACATGCAGGCTCTTTTTAACTGCGGCGATCAGGGTCTTTTTCGCAACTGGCCTGGCCAGATGACCCCAGCGGCCCAGCCCGTGCGCTGGAGTATTTATCAGCGGATATATCTCATAGGCCGCCTCTTCATAGCTGTGAGCCGAGAGCATAGCCTTTACCACTTCACTTAGCCGGGCCTGAGGCACAATGGTCTCGAGCCGGTTTTCCCGGACCAGTTCCACACTGCCGGGCTTGCCAATAGCCGGACAGCTCTCCGGGCCGCATTTGAAAGAGCCTGTCCCTTCAGTGCGGAAACTGCACTGGGTGTATTTTTCGTTTTCACCTACGGTACCTGCCCCCGCGGCGAACATTGCCTGAGCGACTTTGTCAGTTTCATCAACGGGAACAAAAACCACGATCTT
Source organism: Sedimentisphaerales bacterium (assembly GCA_963662515.1). GTDB lineage: Bacteria > Planctomycetota > Phycisphaerae > Sedimentisphaerales > SM23-30 > JAFGDI01. The sequence goes on from OY759675.1 coordinate 3,220,290, forward strand.
ATATCTGTCTGCCGGCCGGGGCTGAGCCAGAGCCAGCGGCTGCGGGTCTTTTATGCCTATGATCTCCGCCAGCATATCATTGACTCCCCCCTGCGCCATATCCAGAGCGGTATGCAGAGAGTATATGGCTTTACCCGAGCGAATAACCTCATAGAGCAAAGGCGAAGCCTTCATACCCGGCACGATCTGCTTAACCGCCTCGAAAAGCGGGGGATGATAGGCCAGAATAAGCTCCGCCTGCCGGTCCCGAGCCTCAGCGAGAACCGCCGCGGTAAGGTCAATAGTAAGTATCACCTTTTTTATCTGCATAGCCGGGTCGCCGGCGAGTAAGCCGACATTATCCCAGCTTTCCGCCAGCGAGAGCGGGGCTGTCTTATCCAAAAAGGGCATTATCTGAGCTAATTTCATAATCACCTGCCTGTAATCCAGTTTATAATAACACTTTACAGAAAACTGGCCTTGCCAGCCAATAAGTATATACCCAGCAGCTATTTAATGCACGATTTTTTTATGATAAAACCAGCAGGGAATATCTGAAAAACATAGTATCAGAACCCTGATTTCATACCCGATGATTTAAAGGTTTAAAATAGTTAATGCCGGGGCCAGTTATTTCTGACTCCGGCATTAACGCTCAATTCATTCTGATGATCATTTGGCCCTATTCTGCGCGTTTTACGGTAATGACACCGGCAGAATAAGCCGGGGCTATAAAGCGGATCGTCTGTCCATCCGCACCGAGCACTTTGGCCTGAACCTGAATACGGTTCTTATCAGCCAGACTGTTCGCTGCATAAATATCATCCGAAGCCACATACTCCATAAAACACTTGCCCGGCACAAAGCCGCTGTCAACGGTAAAGGCCAGCGATTTTGCCTCCGGGTCAGCATTAACCATCTTAATATAGAGGGTCTGGCCATCTTCCGACAGGGTAGCAACGCCGTTTATGTCGTCATCGCCGCCAGTCATTTCCAGACGATTAGGGGCAAAATGATCCCACCAGAGCTTCATAATAATATAGTTCGGGGCTACAAAATAGCCGGTATGGTCAAAGTTTATGAAAGCATTATTCCAGTCACCAGCAGAAACATGACGGAGGAATAAAGCCGGACCACCGAGTGTGAAATAACTCCCCTGCCGCTCAAAAACATTGAGCAGAGCACCGCAATGCAGGCCGGTACGCCAGTCAATCGACTGGGCATTCCATTCCGACATATATATCTGCAGGTCAGGATTAGCCGAACCGGCGATGAGGTTTGACATACCAACCAGAAAATTCTCATAGGCCAGCGGGCCGGACTTAAAGGCACCGGGGCTTTCATAGCGGTGTACGCTGATATAGTCAACATAAGCGGCACAGGTATTTACAACTGTGGTATTCCAGCCGGAAATATTCATATCGCCGCCACCGCAGGCAATAAGTTTGATCGGGAAATTCAATTCCTGAGCCTTGGCCCGCAAAGCAACAGCATAATCAACCGCCAGGTCAGCATAAGCCGTAGCTCCTGCCTGCCAGGTCTCATTGTCAATTTCCCAATATTCAACATTATATGGCTCCGGGTGGCCGTTAGCAGCACGAATCGCTCCCCAGGTGGTTGTAATATCACCATTACAATATTCCATCCAATCCAGAGCATCCTGCATATATTGCTCAGGAGCAAGTTTATAGGGTATAGAAACACCACAGGTCATATTAAGTATGCCAATATTGACAACCAGCAAAGGTTCAATATCATACATCTCACACATACGCAGAAATTCATCTGTTCCATAAGAGTTTGTATCCTGATCTTCCCAGAGATAGATCGGGTATTTATGACGATCAACCTGGGCGCCTATACCATCTTTCCAGAAATAAGCAGAAACATAGCAGCCGCCCGGCCAGCGAATGATCGGAGCCCGTAAATCTTTAACTGCTTCAAGCAGATCAGGACGATAACCACCAGTTGCAAGAGCGTCCTGCCCCATAAGGCTTATCTGGTCAAGCATAAGAGAACCAGGGCCAAGCAATCTGATCCGCAGTGAACCCGAATCGGTCGCTGCTGAAGGAACAATACTATAAGCATACTCCGACCAGTCAGAAGCGGCAATACCAACAATATCCTGACCAATGACCGTATCACCATCAAGAAACTCAACGGCAATACCGGCGGCAACAGCACCTTTGGCCCAGAATGAACCGGTATAATTCTGCTCAGTAAACTTGAAATTATCCTGAATAAGACCTGAATTACCCGTAGAGGTTACCAGACTGACACTATAATCATCATTAACAGCTTCTGTTGAATTCCAACTGACTGACACATCACCAAATGACTGCCAGAAATCAACCACGCTCTGAGAATACGGCAAAGCAGGAACACCAGCAAAAAGCTCAGAAGAATCCGACAGAGCAGTTACCGTGATATTGCGATAACGACTCTGCGTTGACCAGGTTCCAACACCAACATAACCGGCAGTATGTACACTGCTGTCTGTATAGTCAAATAACTGCTCATCATCTATCCAGACTGAGATATTATTATTTTCACAACGAATACGAATAGTGTACCACTGACCGGTATTCATAGAACCAGACGCGGTAGAAACATTGCTTCGGCTGCCATTGATCGCCTTTTCGATGGCGTGCTGCGTGTTATTCCAGCCGCCCAGATTGAGCCAGTAATAATTGTTATCATCAGAAAGAAATTCAATAAGGAATCCTTCTGAACCGCTGTCCTTGCGGGCCTCTAAGGTTAACTCATATTGCGACCAGCTCTTATCGCCGAAATTCAGAATTACATTAGTTGAATTAGAAGACTGGACCAGCTCATTAGCATTTTCTATGGTCCATACTCCCCCACCTGTACCGTTATTCATCTCAAAGCTGCGATTCCAGATAAGCTCGCCCCACAGACCGCCATTGGCAGAATGATATATATGCTCATAGAACTGGCCATATACAAAGGGATGAACAGTATTTACCACATTGGCAGTATTGATATAAAACGGATCATCGGCAACCTGTATCGAACGAGCGTAATTATCCTGCTCAAAACTCATAGTATTATCGAGCCAGTCACCAGCCATCTCATCGAGAGCAAAAGGCTTATCCGCCGCCATCCAGAGAGCTGCCAGTACAGAAAAATCAGCCAGATCTATCGTACAATCAAAATTATAATCACTGCCCAGATAACCCCAGACACCACAGGAATCATCAAAAATATATGCCTTAACTGAGCCAACCCGCTTATCTGTATAAGATGGATCTGCACTTGTCACATTATGACTGACCAAAGCATAAGCAGCAAAATCATAGGCCGGATCATCTATACCCAGAGTTATTTTTTGAGAAATACTCCAATTAGCCGGCGTAAAATTGACCATCACCGGCTCACCGCTGCCGTTGCCCGCATCTATACCTTCCGGCACTAATACGATAACGGCCACATCAGCCATCGGCTGTTGAAGCAAACTTATATAGTAGTCATCAGTATGGGCAAGATCAGTAGTATAAAGAACAGTTCGCCCCTGTGTTTCACTGATCTGCACCGGAACATACCAGAGCAGGTCATTCAGGGCCAGGTAGCTGTCACTGAAACGGACATCATCAATAGCTCCGACAATATAGTCTGTATTACCATTATTATACCAGCCCCGGCCAAAAGTCCAGACACCAGTTGCGACAAAGCTGTGATCCACATCACCTGAACCAAGGGCATCAATATCAAAACTGCCGATCTCGACAAAACCATTGCCGTCCATCGCATCTATGTTAATATCGACCATATCGCCATTACAGCGAACTGCCAGATTATACCATTGCCCCGCCTGAGGGATATAGTCGGTTTGTAATTCCAGTAATTCTCCAGAAACGGTTGCATATTGCAACTTTATTCTGCCAGCCCCATCTGCCTGAAGATAAAAAGCAGCCAGCCTGCTATCACTGAGCCCGGCAGAACCATCTTTGCCTATAAGGGTCTTAAAGCTGCCTGCCACATCAAGTTTGAATGATATCTCAATTGTCCATACTTCTGGCGACCAGGCAATAAAATCCGCTGCCGGCTGATAACCATCTTCTGTACCATCAAATACCACTGACATACCCTGACCATCAGGAGAATTGCCCAAGGCTGAAAATGAAGGACCATTATCAGCATTCCACGCATAAAAATGATACCCGTTAACAGAGAGGTCCAGAGAACCTATCCGGCCGAAATGAGTACCATAGGCCTCAGTACCAGGAGTGCCATCTTCAAAATCCCAATACAATACTGTAGCCGCCGACACAGCCGGACTTAACAGCGCCAAAGCCACCAATATGAACTTACTCAAAAATAAACGATAATTCCTAAACGACATCTTGTCCTCCTGTGAATATTCTGACTAGAAACTCAAAAGCTACACATAACCTGATTATAACATTTGACCAGATACAACAGAATTTATTTTTGCTTTTTTAGTGTTAATTCCAGATTAAACCTTAATACTATCCAACAAAAAAACCACTTCTGTCAACAATAAACACCATTATTGACGAAGTGGTTTTAAGTTGTTTACGCATATACAATTATATGCGCAGAGAAGTTATTATTACCATTGACATGATGATGCCGGGTAACGCTGACAATCAAGCCATTCCAGAGCAAACATAGCAAAATCAGCTATATTAACCCGGCAATCACCGTTATTGTCATACAACAAGGCATTATCAGGATCTTCTACACAAACAAAACTGCCAGGCACCAGATCAGTGTACTTAACTGCAACCTCAGTCGGAGTAAGGGCATAGCTGTATATCTCCAGCTCATCAATATAAGCATTAACTGAGTTCTCGCCGGCACGACCGCCCACAGAGAGCGGAGAAGTCGGCAGACTATAATTTGCCAGATTTACACTTAATGTCGCACCCTGATCACCATCAACATAAAGTGACAATAAATCACTTGCTGCATCATATGTCAGAGTAAACATATGCCAGTTAAGGTCAGCAGTATCAACATCAGGACCATAAGCCCTGCCGCTGGCAGTCTCAATGATAGCACTTTCAATATAACCACCTGCAGTATCACTGCCAAGTAGCCAGCCGGCGGTACCAGCATCGAGCTTGCTTATCGGTAAATGCCAGCCAGAGACAACATTAGTCTTCATCCAGAAGTTAACGGTCATTCCATCACGATAGAAATTAAAGAAATCGCCATCAATAGCCACAAAGTCACTGTCGCCTGTAAATTTAGCAGCATCACCTGCAAAACCGGCTGCCTCATCACTTGAGGCATAAACCATTACACCATCACCAGTGGTAAGGGTGTTTTCACCCAGTTCGCCATCATGAGTTGGCACGCCGGCTATAACGGTAGCTACTGAATCTGCCAGATCTGCATCAAATTTCCAATAGCCCATAAGACGCGGTGTCCACAAATAGGCTTTTTCGCTCTGGGCTGAGTAAGTGGCATTTGAAGCCACACAGTGATACTGACCTTCTTCTGCCAGTGTCGCACCTGAAATAGTCAGACTGCGGGTTGTTGCTCCTGAAACTACTGCACCACTTGGCAATTCACCATCAGACAGAGCATCAACAGCATCATCTTTAAACCAGGCAAAATCGGTAGCAGAAATGGTAGTAACTGTGAAAGTTGCATCTGGAGCTGCAACAACCCCTACCGGCTGACCAGTTACAGATACCTGAGCATCGGCTGTTGTAAAGAGCATAACCGGGCCGGTTATCGGGGTAGCACCGACTGTCTTAACAACATCAACACGCCAGCCATAACCCTTGGAATAACCCAGAACCGGCAAATCATAAGACTTGGTCTGAACTGAAACCGGGGTTGCTGTAGTATTGTTCGGGTCAATAGTATTAGGATCATCAGTGAAATAAACATTGTATGAATAGGCTGTAGCTGCCGGATTGGCTGTTGACCAGCTCAGATCAGCATTTACATCTACGGTTGTTTCCCTATAGGAAGGACTGGGGAAAGCAAACTCTGACGAATTATTCAGAAGCTCTGCCTCTGTCAGTGCCGTATCACTTATACGCACTTCACCCAGCATACCAGTGATCCAGTCGCCATTACTACTATTATACATGCCGCGGCCAAATGACCACTTGCCTGCCAGACAGGAATGGTCTGCTCCGGATGTACCAAGAACATCCATATCAAAGGCTGAATCGAGGACATAACCATTACCATCGAGCTTATCAATATAGAATGTGATAACATTTACATTTTGCACAATTGCAACTCTGTACCATGTATTGGCAACAGGAGTCAGAGTCGAATCACAATTAACCAATTCCTGACCAACGGTGCGATAGGTGAGACGCAATTTGCCAGAAGCATCAGCTTTCTGAATATACATTGCAGACTGGGTAGAAGATGAATAATCTCTGCCTATAATAGTACGCCAACCGCTGACACTGGAAAGGTTAAAGGAAAATTCAACTGTCCAGGTATCAGTTGAAAAGTTATCAAGAGCCGGACTGTTGGTGTAGAGACACTGATTAGGGGTAAATTGAGCACTGATACCATAACCAAGAGCACCATTTCCAGCCGCAGAAAAACTCGGCAGATTTATAGCATCGGCATACAAGCCATAGCCATTGGCCAGGCCCGGAACTGCCGGTGTGGTAGTACCCGCTACCATAGTCGCACCGGGAACGCCCTGTTCAAAGTCCCAGTAGCCCACTGTTGCTCCAGAGGCAACTGCCGTAAACGAACTCAGCAGGCAGCTGCAGGTTAATAGCCCTATTGCTTTAGAAAATATTGATTTCATGTTTTTCTCCATTATAATTTTATTTTTGATATAGATCATTCACCGGATAATCTGTTATGACCCGGGACAGATCTGTATTATTTCAACTCATAAACACTATTATCACTGACTGCATGTATCCTGCGGTATCCGCTGACAATCAAGCCACTGACTTACAAATAAGGCCAGGTCTGCAATGTTTACCCGACAATCTTTATTATAGTCATAGGTTAATGCCGGATCAGATTCTATACAGATATAGGCATCTGGAACCATTTCAATATACAGTTGGGCTACTTCAGCATCGCTCAATGGTATTGTGTACATACGCACATCATCTATTGCACCGCTAATGCTGTTTTCAGTATTACGCCCGCCAATTGTAACTGGTGCCGTCGGCAACCCAAACTTGGCCAGATCCACTGTCATGGTATTACTATAATCACCATCAGTATAGAACTTCATTGCTGTTGCTGCCGGGTCATAAGTAACGGTCATCATATGCCATTGCCCATCACCTGTATTCACATCAGCATTACCATACAGCCAGCCATCAGTTTCAACAATGAATACACCTTCATTACGAGCGGAATGATCAACACCAAAGAGCCAGCCGGCAGCACCTGCATCCAGCTTACACATTGGGAGCCTCCAGCCCGGATTGGTTCCTTCAAGTTTATACCACAAACTCACAGTGAAACCCTGCTGATAGAAATTAAAGTAATTCGAATCTTCTATTGCTACATGATCTGCATCATTAGTAAACTGAATAGCATTTCCATCTATACCTGTTGTATAGGTAAATGCATTATTACCTACATTGGCAGGTGCTGTAGTATGAATGCCTACAGAACCACCATGAGCTGCAACACCCGGATAGGTTACTGTAATTGAATCTGTCATATTGTCATCAAACTTCCAGTGAGCTACCATGCGTTTAGTCCAGAGATTAACTGCTGTTGACCATGCCTCACTGGGCAGACCATTAGTGACATGACACTTATACAAACCTTCTTCTGCCAGTGTTGCACCAGTAACAGTAAGTGTATTAGTAAACACACCACTATAAACAGCACCACTACCAGTAGCACCATCCTCGATTTCTACATTTTCGCCGCCAATTTCTCTGTACCATCTGTGGTCAATTGCTTCTGATGCTTCTACACTGAAAGTTGCATCAGGACTTGCTATCCTGGCTTTGGGCTGAGTCAGAATTAAAACACTCTTAGGCGCAGTTGTAAATGTCCATACCGGACCAACAACCGGCTCAGCCTGACCAGCAATAAAGGCATCTACTCGCCAACCATAGGTTTCACTGTTTTCCAGAGCGGTAAATGCCACTGCCGGATCTACTGTGGTCGCAGTTGTATAATAAGGTGTTGCACCAACAAAACTATTGGGCTCGGCAGCGTAAACATTAGGATCTGAAGAGAAATAAACATTATAGCCGGTAACCGTCTCATCGGTAAATACAGACCAGCTCAACTGTTCAGTAATAAATACATTTACATCATTATTAGCAGGTGCCGGATTACCCACTACACGCCCTGCATTCTGCAGGAACTCAGCTTCATCAAGGGCAACATCACTGAAACGAATATCATCCAGTGAACCATTAAAGAAGTCAGCATTACCGCCGTAGTAACCGCGGCCGAAAGTCCAGGTACCTGTAACTTTTAGACTATGATCAACATCGCCGTTGCCAAGTGCATCAAGGTCCCAGTTGCCAACATTTACAAAACCAGAACCATCCAGACTGTCAGCAAAGATATCCAGATACTGGCCATCACACCTGATAACCATGTTATACCACTGACCAGCTACCGGAGTAAGTGAAGTTACCAGATTGTATTCCTCCATACTGGTTGAGACAAACTGGATTCTGACATTATAATTGACATCTTGAGTGGATGTCTGAACATATAAGGCAGATTTCTGAGTTACTGCAAGACCGGCAGAACCATCCTTGCCGATCATTGTCTTATTAGCAGTAACTGTCGTGCATTTAAATGAAAACTCCATAGTCCAGGCTTCTGGCGACCAGTTCACCAGTCCCGCATCATAACAATAGCCATCCTGGCCGCCGGTAAACTCTATTGCCACACCATCTCCGTATGCAGTCTCGCCCACATCTGACACAAAAGGACTATTATTCTGGCTGGCACTGGCCCAGCCATACATACCATAACCATTTCCTGACAGATCAGCAGATACTACCGCTGCTGCCGTTCCCGGATTAGATTGCAGACCGGCACGACTGACCAGATCCTCAAAATCATACCAGAGAACCGTACTGGCAAAACTTTGAACTGACACGACAAGTGTCAAAAGTAAGACAAACACATAACTCGTTCTTTTCATAATCAAGACCTCCAAAACAGATTTGATGTTCATTCACGACCCCTTTTTTCTACACGATCGTGACTAATAATATGATCAGACTAATGTTAACCATCTTTCTGGTTCACAGGCATGAACGCCTGACAAAACCACTTCACCAATTAGCGCACCTTAACACCCTCAATAACCTTTCTCTCCTTGTTCTGCACTGTCACCCGATCAAATAACAAACTTGATATGCAATCAGATACTCACACTTCGTTCAATACTTGATCTGCCAGACACATGCAATATACGAATAAATACCTCTCATCCGGGACAGTCGCGATATCCCAAAATAAAACAAATACCTACCGTTACTACCAACAAACTATTCAGAACTTTTTAAGAAAAACTAACAGTAATCGATCGCTGGCAAAAAGCCATCTCAGATATTCAACTACCTATTTTGAATTATATCACTGCCCTACTGGCCAGTCTATGGCAAACAATCACAACAAAGCAAAAAAACAGTTAAAATGATTAAAAAAAAATCACTTAAAACCATTTTCCGCAAACAAAATAACCAGATTCAGATTTGAACTTCAGACACAACTACCAAGCGGCTCATACAGCATCTCAACCAGCCAAAACTCAACCTCTATTTAACCCCAAACAACCAGGCCATTACCATATCACGCTACAGTATAAACAGTTACATCGAAACGCAACAAGCACCAATATGCCATTACACAACTCTCTGCGACAAATTAAAATCGTATCGACATTCACAGGTGATCAGGCAAAGAAAAAACGGGCTCAGAAATCGTCTCTGAACCCGCTTTACAATATTACATTAATATAACTATAGTAACTCTTGAGCTGCTTAACAATAAACATCTCTCTGGCCGTCTCTGACCTTATCTACCATAGACTTACAACGCTGCATCTGTGAACCCTGCATCGCAGATATAGTATCATTGATCAACTTTTCACCGATAGCCTTTGTTTCAGGACTGGCAAAATCATTGAGATACTCCTGGAAAGTAGAAAGTGCGTTGGGCTGGCAATGCATCTTAATTTCACCTGGCTTGGCCATGTCCATAAAGTCCTGGCCCGTCCGCCCCAGACGATAACAGCCGGTGCAGAACGAGGGAACATAGCCCATTGAGGCTACATCTTTTATAACTTCATCCAACGGCCTGTGATCGCCCAGCGAAAATTGAGAGGCATCCATCTTCTCATCTTCGGCATAACCGCCGGGATTAGTCCGGCTACCTGCAGATATCTGAGATACACCCAGAGCAAAGGTCTCACGACGCATATTGGCTGTCTCACGGGTACTCATTATTATTCCAGTGTAAGGTACAGCTAATCGCAATATTGCCACCAGCTTGCGGAAATCAATATCACTTACCGGCATCGGCGGATGCATAGCCATATCTGAACCGGTAGCCGGCTCCATTCTCGGCACGCTGATAGTATGAGGGCCAACTCCAAATTTATTCTCCAGATGACGAATATGGGCCATTGTTGCCAGAGTCTCAAAACGCCAGTCGAACAGTCCGTAAAGCACTCCAATGCCAACATCATCAATACCCGCCTGCATTGCCCGGTCCAGTGCACTTACCCGCCAGTCATAATCGGCCTTCTTGCCCGCAACATGCACATTGGCATAAGTCTGACGGTGATAGGTTTCCTGGAAGATCTGATATGTGCCTATATTTGTCTCTTTCAACTGGCGGAACTCATCCAGCGACAGAGGGGCTACATTTACATTTACGCGTCTTATATTTCCCTTTTCGGTCTGAGTCTCATAGACTGTCCTTATCGAATCGAGCACATAAGAAAAGCCCTGACGAGGATAAGATTCACCTGCAACCAGCAAAACCCGCTTATGACCCTGATTGATCAGTATCTTAACTTCATCGGCTATTTCAGACTGTTCGAGAGCCCGGCGTTTCAATTCAGTGTTCCTGGCTCGGAACGCACAATATAAACACTCATTAGCACACAGATTAGATATGTATAAAGGAGCAAAAAATACCAGTCGATTACCATATATATCATCTTTAGCCTTACGGGCCGCGGCAAAAAGCTCGCTCAGAAGATCCGGGTCGCTTATTCCCATTAAAACCGACACATCTTCATCATTAAGGCCTTTTAACTCTCTGGCCTTGGCCAATACTTCTCTTACTTTTACTGAATCAGCCTTGCGCCCCCGCTCGATCGATTCAAAGATCTCCGCTTCATTAATTACTGGAATGTCTGACATTCTACTTCCTCTTTAATTGTCAATTATTTATCAAATCTTTAGACAGTCCTCTGCTGCCATCATTTAGATGATAGCACGAACCACCCACAAATGTAAAATACCAAATCAGATTTTGATAATAAAATATCAAATAAATTATCCGCGATCAGCTACTTCATCATGCGACTATCGGGCTTTTCTATCGCCTCAAAAGAAATATTGGTATAATTCAATACATCTCCTGAACGGTCAATATCACCTAAACCCAAGGCATGACTGGCTTTATCATTTAAGTCTTTTAATGCCAAAGCCCGGTTGCCCAGATCTGCCAGCTGCTTTTCCAGCCGAGATATCCAAGGCTTGGGATTATCATCTGCCAATACCGCCTCAAATGCTATTCTTACGGTAAAATCAAAGTTTTTATTTAACTTAGCCATGCTGCCTAGGTTTCTTTTAATAAGAACGGCAATATCAGGGGCCATTTGATATATACCGCTGGTAGTCTCGGTTATCTTGACAGATCTGATTATCTCCAAAACAAACACCGGAGATTCATTGAGCTGGCGCCAGCGGCAGATCAGCTCGCTGCACCGCTCGATATGACCCCGCGATATACAGATCGTATCATCAACATTAACCGGCAGATCCAGGGTTTTGCCAGAGTTTTCCACTACCGATTCAAGCTCAGAAACGGTATTACTATTAACACCGGCCTCAACTTTTATATCATTTGCATCTGCCGCGGGTGTCTCTGTAAGATTATCAAATCCGGCGGTCAGTTCCGCTCCGGAGCCGGCCAGTTCCTCCGCTATCAGCTCTGCAACAAGTGAGTTTAACGCTTTGATCAGGTCGCTGTTATATTTTTTATGCTGATTATCCCTGTGGTCAGTGCTGAAATAGATACCGGCGGTTTTTGAGGCACTGGAACGCACAAAAGACTCACCGCCGGGATAATACGGATATCCGATCAGCTTGAATAATTCAGGCGATAACTGAGGATGATATGGAATGATCCAGAAATTATCAACCAGATCATCAGACTGAAGTTCAGCTGCCGTACTGTCTGCGGTCTTATCCGGCGATAAAACCTGAGCTGGCAAAACCAACGGGCTAAGCAGCAGACTGACCGAAATCGCACCTGCCAGATATTTGTAGTTCATAAGTCACACCACCTAATTCTGATTATTCATTTCCGCGGAGCCGCATAATCGCTTGATCTGGTCAAGGATCAGATGCTCTTTAGTAAAATCACGGCCGACATTACGCCAGACAACCTGTCGTGATGGCGATAAATTCATACCAGACTCCATGGGCGTCGCCGGCATATGGCCATCATTATTATAACCGGCCTGAGCATGCATTCCCATCATCTTGAAATCAGGGATCTCCTTTTTCACCTGAACAAACACTTCCTGCTGGTCGCCCTGTTCTAAATACGCTACCGTACAGGTTTCACGGCCTATTCTGCCCGAAACCGGATCTGTATATCGCTGCGGGCCGCCCACTAAGATAAAATCAGCCTTACCCTGACCGACCTGAGTATAAAAAGATCGCAATACATTTTCCATTACCGGCTTACACTGACCGGCGGACGCAGTTAATACCACCCGCTGGAAATTACCGGTCAGATCCTCACGAATAGTATTACCGCAGCCGCTGACAAAGGTCATCAGCAGTATCAAAAACATTATATATCTTTGCATGGTCCAACTCCATTTGATCCAAAACTGAATATTCAGGCTCAAAAACGCAAATAATCCTGAGCGTTCACGCTTACAGGACAAAAAGATCGTAAGCAGACAGATTATCAGGTAAAAACCTGCTGTTACATTTACTGACTTGTGACTCTGGCTCAAAAACATTATAACCACAATCAAATCAGATACAACTGGATTCCCCCCCCTAACTGCCTACTAGAAAGTAATGATCTGATAGCCCATTTCCATGAATTTTGCCAGGGATGGGTGTCCGTGCATATCGCCTGAGATAACCAGCCCCTGGGCCTGGGCCTGTTCCAGATTTTGCATTTTTGCCGCACAGGCCTTACAGACACAATCGATCAGGCCCATATCCCTGACTTTAATATACAGATCAGAAAAAGGGGTCGCCGGGTCATTGAGACTGCCGATCAGAGATGTGGCCGCCCCCTCGATCATGATCTTTACCTTAAATCCCTTTTCGTGCATATCCAGAGCATTGAGCAATACATGAGCAAAACACATCGGCTCACCCTGAAACGCTACCAGTAATACCTTATTCATGGATATATCCTTATTTTTACCAGTTACTTCGATTAGTCTGTCATGCCGGACAACACTTTAGCACAGATCGGAGCGGTAATCAAGCAAATGAGCGATAAAACCAGGAACAGCCGGAGAACTATCTCGCCCCACTCAACCATAACACATTACCTAAAAGACACTTAGGCACAGACTAAGCCACAGGTCAACATTGATAGGCATTCTGCTTTTCATTTTTCCAAAAATAAAGAAATAATATGCAAGGTTCAGATTGCCTTGTCGTCTATAATGATGAAGAGGACTGAAAGAGTACAAGCGGAAAAAGCAATAAGTGCAGATAGATGAACTAAAAAATGGTTCTCAGGAAGAATTTGAGCAGCTACTAAATGAGTTCACCGACATGGTAATAAACATCTGCTATGGTTTTCTCAATAGCAGAGAAGATGCCGAAGATGTCGCTCAGGAAGTTTTTGTTGAAGTTTTCAGATCGATCGGCCAGTTTCGCCAGGAAGCCAGGCTCTCAACCTGGATAACCAGAATAGCTGTTAATAAATCGATCGATGCCCTGAGAAGACAAAAAAGGAAGAAAAGGCTGGTTGACCTCAGCAGCCTGTTTCTGACCCGCGGCGGTACTGTCTCTGAAACCGACCCGGCAGAGCCTATTGCTCTGAACGAAAGAAGAGAGATTCTGTATCAGGCTCTGGGCAAACTGCCGGATAAGCAGCGAACGGCACTGGTACTATGCAAAATAGAAATGTTGAGTAATAAAGAAGCTGCCGAAATACTCAGGACAAGTGTTCCGGCGATAGAAGCCCTGCTCCACCGGGGACGGGCAGGCCTGGAAAGAAACCTCAGGCATTATTATGAGAAATTATTTTAAGGAGTTTGGTTAACTGCCTTACACAATTAAGATCAGAGCGCATAAAATGGACAAACATAATATACAAGAAGAAGTAGCCCGAACCATCGGATTAATGGATAGTACTATCAGACTTAAAGCCCCGACAGATTTCGCCGGGAAAGTTAATTGCAGAATAGCCGCAACTACCAGTCAGGCCCGGAGAGTAATGAGATATAAATTCTGCACCCTGGCAGCTGTACTGCTGGTAACGGTACTTAATATTTTCGCCGTTGGTAAGGCACTGACAAGTATCAAAGCAGATGATCAGCACTCTGCTGATAATTCTACCGCCCTGCTGGTAACCTTTGAGCAAAGCAGGCTGGGTGTGTTCTGGCCGATAAACTGACTGGCAACTGTCAAAAGCCCCGACCAATAGTATTGAGAATAAGTATTATGGACTATATAACCAAAAACAAGATCGTAACCTTACTGGTACTGTTACTTTGCTGCACCAATATTGCCGTAGTGGTTTTCATGTTCAATATGTTCCCCCGGGGACCAAAATGGGAAATGCACAGTAATATGGACGAGAGACTGAGGCTCAGCTCAGAGCAGAGAACAGCCATTGCAGAACTCAGACATGACCACATGATACAGTTGCACCGCTTATTTGAGCGGACAGACCAACTGCGCAAAGAGATGGTGAGCTTTGCCTTTGCAGAATCTCCGGACAATAACCAGATAGATCAAACAGCCTCAGAGCTGGGACGGCTCAATACTGAATTTGAACTAAGGCAACTGGAAAACATGCAGGCGATAGTAAAGCATCTTACCAGTGAGCAGATCGCGGAATTAAAAAAGATCATGGACGAAATGGACAGGCACGGACCGGGCTTTATGGGTAATCCCTTTGGCCAGCCGGGCGGACCTAAAGGACCCAAAGGACCGGACCGGCCCGGCGGTCATAATGACTTCGGACCGGATAATGATGGCCCTGGACCGGGCGGTCCGATGAATTTCTGATGGACGGACTTTAAGACCAGAAGTTCTGAAGAGCAGCGCATAGTTGGACATAATATGGATATTTGCGATTCCGACTATTGATATTGTGCGGGAGTTGTTTTCAGGCAGACCAGAGCGACATACTCTGCTCTGTCAGTTTTGCAACCCCGGGCAGGCATAATACAGATGCGGAACATGGATGTTTCTGACCGTGCTCAGCGTTGGGCACGGCAGGCTTTTTGTATTATTTTTTCAGACACATTCTGGAAAGGAAGACCATTATGCAGATACAAGGTATCTCGTCTATGAGCGGTATGCCCAACATGCAGCCGCCGGAAAGCACACCGTTAACTGATGATCAGAAAAGCACTCTGGAAGAGATCTTGGCCCAATACGACCTGGAAAATCTCACCGATGAACAGCTCCAGGAAATTCACGACCAGATGGATGAAGCTGGTATTCAACGCAGTCGTGAAACTATGGAGATAATGACTCAGGCCGGGCTGGATTTCAGCACGATGACACCGCCTGACAAACAAGGCCCGCCCCCCTCTCAGGGTGAAGGACTGAGCATTTCGGCAACTGCCGATGCCCAGGGCCTGCTATCCGGCACTACCAGCGAAGGAAGCACTCTCATGTCACTTATCAGCCAGTTGCAGTCTGGAGAGGCCTCGGAAGAAGATGTTCAGTCTTATATCGATCAGCTCAAACAGGCTCTGTCAAATTCTCTGGGAAATCTTATCGACCAGTATATCTAAACTGGTGATTACCATTTCTATCCATGTTTCGCATCTGCTTTAATTTCTGCCAATAACGCCAAACGCAAGCCGCGAGCAAAAGCATTAGTTCTGCCTTAGCTCTTTTGCAATAATCCGTATCCCGGCATTTAATGCTTTATGCCTGCCAGACCAAAACAAAATTTTAAAAATCACATTTACCACATCAGTTGATTTGACGGATTACCGTTCTGTAACCGCGTGAACTGTTACGCTATCCTTTGCCTTTGTATCAGCAAGTAATACCAAAGGCATTGTCGTTCTGCCAGCCGGTCTTGCCGGTTTTTCGCAGGTGCTCCAGCCTTCTTATGGTTATTTCACAGAACAGAGGGTCTGTATCGCAGGTAAAGCAGCAGCGTCGGTTCCGTTCCGCGGCAATAAGAGTTGTGCCAGCATGGGCAAAGAAATCAGCTACCACCCCATCTTCCTCACTACTGGCAAGCAGGCAGCGTTCAATAGCCTTGAGCGGCTTTTGCGCATAACAGCCAGAGACATTTTCCTCCATGCGATAAAATACCTGCTGTATATCATGCCAGACATTACCCGGCCTGATATTTTCTGATCTGCCCCGCTGCGAGTTCTCGGTCAGTTCGCCGCCAACTACCTTATAATAACCCTTGAGCACTTTAGGTATATCTGTATATTGCACCTTAAATTCAGGCTGGCCCTTAATATAATACAGACATTCCTGACGGATCGCCATCCAGTTATGCTGCGTGCCGTAGCCGCGCTGATTCCGCATAGTTATAAATGACCGGCTGATCAGCTCGCGAAAATCACGCATCATTATCATAAATTCCGGTAAAGGCTGAAAGCCCTTATTCTGATCGGCTCCCAGCCAGATATAAACAGCGGCATTATCAGCCAGATTATCAACCGTATTGGCTATCCACTTGCGCGACCAGGCTATATATTCCTCAACCGAACGCTCCTGGAATATGACCAGATTATACGGTGGATCATGCACAGCAATATCAATACAGGCACCATCGAGCAGAAGGGCTATCTGCTCACTATCGGCAGCATCGACACAACCTACCCTATGGCGGCCATCGGGGTCAGACCATATCTCCCCGGGGCTCAAACGACACTCTTTGAGCAGTTGTTCACGCAGCTCCGGGTTTTCATCAAGATTTGGCAGCGGGTTATTCTTCATCTACTCTCACTCGGCCAGTACAGTCTCGATCTCTTTGAGTTCATCATCTGAGAACTCCGGCTTTAACAAAGCTCTGACATTATCAACTATCTGCTCTGGCCGGCTGGCTCCGATCAGCAGCGAAGCAACGGAGGGCTCATTAGCAGCCCAGGCCATTGCCATTTGCGCCATGCTCTGGCCGCGACGCTGAGCAATATCGTTGAGCTTTCTAACCTTACTGACCAGCTCGGGAGTAATCTCATCTTTTTTCAGGAACTCACTGTTTTGCGCCCGGGAATCTGAGGGTATGCCATTGAGATAGCGGTCGGTAAGCAAACCTCCTGCCAGAGGTGAAAACACTATCGAACCCATACCCAGCTCTTTTAAGGTCTGGAACAAGCCATCATCTTTGAATGGATGAACCAGCATCGAATGTCTCACCTGCTCCACCAGGCAATGTATGCCCCGTTCATTTAAAAGGTTATACATCATACGGGCATCATCACTATAATATTTGGAAATACCAACATACAAGGCCCGACCACTGGCAACTATATACTCCAGGGCATCGGCGGTTTCTTCCATCGGAGTATTGGGGTCTGGCCTGTGATGATAAAATATATCAACATAATCAAGCTGCATTCTCTTTAGACTCTGATCCAGCGAACTCAGCAGATATTTCTTACTGCCGCCATCACCATAAGGACCAGGCCACATATAATGCCCGGCCTTAGTAGCAATGCACAATTCATCACGATAAGCAGCCAGATCACTGCTCAATATTCTGCCAAAAGTTGTTTCCGCCGAACCGGCAGGTACTCCATAATTATTAGCCAGATCAAAATGATTGATACCAAGGTCAAAGGCCGTCTGCAGCATATCACGACAATTATCATAATTATCACCAGCTCCAAAACCGTGCCATAAACCCAGCGATACCGCAGACAATCTCAAACCACTGCTGCCGCAATAGTTATAGGTCATCTGAGAATATCTGTCCTCTTTCGCCAAATATGTCATATTATGGTTTCCTGCTAAATGTGTTCAGTTATGTGCATAACAGCAGGCCTTCATTTGACACTGCGAATATACTCTATAGTCTTTTCGATCCTCTTTATGGCTTCGGCCCGGCCCAGCAGTACCAGCGATTCATCTATCGCCGGGCTTACGGTTGTGCCGGTTATGGCAACACGGATCGGCTGAGCAACTTTGCCCATTCCCAACTGCTTTTCAGTACATATATCTTCAATTACCTTATGCAGATCGGTTTTATTCCAGTCAGCCAGAGCAATAAAGCGAGCTTTGACCTCCTCCAGAATCACATCGGCAGAGTCCTTGAGCAATACTTTCTGGACTGCCTTGGGGTCAAATGCCATATTGTCAGCGGAAATTAGCAGAAAGGCACACTTGCTCTCGACATCTTCCAGTGTGCGGGCTCCTTCACTCACCCGCAATATCTCGGCGAGCATATTATCATCAAATTTCGCCATGGCCGAATCACGCAGAGACAGATATTCCTTAAAATAGCCCAGCAACTTATCTTTACTGACCATTTTCATGTGCTCAGTATTAAATGAAGCCAGCTTTTTGCGGTCAAAAAGACTGTTGGTCTTATTAAAACGGGAAGAATCGAAGTTCTTTATCAGTTCATCGATAGTCATTATCTCCTGACCGGTCGGGCTTGACCAGCCAAGCAGAGCGATAAAGTTTACCAGAGCCTCTGGCAGATAACCAGCTGCCTTAAAGTCAACTACATTTATTTCCGGCAGATGCAGACCTATATGCTCGGCCATAGCTGTTATCTGCGGAGAATCAGGCGTACTATTACCAGCCAGATAATCTTCCAACTGTTCAAGGGTCAGATCACCAGCGGCGGACAGCGAGGCCCTGTCCAGTGACGGGTTTTCAATTATCGCTTTGGCCAGAGTCTTACTTCTCTCACGCTTACTGAGCTTACCCCCGCCCTCACTGACGGTTACGGACATGTGAGCATAGGTCGGACGACGGAAACCAAGTGCATCCTGCAATACCTGATGACTGGGGGTATTCATCAAATGCTCCTGACCGCGAACTATATGAGTTACCTGCATCAGTTCATCATCTACCACACAAGCCAGGTGATAAGTCGGGAAACCATCTGATTTCTGGATAACAAAATCACTGAATGTCCCGGCAGGAAATACTACCTCGCCCCGGACCAGGTCTTTTACCACTATATCACTATCAGGCATTATCATGCGGACAACAACATCACGACCTTCGGCCCGAGCCTGAGCCGCCTCCTGGGCGGTCGGCAGGGTGTCCGGCCGACGATAAAGGAACTGACGCTTCTGAGCCTGGGCCTCTTCACGCATCTCCTGCAATTCCTCAGCTGTATCAAAACAATAGTATGCTTTACCTGTGTCAATGAGCTGCTGAATATATCTGTTATATATCTCCAGCCGGTCTGACTGTTTATATGGGCCATTTGGTCCGCCGCAATCCGGGCCCTCATCCCAGATTATGCCCAGCCAGCGAAGATCGTCCATTACCTGCTGGGTCGCGGTCGGCGTATTACGCTTCTGGTCGGTATCTTCTATGCGAAGCAAAAATTTACCGCCATTATGGCGTGCCATCAGCAGGCAAAACAATGCCGTACGAGCACCTCCAATATGCAAATAACCGGTCGGACTGGGGGCAAAGCGTGTTACTACCATTTATAACTCCATATTTTATAAGTTCTTAAGCTATCACTGTTATTATTCAATAACTCCATAAGAATACAGTAGTTAACTGTATTTGTCAATTGCGATAGTTAAAAGACCATAACCTACTTGAGACTTATGACAACTTAATAAACTAATACACAACTGGTCAGCCCAATGCTTCCCTTTCAGTAACATTTTTTCGCAAACCAACAAACGATTATCTGGCCAGGCCGCTGAACAGAAGCAAGCAGAGTTGACATTTAAAAGAATTCCTTTTTTTGATTGACCTTTTTTAGCAGTTTCCTTATAATTAGAACGCTTCTTTGTAAGCTGTAACAGCTTGTAAAAAAACAGTTTAAGGCAATCTTGCTCGAACCTGCCTGACAAGCACACCCAAAATGTCCAAAGCCGACCTGTCCATATTTCAAACTGATGGGCCTGCCTTTTTAGAAAACAAAAAAGACGCTGAAGCGTTGATTGATATGATATTGCTGAGAAATTCAGACTGGAGACAATAGAACATGGCCGATACTTTCAAAAGATTATTCGTATTGCTGCTGGCATCATTCATATTCCTGCCCGGCATAGCAGCCGCCCAGGATAAACAGCAGTCGCAGGAAAAATCTGAGCTTACCCAGAAATACTGGGCCGACTTCATGCACTATTCACTCATCGGAAACTTTGACCTGGCCAAACATAATGCCCAACTGCTGGTCAATTCCGAGCCTGATCCGGTACAGGTTCTCGACCTGGCTGAAAATTCTCGTTATGCCGATGCTTATCGCAGCTTATCCTTACTCCAGAGCAATACCAATCAGCTCAAAGATGAAGCTGCCGCTATTGTTGCCATTGTTGAAAAGGGCCGCTATCTGCGTCGCCAGGACAATCAGAGAATAGCTGATGAGATCAAACGCCTTTCCAGCACCACCCGCGGTAACATGCTGGCAGTCGCCCGCCTGAAAGATTCCGGCGAATGGGCTATTCCCCTCATGGTGCAAGCCCTGCGTGACCCTGACCGTCGCGAGGAATTAGAAGTTATCAAGCGTGCTCTGCCTCAGATCGGCAGGGTTGCAGTTAATCCACTGACTGTTGCCATGCACTATTGCGATGACCTCAATCTCAAACTGATCATAGCTGAAGTTCTGGGCGAGATCGGTTATCACGCCGCTCTGCCCTACCTCCAGGAGATCGTAGAGAATGACAGTAATGCCCCGGAACTGATCGAAGTGGCCAAAAACTCTGTTAAGAAAATAACCAGCATGAATTCTCTGCCTGAAGGCATTAGTTCTGCATTATTATACGAGAAGCTCGCTAATGACTATTATAACGAAACAGAATCGCTGCGTGTACCGCAAGATCAGGACATTGCCAATGTCTGGTTCTGGGACAATCGTAAGGGGCTGGTAAAAGAAGAGGTTGTTCGCGAGTCATTTGATGAACTAATGGCTATGCGATATACTGAACATGCCCTGAGAAGAGACTCTGACCTGTCTGGTTCTGTGGCACTGTGGCTTTCGGCCTTCTTCCGCTTTGAATCTCAAGGTTATAGCCAGCCGGCATACTTCGGCGAAGGTCATGCTGATGCAGACACCTACGCACTCACTGCCGGTCCGGAATATCTGCACAGAGTATTACTTCGTGCCCTTAACGACAACAATCGCCCGGTAGCCCTTATGGCCATCAAAGCAATGCAGAGAAATGCCGGACAGGCTTCTTTGCTCTACGACCTCATGGGACGCAAGCCACTGGTCGATGCCCTGAGCTATCCCGACCGCCAGATACGCTTTACCGCTGCTTTGGCCATAGCCCAGATATTACCAGCAGAGCCTTTTGAATCTGCCGATCTGGTAGTTAAGATACTTGGCGAAGCCATGCGTCAGAAAGGCCTGCAATATGCCGTTGTGATCGACCCTGATCAAGAGGCCCGCAACACAACTATGACCGCCCTACGCGAGACTTATGCCGGCGGGGTACTGGGAAGTGATTCACTGGCCAATATCATCACCAATGTAAAGGAACTGCCCAGCGTTGACCTGGTAGTCATCTCAAACAAGGTAGCCGGACCAGATCTGGCAGCTACCCTCGAAATGACCAGCAAGCTATATCGTGTGGCGTTCTGCCCGACCATAGTTCTTGCCGATAGTGAGAACATACCGTCAACCAAAGATATAGTCAAAGGCAATTCCTTTGTCAGTATCCAGCTCAGAACACTGGCCCCTGCTGATATGCCTGGGGTTGCCAGCGATATTCTCAGTGCCAACTTTGCCCGCGAATTCTCAGCCGACCTGGCCGATGAGTACGCCCTGGCCGCTGCTAAAGAATTTGAAAAGCTCTGCGTCACCAGCAATAAGGTTCTGCCGCTGCTCGATGAGCAAAATGCCCTCATCGACGCCCTGAGCGAAACTCGCAGCGAAATACAGTTAGCTGCTATTAACGCCCTTGGCTCGCTGAATTCAACTCAGGGCCAGCGTGCTCTGGCTGCTATGGCCCTGAACGAAGCTACCAGCTATGACCTGAGACTTATAACTCTCGACCGTCTGGCCTTCTCTGCTCGTCAGTTTGGCAACCTGCTCACTACAGAACAGGTTAATGCCCTGTTCACTATCGCTGATGATTTCAAGGCCGACCCGGACCTTCGTAATCTCGCCTGTCAGGTATATGGTTCTCTCAACCTGCCCAGTGCCAAAGTCAGCGGTCTGATACTTAATCAAAGCCGAAACTAAATTCGGACCTGGAATTAAATGCTAAAGGGATATCTGAACCTGCTTCAGATATCCCTTTTTTATATCAGCTGCGATCCTCAGCATATCAGCGATCGACTAATGCTTAACAAATGAACTCATGGCATTAACCAGCTCCTGAGGGTCATCTGAACTGATAAGTATTTTCTTGCCATTTTTCAATACAATCTGCAACCCGGTTTTGCCTTTGAGAATATATGCCTTACCCTTTGTCAGAGTATATCTGATCCCCCAGCCGCCAAAGTCCAGAACTGGCGAAAATTCCCGTACATAACATTCAGATATATCGGCATAGTCGATCTTCTGAAAGCGGAAATGGAAAGGAAAGAAACGGAAATAAAAGCCATCAAAACGAACCTCTGCTTCCAGACGAACTGACATAAACACTGCCAGCCCTGCCAAAGGCATACCAAACATTATCAATAAAAAAGGCAAAGGTATCTGCTGGGTCTCTTTAATAACAAATTTTAGTATCACCAGAAATACCGTTATCACCAAAATGGTATCGCCAACGATAAACCACCTGAAGAAACGAGATATACTCTGGCTCTCACTGTAAAGCAGATCACTGCTATCACTATTCATAATTATTCTCCTGAAAATATCAGCCTTATTTAACCGCAACCTTTATAAAAGAAGGTGCTAAAATATCTCCTTGAGTTGTATAAACCTTATCACCATCAATTATCTGCAATTTCACTACCCTGCTGACAACGGATAATCCGCCTTGCTGCAAAGAACATTTTACCACTATCTCATCTTTGTTTTTTTCTGCAATAAATTCACTCAGACAATATTGACCCTCAAGATACTCATAGCCTTCGCCGGCATCTTCATAAAGCCTGCCTCTTGCCACCCCTTTATCATCAAGCACCACCAGCAAGGTCAAATCCTGAAGTGTGGATATTTCTGCAGTACTTTGCACTACTGGCCCCAAAGGCACAATAGCACCGCCGCGAACCTGCAAGTCACACTGAAACTTATCTGCAACACTATCTTCACCAACCAAAGATACCACCGGCCAGATACCTTTGGGTTTTCTAACATTTTTGGCCCACTTAGGAGTGATCAGCAAGTCATTACCAAGCAGAAAAGCCTCATCCTCCATACGCAGATCAGTATCTGACGGGTCAGCAAAATACACCGGATTCATTACAGGCATACCATTTCTAACCGAATCAACAAAGAGCGTATATAGATAAGGCATCAGCCTGTAACGCCTCTCCAGAGCAATACGAGAGACCTCTTCGATCTCAGGCCCAAAAGCCCAGGGCTCTTTATCCGGCGTGTCAATACAGGCATGTGCCCGACAGAATGGGAAAAAAGCTCCAACTGCCATCCAGTGCCCCCACAACTCAGCATCAGCAGTAAAATTAAAACCACCCAGATCTGGACCATTAAATGGCTGGCCAGACAAACCCAATGTAATTGACATAGGTATAGACCAGATCAAATGCTCCCATGTCGATGAATTGTCTCCCGTCCAGGTTGCTGCATACCGCTGACCGCCCAGAAAATTTGACCGCGTCAATACAAAAGGCCGCTTCTCCGGGTAATGTCTTAAAATGCCCTCACGCGACGCCCGAGCCATAAGCATCCCATAAACATTATGATATTTGGCATGATCTCCCGCAGAAAATTCTTCTCCACCAACATGAAGACAATCCATAGGCATAGTATTATCTTTTCCCCCACCAACAAATGGCTCATTCATATCATTCCACACACCGTCAACACCCAGAGCCATAAAGTCCTTATACAGATCACCCCACCAGTTACGAACCCTGGAACTGGTAAAGTCTGGAAAGACACAATCTCCAGGGTGGACAGCACCAATGAAAGTTTCACCTGATGCAGTCTTTACCCAGCAATCATTTTCAGTACCACTATCACAAACCCAATATCCCTTTTCCGCTTTTATTCCCGGATCGACCATCCACACGCTCCTGAAACCAAGTTTATGCAAATAAGCATTTGTCGCCTCAGGGTCTGGGAATCGACTCTTATCAAATGTGAATATTCTATAACCTTCCATATAATGTATATCAAACCATATTACATCACAGGGTATTTTCTTTGCCCGGAAAGTATCAGCTATCTCGCGAACTCTGGCGTCAGGGTAATATGACCACCTGCACTGTTGATATCCAAGCGACCAGCGGGGCGGCATAGCCATAGTTCCCGTAAGCTCACCCAGTCTTAACATTATCTCTTGAGGCGAGCTACCCTCAACCACTATCACAGGATAATCAGGAACATTATCAGCTGTGGAAAATAATATGCCACATCGCAGATCTAATACCGCACTATAAGTAGTATCAAAAAGAATACCAAAAGCACTGCCATCAGGCCGAACACCCATAAGCCAGGGATGCGATTGATATAACTGATCTGGCTTGTCATAACGAGGGATATCAATATTCTGTAAAACGATCTTATATCCGTTACGAAGCAGAGAGCCGGTCACCTCTCCTGAGCCATAAAGGTCAAATTCAGGGTCAATATCAAAATACACATACCGTTTACCATTTACGCTGCTGAATTGAGGCTTTATCTGCCAGTCACCCGGCATAAGCCCTACCGTCCCTAACTGCTTAATAAGAGCCGGAGAAAAAGGACGCTCTTTATCTAATATATCTCCAGACCAGAAACTTACAACATTTGATGCCGATAATTCAGTTGTCTTTGCCGGAGCTGCCGCCATAGCTATCGGGCAAATATACTCTCCTGGGTCTTTATCTGCTACCGCTATATCATTAAATTCTGTTGCCAGTTTCAACTCGTCAAATTCCCACACACTGTCATGTTCGCCGCAACGAATACGAATCTCATCGAAAACCAGCTCTGCCTTATATTCCGACCAGATGCCATCTGGCTGACGATCCAGACTGCGACGACAGAATGGATCAAGACCTATTTTAATATCTTCCGGACCCGCAGGATCATTATTGATCATAACCACTACTTTATGCACCTGACCATCTATAACCTGACTTACATCACTCATTTTATCATGGTAGTTTTCGCGGGCATCCCAAAAGGTAAAACACTCTGAGGCATAATTATTGCCAAAGCCCATTACTTCCTCACCCTTGTAATACAAAAATACACCAGCATAACGGTCTTTACAACTGGCATTAAGACTACGAAGAGTAAAACTCAAAAATATCCTTCCTTGTTTTACTTTGCCAGCCACTTCGCCATTGAGCAAATAGCTCACTCCTGTATTACTGTTATTGAGAAGTAGCCGCCCACCACTTTCCCGGTGAAAACTATAATTGAGACTTCCCTCAACTATCCGGGCATTCTCTCCTGGCGGAACCTGATTCACAGAATAATCATCTTGTAATAATATTTCTGCTATAGCGGGAGTAAGTGACATAGAAAGCAAACAAAGGGAGATAAGTAATTTTACCACAGCAAAATCCTCATTAAAAATGAAAAACATAGTAAAGATACTGGTTGGTCTGATTGTATAGTTTATATGACTATATTCAAGCATAAAATGCAGGCTTATTTGACCTTATTTATTTTAAATATTACTTTTTAGTCAGAGTTCTTACTATTTAACTAACATGAATAATAATGGAGAAATTGCCTATGATAAAAATTAAATTAGCCCTTGTGGCTGCTATTGTCGCCATGACCGGCATTAGCCAGGCTGCTGTGCTTGACTTCAACGACGGCAGCGATATAGTCAGTTCAAGTACATGGGTAGCAGGCCCGGAGAGCACTGGTAGATGGTACGGCAGTAATTATTCCATAGAAGATGGACATGCCGATCTGGACGAGTCAGTTGGTCTTTTGGCCAATATCTTCACAGACAGAGCCACTAATTCTGTGCTTTACTCTGTCTCTCTTGCTAATGTCACCCCTGGTACATATAGCTGGTCAATTGAGACCCGATATAGCAGTTTTCTGACCCAGGATAATTACGGTCAGGTATATTTGCTCAAAAGCGGTCAGAGCATCGATCTTGAGGGTAATATATGGAATAAAAAACCAGATGGGGCTGCGATTGTAAGTGCCGATTACCCCGGTTTGTTTTCAGGCGGCGAACAATGGCGCACTTTTGGCGAGAGCTTCAGCCTCACTGCCAGTCAGCTGGAAATATACGATTTTGTTGCATTTGTTTTCACTGGCAACAGATCAAACGGTCAGATGTTGAACTATGATAACTTTTCCAGTGATCTGGTTCAACCTGCAAATGTCCCTGAACCGGCGACTTTTGCCCTGATTGCCTCAGGTGCTCTTCTGGCCCTGCTAAGGAAAAAGTAAACTAATAAACATAGTACCGTTACACTATTAAAGAGCCATGACTAAGAGTCGATCGCTCTTTTTTTTTACTCTTAACTAATCGTTATTATCGATACAAACTGTATTATCTACATTACCTGCCTTACTGTAATATTCTGTCTTAAACCTAATAACTGCTCTAATCTTCCACCCTGCCATAACGGATAATACTGAAAAACAGAAAAAATACTAACTTTCAACCATATTTTGCCGATACCAGTTAACAGTTAGAGAGTACATAGTTAAGCAGCTTTTGATAATAAACAAATAAAGGCAGATATATGACTACGGCAACAGTAGAAAAACCGAGAATAAGCCCTGTTTTTGCAGATATCGCTAAAAACATCGAAATTATGTCAGCAACCGAAGTAATTTCGGAAATACTGACATTCAAGGGTCCTATAAAACTAGACTTTACCAGCGAATTCCTCCAGACACTACCCCTGGAAAAGCTTCAGCACATTCTTATGACCGCCAAACTCTACCAGTTGGGCAAACAAAAGGCCACATTTAATGCCAGTGGCATCGTTGCATAAAACAACCGGTCTTAACCTACATAATAATTGAGTGAAAAAAATATATCATAACAGTCGGGAATAAACCCTCGACTGCATAGCAGGTACATACCAAGTCCCCTGCTTATACATGACATGCCTGCCTTTGAGTTATCAGCAGAATATTACAAACTGAACCCGATCAATTAACATTGAAATTCAGCTTTTCGGTATCGATCGGATAAGACGAACGAAATGTTGCCAGACTGATCCTCAACCCACCCTCAGGACGATTAACGATATACTTTTCGCCCACAGACTGTATCTTGTCTTTCAATGCCTTATAGATAGGCTCACGAGTACTGGCAAAACCTTCTCTGGTTACCAGCACAAACTCGCTGCCTCTCTTGGCTATATCAAGAGACAGGCCATTTTGCTGGAAAAAGCTGCGAATAACCTCCAGCCCGGCAAGATTTTTATCACCATAAACGATCAGGCAGCGAGATGGTCTTTCTGAGCTCATTGAAGAGTTATTTGGGATAACTGGCGGCTGCTGAGCCAGATTACTATTATCTGTTTTGGCCATAACACGATTATCAGCACGAACCGCCCCGGTAATCAGCTCTATGGGATCTGAGTTTACCGCCGCCTGCATTTCAGGACTGGTTACTGCTGCTGACAGATCATCAGATACCGCTTCTGAATGCTCCGCCACCACCTCTGACTGATTATCAGTGCTAATAACAGGTTGAACCCTGCTACCGCCACCCAGTGAATAGGCCGCCACTATGGTGAAAATAACTGAAAGGCAAATAAGACCAAAAAGCCAGACAGGCAATGTAAAGCTGATATTACCAAAAAGAAATGACATAATCCCCTGAGATGAACCATCAACAGGATTGTCCTGACCTTTACCTATGGTTACTACTGGTGCGGCAAAAGCCTTGCCAACATTCAATGTCGGCTTAGCCACCGGCTGAGGCTTGGCCATTGGAATATCCTTAACATTTCCGGTTAAGTTTATCTCTGCCGGCTTGCTCTTACTGAAAAGTCCTTTTCGCGGCGTCTTGCCTGAGTGATATAACTCATAGAGAGCTGGCGCTCCTTTTTTTGCTGACATCATTCACTCCTGATACTCTTATGGCTGATTCGTTTTATCTTAATATTGCCATATAAATTAACATATTTCACTTTTCACTATCGACCATGATTGTAGGTCAAAAAGACTTTAATATCAATCAGAAAGCCACAACAGTTGCTTTACGAGCATCAAAAAACCGTAATGAACCATCAGCTAATCGAATAGTAAACCCTTTGAATGGCTCTACTTGCACAATCTGACCTTCATAATTTACCCCATTTTCGGCGATCACTATATTACCCGCAGTAGTCGAGCTCAAATCTGTCCATATCGCAGAAAGGCTCTCCCGATCGCAATTCTCTGATATTATTGTGTCTAATTTATCGAGTATGTTAATTATCATCCAGTCGCGATCAACTTTGCTCTGGGTTTCTATCAAAATGGAAGTTGCCTTCCCGGCAATATCCTCCGGCATATCTGACGATGACTGATCGCAATTCAGGCCAATACCCAGAACATACCATTCCTGCCCCTCAATAGTGCGGGCCTCTACCATAAGACCAGCTAGTTTACGCCTGCCACATACAACATCATTAGGCCACTTTATAGTTACCGCCAGGCCACATAACTCTCTCACTGATTCAGCTATAGCTATTGCCGCAGCTATACCCAACACATCTGGTGCTACCACTTTACTATTAAGCAAAACAGACATAAGAACAGACTTGCCGCTCTGGTCGTACCATTTGCGATCAGCGAACCGCCCTCGTCCATTTCGCTGGCTCTCAGCCAGAACTACCATTCCCAAACTGCCGGGCTTGCCGCAATAATTCCAGGCCACATCATTTGTACTGTCTGTCTCGACGAACGATATTACATTACCTGCCAAATATTTGCACTTAAGTGCATGCTCGATCAACAAAGGGCTAACAGGCCCTCCTGTTAAATATTTAACACTACCACAATCATCTTTAACAAATTTTCTACCACTTAAAGAAGTGATTACCTCCCAAAAACTGTCAAGACAACCCTTCCTGTCAAACGCCTTAACCTTATCGCAGGACAGGTCAAAGCCATAACCAGGACTGGACATTAACATTTTTATAACTTCATCGATCATTTCTCTATAATAACATATATATAAGATTTTTCAAACCGGAAACGACACTGCATTATTGTGCTCATTATTTGCACTAAAACAACAACAAAGGAAGTATGTTTTTTATTACGACTGACATACACACACCCAATCCAATAGACATATTCCACCCTGCCATTAACTAACAACAGTCAAACTAATAACCTTTCCAGTAACTTGTCAGCATTTTATTTTTTGCACCATAGTACACACAATTAACCACAATCACACATCGCAATAACCAATCACAAAAGAGTTAAGAATTATTTTTACTTGATTTGTTTTACATATTTTGACAAAATTACTTACAGTTAGTAACGGATTGGAAATCAGATACATTTACGGAAAGTTGAGTTCTTATGATATCGAACAGTCACAGTGTCATACTGGTTGACAGCCACCCATTAACAAGAGCCGGTCTGAAGTATGCTCTTGAAAGCACAGGAAAATACAAGGTCAGTCACCAGACAGACGATCAGAGAGAGGCACTTTCACTGGCACTCAGAACCGGAGCTGACGCCGCAGTAATAGAATTATCTTATAGTGACGGCCTCACCGGTCTTGACCTTATAAAAGAATTCGGCAATCTTTGCCCCAATACAAAAATACTTGTATGTTCTCTTCAAGATGAACAGGTATTCGCTGAAAGGGCAATAAGGGCGGGAGCTAATGGCTACATAATGAAAAGTGAGCCTATAGACCAATTTCTGACCGCCATGGCAACGGTGATAAAAGGCGAGGTATATCTCAGTAGCAAAATGTCACGAAAACTGGTTTATGGTATTTTGGGCAAACGAACTCAGGGCAGCTCTCTGCCAGAGGAATGTCTGACCGACCGCGAAATACAAATATTGCAGATGATCGGAGAAGGAGCCGGCACCAGCAGCATAGCAGAAAAATTACATATTAGCGCTAAAACCGTCGAAACCCACCGAGCCAATATAAAACATAAGTTTAACCTGCAAGACTCAGCAGCACTGATCTCTTTTGCTATCAAATGGCGGCACAGCCCTGAGAAATCAGCCGGTCTCTGACCTGACACCAAATCTTCTTATGGTCAACCAGAAGTAATTGATTCAAGCTCAAGTACCGCCTCTTCCAGGCACTTGTTCAACGCTTCTATGCCGGCATCTTTTGACAGAAACTTATCTGCACCGCAACTATAGGCCAGCCCGGCATCTTTATTCTCATGTATAGTCAATATAATCACATAAACGAATTTACCATCAGCGCGAGATTTAACCTCTTTACATAGATCTATGCCATCAGCACCGGGCATATCCCAGTCCAGTATGGCAATATCGGGCGGATTGTCAGACATTAACACTTTACGAGCTGTCAGGCCATCTTCTACCACAGCAGGATCACAATCAAGACGCCTCAACATCATCCTGATTATCTTCTGCATTATCTTACTGTCTTCTGCATAAAGGATCGCATATCTGCCTAATTTGTTTTCCATGTTTTACTCTCCGCTTATATAAGCATTAATTTCACTCAAAACAGCATTCATTTCCTGCTCTATTTCTGGCACCTTCGTTCGCACTGAATCTATATCTCCACCTTTACCCGCCTGTTCCGCCTCCAAACACAACTCACGCAATCTATCAGCCCCAACCCCCCAGGCAATACCTTTCAATCCGTGGGCATACCTTCCGGCATTAGCTGAATCATTCTGCTCGAGAGAACTGTTTATATTCGCAAAGGTTTCCAATGCTTCTGTGGCAAAAGTCTCGAATATTTCCAGAAGCAGTTCATTATCACCACCAACATTATGTCTTACTTTTTCCAGATCAACAGCATGCTTTACTTCACCAGAATCAGCACCGCCTTCACTGGCTCCTGACTGTTCCTGACTGCCTCCCTGCTCATTTTCGAACATTGAAACAATCTCAGTCTGCGATGGCATTACCCGCTCCGGGTCAACTTGAGCGATTATTACTTCACGCAGCTTTTGCAGTGTAAGGGGCTTACTCAGGTAATCGTCCATACCTGCATCAAGGCACATTCGCCTGTCTTCCTCAAAGGCATTGGCCGTAAGAGCAATTATCTTGGGCTTATTGTCTTTGACCAGCTCAAGTATCTTACCGGTCGCATCCAGACCGTCCATTTTCGGCATTTGCAGGTCCATAAATACCAGGTCATAGTTACCAGCCGAAACCTTCTCAACCGCTTCCTGGCCATTATCAGCAGAATCGGCATTAAAGCCCAATTTGGCCAGCATCTTCACCGCCATCACCCGGTTTGTTTTGCTGTCATCAACAACAAGCACTCTCAGGTCCTGATTGAATACCTGGTCAACAGGAATATTAACGGCAGACTCTACCTGCTCTCTTTGTGCCTTTTCCAGCTTAATAGAAACCGTAAACACAGAGCCCTTGCCAACTGCACTTTCAACAGCGATCGTACCCCCCATTAAACGAACCAGGTCTTTTGTTATCGACAGTCCCAGACCGGTGCCCCCCTGCTTCCTTGTAGAAGAAGCATCTAACTGGGTAAACTTATTGAATATATTATCTAAAGACTGCTTGCCAATACCAACACCAGTATCAGACACGATAATATCAACTGATATCGGCTCGCCCGGAATATCATCGCCAACCATAACGGCTATTTTAACAAACCCTCTTTCAGTGAACTTTATCGCATTACTGACCAGATTTGTCATTATCTGGATAATGCGAATATCGTCTCCTACAAAATATTTATGGCCATGATCCTGATAATCAACAACGAACTCTATGCCCTTTTCCTCTGCAAGCATAGCCATAACCTTTTTAATCCTTTGTACAATAAGATACAGGTCAAAGGGAACAGTTGCCAGTTGCAGTTTATTAGCTTCTATCTTGGAATAGTCCAGAATATTATTAATAATTGAAAGCAGGGTATTACCTGCCTCCTTTATCGTATTTGCATATTCAAGCTGTTCATTGCTCAGCCCGGTAGTCAACAGCAAGTCTGTCATACCTATAACACCATTCATAGGTGTGCGTATCTCATGAGACATACAGGCTAAAAACTCGCTCTTGGCAATATCTGCCTTTTTCGCCTGGGCCAGTGATTCCTGCAATTCAGAGTTATGGCTCTGCATCTGCTTTTCACTTATCTCTAATCGCTCTGCCATATAATCAATACTCTTGGCCACAACCCCGACAGCATCATTATATGGCATTTTGATCCGATATTTGACATTTCCATGTCTGATATTATTAGCAGCTTCCACGATCATACTCAGGCGGCTGCGCAATACATAACTCACTAATAATAACATAGCTATGATAACAATACCGCCAAATACCAGACAAGCCGGAATTATAATATTAAAAATCGAAAGCCGCTTTATAAGCACCTCAGTAAGACCAGTTACTTCCTTCCACTTACTGATACAATAAGCCATAGTCTCTTTTTTAGCACTGGTTATTATGTCCTTAACCTGCTCTAGCGACTCTTTGGCATTATCACGACTGGGGTCGAGAAAATAGGTAGATTTAAGTACAAAAGCAACAGTTCGACACTTTCGCTCACCCAATCTCACCTTTTCTATAAAATCGACATTATTTAAATTAACTATCGCCGGACCATTAATTATACTGCGAATACGGTCCAGATGACTCAGAGCATCTCTGACATCATTTTCTTCATTATAGTATAACTCATAGAAACTATCTGACACTTCTGAAAATTCATAAACCAAAGTCGATATGGCTATCAGACCATCGTTGTACCGCTTAAGATCATCTTTAACATAAGTTGAAACCCGACTGGCATAGCCATACGACAAAATCGTAATAGCAAGCAGCACTGACAATATCACCAGTGTGGCAAACAGATATATTTTAGTAAATGAAAATCTCATTATCTAACATCACCTTATGGCTTGGGTTCAACCGTCAGCACAATAGTATCAAATATATTACCAGTACGATAAAGCGGTTTGTGCCAGGATTTTTCCACCCCGGTCCCCGCCATTTCATAAAGACTTATACCAAACACATTTTCTTTACCGTAGCTCATGACGACATCGTCAGAATTGCCGGTATCGAGCTTACGGGCAAATTCTATGGTCCAATAACCATCAACCCACTTCCCCTTGCCCCTTATGTCAGCCCGGCTGCCTTGCGGCTCCCTGCTGTAAAACTTCTTTACTGCCGGGCCATAGTTTTCAAAGAACATCTCCTCAGAGACACAACTTCTGCCCTCATCTGCTTTCCTGAGCAGAAACAATCTGCCATATTTTTCGGAACTCAGTTCATACCCTCCCTCAACATTTTCTACCGAAACTATTTGAGATTTATCATCAAGATATCCCGCCGGATTACTGCGGCACGCCTTCCAGAACCAGATATCGGCTGTATGCGGCTCCACCAATGCCGGGTCAAAAGACATGTTTCCCCCTGACATACTCCATTTAAGCACCAGAGTATCTTCCCGGTCCATACCCTCTATATACACCTGCTCTTTATCGCTCCATACCAGAGATTTATGCTGCTCCGACGCAGTAGCGGCAGGATATTTTGCTATAAAATAAATATTTTCGTCATCGTGGTAAGTTTTCAGAGTTATCGGCCTTTGTGAAGAATAATCCAAAGTTTCGATCTCTTTGACCTGACCCCATATTTCTTCAGACTCAACCCCATCGATCACTGGCTGAAAATCAGCATATTTGCATTCCAGCCTGATCTCCTTGGGCTCTCGAACATGGTCAACCAGTTCCTGATATTCACCCGGTTCTCGTCGTGGTACTGGCACTAATTCATACCTGACAACCTCTTTGGGGGCATCATTCTGCGAATCTGCACCTTCTTTTAAACTGCCATCTACCTGTTTTACCACATGATCAAGCTCATGATCGATAGACTGCTCATGATCTTCACAACCGCAGAACAAACAAATTAAAGCCGTAGTTAATATCAATAATCCATGCCTTACTGATTTATTCATATATAAAACCTCACTATTTAAGTTTATGGTATTTCTGAACTCTGTAGGTCTATCGTCACTATAGTTTTGCTCCTTTACAAGGTGTAACATCAGCCAGCCAAAAACAGGCTATAAAACATTAAACAACAAAAAATTAAAGCTATTAATAAAGTCCCATAACAACCACCCTATATTCCTCCCTGCCCCCCAAAAGACAAATGCTCATTCTGATGTGAGTCAAGCCTGTAATCGCCGGTTATTCCATATCTTGATATTTCATAAGCTAATTATCAGACCCAAATTGAAAAATATTGCAACCAGAATGAATACCGATTATGCTGATACTGTTAAAAACAAACCAAAACCCCCGAAAAGAGGGCAAAATATACAGGACCGATAATGTTAAAACAGATATGGCATGGAAAACTTGGCGGCCTCAGACTCGTGATGCTGCTGGCAGTATTCGCACTGGTGGCTGTGGGTTTACTGTGTATCTCTGCCAGCGGCCGCAGCTTTGAATTTAACAAGCAATTGACCTGGCTGGGAATTTCTATGGCAGTAATGCTTCTGGTAAACCATATACATTACAAGAAGATCGGACAGTTAAGTATGCTCCTGTTCATTTTCACCAATCTTCTACTGCTGATCGTATTAGTCGGCAAACATTTTGGGCTTACCAGCATTGTACCAGAAATTGGAGGCTCATATCGCTGGATAACCCTGGGAGATTCCAGCCTGCTGCGCATACAGCCATCAGAACTCGCCAAACTATCATTCATACTCACCCTGGCATGGTATCTCAGAAATAAAAACTGTGAAACTTTTGTTCAGGGCATAATTAAACCATTTCTGCTATCAGCAACCCCGATGCTCCTGATCTTACTCGAGCCTAACCTGGGTACTTTCCTGCTCTTTATCCCGATACTGTTCATGATGATATTTCTGGCTGGAGCCAGACCCAGGCACATACTGGCAGTGGTCATGATCGTCCTTATCTGCTCACCCATGAGCCTGCTGGTGATCCAGGATTATCAAAAAACCAGAATAATAGGACTGTTCAAGCAAAACACCAGCGATGCCGACTGGCTCAGCGGCAGCGGATACCAATTGCACAAGTCCAAGATGTGCATTGGTTCTGGAGGCGTGCTGGGCCAGCATAATGAAGGTATATTCGTTAAATATCCTCTTCTGCCTGAAAGGCATAATGACTTTATCTTTGCCATGATCGGCCATCAATGGGGTTTTATTGGCTGTGCGTTCGTACTCTTTCTTTACCTTTTGCTATTACTGGGTGCGGTAGAGATATCAGCCAGTCAGCCGGACCCATTTGGTAAGCTGGTCGCTATGGGCATAGCCACGCTCATGCTCTGCCAGATGTTCGTTAATATTTCCATGACCATTGGCCTGGCACCTGTCACCGGCACAAATCTGCCCTTCATAAGCTATGGCGGCAGCAGCCTGGTAAGTAATTTCATCTCACTGGGACTGCTTATCAATATAGCCCGCCATCACGACCGCACCATTGGAAGACATAAACTCTGATCTTACCAGCATTGCAACCCCAGCTCTAAAACAACTCACCAATATCAAACCTACACACCCCGACAGTATTGTAAGCCTACTTACAAAAACAACCCTTTCGCCTGGCCGGAAACAATTTCACTATCATTTGGAAGAAAAAACAAAAAAAATGATTAAGTACCCGCCCCTATTCTCCGAATATAATACTAACTTAACAACTTCTTCTCTCTAAAAGGCATTCAGGCCGCACTTCGCAGAATCAGTCTGAATGCCTTGTTTTTTAGTAAAAAACCTCAGTCCCATAAAAAAGCCCATATAACCATTACAAAGCCCTGTAAAAAACAGATCGCAGCACACTGCCAGATTAACAAGCAGTAAAAATCAAAATATCAACCTGTATAATACTTTATAAAAACGGACTTAGTCTTAAAATATGGATTATTCTTCATAAGTTATAAGACCTTAAACAGAAAAATCTTTCCATGAAGAATACATTATTACTAAAGGTTATCGGACCTTGATCTAAAATAATAATCACTTGCCATATTTAAATTATCGCTGAATTATAAATACCTGTTAGCTACCGACTCAATTATCTCGGCCATTTCCGGACGACTGTTTTCTAAGGACTGAAATAAACACAACTGACTGCGGCATCTCTGCAAATTATGCTCCCGGCTGGTTATCCGGAAATATCTGTCGCCCTGCAAATAGTCAGTAAGAAAGCGACTGGCGAGCATAAGGGCCATTAGACTGGCTGAAAATGCCAGATAGTCACGCTCCCGATTGGTCAGAATACTGGCAACCTTACTTAGATAGCCCTCTGCTACGGCACGGAACATCTCCATATCTACTTTGCCACACCGCAAATGCAGATCACTGTCTGAGCTGGAAGAAAGAACAGAACGGACCAGATCGCCGAAATCATAGTGCACCAAACCATGCATT
This sequence comes from Sedimentisphaerales bacterium, assembly GCA_963662515.1. GTDB lineage: Bacteria > Planctomycetota > Phycisphaerae > Sedimentisphaerales > SM23-30 > JAFGDI01. Next base: position 3,257,419 of record OY759675.1, read on the forward strand.
ACCGTATCAAGATCTATAACGCATAAGCCTTCGCCGGTCTTATCGTCCAGCATAACATTGTTGATCTTCGTATCATTATGCGTGATACGCAACGGCAAATCTCCACAAGTCACCAACTCAGGCAAGGTATTGAACATGGAAGCATGCTCTATAATTATATCTATTTCAGGAAGAACCTGAGAAACTCGACCTACCTGGTCTATAGCTATTGCCTGGCACAACTGGCGATAGCGAGCAGGACCATCAAGGAAACCAGGGATCACATCATGTAATGGCTCAAGATCATAATCTGATAATAGCAACTGAAAATCACCAAAAGCAGTAGCAGCATGAAACGCCTGCTCTGGACAGGTGAACCGATCAAAGGTCCTGGCACCTTCTATATAATCGCTCAAACGCCAATAATGTCCATTTTTATCAGCATAATATTGCTCACCACTGCCTGTCTGATAAAAATTAAGTACTCGACGAGCATGATCTGCTACACCGGCACTATGGAGCTTATTGCGAATATGACTGGTAACCCTTATGGTATTAGCCATTACCTCAGCCGGCCTGGAAAACACATTTTGATTGATCCGCTGTAAAAAATACCTGTCAGGGGCACCTTTACGCTCAGACTCCACCAAAAAAGTATCATTTATATTGCCAGAACCAAAAGCTCCAGCAGAGCCGAAAACCGAATCTGTAGCGAACTTTTCAAATATTTCTTTGAGATCAAAACTCATCTGCTAATTACACGACTTGCTATAGAAACTAAACTGTAAGGAAAGGCAAGCCTCCTTATTAAGATTAAAACCACAACCTGATTATACCGCTTTTTCTGTCTATATCAATATCAAATCAGCCTTCAGACCGGCCTAAAGCATTAAATTTCAGACAATTATCTTATCCCTGGCTCGCTGGGAAGTATTTCTGAAAAGACCAACAGTATTGACGGGCCTTTATATGCCACTATCATTCTATAAAATACAGTAAACATTCACACTCACAAGCCGGTTAAGGCTGCGTAAGAATATTTCTCCATCCACAATTATCCTTGCCCCGGCGTGTTCATAAAAGACAATCATAGCCATTTAACAAGCATGCCAAACGCCGAACCGAACAGGATTGGCCGGACACCTTTATTTCTTTTCACAGACATAGAGCCAGACAACAGACATGAAGACTGACCTGACCGAATTAGATAGCCCATATTCACATAAAAGGGCAGATAGTTCTGCGGGGCTATAAAACGATTTCACACTCTGATACAAATAGGTGAAGGCTGACATTTTACCGGTGGCAATACCGCCAAGCAGAGGCATAAACCAGCGAAAGTAGATATTAAAGATGAAGCGTAACATAAACTGGCTGGGCATAGAAAATTCAAGGATAAAGACCTTACCGCCGGGCTTAAGTACCCGATACATCTCCCCTATCGCCTGGGTTATATCTGACACATTACGCAACCCAAACGCAACCGTAATACAATCAAAAGTATTATCTGCAAATGGTAATGCCAGCATATCACCATTTACCCAGCTTATACGGCTCAAACCCTTTTGTTCAGCACGACCACGGGCAATTTTCAACATAGCACCTGAGCTGTCAAGAGCAGTGATCTGCATTGATGATACCTCACTGGCAACAGATAAGGCTATATCGCCTGTTCCGGCAGCAAGGTCAAGCATATTACCAAAACCGCCACGCAATACCGAGCGAACAAGCACTCTGCGCCAGCGATCAGCCATACCCAGCGAGATAAGATCATTGGCACGATCATAACCGCAGGCTATAGCATCAAAGTCTGGCCGATAGTCACTTTTCGTTTTTTTATCTCTCATTAAAACAACCAGATAATACTGAATATAACCGCTGAGAATAATTCAGTAGCCGCTACCGCAGCAAGGTATGAGTTAAACCTTGACGATATTGCCTCTTTCAGTATTGAAAAGCACAACATAATCGCCAAAGGCATAAGCACCAGACAGCCAAGCAGCCACCAACAGCCAGTGATAAGAGCAGTAAAAACTGGCATAATCACTCCTGACATATACAAGGCAACCGTTAAAATACGGGCACGCTTTTCGCCGATCCGCCCTGCCAGAGTACGCTTGCCGCCAGATAAGTCAGTATTTATATCTCGCAGATTATTCACCGCCATGATAGCAGCAGCATAAAAGCCGCATTGCATTGCAGCGAGAAAACTGACAGCGGTAATTTTGCCGGTCATTACGAAATAACTGCCGCAACCGGCGATAAGGCCAAAAAAGATAAAGGCTGATACCTCGCCCAAAGCCAGATATGACAATGGCAATGGCCCACCGGTATAACTCCAGGCTAACAGCAGGCATAAAGCACCAGGGAATAATATATACCAGGAACTCTGCCAGGCGGCAAATAAACCAACAACGGCCGCCAAAGCCAAAAAAGCCAAACCGCCAAGTTTGACAAAAAACGGACTGATAAGACCGCTGGCCGTTACCCGTTGAGGACCTAATGACAAATGACTGTCTATCTGCTTTTGCCAGTCATAATAATCATTTATCAAATTGGCAGCGATTTGCAGAGATAAAGCCACAATAAAACAACAACCCCAAAGCAAAAGAGAGCCAGGATCAAACTGACCAGCAAGTACTCCTGCAAGTAAAACCGGGGTAAAACCGGCAATTAGCGTCTTGGGACGAATCGCCAGCAGCCAGTTTTTTATCGAATAATTATTCATATAAAGACTAGCGACCGTTTCTTTTCTGATTCTCAGTCGCCTGCTGAAGGATCTGCTTTTCACGATTAGTCAGACTGTGAATACCCTGACTATGGACTTTAGCCAAAATGCGGTCAACTTCATATTCCAGATTGATCTGCTCTTGCTGCTTTGCCTGAAAAGCACCCTCTTTAATTGCAGATACCTTCTTCTGCCAGAGCGGCCGCCACATGATCCAGGCAAAACCGGTAGCCATACCACCCAGATGACAAAGGTCACCGCCGGCATTACGACCCTGCTGCAATACATTTACCACATACATTACCGTAAATAATACACAGGCAAACCTGATCGGAACGGGAAAGATGAAAAGTATCACCTGAAATTGTGGAAATAAAATCGCACATGCCACCATCAGACCCAATACCCCGCCAGAGGCGCCAACCAGTGTGCCAAAACCAAGAAACCCTACCAATGAGGCTATATTGTATAGCATACCACCTACGGCTCCACAGGTCAGGTAAAAGAATAACAAGTGCCTTGAACCCCAGGATCGCTCCAAAACCGGGCCTAGAAAAAATAAACCCAGCATATTAAAGAGCAAATGCATCATATCGGCATGAAGGAACTGAAATGTAATAATTCTCCATAACTGTATAGCATAGATAAACTTAAAACCAATAACTGAGAACCAGGCATCAATAGCATTTCGACATATAGTCAATTCACCCGGCACCAAAGCCATAAGGTTTGGCCCTAATATATGCTGAATTACAAATACGACTACATTTATTATTATCAGTAATTTAACCATTGGCGTCCAGGCGGGCAGCCCAAATGAAAGCCTTGGCCCTCCCCCGAAAGGTCCGCCCATTCCACCCTGACCACCACCATAATAATGTCTGTCCTGAAAACTCATATATCTTCCTTACTGCGTCAGAGTAAGCCCTGACTTGCCTTCTTTTAGTTATACTGCCAGAAACTGTACGCCCAGCCGGAGATACAGTTCGGTATATCAGTTCCAATTGCAAGCTGAAAACCAGTTGTATAACATCGGACCTTAATATGCAACTGCTTTAACAAAGGGGATTATTATAGCCGAAGAAAACAGGAACAAAATCGGTCATTAAATGATTAAACACTTTCATATAAAATATTTACAAAAACATCTACCGTCATTTCACCCTTGCATAACTCATTCAATAATGGTGATTCAACTGCCATATTATTAAGTCTGGTCCGCACCTCAAGTGAATCCGGAAACTTGAGCTTAATAGCATTTCTGACCTGATCGAGCAGATCAATTTTATCATTAATATCTCTTCCAAATTGGAAGCCAAGTTGCTTTTTGAGATATTTGGCAAAAGCCGGGCTTTTCCCCGCCGTAGAAATTGCCAGTTGCAGGTCGCCCCTTCTTACTACAGCAGGTACTTGAAAGCGACATAGCGAGGGCACATCAACCACATTACACAAAATGCGTCTTTGCTCAGCCAACTCAAACACCCGGCGATTAACCTGATTATCGTCGGTGGCGGCAATAACCAGCCACATACTATCAAGAAACCTCTCAGAAAAGGGCTCAACAAAAAGATTTATGAGTCCTTTATCTGCCAATAAACCTATTCTGACATCATAATCAGTGCAAACCACCGTTATCGCAGCCCCGGCCTGCATTAAATGACCGATCTTCCGACAGGCAACTTTACCGCCCCCGACAACCAGAACAGACCTTCCCTTAAGATCAATAAAAACAGGGTATAAATGACTTTGAAAGCTCATAATTCGCCTCCATAATGAAGCTGTAAAAAAAAGCCCGACTGCATAACAGTCAGGCTTGTAATTCTCGATAAATTATTTGGCAGCCGGCTCTGCGTCTTCAGCTTTTTTCTTATCATCCGGGAATTTTATCGCCGGCACTTCCGCCCGACAGGTATTCTTAAACTCCAGATATTTAGGGGGTACACTCTTAGCTGAGGTTGGCCACTGGAAAATAAGCTCAACTTCACCCGGGCTGTTATATGCCTTACCATCAGCCAGAGTCAGAGCCTCACCAGAAATGCCACCGCGATTCATAACTGTCGCCGGGTAACATTCTATAGCCTCTTTACCTGGAGCAAAACCAAAAAGTCTGAACTGAGAAAGTGCAAAACGGATATTACCATCAACATCTTTACAGCTAACCGCTTCATTAGCAGAAGCTCTGATATTGATATCGATTACTACCGATATCATATCGCCGTCGCCCTTTTCCAGTTTACCTGCCGCCTTACGCTGCTCCGGGGTATTATAACTGGCCGGGATAACCGTAACCAACGGCACGCTTGTATTGCGAATTTTGACTTCCTTTATAACAATACTGCCAGAAGGTGCATATTGGTATGAACCCTCATGACCACTGGGAATAACTTTATTCATGTGTAAAGAGCGTAAATAATCAGGATGGAACTGACCAAACTTCATATTACCGGCAAAGCAGTTGGCACTGGCCATCTCCATACTCTTAACAACAAAAGCATCACCGGCCGGCCAGAATGTTCTCTGCTGCTCTATACGAGCCATATCTTCTATACGCTCAAAGCCTAGTATCTTGGTCCCCAGCGGTAATGACTGAAGGCAGATCGATATCATACCAACAATTATAAGACTGCTTACCACAGAAAAGACTGTACTGCCCATTCTGTCTATTATATCATTAAACTTCATATTGCCGCTGACAAACCGGTCTGTTATCTCCCTGAGAATAAATAACACCAGAATAAAAGGCACCATCAAAGCTACAGCCCGAGGAAAGAAAGCAAAACCATTATCGATCATCAGCATAGCAAGATAATCCTGATAGTTCAGTGCCACAAGAGCGGCAATAATGGTCCATACCATCATAATAAAGCAACTGAATATGCCCTGAGTAAACACCTGGAAATAAACCAGGCCGGCAAATATCACAAATAAAATTAAGATAGCTATCATTTTATATATCTCCGGAATATTTTCCTGTTAAATTTATCAAACAGTCAGTACCACTAATCAGTCATCAGGTTACCCTGAGCACCTCTTTGATACTGGTACGGCCTGCGATAACCGCCCTGAGTGCCTGCTCCTGTAAATAAAGTACCTTCTCTTTACGACACTGGCTCTTAATCTCACTCATCGGCGCTCCGGCAGCTATGAGCTTTCTGACATCATTCGAAATAACAAGTATCTCATATATAGCCGTCCGGCCCAGGTATCCGCTTCCACGACAATCGTCACAGAGAATAGGATTGCCCTTCTTGTCATAGAATATTTCCGACGGCGGACGATATAGATGTTTTACCTTTTCCGCCGACAGATTGAGCTTCTTGATCATATTTGCATCTGGAATATAAGCCTCACGACATGTTTCACATAACTTACGAACCAGTCTCTGACATGTAATGGCCTGAAGCTGCTCTGCTGCCAGTTTCGGATCACCAACAGATTTAACCCACATATCCATGGCACTGAACATATCTGTAGCTTTCATTCCAATATAGAATTTCTTACTGTCAACCTTAGCCGATTTGGCAACCATTTTGGCCATGTCTGCTTCATCACAAAGGTCAACCATAATAACATCCGGGTCAGAATGCAATACGCTCTTAAGCTGATTGGCGTGTGAAGGAGCACCAGAACCATTCTCGATCTGCTTCTGGGTTATATTATCCAAATCTGAGATAACATCTTTCTCAAGTGAATATATATTTTTGATAAAGGCATCGTGCTTGCGAACCAGACTGTAGAGAGTTGATGTAACACCGCTACCAGATTCTCCGCCCACAATAACAACACCAGACGGCCGGTCAATTATAGCCTTTACCTGCTCGATCTGGTCTGGGTGCATACCCAGATCTTCAAGTGGCAGGTCTTCATATTCTTCATTACGATCAAATACTACCTGTTCGCCCTGCTTTGATCCACTGGTAGTTATCCGCCATTCCGTTGTATCATCACCAGTACGAATAGTAAAGAAACTGCCTTCCTGCGGTCTCCTCCGCTCACTTACATCAAGACCGGCAACAGCCTTAAGATACTTAATTGCCTCCAGCGCATCTTCACGATCTATTTCTTCGCCCACTGAAGCAACACCGTCAATTATATATCTCATTTTGTACTCTTCAGCAGAAATCGGAACCAGCTCCGCATGACTCACTCGCTTAAACCAAAGGTCATGCACTAATGATTCGGCCACAATATAGCCATTATACTCTTTATCTTCCTTATGTGGCACAGGCAGGTCATTATCATTCACAGAAATAAAAACTAAACGACGATGACTCTTCTTTTCACTCTTGCCGCTGAATAAATTACTCAGAACAAATTTAATATGATCCGGGGTCAGGATAGTCTCATTACTGGGCACGCGGGAATTACGGTGCATAACATAGGCTATCACTACCGTTCCCCATACTATTGCATACATGAGAAGTAACAGCCAGAAAACCGCCGGCAGAATGAACCAGACCGCCACGATCGCTGCACCGCATCCCATATAAATATTATTCCAGAATGAACGATTGCTCCGAACCATTACTGAATCTTTGTCTATCCACTGACCTGTGGCTGCCCAGATAATGAACAGTAAAACAAAGATCAATACTTTCCAGATCGCAATATATCCGCCTATCGGCACCGCCTGTAACAGTACATTCATCATAAGTTTAATACCTGAATTTATTATTACGAGGGATAACCCTCTACTTCACCAACTGCCCGCAGTGCCTGATGTATAACCACCCGACAATTCATCGGACATAACATTAAGTAGTCAGGCCCGCCAAAGGCAGATCTGACCGATAATCATCAGCCTATAATACTTCCACCGCTGGAACGAATGCCCTTCATCGCCATCTTAAGCTCTTCAGGGTTCGGAGAATAGTTATACGCCGTTTTAAGGTCGATAAATTCCTTCTGTATGAACTGACGCAATGACTCATTAAAATCGATCATGCCTTCTGCATAACAGCTCCTGATTACCGTAGGCAGTTCCACCTCACGACCGTCTGCTATCAGCTTACGGGCAGAAGCATTAACGATCAGTATCTCCAGGGCCGGCACACGCGGTATATCTTCTCTTACTGTAGGAATTAGTCTCTGGGCTATGAGCGCTGTCAGGTTACCGACCAATGCCTGGCGAACCATGTGACGCTCATGGTCAGGGGTAAGGTCGAGCATACGCACAACAGACTGATAAGCATCTGTACTATGCAATGTTCCAAAAACCTGGTGGCCTGTTTCTGCCGCCTTGATCGCAGCATTAAGAGTGGTGTAATCTCGTATCTCACCAACCAGAATAACATCCGGATCTTCACGCATCATAGAACGCAAAGCATCGTCAAAACTGGTTACATCTATACCAACTTCTCGCTGATTGACCAGCCCCAGACCATCCTGGAAAATAAATTCGATCGGGTCCTCAATGGTAATCACATGACAGGCGCGTGAACGCAAAATACGATCAAGCATCGAAGCAATTGTCGTACTCTTACCCGAACCGGTAACACCTGTAACCAGGATCAGACCCTGGTGCATATCTGCGATCCGCTCTACAGTTGGATGAAGATTCAATGACTCGAACTGGGGTATAATTGAGCTGATACGACGAGCAACCAGCGAAACCTTGCCACGCTGACGAAATATATTTACACGAAAGCGGTCTGTAGCACCAAAATCATAGGCAAAGTCAAGTGCCCCCCTGCTCAGGAAAAACTCTCTCTGCTCTTCACTGAGAATAGCAAAGATCATCTCTTCGAGCTGTTTTTCAGGGATCACCGGGGAATCAGTCTCGCGCAGAGAACCCTTGGAACGGATTCGCGGCACACTGTCTCCTTTGAGGTGAAGGTCTGAACCTTTTACCTTTATTACCGCCTTAAAATATTTGTCTATCGCCGGTCTCTGATCTGTTGCCAGTTGCTTGGATATAGGTTGTCCATTCAATTGGGCATCTCCTTAATAATTTACAATCTTACGGTTATCTCTTTTTCTCTCAAGTATCTTTTTACATCTGCTACGGAATATTTGCCAAAATGAAATATACTGGCCGCCAGAGCAGCCTGAGCATGTCCGGCTGTCAGTACCTGGTAAATATCTTCCAAAGTACCAGCTCCACCACTGGCAACAACAGGTATATTCACCGCATGAGCAACCGCCTGGGTCATCTCCAGGTCGTAACCTGCCTTTGTACCATCAGCATTCATGACATTAAGCACTATCTCTCCGGCCCCATCGTCATAAGCCTTTTTAACCCAAGACATTACATCAACACCAGTGCCTTTGCGGCCTCCATTAATGAAGACCTCCCAACGCTCCTGGCCGTCAACTATAACACGATTGGCATCTATGGCCAGCACGATGCACTGACTGCCAAACCGCAAAGCCGACTCACGGATCAGGGTCGGATTCAATACCGCTGCTGAATTTATGCTTACTTTATCAGCTCCATTATTGAGCATAAGACGAACATCGTCTATTGTTCTTATACCACCGCCAACGGTCAGGGGCATAAATACCTTCTCTGATACATCTCTCAGCACATCTAAGGTAAGGTCTCGGGCTTCATGACTGGCGGTTATATCATAAAAAACCAGCTCATCGGCTCCTTGCTGCTCATATCTTATAGCACATTCTGCCACAGAGCCGGCATCTACATGGTCGAAAAACTTTACGCCCTTGACAACTCGGCCCTTATCAACATCAAGACACGGAATTATGCGTTTTGCCAGCATCGGACTTTCTCTATCTCTTACTCAAACTTATGTAATTAATTCTTGTGACTTAATACATATAAATACTTATTAATTACTTAGTTATACATATTTTTTCTCTATCTGTCACACTCTCACCAAAATATTAATCAGTAAGAGGAACCATTATATAGTCTTTAACACAATTCATCAAACCTTTTAAATACTTATACAGAGCTATCACAGGAAATATATGCCATTATTATTTGCATCAATCACTTTTTTAAAAAAATCTTTAAAAATTAAAGTTTTTCCTAAAGTATTAAATTACAATGTCCGATAATGAATATGTTGCTGTGCGCGCAATGGATTGCATTTACAGCTAAAGGTATTAAAATACCTGCTGAACATACCGGCATGTGGAACGCGCCGGTCACAGAAAGGCTAAGAATATGGGTACATTCAGTAGCGGTACCGGTCTTATATCCGGCTTCGATATAGAAGGCTATGTCAGCCAGATAATGCAAATCGAAGGTGCTAATCGAGACAAGTACAAAACTCGTGTTGAAGATAATACCGAAGAAATTGAAGCCATCCAGGAGCTTCAAACCCTGGTTAAAGCCGTCCAATTACAGGCTGCAAACTTCAACACATTCACTGTTTTTGAGAACAAAACATCTTCTTCTTCCAACGAAGATGCTTTAACAGCCACCACTAAAAAGTGGGCGCAAACTGGTACATACCAATTTGTAGTTAAGTCTCTGGCATCAAACCATCAGTTCGTTACCAGAAATTCATATACCAGCCGCACCTCTTCGGTTGGTTCTGGCACTATCTCATTCGAAGTGGGACAAGGGCAGCTTGCCCGCGATGTTGAACTCAACACTCTTAATGGCCGCACCGGCATACAGCGGGGTAAATTCCAGATCACCAATAAAACCGGTAGTTCAGCAGTGATCGACCTGACCACCGCCCTGTCTGTTAATGATGTAATAAAATCTATCAATTCCAGTGGTATTGGTGTAACGGCCAGTGTCTCAGGCGATGGGCTGGTACTCACCGACAATACTGGCGGGACAGGCAACCTTACGGTTTCCGAATTCGGCGATGGCCAGACGGCGGCTGATCTGGGTATTTTGCAAAGCACCTCAGAAAGCCGGATATTTGGCCAGGATATTATCAGCCTGTCTGGCTATACCCTGCTCAGTGAGTTAAATGACGGCAACGGTGTTCGTGACCTGTCAACAGGCATTACTATTGCCTCAACCGATGGCTCTGTGCCTGATGCGGTTATAAATTTCTCTAAAAACATTGATGGCGACGGATATACCATCGGAGCTCTTAATAGCGGCTCTGGCGTCAGACTGGGCAAATTCAATATTACTGACCGCAACGGCATGAAAGCCACCATTGATGTAAGTGAAATGGATAGCAATAGCACAACTATTGACCAGCTCATCAATGAGATAAATCGTCAGGCTACCGAAGGTGGCCTGGACCTTACCTTCAGCTACGAAGCTAAAAGCGGTATTACGGTTATAGATAACAGTGAAGCCCTTAGCACCACAGATGGTGTCAGAAAGAGTAATTTCATTATCGAAGACATAGAAGGCGGAAACACTGCCGCAGATCTGGGTATAGACTACAATACCACATCTGGCACAATATCCGGCACAAGTATCTGGAAAATGGAAACCTTAAGCGATGCTATGGCCGCTATTAACTATAGCGTCTCTGCTAACTTATATGGAAATAACATCTATACTGCCAGCATAAATGAAAGCGGCAATGGCCTTAACATTACATCTCAGGCTGCCGGCAGCTTCACCGTAACCAGTAATAACGGATTTGCTGCCGAAGACCTGGGCATCGCTACCAGCGGAACTGCGGCTGATGGCCAATTAAATGGCAAAGCTATTATTGCCGGGCTTAATACTGTTCTGCTCAGCAGCCTTAATGGAGGCAGCGGCGGTGCTACCGAAAGCACGAGCTATGGCGAAAACCGCATAACACAAGGCGGCATAATAAACCTGACTGATGGCCAGGGCAACAGCTCTGAAATAGACCTGACCAATGCCATCAGTGTGCAGGATGTTATCGACAAGATAAACAATCTGCGTAATGAAGATAATACAACCAACATAAGGGCATCTCTGAACGCTACCGGAAATGGTATAACTCTCTCTGATTCCTCTGCCTCCGGAACAATGAGCATAAGCGATATCAGCGGCAATCTGGCCAGCAAGCTGAACCTTGCAGGAACCGGCTCCAGGAGCAAAGACAGCGGCAACTTGCAACTGCAATATATTTCTGAGGCCACTAAAATATCCAGTCTGCGCAATGGCGAAGGCATAACCAGGGGTACTTTTTCCATAACCGACAGCGAAGGCAATAAAAAATCGGTTGATATAGCCAAAGACAGCATCCAGACCGTTGGCGACATAATTGATGCCATCAATAATGCCGGGCTTAAAATTGAGGCCAGAATCAATGATACAGGCGATGGCATAATTCTCGCTGACACCTCAACGGCTGCCAGTAAGCAGCCAATAAAAGTAACAGATAACAGCTCCGGCACTGCCGCAGGCCTGGGACTTATGGCTCGCGACTCAGTAAAAGATGCTAATGGCAATTACTATCTCGACGCCTCCTATGAGTTGACTCTGGCACTAGGCGGAGCCGATGATCTGGACGATGTCGCACAAAAGGTTAATGATGCCGGACTGGGCGTTAATGCTTCTGTTGTTAATGACGGCTCCGGCTTCAGACTGAGCTTTGCCAGCGATATCAGCGGCCGAAAAGGCACTGTCTTTTTTGATGCGGGTCAGACCAGTATGAAAGTTGACAATGTATCGACCGCCAAAGATGCCATAATCCTGCTGGGCGATGGCTCTGAAGAACATCCTATGCTTATCAATAGTAACACCAACAGCATTAAAGATGCTATTTACGGTGCTACTCTTGAAGTTAAAAAAGTATCTGATGACCCGGTAACCATATCAATAACCGATGATGTTGACGGCATGGTCGAAAGAGTCAACAGCTTTGTTGAATCATATAATGCTGTCATGGAATATATAGCTGAAGTAACTTCATTTGATGCCGAATCTTACGAAAAAGGTATTCTCTTTGCCGACAGTACCGTTAGTGCCGTTAAACAACAAATGGTCAATATTGTCCAAAAAACCTTCGGTACTGACACCGGCTCATACAAGACCCTCAGTTCAATAGGAATCAAATTTCAGGCGATGGGCAGCCAGACTGGTACAGATGCTAATGGCAATACGGTAACCTATGCCACTTCTGCCGGACTGGCGATAACCTTTAACGAAGAGACATTCAGAACAGCTTTTGGTGCCGAGCCAGAATCTGTGTCAAAATTATTCAATTCTGCCGATGTTGGTATTAGTGATTACATTTCCGACCTGCTCGATTCTGTCGCAAGTTCTTCAGATAAGAATTCCACTATCCAGAACAGAATAGAGTCCATAAACAACACCAATACCTTGTTGACTAAAAGAATTACTTCTCTCAACGAACAATTAAACGCCAAAGAAACACGCATGTATAAACAGTTCTATGCCATGGAAGAAACCCTGGCCAAACTGCAAAAACAGCAAACTGCCATAAGTTCTCTAAGCACACTAAAATCTTCGTAAATATGGTATAATCATACAACTGTTACTATTAAGCGTTAATCAAGAACCACAACGGCCTGTCTTATCAGAAGATACAGACAGGCCTGTTTTTTTGCCTTTTATTTGCCTTATACAAAAGACTGTGCGTATAATACACTGAGAGAGCCTTAAGCGTAAAGGTCTGATAAAAATAGAGTTATCAGGCCACCTGCCAAGCTGAAACCTGTGTTTTTAACCCAACTGTAACTCATATCAGTGTTTAACAGAAATTGAGGTGCATATCATGAAAATAGCCGTCTTTAACAGCAAACCCTATGTCCAGAAGTTTTTCAATCATGTCAATAAACGATATAACTTTACACTTGAATACATCGAGGAGCATCTATGCCCGGACACAGCTCATCTGGCAGCAGGTTATGATGCGGTCTGCGTCTTTGTTAATGATACAGTTGATGCCAGAACACTGGCAATATTAAAGGACAATGGAGTAAGGCTGGTAGCTCTGCGTTGTGCCGGCTATAACAATGTTGACCTGGAGGCGGCACGACATATTGGTATCTGTATTGTGAGGGTACCTGCCTATTCTCCTTTTGCTGTCGCCGAACATAGTATCGCTCTTATGATGGCACTGAACCGCAAGATATACAAGGCTCACAGCCGGGTAAGAGAGGGCAACTTCTCTCTTGAGGGACTAATGGGCTTTGACATGCACCAGACACCGGTCGGCATAATCGGAACAGGCAAGATCGGTCAGATAGTAGCTAAAATACTACATGGCTTTGGCTGCGAGCTATATGCCTACGACCCTAACGGCTGTGCAGAACTGGAGCAATATGGCGTGAAATTCGTAACTCTTGATGAGCTATATCGACAGTCTTATATAATCAGCCTGCATTGCCCGCTTACCCCGCATACTTATCACATGATAGACCAACAGGCTATAGACAAAATGAGAGAATGTGTAATGATAGTCAATACCAGCCGCGGCGCTCTTATTGATACCAAAGCCGCTATTGACGGCCTGAAGTCCGGACGAATCGGATATCTGGGTCTTGATGTTTACGAAGAAGAGGATGGCATGTTCTTTGAAGATATGTCTGACAAGATCATACACGACGACACCTTCGCCAGATTGATGATGTTCCCCAATGTGCTGGTTACAGGCCACCAGGCATTTTATACCTACAATGCGGTAAAAGCTATTGCGGAAACCACTATGGAAAATATTCGTAACTTCGAGAATGGCAAACCGCAAAACACCCTTACCTGCGTCTGCCACAGACCTGCTATCAGTAACACAGAACCACAACCGGCAAATAGCTGATCACACAGGCCACACCCCATAACAAAAAAGGCTTAATAATTGTATAGCTTGGGTGAATTAATACAAATTGATGCAAGCCGTTAGAAATCACAAACAGGGTCACTGGCCAGATAATCTCCGGTCATTGCATAGGCCCGGGCACGACATCCCCCGCAGCCAGATAGATAATAACACTTACCACATTTACCTTTATATTGATCTGAAGTTCGAATACTTGTGAACAAAGGTGAATTTAACCAGATATCCTCGAAGTCATAGTGATTATCTAAAAGATTACCCGCCGGAATATCCAAAAAACCACAAGCCTGCACATCTCCCCGATAATTAATAAATGCGTACTCTCTGGCAGCGCGACACCCTGCACTTAATCGCTTATGCATTGAAAGACGGCTATCGGCAGAATGGATAAAACGGTAAAATTGCGGACCACAATTTACCCGCACCGCAATTTCACCTTCACTTTTCAACAGGGTCAGGTCAGCAAGTAACCTGCCATACTCGTCAGGACTGACCAGCTCATCAGCAATACCCGTACCTCTGCCTGTTGGCACGAGAATAAATGGGTTAAAACAAAATGCACCCTGCTCCTTTGCCAACTGGGCAACAAGAAACACCTGCCCGATATTACGAGCAGTAACGGTGGTATTGACCTGAAACTTTATACCATATTCCCGACATTTTTGCATAGCTGAAAGAGCAATATCAAAAGCACCAGGCACTTTCCGAAAAGAATCATGCGACTCAGCGTCAGGACCATCAAGAGAAAAGGAAACTGAAAGGATATCAAGCCCCTTCAGACGACGGGCACTTATATCATCTATTTTATAGCCGCTGGTGGCCATTGCCACTCTATGCCCCAATGAACTACCATATTCGATAAGATCATAAACATCTTGTCTTTCCATCGGCTCTCCGCCTGTGAGAATAACAACGCATTTACTAAAATCTGCCAAAGATCGCAATACCTCTCTGCACTGTTGAGAATTAAGATATTCACGCTCTTTATTAAACGAAGCCGCCGCCCGACAATGAACACAATTCAGACGACATTGACGAGTGACTTCAAATGCAACTATACGAGGTTTGGAAATTGTTCTTGTTCGCATCATATAAGAAAAGTAAGCATTCTCCAAAATGACAATAATCATATTACAATGACTACTCAGGAATAAGCATGTATGCTAACAATAACCACATAATTGTGTCAAGACAATCATTTTGCCTCATATCTGGCTGAAATAACTTCAAAACACCTCCAACCAACCTAAGACTAGCTATAATAACCAGTTACAAAACATAAACATCCAATACCACTCTGACTTATGCTAATGCAGCCCAATAATTAGTGTTTTTTTAACTATAATCAAAGGAATTGACGATATTATCGGACGAGCGTCTGTGTAGGCGTTTGTAGCATAAACTGTATTTTGCTGAAAGCGTGATCGCTGATGACCATATTATCATATATATTTCTGGCTCAGACCTACAACCCGGTAAAAAGCATGGGCGACTCGTTCCGCAAAACCGCTGAATTTGATTCCGGACCCTTTTTCAACGCCGTAATGCTGGTAATTGCCATCGTACTGCTGTGCATATTGATAAGCAAAATACATTTCCGGAATAAAAAAGAAAAAATGACCCAGGAATACAAGCTCTTTGAAGACATGCTTGATGAGCTGCAACTGGAAAGTAAAGAAAAAGAGCTACTCAGAGAAATGGCCAAACAAGCCAGACTGAAGCACCCGGCTATGTGTCTGGTAACACCCTCTTTAATGGAAAAGTCCAAAGAACTCTGGCTCAAAGAAAAAGGTGATAAACTCACCAAGTCTGGCAAAATACAAATACTCAATGATATCACTCATAAATTACACGGCTATAGCATATCATGAAAGAGCCAGAGCCGCTTAATATACTGGTCTTAGAGGCCTATGATGATGGCAGTCATAAGAGTTTTCTTGACGGCCTGTTAAAACACAGTTGTCATAATTTCATTCGCATCTCTCTGCCTGGCAGAAAATGGAAATGGCGTATGAGGGGTTCTGCCCTCTACTTTGCTCGAGAGCTTTTTAATATCTGGCCTGAAAATGCAGTCTTCACTCCCGCAGAAACCCAACTGATCTTCACTTCCGATATGACAAGTGTCACTGACCTGAAGGCTCTTTTACCCAAGATCTTGCAGGCCATACCACTTGTATGTTATTTCCATGAAAATCAGCTTACCTACCCCCTGAGTCAACATGACCAGCTCGACTATGAATATGGCTTTACCAATATCACCTCAGCACTGTCCGCTGACGAGCTATGGTTTAACTCAGCCTATAATCGTGATGAATTTGTTGCAGCAACTGACATATTACTCAAAAAAATGCCCGACTATGTGCCAGAGCGAATCGCAGATGATATAAAAACTAAAAGCATCACAATGCCCCTGGGTATGAACCCTGCCCTGCTTACTCTGCCGCGAAAATTAAGCTCACCACCAGCAATACTCTGGAATCACCGCTGGGAATATGACAAAAACCCCGGTGCTTTTTTTCAGACTATTTATGAACTGGACCAGCAAGGGCAAGATTTTAAGCTGATAATCGCCGGGGAATCTTTCCGCGTTATACCAGAAGAATTTGAACATGCCCGCGAAAAACTGGCTCATCGTATTATTCACTATGGCTTCGCCCAGAGTCAGGAGCAATATTTTAACCTGTTAAGCCAGAGCGACATAGTAGTATCAACCGCAATTCATGAGTTTTTCGGCATTTCCGTTATGGAGGCCGTTTCTGCCGGTTGCGTCCCTTTACTGCCCAACCGCCTGAATTACCCGCATCTGCTGCCAGAACAATACCACAACGACCTGCTCTACAAAACCAATACTGAACTAACCCAGAAACTAATAAACCTGCTTAAGAAAAATAATCGCGAAACAACCTATAGTGATCTGCGTAAACATGCCGCAAGTTACAGTTGGGCATCCTTAGCCGGGCTCTACGATAACCACTTCGTCAGAGCGGTATCAAAATCTTAAGCCAAATATAAACAGCAAACGACCTTTATCTGACCGCAGTTATCCGCCCGCCAGCTTAACCTTGTATCCCATTTTTTCCAGCTCCGCTTGCAATTTCTGACGATTATCACCCTGTATCTCAATAACGCCATCCTTCACAGTTCCGCCCGTACCGCATTTAGCCTTGAGCTTACCAGCCAGCGCCTTTAGCTCAAGTTCAGGCAAAGGCACGCCGGTAATAAGACAAACACCCTTACCACCCCGCCCCTTAGTCTGCCGGGCGATACGAACTATACCATCACCTGACATAACAGCCTGGGCCTTCTGATCGGCGCATTTACAACTGCTCACCGGCTGGAGGCATACCGGACACATCCTGCCAGCTTCAGTAGAATATACCAAATTGAGATTATTATTACTGTTTTTCATGTTATAAATCTATCATAAGAGCTATAATTAATCAAAGATTTGATTTTTTGTTTCAACTGAATCTAAAATTACTCTTGCAACTGCACCTTGAGGAAATTATCATGAGGGTAGCAAGTGTTTTTTTCTATATTTTGAGAGAGTATTATTGATGGCTGAAGAAAAAACGGGCACTGGTGTCGATACCAGGCGTATCGAAGCAGCAGTGCGAGAGATATTGATCGCGGTTGGCGAAGACCCTGACCGCGAGGGGCTGGCCGCTACTCCTGAGCGAGTGGCACGCATGTATGCCGAGCTGTTCGGCGGTTTGCATACCGACCCGAAAGTGCATGTAGGAAAAGTATTTACAGAAAATTATGATGAGATCGTATTGCTAAAGGACATACCATTCCATAGCATGTGCGAACATCATCTTTTACCATTTATGGGAACGGCTCATATTGCTTATCTCCCAAGAGGTAAAGTGCTGGGAGTAAGTAAGTTAACGCGAATACTCTCATGTTTTGCCCTGCGGCCGCAGGTTCAGGAAAGACTGACCAATCAGGTAGCAGAGTTCATAATGAAAGAGGTTGACGCCAGAGGAGTGGCTGTAGTTGTCGAGGCTACCCACACCTGTATGACCATTCGCGGAGTAAAAAGACCCGGAGCGGTAATGGTGACCTCAGCCATGCTGGGCACTTTCCGCAGTGACGCCAGAAGTAGAAGTGAAGTAATGAGCCTTATTGGGCGATAGGGTTAAAGGGGGGTACTGTGTACCATATGTGCTCTGTCAAGATAGTGAACATGGGCACATGACCTGAGATACTCTTGTGGCGAATTGAGAAACAGATAAAAAATGGTAAAAAGTTGCGGTATGGGTAGTATTGCAACGCATATATATTCGCAGGCCCATTGGGCCAGGTTGTTATTATTTACGGGGGTAAGTTCTATGGCGGCCTACACACAGATTCTATACCATATAGTCTGGAGTACAAAAGACCTGAAAGGCGTTCTCTCTCTGGATCGTCAGGGCGACTTGCAGCGTTTCATCATGGGCAAAACCCACGATAAAGACTGCAACGCAATAGCAGTTGGAGGTTATCTCGAGCATATACATGTGCTTACAACTGTTCATCCTGATATTTCCCTGCACGATCTGGTTGATTACCTTAAACAAACAACGGAAAACTGGATAATAGAAAACCAGTTATTCCCAGATTTCAACGGCTGGCAAGATGGATATGGTGCTTTTACCTGCTCCTGGCAGAAACGCGGACCGCTTTCCCATTATATAGAAAATCAGGAATATCAACACCATTGCCTGACTTATCAGGAAGAAATAGAAGAAATGCTGACCAAGTCTGGCATCAACTTTACCGCTGCCTGCCTGACCTGACCAGCATTTCTTACTTTAGATCTGAGTTATAGCTTAATCTCGAAATCAGTTAAGCAGCTTAGCCAGCTCCTCAACTACCAGATTCATATCATCAGCCTGTTTTTTCAGACTTTCCGCTGATGCCGCCGATTCTTCAGCACCGGTTGCATTATTCTGAGTAACTGTGTCCATTTCAGACATTGCTATATTTATTTGTTTAACACCGACAGCCTGTTCCTTACTAGCCTGTGCTATCTGCTCAACAAGCAAATTGGCCTGCCCAGTGCTGTTAACGATCTCGTCAAATACATCCATTACTGTTTTACTTATACTTACCCCTGCATTAGCATTGGAAACAGCTTTTTCTATTATACCCGAAGTATTATTAACGGCCTGAGCCGACCGCATTGCCAGATTTCTAACTTCTTCTGCCACAACAGCAAAGCCCTTACCTGACTCGCCGGCACGAGCCGCTTCAACTGCGGCATTAAGTGCTAATAAGTTAGTCTGAAAGGCAATATCATTTATCGTACTGATTATATGATTTGTCTGCTCAGACGATTCTCGAATTGCATGGATCGCATCGTTCATCTGTTTTATGGCTTCAGCCCCCCTGTTGGCAGCTAAACTGGCCTTACCAGAAAGTTCCAGAGCAACTCCGGCATTTTCTGCATTACTCTGAGTTTGAGAAGCTATTTCTTCCAGTGAACTGGTAGTTTCTTCCAAACCAGCAGCTTGTCTGGTAGCACCATCTGCAATCTGTACAGAAGCTGAATTGGTCTGTGCTGCGGATTCGTTCACCTTCCGGTTAAGTTCTAACAATTTACCCACTATACCAGACACCGGCCTGAAAATATTCCAATGCAGGCTGAAGATAACCTGGGCGACCAATGCTATAGCAGCCACACAGGCAGCAATGACCAAATAAAACACTACATTATTGGCCACTGCTACAATTTCACTATAGTGGGCAGGAACAACCAGCTTCCAGTTCACAGTCTGCATCGGGTAAACACCTGCCATAATCTCAGCACCAGTCTGGTCTGTAAAATTTAGCACCGCCTGCTCATTGGCCTGAATAATAGCATCAACATGCTTCCACTGCGTATTTTCTATAAGATTAACATTATCCTTATTCATGTGGGCAACCACTTTTTTCGTGGAAGAGATCACATAGGGGTTCTGATCTGAACCAACAGTTATATTACCAAAGTTCGCCTCGTAAAATGGCTGATAATCGATGGAAATGAGCAAGCCGCCCTTAAATTCATTTTCTATCATTATAGGGGTAACAAAAACAATTGTCGGCCTGTTATTTGTCTTTGAAAGAATAGCCTCGGAATAGAGAGGTTTTTTCGTACTGCTAAGCTGCTTATAGTAATCACGGGCACTAAGGTCAAGACCAATGGTCTTGGGCGACTGGCCGGCAATACACTTACCCTGAGCATTCATAAGATAAATGGCGTTCATCTTATAGCTGGCCCGACAACTTTCAAACAAGTCACATAAGGCAATAGTCTGGGGATCCTGCTGCAACTTTTCCTTGATGGTCTGATCGCCTGGGTCCATACCGAAAGCACCTTTGACAACGCCTCTGGTAAGCTCATTATTGGCTAAAGCAAAGGCAGCATTAGAGTTATTGTCAAAATAAGTGTCAAAAGACTTACCTATCGAACTGGCCAGATTCAAGATATTCTCATGTGCATTACCGATAACATTTTTCTTGATCTGATAGCCGGCAAATATGGTAATACCTGAAAAACAAACAAGAATGATCAGAACATTAGGAACCACAAATTTAGTTTTAAGATTCATAATATACACTTCCCTCTTTCTTCATAAAATAATACAATATTGCTCCTCAGCTGGGATTATCGACTGAAAAACACCCTTAATTTAGCAAAATAACGCATTGCGGAAGCCAAGCACTATAAAAAGTGCAAATAGGACGCTTATAAGTTAAGATTTGAAAAGACTATAACACAGTCCTATAACTCAATTAAGACCGCAGCAACTGAATGTCGATTTGGTTTTCAGGGTCGAATTTGGTATAATCAGAGAATACAGCTTAACAGATTCATTACCCCCATAAGCAAAGGGCACAACAAGATGATCAATAACATGAAAGAAAGAATAATTCTGGCGGTGGCTTTGACAGGTTTATATGTAATGCCGGGCTATTGCGCAGACAAAAAAGACCCGATAACCGATGAACCACTGATCCGCTTAGGCGGCCAGATGTCGGTAGTATCAATAACCCACCCGGTAAATGATTTCAACCCTTACCAACCACTCGAACCGCAAATAATGACCCGAGGCATGGGCTACCAATACCCCACAGTACCCCTGGCTGGGTTTACGCCATACATAGCAATAACTACTTCAAACCGTGGTTCTTCAACTGGTTCATTCGGCGATGTTGACATGGAACATCAGATGCAGACTGGTTATGTTGGCAGCCCTCTGCGCAGTCAGGCAGGCTACCCAGGTGGACCATTTGCAATAGGCATTTTAGATACAGGGGCAGACACCGACCTGATTGCCGGAACCACTGCAAACCTTTTAGGTGTAACCGGCAGTTGGCTCACGACTAATACAATGGACCTTTCCGGAGCAGGAGGCGATACATTATCAGCCAAAGTAAGTAAGCCCATAGGTTATTTCGCTGCCGGTCTGGCTGGAATAAGATCAAATAACAGCCTGGACCCAAACTACATGATCGGTCATACAAATGCGAGTGTACTGTCAGCCCCGGCGATCTATTGCGGAGGCCAGGAAGTAGTGAGCTGCGTACTTGGCAGACCAACGCTGGCATTCACCACAACGGTAATCCGCAACGATATAAGAAGAACAATCAATTATCAGGGTCAGACAATAAGTGGTCCTGATGTCAGTTTCTTACCAGTAGGCACAACGAATATACCTCCATATTCACGCCGGATATCCATGCTGCTCGATGGAGCCCTGCCAATACAGACGGCTGCCTGGTATTATGACATAAATGCGTTTCTGTTCGACCCACTTAATGCCGATTTCACACCTGCTTACCCAACACTACTATCGGCGGCAGCAGGTTCCTTGCCAACCAGCGCTATGTTTACAGTAAAGGTAGATATATACCATGGTGATGAAGTTGAATCATTAAATATGATGCTTGATACCGGGGCTCAAAGTAGCATATTAAGAACCTATGCCGCAGACAATCTCAGTCTGCCACTTAATGGCGATTTCGCCATTAATATTTGTGGTGCTGGTGGTCTGGTTGAAGACATTCCAGGTTACTATCTTGATCGGGTTAAGATAAGTGCAGGCGGCGGAGCTTTGAATTTCTCTCATGCACCGTTTATAGTCATGGATGTTGCCGGCAATTTTGATGGAATACTTGGAATGAATATTTTCTACGACCGCAATATCACTCTTTCACCAGATGTATCGACAATGAGCTACAAACTTTATGTATCCGACCCGGTTGAATTTGCTGATACTGACTTTAATGATGACAATAAGGTTAACCTGCAAGACTTCGCCCTTTTTGCTAAAAGCTGGCTTGCCAATAGTGAACTGTCAGATTACAATGAGCAGTGTGACCTTTTTCTGGATAATGCAATAGATAGCACCGACCTGGAAATTCTACTGCAAAACTGGTTGGATTAAGGCTCAATCAGGTTTTTTACCACTATAAATCTTATCTGCCATCGCGACTGGCAGATGAGAAAGAGGAAGACAATGAGGTTCAGAATATTTATCAGCGGCCTGATGCTGGCCGTATGCAGTATTCCTGCGCTGGCACAGATAGATAATGCCCCAGCCAGTCCGGAATTAACACAGGAAAACAAGCCCTGGTCTCGCTGGTGGTGGCTGGGTAATATAGTTGACAAAAAGGCGATAAGCTGGCAACTGGCAGAATTTGCCCGATGCGGGCTGGGCGGTGTCGAGATATGCCCGATCTATGGCGTACAGGGCTATGAAGATCAGTGTCTTCCTTTTCTATCTGACCAATGGCTGGAAGTCTGGCAACATACCCTGCAAGAAGCCCATAAATATGGACTGGAGGTTGACCTGACCTGCGGAACAGGCTGGCCTTTCGGTGGACCACAGGTAGAAGGAGATATGTACGCCTCAAGCTCACTGGAACTGACAGAGTATAAGATCCGCCCGCAAGAGGCAAAAGAGATCTTATTGCCGCAAAACACACAAGCAGCTCAGGCAGTATCAGATACAGGTGAAAATATTGATATTTCGGAATATGTAACCCCGCAAGGGAAACTTTACTGGAATATACCATCTGGCAACTGGACCATTTTTGCCGCTTCCTATAAAAGTCCGATACAAAAGGTCAAACGATCATCTCCCGGCTCAGAAGGCTTCGTTGTTGATCCATATAGCACTGAAGCCCTGAGAGATTATCTCTCGTTTTTTGACAAAGCCTTTAGCAAAAAAGATATTATAAAACCTCGCTGCTTTTTCCATGACTCGTTTGAATATTATCATGCTAACTGGAGCAGAGATTTTCTGAAAGAATTTAAGGCAAGGCGAGGCTATGAACTTACCTTGCATCTCAATGCATTGGCCGGCCAAAGCGATATTGCCACTAATGAGCGTGTGGTTCATGATTACCGGCTCACACTGTCAGAGATGCATATTGATTGGATCAAGGACTGGAAAGACTGGTGTAATAAGACCGGCAGCCTGGCCAGAAATCAGGCTCATGGAGCTCCGGCAAACCTGCTTGATCTGTACGGCGCAAGCGACATTGCTGAAACCGAGATTTTTCGACATGTGGAAGATAAGCAAATTCCCATGTTGAAATTTGCCTCATCGGCAGGCCACCTCAACGGCCAGAAGCTGGTATCAGCCGAATCATACACCTGGCTGGCTGAACATTTCCATGCCTCATTAGCACAACTTAAAGAAGCAACTGATTTTCTGCTAATCTCAGGGGTAAATCATATATTTTATCATGGCATACCCTATTCACCGCCCGATGTCGCCTGGCCAGGCTGGCAATTTTATGCTTCGGTAAACTTTGGCCCTTCAGGCGGGCTATGGCGAGATTTGCGTGCCTATAATTCCTATGTTACTATCTGCCAGAACTTTATGCAGGCAGGTGAAAGCGACAATGACATTCTGTTATATGTCCCTCAGTCCGATTTCTGGAGCAAAACGGGAACTGACCTGCTCATGACCTTTACCGTCCATAATGACTGGCTGGCTGGCTCAGAGTTAGTCAAAGCGGCTGAATTCATGCTCAATGAAGGTTGGAGTTTTGACTATGTCTCTGATAGTTATCTGCAAAAAGCTACAGTAAGCGACGGCATAGTAACCATTAGTAAAACAAGCAGATACAAAATAATAGTTGTACCCCAATGTCACTATATGCCTGCTGAAACGGCGGAAAAACTTTTGGAACTCGCCGGGCAGGGAGCGGAAATACTTTTTATAAACAATATGCCAGAGGATGTCCCCGGCATGGAAAAACTAAGTGTCTCCCGGGAAAGATTTCTCTATGCACTTGAACTACTGCAGAAAAGCGAAACAGTAATAACCGACAAAATCGCTTCCGGTCTGGCCCGTTCTCGTGCCAGCACCAGTAGGGAAAAATGCCGGGGATTTGGCATAGATTTTTGTCGCCGAAAGGTAGGAAAAAACTGGCATTATTTTCTGGTTAATCGCAGCAAAAAAGACTTCAGCGGGTGGTTAGAGCTTGCAAGACATGGTAAAAGCTGTAGTTATACTAATCCGCTCTACCCGGAACAAACCGGCATAGGAAATATCCGTACTGACAATAATGGCACTGAAGTACTACTAGACCTGAAGGCAGGAGAAAGTATTCTGGTCAAATTACAGACCAATGAGAATACAGGTCCTCAATGGCAATACTATAGACCAGCCAATGAAAGATATGAGCTTCCAGGCCAATGGCAAGTTGATTTTTTAGAGGGCGGGCAAACATTACCTGCCGGTTTCGTGTCAGAAAAAGCGCAATTCTGGACTGGCAGAGGTGATATACAAGCTGATAATTTCTCTGGCACTGCCTCATATACAACTGTTTTTGACTATCCGTCAATAAAAGCAGATAACTGGATATTAAGCATAGAAAAGGTGCAAAATTCTGCCAGAGTATATATAAACGACAATTATATAGCCACGCTCTGGGCAGAACCATTTGAACTCAGGGTAGGCAAATACCTGGTTCCCGGTAAAAATAAGCTGAAATTAGAGGTTACTAACCTGGCCGCCAATCGGATAAGGTCGCTCGACCAGCAAGTGGTAAAATGGAAGTATTTTAACGACATTAATGTAGTAAACATCGATTACAAGCCTCTTAACGCTGCAAACTGGGAGATACTCGACTCTGGCATATCAGGTAAGGTCGAATTAAGAGCTCTGTTTTATAGCGAATAATACTGGCATATTAACTTTAATTTAATATAATATTGGAGAATGTAAATTTCGGCGTAAAATAAACTTACTGATTTACAGGACACAATAGTTTTATGATTCGCATAAAAGATCTCATTTCAGTTGCATTATCGTTGACAATGCCGGCTTTATTGTCGGCGGAAATAACCGTTAATTCTCTTTTTAGTGACCATGCAGTATTGCAAAGCGGTATAGATATCCCGGTTTGGGGTAAAGCAACCGAAGGTGAAAGCGTTACGGTTGAAATAGCCGGTCAGAAAGTATCAGCCACAGTTAAAGACGGCTATTGGCTGGCTCGCCTGACACCTATGGCTGCTGGCGGCCCGCACACCATGACAATAACCGGCAGCAATGTCATAACCATAAATGATGTACTGGTAGGTGAGGTCTGGATATGTTCAGGCCAGTCTAACATGCACATGATGATGCGACCTCCGATAACAGGTTGCGAAGAAGCAAAGGCTGGGGCAAACTTCCCCAAGATCCGCCAATACCATGTAGTCGAGAAGACCTCATTTACCCCCATATCAGATGCAAACAGCAAATGGGTAGTATGCAGCCCCGAAACGGTGAATGATTATTCTGCGGTAGGTTTTTTCTTTGGACGCGATTTACATCAACAACTTGATGTACCAGTTGGCCTGCTGTTCACTGCCTGGGGCGGAACAGAGGCTGAAGCCTGGACCAGTGCCGAGTCACTTAAAACCATGCCTGATTTTGCTGATGCAATAAAAACTGTTGAAGAACTGGCTGCTGACCCTGGCGATATAAATAAATTCTACGCTGTACTCGACGGATGGTATGTTAAGAACGACCCAGGTTCAAACACGGAGAATCCATGGAATAAACCAGAGACTGATACCTCAGCCTGGGCTGCAATGGAACTGCCCACACCATGGGAAAACAATAATGAGATTGGTGCTTTTGACGGCATAGTCTGGTATAGCAGAACCATTGACCTGCCGGAAGACTGGTCAGGCAAAGAAGCTCAGGTCAATCTGGGCCAGATAGATGACCAGGACACCACCTGGGTCAATGGTGTAAAAGTTGGCAATAAAGAGTTCTGGATGACGCCACGCCAATACAATATCCCGGCAGGTGTGCTTCAGGCCGGCTCTAATACAATTGCAATAAGAGTATTAGACACTGGCGGAGTGGGCGGATTCTGCGGAAAAGCTCAGGATATGAATATCAAATGCGCTGGCACAGCCAATGACACAATATCACTGGCCGGCTCCTGGAAATACAAAACAACTGTATCAATGAACAAAGTTACAGCCGTTCCACAACTGCCTTCAGACAACCCTCACATTGTTTCTGTACTGAACAATGGCATGATAGCACCATTACAGCCCTATGCTATTCGGGGGGCGATCTGGTATCAGGGCGAATCTAACAACACACGCCCCACCCAATATCAGACACTATTTCCTCTGATGATAAAAGACTGGCGTGATAAATGGCAACAAGGTAATTTCCCCTTCCTGTTCGTTCAGATCGCACCACATAAAGAAATGACCCCGGAAATACGCGAGGCTCAGTTACTGACCCTGTGCAAATCTCCTAATACCGCAATGGCCGTTACAGTTGATGTCGGCGATGCTGAAGATATACACCCCAGAGACAAAGCACCTGTTGGTAAACGCCTGGCACTTGGAGCTATGGCTCTGGCCTATAATAAGGATATAGTTTATTCCGGTCCTCTTTACCAGGAAATGGCAA
This sequence comes from Sedimentisphaerales bacterium, assembly GCA_963662515.1. Classification (GTDB taxonomy): domain Bacteria; phylum Planctomycetota; class Phycisphaerae; order Sedimentisphaerales; family SM23-30; genus JAFGDI01. The sequence goes on from OY759675.1 coordinate 3,284,688, forward strand.
TAGATGGCAATAAGATAAAACTCAGCTTTAAGCATACTGGCAGTGGCCTTGAAGCTCGCGATGGAGAACTTCGCGGCTTTGTCATTGCCGGAAGCGATAAAGTATTCAAGCCTGCCAAAGCGACAATTGAAGGTGAATCTATCATAGTCTGGAACGATGAAATAGCCGAACCAGTCGCTGTTCGCTATGGCTGGTCAAATGTTCCAGATGTTAACCTGTTCAATAAGGAAGGACTACCAGCTTCACCATTCAGAACAGACACTCACTAATAACAGCTTAATAATCTGAATAATAAAAAGGCCCGGCATATATGTATATTGCCGGGCCTTTTTTCTAAACCATGAAGTATCTGTAAAAAAACAAGAATATACTAACATTGAACCATTAACAATAAACAATCCTAAGAGAGAATAATATATTGAAAGATTACAATTTACATTTCTCTCTATCAATGGCCCTCAGCAATTACCTGCTTTCAGTTTGCCAGTTCATATATCTCCTGAGCTGTCAGAGCCCTGTTAAAGATCATAACTTCGTCAATACTACCCTTGAAATATTGTGCCGGGACAAAGGCCCCTGGTTCCGGGGTAGAATTAACTAAACCAATATAGACCTCAGAAAGCTGAGTACTGAGCCTGGCATTCAAACTGGCTGCATTGGTCTGAACTTCAACACCGTCAACATACATTTTGACCTGGTTAATATTATCAGCACCATCTGGCAAGACTACAGCTATATGATGCCATATACCATCCTCAAGACTATTTCCACCGAGCAATCTGGCACCATATATACCCAGAGCCAGTTTACCGGTCACATCGTCCAGACTAACAAACCATTTAGCATAACCACTAGTAATACTCTTACCCCAGCTCACTATACAGTGCAGATTTCTATCTGAATTATTAATATCGACATCAGCTTTTATAAATGCTGTTACGGCACGCGGGTTAGAACCAGCTATACCCTGACACCCGGGAATTACAATATAGTCATCAATACCATCAAAGGTAAAGCAATTGCCTACTTGCCCCTGCGAGCGAACCGGATTACCCAATACCGTGCCATTATTACCATAAACAGATGAATCGGTTGCAACTGAACCACTGGTATCATCCAGCTTCCAATGGCCATAAAGCGTTTCAAACTGCTGCTCTATGCCAAAAAGCCAGTTAACAGCTATAATAGTAAGGTCGGTCATATTAACATAACAGTCACCATTAAGGTCACCAGCCATAGTCAGATCAAGAGCATTAACCGCAGCACAATCAGAAGGGACTGGTGATATGCCATGCTCAGACCAGTAACCAGCACTGGCACTATCCTGAGGATTATTACAGGTAAGCCAGTCATTAGCTATAACCTGAAAATCCTTCAGGTCAACCCGACAATCAGGCAAGGTACCACTGCCAGCGACATCTCCGGCGTAACAGTGGCTATCATAAGTACCATAAACTTCAAACTCATAAATGCGAACCGCTGTATTTGTGTTCTGTGTCGGCGTGGTAACATAAAGCCTTACATACCGGGCATAAACCGGAGCTGATACACTGCGGGTCACACTGTGAATATTATTCTGTACAACAACAACATTACGCCAATTGCTTATTCCGTTATCACTTACCTGAATACTATAGTTTTTTGTATTCCAACTGGTACTCTCACCTCCATCGCCGGCATGCCTGACAACGAAAGTATCAACCCAATAATAGTCACCCAAATCAACCCGAAGCCAATGCGAACCAGTTGTTGCTATACACCACTTACTATTGTCGCTTACAGTACCATCAACTGCTTTTTGCGGGGGCTCGCTGGAAATATAGGCATCAGCAGTAGCCAACTTGTTCAAGGCAAGATTGGAACGAATAGCCGGCATTGAAACAGGGTTGGTCACTGTCACATTAAAAGTTATCTCGCTGACCGTACCGCAATTATTTGTGTTACGAGCTATGTAATTACCGGCAACAGCAGTCGAAACAGCAGAAAATTCTATCTGCTGATCTGTCGAACTAAAACCATCAGGCCCGGTCCAGAGCCATGTACCTGTATCAGGCAATGGACATAAAGTCAAGGCATCACCAACAACAACATGTATATCACTTTGCTCCTGCCAGACACCATTTATGCTCACAAAAGCTATCATATCGGCGGGCGGGCAGCTATGACCTATCTTGACCGATGAAACCTTATTGTCTATGCTGGAATCAAGACAGCTAACACTGCTGGTCCTGATCTGACTTGTACCGGTAAAACCAGAATTATCATAAAGCGTAACAGAATAGCCGCCAGTTATTTTTATCGCCGACACGCTGTCATTCTTAATGCCCCTGCTTGTCAATTCCGACAGATCATAATCACCATGCCACAGCCCAAGTGACAAACCGCCATAGCTGCAATTTTCGAATAAAATAACCGGATAGTTCGGGGCAATACCTCCATTGGTACGGGCCAGAGTCCAAAAAGAACGGGCTACTGCTGCCTGATCAATAATATCTGTTGAGCCAGGAGCAGTTGTATCATCCCAGTATTCGCTATACAAACCATCAAATAAACAGTTATTACGCAAATAATCCAGATAGCCGGCGGCAACATCAAGCCAATACTGATTGCCATCAACTTCATACAGATCTACCAGAGCATCAGTCATATTATGACCACACCACTTGCCATTTGCCTTGAGATAATGAGAATCAGCCTTAACAAAACGACTTACCATAGCATGGGCTACTCGATGAGCCTCGGTTAAATATTGCTCATCGCCAGTTGCCTGATATAAACGAATAACCGCCTGCAATATAGGGGCAGTATCATAACCGAGCTGGACAGTATCAATATCACTACAGCCGTTTGTGCCCTCATAATAAATTCCCAGTGAATCACGCATACCATAGGCATTACACCAGTTATATAAACGCAGAGTGTTATCAAGATAAACATTCTGTTCTGTCGCCTGATACAACATAATATTACATAAAATAACCGGAGCGGTAGAACACATTCTGGTTCCACAGGTATTAGACTCATGCCATCTTATGCCTCCCCCCGGGGCTGTTGCCAGATCATTTTCACAAGTCATAACATAGGTCATGCAATTTTTAGCGTTATTAAGATACTTTACATTGCCATTTATCTCATAAAGCTCAAGCATAGCCAGGACTATCCAGGCTGAATCATCTGAATAACGGTCACCACACCCGCCACGGGAAGCATTATATCCTCCGCCAGAAGAACACCAAAAATTGCTGTGTATCAAATCAGCCAAATTCTCAGCCTCTGCCAAATAGCTGTTATCTACTCGCGCAGCCCCTACCACAGCACTAAGCATAATACCATGCCCCCAGGCATAGGTTACTCCAGTCTCACCAGGTGCCCCGGCATAAAGACCATTCGATAGCCGATAACGGCTCTTGAGCATATCAAGCGTTTCGTTACCCCAACTCATCAGCGACTCTCTGGTAACACTATAAACATTACCCGTCAGCATAAAAGCACACAATACAATAATTAGGAAAAATCGTGACTTATTACGCGTCAGCATTATTTGATCTCCTGGCTGAGGATTTTGCCACATTCACAATAGTAAATATTGTCAAATCAGATGGCTTTGTTATTATTTTCTCTCTCTTTGCTATAATCTTCCAATAACCGCAATTGCAGTCACCAGATACCTGCTATATCGTCTTTAAATGCAGGTCTCTTATATAACATAATTTTCATTGTAGGAAATTATTGCCCAAAAATTTAAGAAAAAATAGTTTTTTTGTCAAATATAGCGTAATTTAATTATTAAAATTGGAACATGCTGACAGGTAATTAGACAATTGTAACCGCAATTTACATAATAAAACAAGCCCGGCAAAAAACCGGGCTTGCAACATCATTCATATTTTAAGGCAGGGCCTTTAACAGACTGCCATCTTGTGCAAAACATCAGAGGTCAAATGTCTTAACGCCATCAACCACCTTACACACATGCACTGCGTATTTATCGCCAAATGCCGGACGACTGCGAGGGTAGGCTACAGCAACAGCAGCTTTGATCGCATCAACGGCTTCTGCCTTAGCCAGACAGCCGGCCGCTCCCTTATCACCACCGCCAAGCATACGCTCGCCATAAACACCCGGCACTGTACGAACTATATCACACATTGTCTCCAGCTCTGGACCAGAAATAACATATTCGTCACGCAGGCCAATACCATCTTCACGGAAAATCTTACCTACCGTCGCAACATCGCCACTCTTCCAGGCGTCCATCATCTGATAGAACCGCATCTGGGCCTTGTAAATATAGTCTAATCGCTGACATAATTCCGGATATGAGCCCTGATAATGAGTGCGAACCTTGTTATAGGTATGCTCATCCTTTATATCAGCCAGACATGACAGACCATGGAAATCCTTACGCAGCATAGCAGAGAGACGATCACATTCCTCTCGACGGGCCTTATATGTGCTCTTTTCCAGGCCCGGACGCACTGTGCCGGTGTCCATAACAACAATACGGAAATCATCAGCACCCTTACCCAGTGGCACATAGCTGATCTTTTTGGTCTTAGGGTCAAAATGAGTACCCATGCCTTCTTTGGCAAACATGATCATAGTCTGATCGAGAATACCGCAAGGCGAGCCTATATAGTCGTTCTCGACCTTCTGGGCCAGCTCAACTACGCGGAAATCACTTTCCGGATTTAAGCCAGATACTTCCATCATGGTCAATACCAGGTTTATGCCCAATGAGGCACTGCGACTCATACCACCACCAGGGATATTACCATAAAGCACTGCATCAAAACCATTTGTGAGCTTAATGCCTTCTCGATTTAGTATGTAGTCAGTGCCATAAGCAAAACGAGCCCAAGTATCGGCAACTGATGGATCCTGCGGAGCGGGTACCTTGCCGATCTCGAACTCAACAATACCATCAGATGGGAAATTGTCGCTATAGAAACGCATCTTATTGGTACCATTGGGCTTATAAGCCAGCCAAATAAAACGGTCTGTACCAACACCAAACAACTCAGTACCATTATAATCGCCATGCTCTACTCCAAGGCAAAACCGAGATGAAGTACGCCGGCACTTGCCGCCCTTTATATTCAGACCCTTTTCCTGGGCAAGACTTTCCAGTCTCGCGATCATCTGCTTGTCTTGTTCTGACATTGATATCATCTGTAACCTCTTGTATTTTAATAACTTCTATTCCAATAAACACGATTTGGCCGCTATCGCAGAAATCAGGTAAGATATTACCTGCTTTCACTAATTTAAGCAAGTGGATATTGAAAGAGAAACAAGACTTGCCTGCTATATTACTTTCAGATACCAATTTTCATTCCATGTGCCTTTTTTTCTCCCGGACTAGTTCGCCATGTCATATATTTCCTGTTGGCTGAGTGCCCGGCTGTATATACGCACCTCATCGATAACCCCAGCAAAGCACATATCGACATTTCTTGCCGGGGCATTTGTATAGGCTTTGTCATTTCCACCAATTATTAGCTCTGTTAACCGCGTATCTATAACGGCAGAACTCGAACTTGCATTTGTCGCTATCACTTCGCCATCAACATACATTATCACTTCATTGGTATTCGTTGCACCATCGGGAAGTACAACCGCTATATGGTGCCACTGACCATCTTCAAGATCTGCCCCACCTTTAATTCTGGCACCATATAATGCCAAAGCAAGCTTCCCAGTTGCGTCGTCAAGCATGACTAACCATTTATGACAAGAACCCTCTGTATCACCCCAACTGACGATAGGGCGAATTGTTTTGTCATTATTCGCCAGATCTTCATTGGCTTTTATAAATGCTGTTACGGTTCTTGGGTTATGGCCCCCAACTCCCTTACAGCCCTCAACCAGAATATAATCTGAAGTACCGTTAAATAAATAACCTCCATCAATCATTCCTGCCTGACGAACTGGTGAGCCTATCACCATTCCATCATTTGAATACTCAGAAGCGTCTATAGCAGTATTACCATTGGCTTCATCGAGCTTCCAATAACCAATCAGGGAAGAAGGTTGGTATTTACCTGCCATCCAGTTTGTCGAAAGTATTGCAAAATCTTGCAAGTCAACCGTTCCGGATCTGTCAAAGTCTGGTCGATAGTCAGCGGTGACGACATTAAGCCAGTTTTGTGCCAATATCGCCAGATCAGGCATATCAACATAATTGCTACCATCGATATCGGCATCGATTAGAGCGATAAACTTGCCTGATTGGTCTTTTACAACCGGAAGGGTAAATGCTGGCGAAATAAATGCGTAGCCTTCTTTAACCGCCGTAACTGTGCCTGACCATTGATAAGGAACAGAGATTTGATAATAGCCGTTCAAATCCGTAACTCCAGTCCAGTTACCATTATCTGCTGTAACGGTAACTCCATCAATTGGAGTGCCGGCTTTATTTTTAATGTAGCCAAAAATCCGGGGACATATCGCAATCGTATTCGAGATAGTGAAACTTCCAGCCCTGGTATTTGAAAATGGCACTACTTGAGCCTGCCAGGAATCTCCAATCGAAGTTTCCTGCGAAACCATAATATTACCATTGCCGTTACCACTGTTATACATTGCGGCAATTTGTTCACCTGTTAAGGCATAATTATATACTCGAGCATCATCAATTACACCTGTCCAGAGGCTGACACAATGGTGTGAGCCAACTAAAACAGTCTTGTCCGTCACATTGTTTGCTGATGTTCCTGTGTCCACGAGAACTCCATTTTTGTAAAGTGACATTACACCAGTAGTTGCATCAAAAGTCACTGACACGAAATACCATGTATTCAATTCCATTCTTACAGGGTCCTGTACGATGGTCCATGAATTATTATGCCCAGCACTTAATTTGTTGCCGCCAGACTCAGGAGCCCAGAAAGCATGGCCGCCCGAACTCTCATTGCCAGAAATTATGTTGTTATTACCAGAATTAGTGGTTCTGAAGACCCAGGCAGATTTTGTATATGATGAGTTAGCCGGGAAATTATTACCGCCACTAATATAATCATTGACACCATCAAAGACAAAACCGCCATGCCCATCATGGCCAGCGGTTGCCGACCAGACCGGATTTCCATAACCGACACATACACCACCACTGCCAGCATAATTATTCAAGGCAGTAACAGCCCCCCCTTCCATCGGAAGATATAGGTTCATGATTGGCGTACCAGATTTGAACCAGGCAGTTGCTGATGTAATAGCAACTTCGGAAAGACTATAGCTGCAAAGTATATCTTCACTGTTGAGGTTTTGTTCCGATGCCGAAGCGATTTTCAGATTACTGATATCAGCACCGTTGTCAACAGTGATTGTGATTATGTTTGTATTAACCGTCAGGCCTTTCTTTGTCGGTAAAAATGGTGTCACACTAGCCTGCCATGTATCACCAACGGAGGTTTCCTGTGAAACAATAGTATTATTATTGCCACTGCCATTGTTGTACATTGCCGTAATTTGCTCCTTCGACAAATCGCAATTGTAAATACGGGCATCGTCAATAGAGCCTAGCCATTGCTGCCCGAAATTATAGGAACCAATCAGAGCGGTCGTGTCTGTAACATTACTCGAAACAGTTTCCCGGTCGATCTCAATTCCATTTTTGTAAAGGATCATCTCGTTGTTCGTTGCATTATATGTAACTGCCACGAAATACCAGATATTCTCACTTAGAGCTGAAGTATCCTGAACACTATCCCATATTCCATCATGACCAGCACTGAGTATATTATTTGACAGACAGAACACATGGCTGTTCAGACTGCTATCTCCAGAAATTATGTTGCCGGCATCGCCAGTCCTTTTTATCCAGGCTGTTTTGGTATATGAATTGCCTGCTGGAAAACTTTCGCCAGCGTTAATGTAGCATGTACCATCAAATGACAGAGCTCCAAAACCATTATAGCCTGAGGTTGCAGACCAGGTTATGTTCCCACTGGCAACGCAGGAGACACTATTGCCTGAATTGTCAACCAACGCATTTGCCTCCCCACCTTCCATCGGCAGATAAAGGTTCATAATTGGGTTGCCTGACTTATACCATGTGGTCGCTGAAGTTGTAGTAGTGCCACCAATGGTATAACTGCAATTCAGATCGGCATTGGTTGTGTCTGACAGCGCAGTGCTGTTAAGCCTGACATCTGACGCTGAAAAAACCATAAAAGGATCGAGAGCGGCACTCCAGACGGCGGCCATTTTTGCATAACCACTATTATTAGGGTGAGCACTGTCAGCCAGATCGCTCGGATAATTAAGAGCATGGTACATATCTACCAGCACCAGATTATCACCTGCGGCAACTCTGGTTTGATACAAACTTGCTATCTCGTTATTTAACGCTATGGTGTCCTGAAGCGCGGCTGCCGGACTGTCGGGACTGCGGTTAATAATCTGGGCAAGGACTACCGTAATAGGATTACCGTAGTTAGTCTCATAATCGTCGATTTTGTCAAGTATCTGATTAATCTCACCAGCAATTCCTGAAGGCAACTGTGCATCATGCCAGATATCATTTGTGCCAATATGAAGCAGAATAACATCCGCTGGAGTGCTGATCAGCCAGCCAGTAATAGAATCCCGGATTTGATTGGCCCGCCAGCCACCGTGACCCTCGTGGTCTCTGTCGAAATCAATTGGTGTGCCATTACTACAACTGCCGACGAAATCAACGGCGTACCCGGCATTAGCAAGTGACAAATATAACGCTCTTCGGTATCCGGTTCCATCTGAGCTACCGGACACGCCCTCGGTTATTGAGTCTCCCAGCGGCATAATCCTCACCGCTGCCGGGCAGATGGGCGATAATAACATTATTAACACAAAACATATTACGACATTACGCAGAAATTTGATTTGCATACGATATCCTTTTGCACATTCTCTTTTACAATGATTGGTTTACAACAAATACTCTTGATTGATATTTACACTTTATTACTGAATTATAGCAGTCAAATACAACATTCTCCTGTTTTTAAGAAACCATACAAGGCTTCAAAATTCCATATCTTGCAGCACTAGATGCCCACTATTGCACTATTGTCAAAGAGATATAGCAAATAGCCTGATAATTCATTTGTATAAATCAAATCGAACCGCTGGAATAAAAACTAAGAAATTACAACAATAATGTCAAACACCCTGATCTTAACAACCAGCCTTGTCCAGACTTCGCCAGTATAGCAACATATCCGATAGTACACCTCCAAATTGCTCTATATTCATCGTCATGCAGTGAGGTTCAAAAATATCAAATCACCTGCAATAGGACAAATAACCACCAAATAAAACAGATTAACCAGATATTACACCTACACTATTTCATCTGTTTTTTAGAGAAAAATTACACGAACAACATATATTATTATCTCATTATACAATAATGAAACAAGATATTTAATGTACCAATTATTCAACTTTTAATACCTTACATAAATATAACACATAATCCACTTACTTGGCTATGGTAATGAATAACGCTATCAGAGCATCCTCCGGCATAGTAATAGATTATTAGCCATATCCTAACTATTGCACTATTGTCGCCATAAGACCTGTGGCCAGATTGGTTTAGCTAACAAAATCACTATAATCCTACCACCAGTTCTCTGTTTCCTTCCCATCATTTACAATTACTCCGAGATACAAGGCGGTTTCCAACTATCATTACCATGATGATGGCATGCTCCGGGGGATGCTATTCATTTGCCAACCGCACCCTACTTACCACTGGCAGAAAATGGCGAAACAGATATAATGTGGGCTGGTAACAAACAAAACGATATACGGAAAAACTCTATGGCAAAAATCAAACTTGGTATAATGCTCTCCGGCGGTGGTCGGACAATGGTAAACATAGCTCAACAGATAAAGCAGGGCAAACTAGACGCCCAGATCGTTACAGTTATCAGCAGTCGCAGTGATGTCGCCGGGATTGAGCGGGCACGGGAACTGGGCATTGAGCCAATAATTGTTCGACGCAGGGACTTTGCCGACACAGATAGCTTCAGCAAGGAGATCACCCGCCATCTAACCGCCAGCGGCGCCGAGCTTATCTGCCAGTGCGGCTGGATGTGCTTCTGGACTGTTCCCTCTGAGCTGTCCGGCAGAGTAATGAATATACACCCATCCCTGCTCCCTGCGTTTGGCGGTCAGGGCATGTATGGGCACCATGTGCATGAGGCTCTGGTCAAACGCGGCTGCAAGATAAGCGGCTGTTCGGTCCATTTTGTGACCAACGAATATGATGCCGGGCCGATAATTGTGCAGCGTTCCTGCCCGATCGACCCTTCTGACGATGCTGACAGAGTAGCAGAAAAGGTATTTGAACAGGAGTGCCTGGCATACCCTGAGGCGATCAGATTGTACGCCGACAGAAAATTGCGTATTCAGGACAACCGGGTATTTATCGATAACTGACCGAAAAACTATGCTATGGCAATAAAAGCGATCATATTTGACCAGGACGGCACACTGACAGTGCCGACACTCGACTTTGACCTTATCCGCCGGGAGATGGGCATTAAAGACGGGCCTATACTTGAGGCTATGCTGCTAATGTCACCCGATGAACGCTCGCGGGCAGATGAGATATTACATCGTCACGAGCTGCAAGCCGCGACCAACTACCAGCTCAACCCCGGCGTAGAAGAAGTGTTTGACTTTATCCGCAAAAACAAGCTTAAAACTGCCATTTTAACTCGCAACCAGTTAATGATGGTCGAAATGCTCACTGACAAATTCCCATTTCTTACCTTTGATACAGTCATTACCCGCCAGGATGATGGCCCGACAAAGCCGGACCCATACCCGGTACGCAAAATATGCTCAACTCTGGGCATAGAACCGCAGGAAGCTATCATGGTCGGAGATTTCCATTTCGACCTGCTCACCGGCAAAAACGCCGGTGCCCAGACAGTGCTGATAACGACAGCCCCCAACTGGCAGAATTTCAGCCATGATGCCGACCATATCATACATAATATGCGGGATCTGATTAACATTATTAAACAAATGCTCTGATCTTCAACATTCCGAACTCAATGCCTCAATAATAAGTTCCAGACAAATACGCCGCTGGTCATAATTATAACAATTAATCTGCTTTTTCTGCCCCATAAACCACGATAAAACAATTATTTAATATTTTTCCACATTTACCCTTGCATTATCCGCATCATAACATATAATGGCCTATCTAAACAGACCGCGGGATGGAGCAGTCTGGTAGCTCGCCGGGCTCATAACCCGGAGGTCATAGGTTCGAATCCTATTCCCGCTATTACTTGAAATTAAAGGACTTACGAAAACTCGTGAGTCCTTTTTTTATTGAAAAAATGACCTTGTGTGTACTTTTTCATGATATAAATGGGGCTCTGCCCAATACGCCTGATGGATTGTGTGGATTTTGGGATTCAAACTAACCAGGGGATGTATCTGGGGTAAAATCTGGATTCCATGCTTAGCATCACAAGATGTCGCAATATCCGGCCATTGGTGTTTTCTACTTTGAATTCGTAAAATACAGCACCTCGGTATTGCAGCTTGGACATACTTTGAAAAACTCGTTTTTTTGCTTCCTGGTCTTGGCTGGCTCTCCGCATTTATCGCAAACAAGCTTGATCGGGGTATTGCCATCGCAATCACTGCACTTGAAATAGTAGCTCCTGCCAAAAGCGACCTGAATATTGCCGGAACCACATTTTCCGCATTTAAAGCCGACAATTTCTACAGGAGTATTGACAACCGGCTTTTCCGCTGTCTTTGTCTCTGCCGTAATTTCAGCCACAATATCGCCCTGAAATTCCGGCCTTGCTATCAATTCTTTTATCTTATCTATAGGCTCTTTGGCAATATCAACGCTTTTCAGAAATACGGCAACATTCGGCAATTCCTTCTTACTGAAAATATTAAAAGAAGCCAGGGACTCTTTGTCAAATTTGAAATCCTTCGCAATACTTGGCTTGGTAGCCTTATGATTCTGTAATATCATTTCGGAAACATTATCATATTTCACCAAAACATCTGCAAGCTCTTCCCTGCCATCCCCTGAAATCTTCGCCTTTTCCGATACGGCCACAAACTCATGGCCGTTCCAGGAGCCAATCTGCTTTTGCAGACCAAGCATTTTACCAAGCACCTTATTCAGATTTGCATTTATCAGGTCAATAAATACTTTCTTCTGACTACGAACCTGGTTCACTGGCGAATCTATCTGCTTGCCGTCACGGCTAAACTCACCATATTTATTGACTGCCAGAACCCCCGATATACTTTTCGACTCTACCAAATAATACGCCCGCCGGGAATACACCAAGTGATCTATCTGGGCCGTAACCTCACCAAACCGAAACTGAAGATTGTTATAAACCTCAATTTCTTCGCTCGCCTGGAAATATCGCTTCAATTCATAAGCCATCTGCTTCTCAGCATAAATCCCCGCACACTCCCGCTTCAACTGATACCACAGCCCGCTTTTCATTTTCACTCTATTATTGTCAAGCAACTCATTTATATAATCAATCGCCTGCTGATATTGCGGCTCTTTTATTATCATTGGTTCTCCAATATTCCATATCTTATTGTGCTACTAATGCAGAGGTATTCCTTAACAAATGCGCTGGCATCTTGTGACGCAACTTCCAAATGAAGTTTACCGGATTTGAACCATTATGACTAACATAATCCGCTGGCCCAAGGAAATAATATGGACAGCTTAATCCATTATTTGTTTTATACTCACGAATAAATAGCAAGATATTATGACCTGTTTTTTTATGACTAATATATCGCTGTGCAGTTGGCGATAGGTCAGATGTGCCGGACTGGCTTTGCCAGTGAAATAAATTTTCGCTTATTGCATAATCGCGATACATAGTTGAAGGAGAATAGTGTTTTTCATTTTTTATTAAAGTAATTAAGAAAATATCACAATTTGATTCTCTCAAATACTTAACCCCTTCTCGCATATCAGGACTATTGTCAAAAGTCCAATTACCCAACCCAGCTAATAATTCATCTCTGGTATACTGAGCATGAACTCTTAAAGCCATTTCGTTTACGACATCACATTTCAGAGTTGTATTAGCTAATTGTTCACGCCTTACTTTCAATAAGCCTAATAACTCATCCACGACAATATGGTTGCACCTGAATTTATCTAAACTATCTTCAAGACTCAAAACCCCATCTTGATTTTTAAGTAATGAATAATAACACATAGTAAGATATCTCCTGTCACGCAAGGACAAACTATCAATGCAAATATTCTCACTAGTCAACCACGTCCGTACCCTATCAATATATTCAATATCATCAATATGTTGAATTCGACGCAAACCTTTAACAAGTTTTTCTTCATTTGGTATCACTACATTTTCTCTAACCCCTGCTTCAATACACAACCTATTCCACAGAGATCGCTTATAAATATCATCCAGCTTCAAACGGTGATGCTCGATAAAGTTAGCCAGAGTAAGTTTTTTACCAGTATCCCGTTCAAAACATGCAATGCTCTGTACAATCTGCGGTTTTGAATGCAAGATAGCCGCTTTGATATTATCTAAAATATACTTAGACGCCTGCTTTTCTAACTGAATATTACAGCCTGCCGGCAAATGTGGAAAATAATTTTCTATTTCATTTTTAAGACTGCCAAAATTACCTGACAAAATAGCATTCAATTTCAAATCAAAACGATACTTCCTATGGGATTGACCTATAAAATCCAGTACTGTCAGACAATCTTTACCTTCACACAGCCTTAAACCTCTGCCTAACTGTTGCAAAAAAACAGTCAGAGACTCTGTAGGACGCAAAAATAATACAGTATTAACCTCTGGTATATCAACACCTTCATTATATAGATCAACTACAAAAATAAAATTAATCTCTTTATTAATCAGACGACTCTTGATCCGTCGGCGGTGCTCGTTGTCTGACTCAGCTGTAAGATAATCTGACAAAATGCCCGACTCATTAAATTTTTCAGACATATATCTAGCATGTTCTTGAGATACGCAAAATCCAAGACCAACAACTTGCTTAATATCAGAAACAGTTTTACATGTTTTCTCAATTATCAATGCTGAACGAATATCATTTGAAGTGTATATATTCACTAGGTCTGATTTAACATATCCACCTCTTTGCCAATTAAGTCCTGAATAGTCCACAGAATCTGTAATACCAAAATACTGAAATGGACAAAGTAGCTTTCTATTTATTGCATCAGGCAATCTAATTTCCGCAGAGATATGGTTATCAAAGTATTCAAGAACACTTTTACCATCAGCACGCTCTGGTGTAGCAGTTAATCCAAGCAAACACTTTGGACTAATATGGTTTAGCAGATATTTATATGTATCTGCCTCTGCATGATGAAACTCATCGACAATAACATATTCGTAATGTTCCGCCTCAATTACGCTGGATAGCTTTTGCGAATGATATGTTTGTATCGATATAAATAGCTGGTCTTTTTGTTCTGGAATTGAACCTCCAACCATCAACTCACCAAAATTCTGGTCCCTTAAAATATTTCTAAAAACAACTAAAGACTGTTTTAATATTTCTTCTCTATGTGCAACAAATAACAACCTCGGCTCCCTCTTATCCCCCTCTGCTTTTCGAGATTCACGCCACTGTTTATAATCCAATGCCGATATTATTGTTTTACCTGTTCCTGTTGCGGCAACAATCAGATGCTTCTTTCTACCTTCAATCTCTCTTTCTACTACCAGACGTTCTAAAATCTCTCTTTGATGTTCATATGGCTCTATATTGAATCCAGGAATAACATAACTATCCATATTGACATTACCAGACTCCTTGGCCAAGTTCCTTTTTAGAACACCAATCTCTTCTGCTGAATCAATAGATTTAAATTCTTTATCATTCCAATATGCTTCAAAAGTAGCTGAAATTTTTTCCCATTGATATGATTGTTCATATTGACTTATTTTCAGATTCCACTCCAGACCATCAGTTAATGCGGCATTAGATATATTTGATGAGCCAATATATGCACATCCAAATTTACTGTTTCTATGGAACATATAAGCCTTGGCATGTAACCTTGTTCTTTTTGTATCATAACTGGCTTTAACTTGAGTATTTGGTAATGCCATTAAATACTCAATTGCTTTTATGTCTGTTGCTCCCATGTAACTGGTTGTGATAACCCTAAGACGTGTATCTTTACGGCTAGTAAATGTTTCCATAAATTTATCAAGAATTCTGACCCCTGTCCACTTAATAAATGAACACAAAATATCTATCCGGTCTGCTGAAAGTATTTCTTTTTGCAACTGAGATACCAGAGAAGGATCATGCCTTGCCCCTGTAAGTAATGCACCAAGAGCTAACGGAGTATCTGGAATAGTAAGCCTATCTTGCTGCAACTGACTTGCAACCTGCAATAGTCTTTTCGCTTCGCTAGAAACCTGAAAACTATTAATTTCACAAATTGCATTACTTGATAATACCGATATAATCTCATTACAGATTCTAATTTGCTTTGCTAATATATTAGCTTTTTTATCTTTATCGGCAACCAATCCCTTGTCGGCTTCAACCTTACCCAAAGCTGACAATATAACTTTTTCCATATATTGGGTAAGATACTTATTACTGTCTGAACAGTCTAAATTATCATATTGACAAACACTTGCACTTGCTTCAATTTGTCTTTTCAACAATACATTGAGAACTTGATCATATAACCCATTTTCCATTTGTTTCCCTAAAACTTTGCATATATACATCAATAATAAACAACCTTTGCCAGTTACAAGTAATAATAATGGATATCCAAACACAAAGTCAACAAGAGTTTATGATAAATATTGATAACTTTATTTTATAACACTTACCCCAAATCTGCACTGTTCCTTTCAGGTCGGATTGGCCTTTTAGGATTCCGAATATGCCGGAAGCGGTGTTGGATTGGGTGGCTTTTTTGACGCTGCCGAGTAGGTACACGCCGCCGGTTTTTACGTAGGCGGTGGTTGAGAAGTCCTGGGAGTTGGTTATGGGAGCGGAGTTTTCTACATAACCTCTTACTGATGACATACTTATATCAATACCGAGCTTGCATGAATCAGAAGTTGATTCCCGAACGGAGCAGTTGAAGTCCAGGCCGGGCTAATATCAGGCGTGGTTTTGCCAGTTGCTTTTTACGAGGTCGTGCAGTTTTAGCAGTCTTTGGCCGGCAGCGAGCAGGGTTTCGTCTTTTTTGGCGAAATGGAAGCGGATAAGTGAGTTTTCTTTTTCCCTGAAGAAACTTGAGCCGGGCACAGCGGCGACTCCAACGACCTGTGCCAGCCATTCACAAAAGCGAACATCGTCAGTGACGCCAAATTCTGAAACGCCCGCCATAACATAATAAGCCCCCTGCGGCATAGTATATTTGAGCCCGGCATTATCCAGCAAACCAAGGAACAGGTCCCTTTTGCGGGTATAATGCTGCTGAAGCTCAAGATAGTATTCATCAGGGAAATTCAAACCAGTTACCGCCGCCTCCTGCAAAGGAGAGGCAGCTCCGACAGTAAGAAAGTCATGCACTTTACGCGCCGCATCTATTACCGCCGGACTGGCAATTATATAACCCAAACGCCAGCCTGTTATTGAATAAGTCTTAGAAAGCGAACTACACGATATAGTCCGGTCGAACATTCCCGGCAAAGAAGCAAAATAGGTATGCTCATTCGGGGCATAGACAATATGCTCATATACCTCATCAGTAATAACAAAGGTATCATACTTTTGGGCAAACTGGGCTATCTGCTGCAATTCAGCACGGGAAAAAACCTTACCTGTCGGATTACCAGGATTGCACAATATTATCGCCTTAGGACGCTGCTCGAAGGCCCTTTGCAATTCCTGCACATCAAACGAGAAGTCCGGAGCATGCAATGAAACATAGATCGGCTCAGCACCAGTCAGAATAGTATCAGCAGTATAATTTTCGTAAAAGGGCGAAAACACAACCACTTTATCCCCAGGATTAGTAACTGTCATCATAGCAACCATCATCGCCTCAGTGCTGCCGCAGGTTACGACAATATTGGACTGAGGATCGATATCCAGGCCCATAAACCTGCTCTGTTTGCGGGCCAGAGCCTCTCTGAAATTCGGAGCCCCCCAGGTAACGGCATATTGATGAGGTCCGGTAATCGCGATCTTTTCCAGCGATTTTTGCAAAGGTAAAGGCGGATCGAAATCAGGGAACCCCTGAGAGAGATTAACCGCTCCGCACTGATTTGCCACTCTGGTCATATGACGGATAACCGATTCTCCAAAAGTCGCTGTTCTGTCACTTATTTTAGGCATTTAATCACGGTCTCACTTTGCATATATCACTTAAGTTATAATAAATAAGTACTTACCACGCTCCTGACAGTGGCCTGTAACGCACTAAGCCTGGAACAAGGCAATGTTCGGGCTGATTTTACCAACTGACCAAGAGGCAGGCTACGGTAAAGTTAACTTTATTTCAGCTTTTAACCAATAATTGCCCACCAATCGATTTTTTAGATTTTATAGGGTGAAAAACACAGACAAAACCTTATTAAGATATGTGATTATAGGAAACAATCAGGAATAATAGCTTCAGTTCAGAAGCCAGTTTCTGAATATAGGCTTTATTTAATATTTTTTCTCAGTATGGTATAGTTTACCGATTAATATGACTGAGGAGAGTGTTTTTGCATTAAACGGCTATATAGTTAAGCAGGAAGCAAATAAGCCAAAAAGTCCTATAACAAAAAAAATGAGATTATAATGAGCGAAACGGCCAGTAAAGACAACTTTATGACCCTGTTTCTGAGCCATCAGAAACGGATATATGCATTTATATTGATGTGCATACCCAACCGCACAGATGCGGATGATCTATTGCAGGAGACCGCAGCCTGGATGTGGTCAAACTTTGACAAATACACGCCCGGCACAAACTTTGGCGCCTGGGGCGTAAGCATAGCCAGATATAAAATATTGAACTTCTGTAATAATGCGAAAAAAAATGATGTAGTTTTTGACGAGGCCTTACTGGAACTGATCGAACATAATTCCAGCCAGGCACTGGAGCAGACAGACCAGAGGATAGAAGCCCTGCGTCATTGCCTGGCAAAGATGTCAGAAAAAGACCAGTGGCTTATATCGCTGCGATATGAAAAGTCACTGAAAATCAACAAAATAGCAGAGCTTATTGAAAGACCCACCAGCGGCCTGTATAAGAAAATGGCCAAAATTCACAACATGCTACTCAATTGTACCAGAAGCAAGCTGGCACTGGAGGTGCATAATGACTAATTTTGACCGTTTGGAGTACCTAATACTAAAAAACATAGATGAACAATGCTCAGATGCCGAATTCGGGGAAATGTGCGAGCTAATTCGCCATGACCAGCAGGCCCTGAGACATTATATAGATTTTGTTTCCCTTTGTGCCGACATGCAACAGTCGGATGTTTCCAGTTCAGCGACAGGCAGCTTGTTTGGTCTTGACCAGGCCAAACTCGCTGATGTCCTGCTCATGCTGGCAAATAATGAACAGGCAGCGGAGCCAATACCAGTTGATAATCCTGAACCAGTTGCAGATATAGAAATTTGCAGCATACCTGCGGTAGTGCCATTTAAAAAGAAAATATCAAAGTTTCACACCTTTATTACTGCTATTGCCGCACTACTGCTGATGGCGATCTCATTATTAATAATGTTCCCAATGCAGCCATCTGTACCTTTAGGTAAAGTTTCAGCGACAATGAACGCTGTATGGAAAAATGGCGACAATTACTATTCTGGCAATAACATCTACGCTCGATCCACCCTGAAACTGGAACAGGGCTGCGCGGTCCTTACATTTAATAATAATGCCGAAATAGTAATACAGTCACCCGCTGAAATCGAAATTGAGAATGATAAACAGATATTTCTGACCAGTGGTAAGATCTCAGCTGTTATACCTGAAACCGCAGAAGGTTTTATCGTTCGCACTATAGGCGCTTCCGTTGTCGATTATGGCACAGAATTTGGTGTTACTACAGATAAAACAGGAACTACACAGGCTCATGTCTTTCTGGGAAATGTAGAGCTAAGAAGCGGTTCTGACCCGGTCAGATTTACCGGTAGAAAAACACTTGTTGGCGGAGAAGCATGTTTTGTCAAAGATGGGATTCTGTCTGATAAGATAACTAAGGCACAGCCTGAATCTTTCATTCGCAACCTGCCCACCAAAAAAACCTTTGGAGTACCTGGTCATAGAATAGACCTGGTAGATATTCTGGGCAAAGGAAGCGGCTTTGGTTCCAGTAGAGAAGATGTTTGCATTGACCCCAGAACTGGACTAGTCTCTTCTAAAATAACATTCGATAACCGGTTTGCCACAGAATATCGCTATCACCAGATAACCAACATACCCTGTGTTGACGGAGTGTTTGTTCCATTAGGTACAAATAAGCCGGAGGTGATATCTTCTAAAGGGCATATCTTCATAGACAGTCCCACTACCAGCGGCTGTTACTGGTCTGACATATCCAATAACCCAGTCACCAGCATGAACAGTTTCTATGACAAAGACCCAGATATTGAACCTGCAAAATGTAACAATATTATATACGGCAGCGATCTGCACCCGGCCATTACCGTACACGCCAATGCAGGCATAACCTTTGACCTGGATCAGATAAGAGCAATGAACCCTGGGGCCAGGATCTCTGGATTTAGCACTATCTGTGGCGTATCTGACACTCTGAACCGGGCAGACAGATATCCTGATCAAGTAGCAGATATGTGGATACTACTTGATGGCGAAACGATTCATAATGTCCAGATTGGTACTAAAAAGACTTCTACACTGGTTGAAATGGAGATCATGGACAATCACAAGTTCCTGACCCTGATCTCTACCGAAGGTCCGGACGGAACCGGCGGTGACTGGACCTTCTTTGGCGATGCCGGACTTATGCTCGAACCAAATTAAAGAACATTGAATAATATAGCCATAACTGAAAAAAAGGCTAAAGGCAAAAGAGAAGAAAACACAATGGGATTACTTGAATAATTCGGCTAGCAAATTCCTGCTGGTCATACGGAGATTCCCCGTTTAATTCTAACGGTTTTGCTTTATTAAAGACAAAACCATAACTATTTAATCTTTTGATCAAGGAGATCTGTAATGTTGAAAAGAAGAAGGTTGTTTTTGGCAAGTACATTATCACTCGCCCTGCTCTCACTTGGACAAGCAAAGGCTGATACCGTTATCGGCCTTAACATTAGCGGTCCATGGACTCCCCCTCACCTTGCTGGTGAAACAGCAGATGGTTTTAGCAATTGGACCGACTCTCAACCAGTCGGCGGCGGCGAAACATCTAACGGAAATAATATTATCCTGAATGGCAGCAACAGCAGCGTATCAGCCAGCTTCTCTGCCGGCAATCTCTGGGCAGCAGGCCCTGAAGTAACCAGTGAAGAACAGCTCTATCGTATTTATCTCGATGATGGAGGCAATGGCGCTTCAATTTCTATTTCCGGACTAAGTGCCTGGCTGGCAAGCGAACAATTAAGCTCTTATGAGGTTACCGTCTATCAGAATACAGATAATGGCCTTGGCTTTACCCCGATCGATATAACCACTGATTCCATTATCCTTGATACTATACAAATAAGTGATATTGTTACCACTGGCAGCACCCACGGAAAGGTAACTTCCAGATATCTTTCTGCTGACATGATCACGATCAAACCGCAGCCTCGTACCGGCAACGACAGCACTGCCACTCGCGGCTGCCTCTCTGGAGTAAAGATCACAGGCGTAAGCAAGTTTTATGCTGTAGAACCAACTCCACTTTACAACAATAATCCGACACAGACCACTCAGCAGCTAAGTTGGCAACAGGTTGCCGCCGCTGCTGATCAGGGCGTTACTTATAATGTATATTTTGGCACTGCTAATACTTTTTATAGCACTGACCCTAATGATGAGCCAAACACTCCCAATCCGGACTATTACGGTGTAAACCTGGTAAAAACCACAACAACTGCCCCTGCTGACTTCTTCTATGCCCCTACAACAGCATTACAAAACAGCACCAGATACTACTGGCGGGTCGATGCCCTGGTACCAGGCATAGCCACTCCCTTTACTGGTAATGAATGGACATTTGTTACCGCTCCACCATCAACTGTGATTACCAGCAGCCCAATGAGCCAGACTGTTGCCGCCGGCACAGCTCAGGTCCAGCTCTCAGTTGGCGCTATTAACGCCACAACTTATCAGTGGTATAAAAATGGCGAGTTACTCGCTGACGATAGTACCGACACATTATACACTGGCGAAGACACAGCGACCATTACCATATACGATGTCCAGGTTAGCGATGAAGGATTCTATCATTGTATAGCCGACAACAGCCTGTTACAACCAGTTGCTTCCAATACCGCTCAATTGCTGACCAAACGCATAATGAGCTGGTGGAAATTCGATGGTAACATTTTGGACTCTGTTGCAACCTTAATACCTGATGCTACCGCTCATGATGGTGTAATGTATTCGACTCCGGCACTAAATACGCCTGCCGTTGAGTACACAGGCTCACTGGATTATACTAATGGCATGATCGATCAGGGCCTGAAGTTCAATCCAGACATCACATTAGAAAATTCCACCACATACTTTGCTGCCTTTGGTTCTAATTTCGATATGAACTTCACACCACGCGGCTTTACCGTTGCCCTGTGGTTCAAAACAACTCAGTCTGACTGGGGAGCGATCATTGGCAAAGGTCGTCGCGAAACCAATGGCTGGATAATGGAACATCAAGGCAATAACCTTAGTCTCGTATTCAGAGGGGGAGGCACAGCTACGATCAATTCAGCTTCTATAGCAGACGGCCAGTGGCACCTGCTTGTAGGAACTTATGACCCGGCTAAAGGCAAGGTCGAACTATATGCCAGTGCCGTTGATGGTGCAGGTCAGAACAGACTCAAGTACGCCAGTGCCAATACCACTCCTCCTAGCGTAATCACCGATCAGCCAATGACAATTGGTGTGGAATTAGACCCAACATCTACTAATATTTACACAATGGTTTCTGGCGAAGTAGATGATGTAAGAATGTATAGCTATGCCATGACTGACCTTGAGATCGCAGAGTTATTATTCAACCCGGCTACCAGTGCCCAGATTTGTGTAGAGTCACAGATTGGTGCAGAAGCCACATATGACTTCAACAATGATTGTCATATTAACATTCTTGACCTTGCCAGTTTTGCCCAGTATTGGATGGAATGTAATATTTATCCAAATTGTCAATAATTGTATTGTGTTCGTATGCACTAGTTCATTTTTAGTCTGCCGGCATTCAATTGTCGGCAGACTAAAAAATCTTAGAGTATCTAAATAGTCGCATGTGACATAAATACCGAACTTATATGGTCCGGAAATACAATTACGACTTTCTCTACAGATTCGGACTCCGTTTACAAATGCAAGAGGCGTTATGTTAATATTTTGCTTAGGTCATTTGAAAATTGAGATAGAGTAAAAAACTCTACCAATAAAAATATTTCAAACCTTTCCCTTTTAAAAAACCGGCATATCGCCCAAAGCTGATATGCCGGTTTTTTATTTAACTCAAGTACGACAACACTCTTCCCACAGCCTATAAATGCCGCTTGACGAAGGCATGAAATGTACTGGCGTTGCCGTTTAGCTAACTCGTTTAATTCATTGAAGTTACCGGCTATTAAGGCGGTTTTCTTCGCTTTGGACCATTTTTTGATCTGGTGTTCTCGTTGTATAGCCTGCGTTTCGGTCTGATGTTGCTCGTACCAGACCAGAGTCACAGGCACTCTGGCTGCGGTATAACCAGAGCCACGACCAGCATTATGAACAGCCACTCGCTGGCTAATATCCCCAGTATGACCAACATAATAACTGGAATCGGAACATCTTAATATATAGGTAAACCACATAAAGAGTCCTTCGATGCGCTTCGCTTACTCAGGACATTCGACTCGCACACCTGCGAAATTTGTCCAACTTCCACCGGGGTTTCTTCTCGGATGGCCTGCCATGAGCGAGCGCAGCGAGTCGAATGGAGGCGGGGGGAATCGAACCCCCGTCCCGAGATGAATCAGTATAGGCCTCTACATGTTTAGTCAGTTATTTGAATCTCACCTTGAGGTCTCCAACAGACAGGATACCTTTTCGGCCAGTCCAATGTATGATCTCACCAGCTTCGCATCAGACAGCCAAAGCCAGCCAGCCTGCTAATTGACGCCCACATTCACCAGCAGGCGTCGTGGTGTGGACGGGCGCCTTTAATTAGGCAGCCATACGCAACTGAGAGTTGCCATTTAAGTTTTGTTGCCGGAATGATTAACCAGGCCAACCGACATCCTGGACATGCCACCTACACCTCAAGCTATCCGGTCGATACCTGTCGCCCCCGACATCTCAAGTGTATGTAGAGCCTTATTGTAACTATAAAAAAAGTACAAAGCAAGGTCTATTGTGACCATAAAGAAAATACGCCCATAGCAGACAAGTGTCAAATAATAAGCAAAATCAACATAACACATCTAACAATAAACACTTACGCAAACAAAACAACCAAATACCGAATTAATCAAATAGGCGAGATCTGGTAATATCAGATAATTAATAACAATATTAATTATCTGTCAGAAGTCTCGCTTTTATATCGGCTGGTATTTTGGCTCCACCAGGCCCGTTATAAGGATACAGATCAAAGCCAGTATAGCCTGGCTCACTCACACGAGGGTCATTATGACGAGCCAGCTCTTTCTGGAGTTTTGCGTCTAATTCTGCCAGCAAATCGGAATATGCCGGGTCAGCAGCTAAGTTATGCGTCTGCCCCAGATCATTCTTAACATCATAAAGCTCCTGGGCCGGCCGTTTTGCAAAGCAGAGTTCATACGCCCTGCTATGCTCAGGATCTTTGTCCTTATTCAGGACGATATAGTTCTTGGTAGGACTGGCATCACAATCAGCCAGCCACTGGTCCGGGTAATTGGTATAGCCAAGGCGGTCTGTGCCTGCCGGCCACCGCTGTGGCGAATAGTTCCTGATATAAAGATAATTAAAATCACGATATGCACGAGATGGATAACCGCCCATATCTGGCCTTTCCTGGGCAGGAACATGTCGTTCCCGACCAAAAACCACACTACTGCGATTATCTGGATCAACCAGCCCTGATGCATTACCCTTGAGAACAGTAGCAAAACTTCTGCCAGTCATATCAGCCGGCACTGTTATGCCGGTAAGTTCAAGCAGAGTAGGAGCAATATCGGCAAAAGAAATAAAGTCCTGAACCTCCAGGCCAGGTGTTACCCCCTTTCCCCAACGAACAACAAATGGCACACGCACACCACAATCATATAAATTACCCTTACAGCGTGGGAAGGGCATACCATGATCGCCTGTCATTATGATTATAGTATTTTCAAGCAGCCCTCTCTTTTCCAACTCGGCAATTGCACTGCCCACCAGGGCATCCCAGCGTTGTACCTCATAATAATAATCTGCAATATCACTTCTAATGTCAGGGCTGTCGGGGAACTGCTCGAACATTTTCACCCTGGCAGGGTCTATACCACTTGCCAGGCCAGTACCCTTATCATAGGGGCGATGCGGGTCTGATGTCCCCAGCCAGAAAAAGAAAGGTTCTTCTTTCCCCTGATTTTCTGACAGAAAATCTGCCAGGCCATCATAAGCTTTCGCACCGGCAGGATGAGCACCATGATATTCCTGCCATGGTCTAATATCGCCTGGCCCCCAGGTTTTAGCTTTGGTATAGCCAGTCAGATAATTATTGCGAGCAAGTATATGAACTACACTATCATGCTCAACCGGCAGGCAACTTTGCAGATTCACACCAGAACCCAACTGCCAGGGATATTTTCCGGTAACAACCGAGTTACGACTGGGACTGCATGAAGGGCTGGTCACATAAGCATTATGAAACAACATACCCTCGCGACTGAGCCGATCAAAACTTGGGGTATCAACTCCGCCATCACCATAAGCCCCGGCATGAGGCCAGCCCCAGTCATCTGCCAGACAGAACAATATATTGGGCCGCTGCTGGGCTATTAAATTATCACTGATCAAGGATAACAAATAAAACGACAGAACGATTCTAAACAATGTTTTCATAGTTATTGAATTTTATTACTAATCAAATGAAATACAATAACAAACCAATGAAACAAGTCATAAAAAACCATAAAAACAAGATTATTCAAACATTATGCAATATTATTGAACAAAAAAACAATTACAATAAAATCTATACTTTGAAGCAGCGTTATGTAAAAACTAAGTAACCGTTCCCAGTAAAAAAACAGGGAACGGTTACATTTTATTAACAGTTATTGAATGGTCAAAACACAACCATCTCCATCATCTACGATCTTAACCCAAAGTATATTTGCTTCACTGTCAAAATACCAGCCGCTTTGTGCCAACCGGAATGATGACTCATCTGTATATTGGTTGAGCGTAGTGCTATTTGCAGTAACCAGAACCGGCACAGCCTCAGTATAATTAAAACGACAATAATAATCACGAGGCAATACCGGCGAATACAGCTCCGGAGCATTAACCTGGGCCGCACCTATTACAAACCTGACAATATCACCTGTATTCTCATAGTCATATTGTGTCAATGAGTAGGCATTATCAATCAGATAATTGCGGGTTATACCATCATCTTCATAAAGAGTATAAGTGGAATTACCAATAACCGGATATATATCAAGGGTTATTTCATCCAGAGGCAATTCATCGGCATAGCGGATAGCCGGTCCGGTCGGAATAATAGCACCAGCCTTTACAAATACAGGTATCTCATCAAGCTGGGCACTAACAGTAATATTCTGCGGCCCGGTATATTTTGTACCTTTGAAATAATCATACCAATCACCTGCTGGTATCCAGACACTTACATTAGTAGCATTTTCGCTTAACGCCGGTGCCACCAGGAACCAATCACCCCAGAAATACTGGTTCTGTTTAGTCCAGGCAACAGTGTCATTCTGATACTCCAATGCCATTGCCCGCATCATAGGAATACCAGCCGAATAGCCCTGCCAGGCGGTAGTATATATGTAAGGAAACAGCTTATATCGCAAATTCAGATATTTGCGTAAAATACTCTGCGCATTAGCACTATAAAGCCATGGTTCACGACCATCATGACCATGAGCCCGCATTATTGAACAAAATGAGCCAAACTCTGCTACCCATCTTATATACAGATTATCAGAAGGCTTAGCCTTAAAACCGCCCAGATCATGGGAGAACCATGGATAACCTGAAAGCCCTACCGCCTGCTGATTTACAATCTGCTTATTCATTTCACTTATGCTATTTTCAATATCACCAGACCAGGCACAGGCATAATGATGACCAGCATAACCTCCTCGAGTTATAAACATAGGACGCTGCTGCGTAGTATATTCCAGCCATTTCTCATGCACAACCTTAGCAGAGCGATTGGCCATAAGATTATCTCCAACCACATCAAATTCATCGGGCCAGAACCAGTCGCCAAAGCCAGGTGCTATTACCGGATTAAGGTGTGCCTGCCACCACTTATCAGCGGTTACCGGGTCAGTAAAATTACCATTATCAGCTTCAGGTGTACCATAATTATTATGCAAGCCAACATGAAAACCTAAAGCATCAGCCTGGGCGAACATATTCTCCAGATCGGGGTATCTCGCCGGGTCCCAGCGATGGGGGTTCCACTTGGCGCCCCGCCAGCCATAATCAAAGACATAGCAATCAATTGGCCAGCCGCCCCCACCATCATCTGATGGGTGACCGCCAAAACGAAGCCAGTTGATCCAATCGATAAACTCTGCCTGCGTTGCATTGTCGTTACCATACTTTGACAGCATAAAACCATAGGCCCATTTCGGGAAAAGAGCCATTTTGCCAGTCAATTCGCTATAGTCAGCTAAAATAGACTTAAACGATGGGCCAGCCATAAACCAATAATCCAGATAATCTTCAGTAGCAAAGCCGCCAGAGGCATCAAAGGCTGTACCTTTGGCAACAGTATTCAGAAAAATGCCGTAACCAGCAGTACTCATGAAAAACGGCACTGGAACTCTGCCGTGCGTAACGGTAAACTGATCAAAGCCGCCGTTTTTATTCAATAGCCCGGCATTACCATGATCGCCACCGCCAAAGCCAAATTTTCCACCACTGCCAGGACCTTCAATACGCTTGACGCCAACGACATTGTTTTGCCAGTACATACCCTGCTGGTCATCATCTTTTGCCAGTAAAGTTGTATTATCTGCCTCATACATTTGCAGGCCAAAGGGTGACTTTTGTGCCCGAACAACCATATCAGCAGTTGCAACTTTAATATAACTGCCTTCATCAGTAACATCAAAATCAACCTGAGGCCAGTTAAATTTCTGAACCATAAAATAATCCGGATGGCTATCGCTGCGATATTGCCTGTCAGGCGCAAGCTGTACACGAACCATACGACTATTACACATAGTCAGCTTTACCTGCGAAAGACCACAATTAAACAATATTTCATTACCATTTACCAGATGAGAGGTATAACCAGACAAAGCATCTGGCCGAGAAACTGTGCCCCACTGCTTGCTCAATACAGCAAAATCGTCCAACTGTATCTCTGAACTGCCAGCTAAATTAAATCCTGCGTTTTGCAGCCATGCCTGTGCCAGCAAATACAGGTCGCCAATAGCAACCTGATGGTCGTTATCAAGATCAGCAAGCAAGCCAGATGGTTCAGAATCAAATATTTCGACCAGTAAAGGAATGGCAACACCAATTACAGTATCATTATATCTTATAGTTGAGGAAATGCCTGCCAGCTCCACGGGCTCTACTATCCCGTCAACTACAGGCAGCACAGTAACTATCTGAGGAATATTCCAGTTAGCAGAGTCAAACGACAAGACTAAAGGCTGCCCCGGCGACACTGTCCCTGATAACTGAATATCATTTTGTGTTAATGCTACTAACTGAGGGTCAATAGCAACGGTAACCTGACCAGCCGGCTGCTCTGCCAGAACGACACTAAATGTATCTGCAACCGCTCCGGCCTCAGACACCTGGGTTGCACCATCACTATGCTGCATCAGAGCAAGCACCGGCCCTACAGATACAGAACCTGAACCTCCGGCATACTCAACAAACATGTTATCATAAAGCTGATATAAATATAGCGAACTGTAATTTCCATAAGCCATTTCCTGACCATCAATAACCAGAGAACCTATTATAACATTCTGGTCAATACTGGTTGTAGAACCATCTTCCAGTGCGACCCCGGCAGTGGTCAGCAGATCATAATCAATATCAAGCCATGCACCGGAAGCTGCAGTTATATTACCCATTCCCAAACTATCATCGGCCGAGGCGGTCAATTTCCCATTTACCAGCCACTGACCAGCAAACGAAGAATTAGCAGCGGATAAGACAACCTCACCTCCAGCTGCAATTACAATATTACCCAGACCACTTATCTCAGATGCAATAGTTAAAGACGAATCAGTATCTGCAAATACTATATACAGGTCACCAACCACCTCAATATTTCCATCAATAACACAATCACCACTAATAGTAAGCGTACCATCATCAACGAACAGGCCATCAATCACCACTGCCTGGTCAGTCAGGAACAAGGTTCCATTCAGGGTTAATGCCTGACCAGCAAACACCGTATCTCCAACAGGAGCATATAGTTCACTATTGCATATATAATTCGCTGCCGTCTGCATATCAGGCGTCATATTATCCGGCCAAATGCCAGGCGTATTCCAATTTTCACCCGGCAATGCAGCTCTTGCCTGAATGACCTGCTCTAAACCTATTCTGGCAACAGTATATAGCCCGGAAACAATGTCATCAGTAATTGCCTTATTATAAACATAAACCTCATCTAAAGCCCCTATAAAATAATCAGTGGCACTACTGCGGCTATTGCGGCCTATAGTGAATCTATTGAGATGCGAGACAAAATTAACTTCATCTATATCTTCACTGACCAGCGTACCATCAATATAAAGCCTGCGATCATTAATGGAATCAAAAACTGCAACAGCACTATGCCAGCCATCATCGTCCAACTCAAGCGGTGATTCAACCAGCCCAAGATCAAAATTGGTATTGCGGGCCGTAAGCATAGCCTTGCCACGCCTTACACCCGTCTGAAAATATTGATCACTGACATACTTATTACCCAACCAGCAGGCAGCATAAGTTGACTGCCCTTGTTCGGACACCTTAAACCAGTATGCCATGCTGAAAGGATAATCCGGTATATCTGCACAAATATCCGAAGATACACTTATGTAATTTGAACCATCAAAATAACAAGCTGAGCCTCTCACACCCTCGACCAGAGACAATACACCAGAAACAGTACTCTGATATCTCTGGGTATATTCTGAGCCAGTCACAGAATCACAAGGCCAATAAGCGATCGCCTGATCGGCCAGATATAATCCTTTAACTTCAGTCAGCGAGAGAGCATGATCAAACACCCTCACTTCGTCCAGCGAGCCTTCCATAAAGTCTGTTGGACCGGTCTTACGGGCATTACATCCAAAAGTAACCATATCAAGCGAATCAGGAAAAGGACATAATGCCGAACCTGTACCAGCAGCATAACCATCAATATACAATCTGCGGTCAACCTCCGAAGCAAAAACCGCAACCATATGATGCCACTTACTATCATCTACCAGCACACTGCTCTGAGTCAGACCGGTATCAAAATCACAATAAGGCTCATTCCTGCCGACCATTATCCCCCTCGACATTCGAGGGCCAACCTGAAAATACTGACTGAATGACTTGCTGTTACCCAGCCAGATGGCGGCATAAGTACTTGACGACTGACTTTCGACACGCACCCAACAGGAAATACTAAAAGGATAATTCTGTATATGTTCAGACAATAATGCATTATCAATAACAACATAGCTACTATCAAAAGACAGGGCCATGCCCTTGATACCATTTGGGTCAGCAGTAACATTACCAACCACACTGCCATCATAACTATTAACACCATCAGATACTACAGTGATATCGCCATCCGTTTCAAAGCCCCAATACCCCACCAGCCCGGCTTGAAGCGGGACAGCCAAAGCCACCATTAACAGTAATATATATTTGAACAGTACAGCTTCATGATTTTTATAGGTCAAGTTCTTCATTTACGGGCCTTTCTCCTGCCGGCTTTGCTTATATATGCAAAAACAACCAATGCGATCTGGCACAGACCAGACCACATTGATCGCTTTGCTGAATTGATGTTTAACTATTTATAATGACTTATCATCGTCTGCGTTTGAGGAACAAAGCAGCCAGGCCGAACATCGACAAGGCAGCAGGTTCCGGCACTAATACCGGAGCTGTAGTATCAAGCCTTATCTCATCGATAGTAGTGCTATTTGCTCCGACAAAATTGGCTATGCCAATACGGTCAAACGAAAAACCTTCAAACAATGACAGGCCTATACCACCAGAGGTAAGATCTGTAGTGTCATCAGGATTAAAATACACTGCCGCAAGATCATTATCCAGATCAAAGCGTACAACAAACAAATTAACACTGGCATTAAAATCAGAAAGTTTCACACTTTCTTTTCTGTTGCCGCCGATAGCAGATCTGGAAGTGGCATAAAATTCCTCATTACGCAAAGAAGGATTCGTACTGCTTCCTATTCCATCATCAGTACGCAAAATGCCTATCTGAAACACCCTGCCCTGATCAGCATCTTTACCAGACTGCAACTCAAGAGCTGAGTACGGATCAGATTCAGCTGTTGTTCCTTGCATTAAGAAACTCAAGTACACGATGCCGGATTCGTACTTCTGATCCAGCATTCTCTGATAGCGGGTACCATCGCCGGGACTATAAGCAGCATTGCCGGACTCACCTGTTATGCTTCCATGATTTAACCCGGAAGAGCCGACAACATAATTTCCGCTATATCTCGAGTAGTTATTAGTCCAGGCACTAGTCCAGCCGGTGCCGCCATTGGCACCTACAAGATTTCCTGCCTCATAGTCAAAACTTTCCATTACGCCTGCGCTAACACTGGCAGCGATAAACATTCCAATTAACACACTTAAAACTTTCTTCATTTTTCACCTCTGTGGTAAAATAGTATTTTACACATTTGCGAACCATTCGCAAAAGTAGATAGCACATGTAAATTGTACAAATTACCTGAATCTGTATTGTCCCACTGCAATAATGACAATTCATTATTACGGCAGACTATGACGAAGAGCAGAGCCGGGAATAACAGTAATAGTTGTTCCGCCATCAACACTCCAGCCAACTGAAAGGTTCTCACCGCCAACGGCCTGCTTACACAAAACCTCAACGAAATAATAGTTACCAGCAACCATCGGTATTGCTACAGATGCCTGCTCAGGATACTTTGTCCACTCATCGCCATTTGTCCAAACCGGCACTGAAGCGATATGGTTTGCTAATGCCGGATCAGTATCCACCGGCTGAGTATTACCACTGACAAATAATCTGGACATATCATCAGAAGCAATATAGAAGGTATAATTACCATTGGCTGGAGGAACAATGTAACCAGTTATCCGCTGGCCGGAATTGTTACCATTAACCCTGCATCTGAACTCATCTGTTACAAAGTAAGAAAAATGTGCAGGCTCGAGATATACAGGCGAACTAAGTAAATCATCTACCATCTCACCTTCAATACCGGTCCAGACCTCCGCTACCAGAGAATTATCAGTATCAGGGTCCGTTACAGTGCCGGTATAGGTCGCACTTTCCTGCATTGAAGTTGAATTGAGCCATTCAGCGGCAAAAACAGCAAAGTCATTTATATCGACCAGACAATCAGAATTACGGTCATAATAATTTGCCTGCCAGGTTCCTGTAAGTTTTGCCGCCTGACAACTATCAGCAAATACCCTTATCTCCATCTGGTCAGTAACCGGGCCGTTGGCATCAGTAACAGTCAGTTTCAATACATATACTCCCGCCTGACTTACAGATACCGTAGTATTAAGACTGGCAGCATTAGCGATTACCACCTTATCGGTCGGTCCACCATCAAGTGCAACCTCATAAGCCTCCCATAATACTGAGACCGGACTGGTACCATCATCATCTACCACACCATTAAGGGTCAGGGCTGAGGCCAGCTCAACTGTCGTCAGAATATTATCACCGGCATCAATAACTGGTGGAGTATCCTGCATCTTTGTCTTGAACGACCATGCTTTGCTATCAATAACACCAGTTGAATTGTTATCATATACAACCTGAGCACTGACACGCCAGAAATAATCAGTATTGTAAGCCAGACCTGATGGTACTGTTATAGAAGTCAGATCACCGGCAATAGCATTATTATAGTAATCCAGCTGAGCAACATTTGCATTTATAACATTTAACTCATTTGGATCCACGAAAATAGTATAGCTTGTTATAGAAGCCAGATTTGGGTCAACAGGAGCAGTCCATGCAAAAACCATATTAGCTGGCTCAATACCCTGCGCTCCAATTGATGGAGCAATACAATCAATACCAGTATCATCAACCACGATCTCATCAATATAGGTTGCATTGGCACCGACGAAATTCGCCAGACCAATACGGTCAAATGAAAAACCGCTGAACAGGGCTATCTCAGTTCCGCCAGCACTCAGATCAGTTGCTGCCGTCGGGTCAAAGTGTATCCAGGCAATGTCCTGATCCAGATCAAAACGAACTACGAATCGGTGGGTATTACTGTCAAAGCCGGCGATTTTCACAGAGCTTAACCGGCCGCCGCCCTTGCCATTTCTAACTGTGGCAAAAAACTCTTCATTACGGTTGACCGGATTATCATTTCCGATACCATCATCTTTTCTTAAAATACCTATTTGAAACACACGACCCGGGTCAGCGTCAACACCTGACTGTAATTCCAAAGCAGTATATGGATCATCAACTGCTGAAGTACCTTTCATCAGAAAACTCAAATACACAACTCCACTATCATACACCTTGTCAAGTGTGCGCTGATACCTGGTGCCATCGCCGGGAGTATATGCCGCATTACCAGATTCACTGCCAGACAAACTTATATGCGTTAAGCCTGGTGCACCTACTACATAATTACCGCCGTTTCGTGAGGACTGATTTCGCCAGGGGCTCATCCAGCCGCTACCGCCATCCATACCGGTCAAAACACCAACCTCATAGTCAAATGACTCTGACACATCAGCCTGCACACCAGCACAAATCATTAACAGGCCAAGTGAACATAATAACCTTCCAAATCTCATGATTACCTCCGATAAACTTCTTCTATTAACTATATCCATTACATCAGGATAACTCTTCTCATATCTTGCACACTTATCATATTGCCATACGCGCGGACATTCTCCGGGCTGCAAAGCTGCTTATTTCTTTGCAGATATACTTTTTTTAGTGATAAAAACAGAATTATTTTATTGATCAGCACACATTCGTATATGGTCCCATTTTTCAGTAACCATAAGATTATCTGCTACAACCTTCTCTGAATACACACTGATCGCTATATGACTTAAATAATAACGAGCGTTAGTTTTACCAGCCACCATTTGTGACGGATCTATATCAACATAATATTGGTATATCATATCAGCTTCTTCGGGGAATTTATTATTACTTATATCATAATACCCCAATGACACCGTACATTTTAGCGGAGAATATGGCGTTATTTTCATAACACACAGATATTGAGTATCCGCCGCCATTGCCTCTCCCACATTGCCTGATGGCGGCACAACCACATTTATACCATTTCTGACATATTGTAAATTTACACCTCGATCCAGATCGAAGCAGCCTTCCAGTATGCCCGTACTGACATTATCATCATTTATCTCACTTAAAGTCAGGGTCAGATCTTTATTATTGTCTGCCCCTTCGCGGTCTTGCCACTTGATTATAGCACTGACATAAAGCGGAGCTGTCATTCTGGCCAGGTCATAAACCACAGGCAATGAACAGCCTGCACCGCCAACCAGTGCTTCTCTTTTAACACCCAGCAATCCATTTGCACCTACCAGCCCCGTATCAACTACATCAGGACCTTTTCTGTGCGACTGCGTCGTAGTCCAGCCGGCATTATTCAATATCGGCCCTGAAGCAAAAGATTCAAAACCCTCAAAAAAGATCGGATCGCTCACATCTCTCTTAAAATCATCTTTAAATGCAATTGTACTTATCAGGTCACTGCCGTTTTCCACAGCAACAGCCTGCCCTGCCTGTAAATAGCGGGTAGATGCCTGCCTTGACTGATCAGGGGTGGTACTCAGAACAACCTGGCCTTTGTACACATGCAATTGGCTGTCGCCTCTGCCATTAACCTCAACACCAAACTCTGTGCCAATATCGATAAGTATGGAACTTGGCGTTTTGACCGTAAAGCCTTTACAGTAATAATCAACGCTTGTGTATAAGCGTCCCCTATTAAGATTTATAACATTTTCTGTTCCGATCTGGAATTCTGCCGGACCTTCAATAACAACCTGGGCGCCATAATCATAGTCTAACTTGACCCGCCCGCTTTCCAGAGAAAATATCTGACTATGAGTATTAAGTCTGGCACCTACAACTAAACAACCAGATAAATTTGACTTTAGTGACTCTGAAACCTCAATAATAGTGGCTGTTGGCACAGATGGCTTAGCCGGGTTAATATTTACATACAACAAAAATGCAAACAATAAAACCGCGGCAACAGATATGACGGCACTATATATTTTATAAAAGTCATCCAGACGGAATAACTTACTGCCTGCAGAGACTGATAGCTTGGCTGGCTTTTTCAACTCTACCGGCCGAATGATCTCCAGCTCCGGCGCACTTGCCTCCTGTTCGGCCAGCTGTTCCAATGTGCTATTCAAAGAATCAAGGTTATGGTTATAATTGACTTTCTTTTCAATTATAACATCAAGTCCGGCATATAAAGCCAGAAACGACCGATAATATAACCGGGCACGCGAATCAGATATCAATATACCTTCAAGTTTAGTTATATCTTCTCGAGAGATAGTACCATCTAATGCCTGCAATATCAGCAGACGCAACTCTCGAAACTCATTATGATTGGACATAATACTCATATTTCACCCAATCCTATCGCCCGGCGAACACAACCTAACAATAATGAAAAAATTCGTGACTCATTGCGATAGATCGTGTTCATTGCAACTCCATTTTCCTTCGATAGCACCTTAGCTGTCTTATTCAACTCAAACCGCGACTTTAATAGAGCCTGATCCTTCTCGTCCAATTTACCCAGACATTGCCTCAGGGCATCCAGCCGGGCATCGTCCTTTTCCAACGGATTGCGAGAATCTTCCACCAGCACCGCCAGCAGTTCAGAACTGAGCTCAATTCGTGAATTATAATCCTTGCGATATTTTAATACCTGAAAACGAGCTATAGTAGTAGCCCAGGCCACAAAGTTCGTGCCTGATTCAAACTGATCGAACTTCTCCCACATTACCCGCGAAGTCTCCTGCATGACATCCTCCGCCTCAATAGCATTAGGGATCAGCGACAATATGGTGTATTTAATGCGATTGTAATTCAAACTATACAATTCCACGAAACCACTTCTATTGTCAAGTTCACGATTCTCCATATTATTATTCTCTGCTAATTAATATCGCAAGTTTGCATTTTCACACATTTTTCTCTTAAAATATAATATCACCAACCGCAACAAAACGCCCCGCAATAACGATAACCACTTAATAAGAAGAGAGTTAAAGCAAAAAATAATTTAAAACACGACTAACACCCAACTAATTTATATACAACTCAAAACAGCAAATAAAAAAAACTCTGTAAGTTATTTACCTACAGAGTTTTCATAATGGGCAGTACAGGGCTCGAACCTGTGACCCCCTGCTTGTAAGGCAGGTGCTCTAGCCAACTGAGCTAACCGCCCTTGTCAATTCCTGCGAATTTCACAAGAGATGAGTATATTAGCTAAAGCAGGTATTTATGTCAAGCAGATAAACCATTTTTTTTGGGATAAAAAATTATTAATAGATATCCTGGCTTCGATAATAGAGATAGTCACCATCAGTAACAGAGATATATGCAAGACTCTGGCATATTGATCGCCCACACATTCTCAAAGTGGTTATTTTTTCGCAATTTTAAGGCAAGAAGAATGTACGCTTAAACGACACAACCGCTACATACATAACAACTTATACGCGCACACCTCCAAATAAGCAACAAAAGCATCAAATTATTTCTATCAGGCCTGCCTTTATGCTATAATGCAACATTGGATTCAATAACTGGGAGGTACACTTCCGGGGTATAATTAAGAAATACAATTAGTTAATAACTGGAGAACTTATATAAATGAGAACTATGATCATAAAAAGTCTGGCAATATTAGCGTTAGCAGCAGGCATGTCTTACGCCGGGTCGCTGGAACCAACCGTGGCCCCTACCGCCGGGACAATGAAAACACTGGACCAGATCGAAGCCCGTCGGCCATTACAAAGTATTGGGGGCACAACAAATCAAATGTACCTTATCACATCCAGCGGCTCGTATTACCTGACCGGAAATATAGTGTGCACAAACGCAGATCAGACTATAATAACCATCAATGCTAATAATGTTAAGCTGGACCTGAACGGCTTTACCATCAGCCGCTATGTAGAGAGTGCGTACAACGCCATAACGATCGGTTCCAGCCGAACAAATGTCGAGATATATAACGGTTCTATAATTGGCTCCAGTACGGTCGGCGCTTTTGCTAACGGCATATCAAACCAAGGCACACTAACGACACAAGTAGTTGACCTGAAGGTAAATAATGTTGTCATTAAATATGTATCAAATAATGGTATTTCAATTACCGGCATAAACAGTACAATCGAGAACTGCACGGCTGAAAACTGCGGACAAATTGGCATAAATACAAATGACAGCAGCATAATAAGGAACTGCAGAGTTGCCCTGAATGGCAGCTATGGAATAGCTACGACCAGTAAGTGCATGATAGAAAAGAACATTATCAGGGATAATGGTTCCAGTGGTCTTTACTGTCTACACTATAATATAATAACAGGTAATTGCTGCTCAGATAATGTTGGATTCGGTCTTCAAACAGGTTCGATCAACATCATAAAAGACAATATAGTATGCAGAACCGAAGAAGTCGCAACCGGAACAACTGCAGGAATATACGCCCTGGCTGGCAGCACAATCATAAACAACAACGTCTCAAGCAATTCAGGCTACGGCATCTGGAGTATACAGCATTGCCAGATAAGAAACAATACCTGCATATCAAACACCAGCCGTGATATATACCCCACCAGTACAGGCATCATTGAAGACAACTACACTATTAACTAAGGATACAAGAAATGAATATTACACATAAGACTATAACAATATTGATAGCAATAGCAACCTGGGCTTGTGCCGGGTCACTGGAACCGACCACCCCGCCAACTGCCGGGACCATGAAAACACTTGACCAGATAGAGGCAAGAATACCGGTACAGTCCTTACCGTCTTCAAGCAGCTCGGAATATGTGATAAGCGAAGCCGGCAGCTATTACCTTACAGGGAACATAACCTCCACCATTAATAACAAACACATTATAACAGTTAACGCCAGCAATGTAACATTGGATCTTAATGGCTTTACCATAAGCCGCGGAATAACAATGCTGGAGCAAAACTATGACGGCATACACATTCCCTGTGACTATGACAATGTTAAGATCAGTAATGGTGCAATTATCTGCACAAATACAGAGTCAAATCGGGGCTTGAGATATGGCATTTACGCCGATTATCAAAGCTCAACAGTAACCAGTGCAGACAATATCACAGTCAGCGGGGTTACGGTGAAATTTATAAAATTCCATGGCATATATCTGAGTGGCTCAGATAATATGATAGAAAACTGCGTAGCTGAAAACTGTACCGGAAAAGGGATATATGCTACATACCGCAGCCGAATCACAGGTTGCCATTCGGCTAATAACGACAGTATCGGCATTGAAGCAGGCAATGGCTCAATCGTAAAAGACAACTTTTCATACGGCAGTAAGCTCGATACGGGCATCCGCTGTTATGACAATTGCATAGTCGAGGGCAATACCAGCAACAACAACAAGTTAGCAGGCATTCAATGCGGCGACTATGGAGTAATTCAGAAAAATACCTGTAGCAACAATTCATACCGAGGGATTTTTACTAACACTGCCTGCTCAGTCATTGGCAATATCTGCTCAACAAATGGGAATTACGGTATATGGTGCCACAGCGGATGTACGGTCAGAGATAATACCAGCAGTGGCAATCTATCATCAGGCGGCATTTTTTGCTACAGTAAATGTACCATAGTAAATAATACGACATACAACAATACCGGATTTGGCATAGGTTCTAACCATCATTGCCAGATAAGAAATAACACTTGCAGTGATAACACCGGCGATGAAATATATATGGGATCAGGTGGCGTAATTGCAGACAACTACACCTATAATTGAGGATAACGATCAATGAAAAAGACATTAATAAGTGCAATAATATTTTTAATTGGCACAATATCGCTGGCGGCCAATATTGATCTGGAAAATACTGGCAATAAGTATGCCTGGTCGCAAAATGTAGGCTGGCTGAATTTTAAGCCGATCTATGGTGAAGGCGTCCAAGTATATCGCGACCGGGTTGAAGGTTTTGCCTGGGCAGAGAATATCGGCTGGCTAAATCTATCGCCGGAAAACTATGGCGGTGTTGCTAATGATGGATCTGGCAATCTCTCAGGTTATGCCTGGGGCGAAAATGTGGGCTGGATCAATTTCAAACCGGTAGTGCCAGGCAATTCGACGGATTATGGCGTAAAGATAGATGCAGATGGCAATTTTTCCGGCTGGGCGTGGGGTGAGAATATCGGCTGGATAAATTTTGGTTTAAGCACCAATAATGTGCGGGTTA
Source organism: Sedimentisphaerales bacterium (assembly GCA_963662515.1). Lineage (GTDB taxonomy): Bacteria > Planctomycetota > Phycisphaerae > Sedimentisphaerales > SM23-30 > JAFGDI01. The sequence continues at coordinate 3,323,759 of OY759675.1, forward strand.
GTATAGTAAATATCAGCGACCTGACCAATTTTACAACAAACTGGCTGGAGCGGGTAAAGCGTAGTGACCCTGCCAACTTTAATGGCGATTACTATATCGACCTGAATGATTTTGCCGTACTGGCAGCAAACTGGCTGAACTATTGCCCGGCGGATTGGAAATTGAAATAAGGGCAATACCAAATTGCTTGCGGAAAAGTTTGGTGAATGCCTTCAAGCTCTGAAATCCGGACTGACAGATAAATATAGTCACATAATGGTGTTTATGGTATTATATCTGACCGATGCGAAGCAAGAAGACACTGGCATGTCGCAGTAAATAACATAACCATATATAAGACAAGAAATTAACTAATGAAGCCGCCTTATAAGTCCAAAAAGAAAACCACAACAGTTCGCAACTCCAAGCCACCATTAAACTTACAGGTTACAACCCTGTGGGAATATCCCTCGCAGCATTATGGTGATGGCTTTCAGGGCGATCCGAACTATGTTGGGGCCACGCCCAGTTATATAATCTGGAATCTGCTCAAGCGATACACTAAAGAAAAAGATCTGGTAATAGACCCAATGTGCGGTAGCGGTACGACACTGGATGTAGCTCGTGACCTGGGCAGGCGGGCACTGGGTTATGATGTCAATCCGACGAGAGATGACATATTTCGGGTTGATGCCCGCAAGCTGGCACTGGAAGATGAGAAGGCTGACTTTGTTTTCATTGACCCGCCCTACTCGACCCATGTTGACTACAGCAATGACCCCCGCTGTATTGGCAAGCTGCATGCCGGTGATGAAGAATATTACAATTCAATGCGGCAGGTAATAAGCGAGATAAACCGGGTGCTTAAACCGGGCAAATATATGGGGCTTTATGTCAGTGATTCACACGAGGTAAAAAAAGGCTTCTTCCCTATAGGATTTGAGCTATTCAGTATTCTACGAGAGTTTTTTACGCCAATAGACATAATAGCAGTAGTCCGGCATAATCGTACCCTGGAAATGGGCAACTATCGCAAAGCGGCTGATGAGGGTAATTTCTATCTGCGAGGCTTCAATTACCTGTTTATAATGCAAAAGCCGCTGGCAGTACCTACCACTGCCAAAAAGGCTAAAAAGGAAGCCCCGGGCCCTATGAGAGAAATGACACCAGAAAGGCCTTTGCGAAATGTAAAATACGGTTCATTGCAAGAAAAACAAAGACCTTCGAGACAAGGGCCGGGCAAGCCATATAAAAACAACAGGCGAGACAAGGGTTAACACCCTGCCCCGCCTGATATAATTGCGACATATCTGTTAATTGGTCAGAAACTAAAAGCCAGATCAATTAAACTCATCAAAGCCATCATTTTCAAAGGGTATGACCGATTCTGCATGACTGACAGCTTTAGCTGTTGGCGTAGTCTTAACCGGTTCTGTTTTTTTAGCCGAGCCTGAAGCTATGTTATGAAATGTTTGATCTGTCTTGCCAAACTTTGGCGTTTGCTTTGGTTTGGCTGTCTGTGCCTTTGCCATATAATTCGATTCCCTACCGTTACCACCGACCATAGCAGCCAGTTCAAACACTATCTCTTTCATAGTCTCAGCCTGAGCGGTAAGTTCCTCAGCAGCCGATGCCCCTTGTTCTGAAGCAGAAGCGGCAGACTGGGTTACCCCGTCCATCTGGCGTATGGCAGTCTTGATCTGATTTATCGCTGCTGCCTGCTCATCATTAGAGGTTGAAATATTACTTACAAATTCAGTGGTTTTACCAACCGATTGAGTAATCTCATCAAGCATATTACCAACCTTAGTAACTATCTCCACTCCGTTATTGGCATTTTTAACTGACTCTTCTATCATGCCGGTAGTACTGCGAGCAGCCTCAGCGGAACGCATGGCCAGATTTCTGACTTCTTCGGCTACAACAGCAAAACCCTTACCAGCTTCACCCGCGCGAGCAGCCTCAACAGCGGCATTAAGGGCAAGCAGATTAGTCTGAAATGCTATTTCATCAATAGTCTTAACTATCTTACTTGTCTCTTCAGATGATTTCTGTATATCATTTATAGCAGCACTCATCTCCGTCATAGCCTTAGTACCACTTGAAGTAGAACTACTTACTTCCTGGGCAAATTTATGGGCATGTTTAGCATTTTCAGCATTAGCAATTATCTGACTGGCTATCTCATCCATAGAGCTGGTAACTTCTTCAATACCTGCCGCCTGCTCACAACTGCCCTGAGCCAGAGACTGAGACGAGCTGGAAACCTGGCTGGCAGCAGCAGCAACCTGTTCTGCACTAACGGTCATAGATTCGATAGCCTGCTTGAGAACCTTAATAATTGAAGTACATATAACAAATGACAATACTATCGAAACTACTGAAATTATAGTACCAGCGACGGCAGAAAAACCGATACTTCTCTGCATTCCTTCACACATCTCCTGGGAAGTTTTACTTGCCTGTTCACTAACCTCAGTAATACCAGAAACCTGTTTTGCTATCTTAGCTTCGAGTAAATTTGTGAGTTCATCAATAGAATTTCTGAATATGCCAAAAGCTGCCATTGATTTAGCATGTAATGCCTTTCTGGCCAGACGACTTTCAACTCCCTGGGCAGAAATAGCCACAAGTGCCTTGCAATCTGACTGCCATCTCTCATAGTATCCCTTAAACTCTGCATAAATAGCGTTCATGCTATCATCGAATACGACAGAAGCTTTGGTTGCCCGATCGAAAACCTGCTGAATATTTTCAACATTATCACTGACAATCTTAGTCATTTGTTCTGGACTGTCAGTGACCATGGCCTGCATCTGGGAAAGATAAGCCTGATAAGCATCACGGTCGGCGTTAAGCAGCAAAGTGTAGCTTTCATACAGTTCATTAGTCTGCTGTTTAGTAGATGCCTCATCTGCAGTCAGCACCTTTATCTTTTCTTCAAGCAGCATTTCGATCCGGTCGATACAATCACGCATCTTGTCGAACTGAGCTACGCTTGTTTCCATAAGCAGGCCACGCTGGCGATGATCTTCAGCCAGAGCCAAAGACATTTTAAGTATCTCCCGACAGTTATCATTCCAGAGGCGGAACTGCTCTTTGAATACACCATATTTGGTGTTCATCTGACTATCGAAATCAGTTGCAGATTTAGCAACGCGTTCTTCGACCTGTTTAATATTTTCCAGACTGTCTGCTTCGAGCCCTTTAAGATCCTCAAGCTCATCGGTCTCCATAGCAAGGATCTGGGCTACATAAGCCTGATAAGCATCACGGTCAGCACTAAGTAAAAAAGCAATAGCACTATTGGAATTGTTTATAGCAGGAATGTCTTTTTCCACAATAGGCATAAACACATCCTGCACGGTAGTCTCTACCTCATTACTAACACTTTTCATTTTATAAGTGTTATAACTAAGAAATGCTACCAAACCCACTACCGGGATAATAACCGTTACTAAAATTTTTGCTTTAATTGTCATCGTCTAAAAACCTCCAGTTATTGTCATGCTTAATCAAAACCAGCCTTAATTCCAGACAGGTATCACTACAGGCTTATACTCGACATTTATCTTTGGTGAAGTGAGATTGAAATTTAAATAATAAGCAGGAGTTAAAAATGAGCAAAAACGAGAGCATGACAAGTCCACCATATCAACTGACATGAAAAGTAGTTATATCAATAATCACACAAACTAATACTTTTTATATCATAATTAATAAATGAAACAAATGATAGCTCAGACCAAAGACTATTTGATATTATAGGACCTAATTATTCATCAAAACAAGAGTCAGAAACTACTCATCATTGAAAATATATAACAGAGCTTTTCTTATATTCATGCACTGTATTGAGTATCTGAAAGTCAGATGACTGTGCCGTATATATAAGGATGTTAATATTATCTTTTAGCTCGGCTGCACTTCTGGCATGAACCATCGCATAAAGATCATAATTCCAATGAGCATTTCGTCTTCGCTGGTAGCAATGACTGACAAAATCAAAGCGTGCTAGATTTTGTCCAGCCTGACTGATACTATCTTCATCTGGCAAAGCAAAGACTACCATAGCATTATGGCCAAAGCCCAAATGGTAATGCCGCACACGAGCACTCAGGCGACGCATAACTCCTTGTTGCTGCCACATTTGCAACTTACCAATAATTTCTTGCTCTGACATTAAAACAGGATCAGCCTTTTTTGCCATATTACTGGAAATAAGATCAAAAGGGCGAGAAATGACAGGAATACCCTTTTGTAATTCAGAAATAAGCTGCTTGTCACTTTCGGCAATGACCGAGGCAGATGACGAAGTGCTTAAGTGAGGAACAGTAATTTCGCGGGTCGGGAGAGCCGTTTTTTTACCGAATAATACTTTCAACTTGAACATTTTAACAGCGGGCAAGCTCATAATCATTGATAAATTGAATCGATTTTGCAATTTCACCAAAAAAGGCAAAAAAATATCACTGCCAAGGTTATTTTCATCAGGAAGAGCAATAGTAAACCACAGATTAAGTTTATGTTTTCGCCCGTAATTATGCGATACGCCGGGGAGTGAATTGAGCCAGTTAACAATATTTTCCAACCGGTCTTCAGGTACGGCAGCAGCAATAAGCGTACTGGCATAATTAAGTTTTTTAGCATTAAAAACCGGTGTAATCTCACGAATAATACCACCCTGGATAAGTTCTCTGGTAATTTCGAGCACCTTACCCGGCTCGAGACCGGTTTTGTCAGCAACAACATGGTACGGCTGGTCGCACAAAGCCATGCCAGCCTGCAACTCGGCGAGAATGTCTGGTATTGATCCTTCTGTCATGGCACAAGAAATATTGTCTTGCCTGTTAACCATATTGTATCTAAAATGTCTCCTGCAAAATAATTGTAATTCTATCTGAATCAGATCACAGAGGATTATACAGGATAAAAACGAAAAAATAAATGCTGTTTAATATTGCCAACATTCTAGTTCTGGCTGAAGAGCAATTACCCTCCAGGGGCATATTGTCAGGGATACCACTGCAAACAATAATCCTGTTTTTTATGATGTTGGTCGTAATGTTTGTCATATTGCGTTCAACCTCTCGTAAGAGTATCCAAATACGGGATAAAAATGCCGGGGTCACAGCCAGAGAAATGATAGAAAGGCAACAGCGAGAAAACCCCAACAATTCCATCAGCCGGCTTCAGGAACTTATGGCCGCTCTGGCCGATATGTCGCGTGAGATAAATGGCCAGCTTGACACCAGAGCTGCCAAGCTGGAAATACTGCTGGCGCAGGCAGATAAGAAAATAGAGGTTTATAAAAAGCTGCTTGAGGAAAGTCGATCTTTCGATACTCAGGCAAGAGCAGATAGTAAAACCCAGAACAATACCGCCCAATCAGGCAATCGAAATAATGTAAAACCCGTTACGGTGGTTTCTGTACCATATACAGATACTACAACTGCTGATATATTCATCACTAGTGACAACGAGGTTCAGAATGCAGAAGAAGAACAGTGCAATTCGGTTAAAGAGACTACAACAGAGATACAACCAGAACCAGAAAATGCTCCCAAACAGGAAAACGCCCCCGACAGCAAACAACAGGTACTGGATTTAGCTCAAAGCGGCTTACCGATCGCTGACATCTCTCGTTTGACAGGACGGCCCACCGGTGAAGTAGAACTAATCCTGAATTTATCAGGTATAAAAAGTAGAAAGTAAAGAAGAATGTTATTAAAGGAATTTCTGCGTTCGCCCGGCAGTGTCGGAGCGATCAAGGCCAGCAGTAAATATCTGGCGGCCGAAATGGTAAAGCAGGCTCGCGTGGCAGAAGCTGATACCATAGTTGAGCTTGGTGCGGGTACAGGTGCATTTACGGGCTTAATACAGGAGAGGAGAAAAAGCGGATCTACTTTTATCGCGCTGGAGATCAATCCGAACCTGTCAGCAGTATTGAGGGAGCAGTTGCCTGAAGTAACGGTTATTACCGATTCGGTAGAAAATCTCACCGACATTCTCAGTCGGCATGAAATCAAAAAAATCGATTCAATAGTGTGCGGCCTGCCCTGGGCGGCGTTTAACCCGGAACTGCAAGATCGCCTGTTCAACTCGATCATTAATGCTATGACACCCGGAGGGCGATTCTGCACCTTTGCATATTTGCAGGGGCTGTTATTGCCAGCCGGACAGCGATTCCGCAAGAAGCTCAAGCAGAATTTCAGTCAGGTAAGCCAATCACCGACAGTATGGCGAAATACACCCCCGGCATTTGTTTACAATTGCGTGAAATAACCTACTGTAAGACCAGCCGAATTTAAAACACCAAAGGCCTTTTCAAACCACGAAAAGGCCTTTAGCGTCTCTTAAAGGTGGAATTTTATCTACTCTACTTCTGCATTTTAATGAGCTCTTCAAGTGTTTCGGTTTTCCTATAGGCCAACCCGGTAAAAACAGCAATTAGCTTATCATCCTGATTAGTAACGCGGACATCATAGCTGGCCATCTTGTGTCCACAGTTGATCTCTGTGGCCGTTGCAGTAAGTATATCGCCGGGCAGGCCGGGATTAACATAGACAATATTAGTCGAAGCCCCCACCGAAACCCGTCCATGTGAATTAACCGCCGCGGCAAAGGCCAGATCAGCCAGAGTAAAGATAGCCCCGCCATGAGCGACGCCTCCGCCGTTGAGGTGACATTCCTTTATTTCCAGACGGGCAATCGCCGAGCCAGAGCCAACTGAGACGATCTCAGTGCCAACAAGCTGTCCAAATTTATCGTATTTGCTGACGAAATCAATAAGATTTCCCATGAACTACTCCCTATTATAAATTTGCTCAAAGACTAGCATTCACCTGGCTATTGCAATTCTGACACAATTATCAGCATAAGTCGTTTGGTAAATACCATTGAATCTTCATAACTCAAATGTGAACCATCCAGACAATTACAATCGGCCAGTTCAGTATACTCGGTGAAATGGATAGGCAATACATCAAGGTTGTCTCTGAGATAATTCCAACACTGCCATTCTGGGTATTGCTCTTGCGACCACTTCCAATAATCGCCAGATTCTGGCATACGGAGCAGAACGACTCTGCCGCCACGAGCAATGATCTTATCGACTGCTGGTTTAAATCTCGTATCAATAATCTGCTCTAACTCGGAAAAATCATGATATATGCAATTTCTAAGGCCATCTCGGTCATAATCTAACCTATCACGCAATACCTTGTCAGTAATACTCTTGAATTTAATTACCATTTGCCCGTCCGGCAACACATACAGTTCCTTATCGCTTCCATTGAGCCGACCAAATATCTTGCCATATAAATAACCAATAAGTCTCACTGGCGTATTTCTAACACTAAACATACATAAATGAGACTGTAAAAAATATTCAGCCTCTTGATTTATTACCATATTAAGATTTTTTGCATATTTATGATAATAATTTAAATATTCTCTCTGAATGAACTCAGTTAAAGGATGCAAATAGGCAGGTGTGACAGAGCAAACAAGCACACCTTTGAAATGTTCATCTGCGGCAAAATGTTCCACTGTCGGCAGAAGCCCGGAACCACTAACCCCTAAATTTACAGTATAATAGTCGGAGTATTCCCGATTAATCAGATCAGCGGAAATACCACATTCCACTCTGGACATTCCCAGGAATACGATGTCTTTTTTTTCAGGATGAGTGCCCACCCGACTGCGGATAAGCGACCATGTGCCCGGCGAATAGCGGATAACCGGGAAGTCACCTGACTTTCGTAATAACATTTCCCAGAGTGGTAATATTATTATCAACAAAGCCAGAACAGTGAGCCACAGCTTTAAATATTTATCACGCGGCAGTCTGTTATTAGAATTGGAAGTAAATGAACGCACGCCCAGTTCCTCCGGCAGAAATTAATATGGCAAATATCATAAAGACCAGTACCAGACACTTCATAACAAATGGTGTCTTACTGGCAATTTCTTCCAGCGAAGAGTTTCTGGCCAGCCAGTGAACCAACAAAATACAAAACATCAGGAAATACACAATTATCCCGCTACCGCCTGGCATTGGCCCCAGACCATTACCACCGGCCATAGCCACTACTTGGGTTAAAGCCATCTCCATGTCTGTAGCCCGGAAAAACACCCAGGCGAAACAGACACAGATAAAGGTCAGCAGAGCCAGAGCAAATTGCACCGGAATTTTTCGCCACACTGGATTATCTGACCACTTAAATTGCTTTACAAGTCGCTCTGCTATCAAAAAACAGCCGTGCAGGCCGCCCCAGACAACAAATAGCCACGAAGCTCCATGCCACAGGCCGCCCAGAAGCATGGTCAGCATGAGATTTACATAAGTACGACAACTACCCCGGCGATTACCACCCAGCGATATATACAAATAATCCCTGAGCCAGGTTGACAGGCTGATATGCCAGCGATTCCAGAAATCAGAAAAACCAACCGCAGCATAAGGAAACCGAAAATTATCTGGCAAGGCAAAACCCAGACATAAGGCCACTCCAATGGCACAGGTTGAATATCCGGAAAAATCACAAAATATCTGACCGGCAAATGCCAATACGCCAGCCCACGCCTCCAGCTGGCCAGGTTTTGAGATTTCATTGAATACCTTATCGCAAACCGGAGAAAAGAATATATCGGCCAGTACCATCTTACTGAACAGACCAACAACCAACAGAATAAGCCCCCAGCCTAATTGGTCAGAGCCAGCATTCTTATGACTGGTACATTGCGGCAGGAAATCAGTTGCCCTGACGATCGGACCGGCAACTAACTGCGGGAAAAATGTTACATACAAAGCGTAATCAATAAAACTATGCCATTGCTTTGTCTTGCCGGCATAGACATCAATAGTATAGGACATTGTCTGAAAAGTATAAAAGGATATACCAACCGGCAAGATAATATTCATCGCTGCTGGCTGCCAGACAAAACCAAAGCTATTAACCAGAACCGTAAAATTATCCAGAATAAAATTACCATACTTAAAATAGAACAACATCCCCAGATTGACCAACATGCTCAGGCTAAGTAAGAGTTTTCTGACATTCTTATTCCCGGACCGCGTGATACCACCGGCAACGAACCAATCAACCAGCGTAGAAATAATCAGTAGCAGAACAAAAGGAGGATTCCAGGCGGCATAGAAAAGATAACTGCCAATTAATAGAAATATTCTGCGAACCTGCCAGCTACCAGACCATCGGCAAGCCAGCAGGACAACCAGCATGAAAATAATAAATGAATAGGAGTTAAATAACATAAATATCAGACACTCTCGTTAATCTACCATAGGATATGATTTTATCCCGATAAGCATCGGGACTCGCTTCGATGTAGGAGTACAAACTTTAGGGCGCGTTGCCCAATAGAAAAATAGATTAAATTGTATGACAATAGTTCTGGTTAGTAATTGTTAAATTTACTTCAACTGCAACAAATAGCCAGGCAAGATGCCTGACCTGCTATTGGGCAACACACCTTGAAAGCCTGAACTCCTTTGTCACAGCCTACAGGACAATCTCATTTGCGAACGGTATAATCTACTTTATCGTGAAGTAACTGAGCATATTTAATATCAATCATATATTCGTAAATTACCCGCAATCGTACATATCTCAGCCCAGCAACACCATCAAGAAAGGCCAAACGGAAAAACATCAAGTAACAGTACATCACCAACGGCCGCAAGGGTAGTTTATAAGCAATCTGCTTTACTTTGGTTATATACCCGATACTTTTATCAAATATTATATCGCTCCACGACCTGCATACAGCATTAATTCTCTCAGCGGCCTCAAAACTACTATAATTATTATGCCTGGCAAACCAGTGATCCAGCCCATGACTGAAAGGATGATGAATAATATGACCATTGAGCCTCCCAATTGCCCCTTCCGGTTTAGCAACAGGGTTTACCAGCCTCTCATAACGCATTTTATCCTTACGAAATAATCTCGTAAGCCATACCGGATATAACTGCGCATGCTTGAGCCAACGCCCCATAAAGTAATCCTTTCTCCGAATCTCGTAACCAACCAGCTTCTGGTTCGATCCGTCAAATTGCATTAGTTCCATTAGTAATTGTTCGTCACATCGCTCATCGGCATCGATATAAAAGACCCATTCATGCTTGAAATCAATATTTGCCAAAGCCCAGTTCTGGTGAGCGGCCCAGTTATCAAACTTTCTCTGCACAATCCTGACCCCGGCAGTCTGAGCCAAAGTAGTAGTGCTGTCATTACTGAAGGAATCCAGCACAACTATATCATCTGACCAGTTAACAGACTTTATACAATCTGTAATATTGATCTCCTCATTAAGAGTAAGAATAAGAACTGAAATTTTTGGTTTTTTCATATACCAGGTATTCTATTATAAACATCTGCCATTTGCTCACCCAACACCGGCCAGGTATAGCCAGACTGGATCAATTCTCTACCTCGCCTGCCCATCCCGGCCAAAATATCAGATGGCATATTCACGACTTCAGCCAGTACGGTTTCCAGATCATTTCCAGCCAGATCAACCCACCAGCCACAATTTCTTTCTTTAATCTCCTGCCAGGGCGTACCAGTGGTAGTCAGCACCGCCGTTTCGGCTGCCAGAGCTTCGGCTATCGCAATGCCAAAATTTTCACTGGCAGTTGGCAATACAAAAACCTCAGCCGCCGCCAGCAAATCAGCCTTAACCTGTCCATAAACCCCGCCGACAAAAACGACCCGCCCAGCAGCAATATCATCCTGAGCAGTCTGCTGCAACGCATTAACATAATCAGCCTGACCATCACCAGCAATTACCAGTATCCAGTTATTTGCAAGCCCTGCATTTCGTTGCCAGAAATTCAGCAGACGATCGAGACCTTTTTTATAATGCAGACGAGAAATAAACAGCATTATCCGCCGCCCGGCGAGCTGGGGGTATTTTTGCAATATATTACTTTGAGCGGTTATTTTATCGACTATCTCTGGCATCTCCACGCCATTAGCAACAACCTCGACCGGCATGGTCATACCGGGCAGTTTTCGCAGATTATCGGCTTCCATCTGTGCCGTGGCATGAACAAAAGCGGCATCATTGAGTATTCGCCGCTGGTAACCTCGCCAGGCAAGCTGCTTTTTAATTCGCCCCTGAGCCAGAGACCATGGTTCAAGCATTCCCCGAGGGCTGACAATATATGGCTTACCGCATTTTTTCGCCGCCTTCGCCGCCAGCAGAAGTTTTATATCCCAGCAGCCATGTAAATGCAGAAAGTCATAGTCAATCGCCAGTTTTCGCAATACAGCACACCAATTCCGCAAGCTAAATATTCCATTAACCGGCTGATCAATAATCTTCACCCCTGCAACCAGAGCAACCTCACAGCCATGTGGGTATGCGGTAAAAATGTCAGCCACTATTCCCGCCTGCTGCAAGGCATTAACCAGATTCGGCACCGAATACGCCGGGCCGCCACTGCGAGCATCCAGCGTGGCAACAACATGTAAAACCTTCAAAGCCACAAAATCAAACTCTCTCTATTAACCCTAACTTTGGATAAGAATTATGGTAAGCGTTCACAGCTTGCAACCATTCACACTGTTACAGCAATAAGAAATAAGCTCAGGTGTTGCTACGTAACCTGGATTTAAGGCGGTGCAATGGTGAGTATCGTACAAATTGAAATATCCTGCTGCTGCGGAGCTTTAAACCAGTCATCTACCTCAAGGCCGATGCGAGAGCCCCGCTGCGAGTTCTGGATTTCGGATTACCTCAACTTATTACTTGTTACTTGCTACTGTAACCGTGTGAAAGATTACATTATAAATAATAATTATGATTACAGACACCACAGACAGCATGTTTTATTCTACAACCACTCAAGTGCATTTGCCGCAAACAACTGAGCTTTTCACCTCTCCATATATCAATAAGTTTTTCCCGAGAGACATCACCAACTATCAAACCCCTTTCATCTGCATCATCACAACAAGGAGCCACACGGCCATCACAATATATAATCAGAAATCGCCATAAAGCTAAGCATGGCAACTGCGATTTACCAGCCTTGTGCAACCTGCCAACCGAACCAAGTACATCCGAACCCCAACCACCAACCCTCTCCCATAAATCTCCGATAGTAAAAGATGTAACTTGTCGCTGCGATTTCCAAAATCGCAAAAATTCGTCAACCTCGTCCTTATTAGCATTAATCCGTACTAATGAAACCCCTACATCAAGATCTTCTCTCTTATATTTATCTTTTAACGCTAAAAAACGCAGGACATTGTCATAAGTTCTGTCACGACAATCCATTCCCGTAACCTTACGATAGGTTTCAGAGGAAAAAGCATTAAGTGAAAAATTTATTCGCATCAATCCTCCCAACTCAAAAAGCATAACAGCTTTTTCCTCATCCAGCAACGATCCATTAGTGTAAAAAGAATAAGCCATCCCTTTTTCTCTGAGATAACTAATCCTTTCAAATAATAATTTATCGGCCAAAGGCTCACCATATACACTTAGACCGACAGCTTTAATCCCAAGCAAGAAACATTCATCAATTATCTTGCAGAACAAATCCATTTGCATCTGACCTGTCATTTTTTCATAACCATGCCGACACATAACACAACGGGCATTACAAGCCAGAGTAGTTTCTATATAAACCTGAGGTATAGATATAGCTATTTCTCGTTGCAGCTTCCTGCATTTGCCCATCACATAACCGGCTAGTAACGGATTAGAAGAAACTATTTTCCAGGACAAAATCGTCTTGGCAAAATCCGCTAATATCGGGCTACCCAAAATAACTCTGGCTAAATTCAATATCACACCTTCTTCTACATCTGGCTTAACCTTGTATTTGTCGTCCGTCAAGGATACCCGCCACAAATCATATAGGCAGGCATATATTCTGATACCGAAGAACAACAACCTACGACCGGATTAAGACTCCCGGATTTTTTACTCTATCTACCAAAATACCTAATTACATATGAACACTTACAACAAGTTCACCATCAACACCTTCTGGCTGTCACGATCATACCTTTCCATAAATACGGTATTCGCCCCACACCAGTAAAACTCTCTACACAAAACCCATTTTCATTTAACAAGATGGAAATGGACTTAAAACTCCAGAACTTAATGTGACCACCATCCCATAGCGGGTTATGATGCCTGTCCCAACCATTAGCAACTGATAAGGCCAGATTTTTCAAATAACCATGATAAGGAGTAGTAACGATTAAGTTACCATTTTCCCGAAGAACCTTTTTAGCAAATAAACAAAGAAGTCGGGGAGAATACAGATGCTCAATAACATCACAGCTTACAACCGTATCAAACTGACCCTCAGTTTCTATAAGTTCCCGGGGATCATCCTGCACACCGTATTTATAAAAACTTATATCATGCGATCCTCTTTGGGCTAATTCAATAGCATTATTATCATAATCAACACCAACAATATCATAACCAGCCCCTTTAATGCGACGACAATAAGCCCCATTTCCACAACCTATATCAAGAACTCTTTTTGAATTATTTATTTTAAGACAGGAAAGCAATGAATCAATAGTATAAGAAAGCGAATGCGGCTCATCCAAAGAATTCCAACCGTAATCACTAACCTGATCTACTACATTCTCTTTCACTTCTATTCCATTCATAATGTATTCCTGATTAAAATTTAGTTTGGCCTAGAACATACCAAGGATAATGCACAAAATAATATTCACCAGACCACGCAGTGGTCACGAAACAATATACTCATCCGATTACTACAAATTTGCTTCGGAACATAATCAGCTGATCAAGTTTTGCCATTATTTCGACACCGTCTTTTATTCCCGAAACCGTATCTGGTAAGATTTTTAGCATAACCGGCTTAACCTTGTATTTATCGTCCGGCAGGGATAACCACCGCAAACCATATCGGCAGGCATATCTTTCAATACCGTAGAGCGACAACCGATAACAGTATTAGTGCCTATCGTCACTCCCGGAGCAACAAAAACATCCGCCGCCAGCCAACAGTTATCACCGATAATGATCGGGGCGGTAACCAGCGGCATATTAACCTGCTGATGGTCATGCGTACCCGTACATAAAAAAGACTTCATCGACACAGTTACAAATCGTCCCAGCGTAATATTATTCAGCGAATAGAGCCAGACCCCGCGATCAATACTTGAATAATCACCAACAGTCAGCTTCCAGGGAAATTCGATACGAACCGAAGGCTCAACCCGCACACTTTTACCAATTTTCGCACCAAAACATCGCAATAAAAAATTACGCCAGCAAAACAATAAGCGAGGAGATGGTCGAAATAGAATAGTCCAGCAAAATATCCAGAGATATCGCAACAGATAATGCCATAGTGTATAAGGCCGCCTACGCCGTTCACTCCTGCCTTTGCTTTCTTCAGTATTGTTTTTCATGTTTTTTATACGCAAGATTTCAATAATCATAAACTACAAATAATGCAGTTTACTTACAACGCCTGGCAATTCGGTACAACAATCTTACCGGCCATGCCGGCCAATAATTAAACCACAGTACATCCAGTGTCTTTTCCGGAATAAATCTCAACCAGACAGGCAGAGCATATAAACGGCGATATAGCTGATAGAATGGATGAAAATTATTACTAGCCTGCTGAATCTGTTTCGCCGAAATAGTTGGGAGATTTAAGGCAGATTCACCTTCCAAATAACTTGCCACTTGCTTATCCTGTAAATAATTATTTTCCTTACAGACATCATAGAGCTTAGTTGCCAGAAACGGATAGAATATAGCAACCTGTACACTTTCAGCTCCAACCTTAGCACTTAACTTCACCGTCTGTAAGGTATTGGCAAGTTTTTCCTGAGGAATACCAATCATTGTAAAGGTATGAATGGAAATACCATATTTATGACAGAGCTTCGCCTTAGTTTCAATCATTGCATCACTCTGGCGACGATTAAGAACATCCCTGCGTAGTTCCTCATCACCGGTTTCTATTCCCATCTGAATACGATGACAACCAGACAATTTCAATCGCGCAAGTACTTCTTCATCAAGCAGCTCGAATCGACAATTGCAACTATATGGCAGTCCAATTTCCCGGATATATGCTTCCGAAAATTCAATAAACCACTTTTTATTAATTATCAGCAAATCATCATAAAAATTGATATTCGAAATTTCTACACCCAACATTTTACAGCGAACAATCTCAGCTTTGATCTCATCGATAAGACGATCAACTTTTTTGTATCGAATATAATCCTTACGATTAGGAAAAACATTTTTCAAGGCGTGATTACTGCAGAAGCTACAGTTAAATGGACAACCCCTCGTAGCCATTACCGGCATAGTATTCTGGCGATAGTTTACTAATCTGGAAATATCAAATATTGTGCGGTCAGGTATAGGGCAAGCAGTATTATCGCTGACAATCGCTCTAACCGGATTCTTAATAATATTACCTTCATTATAGAACCAGAATCCTTCGATTTCAGTATGATTACCTCCACTACTTAGCATCTGCACCAATTCCAGCAAACTTTGTTCTCCATCACCTCTACATAATGCATCAAAACTCCCCCCGGCTATAACATTATCCGGGCAAAGCGTCGCTACCGGCCCGCCACAAACAGTATAGACATTGTATTCTTTTTTAAGCTCATGAAAGAAATCCTGATAGAAAGCCAAAGTCATCTGATTAACCGAACAGGCAACGATATCACTGTCTGAATATTCTTTTTTATAACAATCAAGCAATTCTGACGATTGGGCATTCTCAGTAATATGCATGAGACTTACCTCATGTCCAGCCTGCTTTATTACAGTCGAAAGCAAAGCAATACCTTCATGATATTTCCCCAGCGGGCTATCATTAATGTCGTAATATATAAATAGAATATTCATCTTAGTAACCTGAAAAAAGTTTGACGCCAATAACCAGATCCCTAACGTGCAACTTGCTGACTTCTGTATTATCTGCTATATGAGAACTTATATTGCTATCCACAATATTTGCTAACAATCTCTTTGTCTGAAAGTGGTATTTCTTTAAGAATCCCAAGGAAAAACAATCCACTGGCATTATCTGCCACATAAGACTTTTTTACAAAGTAATAATCCAGATATTTAATCCAGAAAATAAAATATGGAAGAATATAATTACGAAAGATAAACATAGCTTTACCGCGACTAAATGAGTCAAAAAATCTTGATATACTCCATGCCACAACCACACCCGGTCCACACACGCATCCGCTGTCAATTTCCTGAAAATAATTAAACAAGCGACGAATGCCCGTTAGTGTAAATCGGGTAAAATCATATCTGCCCTCATGCCCCTGCTGCATAAAAGGTATTTCAGCATAGACCATGCCATTTTTCTTCAGTACTCTTGTTATCTCCGCCACACAACGAGCGGGATCAATAACATGCTCGAGTACCGCCTGAATAATAACGGCATCAAATGTTTTGTCGGCAAACGGAAGGTCGTGGGCATCAAAAATCAAATCGTTTTCCTTACCAAAATACACATCACCAGTTATTAGTTTAACGGCAGGATCCTGAGCAATTTCTTCCATACCAAAACCGAGATCGCCTCCCCCGATAACCAGCACTAAACTCTGGCCCTGCCGGTCTTTCAAGAGTTTTGTCAGATGGGCAAAATTCTTTTTGGCCCTCAGATTCAAAGTAATCTCTGGGATGCAACCTAATATAAATGATCGCAGAACCTTTTTCATTGCCGACTCTTTAGCTTTTTCATTTACTCTTGTAGTACGATTATGCTTAATATATTCAGAAATAGAAAAAAGGGAATTATCCTCATTTATCATAACCGGCACATTATTTACAACTGGATATTCCCTCTGACAATTCTGGCAGAGTAAATTATCATCCCCCCCGGCAAGTAGCATCCTGCACTTCGGACAGACTAATTGTACTGAGTGAATCTTGTTTTCATTCATAAGCTGACACCTTATACCCATAAGGTATGATTTCATTCCGACAAACACCGGGACTCACTTAGATGCAAGTGATTTAATTACAAGCACTTGCACTACGACCCATAAGACAACCTCATTCATGAACCGTAAACAACAGATGGCAAACACTATACCAAATACAATTCCCGGATAAGCATTACCTTTTACCTTACCATCCGATCTGGATATTACCAAAACAGAAAATGTAATTTAAAAAAGATCGCTGAATCCTTAATTTTCATTAACTAATCCAGATAGATATTGCTGCAATTTATCAACACTGTTTTCAATACTGAAATCTCTGGCATATACCCTGGCTGCTCTGGCCAGCTTGTCTCTGGTACTATTTGATCCCAGAATTTCACAGACCAACTCAGCGGCTTTTTGCGGATTATCCAGAGGAAATCTGCACCACTGAGCTTCTGACGAAATCGCTTCATCAAAAAGAGGAAGATCGCTTACTGCTACCGGCAACCCGCTGGCATTTGCCTCAATTACCGCTATGGGAAAGCCTTCCCACTTGGAAGGAAACAACATTAAGTCCATCGCCGCCATATATGCCGGGATATTATCCTGCCAGCCAGCCAGAATGAACTTATCTCTTACAGGACTGCTATTTATCCGCTTTCGGACACTTTCAGCAAGCGGACCACCACTGCCAACCAAAAGAAATACTACATTTTCGTCTTTTCGGGCAATATGCTCGGCTATCTCTATAAAAAAATGGTGGTTTTTGTGTTCCAGAAACAAACCAACATGACCGACAACTTTAGTCATATTATCAATATGCAGCTTCTTTCTCACGGCCAGACCTTCTGTAACTACATCTTCATAATTATTCAAATTCACGCCGCAAGGAATGATTCTGCTATTTCTTTCTGTAATCACTGGGCCAAAGAGTTCTCGTAATATATATGCAGATATTCCTATATAACCGGTAGCAAATCTGATAGTAAGCCATTTTTGAATATCGATAACAATTTTCATTGTCAAAGAATCCATTTTCTCAATTACATCACGCAATGAATGCGGATGACAAATTCTTACTTTTACACCGGCAAACGCCGCTATAATTAAGGCTATAGCTGAGGCATAACCTCTGTGTATTATTACAACATCATAACCTTCCTTTTTAATTATTCTGCGGAATTTAATAATGAAAGTAAATAATCCACGAAATGCCCCAGAACACACATAGACTTTACTGCCAGAGTCCTCTGCTTCTTTTGCCAGTTCTCCAGAACGATCCCCCAGAACACAGACATCCATCTGGTACTTACTACGATCATATCTTTGTATAATCCCAAGCAGATAATTGCCCATCCCCCCCCTGTCAAAATTGGGAAAACAATGCAAAACCTTAATCATAGCTGTCTCGCTCTGCTTTCATGCATACTATATAAACCCTCTAATTGATTAACAATCTTTTTCACATCAAACTTACTAACATATTCTTTACCATTATTCCCCAATACCTCTCTGAGCGACTCATCCTGAGCAAGGGTTAGTATATTCTTTACCGCAGTATTTATATCTCCGCATTCAACTCGGAAACACTGCAATTCCGGACAAATACTTTCGGCAAATGCGCCAGCCATAGAAGCAATTACTGGCAAGCCGCAGGCCTGAGCCTCAGCCACGGTAATGCAAAAACCTTCCCACCTTGAGGGAGAGAATAAAATATCCATTGCAGACATCAATTCAGGAGCATCCTGCCTGACCCCGGTAAGAATTATCCGATTTGCCAACCCGGCATCAAAAACCATCCGGCGAACAGGCTCTTCCAGATCAC
Organism: Sedimentisphaerales bacterium; assembly: GCA_963662515.1. GTDB lineage: Bacteria > Planctomycetota > Phycisphaerae > Sedimentisphaerales > SM23-30 > JAFGDI01. Next base: position 3,342,524 of record OY759675.1, read on the forward strand.
CACTGCCTACCCACAAAAAAAATATATTGTCATTTTGTCTGATTATTTCAATGGCAGATTCGACAAAAAAAATCGGATCTTTTTGCAAAGTAAGCCTGGCGCAATTACCTACAAGTATCGCATCGTCTGGAATTCCCAGTTCTCTCCGCACCGAAGTCCGGGACTCGGGATTATGTATATTTTTTTTTGAGTCCACACTGTTATAAACAACCACAAATCGCTTATCCAGCCGGTCAGTATTACCAAAATGAGAATTTAACACATCCTGCGAACAACCACATATTGATGTAGCATATTTTTGATTGATACTCTTGAGAAAACCTGACAGATAATACGCCGGGTTAGTCGGATCAAATCTTTTTACATTATGGTAATGAACAATTCTGTTCTTAATACCACATTTGGCTGCTATCAGTAAGGGTATTGCTGACATATCATAGCGGTGAAGATGAATAACATCATAATTACCTGCTTTAAGAATACTGGAAAAACGAGAATAATATGTCAAAGGATTATTCCTTAGAGAACATTGCAAAACATTTGCCCCAAGTTCTCTGGCTTTATCTGTCAAGACACCCGGCTTAACTGACATCTCACAAACATCAAAACAAAATCTGTCTTTATCCGAATGTCGCAGAATATCCAGAACATGACTCTGTACGCCACCAACATCCAGCCTGCCGAGTACATGCAGAATTTTATTACGGTTTCTCACACACCACCACTCCTCCTATACCGCCCGCTCTGTAACCCAAAAATTAAAAAACATAGAAATGCCTTAAAAAAGACCTGCCATACGCATTAACAAATTTACACAACGGAGAACCTGATATCAAATAACGCTTTTTAATGTAAAACAAAAAACAGAGATAGATATCTGTAAGATTAAACATACTTAATTCTGGCAAACAATACTTTTCATATATCCTTAAACATTCATCTTCGATTTTATAATTAAACTCATTATTACGCGTAACTGAATTTTCATGAACTCGATAGCGAACCGTGGGCTCATTCATAAAACAAATATCTGTTTCCCGCATTATTTGCAAGATTAAAGGTAAGTCTTCTATCCAAATAAATTCACTATCGTAACCACCCGTATTCAAAAACAATGATTTAGAAATAAAAAAAGTAGGAGAATTCAAAAATGGCGTAAATCTAACCATCCATTTTTTGAAACTTTTAGCAGACAACCCAGACGCATAAATTATCCGTCTGTTGCAAGCCTCAGAGAAATGCAAATCCACCGAACCGTCACAACCACTGAAAGCAGTGATAGCCGAAACAATCATTTTGGCATTATTTCTATAAGCACAATCATAATTCTTCTCTATGCAGTTATCAAAAAGAATATCATCACCAGCAATCAGCTTTATCCACTTCCCCTTTGACGCCGCCACTCCCCTGTTACAATTCGCAACAATACCTGTATTTTTATCACAAGTAATCACATCTACTCTACTAAATCTTCTGCCATTATCTACTAACCAGCTTCTGCATATATCAACTGTATTGTCAACAGAACTATCATCACTTATAATTAACTCGATATTTACATATGTCTGCCGCTTCAAGCTCTCAAGCGTCTGCAAAACATATCTGGAACTGTTATAAGTAATAACAATAACGGACACCAGATCCTCATTATCCACTTTCACTTCTCTCTTTCAATTATCCTTAATCTTAATTATTGCAAATTTAAGGCAAAACCAATTGTATTATGACATGTCCATATTACACCTTTGACCTGGATTTGATCAATGACCCATGCGATAGTACTTCAAAAGGTTTTTATTCAGGACTGCCAAAGAAGATTGCCCTATGATTGCCATGTATTCACATACCCATTCCCCCACACAGTTCTGCTACACTTGAGACATCAATACGCTATACGACAGAAACACCATACACATGCGACTTACCTGACCAAGTCAGTTTCCAAGCTGAGATATAAGAATTATCAATTACGATCATCCTGCTTTATTGTTGAAAATTTGAATTCCAACCTTATTTAACATTTTAACAATCACTAACCTCATGTCCATGATCTTTTTAAGCTCGTGAAAAGACATGTAACATCCAAGCATTACTATACTAATATTTATAATTCGCCAATACGAAAAAAATCTGTATTTAATACTAACAAAAGCTATTATCGCTAAAACAGCATACACTGAAATCAGTTTACAGTTTCTCTTTGTCCAGCTAAACACACATAATTTTCTGCATATAAACCAAACAATCAAAGTAAGAAATAGATAACACACTGTAAATGCGATCCCAACTATTTCTAAATTGAATTTATCCCAGAAACAATATATGCTGCCTAGAAAAATAAAATTCCACAATAACTCTGTAATAATAACAATATTACCCTTTCCCTTAGCAAGAATAACAAACCCCATTGGCCAGGAAATAATTTTAAATAAATTTCCCAAACTCTGCCAAAGTAATATATCTATGCTTTGTCCAAACTTTGCAGAATAAAACAGTGAAACAAATATGTCCATAAAACAGATCATTACAATAATTATCGGGCCAGCCAAAAGCAAAGCGATTTCCGTTTGTTCATTTACCAGGCGACATACCTTAATGCTATCACTATTGACTGCACTCAAGCGAGGAAAATAATCTGCCCCCATCGCCCCCAGTATCAGCCCAACATACATAACAGATATGTTCCAGGCTGCCTGGAATATACCAACACCATCAAGTCCCATTTTATCGGAAATAAAAATTCGTACAAGATACATTGTACCAGAACCTGCCAGAGTAGTGAAAACCATAAAAAGCCCCAGCCGTATCATTCCGAAACCACCTTCTACAGTTTCTCGCAGACTGACATTGGATGGTGTAAGTTTAACTTTTCTGGCAAAATAACATGACAAACCAAGTTCGACCATAGCTGCCAATATAAAGGCCGGAACAATACCACTTACGCCCATGTACCAATAAACAGGGGCGGTTATCAGTAGCCCGGCAACAGCCCCCAATACTCCTGCAAGAGCCATGTCACTGATCTTCCTAAGACCTTGCAGCAACGCCAGTTGTCCGCCACTCAGAGCAGAAAATAATGGCACTACAGATAACCAGACAAAATCCCAGGCGTATTCAGAACTCTTAAATGAGTATAGACTAAATTGATTGCGAAATAAAACCAGCAGTGCCAAGCCTAGAAGCCCTGTCAGCCAAACCCAGCGACGAAGTATTGTAACAGTTCGTCCAATCCTGGCTTCATCCCCGCTCCCAGATGCCTCTGCAACATCTCTCACCGCACTAAAGCCAATCCCAAATCCCGTAAAACCACGAACCAGCTCTAGTGTCGAGAGAAAAAGCCCGGCAATTCCAACACCAGAAAGCCCTAGCAAAACCGCTATTATCTTTGTTCTGATAATTTGTATCAAAATCTTGATAATTTGAGCACCACCTACGATGCCGATGGCTTTTAATGCATTTTTCTTAGAATCACACAATTGCATATCCCTTTTATGACCATAACTGTATTACTTCAGCCGGAATTGAACATTTTTCCAAAAAAAATGACGACATGATGCCATCAGAAAAAATGTCTATGAAAATGGATTTATTCAGCGAACAAGATGATCATCCCCTAATGAGTGGAATTTGAGTATTTTATATATACTACGCCCAAATATTTTTCGTGATATCTTATTGACCACTACACTGCAAATTATACAAAAAACAAAACGATTGTATCCACTACAAATAGTATTTTTAATTACAATATTCTTTAAGTTGTTCGATGTAAAAAGATTGGTATAGTCAAAACTTTTATAAACTTTTTTTATTATTTGTTTTATATATACTTTTTCTTCTTTGGCTAATACGGCATATCTGGTGTAAAAAAGAATTGTTTTGCGTACCATAGACTCTAAGAAAGTAATGCGAATTCTATGTATTTCACATGTAGGTATATTACTAGAATATAACAACTTTTCTAATTCTAGATTAGTTATAAGTGATTCGAAAGTTTTTGAAGACAGTTTTGTTGAAAGTGAATCCGGATGCTTACGATATATATAAGTACCTTTGCAAAAGACAATAGTGTCACATCCTAAAAACAACTCTCTTGTTCTGCACTCATTGGCATCAGATGTGTTTAATTTGTTGAAAGGCACATTATGGTAAACTGTGTTTTTCCAGGCTCCACAGCCAATAATTGACCAGGGAAATGTTCTTAGGAAAGCTTCCCGACCTGTTATAACAGTTCCTGCTTTAATATTGTGTTTATGATTCCAATACCAGGTCTTACTCTCATCATTTTCGTACCACATACATAGATCAGGAACTAAGGCATCCGCATCCGGATTTGTGATAGCGGCTTGATACATTTGTTGCAGATAATCCTCGCTAAATTTGTCATCCGAATCCAGCATGCAAATGTAAACCCCTCTGGCAATTTTAGCTGCGTGCTCTGTTGTTGCGTAATTTCCCTTGTTTTGTTGTTTAATCAATATTATATTTTGATGTTTGTCTCTAAAATCCTCAACAATGTCTGATGTTCTATCAGTTGAACCATCGTCAACACATATAAGTTCCCAATTTTTATATGTCTGATTAATTACAGACATGAGAGCTTCTTCTATAAAGCTCTCAGCATTATATGCCGCCATAATAATAGAAAAATAAGGTTTAGCTCCTGTATTCACTAATGATCTCCGTTATAATTTCCAGGTCTTTATCATCAATAATAGAGGCTATTGGCAAACTAATAACTTCGTTATGAATATTTTCTGTAACAGGCAAACTTAAATTATTCAATTCTTGATATGCCAACTGTTTATGTGGCGGTATCGGATAATGAATTAATGTCTGCACCCCATTCTCTGTCAGATATTGCAACAATCTATCTCTCTGCAAGCAGCGAACTACAAACAAATGCCAGACATGAGATTGATTATGTACGACTTCGCCACAAGTCAAATCGACTGCCGGGAGAATAATTTCCGGATTCTTGATATGCTTAATATAATAATCTGCGACTTCCCGGCGTTTCTGATTATCCTGGTCCAATCTTGCCAGCTTAACCCGCAAAATCGCAGCCTGTATCTCATCAAGTCGAGAATTCAGCCCTTGATAATCATTAACATATTTCTTTGATGAACCATAATTAGCCAGAGTACGAATCAGTTGTGCCAGCTCATCATCATCTGTTGTTACTGCACCAGCATCACCCAGTGCCCCCAGATTTTTGCCTGGATAAAAACTGTTACCTGCCGCATCGCCCAGCGAACCTGTTCGTTTATTGCCGTAATAACAGCCCTGTGCTTGAGCATTATCCTCTATCAGCTTCAAGTTATACTTTTTCGCAAGTCTTTCAATTTCTGAATGCATACCATTTTGACCATAAAGGTGTACAATCATGATTGCCCGGGTTTTTTCGGTGATCTTATCCTCGATCTGAAATGGATCTATATTGTAAGTAGCCAGATCAGGTTCCACCAACACCGGCCTAAGCCTGTTATCAGTAATCGCCAGAATAGATGCTATGTAGGTGTTCGCCGGGACGATTACCTCATCTCCCTCCGCCATAACTCCCATTTCAAGATACGCCCTGAAAATAAGTCGCAAGGCATCCAGACCATTGCCACAGCCGATGCAATTTTTAGTACCAATATACTGTGCATATTCTTCTTCAAATGCTATTAACTCTTTACCAAGCAAATACCAGCCGGAATCAACCACTCGCTGAACTGCTTGAGATAATTCCGGCTCAAAACTCTCGTTGATCTTTTTTAAGTCTAAAAACTTAATCATTGGGATTAACTATTCCTTCCTTGAGCGTATAGCTTTTTTGGCACCCTAAACACCTCATGTCGCCATCTAGCTTTTTTCCACACTGGCATATATAACCTTTGAATACTGCCGGGTTACCATACCATATAGAGTACTCAGGAACAGATTTTGTTACAACACTGCCCGCACCAATCATAGCATACTGCCCTATAGTAATACCACCAATGATAGTCGCATTTGCACCAATGGATGCTCCTTTGCGCACGGTAGTATGCAAAAACAAATCAGGATATCGCTTAGATCGTGGCAAAAGGTCATTTGTAAAAGTTACATTCGGGCCTATAAACACATCGTCTTCAAGCCTCACCCCATCCCAAAGTTGAACACCTGGTTTAATCGTAACATTATTACCAATAATTACATCATTTTCAATAAACACATGGCAATTAATATTGCAGTTACAGCCAATTACTGCTTCTTTTAATATTACGCAATACTGCCATACTAATGTCTGAACACCTATATGACTTGTTTGAACTTCTGCTGTAGGATGTATCATTTTGTATAATCTTTGAACGCAATAAAATCCGAATATTCACGAATATAATCACTTTCGCAGTATTTGTGCGAGGTTAGGACAAAACATACCGCTCCAGACGAGAAACCTTTTTCTGCCGCCCAAATACCTGGTGGAATGTGTAGGCCAAAATATGGACGATTCAGGTTTACAGTTCTTCTTGTATTTCCATCGTCAAGTTCAACTTCAAAGCTACCACTAACGGCAATAAGGAACTGGTGACACTCTTTGTGAGCATGTGCGCCACGATCTTTTCCACCAGGAATATCATATATATAAAAAACTCGTTTAATCTTAAATGGAACATTACATTCGTTAGTTACCGGTGTAATATTCCCAGCCCGATTCTGAATTTGTTTTAATCCAATAACACTACAATCATATACTGAAACTCTTTTACTCATTTCTCGTAATTCCTTCCAAAAAAACCTTATAGTCTCTAATATAGTCTTCTTCTGAAAATAAAGTGGAACTTAAGACCATAGCCAAAGAATTAGTCGAAAAATCCTGCATCTGCCGCCAAAGCCCTGCAGGAATATAAAGTCCAAAATAAGAACGATTTAGACGAAATACCTGTTTATTTACCCCATCATCTACCTCAACATCAAAACTTCCGGATAAGGCAACGATGAATTCCTGCTGCTCCCTAAACGCGTGTCCACCTCGTGTTTGCCCGCCCGGCACATCATATATCCAATATACCCTCTCAATAACAAATGGTATGTGCTTTTCCTCCTCAATAAAAGAAAGATTGCCACGAGGATCCTCAACTTTGGGTAGATCAATTATAATAGGTTTTTTTATTAGCATTTAAGCTCCTTTTGCGTACATTGAAGTATTATTCTTAATCCATACCTCACTTTAAATATTACGAGAGGCAAGGCAAACAGATTCATCATATCGAACAGCACATTTTATCGCCGCCAAAAGTGCTAAAGAATACAAAGGAGTACAATAAAGAGAACTAAAACTCGACATAAAGACCATCACTAAACCCACTATTGAATACATCTTCCAGTTTAGGTACTTACTTGAAGAAATTGAATATAAATACTTAAAAGTAATATAGTAGCTGTAAAGATACAATAATAAACCAACAATCCCTGTACGAAAGACTATCGCAATCCAGGTAATATGAACCATGTGCATTTTGTCGTCATTGCTTTTAACATACGCATAGGGTGGATTTTCTATCTCAGCTCCCTGACCAGAACCAAAAAACCAGGTTTGCGGATTATTTTCCATGTGAAATAACACATTCTTCAACTCTTGAACACGCCCATCATAGGAAGCATCTTTTTCACCTTCTATTGCAATCCCGTAAACATTTTTCATCAGCGTCAAAGAACTTTTAACATAAAAGCTTTCTGCATCCAACCAATTCACCGTATCTAATACTATAGGAAATAACATAAGTATTACAATAATAACACCTATAAGACCCATAGCCATTTTTACTGTTTTCGCCTTTAGCAAACGACCATAATAATCATTTTTAACCAATAATGTAACCAATAAATACATTGCGTAAAATATATATGTACATAACATAATGATAAATATTGCACGCTTACCTGAAACTAAACAAGCAATGGTACAAAATAATAAAACCGGAACAGTCACAATCCAAGATCGTCTATTCTGGAATAAAGCCCAAATAATCCCATTAATAGCTGCGACATTTGATATCTTAAGATACGGATAATGCCATCTAATATAATAAATAGCGACAGAAGCAATTATTGCACTGACCACATAGATCTCAATGAAGAAAACAATAGTATCAAATTTGCCACTAGATGCCAATCCACAATATATCCACAATAAGATAAAAAGACCTATAAAAAATACAAACTCACGATAAGTATCACCAAATACATAATACAAATCATTGCCACTTGCCACACCAACAATAAAGCTAAAAATAATCAATGCCAAATTAAGCCAGAACAAAATACTTATTTCTGGTATATTAAAACGCCTTTCACTTATAGGCACACATACAAAAAACAAATACGCTGTTACTATAGAAAATATTACTCTTAATACAATATCAATGTACTTCAATACCACAATACTACCATAGTCGCTTTCTCCAGAATAAAAGACACTAACACTATTAAGAACAGAAATTATTATACCTATAACAAATGACAACCAAAGCATATATACCATTATTCTTTGCGTTTTCAAACTGTAGATCATATATCACCTCTGCCTACTAATAAGCAACTGATTATAAAAATCAAGATTAACCGCCACTGCCTTTTTTCTATCAAAGCGATCAAGAACCTCAAGACGCGCATTTAAGCCAACCCTGTCACTCAGATCGTCATCACTGAGAAGCCGAATGACATTCTCGGAAAACTCACCCACTTTTCTGGGGTCACATACCAAAGCTGAATCATAATTCTTCACATATTCCCGGCCCGCAGCAACTTCTGAAAGCACACAGGCACAACCACAACTCATCGCCTCAAGCCATGCTACAGAATGTGCCTCAACCAAAGAAGGAAAAACGCAACATCCTGCACCCGAATATATTTCAGGTAAAAGAGACCTTTCAACTCTTCCGAGATAATTTACCCTGCTGCGATACCTTTCTGGCAATTGAGTTATCAAATAATCAACTAACTTGCCTCCGCCAGGAGCCTCCATACAGTCGCTACCAACCACATCAAGATATACATGAGGCAATGATTCAAAAATAGCTGGTAATTCTCTAAATAACAACCCTATACCCTTAAAATACGCTACTCTGCCAACATATAATATGCGATTACTGTCCCGGCTAATTCCCTCAACCGGTCGAAATACATCACTATCAACAAAATTATAAATAACTGTCTCTGTATCAGCAACAGCACCAAAACATTTTACAGAATACCTTCTTATATGATTACTTACAGCAATTTTGTATGGCGATGAACCAATGGTCAACCGTTCTGCCAATTTCACTAGGGGCGATACTCTTGCTTCTTTCATTTTAGCCATTGTTGTTTCAGAATTATGATATCTGACAACTAGTAGTTTATTTCTTGCACCAACAATTTTCCAAAAAGCCATCTCGCCTTCAACTTCAGGTGTCTCTATTAATTCAAATCCATGCTCCCTGCTCAACTTGCCTATTATTTTAGCAAAATACCATCTCCTTTTAAAGAAACCCAGATACTTACCTCGCCAAACAGGCAACTTAATTCTTACAACTGTTATACCATCCTCCTGGCCAAAACTATCTCTATCAGAATATCCAACAACCCAGACTTCGTGACCACAATCTCTGAGACACTCGGCCATATCCTTGACAAAGGCCCCTATACCACCATGACTATCTGGCGGATATTCATTACATATATAACAGATACGCAACTATTAAACCTCTAAATTCTCATCTTGCGTATCACACACTTCTGCTTTAACCAGAATATTAGCCCTAAAATACTTTAACAACTCAGTACTATTGATAATTCTTTCCCACAACATCATTAAATAGAATAAAAACTGGCTTCCTCCAAAATACGAAGGATGATACTCTTGTAGTTTTATCTCAATATTTTGAAACCCTGCATTTAAAAGCAACTTTCGACACTGAAACGAAGTATTCATTCTGTGATATGTTGGATAGATGTCTTGCTCTTTTCTTTGTCCATTCTGTAAATAATTAATAACCTTTTTTTGCATATACTTTGGTACTATTCTGGCACCTATCGAAACATAATGCCATAAATTCGGTGTCCGAAACACCAGCACACCGCCAGGACGCAAGACACGCCGTATCTCTACCATAAGCTCATCTGGTTTTTCTACATGCTCAAATACATAACTTGAGACCGCCAGATCAAATGAACCATCGGCAAAAGGCATATGCACACCATCATAAGTAACAGTCTCGATGCAATGTTTATTACCCTTTACCGCTTCATCTATGTCTATTCCAGTAACTGAACCCTTTCCTGATAAATATTCAGTCGTGGCATTCGTCGGCCCGGCACCTATCTCCAATATCCGACATGATCCGGCAATATAATTATCTATAAAACGCCAAAACTGTAATGTACCATTATACTTCTGATCCGAATAATAACGACGAAAGATCCTATCCATTTTACGCACATGCGAATCCATACATTCTGCCTGCATTTACTTACCTCGGCATCTCACAGGGTGCCTGATTCTTATACGCCAGAGGCCAGAAAAACTCGATCGCCTTTTCCATCACCTTCTTCAGCGATACCTTTGCTGACCAGCCTTAAACAGTTTATCACACACCGCACTGAGACCAGAACCTTCTTGACTTGGCTGTGCTGATAGTGAACCGAAAATGCTGATTCTACATACAATCTACACCTCACTCCGCCAGCACCAGCAAAAAAAAATCTCCCCATATCCTTGTTGGAACCGCCATGCCAAATAACTCTGTAATCCGACGCAACTGATTTAAAACTTTATTATTAAAACTATTATAAGGTAATTCAATCACCCCTATGGTGTACCGTACTTCTTTTATCTTATAGCCACAATCTTCCAATATTGCCACGGGCTGTTTTAGGGACATAATGATGAATATGCCCCACCGCTTCCCTGACATTCAGGAACGATCTATACTTAATCACATTCCATACCACTAGTTCAAGGGGAACATGAAATACCTTATTTTTACCTATACACTTCAGCTTCCTTAAATAATCAAAATCATTCTCAACAGGCTCTAATACACCCTCTCTTCTCCGCCACCACCAACTGCAAGATATCATCCAGACCAGTCTCGGGCACATAGTTAATCTGCTCTCGCAGCCGATCTACGCATGGAACTCGACGCATCATATCGTCGAAATCTCGACCGTAGGCTTGCTCGTAGCTTATATATTCCTTGCCCGCATTACTGCCGGTCATAGCCAGAACCTTATCGGCCAGCCCATCAATGCTTATCTCATTGGTACTGCCAACATTATACACCCGGCCAGGAGCTGTCGGCGAAACTGCCAAGCGCCTTACCGACTCAATTGCATCGCCTACAAAACCAAAACAACGGCATTGCTCACCTGTACCATAAATTGTTATTTTATCACCCTTTAACGCCTGCTCTACAAATCTTGGTATTACCATGCCATACTGCCCGGTCTGTCGTGGACCTACCGTATTGAAGAACCGCACTATTATTACCGGAAGACCATACTGATAAAAATAAGCCAACCCCAGAAACTCATCTATCGCCTTACTACAGGCATAAGACCAGCGGCTAAATCTGGTACTACCAAGTACCGTATCATCATCTTCTCTGAATGGCACCTTTTCCGATTTACCATATACTTCGCTGGTCGAGGCCAGGATAATCTTCTTACGATATTTGTTGGCCATTTCCAGTACAACTTCTGTACCGTGAATATTAGTCTCTATCGTACGAACCGGCTCATCAACAATAAGCTGCACGCCTACCGCAGCGGCCAAATGGTAAATAATATCACACTTTTCCACCAGCACATTCATAGTGCCGGCATTTCTCACATCGTCCAGTACAAATTGCAGGGCCTTATGACCAACTATGCCTGCTATATTTTTCATACTGCCAGTTGACAAATCATCAACTATGATAACCTCATGGCCATCGCCTAAAAGCGACTCAGCCAGATGGGAACCTATAAAACCCGCACCGCCTGTTATTAACGCCTTCAACTATTACCTCTTGAAATTAAACAACTTATGTCAAAACAGCCTTTACACCAACTATACGAATACAAACTCCGTCCCCGTCGGTTGCAAAACCGTTTGTAAGCCCCGCAGCTTCGGATAATTAATGAATAAAAAAGACTAGCTACAGACTGTTACAATCGAAGTTATCGGTAGTTCCTATAATTACAGTTTAATTTTTTGACATTTACAACTACTTGAGATAAACTTTCAACTGTTGTTTATATAATAGATTAGAAAAAATAGATCACAAACAGGCAGACAGCCCCGGCTTTTTTAAAATTGCAATTATGTTTCGCTGTCAAAATCAGCCATAGCCAGTCAAACGCTATTAGCCTGTTAATGACGGGCCAGTTATTTCAGCATGGATGCGTAATATGTTTTTAATTCCGATAGAGGCTATATTTGAGCGAATGCCAGTGTTTGCTCTGGTTCTCTTCCGGGTTTCCGGCCTGGCGATGTTCGACCCGTTACTTGGCCTGTCTTCTGTTCCGCCCATGATCAGGGCCTTATTCCTTTTTGTTGTTTCGCTGGCCCTCTGGCCCTTAGTGCCCGGCATGGTCTATGAGCCGGCGGGCTGGGTTGATATGGCAATTGCCGTCGCTGCTGAAATGAGTATTGGCATAACCATGGGACTTATACTCACTTTCGTGACCACCGGCATAAAGATCGGAGCCGAACTGATCAGTCAGCAGATGGGCCTGAGCATGTCTGACATGGTTGACCCGGTCTCTGGCGAAAGCTCAACATTATTACAGGAATACTATAACCTGCTGCTCACCGCCTTTTATGTACTTATTAATGGACACCTTATCCTTATAAGAACCCTGGCCGATACATTTAAACAGATACCGCTGGGCACACCTTTAAATACAGAGCCCATTTTGACAACTCTGGTCAATGTGCTTACTGTTGCCTTTCAGGCGGGTATCAGATTAGCCGGTCCGGCTTTAGTAGCCGTTTTTCTGGCTACCCTGGCCCTGGGACTCATCTCACGGACTATGCCTCAGTTGAACATTCTTGCCGCCGGGTTTCCCATCAGGATTATCTTGACAATGTTTGTAATGATAACCTCACTGGGAGCGGGATTCTATATCTTTAATGAATATATTGTCTTTGCCTTTAATGAGATAGGGGGATTATTCCAGTAGGTAGGTCAAGCATCCCTGCTTGACATCAAAAGACTCAATAATGAAAAATACAGGCAATTGCCAACGGAATGCGAAATAAACACAAGTAACCTTTAAAATCGGAAATGAATTAAATCTCAAGCAGGGATGCTTGAGCTACCATCATGGCAGAAGATATGGGAGACAAAACAGAGGCCCCTACCCCGCGACGGCTGGAGGAGGCCCGCGAAAAAGGGCAGGTTGCCAAGAGCATGGACCTTAGCGCCGCTGTTGGCCTGCTGGCCGGCCTTATCGCTCTCAATAGCTATGGTTCTTTGATCACCGAAAAGTTCATCGATATGTTCCAATGGTCATTGGCTGTGGATTTGTCTGTTACCAATGCTAACGATCTGCTGGAAGAAAGCCGTATAGTAGTGATCCGAAACACTCTTGCCATTCTGGGGCCGATCTTCGTTGTCCTTTTTGTCTGCTCTTTAGTTGTTAATGTTCTTCAGGTTGGCTTTATACTCACAGGCAAGCCCCTGACTCCCTCATTTGAAAAGATATCGCCGATAAGCGGCTTTAAGCGGATATTTTCCAGCCGCAGCCTGGTAAAGACCATTCTTTCACTGGCGAAGATAGGTATAATCGGTCTGGTCGCCGGTCAGACCATAACCGAGCAGATGGACACTATTGTTTCTCTTTCTGGCCTGGACTTCATAAAAATAATGGCCGCCGGGGGCAGTATGACCTTCACTCTGGGCGTACGCATCTGCCTGATTTTGCTGGTACTGGCCTTAATTGATTATGCCTACCAGAAATTCAAGCACCATGAAGACCTGAAAATGAGCAAAGAAGAGGTCAAAGAAGAGATGAAACGCATGGAAGGCGACCCTTACATGCGTCAGCGCCGCCGGAGCGTGGCTCGTCAGCTGGCCTCTCAGAGAATGGCTCAGGCAGTACCCAAGGCCGATGTGATAATTACCAATCCCACCGAACTGGCCCTGGCCCTCAAATATGACCCGGAAAACATGCCCGCCCCCAAACTCGTGGCCAAAGGCTCAGGATATATGGCCCAGCGGATCAGGCGTATTGCTCTTGACGCCGGCGTGCCGATAGTCGAACGCAAACCGCTGGCCCGTGCACTCTTCAAAAGCTGTGAGGTCGGCGATTATATACCGCCTGATATGTATAAAGCCGTAGCTGAAGTGCTGGCCTATGTCTTCGAACTGAACGAAAAAGGATTCAAAAAGAAAACAGCCACCACCCGTAAAACCGAACTGACTGACCACCAAACCGCCGATGACTTCATGGCAAACTTCTCTGAGAACTGATGACAGTGCGTATTTTTTTAACCACTAAGCACACTAAAGACACGAATAAGTAAGAGTTCAGCGTTTACGCCTTAAGAGTTTCCCGAAGTACATCGGGATTAATCAACCCATGAGCGCAGCGAATACAATATAATATTTTTTTACCGTGGTGGAAGGTAGGTCGAGCAGTTGAGGTATTCCGAAATCCCGAACTGGCTTCGGGGCTTGACATTATATTTAATATCTCTTTACCATCCGCCGGTGGCGGATATTATTCAGGTAGTGGAGTTAGTGGAGGTGCTGGAGTTTATCCCGAACTCGCTTCGGGGCCGGGCGGGCAAAACTTAAAACTAACTACTAATAACTTCTCCAGCTATGATTTCCAGAATTGAGTGGATGAAATATTTCTTCGCCGCGTCCATCTCGTCCATCGCTCTTACTCTTTGTCTATAACATCTATATGTCCATAGCGTCCATAAAGCGGCATTTTCTTTTATTCAACGCAAGGACGCAAAGAGAATATTTTCACCATGAAGTTTAGAAGGTCATGAAGTTATATACCTTCCCTTCAACACCTCCATGCCCTTCATGGTTAACATTCTTAATCTTTATCACATTTATTCAAAACACCTCTTTCAAAGCATTATAACGCTATTAAGAACTTCTTAGAATTGAAATCGGTGTCGGACACCTTTAGTTCCCCCTTACGGGAAATATTGCCTGTTTTTCAGATAATAACTGCCCGTTTCCGCATCATAAATATAACCATTCCAAAGAACATTCAGCCCGGCAATATCGCCAGCTATAGCCGGCACACCCCACGGGTCATAACTTACCGACGCAAATATTGTACCAGAATTATCCAGCAAAGCAACCACAGATTTATCCTTGTCAGTCACGACAAACCGGTCATCGGCAGCTCCGACACGATCTACAAATACCAGCTCGCCATTACCGCCCCAGACATAATTGCGTACCAAGGCCGGGTCATCGTAAAGCCCCTTCTCATACTCGGAAACCAGATTACCAAAGCTATCCCAGATACTGTAGGTATCCTTCGAAGCGTTAGCAGCCACCCGCAAAGCCCGGCGACCCTGGGCATCATATTCATAATAGCAAATTGTATCATTGAATAAAGGAGTGTTAGGTCTGGGCATAGCCCGGCGAGCCTGCCCGTAATACTCAATCTCACCGGTCATATTATAATTAAAGTTAACCGCCCTTAATCTGAAGTCATTATCCAGATAATAACCATTATTAGGCCAGTCACTGAAAGTATCGACAGGTCGGCCAAAGAGCTCCCTTCACTTATTATTACAAGCGTGAGAACAGTTACTGGTACGGTCACCACCATAACTGTCTTTAATCTTGAAATATTTACAGATGCCGCATAAAATAATTGAACAGAAAAAAGACAATTATCAGCAGAATATGCATAGAATTACAGAGAGGGAAAAAATATGATCAGACTGGAGCACATTGCTATCTGGGTGGCAGATCTGGAGAAGATGCGTAATTTCTATTGCGAATATTTTCAGGCGGCCGCATCTGCTAAATACATCAACCCGAAAACAAAGTTTGAATCGTACTTTCTCTCATTTGCACGAGGCGGTCGGCTGGAAATAATGTACCGCCCTGACATCGCAGCAGACAGCGACAAACAGGAGCGAACCGGCCTGGCTCATTTTTCCATTTCAACCGGAAGCACAAGCGAGGTTGACTCACTTACCGAAAAATTGAGACAGAACGGCTATAGAGTTATCAGCGGCCCGCGCACAACCGGCGATGGCTATTACGAAAGCATGATACTGGACCCGGAAAATAATCGGCTCGAGCTAACCGTTTAAGCCTCAGTGACCCGGGTCATTTAATCATTACGATCATAGCGAGTTCGACCGCGGCATTGAGAGGCAGCTCACTGACACCAACAGCAGTACGGGCATGTCGGCCAGCCTCACCAAAAATTTCCTGAAGCAGATCAGAAGCACCATTGGCAACCTTGGCCTGATCGGTAAACCCGGCATAACTATTAACAAAAACCTCAACCTTTACAACACTTTCTATAGTATCGAGAGTGCCGAGACTGGCCTTTAGCTGACTCAAAGCATTGATAAGACACAGCCGGGCGGCCTGTACAGCCTGATCCAGAGTCAGGTCGTGGGGAACTTTGCCGGTATAAAGCACCTTACCTTCTCTTGAGGGCAACTGACCAGAGAGAAAGAGCATTTTACCCGCAGCAGAAACGGGCAGGTAGCTGCCCACCGCAGCGGCTGGTTCTGGTATTACTATTCCCAGATCATCGAGTTTTTTATTTATATCTGACATTTTAACCTCTTATTTTATACTATCTTAATACCAACTGCATTTGAGATGGCTATAATTTCAATGAGTAACGATATTAACTGTAATCTGGAACAATAGCAAGCATCTTTGAAGTTTAAAGTGATGGGGCCGACCCTTAATGCCGATATAAAACCATGGCTGATAAAGCGTTACGACAGCCATAACAACTGATTGGCAACCCCATTTGCTTTGCAATAACCATAACTCATTACAAACTTGGGAGATAAGGCATGAAAGGCATTATTTTAGCAGGCGGCAGCGGCACCCGGCTCCACCCGATGACCCATTCGGTAAGTAAGCAGATATTACCCATTTACGATAAACCCATGATCTACTACCCGCTATGCACTATGATGCTGGCTGGTATTCGCGAGCTGCTGATAATATCGACCCCGCGAGATCTGCCGGTTTTTCGCGACCTGATGGGCGATGGCAGCCAATGGGGCATTTCGCTGGAATACGCCGTACAGCCAAATCCCGAAGGCCTGGCCCAGGCTTTTATCATCGGAAAAGAGTTTATAAATGGCGGACCTGCCAGCATGATCCTGGGTGACAATATATTTTACGGCCATGGCCTGGCCGGCTCCCTGACCCAGGCCAGTGAGATAACCAAAGGTGCAAAAATATTTGGCTATTGGGTAAGCGATCCGGAAAGATACGGCGTGATCGAATTTGCCAAAGATGGCAAAGTACTCAGCGTAGAAGAAAAACCCCAGAAGCCCAAAAGCAACTATGCGGCAGTAGGTCTTTATTTTTATGACAATAAGATAACCGATATCGCCGCTTCTATAAAACCATCAGCCCGGGGCGAACTGGAAATAACCGATGTTAATCGTAAATACCTGGAACTGGGCGAATTATCAGTTGGTCTGCTGGGTCGCGGCACAGCCTGGCTCGACACGGGCACACCCGATTCAATGCTCCAGGCGGCCAGTTTCGTCTCAACCGTCCAGCAAAGACAGGGCCTGATGATCTGCTGCCCGGAAGAAGTGGCATATACTAAAAAGTACATTGATGCCGAACAGGTACTGAGATTAGCTCAGGACCTGAAAAAGAATCAATACGGCCAATATCTCATCTCGCTGGTAAAAGATGGTATCCACATGTAACCCAGAATAACTGGGGAAGGGTTAATGGCCAAAAAAACTGGAGAGACTTATTTAAAAATAAAAAAGCCTGCCGTCTTTAAGAACTGGCAGGCTTTTTTAACATGGGCAGAGAAGGATTCGAACCTTCGTAGGCTCACGCCAACGGGTTTACAGCCCGTCCCCTTTAGCCACTCGGGCATCTACCCAAAAAAGGGGAAACTTCAATGGTTCAGGGCCAAGGCCCTAACCTGAATCGAAGACACGAATTATATCACAATTATTTCAGGCTGGCAAGTTTATAATCAGTCTTTTTTCTTATTTTTTTGTCTAAATTAAGACAATATTACCTGTCTGGACCTCAGAGGCAATTCCTTTATGACTTATCTTTGGTATCATTCTTAGTAGCTATACCTGCCTTAATATCAGCCAGAAGCATTGGTATTACCAACAAAGGCACTCCGACACAGAGCAAAGAATCGGCAACATTAAAGGTGGGCCAGGGGTCAGCGGGCCAGAAATGTAAGTTAACTTCAATAAAATCAATTACGAACCCATTATTGAATAAACGATCATAAATATTTCCCATAGCCCCGGCCAGGATCATGCCACAGGCCAGATGGCAATGCCATGCCTTGCGGGGACTACTGGCGAAAATTGCCATAACAAAACATACAGCAACAAAAGACACAGCCAATAAAAAGGCTGTCTGACTGGCGAATGCACCCCAAACGGCCCCGGGATTAAACACCGTAGAAAACCTGAGATAATTTTCAATAACAACAACCTCCTGACCAGAACCTGGCAGGCCCAGTCGGTCAAGAGTCCATATTTTAGTCAGTCTGTCAGCAGTAAACCCGGCAATAAAAACCGGCCAGAGGAGCAAATGAGCCCTTAAGGCAGATAAAGAGCCGGAGATGAGCATTTTTTGAAGAAAGTTATACACTAGCGTACTCTAAAACTATACAAAATGGTAATTTAAGAAAAAAGCACCGCCGGTTTATAATATCCTGACGGTGCATTTATATCAAGGGAAATAGCATCTAAGACAAAATTATCAATCAGCATCAATGTCCAGATCGATATCGATATCGATATCATCGCGATCCTCACGATCTTCGATATCATCATCATGATAATCATCAACATCTTCTCTTTCGCGATCAGAATCATCATCGTCGTCGCGTTGGGAATCAGCGGAAGTCTTTTCCTTGCCTTCGCCCGGCTCGTTAACGAGTCCTTTTTCGAGCATAGTGCGGAACTCTATGGTATAACGGGCATAGGGCTTGGCATTAAGTCTGGCTCTGGTTATTTGTTTGCCAGTACCTTCACAGATGCCATAATCTCCATCAACGAACTTACGCAGGGCACGGTCGATCTCCAGAAGCATTTTACGCTCAGAATCCATTAGACCCAAAGTAAATTCCTGCTCATAATTATCAGTTCCTATGTCAGCCATATGAACTGGCATAGTCGAAAGTTCACCACTGGAATTTTTATCAAAGGCACCACTTTCCATCTTATTCATATCACCAAGCAGGTCTTTGCGAAGCATAAGAAGTTTCTCCCTATATGCTTCTAACTCCTTTTGGGTCAAAGGTTTTTCCTGCACTCCGGCAGCAACATCCTTTTTGCGTCTAACCCTGACAGGTCCCTGCTTTTTTTTCTCTAATGCCATAATGTGATTTCCATACAATATACGGTTCTAAACAAACCGGTATCAACTAAAAAACAACTTTTGCAAGAGTATAGAACATTAATCAATCAGGTCAAGATAATTTTTCTATAACTCGGTCTAATAACTGAACTAACAGGAATTTAAACATAAAAACCCCATCAGCTGCCCCAAACAGCCTTCTTTTTCTTGTTAAAAATAACAAGTCGGGAATGAATATCGGCATTCTGCGGTCATAATTTAGATAAAAATAGATAATATTGAAGAAAAAACGGACTTTTGGGCGAAAATAGACAGGATAGCGAACTTATTAATAGAACAAACAGGGCTACAACCAAAAAACATGATAAAGTCACATAAATATAGTAACAATTTAACTTTGATAATAGAAGAAATGCCCGAACGGGTATCAGCGGCGTTTGACATAGTACTCGATGCCGGTGCCAGTCGCGACCCGGAAGGGTTAAGTGGAGCAGCGACGGTTCTATCCGAATCAATACTTCGCGGAGCCGGACCTTGGGGTAATATAGAGCTTAATGAGGCTTTGGACCGCCTGGGCATACATTTTAATAATAATGCCGGCCTGCTGATCTCCAGTTTTTCAGGGGTAATGGTAAATAACAACTTTCAGGAAGGTATGAAAATCTTTTCTGAAATATTACTCCATCCACATTTAGCGGATGAAGAATTCGAGAATTGTCAGGACCTGTCAATTCAGGCATTAGAATCACTGGACGATGACCCCAGGCAGAAAGTGTCGATACTGGCCAAAGAAACCTACCTGAACAGCCCATATAACCGCCCGGTTATGGGACGGATCGAAGAAATTGAGAAATTATCTAATAAAGACATAAAAGGTTTCTGGCAAGAATTTTTCACGCCGGCCAATGCCATTATAACTGTAGCAGGCGGCGTAAAGTTTGAGCAGGTTCGAGATCTGCTCGACGATTTACTGGGAAGTTGGTCTGGAGATAGCAATCCTGCCCTGCCAGAGCTGAAATACGCCCCCGGCTATCGCCATCTGGCCAATGATGGCTCTCAGACCCATATCAATCTGACCTGGCCGTCGGTACATATTAGCCACCCAGACTATTACAAGGCCCTGCTCCTGAGCAATGTTCTTTCTGGCGGCATGGGCAGCCGGCTCTTTACCGAGGTAAGAGAGAAGCGAGGCCTGTGCTACTCGGTCAGTGCTCATCAGATAACCCTTGCAAACAAAGCAGCAATGACCGCTTATGTAGGCAGTTCGCCAGAAAAGGCCCAGGAAGCCCTGGATGTTATACTTGAGGAACTAAGTAAGTTACCTCAGGGAGTAAGTCAGGACGAGCTGGACAGGGCCAAAGTTGGCCTGCGAGCCTCATTGATAATGCAGGGCGAATCAAGTAGCTCTCGTTCTTTATCTCTGGCCAGTGACCATCTTTATCTCAAAAGAACCAGGACCTTAAGTGAGATAGAAACAGCGATAAACAATGTTTCACTTACCGACCTGATGGACTATATAATCAAGAACCCGGCAGGGAATTTCTCACTGGCCACAATTGGGCCAAAAGAAGTGACATTCAGCCGGTAGTTATTAATAAGGCCGTCGTGGAAATGCGGCTGGAATTTGCAAAATCGAACATTAGTACAGAATCACTGTCGATCCAGGATGGAAAAGCAGATGAGGCTGAAGTTCTTTGAATTTCGAGGCAAATATTATGGCCACAAGGAATAACTCTGTAGTAACTCTGACAATATTAGGTATGTTCATATCATTCACCTGCCTATCAGCACAAGAGCTGGCAGCACCTGCCCCAGAAGCAAAACCTCAACTGGAATGGTCAAAAAACGCAACTGAAGCTCAGACAGCCGAGCTGATACAGCAGGCAGAAATACTGATAAGACAAAAACAGCAAGAGCAGGCGGCCGGCATACAGGCAGCGACAACAAAACCATCAGTTGACACCCAAACGACAACACTCCCGGTTGTCAGGGATGGAGAAACAGGCCAAAGAGCCAAAACTCTGGAAGTTAAACCTCAGTTACAATATCAGCCAATGAATGCGGACAGCTATACGCCAGCCCCTGCCAAAAACAGGTCATATCTGAACACAGCTGTAATATACTGGCTGCCGGGGGCCTTTGCCCTGCTGGCAACTATCTGCATGCTCATTTATGCCAGGACACAGTTGAAAAAGGCGACCAGAGCCGGAAAAAGGGCTTCTATGCTTATAGCTGAAATCGAGGACCTGCAAAGAAATATTAAACAGTGGGAGCTGGAAAGCCACTATAGCCATATCAGCGAAATGTCTGTCCATATCGAGGCTATGCAGGAGACAATAGCAACTGCCAAAGAGGTCGGGGAAAACACTAAAGAAACTATCGATAAGGGCATAGAGCTTAACCAGAAAAGCATCGAAATACTGAGAAAAGCTAATAAAGAGCTTAGTAAGTCGCTCACCAGCCAGGTCAATGAACTGGAAGAACAGCTTAAAAGCACCGTTGCTGGCGAACTACAAAAGATCGACCAGGCAGCCTCAGAAAAAATAGCTACTCTGGAGAAACATAAAAGCCAGATCGTTCAGGACATACAAAAACACAACCAGGAAAACAAAGCCCTGCTGGCAAGTATATCAGAGAGCAAAACCAGCGGTCTCAATAGCTCAGTTGAAAAACCACAAACCCAGTCCAGCATGATGGACATTATCACTAATGAGCTTAATGCTATCAAAAACAAAGAAAGAACAGGCAGCTTGAGCTCTTTTGGCAGTACAAGCAAAACTACGGAAATATCACATGCCGATATGCTGCGTGAATCGATCGCTCGCCAGAAAGCAAGCCTTAGTGAGAGACCTGCTCTTAAACAGTCTTTAACTAATACATCTGAACCACAGATAAATACAGATGCAGCGTCAGAGACCGGCAGCACAAAGGCTCAGGAGGTGTTTAACGCAGCCGTTGAGCTAAAAAATGAATTAAGCGATAGTTCCAGCCCCAGCCTGAACAATACCGGCAATATTAGCAAATATGCCGACATGGACAATAAAGCCCTGATGGACAAACTTACTCACGCTGAAAAATGGCGTAATTATAAACTGGCTGCTGAGATATGCGAAGAAATGACAAGCAGAAACGGCAATCGCCCGGAAGTATATGATATCTGGGGGCAAATGCTGGCAAGACAGGCATCACTGGAAAAAGGACAGGACTCTGCGACAATGCTGGATCAAGCCAGTCACAAAATGCAGAAAGCAGCTTCACTGGACAGTACCAATTATAAAATATTCAATAATTGGGGAGTGATCCTAAAAAATCTGGCTCTGACCCAGAGCGACAGTCGCGAAACCGAAAAAATACTGTCTCTGGCCCGCCGAAAGTTTGAGACCTCACTGAGCCTTAACCCTAAAAACCACGAGGCGCTCAATAACTGGGGTAACACACTGTTGATCCAGTCTCGTTTCCGCAGCGGCACTCTGCAGGAATCGCTACTACAAAGTGCCTGCGAAAAATTCGCCCAGGCATTAAACCTTAAACCCGACAAAGACTCAGCCCTCTACGGCTGGGGTAATGCCCTGTTCAAACTGGCCAACTGCAAATCTGACAGTCAGGTGAGAAACTTACTACTGTTGCAGGCCAAAGAAAAATGGGAGGCGGCCAATAGACTCAATTCCGGCATAGCCAGCAAGGAACTGAGAATAATACGCGGCCTGGTCCCACCCCTGGATCAAAAACAAACACATGCCGGCAAGCCGGTAACCGACTATAAATTTAAAACAGTTAACCGTTAAGCTGTCAGTTGAAGTAAAAGAGCTCAGAACGGATAGTAAAAGTAGTAGAGGCCACGGCCGGGCAGAAATGTCTTGCCGTGGTTTTTTTTTACATTACCCTAAATATCACCTAAGATAGAAATGCAAATATTAACCAGACAGGATTAAACCCGGCCAGCTTATTACGGTTTAACTATTAGCCTGATGGCAATATAATGTTACCAGTTAAAAATAAGCCAGTCAGAAACAATCCGCCTGTCAGTCAGCAGATAATTCCCGCAGAACTTTCTTAACCGTATTGAGGTTATATATACCGCCCATTCCCGCCTTGCGGCCTTCAATGTATTGATTAAGCCACTTCGCTGCCAGCTTATTTTTACCCAGCCCGGCATAACACCGGCCCAATCTATAGCAAGCATCGTTTTTCAATTGCCGGGCCTCTGTCAGATCAGAAGCCTGATATTTCGCAATCAGCCGCTTTTCACTACTACGGGCCAGAGGGCCAAATATCTCCGCCGCTTCATCATACCGTTCCAACATCTGCAAAGCTCCGGCATGATTGAACAGAATATAACCATCATCGGGGAACTTCTCCAGTGCCTTACTGGAAATCTCCAGACTCTTGCGATATTCGTATCGCTCATAATAGGACAATATCAGGTGGTTCCATGTCCAGGGGTTATCTGGAAACTTACGCAATAAATGATTACACAATTTCCCTACGGAAACCCAATTTCCCTTTTTCTCTTCTCGTTCAATATCGCGAGACAACTCAGCTTCTTCAATAAACGAGCGAACCTCTCTTATAGTATGGTTACTATAGTGTTTTAACCTGACCTTTTTTCGGATAACTTCACTAGCAAGTTTAGCAGCTGTCGAATAATCACTTAGATTCCAATACTCCTGAGCCATCCAGAAAAGCATATCATTTTTAAATCCTACCGCTTTACGCATTGTGCCAATTTGCGGACAAATCGCTATATCTTTCAAAGAAAGTGTTTGAATCTTTTTCAAAATCCATATACACTTCTTCTTTTCACTAAGCAAATTATATATCAGCGCACATTTCATCATAACCCATGGATTATCTCTATCGAGCAGATAAGCCTTGCGAGCAAATTCACCAGCCTTACTATAATTCTCACTATCGCAGTAGAAATCAAAAGCAGCCAACAGTAATTCCACATCTTTCGGTGATTTTCGCAAACCCAATAGTATTTGTTTAATATTCATATCTGCACCATATTTTTTAAGACAAATAAACAATACATTCTGCTGATAATAATATCTGGCTTTAAGCAGTACCGGCAACAGCAATATCTCGCTAAGCCAATTCTCTAATTCTCGCCCCAGTATCTTTATTTGTGTTTGCTTGAATAAATTAATACAGCAAATGATAAAGCCCAAATCAATAAACATATAATGTTTGTTGTTTTATAACCTTTCATATAATAAGCAAGTTTTGAATCACCAAAACAATTATTTTTACGACAAAAAGACCACAGTCTCCAATTTTTATTAGGCGTCCACCACACAGGTTTTCTGTCATTCCCAACTATTTTTAAAAATATTTCCGGATACCTTATTTCAAGATAACTCGTCAAACAGTAAAAGAATATACCATACATTGCCACACCAGCTAAAAATAGAGCCATACTTATAACATGTAACCATAAACCATTCTGCATAAAACATCCTTTCAAGTTCAATGTGGATACGGGTAATACGGCATATACGGCCTCGGTGGATAGTAAGGCACATGGTATGTTGTTGTATTGGTAATAAAAGCATGTGCTTCCACAGGCAACAATCCAATACCTGCATTAAGAGATTTAGAACTACCATGCTGCCCTGCGTTTTCACCTATTAACCCGTATGTATAGTCCCCACCAATCGAAATTATTCTTCCAGCTGATGCGCCAGCCTGAAGTGACCAGCCATCACCACCAGAACCGTATGCAGGCCCTGCAGATGCTCCAACACCAAGGTAAGGACCAAAACCAAAAGTAAGACTGATATCAACACTACCATCACCATTAACTTCCACACTTACACTTCCGGTACCACCTACACCCGCTCCGACAGTTGCAGAACCGCTAAAAGACGAACTACCATCGCTTTCTGTGATATCGCCACCACTTCCCCCTGGTGTAGTTGGGGTTACAGGCATTGCCAACCCAGCCGTTATCTCAAGACGCCTCCTGCGTTTCTCTTGCTCTTTCCACTCTTCAGCAGGGACAGGCATGGGAAAATCTGATCGCTGGCAACCAGCAAGCCCCAGCGGGTCAACCAGATTCGCCGGATTATTATTACAATACTGGTACAGATTCATGCTGTCATAATACCCCAGCGGGTCAGTTTGCATAAAGCGGCCAAGTTTCGCACTGTACATCCTCGCCCGGTAATAATATAAGCTGGATTCGCTGTCGAAGGTAGCTCAAGCATCCTTGCTTGAGATTCATCATTACATAGCCGCATTTCTGTGTTTATTACAAACTTATACCAGTGTAATTTTCGGACCCTGTCTCTTTCCAGCATTATCAATGTCAAGCAAGGATGCTTGACCTACCTGAACAAAGCCTTGACCATTCCCGGCCCGGCGGACCGTGCCGGAGTCTATCAGAATTGCAACCAGAGAATGCGGCGACTTCATTCTGAACCCGCTTAGCCGGGCTTGCGTTCCATATCTGAAATTTTCAAAGAACCAAACATTTCCTGACAACATCGATATTATCACTTCGCCACCCTCGATACAAGAATATAATTTTATCCGCAGATTACTCTTCCATTTTCGACGCCTGTCACATTTATCTGGTTACCTCATAATATAGTAATCTGCCAAACCGACATAATTCAATGTAATATTGTAAGCAAAATATTAACAATAAATAACAACCATATTATTCTGAAAGAATACCTCACTCTCCTTTTGTAAGTTATTAACTTCATGTCATTATCATCATCACCTAAGCTGGCATACTTGGCAACTTTCATAAATTCTGAAGTCCACCAGTATTCAGGAAATTTATCTTTACCAATGATATGCTTCACCAGCTCAGGATAATTGGCTTGAATATACCGTGTCAACATTTTATGATAAACGGCACCAAATACCATGCTTATAATTAGCAAAAGTGGGAATATTAACTCTATTATCATCATTAGCTTTCCTGTTATCTAGATACTTATCTACCATGTATATGCAATAAATGTATGCACCTCTATCTCTACCCCCCATCCTTTGCCAGCATTGAAAGACACCCCTCCAGGCCCAGCCCCTGACACTGGATTCATTTCATAAGAATAATCTACGCCCCATGTCCCCAATGACCCTCCTGAACTATGCGCCCAGCCCGGCGTAGCAGCTCCGGGTGCATAATAACCGCCTACCGATGCCCCAACGCCTAAATAAGGCCCAAACCCTAAAGTTACAGACCAGCCATTAGGGCCTTTACCAATTCCAATTGTTACCCCTATACCGCAGCCACCAGTGAATTGGAAACCTCCACCAATACCACCACCATCTGACTCGGTTTGATCCATCTGTTCATAAAGCTCAAGTTGCGGCGGAATATCAATCGGTGACCATTGCGGAGAGCCGCCATCGCTATCTCCCCCTTGCGGTTGCATGGTAGGTAACGACATCTTATAAGGGCTGGGCTCTTTCGGTTCCTGTCTCGGCATTGGCGGCTTGGTAGTCCAGCCATTGCCACATACACTTCCTACACCTCCATCACCAAACAGCCCCAGCGGATCAACCAGATTCGCTGGATTATTATTACAATACTGGTACAGGTTCAGGCTGTCATAATACCCCAGCGGGTCGGTTTGCAGGAAGCGGCCTAACTTGGCACTGTACATCCTCGCCCGGTAGTAATACAGGCAGCTCTCCGAGTCATAACTTCTGCCGGTGAACATATACGGATTACCCACAGCCGAACTGCTACCGATGTTCATACCGGCGGCGTTATAGACTGTCTGCTCACCGAACGGCAGATACTCATATCTTTCTGTCAAAGAGCCAGACGCATTGGATAAGGCAACCACATTGCCGTTTGCGTCCTGATGATAATAATAACTGCCTTCATTCGTCCCGGCAACATGAATCATGGCAACGGGCGAGTCTATGCCGGGACCGTAGATGAATTTACGGGTAAGAACACTGCCGGTATATTCAGCGATTATCTGCACGCCATCGTAAACGAACCAGGTCGTCACACCGTTAATCGTCTTTGATACCCGACGCCCGGCATAGTCATAGCTGTAACTGGCAATACTATCCAAACCGGCCAGACTGCGTACATTAACTAATTGATTGTCACGATTGTAAATATAGGCAAAATATCCATCCGAGGTCATATTGCCGTTAGTGTCATAGGTCGGGTCAATATCATTATTGCCATAATAGTCGGTTATATAGCCGTACTGATGCAGCGGGCTGGTCTGGTATATCCAGACCTGACTGGCATCGACCTCAAAGGCCGCCTGCCGATTATTAACACCATCATACACAAAACTGCATGACCTGCCCGAACCAGCAAAAACATCGGTAAGCTGATAATTATTATCATAGGCATAAGTCTGGGTCGGTATGCCATTTATATCCTCTGTAAGACGGTTGCCCGCCCGGTCGTAGGTATAGGAATAACTTATCGTCCGCCCGGAGAGGCTGTATCCGGAAATGTACTAAGTACCATTTAATTTCTCACGGTGGCGTTAATGATACATCGCGTCTATTTACATTTGATCTACCTTTACATTATTTTAATGACAAATTATCAATAAAATATGCACTGTAAATAATATCCATAATATTCTAAATGCATATTTCACTCTCTTTTTATAAAAAATTAATTTTTCATCGTCAATATCATCACCTGAACTGGCATATTTTACAACTTTCATAATTTCTGATGTCCACCAATACTCCTCGGGGAATTTATCTTTGCCAATTATATGCTTCACAATTTCAGGATATTTATCCTGAATATACCGGGTCAATCTGGTATGATTTACCATTCCATACACCCCAGTAATTAGAAATAATATTGCAACAAACAACTGTATATTCATTAGCGATTCCTTGGTAAGTACTAGTATCAGCTATTTACCATGTATGCGTTACAAAAGTATGTACTTCAACCAGTCTAGGCCCCAAACTTTTCCCCAGACCACCTGACCACCCTCCAGGCCCTGTGCCTGTTCTTGGATTCATACTATATGAATAATCGCCACCAAATGGTCCTATTGATCCACCAGAACTATGCCCCCAGCCTGGCGTGGCAGAGCCAGCGGCATAGCCACCTATAGACGCTCCAACTCCTAAATATGCCCCAAAACCCAAAGTAACAGACCAGCCATTAGGGCCTTTACCAATTCCAATTGTTACCCCTATACCACAGCCACCAGTGAATTGAAAACCACCACCAATACCACCACCATCTGACTCGGTTTTATCCATCTGTTCATAAAGCTCAAGTTGCGGCGGAATATCAATCGGTGACCATTGCGGAGAGCCGCCATCGCTATCTCCCCCTTGCGGTTGCATGGTAGGTAACGACATCGTATAAGGGCTGGGCTCTTTCGGTTCCTGTCTCGGCATTGGCGGCTTGGCAGTCCAGCCGTTGCCACCTACACTTCCTACACTTCCACCACCAAACAGCCCCAGCGGGTCAACCAGATTCGCCGGATTATTATTACAATACTGGTACAGATTCATGCTGTCATAATACCCCAGCGGGTCGGTTTGCAGGAAACGGCCTAATTTGGCACTGTACACTCTCGCCCGGTAGTAATATAGGCCGGATTCTGAGTAGAAGGTAGCTCAAGCATCCCTGCTTGAGATTCATCATTCCATAGCCGCATTTCTGCGTTTATTACAAATTTATACCAGTGTAATTTTCGGCCCCTGTCTCTTTCCAGCATTATCAATGTCAAGCAAGGATGCTTGACCTACCTGAACAAAGCCTTGACCATTCCCGGCCCGGTGTACCGTGCCGGAGACTATCAGAATTGCAACCATCGAATGCGGCGGCTTCATCCTGAACCCGCTTAGTCGGACTTGCGTTCCATATCTGGAATTTTCAAAGAGCTTATCAACCTTTTCGCCACAACGGTAATAATACCAGCTTAAATCCAGCCGGACAAGACAATTATTATAACCACTAACCAAACGAACCACGCGAAAAGAATAGTCGTCTGCAATTTAGTGTATTCAGTGCATTTCGTTAAAACTCTAATATTTACCTTTGCGGCCCTGGGGCTTCCTGTCCTGAGCTTGTCGAAGGCTGCGCGAAAACTTTCATAATAATTATTGCGAGCAGAGAGGGTGAGATCGCAAAGATAATAAATCGTACATTATTAATTTTGTGTCTGTCTCCGGTTATTACCAGATATATCTCCGGATAACATTTCTAAAATAATATAAATTTTCTCCAATTGTGTATTATCTGTATAAACATAATTATTAAAATGTTGAATATCAGCTTTACTGTATCTGATCATCAAATTACCATCATTTCTCCAGTTGCAGTCAAAATCAAATACTCTTTTTGCAATGAAATTGGCCTTTCCTGATGATGATATGGCCTCACCAGCCCTGACGATAAAAATTCTATGGTTAGCTGTTGTCATTGCTCCGGCATCCTGTTGAATATAAACCGCCTCATACTTACCATCAGGAGATGGCTTGCGAAAGACCTCAACATCAACCATTTTAAAGGGCGAAAATAACGGCAAGCAACAATACAGGCCAATAGCTGCAAATATAACCAGCCATAGTTTTTTTGATAACAAATCTACTGTGATTTTCATGCTTAATTTACTCTACTATTTCTATACACTAAGACCAAACCAATCAATATGGATGATACTTAATCCCAGGCCCAGAGTAGCCATATTCAATACATTGATATGGCCCATAGTGCATTTCATACCATTTAATACCCTGATCAATCATGGCTTGATCTTCGGGCGAATCACCCCATTGACCACTTGTCCATGCGGCATATGTACCACCAAATCTAATAACAGCCGGGGGCAGACCTATGGCCATACCTGTCACACCATAATCAAAGTTTCCAAGAGCTTCATATTCTGGATGTGTAATATCGTTTGTACCATTATGTCCCAATCTCTTCCAGTCCCAAGGCCCTCCATGATTAACCTTATCTTTCCACTCTGAAAAGCTCAAATCCTCTGATTCTGTCACTTGTTGATGTGGGTTATATCCATCGGGCCACTCAATTTCCTGGCCATTAGGTAAGAGCTGGTTCGCCGTTATCTCAAGATGCCTCCTGCGTCTCTCTTGCTCTTTCCTCTCTTCAGCAGGGACAGGCATGGGAAAATCTGATCGCTGGCAACCAGCAAGCCCAGCGGATCAACCAGATTCGCTGGATTATTACCGCAATACTGGTACAGGTTCAGGCTGTCATAATAGCCCAGCGGGTCGGTTTGCATAAAGCGGCCAAGTTTGGCACTGTACATTCTCGCCCGGTAGTAATACAGGCCGGATTCGGAATCGTAACTTCGGCCGGTGAACATATACGGATTACCCACAGCCGAACTGCTACCGATGTTCATACCGGCGGCGTTATAGACTGTCTGCTCACCGAACGGCAGATACTCATATCTTTCTGTCAAAGACAAGGCAAGCCTTGACCATTCCCGGCCCGGCCAACCGTGCCGGAGACTATCAGAATTGCAACCAGAGAATGCGGCGACTTCATTCTGAACCCGCTTAGCCGGACTTGCGTTCCATATCTGGAATTTTCAAAGAGCTTATAAACCTTTTCGCCACATGTATAATAATACCAATCCTCATTCGGCCCGGCAACATTAATCAGCCGAGAACCTCGGCGGGCGAACTTTAAAGCGGCCCTGTACTACCACAAGCCATACTTCCCTGACACCTTTATTCCCACCTCACAACATTGTCAACACAATAAACACAATGATATTATTCATATTTGAATCAGGACGCAATTAGGTTGAACGCAACATGCTTTGAGGCGAAAGAAAAAAAACCACAGGCGGGTTTTTACACCCTGTACCTGTGGTTCTTATATGATCTTTTCAGATCTGCGGAAATGAATATCAATCGCCAACGGGTATATATTCACCGATGCGAATATATACCGGTCCGATCAGGCCGCTGGGCAGCATGGTATCGTATTTAGTCCAATGCTTCCAGGTGCTGAAGGTCTGACGCTGCTGACTGGGGCGAGGCTGCTTTTGCACCAGCCATTGAGGCCATTGACTAAGATTCTGACCATTCCACTGACAGTCATCAGGATAGAACTCATCGCCGATCAGACGATTAACCCACTGGTTAGTTACCCGCACTTCGAGAGTATTTTCACCCTTGCGAGCTGCTTTGGTAATATCGATGCGATAAGGATCGAGCCATAAAACTCCCAGATCCTTGCCGTTAACCAATACGCGGGCCATAACCTCAACCTGTCCTAAGTCAAGCATAATTCGTTTATTGGCAGTAAAGGCAGATCTGTCCAGCTCAAAGTGAGTCTTATAAACGGCCGTTCCGGAAAATGCCCTTATATCAGCATCAGTATGGGCTGTAAGCGATTCGAGCTTAGCCAACTCAATATCCTTAGGCGGCCGGGGCGCATTGGTAAAGCTAACTGACCAGGGGCCTGTCAGCGATATGGGACTGGCAGCAGAAGCGACATTAACAACTGACCGCTTGCCATTGGCCCGGGTAAGCTGATAATCGCCCGGATCCCAGGTGAGCAGAGAAAAATCACCCCGTAAACTGGCAACTGTCGCCGGCCAGGGAGCAGGCCGCCATTGCACATCGGGAATTCGCACCAGCTCATTTTCGTATCTTACCGTTGTCTTTTCTTCACCATTAATACTATAGACGATCATTAACTGTTTGGGCACATTAGGTACCGGGTCGCTTCCGGCAAGATCATTACCAGCTCTCACCTCTAAATAATTACCCTTAACCTGAGCCATAACCCGGTCGGTTATATCAACAGTTTTCATTTCCGGCAATTTCACCAGCTCGCGGGGCAAAACACCATAGACAGCCTTATCAACCCGCAATTCTCTTCCGGCAGGCAAAGTATCAGGAGGTAATTCCAGACGATGATTCTCACCAAGCTTAACAGAGTAACTCTTGCCATCATAAGTATATTCTACCAGCATAGCCTTGACCATACCATCAGCCGGGTCACCAGCCAGGCTGTTATCTGCCATAACCGAAAGAGAATTATCCCTGATACGGGCATTGAGCTTTTCCGAAACATCAACCATACTGCTGCGACTGAGATTTACCACGCCATATTGGGCACTGATTATTTTCAGGTCAACCTGGGGATAGTTAAGTTCCGGCAAAACCGGACCGCCTACCCTTTCGAAGGCCACGATATTATCGGCAGATTCTTTTATCGGATCTGCAAAGACCACAAAAACTGATTCATGCGGTCCCAGGGGCAGAGTTACTTCCGTCTGCCGGGGCTTGACCTGCCAGAGAGCTGCAGGGGTAATAGTACCCATCTGAGAATTCCAGAGCTGGGGCATTTTGCCAGTAACTCTGAAATTACATCTGATCGCCTTACTCTCTTTATCCTGATTGCTCACAAAATATACATCAGCACCATCAATAATGCGATGAATGAAATTGGTTTTGGACTCAGGGGTAAGGTTCTCAAAATCAGGCTCAACATTGAGCTTCGCCAGAGCCTGCTGCACCGAAAAACCGCTCAGCAGTCTGCCGCGTCCGCAAGTGCGGTCTGTTGGTGACGCAGTTTCTGTGCCCCATAGTTTAGCAGCAATATTTAGCAATTCATTTTGGGTGCCTGGATACCCCATCAGGCCGGGCACCTGCACCGGCCTGGTAGCAAGCACTTTTGCACCATCATTAAGCAACTGCTCTAACTTCTGCACAACTGCCAGGCTCATGGTCTTTCTGGCAGGCAATACCAGCAACTCATAGCTCATACCACTGGGCAGAATGACCTTGCCCTCAACCACTTTCAGGGCGGCAAAAAGATCTGTGCCAATAGCATCATAGTCATAACCATGCTCTTTGAGTTCCGGATGATAGACAGCTCCCTCAGGTACGGTTTCACCTCCGAAAAAGAGGACATCGGCATGGAACTTTCCTGCCTGAAGCAAATATTGGCTGCGAGCTATATATTTCATCCAGGCAGCACCATCATTCCACCAGGTATTAGTTCTTTCAAAGTGTGTGCCCCACTGGCCCATAGTCATGCCGGGGAATATATCAGGCCAGGGCTGATGTGCGTAGCGGTGGAAGATATAGCGATTAATACCATTACACCAAACCTCATCACCCAACGCCTTCATTGACCGGGGGTGATTCTGCCAGCGTCCGCGGTCAGGGGCAGAGGTGAACGATTCAGCACCAACTATCTGACGCCCGTAGGCATGGGCCACACTCGATGCGATACGCAGGGAAGAATTCATTCCGCCGCCGATCCAGAATTCACCCATGAGTATATCTGCCTTAGAGGCAATAGACAAACATTCAAAAGGCCCATCATAAGGCTCGGTTGAACACAACAAACCAGCCTCATGACATTTATCAGCAAAATAGCCAAAGTAATTGGCGGTAAACAGATCAGATATAGTCCGGCGATAATCCCAGAGAAATCGCTCTGATATATCGGCACTGTCAACCACGCGACCAGTAATGGTCGGCAGATACTTTAACATTTCGTAGCCGCGTCGCCGGGCAAATTCTTTATCAAGACCAGAAGTCCAGTTATTAATACCTACCTCATAGCTGTCAATCAGCAGGTTATTCATGACCGGACCGGCGAGCTTACCAAGTTTTTTCAGTATCGGCTCAATACCATTATGCCAGTGTACATCAAGAGCAGACCGGCTGAGCTTATCGCATTCAAGGCCCAGTCCAGAGTCGGGAGCCGGATGATTAGTCTTACCGGTAGTTGTATAGCCAATACGCAGGACAGTCCAGTTACCAGATGGGCAATGCCAGTTGAGCGTTCCATCAGACTGCATATCAGCTGTAATATCAACCACTGAATCTGATGGAATAACTGCCTGTTGCGGGGCTTTATTCTCATCGATATCAAGATTATACATATAATCGAACTGAGCCTTGGCACGGGCGTTAGAGAGACGATACTTATCGTCCTGCGGAGTGGGAAATGCTATAACGATAATATCGCGATAGAAGTCCATTCTGGCCTCAGGCTCAGGCAGGGTCAGAGCCACAGTTTTTGGCCCGGTGATTGCCGTCTCACTTATCGCCAACATCTTCATAGAGTGTTCCGGAGTTATCCAGGGGCCGCCGCTGCTGGACCAGCCGGCACAATTATGCATACAGATCTCAATACCCAGCCTCTTGGCTTCCTCAACGGCATGCCGTACCATCTCAAGCCATTCCGGCGACATATATCCTGTCTGACCAACCGGAATACGCTCGCTGACATTGAATATCTGGGCCCCACCAATACCTACACGGGCCATTGCCTCCAGGTCAGCGGTTATCCCCTCTTTGGTAATATTATCGTTCATCCAATGCCACCAGGTATGGGGACGAGCCGAGGCCGGCGGATCAGCAAATTTTGCTTTGTACTCTTTTATATCTGCCAGGGCTGAACCTGAAAACAGACAGGCAAAGCAAACTGCCAATACTGTATAGAGTTTGTTTTTCATATCATTCCTTGTTGTAAAAGTGTTGTAGTATATTAAAGGATATAAGCCAGCTGGTTCAAGTATCTGGCCATACCCTGCACTGTGCGTCATTCGACCAGATCGGCCAAAACATTTATCTCTGCGGCACTGGTAAAGTTTCTGCCGTTGGCCTCTGCTAATGAAACCAGTCTGAAATATCGGGCCGATACCGGCTGGTCAAACAATATCCGCTTAATATCAATTCCACTATCAAGCTGACCAGCTGAAACTACAGACCAGTTCTGGGCATCAAGACTTACATAGAACTCATATTTAACAATATTGCCATTCTTGAACTCATCCTGACGGGGCAAATAGCTAAAACCATTTAAAACCAGCTCCTGATTCATATCAACCTGATAATAATGGGGCAGATCGGGAATATCACCACGCCAGCGGGTATGCCAGATAGTACGCGGGTCGCCATC
This sequence comes from Sedimentisphaerales bacterium, assembly GCA_963662515.1. Classification (GTDB taxonomy): domain Bacteria; phylum Planctomycetota; class Phycisphaerae; order Sedimentisphaerales; family SM23-30; genus JAFGDI01. Next base: position 3,377,936 of record OY759675.1, read on the forward strand.
AAGCGCCTGGCCTGCTGACTCACCGGCATCTGCCTGCTCACTACTGACAGTCACCTGCCAGTTACTGCGATCAATCTTACTGCTGCCAGCCAGTAATGCCAGCGCCGGCAGATAGCCGGGCCGCTGTGTGCTGGCAAAAATATGCCTTGACCGGCTTAGCTTCATGCCAGATACATATTCATGCGACACCTGCATCGGATCAGAACCATAAGTGATAGCAGAGAGACTATCGGCACAACTCAGGGTTACGGCCCGACCCTGCACCGTGTATTGGGCCGGTTCGCTGAGATAAAAACGATTATTAACATCAGCTGAAGGCTGACCATTATAAGGCTCGATACGATAGCGAAAATTATAAACCTGCTTTTTAAGCTTATATTCAGGAAAGGTAGAATCCTGCCCCCAGGTTCCGCCTACACCGGCAGTAACCTTATCAAGAGTTACTATCACCTTTTCATCTTTCACCAGATCACAGGGATAATACCTGCTGTAGAGCTCTTCCTGGCTGAATCGCAGGGCAGAAAAATTCATATTATAATCATCTTCAGAAACAAACATAACCCCTCTACCCGAATCATCACTGAGAGCAAACCAGCGAACATCAGAACGATTACCGCAGAACTGAGGCTTCTGATAATACTCATACATACCATCAACTGTTGTCTTATAAAGACCAACTTTAGCAGCCGACTTTCGGTCAATATAATTTTCAAATGGACCTCGCCCGTAATATTCCACATTTCTGAGCTCACCGGCAACTTTGAGATCAAAGCCCACCCGAGGCAACAGTTCCGGGCCAAAGCTATGATCTATGCTATTGTCAGATACGATCAGACCGTTGCCATCAACATACCAGCGAGCCAGAAGACAATACTCCGCCCCGGCATTAGAGGTGTATTTACTGGTAGAGGTTATAACGCAGACATTATCGATCATCTCAGAGTTAAATGAGGTTACTTCCGGAGCAAAGCCAGTGAGATCATGCCAGCCACGCTCACGGTCATTATCGCCCCGGGCGCGGAATACACTGCATAGCGGGCCATTATCAGCCTGATCTATTATCAACCTGCCGTTGAGTGTAAGACGGGCAATACTGCCGGTATGCCTGCTGAAAGAGACCTGTGCAGGCCCGGCTTTAACCTCAATACCTTCCTGCGTATCGATCACAATTGGTGCTGTACTCCTGGCAATAAGCTCTCTGGCCTTAGTAACCGGAAGCCCAAACTGATAATAAGCCTGTTCAAAGCCTTTGGGGGCATAAAGATTGTCCTGAATAAGTTTCCAGCTCAAATTAACAAAATATTCCACGCCTGGCTCTGAATTAACCGGCTTAAAAGGTATGACAAATTCTTTGGCTGTCCCCGGCGGCACAGAACCCATTTCCAACTCACCAGAATCGATTACCTTACCATCTGCAAGCAGATCCCAGTTACAGGTAAATTCCTTAAGGTCGATAAAATCATATTCATTAGAAATGCGTATGCGGCCGGCAGCTGCATCGATTGCTTCAGCCCGGATAGATTGGTAAAGATATTTCACCTCAGCGAGCTTGGCCGTTGCGCGACGGTCGCCGGACACTATGCCGTTAACACAGAAATTGCCGCTATTGGGATGATCGCCAAAACTGCCGCCATAGGCAAAGAAATGCTTATCACCTGGCTCTACCCCACCGCCCAAGGGTGCAACCACCGCAGAGCCGTAACCGTTTTGTTCAGCGCTTTTATGCCGGGACCTGATACCCTGGTCAACAAAATCCCAGATACATCCGCCGATAAGTTTCCTTTCCCTGCGGAACAATTCAACATATTCTTTCAGGCCGCCCATGGCATTACCCATACCGTGGGCATATTCACAAACGAAATATGGTTTATCGAGCTGAGCATAGTTAAAGTTGGCCAGTGACCAGATTCGGGGGTACATCTCGCTATAAACATCGCCCCATCGGCTGTTACCTTCATAATGTATCGGACGCGAATCATCTATAGCTAATATAGCCTCACGGACTGCTTTGAAGTTCTCACCGGGGCCGGCCTCATTGCCCAACGACCAGAAAATGATCGAAGGGTGATTTTTAGAACGCTGCACCATTCTTACCCCTCGGTCAATATGGGCCGCCTGCCAACTGGGTTTATTACTGGGCGAATTGTCGCCGTAGCCCATACCATGTGATTCGATATTGGCCTCATCCATTACATACATGCCATATTCATCGCAAAGTTCATACCAACGCGGAGTATTGGGATAATGGCTATTGCGTACTATATTCATATTATTCTGCTTCATGATCAGGATATCTTTGAGCATGAGTTCTTCGGTCATGACCCTGCCGCGATCAGGATCGGTTTCGTGGCGATTAGCACCTAAAAACTCAACCGGACGACCATTTATCAATACCTGCTGATCTTTGATCTCAACTGTGCGGAAACCAACCCTGCAGGAAGTTGACTCACCGGCAGAATTTGTTACTACCAGAGTATAGAGATACGGCTCTTCGGCCGACCAGCAGTTAACCTTACCAGCATCAAGGACAAATTCAATCTCGGTCTGAGCCCCTGGGGCAAGCACAGCGGTATTAACAGCACTATTAACCTTTATGCCCGCATCATCGAGCAAGTCAGCGGCGACCTTAACTTCAGCAGTCTTTTCCGCAAAATTCTCTACCAGAACCGTAACAGCAAGCTGCCCTGTGCTATAAGAACTATCAAGCTGAGGCCGGGCAAAGACATCACGCACCGCCTGCCGGGGTTGGGCATAGACTATAACATCACGATGAATGCCGCTGAGCCGCCACATATCCTGATCTTCAAGATAACTGCCATCACTCCAGCGATATACTTCTACAGCCAGAAGGTTTTTCCCGGGCTTTACCAAACCGGTAATATCAAATTCGGCCGCAGTCATACTATCCTGACTGTAGCCCACCCAACAGCCGTTTACCCAAAGATAGAAGGCACTTTCCACACCCTCAAACTTCAGGAAGATCTGTTTATCACTCCAGACGGCCGGTAAAGTGAATTCCCGGCGATAACTGCCCACCGGATTGGGCAGGCGAAATTTCAAAAAGGCCTCCTCTACCGGACCCATAACATCGGGAATAAGGTCTGGATTGAACGGATAGCGGGTATTAGAATACAGCGGAGTACCATAACCTTCGATCTGCCAGCAGGAAGGAACCGGTATAGTGTGCCAGCTGGTATCATCATAATCTACCTGATAAAAATCGACCGGACGCTGATCGGGGCCTGCCGACCAGTTGAATTTCCAGTTGCCATTAAGCAAAAACATACGCTCTGACCTGGCGGCTGAAAGAGACTCTGCCGCTGCTTTATACTCACTGTGCACCGCCAGAGTAGAATGCGGGGCAACTGTATTAATATGCAATACGCTCTGGTCCTGCCACTCAGCGGCAGCAAAGGCATTATCGCCTGAGACAGAGATCATTAACAAAGCTATAATTCTGATTAGGGCCAGGTGTTTCATTGTTTCTCCTGTTATTGACTTAGTAATAATATGAGTTTCTGTTTTCATTACCTCCCGGAACTGAATACAAAGCCCAGGAAACAAATGCCGGTATTACTAAATCGTAACAAGTAAGTTAATTTTATCGAAAAAACAGATTTTTTCTTCAGTTCTTACTCTCTACCACTCCATGGGAGGAGCAAAAAACAGTTTTGTATCTCTTTTCAGTACCCCAGCTTCCCCCAAATACCCTTCTGGACCCGTTCCAGATCGGATTTATTACTGCCAGGCGGAGTCTTATAACCTGGGTTTATCTTGACCCAGTCTTCATATTTCATCTTACCATAGGTTATCGTATCTTTACTTTCCCATTTCCAATGTTCAGCATGGCCATCAGCAAAGCTGAAAGTAGCTCCTTTATTATGCTGTACCGGCGGCTGATTCCACCAGTAAGGCTGATTGTACCATTGCGTCCAGGCGCACCATGTTACCGTATATTCATCGACAAAGACTATTCGTTCACTACCGTATTTGATCTGTGAGGTATTTCTCAATACCGGCGAACCAACTCCGGTAAGATTCACCTGACTTAATACCGGATAATTCATTGCATGGGAGATATTATACGACCTTTGTACTCCTTCCAGGGCATTAGGGCAGCGGAATATCTCCTTGACCTTACCGGCATACTTATACAGCAGATTATATTCCAGCTCACGCATCTGCTGTTCCACCGGCTTACGCACTGTATCACTGTAATTAAGATTTACCGTATAGGTCCAGGCTGGTTTGCGATTCAATCTTTCAGTATCATCATTCCAGGTATCGCTAGGAACGATCTTAGAACTATTGTCATCACTATACATCAGCCAGCCAGTAGTAAGCTGCTTAAGATTACTTAAACATACTGTTATCTTGGCCTGCTCTTTGGCCTTACCCAGAGCTGGCATCATTATTGAAACAAGCAGAGCAATTATCGTTATCACTACCAGTAATTCGATCAGGGTAAAAGCCCCTGTCCGGTGTTTTTTACTGAAAATCTGCATTATATGGCCTTTCTATGGATAAAGTATTATATTGACTGCCAGACGGATAAAATACAGCCTTAAACTGTAATAATATTACCAGCATAAACATTTAAAACAGACTAATACCACAATTGACCGCAACGGTTACTACCAGGACTCCTGCCGGGAAAATAACATTCAGCCAGAACTATAATCCGGCCTCCGTTGCCATCAATGCAACCATATTCAGATGGACACATAATAACGCAGAAAGGATATTATGCAAGCATTTCTGGCGAACCACAACCGCAAAACACCCGCTGAAACAGGAAAAAAAGCGAATTAATTGCACTATATTCACAACAAATAGCACAATTACCCTGCCGCACTGCAAAAACAACAGAATTAAACAAGCTAAACAAACATAAATTTGCAATAATACCCGGCAAATGATAAAGCTCTCACTGGTAGGCAGAAATTTATTGCTTATAAGTAGAAATTTACTCTACGCTCATGACTTTAATAAACAGCTGAAGCCAAGTATTCTCTCATGGCTCCTCCATCCGATCTCTCGAGTCGCCGGCAAACACCTCATCTTCAGCCTGAACACCACTGGAGGGGGGCGTAATGAAAGCAGGTTAAAAAGCATAATCTAACAGACTGATACAAAAGCAGTTAAATCACTGTTTTTTCATCTACAGCTCCCTTAGCTACTCTGATCAAGTTTAATATCGCCAAAATGCCTTTTTTGCACTATAATAAGGGCAAGGAATGTTGTGTAACGCAATTAAGGATCTGTCCTGTGGTAATTTGAGTTGTACAGCGATAGATTTGATCTGGCATGCCAGAGAGTATGGCCCCGGGGTGGGCTTTTTGACAGATACAGGAGAGATTTTTTATGCGAGCAGGTATATTTGGTTTTGGAAGAGCAGGTCGGGCAGTTGCCTCAGTTTTTCTGCAGAAGCCGGAGGTACATCTTTCTTGGGTCATGCGTCGGTCTAAACTATTGCACTTTCGCTCGGTAGCAGAATTTCTGGGCATAGAATCTGATGAGCAGGGTATGATACTTTCCAAAGAAGAATGGACTATTGAGGCCCTTCTCGATGAACACCCTGTTGATGTTATAATCGACTTTTCTGGCATTGATGGCATACTCTATTACGGCAGAGAAGCAGCCAGAAGAGGCATATCGATCGTCAGTGCCATTTCAGAATATCCACCGGACCGCCTGGAATTGATAAACCAACTGGCTCAGGACACCCGCGTACTCTGGTCACCCAATATTACCATTGGTATTAACTTCCTGATACTCTCAGCTAAAATACTAAATAAGATAGCACCTTATACTGACATTGAGATAATCGAAGAACACTTCAAAGATAAGCAGGGCATCTCTGGTACAGCTAAAAAGATCGCTCAGGCACTGGAGATAAATGAATCGGAGATAAAGACTATAAGAGCTGGAGGCATTGTTGGCCACCATGAAATATTATTTGGTTTTCCGTTCCAGACAGTCAGACTCATGCACGAGTCTATCTCACGCGAGGCCTTCGGTAACGGTGCTATGTTCGCTGCCGATAATATTCTGAATCTGCCCAACGGCCTGTATTCAATGGAAGATATGCTCCTGCCCTATTTTAATCTGCTCAAAGATGATTAATACACATTTTCAGCTATTTACAGTTACTAGAACAGCCGGTTGAGGGCTCTGTAAATAAACAACGCAAGGTTGGTCAAACCATCCTTGCGTTGTAACATATTCTTTTTTTGTCGGCCACTTACTGATATCCCTAATTTGCCAACTGTATCAATCCAGGCTGACCTGCATGATCTCTGCCATTTTACGGGGTGTGTCACTATTATTAAACATCATTTCAAACATATGAGAACCCGCTCCAATGGCATAGACCGGTACGGGAACAGCAGTATGACTGTATGAGCTCCAGGAAATGCCAGACTTGCGATTGAGCAAGTGAGTTGCCGTTACTGTCAGTGGTTCATAGCCACCATAAAGCAGCGAAAATTCCTGACCCTTACTGCGCTTGCGAGTCATTGTCTGGTCATAAGCCTTTTCCAGCAAAGCGCGTTCAAAATCACTTAACTCGCTGTAATCCAGACCGAAATAATTATCGAGAAGCTCCTTTATCTCGCTATCCATATCATCATCTTCATCGTCCCAGTCGGCCTGCTCTTTATAATCTTTCAACACAGTATCTGTAAAGTTTTGGAATGATATTTTCTGACGGGCCATAACCTCAAATGCAGTATCGTAATTCATACCGGCAAACCCCATAGCCAACCCGCCGGTTTCATGGTCACCAGTAACTACAATTAGCGTTTCAGCCGGGTGCTTATGATAAAAGTCCAGCGCAACGCCAACAACTTCATCAAAGGCAAGTACTTCTCCTATAACTGTACGGGCATCATTAGCATGACAGGCCCAGTCGATCTTGCCGCCTTCTACCATCATGAAGAATCCTGATGGGTTATCCAGTATGCGGATCGCCTCCCTGGTATATTCTGCCAGAGAAAGATCTTCCTCCGGCTTATCTATACTATAGGGCATACTCCAATCGCCATCGATAAAATCCTTACTATAGGCAAAGGTCTTAGTACCCGGCTCGATAGCCTGCAATTCCGCCCTATTAGTCGCTATGGAATACCCCTTACTGCGAACAGCCTCCAGCGGGTCATTATCTGCGGCTGCCTTGGGCTTGCCCGGCTGCAAAGACCTTTTGCCATCTGATACTTTCTCGCCTTTCATACCGCCACCGCCAAAGAAATCAAAATCTGACCTGGAAAGCTCCATTGATATCTGCCAATACATCCCTCTGTCGGGCTGATGAGCGTAGAAACAGGCTGGAGTGGCATGGTCGATCGAAACACTGGTGAGAATACCAACCTTCATACCCTTGTCCCTGGCCTTCTCTGCTATTGTAGGCATTGCCTTTGTGCGGCTTGAATCCATGGCTATTGTCCCGCAACTGGTCTTATGACCACAGGCCATAGCCGTACCTGCCGCCGCTGAATCGGTAATAAACCGGTCAGAAGCAAATGTATTCTGCAAGCCGATCACCGGCATTCTCGTCATGTTCAATTGCTTTACCCCGCTAGTGCCCTCTTTATCTGGGCCAACCTGGGTCTGCTGCAAATAACCCTCTGCTGTATGAACCTGGGTCATGGACATACCATCGCCAATAAGGAAAAAGATATATTTGGGAGTAATAAACTCACCACTCTGACCATAGCCAAATGCAGTAGCCATTAGTAAAACTAAAATTGCTTTGTTAAGATATTTCATTATTCTCTTTCTTTCTGAAATTATATATTATGCGGGACATATTGCTTTGCCAGCATCATTACAACAACTATTACAAATATATATTGATTATTGGTGCTTGTCGTTAACTAAATATTCATTATATATTTTTTCATTGTTAAGTACCAACATTGTTTTTTATTACTTTTTCGCTATAATCTCAGCAATGCAAAAGACTTTTTATATCGAAACCATCGGCTGCCAGATGAACAAGCTCGACTCTGAACTTGTGGCTGGCAATCTCCAAAACCTTGGTTACACAAGAGTTACAACTACTGATGATGCATCGGTAATAATCTATAATACCTGTTCTGTTCGCCAGCATGCCGAAGATAAGGTACTAACCAAAATAAGCCAGCTCAAGAACCGTCATATTCATAAAAAAGACTTTGTCCTGGCAGTCATTGGCTGCATGGCCCAGAGATTGGGGCAGACTTTGCTCGATGACTACCCGCAAGTGACCATAGTCACCAGTCCAAGCCGGATCTATGAATTGGCAGACCTGATCGATAGTGCGTGGCAGGAAAAACTGGGCTGCCCAGGCAGAAAGAAACTCAACTCTCGCACTGTCGTCCTGAATGATGATGCCGATCCACATGGCCTGGAAAGGCTGGACTCTTACCGAGACAGACCGGAAGTAGATCATCCTTTCATGGCATTTGTCAGAATCATGCACGGCTGTAATAACTTTTGCAGCTATTGCATTGTACCCCATGTACGCGGACGGGAGATATCACGCCAGCCCCAGCATATTTACGATGAGACCCTGAGATTGGTGGAAAACGGTGTTAAAGAGATAACCCTATTAGGCCAAGCCGTAAATAAGTACGATTACAGTGATGCCACAGGTAGATACCTGATGTCTGACCTGTTACATAAATTACATGATATCAACGGCTTAGAACGACTAAGATTCGTCACCAGCTATCCTGGAAATTTTGACCGCCAGTGCATAGAGGCCATGGCCAGCCTGAAAAAGGTATGCCCATACTTGCACATGCCCGCTCAAAGTGGCTCTGATGCCATGCTCAAAAGAATGAACCGCCATTATACCATAGCTCAATATTATGAAATAATCGACCTTGCGCGTGAAATGGTGCCTGATATCTCATTCGCCGGGGATTTTATTTGCGGTTTTAGTGGCGAAACTGAGGAAGACCATCAGCAAACCCTGGAACTTATCAGGCGGGTGAGATATAAAAACTGTTTTGCATTCAAATATTCGGTACGCCCAGGCACAACTGCCGCAGACAAATACCCTGACGATGTGCCCGAAGATGTAAAGCAGAGGAGACTGGCCGAAGTTTTGACGCTGCAAAAAGAGATATCACTGGAAGATAATTCCAAAATGACAGGCAAACGGTATGATGTTCTGGTTGAAGGACTTAGCAAAAGCCCACATCTTGCCGCCGGTATTACCGGAATGTCAGATCAGAGCGACCCGCAACTGACAGGCCGTACAGGCGGTGACCACATAGTAGTATTCAATGGCCCTGCCAGCATGATCGGAAAGGTAGTACCAGTTGAAATCGTCAATGCCTCATCACTGACCCTCTTTGCCAAAGCACTGTAATTCAGTGAACAAAAGAACATTCACCAGAACAGTAACAATACAGGCAATATCTTAGCAAAAAACAGGATATTGACGATATAACCATCTGGTAAGCCCTGGCGGCTGACTTTATTATGTTTGACATATACCTGTTTAAATGAAACAATATATCCAGACAGGAAGTATGCCAGCGTGGAAAGATTATGTATAAAATATGTGTTGGCCTTGAACCTGGCGATGTTTGTTTTGACGGTTTTGCCCTCTTTTGCGGGAGGATCAGGTTCAGTATCAGGGATTCCCTTTACCGATTTGCTGGAAGAAGGACAATTTTCTGAACTTATTACTGTTCCAGTGCAGAAGATAAAACTGGATAATGTGCCCGCTCTGGAGTTGTTTGTAGTTACCAATATCGGCCCTGATCTGAATAATAGTGATAGGTCAGATGAGGAGCTTCCCGGAGTTGTAGCCACGCCAGAGCCAACAGTAATAATCTTTCTGATTGTAAGCAGCCTGATAGTTATGAAACGCTGGCATTTCCATGAAAACATGAAGAAAAGGCATCATTGAGTTAATTACTTCTAAAATAGGTTAACTGCATCAGTTAATCAGCCTTCTACCCCATCGTCAGAAAATTCAGCTTCTATTTCGCTTTGTCTGGGCAAATGTCCGCCAAAAATTGGGACAAGCCCGCCTGGTGCCGAGCTGATATATATCATAAGTCGGTTAAGCAGAGTAAGAGCCATGACTCTGGCAGTTAATTCTTCCGGGCTGCTGAATACGCTATGGTCGGCGGCGGCAATAAAAAAAGGTATCATTAGATTTTCAATAATACCTAATCCACCGGGGACGGGTATGGCGGCACTTATGACCCAGACTATAGGCATTATCGTAATGCAGTGAAGCAGAGTAATGCCCTTTAGCCCCAGCGAAATAGTGAGCAGCCAGATAGAAGTAATAGCCATAGTCTGTACCGCAAAAGTAATGAGCAATGCCATTAACAAAGCCCCCGGGTTCTGGCGGTAAATATGAATACCCTGCTCTATCTTTTTAAGTTTCTCCTGAGCTGGCAGTCTTTCTAACAGATTAGTGATAAAAAAAAACTTCCTGACCCGCCGACTGAGAACAAAAACAGCCCCAAGTGAAATAAGAACTATTATACCAATTATAAGCACTCTTATGTCAATGCGATACCCATTAATAGGCAGTGAAAAACTGCTGGCAAGAGAAAAAGCTGCCAGCGAACCGAGAATTAAAGTACCTGAAAGACCAAGAATACGGTCAAAAAGCACCGACAAAGCCGCATGTAATTTTTTGTCCCTATCACAATGATGGGTGGCATACCAGCCTTTGAGCAGGTCGCCCCCCACTGAGCCGGGCATAAAGTTATTGTAGAACATTCCCAGAAAAGTAAGCCTGACCGCCTGAGAAAAAGAGATAAAAATAGCATGTGCTTTAAGTAAGGTGGTCCAGCGTTTAGCCATAGCAGCCTGAGAAAAGGTAAAAAGGATTACAGCCGGAACCGCCCAGGCAAGTTTAGTCTGAGTAAGCACTTCACCCACGAGCTTTTTATCCATACCCTTTACGAGCCATAAAATCGCTCCCAGAGACAGTAGCAGCCAGAGTAAATTTGTGATCTTTTTTCTCATTTGATTCGTAATTATAAGAGAAGAAAAGATTAAAACTAAGAAAATTATATTGTTTTTTATTCCTTTGATTGACAAGAAATTAAAATAGCAATAAACTACTAGCCTGCACCGATAATAACCGAATAAAATTGTGTGCGGACCTGGAAACAAAAGCATAACAAGTAAACATTGAGGAACAAAATTGAGGCATCTGACACACAACCTTATCTTAGCCGCCGTCGCTGCGGTTTTGGCAGGCCCATCACCATTGCCGGCCCAGGAGGTTACCGCCGAAGATGTCATGTCTCGGGTACTGCTGGATAAAACATCAAGTTCAGCCATCAAGCGTGATAATGTTTCAGTGCTTTTATCAACCCCTGGCGGCTGTGAGAAGCTGGCCGAAATATTAGATGGTCAGAACAATAATGAAACTCGCCGGATCATCTGCCAGGCATTGGCCCAGCACAATCCCGGCGGAATATTCTCAACAGGCAAGATATACCCCGACATATTTATTGATCCGCTTTTTAACTGCCTCTATTCTGATGACCCGTTACTATCTGACAGCGCGGCCTATGCCCTGGCAACCTGTTTTCCCGAGGCAATTCTGGGTCGTCTGACTGAAATAGCCGTTTCTCCCGAAGAAACGATAGAAAATCGCCTGTCAGCTATAATTACCATAGAGCGGATACCAAGTAGAGACGCAATCTTAAATCTGGCCCAACTGGTACAGGACAAAACTCCTCAGATCCGCGAGCGGGCCATAGATGCTATCTGTCATCGCCTGGTAATGCCGCGTGAATCATTTGATATTGGCCAATTTCTGGAAATTGAACTGCCCAACCTGCGTTGGATGAGCGAATCAGAATTTCTGCTATTACAGGCACGCATGCTGGCACAAGACAATAAACAACTGGGCATAAAAGTTGAGAGCAGTAAACAAGATATTGTCTATTGGCAGAATAAATACCTAAGTGCAGAGACAGACAGATTTAACTCTCTGACAGCCGAAAACAAACTCTCAATGCTGCAAAGCCGGCTGGACCCAGGTCAGGACAAGCCTGTGCGTCAGTGGGCCGCAAGCCAGTTAATAGTATGGGGTAACACCGCTCAGGCTCGAGAAATATCGGTCGCAGAAGGCCTGATGAAACTGCTGGGCAATCACATATCAGACGCTGAAGATTTTGTTCGCTCTGCCGTAGCAGAAACACTGGGAGTATTTGGCAGTAACCCTGATGCCATGCCGCTTATCGACAAACTGCTGACCCAGCTTTCATCGGAAAAAGCACCTGCCTGCCAGAAAGCCATATTAAACACCCTGGGCCAGGTTCAGCATATTCCGGCACTTGAGCAATGTATCAGTATGTGGCAAAGCAGTAAAGACCAGGATGTATCTGCTGCCGCCATTGCTGCTGCTGGCAAGATATCATCTCGTCTGGAGCCGGCAGATGCGGTACGGATCGAATTACTGGTCCAGTCAATAGAACAGAATATCGGCAAGACAAAAAATATGCCGCTATTAAGAGTTGCATTGTTCCGGGCGATCAGAAGGATAGTAGAAAATAACAACTGGAGAGAGATAGCTGCCGGGCCGCTTTCTTCATTGATAGCAGATGGCCTGAAAGATACAGAAGCCGATGTAAGAGCCATGGCAGTTTATGGCTTCGTAGCAATACATGGCGTTCAATCGGTTAATCAACTGCTGGAACTGGGTATGCTTGATGACAGCGAAGCGGCAGTACGATTTGCCGTTATATCAGTAGTTGACCTGAACAGCTCGCCGCAGTTTCTGGGGCAATTAAAAGACCGTTTTGTCACAGAGCAAAGCCCTGATGTTAAAAGCAGGTTACAAGATGCTGTCAGGAAAATACTGACCGGCATGTCCGAAAGCGATGTTTATAACTGGCTGGTCTCACTTATCGGTGATGGTGAGCCTTTGCGCATGCTTCGAAATCAGGCAACCGCTATCCTTATCGAAAAGGTCAGTGCTCTGAAAACCGCTGGCAATGCGGTAGATCCGCGGTACGAAAAACTTATCCTGGCATTTAATTTTGATGACTATCTGATCAAAGCCCAGTATGAGCAGGCAGCCCGAACAGTGATCGACCTGCTCAACTATGAAATGGATAAGGCAAACCGTCTCTCAGTATGCAATAAGCTCTTTGCCGTCATATTCGATAAAAATACAGACCATGCAATACGGAGCCAGCTGATAGACATGACCCAGTTAACCATTTCCAGCAATCTGGCTCAATACACAGAGATAATGAACAGCTTTGAGAAGCATTTCTCCTTAGCTTCTCAGAAAAGTGCCGACGATGTGATGCTATTGGTTGGCATGCTTAAAAAGTATGTTATGCCAGCAGAGGCCAGTCTTCCCCAGAAGCAAAAAGATGTATGGACAGACCACAAGCGTACCGTAGCCGCACGCATCGCCGCATTAGTATTGGCCGATGAGATTAAACCAGACCAGAATATCATGTCTATCATCAAAAGTCTTGATGCCAGATACAATAACTTGCCTATGGAATCAGACAGCCGTTTACAGAAGGAATATCTTGACCAGGTAGTTAACCCTGAAAATAAATAGAAAATAAAGAGATACTGTATTATTATTCCCACCAACAAGAATAATAACTTTAAACTAAAACAGCCGACCCAACAATTTGGATCGGCTGTTTTTCTATGTGGGCATAAAGCCGGCCTGGTGTGATTATGGCACAACCAGACCGGTTTTCATATGCCTGGAGATGGAATAAACATAAGTAAAACTTAGTTCAGAGCTGGTGTAACCTTTGCATCTTCCAGCCATTCGCTGGCGAGAATACCAAAGTCTGCCAGATCAACTACACAGTCATTATTGATGTCATACTGCTGACCCAGACATACATCCTGGCCAGTCATATTGGCATAATACTGAGCAATATCTTCGGCACTAAGAGCATAGTTATAAATAACTACTTCATCATAGATACCATGAAGATTGTTACCATTTTCAATGGTCGGATTTGTCAGGTCACCGTGAACACGAGCAGCGATAGCAACTGGTGCAGTGGTAGGATTGATAGGAGCATTTGCAGCATCAGCTTCAAGAGCAACACTGCCATTATCCTGTGAATATCTTACACTGAGAACACCATCAATGTAAATTCTCTTTTCAGAGCCATTGAAGGTACCTACCAGATAATGCCACTGATTATCAAATACCGCTCTGTTAGAATAAGTACCATCATCATTGCCGGTACCACGAGTGGTAAGACAGATACGGTCTGAACTGAAACCGCTCTGACGCAACTGCCAACCCTGACCTTCGCCATTGCGAGCAACGAAAGGAACCCATGTCTGAGTATTGTTGGTCTTAACCCAGCAGGCAACAGTCATTGAATAATTACAGATATCAAAGTAAGAAGACTCGGTCGGCTCAGTATAGATCAGGTCAGTACTGTCTTTGATTTCCATAGCGTTACCAGCAATACCAGTAGTAAAGCTTGGGCTACCATAAGTAATCATTGCAGGACTGCCGGCGATAACGCTTTCAAAGCTGCCATTTTCAAACGGCCAGTAAGCGATCATGCGTTCGATCCACAGACGAGCAGAAGGAGAGGTAAGCTCACTAGGAAGTGAGTTACTGACCTTGCAATAGTAGTAACCTTCATCAGCCATAGTTGCATCAGCAACAGTAAGAGTGCTGGTATTAGCATTAACATACTTGGCAGATTCAGTAAGCAACTGATCGGTAACAGAGCCATCAATACTGGTATAGTACCACTCATAGTCCTGACCATTGAGGTCATTAACAGTGAAGTGAGCATCGCCGCCATCAGCAACTACAGTTGAGATCGGACCAGACTCGATCAATACAGTAGCTGGCTTGGTAGTGAAATTCCAGGTATTACCAGTACGCAGGATAGGTGTATAGGGAAGATTAGGCTCATAAGAGTCAACTCTCCAGAAATAAGTAGTATCATTGGTCAGACTGCCATAAGCAGCAACAAGCTGAGCGTTGCTCAGAGTTGTAGCAGTAGTAGCAGAGGCAACCTTGGTCATACCCAGATCAGGCAGAGCAAGGTTCGGCTCCTGGTTACTGATGTACACATCATAGCCAGAAGTAGTGCCATAAGCCGGAGCATTCCAGCTCAGGTCAGTTGTCAGTTCAACCCTTTGGGCACCAATTGCCGGAGTAGGAGTAACTGGAGCGTGGTTATTGAATGGTGACTCATTGAGATAAAGTGAAAAATCTTCATAATCAATGATTGATGGGTTACCGTTACCAAAATGACCACCACGGAAAGCTATTCTACCCATAGTAAGATTGCGATCAGATGGCTGCTCTGCATCAGGAGTAGTTTCAGCCTGAGTAAGATCAGGATTAAACCAAAGCTGGAATTTCTTGTTAGTTGCATCCAACTTCAGAACCAGCAGAGCTTCTTCACCGTCAACAATAGGATTATCAACCAGCGGGAACTCTGGCTGACCACCAGTGATCATACCCCAATTAGCATGATTACCCAACTGGGCATAGGCACATACTTCATCACCATTGCGGTTAAAGAGTGTAACTACATTCCAGTTTGGAGTTACAAAATTCGTAAACCTAACCTTACCGATGATATAAAAATCTCCAAGATGGGGCTCGCTGAATGTATAACCACCATTATCATAATTACCGGTATTACCCACGCTGTCAGCCAGCGGGATAATTTCAGCACTTACCGGCAGGCAATAACCACATATTGCCATCAAACACAACTTCATGAACTTTTTCATCGCATTCTCCTTAATCAAAAAGAATTAATAACCTGGGCGACCTACGCCCTATCCTCATAACATAATCATTCAAAACACAAAGGTGAACACCACCTTTAATTGGTATAACCACTAAATAAAACAGATATATCAGAAAGATCAACAATACCGTCCATGTTCAGATCTGCCCTCTGACACCAATTATCAGCCGGACAATCAGCACTGAGCCAATTAGCTACCAGCAAGCTCAGATCAGACATGTCTATCTGACCGTCGCCATCAATATCAGCTGAGAGTGCATCAATTACCTCAACACTATCAAAGCGTGCCAATGCATTACCACCTAAAGCAACACCACTAACATTAAGCCCCAAATTGCCTGACATAGGTGCGACAAAATTCACATTGCCTGCATTAACCCAATCAATACCATCAAAAGAGCTATAGCAATTGAAAGTATTATCAAATCTGACTATTTTAAGCCAGAGCGGCTCAGCAATATTATCAGCAACCAGGGTAGTAACCGCCGGCAGACCTGTAACATTTCGATATGAGAATCTGAGCGAGCCGGACTTGTGATCCAATGCCACAAAAGGAGAACCTTCACTAAGCGTCCCTCGCCAGATAACACCCGCTGAAGCATCAACATCTGTCGATATATGTCTGGCAACTATCTGACTATTACCTAAAACAGAGTCACTGACAAAATAAAAGGAATCCTGGAAAAGTCCCAGCCCGGAGCCGGAACCAGTAATAGTATATTGGCCCTGCGATCTCAGAAAACTACCATTAATACTTGACTGACCAATATTCTGTCCCTGCCACTGAGTGTCAAATTGCACCTCAACAGTTCGAGGCTGATCAACAGGACAAGCAGGCAGTTCAATAACAATCAGGTCAGAATCAGCGGCCGGACCAGTAACAGCAAAAGGCATAGCCGCCTGATCGCGAGCTATGACCTCAAAGGCAACTGGCATACCATCAACCATTACTGAATTTACCGCATGGCAGATATTCCAATTGAGCGGCTGACGCAGACGAACTGTCCAGCTCCTCTGGGCGAGGGCGCCAGCATAACCGCCCTGAGCAGCATCTATTGTCACTGTAACAGTTTTAAGCTCAGGATCGACCGCAGCAGAAAAAGCGGTAGTACGACACTGTCCCATTTGATAGCCATTAGAAATTGTGTCATCCTCATAGAGCGAGCCAATGGCAACCGAAGCATCATCAGGATATACATCAAGAATGACATTATCCCAGGGACGCTGGCTACTATATTGCATATCAGGAGCAAGGGGAATAATACTACCAGATCTAACAAATAATGGTATCTCGTCAAGTGTCGTGGCACGGACTATATCAGCCGGTCCGGTCAACTTTGCTCCTGTCCAGCAATCAAGCCAGAGTCCTGGCGGCAGCCATAAGGCCCGCTCCACACTGGAGGCATTAAAATTACGATAGTTCAATTTGCAAACTGCATCACCGGCATTTTCAAAATATTCAACCTTGATAATATAACTCTCGCCAGGCTCACAGGCAACTCCGCTCCAGTAGAGAGCCTCAGCCTGATCTACCCACCGATCAACTACCAACTGGTCATTTATCCAGAGCCGGCTGCCATCATCAGAGGAAATGCCAAGCTCTATAGCGGTATCAGTATTAACTGTCAGAGTTGCAGTGAATCGGGCACTGAAAGCATCACGGGGCAATCCACTGGCAGGCCTGTCTGTACCCCAGTTAAATGCAATATCATTTTCAGAGCGGGTAAGTGCAGGAGAGTCAGACAATGTCATATTAGCATAATACTCAGCATATACTCCGCCAGTGAACATGTCAGCAGGAACAACTGTATCATCCGGCTGGCATACCGGGGCAACGAGTATATCTTTACCCAGCAAATACTGGGTATTATCTGATGCCTGCGGATACGCAGGATAATCAAGGTCGCAGCGTCTTAAAATTGGTTCACCTGTCTCATAATTATTTCGGGCCGCAGTATAAAAGACTGGCAATAATCTCATTCTCATCTGGACAAAATCACGCACTATTCTGAGAGCATCAACTCCATAAGCCCAGGGGTCACGGATCTGACCGGCTGTGCAATGCAGGCGGAAAATGGGCGACAAGGCTCCATACTGAACCCAGCGGCAATACTGTTCAACTGAAGGCTCGCCATTATGTCCGCCCAGATCTGTACTGAGATAGGCAAAAGGAGTGTAGGCTCCGGTATAAACAGCATCACTGATCTCGCGGGTTAACTCAGCAAAGGTCGCATGAGTATCACCTGTCCACTGCATAGAATAGCGATACGCTCCCATATTCGGGGCTCTATTTATAGCACCATTATCAATACCATCGAAATTAGCCATAATAATTGGCCGTCTTTCCGGATAATATGATTTTGTTATCCAATGAAAAATATACATGCCAAAGACTTCTTTATTTATACCCAGAGGCGGCAAAAGACTGGTATGCCAGTTACGATCAAACCACCAGAAGTCCAGACCAATGTCAAACAGGCCGCGCAGTCCCTCATTACGATAATTAACTTCCACCGGATCAAGAGCCATATCAGCCTGCGGCTCTGGATGGTCATTAAAAGTTATCTTAACATTCTTAGCATGAGCATCCGTCAGGAATTGTTCCATGTCAGGGAAAAGAGCGGTATTTACTCCATAGCCATGAGAAGCACCAACACGCCAGTCAGTATCAACTACAAAGACATCAAGTGGTATCTGTTCGGCACGATAGCGATCGATCTTATCAAGAGCTTCCTGCTGAGTATAGGGATAATACCTGCTGTCCCAGCCGCCAAAAGCATATAAAGGCAACAAGTCTGCACGGCCAATAAGAGAGATATAATCTTCGCGCAAACGCCGGCTGTCACCCTGTGGCAGAAAAACATAAACATCTTTGGAATCATTAGCAAGATCCCAGCCATTAACCTGGTAGTTATCGCTGCTGGCCGGTGCAGGATCGTACCCCCAACTGGCCGGTACATATCTGGGCGTATCACAAATAGCCCAGGCCTGAGTCTCATCTTGTAAATGAGGCAGCCAGTAGCGGTTGTTAGTGAAGAAATCGGAAGTTACCGAGTCTGACTGCCAAAGGGAACTCCACCACATTTCAATAGCAGTACCACTACCATTAGTAGTACCAGCCGGGGCATGTTCCAGATAACCAGTACTGTTTTCTGTGTGCATGTAATCTCTATGGTCAATCCATCGACAGCGAATCATCTGGAAGCCATCAACTATCTGCATAGACCAGTCTTTACTGGTCCAGTGACTCTGCACTGCATTACACTCTACATAATCACGATTATTTTCAATATTCATATAATCGCCGGTAGCTTTATTGCGAATCTGAATATAGCCATCAGCATTTTCAAGTATCCAGAAATAACTATCGTCTGCCGGAGTGTCACCATAACTTACCATATCGCCGCCATCGCAAAGATATTTAACACCCATGCCCTCCCAGCGACATTTAATAGTCGTATATTCGGAAGAATAAGGCATAGACCATAATTCCTGACCAGTCAGATCAGTAATCACAATACCATTAAGGTCGGCCCCTGCTGAAGGCACTCTGACAACATAAGAATCAGTTGCAATAACTGTAGTACCACCCTCAACAGAACGGACTGTGTTCGTGCCGGGCATATCTCTGCCGGTAATGTGCAAAGTTGGGCGATCTTCAAACCCAGCCGGGCCTTTAAGTTCAATACGGACCAGAGTTGAGGAAAGCGGCTGAACCCTGACATCGCCAATGACCTGATCGGTAACAGATGCAGATACAACAGAAGCCGGCATAATACTTGTCAGCCCAAACAGCAGAGTCAGGAGATAGCTTTTATTCATCATAACTTATTCCTTTTCTCGAACAACCTTTGCATAACCTATAGGCGCACCGGTAGCGGGGCCATTTTCATGGTTTTATGGAAAATAAATCTCTTTATTATCTGCTACTGCATCAGAATTAATACAGCAGCTAACTCTCTTTGCTCTGGAGAAGGCACGGGTTGCCCCGCACCTCTCCTTTATTTACATTTCAGTTCATAAAAACTGACTTATTACTACATAGAATTCCAGCCACGATCATTCCGCAGCATATTTTACTTCAACTGTTCTGCCAAGATTAACTGAAGCAGAATCCAGACTGATAAGAACTACATCGGCATCGCGTGAGCCACCTGTAACGGCAAACGGCATTGCCTGCTCATCACGAGCAACAAGTTTGAAGCTGACTTCCTTACCATCGACTAAAACTGATTTAACCGTGGCTGTTTTATTCCAGTCAAGCGGCTGACGCATACGAATAGTCCAGGCCCTACTGGCCAGAGCATTCTTGTATGTACCCTTAGCCGCAGAAATATCAACCTTCACCGTCTTACTATCATTATCAACAGCAGCGGTAAAGTATGTCATACGACAGTCGCCTTCACGATAATCATTGCTCATTCTATCATCTTCATACAAACGAGAGGTTGCAACATCAGCAGCAGCCGGATACACATCCAGAGTAAGATTATCCCAGGGTTTCTCATTTGTATGCTGCATGTCAGGGGTCAGAGCAATGATCGAACCAGCCTTAACATAAAGAGGAGTTTCTGCCACAGGTGTTCTTCTTACAACATCTTTAGGACCAACTACCTTCTCACCAGTCCAGCTGTCAACCCACATCCCCGGAGGCATCCAGAGTGCGCGATCATTATAATTCTCAACTTCACTCTTGCGGTAATTGAGCATACAAACTGCATCACTGGCACCATCAAAGTATTCCAGCTTGAATGAATAGCTCTTGCCAGCAACAAGTTCCTTAGCAGACCAGTGAGTAGTGGCGCCCTGGTTAATCCATTTATCCAGAACCAGCTCATTATCGATCCATAATCTGCAACCATCATCAGAAGTTACACCCAGCTGCACATTATAATCAGCAGCAACAGTAAAACTACCGGTGAAACGAGCACTGAAATTATCAGCAGGTATTCCTACTGCCGGTGCCTGCTGCTTCCAGGTGTAGTTAATATCTTTACCAACACTACTTACTAATGCGGCACCTGTTAAATTTTTATTACCAAAATACTCGGTCTTAACAACGCTGTCAAACCAGGCAGTAGGCACTGTTGCAGTTGTATCATAGCAAACCGGAGCAACCAATATGCTGTCGCCAAGCAAATACTGTAAATCGTCCTTAGCCTGTTCATACTGCGGATAATCCAGATCGCAACGACGGAGAATTGGTTCACCACTATCATAGTTTTCTCTGGCCCAGTTATAAAATACTGGTATAAGACGCATTCTCATACTAACATAATCGCGAACAACGGCAATACCTTCAGCGCCATAGTCCCAAGGGTCACGGGTGTAGCCCACACCACAATGCAGACGGAAATTCGGTGAAAGAGCACCAAACTGTACCCAACGAGAATACTGTTCCAATGAGAGCTTGCCCATGTGCCCGCCCAGATCAGTACTGGTATAAGCAAAAGGAGCAAACACTCCGGAGTAAACCGCATTACGGATCTCACGGCGAAGTGAGGCATAATCACTTACGGTGTCACCAGTCCATTGCAGATTATAACGATGAGCTGCCATATTTGGTGCACGGTTAATAATACCATTATCGATACCATCACAATTGGCCATCAGGAAAGGCCGACGATCTGGGTAATAATCCTGAGTTACCCAATGGAAGATATACATACCAAAAACTTCTTTATTTATGCCGGCTGGCGGAAGCAGACTGGTATGCCAGTTACGGTCAAACCACCAGAAGTCAAGACCGATATCAAACAAGCTGCGAAGACCTTCGTTACGGTAGGTAACTTCCTTGGCGTCCAGACAACCTGCCTGCGGCTCCGGATGGTCATTAAATACTACTCTGAGATTTTTGTCATGAGCTTCTTTTATGAAACCTTTCATGTCCGGGAACAAATTAGTAGCCACTCCATAACCATGAGAAGCACCAACACGCCAGTCAGTATCAACCACAAAGACATCCAGCGGTATCTGCTCAGAACGATAGCGGTCGATTTTGGCAGAAGCATATTCCTGTGTGTAAGGATAATAACGGCTGTCCCAGGCGCCAAAGGCGTACATAGGGATAAGGTCTGTTCTGCCGGTGAGGGTTATATAATCACGACGGAGACGCTTACTGTCACCACGCGGTAAAAATACATATACATCAGCAGAATGATTGTCCAGGTCCCAGCCATTATTTTTACTGTTGTCCGGAGCAGGATTATAACCCCATTTAGCCGGAACATAGCGAGGTGTATCACAGATAGCCCAGGCAGTAGTTACAGACTCAGGGTGCGGTAGCCAGCGGCGGTTGTCGCTGAAGAAATCAGAATTGTCTTTTGCCTCCAGCCAGCGGCAGCTTAACCACTTGTCCATTGCCCTGCCATCAGCATTGGTTGTCTGAGCAGGAGAACACTGAACATAGCCTTTGCGATCTTCAATGTGCATAAGACTGTTATCAGCAAGACGACTAGCCAGTGTCATTGCCCCTTCTACAGTCGCCGCTGTCCAGTCTTTGGCCGGTGAATCTGCTGCAACAGCAGTACACTTGACATAGTCCAGCCCTTTTTCAACATTAATATAATCACCAGTTGCTTTATTTTTAATTCTGGTATAGCCATCAACTTTTTCAACGAGCCATAAATAACTGTCATCTGCAACGGAGCTGCCATATCCCAGCTTGTCGCCATCATCAAAAAGATAGACACTGCCATGCTCGTCCCAGCGGCATTTAAGTGCGGTATAAACACCAGAACCCTCTGGCATTTGCCAGAGTTCATTACCATTATTATCAACAACAACAATATCATTAAGATCTTTAGCAGCAGCAGGCACAATAACTGAGAAATCTGCTGTTTTTATACTTACCTTACCATTTGCTTCGTTACGACTGGCCTGAGTACCATCCCAGTTGCGCTGGCTTATATGAAATGTGGGTCTGTCTTCAAAACCGTTGGGGCCTTTAAGCTCTATGCGAACCAGTGTGTCAGATAACAGCTGAACGCGAACATCACCAACGACTTCAGTATGAGCTGCGGCAAACAGAGTGTTTGTGGCTAACAGTCCCATCAATGCGAATAACTTAACTTTTAACTTCAATCTCATATCTATTTCCTTGTACTACCGAATTCGCCGATCTAGCAGACACCTGAGCTGCCGACCCGAATTCTAACTGCTATATTCTACTTTTGCTCCAATGTCAGTTCCGGCTTGATCAAAAAACACCAATCATAGGATACATCTAAATCGCCGTCAGTCATAACCAGAGTGAGGAATCTGTCGGTCGGCTCTATGGCTACCTCTACTGCACGCAATCCGTCCCGGGCTGAAAATTTCTCGGTATTGACTTTTAACTCTCCATCAATAAGGACAAAGAACTCAGCTGTATTCCAATCTGAATCCATTCCCTTATATATCCTTGAAGTTTCAGAAAGAGCAACACCAGTATCAAACTTTGTGATCTCCAGTCCGGGAATATCATTTCTGATAGCGTTGAGATCAAAAGTTATCCCTTTATTACTGTGCATACAAATAGCTTTGGTATCTTCAGAATAACCATATTCTCGGCCATCAATCTTAAGAGCATGTTTAGGCACATTACCAGAAATATGGAAAGCGCCGTTGAACACATTGCCCCAGGTGCCGCCGTTGGTTTCAGGTAAATGGCTGCAGGACAGACCGGTGGAAGAAACAACGACCTTATCATATTCACCGTTTGGCACAAAAACACCATCAACATAAGGGTTGCCCGCGGCCAATACATATCTGTTATCAAGACCATACATCTCACTGGTATCATTAAATTGGCTCCCCTGACCTGTACGCATAGTAATGCCATAGTCAATTAAACCACTGCCAAAGCCATTGCCGCCACCCACAACATCAGCCAGATCAAATCTGGTCTGCCCATTCCAGACAAAACCGATATTTGAATCTATATGCCTGGCAAAAAGATCTGTCTTACAGGGCACTTCCTCGATAATACCATCTGCATGCCTGAAACTACGGCCGTTCCCGGCGTTAATTTCCATACTTACATTATTTCCCTGATTACTGGCCACCAGATTGGTCTTACCTTTTATTACATGCACCTCAGTATGTCCATCGCGCCGTTCATGCACACCAAACTCGGTACCCAGATCAATAACCTTAGAAAATTCGGTATTAACCGTAAAACCGTAAGCCTGGGGTGGGACCGAAGCATAAAGCCGGCCATAATTGAGTTGTATCTGATTATTGGTTAGTATCTGAAACTCAGCCGGTCCTTCTAAGGTCACAACTGTCTGGTTATCGAAAAGTAATTGAGCATAACCTTGCTCCAGAGTGAACGGGGCACTGGCGGTCTTGAGTCTCATACCATCGTGTACCTGATAATTACCTTTGGCCCAGCGTGCTCTTACAGTGTCTGTAAGTGTCGCCACCTGACGGCCAGTTTCTTTTTGAGGCAAAAATTCCAGACAAATAGCAAAAATTGCCAGAGCAGCCACCGTAGCCAGAGAGACATAAAGTCCCACATTTCTCTTGCCGGGCACGATCTTTATCGGCTCAGGCAGCCGAGCTGGTACAGGCTGAGGCTCCGGCAACTCTATTGGTGGGGCCGATTCCTGATCGTCAGCCAGATTATGCAGTAAGTTCAGTAGGTCAGCATCTTTATCCTCAGACCATAATGCCGCCAACCCCGAAGTTCCATAGGAAGAAAAAGCTATATAAGTAGTAAGAAACTCGTAATAATATTCAGCGGCAGCCGGGTCATTCTGTATGTATTCCTGCATCAGCTGAAATTCCGCAGGGGTTGCCTTCCCTTCCACAGCCAAAATAATAAGCTCACCTAATAAGTTATCAGGCATTCTGCTGTAATCAGTTCCAAAATTCATCAGCACCCACCCTCCCTGACCATGTTACGGCGTACACAATTCAACAAGCTGTTGTGAATGCGCGCCAATGTCTTATATATCATCCTTGGTGAAACATCATAACGCTGGGCAATCTGGCTAACCGGATATTCCTGTAAGTATCTCAACTCTACCAATTTACGATCAGGAGTCTTGAGCTTTTTCACACAACTGAGCAAAGTCTCCATACGATCGTCAAACTTATCAAGAAAACCCTGTGACTTGCCCTGCAAAATTTCCAGAACCTGGTCATTAAAGGCAAGCGGACTATTAATATGTTTGCGGCGGAAGTTTAATACCTTGAATTTTGCAATAGTGATCGCCCATGCCTGAAAGTCAGTACCCGGGGTGTATTCAGCAAACTTCTCCCACATAGTAGCGATCGATTCCTGCATAAGATCCTGAGCATCAGCCATATTCGGCCAACGACTGAGAATATAGGCAAAAATACGACCCTGCACAGGCGTAAGCAGTGCTAGAAATCGCTGAGTACTTTTATCTTCATCAAAATCCACGATAAATATCTTTCCTGCAATCAGTTAGATCGGTCTAAATCTTTTTGTTCCACAATAAATTACTGCTATTTAGCAAATAATCAGAAAACACCTTCCGTCATCAATTGAAATGTCAGTAAGAATATAATTGTGAACCAAAAAAATTTGAGAAAAAGCCACAAAATCTTGCCATAGGCCCAAAAAAAACCTATCACACTGTCGTTAAAGACTTTACATATTACATATATAATCATCATACCGAAAAAATGCAAATTAAAATAACACCCTATGTTATAGAATCAAGAAACTGCTTTATTTAGCAGATATGATTAATTATTATTACAGCGAAGGGCCTATAACAAAAGAATTTAAGAACTACAAATAATTATCAGACGGAAATAAGATGATAAATTTTAAGTGTGAAAAATGCAGTGAATTACTATCCGCCCCGGATGACTTGCCGGGCAATAAAGTAAGATGTCCCAAGTGCGGTTGTATCAATACGATAGAAAAGGACAATGACCAGACGGCAGAGTTATCAACAGAAGAGACAAGAAAACCTGGCCTGTATATAACCGTAATAATAAACATATTTATTATGCTGCTCATACCCTGCACCGCCCTGGCCTGCATCGCCTACTGTATATATTACCCCAGCGAAGCTGCAGAAAAACAGACCCTGCTCTGGTCGTTAAAGCCGCTGCCGGCTTGCCTGGCTATAATACTTAATTCAGTAATCCTGGGAGCAATAGCCAAGTACCTGATCGCACACCTGGAATCTATACATGTACTAATAGATATTGCCAGCGAAATTCGCGACATATTATCGGACGAAAAAGAAAACAGATAGCAAGCCATAGACTGGTAATACCAGACAACAGCAATGATCGCATGCTATAATTTCACTGACACACAGAGTATTACTTCTCTACATAGGACATGCTGCTATCAACCCCAATAAAAAGAAACCCCGGCCTGATATCTGTCAGGTCGGGGCATTCTTTTATAGGAGAACGATTTTAGTCAGGTCATGTCCCGCGAAGGCCATGACCCGAGAGATCAGGAAAATGATCAGTTGTTGCCATCATAAAGACCAGATTCCAGCCATTTAGCAGCCAGAACGGCCAGGTCCTCAAGATCCACTGTACAGCTATTATCAAAGTCATAAAGAGTGTTTGGCTTCATGGAAGCTATACATACAGGTTCGCCAGTAACATCAATATACAGGTCAGCTACCTGGAACTCGTCCATTGAATAGTTATATATTCTCAGGTCATCAAGCTCACCGCGGTAATTTTCAGAAACTACACCGCGAAGGTTCTTTGCCATAAGGAATAATGGGTACTGCCAGTCGGCGAATTTAGTAAGAGTTGATACACTGCGTTCCAAAACTCTGAC
This sequence comes from Sedimentisphaerales bacterium, assembly GCA_963662515.1. GTDB lineage: Bacteria > Planctomycetota > Phycisphaerae > Sedimentisphaerales > SM23-30 > JAFGDI01. The sequence goes on from OY759675.1 coordinate 3,404,453, forward strand.
ACCATTAACAAAGTAGCATAAGGTAGTGCCGTTATAGGTAACAGCTACATGCGACCACTGCTCATCAGGAATAGTATTAGCCGGAGAAGATACATCAACTGACTTGTTACCGTCTTCTCTCAGATAAGTCTTAAGGGCACCATCACCATTAACACCGATCTGCACACCAGTATTACTGCCATCATTGAAAGCACCCATAATGCGGCCTTCACCAGTAAGAGTAGCAGATGGCTTGGCCCAGTATGAATAGGTGAACTGGTCCAGACCATTTCCTAAGCCGCCTTTGGGATAAGCAGCGGTTGTCAGCTCGACATAACCCAGCCCATCAACAGAAGCAGTAGCATAATCACCAACTATACCAGTTACAAATGAAGGACTCTCAACCGGAGTGCCTGCAACACCACTGACACTATCGCTAAAGTCCTGCTCGAAATCGTATCTGGCCAGCAATCTGCTGGTCATCATAACAGAAACACCTGAATTGGTAGTACCGCCTGAGCTGGTAAGAGCACAGTAATAATCACCTTCATCAGCCAGAACAGAATCCTGGATAGAAAGGGTAGCAACTGTGCCGGTATTAGCAGCAGTAATGCGACTATCAAGAGTAATCGGCTGACCATTTTTGAACCACTGAGCAGTCGCCGCACTTACGCTGGTATATTCAACTGAAACGCTGAGATCATCACCAGGTGTAAATCTTACAGATTCAGGTCCGGCAATAACAACTGGTACACTGGCCAGAGTACTGAACGACCAGCTTGGCCCGGTGTAATTATTAGGGTCAGATTCCGGGAGAATTACACCATTTTTATCAGCACAAATCTGATCAACACGCCAGGCATAAGTCTCATCATAATCCAGAGTTATCGGAGAAGAGGTAAATGTCATATTATTGTAATCAGTTACATTTATCTCAGCCTTAAGGTACATATTCGGGTCTGATATACCACCAGAAACATAAAGCATCTGCTTCTTGACCAGCGGGTCTATTGTAGCGGTATTCAACGGATTGGGAGCACCCTTCCACTGGAAGGTAACTGAAACACTGCCAGTACCGGGTGTACCAACGGCAACATCACCAACAGCCGGGGTCGGCTCATGAGCAGAGATCAGATACTTGCTTGTAAGGTATGAATTAACAGAATCAATTTCTTCCGGAGAAAGAATACGATTATAGATAACAAGAAAGGCTATATCACCCAGCATAAATGACTTCTGGCCACGACCATAAGAGCCAAGCCCTAAAAGTCCAGGTGAATCGACAGAAGTGTTTGAACCGGTGCCAACATTTACACCGTTAAGGTAATATTTAACATCATTAGCAACACCAGCAGTACCTGAACATACACCAAATACATTACCATTAGTATTGGGTGTATATCTGAACTCACCAGAAGTTCCGATACGCCAGGCGAAGGAATTAGAATTAGTGGCAAAACGAAGACGGTCTGTGCCTGTTGCACTCTGACCAGAAACAATATACTGCTCACCAGTAGTACGATCAAACTTTGCAACTGCGAACATTGTACATGAGCCAACATTGATCCCACTTCCATTCAGGCTCATCCAATCGGTAGCACCATCGAACTTGACTGATGAATGACCCTTAAAGTTGGGATTATTCGGCACATAGACAGGCATGTTAACTGATGTTGTCTGCGTAGCATGATTATTCAGACCAGAACTGTCAACCCAGGTACCGATTGTACCATCAGTATTAACTGATGACAAACTTATGGCGTCAGCGTCCAGCTTTATTACCAGACCATTAGTAACTGGCACCGCCAGCACTGAACTGGCAGCTCCTAACAACATAAGCGTTGAGAAAAACATACTGATTCTCTTCATTTCAAACCTTCCTTCTAAGTTAAATATTACAATGCCCCTGTTTTATAGAATAAACAGAGTTAACAATTTTTATACCCTCTGAAATACAGGCAGCAGAAACAAAACCGCCCTGCTCTTAAACTTACTTAATTCGATAACAAAACCCATGACATCTCTGGCTAAACAAATATTACGCATGCACACTGCCTTACGCATGAGACGAACTGCCCAAGACGCAACCAAACACAGCGTGTTACAATTGCTGATCAGCAAATATAAATATCCTGATCCTGCTTTGCTACTTTCCATACTTCTCCTATCTCGTCCTGTATCGATACAGAAATTCCTCTTTCTTCTATATGAGCAATTAACTAACTCATGTTTTTTTTACAATAATTTTTAAAAAAAATACAACTTCGTACAACTACTAGCTTAACTCTTTCTTTAGCAAAGCGTTATAACCACAATAAATACAAATACCAGGCGAACAACCTTGTCACTATAATGCAACAATGCAATAATCCAAGTCCTGTTCCGAATAACTAAAAATTGTTATCAGACATTGTCATGCTCAGAAAAATCAGACAACCGCCAGATAGATGAGAGCTTGAGCAGACATGGATAATTATAGGACTAACGGAAGTTTAAAATTTTAGATGAAAATTTCAGGCAAGTGTAGTACATTGCAAAGACAAGGACGATAATACAGTATCTGCCTACACAAACCCGAGACTATCTGAGGAATACAAATTATGCATACTATGGCAAAGATAAAGCTGGCAATAAGCTGCCTGCTAATGATAAATATATGCTCTACAGTAACTCAGGGCCAAAATAACACACTTAACCCCTCATGGATCAACCAGATAGCCGACCAGCACAATATGACCTTACCAGACTGGGGGCCATATACCAAAAGATATATTGGCATATCTCATATTACCTCAGAAAAAGATGGCCTGCGTTTTGACCTGAGTGTATTCCCGGGTAAATATCGCGGTAAGACGACACTTCCCAATGTTATGTTTGAATCTGACTTTCACCCCTGGGAAGCAACTCCTGACCTGTCCTATTTCAGTTTCAGACATGAGTTGGAATGGAAAGACAAGGTTTATGCTGATATCTCGTACTCTACTATAGACCCTAAGTCACGCCTGATACGAGCTGAACTGATAAATAACACCGACCTGCCCCAAAGCCTGGTATTGCATTTCATGGCCAATATGAATTTTCCTCCAATAAGAGAATATGCCGCCAACGAGCCAATATATCCGGCAGAAGCAATTTTACCACAAGGGGTTATATGGACTGACGCTCTGGACTATGTAAATGTGAATTTTACAAAAAAACAGCCGGCGGATGACCTGGTTTATGATGGTAAAATGCGCGGCGAGATAAGAGCCAGCGAATTGGTAAATGGCTCCGGGTTAGGACGAGGCTTTGGCTCAACAGCAGGCGACAGCGTTACATATCAGTTCAAAACTGAAAATGACATAACAGATGCCTGCCTGCTCATACGCTATCGCATGGGAAAAGACAACGAAACAACATTGAAATTAGGCGGCATCACTGACCTGACACAAAAGTTTAAAGGCAACGGCAACCTTGAAGCTAAAACAATAGCTCTGGGAAAAATAACAAAGGGCGTACATCAGCTAACCATAACCGCACAAGGCGGCAAAGGTATTGACCTGGATGGCTTTACCATTGTACCACAGGAAAATGCCAGACAGGTTTCATTTAAAACCAGACAGTGGGACTATCAGCCAGAAATAATCAAAGGGCCTGAAGCCAACAGTATAATACTCAAGTACAAAGATAGCGAGGCTTATTACGGTATAACCTGGCAAGAAAAACAGTACCAGATAAGGCAATTTTTCGGTAAAGAACTCGACCTCATCTTCCCTGCTAAAGTACATAACCATGTAAATAACAGATTTGACAGCGAAGGACTTGGTCATTTCACCAATGTCTTTCTTCGTCCTCTTACAGTTGCCCCCCAGAGCAATAAAGTAGTCTATGCCATGGTTGTCACTGGCACACTGCCAGAAGTTCAACAGAGAATAACTGATGCAGATATGTCAGAACAGACATGTCAATCAATCTATGATAACGGTCGTAAAAAATTGCCGGACCTGAAGCCTGTACCCACTGGAGATAAAATGCTTTTCAGCCAACAGCGAATGGCGGCAACAATATTAACCAATGTGGTTTATCCCGTATATACTCAGAAGAGCTATATCAAACATTATGCTCCCGGTAGATGGTGGGACTGCCTCTATACCTGGGACTCAGGGTTTATCGGACTGGGAGTAGCCGAACTCGACATTCGTCAGGCATTGGAATGTCTTAATGCTTATGTCACCAAACCCGGCTCTCAATCTGCATTTATACACCATGGCAGTATGGTGCCGGTCCAGCATTATTTATTTCTGGAAATATGGAATCGCACGCAATCGCAGGAATATCTGGCTTTTTACTACCCCAGATTAAGGCAATACTACGAGTTTTTCATTGGTCGGCTGGGCAGCTCAACTATGGACAAATTCAATTCCGGCCTATTGAGCAGTTTTGATTACTTCTATAACTCAGGCGGCTGGGACGATTACCCGGCTCAGAAACATACCCACAATAAAAAAATGGGAGCTAAGGTATCACCGGTTGTTAATTCTGCTCATGCAATTGCTATTGCCCGGATAATGAGCATGGCAGCCGAGGCACTGGGCGAAACCCAGGACATTACTATATATCAGCAGGATATCACCAGACTGACCCAGAGCCTGCAAAAGTTTTCCTGGGATCAGGATTCGGGCTATTTTGGATATGTTGTACATAACGACAAAAAAGACCCTGTGGGCATATTAAGAGATAATGATGGGATTAATTATAACATGGGACTCGACGGTCTATACCCGCTGGTAGCAGGCGCAGGTACAAAAGAACAGACCAAAAGCATGCTTGAAAAGCTCAAGTCACCCAGCCATATCTGGAGCAGTATCGGCCTGAGCGCAGTTGATCAGTCTGCCCCATACTATCGTAACGATGGCTATTGGAACGGAACTGTCTGGATGCCGCATCAGTGGTTCTTCTGGAAAGCTCTTCTCGACCTGGGCGAAGGTGAGTTTGCCTGGGAAGTTGCCAGACGCGCCCTGGAACTATGGCAAACGGAAGTCGGTGCCACTTATAATTGCAACGAACACTTTATTATTGAGACTGGGCGAGGTGCAGGCTGGCATCAGTTCGGAGCATTGTCCAGCCCTGTACTGAAATGGTATGCAGCATACTTCAGGCCGGGCACATTGACAACCGGATTAAATGCCTGGATCGTCAGTGAAAACTTCGCACAAGATAATAGCTCTCTTGATGCTGAGATAAAACTCTATTGTCCGGACATCAGCTCTGGACATTGCAGTATGGTAGTATGTATGAACCCGGCATATAGCTATGCCGTACGCTGGAATGGAGCTGAGATCAAAACGCGAACAATAGCCAGCGGCATAATGGATATTAGTGTACCACTGCAAAACAGCAACGGCATACTGAGTATTAAAATAAATGCTAAGCCTTAAACAATTAGTAACCGTTCACAAAAAAAGCAGCGCAATCGGTTGAGGTAATCCGAAATCCGCCTCAGCTGAAAGTCTGCCTGAGGAGGGGTGGACTTGTGATTATTCATTCAAAATCCACAATCTGGTTCACGGTTACTTTTATGTTTGAGGTCAATCTTGTTTAGCTTCTTTGGCTGCCAGCATTATCAATCTTAAGCGAGACGCTCGAGCTACTTAATATACCGTATGAACAGTTCGACTTTGGCAGCTCCGATTCGTTCAGCTTCGACTTCAAAGTCAAAAACATCATCGCCAACTCTGCCCCGGCCCCCGCCACCGGCATTGTCAGGGTATATGCCAAATTCCCAACCACATTCCAGACCGGACAGTCGCTCTCACTCACCGGCCTAACCTATCCCAGAACTAAAGCCGATTCCATGACCAATACCAGACTCAGACGAGACCGGGTCATCACCGCCATGACCATTGAACAGCCGGGCCTGGCACAGATCATCTCCAAGCCCAACCATCATCCCTTCCATTTCACACTTGCCCATATTCGACAGAAACTGCTCAATGTCTTTCTCGAACCTGATAACCACAAGCCCGACAATAACAGCCAATCCGATCCAGTTCTCGCCGCCCTGCTTCTGGGCAGCTATCAGGGCATCTCACCGGCTACCAGAGAACTATTCCTCACCAGCGGAACTATGCACTATCTCAGCCTCTCCGGCCTGCATGTCGCTACTATCACCGGCTTCTTATGGCTAGCACTCAAGCTCTTTAACCTGCCCCGCTGGCTGCAAGGCATACTGCCTGCCCTCTTTGTCATAGCCTACCTGCTCATCGTACCGGCCAGACCAGACACAGTCTGGACTATCCCACTTGCGGGCATACCGCAAGCGAAACCTTTATTAATCTATGAAAAAACTTCATCATATCAAAAAGAACGCCTAGCAATATAAATATAATCAAAATGACATTCATTGTGTCAAAATCATCTATTATCAAGGTATGGGTTCTCCTATATATATTCTATGAACAATTTAAGTTTTAAACCATCCAAGATTATTACCTTTTGTCAAATTCAACAATTATCACTTGGGCTTCTGTCGAATGTTTATTCAATTCATCTTGAATGAATGCTAATGCTTTATCTTTTTTAAAAGAACCGGAACCAGCCCCGATTATAGGAAATGCCACTGATTTGAATTTATGCATATTTACTATATCAAGAGCACTTTTAACCGAATTACGAATAGAAGTTTCTGAAGCTCTCCAAAACATATTAATACCTGCAACATGAATAACACCCTTGTAAGGTAAATTGCCCGCGCTTGTCAATACAGCTTTGCCAAGCGGTATTGGACCTAGCTTGGCAAGTTCCTTAAATGGGTTCAAACCAGCACGCTTTTTTATTGCACCGGAAACGCCCTGAGGCAACAATAACCACCATGGAATAATATTTCTATTCCATGGATTGACAATCACCTCCACTGGCTGGTCAAGAAGATTACCTTTGATAATTGTTATACTCATATATTACAATTCCAAAAAATAAGACCGTCAAGATTATCGTAAGGAACCGGTTTTTCCTGAGGATAATTACTTTCAGTTACAATAAATTTATCACCACATTGTCTCATCTCAAACTCTCTCGAACCATCATAATTGCCAAATATAAAAACCCCTTCTTTTTCAGCCCATTTTCCCTCCAGCGACATACGGGAAGGAAGAGGATTACTGGCTAAAGAATCGTACACCAACAAAAGATCAACAATAAATATTCCTCTTTTATACAAAGATAGTTCATATCTATTATTGTTTTTATCGGCGTAAAACCGTCTGACAAGATTATGCTTAGATGTCTTGTAATATTCATTAAACAAAGTAGGTAATGAGTATATTAAAATAAAAGTACCGTAATCAATAGCAACTCCTAGCCACCAATATTGTTTTAATCCAATTGCACAAATGCCAAGTCCAAAAAATACAGCACCAAACAATGGGATTGGCGAATGGTATTTTTTTCGCCTATATGACAAATAAACAAATACCCAGTTGCCTACAATAACATAAGCACTTAGTAACAATAATATAATTCCTATATGCTGCATTCTTATTTTTCTATATTAGTAGTTCTTTTAAATTTCAATTATAAACAATGTTATTCATAATATTTATAGTGCTTCATTGCGGTATGCAGAAAACCCAAAAAGCCTTCAACTTTTTCCAAGCTTGATGGGTCAACAGGATATGTTTTACCAGAACTATATGGTGCAAAACCGCTTCCGGGTATCCATTTCATAGTGAGTATATAATTTATTAGATTATTACCTCCTTTAATTACCCAATCACCATTTTGCAAGCCATCCCTTCCCCATCTCGAAACAGTGGTATTATTCATTCCATATTCTGCTTGTGCAATAGCTACAGTCATTGTACCCGCCCTTACATACGCAGCAAGCCAAACCCTTTGAGCCATTGCCATCACGCCGCCACCAACATTAGCTGCACCAGAATATAAAGATGCGCCAATACCGGCTGAAGCGTTAAGGTCATTAATAAGGAATCTACCATCTGGGTCTATAGCATTTATCGGATCATTCCAGCAATATAAATACTGATGCAGCGTTAGCGGTTCTTTGAAATCACCCAGAACAGGATCATAACCATTGAACCTTGCCATATATGGAGAATACAACCTCGCCCAAACATAATACTGGGCAAGTTCTGAATCATAATTGTAGCCCGCAAAGCGAACATCGTTATTTACTGTCTCTGTTACCTGAGCAGGTAAATCCTCTCCAAACGGAGAGAAGGTATAATTATTCAGTACTGAGATATTGCGGTTAGTAACTACCCGAACACTACCCAGCCGGTCATGGATATAATACCTGCGATTGGCATTACTTCCATCCGTTGACATTACCAGCATATTACCATAGTAATAATTCTTCTGGGTGACCTGCCAGTTGCCGGAAACATTGGTCATCTCCAGCAGAATCTTGGGAACTTTGCTACTGTAATCAAGAATGTACTTTTTCTCGCTAGCGACATTCCCATTAGCGTCTGTCTCAACCCTGCCAACTCTATTACCCATTGGGTCATAGTTATAGGTAACTGTCATATCAGAGTCAACCAGACTCGTTGCCGTTTGCATCTTGCCATCATAATCGTAAGCAAATGTATGCATTCCATCTGAAGTCAGCCAACCGTTTTTATCCCAGCTTACCGGATTCCCGGCAATCTCTGAAAGCATATTGCTTTCATCAGTACCATTGTTATCAAAATCATACTCAAATGGCTCAGTTAAACCAGCTTCCGTTCTGGTTTCCAGATTACCATCGAGCTTATAGCCGTAACTACCGCTCCAACTTCCAATATTTGCACTTGTCAATGAGCCTCGTCTATCATACCCGAAAGCCAGCAAGTTGACAATATCCGTCCCGGAAACTGGGGTAATCGTCTCTGTTCCTGCCTTTAACCGGCCCAAACCGTCCAGAGTAACTCCCGACAGATTATAATAATCGCCGGTAATACTGTTAAGCTGATTATCCTTATTATAGCCGTAAGTAGTAGCTGTTTCGCCATTGAAGCCAAAGCCGTTCATATAGTCAAGCTGCTGGAGATTGCCATTTCCATCATATTTCAGCCAGGCATACCAGCCGCTACTATCAGGGAAGTTAAAGCCGGTAGTCTGCCGACCGGCCCAGTCGAAATCTGCAAAAGTACGATAAACACCATTGGGGTCATTGACCTCATCGTAAGTTATCCGCGAATAATCGATCTGACCATCGCCCCGCCTACTATTGCCATAAACAGCACCATCTGGATATCGCACGCCCACGATCTTATCGAAAACATCATAATTAAATGAATATTCGCCCTGTCCATTATCGCCGCTATCAAATTTCTGACAGGCAAATACCCGGCCAAACGAGTCAAGGTCGTATTTGACATAGCTGCCATCAGGATATTCCTTTTCTATGAGCCAGCCTAAACTGTGATATTTATATAGTATCTCACTTTCACTGCCATCAAGATTGAAATATGTCCTACTTGCCAGCTTACCATCCCAGTAATATCCCATCTTCTGACGCAAACCAGATGGATACAGTATCTCTGTCAGATTGCCAAGTATATCAGTCTTGCGCCACCAGACACTGTCTGGACTACTCTTTCGCCCTCAAACCACTATTCAATTGTCAATGAACATACAAAAGATTTATAGGCCCTCAATAAATGCTTTCGCCTCTTCATTTTTCGGGTTTTCAATCAAAGCTCGTTCGGCTTCAATTTTCGCTTGCTCAATATTATTCAGCATTTTATAACAGTTAGCAATATATAATGATATTTGGGAAGGGTTGTCACAGAAGCACAAATCTCGTGCTTTATCATAATATTCAATGGCTTTACAAAACTGCATACATTTAAAATAAGCATCACCAGCATTTATCTGTGTAAAATAGTTTTTTGGATTTAATACCAACAGCTTTTTAATTGCCTCATCTACCTTATTCATATCTTCAGAAATAAGGATTATTTCCTGCAAAGCATCCTCGTGATCAGGACATTTCAATAAAATCTTATCGTATATTCTTTCTGATTCATCACATTCATTATTTGCATCCGAAAATCCTAGACAATATGCGAGTGAAAGCATATTGTCTAATGAATCATTTAACATTACAGATTTCCTAAGCAACCCTATCGCTCTGTCATATTCTGACAACTCAAAACATGTTCGCCCAAGCACTCGAAGGTAAAAGTCTTCATCGTACTCATCTTTCACTTTCTCTAACATCTCAACATTTAATTTTTTAAGACAATCAATAACTAATAAATAAAGCTTGGCATTCTTATTACCTAGATATTCAGACTCATAATGCAAAAATGGTAGAATTTGCTTGTTTACGCTGAAATCAAAATAGTCACTACCTTGAAATTCTATACCAAACAATTCATTTGAAAGCCTTTGGGCTTTAAGGCATTCCGGGAACTGCTTTAACAACTTTGAAACTATTCTTTTTGCCTTATTTACTTTTCCAAGTGAAAAGTAATTTAAAGCCATACTTGACTTAATCTCAGCAATGTCATCACACTTTGAATTACATAAAATTAGACTTATCCTATACTGTCGAATTGATTGGGCATAAAGGCATTTATCCCAAAGTATGTCACCTTTAAGCTTTCGAAGATAATAAGAATTCCAAAAATACTTTAAGCCCGTATTAATAATCTCAATTGCATCTTCATACCGTTTCCAATTAAATAATATTTTTCCTAAAACGCAATAGATATAGTGTGATTTTTCACCTGATTCATAGACCTTCTTACATAAAAGATACTTTCCAAAATCATCTTTTGTATTTTTAATTGTTTCATAGCTCATAATATGCCTGCTTCTTTGTAATAAACCTTGAAATGTCAATTTTATTTTTTAGAATTTATACCATTTATGAAATCCATATTTTCGCTAGCTAATTCAACCATACGATAAAACAAATATGCCCAAAATCCAGATTCACCCCATTTTGGTGGTTTTGGTTCAAGCATTTTATCCATATCTAGTGGCTCCCCACTAAGATTTTTATAGAGATCGTGTATAGACTTCTTTTTTGCTTTTTGATCTTTTATATTTGAACCAAATACTATATCAGTCTGAACCGCGGCAACAGTAACTATCAGATTAATCTGATGTTTCATAATACTTGATATCAGACTGCCTCTAAGCCCATCACCCATGCTCTGTGCCATCATACCGGCTGAAGCTGCCATAAGGGCAACCTGAGCTGTTGTCGTGACATTGCCCGCCATACTGAATCTGCCATCTGGATCATACATATTAACCGGGTCATTCAGACAGTAAAGATATTGGTGTAATGTCAACGGTTCTTTGAAATCACCCAAAACCGGATCATATCCATTGAACCTTGCCATATATGGCGAGTACATTCTAGCCCAGACATAATATTGTCCAAGTTCACGGTCGAAGTTATACCCGGCGTATCTTACATTATTAACAACCGTCTCTGTTGTCTGACCGGCAATATCTTCACCGTAAGGCGTATAAGTATGATTATTGAGGACAGCAATGTTCCGATTAGTAACAACCCGCACACTACCCAAGCGGTCATGGATATAGTAACGCCGATTCTGGTTACTTCCATCCGTTGACATAACCAGCATATTACCATAGTAATAATTCTTCTGGCTAATCTGCCAGTTCCCAGATACTTTCTGCATTTCCAGCAGAATATTGGGAACCTTACTACTGTAATCAAGTATATACTTTTTCTCTGAAACTATCTGTCCAGCAGAATTTGTCTCAACTCGACCAACTCTATTACCCATTGGGTCATATTGATAAGTTACAGTTATATCCGAATCAATCAAACTGGTCGCAACCTGCATTTTGCCATCATAGTCATAAACAAAATTGTGCATACCCTCTGAGGTAAGCCACCCGTTTTTATCCCAGCTTACCGGATTCCCGGCAATCTCCGAAAGCATATTGCTTTCGTCGGTGCCGTTGCCGTCGAAATCGTAGCCGAAATCTTCCGACAAACCTGCCTCAGTCCGATTTTCGATATTACCATCGAGCTTATAGCCGTAACTACCGCTCCAGCTTCCAATACTTGCACTTGTCAAAGAAGCAGACATAGTCTGCACTATCCCACTTGCGGGCATACCGCAAGTGAAAATACAAATAGCAATCAATAATATAATCCAATATCTCACTTGGCAGTGTTCTCTTTATTATGCTGAATATTGTTTTCTTTACACACATACCAGCCAAGTAACAAAGGTAACAATAAGGCTATTGCTTGAAGTACTATTTTATTGCTGGTAAAAAACAAAAATTCAAACACTTCCCCCCAAATAAAATAAATTGGAGTGCTCAATATAACAATAAAACATAAAACAATCAGTTTAATATCTTTAACCTGTATTTTACTTTCTGAAGACGACATTCGCTTTGAAACATCTAAAATAAGATAGCAATATGACAAAAAACAATACAATGTAAAAAAGTACGAAAAATACCTATTAGAAACACCAAAGTTAATATTGCCAAACTTTTCGATCAATATGATACATCCATATATTACACAACTTATTAAAACAATTCCTGAAACAATGTTAAGTAATGGCAATTTTTCACCTTTGAAACAGGGTTTACGCTTAATCACTGTCAAATGTATAGCAGTAATAACTGCCAACCATACCGCAATAAAAATTATCAAATAAAATGTATGATTAAACATATATTTAGATGAAAGCAAATCTATTGAAGAGAATGTTGTCACAATTCCCAACAATGCAATAATCCAAAAGTTTTGGTGACACCAGTAATACAAAATACCTGCCGACATAAAACCGACAACTATTCCTGCTGTTCGCCAAATAGTCTCAATATCACCTAGAACTTCTGGTTTCATCAAATAACAATACATAGCAAGAAATACTAAAGGAAAAACTAAATAAACAAACAAATGCAATCTTTTACTATTCATATTAAACTCCATCTACCATGTACGAATTATGTCCATATCACCCATTAATAACCCCATATACAATCCAACATCATCAGTTGGAGCCAATGTTCCTAACACACCAAAAGCTCCGCCTAGTGTAGCGGTAATAGCGGCATCCACGCCAAAACCTTGCCAATCACCTGTTATAGCTCTTCCTGTGGCAGATCCAATTATGCCACCTCCTGCTGAACCGGCATAATAAACAAGCCAATGAGCTTCCGATATTGCCGCAGCACCTCCTCCAATCAGACCAGATACTGCTCCACTAGCAAGTCCTGCAAGTAAGTACCTTACATCACCAGTTTTGTGCCACATAACACCGCCTGAAATACCACCTATGCCCGTGCTAATTCCAGTAGATACTGAAAAAGACGCTATATTAAACTCTCTTCCATCAATATCAATATGATTAACCGGATCGTTGGCACAATATAAATACTGATGTAATGTCAACGGTTCTTTGAAATCACCCAGCACAGGATCGTAGCCATTGAACCTCGCCATATACGGCGAATACATTCTAGCCCAGACATAATACTGAGATAATTCATTATCATACTGATAACCGGCATATCTCACATTATTAACAACGGTTTCGACTGTTTGGCTTTGCAGGTCTTCGCCAAAAGGCGAATATGTATAATTATTCAGTACTGAGATATTGCGATTTGTAACAACTCGCACACTACCGAGACGGTCATGAATATAGTAACGCCGATTCTGGTTACTTCCATCCGTTGACATAACCAGCATATTACCATAGTAATAATTCTTCTGGCTAATCTGCCAGTTCCCAGATACTTTCTGCATTTCCAGCAGAATATTGGGAACCTTACTACTGTAATCAAGTATATACTTTTTCTCTGAAACTATCTGTCCAGCAGAATTTGTCTCAACTCGACCAACTCTATTACCCATTGGGTCATATTGATAAGTTACAGTTATATCCGAATCAATCAAACTGGTCGCAACCTGCATTTTGCCATCATAGTCATAAACAAAATTGTGCATACCATCTGAGGTAAGCCACCCGTTTTTATCCCAGCTTACCGGATTCCCGGCAATCTCCGAAAGCATATTGCTTTCGTCGGTGCCGTTGCCGTCGAAATCGTAGCCGAAATCTTCCGACAAACCTGCCTCAGTCCGATTTTCGATATTACCATCGAGCTTATAGCCGTAACTACCGCTCCAACTTCCAATATTTGCACTTGTCAATGAGCCTCGTCTATCATACCCGAAAGCCAGCAAGTTGACAATATCCGTCCCGGAAACTGGGGTAATCGTCTCTGTTCCTGCCTTTAACCGGCCCAAACCGTCCAGAGTAACTCCCGACAGATTATAATAATCGCCGGTAATACTGTTAAGCTGATTATCCTTATTATAGCCGTAAGTAGTAGCTGTTTCGCCATTGAAGCCAAAACCGTTCATATAGTCAAGCTGCTGGAGATTGCCATTTCCATCATATTTCAGCCAGGCATACCAGCCGCTACTATCAGGGAAGTTAAAGCCGGTAGTCTGCCGACCGGCCCAGTCGAAATCTGCATAAGTACGATAAACACCATTGGGGTCATTGACCTCATCGTAAGTTATCCGCGAATAATCGATCTGACCATCGCCCCGCCGACTGTTACCATATACGGCATTGTCTGGATATCGCACGCCCACGATCTTATCGAAAACATCATAATTAAATGAATATTCGCCCTGTCCATTATCGCCGCTATCAAATTTCTGACAGGCAAATACCCGGCCAAACGAGTCAAGGTCGTATTTGACATAGCTGCCATCAGGATATTCCTTTTCTATGAGCCAGCCTAAACTGTGATATTTATATAGTATCTCACTTTCACTGCCATCAAGATTGAAATATGTCCTACTTGCCAGCTTACCATCCCAGTAATATCCCATCTTCTGACGCAAACCAGATGGATACAGTATCTCTGTCAGATTGCCAAGTATATCCAGCTTGCGCCAGCTAGTTTTGCCCTCACCATCATCTATTCGCACCGTAAAGAACGGCTGAGTGGAAAATTCCGGCTGATAAACCGTTGGTACATTCGGGTCAAAATAATCATTATAATATATACTCGTCTGGGCAACTTCTACACCGTCAATATCCTCAAATACATCGGTTAATCTGCCCCGACTGTCATAAGCATACTCTATATCCTTTAATATAGTCGTGCCGTTGCGGTCAAAATCCGTTACCCGCTTTACCTTATTGTCAGCATAATATTCCGTCTTACTGCTTAATACCCGGCTTTCATTTGCGACATGGGCAAAATAATCCTCAACCTTACGATTAGCATTATCGAACCCGGTTTCTGTAATATAACCCTTTGCATCGGTTACCTTTATCAGATTATCGCAATTGTCGTAACTATAATATGAAGTCAGGTTCAAATAGTTCGGGTTATTAGGGTCTGCCGGGCCGGTTGGGTCAAGCGTCTGACTTATCTGCCTGCCAAATATATCATAACTCCACGCCGTAGCATTTTCTGGCGAACCTTCCTTACGACTGTAAAGCCACTGATATATCTTATTTCCGGCATCATCGTATTTATACGATATACCCTGAGCCAGTTCCACCGCCGGACCGCCAGAGTAATTATATGTGCTCTGAGCCTGATATGTCAGACGGCCAAAATTGTCATAATATGATATATCCTCATAATTAGACATTAATGTCCAGTAATACCAGTGAACCTCACCCCGATAATGTCTTTCCTGACGACCGGCATAATCATATTCATATTCCTCTTTCCAGCGGGGTATGTAATACACCCAGCCAAAATTTTCTACATATTGACCGTATTCCTCAAAATATATCTTCTCGACCACCTGACCGGCACGATTGTATCCCTGATAATGATGTCCCCACAGTCCATCATTATTATAATCCGGCAGCAACTGACAGGTTACCCGGTCACAATTATCATAGCCGGTTAAATATAATGCTTCCGGAAGCGGTGCTATATAGCCCGGCAAATTATTACTGCTGTTAGGATCATAGAGGTCCTGCGTTAATAATTCCAGCTCCTCACATACGGTCTGGGCATATCTCCGCCCATGACCATCATAATAATTCTCCGTCCGCCTGCCCTGAGCATCGATCTCCAGTAGAACCTGCCCCAAAGCATTATTCAGACAATTTCTTACCAGATTTTCATTAGCAGCAGAGCCGGTACGATATTGATAATACTTAACAGGATAATCATACTTGTCATATACTATCTCCTGAATTACTCCCGCCGGGTCGGTTATCTTCTCCGGACGACCATCAGCCAGGTAGGTATAAGAAGTTACAGCATAATCGCCATTAACCGGGTCATTAACAAAGTCCAGCAGAGTCTTCTGCTGCACCAGATACTTATTATCCGCAACATTACCACTTATCGTACCATCAGACAGACCACCAAACATAATCTGGACTACTCTACTTGCGGACATACCGCAAGTGAAAAAGACAAGCATTAAATAGAATGCCAGAGATATGATTCTCATTGAAGTGTGTTTTTGCGACGACTTAAAGCAAAACCACCAGCTATCAGTAATACTGCCGAAACCGGTTCTGGAGTAATAAAAACATCAAATGATTGTGAAGCATCTCCATAACCATAATTTGCCGGAACTGCCGTAAATTCAGTTACACTCAGGTAATTAAAAGTGATAACTGACTGAATGGGCGGCCATACTATACCACCAAACCCACCAAACCCGCCACCGGGTATGACCGGTGCGCCACTTGAACTCGTGGCGGTCAGAACATTATCCAAATCTACCTGATACACATAGCCATTAGCAGTCATCCAAAAACTGCCATCATTGGCAAAACAGATGTTAGAAATTCCTACTTCCGCTAAACCTACGGCCTGACCATCAACATAAGCGGTTACTGAGCTACTGCCGCTGGATAATATATATGGATCATTAATTAAGCAGGTCGCATAGCCGGTTAATGGGTCTATTTCATACAGTCCGTATGTCGTGCCTGTCGTTGCACTACCGCCACCAGTGCCGGGCTGCAACCAATCCCAGTCACCTGGTATAGAAGGATTTGTTATGCCATCCGGAATTGGGGTACTCGTCCCTCCGGTTGTTGCCCCGGCAGACTTTACGCCGATAATTCTTCCTGATGGACTGACAGCTATATCGTAAAAACTGCCTATATCACACAGTTTACTTACTATACCGGAATTATATCGATATAGCGACGAACCTGTCATTGCATATATACTACTTCCAGAAACTTCGATAGTTTTAACACCAGCTATATCAACTACTGGATAATTTATTTCTGTAGCAGTATCAAGCCGACAAATCGAACTGTTTTTTGTATTGATAAAATAGGGTACACCTGCCGAATCAAGAGTTATAGATTTAGACAATTTGCCATCAAAATAATCTCCCCAAGGGTCATAAAATCGATCCTTTGGATATAGATCGCCAAATGTCTTTGCCTGCGTCTCCAGATTAACTACTGCATAGTCCCAACTGACATTACAAAACCAAGCTTCCATGGAACTGGCAAAACTAGAACTCGACAAACACAATATTATCAACGAAATACAACTTTTAAACATTTATACCTCATTTCTTTACTTTTTGACATATTCAACAATTACAACTTGAGCTTCTGTAAACATTTTATTCAATTCATCAATTATAATAGCTAAAGACTTTTCTTTATTAAAAGAACCAGAGCCAGCTCCTACCAGAGGAATTGCCACCGATTTAAATTTGTGCTTATTAATAATATCAATAGCACTTTCAATCGAATTGCGAATAGATTCTTCTGAAGCTCTCCAAAATACATTAATACCGGCAACATGAATAATGCCCTTATAAGGCAGATTACCAGCACTTGTCAATACAGCTTTACCAAGTGGTATTGGGCCAAGTTTAGCAAGTTCCTTAAATGGTTGCAAGCCACCTCGCTTTTTTATGGCACCTGAAACACCCTGAGGCAATAACAACCACCATGGAATAATATTTCTATTCCATGGATTGACAATAACCTCTACAGGCTGATCAAGAAGATTACCTTTGACAATTGTTATATTCATATTTAGCAATTCCAAAATATCAGGCCGTCAAGTTTATCGTAAGGAACAGGTCACGAAGTTACATACTTCTGTTACCCATCGGTTAAAGTATTGTTTATGGTTACAATTTAATCAATTCTCCTTTTTCTTTTACATCAAGATTTTTACCTTTCATGAAAACTACAAGACTTTTTTCATAATCTTCATTATTGTTTAAAAATTCTGACAAGCATACTCCGTATCTAAACAGGTATATATCCCCCTTATATTTGTAAGGCTCGCCATCCAAAAGCATAATTTTCTTTAATGCCTCATTGTCAGTAAAAATATTGACATCATCAACCTTAATGTTTATATTTTCACCAAAACCAAAGTGTGACAGTAAATTATTTGTTTTAGAGAAACCAATATTGATATCAAAATACAAGAAAGAGGTATCCCCAAAATAATTTTTTGTTTCCGCAGAGGGCTTTCCCATTCTACGAATTACTTCTTCCTGAGTCATACCAAAATTTAGGTAATTAACTCCAACATACGGTTCAACTATAAATTTCATATATTCCCTTTCATTTATCTAATAAACCTATGCCATACGCATAATCTAGCATTTCTCTCATGGCCTGATTGTACTTTCTTGGGTCGCCTACTTCGCTGGCTACACGCCTTATGTCTCTTAATTCGATTGCCATAGCATCACGCATTTGACCGTTGTTTATCATATTTTCAAGAACATCTCGATACTCTCTATTACCCATCATGTGAGCATGACTTGAAGTCTTGCGATGATCACTTGGATCCATCTGTATCGCAGGCATATCGTTGTAATCCATATCATAAGTTGATTTTGCTGGCATATGGTGCGAATCGAGTCCATCGCCTTTAGGCAATATCATATCACCATGTCTGCCGCCCATATACCGCTTCATAACTTTTGAACCCATACCTGACAGGGCATCAAAGACTTTACCTCCGCCAACCTCCATACCAACATCAATAGCCATACTAACCATAATGCTACTAAATGATGCGCCACTGGTAACCATTCTGGCATAATCCATCACCGATGAGCCAATATCCTGAGCATTTGAGGCCATTTGAGCGTATCGCCCCATAGCGGTTACATTGTCCATCATAGCAAATCTTCCATCCGGGTCATACATATTAATAGGATCATTCAGACAATACAGATATTGATGTAAAGTCAGCGGCTCCTGATAATCACCCAATACAGGATCATAACCATTGAACCTTGCCATATACGGCGAATACATTCTTGCCCAGACATAATACTGAGACAGTTCATTATCATACTGATAACCAGCGTATCTTACATTATTAACAACCGTCTCTGTTGTCTGACCGGCAATATCTTCACCATACGGTGTATAAGTGTAATTATTCAGAACGGATATACTGCGATTAGTCACAACCCGCACACTACCAAGACGGTCGTGGATATAATACCTGCGGTTAGTATTCTGACCGTCAGTACTCATAACCAGCATACTGCCATAGTAGTAATTCTTTTGGGTGACAACCCAGTTACCAGAAACCTTTGTCATTTCCAGCAGTATCTTGGGGACCTTGCCAGTATAGTCGAGAATGTATTTCTTTTCAGATACAATCTGACCGCTGGCATCTGTTTCAACTCTACCAACACGATTACCCATCGGGTCGTATTGATAAGTTACAGTAATATCAGGGTCAATCAAACTTGTCGCCGTTTGCATTTTGCCATCATAATCATAAGCAAATGTATGCATTCCGTCAGAGGTAAGCCAGACAGGCATAGCTTGCACCAGACTACAAACTATCAAGCATATAAACCATGCTATATAAATTGTCTTGTTCGATATTGTTTTCATTAAGTTAGCCACATAGAGCGCAAAGAATTTTCACCACAGAGGTCACAGAGGCCACAGAGTTTTTTAACCGCAGATAAACGCCGATTCACGCAGAATATTACATTTCCTTTGCGTCTTGGCGACTTTGCGTTTAAACATTTTTTCACCACGAAGGTTGGAAGGTCACGAAGTATAGGATATTATTCAATTGTCAAAGATACGATATTCTAATGCCAGCTATTAACAATATCTATTAAATTTTCTATCTCCAAACCAAAAGAGTTTGGTTCATCGTTTTCCTTTAATCCATTTCTGCAAAACTCGTCAGAAAGGACTCCGATGATTTCTTTAATTTCATTAGTTTTAAAATTCAAATTGTTTTCATAAAGCTGTTTGTAATAAGGCATATTGTTTTTAAGCAATATTTCAAAGAGAAGCTTTTTATCTTTTTCTGACAGCAATACTCTTTTCACAACGCACCTCTTTATTTGTATTTAGTGAAATGGCTATATTTTGTCAACAAATTCAATACCTAAGATAGCGTCATTAACAATACAACCTTTTTTAATTGTGCCAAAATCTAAAACAATAAGCCCATATTCCTGATGATCAAGTTCAATACAGGCTTTATGCTGGCACATATTCTGGTCGTCATTAGGTACAAAACTAATGTATGCATTTGTTTTTTTATAACAAATCGTACACTGTTTTAACAGGTCAATAATTTCTATTTTTATTTTATTTGCAATAGCAAACTCAACAATCCATGTGGGGTCGTAAATCTCTTGTTCCATAATAATCTCCATTATTTAAAGCTGCTTCCATTTTTCATTGCAGTAATAACCGTGTTTGTTAATGGGTCAAATATTACTCTAACATTATCATAGACAATTACTAATCTACCTTCCTTTCCTGGTGATGATTGCCCCCAAATTAAAGCATTTTCAATTATAGAAGGCGTAAGACCTCTTTGAGACAGCCTTTCAAGAGCATGTGAATAATAACTGATTCCATTAATGTTTGACATATCTTGCCAGCCCGCAGGGGTAACTCTAGTTGAAATGGAGTTATATAAATTCCTAATTGGACCCATTAGTCTATTTGCATACAAAGATGCTTGAAGACCCCTAAATTCTAAAGCCATAACTGCCTGACCAGCCAATGCCAAAACTCTGCCGCCAACATTAGCTGCGGCAGAATACAGAGAAGCTCCGATGCCTGTTGAGGCATTAAGGTCATTAATAAGGAATCGACCGTCTGGATCGATAGCGTTTATTGGGTCGTTCAAACAATAGAGATATTGATGTAGTGTCAGTGGTTCTTTGAAGTCACCAAGAACCGGATCATAACCATTGAACCGAGACATATAAGGCGAGTACATACGCGCCCATACATAATACTGACTTAATTCAGAATCGTAATTGTAACCGGCATACCTTACATTATTAATGACCGTTTCATTTGTCTGGCTGGCAATATCTTCGCCATAAGGCGTATAAGTATAATTGTTGAGGACAGCAATGTTACGATTAGTAACAGCTCTGACGCTACCCAAGCGGTCATGAATATAGTAACGCCGATTCTGATTACTACCATCAGTTGACATAACCAGCATATTACCATAATAGTAATTCTTTTGGGTAACTTGCCAGTTGCCGGAAACCTTGCTCATCTCCAGCAGTATCTTGGGAACCTTACTACTGTAATCAAGTATATACTTTTTCTCTGAAACTATCTGTCCAGCAGAATTTGTCTCAACCCTGCCGACTCTATTACCCATCGGGTCATAATTGTAAGTAACAGTTATATCAGGGTCAATCAGGCTGGTCGCAACCTGCATTTTACCATCATAATCATAAGCAAAGCTGTGCATACCATCTGAGGTAAGCCAGGCAGGCATTGCCTGCACCAGACTGCAAACTATCAAGCATATAAACCATGCTATGTAATATGTCTTGTTAGATATTGTTTTCATTAAGTTAGCCACATAGATCGCATAGAACACAAAGAAGATTTTCAAACCATGAAGTTCATGAAGGACATGAAGGTTTTAATCTTTAACCTTCTTCGTGAACTTCGTGCCTTCGTGGTGAATATTATTTTCTCTTGGCGGTCTGCGTTAGCCTGTTGAGGTACTCCAAAATCCGACTAAGGCATCAATTTTTAACCAACCTCCAATTACTAATGCTATCCAAAATAATACAATTAATATCCTAGCTCAAATCATTTGTGTTATTCTTTTTTTTATGAGCAACATAATTTCCAACAAGAACAAGGGTGACCACCAATACATACATTGAATACCAAAAATAATCACCTCCCTTAAATGGAGTTGTTTTCATCCATCCTAAAACAAGAGCTAATATCCAAAATATTATCATTAAAAATAAACGCATAAAAAACCTCCGTTAATTAGTAATAGCATCAACTGTACTATCTGTTGCATTCATTAGAAGTACTCTATCTAAATTAACCATAAACAGATTACACGCATCCTTGAACGCCTCAATTGATGTTGCAGGCTCCATTAAGTCGGCAGAACCGCCAATGATAGCTCCCAAAACACCTGATACACCAATTTTTAACAATGAATTACTATCGTATCCAGAAAGACCTTCATTTAACACATCGGTTAAAACATTTCCAGCAGCCGCAGCCGCAGAAAAACTGCCTGTTTTCATTGCAACACTTGTTTCTAAATAAGCTCCAGCATACCCAGAAAGAAACAAAGCGCCTTGATTAACATTCTCGGGACCAGTCACCGAATTAACAAAACCTCCTACCATACCATTCCAGTGTGACGCATACTTTATTATGCTTGATGTTAGCCTTTCCTTCATTTCATGTTTAACCGCAAACTCCTTGCCTCTTTGATACATATCAGTTGCAAAGTCGCCCAACATAGTTAAGAAGCGACCATCTCTATCAATAGCATTAATCGGATCATTCTGACAATACAAATATTGATGTAATGTCAGCGGCTCCTTGAAATCGCCCAACACTGGGTCGTAGCCGTTGAAACGAGCCATGTACGGTGAATACATTCTGGCCCAGACATAATACTGGGCAAGTTCGCTGTCAAAGTTGTAACCAGCAAACCTTACATCGTTTACAACCGTCTCCGTTGTCTGGCTGGCGACATCCTCGCCGAAAGGCGTATAGGTATAATTATTCAGAACCGATATACTGCGGTTAGTAACCACTCGTACACTGCCAAGTCTATCATGAATGTAGTAGCGCCGATTCTGGTTACTTCCATCAGTACTCATTACAAGCATATTACCATAATAGTAATTCTTCTGAAATATTCTTTTGCCACAAAGCGAGTACGCTCCGATTGCATCGGGAAACGCAAAGAAACACAAAGATATATTTCACCATGAAGTTATTGAAGGTCACGAAGTTTGCTATTCAATTTTCAAAGAAATTCAACAAGCACCAAGTGTTTCCTGATACTGCTTTTAGACATTGATATTATCGCTAATTATTAGTAATTTCTTTCTCAATAAGGGCCAGTCTTTAGTCTTTTCTACTTCTGAAAGTTCGGTTCCATCCTTAAATTTAATATTGCCACAGTTGTATTGGGCAATTACACAACATGCATCTGATAATTTGTAAGTATGGTAACTGCCAAACTCATCATTCCAAGCAATATTATCATCAGTAATTATTAATTTTGAAAAATATGTAGGATGACCAAATGAATACTTCTTGTATATAATTATTGATAAAACAATTGCTGCGGAAATAAGAAGGTCTATTCCAGAACTATTGCCTCCTGAATTCATTATATATCCATAACAGACTCGGACAATAATACAAGCTACAATACCAAAGCCCAACATTTGAATAAACTTGATAAATGAAGTCTTTATATTGAGTAATGATTTCGGATGTGAATATTCCATCACATCCATTTCATTATATGCCTTATGAAATTGTGAAATATATGTATCTACAAGATTCTTATCATTACGACACAACACCTCAATCTCAGCATCGTGACAACACAAATATAATTTCAAAAGTGCATTAGTTTTATTACAAAAATACAAACCTCGAATATCTTTCCATGCTATAATCATTTCTCTATGCATATTTTTTAATTGCAATTCTACATCATTGCTATCTTGTATTCGGTATGGGCTTTTCAACATACCAATCTTCATCAGTATTGCAAATATAATTAAAATTATAATTATTGCAACTGTAAACATTATTAAATAGTTCATTGATTATTCCTCGTATTATTCACCAGAAGTTAAAGATGGCAATCCACCCCATAAACTAAAGAAATACTCATAAAATGACTGAGCACTTTCTGCCATTGCAACTCCTCCGGCTGCACCATATCCTGTTCCATAATTACCCCAAGAGCCGCCCACTACTCCTCCAATCATTGAAACAGAAGCTCTGATCGACATAGTTTTAATGTCATCACCATAATAGTATGAATCAATTAAGCTCGTACTCAATGCAGCCATAGCCCCTTGAGCAGCCCAGTGCTCACCTGTGGCAGCCATAAAATATCCTAAGCTGGACACAGACCTCCCTGCTAATGCCGAAGCACCTGCTCCCATTCCACCTGTAACAGCCCCGCCTATTGCCCCTTTAATAGCCGACAATAGTAAATCCTGACCTCTGGTGCCACGCAAATAATCCACTGTTCCGTTAATTGAAGCACCAATTAACATTGATGTACCAATATCACCAAAACTGAATTTACCACTTGGGTCAAAGCGGTTTATCGGGTCATTAAGGCAATACAAATACTGATGCAATGTAAGCGGCTCTTTGAAATCACCGAGAACAGGATCGTAGCCATTGAACCTCGCCATATACGGAGAATAGAGCCTTGCCCAAACATAGTATTGAGCGAGTTCTGAATCATAATTATAGCCAGCGAAGCGGATATTGTTCGTAACCGTCTCTGTCGTTTGCGATGTTAAATCTTCGCCAAACGGCGAGTAAGTATAATTATTAAGTACCGATATATTCCTGTTGGTAACAACTCGCACGCTACCCAAGCGGTCATGGATGTAGTAACGCCGATTCTGGTTGCTTCCATCGGTACTCATTACCAGCATATTACCATAGTAATAATTCTTCTGGGTGACCTGCCAGTTGCCGGAAACATTGGTCATCTCCAGCAGAATCTTGGGAACTTTGCTGGAATAATCCAATATGTATTTCTTTTCAGATACAACTGAACCGCTGGCATTGGTTTCAACTCGACCAACTCGATTGCCCATCGGATCATATTGATAAGTTACAGTTATATCCGAATCAATCAAGCTCGTTGCGGTTTGCATCTTGCCATCATAAGGCATTGCCTGCACCAGACTGCAAACGATCAGGCATATAAACCATGCTATGCAATATGTCTTGTTCGATATTGTTTTCATTAAGTTAGCTACAGAGTTTTTTTAACCACAGATAAACGCCGATTCACGCAGATTATTGCATTAACTTTGCGTCTCTGCGTCTTTGCGATTAAATATTCTTTTTCACCACGAAGTTTGGAAGGTCACGAAGTAATGCTATTCAATTGTCAAAGAAATTCTCATTCTCCAGATAATGTATCAATTAGTTCTTCAGTTTGTTTTTTAACTTCATCCTCATCTATACACGAGACTAGAAATAATTTACTACACAACATGTCACATTGCGAATCGATTTTTCCATCTGTAACTAATTTACCAATAATTCTAATAATTAATAGTCTCATATAATACGCTTTCGGTTGTGCTATAAATAAATCTATAAGAAAATTAGCGATATTAGTACAATCTATATTCAGTAAGGCTGACACAAGCGAGTCACAATTATTTGGTCTTTCATTGATTAGTTCCATAATTCTTGGCAAAATACTTTCTTGAGATAATTCAGTCAATGTAATAGCCACCGCATCCTGAATGGCAATATTATCTGATTTAACCAGAATCTCAGTAAGATATCCAATTGCCTGAGAATATTTAAGTTCACCAATTAAATATATTGCCTCACAAACCTTATCCGTATTTGTTTCATACTGAATAATATGTAATAAATTATCTATTCCAGTGTCAAGATTTTGATGCCACATGTGCCATTCAGCTAACTCGCTAATGTATTTACTTGGATTTGCAGCAACAAATTCCTTTAATTCGCAAATACTCCAGCCTTGCATCAAATGCCATAAGGTCATTTTTGCTTTACGGATCTCTTTTTCATCTAAACCATGCAATATTGTATCTATCAATTCTGGAACATTTATATTTTTCATAATTATTTTACCCCAGGCTTGCCCCAATCATTCCATGTTTCCCAAGCGTCATCCATTTCATCTTTTGTTAACGACTCTCCTCGTTTTCCAAATAATTCTTTTTTCATTTTTTCCATCCATTTTTTAAACTTATCAAATTCTGGTTCTTGGTTATAGCCAAAGTAATTATCTCTCTGCCCCTTTTTTCCACCTTTAAATAATTCTCCACTACCCATCATGAACACTTCGGTTTGGTACAACACAATCATCGTTTTATATTGATGTTCAAAAACGCTGCTAATCAAGTTACTTATAATACTATCACCCATTTGCTGTGCCATCATTCCGGCTGAGGCAGCCATGAGAGCGACCTGAGCTGTTGTTGTGACATTGCCCGCCAGAGTAAATCTGCCGTCAGGGTCGTAGTTATTAATTGGATCATTCAAGCAGTATAAATACTGATGTAAAGTCAGAGGTTCCTGATAATCACCAAGTACAGCGTCATAACCATTGAAACGAGCCATATATGGGCTGTACATTCTTGCCCAGACATAATACTGGGCAAGTTCTGAATCAAAGTTATACCCGGCAAATCTTACATCGTTTGCAACGGTTTCGGTTGTCTGACTTGTCAAGTCCTCGCCATAAGGCGTATAAGTATAATTGTTCAGAACGGATATGCTCCGATTAGTAACAACTCGTACACTACCAAGCCGGTCATGTATGTAGTAACGCCGATTCTGGTTACTTCCATCAGTTGACATCACAAGCATACTGCCGTAGTAATAATTTTTCTGGGTGATAACCCAAGTACCGGCAGTATTCTTTACTAACTCCAATAGTATTTTCGGCACTTTGCTACTGTAATCCAAAACATATTTAAGCTCTGAAACTATCTGACCATTTGCATTTGTTTCAACTCTGCCAACTCTATTACCCATCGGATCATAATTGTAAGTAACTGTTATATCAGGGTCTGATATGCTGGTAGCAACCTGCATTTTGCCATCATAGTCATAAACAAAATTGTGCATACCATCTGAGGTAAGCCACCCGTTTTTATCCCAGCTTACCGGATTACCGGCAATTTCCGAAAGCATATTGCTTTCATCAGTACCATTGTTATCAAAATCATACTCAAATGGCTCAGTTAAGCCAGCTTCAGTTCTGGTTTCCAGATTGCCATCGAGCTTATAACCATAGCTACCGCTCCAGCTTCCAATATTTGCACTTGTCAAAGAAGCAGACATAGTCTGCACTATCCCACTTGCGGACATACCGCAAGTGAAAAAGCTGATCAATACCCAGATTGTTAAGTATATGGTTCTCATTTAAGATTTTTTCACCACAAAGTGAGTACCTCCGCTTTTGGCGGAATCGCATAGAACGCAAAGAAAGATTTTTAACCGTGGAGGTAGTGAAGATAGTGGAGAATTACTCTTACTCGTTACTGGCTACTCGCAACTGTTTTCTTTCTCCACTCACTCCACTTACTCCATGTGAAATACTCTGAATATTAATTTCACCACGAAGTCGCGAAGATCACGAAGTAAATATAAACCGTTTCCACCATTAATTTAGTCCTGCAAGAAATGCTTTCGCCTCTTCATTGTTTGGGTTTTCAATCAAAGCTCTACTGGCCTCATTTTTCGCTTGCTCAATATTATTCAGCATTTTATAACATTTCGCAATCTCAAATGACATTGGTGATGGATTTTCACCATATACTATACTTCTTGCCTTTTGATAGTTTTCAATAGAAATAACATAATCTTTCTTTTGGCAATACAAATCAGCCAAACAATCAAATATTGCATAATTTTCAGAATCTATTGCAATAGCCTTCTTTGCAATTTGAATAGCATCATCAATACTCTCAGTACAAAGTGACAGATAAAATAAAACACTAGAATTGTCAGGTTCAACGAGTAATACCTCATTATATATATCTCTTTGTAATTCATGTTTTATATTCCCTGACTTCCTTAAACACCATGCAAAATCCTTAAGGTTTTCAAGAGAACGATTCAAGGCAATAGTTTTTTCCAGATACAAAATTGCCGTGTCAACATCACCCAAAGACAAATAAGTCAATCCTTTTGTTTTCAAAAATATGTCTTCCTTGTATAAATGTTTTACATCTTCCATCTTGCTAAAATCTGAATTCTTCAAACAATTTACTACTAAAAGATATAATCTAGCTAATAAATCTCCTTGTGTCTCAGCTTCATACACAAGAAATGGCAAAAACACATAATCGATTGAAAAATCAAAATTATCAACTCCGATTGAACCACTGCCAGCTAATTCTTTTTGTAAAAGACTAGCAGTATGGTCATTAGGAAATTCATCCAAAACGCTATCGACTATTTTTTTGGTCTTTTTTATATCACCAGTCATAAAATAACATTTTGCCAGATTGTTCTTCGCGCGTAAGATACTTGAGATATTTATATTTGAACCAAATGACTTAATGACATTCTTGTAAACATCAATTGCTTCATAATATTTTCTCGTTTCGTATAAAATATTAGCTTCGTAAGCAAGAAACATATTATGCCTATAATAATGTTTAAGTGCTTCCAATGTCACCTTAATCGCATCATCGTATCTTTTCCAATTACATAATACTCCTATCATGAAACTGTAAGCATAAAAATCATGACTGCCAGAATGTAATGTGTTTTCGCAAATAATATATCTTTCATAATCAGACTCTGCCTTTTTAAGTGATTCCATGTCCATGATAACTCCTTATCCATCAATATAATTATTAATCAATTCCATAATTTTCATCATTACCCACCACTTAACCAATTTGGGGTCTTTAGGTGGCGTATCGCCATTCCCAAGCATTTCTTCTGGATCAAAACTGCCATCTCCCCAAATACCATCCGGAGAATTCTCAAATCTCTTTTTACTCTTATTGTCTTTAATTTCAGAACCGAAAACAATCTCAGTCTGAACTACAGCAACAGTAACAATCAGATTGACCTGATGTTTCATTATACTGGATATCAAAACACCTTTCATACTATCACCCATGCTCTGTGCCATCATTCCGGCTGAGGCAGCCATGAGAGCAACCTGAGCTGTTGTTGTGACATTACCCGCCAGAGTAAATCTGCCGTCCGGGTCGTAGTTATTAACAGGATCGTTCATACAGTATAAATATTGATGGAGCGTTAGTGGCTCTTTGAAATCACCAAGAACCGGGTCATAGCCATTAAACCTCGCCATATAAGGGCTGTACATTCTGGCCCAGACATAGTATTGTCCAAGTTCACTGTCAAAATTATAACCGGCATATCTCACATTATTAACAACAGTTTCGGCTGTTTGACTGGCTATATCCTCACCATAAGGCGTATAGCTATAGTTATTTAATACAGATATATTCCGGTTGGTAACAACTCGCACGCTACCCAAGCGGTCATGAATATAGTAACGCCGATTGGCATTGTTGCCATCAGTTGACATAACCAGCATATTACCGTAGTAATAGTTTTTCTGGGTAACTTGCCAGTTGCCGGAAACCTTGCTCATCTCCAGCAGTATCTTGGGAACTTTACTGCTGTAGTCCAGAATATACTTTTTCTCACTGACCACAACGCCAGCAGCGTTCGTCTCAACTCGTCCAACTCTATTACCCATTGGGTCATACTGATAAGTAACAGTAATATCCGGGTCTACTATGCTTGTAGCAACCTGCATCTTGCCGTCGTAATCGTAGGTAAACGAGTGCATTCCATCGCTCGTCAACCAGCCATTTTTATCCCACGAAATAGGATTACCGGCAATCTCAGAAAGCATATTGCTTTCATCTGTTCCGTTGTTATCGAAATCATACTCAAACGGTTCACTGAGTCCGTTTTCAGTACGGTTCTCCAGATTACCATCGAGCTTATAACCATAGCTACCAGCCCAGCTTCCAATATTTGCACTTGTCAAAGAGCCTCGTCTATTATAATCGAAGCTCAGGGCATTGACAATATCCGTTCCGGAAGCAGGAATTATCGTTTCCGTGCCGGTTTTAAGTCTGCCCAGACCGTCAATCGTCACACCTGACAGATTATAATAATCGCCGGTGATAGCGTTAAGCTGGTTGTCCTTATTATAGTCATAAGTAACTGCAGTTTCGCCGTTCAAGCCAAAGCCGTTCATATAATCTAGCTGGGCAAGATTGCCATTGTCATCATATTGCCCCCAGGCATACCAGTTACTTGATGCCGGGCCGTTAAAACCAGCGGACAGCCGACCCGCCCAGTCATAATCAGCGAAGGTGCGATAAACGCCGTTGGGGTCAGCCGTCTCATCGTAAGTTATCCTCTGGTAGTCGATCTGGCTATCGCCCCGGCGACTGTTACCATAAATTGCCCCGTCGGGATATTGCACGCCTACAATCTTATCAAAAGCATCGTAATTGAATGAATATTCGCCTCCGCTTACGCCAGAACTATCAAACTTCCGGCAACTTTCTATCCGGCCAAACGAATCCCTGTCATACTTCGTATAACTGCCGTCGGGGTAATCAACCTCTGTTAGATAACCCAGACTATGATATTTATACCTGATAAAATCAGATGAACCATCGGCGTAATAATAGGCCTTGTTCTTTATCTTGCCATCATAATAATATTCCATCTTCTGCCTTAAACCAGAAGCATATAATATCTCCGTTAAATTACCTAAAATATCAGTCTTGCGCCACGAAGTCTTACCCTCACCATCATCTATCCGCACCCGGAATTTCGGCTGAGCGACGAACTCTGGCTGACCACTGCCCGGCATATTGGGGTCCATACAATCATTATAATAAATACTCGTTACTGCGGTATCAATACCATCCACATCTTCCAGAACCGCTTCTATTCTGCCCCGGCTGTCATAAGCGTATTCCGTATCCTTTAATATAGTCGTGCCGTTCCGGTCAAAATCTGTCACCCGCTTAACCTTATTATCGCCAGACATAGTCAGGACTATCCCACTTGCGGGCATACCGCAAGTGAAAAAGATTAGCATTAAACAAATTGCCAGATATATGATTCTCATTGAAGTGTGTTTTTGCGACGACTTAAAATAATACTACCCGCTATCAGCATAGCCGCTGAAAGTGGTTCTGGGGTAACAAAGACATCAAATGATTGTGAATATTCGCCATAACCGTAGTTTAACGGAACCGCCGCAAATTTGGTGACATCGAGATATTTATAGGTGGTAACTGACTGAATGGGCGGCCATACTATACCACCAATCCCACCAAACCCGCCACCACCGGGTATTACCGGTATGCCACTAGAACTTGTGGCTGTCAGAACATTATCCAAATCTACCTGATATACATAGTCATAGGTGGTCATCCAAAAACTGCCATCATTAGCGAAACATATGTTAGAAATATGCACCGTATCCAACCCTATAGCCTGACCATCAACATAAGCGGTTACTGAGCTACTGCCACTGGATAGTATATATGGATCGTTGATTAAGCTGGTAGCATTGCCGGTTAAGGGGTCTATTTCATATAGTCCGTAGGTTGTGCCTGTAGTAGTTGTGCCACCAGTACCGGGCTGCGACCAATCCCAGTCACCTGGAGTAGGAGGATTGCTTATATCGTTTGGGATTGGGTGTGTTCCGCCTCCGGTTGTCGTTTCGGCAGATTTCACACCAATGATTCTTCCTGATGGGCTAACAGCTATATCGTAAAAACTGCCTATATCACACAGTTTACTTACTATGCCGGAATTATATCGATAAAGCGACGAATCTGTCATTGCGTATATGCTACTTCCGGCAACTTCGATAGTTTTAATACCAGCTATATCAACCACCGGATAATTTATCTCTGTCGCCACATCCAGCCGACAAATTGAACTGGTTTTGGTACTGATAAAATATGGCGTTCCTGCCGAATCAAGGGTTATTGATTTAGACAATTTGCCATCAAAATAATCGCCCCAAGGGTCATAAAATCTATCTTTTGGATATAGATCACCAAATGTCTTTGCCTGTGTCTCCAGATTGACTACTGCATAGTCCCAACTGACATTGCAAAACCATGCTTCCATGGAACTGGCAAAACAGTTACTGGAAATACAAAATAATCCTATCAATAGTTTTTTCAACATATTACACCTCTTTCAATAAAATATATCAATTTAACATATCCTATATTATTTTATTCACCACGAAGTTTGGAAGGTCACGAAGGAAATAATTGTATCTCCAATCGATCTTTCTATTATCTTGTTTTCTTTTTATCATTTTCTTTAGTGTTTGTCAATTCTGGCAAATATATAAAAATCAATAATGACACAAAACTTATTGCAACAATAAATAAAATCATGGAAAACCATTTACCGCTGTTTAACGGATCAGCTTTATACCATGCGTAAAATATTGACAATAGCCCAAATAATATAACAATAATTTTCAGTCTCATTGCATTGTCTCTATATCTTTTTTGTCAGCCTTTTTAGCAGAAAAAGCTAATAGGCCAACAATAAGAATGAAAGTAGATATAAAAAACCATGACATAATTGGAATCCAGCTTTTCCGTTCTGATGGATTACATTTAATATAAGCCCATACCAGATTTACTAAGTAAAAAATTACTAATAGCACATACTTTTTCATATACACCTCAATATCTATTTAGAATAAATGTCAATTACATCAGAAGCGTTATCGCCCCACATATCTCTATTATAATTGATTAAAATCATAGTAAATTCGTCAACAATCCCTTGCATGTCAGTGACTGATTCTATGCTACCTGCAACCTTACCAATTAGACCACCGATTGCACCAGAAGACGCTATCTTGACTAACGACTGACTATCCCAACCTCCTAACAGTTCATTTGCAGTATTAGTAAGAAGATTACCAGCCGCAGAACCGAGTCCTAGATTACCTGTCTTCATCGCAATTGCAGTCTCAGCGTATCCTCCAGCATAACCAGAAAGAAAACTAACCATAGGGTTAACACCCTCTGGCCCTGTCGCCATATTCATAGCACCACTTACCATTCCATTCCAGTGTGACGCATACTTTATTATGCTTGATGTTAGCCTTTCCTTCATTTCATGTTTAACCGCAAACTCTTTACCTCTGTTGTACATGTCAGTCGCAACCCCACCCAACATAGTTAAGAAGCGACCATCTCTATCAATAGCATTAATCGGGTCATTCTGACAATACAAATACTGATGTAGCGTCAGCGGTTCTTTGAAATCGCCCAACACTGGATCATATCCATTGAACCTTGCCATATATGGCGAGTACATTCTGGCCCAGACATAGTACTGGGCAAGTTCCTTATCATAGTTGTAACCCGCAAATCTTACATCATTGTCAACCGTCTCAGTCGTTTGCGATGTTAAATCTTCACCAAACGGAGAGAAGGTATAATTATTCAGTACAGCGATATCCCGATTTGTAACAACACGAACGCTGCCGAGCCTGTCGTGAATGTAGTAACGCCGATTCTGGTTGCTTCCATCGGTACTCATAACCAGCATATTGCCGTAATAATAGTTTTTCTGGATAATCTGCCAGTTCCCAGACACCTTTGCCATTTCCAGCAAAACTTTCGGCACTTTGCTGGAGTAGTCGAGAATATACTTTTTCTCGCTAACGACAACGCCATTTGCGTCTGTTTCAACTCGCCCAACACGATTACCCATCGGGTCATACTGATATGTAACAGTAATATCCGGGTCGGCTATGCTTGTAGCAACCTGCATCTTACCATCATAATCGTAACTGAACGAATGCATTCCGTCAGAGGTAAGCCAGCCGTTTTTATCCCAACTTATCGGATTCCCGGCAATTTCAGAAAGCATATTGCTTTCATCTGTTCCGTTGTTATCGAAATCATACTCAAACGGCTCACTGAGTCCGTTTTCGGTACGGTTCTCCAGATTGCCATCGAGCTTGTAACCATAGCTGCCAGCCCAGCTTCCAATATTTGCACTTGTCAAACCAGACATAGTCTGGACTACCCCACTTGCGGGCGTACCGCAAGTGAAAAAGCTAATCATTAACCAGATTATAAAGTATAAGGGTCTCATTTAAGACATTCATTTCACATAGATCGCATAGAACACAAAGATTTTCATCCACAGATTTCATCGATTATCACAGATTTTTGCATTACCTTTGCGTCTTGGCGACTTTGCGTTTTAATATATTCTTCACCATGAAGTTTGGTTATTCAATTGTCAAAGAGTATTTTATGACTCAGTTAAGTTGAGCAAGAAATGCTTTTGCCTCATCATTTTTTGGATTTTCAATCAAAGCTCGTTCGGCTTCATTTTTCGCTTGTTCTATATTATTAAGCATTTTATAACATTTCGCTATTGATAAAGAAATATCAGATGGGTTAAACATCCAGCATATACACCTTGCTCTTAAATTACATCTTAAAGCATCCTCAAACATATTCTTACTAAAATATAAATCACCTAACCATATAACTGGCAAAAAGTTATTCGGTCTGTTTTTAAGCACCTGATCAACACATTTTTGTGCCATTTCACAATCAGTAGTAACTAACGACATGCGTCCTAGTGCGTAATAATTATCTGGATCTTTATTTAATATTTCCAGATATAATTGTTCAGCTTCATTGTTGGCAGAAATATCTTTTTTTAACCACAAACAATCGGCAAGCAAAGATAGATTCTCATTAGACCTGTTCTCTGAAACAGCTTTTCTAATAAACTTTTCTGCCAATTCGTAATTTTCCAATTCACAATGTGTTGCTCCCAATACCCTACAAAATGTTTCTCTGTCGTATTCACTTTCAACCTCTTCCAACTTACCGATTTTAGCACCGTTAAGACAATTAATTACTCGTAAATAAAGCTTAGCTGTCTTATTATTAAATTCTCTTGCCTCATATTCAATCCATGACGCATATCTGTAATTGGCAGTAAAGTCAAAATTATCAGTCCCAAACGATATCCTACCTTTACATTCATCATGTATGTCTTTTGATATTTTGTCGTCAGGGTAATCATTAGAAATTTGATCGGCTAATTCGATAGCTTTCTTGATTTTCCCAATTGCAAAATAGTTTGTTGCAAGGTTACACTTTAGTTTTAGTAACCATTTTTCTTCACTATTGTCATAAGCCTTAATTGCTCTTTTGTAAGCTCTAATAGCTTTTTTAGTCAATTTCATACTATTCAGTATTTCACTTTTGTAATACAGAAAATAAAAATAATTTCTATGATACCAAAGACCTATTTTGAATACTTTTAAAGCCTCATCATATCTTGCCCAGTTATATAATGTTTTACCGATAGTATTGAATAATCTGTAATCCCTGTCACCAGATTTGTATGCTTCTTTGCAAATAAGAAATTTTTCATAATCATCTTTACAATTGTCTATTTTATCATTTTTCATAAAACCACCCTAATCATTCATGTATTCACAAATTAATTCAAATATTTTAGCTAGCACCCACCACTTATATTTAGGATCATTATTGTCTGGAGGACCTTCACCGTCAGGCATTTTAGACTCTGTTCCAAAGTTATAATCAACACCTTTGTACATCCTATCAAGGCTTTTATTATCCTTAGTTTCAGAACCAAAAACTATCTCAGTCTGGACAACAGCAACGGTAACTATTAGATTGACCTGATGTTTCATTATACTGGATATCAAAACACCTTTCATACTATCACCCATGCTCTGTGCCATCATTCCGGCTGAGGCAGCCATGAGAGCAACCTGAGCTGTTGTTGTGACATTACCCGCCAGAGTAAATCTGCCGTCCGGGTCGTAGTTATTAACAGGATCGTTCATACAGTATAAATATTGATGGAGCGTTAGTGGCTCTTTGAAATCACCAAGAACCGGGTCATAGCCATTAAACCTCGCCATATAAGGGCTGTACATTCTGGCCCAGACATAATACTGGGCAAGTTCTGAATCAAAGTTATAACCGGCATATCTCACATTATTAACAACAGTTTCGGCTGTTTGACTGGCTATATCCTCACCATAAGGCGTATAGCTATAGTTATTTAATACAGATATATTCCGGTTAGTAACAACCCGCACGCTACCCAAACGGTCATGAATATAATAACGCCGATTCTGGTTACTACCATCAGTACTCATAACCAGCATATTGCCGTAGTAGTAATTCTTTTGGGTGACAACCCAGTTACCGGACACTTTCTGCATTTCCAGCAGAATCTTGGGGACCTTGCCAGTATAGTCAAGTATATACTTCTTTTCAGATACTATCTGACCGCTGGCATTTGTTTCAACCCTGCCAACTCTATTCCCCATCGGGTCATACTGATAAGTTACAGTTATATCCGGGTCTGATATGCTGGTAGCAACCTGCATTTTGCCATCGTAGTCATAATTGAAGCTGTGCATACCGTCGCTTGTCAGCCAACCGTTTTTATCCCAGCTTATCGGATTGCCAGCAATTTCCGAAAGCATATTTGATTCATCAACGTCATCGTTGTCAAAATCATACTCAAACGGCTCGGCTAAACCATTTTCAGTTCTGGTTTCAATGTTACCATCGAGCTTGTAACCGTAACTTCCACCCCAGCTTCCAATATTTGCACTTGTCAATGAGCCTCGTCTATCATACCCGAAAGCCAGCGAGTTGACAATATCCGTCCCGGAAACCGGGGTAATCGTCTCTGTTCCTGCCTTTAACCGGCCCAAACCGTCCAGAGTAACTCCCGACAGATTATAATAATCGCCGGTAATACTGTTAAGCTGGTTATCCTTATTATAGCCGTAAGTAGTAGCTGTTTCGCCATTGAAGCCAAAGCCGTTCATATAGTCAAGCTGCTGGAGATTGCCATTTCCATCATATTTCAGCCATGCATACCAGCCGCTACTATCAGGGAAGTTAAAGCCGGTAGTCTGCCGACCGGCCCAGTCGAAATCTGCATAAGTACGATAAACACCATTGGGGTCATTGACCTCATCGTAAGTTATCCGCGAATAATCGATCTGACCATCGCCCCGCCTACTGTTACCATAAACAGCACCATCTGGATATCGCACGCCCACGATCTTATCGAAAGCATCATAATTAAATGAATATTCGCCCTGACCAATATTGCCGCTATCAAATTTCTGACAGGCAAATACCCGGCCAAACGAGTCAAGGTCGTATTTGACATAGCTGCCATCAGGATATTCCTTTTCTATGAGCCAGCCTAAACTGTGATATTTATATAGTATCTCACTTTCACTGCCATCAAGATTGAAATATGTCCTACTTGCCAGCTTACCATCCCAGTAATATCCCATCTTCTGACGCAAACCAGATGGATACAGTATCTCTGTCAGATTACCAAGTATATCCAGCTTGCGCCAGCTAGTTTTGCCCTCACCATCATCTATTCGCACCGTAAAGAACGGCTGAGTGGAAAATTCCGGCTGATAAACCGTTGGTACATTCGGGTCAAAATAATCATTATAATATATACTCGTCTGGGCAACTTCTACACCGTCAATATCCTCAAATACATCGGTTAATCTGCCCCGGCTGTCATAAGCATACTCTATATCCTTTAATATAGTCGTGCCGTTGCGGCCAAAATCCGTTACCCGCTTTACCTTATTGTCAGCATAATATTCCGTCTTACTGCTTAATACCCGGCTTTCATTTGCGACATGGGCAAAATAATCCTCAACCTTACGATTAGCATTATCGAACCCGGTTTCTGTAATATAACCCTTTGCATCGGTTACCTTTATCAGATTATCGCAATTGTCGTAACTATAATATGAAGTCAGGTTCAAATAGTTCGGGTTATTAGGGTCTGCCGGGCCGGTTGGGTCAAGCGTCTGACTTATCTGCCTGCCAAATATATCATAACTCCACGCCGTAGCATTTTCTGGCGAACCTTCCTGACGACTGTAAAGCCACTGATATACCTTATTTCCGGCATCATCGTATTTATACGATATACCCTGAGCCAGTTCCACCGCCGGGCCGCCAGAGTAATTATATGTGCTCTGAGCCTGATATGTCAGACGGCCAAAATTGTCATAATATGATATATCCTCATAATTAGACACTAATGTCCTGTAATACCAGTGAACCTCACCCCGATAATGTCTTTCCTGATGACCGGCATAATCATATTCATATTCCTCTTTCCAGCGGGGTATGTAATACACCCAGCCAAAATTTTCTACATATTGACCGTATTCCTCAAAATATATCTTCTCGACCACCTGACCGGCACGATTGTATCCCTGATAATGATGTCCCCACAGTCCATCATTATTATAATCCGGCAGCAACTGACAGGTTACCCGGTCACAATTATCATAGCCGGTTAAATATAATGCTTCCGGAAGCGGTGCTATATAGCCCGGCAAATTATTACTGCTGTTAGGATCATAGAGGTCCTGCGTTAATAACTCCAGCTCCTCACATACAGTCTGGGCATATCTCCGACCATGACCATCATAATAATTCTCCGTCCGCCTGCCCTGAGCATCGATCTCCAGTAGAACCTGCCCCAAAGCATTATTCAGACAATTTCTTACCAGATTGTCATTAGCAGCAGAGCCAGTGCGATATTGATAATACTTAACCGGATAATCATACTTATCATACACTATCTCCTGAATTACTCCCGCCGGGTCGGTTATCTTCTCCGGACGACCATCAGCCAGGTAGGTATAAGAAGTTACAGCATAATCGCCATTAACCGGGTCATTAACAAAACCCAGCAACATCTTCTGCTGAACCAGATACTTATTATCCGCAGCATTACCGCTTATCGTACCATCAGACAGACCGTAAACATTCACACTTTTTACCTGCGTGCTGTCATTGCCTGTTATCTGCCAGCTCGTCTGCGATTCCGGCAGATTATAATAACTATGCCAGCTATAAACCTCGTCTTTTCGTTCTGAAGCATCCGAGGCATTATAAACGCTCTTACTGAGCATATTACCCCGACTGTCATAACTCATCTGCGTTATGCGATGTTTATCATCGAAATACTCATCCAGTCGGGTAGGTTTGGTTTTATTACCCGCATCTTCATAGGCATATCGGCTCTCATAGATACGCTCACCCAGATAATCTTCCCGATAACCAGCCTGCAATCTGCCCATATCATCATATACACTTACCTCATAGTTCAGTTCAAAGTGACCTGCCACACCCTGCCGAGCTATCCAATAACGATAACTATCATATAGAAGCACATCCGGCATTAGCAGATAGCCAGAAGAATGACCGGCGGTTACTTTCAGCCAGTTGCCCATACTATTGTTCGGGTCTGTTCTGAATATATCATCAGGATATGGAGTGTAATATTCATAACTATATATATCGGCCGGAGCCTGGATAAAGGTGATCAGACCATCATGATCTTCCTCAACTTCTCCAATCGGATGATATACCTCCCGCACATTGCCCCAGATATCATAGAATATATTTTCATTGTCAAGATTTGGGGTTGCCATGTTATATTCATTGATCGCGGCAACATAACCAGGCTTTTCCGGATCATAACAATACTGCCGATATTTTCGACTGTCTTTTACAGCATTGTATCGTGTCCACTCATCAACATAAGTATTAGTATCTGCGATCATATAGCCAGTTATATATCGAGGCAGAACCGGATAATTTACCGGCAAATAATAAAAACTTAGAAAACTATGTATAATATCATGCCTGAGACTATATGTCACTTCCCTTGACGCATCGGCACTATCACCGCCAACTATCAGTTCCGCCCGGTCGATCAACCCATCCGGCAAAATACTGTAATAGCCATCTTCTTTCCCATCATAGAACTGTATCCGCTTTTCATTAGCTCCCGAGCCGATATAAACCGAATCTATCCGCAGATCGCCTATCGGGTCAGCAGCATATTCAATATTAATGGTATTGCCCAGCCGGTCTTTAATATGCTGTATCTTCGATTCTGAATACCAGCCCACTGTGCCTACACCCGTGGCTATTTCCACACCTGAGGCCTGATCTCTGAAATAATATTCCGAGCCATCACCCCGACTAACCGTATAGTGCAGAACTATATTATTGCTATAACCGCCGGAATTAATCACCGTCCGGCGCGTCAGCTTATCACCGCTGCCATTATCCGGGTACGGATAATACACCGCCTCACCAGAAGTTTCATTGCCATCACCCTCTGCCCGGCGGAATACCTGACCGCTGCCATCGGGATTCTTCACCGTCACAAAGCCAAAGCCCAGACCGTAATCGCCCCGGTCGCAATAGGGCACTTTGACACCGCTAAGCGGATTATCATAATATTCAAAGAAAAAGCGGGTATCTTCTATTAGTGTATATTCATAATTACAATTCCAGCCATCATAGAAAGGCTTCTTTTTCAGACAGTTGGCACTACTGTAATAATGGTTAAGCTCAAAGGGCAAACCAGTAGCATCACCCGCCCAAGGAACCTTTATTGCCGTCTGATAGGCAGTCTTATAGGCCTGCCCTTTCTGGCCGGTTGCTACGGTAATAGTCGAGGCATCCTGATATTCCAGCACCTGACCATCAACAGTCTGTTGTTTATAGTCCAGCCAGAGCACATCCCACGGCACGGCATAACCATTTTCATTAGTCACATCTGAAAATATTATAACCGACAGATAATAATAGCCATTTGGTATCAGACCTGTCCGGAACCAGCCCAGATTATCATTCTGTTTAGCCCGCAGTTTATGCCGGACATCAGATACATACCATTTATTATACAGATATGAATCCAGCAGAGCCGCTTCATTTCCGGCAGCAAACCATTCCATCTTACCCTGTTCCACCGGCACGCAGGCAATATTATAACCACAGGTACTATAACCCATGAAGGTTCCGGTTACCGGGGTAAGTGCCTGTTCCAGACCATTTTCCATGGTCTCACACTGGCACGGACTGGTCATGTCAAAGGCACAATCGATCGGGGTAATATATATAATATTTGGATCATTTGGATCCTGCTCATAAATAATATTGCCATTGGCATCTCTGGCAAACATGGCATAATCAGAAATATACAGCCGGTCAAAATACAGCCAGCCATAATTATAGCCCGGCGTAAATTCCTCCGCCTTGATTGTTATCTTATCCAGCGAACTGCCGACCAGCGGTATATTCCAGCCCATAGAAACATATTTATCCAGCAGATGTCTGGGAGAACCCGAAGCCCCGATGAACACATGATAAAGCTGGTTTTCCCAGTCCATCTCAAAATAAAACCGCATCCTTATCGGCGATTCCAGTGCCGGATTATACGGACTGTGACCGACCAGCCGATATAGTATGCGGTAATCAATACCGGTATTAAAATAATCCTGAGCCTGTCCATCCCAGAAGCATACACTATAATCCGCCGTATTAGGATCTGTCGGGTCAGTCGGCGGCGTATAGTTAAACTTTATACCCGCTACCATCTCATCCTGCCGGGTAAAGTAAACTTCACTGTTAAGTCCGGGATATATCTCAAACTGGATACAGCTATTATCCGTACCAGTGTCAACAAACCGCTTAATACATTTACCGCCGGGCAGATAAACTGCATTCTGCCGACCCTCCATCAGATAATTCGGATCATCGGCACTATAAACATAATCATGGAAGACAAGCCCGGCATAACCTTCTTTCACCTCCCAGCCATTTTGACCTTTTAATATCGGTAAATAATCGGGGATATTCGGGTCGGTAGATAACTTTGTAACACTATACCCCTGCATCGGCTCAAAACTGGTCTGATAAGGTAATTCCGATGAATAATAATAACCGCAACCCGGATCAGCCAGCCACGCAGCATAAAGTACGGCAAGGTCCGCATCGTCAACTATCATATCTTCATTAAAATCACCCTGAAGCCCCTCACCAGTCAGCAGCCAGTTCGTGGTAAAAACAGCATAATCTTCCATATTCACTATATGGTCACCGTTAATATCCGGGCAATCCTGCGGCACTATCATATTAAACATCGCATCTTCATCTATAGAATAACCCGGATAAATATGCGGCTTACTGCTGGTATAACTGTTTGCCAGATAATATGTTGTTTCTGATGGAGCTGCTGCTATTCCTGCATCTGCCGCAAAAGCAATCTGGTCGGTACTAGCCGTTTCAGATAAGGTTGCAGCTATCGCCTGCCCTGAATCATCTGCTGCCAATATGGCATTATACAATATCTCATCAAAATCTTCCCGGCTGGTAAAACCATCACCAGTTACCAAAGGCGGAGCGGAGCTGTAAGGCCCGGAACTGACTGTATTGCTGCCAAAGCCCGCCGGGGCCGGTCTGTTCTGACCCGAAGCAGAACGATGAATATTGTTTTCCGCGGCAAAATCCTCCGATACCACTTTATTTTCCCGACCTGTTGCCGCGGCTGGCAGAACATTGGCCAGAGATTTTCTAAAACCGGCAATATCGCCCGTTCTGGCCGCTGATTTAAGTGTATCTGAGTCCGCCAGCCTCAAATTCTTTACCGCCGGGGCTGAAGATACATAAGCACCGCAAGATTCAGCCATCTTTGCCTCATTCCCGGCATATTCAGCATTCATTAGCTGAGCAAGACAGTTTACATTTGCCGCAGTCGCCGGGCGTTTTATTGCCGCCCGGGCCGGTCTGACCAGCTCACTATCAGTCTCTATCGCCATGACAGCCTTTGCAGGCTGCGTCTTTGCCAGCGATATTCTCGCTGATTCCAGTGCTGCATAATCCATGGCGAAAAATAACGCTTCCGGTGTCTCACCCGATACAATCTCAACAGTCGCCTCCGGCAAGTCCCGGTCCTTACGCCGGACGGGCGAATCTTTATCACTCCCGCCTCTAGCTGTGGCATTTTGTGCCGTTGCCCCCTCTGTATCACAC
This sequence comes from Sedimentisphaerales bacterium, assembly GCA_963662515.1. Taxonomy (GTDB): domain Bacteria; phylum Planctomycetota; class Phycisphaerae; order Sedimentisphaerales; family SM23-30; genus JAFGDI01. Next base: position 3,447,378 of record OY759675.1, read on the forward strand.
GATACTACCTCAACAGTCGCCTCGCAAGTCTCGCCTGCCCGGCGTAAGGGCCGCCCGTCCGGCGTAAGGACCATGTCGAAGATGCAGAGCTGATATATTTCTGTACCGGCGGCAACGGCTTTCGTTGTCCAGCCGGTAGCTTCGGTATCAGAACTGGTTATTAACATCTCTTTATTAGTATAGATATGCACTGTATCCATACCGAAGGCGGAGGCATATTGATAAGCTATCGGCTCTACCGTCTTTAAGCTGCTGACTGCCAGAGAACTCTCACCGTTAAGACTGCCCGAATCGGCTGTAATAGTCAGGTCATAACTGGCCCTGCCCGACTCTTCCCCGCTCTCTGACAGGGTAAGAACAATATCAGACATACTCAGAGCTTCACTGAAATCATTGACCAGAGTCTTGCCGTTAACTATCATGACCACATTGGCCAAAGCTCCCGAACCCAGCAGCAGAATCAAAAACAAACCAGACAGAAACCCGAAAAATCGCGTATTATTTACCCTTTGGCCATAACCGGCAGATAATAATTCACCTGCGATCTGTTTCACATTTACGACATTTACCAAACCCCTGAAGCTCATAACGATCTCCTTTGTACGCAACGATATTATCGACAATAACTTACCCAGAACGCACCAGACGCATTCATCAGAATAAATTTTATAACGCTAAAACAAATAAAGCAACGAAAATATCCGGCACAGCCAGCATTGCTGCTCTGGGAGATTTTCAGTCAATAACCAGACTGTGCCGGGGTCCTTACGCCGGACGGGCGAATCATTATTACTCGCGTTTTATACTGGGCATTTAGTGCTACTCTATTTATCTGTCTCACACTTTTCATTCCATCTGTAAGAGTACAAACTTTAAGGCGTGTTGCCCAGAAGAAACATACTGTTTTTCGCATAACCATTATGCCAATATGCTCAACATAACCAGCAATGCTACACTAAGAATCACAAGCAAGGCTACAAGTCCCGAACTGGCTTCGGGAATGCTTGTGCTACCTTTGGGCAACATGCCCTGAAAGCCTGTACTCTTACAGTCTCAACTCAAATACCCCCTCGCCCAACCGGCGTAAGGTTAGTCTCAACTCCAAATGAAAAAGAGCGATTCCCAGCGGGAATCGCCCATATCAAAGATCTCAACTCAAATAATCCTGAGCCGCTGTCCTCAGCGGCGATCTCGCCCGACCGGCGTAAGGTCAGAGCACTACTGGCAGGGTATTGCTGTTTGGCCCTGTACCGCCGGCATTGGCGGCGTTAACCATATAATACAGCTGCGTTCCGCGCGGCTGATTTTCTACGGTTATCTCATTACTGTAATAGAAGCCCACCAGCGACCACTGGGCCAGACCGCTTTCCGGGTCAGCGGTTGTGCGATAGAGCGAGTAATTGCGGACCGCTCCTCCGGTTCTGGGTTTATCCCAGGCAAAAGTGATAGTACCGAAGCCTTCATCTGTACTGCGTAAATTGGTCGGCGCTCCGGGCGCTGCTATCGGAGTAGGCGGCGCCTTACCGCCCCAGCCTATAAAGACCAGATTACCGGGATTATCCACGCAGTCACTCTCAGCGGCCTTGAGAGCCTTTTTGGTTAGCTTATCAAGCGTAAGCCGCGCAGCATTTTTCAGCTCGGTTTCATTCTGCGCTACGGCCCGCGCAGCCTGTACCGTTTTAATGTTCTGCTGATAATATTGCACTGCCAGCTGCAAGTCGGTAGTACTCACACTGGGAAACATAGTTGGATGCGCTGCAACACCATTGAGAATTTCCTGAGCCAGTGCTACCAGACCTGACTCGGTTTTGGGGTATGTTGACATAGAAGTATCCTCACAAAATATAAGTTAATAACTAAGCACCCGCCTACTCCCAGAGCAAGCTGACAGCCCCGCACTTAATACCCAATATCCGCGCGACCCTGCCGTGCCTCAATTTTTATTTATCTGCACCGCAAGATTATCGATCATCTCTCAACAGACTTAATGCTTTAGTTTTTTACCTGCTTTTATTTCAGCAGGCTTAACCCCAAATTTTATAAGTCTGAACTCTTGCGGTCATGAATCTTTAGTTATCACTTTTCTTCGGCGAGCTGCCGCTTTCCCTTTGCTTTTTTGCCATCGACCAGCAGATTAAGACACTTGAGAAAAAAATAAAAATAATTTCCTTCAGCCCTTACGCCGGGCAGGCCCCTTACGCCGGGGGGGCGGAACTTTAGCACTCGTGCCTTTTGCTGGGCGTTAAGTGCTATTGACAATTTCTGTCTCACACAATTCATTCCAACTCCCCTGATGCCTCGCAAGTCTCGCCCGTGCGGTCCCGAAGCAAGTTCGGGATAAACTCCAGCACCCGGACGGGCGAAACTTTAGCACTCCTGCCCTTTGCTGGGCGTTAAGTGCTATTGATAATTTCTGTCTCACACAATTCATTCCAACTCCCCTGCTGCCTCGCAAGTCTCTCCCGCGTGGTCCCGAAGCAAGTTCGGGATAAACTCCAGCACCCGGACGGGCGAAACTTTAGCACTCCTGCCCTTTGCTGGGCGTTAAGTGCTATTGATAATTTCTGTCTCACACAATTTCATTCAATCTGTCCTGATGCCTCGCAAGTCTCGCCTGCCCGGCGCAAGGGCCGCCCGTCCGGCGTAAGGACTGGTAGCTCCAGCGGTTTTCAGTATTGATAATAAAGCAAAATAAATTTACCTTCCGATAACTGCAATTTACTTTGCCGTTCTGCCAAACGCGGCGTGATAAAGTAAATTTACTTTGCCGCGCCGCCAAAGGCGGAACCACGATTCCGTTTGGCAGAATGACGATTCCAATTGGAATATAGGCGCCGCCAAACGCGGCAAGGCGATTCCATTTGGCAGAACGATGATTCCGTTTGGAATAAGCGCGCCGCCAAACGCGGAATGATGATTCCGTTTGGCAGAATGGCAATTCCAATTGGAATATAGGCGCCGCCTTTGGCGGAACGATAAAGTAAATTCACTTTGGAGCAAAGTAAACTCACTTTATGGTAAAGCAAGTTCACTTTATCACGCCTCTTTTGACGGCATAACAGAGTAAATTTATTACATAGTAAAGTCAATTTACAACACGACAATGCTATATGTTCCTTACGGCAGACGGGCTAAAAATAATATAAAGCAGGCGATATTACAATTATCCAAATGCCAGGACAAATTCCAAATAATTCGCCTGACCGGCGTAAGGGCCAGCGTTTATGCTGCTAAAATCTTTCAGACATGCCACGCAGTGATCGCAGAGCGATATACCGCTCGAATACTCGCTGGATCTTTATAATAGTTTGAGTTGTCCGGGTTTTCATTGTAACTGTTTAAACTTTCCGACCCCGGCTTGCTTTGGTTTCAAGATTTTTGTTAACCACTAATCACACTAAACACGCGAAAATTAAATTAATAAAAACAGATGCCACGGCAAATTTCGCCCGTGCGGCGTAAGCACCAGCGTTTACGCTGCTAAATCTTTTATTGGACAGGATAACAGGATCTTTATAGCAGTTTGAGTTAGCTGTGTTTTCATTTGTAACTGTTTAGACTTTCCGACCCCGGCTTGCTTTGGTTCAGGATATTTGTCTCGCCCGCCCGGCGTAAGGGCCCACTAACCACTCTAAACTCGCGAAAAAGAAGGCATGATTGAGACGCAAATTCATGCATCTGGGATTTTTCCACCAGCTCCAATTAAACTGTCAATCTCATCTCAGCATCATTATACCACACAATTACGATGAGCATTTATGCTATATAATCCTGTAACCATTCACACAGTTACGCTATTTAAGTTTAACATCAAGCTTAATGGTTATGTCGCCGGAATTGCCAGGGTATTTTCCCTCAAAGGATGTATCATTATCTATAAGGCGAAATTCATATTTTTCTCCGGCACTGACAGGATATTCCAGCCACTGGGTTCCCTCTGAATTAAGAAAGCCCTGAGTAACCACCTGGCCGGAAGGACTGCACAACTGCCAGTTCACACCACGGTCGCCAGAATCGTCAGCACCATCAAGTATGCCAATACGAAGTAAAGCCTGACCGGCAGATGAAAATTTTGGTATGTCAATACCATAATACATAGTGCGGTCTTCTTCTCGATCTATGACCCAGCTGCGTTGTGGCAACAGGTCGATATCAACATGATCCAACTGCGGATCTAACAAGGAGCCTGTCGGCAAAGCCGCCAGCGAAAAACTATCACCCTGCACACTCACAAGTGTAGCATGATTCAAATACCCCCGCTCTGGATCGATCTTATCATCTGGAATGCTCGCCCCCACCACCGAGAGGCCATAATAGCTGATACCATCTTTTACGCCATCAAGCCGCAGTTGATGATGATGACTGGCGAAACAGGCAGAAACATTGCCTGCCGACACCAACATATCATGCACCTGCTGCCAGTGGTCACCATAATTATAATAATTACTCTCTCCCAGCCAGCGAGGATGATGTATAAAGACAAAAACATGCTTAGCATCGGCTGATGCTTTAAGTGTGTTTGCCAAAAACTTCAGTTGTGCCGGGCTGAAAGCCTGACTAGCAGGAGCATTGTAACTCTTCTTACCATTCTGAGCATCACCCTCATCACTAAAGAGCATTATAAAACAGGCATTCTTATAACGAAAGCTATACCAGAGCGGACCAAAAAATTCTTCATAGCTGCTTTCATGCTCACCCTCAGGCCGGGCATTGCCCCGCCAGTAAACCTCATGATTACCAGCCAACGGGAACCAGGGCATGGCGAGCTTATCAACTATCGCCTTATATTCATGGGCCTCAATGAGCCATTGCTCCTTACTACCATAACCCTGAATATAATCACCCATAGTAACAACCAGATCAGGTGCCAGAATATTCATATCAGCAACTGTTCTTTTAAGTATATCAAGACCGGACGACTTGCCAGTAGTACGATCACCCAAAATGGCAAAAACAAAACTATCCTGTTCTGTCGGAACTGTCAATAAATCAGCCCCATTGCGATCTGTGTTTATTGCTCCCGGCAATAAGGATGTAAACAAGAATAACAGGCAGAGTATTTTTTTTATCGAAATCATATATGCTCTCTGGAGTAGTACGAAAGAAATTATATTAAAGTAACTGTTCACAATGTTTATAAAATAGCAAAGTTAACTGTGAAATAAAATGTCAGGTGTCGCTATGCGACCCGTTTTATGGCTTCGCAACGGTCTTGACTGAATTAATTATTTACTCTTTACTGCCGCGAAGCCTTAAAATAGCCATCGGCCTCAAGGCCGATACCGGAGCTTATCAACTTATATCTTATATCTTATATCTGTAACCGTGTGAACGGTTACAATTAAAGGCTTACTCCTTTACGCTCCGGTTAATATATTCCATCCACAACTTTCCACCATTGCCCGGTGCCGTACCGGTCAGATCAGAATCAAGGTCTTTTATAATGAATGTAAGCTGCTGACCAGCCTCCACTTCATATTCCAGCTTCAGCGGATCATCTTTATCAGCAAAGCCAGACAACAAAGGTTCACCTTCAATATAATTTGAATTATAGAGATAATAATACACACCATTATCACCGCTGTTATCATAAGCGCCTGCCAAAAATATGTGCAATGTACCTCCTGCAGGATTTACTGTCGGCACAGTAACAGGAAAGCTCAATACTCGGCTTGACTCACTGACCACATTCCAGTTGGTCTTTTCAAAGATCGTTAGCGGTGCAGTTATCTGCAGCGGGTCAAGCAAAGAACCAAGTTCAAAGGCCGTTACATCTATACCTTTTGCACCGGCCTTAACCAGAAGAAAATGCTGCATTGCCCCTATCGACGGGCGTGAACCACTCTCTGCCAACAAACTGCCTGTAGCAGAGAGAGTATAATATTCTATTCCAGAGTCTGACCGCTTAAAACCTATACCGCCATTATGACCGGCAAAACAGGCTCGAACCTTGCCAGATGACTCCAGAACCGGACCAATCTCTGACCAGAATTCGCTGACAGCAACCTCATCATTCCAACAGGGTCTGTCAAAAAAGACAAACACGCCCTGATAATCTTCCGAATCGGCAAGTATCTTCAGCAGATATTGCTTCTGACTCGATAATAATTCGCCGACTGCCTGACTATATAACATAATAAAACAATAATTTTTATATGGAAATGAATACCACAGCGGCCCGACATTTTCTTCATAAGCTCTCTGCCAGATATCAATACCACCAGCGGCGGTTATCCAACTGGCATGATCTCCACTACCGGCAACAGGCATACAATTCATAGTCAGAGAGGAGATCAGCTGTTTATATTCTTTTGCATTTGACTGCCATTGAGATATTTCTCTTCCAGCCGGGAACATAGCTCCGGCATGTACCACCAGGTCCGGCTGCAATAAATTCAATTGAGATATTGCCTTACCTAAAAGCTCTGAACGATTGTCATGATCAACCCCAGCATCACCCATTACCGCAAAGCTGAAATGGTTTACTTCTGACGATGGCACCATAAGCCTCACATGCCCAGAACGGTCTGTACTTACAAGGTCCTGCCCCCATAAGGGCAAAGACAACGCCATAAGCACCAAAAATATCAATGAAAACTTCAACATAAACAGTCCTTAAAGTTATCGCCAGAGAAGATTCTCCCTTTGGCCTGACAGTTTGCTTCCAAACAAGATAGATAATAACAATTAATATTGATTTAATAAATAAAAAAAGCCGGTTCTACAGCAATCGACTGCGTAACTCTATACATAATTACACTGCCAACAGAATCTGAAGCCGGCAAAGGATAGGAGAAGGTCTGGGTATATTAGTCAATCAGTAACCATTAACAGTTACAGTATATAAATCATCGGCGATTATTTTTTCTCTCTACTCTCCTACTGTAAAAACAATAACTTGTTCCCCTCTGCCATTAATATTGCAGAATAACCCGTTTCGTTAACAAAAAAATAATAAAAATATCACACCAAAACAACACTCAACCTAAGTGATTCAATAGTAGTAACTTACAGCAAGCAGCGACTCACCACACCATCAAGATCAGCCAATATTGTCCATGATAACCCGAAGCCAGTTCCCTGAAGCTATTTTTTCGATCTCAGAGGGTGTAAAGCAGCTTTGTTGCAATTCTCTGATTATTTTTGGAAAACCTGCTGCGTCTTTCAGGTCCTCTGGCATAGTAGCACCGTCGAAATCACTACCTAAAGCCACATGCTCAATACCAACCAGATCGGCTATGTATTCAATATGGCGAGATATCAGCTCCAGGGGGGTGTCGGGTTCATCTTTACCATCAGCACGCAAAAAGCCAACATGAAAATTCACCCCGATCAAACCGCCTGTATCTGCTACTGCTCGTATCTGGTCATCAGTATAATTCCGCGGACTATGCGACAAGTTCCAGACACAGCCATGACTGATTACTACCGGCTTTTGCGTAATTCTCAAAACATCAGCTATACCGGCTGCATTCAAATGAGCCAGATCAACCATAATACCCATTTCCTGACACTGCCTGACCAGCTCAAACCCGGCATAGGTAAGCCCAGGGCCATTATCGCTGCTATCACCAAATCCAAAGCCTACCCCCAAGCCAAAGGCATTAGCCCTGCTCCAGGTCAGGCCAACACTGCGCAAGCCCTTCCCATACCAACACTCCAGATCACTAAGATCAGCAGAGACAGGCTCAGCCCCCTCAAAATGCAATAAAACAGCTACAGCGTCTCTTGAAATAACATTGGCAATATCAGCAGAATTGCGACATAAGCAAAATGCACCTTCAGAACTATTTTGCAGTTTTTCCAACAAATCTACGCTTTTTTCAGCCTCACTACTGGCATAGCCGTGAGACAATGGTCGGCCCTTATCTGGTGCATCAATGAATACGGCAAAACAGCCGCCTGACATATTACCCACCCTGGCCTTGGGCAAATCTATATGCAGCTTACTGCCGCCATGCAAAAAACCTGCTATATCCTCCTGACCTTTGATCGCAGTCAGTGTGTCATTATGTCCATCAAATATTCTTATCTTTGCTGTTTTCATGCAGACATTATATAGATTCAAGCCTGACTGCAAAGAAAATATTGACCCGGAATAATTGCACTATTGAAACATTTAAAAAACACAAATCACAGTTTTACTATAGACTAACCTTGCCCCATAGATTACAAGTATAAGCTTAAAATATAACTACATTATTATTTGGAGAACGACAATGAACATCAAATTGACTCTACTAGCCTCATTTCTGTTGTTTTGCACAAGTTTTGCACAAAACATACCTGACAATAAGGAAATCGCCCTGGCCGAACGAACAATAAAAGTGGCTACATTCAATATTAAATTTGCCTCGCTTGATAACTCTCCTACCGCCTGGCCAACCAGAAAGGCAGCTTTACTCAAGCAAATAAACCAGCTCAATCCGGACATTATCGGTATGCAGGAAGTGCTTTTAGTGCAATATAACGATATCTTAGCAGCAAAAGATGGTTATGCCTTTGTTGGTTGTGCACGAGATAATGGTCGGCTCAACGGAGAGTTCAGTCCGATACTGTACAATACAGAGCGGTTCACGCTAAGCGACTCGGGCACTTTCTGGCTGTCTGAAACACCCGAAATACCTGGCTCTGTTTCATGGGATAGTGCCTGTACCCGCATATGTTCATGGGCCAGATTTATCGACAAAAAAACCGATAAAGCCTTTTATTTCTATAATACCCATCTGGATCACCAATCCGAGCAAGCCCGTATAAATGGCCTGAAACTGATCTTGACCAGGATAAGCCAGCGAACATACAACAATGAACCTTTCATACTGACTGGCGATTTCAACTGTACCCCGGACAGTGAAGCTATTACTTTTGTCCTTAACCCAGATGATAAAAGTACAGCAATGCTCAATACATTCGATGCCATTAATCAGCAAGCTCAGGAGGTTTCTACCTTTAACGGATTCAGAGATAATTACAATAAAGGCATAATAGACTATATCATGGTAAGCGGAAATTGGCAGATAAATGATGCCGGGATTGATGAAAGAAAAATAGACAACAGCTTTGCCTCTGACCACTTTCCCGTCTGGGCAGTTTTATCATTTTAAAAAGTAATCTGCACAAAAGCTAAAGACAGTATAATCATTAAAAACACATTTAACGGCTCAATTAGTACAACCAGAGTCCGATAAATGTGTTTTTTTATTTACACAATTCTGCAATCATTATTACCAGGTCCTATAATAATAAGATTATCAGCCTGTTATTATAATAATTCACAAAATCTGCAAACTACATTAATAAATTATTGTTTTAGAAATAACCTTTTTACGATATATGAGCATATATTGTGAATTTTATCATTTAAATTTCGTGAGGTTTAAAATAATGAATACAATGAGTAAATGGTTTTCTGTTTTTTTCGCAATTACCATAAGCACACTTGCCATGCCTTTCCTGGCAGAGGCTGATATTGCCGAAGGAGAAGGAACAGAAACAGAGCTATATCTGGAATCTGATCAATCAGATTCAGAGCAAGCAGATTTGGAAGACCAAGACGATCTCTTTGATCTGTCTCTGGAAGAACTCAGCAGTATAAGCATATCTTCTGCCAGCTTTTTTACTACAACAACCCGTAAAGCTCCGGGCTATACCATGGTCTATGACATGGAAAAAATCAATCTGGGACCTGCCCGTACGCTGGCCGATATTTTTGATATGTATGTACCCGGCACTATAACAGGAGCACACGAAAGACAGGGAAGACTGCTCGGCACCCGCGGTATTATGCTTGACAATAATGCCAAAACACTGTTCATGTGGGACGGTCAACAAATAAATTATCGTATGCATTTTGGTTACATGGTAGGCCTGTACTCTCCTTTTATGGGAGATATTTCCAAGATCGAGGTCATTCATGGTCCAGGTGCGATAATACACGGATCAGGTGCGATAAATGGCTTTGTTAATATGATACCCAAGACTGGTACATCACACCCTGGCGGATTTGCCCGCTATGAATACGGCTTCAAGGAGTATTCAAAATTAATTGAGGCTGGGTATGGCTTGTCTTATGGCGAAAACCGCGACCTGTATATTTATGGCGGTACTTATGCTGCAAACGGTTTTGAACCTGACCTCAATTGGGGCACAACCCATAGTTACTCGGAAGATATGGACGCGTTTGGTTACGGCACTGACAACCACAGGATGTCTGCTGTCTGGAATCATGACAACTTCAGCTTAAATGTTTTCAACTATGAACTAAAACCACAAAAGAACAGTGCTAATGAATACGGCTTCTTTATGAACGAAACCCTTGGTATCAGGCCCAAATATACCTTCGAAATATCAGATACAGATTCATTTGAACTGTCTGGCTCTGCCGTCTGGCTGGATTATGGTGACAGAGGAGCTAATGCCAGCAGAGCGCCACTATATGGCGGCTCAGAACATCATTGGGACACAAAAGGTGTTTACCGAACAACTGCTATCGAAAATCATCAGATAGCCTTTGGTGCCATATATGGAAGAAAGTATTTTAATAGTGCTCAGTTCTATTTCGATGACAATCCTGGTTCTGGCTTTGAATCGATTAATAATCGTTGGGATGAAATGGGCTTATTTGCCGAAGATGTAATCACAATTACAGATTGCCTGACCTTAAGCCTTGGTATAAGATATGATAAATACTATACTGAACCAATTAATGATTCACTTGTCACAGAATATCACCCGGAAATATCAAATCCCGACCCGGGCAAAATACCAGGACATACATCACCAAGAATCGCTCTGGCATATGAACTTGATAAGGAAACGACTATCAAGGCTTCATACCAGCATGGTTTCAGAATGCCAGATGCTATTTATTATAACTGGAATCTGTTCAATAACGCAGCAGCGTCTGCACTGGGCTACAGCACCTCTCCTCTACTTACACCAGAAGAAATGGATTCTTATGAATTGAATATAGAAAAAATAGTTGATGAAAAACTAACTATAAATAACAATATTTTCTATAATGTATTCCGGGACCAGCTCTCCTGGGGACCTCTGGAAAACTATTGGACAGCAGACCAGGTTGATGCCATTAACCACTGGACTCCAGCTTCAAGCTGGGGCTGGGGCGGCGGCATGTTCCAGAATATATCAGGCGACTTTGTAGTCTATGGCGATGAGTTAATTGCCGACTATAAACTGACTGAAGAAACAAATGTTAACGCCAGCTATAGCTGGGCCAAGGCCGAAAATAACTATATTGAGCAAAGATACCCATCTCATCAGGTCAAGGCCGGCGTAACCACCAGATTATTTAACGATAAGCTCATGCTAGGACTGAACTATACCTATAGCAGTTCCTACGATTATGACATTAACCCCAATATAAATGATGCATACAAAGACACCAGAAATGTAGTTGACCTGTCAGCAGTTTATGTTGTTAATAAGAATTTGCGTATTAAAGGCATAGCTCGCAATATTTTTAGCGAAACCACTCCGGCTCCCGGCTACCTTATGAACCAGCCAGCCTGGGGTAATATGGGCTATGATGAGCCTAAATATTACTTATCAGCAGAACTGCTGTTCTAATCGATATACTCCATAAAAGAGATTAAGCGGCAAACGAGAATTTATTTCCTGTTTGCCGTTTAATTTTTAAATCATTCATTTCCTGCTGGCAATAACAATTATCGGCTGCCAGGTGAGTATTACACCATTATCACTGGCAAAGGATTTAAGGTATTTTTCAGAGAAATTGTTAAGATCAGCCTTGGTCCATCTCGACGGTTTAATAGCTGTAACACCGGTCATTTTAAGGTGTCGCAATACTGACGAAGGATCGGCAAATTCCAGCATTACTGACCGCTCATAGCAGCATAACACATCATAATATTCTGCCAGAGTATCCATCATTTGAGTCAGAGAATAATAATCAAGCGATATACCGGTGAGCTGGCGTATCTCGGTAAGGTTATCCGGGCCAAAAGTTGAAAATGCCAGAATACCACCATCTGCCAGTTGACCTGCCAGACGCATGAAAAGGCCGGGCAGATCGTGCAGCCACTGAAAAACCGCGTTTGCAGCTATAAGATCGAGCTCTTGGGGCAAGTCAGATAGTAATTCAATATCGCCGGGAATAAATATACTGCCAGGCACCTGATCTGCCACCGTCCGACATTCATCTACTATATCATTGAGATAATATGAAGCATAGTCGAGCCGCTCACAAAGAACCCGGCTAAGTAATCCTGACCCACAGCCCACCTCAAATATGCGGTCAAATCGGCTGCCAGCTACAGCTACCAACTCATCTGCCAGCCTGGTCGCCGTCTGTGCCTGTACCGCTGCATGGTCACTATATGTAGCCAGACTACGACCGAACCGCTTACGAACCAATGACTTATCAGGTTGATGCAATGCTGACATCTGTTTTAGTTCTGAAACACCTTGACATCAGACTGTGATTCATCAACTCGCTCAACAATGCCTTTAGAGTTGAACTTGATCTTGAAATCCACGCTCTTCTGCCCCAGTGGGGTAGTCTTGGAATAGGAATAGTCCCAGACCTCGCCATCGCTGCCCAGGTCAGTCTTGATATTGGGCTTACCAAACATGATCTCAACCTCTCGTTTGGTACTCTCACCTTTAACGACCTTACTTCTCATATAGTCATCTGATATCGACTTGGAGCCGCTGGAAATACAGCCGCTGTTCAGAGTCAAGACACCGGCAACCGCCATAATAACGACAAAAGCAACTATTTTTCTTATCATTTTATAATCCTTTACAAACATTTTCATATAAGCTCTCTCCGACTGGCCCATCCAGGCAACCAGCCGTAATATTATAGCAGAATAAATCAAGATGGCAAATGCCATAAAACCGCAAACAACAGGAAAATATGTATTGAAAATAAACATAGCCAATTACCGAAGAATATGGAAAAGAGTATTTCCTAAAAACAAGACCCAACCATTAAAGTATTGTCAGATAATGACTTAAAACACAAAACATGTCCTGCTGCCTTTATCAGTTAAGTTTTCTCCATTTCCATTTGTCTGAGCAGTTTGAATACCTAATTGACAAATATTCCTCATTTATTAAGATATGAGGATATATTGTCGATTGAGATACTACTATGAATGCTGATATTATAAAGGCTATTATTGAGACCAAAGGCGTAGTTTGTGCCAATGATCTGGTTGAGGCCGGGATCAACCGAACCACACTATGCCATCTCACAGAACAAGGAATACTGCGGCGAGTTGCCCGCGGGATATATACCTTTGCCGGGGAGTATATGGCTTATGAAGCCTATGCCGAGATTATCGCACGCGTCCCTCGCGGGGTAATCTGCCTGCTTTCTGCTCTGCAATTCCACGAAATAACTACCCAGATGCCAAGTGAAACCTGGCTCGCCATTGAAAGGAATGACACTCGTCCCGTCATAAAAAATATCCGACTCATCAGACTCTCTGGCAAAGCCTTTTCTGAGGGTATTGAGACCCACGAGAAACAAGGGCTTGCCCTGCGTGTATATAGCCCGGCAAAAACCGTCGTCGATTGCTTCAAATTCAGAAATAAAATTGGACTCGATCTCGCCCGTGAGGCACTCACAGATACTCTTTGGCAAAAAAAAACCACAAGAGATGAAATATGGAAATACGCTAAAATATCCCGCATGACAAATATTATGCGACCATATCTGGAAATGAGCAAATGAATAATTCTGATATAGCCAAATCCGTGCATCAGCGTCTTCTCAATCTTCGGAATAAAACCGGCCAGGATTTCAATACTATTTTGACCAGATATGGACTGGAACGCATACTATATCGAATAATGGCCTCTGGTCATGCAGAAGACTTTGTATTGAAAGGGGCTATGCTGTTCCAGCTTTGGCATAATGTGCCGGGCAGGCCAACCAGAGACCTGGACATGCTTGGCCATGGCAATGTAAGCCATGAGAAATTAAGGCAGATATTTAAAGATGTCTGTAATGTCACTTTCGAGGAAGATGGACTGAGCTTTGACTCAGAATCCATACAGACAGAAGACATACGAGACGACCAGGAATATCATGGGATACGGGTACGCCTTATCGGATATTTGAACACCGCCAGAATTGCTGTCCAGATTGACATCGGCTATGGCGATGCGATAATACCGTGGCCTGACAAAATAGAGTATCCGACCATGCTTAATTTGCCAGCACCAATAATCAAGGCATACCACCCAGCAACTGTCATTGCCGAAAAAATTAATGCCATGGTAGTACTTGGCTATATGAACAGCAGAATGAAAGATTTCTACGATGTGTATATCCTGCTGAGTAATATGGAAATTGACGATGATTTATTATGCCTGGCTATCAAAGCCACATTTGACAGACGTAATACAGCTATACCTGAGCAAATGCCAATAGCATTTACTGAGGAATTTCTGACAGATACCGGCAAACAAAAACTATGGCTTGCGTTTCTAAATCGAAGCAAACTGTCTGATTTACACCTCACATTACCCCAAACCGGGAACTATATCGCAAACCGCATCTGGCCGATTATGCATCAGGATTTGTAACTTTTACTATTAGCAGACTCTCCTTGTAATGAATGGCACATGCAAAAGTGCGAAACCACACTTAAACGAAAGGTCAGGGTTGTTTTTTATTAAACGAAAAACTATGGTTTGCGGCGTCGATCTTTATGTGGTCGCCGTCGGCGAACTGGCCTTCAAGTATCTTTTTGGCCAGTTGGTTTTCGAGTTTATGGCGGATGGCGCGTTTGAGTGGTCGGGCGCCGTATGCCGGGTCGTAGCCTTCTTCCAGGAGCAGTTCGCGGGCGGCATCGGTAATGGCAAATTCCAGTTTCCGGTCGCGCATGCGGCTGGCCAGTGCCTCAAGCTGAATATCGGTGATCTTATACAAATGTTCACGACTCAGCGGGTTAAAGATTATCACATCGTCGATACGATTAAGGAACTCCGGCCGGAACCGGCTCTTTAACGCCTCGGTCACCATCGCCTCAATTTCCCAATCGGCACCATCTTTGCCCGTCAGTTCGCTTATCTCACGACCGGCGATATTACTAGTCATAATAATGATCGTATTCTTGAAATCCACTGTCCGGCCCTGGCCATCGGTCAGGCGGCCATCGTCGAGCACCTGCAGCAGAATATTGAACACATCGCTATGCGCCTTTTCCAGCTCATCAAGCAGAATAACACAATAGGGCCGACGGCGAACCTCTTCGGTCAGCACACCGCCCTGCTCATAACCAACATAGCCGGGAGGGGCACCGATCAGCCGGGAAACACTGTGCTTTTCCATATACTCGCTCATATCAATGCGGACCATCGCCTGTTCATCATTGAACAGATATTCAGCCAGTGCCCGGCATAACTCGGTCTTACCCACACCGGTAGGCCCAAGAAATATAAAGCTGCCGATCGGACGATTCGGGTCGCCCAGCCCCGCCCGGCTGCGACGCACCGCATCGCAGACCACCTGCACCGCCTGATCCTGGCCAACTACCCGCTTACGCAGCAGATCTTCCATTTTCAGCAGGCGTTCCTTCTCACCCGAGAGCAGAGCACTTACCGGGATACCAGTCCATTTAGAAACTACCTGTGCGATATCTTCCGGAGTAACCTCCTCAGCCACCAGCCTGTTACCTGTAGCCTTGTCAGCTTCTTCCTGCTGCTGGCAGGCAACCAGCTGTTTTTCGATCTCGGCCAGCTCGGTATATTTAAGCCGGGCAGCCGTTTCCAGATCACCCATACGCTGGGCCTGCTCAAAGCGGTTACGCACCTCGTCGGCCCGCTCCTGCAACTGCTTTACCCGATCGAGAACGCCACGCTGGGCATCCCACTGGGCACTCTGGGCAGCGTTCTGCTCCTCCAGATTGGCAAGTTGGGCCTCTATCTTCTTTAACCGCTTCTGCGAAGCCGCATCAGATTCCAGCTTCAGGGCCTCGCGCTCGATCTGCAACTGAATAATATCACGACGCAACTGATCCAGCTCGGCAGGCATGGTATCATTTTCAATACGCAGCCGGGAGGCAGCCTCATCGATCAGGTCAATGGCTTTATCCGGCAAAAAGCGATCCGCAATATACCGCTTACTAAGGGTTGCGGCAGCCACCAGAGCACTATCGGTTATCCGCACACCATGATGCGTATCATAGCGATGCTTTAGTCCACGCAAGATCGCTATCGTAGCTTCTACACTAGGCTCCTCGACCAGAGTCGGCTGGAACCGGCGTTCCAGAGCGGCATCTTTTTCGATATATTTATGATATTCATCCAGAGTGGTAGCACCAATACACCGCAACTGACCACGCGCCAGAGCCGGCTTGAGCAGATTACCGGCATCCATCGCCCCTTCGGTCTTGCCGGCACCAACTACCAGGTGCAGCTCATCTATGAACAGGATTATCTTGCCATCTGAATTCTGTACCTCGTTAAGAACAGCCTTGAGCCTATCTTCAAACTCACCGCGGAACTTAGCCCCGGCGATAAGCGCACCCATATCCAGAGCGATCACCTTTTTATCCTGCAAACCTTTAGGTACATCGCCATTGACAATACGCTGAGCCAGCCCTTCGACAATGGCCGTCTTACCCACGCCCGGCTCACCGATAAGCACCGGATTATTCTTGGTCCGGCGGTTAAGCACCTGAATACAACGGCGTATCTCATCATCACGCCCGATCACCGGGTCGAGCTTGCCCTTGCGTGCCAGCTCAATGAGGTCTATGCCATACTTTTCCAGGGCCTGCATCTTATTTTCCGGATTCTGATCAGTTACCCGCTGACTGCCCCGCATCTCTTTCAGGGCTGCCAGCAGCTCATTACGCTTAACAGCATTGACCGTCAATATCTCCTTAACCGTCGATTCAACTTCCAGCATGGCCAGCAGAATATGTTCGGTACTGAGATACTCATCTTTGAAATTATCCGCCTGACGATTAGCCTGGATCATAACCTGATTCAACGCCGGGTCGGCGGTGAGCTGGGCCTGACCACTTACTTTGGGCAGACGATCAAGCTCACTTTGTACCATAGAGGATATCCGGCTGACATTATACCCACACTTCTGGAAAAGCGGCTTAACCAGCCCGCCTTCTTCTTCGTTGAGTAAAGCCGCCAATAAATGCAACAGGGTAAGCTGCCCATGAGAACCATTAACCGCAATCTCCTGAGCATTTGCCAGTGCCTGCTGCGCCTTAACTGTCATTTTATCAAATCGCATTTTAATCTCCTGCATTGTTTGTAAGTTATTAAGCATTATCCCTTTGCTATGGAGCAATTATTGTGCCACAAACCGCAACACTTTTACTAACAATCACTTAATATAATACAAGATCAAAAAACACTCCACCAAATCTGTCATCTTGACATGACAGAGACCTTTTTACCTGCAATGCATATAACACCCGACCTGAGGATAAAACTTCATTGCCAGACCAAACTGAAATACCCCAGGCCTGGCTCCAATGTAATATAGTACCAACCTGTATCCAGAACTGATAATAACCACTTCCCTTTTATACAACAACCGGGATATTCTGACCATTATGGAATATCCCGGTTGTTTTAATTATATCTGGATAACGCTGTTCACCGCGATAACCATTTATGTCACTAACAGTTGTTTTACTCTACATTGCCGCCGACCAGAGCAGAAAGTCTTTCTACAACTCTATTCATCTCGGCAGCCTGATTTCTCAGGTTAGCAGACTCTTGAGAGCAATCATCAGCATTTGACGCATTATTTTGAGTGCCGCTGTCCATCAGATTAATAGCAACGCTTATCTGGCCAATACCTCTTGCCTGCTCATCGGAAGCAGTTGCGATCTCACTGACCAACACCAACACATTTTATCCACTGCACGAATGCAGCTCGTCTGCCCCCAGCCGGAAGGTCCGGCGGCCCAACTCGCTTCGCTCGAATAATAAAAAAGCCGGAGGTTGAATCCGACTTGAGTTTGTTGATTTGTTACTGTCTGCGGCGTTTATTTATCAGCACACCGCCCAGACCAAGAAGAAGCATTGAAGCTGGTTCGGGAATGATTTTGACATTATCGAAAACTGGCTCAAGACCGTTGATATTAATAAAGTTTATTTCAAACGGCGTACCATCAAGCCAGTTACCATACAATATCTTTGGGATATTATTCTCATAAGCCAAACGGTAGTCTTTCTGACATACTATTGTGATGTGAGGATTATCATTGACTACTTGATAGCTGGAAATATTATTTATCTGTCCGCCTGTCAGCAAGGCTGTTGCATTCTTTTTCATAGCAATTATATTCGATGCCCCACCAGAAAAGTTAAGCGTGCTATAGTCATTCATATAAATCGACCAGACACCTTTTGTACCACTTGAAAGAGGTAACGATGTTGACAAGACTTCAAGGTGACTATTATCGTTCATTGTTATGCTATTTGAGCCCCCACCATCAACAATAAGTGAATTATGATTCCCAATTTCAACAAAAAAACCATACTCACCAGCCGTTAATTTGTCATCATCAAGAACGCCTGCGTTTGCTGCACTCATAAAACATATTATAACTAACCATACTATCTTTTTCATCGCCATTCTCCTGATAATACATTAACCTGTCATCATTCTAGCAAATGATGACAGGTTAATTAAGTGTTAAATACTATTTTTGCAGTGTTTCGTGAACATCTGCCAGGATTTCATCAAAGAAATCTATCAAATCTGTTAAATCTTCGCTATCTTCAGCCGGAAGGTCCGGCGGCCCGACTCGCAGAGTAAAATCAGCCTTTGGCTGACTCGGAAATAAAAAAGCCGGAGTTTTAATCCGGCTTGCGTTTATTGATTTGTTACTGCCTGCGGCGTTTGTTTATCAGCACACCACCCAGAGTTAGCAAGGCAAGCGTTGCCGGTTCAGGTATTACTTCTACATTTTTCCATGTGGCAGGAAAATAGTTCGATGAGTCATCGATAAAGGTAATATCAAATGGCGTTCCATTATGCCAGTAACCAACAATTCCTTTAATTTGGTTATTTGAATTGTATTTCCACAACCAGTTATCTTTACAATCAATAGTAATATGCTTACCATCAGTTATTCGCTGCTGGCTGTAAAGAAAGTTTATCTGCCCACCAGATAATAGAGTTGTGGATTTACCACCGGTATATATTGAATTCGTTGCCCCGCCGGAAAAGTTAAGGTTGCTGTACCCACTGAGTGTTATTCGCCAAACACCTTTACTATTATCACTACTTAAAGGCAATGATGTTGATTCGATATTGATATAACTGTAATCATTTGCTTCAATATTATATGCACCACCACCAGACACATTAAGAACGCTTCTTTCAGTTAAAATGACATCTTCGGCATATTCACCCTTAGTCAATCTGCCATCTAAAGCATAACCAAAAGGGTTATACTCAACAATTGCTCCTATAGCTACAGTAGCAATGATTAAAATAGCAATTAACACTTTCAACATGACTATCCTCCTTTTAATATAATATACCTGCCATCATTATATCACATGACGGCAGGTATATGTAACATAAATTTATTCTTTTTGCAGTGTTTCCTTAACATCTGCAAGAATCTCATCGAAGAATAACAGAATCTCCGTTACATCTTCACCATCTTCACTATCTAAATCAGACTGTTGAACCATCTCTTTCAGTTCATTAATGTCTTTTACAAACTGAGCAAGTTCCGAGTTACTCATAACTGAGTACGGATTAACTTCTTGCTCAACAAGTACAGGTTCATCTAAGATTATTTTCGAAGTAACCCTCGCAAACGATAACATACTTTCCGTTGAAGAAGTTTCTGACACCATTGTTTCAGGTAAAGCCATCATTGTCATCGCCCCCGCTGGCAATGGTTCAGGTAATACTTTCCAGCAAGCCTGCCAGAGCCAATAATTTTCTGAAACAAAGATTTCTAAATCTGCAATATCAATATAATACTGACTTGCCCCAGTGGCATCGAGATTATAAAGATTATTCCAGCCAGCATAATCATTGGGATCATAGAAATTCGGGTCATGATTGATTGAGGGGTCTGCCGGGTCTTGCTGGAGCCATGCCAGCGAAAACACCATAAATTCATTCATATTAACAAGACCATCTGCGTCTATATCCAGAGGATTATATATATCAGACTGGGTGTTTTCTCCAGAGCATGAATATACCTCATCAGCTCCAACATCAAGCGTCAGACCTGCAATACGAATCTCATTATCATAATCACTATCACCTACCATACTTTCAATTGCTAAATTTCCCCGGTCGATACATATAGAATTGAAACCTATGTGATAATTATTAGGATCTGGTTCACCATCCATATTAACAGAATATGCAAACAAAGGGTTATCGTTGAAGTTATTATTAACTTCCGCACAGTACTGAATGCAACTGTAAGATGCATAAATATCAGGATTGACACCGCTTATCTGCTTGCCATAGACACCAGCATTGGTATTATTGAAATAGATAATGCAATTCTGAATATCAGGATAATCATTGGGGTCTGCGACTGTTCCATTGTCTTGAAAATAAAGTCCAGCCCCTTTATTATTTGCAATGGTATTATTGTATATAACCGGAGAGTTCGCCGGATACATCAGACGAATACCATAATTACCATTTATTGACATATCACTTTCTGAAATAATACTATTCTTAATCACAGGCGTTGAATAATTACTTCTTACACCATCTCCAGCATTTCTCATTACCCATGAATTTGTAACATCAAGAGTAAAACCGGTTCCGCTGTGATAGATACCATCCAATTCATTTCCCTGAATTTTGCATCTTTCTATCGACACATTGCCATTGAGGGCATAGACACCATAACGGAAACTATCTTTAATCATACAGTTCTTTACGGCAAAATTCACAGTATTGCCATAAATATTGTTTTCAAGGCCAAATTCCACCGCCACACCATCGAGCAATGAATTATGCCCCATTGTCACGACCGTTTCGGCCAGCACCTCATCTGATATTCTACCGCTTAGCAGTGCTTCATAAACCTTCGGATTCCTCGCACTAAAATCACACCCACCTGTCGGGAAGCCGCCGTAGATTTCCGTTCCTTCCGGCAGAACAAAGCTGTCTTCTTCTTTCTCGCCGGGGAAGTAGTTTCCGCTGGCGATATAGATCGTGAACGGACCGCCGCAGGTGGAGTTCTTCGCCTGATGCAAGGCTTTGCTCAGGCCATCGGTTCCGCTGTAGGCATTGGCCCAGCTCATGCCATTGCAAATTCCAGTGGCATACTGATCTACGAAGATTATTCCATTTTCCGCCGGGCAGCAGACCGGTGTGTCTTTGCTAACCAGATATCTTACCTCCGAACAGATTATCGCACTGGGGTTATTTGGCTCGTTGGGGTCCTGATAACAATAATCCCCTGTCAGTACCGCTTCATTATGCAAAGCCATTCCCGGCACAGCATTATCATTAACTACAACCCGCAGCGTCACGCAGCCGAAATCATCCGGATATAGCGTCCCCAATTCGTTCTGGCCAGCAGACCACTCATATGTATGCAAACCCGGGTCATAAGCCGGGTCCGGCTGATACGGCTCCATATTCTCATCGATCGCCCACTCGCCTTCGGGATAAGTAACCCCAACAGGCAGATAATCAATTATCCGGGCATTGGTAATAGTCATGCCCGAAGTATTATCATAACAGATGGTATAGGTAAGCTCCTGCTGCGGGCAGACAGTCTCACCCTCAGCGAGATCATCATCTTTGGTAAAAGTAAAGCCCCGCGGATTGAACGGAGCTGCCAGCGTAATGACAAATTCTCCCTCACTTCCGCCCAGCTCGAGCGGCTCAAAGCCATTGCCCCATGCTGTAAAATAATTATGATATGACACGCTCCAACCTGATAATAATGCCGGTGTCAGATCAGCAAAGATACCGCTGGCCTCGCCCTGCGGGGTAATACTCTTTATAGTTTCTCCGGTACTGCTATTGCCGGTAACACCCCAGCTTTCGGGCAGCCAGGCGAAATCGCTCATTGAATCGGTAAAGGCCACCATGCCCATACCGCTGCCTTCGAGAACATATCTGATCGTCTCTTCAAATATCACATTACCGGCAGCAGGTTCATGAGGCACATGATAATCAGCATCATGTCCGGTAAGAATTACCCGACCGGTAATACCCTCTTCCAGCACGCCGGGCAATAGCCCGTTCATCGTGGCCAGATTTCCGGTATTCCAGCCAACTATCAGAATATCATGCGTTGCCAGATCCAGCGAGGTCACTGGGTTATTAACCGAACGAGCCGTATAGCTAAGACCATAAAAAGTCATCGCTGCTGTCAGATCACTATTATCAGTTGTATAGATCAGAAATGATTTGCTGGTATCAAAAGGAACCGGAGGATAACTGCCACTCCCGGCAGGCATAGCCATATACCCCGCCGTATTCTGCCCCAAAGCCACCGCCCCTGACAGCACCAGCAGCAGAACCATAAATCGCAACCACATTAACAATCTCATAAGATTCTCCTTAGTATAAAATGGAACTATTTATAACACCCCGGCACATTGCCAGAATGTATTTTACCCAGACATTTTATCGCATTACAAAATAAAGCCGGTATGATCCTGCCGTTGTTATATAAATGGGAGTTTATATTTTTGTTATGAAAGGTTACAGCCAGAACCATACCGAGCCAAAATTGAGTGTCTTAAATTAAATATATCACATCTTCATCTGATTATACTGGCGAAACAAAGATTCGCCCACCCGAAAAACAATTATTTCGTAAAAAACGCCTATCACCCGGCATAACTCAACCAAGTTAACCCACCGCGCATAAAAAAACAGAGGTCAGCAAGGGCGCTACGCCGTCACGCTCGCCGGAGGCTCGCAAAAGCCCTGAAGAAACATGCCAGAACATAGCACCCCCAGTAACCTCTGTTAATAAACAGGGTTTCTGAGAGTGCCGAATCTGACGCTTCTTCAAGTGATATTTTGCGATTTCCGACGAAGCATCCAAAAACGGTACAATCATTAAATTGTCAGCCTTTATTATGGGAACCTTGCTGATTAGATTCAAGGAAAAAATAAAATAATTGATATTCATTCCTGTTTTCATGGTGCTCAGTCCCTGCCGGTTGTATAAGCCCTTACGCCGGGCGGGCGGGTCTTTGGTAATACTGCTTGCGATTCGGGCTTTGGCAACATCACCAACCAGTGCTTACGCCGCAAGGGCGGGACTTGCGTGGCATCTGGGTAAATGGTCTGATAATTTATTTGTTTCCATCGAAAACCAAATTTAATTTATCACAGTTGAAACCTTATTTCCAATTCCGGCTAATAAACCATCGCCAACCATATATATTAAGGACCGCCCGTCCGGCGTAAGGACCAAAATGAGTTTACTTTGTTATGCCGACACTGGCAAAACTGTAATTCAAATTTGCATCGTCATTATTCCAAAAGCAGTGTCATTATTCTACTGGCGGAACGCTTAAGTGGATTTTCATTGCCTCAAAGGAAATTTACTTTGCCATAAAGTGAATTTACTTTATCGTTCCGCCAAAGGCGGCGCCGTTATTCCAATTGGATTTGCCATTCTGCCAAATGGAATCATCGTTCCGCCAAATGGAATCATCGTTCCGCCAAATGGAATCGCCTTGCCGCGTTTGGCGGCGTCATTATTCCAATTGGAATCGTCATTATTCCAAACGGAATCGTGGTTCCGCCTTTGGCGGCGCGGCAAAGTAAATTTACTTTATCATGCCGCGTTTAGCAGAACGGCAAAGTAAATTGCAGTTATCGGAAGGTAAATTGATTTTACCGCGTTATCAGTACTGAAAACCGCTGGATAGACCATTTACCCCACCCTTACGCCGCACGGCCCTTACGCCGGGCGGGCGAGACTTGCGAGGCATCTGTGGAGATGGAATGAAATCGTGTGAGACAAAAATCAAGATTAGCACTAACAGCTCAGCGAAGGTCGCGAGTGATAATGTTTCGCCCGTCCGGGTGCTTACGCCGCACGGGCGAGACTTGCCAGTGGCATCAGGGGATATGAAATGAAATTGTGTGAGACAAAAATTAACAATAGCACTAAAACACTCAACAAAAAGCAGAAGTGACTTCCCGTCGCTGTTATCAGCGACGGTTCCGCCCGTCCGGCGTAAGGACAGGGAAGAATCTTCTTTTAAATTAAATGCAATTAATATAGAATGCATTTCATTGGTTAAAAAATTAAATATCGGATTTTTCATTGGAGAGTTGACAGTTGAAATTGCATAAGACAAGCAGGGTAGCCATTACCGGCATAGCCGGCGGTGGTAAAACGGTTTTTCTCAGCAGCCTGCTCTGGCATTTATCAGAATTTGAAAGTTCTGACTTTGCCCTGACCGGCCAGGCTAAGATAAGCGGCTGGCACGAGCTGAACTCTGGATATGATATCAATGAAGTAATTCCTTTTGAAAAATATCGCGACTCTCTGAGCCGGGCTAAAGACTGGCCTCAAAAGACTACTGACAGCTATCGTTTCTGCTGCGAATATCGCCGGAGCGACTGGAAGCATTTCAGGCAGCGATTGCGATTTACCGATTTTCCCGGCGAGAGAATAGCCGATGCCGCAATCGCCGCTCACAGCGATTTTGCTCAATGGTCAGACCATCTCTTTCACCATTACAATAACCATCATGACTACAACGCTTCCCTGACCACCTATAAGCAGGCCCTGCTCGAGCCTGACCCGACAGTTGACAAACTTTTGTCTGCTTACCGCCTGTCACTGGCAGGGCTTATTCTCGGATATAAACCGCTCATTTCTCCTTCAGTATTTCTACTGGACCAGAAAGGCAGGGCAATTGAATCTGGTACCGATCAGTCTATAGCCTCAGCAAGATTATGCGGTCTTGATAGTGACAGCCAGTTTGCTCCCCTGCCGGCAGAGTTCCGAGAGAAGCATCGGGAAATAGCCCGGGCATTTGCCCGGCACTATCGCCATTATCGCAGGCAATTAGTATTACCTTTGTTCGATGAGCTCAGTCAGGCTCAGGCCCTGATAATCCTGGTTGATATACCTTCATTACTGGCAGGCGGCGTAGGCAGGTACAATGACAATCGCCAGTTAGTACTGGACCTGATCGAAGCCTTGCAGAAAGATTCTTCGCTGGGCCGGAAGCTGGCTGGCATTTGCCGTTTCTGGAGCAGCTCTCTTAAAAAGATCGCTTTTGTTGCCAGTAAAGCCGACCTGGTCTTACCCGCCGATGTTAAATCAGGCAGACTCATGTCACTGCTGCATCAGATGAATAATCGGGCCAGGAACCTACTGCCCCAGTCTGATATAAAATGGTTCACCTGCAGTGCCTGCCGGTCAACTATGCCTGGCAAAGCATCAGAAAGCCTTATTGGCAGGCTCAGGGCAGATAACCCGCAGCGAAATGAAATTGAATTTGCTGTTTCCCCCCTGCCAGAATCCTGGCCGCATAGCTGGCAGCCGGATGACTTTCATTATTACAGCGTACTGCCCACTACTGCAAAAAATATCCAGATACCGCCTGAGCACCTGGGGATGGATCGTATCTTAGACTTCCTGATCAACTGATAATCGACTGGCAAAAGGCAAAGCACCTGACTAACAAGATATAAGCAGAAGGATATAATATGGACCATAATATGGATAGAACAGACAGGCCGATCGGCGATCCGCTATATAAGTCGCCGGCTGTTAAAGCAACCGAACCAGCTGATGAATCTGCAATGGCTGATACTTCCGGCCATAATGAGAGCCACTATCGTCCCGGCGACCAGGGCGTGGGCATACCCAATTTCAAACCACAGCAAATGAGAATACTAAGCCCTGAAGAACAAGATGAAATCCACCAGCAGCAGGAGCAACAGTTGCGTGAAGACTTTACCCGCAAACTGCACGAACTGGGAAACACATCGGGGAAATGGAATCTGCCCTCCGGCCTGAGAAAGACATTTACCTGGGTAATACTGGCTCTGGCCTCTGTTCTGGCTTTAATCTTGATAAGCCAGACTGTATCTTTCGCGAACAACATTAAAGCTCTGCCCCGGCCTTTCAACATTATCGCTGCCTGTCTGGCGGGTATATTTGCCTTGATCCTCACTTTGGTCATCCTCAGACTTATATGGCAAACAGTACGCCTGCAGTGCAGTCCATCAATAAACATAAAGGCTGTATCCACCCTGCAACAAAGGCAGCAATTCCAGAAGCAGCTTCAGGAACATTCCACTCAGGCTCAAGAGCAATTACGAAACTACCTCAGGGAATACCCCTTAGACAATGAGGGCAGAAAAAGACTCATCAGTATTGGACTATCCAGCCAACAAGCCGAAGATCTGCTCACTGCCCGTGACTTTTTATTAACAAAAGACCGTCCTTGCGAAGCTGAAAACTGGCTTGCAGATTTCGACCAGCGGTTCCAGGGTATTTTAGACCAGCTGGCCCACAGCCGGGTCAGACAATACGCCTTGCGGGCCGGTGCGGGAACAGCCCTTTCCCCCATACCAGCTATTGACCAGATGATCGTAATTTATTCCAGTACCGCAATGATAAAAGACCTGCTATTCATATACCAGCTCCGCCCGGCCTTTGGCCAGACTTTGGTGATACTCGCTCAGGCTCTGCTAAATACCTACCTTAGCGGTATGATAGAGGAAACCACCCGTTCCGCCGCCGAGAGCATCGGAGAATCTGTGAGTCAATGGACTGGCAATCTGGGCGGGATCCTTGGCGGTTCGCTTATCAGAAGCCTGGGCGCACGCACCGGAGAAGCCGCCCTTAACGCTCTGCTGATCTCCAGACTGGGCAATAAAGCGATCAGCCAGCTTCAGCCCTGTCGAAAATGAAAGATAAAAGACACTTTGTAACCGTATGATCAGTTACGAAAATTTTATGATAGCTCAGTCAAAAACGCAAACCTGATTCTTGCCCTTTTGCTTAGCCTGATACATGGCTTTATCGGCATTATTGATCAGATCACCGGCGGTTATGCCGGGCTTATGAATTGCTACGCCCAGGCTGGCGGTTACTGGCTTTTCCAAACCTCGTATCTCAAGATTGGCTATGTATTCACATAACCGCTGGCCGGTCTGACGACCGGTATCCAGGGTACTGCCCGGCAGAACGATAAGGAATTCCTCACCGCCCCAACGCCCCACAGAATCAGGCAGACGCAGATTAAAATTCAGCATACTGCCAACCTCACGCAGAACCAGATCGCCGGTTTCATGACCATAATTATCGTTTATCTTCTTAAAGTCGTCCAGGTCCAGCATTATTACCGCCAAGGGCTGACCATATCGGCTGGCTCGCTCTATCTCACTTTCTATTATCCCATCTATTGCCTGACGATTATTAACGCCACAAAGATGGTCCAGACGCGAGCTGAGCAAAATATCCTTTAATGTCTGCTCCAGCCCGGTCAGTACCGATATATCATGCATTATATTGACCGCACCTATTACCGACTGGCTCTCCTGATCGCGTACTGGTGAGATATGTGCTTCAACAGGAATACGCTGACCATTTTTCCGAACTATAAAACCCTTCCAGGTCGCCGGGATACCTTTTTGCAAAACCGACTTTATACCATAATTCGTAGTCACAGCCGCATCTGAATCTTCACTGAAAAAACGAGCTTTATTGTATTTTTCACCAATAACATCAATTGCTTTCCACCCGGTTAAACGCTCAGCAGCACCATTAAAGTAACATATTACATTTTCAACAGTTACGACGACCATAGGCATATTTATCGCACTCACTATCAACTTATGATCCATCAGGCAACTATTACTATTTCCGTTCATTTCATTATTCTCATTATTAAAATTAAAACTTAAAACATAATTTACTGTAAATATTACAAAATATTACTGCCATAGTATTATTCGGCTCGATATAATCTTGGGTTGACCGATATAACATTTAATTAAAGCTAAAACGAACATTATGAACCAGTATAGAATTAAATTTTTACCAGATGGCATAGCTATAACTATCCCTGCTGGCCAAAATTTGCTGCAAGCGGCTAAAGCGGCCGGCATAGACATTAACTCATCATGCGGCGGTAAAGGCAATTGCGATAAATGTCTGGTAATACCAGCTGGCAGCGAAGTGCCCGTTCGGGCCTGCCAGTTCTTCCCGGATTGCGATATGTCAGTATCAGTACCTGACACATCGAGAAGAAACAAAATAATGCAGATTATGGCTCACGGCCTCAATATCAACACTGATATTGAGGTTAAGCCAAACCTCAAGCTCATAGAAGTTGCCATACAAGCACCAGAAATGCATGACTTACGCAGCGATGCCCGCAGACTGCTCAATGCTCTGGAAGATACCCTGCCCGGCGAAGATTTCACCTTCTCGGCAACTATGCTCAGGGAACTTCCCAATATAGTCAGAGCCGGCATATACAAGGATAACTCAGCAGGACAAGCTCTGGTCGTGCTTGACAATAATAACAGAGTTATAGGGCTAAGACCTGCTGACAATCATGACAGCCACAAGCTGTTTGGCATTGCAGTCGATCTGGGTACAACCACTATGGTTGCATTACTGGTCGATATGATCAGTGGTAATGTTATCGACAGAGCTGCTTGCAGTAACCCGCAGATCAGCCATGGAGACGATGTTATCAGTCGCATAAATTTCACCATGGAAAACCCAGGCGGCCTCCAGGTAATGCAGGAAATCACGACCAAGGCCCTCAACGAGCTGATTGGCAAATTATGTACTCAACATAAAATTGACCCACTGGACATCTACGAGGTTGTCGCTGTTGGCAATGCCACAATGCAGCATATACTGGCTGGTGTGCCGGTCAGTCAGATAGGCATAGCTCCTTATGTCGCTGGATTTTGCAGCCTGATAAACATAGAAGCTCTTAGCTGCGGGCTCATTATTAACCCAGCTGGACAACTGGTTATAGCTCCGGGAATTGCTGGTCATATTGGCGGAGATACGGTTGCTGTTGCTCTTGCCAGTGAAATAGAATACGACTCTGGAGCTAATCTGGCAGTTGACATCGGCACCAATGGCGAGATAATCCTGGCCCATGATGGCAGGCTCTTTTGCTGCAGCACAGCCGCCGGACCGGCTTTTGAAGGAGCCAGAATACTACATGGCATGCGTGCCTCTGCCGGTGCGATCGAAAAATTCAACTACACCGCCCAAAGCGGCTTTAATATCGACACAATAGAAAAAGGAATCGCCATCGGCATCTGCGGCAGCGGCCTGATCGACATTATCGCCTGCCTGCTGGATAACGGCGTAATCGACGAAACCGGAAGAATGCTTAACACTGACGAGCTACCGGAAAATACACCAGCCGAGTTCAGAGACAGACTCTGTAAGCATAATGACCAGCCAGCATTTATAGTTGTGCCCCAAAATAGCAGCGGAACCAAACAAAATATCATGCTAACTCAAAAAGATATCAGACAGGTCCAGCTTGGCAAGGCCGCTATAGCCGCTGGCATAGAAGTGCTGCTCCATACAGCCGGACTGAATTATAGTGATATTGAGAGGGTATATATGGCCGGTGCATTTGGTAATTACCTGCACCCGGCGAGTGCCAAACGGGTAGGTCTGTTCCCACCGGTCTCGCTCGATAAAATAATCTCTATCGGCAATGCCGCCGGTACAGGAGCAGTTGCAATGCTCATTAACCGCTCGCTGAGAAAACACGCCAGCACACTCGCTGACCTAATGGAATATATCGAATTAGCCGCCCGCAGCGAATTTCAGAATATCTATGCCGATAAAATGCTGTTTACCGAACCGGAATAACCCTTTACAAACAAGGAAATATTGACCATGAACAATCCTTACAGTTCTGAAACCGGATGCTGCCCACTCTTTGACCCGGCAACTCTTGACCAGAAGGAGCTGCACTGGGATAATAAACTGTTCATTAAAGACAAAGTGTTCTGCCTGTTCAATTTCCCACTTAATTTCGGCGGGGCTATGGTAAGGTGCATACAAAAGATCGATGCCTGCAAAGCCTATACTCCAGAACCGCCGCTGGTACTGTCAGACCATGTTTCCCCCTTCAGAATGGACCTCTATCTGGAAGTACCCCATGAAGTGCCTGGCATCGAAAACACACGGTTAAGCGGCGAGTTTTTGTGCAAAGTTTATGAAGGACCATATAAAAATATCGGCAAATGGATAAAAGACATGGCCCAATGGGTAGGCACAAAAGGCAAAACCATTCGCAGACAACTTTTCTATTATACCTGCTGCCCCAAATGCGCTAAACACTATGGTAAAAATTACATCGTTCTCATCGCCCAGACAAAATGAA
Source organism: Sedimentisphaerales bacterium (assembly GCA_963662515.1). Taxonomy (GTDB): domain Bacteria; phylum Planctomycetota; class Phycisphaerae; order Sedimentisphaerales; family SM23-30; genus JAFGDI01. The sequence continues at coordinate 3,477,720 of OY759675.1, forward strand.
CGCCTGGCATCGGCGAGCCATAACAGCAAGATATTTCAAGATCGTCGCCAGATGCCAATATTGTTTCCGTTCACACGGTAACAAGTAACAAACAAATTGATAAGCTCCGATGTTGACTTTAACGCAAACTCTGGGGCGAGTGCAAATTGTGGGGGTAAATAACTAAAAAAAATATTGTTTGCCAACAATAACAACCAAACATCTTCAACCTAAGTTACTGTCTGCCAATACATTAGTAAAGTTCAGGCATTATTGAGCAAAGCCATTCTTTCTGTATGTCAGTTTAAATTTAAGTTGGCACTATTTCTATCCGAGCAAAGCAATGGTGTTTACTATTATTTTAATACAAAGCTTGGAGTTAGTATGCAGAAAGAATCATCTAAAAAAATACGGACATTAGTATCAATACTACCAATTCTCGCTCTGGTCTGTATGGTTACACTATACATATCAGACATTCTTATCAATAGAAACATTTCTGCTAAGGTAATATTGCCAGAGTTTGGCAATGCCATACTCAATAGCAATAAACAGGTACTGAAAACCGCTACCGACAATCACGCCGAAATCCTTGCCGCGACTCTACAGGGAATATCAGACAGAACCGCCCAGACCGAGACCTGTGAAAAATTTACTCAAACCATTAGGTTTATGGAAGATAAGAGTGGATACTTCTTTGTCAATGCAACTGACGGACGGATCGTTTATCACCCCTTAAGAAAAGATCTCATAGGAACCAACGGTCTGGGCGACAAAGATGCAAAAGGTAAGCTTTTTGCCAAAGAGTTCGCTGAGGTTGCCAAAGCAAAGGGACAGGGGTTTATCGAGTACTTCTGGGAAAAGCCTGGCGAGGGTATTCAGCCGAAACTTTCATATGTCAAAGCTATTCCCGGCACTGATCTGTATGTCGCCTCCGGAATTTATATTACCAATGTTGAAAATGCAAAGACCACACTCTCAGCGACAGTGAGCAATCAGCAAAAGCGATATTATGTATTTCAGGCTGGTATATGGCTGATTTCGGTTTTAGCTCTGGTTTTATGCTCCACACTGATAATAAGACAGATAATTAAGCCTCTCAGAAATATCATTGCCCGACTAACCAGTTCAACTGAAGACATGGCTCAGGCATCCAGAAGTATTTCCGATGGAGCCACAGCACTGGCCAACAACGCCAATTCTCAGGCCGCCGCAGTTGAAGAGACCAGTAGTTCACTGGAAGAAATACGGGCTATGACTAAAAATAACAGCGAGAACGCCGGGCAGGCAGAAAAAATGGCTGGCACTTCAAATGCCGTAGTCAGTATGGGCAGCCAATCCATCTCGGAAATGCTCACTGCAATGGAAGGCATAAAGCAGTCGTCACAGGAAATTAGTAATGTGATCAAAATCATTGATGAGATCGCCTTCCAGACCAATTTGCTGGCACTTAACGCCGCTGTCGAAGCGGCACGCGCAGGCGAGGCAGGCAGAGGTTTTGCCGTCGTTGCTGAAGAGGTGCGAAACCTGGCCATGCGATCCGCTGAAGCTGCCAGAGGAACAGCCAGTATGATCGAGGAATCCGTAAAAAATTCTCAGAATGGCGTAAAAATCGTAACAGATGTATCCAATGCCTTCAGCGAGGTCACCAATTCCGTTGGCAAGGTCGATTCTCTGGTCTCTGAGATCAGCCGTGCCTCCAGCGAACAAACCACCGGACTGGAACAGATCAGCCAAGCCATGAACCAGATCGACTCTGTTACCCAGTCGATCGCCGCCAACGCCGAAGAAAGCGCCTCTGCTTCCCAGCAACTCAATCAACAGGTGGAAAATGTCAAAGAGGTCGTTCAGGGCCTGCACTCCATGGTATTCTGACCCGTTTGCCACTACTCCTGACTTCAACAATGTGACACCCAAATCAGTAGAATAGTTTGTAGATTTTCTGTTATTCGAGATCCTTCTGGAGCTGTTTTTTGTGTATATGAGGATCATTAGGCAGGGGAAATCTGATTTCATACATAGCTCAATTCGACACAGCTGTCCGTAATTTTCAATTACTTACTCTGCCGGCATATCCGTATTTATCATTTAAACCCTACGACCACCCCAATTGGCAGCAAGGTTTTGCCTTTAAAGGAATTACTCTCAAAGATGTCATAACCAATGGACCAGCCACCAGCCCCGACTAGCAAACCAAGCATGATCTGCAGGTTCTAAAACTTGCTGTCTTTGCTCTCTGATAATATAACATCTGCCCAGTTCTACCAGACGCTCAATCTCAACAGGGTCGCATGCTGAACCAACCGTCTTGAAAACATGATAACCATTGGTTTTATCTATCACCTGAACTCTGGTTGATCCGGATTTATTAGCCTGTTTTCCGACATACATCAGTCAGATTCCAGATATTATATAACACTCAACAAGCAGACAGATATACATTATTTGCCATAACACCACCGAATGGTCACTAACTATTGAGAAACACTGACAATCGCCAAGTCAGCATACTCACTTTTCCACCTCATATACAATAGTCATTATTCTTACGGCAATCAAATAACCTCTCTTTATCTACCAGATCCTGAAAGGTTGTGCCGTCATATACTTTTTCCACTGCCTCTTTTGCTTGCTTCCAGAGCCCGACCAAAGCACAGTTATCTATTAGAGGACAACAGGCATTTTGGGTATCACCCGTACAGCGTACCGGGTCAAGAGGTCCTTCTACCAGCCTTATCACCTGACCTACCGTAATATCCTTTGGCTCAGGTATCAAATAGTAACCACCCTGAACCCCACGCCTGGACTCAACTATGCCCGAGGGCTTAAGCTCATTAAGTATAATTTCCAGAAATCGCTGGGGCACAGCTTGATTAGCGGCTATCTCTGAAGCTCTAACAGCTCCTGAACCATATCGTTTGGCCAATTCCAAAACCGCCCGAACTGTATATTGGCATTTTTGCGACAAACCCATCTTACTGCCTTTCTCTTATATTTTTCATCCTGAAGATTATATACCAGTATAAAATAATTACCAATGCTTTTTAATCCACCAAAACACAGACTTACACAAAGCATTATAATATAGCAAGTTATACTTACTACATAAATATCATGAAATTACTTGTATTTACAAATACCAAATACTATAATAACATCATGAGTTAAGTGATATATAAGTGAATAATATAAATAAAAATAAATATAGGAGGCAAATATGACCAGAATATATGACAACATAACTAAAACTATAGGCAATACCCCATTAGTAAAAATCAACAAACTGATTTCGGGCAATGCAACAGTACTGGCTAAATTGGAGAGCCGTAATCCGTTGGTATCAGTTAAAGACAGGCTGGGCTTGGCCCTGATCAATGCCGGCGAGCAGGAAGGAAAGATAAAACCAGATACTTTGATAGTGGAGCCAACCAGTGGCAATACCGGCATAGCTCTGGCATTTATAGCCGCTGCACGCGGATATAAACTGCTGCTTACCATGCCCGAATCCATGAGCATTGAAAGACGCAAGGTATTGAAAGCTCTTGGTACCGAACTGGTACTAACACCAGCCTCAGAAGGAATGCGTGGCGCAGTAAATAAGGCCCAGGAAATAGCGGCTAACACACCAAATTCATATTTGCCTCAGCAATTTGAAAACCCGGCGAATGCTGAGATACACCGCCGGACAACAGCAGAGGAAATCTGGCATGCCACCAGCGGCCAGGTTGACATACTGGTAGCCGGAGTAGGCACTGGAGGTACAATTACCGGCATATCCGAAGTACTTAAAGCCAGAAGGCCGGGGTTCAAATCTGTTGCAGTAGAACCTTTACAGAGCCCGGTATTGACCCAGACACTCGCAGGACAGGAAATCAAACCCGGTCCGCACAAAATTCAGGGTATTGGTGCCGGGTTTGTACCCAAAGTACTCAATATCAATATTATCGATGAAGTAGTAACCGTTGACCACCTGGAGGCCATAGAATGGGCTCGCAGAGCTGCACTGGAAGAGGGTTTATTTGTCGGCATTTCTTCTGGGGCCGCCCTGAAAGCTGCCAGCATAATAGCCTCTCGTCCGGAAAACGAAAACAAGACTATAGTAGCCATAATCCCCAGCTTCGGAGAAAGATATCTTTCAACGGCATTATTCGAGCATATATCCGCTTAAATTGATTACAAAAGGAGTTATATAAATGCGATTTGCAACAAAAGCGATTAGAGCTGGTCAGAATCCGGACCCGACCACTGGGGCGATAGCAACCCCGGTATATCAGGCAGCGAATTTCATATTTGAGGATATCGGCAAACCCCATAACTACGAGTATTCTCGCAGTGCCAACCCCACCAGAACGGCTCTGGAACAATGCCTGGCAGCCCTGGAAGAAGCAACCTATGGCCTTACCTTTGCTTCTGGAATGGCGGCTGTTGACGCTGTATTGTCACTGCTAAAGCCTGGTGATCATGTAGTCTCAGCTGGGTGTATATATGGCGGTACATTTCGCCTCTTCGAGCAGGTATATAAACCACGAGGTATAAGCTTCAGTTATGTTGATGGAACCAACAACACATCCTTTGCCAATGCAATAACAAGCACAACCAAACTGGTCTGGATCGAAACACCAGCCAACCCCCTACTGGAACTCATTGATGTTGAAGCCGTAGCTGATATTACACATAAAAAAGGTGCTAAACTGGTAGCAGACAACACCTTTGCAACGCCTTATTTTCAGCGACCTCTGAATCAGGGAGCCGATATCGTAGTACACAGCACTACAAAATACATTAGTGGACATAGTGATGTAGTAGGCGGTGCGGTACTGACTAATACCCCAGAATTATTTGAACAAGTTAAATTCTATCAAAATGCTGCCGGAGCGATACCCGGCCCCTGGGACTGCTGGCTGACACTAAGAGGCCTGAAAACCCTTGCAGTAAGAATGAAACAACATGCCCAAAACGCTCAGGTAATAGCTGAGTATCTGGAAAATGATCCAAGAGTTTCAAATGTCATATATCCCGGACTTAAAAGCCATAGCCAGTACGGACTGGCAAAAAAACAAATGGACGGATTTGGTGCCATTATTACTTTCTCTCTGCCAGGAGGAGATAAGCAGGTACGGAAATTATTTAAAGCATTAAATATCTTCCAATTCGCTGAAAGTCTGGGAGGGGTAGAATCATTGCTCTGCCACCCAGCCTCCATGAGTCACGCCACTATGACCACACAGGAAAGACTGCAAATAGGCATAACCAATGGAACACTAAGGCTCTCGGTTGGCATCGAAGATGTTAATGACCTGCTGGCCGACATTGAATCCGGCCTGAAAAATATCTAGTACCCATTGACCAAGAGCAATTCAGCACGCACACTTGAAACGCTGGTGTTTCCGGCCAATAAAAAAGACAGTTGCGGATGTGATGCCGCAACTGCCCTGAAGTTCAATCGTACCTTTGCACAAGGTTTACTTTTTACTGATATGTTTTATCAGGCCGCCATCGGCTATAATGTCCAGCGCGAACTGCGGGAGTGGATTGAACTTTATATCCTTCTTCTGGGTAAGATTCTTGATAACACCGGCGACAAGATCAACTTCAACCTCGTCACCGTCATTGATAACTTTATTAGCATCAGCCAGCTCTATCGGGTAAAAACCGCAATTAATGCAGTTGCGATAGAAGATACGGGCAAAACTCTTTGCAACTACGGCCTTGATCTTAGCCCCCTGTATCGCCCACACTGCATGTTCACGACTTGAACCGCAGCCAAAGTCGTCGCCGCATACAATTATATCGCCAGCCTTACACTTTTTCATGAAATCCTTATCAAGATCTTCCATGCAATGAGTGGCCAGCTCCTCGGCATTATCGGTATTAAGATACCGAGCGGGAATTATCTCATCGGTATTTACATTATCTCTCTGATATACATGTGCAATTGCCATTTTATTTCTCCAAATTTTAAGTAATAAGATATAAGATATAAGTTGATAAGTTCAGGTTTCCACCCTGTGGCGGACGACTATCTTAAAGGCTTCGCAACAACAATGCGCAAAACAATTTGTATTGACCATACCGTTGCGAAGCCTTTAAACCAGGTCGCGCAGCGACACCGGAGCTTATCAACTTATATCTTATTACTTATTACTTCAAATCCTGTTACAGTTTAATTTCCATTATTTCAAAGATACTTCCTGGGGTCAACCAATACACCTTCAACCGCTGCTGCTGCTGCTGTTGCCGGGCTGGCCAGATATACTTCACTTTCAGGATGACCCATACGGCCTACAAAGTTACGGTTGGTCGTACTTATGCAGCGATCGCCAGCAGCGAGAATACCCATAAAACCACCAAGGCACGCACCGCAGGTCGGAGCTGATACTACGCAGTTGGCCTCATAGAATATATCAAACAATCCCTCTTTCATCGCCTGAGCCCAGATATCTGGAGTGGCAGGTACAACGATCGTGCGGATCTTAACCTTCTTACCTTTGATTATACCGGCGGCTATACGCAGATCCTCAATACGGCCATTAGTACAGCTTCCGATATAAGCCTGATCCATCGCCATGCCTGCTACTTCTCCTATTGGCTTGCCATTACTGGGCAAATGCGGCAGAGCAACCATCGGCTCAAGTTTGGCACAATCGACCGATATCTCTCTTGCATACTTAGCATCTGGATCTGAAGTGTATTCATTCCATGGTGCTGTATTTTTTACCCTGCCCTTGAGATACTCGCGAACAGTATCATCTACTGCCATTATACCACTTTTACCGCCGGCTTCGATCGCCATATTGGTAATGGTCATACGAGCTTCCATACTCAGCTCTTTGATAGTATCACCAACAAATTCCATCGCCATATAACGAGCACCATCAGTGCCGATCTGACGAATGACATCAAGAATAATATCTTTGCTATAAACACCCTTGCCTAATGAGCCTTTTAATACGATCTTCATTGACTCAGGCACTCTGAACCAAAGCTTTCCTGTGGCAATAGCAGCAGCAAGGTCTGTTGAACCAACACCTGTACTAAACGCACCTAATGCACCATAGGTACAGGTGTGACTGTCACCACCGACAATTACATCACCAGGACGAATGTGCCCCTGCTCCGGCAACAGAGCATGGCATACACCAGCCTTGCCAACCGGATAGTAATTTTTTATCTTATGCTCTTTGCACCAGCTGTCAAATCGCTTGAGCAGCTCAGCCGATTTGATATCTTTAGCTGGCTGAAAATGATCAGGGGTCGCTACGATACGGTCTGGATCGTAGATCGGCTTTATACCTGCCTGCTTGATCATGGAAATTGCCGGAGGCGTTGTCACATCATGACACATCATGATATCAACCTCAGCGTCGATCAACTGACCGGCGTGAACCTCCTTTTCGCCGCAATGGGCAGCGAATATCTTCTCTGTTATTGTCATTGCCATCGTAAATAAATCTCCTGAACCAATTGGGTTCGTTTCTAGTATCATTCAGAGTATCTGATAAGTAACTGCTTCTGGGCTTTAAACCACAACACAGATTGCTTACTAATTCTCTTTACCATTTAATTATATCTGTTTTTTCTTTGCCGTCTCATTAAACCTGATCATGTGGTTTATCGCACTGATATAGGCCATTGCCGAAGCCTCTACTATGTCGGTACTGGCACCATGACCGGTAAATGAACGCCCATCGTGGGTAATTCTCAATACCGCCTCACCCAATGCCTTGGAATCGCCGGTAACAGCACGGATCTGATACTTATCCAGATGCACATCTACACCAGTTGCCGCCGAAATCGCATTATAAGCAGCATCGACCGGACCATCTCCCCAGGCTGCATGCTGTAAAACCTCATCGCAGCGTCTGATCTTAACTGTTGCACTGGGTATCGTACCTGAACCACTGCTCACCTGCAAATATTCCAGCTTATAGGTGTTGCTGGGCGTGTCCATGCCAACTTCCAGGATCGAGCAGATATCTTCATCGTAAATTTCCTTCTTCTTGTCTGCCAATTCCAGGAATTTATCAAATGCCTCATTTATCTGCGCCTCGGTCAGGTCAAAACCCAGCTCTTCACAACGCTTCTTGAAGCCATGCTTGCCGGAATGACGCCCCAGGACCATTCGGCTGGTAGAAACACCTACTGAAGCCGGGGTCATGATCTCATAAGTCTCACGATTCTTCAAAATACCATCAACATGAATACCAGATTCATGGGCAAAGGCATTGGCACCCACTATAGCCTTATTAACCTGCACCTCTATACCCATCAGACGAGAAACCATCTGACTGGTCCGGTATATCTCTTCGGTCTTTATGCCGGTATGCAACTTGTAGTAGTCGTTACGCACCTTCATGGCCATGACCACTTCTTCCAGCGAGGCATTTCCTGCCCGCTCGCCCAGACCGTTAATAGTACATTCGATCTGGCGGGCTCCGGCCACTACGCCGGCCAATGAGTTTGCAGACGCCAGACCCAGATCGTTATGGCAGTGCATACTGAAGATTACATTCTTAGCGCCCGGCACATTCTCGATCAGGTCTTTGATCATAGCTCCCATTAACTCTGGCGTTGCGTAACCTACAGTATCAGGTATATTTATAGTCGTAGCTCCGGCCTCTATAACTGCCTGAACTATCTCACGCAAAAACATCTGATCACTTCGAGAAGCATCCTGAGCACTAAACTCGACATCGTCAGTAACACTGCGAGCATATTTTACCGCTTCTACAGCACTGGCAAGTACCTCTGCAGGTGTCTTTTTCAGCATATATTCCATCTGAACCGGCGAAGTACTGGTAAATGTGTGTATCCGCTTGCGTACCGCCGGGGCTAATGCCTTAGCCGCCGAATCTATGTCTTTCTGCACAGTACGGGCCAATGAAGCTATTACAGGACCGTGAACCTCTTTGGCGATCAGGTTCACTGCCTCATACTGCACTGGTGAGCTCACAGCAAAACCCGCCTCAATAACATCAACCCCCAATTTATTGAGCTGATGGGCGATTTCCAGCTTCTCAGGTATATTCAAACTCGCACCTGGGGCCTGCTCGGCATCACGCAAGGTCGAATCAAATATTATCACTCTATCTTTATCTATAGCCATTTTTATCTCCATATCTTTCAATATGTTACAACCCGCCAGATGCCATTAAGCAAATATAGACGGACATTGAAACGCACATTATAACAACAAATTAAACGAAAATCTACGCGGATATACAATATGTGTGGAAAAAAGATATTAGCCCCTGGGGGCTAGGAGGAGGAGACCAAGACCTGAAACAGCGCGCATACCCAGAGCCTGACCGACACTGGCAGCAAATGCGAAGCTATTATTTTCTACTGTCTTGCTCATATCTGAATTATATTACACTTTACTATCAAACAAAATCAAGCTATTTTTCCTTTTTTTCCTCGGAATAATCGTCTTACAACTTTAGCGACTTTGAATGAATCAGTTCATGTAAGGCCTGCATTTATCAAAAATACACATTGCCAGCTACATATAAAGATAACATAAAACAAACTAAGACTCCTGTATATAATATTTAATTTGAAATATAATTCTTATTGCGTAAAATAAAATATATATCTAAGTTTTGCAAAAAGTATAAAAAATAAGCTACATAAAATTTAAAATAACACTCAAATTTCCTTTTAACCTTTGGTTTTGCAAATGAATAATTATACAACCCCTGACAACCATAAAGATTTTTTGGCCCTGCGGCTGGCTTCTGATATTGATGATGAAATATCAGATTGTGCTATAGCCTATATTGCCCCTGGCGGTGGAGGTCCATCTCCCGACCATATCCATGACCACGACCATTTGTTCACAGTCATTTCCGGCAATATTGAAATCACTGTCGGGAATGAAAAAATAAAGCTGGGACCTGGCCAGTCTGCCCGAATTGAAGGGGAAAAACACCATTCGGTATGGAATACCGAAAGTACACCAGCAAAAGTAATTGGCATTTCACTAACAAAATGATTTTTCGCTTTTCATAGCTATAACACATCAACACAGAAAATATATGAATACCGCACAAGAACACTACGAAAGACTTTTAGCTGATATATACACCTGGATGTCCGGCGGGTTTGACAATTCATTAGCCAGAAATCGGGCATTTTTTGACAATCACCAAATAACTCCATCTTTATCAAAAATAGCCATCGATTTGGGAGCCGGTTGCGGCTTTCAATCTATCCCCCTTGCCGAAAAGGGCTTTTCCGTACTGGCCATAGACACATCTGACAAGCTCTTAAAAGAGCTGGAAAGCCGGGCCGATGGACTGGCCATAACCACCATCAATGATGACATGCTTAATCTTGACAAGCACTTTCGCAACCAGGTTGAATTGATCGCCTGCATGGTGGACTCCCTTTTACACTTACCCTCTCATGAATGTGTTGCTACACTATTTAATAAAATATACCAGGCTTTAGAACCTGGTGGAAAACTTATCTTAACTTTCCGGGACCTTTCTGCTGAACTATTTGGACTCGATAGATTCATACCAGTCAAAAGCGATAATGATAACATTTTAACCTGCTTCCTTGAATATGAAGAAAGTTCCGTCAAAGTTCATGACATATTATATTCCAGATCTGATGATAAATGGTCGATCAAGAAGAGCTTCTATCACAAGTTAAGATTATCAGAGCAACAAACAGCTAACCTCTTGATAAAATCAGGTTTAGACATCTCAGTTTGTCTCCGGGTAAATGGCATGGTCACAATTATAGCGAAGAAATCCTGATCTAATTCGCAGCGGCAAATGAAAGAGAATCATATTATCACATAACTATTGTGTTCTCAGAAAACATCAGCCGGAAATTATTCCGACATTGCTTTACAATAATGCTAAGACCTGATAGAATATTGGTTTATGAATTATACAGATATTATATCAGGCCAAAGTAAAGGGTTGAAATCGCAAGGGTTACGCATTTTGCTGCTTTTACTGTCATTTCCTTACCGCCTAATAGTAAGTTTAAGGAATTATGCTTACGATCTGGGCCTGCTCAGTCAGAAGCGTTGCGGGCTGCCGGTATTTTGTGTGGGTAATATAACAGCCGGCGGTACGGGCAAAACACCAATGGTGATCTGGTTATGCCGGTATTTGCAGAGCAAGGGACTGCGAGTTGCCCTGCTCAGCCGCGGGTATAAGTCCAAAGACAGCACCGGATTAAACGACGAAATGCTTCTATTGCAGGGGGCCCTGCCCGATGTAGGCTTCTTTATTGGCTCAGACCGCTACACAAATGCAATTAAAGCCTCCTCTCAGGGATATCAGGTACTGGTAATGGACGATGGTTATCAGCATCGCAGATTATACCGAAATGTTAATATTCTCATGGTTGACGCCCTGTGCCCGTTTGGCTATGGCAAAATACTACCCGCCGGCCTGCTGCGAGAATCACTCACCGGCATAAAACGCGCTCAGGTGGCGGTATTGACCAGGTCAGATACCGTAACACCAGATACTATCAGGCAAATAGGCGATAAAATACTATTATTCAAGCAAATGCCTTTACTTACTACCAGCCACGCACCTTCTGCTCTTTTCGACAGCAAAGGTCAGGAAAAACCACTTTCAACCCTGCAAAACCAAAAAGTAACTGCTTTTTGCTCTATTGGCAACCCAAAAGGATTTATTGCCACTCTGGAACAACTTGGGGCAAATGTTATCGGTCGTTATTTCTTCGATGACCACAGTGAATATGACCAGGAAAGAGCCGGGATAATCCGCCAGTTGTCTCTGGACGCCCCCGAACAGCTACTGGTAACCACAGAAAAAGACTGGGTCAAACTCAGTCAGTGCCCCAATGTCGCAGGTATTGACAGGCTGTTCTGGCTGCGGATCGAACTGGGTATTATTTCCGGAGAGGCGGAATTGAAAAATCTGATTGATAATACTCTTAATATGAACTAAATTGATAGTGCTTGTCGTAACTGACATTTGCTGTAAGCGGTAATGACAAAACGACAAAAATTAAGACCATCTGGTCCTGAAATAATGTTTAATTATGAAAAAAATAGGGTCATTCCCTGATCGGTAGAAAATGTACCAAAGATTATTGACCATAATAGAAAATCTGGGCACACCAAAGGTGTTATTAGCTGGCGATTTCATGCTGGATCATTACCTCATGGGTAATATAGACCGCATATCGCCGGAAGCGCCGGTTGCAGTGTTAAATGTAAGTGATCGTCAGGAGCAGCCCGGCGGTGCCGGTTCTGTCGCTGTTGACCTGGCAACACTCGATGTTGAAGTTCGCTGTCTGGGTGTGATTGGCGACGACCGTAATGGCAGGGTATTAAAAGACATGCTCTGTGCCTACCCAACAGTTAAGGCTGACTATCTGGTTATAGATGAGAACCGACCAACCACCAGTAAACAGCGAATAGTTGGTTTAGCCCAGCATCGTCATCGTCAGCAGCTAATGAGAATCGACGAGGAAGATACCCGTTCCATCAGTCCGGAAATACAGGACAAGCTATTTGCCTATTATCTTGAAGGACTCAAATGGTGTGATGTAGTCTGCCTGGAAGATTACAACAAAGGTGTACTTCATAAAGAGTTTTGCACCAGGCTGATCGAGGCGGCTACAAAAGCAGGTAAAAAGACTATTGTTGACCCTGGTTCAATCTCAGATTACAGCCGGTATCGCGGTGCCTGGATGGTCAAACCCAATCGTCGCGAATTATCGATCGCTTCTGGCGTAAAATTAGATGGCGATATGGAAATATATCGACAGGCCGCCGGCAAGCTCGCTCGCGAGTACAATATCGCCAATATCGTAGCTACACTGGACAAATCTGGAGCTTATCTTTATCAGGCCAAAACTGACTCTGGCGAATTAGTGCCCACCCGAGCCCGTAGCGTCTATGATGTTACAGGTGCAGGAGATATGGTTCTGGCCATGCTGGGAACACTGGTCGGCGCCCAATATAAGATCGATCCGCCAGACATGACCGAAATAATCAAGCTGGCCAATATAGCCGGTGGTCTGGAAGTAGAAAAATTCGGCTGTGTAGGCATAAGTCGAGCTGAGATAATGACCGAAATTTGCCGAGACCAGCGTTTGAGTACTGGCAAAATATGCTCGCTCGACGATTTACTCAATCAACTCCGCTGGCGAAATGGTAAAAAAGTGGTATTCACTAATGGCTGTTATGACATTTTGCACCCAGGCCATATTGAACTGCTCAAATTCGCCAGTCGCCAGGGCGACCTGCTGGTAGTTGGCGTGAACAGCGATGCTTCTGTTTCAAGGCTCAAAGGACCAAAACGGCCAATATTGAACCAACAGGAGCGAACAGCTCTTATCGCTGCCTTGGAATCAGTTGATTATGTAGTTGTATTTGAGCAGGACACACCACAGGAACTCATTGAAAAGATATGTCCTGATGTCTTAATAAAAGGTACCGACTGGCAGGGCAAGGTTGTCGGCCAGGACTGGGTCGAGGCTCATGGCGGCCAATGTGTGCTTATGCCTCTCATTGAAGGGCTCAGTACCACAGGTATTGTCGAGCGGATAATAGAACGCTATAAATAGTATAAGGTGACCAAATTGGCAAACAAAGCAGTATTCTGGGATCGAGATGGAACTCTGGTCAGGCATTTTGACTATCTGGTGAATGTCAAAGATGTAGCATTGATCCGGGGAGCTGCCAGTGCGGTCAAATATCTCAAAGATCGCGGCTATAAAACCGTGGTTGTAACCAACCAGTCGGCGGTAGCCCGGGGTATGATAACTGAAAAGGAGCTTGCCGAGATCAATCGCCGGTTCACTTCTCTGCTCCTGCGTGAAGGGGCAACCATAGATAAACTGTATTATTGCCCTTTTCATCCGGAAGCTGTAATTGAAAAGTATAGAAAAGACAGTGACTTACGCAAACCAGCTCCGGGTATGCTCTTACAGGCCGCCCAGGACCTTGACCTTGACCTTTCGCAATGCTGGATGATTGGCGATGACGACCGCGACATACTGGCAGGTCAGGCGGCAGGTTGCCGGACTATTCTCATTAAGCATCAGGCTACTGAACTGGTTCAGCGAGGCAAATCAACCCCGGATTTCGTCGCATGCAGCCCCCAGGAAGCGGCTAATATCGTTGCTCACTACAGCAACAAGCCAACCGAAACAACACCACCAGCCAGTGAACAAGCCACAGACCAGGAGCTGCTGCAAACACAGGACCAGCCCCTGCCAGAACCTCAAATAATTAATGAGATTATTGATAACAAGTGTGAAACAGAACATCAGCCGGAATCGGTCGAACTAATCTTTGATCCTATGCCAGAAGAATCTGCCGGTCTGAATATGACAGTAGATACCTCTATTCCTGACAATTTCGCTGTAATTCCAGAAATTAACCAACAATTTCAAGAAAAAAAACAACCTGACATTAACAGGCCAACAGGCGAAGTTCAGGTTTTACAGGAAATACTACGGGAACTCAAAAAACATAATACTCGCGAAGAAGGAACAAAGCCAGAGTTCTCAGGGTCAACCCTAATAGCAGGCATAACTCAAATACTAGTACTTCTCTGCCTTATAATGGCGTACATTGCCACCAGCGGTGATAATTCTTCACTGGAAAAAGTACAATGCTGGCTCTTAACCGGCCTGGTATTCCAGCTCATGACTGTCTCGCTTATGATGATGAACCGCTAAATATACTGGCAATCTAACTGTTTTCTACCTGCTTCCTGCTAATTACTGCTCTCATTGCTCTAAAATAACATTACAAAACTTAGCAAAGAAAATGCCATTAACTTGATTTTGTTTATTTTAGGGCTTAATATGTCAATTATAGGACAATCAAAAAACTTTTTTCGATATTTTCAGAATATGTTTAAAAAAATACACTAGTAATGACATATACAATAGTGCAATAATTATATGCTTTCAAAATTCAAGTCAATAAGACTAAAAACTGGCAGGAAAAAACATGTTCAGATATGTTCAGATCAAAAAAGAGCACACCTGGCCTCAGGTACTCTGCATCGCTTATAACCAGAAGGCTTATAGCCCGATGATATTACATACCGCTATCAATCAGGACCGCCCTTTTGGTGAAAAATCCACTTTCAAGGAACATTCACACGACCTCTACCATCTGAACCTTTATACCAAACCAGGCGGCTATACGCTGGATGGTAAATATTTTGAGGCAGCCGAAGACTCGCTGGTTATTGTATCGCCGGGACAAAAACACGACCTGGTAACACATCGCGGCGACGGAGTTTACTCCGAGATAACCTTCTCTCTGGAAAGCCGTACTGGCGAACCACTTACCTTACCTTTTAATAAAGTACTAAGCATATACACCGGCGTGGATGTTGAGATGGGTCATCAACTGCAATTGAGCAAGGAAGTCAGCAAAGCTGTCTATATGTCTATTGTTGACATAACAGACTATCTCGAAACTGTCCGCCCATTATCTATGTTCTATGTGCAGATACGAATGGCTAAAATATTTGAAAGTATAATCACTCATAGTGCTACATGCTTTGAAGCTGAGCAAAAAGTTAACTGCGACCAGCGGGCAGTTAATGTAAAGGAATACATAGAAAAACACTATAACGAACAGATAACCACAGAACAATTGGCCAAACAATGCTGTGTTTCTAAAGGATATCTTTTCCGCATATTTAAGGAAGTATATGGTGTAACCCCGGTTTCATACCAGCAAGCGCTGCGATTACAGGCCGCTCAGGTGCTATTGAGATCTACCGACCTTAACTGTAATGAAATTTCGCACCGGGTGGGTTACGGCAATGTCTATTTCTTCCATCGTCTGTTCAAAAAGAAGTTTTCTGTAACACCAAAACAATATCGCAATCGCATCAGAACAGATATGAACAAAAACAAATCAGCTATATAGTTCAGAAGCATGATCTTGCATCTCATTATCATTTATTAAAAGTTAATACGGCCACCATCGCGGTGGCCTTTTTTATTGGTGAAACAACCATTAAAACTGGATAAAAGTGCTATAACTTGACATTTATCAGCACAAAGCAAAAGCTCAAAGCAGAAAAAGAACTTTCCTAATTATAGTTCAATTTGTACTATATAAATAATCTAACAAATGATAAGGTCAAAAGTGCGACAATGCACATCTGTGATATAAAACTATTTAAGGAGTCATATTATGAAAAAATTAAGCATTTCCCTGGTACTATTACTGACTTTTTTTGTTTCAGGTTTGACTGCGGAAGAGCCCAGTAATGCCGGGACTGCTGTAGCTGGCGTACTAAATGGTATGCCCGACCCTGCCATAGTTCAGGCACATGATGGCTCTTATTATATTTTTGCCACAGGCCAGGGCCTGCCATTCTATCGGTCAACAGACCTGGTAAACTGGACGGCCCTGGGGCGGGTATTTGAAACAGCCGTACCTGTCTGGGCTAAAGAAATGATACCCGGCACACAGGGTATCTGGGCGCCAGACATAGTAAAACTCAATGGCAGATTTTATGTATATTACTGCGTTTCCACCTTTGGCAGTCAGCGATCTGTCTTTGGTGTAGCCTCAAATACAACTCTGGACCAAAGCTCTCCAGATTACAAATGGCAGGATCATGGCCCGGTAGTAGAGTCATTTGCAAGTGCAGAATGCGACTATAACGCCATTGACCCGGCAGCGATACAAACTTCTGATGGCAAAGCATATATAGTCTGGGGGTCATATTGGAACGGAATAAAGTTTGCAGAACTTAATCCCAACACAGGCAAGCTGATCGACGGAGCAAAGATAAAAACAGTAGCAACTCGCAGACCGGCTGGAGAAGATGCAATCGAAGGGGCTTATCTGGTCCAGAAATTCGATTATTATTATCTTTTTGTCTCTTTTGACAACTGTTGTGCCGGTGCCGAAAGCACATATAAAGTAATGGTTGGACGATCAAAAAGCATTGAAGGCCCCTACCTTGACCACAACGGTGTTGATATGGCACAAGGCGGTGCAACCCTGGTACTGGCAAATAATGATAACTGGCGAGGGCCTGGCCACAACTCTGTTCTGACCACCAATGAAGGGCAATGGCTGGTACACCATACCTATGACACCAACCGTTTGTCAGCACAGCGGGTAGAGCAGGTAAGGCCTATATACTGGACCGAGGAACTATGGCCGGTAGCAGGTGAGCCACTGAGCAATACCAACAAGCTCTGTACAGAAAAGGCATCGGTAAAAGCTCAGGATTTAGTTGGCTCGTGGCGTATGTCCAATAACTATGGCCAGGAAAAGATCTACGACCTTCTGCCCGGCGGTAAGATCAGCTTTAACAAAGACGCTCATTGGTCAGTATCGGACAATGAACTGACAATAAGCTGGATATTTGACGGCCAGGAATATATTGATAAATGCTTTGTCGAACCACTGAAAAAATCATTTATAGGCCGTAATCAAAAAGGCGATGTGATCAGAGGCAAAAAAATCTGACTGTTAGCCCAATTACAGTTTTTTAATAAAGAGCCAGTCATGTCATTTAACATACTGGCTCTTTTGCCATTAATGCATCGAGAAAATACCTCAAAAGGATTTTTTTGAACTAATAATCCATAAAAGAGAATTTTTTAATATTTTTTGCTTTATTTCTACAAAATACAGGTCAATAATATGTGGTAGTAATCCATTATAAACTGCTGATAAATTTTCCTAACACAAAATTAACAATCAGCTAATACATTACTAATAAAAACATAGTATAAAATTAGTTATGGCAAAAGAAAATATATTAATAGTTGATGATGAGGAAGATGTACTTGAGCTGCTGGAGTACAATCTTAAAAAAGAAGGATATCGCACCGAAAAAGCGATGTCAGGCGAAGAGGCATTACAGAAAGTCAGGATAACGAATCCTGACCTGATAGTGCTGGACCTGATGCTGCCGGGGATAGATGGTCTGGCTGTATGTAAAAGTCTCAAAAATGACAGCAAGACCCTGAATATACCAATAATCATGCTTACCGCCAAAGGCGAAGAAGCTGACATTGTTATCGGTCTGGAACTTGGTGCCGATGACTATATGACCAAACCATTCAGTCCCAAAGTGCTTCTAGCCCGCCTTAAAAGACTATTGCAAAAGAATATAGTACAAGAGCTGGAAAAAGGCGCAATAAAGATACACGAACTGGTAATCAACCCATCCCGGCGTGAAGTTCTGGTTAAAAACAAACCAGTAGAGCTAACCTATACTGAATTTAATATACTTTATGCCCTTTCTCAACGCCCCGGCAGAGTATTCACACGCTATCAGATAGTTGATGCGGTGCGAGGCGAGGATTATGTCGTAACTGACCGGGCAATTGATGTACAAATGGTTTCCATAAGAAAGAAGCTGGGTACCTGCGGCAAATATATTGAAACAGTACGAGGCGTAGGCTATCGGTTTAAGGACATACAATGAAACAGAGTAAATTGATCTGGCATATATTCCCGGCAGTACTTCTGGTGGGCATAGCTGTACTTCTGGCAGTCATATTCTATGCTGCTCGAAACTTCAACAAATTTTACTATCAACAGATCGCCAATGATCTGGAAATAAGGGCCAGACTGATAGAACCTCAGATAAGACCTCAGCTTATTTCCGGAGATTATATCAGTATTGACAAGCTATGTAAATCTTCAGGAAAAATAAGTAATACCCGCATAACCATTATCATGCCAGACGGCCTGGTAGTAGGTGACACCGACGAGAGCCCGGCAACGATCAAAGGTCACAGTGACCGGCCGGAATTTATGGCGGCTCTTAACAGTGGCCTTGGAACAGATATAAGATATAGTAAGACCGTCAATAAGAATATGATGTACCTGGCTCTTCCGATCAGGCATAACGACCAGACATTGGCAGTAGTAAGAACATCTATACCTGTGACCCTTATCGAACAACAGGTTAGCGATCTCTACCAGAGCATTGTATCTTCAGGCATAATTATTACACTGTGTACCGCTGGTGTCAGTTTACTGATCGCCCGCAGGATCAGCAGCCCCATAGCCCAGATGAAAGAGATGGCCCAGAAATATGCTGCCGGCAACCTTAATGAGCCATTGACCACCACAGGGGCAACTGAACTGGTAGAACTGGCCAAAGCCTTGAATAAAATGGCTCAGCAGCTAAGCGAGCGGATCACAACTATAATAGAAGATAAAAAGCAGATTCAGGCTATTCTCTCAAGCATGATCGAAGGCGTTTTAGCAGTAAATGGCGCAGGCAATATAGTAAGCATTAATAGTGCCGCAGCCAAAGCACTGGGAATTGATGAATCATCAGCCCTGGGCCACAACTTTGAAGAAGTAGTAAGAAACCAGGAAATACAAAAATTTATACGCTCGATATTTGAGGGTAATCGCCCATCAGAGACAGACATAAACACCGCCAGCAGCGGCCAGAGAATACTACAATTACATGGCACAAACCTGACCGACAGCAAAGGAGGAAAAAACGGAGCTGTCGTTGTACTACATGATATAACCCGCCTGAGAAGACTGGAAGATGTCAGACGAGACTTTGTAGCTAATGTCTCACATGAACTAAAAACACCGATAACCTCGATCAAGGGCTTTATAGAAACCCTGCAAGACGGCGCGGCCGATAACCCGGAAGAGACCGCCAGATTTCTTGAGATCATAGCCAGACACGCAGACAGGCTTAATGCCATTGTTGATGACCTGCTGAGTCTTTCCCGCCTGGAAGAAGACAGCGAAAGCAGGAGAGTATTTTTTGAAATGGCTTACATAAAGCCTATTATAAGTTCAGCAGTCGAGCTGGCTGCAACAAAAGCTCAGAAAAAAAATATCAGCATAATCATGGAATGCGATGAAAATATTACGGCTAAAGTAAATTCAGTATTGATCGAACAGGCTATCTTTAACTTTATCGACAATGCAATAAAATATAGTAACCCGGAAACTAAAATACAAGTCAAAGCCATGCTGCAAAACGATAAACTGGACATATCCGTTAGTGATACAGGCAATGGCATCGAAGAGCAGCATTTACCCCGGCTGTTTGAAAGATTTTATGTAGTTGATAAGAGCCGCAGCCGCAAACTGGGCGGCACAGGCCTGGGACTGTCAATAGTCAAGCACATTGCTTTAGTTCATGGTGGTGAGGTATCAGTAGTGAGCCAACCTGGCCAAGGCAGTACCTTTTCTCTGTGTCTGCCTGCTCATCTTCATAATCAAAAGTGACCTTAGGGCGGGCAAGCCACAAACAAAAGCTATATGAAACAAGAAATAAGGTAACCGTTCACACGGTTACAGTTAACGCTGCGATCTATGTGGGCACTGTGAACGGTCACGAAATAAGCATATTTCTCAGCAAACGCTTACGCGGCAACCGTTCGACCATATATATGCACTACTTTCAAATCTTTAACAAGATATTTGTGCAGGCTGATAAGTTAATGTTTTTCAAGAAGATATAATCTACCACAAAAAAAATTTTACACTAACACATAGCTAATAATAATCTAACAATTCTCTTTATAATAATTCACAGATATGTAATCAAATATTAACTTAATGGAGAATTAAAAATGAAAAAGATGTTTTTAGGTGCATTACTTGCTGTTAGCAGTATTATGGCAGGCTCAGCCCTGGCCGCCGACAAGCTCACTATTGATGGCTCTACTACAGTTGGCCCGATCGGTGATGCTTTCGCTGAAGTATTCAAAGACGAGATCGAGATCACTGTAAGTAAGACCGGTTCTGGCGATGGTGCAGCCTCTCTGGTAGAAGGCCGCTGTGACATAGCTATGATGAGCAGATTCATGAAAGAAAGTGAATTTAAGGCAGCCGTAGAAAATGGTGCTATGCCCGTTGCCCATGCTATTGCTATGGATGGTGTATGCGTTGTGGTTCACCCATCTAACCCTGTAACCGCTCTGACCACACAGCAGGTAAGAGACATCTATACCGGCAAGATCACCAACTGGAAACAGGTTGGCGGAGCTGACAAGGCTATAGTAGTTATAAGTCGCGACACTTCAAGTGGCACTTATGAAACCTTTGAAGGCCTGGTCATGAAAAAGGAAAAAATGAGCGATGGCACAGAATATGTAAACTCCAATCCGCAGGCCCATACCAGAGTTAAGAGTACTGAAGGTGCTATTGGGTATGTAGGTCTCGGTTTTGTTGACCGTAATGTCAAGGCTCTGAGCATTGATGGAATTGTACCCAATCGCAAGACTATCTCTGAAGGTGTTTTCCCGATCAGCCGGCCATTATTCCTGTTCACTAATGGCTATCCTAAACTTGGCTCACCAGCTTTCAGATTCTGCACTTACCACCTGTCAGAAGCTGGTCAGGAAATAATTGAGGCAAAAGGTTTCATACCGGTGACAGCTTACTAATGAATAATACAGATATAAATCAAACTAATAATGACGAAGTGGTTGTATTTACACGACCACTTCGTCGCACTATAACTGAAGACCTCAGCGGATATATCGCCACAAAAGCAGGTCATAGTATCCTCTTTCTGATAACTTCCGTTTCGGTACTGGCAGTGTTCCTTATCTTCTTCTTTGTCATTCATGAATCAGCCCCCTTCTTGTTTAAGGGTGGGCTGTCACAAAGCTGGCAAAGAATAACGGAATTTCTGGGCAGTACCCAATGGTACCCGCAAAAAGAAGCCAACCCCGAATTTGGTGCTTTGGCTATCATTGTCGGCTCGCTTTATGTTACTATCTGCTCGCTGCTCATAGCTGTTCCTCTGGGTCTTATGTGTGCTTTCTTTCTCAGTGACATAGCCCCGTTTGGCCTGCGTCAGATATGTAAGCCAATAATTGAAATACTGGCGGCCATACCATCTGTCGCTTACGGTGTATTTGCCGTCATGGTCGTTGCTCCCTGGATGCAAAATAATCTGGGATTCAGCACCGGCACAAATGCCCTCAATGCCTCCCTTATTCTATCGGTTATGGCCTTACCTACGATCATAAGTGTGGCTGAAGATGCTCTTTCAGCTGTAGGTCGAGAAATCAGAGAGGCATCATATGCCCTGGGTGCAACCAGAGCAGAAACACTCATACAGATAGTCTTGCCCACCGCCCACAGCGGGATAGTAGCAGCAGTTATCCTTGGAATGATGAGAGCATTGGGCGAAACTATGGTAGTCTGGATGGCTTCTGGTAATGCCAGCAGAATACCAACCCCATGGTGGGATCTCTCTCAGGCGGTACGCACTATGACAGCAACGCTGGCCGGTGAACTTGGAGAAGTGCCAAAAAACACCGACCACTACCATGTTTTATTTGCCCTGGGCCTGTTGCTTCTTATATTCTCTTTCGGTCTGAATATGGCCAGTGAATATTTCATGGCCCGCTTCAAAAAAGTTAAGGGGATAAAATAAATGCAAAATAAAATCAGACATATATCAGATAATATATTTACCTACATTTCTACCGGATCGATCCTGATACTGGTTGCCGCCCTGCTGTTATTCTTAGTACCAATGTGTGTAAAAGGGGTCAAGGCCGTAGTATTCAGCGGAACAGTAGAATTCCGGAAGATGCAGGCAGAAAGGTACAATCGCATTGACCTTGAAGCCCTGAATGCAGAAATAGAAAACACAAATAAGGTCAGAGATGAAATATATGCCATTATGGACGATTTCAGTCATGGCATTGACACTTCTACTCTTGTAAGCCAGGTCAAAGGGCTTTACCGCGACTATGGCGAACAATTGCGTTTCCTGGGAACAGACAAAGACAAATACACAGCCTTGCGAGCTGATGCCAAATTGATCAGAGATGAAATGCTCGCTGCCTTTGAGACAACAGATGTTACAGTTATAAATGAGCATCTCAACACTATTGAGTCTTATCGCAGCCGACCGGAATTTAAAGAGACGGCAGTTTCGACTATGCTTGAAATTGCCGCTGAATTTCGCCAGACAGCACAGAGTGTTGACCTGTCTCATCGTGATGAATATCTGGCAGAACTGGAACAGGTCAAAGCGGAACTTCATGCCTTGTTTGGCCCCCGCCCCGGCGAAAGCAGAATGCTGGCAATGGAAAGCTATGGCGCTACCCGCTGGGATATAGCTCGTAAACACCTGCATAATCTTATCTGGCAGGAGAAATGGCTTGCCACTGATGGCAGTGAGAACCTGCAAAAGACACTTATCCGCCGGGACGATCCGGAAAAAGGTGCTTTTGCCGGTACAGAGCTGGCCCGACTGTTTCCGCTGGTCGAAAGTAAGCTCAACGCTGCTCTGAACCCGCGGCTTACATTCTACTGGCAATATTTTATCGATGACAGTACGCCGGGACATTATTTTGGCGGTGTTGGCCCTGAGATCATCGGCACCCTGCTTTTGACCTTACTGGCAGTTCTGATCGCTGTCCCGCTGGGCGTTATCTCAGCGGCTTACCTTATTGAATATGCCGGCGATAACCCAGGTATCCGTCTTATCCGCATCTGCATTAATACCCTGGCCGGCGTTCCCAGTATAGTCTATGGCCTGTTCGGCCTGGCTTTTTTTGTAAACTATGTAACTGGTGAACCTTGTATTCTCTCTGCCGCCCTGACCCTGGCCCTGCTTATTCTGCCGGTTATCATCCGTGCCAGTGAAGAGGCGATAAGAGCCGTCCCGCGAACATATCGTGAAGCGGCTATGGGGTTAGGTGCAGGCAAGTTTCGTACTTTTGTAACTGTAACCCTGCCGGCTGCCGGACCGGGAATCCTTACCGGCATAATACTCAGCCTGAGCCGGGCCGCTGGCGAAACAGCACCTATTCTCTTTACCGGAGCTGTCGCTCTTGGACCTGTACCAGACTTCTCCGGCAAATGGTGGCTGCAATCAACTCGGGCCTTATCCTATGGCTGCCACGATATAACCGTAGGCGACAAACTCGCTGCCATGGTACCCCATAATCAATTCGGAATGGTAATGACACTGATTATCCTTGTCTTGTGCCTGAATATAGCAGCCATTGTAATCCGCTCACGCATGAGCAAAAAGTTAAGAGGGCAATAATATCTCTGTAGCCTTAACTTCTACAGATTTTACTTCTACTCTATAAGTGAAAGAAAATATGATCGAAACAAATACAAAAGACCAGAATAAAACGATAAAGATCACCTGTGACTGTCAGAGAGTAACAGACAATACTGGCATATCTGAGCAGAATGCGATAATAAATGCTAAGGACTTCTCTTTTTTCTACGGGACCAAATGCGGCGTCAGCAAGATAAACATGAACATTCAGGCTGGCTCTGTTACTGCTATTATCGGCCCCAGCGGTTGCGGTAAAAGCACCTTCCTACGCAGTATCAACCGCATTAATGACCTGATAGCTAATACACACACAGAAGGTATGCTCTCTGTGGGCGGCCAGAATATCTATGATGCCAATACAAATCTGGTTAATCTCCGTCAGCAAGTTGGCATGGTATTTCAACGGCCTAACCCCTTTGCCAAAAGCATATATGACAATATAACCTATGGCCCGAAACTACAGGGTATTCGCAATCGCGCTACTCTTGATAATCTGGTCGAAAAATGCCTGCAAGATGCTGCTCTATGGGACGAGGTCAAAGACGACCTGCACAAGTCTGCCCTGGCTCTCTCTGGCGGCCAGCAGCAGCGACTGTGTATTGCCCGCACTCTGGCAACCAAACCCAAGGTTATTCTTATGGACGAACCCTGCTCAGCTCTTGACCCGCTGGCTACTGCCCGTATCGAAGATCTTATCTTGAAACTCAAAGGTACATATACTATAGTAATAGTAACCCATAATATGCAGCAAGCAGCCCGGGTCAGCGACCAGACAGCATTTTTCTGCATGGGCAGACTCGTTGAATATGATATAACTGAGAAACTTTTTACTAATCCACATGAAAAAGAAACAGAAGACTACATAACCGGCAGATTTGGATAAGTTACCAATATCAGCCAGATCTAATTCCGTTTCTATAACAAATAAGATACATACAAGTTGAAAGATAATAATATGCCTAAACATTTACAAAAAGAAATTGAGAATCTCAAAAAGAGCATTTTAAATCTGGGCGCCAGAGTTGAAACTGCTGTACGAGATGCCTCACTGGCAATCGCCAGACAAGATATTGAATCAGCCAAAGTGATCATCAATAATGATGACATAATCGATGAACAAGAAGTTGATATTGAAGAAGAATGTCTCAAGACTCTTGCTCTGCACCAGCCTGTAGCTCGCGACCTGCGTTTTATCATTACGGTCCTGAAGATCAACAGTGACCTGGAGCGCATCGGCGACCTGGCCTCCAATATTGCAGAAAGGGCCGTTTTCCTGGCTGGCAAACCGAAACCAGATGTCTCATTTGATTTCGTTGCTATGGCTCAGGCCACTCAGGATATGCTCAAAAAAAGTCTCGATGCCCTGGTTAATCTAAGCGTGGAACAGGCCTATGAAGTATGTCAGAGCGATGACCTGGTTGATGAGATGAATCGCAGTGTTTATGGCATGGTACAAAAAGCCATATTATCACACCCCGAACAGATAGAGTCACTTATCCAACTGCTCTCTGCCGCCAGATATCTCGAGCGGATCGCTGACCATACCACCAACATCGCTCAGGATATTATCTACATGATCGAAGGTCAGATCGTCAGGCATAAGACAAAATAAAAAAGCGTTTTGTCTTAGTTACAACTTAAATGGTTTGAAAAAAAACGCAGTAAGCCAAAAGACATTTTTAACTGTCTCATTGACTCACTGCGTTTTTTATATTCGTTAGTCTGTTATTTCAACAACTGACTACATCATCTTAACATAGTCTTCTACGCCGCCATCATCCAGGCAACAGGTAATAATATCCTTGCCCAACTGATCAAGCTCGGAATGCATTATCTTCTTCAACTCACGATAGAAGAAATCATACAAGATCTTAGAACCGCGATCATATCCTTCAGTACCGATCTCACGCTGAAGCTGTACCTGAAGCATCCAGCGGGGTATATGCTGACCTTCAACCTGCATCGAGTCAAGAGAATAACCCAACAGGGAACAACGAGACTCTACCAACTGGCCCGGCCTGAACGAAGCAGTACCGCGACGCGCCAGATACTCCCGGCTAATCCACTGCGGCATAAAACCTGTCTGCCAGCAGCCAACATGCTGATTGGGTATTAAAACATATCTGACCTTCGGTGTCTGTATCATCTGCCTGAGCAGCAAATTGGCCTGATCAACTACACGCCCGGTAGCAAATGGCCAGTACGAACCAACACCCTCACTTACCAGGCCAGAGTCGGCACCACTTATACTCGGATTACCATGCCCGCGCGGAGCAACCAGACGCCAGAGCCAGGCCAGAGCCGGCGGCAGAATGTGCAGGTAACCAATTATACCATAAGTTGGATTCTCACGGGTACAAGGCGGGGTACGCACACCAAAGCTGCGGATCATTACCTCAGCCGGGTCATTCACTACGCCGGGCATAAAACTACGGGGCATAATAACCCGCGGATTAGGACATGGCTTGCCCGGCGCATCTTCTATATGATCCCAGATAAGAGCTGTAGCATCTGGAGCCGCGTCAATATTCAAAAATATCAGCGGAGCCTTGGGATGTACTGTCTGCTTTTCCAGGTGCGGATCTGTACCGTAGCGGTCTATATGATTCACACGCAGGAACCAGGCCTGCTCTGCATCTCGAACCTCAAGAAAGCCATTAGTCTGAGCATCAACCGGATTGGTCAGGGCCATATCGTCTGTTACCGGATACAGCTTGCAACTCTGGGTAAAGGCCAGTGTCCTGTCTTCACCGCTTATCGGGTTATGGCCCAATAACAAACGGCCATTCGGCTCACGATGCGGATATTCAAGCATTTCGCTCTTACCACCACCACTGGCACCTTCATGCATGATAGTGGTTATGTTGTCATAAGGAGTCTCTACCTGAACAGTCGAGGCATGCAGAGTAGGCCAATTCTCTGCTTCTCCTATATTAAGCAATATACCATATACACCCTTTTTAGCACTGGGGCCTGGGTATAAATTATATGAAAAGACCTCATGGAAATTTTCCAGCCGGTTATGCACTACAACCTGTCGGCCTTTATAATGGGTATGCCTGAAAGGAGGTGCCAGATAAATGGCACTGCTGATCTCAAAATCAGCAGGCATTTCCAGCGGATTGACAAAACCCTGAAGGTCTGCCAGACCACCAATAAAGAACCCTGCATTTTTTGGAGCCAATAATATACCGCCTCGATTGGCCTTAGTATCCATGCTGCCCAGATTAAACAGGGTAACTACCAGATCCTGCCCTTTGAGCCATTCAAAGGTCTCAACACGAACCGGGTCAAAACTGCCGCCAAAGCGAGATTCATAAGTTACACGGTCCGTCTCTCGACTATCTGCCACAAATGAACAATCCGGATCACGACGACGCAGATAAGGGTCAACATAATTCACTGTCAAACCATTACGGACTTTGGTTACTACAACTTCTACTACTTCTTTACCTTCTACCGGATAGGAGACCTCATAGGTGCCCTGTTTTTTACCGCCCATCGCCAGATCAAAGATCTCCTGCCTGCTTGTCGGGAATAAAACCGACTTAGCTCCGGCAATTACATCCTTAATCTGAGCTGGTAAGCCCAGACCCTGCCATGATTCGATAAAATTAATACTCTGCAATGTTAGTTTCTCCTGATCATCTAATCAGTCTTTACGGGGTTCTTTCCTGAACTCCATACAAACTCACTGTAATGATCCTCTTGCGGTAAGGGTTATCTGCGTCTGACCTGACAGTACGCAATCTAGTCTCTCTAATCTCAGTACCCCATACAATCATCATAAACACCCTGAATTAATGGGTTTGCCACAATCCAGGACTATAAATGCGACCTGTCTGTCCGTCCAGCTCTACTGAACCTTCGACAAATCCATAAGATAATAGCAATATTATTCAAAAAGTCAAGAAAACTAAGGTTAAAAATTCCAAGACTAAGACATGAAAATATCGACAAAGCCACACGAGCAATGTCAAGCCAACCTTGAGGAGGAATAAAAACAAAAAAGCTCGCCAGAATTAACCAGCGAGCTTTTTATTACTTATCAGATAAATAATCAAACCTATGTCTTATTATTTATTTTTGTCAACCGGATTGACCTTCTGGAACAGGCTGCTATCGATCAACTGACCACTAGACCTGCCATCAATACCACCACCACGACGGCTGTCGTCAGCAGAGGCCTCATCTTCATTAGCCCACTGGGCTCTCTTGAGTGACAAACCTATCTTGCGGTCATCAATATCGACCCGTAAGATCTTGACTTCAACATCTTCGCCAACCTTGACAATGTCCTGAGGACCTTCTACCTTGTCATCGCTCAGCTCAGAAATGTGGAGCAGACCCTCGAGGTCTTCTTCCAGCTCAATGAACACACCAAAGTTGGTGAGCTTGGTAACCTTGCCGCGAACGATCTGGCCGGGCAGATACTTATCTGGAATAGCATGAGCCCATGGATCTTCGGTCATCTGCTTGAGACCAAGACCTACACGCTGCTTTTCCTGATCGACATTGAGCACGATACACTTGATATCCTGGCCCTTCTTGAGCATTTCGCCTGGGTGACTGATCTTCTTGGTCCAGCTCATATCTGAAACATGGAGCAGACCATCGATACCCTCTTCGATCTCGATGAAGGCGCCGTAGTTGGCCAGATTGCGAACCTTGCCCTCAACCACAGTTCCCGGAGGATACTTGTGTACCACCTGGGTCCATGGATTCTCAGCCAGCTGCTTGATACCCAGAGAGATCTCCTGCTTTTCCGGAACAACTTCCAGAACTACTACTTCGATCTCATCGCCGACATTGAGCAGCTCGCCTGGGTGATTAACCCGCTTGGTCCAGCTCATCTCGGAAATGTGTACCAGACCCTCGATACCTTCTTCCAGCTTGATGAAGGCACCATAGTTGGTGATATTTACAACTGTGCCCTTCACTACGCCGTGTACCGGATAACGGTCCTTGGCAGTGATCCACGGGCTTTCGCTCTTCTGCTTGAGACCAAGAGCGATCTTCTCTTTGCTCTCGTCTATGCTCAGGATCTTTACTTCGATCTCCTGATCCAGTGATACGATCTTGGATGGGTGAGTTACCCGGCCCCAGCTCATATCGGTAATGTGCAGCAGGCCGTCAAGACCGCCCAGATCGATGAACGCACCGAAATCAGCGATATTCTTAACAATACCCTTGCGAACCTGACCAACCTGAATCTCATCCATCAGGCTGCTCTTGGCGTTAGCACGCTGCTCTTCGAGGAGCTTACGACGAGAAATAACAATATTGCGTCTTTCTTCGTCTATCTTCAATATCTTGGCTTCCAGGTCAGTATTGAGATACTCTGATATATCGCCAGGGCGACGGATATCTACCTGTGAAGCAGGCAGGAAGACCGGCACACCAACATCAACCAGCAGACCGCCCTTGATCCGGCGAACTACACGGCCGACGATAATATCGCCTTCCTTCTTTGTCTTGATAATGCGTTCCCAACCGCGAATACGGTCGGCTTTGCGCTTGCTCAGTTCGATCTGGCCGCTGCTTGATTCAACAGACTCCAGGAAAACTTCCACGGTATCACCGATCTTGATCTCAGCAGGGTCATTAAACTCTGAATCACTTATGCTGCCTTCGCTCTTGAGACCTACCTCGATAATTACATCACCGCCAATATAGTTGACGATTGTACCGGTAAGTATTGTGCCAGGCTCAAAATTTGTGACTGTCTGATCGATCAGAGTCATCATGCGATCTTCACCTTCGGTGAGGTTCAGAGCTTCAGCGATCTGCCTTTCGATCGCATCTTCATCAATCTGGAAATCGTGGAATATGCTTTTATCTACCATAAATAAAAACCTTAAAGAAGTGGAAACTTCAACCGGGTGCTCCAGGAATCTCGCAGCCTGCCCGTAACACAGCTGCTTCCTATAACTGCCTTTGCCGCACAACGCGACAAAATAAAGAGGTGCATTATACAACAAAAAAAAACGGTTGTCAATCAGTTTAAAATAGTTTTGTCAGACTAAAGCTCAAAAAAGATAAATACTTGCTAATACAATAGTTATCCCAAAAAAGCTTCTTCTTTTAGATATAAAACACCGCCCAAAGACCAGGAACACTTCTGCCATACCCCTGGAAAAACCCCACACTAAACCACTCAATCAGTCTCGTCTTCGACCTCTGCCTCAGAAAAAGATGGTATCGCCTCCTGAGAGTTCTGACAGCAGTATGACTGCACTACTACCAGACGGGCTATACCCCCTATTGCCTCAAATGTATGACGAAAACAAGAGTTAAAGCAAATATACTGACCCTTTTTCAGGGTATATTCCTTACCTGAAATCGTTATCAGAACCTTACCCTCAACCACAGTACAGGTCACGCGATAGGAAAGATATTTCAAGGCATCATTGACCTTGTCCCCTGGTATCTTCTCATCCGGCGAGAGCTTAACACATAAGCAGTGTACACCCTCATTACAGGCCAATACCGCATTACTGCTTTTCCCTGCCGAAAACACCTTCTTTTCCAGATCTCTGACCTCAACCTCGGGAACCATCGCCATTTGCAGCAGATCCATTACCGAAAAATCAAGTGCTTGTGCGATCGCGTTCAAAGTTGGAAGCGTTGGCACATTTTTGCCTGTCTCAATAAGATAAAGAGTAGGTCGGCTTATCCCGCTCTTTTCAGCCAGAATATCAAACTTAAAACCTTTACTCTTTCTTATACTTCTTACGATGGAAAAATCAAAACTTCCATTTACACTCTTCATACCAAATCTCCCAGATGATAAATGAGCTCTAAATACCTCTTACTATACCCTCCCAACCCAGTACAACTGAATCGGAAATATAAACAGCTTCGGGACAATAACTTAAAACAAATTAACTATACCGCTTTTTCCTTACCTGTGCAATAGCTGCCATTAGTAACCACATATAGAATGAAGATAGATCCAAATAAACGAATACTAAACAAAAAAAATTGGCAGTCAACTTCTCATTCAGTTAACAATTCTATGGTTTTATTTGCTATTGTCAACCCAAAAATACCCGTGATTGTCGGCAAACTTCCCAGCTCTCTGCGTTTCCTGCCTCGCTCAATACAAAGTTCTGTAAACTCATCTTCCTTTTCTTTGCCGGGCAGAGCCAGCTCTGAACGCGGCTCTACAGAGTACACACAGGTAAGGTCCGTACCTGCACCCCTTCTTCGCAAATGCTTACGGATCAACTTAGCCAGTGGGCACACCGTTGCCTCAGTCAGATTCCCTACCCGAATACAGCCCGGATCACGACGCAAAGCCGCCCCCATACTGGATATCACCGGAATATTGTGCTTTTGCAAATAGGCCAGCAACTCAACTTTTGGATTAAAAGAATCTATGGCATCGATAACAATATCGGGCCTCTGTTCGAAGATACCATCAAAACTTTCTGTATGAGCAAAAATCTTTCTGGCTTCTATCCTGCACGCAGGATTGATGTCTGACACCCGCTCAGCAGCAACCTCCACTTTGGGCCTGCCAACGGTCGAACCCAGGGCTAATAACTGGCGGTTAATATTACTCTGCTCGATCACATCAAAATCTACCAGACAAAACCTGCCCACCCCGCTCCTGGCGAGAGCCTCCAGGGCAAAACCACCAACTGCGCCGATACCAACAATAGCCACATAACTACTACTTAGCCGGGCAACTTTCTCAGAACCGAGCAATAACTCTATCCTTTTCAATCTCTCATTCATGATCCAAAACTATAATCCAATTTTTCCCTGTATTCTGATCAAAATCAATAATAACCATTTAAAAAGCAAACTCCGACAGTCTCTTATGACTGCCGGAGTTGCAATAATAATCATATTACTTCGTGGCAACCGTATCACTTTCAACATAATCGTGATAGGTCTTGTAGGCCTCCTTAAAGTAACCGCCCTTACGGTACTGAGCACCATTAAGCATAATGCCTACAATATTTGCCTTCATCTGCTTAAGCTCTCGCACCATACGATTTACCATACCGCGAGATTCTTCCTCAGCAAAGACAACAGCTATAGTACCATCAACCAATGAGCTGATCACTCTGGCATCAAGCACAATAAGTGAAGGAGGGCCATCTATTATGACATAGTCATAAACCGCTCGTTGACTCCTGAGCAACTCGGCCATATAACCACCTCCAAAAAGCCCTGCCGGGTTCGGCGGCTTAGGTCCGCTATAAAGCACTGAAAGATTATCTATTTCTGTCTTATGAATAACTTCTGCTATACTGTTCTGGCCGGTAAGATAATTACTCAAACCCTCAGTACCAGGTGCCGGGAATATATTCCGTAAGGCCGGGCGATAGAAATTCGCATCGATCAGCAAAACCTTTTTATTCTCCTGGGCCAGTGAGATCGCCATGCAACATGCCATTGTCGTCTTGCCACTCTGTGCCTGACAACTGGTAAACAGCAGCGTCTTGAGCGTATCAGCCGGGGCACTGAATAAAAGATTTGTTCTGGCCTGTCTGACAAACTCACTTGTTATACAGCTTGGCCGGGAAATAAGTATTCTGGCCAGATCGTCAATATCGCCCTGATCATACTCCGGCACCAGCCCCAGCAAAGGTACATTGAGATACCGACGAACATCAGTCGGAGTACGCACGGTATCATTAAGCAATTCCAGCAGGAACGCCAGGCCGCAGCCGCTCATCAAACCCAGCACCAAACCACCAGCAATAAACATCGGCAGCTTGGGAAAACTCATCTCTGTAGGCAGATTAGCCTTATTCTTAACAATAGCCCTCTGATTATCTTTACTGCGAACCTGGGCATTGATCTCATCAATACTCTTTTGCAGATCAACTAACTGATCGGCCACTTTCTGACCTAATCGCAACTTTTCAGCATAAACCAGTGCCTTCTGGTCCAGGTCTCTCTGCTGTGAAGCTGCCAGATCATAGTTCTTCTTAGTCTCTGTTAACTGCTCCGTCACCAGCTGTATCTGACGGGCATTATCATTTATTAACTGCCCGGTATAATTCTCAGACATCTTGGCCTGCCGATCAGCTAACTGATATTTTGCCGACTGAATAGCATCGCGAATATCAACCACCTCTGGATGCTTATCGCCAAAGCGGGCCATCTTCTGGGCTTCATACTGTTCCAGGTCCATTATCTGTTTTTTCAGACCCAGTGCTACCGGGTCCTGCTCCAGCAATAAGGCTATCTGTTCCAGACCGCCCGCCTGCTGCTGTTCACTTAACTGCTGCCGCTCCAGATTCAACTGACCCAGCACTGCCTCCAGACGAACCATTTCCTCGCTCAATATCTGCATCTTCTGACCTACTACCGTCAGGCCGCCACCCTGCCAGCCCGGCGGAACATTTTCACCGCGGGTCAATGCCTGAATAGCAAGCTGGATCTCGGTCTGATCACTTTCCAGCTTTTTCTTATTCTGCTCCAACGACGAGCGAAGATTCGACAATGAGCCAGTAGCATCATCCATAATATTCTTTTCAAACTGCAATAAAATCTCGTTCAATATATTCTGAGCATCTTCAGCAGTACCGGCCTTAAATACCAGCCTGATATAAGCTGTATCTCTTATAGGCACAGCAGAAAATTTCTTCTTCATAGCCTCTACCCGCTTATCAGGCATTAGCCCTTTGGCCCAATTACTGCTCTGAACATTCTTACGGGTAAGTACATCACTCAAAAAGGCATCACTATTAAGAATAGCACTTACTCCAGCAGTCTCCATAGCCAGTATTTCCTTACGGGGCAACATCTCTCTTACACCCCACAAACCAACCGAAGCCTGGGTCTTAGCCTCCACATAGGCCTCAGAAGTATATTCCGGGGCACTCGAGCGTAAGGTAAAGAACAATCCGACAAATAAAATGAAAATACCGGAAGTTACCAGTATTATCAACCACATTCTGGCCATCAGTATCCGCATGATCTCTGCCGGAGTTATTGCCATCTGCTGCTGCGGCTGGGCCACTGGCACTCTGTTTACCAGGGCCGCCTGATTGGGTGACTGTTCTGAACTCATTAAATAACCTCTTATAAGTATTATATTGTTAATATATTTATCTGCGGGCCTTTGCTGACAGGCCCATCGGTTTATTTCTCTATTTAACTGTATTAAGTAAGGACTCAACCTTATCTGCCATCTTCACATCAGCCGCAGACTGAGACAGTCTGGCTCGACGCAAAAGATCCTCTAACATCTCAGCTGCTTCTTCACTTCGACCTGAAGCTATCAGTGACTGAGCCAGATGATATTCAAACTCTACGGGAACTTCAGAATTATTCCTCTGCAATTCCTGGATCGCCTTGCTAAATAACTGACGAGCCTGATCCGGCTGATTGTTCTGCAATAGTGCCATACCGTAAGTATCCAGCACCATCGGCTCCAACCTCGCTATAGAATATGCCTTGCGGGCCACTTCCAACGCTTCCTTCTGATTACCACCTACTTCCAATAAGGCATAAGCCAGATTATTCAATAAGGAATAATTGGAAGGAACTTGCTGGCATAATTCCCGATATATATCTATAGCTTCATTATACTTCTCGTTCTGAATACACGCTATCGCCAACCGCGAACTGGCTACAAATGAAAGCTCCTCATCGCCTCGGGCCAGCTCACGGGCCTTTTCTGAACTTGCCAGATATTCAGCCATCTTACCTGCATTTCTGGCTGCCGCAGCTCTTACCAGAGTTAATACCGACTTATTATTGACCTTGTCATAGTTGGCGTCTGACCAGCTTATAAGTTCCACAGGATCTACAATAGCCACTATTTTCTCTACCAGCAGCTCAACATACATTCCCTGGCTAAACTTATCGATCAGCGAACCAATAACTTCCATCGCCTCATCTTTCACACCTGAAAGCACTAAAGCCTGAGCCTTCCTCAATAATAACTGAGGATTAACCTTCACCATTTCATTATTACTATTAATGTCTTTAACTACTTCATCATAGCGGCCAAGCTCCAGCAATATCTCTAAGCGAGCATCTATCAGAGCAACTGAAGTGACGCCCCGATCATTAGCTGATGCAATTGACTTATCTAATAACGCCAGGGCTCCTGTCAGCTTAAGTTCTGCCTGACTCTTATCTCCGGCAGCAGACAGTTCCCGGGCCCAGGTCAGCATAACACGGGCTCCACCTGCATAATTATCATATCGATCTGGAAATATACGCGTCTGACGAAGATAGAATTCTACCAGATCATTCCAACGCCTGAGATTTTCAAGGGTATTTACCAGCATTGTCTTAAGCTGCACATCGCCCGGCTGAGAGTCAAGCCCCTTATTCATCTCTATTATCGCATCATCATACTTTCTCGTACGCAGATATATCTGAGCCAGTAAAGCACGACCCATATTTGAATCAGCCGAAACTCCGGCACGCATCTCACCTATTACCTGCTGGGCCTCATATAACTTATCACTGTAGAACAGTGCCTGGCTCTTGATCTGCAATCCAACCGACTTGCCCGGCTTTAACTCCAGTGCCTTATCGGCATATTCGATCGCCTTGTCATATTCTGTCTCACGCAAAGCATACTTGGCCTTAAGAAGATATACCTTATTATCATCTGGATAGTTCTTTTCCATTTCCGCCAATAATGGCTGGGCCTGTTCATTGTAGCCGCCATCCATCATTGCTTCTATCTGCAATGTCATAAGCTCATCTGAATCTTTTTCCTTACGCTGCTGAGTATATACCTCTATTGCCTTATCATAATTGCCTGTATTTTTATAGACAGAAGCAAGTATGCCACGCATAGACAGCCGCTCATCTGCATTTGTGGCCTTATCGATCTCACCTGTCAGCAGACTCACTACCTCATTATCCTTACCATCTGACATATAGAAACGAGTAAGTGCCATTACTGCTGCAAACCGCTCTGCACCGGTACTGTTATTGAGTATCTCCTGGAGCTTCTCAATACCCCGACTATCCCCTCTGCCTGTTCCTCTTGAAAACAGTTCATAGTTAGATATTAAAACAGAGCTGCCCGGCATCTCGGCCATTACCTGCTGATAAAACTTATCGATCATATCCATATACGCCTGATGCTTCTCCTGCAAGCTCTCTAACTTAGACATAGCCTGCATGGAATTAGCACAGATAGTATAAATACTTTCATTACCCCTGAGCGAATTGGTGATTGCGGTTATATTTCGAAGCAGCATATCTTCAATACGCAATATTGTTTCCCGATAGGTCTCAGCAGTAGCGGCATCGGTATTAGGTGAATATAACTGATCGTCCAGTACACCAGCCCATAAAGGTGCATACTGAATAAAGAAACGCACTCCCTGAATATTACCAGACGATACACTCATCAACTGCTCGATCCAGCTCATCATACTCTGGATCTTATCCGGACCTATATTATCTAAACCGATAGATACATAATCTTCATTGAGCATAATTATGTAATCGACAATAGCATCGGCATTATATTTATTCTGCGATAATGACAACTCCAGTTCCCTGATCGCATCAGCCCTGCGCCCGGATTTCTGGTATATACGGGCTAAGACATGATGGCCCCTGGCTGACAGGGGGTTCTCACTTAGATATGTTGATAGCTGCCGTTCTGCCGATTCATATTCTTCATTGGCATATAATATATCTACCTCAGCAAAAATTCCGGCCTGATCATCTACAGCCTTTATCTTCTTCGCTATAGATTCAGCTTTGGCATAGTCCTTCATACCCATATAGACTATCATTGTCTCGGTCAATGGTGCAACTGAATCCGGCTTAAGCTCTGCTGCCTTTGCAAAAAGCTCTACAGCTTTAAGTCGATCTGCTTTTACCGACTCTGCCTGCTCTGCTTTATTGGCCTGCAGCTCTGCTCGACTGGCATAAAGACGGCCGCCAGCTAATGCCCGATCAAACTCATCTTTGATGCCCTCTATTACAGACAAATTAATCTCAAACATTCTCTCCGGACTGATTGCCAGAGGGTCAGACTCATTAACCTTGGCCAATTCCTGTGTATAATAGCGGTCATCTGGGGCTGCCTCATGAGCGGCCTTGAGCAGTGCTCTTAACTTTGCCAGATTATCTACACCATTTTTCATGCCGTTTATATAGTAGCTGTAAAGATAATTTACCAGCTTAGACTCTGCCGGATACCTACCTGCAAGCTCTTCCAGAGCTGCAACTTTCTGTGCTTCATCTTCAATAAGCTCACAGCGAAGAAATTCAAGATCAAATCCTCCTGTGCTTATATCTGCAATAATAGACCTGGCCTCTTTATCCTTTCCGGTCCGCAGTAATGCCTGGCCAAGGTGACGACGGATCTCCGGATAACTCACAGCATCTTTTTCATACCTGCCGCCAAACATCTGGATCAACTGTACTACTTCCTGATAGGCCTTGGCTGAGGGTATGCCGGTATAAGTATCTAAGATACTCACCAGGTCGGCACCGCTCCGCGCACGCACATTGAAAGATAAAATTGCGTTCTGCAGAGCTTCAACCTTATAATCGCCCCCGCGCAATAACTCAAAGAGCTTCCAGCGTATCTCAGCCAGGAACAGAGTACTAAACTCTTTATTATCCTGCTGATTAGCTACTGCAGAATATAATCTCTGAATAGCCTGCTTGTCTTTGCCCAATGCCATAAAATGCAGACCTTCACAGGCCTTGGTTAACACATTGGTCGAACCTTTATTCTCAGAGAACTCAACTGCTATCGCTTCGAGTTCCTTAACTGCTGACTCATCTGTTCCTGCCAACTGTGTGTCGATCAACGCCAGAAAAGGCATAACCTCAAGCTGACGATAGTAAGATACCATTCGGCCCTTCGGAGCAAGAGTCATAGAATCATCATAGCTGTAATATGTTTTTTGCAGCTGCTTCCTGGCAGAATTTAATATCTGCTTATCGCCAGTCTCTGCACTAACAAAATAATTCAGCTTACCTAATACACTGGTCCAGATAAGATTATCCGGCTCCAGAGCTACTGCCTGCTCATATAGCGAGGCTACTTCCTGATAACTGGACTCATTGGTCGATGACAGAAAATTGGCCTTACTTACCTTTAATTCAGCATTGTCCGGGAACTTCAACAATGCAACATTATACTCTGATATTGCCGCTGTCTTGAACTCGGCCAGCTGACGCATAATATCATTCTTCTTTTCACCGTCCAGAGTTACCTTGAACTCATCCTTATAGGCATCTATGCAAACCTCAAGATAATACCTGAAATAGTTCTTATATGCCTGGGGACTTTCAGGGTTTGCTTCGATCGCAGACTTTAACATACCGGCCGACTTATTGAGTATCTCCTGCTTTGCCGCCAGATTAGCTGCCGACTGAACCTGATATGCGTAATAGCAACCAGCTGCCTTTGCTGCTATAACAGAATCAGAAAATTTCTCCTGAACCTCTGCCAAAAGCGCATCGGCTGTTTCTTTGTCACTTATTATATCCTGCGATAAGGCCGACTTGAGCTTCATCGCCAATGCAAACAGCCGCATTGACTGACCGCTGGCATCTTCTGGTTTCAACTCGGTTAGTTCAACCGCTGCCTCGTCCAGCTTGGTCAAGGTTTCGATCCCTGAATAGGTATCTGCCATCTCCATATATAGATCAGCAATG
This sequence comes from Sedimentisphaerales bacterium, assembly GCA_963662515.1. GTDB lineage: Bacteria > Planctomycetota > Phycisphaerae > Sedimentisphaerales > SM23-30 > JAFGDI01. The sequence continues at coordinate 3,516,350 of OY759675.1, forward strand.
TTTTTCCATGCTTCATAATTCGTTCCATCCAGTCGAACTATTGTTTCCCACGACGGCAATGCACCTTTCGTATAATTATCTGTGATCAGATGAAATCTCACCATCTCCTTATGGGCATCGATCTGTAACTCAAGATTGTTTTTACTGAATCGACGGGCATCTGTTATCAGTGCATAAACATCTCTGGCTCGCGGTGAATAGTCATCCTTAAACAGGACCTTCCATTTCTCGGCCGCCTCTTTCGGATTATCTATTGCCCTTACCTGACCTTTAAGCTCAGCGTAATATGACTCAAGCTCCGTCAGACCTGCCCGACCCTGCTCTAATAATACCTGCGGGTCACGACCTAACATCTTATGTATAGCTGACGGCAAAAATGGTCGGCGTGAATCCCAGGCGATCGCCATTATCAATAGCAGAGGTACTGCCACTATCAATAGTACTGTGATCAATTTCCTGTTTAACTTCTTTTTCTTAATAGTACGAGCCATAATTTAACTCCAAAATCGCCGGACTGAGCCGACTTTTTCTCATTTTCGTAATTATTTATCCTGATCTTCTATTTGACCATCCTCTTGCGGAGGCCATTTCGGGAAAAAATCGTCCACCAGCTCTGGTAATACCAGACGAGCCAGCTTTTCAACTTTCTCACACATAATCTCATCTGATATCTCGCCTTTGCCTGGCACTGTAAACTCTATTTTGGCAAAATAGGCATATTTATCACCCAGCGAATTCATTCGCAGACGAACCTGATTGCGGTCATAAAGATAATCACCATTTGCACTGAAAAAATATGCCACCTTGGTCAGAGCCCCTGGACGGGTTGGATCTCTTAACTCAAGAACCTTCATCGGGATCTTATTCTCTGGGGCATTTACGCCATAAACTTTTATCGGATGTACCCCGGTAACTACTGGCATTGAACCGCTGCCCGCTCCGCACACCTCTGGGGTATGAGGCACTGTATATTCATCACCGGTATAATATGTCACAAATAACAAGATCCGGCGGAAAGGTGAGTTTAACGGCTCTCGATCATCTTCAAACCACCATTGAATATAATCCTCAGTACCAAGAGCTGCCTCTACCTCTTCATTTTCTATCCGACTTTTGTCTATTACACGATAGGGCCAGAATTTACTGTCATCAAGATTATCAAGCACCTGCTGCAATTCGATCGGCTTTTTGGTCAGATGCACACCCAGCACTTTTACCGCCGACTGCAAACCTACCGCACAGATCAGCAAAAATAACACACAGCCGGTAAATGACTTACTGCTGAATATACGCTTGAGGGGTTCTATTATATATTCCTGCATCTTACTGTTTCTCTGCCTCTCCAACCGGACGATTCAGTAATACTATGTCTTCATCGTCAGAATCATCACTATTATCTGTGTCATCTACCACAAAATTATTCATTATCCAGGTCAGCAGACCATATAAACCAAAAGCAACACCCAGACTTACCAGACCCAGCATTGAATGCAATACACCTGTGGCATATTCAGGACCTATATATATGTATATCAGTCCCGTTACCAATACACGCAGCATATTACAGAATATCGCAATTGGCATAGTACTTATTAACAACCCTACACGCTGCCAGGTTGGGCGAACTTCCATCCAGGCCATGGCCACGCCTAAAGCTACAAAGGTACGCAAAAGACGCATTCCGCTACAGGCATCAGCCACATTTAGCTCAATGGGCTCACCATTATACATGCCGCGAATAACCACACTGGTTGACTCACAACTTACACCCGGCAACAAATCCAGCAAGTTAGCGGCAAACAGGGAGGCCCAGATTCGCAACTGCATCGTCAATGGGGTATATATCTGATCTGGTATCTTGATCGCAAAGATCAAAAATAAGATCGGCAGCCAGGTAAGTTTGAATATTCGCCAGCCGCCAACCGTTAATACTAATGCTGCCAGTGTAAATATCATCATCACCGGCTTAAGATAACCTATCTTAATTATTATACTGGATACATAACAGCCCAGAAACAGCAGCAACAGCAAAAAACCTGTAAGACTGGGCCTGCCTGCCGTAGTCAGCAGTTTATCACGCACCTGATACAGAAAATACAGGCTGAACGCAGGGATCAGTAAGCCATGCGACTCACTGGGAGTTGCCCATAAGGCAAAAAGACGCTGGACTTCCTGCTCAAATAAAAAATAGAACAGAACACCCACTATCACAATACGCCAACATCTGTCGATTATGTCATTTCTGCTTTTTGCTGTCTCTGTTATCATAAACCTGCCTTATTCTGTTAACAAATGAAATTGTCCTCAAGGCCGTGATTTGCATTAGCAAAAGTATCAGCTTACTCTATTTCAATCTTAAGCAGCAGCTAAAGACTATACTCTTACCTCGGCGAACAATGTCAGTTCATACCTCTGGGGTATGTTAACGGCCAAAATCAACATCTGCCAGGTTGCGATCATATACAAAACCAAAACCATAGGTAGTACGGAAACTCTGGCGGATCACTGCCAGCCATCTGGCCGTTGGATGCGAACCTACATTTATCATATCATTAGGCTTGATATATATATCAGGCTGAACACCTTCAAATAACTTCTGCAGGTTAACACGATATGTAATTTCTGAATTATTGCCGGTAGCTCGTGTTATGTCACACCTGTCAGGAGAAGCCAGAGCAGCCAGACCGCCAACTGAAGCTATTGCCTGCTTGAGCGTCATCTTCTCGCCAGTCAACTGGTACGGACCAGGACGAGACACCTGCCCCATAACATAATATACACCAGTGGCATTATAGGGCACTGAGATATAATCGCCCGGCAATATAACTATATTCTGACTAAGGTCTCCGTTGTTTAATTCCTTAAGATTGATCTTGATCACTTCCTGACCATACTGTAAAGGCTTATATCCTAAAACGCTACTATCAGAAGCTATATTGTCAGAACTATCCTGACCAGCAGGTTCAGTCCCCTGCCCTTCAACCTCGAAGCCATCCTCACCCATTACCACTTCAAAACCATCAGCCGGTACTCCCTCAGTAAGCTCAACAGCTCTCTGGGTATTTTCCTGCGACCAGGTCGGTAATGACACAACTGACAAAGGACTTACAGTCTCGAGCAATTCCTGCTCAACAGTTTTAACCTCTTGCGGCTCTGAATCCTCCGGGGCTGCCTGTAACTCTTCTTCTGCTGCTTCTTCAGCTTCAACTGCTGCTTCCGGTTCCTGTGCCGGTGAATCCTGCTGATATTCAGCTGGTATCTCTACCGGACTGAACATGCCAGCATCTGAAACTGCGTTATTTGTTTCTGACTGATCATCAACTAACAGATCTGAGGTAGGTACTTTGCGAATTACATAAACAAAGTCAACTCCGCGAGGCGGAACACCACCGGCATGGGCCAGAGCCTTCAATATCCGCAAATCCGGCTCTGTCAACTGATACGGCGCAGGAGCCGGTACTGCTCCGGTAACAGTATAAACCTTACCGGTAGAAGCCGCTACAACCACGCTGACCTTCGGCTCTTTAATATAGTCCGGACTCAAAGCCCGTTCCAGACTCTTTTGCAACTCTAATTCGGTGTAGCCGGCCGCCATTACACTGCCGATCTCAGGCAAAGTGATTCGACCAGACTCTGACACCTGTTTCTGGGCCTGCCATTCATTATTAGACTGGAACAGGTCCATTATTGAGATGTTGATAACATCGCCCGAACGAATTACATATTCACTCTCTGGTACCAGAAGATCTTCCGGACGAGGACTGCGCGCATTGGCAAACGGCTCTGGCTCCTCATCAACAACGCCCAGGTTGTTCAAAATAATATTGGTTACCGGCGTAGCCTGAAACCTTCCGATCGCCTGTGGGTCATCACATCCGGTGACATACACCAGACACAAGACAACTGTGAGAATAACTGGAAACATCATTACAGTTTTTGTTTTCTTCATGCTCTATTCTTCCGTAAACTATTACTGAACTTACTGATAAATATGCCGACTAGACATTTACCCAGCTTATCAACTGATTAATCGGCTACTATCGACTTTCGCTTTACTAATTCTGTGCTAAATTTATTTTACACAACGAGTAACAGAAATAAATAACCTCCGATAAAACCATATTCTCTGACATAAATGATCCGATCGGGGCTGATTTAACTCTCTCTTGCAAAAATCAAGACACTTATAATACGAGATAAAATGCCATTTATACAAAAAAAATCGGAAAAAAATTAAAATTCAACTATTTTTACCTTTTCATTCGATGGATAATCTATAGTATAGAATCTCGTATAGGGTACTGGTAAAAGGACTTACCACAATAAAAGGCATTAAGCCAAGGACTCTCAATGAAAATAGTTATTATTGGTGCTGGTGGACAAGGAAGAGTTGTTCTCGATATATTGAGAAACAACCATCAATTCGAGGTGATCGGATTCCTTGATTCAGACAGATCCCTGCACGGAAAATATGTAGATAAAGTACCAGTATTGGGTGATATGAGTCTGTTGGAAACCTTTTCTACCAGGGGTATCGGTGGTACTATTGTGGCCATCGGCGACAATAATGTCCGCTGCCAGTTCGCCCGAATAATAAATTCGCACGGCATAAACCTCATCAATGCCATACACCCATCAGCTACTATCGCACAAAATGCAAATATTGGCAAAAATGTCGTAATTGCCCAAGGGGCAAATATTTGCGCTCATGTAACTATCGAAGATTCGGTTATCTGCAATACTGGCTGTATTATTGAGCATGAATCATATATTCATGAAGGGGCACATATCTGCCCCGGTGTAAAACTCGCCGGGCATGTAACGGTAGAGCAAAGAGCTTTTGTCGGCATAGGTTCAACAGTGATCCAGAACATAACCCTGGGCGAAGCCTCCGTAGTTGGTGCTGGTGCTGTCGTACTCAAAAATGTGGCCCCAGAAACAACGGTAGTGGGCATACCAGCTCATGAGTGTTCTAATGCCATTTGCTCACCCATAACTGAGAGAGAAAACAGCCATCGCGACTTTGGGCCTACCATGGAATTGATCTGCAATAGCCGTAAAAGGCATTCCCGCCGCCCTCCTGTGGCAGTATGAATGTATCCAGAACATGCTGTGGTCAGCATATATAACTTCTGTAAACCTGGATTATCGTTGACATTACACAACTTTTCCGTTATCTCTTAAACTGTTAAGTTATAAACAGTTATTGTTCACAGGGTAGCTACTATTGCCAAGTTCAGTAATAAAAGCAAGTTATAAAAATCCCAGCCCAACAGCTATGGCTATTGGCAAATTCTGTCGTAACCGGGCAGCGCTAATATCGTTAATAGTTATGGTACTAATAACATTAACCTGTTTACTGACCCTTAGTATTTCAACTCACGAATATTCCTCGCAAAATCTTGACTTCAATCGTCGGCCGCCAGTAGTTACAGTAGAAGAGTTTGCCCCATTTGGCTATGACCTTCTGGGCAGAAATATGCTTTGGCGTTGTCTTTTTGGCGGAGTATTGAGTCTGGCTATTGGCATCATGTCTGCAGCCATTTCGGTAGGAATTGGTACTACCTGGGGAGTCATAGCCGGGTGGTATGGTGGTAAAGTCGATAATATAATGATGCGAATAGTCGATATACTCTATGGCTTGCCTTATATTTTGCTCATTATCCTGTTCAAAATAGCCTTTGAGAAGAGACTGGCCGAAAACCTGCAATGGGCTGCTGAAATATTTAATAAACCTGCGGAATTACTGGCAAATATCATTATTTTGTTCGCAGCTATCGGCGGCATAAGCTGGCTGACTATGGCTCGCGTAATAAGAGGCCAGGTATTATCTTTGAAATCCAGGCCGTTTATCGAAGCCTGCCGGTCACTGGGCCTGCCAACCAGTCGTATCTTTATAAAACATTTAATCCCAAATCTGGCAGGTCCAATTATAGTATATGCCACATTAACCGTACCTCAAGCTATATTACAGGAATCGTTCCTGAGCTTTATTGGTATTGGCATACAAGCACCCATGCCCACCTGGGGTTCACTGGCAGGCGAGTCGGTAAAGGCGATCAACACTATAGAGAGCTTCTGGTGGATGGTCTTTTTTCCCAGTGCTTTTTTGGGCATAACCTTACTATGCCTGAACTTTATCGGCGATGGTCTGCGTGACGCTCTGGACCCCAGAACCAAGCACTGAACCTGCCAAAAATTGCCCTGCACACCTGATATGTATAGAAAATCAATTGAGAAACGGTCTTTTTTATACTATAATCCCCACTGCATGATTGTGAATGATAACTATATGAGGTAAAAGATCTAATGGCAGATTTAGAGGCATTAAAGAATGCGGTAATAAAAGGCAATCAAAACATTGCCCAGGAAATAACCAAATCGGCGATAGAAGAGGGCATGGCGCCAGAAGCAATACTGGGTCAGGGCCTGATCGCGGGTATGGGCATAGTGGGTGAAGCATTTAAAAAGAATGAAGTATATGTGCCAGAAGTGCTTATGGCAGCCCGGGCCATGAAAATGGCAATGATATTATTAGAGCCCAAACTAGTCGAGGCCGGCATAGAGCCGATAGGTACAGTAGTGATTGGCACCGTTCAGGGTGACATGCACGACATTGGCAAGAATCTGGTCGGCATGATGCTCAAAGGTGCCGGGTTCAATGTTATTGACCTGGGAACTAATGTAACACCGCAAAAGTTCCTCACCGCAGCTGCTGATAATAAAGCTCAGATCGTTGCACTGTCTGCCCTGCTGACAACTACCATGCCCATGATGGAAACAACTGTCAAGCTCTTCAAAGAAAATAACAGTACAGCCAGAATAATGATCGGCGGCGCACCGGTTACCCAGGAATTCTGCGATAAGATCAAAGCCTGCGGCTATTCCGCCGATGCCGCCAGTGCGGTAAGCCTGGCCAAAAGCCTGATAAATGTGGCTTAATAGTTATTAGTTGTTATAAATTAAGTATTAATTCAATCAAAACCTGTCGGACTTCCGTCAGGTTTTTTATTGATCATGTGTCTGTTTGGCTTTCATATCAATTTCCCACAAGTGTTTATGTGTTTTCCAGACCATGGCGGTCAGGGTTATTATGTTGGCATAGAAGAGGAAAGGTACCCAGAAGCTGAAAATGCCGGTGCCGAAGAAAAATATGACTGTATTCATTATTATATATACCAAGCGAATTTCGGTGGGGCCAATGCCATAGAAAAAAATCTCGAACTCGTTTGTAGCAGCGAACTTAAGGAATGAGTTGACCATCAGTCCGCCAGAACAGGCCATAAGTCCGTAAAAATACCAGGTAAGCTCCTGCGGGGCCATCATAGCATAGGCCGAAACGATCGAGCATGAGAAGATGAAGTCAAGGAAATGGTCCATAAAAAAGCCCCATTTCACCAGCCCGGTATTGCGGTATCTGCCCAGTGCCCCATCAAACAGATCAGTGATATACTGCATGACCATCATAAGCGACATGCCAAACGACCAGGCAATTTCTGACCCGGCACGATACCCGCAGTAGGCCATGCCGATCGACCATAGCACGGTAGTCATAGTAAGATGGTAAGTTTCAATACACCCCGGAAGTTTGGGTACCCAGTAGTTTTTGAACCGCGTTTCCGCCGGGCCTAGTATTGACTGGCCGACTTTTTTATCACCTGCGAAAGCCATAAATAAATCCTTATATAAGTACTACTCAATTAAATATTTAAGAATAATCTAATACAGGCTCAATCATGAGCTTGATTAATATAGTCTAAGTTTATAATTCCGGTCATAATCGTACAACAAAAAGAATTATAAAACAAATAGAAACAATTATTATTAAATGATATAATGCAGAATTGAAATCTATTTTGAATTGTAGATGAATAAGGAGTACAAAATGTTCAAAAACAAACTTTTCCTGTTCCTGGCGGCTGCCTTTCAATCTGTGATATATACCACTCAGGCGGAAGCAGCAGACCGGCCTAATATTGTAATGGTCTTTATTGACGACATGGGCTGGGGTGATCTCTCCTGCTTTGGCAATACCCAGGCCAGTACACCCAATATTGATGCACTGGCAGAAAAGGGTATTCGGTTCGAGAATTTTTATGTAAATTCACCAATCTGTTCGCCTTCGCGTACTGCCCTGCTGACAGGTAATTATCCGCAGCGATATCGAATTACCTCATACCTTGAACATCGCCAGTCAAATGAACGACGCGGCATGGTCAACTGGCTTGACACCCAGGCAAATGTCTCTGCCCGCCACCTGCATAATGCCGGCTACGCCACAGGGCACTTTGGCAAATGGCACATGGGCGGTCAGCGTGATGTTGATAACGCCCCGGCAATAACCGAATATGGCTTCGATGAATCACTTACAAATTTCGAGGGCATGGGACCAAAATTACTGCCCCTTACTGAAGTACCGGATGGTAAAGGTGGCGTTAAGAAAGGCCGGATCTGGGAAGATGCTCAGCGACTGGGTGGTCCATACACCTGGATGCTGCGTTCTGAAATAACCGGCGGCTTTGTTGACAACGCACTAAAGTTTATTGATAAAGCTAAAACAGAAAATAAGCCTTTCTATATCAATCTCTGGCCTGACGATGTGCATAGTCCATTCTTTCCTACAGTTGGTCGCTGGTCAGAAAAGAAACGGGAGATATATCTTGCTGTCTTAGAAGAAATGGACCAACAACTAGGTCGTCTTTTCGACAAAATTAAAAATGATCCGGAGCTATGCCAGAACACAGTCATTCTGATCTGCTCAGACAATGGGCCAGAACCAGGTGCAGGCACAGCCGCTCACCTTAGAGGTGTAAAGGGCATGCTTTATGAAGGCGGGCTTCGCTCTTCACTGATCGCCTGGGCACCTGGGCTTATGAATCAAGAAAAGGCTGGAACGGTAAATAAAAATTCTGTTTTTGCCGCTATAGATCTGTCTCGCTCTCTGTTACCTCTGGCAAGCGTAGAAATGCCTGCAACTGCACAATATGATGGCGAAGATATGTCTGATGTCTTACTGGGCAAATCTGAGAGATCACGGACCAGGCAGCTATTCTTCCGCCGGCCGCCAGACCGCAAGAACATGGAAGGTAAAGTAATGCCAGATCTGGCAGTGCGAGAAGGCAACTGGAAACTGCTCTGCGATTATAATTCTGATAATGTCCAGCTCTTTGACCTGGCAGCTGACCCCAGCGAAACAAAGAATCTGGCAACTGAAAAACCAGAACTCGCCGGGCGACTGGTAAGTGCGATCATGTCCTGGAACTCTGAAATACCTCAGGACGCAGGCAATCCGGCATACAAAAATAATAAGGCTGAAAAATAATATACCTCTTTCTGTAATTTCGTAACCAAATAAAAAGGGCAGGATACCAATACGGTACCTGCCTTTTATTTTACAGCAGCTCACACAAGTAACAGCATACTCAATCGGACAAACAGAACCTGATACTACTTGTCAGATTACAGATGCTCAGGGCATGTCAGCCAGGGCTGCAATTTCCGGTTGCGTGAGAGCTGAGTTATATAATCTGACATCATCGATAAGCCCTTTAAATGGCTGAGTAAGGTTGTATATTCCCGGTTGAGTACTGGTATTAACTGACCCAATACTAACTTCCGAAAAAGCAGTCTTGAGCGTAGCATTAAGCGAACCAGAGTTAGTGGTAACTTCCACGCCATCAATATACATTTCAACCTGATTGATATTATCAGCACCATCAGGCAGTACAACTGCTATATGATGCCACTGCCCATCTTCCAACGAGTTTGCACCAGTAGCGATTAATCTGGCACCATAAACACCCAGAGCCAGCTTACCTGTCCCATCATCCAGTGAGACGAACCATTTAGCCATACTACCGGAAAGACTACTACCCCAGCTTAGAATACAATGCAGATCCTTATTCTGATTATTCACATCAGAGGCCGCTTTAATAAAAGCCGTTACTGTTCTTGGATATGCATCTCGCACACCGCGACAACCATCAATAACCACCCGGTCGTCCACACCATCAAAATTGAGACATCTGCCAATTCTGCCTGTAGTGCGGCTCGGCGATCCGATCAACACACCAGCATTGCCATAAGCAGAAGCATCACCAGCATAAATACCACTGCTCTCATCGAGCGTCCAATGACCTATAAGGTTACTCCAGCCTTTATCGCTGCCCTCTTGCCAATATTTGCCGAAAAACAAACTGGTGTCACGCAAGTTTACAATACCATCTGGTAATGATGGAGCGATATCAGCATTATTATCACCAGTAAGCCAGGCCTGCATCAGATAGATCATGTCCATATTATCAATAAAGCCGCTCTGGTCAAAATCGCCGGGCATTTTATCACCCAGTTGCACTGGTCCTACACCTGAATCAGTCTGTATAACTGGCATTATAAGATTATTTTCATCATAATATAGTTTTTCTATCGCGGTTGACCGCCCGCCATCATAAGGGCCGTTATCAAACTTTTCATTCCAGCGATGATAGCAGATATACCACTGATCTTCCAGTGGGTTATGCATTATAGAATGATGCCCCGGCCCTTTGAACCAGGTATCAGACTTAAGGATCGTCCCCCTATAAGTCCAGGGGCCAACAGGTGTGGTGGAGGTACTGTAACGCACAGAATAAGTAGAGTCTTTCCAGTATCCTCTGCTATAGGTAAGATGATACAAGCCCTTATAGTAGTGCATAAATACGCCTTCGGTAAAACTGGTCGGATTATTTACCGGTACTTCATCGCCCAGAGTTACCATATCATCATTTAGCTTGAAAACCCGCAGACGAGCACCAGAACTGCCGCCGAAATAGAAATAATAAATACCCGATTGGGGATCTTGAAATACCATCGGGTCTATAGCCTCAAACCAGGATGCGCCCTCATCAGAGATAAGAGCTGCTCCTGAGTCTGTAAATGGTCCGGTAGGAGAATATGAAACAGCTACACCAATGGATGATGGTTTTGGTCCAACAGAATAATAGAGGTAATATTTATTATCCCGCTTAATAATGCAAGGAGCCCAGCAGTTTTTACCTGAAGGTATCCAGGAGATATTATTAAAGTTTAGCAGAGAAGACGACCTGTACCAACTAACCAGGTCATTAGAATAATATGCGTAGGTAAGATTTGATGCTCCGGAAGTCGGGTAAATATAGGCTCTGTATCCATCACGAAAAATATGCGGATCAGCAGCATTAAAAACCGGATTGCGATCAATGGTCTGCTTTGGCATCATCAGGAACTGCCCTGGGGTAAGAGCCACATCAGAAATACGAACCTCATCAATGAAGCCATAAGCATAATCTGTTGGCGAGCCGTTATATAATCCCCTGCCCACCGACCAGCCGCCAGCATGCCAGCTAGTGCCACTGGTCGTACCAATAGCCATAGTTGGATCAGAACTTACGGTCAGGTCAGCCGAACCTACCAACATAGGATCTGTACCGGCCGTTGCATTAGCCAGATACAGCGACAAGGTCACACCATCTGAAACCGCAGCGGCATAATACCAGCGGCCAGTTGCACCGGCCGGATCAGAGGTAAAATCAAAACCCGTTATCAATCCAGCGGCTGAGGCCGCTATATGCTGCGTACCTGTAACATCATTATATATCACTGCCAAACTATGGTCATTACGAATCTGAAGATAAAAGGCCGACTGCTTAGGGTCAGTCGTACCCACATAACGGGCATCTCGGCCAACTATAGTCCTGTAACTGCTATTATTCTCAGGCTTAAAATAGGCTTCAACCGTAAAGCTCCGCAGTGAAACTGTTTCCAGGTTCACACCTGAAGGATAACTACCAGAACCATAAGGTCGGTTAACAGAACGAGTTACCAGAGCCGGAGCATTACCTGTATTCCTGACACTATAGTTATTATCAGCACCAGTTGAACAAATGATCTCACTGGCAATATCAGAGCTATAGCTAAACCCGGCAGAACCGCCGGCCGTCCATGGCGCTAAGTGATTGCCATTACCGGAGATATCAAGAGCAGAAAAACCAGCTGGCAAAATAGCACTATCAGGCCCGGTCTCAAATCGCCAATAAGCCAAAGTTGCGGCATTAACAGTTAGGGCACTGGTCAATATCTGAAAGATTAGTACAAGAATTGTTAGCCTGCTCATATATTCCTCTGCTTGCTTTCTTTGCTGTGGTGTGATATTGCGTACTACGCATGGTAACATTCTACTATAAATATAATGCCAAATTGTAACTTTTTTTTCAATAATCCTGCAAAATATGATCAGGGATTAACCATATTAACACCACAGACTCATTTTAAGTTGCATAACCAGTATAAAACATATAACAGCAACAACTACATAACAGATTGTATTTTCAATTTTCCACCTGTAATACAACAATATGCCCGACCCGCAGAGTCAGCATAGCAATTGGGTGCATACGATCATTTAATCTGATATGTTCATTAACTGCTGCCTACCAAAAAAACTAAAGCAGCTATGCGTTTCATATAAATAAAGTCAATGATCAGCTTTGCTGGCCCGACGCATAGGCCTGGTCAGATTATCGATAAAAGGAACCAACAACCCAAAACCAGCAATAGCTATAGCTTCAGGATAGAAAAGCGGAGTATAAAAACGCAAAGCCACTACAGTCGGCCCGGCGCACAGGGCAAATAATGCCTGGCCACTCAGAGTAAGCGGCCGTGAAGTAGTGTCGATCAATAAAACCGCAGCCGCAAATATAAGCGGACCGGTAAGCATTTGATAGCTCAACCAGGTTATAAGAACATCAGGACCCTGCCCACAGGCTGGCAGAAAATAATATTTGCCGGCAACTGGCAAAGGTAAAATTAGAGCAGCCAGTATAAATGAACCAAGAAAAATAACCGGCACCCGCCAATTAAGATACCCACGATAGATAAAATAAACACCTACAAGGGCAAATACCGCCGGGCAAAAGGCTGCCGCCCCGCCCACCTGACCTGTGAGACAGGCAAGCAGCCCAGGAGCCTTATCAGCAAAAAAATCAGCCAGAGCAGGTATGTCACCATTGAGGGAAATATCTGAAAGGCTCAAACGGCCATAATTGCGTATATTAATCTCAAGCGGTGTTTGATCGCTACCCTGACAGACAAACTCGATAACAGCGATCGCCACCAGAGCCGGATGACAGAGATAATTACCCAGCCCACCCCATAAATGCTTCCATAATACCGCTAAAACAAGAGCAAAACAACTTATCAACCATTGGTCATGCTCAAGCAAACCCCATAAGATAATAGCCAGAAGCATACTATGGGCCGCAGATGAATCCTGCCTGATACCACGCGAAAATACTATCAGACGCTCAAGTAGTAATGCCAGCAAAGCCGGAAATAAAGCCTGACCCACAACCCCGGCATAATCACCCCGGATCAGACCTACCGCCAGTAAAGCTACTGTCAGGGTAATAAACTGGGTATATTGCATCATTACCGCAGTCTCAGCCACCGGCCGGAATGGAGCTGATAAACTCAAATATATCGGTTGATTTATTTTCATATCAGCATTATAAACCGACAGCTCCCGAGTGGAAATAATAATTAGCAAAAGTTATTAACCTGCATAATTGAGTCTTAATACCTTTGCCCAAAACAATGTTTAGTTAAATACCTGCCAGCGAATCAAGCTGATTCAAACCGATAAGGTCATGACAGAAAAACGGCTCGGCATATTGCACATTTATCCGGCTGCCCAGATATCGCCCCTGAGCTGTTATACTTTCCAGCACCGCACCGGCTCGTGCCGGGTCAGAAGCATATTTATCCCAGAACTGGCTGCGATAGGCACTGATAGCATCAAGTTTCTTCTGCCAGAAAGCCGAGACATCGACCAGGAAACTCGGCTCAATATTTACTCGCAGATGATTGCTATAATAATATAGTATTTTAGGAGTCCACCAGGGCTCATAAAGCATCGTCGTCTTACTGAGCTTGGCAGTGAAACGAGCATCTTCTACTAACTCACCGCCATGCACATGGTCTGGATGGGCATCTGGTCTATAGGTAATGAAAATGATATGCGGGCGATATTTTCTGATCGTCTCAGCGATAGTCCGGGTATATTCCAGATTCACCTGTAGATACCTATTCGGCAGGCCCAGACATATCCGCTCTTTCACGCCCAGTATTTTAGTAGCGACATCTCGTTCTGCCAGGCGTATTTCCGGACTGCCCGCCGGGGTCGGCTCACCATTGGTCAGCTCAGCTATGACAACTTCCCAGCCTTCAGTAAGCATTTTAACGATCGTGGCACCCATGCCGATCTCAGCATCGTCAGGATGTGGAGCAAAAACCAGAGCTCTTTTTTGCGACTCGTTCATAATGATCAATTCCTTTTTGGATTATAATAATATTACCAGATTAGTATAGTCTTTTAAAACCCACTTTATCAACCTGATACCCAAGCCACATCTGTTAGCCAATTTACCCACCCACCCGACAATCACTATGAGACATTTACCATAAAAATCCGGAACAAAGCAAAAAACGGGTTGACAAAAGGATAAAAAAACTATATTATTCCCTTTCTCTTGCCGAACTTAAGTTTCGGCGGCTGCCACTGTAGCTCAGTTGGTAGAGCTTCGGTTTTGTAAACCGATGGTCGAGAGTTCGAGTCTCTCCGGTGGCTGTGTATAAAAAACCTGATTTAGATCTGAAAACCAAGTTTTTAGCTCTAAATCAGGTTTTTTTGTGTCTGATTCCAATTTCCTGGTCAATTCCTAATCAATTACCCGATCATTACTCTTCAAGTGCAAAAGCGATAACTGAGGCTATTGCCAAGCCGGCACAATGAGTAATGCTTACATCAAGATTAGTAATCCCCATTTCGGCAGCCTGCTGAGCGGTTTTGCCTGTAAGAGAAGCTATGGGCTTACCCAGCAAATCATTGGTGGTTTCAATGTCGATCATTTCGAGGCCGTCACGCAGGCCCGTACCTAATAATTTGAGTACGGCTTCTTTAACAGCATATCTGCCAGCGAGTCGTTCAGATGGGTTCTTTTTATACTGTCTGGCATAATCCCGTTCAGCCTGAGTAAAAATACGCGAAAGCCCCTCCCAGCTATGACGGGCCAGCATTTGCTCAATGCGTACCACCTCCACCAGGTCGATACCCTGACTGATATATCTCTTATACTGCTTCATCTCAGGTTCAATTACTTAATTCGCCGCCAGCAGAAAAATCTCTGCCCTTAACCTCAAAACTATACCGGGCGGCCAGTGCTCTTTTGCCAGCCACTTTATCTTCCATTGATATCACTATCTGATACTTACCTGCCTTAAGCTGGGGTATCTTGAACGGACCACGCAGGAAAAAGTCCTTACGCTTATTATACGAAGGAGTATCTACCACATCATCACTTACCTGCTGCAAAACATTCAGGCTGGAATCAAAAAGAGTTATCTCGGCATGCAGACTGGTAGAATATTTACCTTCATCATCCTGCATATATTGATAATTTTCGAGTTCGCAATAAATTAACACTTCGCAGGCATTGCCCGCTTCTAAATAATTTTTTGCTATCTCCTGATACTGGCCGAAATTATCTACTCTGGAACACACCTTAAAAGTTGAGATTTTCAGATCAGCCTTATTAGCAATCTTATCCTGCAATGAACGAATAGCACTAAGGGCACTGTTTGCTACCATCGGGTCATTACTGCTGGTAAGTTGAGAGCTTAATATTGTAGCGCGTGCCAGAGCAATACTATCGCGTTGTTTTTCTATAGGGATCATATCAAGCTCTTGCAACGCTCTGTCATGCTCGCCCCGAGCGGCATAAGCATAACGCAATGCCATCTGCAGATCAACATTATCAGGGTCTTTGCGTAAAAGTCTTTCCAGATTAACGGCAAGCTCATCGACATTAGTAATGCCAGTCTGGGCCTGCAGAACCGGAGCATATTCAGCCCTGGCCTGAATAACCTGACTATCTGGTGTAACCTGCACATTATTAACTGGCATACTGGCTAACTGACTGTTAATTGTAGCTGCGGGCGTAGAATTTCCGCCAGCATAAAAGACCGGAGTATTGGCCGGATTACCATCCAATCTGGGTAAAGCATAACCGTTTGTTGACGGCTGTGACTGGTTGCCATAATTCCCCTGATTATTTGTTAATGTCGGCTGTGTTACCTGAACCTGCTGCCAGCTATTCACCTCACCAGCCGCTGCGTACATGCCTGGCTGTTGAAGACCTCGTGTCATAGTTGAGTTAGCGGCATCAGCCGGAACTTGTCCGTTAACAGTTATGCCAGTAACCCTGGCGGCTTTGATCAATGGCTGGCTGACAACCGGCTGGGCGTAACCCCCATTAATTGTGTTTGACTGAACGACCGGCTGAACACTCGCCGGCAAAGGAGGTAAGGCCAACTGATCCGGGCGATATTGTTGGCCCTGAGCCACGGTCTGATATTCCATCTGCTGCTGTTGACTATCAGGCCGATACCTGGCTTCAACATCATTTAAGGCTGACTGACCGTTATCATAACCAGAATTAACTCCTGAAGGTGAAGTGTAACCCGAGAATTGCCGGTCATTATCGGCATCCTTACCATCTCTGGCCAATCCGGCATTATGGTAACCCTCCTGCTGCCTGGCTACCGGCCTTGCATCATCTGGCAACTCTATAGAGACAAAACCATCCTGGTCAGCTCTGGGATCTGAAGGGTTATAATACTGATATGTTTTTGTCTTACGCGGGGTTTCTCGCTCTTGAACCTGAGCTATTGGCTGTTCTTGATAAGATAATGCATCTCCGGCTGGATTCCGATTCGCGGATGAACGCTTGTTCATCCGCGAATTGAAGTTCCATTCCTTCATCTCCTGATAATCGTCAGAGATCTGAGGGCCAACTGAACCGTTTTCTCCCGAGTAGCTGCCTACTCTATTCAGATCGCCATCTCTGTAACCACCAGCCCGGGTATGAACCGAACCTACAGGAGCACATCCTCCGGAAAACATTATATTGAATATCGATAACGCCGCCGTTAGCTTAACAGCCCGGCGGACTAATCTCTGCTCTGCCATAGAGGCCTCCGTGCATCAGGAAATATTTTCCCTGGTAAGAACCAAACAATCCATTGTTCTGACGGCTTATTATCGCTGACAGATCATTTTCTGCCAAAAAATCACTCCCATTAAGAGAAATAAGTTCCGATAACAGTAACCATTATCTATTTTAACACTAATATTATTGATTGCAAACCTTTTTCACTCTAAAATTCTTTCTTTTTTTCAGTCATAACCTCATACCGGCCGATAAAGTCGTTTTTTATAGGTCCTTTATTTTCATTAACTAAAATAGCCTTGAGATAATCATTACCTATTTTTACAATCATTTCAAAGATACCTAAAAGATTATTCGTAAATACCAATTATTCACACCTAAACCCTAAATACAGACCGAGACAGTGGCATATTTTTAACCATGACCAGGTAATACCTAATTTAAAACAAAAAAAACCGGAACAAAGCCGGTTTTTTTTGTTTCTATTGTTTTGCAAAATACTAAAACAAGATCAGTGTCCTGTTTTCATAAAAAGAATTCGACCGCAGCTTGGGCAGGTTCTAACCTCATCTCTGGTAAGAAGCCGATTAACTAATTCCAAAGGAACACCCATATAGCAACCACTGCAAATCCTGTCTTTTTCGGTGATTTCCGACATCACATCGCCATCATTGCGTTCAGCGAGCCGTTCAAAAATATCTTTTAACTTTGGATCGAGTTTAGAAGACAATTGCTCTTTGCGTTCTTCGAGCCTGTCGATATCTAACTGAATATCACCCCGGGTAGCCTCAATATCACTCAATATCAATGCCAGGTTTTCTTCCTCAACTTTAACCTGAGCTTCTGTTTCAACAATCAATTTTTGCTTAGATTCAACTTCCATCAGCAACTGCAAAAGTTGCTCTTCCAACTTGGAAAGATCAGCCTTATCAGTATTTATGCGAGAAAGCACTGAACTGTATTCTTTATTGGTTCTGGCAGTATTCAGAGCTACTCGCATCTTCGCAATATCTTCATCACGGCTTTTGCGTTCCAGGTCCTGCCTGTCATACTCCATGCGAGTATTTCTGATCTGCTCTTTCTGGGCTAAAATAGAATCCTGAAGCTGCTTGATCTTATTTTGCTGTCTCAGTAGTGTCTGGTTAGCCTTCTTGAGCTTCGCTCGAGCGTTTCTTAACTCATTTTCTACTGCCTGAAGGTCAACCAGCGAACTTAAAACAGGACCCATGGCATCTCCTATCTACTTGTTTTGCAAAGTCTTATATTATAGTCTCTTCCTGACAGTCAATCTTGACCATGACTGCCACTAAATTCAGTTTAGAACAGAAATTATCTGTTTATTCGGGCATAAATGCAAGTATAAAATATCCGCCACATTGATTTTTAATGAATGAAGCGGAATATACAGCCAATAAAATACAAGATATTCAGCGGTTAAATCAGCGGTAAAACTGGTGCAATTATGGTAGTCGCAATTTTCTTCTTGCCGAATATATCATTCTTAAATATAAATAGTTAATGATATCGATCCAACAAGAACCAGAAGCCTGCCTACTGACCATAAAGGCCGTCCCCGGCAGTAGCCGGACCCAGATCGGGGGACTGCTTGGCGATGCTGTTAAGATAAATGTTGCAGCGGCCCCAGAGAAAGGCAAAGCCAATAAAGAATTAGTCAAATATCTGGCTAAAATTCTGGATATATCAAAATCTTCCATTACAATAGTTGCAGGCGAGAAGGACCACCGCAAGGTAGTCAGACTGGCGAATGTCAAAAAGGAAAAACTGGAGTCTGTGCTGACAGAGTTTTTATGATAAACACTGAAAAAACAATAGCTTATATTGCATTAGGCAGTAATCTGGGTAATCGCGGGGGCAATATCAACAAAGCCCTGGCATATCTGGAAGCCGTCAGCGGCCTGGAATTGGTAAAAATATCGAGCATTATAGAAACCATACCTCAGGGCGGCCCGGAAGGTCAGGGAATGTATTTCAACGCTATTTGCAAAATAGCCACAGAACTTACCCCCTGGGAATTGCTCGATGTACTGTTGGAAACAGAAAATCGGCTTGGGCGTATTCGTACAGAAAAAAATGGACCAAGGACTATCGACCTTGATATACTCCTCTATAACAACGAAATAATCCGGCAAGGCGATCAGCTGATAATACCGCACCCGCGTATGACCAGCCGGCGTTTTATTCTGGAACTTATGGCAGAAATAGCCCCGGAAGTAGTTCATCCGGAACTAAATGCCAGCATGATAGAACTGCTTGACAAATATGATAATGGAGAATAAATCAAAATGACAGAAAAGACATTTGAACAAAGGGTTCAGGACAGTATCGACACAATACGCCCTATGCTGCAGAATGATGGCGGGGATTGCGAATTAGTAGCGATCGAAGGTAATGTAGTTAAGATCCGCTTCAGAGGTGCATGCCAGGGCTGTCCGGGTGCCGCTATGACACTGAAGATGGGCATCGAACGCAGATTGCGTGAAGATATACCAGAGATCGAAGAAGTAGTAGCTGTAAGATAAAGAAATCATCAGGAGTTCAGTTTCAGTCTTTCGTACTAATTATAGTATCTATGTCTGAAACTGAACTCCTGTTTTTTGATAATCATGACCATCTACGACATATCAATTCCAATATCAAATACTACTGAGTTATTCCCGGGCGACCACCCCTTTTACCTGCACCATCAAAGCAAACTGACTGACCCGGCTTCCTGCGAACTTACCTGGCTTGAGATGTCTTCACATCTGGGAACTCATGCAGATGCCCCATCTCATTTCATCGCTGGAGGAAAGACCATAGACCAGCTAGATATAAGTCTCTTTTTCGGACCGGCCCGGGTTATCGACTGCACTAACTGTCAGCAGGCGATCAGCTCATCTGACCTGGAAAACTATCTGAAAGATAAACCAGTTCGAGTAATACTGAAAACAGGGAATAGCAATAAATATCTAATCCCGGCAGCCGCCGAAATGCTCATAGAGCATAAATGCCAGCTATTGGGCATAGACCAGATGTGTCTGGAAAAACCATCTGACCACAAATATACGATCCATAAAACTTTACTTAACGCCGGCCTGATAATACTTGAGTCTCTTGCTTTGGAAAAAATAACAGCAGGCGACTATTTTTATGCTGGCGCTCCATTAATGTTGAAAAATGCGGAAGCAGCCCCAGTGCGAGCTGTGCTGTATTCCAAGTGATAGTTATTTACGCCGGGACACTGGCTAAGAGCTCAGCAGCAAAAGACCTGGCCTTATCCTTGATCGCCTGATCATTATGAATAGCTCCCGCCTCATAAGGGCAGTTCGGTATCAATAACGAGTGATAGTCCAGGCTGACAAAATTAGCCAGAGAAGTAAAACTGCTGTCAGCGAGATCAAGCCCATCAGAAAGCTCACCTCCGGCAGTACTGATCAGCCCCAGAACCAAGTCTTTCTTAACAAAAACAGCATTACCAGCCTCGTCAGGTTTGGTCAGACACATCCAGCGGTCAAGCACCCGCTTAAGCTGAGCATTAGGGCCAAAGAAATAAATAGGAGTGGCAAAGACAACAGCATCAAACTCTGGTATCCGAGCCAGAAGCCTTTGTACATCATCTTCAACCACACATAGATACCCCTTATGCATCTGACAGCCCATACAGGCAATACAGCCAGGTATCTTACTATATATCTGGGCAATATCAACAATTTCAATATCTAACCCACCAGCGGCAAGAGCCTCAGCTACCCATTCCACAACAATATTAGTATTACTGCTCATGCGAGGCGAACTATTAAGAAACAATATTTTCCTGGCCATAATTTTGCTCCTGTCTGTACTATAATACCCGCTACGACATTCGTAACCGTTCATACGGTAACGATCATTTAATATGTTCAAATTGCAAAGTTGTATTCCAGCGATCCTTATTGCTCTTGTTCGCTGACGGCGTTATCGCAATATTATTACAGCGTAAAGATTCATAATTTGTTTCGGCATAATCGATGAACATACCTATCTGCTCCATTCGCACATTATTGAGTTCAACTCGCTCACGGAGAATCTCTCTGCCATCTCTAAGCAATTTACCTTTATCACCAGAGATTCGAGGAATACTATTTTCAGGTATTCTGGCAATTTCAGCACATTTTTTCATAGACTCTACCGTTTCAAATTGTTCCTTGCCAGCACTGCCAGAAAGGCTCAGTCTGGCCTCCTGTGAAATTTTAATTATTTCGTTTGCATTGGTAACCACCTTTTTGGCAGTCTTGACCTTTGTTTCGGCCATTGCCCTGGCACTGTGCATATTAAACATAACAACCACCCCCAAAAGCAGCAATAATGCCGGAGCCAGTACCATCCAGGTTTCGGTTTTCTTCAGACTTTCACGATTTATTTCCATGTGCGTATCCTTTATTTAGCTCACAAATTTCAAGTTTATTTCTTACGACCAGGCGCCAGAGGCATTTCAAAGCTCTGTCTCTCTCCGGTGTTGTTCGAGGTTTCCTGAATAATTGTCAAACCAGACTTGTCATCAGTAAGAACTCTACGAAGCTCTTTCAGGGCCTCAAGATCTGGCACAGAGCCAGAAAAGGGCTTTACCTCCTCTGGCTTAAATGTCATAGAACTGACCACCAGATCAAATTCGGTATTTAGTCTGCTCAGAGCGTTAAGGGTAAGATTAAAGGTATTGACTGCCGACTCACTATTAAGAGTTCCCGTACCAGAGAGCATTTGTTTAAAGCTCATAAGTTTTCGTTCAATATCAACAGGTATCTTCGCTGCTGACCTGGTACTGACCCGGCAGGCATCAGCGGCCGCTGCAATATTTTTAGCCGAATCTTCTACCAGAGAATTATACCTTACCGTATAGATAGCATTCCAGAATATCCAACTGAGCAGAAAAGCACAAACCAGGCCCGACATTACCAGCTTCGCCTTAAATCTATCTTTCTTAATAGAAACCGGCTCCATATCATCATCACGGAAATTACAGGCCGGAGTATCTTTCTGTATTGCCAGTGCAGCTCCTATCGCAGCTGCCCTGGTAAACGACTCTTGAGGTAAAGCCTCTAATTCAAGCCCCAAATCAGAAGCCATATCTGAAACCAAAGTAAGAGAAATACCATCACTATGATAATAAAGCTTCTCGACCACCATACCAGTCAGAGCGGTAAGGCAGCATCGATTAAGCTCCAGTTTCAGTGTTTCATAAAATGTCTGGTCACCACTAATGGGAAACTTACGACAGGTTACCGGCTGGCCATTATCATTTAATACCATAAGATGCAGATCGCCGGCACTTCTTCCCAGGTAGATAGCCGACTGACCTGTACAGCCGGCATTTAGCAGATAATATTGCCAGGCTGCATTAACCGGCATAGCGGCCAGTGGGTCAGAGCCCTCCAGCTCCATCATCTCAAACACCTCAGCCAATGCACTACGAGAAGCGGTATATACTATCATATCAACGGTACTTGTGAGTGTAGGTTTTTCCTGATAGCTCACTGCTATATTATCAGCATCAACAGCAAGTGAATCTTCGATATCAAAGCGCAAGGTCTGTGCGGCCTGCTGAATATCTTCAAACTCACTGCGGTGGTCATGTATCATATACATCGTGCCGCCGAGAGTCAGGGCAACAGGCTTATTGCCGGACATCTTGCGTGAAACCTCGCGCAATTGCTCAATTCCACCACCCCGGGCATTAGCAACTGCTTCAACAAAGTTGCAATAGAGCTGAGGGCCGCTGCCATTTATCTCAACACCCAGTGCCGTTTGGCCATTATAAAATATACCGTAACTTGTACTTGCCACAGTTAAAACTCCTTTATCTATTTCACTTAGAATACTGCCAGTATTTCCAGCTTCTTGCCAAGTCGATAAAAACAAGCTGATTTGGTTTTAGTAACCTCTCCGGAACGAGCGACTATCTTGACCGTATATACATGATCGATCACATCGGCCATTGGATATATAGCGGTATAAATCTCTTCCAGCCCGGGTATTTCCCGGATCAGGATCGGTGATCGGTAGAGTCCCTTTTCATTTCTGGCCGCCACGATTTTCTCGGCCAGCTCCATAGTCAGGCCCACACTTTTGAACCCGGCAGCCAATACCTCTGCCGGCGCCGTATTAATGTTGATCCTGATCGCCCCCCACAGCCCCAGATAATCGCTGATAAGATTATTACTGGACAGTGTGAGCATTTCCTTAAATTCAGGATAGCGTTCATTATTAACATCTCTGAACCATTGTTCGCCCAGAGAAGAAAAGAGCATGTGATTCTTTATAGTAAGCAGATTTACCTGCTCATTAGTATAGCTCTTACCACTCCTTATCCAGCGATCAGCCCTCTTGACCATCACAGGACAATAAGGCACTTCAATATCCTGCGTAAGAGTGCCAAGATATCGCATAATATCATTTGTCCTGGCACCATCAACCTCCAGATTAGTCAGCAGATCTCTAACCATACCCAGACCACCAGACTTACTACCTGGCACACCAGCAAAAGGAGACTGGATCGCCCAGATCAAAGGCAATTTGTAATTTTCACCATAGATAAATATCTCAGCTTCAGACTTACCAACTTCAATTGTCACCTGCTTGAGCAGATGATCCTTCCATTCTGGCGGAGCCATACCCAAAGTAGCATTAGGGTCATCGGAAAGCTCCTGAGAATTCGGATCAGAAGCATTAGGATCATCAATAAGCCCTTCCAGTTTATCAAGGCCAAGTTCACGCGTAAGTTTCTCCAGTTGCTCTTTGGCCTCTTCTTCAGACACAGCATTTTCCGGCGAGACTATCGGCTGCGGGTTGCGGATCTTACGCAGCATCTCTTCATGATATTCCTGAATAAGCTTACCAGCCGCCGCCAGGCCAGATTCCAGAGCATACTCACACTGGATAACATCCTGACGATGACTGCTCATTCTCAACTGCAATGCCGATTCGGCCTGAAACTCTATCGCCAGCAGTGAAAGTACAGCCATGGCCATAATCAGTATAAGCAGAATATACCCTCGCCGGCTTCTGGGCCTGAGCCGGAAAATTGTAGTGCTTATAATCTTGTCTGACGATCTTAACATAGTAAGCCTTTAGCAAAACCTGCCTATCTTTTCCTTTGTTCAGCAATAGTATCGAGTTGATCTTGCAGCGTATCCATATCAGGCACACCCAGCGATTCATTTCTCCTCAGACAAAAAGTTCTGCTAGACATAAAAGTAGCTTCACTGCTGTCATCAATATAACTTTCCACACTAAACTGCATTAATGGTGCTGTAGCATTGGGGTCTTCCAGCCCCTCACCGTTTACCAGCTCAATCTTAAAATCGGCTATCCGATCACAAACCGGATGATACATATCACTGGCATTTTCATCAAGCAAGATAAAGTCCTTACGATATATGGTATTACCGCTATTTTCATCAGCGGCAATGATCCATTCCAGTTGACGATATATTTTTTCTTCGTCATCACTATCATATTGGGTCAGCCGAACGCCACTGATAATGTTTTCACGGTCGCCGCTGACAATTTCCAATGAGGCATTAGAACTAATAGCATCTGTTATTTCCGTAGCCATACGATCAAGACAGAAATTCAAAGCCGAAGCCTGCGTCATGCGCTGACGCAACTGCAAAGTAAACTTTATACAGCTTTGATATAATTCCAGCACAGCTATCAAGGTAATAGTAGTAATTGCCAGAACCACTATCAGCTCAACCAGAGTGAAGGCTTTTATTTTTCGTGTCTTATGCCACATAGTATTCTATTAGAAATAAACTATTAATTTTCCATCTTAAACTGATACTCGATCATTTCTTCTACCGTCGGGTCGCGCCCCAGAAGATTTTTTAAGTCCTGATAAGACTCATCATATTCATAGGCGGTCTTGAGCGGCACAGCTACTACATTACCCGGCTTAGGTTTTAAGGTAGCAAAGAAACGGTGCAATTCTACCGGGTTCATATTATTATCCTGCCCATTATAACTTACTGTTACAGTAGCATGAATAATAGTATTTTCTAATGTAGCTGCCACCTGCCCTACCGGCTCCCTCTCAAGGTCAAGCTGCCAGATAAAATCTTCGTCCAGATCGTCAACAGTTTCCAGACCGGTACTCTCAGGTTCCTGTTTAGTAACCAGCAGCATTTCCATGTGCCTGCGTGCCACTTCTACCGCTCGCTCTCTGAGCAGGGTGCGGGAAACACTTGTACTGCTATTGCTCAATACACTATAAATGCCGCCAAGCAGCATGCCCAACAGAACAACTGCGGCAACTGCCTCGGTCAGGGTAAAGCCCTTCTCTGATTGTCTGGCTCTTTTTATCATAATTCACAATACTCAGTCCAGGCTGGCTTTAGGCACTGGCAATTTGGTGTCAACCCGATATGTTCGCACACCAACCGTGCCGCGATCACATCTGAGCCACTGCCAGTTATCTTCGTCCTCACTGGCCAGAGCAACGATAAACGATTCTTTCCAGCCGCCGCCATCAGCACGAACAACGACTTCGCCGTCCATTATCTCAGCACTATCTTCCGGACGAATGCTGTCGATGAAAAACAACTCCAATGGCTCGCCCTCTAAGATCAATTCGCTCTTTTCGCCGGCTTGCACAGGTGGACCGGCTACTGTCCCAGCAATACTGCTGACCGGGTCCGATGTACTACCGCCCAAAAGGCTGTCTTTACTTTCATATATCTCGTAAGCCTCAAATGTCCCGGTTTCAAGTGAAAACACCACCTCTACCGTACAATTGTGAAACACAGCATGAGCCACAGCATTCTGCAAAAAACTATCGAGTATATCAGCATCAGCGTCATACTTGCTCTTTTCAACAAAGCGAACCACCGGCACCAGGCCCAGCCCAAAAAGCAAAGACATGATCACTAAAATTGCCACAAGCTCGACGAGGGAGAGCCCCCGCCGAGCCTGTAATTTTTTTCCTGTTTTTAACATTTTACTTCTTAGAGACCTGTTTCGGCTGTCTCTACTATTGTCTGATTACTTATATCAGCATTTTCACCATCACCACCCTCTTCGCCATCAGCACCATAGGAATAGATCAGGAATTCAGCAGTACCCGGCTCTGGCGGGAAATATACATATTCAAACCCCCAGCCATCCAGCGGAATAGCATTAGATTCAAGATAAGGGCCATTCCATCCTTTAAGGTCTGCCGGGCGAACCACCAGATCGTCAAGATATTCCGGATACACATTGGTGTCGATCTTATAGTGATTGACCGCATTCTTTAATACCGCTATCTGCGACTTGGTGCTGTTTATCTTGGCCTTGGCAATATTCTTCACTACCTGCATGCCAACTACACCAGCCAGAATACCCATAATAACCAGAACGACCATCATTTCGGTCAGGTTAAAGCCTTTTACTCTTGTCTTTCTATTACTCATCATAAATCTCCTGAAAATAAACTCAGCAGCCTGATTCTACCGATCAAACCGCAATCTGTTATCCTATATTACTCATGTCCATCATTGGTATCAAAATCGCCATAAAGATAAACGCTACGACTACCGCCATGAACACAATTATCACCGGCTCTATTATCGCACCGATCCGTTCGGCAGCAACATCGTTTTTCTCCTGCATAGAGCTGGATATATTTTCAAGCATCTTTTCCAGCTCACCACTTTTTTCACCTACCGTTATCATGTGACTGGTAGCCAGATCAATAACTCCACTTTCTCGCAAGGGAGTAGAAATATCAGCACCACCGACAATTCTTTCCCGGGCACGATTAACCGCATGGGTCATTATCACATTGCCTGTAACATCGGCAACAATAGCCAGGGCATCAGCCATGGGCATACCACTTTTCATCAAAGCTGCCAGTGTAGTAGCAAAACGCGCCGTCACTGCCTGTCTGATAAAAATACCCAGAACAGGAAACTTGATCTTGAACCGGTCAAACCGAATCCGGCCACTTTTGGTTGCTTTCCATTTACAAAACAGCCAGTAAAGAGAACCAACGGTTAATAAGATGGCCCACCAGTAATTACCAACAAAACTGCTGACGGCAATAAGGGCCTTTGTCATGCCGGGCAGTTCTTTACCACTGGCTTCCAGTAGTGCGGCTATCTTTGGCACTACCACTGTCATTAATATAGTTATAACGACAATACATACAATAACCAATATAGCCGGGTATATCATAGCACTGATAAACCCCTGCTCTAGTTTCCGGCTCTTTTCCATCTGCCGTTTAAGTACATCAAGCGTCTCACCCAGATTACCAGTTGCCTCACCTACCTTAATCATAGAGGCATAGACAATATCAAAATACTGAGGCAGCTCGCGTACTCCTTCGGCAAATGAGCTTCCCGAAAGCAGCTGGTCGCGAATACCCTGCAAAGCCTGCTTAAACTTTTCATTCTGTGTCTGAGCTATTACCAGGTCCAGAGCCTCAGTAAGTTTTATCTCAGCTTTAACCAGAGTTGCCAACTGTATGGTAAATTCCATAACCAGCTTTCGGTTGCGACTCTTCACGCTGCTCTTGCCCTGATAGCGGGTAGAAACAAAAGGCTCAACATTGTGGGCATGTACCTGCCGATTGCGTAAGAGTTTACGCGCAGCGGCAGCGTTCTCAGCCACAATAGTGCCCTTAACCTGCTTTCCAGCCTTGTCTAATCCTTTGTACTTAAATGATGGCATATATCTAACAGAGACGCAATATAATGCATCTATCTTTTATTTTAGTCAATTAACGACCCATGATCTTAAAATGAGTCGTTTACACTTCATCAGACTGGGCAACTCGTAATATCTCTTCCAGGGAAGTCTGCCCCTGCTCTACCTTTCTCATTCCGTCCATACGCAAAGTGGTCATACCACTTTCCAGGGCGGTCTTCTTGATAACCATTGCACTTTTACGCTGATAGATACACTGTCGGATATCGTCGTCAACGATCATCAGCTCATAAATACCTGTTCGACCAAGATATCCGGTCCGGAAACATTTATCACAACCGCGTGCTTCATATACCTTTTCAAATCCGGCAAAAGCCAGCCCCATACGCTTAACCTTATCGCTGTCAGCTGCCAGCTCAACCTTACAATGCGGACATAATCTGCGAACCAGTCGCTGTGCCAGTGCCCCGGCAACTGATGAGGCTACCAGATACGGCTCAACATTAAAATCGAGAATACGAGTGATCGCACCGGAAGCATCATTAGTATGCAGCGTACTGAATACCAAATGGCCGGTAAGTGAAGACTGTATTACCATGCGTGCCGTCTCTTCGTCACGCACCTCACCAACCATTATAACATCCGGGTCCTGACGCAAAATATGTCTTAAAGCAGTAAGGAAAGTCATACCCTTACGGTTGGCAACCTGTATCTGACTTATACCATCAAGATGATACTCTATCGGGTCTTCTACTGTTATAACATTCTTTTCACGCGAATCTATTCTCTGCAAGAAACTATAGAGCGTAGTACTCTTTCCACTGCCGGTCGGGCCGGTAACAAAAATAACACCATGAGGCCGGTTTATAAGTTCGTCGATCCTGCCATAGTCGTAATCACTGAGTCCTAACTGCTGCAAAGAATAGACTCCGGCATTCTTGTCCAAAATACGCAATACCGACCTCTCACCGTAGGCAGTTGGTACAGTACTGACACGCAGGTCAACTTCACGCGGTCCGATACGAACACTGCAACGACCATCCTGAGGCATACGCCGCTCGGCTATGTCCATGCCGGCCATAACCTTAATACGAGATACTATTACCGGCAAAACTCTGACATCCAGAGTGAGCATATCATATAGCAGACCATCGATACGATAGCGAACCATTACCTTTTGCTCGAACGGGTGAATATGCACATCAGAGGCTCGCATCTGCAAGGCCTTGAAAAGAATGTCATTTACCAGACGAATGACTGGCGGACGATTAACCACATCAAGCAGATCTTCGCTGGAAACATCTCCGATCAGTCCCTGAATACTGGTAGCATCCAGTTCTTCGGCCACATCTTCCAGAACTGTAGTTCGCTGCTCATAGGCACCGTTAATAGCAGAATTTATAACCGCCCGACTGGCTAAAGCCGGGATCACCGGACATTTGGTCATATTGGCAATATTGTCAACGGCATAAACATCAAGCGGCTTATTAGTAGCCACTACCAGAGTGCCGTTACGATTTTCTATTGCTACGACGCTATGCTGATGTGCATAATTACTGGGAACCGACTGCACAAATTCCAGCGGCACAGAGGCAGGTTCTATATGCTCAACGAACTGCATACCCAAAGCCAGAGCAAAAAGTCTGAGTATCTGATCTTCAGTGAAATTACCCTCCGCCAATAACATGCGGTCCAGTTCAGATGGATTGTCAGAAACCTCTATCTTCTTCACACAGGCTTCCAGGGCATCTTCCAGGTCACCGGGGTCAACGGCACCTGTCTTTCTGGCTGCAGCCAGCAGTTTGTCATGTAGTTTTATGCTCACTATTTTTATTCCAACAGACTCAGGCGTCCCTGCCTGTAACTTTGTTCATTCAATAAATCAGTTTAACACTTTCATTGCTGGCATTATCTCAAATACCATCTTTCTCGGTCAGAAAAAGATCACTCCTCTCTGATCGCAGCTTCCTGTGGCTTATCCTCTGTAGAGACAGGCTCATCAGTATCTTTCTTCTCATCTTCCAGAGGCTTACCATCTTTGAACCCTGGTATTATCGGCATACCGTTAAAGCTTTCTCTGAGTTTTTTCATTTCTTTCTGATCTATCTCTGAGAGCTTTTTGAGACTCTTAAAGTCAGGGTCTCTGTTTGGATCAAACGCAATTGTTGCCTTGATAAACATATATAACACAGTTTTGCCTTTAGCCTTATTTATGCTGCGGAACAATGCCCCAACAACCGGAATATCACCCAGTATCGGCACCTTCCTGACAGTATCAGACCAGTTGGTCTGAGTCAGACCACCCATAATGATTGTAGCACCATCAGGCAATAAGATATTGGTCTTTAATTCATTAGTTGACTTCCCTGGAGGGATACCATCTGAACCCTCACCTTCAAAACTGTCAACATTTATCGTTATGTCAAGGGAAATGAAACCTTCCTCAATCTTTTCACCAGGTTCTAATGCAGCTCCCATATCAGACATTCCGATCTGCGGAGTAATAGTCAAAGTAGTACCAGCTTCAACATATTCATTGAACTCAGTTATCGGGGTATCACTGCCGGCTGGCAAAGTAGTCTTAGTGGTCGGCTTTTGCTTGGTGCTGGTAAATGATGCTTCAGAATTGTTATTTACCAGTAAGCGGGGACTGCTGGTCACTTCAGAATTAGTCTGAGTTGCCAGTGCCTCCAGAGTTGCATGAATCATATCATCGTGGAAGAAAGCAATTGTACCGCCACTACCCATAGCTACACCATTACTATTGGTTGATATTTCACCCAGATTCATAGGTGATATACCTGAGACTGAATCAGAGCCGCCCGTAGAGAAGCTCTCCTGCAAGGAAACACCCAGCTTGAAAGAATCGTCCAGTGATATCTGAATGAACTGTGCTTCGATCAGAACCTGAGGCATAGCCTTGTCCAGCTCATCGATCAACTTGGATATCTGGGCACGCTTCTGCTGGTCAGCCCGCACAACTATAAAAGGAGTGTCTGTTACCGGCACAATTACCGTCTTACCCTTGACCTCCTGCATTTCTTCACTTACGGTCTGATCATTTTCAACCAGCAATTCATTAAGAACTGTTGCCAGATCCTCTGGTTTACGATGCTTAATAGAAAAGACTTCATAGTCACCCAGATTGCTGTCAGGCTGAACATCTATCTTAGCTATCATGCGGGCTATCTCTTCGTGCTGATATTTAGCAGCATAGATAAAGATACGATTGGAAGTCTTATGCACCGCTACAAATATCTCCGGCTCTTCAATATTGCCGATCATAGTAGCACTATCTGTATTGCGATACTGGAACATATCGCGAGTGTCAGCAATGTTAGTATTTATACGATTATTGGTATTGCTACTGCCTCCGTTACGACGCTGATACTTCTCGTCCAGGTCTGCACTTGACTGGGTCAGGCCAAGGTCATCGAGAATAGTCTTAACCTCTTCCACTGTCACAAACTCAGGCTGGTACGATTCGATGATCATCTCATCATACTTGCTTGGCGGAACATCAAGAACAGGTATAAGGCTTATCAACTCATTATACTGTTCCGGCGTACTCACCACCAGCAGACGGTTGGTCCGGTCATCAGGCAACAGGAACGGGCCGCGTTGCGATACGCTGATAATCGAAGAGATACCCTCACGACTCTGTGTTGTGCGATTGGTATTATTTCTGGAACTGGTATTCTGACCAAATTGATCATTCAGATTATTCTGATTATTTCTGGTATTAGAACGATTATTTGTCCGACTGGAACTGCTACCGGATGAGCCGGAACCGGCTTCTTCCTGCTCTCGCATAATTGAGAGTAATTTTGCCATCTGGTCGGCGGCATCAGAACTCAAGATATACTTAAAGGCGGGAATGATCTTCAGGTCAAGGCCGATAGACTTATCTAATATCTGGATCAGTTCTTCAACCTGAGTTATCTGTTCATCTAAACCAACTACGAACAGGCGGTTCAAACGATTGTCCGCCATTAAGAACGGCCCTTCTTCGCCAGCTTGCTGAAAACTGGACTGACTGTCATTGCCAGAACCATTATTGTTGTTATTACCCGGCTGATTAGACAGATTGGGGAATGCAGCCTGAGAGCGACGACGGTCTGTTGAGCTGTTAGCCCCTGACCGGGTTTCCTCATTGGCATTTAATGCCTGTATCAGTTCGGTTATCTGCTCGGTTATAGCCTCGACCTCAACAACATTAAAGGTGAATATCTCAAGGCGAACCTTACTGCCGGGCCATTGCTGATCTATCATCTCGGTCAGTTCTTTGGCCTGATCTATCTGCTCGCGTACTCCGATCACAAAAATACGATTGAGCCTTTCATCGGCCATCATGAAAGGACCGCTGCTCTCTTCATCTGTTGTACCAGAACCATTGGCCGACTGACCAGTGTTAGCATTAGGATTATTTGGATTAATATTACGAGATGTAGGTCTGCGGCTGGTTACACTGGTAGTCTCTGTACCTGTACCGGGTGCCTTGCCACTTGACTGCTTGTTTATAGCATTGATAAGATCCTTAACCTTACTAACAGTGTCTGTAGCCTCAGTATTTTCCAGCCCGATTATTTCGAGTAATATCTCACCGCCAGGCAACGGCACATCAAACAAGGCCAGTAATTCTTCAAATAATTTTATCTGATCGGGCCAGCCAAGAACGATTATACGATTAGTGCGTTCATCAACCAGGACGAACATGCCAGGTATTGAGCTGGTGCCAGATTCCTGACTGGTTGTCGTTGCCCGACGCGGGTCACGCATCTGTTCTCCACGCACTATCTGAGGCATACCCTGCTCTTGCTCTGCAACCGCACCGGAATCACCCTGATCGCTTTTCAGACCGTTTTCTTCATCATTCATCGCCTTCATCAGCGATTCGATCTGAGTTACCACATTTTTAGAATCTACATAAACTGGGCTGTATTTCTCCAGTTTAACCTGAGGGCCGCTCTTGGGCACATCAAACAGATTAAGAATGGTTGTAACATTTTCCAATTCAGCTTCTGTACCAATTACGAATATACGACCAGTTCTCTTATCAACGGTAATATCGGGCATAGGTATTTCAGAATTGCCCGCCGGCGTTGCCGCCTGACGCTGATTAGCAGCATCACGACGGCTGCGGATATACTCGGCCCGCTGAGCCGGGTTCATTTCAGCGACATTCATTTCCGGAGCTGGCGTGGTCACCTGCTGATTAGCTGAATCAGATCTCTGACCGACATTAATTCCTGACTCGCCATAGAGCTTATTATACATATCTTCTATAGTAGTTTTAGCATCATCTGGCTTTAAGTAGCTTGGCACAATTATCTTGAGTTTTTTCTCGGGGCCGGGCACATCGATCATCTTTATTATATCTTTGATCCGGGCCAGGCTGCGGGCATAATCGGTTATTACAATTTTATTAGTATTATCAATGGGGGTTATTATGTCAGTATAAGCAACGAATTTTTCCAATATGCCCTTAACTTTTTCATAATTCACATGTTCAAGAGATATTATTGTTGCAACTACCGAATCTCGCTTCGGATCAATTTCATCGCCAAGATCGGGAGAAAATATCGTAGTGTTTTTATGTATTTCATTTCTCTTAACTATTTTAGTATAAGGCCCCTGCTTAACCATCATATAGTCAGATTTAGCCAGAACCGATTCCAGTAAGGGCAATAATTCTGAGCGATCGATCTCACCATACTGCTGTAACATTATTCTGCCCGAAGGAATAACTCCATCTTCAAAATAATAGTTCAGTTCAAGCTCTTTACCAATAGCTATCAGCAGCTCATTAAGATCTATCATACCATCATTAGTCTTAATGCGTATCTTGCCCTCGTCAAGTATGTCATTATTGGCTTTCTCCGCTACAGGCTCACCAGATTCAGCTTTAGCGGTTGGTTTTTCTTCCACTGGTGCGGTTTTTTCCTTAACACTGGCAACAGTTGGCGTAGTAACATTTTTGACAACCGGCTTCACCTCCGGCTCTTTGGCCTTGGCGGTAGTAAGCTCTTTGGGTTGCTCTGGCTGAACTGGTTTGACGATCACATGATTAGGCTCTGCTTTGGCCTGGCTTGTAGCTACAGATGATATAGCAGTTTTTACCTGCTCATCAGCCGGTGCCGGCCGAAGAGTTTTCTGACGGCTATAAGCATTATCTTTGGGCTGCAGGGCTCTGGTATCCGCCGGGCGGGCAACAGGCTTTTCAGCCGGTTCATCTGACGGCTGCTCATCATCTTCAGTAACTTCTGAATATTCTGCTTTCTGCTTTGCCAGTTCCTGCTCTTGCTTTACCTTAACCTGCTCAATAAGGCCATCAAGTTTCTCACTTAACGCCTTTACTTCCGGACTGTCGATACCCTTTTGGGCCTGAAGCTCTGCCATCTCGGAAAAAGCCTCAAAAATAGCTATCTCTTCCGGGCTCAGCTCATCTCTCATCTCCTGAGATATCTCAATTTTTGCAGGAGCAACATCATCTTCTGCCTGCGATTCATCAGCTGGTTCTGCCTCTGCCTGAGCCAGCAATAACTGGCTTCCATTATCTCCAGGCAGGTTGCCAGAAGCACCACTGGTAGTACCAGAAAGCGAAAAACCAGCGGTGTTAACTGCCAGCTCATTCAATGATGATTTATCGCTTCTGTCACCCATGAACAACCCTGCGGCAACAAGCCCGGCAACAAAAGGCACCAGCAGCAACAAGGGCTGGACTTTATACTGACGAGCAAAATCAGCATTAATATGCCGGATTTTTACGGTTATTTTCGCGGCTTTGGCGATATACGCACTGAAAGTACTTGTGTTTTGTACTTCAGAACGGCTATTATTAGCATGTTTAGATGACATAACTATTAAAGCTCCACTTAATATTGTTAGTGAGTTAAATAACTCCAGGTAACTCTATATGTTCACAAATAAATCTAATATCAGAAGTTACAGCTTGATTATCAGCCTTTTCTTCTGTCTATGGCTTTCTGGTAATGGCTGTGTTAATAAGCAGATCAGCTCTGCCCCAGACACACAAAACGCTCTGAGTCTGCAAAGGCAAGAGCAGGTCAATGACCTTACCCAGATCACCGACGGCATTTTACACTGCCTGGCCACTTATAAATATCAATGGCTCAAAAACTATACTCATACCGAACTATCCGGCCTGCAAGTCGCCCGATTACTGCTGGGCGATTCGGCTTTCGACCGGGTTATTGTCGGCTGGAATACCCAACTGCTTACCGCCACCTTCAACGATCAGGGCGATGCAGTTATTATCTCTATTCCAGTTACTCACCAGCCCAGAGAAGATATAAAATTCGGCCAGATAACCTCTGTATTCAATTTTCACTATTATTTTTCCAGTCAGCACGATCGCTGGCTGCTAAACTTCAATCAACTGCTAATGCAGGAATAAACTTCACTGTCTGGGACGAGTTGGCGGCATAGATGGTTTTGCTCCATCAGGCCGCCCCGGCACCGGCTGACCAGGCTGACCTGGAACTGGTGCTTGTATGCCATCTGGTGCGACTAACTGACTGTTATCAGCTACCTCCAGCTCATACTCAAAACCTTCCTTTTCCAGGATCACCTTGCCTTTAGCCACATGCTTAATACGGAAACCTTCTATTTCCTCGCCTACCTTATAGCCTTTTTGGGCGGATATAAATGCAACACCATTGCCGCCGCCTGTCTCTATTACAGAACGGAACTTAAATGCAGGCCCGGCAGGTCTCTGGCGAATATACTCACAGGTGAATTCATAGTCGGTCTGTTCATTTATTTCTACCTTAAGGCTCTCAACTGGCTGCCAGCCTGCTACGCCCTTAAATGAGATCACATGTTCGCCCAAAGTTACTTTGGCATTGGTCTGCCCAAAATTGAGCCATTGTCCTTCATCAATACGCCATTGAGCAGAACTCAATCTCTCATCATTGACCGGCATAATATTGGTCGTAACTCTGGCATAAGGTATGGGTGTGTAAGCCATCTCAATATCGTAAGTCTTTTCTTCATCAATGTCTATCTTAACATCTTCAGGCTTTTTCCAATCAGGCACCTCTTTGAAGCTAACTACATAGTTGCCAAATCTGTTACGCTGTGGTTCGCTCGCCAAAGCCAGCCAATCACCATTATTTATCTTCCAGGCAGCAGATTCAGGCTGACTTACGCCATCCTTGACCTTCACATTTATATTGCCATAGCGAATAAGAACATACTCCGCTACAGTTTCTATAGTCTTTTGGTCTTCAATAGTTACATTAATTGCCGGTTTATCCCAGCCTTCTATATCTTTGAATGTCAGACCATACTGCCCGACAGGAGTAACCTGACTGGTATCACCAGAATTGAGCCACTGACCACCATCGATTTGCCACTGAGGCAAATGACTGAGTATGTCTTCAGGCTTAATGGTCACTTTGACAAAACCACGCGGCGGTATAGCGTAAACAGCAGTGACTTCAGCAAGCTCATCCTTTTCTACTGTAACTTTAACCTCTGGCACAACCCAGCCTTTAACCACTTTGAAAGAGATATTCTTTTCGCCTGGGGTTATTTTTTCGGCCACTGATCCAGATTCCAGCCATTCACTACCACCAACTCTCCAGCCGGCACCTGCACTAAGTACATCTTCTGGCTCTATTTTAACTTTTACACTGCCATAAGCCGGCGGCGGGTCAAGCCAGTTAGAAAATCCGCGGGCGGCTGCAATCGTCTGAGATTCAACATCGGCATCACCAGAATTATCTGAGGCAGGCGATAGATCACTCTTATCGAAGATGGCCTCAGATGGGTATCCGGGCATACCTGCGATCGCAAAGATCCAGCTTATCACCAGCACTGCTGCCAGTGCCGCATTGATGTACCAAAGCCTTTTATTCACAACAACTTACCTCTGCCCAAAGCGGGATGATCTCTTTTTGCTTACTAATTTACGAACACTTTGAGTTATTCAGTTAAAATACTTCACCAGTTTACACATATTAACAGAAATTACCAGCATATTCAGTATAACGCCGCTCTTAGTACTTCTATTTCGCCAGGCGAGATTTATTAGAAACCTCTGCCCCAAAAACCAGAATAATCAAAAAACCATCTGGCTGGTATAAACGACATAAACCGGATAGTCATATCGTCAATTTTCAGTCTGTAATAAAGTTGAAAGTGATTTATTCATAGATAATTATGTGAACAGTTTACCTGCATTTATCTCAGTAGCGTTTTTTTATATTATTAACAGCCAATAAATAAACAAAAAAAAGGCCAAAGCCTGTTATCAGTACTGAAAACGGCTTTGGCCTTTTTTAATCAGAAAAACCCAAATGACCTGAGCCCCAAAAGGCATCAGTCTATCTGCGGCACGCTGTCAGGATTATCAATAGGAGTGTTTTTGGCCTTCGGAATTCTTACCATCAAACCAGAATAGTCCTCAGACATTTTATACCTGTGGGAACGACTACCATCAAAGGCCAGTACCTGGCCGGGTTTTACCGGATAAAGAACGCCGTCAACTTCCATATTCAAGATCCCCGTAACAGGAATCTGCACTTCCATACAAAACGGATGATTAGTAAGCTGACCAAGCTCATAGATAGTGGCTTTCTCTACGAAATTGAACATAATATTATCAACTGTAGTATCGTAAACCGTAAAGCCATTATTGGCATAAGCCTTTTCATTCAAGACCCGATCATAGGATTTGTTCGGGCATTTTCTGGCTAACTGAAAAAGATTAACCGGGGTATCACCCAGAACTGAGGCAATCGCAGATAAAGTTGCCATAGAAGGAGCGCGCTTATTGTTCTCGATTAGAGAGATAGCCGAAGTGGACATACCAGACTCTTCTGACATCATCTCCAGACTCATATTATGCATTAATCTTAGCTGCTTGAGTATGGTGAAATCCATATTATCTGAGTTTACCGTACTAGGCTTCCTGGAAACAGACATTTTCTCATAAGACTCAAGCACAGAAGCTAATTCGGACATTGGGTTGTAATGGTGATTGGTATTATTCTTTCTTCTGAGAATAGAAACAACATTACAAGGGCCGGTACTGGAAATAGCACGATTTGCCAGGCCGCTATAAGACATAGCCTGGTTTTTGCCAATAGTATAGGCCTCACCGTCTATCATGATATCCAACTTACCATCAAGAACATAAGTTATCACATCAAAATAAGGCATCTGTGACATACTGACATCAGTAAAGCCGTCATTAGTCTGCAAATGCAATAAGATATAATCATTATATTCATAACTGATAACTGAATATCCAGTGTATGGTTCAGGTTTAAGCTTATTCTGGTCTAAAACTACAGTCTTACACCTGTGCGAAAGTTCAACATATTCGTTGAAAGTAATGCCCAGGGCATCAGTGATAGCCGCCAGGGTAGATAAAGATGCCGGGAATCTATTCTGTTCAACATTCAAAATTGTCTGCTGAGTGATCCCGGATTTTTCGGCAAGGGCTCGCCGGCTCATCTTTTTCCCTTCGCGTATCTGCCTTATTACGCTCTGGTCATATTCATCAACATTGTTCTGTGATCTCATTGTGTAGTACTCACTTTCATCTGGTTGTTATGTGCAGCTTCAAAAGCTGTCTCTCTGGTTGTAAAATTTTATGGAGGGTACTTTTACTCTATTTTGTACAAAAAAAGCCATTCTAACAAGTAAAATATCGTCTGTTTGGTCTATTTTTGACTAAAATTATATATTTTTTTATTAAAAGACACTAATTAACAGTCCAGAGAGTGTTACATCAGAACCTGACATAACTGGAATGAACCATTATCTATTACGCTGATATATCAATCGATAATAATTAAGTACAACTTAAATCTAAAAACAAAAAAAATTTACAATATTACCGTTTTTATTCAAAGAAACACCAGGCCAATAACCAAACCATTAACACAATACCTGTTAAATAAATAATTTAAGATAATACCCAAGAATAACATTCCAGATACAACTGATAACATTGTTATGCAAACATGGAACTTTCGTAATAGAGATCATTTTACATTATTACTTATCAGGCCCATTTATCGATTGGAATTATAGTCCGATAAAATCAGTTTATGTAGCCCCAGGCCAAAAACAGGCAAGATATAAGAGTGTTGATATTGATAATAAACTATAAGTAGGTCCGATAGCATTAATACAGCTTTTTTTAAGAGTTTCAGGCAAAATTGGAGAATAGACTGGTATTTCAGGAAAGATATAGTATAATGCACGCTGCATTGGGGAAAACACTTCTGAATATGCTTTAGAAATAACGAGCAAAGCAGAAATTTAACCAGGGTAAGAGTATCAGGCAATCCTGTTGAGATCGCAAAGATTAATCACCAGGCATCCGGCATTTTGCAGAAACGCTATTGAAGGACTTGATGCTAAGCCCTGTTCCCACAGGCTCATACACTGCCTGTCGAACTTAAATTGTGTTTCTGGAATCCACAAAAAACGGTTAATGTTAATCGTTTCACTGAAAT
This sequence comes from Sedimentisphaerales bacterium, assembly GCA_963662515.1. Lineage (GTDB taxonomy): Bacteria > Planctomycetota > Phycisphaerae > Sedimentisphaerales > SM23-30 > JAFGDI01. Next base: position 3,555,528 of record OY759675.1, read on the forward strand.
TACAGTGGATGTCCCGGGTATTACTGTTATTTAGTAACAGTAAGCCAAACGACCACGGCACCCAATAGTGCCTGAAACATGGGGCTGTTTACTCAAAGCGAGCAATAATATCGCTTTATAGATTAATTCAAGCAGCCGCCACCTACCTGGAGTTATTTTTTTAATGACCAAATCTGAATCTGTAGCAGCCGAAGTAACATTTGAGAGCCTGAATCTTTCGGCAAAAGTACTCAAAGCCGTAGCCGCAGTAGGTTACGAAACCCCGACCACAATTCAAGCACTTACCATTCCCCCACTGATTGAAGGACGCGACCTGCTGGGTCAGGCTCAGACAGGCACAGGCAAGACAGCTGCCTTTGCCCTGCCGATACTATCCAAGATCAACGCAAAGAGCAAGAGCCCGCAGGCTATCGTTCTGGCCCCAACTCGCGAACTGGCGATCCAGGTTGCCGAGGCATTTCAGACCTATGCCAAATTTATTCCCGGCTTTAGCATAGCCCCTATTTATGGCGGAGCGGACTATCGCGGCCAGCTCAATCAACTCAAAAGAGGTGTTAATGTAGTAGTGGGTACACCTGGCCGGGTAATGGACCACATGCGTCGCGGGTCACTCATGCTTGATGAAATAGAGTACCTGGTTCTGGACGAAGCAGATGAAATGCTCAAGATGGGTTTTATCGATGATATTACCTGGATACTGGAACAGACCCCTGCAGAACGCCAGACAGCCCTGTTTTCAGCTACTATGCCCCGCGAAATAATCACCATTGCTAAAAAGTACATGCGTGATCCACAGGAAATAATAATCAAGGCTAAAACATCAACAGCAGACAATATTCGTCAGAGATACTGGAATGTAAGCGGTCTGCACAAGCTGGATGCTCTGACCCGCATATTAGAGGCGGAAGAAATAGATGGCATGATAATCTTCGTGCGTACCAAGACCGAGACTATTGCCCTGGAAGAAAAATTACAGGCTCGTGGTTTCAGCTGCGGTGCGATCAATGGCGATATGAGCCAGAAGAATCGTGAAATGATAATCGACCGTCTCAAGAATGGCAAAGTTGACATTCTGATAGCAACTGATGTAGCAGCCCGCGGTCTTGATGTTGACCGTATCAGCCATGTGGTTAATTATGACATACCTTATGACAGTGAATCGTATATTCACCGGGTAGGTCGTACGGGTAGAGCCGGCCGCAAAGGTGAGGCAATACTTTTTGTAGCACCTCGTGAAAGAAGAATGCTCTCAATGATCGAAAAGGCAACCCGCCAGAAGATCGAGCCCATGGAACTGCCGACAACTGCTGTAATTAATGATAAACGAATCGCCAGATTCCAGCAGAAAATAACAGACGCCATAGCCAGTGGTGAATGTGAACAGTTCACCGGACTGCTGGAGCAATATTGTCAGGAACATAATGTACCGGCCATAGAAGTTGCCGCGGCCCTGACAATGCTCATGCACAAAAAGAAACCTCTTTTGCTCAAAGCACCAGATAAAGAGATCATGGACAAACGCGGCTTTGACACCAGCGGAAAATACGGCGACCTGAAGGTATGCAAACCAGGCAAAGGCATGGAATATTTCGTTATAGAAGTAGGTCGCGGCCAGGGAGCTACGCCAGGTTTAATAATCGACACAATAGCGGAAGTGGCTGCTATGGACCGTAAGCATATAGGCAGAATATCAATCATGGCCGATTATTCTTGCGTAGAACTGCCCGAAGGCATGCCCGAAGAAACCAGAGATCAATTGGTTCAGAGCGAGATCAATGGTCATAAGTTAAATCTGGTAAAGCTGGAGAAGTCTGGCTATACACCTTCTCGCCGGGACACTAATTTTGACCCGGAAAAAAGAGTTCGCAAATCTGATTTCAGACCTGGTAATAAATCAGGCGGCAGGTCCTTTGGCAAAGGTGGTAGCAGCGGCAAAGGGAAAAGCGGCTCATTCAAGAAAAAAAGCTATAAATAAATTGTAGCAGATGGTTTGTGTTTATTAACAATATAAGCCCAAAACTTCTGTCCAATATATAGTAATATGAAAGTCTGACTGTAAAAGGTCAGACTTTTTTTTTTGTAACTGATCCTTGTTCCAATACCAAATATTATTCATTAATGCATATTGCCCAAAAGTGATTTAATCATTAGTATATAGCAATGAGAACAGCAGGAATATTCAGAATACCCAGAGTAATACTATCCCTGGCAGTTGTCAGCGGTTTTATACTTATATCGATAGGAGTGTATAGGGCCGGGTCATCTGTTCAGGAGATCCTCTGGGAAAATAAGGCCTTGCGAATGGCCATAACCAATCTGTCACATGCTGACAAGATCGGTTATGCCAAAGTAATATCACAAAAACGCGATTCGCAAGGCTTTGTAATAGATACTACACTAAAGTTTGTGGAAACAGCCGCTGACGATCAGATGCAAAAAGTGCTGGAAAAGCAGTTTACCATAGCTGGCGACATAGTGCATTTTGATGCTTTGATCGTAAAATTCGATAACAGAATAGTAATGGACGGACAAAAGAAAAGTATGTATCTATGGCGTCGGGTTTATGGCGAAAATACCAGTCCAGCCGAGGGAATAACCATAGAGCCAGAGGGTGCAACACCTGCCCGATATGCCAACATTCTGAAAGAACTGCCACTGAACCAGCAAAAGGATTTCTGGCAGGCAATATGGGATCTGACCGACGACCCTGACAAGCTGAAAGACAAAGGCATAGAGGCGGTCTATGGCAATGTAACCTACACCCGCCTGAGCCCGGGCATGTTATACATATTCAAGATTAACGCTACTGGCCAGATATATCCGGAAATATTACCGGAGTTTTAAGCTGGTATAATACCAAAATCAATTATCCAGGCCAGGCTCATCTTTTTCACTGACCAGAGGAAAAGCCTGAGCCAAGTCCGAAGGGACAGCAAAGGGCTTACCAGTTTTACCAACCAAAGCCCAACGGGTCTGTCCCCTGACAATAATATGCTTATCGGCAGGCCTGATAATGAGATATTTTCTCAGACTTCGCACTTTCTGCATTTCAGAGACCCAGGTTTTAACTAACAGCTCATCACCCAGATATGCCGGTCTGAAGTAGGTAAACTCATGGGCGCGAACCACCCATCCCGCCCCCAATGCCTGATAGCGTGCATAATCCCAGCCATTAACATTAGAATGTGCAATAGCCGCCTGCAGGGTCCAGCGAATATACTCCAGATTATTAACATGATCATTAATATCAATGGAAGATTCGGTTACGGTTATGTTGTGTGTATATATATCAAGCATAATAAGAATAGTGCCAGAGAGTATTAAACTTATCTGGCACTAAGTGGATTTACAATTATATTTCAGGTATTAAGCATCAGATCAATATTCCGGGGCCATAGCCTTATCAACAAATCTGGTCCAATTTTTGAGCCAGGTAAGTTCAACTGCACCTGTTGGTCCATTTCTCTGCTTTTCAATAATGATCTCAGCAAGGGTATCATCAATCTCCTCGCCAATATTATTATCAAAATTACCGCCTGCAATAGCTTCATCCTGAGCCGTTTTACGCTTATAATATCCTTCACGATGCAACAGCATAACCACATCGGCGTCCTGCTCAATATTACCTGATTCACGCAGATCGCTCATGCGGGGCTTATGGCCGTCACGACCTTCAGGGCCGCGATTAAGCTGCGCCATAGCAATAACAGGTATTTCCAGTTCACGGGCAACAGCCTTGATATGACGCGAGATCATACCAACTTCCTGTGTTCTGCCCTCAGCACCCGGCGCACTCATCAACTGCAAATAGTCGATCACTATCAACTGTATATCATACTGCATCTTCATGCGTCTGGCTTTAGCTCGCAGCTCCAACGGAGTAAGGGTACTGCTGTCATCTACATATAGTGGAGCCATCGCCAGTTCACCAGCGGTAACGCTGAGCATCTCATGCTCTTTATCATTAAGCATACCGCGACGGAGTTTCTGAGAATCGACATGAGCACGCCCGGCAAGCATACGCTCAGCAAGCATCTGGGCTGACATTTCCAGAGAGAAGACCAGTACGGGTATATTGTTATCTGCGGCAATATGCTCGGCTATATTCAGACCCAGAGCAGTCTTACCCATAGAAGGACGAGCAGCGATAATGATCATTTCGCCTGGTTGCAAACCGCAAGTCATACTATCCAGAGCATTATAACCAGTAGGTAACCCGGTAACCAAACGACCGTCACGGCTCTCAAGTGAGGTGAAGACATCACTCATGATCTGCTTCATACCCAATGCCTGGCGGGTAACTTTTTTCTGAGTTACCTCAAAGATCTTGCGTTCAGCATCTTCAAGTATTTCGGCAGTATCAAAATTGCCGGCAAACGCCTCTTCGTTAATTTCGTTGGCAGCGACAATAAGATTGCGCAACATAGCCTTATCATGAACAATTTTTGCATAGAACAGGCCGTTAACAGCAGAGGGGACAGCTTCAGAAATGGTGATAAGATAATCAATATTACCGACCGCCTCAAGTTTATTGCGGCGAATCAGTTCATCTTTGAGGGTAATAAGGTCAACAGGCTTATTGCCCTCATAAAGCGCCAGTATAGCATCAAAGATTTCTGCATGATCCTGACGATAAAAACAATCACGATTAAGCAAAGGCAATATCTCACCAACAGCTTCTTTATTAAGCAGCATAGAGGCAAGGGCAGCCTGCTCAGCTTCAACATCCTGCGGCGGAATTCTATGTTCTACCGCAGGATGTGAAAGCATATTAGCTTTATTCGTTTCCTTCAGCGACTGGGGCTTCTGGCTTTTCTTTTGATTCTGCATTCTTAGCTGCTGCTCCCGGAGCTACTACATTAACTGTGATCTTAGCCTTGAGGTCATGAGCTAACTTCAACGATACATGATACTCACCCAACTGAGTAATGTGACCGCTCATAGCGACCTGCTTAGCCTTAACCTCAAAACCAGCATTCTGGAGAGCCTTGGCAATATCAGTTTCAGCAACAGAGCCATAAAGATGACCGCCTGGGTTAGCGTTAGCTTCAATAGTAACAGAAGCATCGTTAACCTTTTCACAGACTTTGACAAGTGCATCACGCATTAAAGCGCGTTCTTCAGCACGCTTGGCGCGTTCTGCTTCGATCTCTTTGATCTTAGACTCACTCGGCAGAGTAGCCAAACGCTGAGGCAGCAAATAATTACGGGCATAGCCATTTTTAACTACAACGACATCGCCGAAATAGCCCAGGCTTGGAACATCTTCAAGTAATAAGAGTTTCATGGTATAAAACCTCTTTCTATATTCTATAACTTCTTAGTTTTATTTATATAAATTTAAATCTATCTGACAACCTGCCAGATCAACCGCCAGACAATCAAGTATCCGGCGATATATAATCAGCAGTCAGATCAGTCAGAAATGATCATTACCGACTTAGTTCATATAGGGCAGTAAAGCCATATAACGAGCCCGCTTGATCGCCAGCTGAACCTTACGCTGACAAGCAGCGCAATTGCCGCTTCTCTTGCGTGAGAATATCTTGCCACGCTGAGTCAGTAATCTTGAAAGAGTCTCTATATCCTTGTAATCGACATAGTTTGTCTTTGACCGGCAGAACCTGCATTCGCTTTTTTCTCTTGTAGTACTAACTTTCTTAGCCACTTTGAATTACTCCGCTTAAAGTTAACCTCAGAGGGTCACAGGACCATCCGAATATCTTTATATTTGAAATTAAAATTCCAAATCACTATTTACATATTATTAACGGCTTTAAGGCCGGCTATAGTATTAAAATGGTATTTCATCATCAGCTGGCGGCTGTGGGACATTATATGATTCAGCCTCACTGCTACCCATCTGATCCATACTGCTTTGTCTTGGTCCGGCATTATAACCGCCAGATCTGCCGCCACCATCAGAGGCATTACCGACAAAGGTGAAATTATCGATAAAGACACGATGCTTGTAATTTTTCTTACCATCAGGGCCGTCCCAACGGTCGAGAGTCAAACGCCCTTCGACCATAATAGGCTTACCCTTAGAAAAATACTTCTGAATTATCTCGGCTCTCTTACCATACATACGGCAATCAATGAAGCAGGTATCTTCTTTGTCCTGTCCATCGGCACCGCGGTATTTGTGACTGGTTGCCAGGCCAAACTCGACAACTGCGGTCTGGCTGGGCAGATAAGATAATTCCGGGTCACGGGTAAGGTTACCCATCATAATTACTTTATTATAACTGGCCATTACAAGCTCCTGTAGTCTTTAAGCCCAGGCAGTCTCCAGCCTCAAGAGGTAAAGACATACCAGACATTGCCAAATTACTCGATCTCATCGATAGAAGGCACTTCGATCTCATCGATCTCATCTCTCTCTATATCAGCATCGCCGTCGGCATTAAATTCGCCAACCCGGCTACGACCACTTTCCAGCGGTGTCGGAGCATCGATAATTTCCTGAGGGATAACATCGCCGCGAAGAACCAGAACACGCAGGATCTCTTCAGAGATCTGCACATCACGCTCTATGCCGGCTATGCTGGCAGGATCGGCGTTAAAATAGGTTAATACATAAGTACCACGCTGTACGCCGGCCACCGGATAGCACAGTCTGCGGTCATCCCACTTCTTCAGGGAAAGAAGTTCGGCATTAGCACGCTTGAGAACTGTCTCAATGCTGCTGACAACACTATTCCAGTTTCCTGTTACCAGGGCGGAATCTACCAGGAACATTCCTTCATATTTACGAACTACGCTGCTGCTCAAAGCAACCTCCCGCACATATAGTGCATCTTAATATAAAATTTCTGTTTTTATACCTTATTATTTATAACCGTCATTCTTTATCTGAACCGTTATAGCTGTTCATCGTTTCTTTGATGCCTCTGGTTACCCAGCATTCCACAGCTTCGGCAGCCCTGATAACAGACTGGCTAACTATATTCTGTTCATCTTCGGCGAAATCGCTCAATACATGCTTTACTGTATTACCGAATTTCGGAGAACCGATTCCGATCCTCAGTCGCGAAAAATCATCTGTACCCAGGCGATTGATAATATCTTTTACTCCGTTATGACCGCCGGCAGAGCCTTTGGTCCGAGCACGAAGCAAACCTAAGTCCAGAGCCAGATCATCATAAACCACCAGCAGGTCTTCCAGATCGGTTTTATAAAAAACCATAGCTTCCAGAACACTACCGCCACTGCGGTTCATATATGTCTGAGGCTTGATCAGCACTACATTTTCCAGACCACAGAGGCCATTGCCATAGTGTGCCTGAAACTTGTTCTTACTGATATCTATACCTAATCTGCCAGCAAGTCTGTCAATTACCATGAAACCCATGTTATGACGACTATTACGATATTCCGCACCGGGATTACCTAGTCCGACTATCAGCTTCATACGATCTTATCCTCATCTAACCTGCCGGGTATATCCGACAAGCCAAACATACCAAGGCGCTGATAATATCTGCCAGATAATTATTCGGCTGCTTCTTCTTCCTTACCGCGGGCAATAACTTCAGGCTCGTTACCTGTAGCTTCTTCACCTTCGGCTGCTTCCTTCTCAACGACAACAACAACAGCAGCTATCGGAGTTGAAGGGTCACTTACCAGCTTAGTACCGGCAGGCAGTTCGATCTGGCCAGCAGTAAGAATGTCACCTACGCCAAGCTCAGAAACATTTACCTTTATAACCTCAGGTATATTCATAGCTTCGCATTCCAGCTCGATCTCAACTGCACGATGCTCCAGTATGCCGCCTTCCAGTGCGCCTTTAGCATCACCCTTGAGAGCAACCTCTACCATCACATTGACCTTCTCATGAATATCAACGCGGGCCAGGTCCAGGTGGATTATTGCATCGCCCAGATAGTTATACTGAACTTCTTTAACCATTACAGTTTCTTTAGAATCGCCGTAATCCAGCTCGAACAAACGATGGTGATGACGGAGAGCCTGCCCCAGTTCGTGAGCATTTACTGCCACTGCAACTGAACCAAGATCGTGACCGTAAACAACCGCCGGCATCATACCCGCGGCACGAGCCTTAGCTGTGTTGCGAGAGCCTAATGATGTACGCTTTTCAGCTTTTAATAATACTGCCTGTGACATCTTTACCTCATTAATTTGTATTTCTTAAAAATTGCACTTACTGATTTATCATGGTGAATATTATCGATCGCCTCGCCTATTAACTCAGCTACTGATAACACCTTGAGCTTACTTAAACACTTAACTTCATCACGCAACGCTATTGTGTCGGTGATAACAACTTCATCTATTACCGAATTGGTCAGTCGCTCTATCGCCGGTCCGGCAAACACGCCGTGGGTAGCTGCTACCCGCACTGAATTTGCACCATGCGACTTTACTACCTCCGCTGCAGTACAAATTGTACCGGCAGTTGAGATCATATCATCAAACATCAGCACATCGCGACCCTTGACATCGCCAATTATATGGCCCATTACTACTTCATCGCCGCTCATACGGTGCTTATCGATCACCGCCAGCTCACCGCCAAGAATACGAGCGTAGGCATTCGCCGTCTTCATATTGCCGACATCTGGCGAAACCACCACCATATTTGGCAGGTCAGCCCCCTCAAAGTACTGGCTGATAACTGGCACTGCGGTCAGATGATCCAGAGGGATATCAAAGAAACCCTGGATCTGTTCAGCGTGCAGGTCGATAGCCAGAACCCGGTCACACTTAGCAGCAGTTAGCATATTTGCAACTAATTTTGCCGTTATAGGTGTACGCCCCTGAGCCTTGCGGTCCTGACGGGCATAGCCATAATAAGGCAATACTGCTGTTATGCGACGAGCAGAAGCACGATGCAGAGAATCTATAAATACCAGCAATTCCATCAGGTTATCGTTCACCGGCTGATGTGTCGGTTGAACTATGAAACAATCCTGACCGCGAACATCATCAATGATCCGGACATGGCTTTCACCATCAGGGAATGGTTTTACCTCGGCATTACCCAAAGGCATTCCTAAATGCTCGCAAATCTTTTTTGCAAGCTCGATATTCGCATTACCGCTGAAAATTCTCAAGGATATAACCTTTCAACTATACACTTGTAAAATAACTTACCTGCCTATACTCTGCCGGTTCCCCGGCTGGCAGTTTTCTGTAACTACCCGACCAGGACTCGAACCTGGAATAGAAGTACCAAAAACTCCTGTGTTACCGATTACACCATCGGGTAACTATTTTTTTGCAAAAATAATTATTTCTTACTGGATACTGCGATCAAGGGGAAACGACCAACGAAATAGATACATGATAACTTAAGCCCTGAATATCATTCAGGACGCGGGCTAACTGTATCTGTCGAGGCCTGTTCCGGGTAAAACCGCGTTATCCCGGCCCATCGCATAAGCTACCCCATGCGACAGATAGAAGGGAAATTATACTATAAAAAGGGTTGTTTGCAAGTTTATTTTATTTTTTAGCATGATAAATGATGATTTCAGAATTATCTGACCACAAATTCTGATTAAACAACCAGTTACATAAAATTTATTCACTGGCCTATATTCTCGCAATAGCTGATGGCACCCGTAATACGAATATCATCTTCGATAATCTCTGCACTTGCATTAGTTAAATTAAAACTACCGGGAAAACCTGCTGACTGCACACCAACACCCTCACCTACTATCAATGGTGAAATATAGACCATAACTTTATCAGCATAACGCCCTTTTATTAAAGAACTTAGCACAGATGAACCGCCCTCAGCCATCAAATTACACACACCCAGACGGCCAAGTTCATCTAATACCTGCCCCAGGTCGGTCTGACCAGATGAATTTTCGCTTACTACAATTATTTCACTGCCCTGCGATTCAAGTAATTCAACTTTGGCACTATTTCTGCCTACTGCCTTTGCAGTGGTCATTATATAAACCGGACCGGCATCAGGACTGTTAAACAGCTTGCGATCTGTCGGCAAACTCAAGTTCGTGTCCAATACCACCCGCTTCAGGTGAGTATTACCCACATCAGGCAGTCGAACATTCAACATAGGGTCATCTGCCAGGCAAGTGCCACAACCCACCAGGATAGCATCACACATATTCCGCTGAACATGCACATCATGACGAGCAGCATCGCCTGTAAACCAACGACGACTGTCGCCCTGACCAAATGTTATCTTACCATCTATGCTTTGTGCCCACTTGAGCAATACGCTGGGCCGGCCTGTTTTGATCCGTTTAAAGAAGCCTGAGTTAAGATCACGAGCCAGGTCGCCACACAGACCCACATTGACCTTTATACCGGCAGCCTGAAGTATTTCAACCCCATGCCCCGCAACCTGGGGAAAGTCATCAATAGTGGCAATCTCTACCTCAGTTATACCTGCTGCTATTATGGCATCAGTACATGGCGGTGTCTTGCCATGATGACAACATGGCTCCAATGTAACGAACATAGTCGCCCCGGCGGGGTCATTACCCAATCGCTGGCAATATTTCAGGGCATCTACCTCGGCATGGTCCTGACCATACACATGATGATAACCTTCACCAATGATCTCATTACCTTTGACAATGACCGCACCAACCATAGGATTAGGCGAAACCCGGCCAGCTCCCAAACGGGCCAGGTCAAGGGCTCGCAACATATACTTTTCATTACTGTCCATAAATACTGCCTTATATACACCTTACGAAAAGCCGCTGTAATACTGACTATATTACTGCACTTTTATCTGGTAATTCACGCTCTTATCACCCTTGGGATCTCTCAGACCTACTCGCATATAACGGCCCAGCCAGCGAACGGCATTTTTAAGAACAAAAGTGCGGGTAATAGTGGTTCCAGGTTCAAGCCTGGCACTTTTTTCATCATAATCCATATCCGGATAATAGATAAAAGTAAGCAGAGAATATTGCTCACTGCTATTATTGGTCATTATCATCTGGATCATCATATCTGTATTGTTAACCCGTCTGGCAAAAACACGCACATCAACATCTTTCATCTCTACAATAAAAGGCACACTGACATTAATGTAATAACTATGATCAGCATCAACCCTCATTCCCAGATCGATCATCTTCTCACCACTAAGCTCACTACTGGGAAATTTCAGTCTGAGATCCGTTTCAAATTCCTGCCCCGGCTTAAGCACATAATTGAACATAAGAGGCTCAACCTGCCAGTTCTGCTGGTCACGACCATCAAGCAAGACTCGCACCTGCCCCATAATAGTAGAGCTGAATGGATTTTTAAATCTCAGATTCGTGTTCTGACTGAATATGCTCGACTCCAGAGTATCTGGCTCGATCTGTACAGAAGCTCTCAACAAGGCTATCTCAGTATCTATGCCAGTTATTATTTCCGGCCAGTCAGTAAGAGTAAGTATCGAGCGGTCTTTGTCTTTTGGCATATATCTGGTGTTACCAAAAATATCAGATATGACCGGATTTTCTCCCAGGTAGAGCGTTAATTCACGCGGCAGTTGCCCACTGCGTGGATCATAATGCTTGTCCCAAACCACCATCATCCCCTGCCCGCTTCGACTGAAGACCATCGCCGGGACTCCATGCCCCAACTCAAACTCGCCAAGAAAAACGGAACCGCTGAGCAAGTCTGATATCGTCCTGAAAACGAGAAACTTTTCATCAGCTTCGATGCTCTCAATTGCGTTAACTTCCTGCTTACGCCAGGGATGATCGACAAAAACAGCTTCGCAATCTGACTTAACTGAATAGATCAGCCGCCGGGCATAATCCACTAAGACATCATCAGCAGAGTACAGCTCTCTGCCAATAGACTCTATAGTGACCCATACATCAGTAAGGCCGTTCTCACGGAATCTGGCTACATAATCAGGTATGGTTTCAGGAGAGATAGCCGCAGGCACATACATTGTAACAGTACTGGAGCCAACATCGTCGAAATTAACATTATAATTAGCTTCAACCGGCACATTGAGCTTTGTATTCCTGACTACCTTATCAAATTTTTCTCTTAGCTTTTCAGCAACAGTCTTTACCCGGGGATCCCACTGAGCCGAATCACTTTTATCTGAGCCTATCTGCCAGAATGGTATCTGTAAAGCGTATCTGGCCAGGATAAATTCTATCTCACCCTGCCAGGCACTGGAATTCTGACTGAGAATATCCAGCAGGCTGTTACCTACCAGGTCCAAACTGGAGGTAACATCAGTGGATACCCTGTCAAAAGTCGCTACCAACCTTATTCTTGACTCTTCCAGATCAATAAGGCGTTTATCAAAATCATTTACTGTCAAGATTGAAGGACAGGCACTATCTTTATTGCGCCAGACAGGTATCTTAATGATCTTGGCCTGCATTCTCTTTGACAGGGTAATAACTTCATCAATATTACCAGAGCTGTCATCCATCGCCATAACGCCAAAATCATAGCCGCCTTCCAGATTACCTATCTGAAGAGGGGCCAGGCACGCAAATGCCATATCTCTTATGGCGATCAACTCATTCGATGAATATATCTTCAGGCTGGCATGATAAACCCCGGCAGGCAACTCATTCAATTTGAACTCGTTAACCTTAACCTCGCCTTCAACGCCGGAGAGTACCCAGGCCTGACGAAAAACTTCTCTTTGGTTGCGGTCATGAACTACCAGATCAGCTCTGTAATCAAGCATACCGGCACTCTGCAATTCAACCTTAAGGACTGGTTTTTGTCCGGGCGAGAAAATATTTGCCACATTGTCGGTTTTAAGCAATACGCGTGGCAATTGATATATGCCAATATCATCAAACCAGGCCACAGCGTTAATATTCTGTTCAAAGACATTGGCGCCAGCCAGAGATGTGTCCCACTGGCTCTTTTGCAAAAGCCACAAACTCACAGAAACATATCTGGCCTCGGTAAACTCACCGGGAATATAAACATCTATTCTACTCCAGGTATTCCCCCCCATGTCAGCAGGAGAAACCAATCTGGAATACCGACGACTGCCGGGTATCTCTCGCCCCAGCCGGTCGGTAAGGTAGCAGCAAATCTGAGCCCGGCAATCTCTGGCATCACCCATAGCGACATAACCAGTCACCTGACAATCACTGCCCGGCTTGACTATCTGACGCCTGCTGTCATATTCAAAGCCGACACTACCTCCATCGGAGATCAATTTAAAACTGTAGTCACCACTTCTGGCCAGATCGTTACTCAAAAGCCCACGGGAATAATGAGGAAACCCCTCTCTCCCGACAATCTTGCTCCAGAACATAGGAATATCCTGGAAATGTATGTCCCTCTCCTCAAAATCAAATACCGAAACGATCTGATGACCAGAATCGCCAAGTCCGGCCGCCAGAATCAAACTCGGCATAAAAAGCAATATTAAAACAAATGTCCATATCCGTCCGGACATCAAAATACTCCTTGGCCGGCATCTACCAGCCGGGCATTTTAACAGTTTATCCTCAGTTCATTCTGAAGAATTATATCCATGAGAAGAAAGTACAGGCTGTATTATTTTACAAAACCGCCCTTGCAAAGCTTAAATAGTGCAATATGCACCAACAAAAGCCAAATCGGGGCTATTTACGAACAACCCGAGCTTTTCTTACCTCTTTTTTCTGAGTTTTCTTCTTCAAAGCTGCATCAGTACCATCCATAACCTTTATCGCCTTTTTCAGGTCAGCTACCTTAAAAATACCATTAGTCTTACCGCCCCTGGCTCCCGAAGTGACATAGCAGTAAGTAATATTTATATGATGCTCAGACAGCTTCGTTGCCACATCTGCCATAGCACCAGGACTATTAGGCATAGTAACACAAAGCACTTCGGTTTCATTAACCTGTAAATTCAGCTTTTCAATAATCGACCTGGCATGGTCCGGACTGGCCGGGACTATTCTCAAAACACCATGCTCAACCGAATCCATCATGGTCATAGCAACGATATTAACCTTACCATCAGCCAGCTCATTAAGGACCTGAGCCAGTATGCCTGGTTTATTTATTAAAAAAACTGACAATTGTTTCATTATCTTCATTTTTGAGTCACTCCTGATCTCTTTATGTTGTTAAGACATCTAAATTCAATCTTGCCCAAATTATATGCTATTCCCCGCCACAATAAAGCCTTTTTTCAATAGTTTTAACATAAGCCTATATATATACTAATTATACAATTCAGCAGACAACAATGTAATCACTGGCGATAAGCAAATATATTCATAAACCTTAAGTAACTATAATAGAACAACTTATGCCACAATAAAAATATTTAACGCTAGTTACTTGTAACAATAGTTAAATGATGATAAAATGGGCCATTTATTATAGATAAATTATAGTCTGGCTTAAAGCAGCCAGCCAGAAAAAGTTGCACACTATAAATCATTATAATTTGCGATTTTTTCGACCCAGTAGTGAAAGGACTTTATAAATTGCTACTCGACTCGTTATTAGGAAGATTCTCGATAGACATAGGAATAGACCTTGGCACCTGTAACACACTGGTTAGTGTTCGTGGTCAGGGCATAATCCTGAACGAGCCTTCAGTTGTTGCCGTTCGTAAAGGAACCAATCAGGTACTTCAAAATGGTATGGCGGTAGGCCAGGTAGCCAAAGACATGCTTGGTAAAACGCCCGAATCCATCTCAGCGATCCGCCCACTGAAGGACGGCGTAATAAGTGACTTTGAGATCACTGAGGCCATGCTCAAGTATTTTATTGAGAAGGTAAATGGTCGCCGCAAGTTTATTCATCCTCGTGTAGTAATAGCTGTACCATCAGGTATAACTGCGGTAGAGCGAAGAGCCGTACTCGATTCAGCCGTAAGAGCGGGCGCCCGAAAGGCTTATCTCGTTCACGAGCCCAAGGCTGCCGGCATGGGTGCCGGTCTGCCGATAGTTGAGCCAACAGCGTCAATGATAGTTGATATTGGTGGTGGCACTACCGAAGTTGCGATTATGTCATTGGGTGATATAAGTGTAAGCGAATCGGTACGAGTAGCTGGCGACAATATGGATGAAGCCATAATCAACCATTTGAAAAGAACTTACAATTTATTGATCGGTCAGCCGCGTGCTGAGAAGATCAAGATACAAATAGGTTCAGCCGGTCCGCTGGAACAGGAACTGACCATGGAGATCGCCGGACGCGACACCATATCTGGTCTGCCCAGGAAAATAGTTATTACCAGTGAAGAGATCCGCGAGGCCTTGAAAGACCCGATAGCAACCATGATAAATGCCGTTACTCATACACTGGAAATGGCAGAACCAGAACTCGCCGCCGATCTGATAGAAAATGGTATATGCCTGGCAGGCGGAGGCGCACTGCTCAGAAAACTCGATGAGGTAATGAGTAATGCCACAGGCCTGAGATGCTGGGTTGCCGATGACCCACTGGGCTGTGTAGCTCGAGGCACATGTATCCACCTGGAAAATCTGGAGTTATGGAAAGACACCATGGACTCTGATGACAGTGCCTGATAAAAAGACGCTACCAGAGAAGAATTGAAGCCTCAGGTATAATTTCACATAACCACTTATTAAATCGCCATTTAATTAAATAGCGATTTATCTGACATTTATGCATTTGTTCTGACTGGTCATTTAAAGCTATAATTAGGTGTGCGGTAACACATATAATTTTAAGGCTTATTAATGACCATAAGTCGGTACTATTGACAAAAACAGAGCAGGTAAAGCAAATATATGAATCAAAACATTCCAGACATAAAGAAATTGGAGATAATTCATTATCCCAACCCCATACTCATGGAACAGGCCGCTCCGGTAAAGGAGATAGATGAGAACATAATCGCCCTGAGCAATCGCATGATCGACATGATGGTGGAGTCAGATGGTGTTGGCCTGGCAGCGCCTCAGGTGGGTGTTTCTTTGCGTTTGATAGTTATTTCACCAACGGGCAAAAAAGAAGATGCAGAGGTATTGATCAATCCTGAGCTGACCAATCTTATAGGCTGCACAGACTCAGAAGAGGGCTGTCTGTCTCTGCCAGGGATAAGGGGCAAAATAAGGCGTTCAGAATCGTGTACGGTAACGGCTTATGACCTTGATGGCAATAAGTTTACGATGGATGCAACTGACTTCACCGCCATAATCCTCCAGCATGAGACAGATCATCTTGATGGCACCTTGTTTGTTGACCGGCTCAATGCGATCGGAAAAATGGCTGCCCGCCGGGGACTCAGGTCTCTGGAACGAGAGTACGATGAGTCTCATTAAAACCTCCAACCTTCGCGAAATTTCACCAGCCAACATTCACCAGTCAAAAAGAAGCCAAAATGAAAAAGATACTGCTGTTAACATTATTAACCATAACATCAGGCCTTACGGGCTGTCATAAGCCGGTAGCTATTAACAATCCGCTATCGGTCAAGGCACAACCAGATGCTGTATGGCTGGCCTGTAAAGAGGAGCTGAGAGACAGGGGTTTTGAGATCGATTTTCAGAATCGCAAACTCGGCGTTATAGAGACCAGACCGCTGCTAAGTCGTCAGTGGTTTGAGTTCTGGAAAAAAGATGTTGTTGATGCCCGGTCTTTGGCCCGGTCAAGCACCCAGACAACAAACAGAATAGTAAGCATAAATATATCAGGTGATAATGATAACCAGATAGTAAAGTGCACTGTTAATGTAAATAAACAGTTTAGCAGTTCTATAGGCGGCTCCGCGGCGGTCAGGGCTGAAGACAATTACTATATTACAACTAATATGCTGGAGAAAAAAGATCTGGACAGGAAAACTATCTGGCAGCCGGCCGGAAATGACAGTGCCCTGGAACAGGCTATTCTCAGATCGATCAAGGCCAGAGTGCAATAAACTGGAAATCAGAAGGCAGCGAGCTTCCAATTGGCGACCTCGAATCGTCAATATGAGCTTTAAAGTTGGCGATTTGAGCTTTAAAATCGGTAATTCAAGACCTCATATTGACGATTCGAGCTTTAAAGTTGACGACTTGAGACCTCATATTACCAATATGAGACTTCATATTGGCGATTCAAGACTTAATATTGACGATTTGAGCTTTAAAGTTGGCGACTTGAGACCTCATATTGACGATTTGAGCTTTAAAGTTAGCGATTCAAGACCTCATATTACCAATATGAGCTTTAAAGTTGATGACTTTAAAGTCCGTTTTTTCGACTTGATATAACGAAAAACCGGTTATCAGTATCGAAAACCCACTTCCGCCAACTGGTCATACCAAATCGTAATCGATATAACCCGCATAACCCCCCAAAATCGCGATTTAGAAGCCCACTACCAGGTCGTCCTTACACTATTCGGCAAGCTCATAACAGGCCGGACGGGCGAATACTCTATTATTAGTTTAAGATTTTTTATAACCACGAAACACACCAAAGACACTAAAAAGAATTATTTTAAGTTTCGTGTAGTTCGTGTGATTAGTGGTTAATCTATTTTCGTAAGAGTTCAGCGTTCACGCTGCTTAATTCTTTCTGACACGCCCTTCACGCTGTTGAGGTAATCCGAAATCCCGAACTGGCTTCAGGGCTAAGCAAGCCGTGAGCACAGCGAATACAATATAATATTTTTTTCACCGTGTAGGTAGTGGAGTTAGTGGAGGTGCTGGAGGTTATCCCGAACTGGCTTCGGGGCCGCACGGGCGGGTCTTTACGCCAGACGGGCGGAACTTAAAAAAACTAACAACTTAAAACTAATAACTAAAAACCATTTTGAACCGCAGATTACGCCGATGAACGCAGATAAGACAATTTTATTAATCTGCGTGAATCTGCGTCTATCTGCGGTTCGTTTTATTATATTCCTGACTCTCTTTTTCTATTATATTCATGCACAACATCTGTTTTAAGCCATTATAACTTATTAGGTGGCTGTCCCTAATTTTCACCGCACTTTCCTTTGTCGTAAGCCTTAACAAAGTAGTTCACTATGAAAATGTTCACACAAGCTATAGTATTAAAGTCACTACTGAAAACATAGCGGTCGATCACATACAATACCAAGTTAATACCAATTATAAAGAATAAATAACCTGTTACTATTTCAATAATATCTCTACGAACCAGACTACTTTCTGAAATTATTGAACTACTTTTCCGTCCATCCCAATATGACATCGCCAATAAAACAACAACAATTGGGTGCTCAACCAAAAAATTTATCAGTACATACATAGCAGTAATCTGCTTATTGAAATAATACTTAAAAAGCACCGCCGAAATCACGATATATAGCAATGCAATAAAAGCACCTATAAACAACCATTTTCTGCTTCCGTCAATCATAAAATTCACCAGCCCATTACGAATATAATCCAACTTATCCATAAACAATGCTATCACACCAAGCCTTGCCAGCAGCATCCGCAGCCTCAGCACTTCCACCATAAACATAAAGCCCCATAGCAGTCGTCTGCATAGTCACTGTTTCGCCTTCATATACAAATGCAAACAGCCTATCAATGCTATTACTCATCATTTGTGTCAATATAATATCACCAAGCCCAATCGCAATCTTGGCTCCAGTTGACACAAATAACTCCGCACCAATCCCACCTAAAGCTCCAAAAGTTGCTCCCATCATTGCTTTTAATAATAATTCTTCTACATTCCAAACTCCTGTTTCCCAGCTATCAGCTACATCACCAGCTATTGCACTAGCCGCACCAAGAACCATCCACACTATAACCGGATTCTTCCCATTTAAATCCACCATATTAGTCGGATTATTCCAGCAATAAAGGTATCTGTGCAAACTCATCGTCTGGTCAAAGTTGCCGCGTTCCGGGTCTCTACCAGTAAACCGTCTCATCTGTGGGTCATACATTCTGGCCCGGACATAATACTGGCCAATTTCGGCATCATAATATTGCCCGGTATATTTAAACGGATTTTCGGCGATAAATTCGCCCGTCTGGCTGTCGGTTGCCTCGTAGCATTCTTCGGTGTACATTTTGCCGAAACTGTCATACGAATACTCGTTGACGGTCAGCATATCCGTATCAATAACCGCCCGCACCGAGCCTAAACGGTCGTGAACATAATAGAACAACTCGCCGTCTGCTCCTGCTTCTTTTTGAGCAATAACCTGAGCGCCAACATGATAATATGATTTTTCCAAAGAACTATTTTCATCAAGACTACATAATATTACCGGCAAATCGGAGTTTATGTCAACAATAAAGCAGACAAAGTCTGCACTTCTCCAGTTTGGCATACCAAACTGATTAATCTAATATATCTACCATATCAAGTATATCAAGCAATAGCACACTTATCATGTTATCCTGCAATCCTAGCTAAAAGAAATATTTCATTCTCTTAATTATTCTCAACGGCTCTTAGCGGCTCTGCGCGAAAACTTTCTTAATATTTATTGCGCGCAGAGATGGGGAACCCGGGAACCCGCAGAGAATAATTATTGTCGGTTGAGCTAATTGTACCTCGAAACTTTATGTGGCTTTTATTAGAATTCGCAAACATCCACGATTATTCCGGTTATTCAATTCCAGAAAGATATATCAAACAATACTCACATCCATAAAATCACAGGCAACTTCCATCTTAGAACCGCTGATAAATGCAATTGTAATATAATATTTAGGTTCCTTCATACCCTTTCTAACAAGCGAATTGATTTTATTTAACATATCGTTAGAGACTTGATAATCAACACCACCTATCAGCTCATCTCCTGCACAACGACCACAAATAGTATGCCTACACAATAATATATAATCAAAGGAAATAACAAATGATTTATCGTCATAATCAACACAGCCGGTATCATAACTAAAAGTAGCCATGATCCTTATTTTTCTTTCATCATTAACAGTCTCAACTATTATTTTACTTACAGCACTATCATGACAATAGTCTAATGCTTCAAATCCATGCATACAATCACCTTAATTAATCAAAAGTCTAAATCAAACGGAAAAGGTATATGTGGTCTCTTTTTACCATCAATGTGAACATGGTCTTTCCCCCCCACCCCGGCTTTCCTGGTGTACCATAATCAATACGAACTTTTTCAACAAATGTGCCAGTTTCATCATATATTCCATAAGAACCTTCTATGTCATGGGGATTTTTAACATATTTCTTCTTTGCAACCTTACTCAATACATCTTGCGGGTTTTTACAGGTATTATGTACCAAAACACAGTTTTCGGAAACATAATAATTATGCAAATCAGCTACTTCAAAATTATATACTGCCGTTGACTCACATACAACCACTACATTTTCAACTATCGCTGATTTACCACTGAAAGTTTCTAACGAGTCGCCAACATGAAGCTCAGAAGCTTTGGTCCAACCCTTACCATTGACATAGAATGGATGCCCAGAAGTTGTTTCAATTTCTTCGCCAGCAACAGTAACGGTATAAATCTCTTCGGTGTGATTCTGGAAAGTACGGACTACCTGTTTGAGTACTTTTTCTCCTGAGTCAAAATCAAAAGCCCAAACCATATCTCCTGCTTGAATGTCAGCAATTGGAGTCAAACCACTTTCGGTTAAAATTTCAGTATCTGCCGTAAAACATATACCAGCCAGAGCCTTCATTGCTCCGCTAGAGGCAAATTCAAACATCACATCAGTCATGAGCCAATCACTAATAGCCCACAACATATCACCTGTGCCATAATTACCAAGCATATCTGCTTCAGTACCAGCTACTGCAAACGACAGACCTGCTGAGTAAGCAACCATGGCACCAAAAGTATCTCCAAGACCGCAAGGTAACTCGCCACTTATATCATTTCGGTTAACCGGATCATTGATGCAATATAAGTACCTATGCAAAGACATTGGATCTTCATAATAACCATCGACCGGGTCCCGCCCAGTAAACCGTCTCATGGTCGGGTCGTACATTCTCGCCCGCAGATGATACTGACCAATTTCGGTGTCGAAATATTGCCCAGTGTATTTGAACGGATTTTCGGCTATGAATTCGCCGGTTTCGGTATCAGTTGCTTCGTAACATTCTTCGGTGTACATTTTACCGAAGGCATCATAGTTATACTCATTTATCGTGAGCATATCAGTATCAATCACCGCCCTAACAGAGCCTAAACGGTCGTGAACATAGTAGAACAACTCCGCATTTGTGCCGGGCGTTTCTTGAGCTATAATCTGAGCACCAACATGATAGTATTTCTTTTCCAAAGAGCCATTTTCATCAAGACTACATAATATTACCGGCAAATCGGAGTTAATGTCAACAATAAATCGCTGATTTTTAGCAATACCATTCCAATTAGAGTTTTTAACTATCCGATTACCCATCGGGTCATATTTAACCGAGATAGAATCGCTGCCTTTATTGGCATACTTGAGCTTGTTATCGTAATTATAGACAACTGAGCTGTCCGGGCTACCTGTCAGCTTGGTAATATTGCCATTGCCATCTTTGGCAAGGCTCCAAACATCGGCACCGGTTGCCCCCATAAGTATATCGCCATCAAAATTAAAGGCCGTATTGGCGTAATTACTCTGTGAGGCGGCCTTTTATCTGTGCCGGTAATATTTCCGGCCTTGTCATGGTAAATATACTCCTCCAGCCAGCAGGCACTGCCTGCACCATTCCAGTGCCGGCATACCGGGACTGATTGCATTTCCATTCTCAACTATCGCTGGAGTCAGCCTCTGAAATCACTCTCTGCTCCATAAAGCGTATCAATCTATATCAGGTTCATCATCCCAAAGCAGATACATGGAAATCTCAAATGTAATGTTGTATTCAGCTAAGAGCTTAATGAGTGCCAAATCCATAGGCAGGCATTTTCCAATAATGCCTTTACAATCTTCTTTATTGATAGCAATATCAAAATGGCAGTTACAACAATGTTTTGTTAATATCTCAGTATTATCCTGAATAAACTTAACCATTGCGTCACTATGCTCATACCATGTATTGGTATTTCCTGTATTATCGTCTTTTAATACATCCACTGTCCAACAGCCCGACTTATTCTGACAAACAGTATATTCTCTTTGTAAGCCAGTTATTAATTCACCCAGATTATCTTTATTATCACTTGCAACTCTTAATACAGTGTACATAATTATTTACCACCTAACGCAAGATATTCAATGTAAGCTTCCAACAAACTTGGATCATCCATATCTGGATTACTCTTTTTCCCATTAGAAATAACCTGATCAGCTTTATAATCTCGATGAAAATACTCCCTGAATTTTTTATTCTTTTTATAAGCAGCTTTTGCCTCTCCTGCCAGTGCTTTATCATAATTGCATTTATTATGCACCAGCACCTGGGCACCAGAGACATAATAAGTATGCGTTCCTTCAACCTCAAAATTATATACCGCAGTCGGCCCGTCGACAATTTATACTGCTTTTCTTACGGCTAATAAAACAACGCCATTGCTCAGCGTTCTGTCCTCACAAACAACTAGGACACCTGGCTGAAATTCCCATGATTCTTCCATGTCATAGTCATCAGGCAAAAGAATACAGAAAATATCATCTTCGATCTCAATAGCTCTTACAGACCTATAACAATCAGTCCCTTCGTTAAGCAATCGCACATAAATTTCAGTAGTATCGAGCTTAATACCACGATGTCTCTGTAACGACCAATTCTGAATATCCTCTCTAAAGATACAATCTATAACTTTCTCGATTGTATCTACAGAAACTTCCCGAACAATAACTAGGTCCGGACAGGCAAAGAAAAGTCCGTAACTCTCTTGTCCACCATATTTAATTTCATCATCCATATCTTTTATGATCGCCCCTGGTGTCATAAAGGTTGCGGAATAATGATAGTCGCCATCTACTGGCTTAACAATGACATCAGCCAAATCACTTAATGGCTCGGCATTAACTATCTGAATTTTATATTTATCTCTAGTCATTTCAAATTCGCAATATCTCTAACTTGTGTTGATTTATCACCTATACCAACAATTATATTTTCTCCACCCTCTTTACGAAAATATACTCTAGTACCATTTCTATCAGTCAATTCATATAAACCCTTAGCCCCTTTAACAGGCTTTGCTTTTTGAAGATTTCCCGCTTTAATATCTCCTATCATTTTTAGGGCTCTTGTGGTTTTTTGTGGATCTTTTAAAAATTTCTTCGGAAGATCATCAATGCCTTCCATCCCGCTGGGACACGCATTATGCACCAGCACCTGAGCACCAGACACATAATAAGTATGCGTTCCTTCAACCTCGAAATTATATACCGGAGTCGCAGCGGCGACAATGGAAATATTTTCCACTGCCAGGGTTTCGCCGGAGAAGGTTATAACCTCATCGCAGAGGCTTAAATCCTTAGCCGCCGTCCAACCCTTATCCACCACCCAGAACGGGTGTTCGGTTGTCGTCTCAATATCCTCACCGGCCACCGTTACGGTGACAATCGCCGGAGCCTGCCGCACGAAAGTATCGGCAACTTTACCCAGCTTAACCTCGCCTGAGTCCATATCCATAGTCCAGACCAGATCGCCAGCCTGAATGTACTGAATTGGCATTTCGCCAACTGCAGTTACTATCTCAGTATCAGCGGTAAAGCAGAAGCCGGACGGGCGAAGCTTGCCGGGGGCGACTGAGGTATTGTCTATTATGTTGAGGTAATCCGAAATTCCGAACTCGCTTCGGGACTGGTGATTAATATTTAATATTGTTTTTCACCACAGAGTGTCTGAATGCTATGAAGGTTTTGAATAATTTACTAAATACCAGTAAAATATCCCGCTTTTATAGTTTTCAAGTGATATATTGAGTTGTATAATGGCCCTTACGCCGGGCGGGCGAATATTTTATTTTTTTCACCGTGGAGTTAGTCGAGATAGTGGAGTTAAAAAAAGGAAATATTCATCGGCCGGATTGGTTGATTTTTTTGTGTTTGTAACAAGCAGAAAAGTAAGGAGTTATGGGTTCGCTTTCTGATACCTTTAATTGCCCCCTCGGTTTCAAAAAGAGGCTCAGCGGTGGAGCTGTGCCTAAATTAATAATTTTATATGGGAAATCCCAGGTGTAAAATGAATCCAGTT
The DNA here is from genome assembly GCA_963662515.1 of Sedimentisphaerales bacterium. GTDB lineage: Bacteria > Planctomycetota > Phycisphaerae > Sedimentisphaerales > SM23-30 > JAFGDI01. The sequence goes on from OY759675.1 coordinate 3,579,553, forward strand.
ATCCTTTTCTTTGCAGATGGAACGGTATTTTTTATCGGTTTGGCCGTAACCCTCGTCGCCGGGCTGCTGATGTTCCGGTTCTGCAAGGGACGCTTACGCCCGGTCTTGATGATGTCGGCGGTTGTCGGCGTGATCTTAGTAGCGATATCTTCCACTCCTTTGCCGATCTGGCTGTACATTGCCTGGTTTGTCTCTTTATTGGCGGTCTTAACGATAAGCGGTTCGGCCAAAACGACTGCCAAACTCAGAACCTTTGGTATGACCGCTTTTGTATTGGCGACAGTGATTCTCTGCTGCGTTGAGGTTCCGTACCGTTGTATGCCTGGCATGAAGGTTCCGGCGGGTAAGAAAATATTTGTTTTGGGCGATTCTATCAGTGCCGGTATGGGAACTGATGATCGGTGCTGGCCAGAGGCTCTGAAAGAGGAATACGGTTTTTCGGTCGTCAACCTGGCCATGCCCGGAGCGACGATCAAAAGCGCTTTTGAGCAGGCTGAGGGCATTGACCAACCGGGTTCGGTGGTAATTGTCGAAATTGGCGGGAACGACATGTTCGGCGGTATAAAAGCGACTGATTTCCAGGACCAGCTTAACCAACTGATCTCATCGCTGCACACCGATGGGCATCAAATTCTCATGGTCGAACTTCCTCTCTATCCGTTTAAGAACAATATCGGCGCCTCCCAACGCAGTATAGCGGCCCGGTACAATGCATCGCTTTTGCCCAAACGCTGCCTTACCAGGGTGTTAGCCGGCCAGGAAGCCACCCTCGACGGCCTGCACCTATCAGAAAAAGGCCACAATGTCATGGCGGATATCATCGCCCAGGTTTTTAAATAACCGCGTGACTGCCCCCCGATTTTCAATCCATAAAATAGCAAAAAGTTAAACATAGTATTATTAGGAGCTGAATATGCATGCAGCGGTAAAAATAATTTGGGGTTCGTTAGTTGTGGCAATGTTATTTGCCGGTTTTCTTTCCGGTCAGATATTGCCAGATCAGGGTGGTCCGGTTTACTTTGCCGATGAGAATCTCAAATTCGTAGTTGAAGAACAGTTGGGGCTGCCTGATCCCAATCAGGCTGATTTGCTCACCCTGGAAAGCTTGGATGCCTATTGTTGGGGTATTACGGACCTTACCGGTCTGGAGCATGCAACAGGCCTGAAGAATCTTGTACTGGAAAGTAATTTGATCAGCGACCTCAAGCCACTATTATGTCTGACAGAGCTTGAGTATTTGAATCTTCTCGACAATCCGCTGTCGTGCGATACTATTGACAATGACATACCGGTTATACTGGCAGGCAATAGGCCGGAGTTGGAATTACATTATGATGGAGTATGTGATGATTGTGATAATCCAGTAGTGATTAACTTTGCGGATGTCAGACTTAAGGATGCTATAGAATCTGAACTGGGGGTTATTAATCCGACGAGTTGTGATATGCTGAGGTTGGAAAGCTTGCATGCTGGCAGTATGGGTATTACTGATCTAAGCGGTCTGGAGTATGCTACTGGTTTGAGGTCTCTTGGAGTTAGTGGTAATCTGATCAGTGACCTCAAGCCGCTATTGGGTCTGACAGAGCTTGAGTCTTTGTATCTGCAAGATAATCCGTTGTCGTGTGAAACTATTGATTATGACATACCAGTCATAAAGGCGGGCAATAGGCCGGAGTTGGAATTATATTTTGATGAGGTATGTGTAGGTTGTGATAATACCGTTGCGGTTAACTTTGTGGATGCCAGACTTAAAGCTGAGGTAGAGTCAGAACTGGGGATTATCGATCCAACGAGTTGTGATATGCGGAGGCTGGAAAGATTGGAGGTTCACGCGACTGGTATTACTGACCTGATGGGTCTGGAACATGCCACTCGCCTGAGAGAATTAACAGTTTACGAAAATCAAATAACAGATGTGTCGGCTTTATCAGGTTTGCAATTCTTGATTTTGCTGGATTTGAACCATAATTTGATTACAGACATAAGCCCGCTAAAAGAATTGGCTCGCCTGCGTTTTCTATATCTGGGAGATAATAAGATAGCTGAACTGCCTGATATGTCAGGGCTCAAGAGCCTCAATGAGTTAGATTTGAACGGTAATAACATCAAAGATATAAGTTGTATATCTGCCCTGATCGGACTTGAAAGTTTAGATCTGTGGGGCAATGAGATATCTGACATATCAGTATTGCGTGGTCTGGAAAATCTGATGGGGCTTGAATTGTCGAATAATAATATAACAGATATCAGCCCACTGTCTGGTCTGGTAAACCTGAGATATTTTAGTGCAAGCAATAATTATGTTAGTGATGTTTCCTCACTTACCGGGATGAGTAAGCTAAATTATATATATTTAAAGTATAACCCATTGAGTTGTGCTACAGTGGTAAATGATATTCCGGTAATAAAAAACAATAATCCCTCCTGTAATTTCTCGTATGATGCGAATTGTATATCGGACCCGGGATTAGTAGTTCATTTTAGTGATATTAGACTCAGAGCGGCGGTCAGAAATAAACTGGGTGTGAATTTTCCTGTTCGGGCAGATGTGGCGGGCCTTACCTCGTTTAATGCCGGCCAGGCCAAAATATCCTCCCTGACCGGTTTGGAATATGCCACTGGATTACAGGATTTGAGATTGCCACATAATCAGATAAAGGATCTGACACCTCTATCAAATTTGAATAATCTGAGATATCTGGATTTGCATGATAATTCTGTAAGTTACCTGAACCCCTTACAAGAATTGAGTAAACTGCAATATTTGAACTTGAGCGATAATCAAATAAGATTTGTATGGCCACTGTCATATTTACATCGTTTGCAAGTACTTGATCTTGAATGGAACAGGTTATGGTGTGAATCGATAGAGATTGATATGCCGGTAATAGAGAATAATAATCCCGGCTTGACAATCAGGTATGATGAAGAATGTATAGAACTTGTCGATATGTCATATCTGATAAGACTGGCACAGTATTGGCTGACAGAAGATTGTTATAGTATGCCAGGCTGTATAAAGGCAGATTATTATGTAGATGGCAGGATAGATATGCTTGATTTTAGCCAAATGACCATGAATTGGAATGGTTGGGGAATTGATTATGGGTTTGAAAAGGTTAATTTTGCCGATGATATCGTGAAGTTAGCCGTTGAGAATGAGCTTGGAATTGCGGATCCGACCACTTTAGATATGCGTCACATCAGAGAATTAATCATGTTCGATGGCTCAGTATCAAATCTAACCGGGCTGGAATATGCCGTTAATCTGGAAACTCTGATACTACCGACCGGTCAGGTATCAGATCTAAGTCCGCTATCAGAGTTACATAAGCTGCATTACCTGAGACTTTGTTATAACCAGATAACCGATCTTGGGCCATTGACCAGCCTGACAAATATTTACTATCTGGAATTGGACCATAATCCGTTATCCTGTGAAACGCTAGAAAATGATATGCCGGTAATTGAAGCGAACAATCCTTATTGTAATATTTCATTCAGTGAAGGCTGTCAGTAAACAGCATCGAGCAAAGATTAAATGTGGACAGCTACCAATAAAATGCTAAACGACAAGAAAAAGCAATACCGGTGCTGGAATTGCCTGTCTCGCCCGCCCGGCCCCGAAGCCAGTTCGGGATAAACTCCAGGGCCTTTGTGTGAAGAATATTGTTTTTGCGTCGTTGCGGCTTTGCTGTCTTAGCGTTAAAAATATTTAAAGAATATTGAACATGAAGCAAGTGAAGCGAGTGAAGAAAATATAAGAGACGGTCAATCTTAAAACTCCACTGCCTCCACGGTAAAAAAAATATTATATTGTATTCGCTGCGCTCATGGCTGAAGAACCAACTGAAGATTGGTACTCCTAAAGCTCGCTGAAGCTCGCGTTAAAGTTCCGCCCGTAAAGCATAAAAAACAATACTTTTTAAGATAGTATTACAGAGGACCAATAAAACAGGACTCATAGGAGCATAAAGAGTTGTCAGCTCGTTATGCTCCTATGGGTCTTATTGGTCCTCATATATTGGTCCTGCCGGGTGTATAAGTCCTGTTCCTATTGGTCTTATCAGACAGCCTGACCAGACTAACAGCCGGTAACGACCTCAACCAAGACACTTATGCTCCCTGCTGTTACATGCCCGGCGAAGGGGTTGCCCCGCGCCAGTTGGCAGGATCATCAGCATAGGTCATGGTATATATCCTTGCCAGAGAATAGCCGGAAGCTTCAAGATTAGCCGGCCAGGGTGAGCTGTCAGAATATTCAACCTTTTCAATTGGTATATATATCCGTGACTTGCCGTATTCCTGGTCGCCGGGTATCTGCAACTGGATGTCCTCTCCTTCATTACTGAGCTTACCGCTGTAAGGACCAAACACCCTTGTGCCCGCCGGCACTATCCCGGCATAAGTACTGGCAAAAGTAGCAGGCTTTTTAGACACAATTATACGCTCACCGGCTGCCAGAGTAACATTTACCGGGAACTCATAGCCTGTACCCTCTATACGCCAGGGTAAAAACTCGGTAGTAACAACACCCTCGACAGCTTCGGTAGAGACCTCAGTCATAAGTGTTACGGCTGAATCAGAACGATTATAAAGCTCTACATACTCACTATCTGTACCGGCTGATGGGTCATACATAAGTTCAGTTATAACTACTCCTGGAATTATCGGGCTACTGTTAACCGCCAGCGGAGTAGCCGTTGCCATCCTGACAAAATCATAGCCATTACTGAGCGATGCCTTCTCAAAACGACCGAAACTAACACCGGTTTCCGCTGCATCGAACTTCTGCTGAGTCTGATAGTAGCCCGTTACATCGCCATTCTGGCCGGAGAACAGATACACGGTCTCGCCAGCTTCACTCAGGCCAAAACGCTTTGATTCGGGCTGGGAACTACTGCCAAAAGAGGTATCCTGCGAGAATAACAGATAACCATGCCCGGCGATAACAGTATTAGCCGGTATCTCATACTTTCTGATAGTAGTAAAATCGGTATTGTCATCAGTAAGGAACCAGCCGCCAATATTAATATTCTGACTGGTCTTATTATACAGCTCGATCCAGTCAGGCTGGCTCGCATGAGAATGCGACATAAGCTCATTTATAACTATACTGTCTGTAGTTAAACCCTGTTCCGGGGCTCCGGGCGAACCGCCGCTGAAGGTACTGGCACGCCAGTTGCCCTTTTCAGACCACAGGTCAGGCAAACCATCAAGAGCGGCGGCAAAGGTAAGTGAAAAGCCCTGGCCATCAGTGATATCATACCAGTTGTCCTTATACTCAAAATCGAGTACAGAACTATTGGTCTGATCATCAAAAGCGATTATCTCGCCGGCATTTGAAAGATTACCTTCATAGCCGCTAAAAATACGGACAGCCGGGTCAACAGTATATCTTGAATTGAAGGCGGCGAGGTTTTTCACTAATAATATATACTCACCGGCAGTAAGCTCTGTACCGGCAGGAAACGAATAAGATATGCCTTTAGTAAAGACTACACCATCCAGCGACAGATTCGTCGGCCCGGCATTAACCAGCTCAAGATATTCATAGTCTGAACTTTCGTACAATGGGTCGGTAGAATCCAGCGGATGATACATTATTTCGCTGATCCGCAGATATCTCTGCACGGCAGTTGGATTACCAACATAAGTTTTGGTAGCCAGAACATTACCCTTAGGGTGAATAATATTTATAGTCTCACCCCAATTGGAGAGGTGGCCTTTATAATTGCCCTGTACAAAAAGATGCTCACCCCCCTTAGGAGAAACAGCCCTGCTTCTGAAGGCCAGAGCATTTGGTGTAATATACATCTTACCATTAGCAGGAATAACTGTCCCACCTGGGAAGGTGTGTTCAACAGCCCCGGTAACCGTCCAGCCGCTTATATCAGCGGCAAAGCTGTTGGGGTTAATGATCTCAATATATTCTTCATCCTGGTTCCAGGAGGTCGGATTATATTCTACAGCACCTATCTGCAACCAGAACAAACTGGGCTGTGCCTGAGGTATTTGTGCCGGGTCATCGGGCCAGGTTGAGCCAACCAGATGATTAACATACAAATGATGACGCCGCCCCGGCAGATAGGTATTTTTAAGCAAATTAATATTCGTCTGATAACTTGAATTATACAGTTCAGGGGTAAGCAAAGCAACCAGCTCATCGACCCTTGCCTCATATTTCAATAACGAGGCAGGTGTATTGGCTGGCTGAAGCTGACTGTCCATAAGGCTGCGCAGTCGCCTGACATACATCTGACGGGCAACCGGATCAGCAATTACAGCATCAATAAGCCTGTTCCACTTATAATCCGACTTCTGATGACGAACACTGCCAAAGAAAGGATGGCTGGGCGACCTTTGCAGGTCTGTGGGCCAATCCTGATTAGTAGCAATTCCATCTACACCCATATTAATACCAAAGGTCAGGTCCTTGTCCCAGGGTATAAACTGCCATTCACCGGTATTAACCGTATCACGATACAGGAAATAGTTCTTTTCAACTGCATCATTTTCGTGAACCAGCGTATTGGCTGCCATATAAGAAATGACAGCAGGCAGATTAACATTATCAAAGAGGAATACATTACGATCAGGATTACCGGGGTCAATACCCTCTCGCAGTGCATACAGGTCACTACTGTCTTCATAGAGCCTGGTTATCTTGCGATCTGGCTCAACATTACCAGTATTATAACCCAGGTCGTTATAAACTTTATAAAAAGCACCATTATCATCAAGCCCTACCCTTCGTAACAGATGACTATCTGGCTGCTCAATAAAGATGCGAACACCAAGAAAACTATTATTAAGCCTTACATGTACGGGATATGCCAGACTACTGGCAATGCCGGCCTGCTCATAAGTCTCAAAAGCCAGTACAGGCCGAATATAAGTCGGGTCATTACCTTTTTCATTAAGATTTATTTCATCGACCCTTCCATAAGCAGGGTCAAAACGGAAATGACGGCCATCGTTAAACTCTATTTTATTACCATTAGTAGAATATCCGCCCCGATGCCGGATAAATACATTGTCATAAAATTCACCCAGATAATAAACCGAACATCTGGTGCCGGTATCGGTATTAGCCGCATAAGGATTTTGCGTAAAACAATGCAATACGGTCAAATTAGTATTTATACCAGTATTATTTATTACCGTTCCATAATATCGCGGCGAATTTTCGGTCAGTAAATAAAGCGGTTCACGAGTTGAGCCGCCCTGTATATCATACGCCAGAACGCACCAGCGAACCATATCGCCAGCGTTATATGCACTTGCCGGTATAACAGCGGTATATATGCCATCAGCAGCCTGAGTATCCGGGCCCTGGCCATTATCAGACATAGGTATAACAACTTCGTCATTATAGCCCACGACATAGACCAGATCGACCTGTGCAACAGGCTGACTGGTAGCTGCAACCCTGGCAGTGATAACCAGATCCTGATCTGCATTTATCGCAGCCGGGTTCTCGGTCATGTCTCTAACCTGCGGGCCAAGATTTATCTGTCCGGCATTATTCCTGCCTGCTGGTGTGGGAGCAGGGAAATAAGCCACATTTTGCATCGCTATCGAAACATTGCGATCCTGCGTGCAGGTCAACCTGGGCAAAATTATAAAGTCTGAACTGCCAGTATTCTCATTAAGACCATGTATTGCCAGAACATTCTCACCAACATGCAAATACTCAACAGCCTCTGGCGAAAGGGCAAATTCCTGATACACCACTGCATCAGCATCATCATGGAAACCAGATGCATTACTATACCATACAAGAGGATCAGGGGCATTGACAGAGGCAACTCTTATGCCATTAAGATAGGCGACAAAGCCATCATCGTATTTCATAGACAATACCAGGTCGCGCAGCCCGGTAAGATCAGTCACATTGAAAGGAACACGAATATAAGCAGTTGTACTATTACTCATATTACTATCAACATTTAACCCGATAAGTGAGGTAAAGTTATTACTGGAACCTGGAGATCTTTCATAACCAATACCTGTAGTACCACTAAGCCAGCTGGCAGCATTAAACCCGGGCTGCACCCAGCTCAAAGCCAGAGTGTCATCGGCAGGCACAAAGGCATAAGCCGGTGCACCAGGAGAAATCAATTCCAGATCAGACGGTGCCTGAGTATCAGGACTGGCTATACCGTAAGACATAGAGCCATATTGTGCGGGGTAGTTATACTGATGAGCGATAGTCTGGCCATCAGGCTCAACTAAAGCCAGAAAACCTGAACCAGAAGAAAGAGTGAAATTAGTATGTAACTCCTCTCCGGCAAAGGCACGATCCTTACCAGATGCAAAAATTATATAAAAATCTTCAACCGCAAGGTTAAGCTGGGGAATCTCCCACTGCTTCAAGTCTGTCGGGTCAGAAGTAAGATACCAGCCGGTTAGATCAACTGGCTCATCAGAGACATTAACCAACTCTATCCAGTCAGATGAATCGTGATCCTCATCTAATATTTCACCAGTTGCAAGCGGCTCTTTAGCTGTATTAACCGCCATAAATTCGTTTATAACCACCCTCGGCCCGCTTTTGGCCCAATTACTGGCCAAAACCGCGAAGTCATCAAGGTCAACACCATCATGATCGCCATCAAGACCGGCTGCAACCGCCGCTGGATCGAGCCATTCCCGGGCAAGTATCTCCAGATCACGAATATCGACCAGACAATCATGATTTATATCACCGGTGGGACAAAGCGTGTCGGTAACCACAACTGTAAGGTAGTCACTGGTAACATTTTCCCCCAGAGTGGCCATCAGGACCAGCTCATATATGCCCGGTATCATCGGGAAATCTATCTTGGTATTAAGCGAAAAACGATCAGGGGTAAATGTCAGGCTTGACATAACAACGCCTTGCGGAGCAGAGACCAACTGCCATTCCAGAGCAACATCTTCCGGGTCACTATTGTCATAAAGAATTATACTGGCATTGGTAAGCATTGAAGCATTAATGACCGTAAGAGCCATGTCACTGCCGGCATCAACTACCGCCAGTGAGCCATCTCCATCAAAGCCGAGCAACTCAACCTCAGCTATCTGTACCGCCTGGGCACTAAGATCTCTGGTTTCCGGAAATAAAAGCTGATAATGACTATAACTATTGCTGTTATTAAATATCACAGGAGCAGTCCGGGTATATCTGGGCATTTCGAGGGCTTTGTCCATCTCATCGATATCACCTGAGACAATTAAATCATAAGTCCCGTTAATACCGGTATTTGAGCCGTAAAGTTCAAATTTCACCGGATCACAGCCCGGCAGATCGTTGGCACTGGTAAAAGTCAAGCCAATTACAGTTAAGTGCGGCCGACTGGGAGTGACCCTCAAACCTGCTGACTGACCCGCCTGGACAGGATGCCGATACTTTGTAGAAGAATTATTATCAATAGCATAAGCAGGAGACTCATCACTAACCCAGCTATTGTCATCTGGAACACCTGAAACCAGGTCGCCGGGCGAGGTAATATCAATAACATCAGCTTTACTGATAAACGAAAATGAAAAAAATACACATAATAGTAGCCAGCCTAAATGCTTTTCTGGCTTTGCTGAAACTAAATGCATCACAGCCCTCCAAAAAAAATAATATAAGATCAATGAATGAAATACCTTATATCTCCTGGGGGAGGTATTTCAGTATGTGGCAGTGTCAAACCGGAGCCCGGTTTTTACAGGGAGACACCCCTGCAAATATGACATTTTCTATTGCCTCTCGATGTAATTGCATAAGAGGAGCTTTTGTGACCTAAAATTTAATATTTTTTTTGAAAACCAGAAAAAAAACAGTAACTCAAACTGTCACTGCCCTATGAAAAATAAAAAAAAGCCGCATGAGCTTTTACCCATGCGACTTTTAGAAGTCAAGTGCAACATAACCAATCTGGTCAGACCAGACTCTTGCCTGTCATATCTGCCGGCTGTTCCAGCCCCATGATCTTAAGGCAGGTAGGCACAACATCAGCAAGAATGCCACCATCTTTGAGCTTTTGCCCTTTATATTCCTTATCCACCACAATAAGTGGAACCGGATAAGTGGTGTGAGCAGTCATCGGGCCATTGGTACTCTCGTCCCACATAAGCTCCAGATTGCCATGATCGGCAGTAATAAGAGCTGAACCACCCATAGATTCAACCTTACTAACGATCTTGCCGACACATTCATCAACAACCTCGGCAGCCTTAATAGCGGCAGCCATAACACCAGTATGACCTACCATATCAGGATTAGCAAAGTTTACGATAATAATATCGTACTCATTACTGTCGAGCTTAGCCATTACGGCATCACAAACCTCATAAGCAGACATTTCTGGCTTTTCATCGTATGTTCTCACCTTGGGCGAGGGAATTATCTGGCGGTCTTCACCACCAAATGGCGGCTCAGTATAATCATTAAAGAAGAAGGTTACATGGGCATACTTTTCCGTTTCAGCACAGCGGAACTGCTTGAGCCCATCAATACTGAGCAACTCACCGGCAATGTTTTTCATTTTCGCCGGCTTGGTGAATGCTACCTTGGCCGGGATAGTCTTGTCATACTGTGTCAGGCAGACAAAGTCAATATCAGGCTTGGGACCACGATCGAAACCGGTAAATTCCGGATCGACGAAAGCCCTGGTAATTTCACGCGGACGATCGCCCCGGAAATTAAAGAATACTACAGCATCACCATCATCTATTGTGGCTATCGGCTTACCAGAGGCATCAACTATATTAGTTGGCTCGACAAACTCATCGGTAACACCGTTATCATAGCTCACCTGCATCAGTTCAATGGCATTAGTCGCTTTATTACCAATACCCTTGCGCATGCAATCATAAGCCTTCTGCACCCGATCCCATCTCTGGTCGCGGTCCATACCATAGAATCGACCAGCCACAGATGCGATCTTACCGGCACCTATCTTATCAAGCTCGGTCTGAATATCAGTCAGATAGCCCTTGCCGCTGCTTGGCGGAGAGTCACGACCATCCATAAGCGGGTGGATATAAACCTCGGTCAAACCATTGTCCTTACACATTTGAACCAGAGCATACAGATGCCCCAGCAAAGAATGAACACCTATATCACTGGCCAGACCGATCAGGTGGAGCTTAGTCCCCTTCTGTTTGCAGCCATTGATAGCACCAAGCAGAACTTCATTTTTCTGGAACTCGCCATCGCGGATCGCCTTGGTCAGACGCATTGATTCCTGATACACGATACGACCGGCACCGATATTCTGGTGACCTACCTCGCTATTACCCATAGTCCCGGCTGGCAAACCAACATCTTCGCCGCTGGTACCAATAAGGGCAAAAGGATACTCAGCCCGCAGACGATCATCATTGGGGGTATTAGCCTGACGCGTAGCATCATACTTGTGCAGCTTTTCATCTGGATTCCAACCCCAGCCATCTCTGATTATAAGGACAAAAGGTCTTGTCCTGAGTTTCTTACTTGTCATAAACTACCTCGTTTCTAACTTTTTCTGTAGTAAATATTTAGCCCGCTCCATTTTCTAACGGAATGCCGTTAAAAGGGGCGATCTTTTCCAATTATCAGGACAAATACAAGTTTTTTTACTCATATCGGCCCTGTTTTTCTCCTGTTGCTCCCTTTAACTATCGGGATAAAGAGGCAAACGGGTTATAATATATCCGAACAAGCCATAATTGTAAAGTAAGCAGTAAAGAGACAAAATGAGTCTGGAAAGAGCAAAGACAACAAAAACACACTGCATAGCAATCTTCATTTTAGGGTCATTAATACTTATTTTAACAGTTGTTCTGACCATCTTGCCCCTGACTATAACCAGTATCGATAACTCATCGACAAATGGTAAGAGCAGCCAACAGAATCATAGTGTTATTGATCATAGTCTGGCTAAAGCAGTCCGGAATATCGGTATAAACAATAACTTTTCGGACGAAAAGTCGATCGAACAGGCCAGCTTCACCATCCAAAAGCACGATCATCACAGATATTTCTATCAGCTTACAAGAAACACAGACCGCGACGATGCCTTTGACATATTCCAGCACACCTGGCAAGTGATAAACTATTACTATTATAACGACATTAGCGGTAAAACAATGCTGTGTAACATAGCCCGTTCGCTTCAGGAAGCAATAAATGATCCGGAAATTCGCGGGGAAAATAACCTTACTGCATCTGAGGCTGAATTACTGTCAGATTATATTGCCAGAGAAAAAACAGCATGGCAAGAAAAAGAAATAGTATGTTATAACGATATTGTCATGTTCCTGATGAATATCTCAGACCAATGCAGCAGTCTGGCAATCAATAACACCTGGCCAATACTTGAAGGCATCGTATCGCTCTGCAATAATCTGGATCAATACAGCAGATATATAGAACCGGATGAATATAATGACATACAAAGCTCAGCTAATGGCATGTATTATGGACTGGGTACTGACCTGCTCTTTCGCCAGAACGATAACCCTTTAATTTTTGACATTCTGAGCGGTAGTCCGGCAGAAAAAGCCGGACTCAAACCCGGAGACATACTCTTAGCTATAGATAATATGCCTTTACACAACATTCAGGCAGATGAATTTGACCTGATCAGTAACAAAAAGCAAATAGCACTTAGAATAAAAAGAAATAGTACCTTATTAAACTTTTCTCTGGCCAGAGCTGAATTAGAGAGCAAAACGGTAAGGAATTCACAGATAATACCAGGCACAAAGACCGCTTTTCTTCGCATATCTGCCTTCGACAGGTATTCATCACACGAACTTGAGACGGTGTTACGGCAATATTCTGATGACATTGAGAACCTGATCATAGATTTGAGATACAACGGCGGCGGCATAGTTTCATCTGCTATAGATTGTGCTGATCTGTTCCTTGAAAAAGGAATAATAGCAACTTTAGTGTCAAGCACAACGACCAGAAACTACATTGCAAGTGCCGATAACAAAAAAAGCGAGAGTATTACTTTGATCATCCTGGTAAATGAATTCACTGCCAGCGCTGCCGAACTGTTCACTGCTGCCTTGCAAGAGAACAAAAGAGCTATCGTTGTCGGAACCCAGACATTTGGCAAAACAGAAATACAGACAATATACAACCTGAAACATAATGCAGGTGCTATCATGATAACCTCTGCACAATACCTGCCACCATCATCGATAAGTTTTAAGCAAAAGGGAATAACACCTGACATAGCGATTATTAATACTGATAATCATGGTTTTAATCTTCGTATTAAGAGTATTACAGATCAGAGGGCATACGACAATCCATATATAAAACTGGCTTTGAGCTGTATCGAATGCGAGGCCACGACTCTCTTACCTTAACAGCACACAGACCATTGTCACTCTCTGGAAAAGGTGTTGTTTTCATCTATGATTTCATCTTCACATATCACTATCAACTCACTAAACGATCAAAAAAGTTCATCTCTTATCAGTCGAATTGTTATTAATTGAAATTATTTTTTTAACAAAAGAATATTTTTTTTAAGTTTTTAAGAAAAAATGACAATATATGATGTGTGAATGATAAATGCATTGCAATCACAGGCACAGTATCAACTCTGGCAAAATTACAATGCTGAAAAAAATAAAAAACGCGAACCATTAAAAGAATTAATCCCAAACGCAGTTTTTTGTTTTTGACATAATGAAAAAGTTAATTAGTATTACAAGTTAATAGTGGGTATAAATAGTTGTTTTTCTAAGATAAAATTCCGTTGCCGGAAGGAGGTAACACGATGGCTAAAAAAGTCGCAAAAAAAGTAGTTAAGAAAGCGGTTGCTAAGAAACCCGCAGCTAAGAAAGCTGTTGCTAAGAAACCAGTTGCTAAGAAGGCTGTTGCTAAGAAGGCTGTTGCTAAGAAGCCAGCAGTCAAGAAGGCTGTTGCTAAGAAGCCAGCAGTTAAGAAAGCTGTTGCTAAGAAACCAGCAGTCAAGAAGGCTGTTGCTAAGAAGCCAGCAGTTAAGAAAGCTGTTGCTAAGAAGCCAGCAGTCAAAAAGGCTGTTGCTAAGAAACCAGCAGCAAAGAAAGCTGTTGCTAAGAAGTAATATTGTCTTGAGACGAATGGTTGGCACCACCGGAAAGGAAACCCACTGCTTCCGTGGTGTCAGACGAAATAATAACGGGCTGCTTATACAAGGCTGCCCGTTATTTTTTTTATTATCGCAACAATATCAAAGTCGGGATCTTACTTTAATAGTTTGACAATCACTGTTAATGATGTTTATATTCATAGGTAATAAGCAGGCATTGCTTACACTAAAAATACACATAAACACTTAAATAAAAAGCGATTACAACATGACAATACAGAGCACACCCAAAGGTATGAGACTACATATAGGTTTATTTGGCAGAAGAAATGTAGGTAAAAGTTCACTTTTGAATGCCATAGTTCGCCAGTCAGTATCAATAGTATCAGATGTAGCAGGAACAACCACCGACCCGATCGAAAAGCCAATGGAATTACTGCCCATTGGGCCAGTAGTATTCATTGATACTGCCGGCGTAGATGATGTGGGAGCATTAGGTGAGTTACGGGTGGAAAAGACGCGTGGTATTTTCCGGCGGACTGAGCTGGCGGTAATTGTTACAGATGGTGTATGGGACAAATACGAACAGGGCCTGACCGATGAATTGCGTGCTTTTAATATACCGGTTATTGCCGTATTGAATAAAACAGACCTGCAATCGCCCCCACAAGATACTATCGACAGACTTACCACCCAAAAAATAGACTATGTTACAGCTTCAGCCCTGAGCAACGAGGGAATAGACCAACTTCGACAGCTTTTAGTGAAGAAAACACCGGACGACTTCCTCAACACACCAACAATACTGGCTGATCTTGTTCCGCCGGGCGAGCTGGCGGTTCTGGTTGTCCCGATCGATAAAGAGGCCCCCAAAGGCAGGTTAATATTACCGCAAGTTAATTGCATAAGAGATCTGCTGGACAATGACTCGTATTGCATGGTAGTTAAAGAGCGGGAACTGCGTGATTGCCTTGACCGTCTCAAGACCCCGCCGGCCTTGGTAGTTACAGACAGTCAGGCATTCCTGAAAGTAGATGCCGATACTCCACCGAACATACTTATGACCTCATTTTCAATACTTTTTGCCCGTTATAAAGGTGATCTGGACCAGTTTGTGATAGGAGCAACAAAAATAGATGCCCTAAAGCCTGGCGACAAGGTATTGATCGCTGAAGCCTGTTCACATCACCCCAGCTGTGAAGACATAGGAAGAGTTAAGATACCCCGCTGGCTGAGGCAATATGTCGGCGGTGACCTGCATACAGATGTAATTCAAGGACATAATTTCCCATCAGACTTAAGCCAATACAAGCTGATGATCCATTGCGGCGGCTGTATGTTCAACCGGCGTGAGGTATTAAGCCGGACCATGCTCTGTCAGCAGGCAGGCGTGCCTGTAACCAACTATGGACTGGCTATCGCATACTGTCTGGGCATCTTCCAGCGGGCGTTAAAACCGTTCCCTTCTGCCTGGGAATCATATCAAAACAGCCTGAAAAAGAGCTGAAAACAAACAGATAGAATTCAAAAAGATACTATAGTTAGCAGTATTTCCCTGATAAGTTATATCCAAGCGTACAAAGGACCTTTCATAATGACCAAATCATCACTTTTTCGATCACTATTTACCCTTCTTCTCACTTTGCCGGGCATAAATGCTCTGGCGGCTGATACTGACTGGCAAGTGATCGAGCTGTGGCCTGCCGGTGAGATGCCCTGCTCTGTACCGGTTGACTTTACCGAAAATACTGGTAACGGGCAAGTTATTACCGAGGTATCTGTGCCGGCCCTGTATTTCTGCCCGGCAGCAGAAAAGACCAGTGACGCAACCGTGATCATCTGTCCGGGCGGTGCTTATGAGTGTCTGGTGATAGAAAAAGAAGGGTTCCATGTCGCCGAATATTTCAATAAGCAGGGTATGAACGCCTTTGTCCTGAAATATCGGCTCAAACAGTACAAGCAGCCTGCACCGCTGGCAGATGTACAGCGTGCGATCCGAATGGTACGCAAAGATGCCGATAAGTACGGCATAAATCCAGACAAAATAGGAATTATGGGATTCTCTGCCGGTGGCCATCTGGCAGCGTCAGCCTCCACTATGTTCGACGATAAGGTTTACGAACTGGCAGACGATAAGGAAATCTCTGCCCGTCCGAATTTCTCTATTCTGGCCTATCCGGTAATAACAATGGGACCGGAAACCAATCCAGGCTCGAAAAATAACCTGCTGGGTAGCAAGCCAAGCGAAGAACTGGTCAAACAGTACAGTTGTCAGGCACGAATAACCGACCAGACCCCGCCAACCTTTATGGTATTTACCTCTGACGATTCGATCGTGCCGGTCGCCAACGGGATCATGTATTATCAGGCTCTGGTTGAGCATAAGATCAATGCCGAATTTCATATCTACAATAAAGGCCCACACGGCTTTGGGATCGATTGTCTGGAGGGCTGTGAGGGCCTGACCGTGAAAAACTGGAATATTACTCTGACCAACTGGCTCAAACAATACAAATAAGGAATATAAACCATGAAATTATTATTTATTGCCATTTTGCTTATTTCCGCATTTTCTTTCTGCCTGGGACAGGAACAGACAAAATACCAATTCGCTGCGGCAGATAAAGAATGTATCACGCTCTGGCCGGAAGGGAAAATGCCATTGGCGATAGATAATCCACCTGCAGAAGTGATCAACCAGCGGGGGCATGTGCAATATGTCTCTGTGCCGGCCATGTACTATTGCCCGGCACAAGGTCAGCAGGTATCTGATGCCTGCGTTATCGTCTGCCCGGGCGGTGGCTACGGTATAAACGCCTTCGTTCACGAGGGTATGAATACCGCAGATTATCTCACAGCCAGAGGGGTACATGTATTTGTCCTGAAGTATCGTCATGCCCCGTACCTTGCCCCGGCACCACTGGCCGATGTGCAGCGAGCTGTCAGACTGGTACGCCGGGATGCAGCAAAGTATGGCATAAACCCCAACCGGATCGGTATTATGGGCTATTCCGCGGGCGGACATCTGGCGGCAAGTGCCTCAACTCTATACAATGAAAAGGTTTACGAACTGGATGATGACAAGAATATATCTGCCCGGCCTGACTATTCCATATTAATATACCCGGTTATAACTATGGGCGAAAAAACGCACGGCGGTAGCCGTAAGAACCTGCTGGGCGATAACCCGGATGAGACACTCATCGAAAAATACTCCTGCGAAAAACAGGTGACCTCTGATACACCACCGACTTTTATGGTGCATAGCAGTGACGATGGCGCTGTGCCTGTGGCTAATTCGATTATGTACTATCAGGCGCTTATCGCCAATAAAGTCGAAGCCGAACTGCACATTTTCAATACCGGCGGTCACGGCTATTCTATTGCCGGCAAGCCCGGCGAGACAAACGAACACTGGACCCAAGCTCTGGACAACTGGGGAAAGTCATTAGCCAAAAAACAGACCAAATAGCGAAATTATACAAATAAGATCTCTACTTAAGATCAAATAGTGAATTATCGTCCGGCCCAAACCAACCTAAGGCCATTTTTGCGGCCTGCTCCTCTTTCATTATGGCATGAGAGATATAAGGAGCGGTAAGATTCAATGTTTCTGAGGTTACATGCCCATCAACCCAGGCTACATTAGCGAATATACCATGCCGAAAATGAATTACCGGGTTGGGCCGACCACCATATTCACTGTAATCGTATTTCAGATTTTCGGTCATAACGATATACCAATGCCAGAATGGCGGATGAGCGAAGGAATACTCGATGTATGCACGATTTCCGTCGCTGAGAGTCTGGCGAAAGGCGGTATCAGTGAACATAACCGTTGAATGTGTATGCTTAACTGAGGTATCGGAGGCGGAATGTCTGGCATCTTCTCCGGCATCATAAATATCACTGCGACCGCCGATATACTGGTCGTTATAGCCGTAGCCGCCGCAACCGGCCTCGAAATTACCATTTGTCTGCCCGGCCTGCTCGTAGTATTTATCTTGCGGGAATGCCGGGCAGCGTTTTATCTCGCCACCTTGAAGATAATCTGCCAACGGGCCAACTGCAGGGTCGAAAGGCTTATTAACACTGATACGGGTGCCATGCCAGCGTTTGAGGTTCTTACCCCAGATATCTTCAGATGCCAGAACATAATATCCGGCATTGTCATGAGCATATTGGGTATTAGCCAGATGTAACTGGCGAATATTGGAAGCACAAACAACTTTTCTGGCCTGCTGCCGGGCTTTATTCAGGGCGGGCAGTAAAATGCTCAATAAAATGGCGATAATAGCGATAACTACCAGTAACTCGATCAGGGTAAATGCTTTATTGGTTTTCAAAATAATCATTCCTTATGTAGCCATTCTTCTGCCAATAGAATAAGATCATTGATATCAATAAATTTATTTTCGTCAAAATCGCCTTGTGGCCAGTTGCCATAACTTTGCCAGTTATTTGCCAGCCTTATAAAGTCGGTCAGGTCAACGCTGCCATCAGAATTAGCATCGCCATATATCTGCTCAATAGCCCCGATAGCCTCCAGGTCGTGTCCGCCACTGCCCCAGGTCACCCAGGCATCGTGTATGCCGTGCTTTTGGCTATAGGGTACACCACCTGTGCCTGTAGCCGGGTCTATAGTGTTGGGGTCGATCAGATCGACGGCAGAGTCCTGGAAAAAGCCATTGCCGGGTATGTCAATGATCTTAACATAGCTAATATTATTCAGATCAACAGTTCCGCTGGTAACAGCGGTGTGTGCTTTAAGGTCGCTGAGATTGAACGGCGTACCCCATGAGCTTTCGTAGGCGTTAACATGCTTACCGGCGAGATTATAGACATTGGATGGGTCTATTGTGCCATAAGGCCCTGTTCCGCCATTGGCCGCAACTGGCTCGGTTAATGACACTGTGGGAAACCGGGCGAAAATTACGCCATCGGTGGATACCTCAACGAAAGCCAGCTCAGCAAATATGCAGCCTGCCACACCGGCACCGCCGGCAGAGATAAAGCCGTTTTCAAAAACGGCAAAATCCGGGCCAGGACCGTTTTGTATTGGAGTTGAGAATGAGAGCGTAATCTGGCCGGGCTGGATTTTATAGGGGTTATTTGGTTCTAGTGCGGCATTAACCGCATAATTACTGTTAGCCGGGTCAAGTATAGCCATTTGCGAGGCGGACAGGTCACCCAGTACGCAGACATGGAAATTATCACCGGTAACGGCCCCAATTGCCTCCTGTGGCGTGCGCCATATGGCGGGCACTCCGCCAGTAGGAGTATATTTTTCATTACCGATAAATCTTTTATCAGCCGCCGGAGCAGGAATATAATCAGCATAAGCGGAGGCCCATTGGCAAAAGACCGGGTTAACAAAATTGTCATCATAGTTATTGCCAGATGGATTCTCATCATTAGCACCCGGCAGACAGATGCCGCGACCTGCCGGGCCGATAAAACCTGCTATCCCGGCATCAGCGGCTTTGGGGTTCCGGTTATCCATAGCCGAGGAATACGGCCCGGCATAATCATTTGACTCCTGACCATTATAGCCCTGTGAAACAGAAACAAGCAATGCTAACAGCAGAACAATTCTGCCTGAATCATAAGATATTTTCATAATAACTCCATTTTTTGTTTATATAATCAGCCAGGCAGAGCCCAAGCCCTGCCTGACTATTACTCAATTCAGGCTTTTCTCCGACGATAAAGTATCATACTGCCCACAGCCAGCGAAAGCATGGTTGCCGGTTCGGGAACATAGGTTATTTCTGTTATCGAGGCACCAAAGCCAAATGAACCATAGAGACTATCTCCCTTGAGGAAGTCGCCATCTATGGCCAGCGGGCCAAACCAGTTGCCATAATCACCGGCAGTTGCCAGAATGTCATAATTCAGGCCCTCGCCAGATATCCCATTCCACATACACAGGGCAGACGGTGTACTACTATCCATGCTATTGTATGAGACAAAAACATGCCCGGCACCGTCAACGGTAATTCCATTGGCACCACCGGCCAGATTGCTTAGTTTTTGCCCATCTGACAGTGACAGATATGTGTCTGTCTCTCCAGCAGCAATATCATTTATCACACCGGCTACATCAGCCGCCGTCCAGCGATAAAGAGCTGCTGTTCCGGTTGGTTCGTATGTCGCGTAATATACATCACCCATATCGCTTACTGCAACATGGGCTGAAGCCCCGCCAACGCCAATAATGACATCATGATTGCCGCTGCCAGTGAGGTCATATAGTGAAATGTAGGTATCATCATAGCCACCAGACCAGGGCTGGATCAGACCTGATACATACAGATTGCCACTGCTCACCGCACCACCATAGAGGTTTACCGCAGAACCCAGACTTGACCAGGTCAGGTTATTGTCATCATATTTATACAAATACGAATCACCGGCACCATAATAGGTTGCGGCATAAAAACAGTTATTCTGTTCATCATAAACACCAAAGGGATCGCCAAAACCATTGGTCAATACCGAATCGGGCTGCCCCATATCAGAGACAACACCAGTTGTTGTGTCCAGTACATGATAACCACCTGTAGCCATCCATGAGCCAGGCGCATTCCACCAGTGGACCTGGCCATTATTCACACTAAAACCACCCTCGATCATTGTGCCCTCAAAGTCTCTGGCAGATAAGTTTTGGTTTTGTAAGTTAACATAGTTCGAATCAGCATAAACACATGCTGAACATGCAATAAGTATCAAACTGATAAATTTCTTCATAGCTTTCTCTCCTGTTTAATTGTTGGTCTAAATTCCGGGCTGATCTTAGCCCGATTACGATTTCAGTTACAATTTAAATTTTGTTATGCCCCCTTCTGCTTCATCTGCGCGGGGAATCTCCGCGTGGGTCTTGGTTACCGTTTGAAAGACCAGAAGTGCCAGCCATTGCGAAATAGGTTTGAACTGAAAAGTAAATTCAATTAAACTCATACTCGCATGATAAGTTTTAGCGGACTTCCATGCCGGGCTTTGGCTTTAAACGGTCAAGGCCCATTGTTTATTTTTATGTCTCCTGAAATCCCAACCCAGTTAAAGCAGAGTGTTCTGTGAGCCAGATGCGCACAAAAAAACCCATGCCTCAAGATCGACACGGGTATAATGCGTAAAGTAATTATATATCACTAACGCCGGGTGCCGATTTACTCGCGAAGGCTTCCAGGTATAATCCAGTTAAGGTATTCTGGCTCCCGTCTCACCCTCATCACCCGGCCTTCCCGGCATATCCTGCCAGTGGCTTCCTGTGGGCGACTCGTCAACGGTCACAGCGGCGCGTCCGCAGCCGATTTACACGGCTTTCCCTTGAACTCGATCGTCAGAAAGCGATTCTAGTTATCAACTGGAACAATGTCAAGAAGTATTATTTGGAACTTAAAACAAATATACTACCTGATTTCCTACATGACAACTCTGCTTTTACACTCGGCGGGCGAAGCTTGCTATTGCAAGTGCAGTTACTTGAACATATTACCCAAAAGAAAAACCGATCTTTGAGTACATAATATTCGCCCTTGGTATTGCTGTTTTTTTCATTTACTTTAACCGAAAAAACAATCAGGTAACAATCTCTTTATCTCAACAAGAAAGCACAAATAGACTCATTGCATTTCACAAAGAAAGTAAAATTACACTCATAATTATTATCCATATAGCGGAATATGCAAAATACTGACCACAACAATAATAGCACAAATAGAACAACAAAACAAAGACCACGCAATCGATGTTACATTAGTGCAATAATGTCAGAAAAATTATAATTTAAGTATTAAAAATAAGATAATTCAAAGCCACTTTTCACCGATTAATGCTATTATGCTATATAGGGTAACAATTTGCCCTTTTCATTGTTGCGGAACTGTGTAAACATATGCACAGAGCAACATTTCAGGCATTTCTGTAAATGCCTGAGGAGGAGAGTTTTGCCTTTTTATTTCACAATAATAGCATTTATAATATTTATTATTCATTTGAGGGGCTGCTATGTTCTCACTATGCATGAATTATCGTTCTATCTTAACACCTTTACTATTTACCGGCATGATATTCGCATCACCTGCGTGGCTAAAGGCAGATTATGATATCACTGCTCCGGGTGACACCGTAGTTGGCGTACCTGATGGTATTGGTGAATGGCCGGAGAAAGAGGCACCAAATTTTGCTATCGACAATGACAGCAATACCAAGTATCTCCATTTCAAAAGCGAGGGAGAGTCAACTGGCCTTAAAGTTACGCCACAGCCTACAGACATGATTGTTATTGGAATGACATTTACGACAGCTAATGACCGTGACGATCGAGATCCGATAAGTTTTGAGTTATACGGCTCAAATGATGGCATTGATGGCACATACAGCCTGATCTACAGTGGTCCTATAACCGAAATGGCTCAGGCAACACCAATGCCTCGCTATACAAAAACCCAGCCGATATTGTTCGATAACAGTTTCGATTATGACCATTATATGGTAATGTTCCCCGCCACCAGAACATCAAATCCAGGTTCAGTTCAAATTGCCGAGATCGAGCTTCTGGGTACAAGCACAGACGGCTTACCGCCAATTGTGGAAGCCGGAAGTAGCACAATTATACATATCGATGACCCTGAATTAACAATGGATGCCACTATCGTGAGTTATGGCGAGAACCCTGATCTGGAATGGCAAATAACAGGTGCGCCAGCAGGTATAGATATTACAGATCTTGCCTTTTCTCCGGATAGATACACTTTAACACCCACAATCACCTTCCCGTCAGTTGCAGGTAAGTATTTATTATCATTGTCAGCAACAACAGTAAACGGCAGTGCCTATGACACAACAACCATAATAATAACCGATTCTCTATGCCCTGAAGGAGATGTCAATAATGACTGCCAGATCAACATGGAAGATCTGGAGGTAATTGCAGACAACTGGCTTAACTCTCTGATAACAACCCCAAACCCTGACAGACAGGCCAATGGCATAAGCCTGACTGATTTTGCTGTTTTAGCTGGCAATTGGGCCAAACAAGGACCAGAGATCGTTATTAGTGAATTTCTGGCAATTAACACTGCCAAGTACCCGCTGGCAGCCAATGAAATAGTCGATGAAGACAATGATTCATCTGATTGGCTGGAATTATGCAATGTCTCAGATGAGACTATTAACCTGGAAGGCTGGTATCTGACCTCAGATGCAGCTGATCTGAAAGAATGGGAAATACCAGCTTTAACTCTGGCTCCAGAGGAATTCTGCATCATATTCGCATCCGGCAAGAATCGCAGAGTGCCGGGCGAAAACCTGCACACTAATTTCAACATATCATCAGACCCTGGCTTTCTGGCTCTGGTGAAACCTGATGGCAAAACTATCGTACACAAATATAATTACCCAACCCAGTTCGGGGACATTTCCTATGGTATGGCCAGTCCTTATGTAAAACCAACTGAGGAAATAACTCTTGTAGCTCCTGGTGCTCAAGCCTTAGCATACATACCAACCGATGACTCTCTAGGTCTGAGCTGGACACAATCTCAATTCAGCC
The DNA here is from genome assembly GCA_963662515.1 of Sedimentisphaerales bacterium. GTDB lineage: Bacteria > Planctomycetota > Phycisphaerae > Sedimentisphaerales > SM23-30 > JAFGDI01. The sequence continues at coordinate 3,603,160 of OY759675.1, forward strand.
CCACTAACTGGCTTAGCGGTACAACCGGCATAGCATACGAACGCTCGCCGGGAACCTATGACTACAGGCCATTAATGGGCCTTAATGTTGGTGCAATGCACAACAGTAACTGTTCCGTTTATATTCGCGTACCATTTACTATCGACGACTTATCCGGCTTGAACAGCATGACCCTGTCGGTTAAGTACGATGATGGCTTTGTTGCTTATATCAATGGCATGCCTGTCGCTCAATCTGCCAACACCCCAACACCATTGACCTGGAATAGTAAGGCCAGCGTCAACCAGCCCGATGGCAATGCAATAGTTTACCAGGACTTTTATCTGAATCAGGAAACCCTGGAATACCTGCAAGTCGGAGATAATGTTTTAGCGATACATGGTCTCAACGACAAGATCGATAGTTCAGACTTTCTCTGTATGCCCCAGTTAACTGCAATGCAGGATCATGCAGTCTCTATAGTAAGTTCAATTGATGCTTATTTTCAGACTGCTACTCCGGGCGTAAAAAACACTACAGGCCAGATGGAACTTGGCCCGCAAGTTCTGGAAGTAACAGAAAACCCAGAGCCTATAAACGAAAATGTGAACCTTACCATAACAGCAAAGGTAACCGCTACTGATATGCCTGTCAGTACAGTCACAATGAATTACCTGATTGGCTTCAGCTCTGAATCAACTGTAACAATGTCAGATGATGGACAGGGGGCAGATCAGACAGCAGGCGATGGCATATATACAGCCATAATACCTGCCAGTGCTTATGACGCTGGTGACATGGTCCGCTGGTCCGTTGAGGCTACAGACACACAAGGAGCAATAACCCGCGTACCACAGTATCTGTTGTCTGAAAACTCTCCTCGCTATTACGGCACAATAATAAATGACCCATCCATAAACACCAACATTAATGTATTGCAGTATTTCGTACAAGATGTTTATGCCTCTAACACCGACACTGGCACCAGATGTTCAGTATATTATCTGGGTGAGTTTTATGACAATGTCTTTATTCGCCATCGCGGCGGTAATACCACCAGCGGCAATAAGATACAGTTCAATGATGGTTACCACTTCCGTTTTGACCCGGCTTATGAACGGGTTGACGAGATAAACCTAAACACTAACGGTAATGACCCAACCTATTTGCGGCCGTTACTTTCATTCCCGATCTACGAGCAAGCCGGCGTGGCATGCAGTAAGGTATTCCCAGTTCATGTGATCCAGAACAACAGCTATCTTGGTGTTCGCATATTCATCGAACAGCCTGACCGCCATCTACTGAGGCGCGCAGGACTGGACGACCGTGGATCATTCTATAAGGTATATAGTGACCTGAGCTATGATGATGACCCGGACACACAAGGTCTTCAAGATTATAAGAGAGATGAACAGCCTCTGCGTAAAATCACCAGGCTCTACGAAGATAACAGTGACATAGCGGTATTAAGAGAGGGTATATGCCCAGGCAACCCCAACCGCAATGTTTTCCTGTTTGACAATGTAAATGTACCGGCGGTAATATCATATCTGGCTGCCTGCACACTGGTACACGAAAATGACCATACCCATAAAAATTACTTCCTTTACCGCGACACAGAGAACACTGGTGAGTGGATGTTCATTCCGTGGGACAAGGACCTTACCTATGGTATCAACCATGGCATAGCCGGCATCATCGCTGACCAGGATTGGCCCGATGATCTGAGCAGGTCACCCAGCCACCCATTCTACGGCAGTAAGCGGCATCAAAAAACTGACTATCAGTGGAACAGGCTCTTTGATGCGATCTATGCTGATCCAACCGCAAGAGAGATGTATGTCAGACGCCTGCGTACACTCATGGACACACACCTGCAGGCCCCTGGAACGCCAACAGCAGAATTGCTGCAAGAAAAGCAGGTAGATGAACTGGTGGCTTTATTGACACCAGAATTATATACACCTGTATATCAGGCAAGCGTCAACTTACTCAAAAACTCGTATCTACCAGTTCGGCGTACCCATTTGTATGTTAATCATCTGCATGATACGACCTGGCCTGATGACCCGGCTAATATACCAGATGCCCAGCCGGAAGTGTTAACACTGCAAATAGGGGCAATAGAGTATAACCCGACCTCCTGGAACCAGGATGAGGAATATATAGAGATACTCAACCCCAACAGCTTTGCCGCTGACATTAGCGGCTGGCAGGTTTCTGGCGGTATTGACCACACCTTCCCGGGCGGAACAGTAATACCAGCAAATGGGAAAATGTATATAACCCCAAATGCTCTGGCCTTCAGAAACAGGTCTGATTCTCCTAAAGGCGGCGAACACCTGTTCGTGCAGGGCAATTTCAGCGGTCATCTGTCAAGCTGGGGCGAGACCATAACCATAACTGACCTGCAGGGCAATATAGCCGCTAACCAGACATATACCGGCAGCCCCAGTGACACCCAGCAGTATCTGCGGATAAGCGAGATAATGTATCATCCACTGGACTCGACCGACCCGGCTTATGAAAGCTCAGATTTTGAATATATTGAGCTGGTTAATACAGGAACAAACACACTTTCACTGGATAATGTCGCCTTTACAAAAGGCATATCATATACCTTCCCGGCTGGCACACAACTGGCAGGCGGAGAATATATCTTACTGGTAAAAAATGCCTCTGCATTTGCCTCCCGCTACTCGATAGCCAGTGGTATTCAGTTATTGGAAGGTTATGAGGGTAATCTTTCCAATGGCGGCGAGATCATCAAACTGGAAGACCATACTCACAGTTCAGTTCTGGATTTTGAATATGATGACAAGTGGTATGACATAACTGACGGCGAGGGCTTCTCGCTGGTTTATGCCGGGACATTAACCGGAGAGCCAGTTTCATATTCTACCAAAGCTGCCTGGCGAGCCAGTACTTTCAGCGGCGGTTCACCTGGCCTTGCTGAACAGGGTTTGACTGCTGGCAGTATTGTGATCAATGAAATACTGGCCCACTCTCATGCCGGTCAACCTGACTGGATAGAGTTGTATAACACTACCAGCCAGAATATAAATATTGGCGGCTGGTATCTTTCTGATAAAAACGACAGTCTGGCAGATATAACAAAATATCAGATACCAGACAATACCATAATTGCCGCTAAAGGCTATATGCTTTTCTCTCAGGACAGCTCATTTGGCAGCAGTTCACAACCTGAAGAAAAAAGATTTGGACTCAGCGAAGCTGGCGAGACAGTTTATCTTTACTCTGGCCAGAATGGTGAAGTTACCGGTTACTATCAGACACAACAAAAGTTTGATGCATCAGAAACCGGTGTAAGTTTTGGCCGTTATGAAAAATCATCTCTCAGCAGCGGTTATGATTTTGTTCGCATGGCAACAGCTACCCCACTGGCAGCAAATAGTGGGCCAATGATACCAGAGTTGGTAATAACCGAGATCATGTATGACCCGGAACAGGGTACAGACAGTGAATACATTGAGTTATACAATCGCAGCGACAATGCCATAACCCTGATGACAGAAGTTTCAACCGAAACTATAGCCGGCCAGGTAGTTACAGAACAATTGCCCTGGCGAATTAACGGCATTGGTTTCGAATTCAGTTCAGGTGTGATAATAGCACCTTATGAATACATAATCGTGGCTCGAGTGCCATCAACCTTTGCCGCAACTTATGCCGGGCTGGTACCGGCTGGTACCAGGGTATTTGGCCCATACAGCGGCAAACTCAGTAATGAAGGTGAAGATATCCAGTTGCAAATACCCGGCGATCAGGAATATGGCCAAGAACGCTATTATATTCCACTCGAAAAGATCGAGTATTCGATTGACAGCCCCTGGCCGACCAATGCAAGTGGAACAGGCAGAGCACTGATCAGAACCGGCAAAGCAATTTATGCTGATGACCCGGCTAACTGGCAGGGTGCAGATCCTACCCCTGGCATGTAAGCTAAACAAATAACAATTGTAACCTTTCGTAGTTACAAACAATTTAAAACAGAGCAGCCCGTTAAGCAAGCAATAAAAATGCTCCTTAACGGGCTGTTGTTTTTTTAACGATAATTATCACAAAATAATATTATCTGGCCGGTCTGTCAGTCATATCTGCACCAAACTGCTGATTGGGAGTAGCTCCCATTTCAATTTCCAGCTTACCGCCTGAAGTGATCATATCATGAGTGATATAAGATCTTGTATAAGGCTCACCATTGTACTTAACCGACTGAATATAAATATTTTCCTTACTGTTATTATGAGCGACAACAGTAAAGTTTTTACCATTGGGCTGCTTAACAGTAACTTCATCTAAAGCCGGACTGCCTAAGACATAAACCCCTTTAGCCGGGTGAACGGGGTAAAAACCCATAGCCGACATAATGTACCAGGCCGACATCTGGCCGCAGTCTTCATTACCGCTAAGACCATCAGGCTGGTCATGATACAGAGTATCAAGCACCTGACGAACCCGTTGGGCAGACTTCCACTGCTGGCCAACAAAGGCATACATATAAATCGTATGATGACTAGGCTCATTTCCATGGGCATACTGGCCGATCAGACCTGATATATCAGAAGATGCTCCTTCACCGAGGTCTGAACTCATATTAAAAAGAGTATCCAGCTTTTTAATATATGCCTCTTCAGAACCAAAAAGTTCTACCAGACCATAAGGATCATGCGGCACCAGCCAGGTATATTGCCAGGCATTTCCCTCGCAATAATCATCACTGCGATGCTGGGAAGAGATCGGGTCAAACGGGTCACGCCATGAGCCATCTGCCATTTTACCACGCATAAACAAAGTATCTTTATCAAAATACTGAGCATAAACCTTTGAGCGATTCAGGAAATATTCATAATCTTCCATCTTGCCCAGGTCTTTGGCCATAAGAGCTATACAATGATCATCAATAGCATATTCCAGACTCTTGGCCACAGCCTCATTCTCCTTATCACCAGGTATATACCCCATCTCTTTGAGATACTTTACACCTTGACGGTCATTCATAGCAGAATCTTTGATCGCCTTATATGCCAGTTCAACATCATAGTCGCGGAATCCTTTGAAATAAGCATCAACAATTACCGGCACGGCGTGATAACCAACCATAGTACCAGTTTCATTGCCCAACAGATGCCAAATGGGCAATATGCCCTGCTGCTGATAAATAGCCAGCATAGATTTTACCATGTCATTTATACGCTCTGGCTGATAAATAGTCAGTAGCGGATGCTGAGTGCGATATGTGTCCCAGAGTGAGAAAATACTGTAATTCTGGAACCCGGGATTAGTATATACCTTTTTATCTGTACCGCGATAATCACCATTACTGTCATTGAACAGAACCGGGGCGATCATTGAATGATACAGTGCAGTATAAAATATCTTAGTGGTCTTAGGATCAGCCTTAACCTGGAATTTATTGAGCTCCTTATTCCAACTGGCCCTGGCCTTAGCTCTGATCGCCTCAAAATCCCAGTCCGGCATTTCGGCCTCAATATTAGCAACAGCATTTTCCACACTCACCGGCGACAAGGCAACTTTAACCATCACCGGCTTATCGGCTTTGACAAAATTGATTACACCAGTAATAGCCGCCGACTTACCAGAGTCCCCTTCAAGCAGGTTCTTGCCATCATAAATAGCAACAGACTCAGCCGCGGTTTGTAGTCTGACAGCAAAAAACACTCGCTGATCTGATGCCCAGCCAGAAGAGAAACGGTAACCGCCGTATGTGGTATCATCGATCTTCGTAAAATGAGTCTCTTTAACACTGTCACAATTACCAGTTATAAGATTAAATAATACCCTGCCGGCAGTATCAGCAGGGAAGCTGTATCGGTGCAATGCCACTCTCTCTGTTGCAGTCAACTCAACTTTTGTATTATATCTATCAAGAACAACACTATAATATTCCGGATTGACGGTCTCGTTGTCATGACTGTATTTTGATGCGTAGCCAGATTCCGGGTCCTGATCACTGCCGGTATTTATCTTGAGCTCTCCGGTAGTTGGCATAACCAGAATATCGCCCAGGTCTGCACAGCCTGTACCACTGAGATGCAGGTGTGAAAAGCCTATAGTGATCGTATCAGAATAATGATATCCTGAACACCAGTCCCAGCCTTTATGAATATTATTCGGGCCTACCTGAATTGCACCCAAAGGAACCGATGCCCCCAGGAAAGTGTGGCCATGCCCGCCAGTACCAATATATGGGTCAACATGCTGCACCAGGTCAACATCAACGGGGGCAACAGCCTTATCAGCCTTAACCGCTGAGCCATCATCACTACAGCCAGCCAAAACTGCTAAAGCCAGTAATTGGACAGTAACAAAGATCTTCTTTAACATAATTTACTCCAGTCTCTTAAGTTAAGTTATTATTGTTCAGTAAATACCCTGTCACAGTGTAATAAATCAAGCCGCAAAGCCCTCTGTGAGATTGTGACGCACAATACATTCCAGACAAAACTCATAGGTATTTCACATGCAATAATGTTACAATTATACTATACAACCCCATTTTAGCGGGTCAAAAGCTATTATTTACTAAACAATAGTATAACTTGCCACTGCAAACAATGAAAGATAAAACCACCTTAAGATTTGACAAATAGTATTTAGGTTTGACATAGAGCTCTGTTAAGATTGGACAATTAGTGCTCCGCGGTGGAGAGGCTCTTAGAAACATACAAACCGCCCCTGGCAAAGCCAGAAATCATCAGGCGTAATAATTCTCTACTGTGTAGCTGAGTCCTATGCCATAAAGGTTGTAAGGGTAAAATTAATTACTTATAATAAAGGCATGACAGAAGTAATAAGGCGAAATGTAAAATTGATAATAAGTTATGATGGCACAGACTATCATGGCTGGCAACGACAAGATGGCAAGGACTTGCCAACTATTCAGCAGGTATTAGAAGAAGTCATCTCAGGGGTTGCCAGACACCCGGTTTTATTGCAGGCTTCCGGACGAACTGATGCCGGGGTGCATGCTCAGGGCCAGGTGGCAAACTTTTTCTATAACGGCATAATACCAGCCCACAAACTGGCTATGGTAGTTAATGCCGAGCTATCTCGCCTCAAGCCCGGCAGGCAGGACATTTTCCTGCTTAGCTCTCAGGAAGTGCCAGATAATTTTGATGCTTGCGGTTCTGCTATCAGCAAGCTATATCGCTATAGCGTTTACAATCACTTGCGTAGATTCCCTGATTGTCAGCGTCGTGCATTCTATCTGCCAGCCAGAGTTGACCTCGACCTCATGCTAAAAGCAGCACCCGATCTGATCGGCACACACGATTTCCGATCACTGGCCAGCTCACTTTGCGACAAAAAAGACACAGTTCGCACAGTTTTACGCTGCGACATATACCGCAAGAACCACTATATCTATTTCGATGTAGAAGGCACCGGTTTCCTGCACAATATGGTACGAAATATCGTAGGATTATTACTGGACATAGGACAGGGACGCCGCCCGGCAGACTGCATACCCGGCATACTCGCGGCCCAACAAAGAGCCGCTTCCGGCAATCGCGCCCCCGCCAACGGCCTGTGCCTGCAATGGGTGCGATATTAAAACAATCACATACCTTGACTATTTACAGCTATTGTCTTTAATGTCATTATTATAATTTTGCAGAGCAATACTGGATTGCAGACTTGAACTGCAGCAACTAATATCATTTTTTGCCTTCAACCAGTTCCACCAAATCCGAAACCAGACTATTAAGAGATTCTGCCTGACTATTAAGCTCTTCTGAAGCACTCGCTGACTCTTCAGCATTCGAGGCATTCTGCTGCGTCACACGATCTACCTCAACAACTGATTGGTTAATATTATCAACACCTCTGGCTTGCTCTTTGGAGGAAGATGCTATCTCAGCTATAAGCTCGTTGGTACGATTAACATGTTCGCTTATCTCTTCAAGCATAGAACCCACCTCTTGAGATATCTCAACACCGTTTTGGGAGTTTTTTACCGCCCTGTCTATCAGATCAGCAGTACCTCTGGCAGCATCAGCGCTTCTGATCGCCAGATTTCTCACCTCTTCAGCAACCACAGCAAACCCCTTACCCGCCTCACCTGCTCTGGCTGCTTCAACTGCAGCATTCAATGCAAGTAAGTTAGTTTGAAAGGCTATTTCATCAATCACCTTAATTATCCTGGCTGTTTCATCGGCACTGCTGTGTATCTCGCTTATGGCACTTTTCATTCTTGCCATAGACTCTATACCCCTGCCCACAGAATTGCGAGATTCATGGGCCAGGCTATTTGTTTGTGAAGCACTATCAGCATTCATCCTGCTGGCACTTGCAATTTCTTCCAATGCACTACTGGTTTCTTCCATAGCTGCAGCCTGCCTTACAGAACCATCTGCCAATGCCTGAGCTGCCGAACTGATCTGGCCGGAAGCAGCAGTTACCTGTCTGGCACCTGCCGAAAGAGATGCAACTATAGTCATTATCTTACGGGTAATCCCTGTTGATATAACCAACCAAATAATTACAGAAGTGACAGTACTAACAATAATAACTATACCATATAGAGTATTTCCAGCAGCGTTTATTTCTACCATTTTATTAGCCGCGGCATTAACCTCATCTTCGTAACTAGAAGCCCCAATCACCCAGTCCCAGGGCTTATAATATATAACTCTGGCAATTTTACTTCGTGCCGGGCCATCACCTTCTTTGTGAACATATTTGTGCCCTTCGACTTTACCATTTGCCGCAACCGCTTTTTTAATCATATCCTGGAGATATTTATTACCATTATCATCTTGAATATCCCAGAGATTAGTTCCATCACTTCTGCCGCCTTTTGATATTATATAGTTACCCTTTGAGTCAAAAACAAAAGCATTTCCTGTCTGACATACCACAAGATCCATAACTATTTTGCGAATGGCAGTTACACTCTCCTGTGGAATACCTACATATAAAGCGCCTATAAGTTCACTTTTATCATTAAGGACAGGCTTATATGCTGTCAGATACCAGCGATCAACAACAAAGGCCCTGCCGGTATAAGTCTCACCTTTGAGTAATTTATCTACTACAGGGTTGACCTGTCCATCTGGATTTATGTGTGGAATATATGTACCAATCGCCCTGCACCCCTGTGCATTTTTAACATTAGTACAAACTCGCAGCATATCATTTCCATTAACCCGCTGAAAGATAGTACAGGTAGCAGAAACCATACTCTGCACTTTATCTACTACCGGAGACTCTACACTGATCGAACTGTTACGCCCCAGAAAGGTTTGCCCCAGACACAATTTGGGTATAGATAGCTCCTGACTATCACCAGTGAATTGATTGATGATTTTCCAATTTTCGATTTCATCAGATAGATTAGCCATACCAACTCTGAGCATAACATCCTCGGCAACTTTTAACGAGCTTTCTATCTGCTGACCAATTAATTCATTCTGTGCCTGACAAGCTGAATAAAACGATTCTACTATATGGTCAATATCTGAGATTACAAGTTTATTAGCCTCTTCCTGAGCAACCCTCAATACTTTCTGGCCCTGATAATAACCCAAAACAACTATGACTAAAGCCGGAATTACAGACATCATAATTCCACAAGAAAGTAACTTTTTCTTCAAACTCATATTAACGATCACAATCAACCTCCTCTTTCATAAATCCGTAGCGGTTCTAAACGAACAACACCGCTCACACTTGACAGATTCTCAGCAGACATCATCGTCAATAGACAGATCAACCTTAGGCAAAAAAATGGAAATTCCACAAAAAAGAAGAGTTAAAAGTAAAAAAAAATAAAATAAAAAACCATTTCTCACTCAATTTAATACAAAATCAACTTATTGAATAAATAATCATTCAATAAGAAACCATAGTATGTTATAGGACCTTGCCAGAACTAATAACAAAAAAATCATTATTCACATTCATGGGAACGCCGAGCGGATTAAGCAAAAAATCCACTCGCGTTCCCAAAGATCAATAAGCAGTTATCAGTTATAAAATGCCGGGCTATAACTCATATAAGTTTCAAAATAGTGAATACATTAAGCTCTCTCTACCTCGAAAAAGAGAAGCAGTACCCCTACCTCAGTTCCTTAGTGACATCAGCAATCGCATCTGCCAGGAATGTCGGGAGCTTATTGTAATTATCCTGATAGTTCTCTTCGATTATTTTTTCGAAAGCACTGCCAATGATTATCCCATCCGCCAAATCGCGTAATGTGCGGGCATCGGCAGCATTGGATACACCAAAGCCCAAACAGACCGGACTGTCGGTATGCATGCGGATACGATTAACATTGGCGGTGATCAGGTCAGTGTCAAGTGTACCAGAGCCGGTTACGCCGGTGCGGGTTATAAGATAGATAAAACCACTGGCGGTCTTGACAATGTCACCCAGTCTTTCATTATCAGTAGTAGGCGCTACCAAATGTATCAACGGCAGTTCTGCGGGAACCTGACTAGTATATTCACCAGCCTCCTCCGGCGGCAGATCAACTATCAAAGCACCATCAGCACCGGCCGCCAGGGCATCAGCACCAAAGCGTTTGAGACCGTAACGAAACAGAGGATTGAAATAACTGAATAAGACAATAGGAGTCTCAATAGATTCAGAGCGGATAGCCCTGACCAGCTCTAATACCCGGCCTAAATTCATGCCATTGGCAATAGCACGACCCGAAGCCCGCTGAATTACCGGGCCATCGCTGGTAGGATCAGAAAAAGGCACACCCAGCTCCAGCACATCAACACCGGCACGACAGGCTGAGATCAATATCTGCTTTGACATTTCAAAATCTGGGTCGCCGGCGGTAATATAGGCTACCAAAGCCTTTCGGCCAGCTTTTTTCAACTCAATAAATTTATTTGTTATACGATTCATAGTAATTTCCTTATTTGAGTAATAAGATATAAGATATTGCGGTGTTCGCTGTGCTCACTGCTTGAATAACCGGATAAATCCGGAACTCTTAAAGCAGGCTTCGCCTTCGTTTAAACCAGCCGTCGGCCACAGGGCCGACACCGGAGCCCCGAAGCGAGTTCGGGATTTCGGATTACCTTAACTTATCAACTTATATATTATTACTTATTCCTTTCCCTATCATTTCCCCAGCACATTAAGTACATGCTGCAAATCTTTATCACCCCGGCCAGAAAGATTGGCAATTATGATCTTGTCTTTTGCCATTGTCGGAGCCGTCCTGATAACTTCACCAATAGCGTGAGAGCTTTCCAGTGCCGGTATTATACCTTCAGTCCGGCATAACACCTGAAACGCCGCCAGAGCCTCATCGTCAGTTATTGACACATACTTCGCCCGACCCATATCCTTGAATATGGCGTGCTCCGGCCCGACACCAGGATAATCCAGGCCAGCCGAGATCGAATATGCCTCATGTATCTGTCCAAACTCATCTTGCAGCAGGTACGACTTATTACCATGCAGCACGCCCACTGAGCCATGCCCCAGAGTAGCGGCATGTTCTCCAGTTTCAACGCCCTTACCGGCAGCTTCAACGCCTGTCATGGCAACTGATGCATCTTGCAGGAAGGGATAGAACAGACCCATAGCATTACTGCCGCCGCCCACACAGGCGACCAGCAGGTCTGGCAACCGACCTTCAGCCTGCAATATCTGAGCCTTGGCCTCATCTCCAATAACTCTCTGGAAATCACGCACCATCGCTGGGTATGGATGCGGACCGGCTACTGTACCAATGACATAAAAAGTATCTTCAACCACACTGGCCCAATGCCGGATAGTTGCGTTCATAGCATCTTTCAGCGTTGAAGTACCTTCTGTTACCGGGAATACCTCGGCTCCGAGCAACTTCATACGCTGAACATTAGGCTGCTGACGGCGGACATCTTCTGCCCCCATGAACACCTTGCATTCCAGCCCCAACAAAGCAGCAGCCACCGCAGTTGCCACTCCATGCTGACCAGCGCCGGTTTCGGCAATTACTTTCTTCTTGCCCATTCTTTTAGCCAGCAGACATTGACCAATTGTATTATTTATCTTATGGGCTCCAGAATGACAGAGATCCTCTCTTTTGAGATATATCTTTGCCCCGCCGAGCTTACTGGTCAGATTTGAGGCAAAATACAGAGATGTTGGCCTGCCTACATATTGTTTAAGCAGATATTTAAATTCATTTTGGAATTCAGCGTCAGCAATATAATGTTTCCACGCCTTCTCCAGCTCATTTACTGCTGGTATAAGCGTCTCGCCTACATACTTACCACCAAACTGGCCAAAATGCCCACGAGCATCTGGCATAGCCGCTAATTGTTCTATTTTATCTGTCATAAATTAACCTTCATTAAAAACACAGGTCCAGAATACGCCCGGCATCGTGCGATTTTGCCCGACTTATGAACTCTCTTACCTTTACCATATCTTTTATTCCCGGCGATGCTTCCACGCCGCTACTGACATCAACTGCATCAGGATCAGCCATTTCTATAGCCTGCAATATATTATCGGAATTTAAGCCGCCGGAAAGTATGAACGGATATTTACCCGCTAACACTGCCGCCGCTGACCAATCCCAGCTTATACCGTTTCCACCTGGCAATTTACCACGCGTTGCCTCTACCAAAACAGTAGTCCCGTACCGGGCAGCCTCGCGCAACAGGTCATCGCCATTGCCATTTATATGCTTGATTATCTCAGCAGGGTATAAGTTCTTATAGCGTCCTACCTCTTCAGGTGCTTCACTACCATGTAACTGTAAGGCATCTAATTTACACACCTTTATTATCTCTGCTATTTCCAATATTGACATATCTACGGTAACTGCTATCTTTGCTACTTGTTCAGGTATGGCCGAACATATCTTCACCGCCTGCTTAATATTAACATTTCGCGGGCTTTTTCCATAAAACACCAGACCAATGGCATCTGCCCCGGCCTCAACACATTCTTCGGCTTGTCTTACTGTTGTTATTCCACATATTTTAACCTGAACTTTTCTCGTCATTAAAATCTCCAAAACATTTCTGCCATTTGCATGGCTTTTATTTTACTGCCAGCATTGTTCTAAGATAACCGGCAGGATCATTACTCCTCATCAGCGTTTCGCCAATAAGGAAATTATTAAGACCCTGAGCATGAGCCTTTATTACATCTTCTTTATTATTCACACCACTAGCTGCAACTACTATACAGTCATTGCCAACAGCCCTGGACAAACGAACAGCATTATCATTATCCAGAGCAAAGGTCGCAAGGTCTCTATTATTAATACCAACTATCTTCGCCCCTGCCTTGCAGGCACGAGCCAGATCAGCCTCATCAAATATCTCTACCAGAGCATCCATATTAAACTCATGGGCTATACCAATAAAATCAGCTAACTGATCATCACTAAGTATACGAACTATAAGCAATATGGCATCACAGCCCAAAAATGCCGACTCGATTATCTGATATTCATCTATAGTAAAATCCTTACGCAGCACAGGCAGGTCAATAGCCTTACGAGCGGCAGAAAGATCGTTTACTGAACCCTTGAAAAAATATGACTCTGTCAACACAGACATAGCAGCGGCACCGCCAGCCTGATAAGCCTGAGCCTGAGCAACAACATTGCAGTCAGGGGCAATGTCGCCCTTACTGGGAGAGGCCTTTTTATACTCTGCAATTATGTTTATCTTACTACTGTCAGACAATGCCTTACCGAAACCTCGTCCGACATTATTTGCAGCCATAGCTCTGAGATTGTTAATATCGCACACATCTTTAGCGGCTGATACTTCCATTTTCTTACAGGCCAGAATATTGTCTAAAAAATTATTTGCCATATTTCATCAACTCTATTTTCTCAAGCATAATTCACTAACTGGTCCAGCTTAGCTTTGGCCTTGCCGCTATCTATCGACTCACAGGCCATCTCCACACCTTTACGCAAGTCTGGAGCCAGATCGGCAACTGCTATCGCAGCGGCGGCATTTAGTACAACAATATCACGACAGGCTCCTGGCTTACCATCTAAGATCTCGCTTATTATCCAGGCATTTGTCCTGACATCTCCACCTTTTATCTCTGAAGGACTATAGACATCGCCAATATAATGCTCCGGATAAAGGTCGTAGGTTTTAACCTGACCGGCATTAAGCTCACTCACACGCGTTGGCCCGCAGACACTTATTTCATCAAGGCCATCATGTCCATGCACCACAAATGCCCGCTTACCTCCCAGCAGCTTTAGCGCCTGGGCAAACATCTCGGTAAGCTCTGCTTTGAATACACCCAATACCTGCCTGTCTGCTCCGGCGGGATTGGTCAGCGGGCCAAGCATATTGAATATTGACCTTACCCCCAGCTCTTTACGAGCCGGTGCTGCATGCTTCATTGCCTTGTGATGATTAGGAGCAAACATAAAACCAATACCAATATCATTAACAGACATTTCCACAGTTTCTACTTCTATATTCAGGTCAAGACCCAGTGCCTCCAGAACATCGGCACTGCCGCATTTACTTGATACACTGCGATTACCATGCTTAGCGATCTTCACACCGGCACCGGCTGCTACAATAGCCGCAGCGGTAGATATATTGAAAGTATCTGCTCCATCACCACCAGTACCACAAGTATCAACCAGCGGACCGACTATTGGCTGAATGCGAGCAGATTTGCCCCGCATACATTCAGCTGCGCCGGCAAGTTCCTCAAAGGTCTCGCCCTTACTGGCCATTGCCGTCATAAAGCCACCAATTTGTGCATTAGTCAACTGGCCATCAAGTATAAGACTCATCATCTCGAACATCTCTGATTTACTAAGATCATTACGAGCTATTATTTTTGTCAGTAATTCTTTGAACACTGTCATTGTCTCCATAATCGCCTATACAGGCCGGCATTAATCTGTTTTCTGTGTCTGGCACTGCGATTCGCACTGATTAATAAAGTTCCGCAGCATCTTCTTACCCAGTGGCGTCATTATCGATTCCGGATGAAACTGCACGCCTTCAATCATATATTCTTTATGACGCAAACCCATTATCTCGCCATCATCGGTAGTTGCTGTTACTTCCAGACAGGCTGGAAGCTGATTGCGATCAGCAGCCAGCGAATGATAACGCATTACCTGCACTGAATCTTTCAGTCCGGCAAATACGCCCTTGCCATCATGACTGATATTGGAGGTCTTCCCATGCATTATACAACCGGCGTGAACTATAACGCCGCCGAAGGCTTCAGCTATCGCCTGATGCCCCAGGCATACGCCCAGAATAGGCTTTTTGCCCGCAAAATGTTTTATCAGAGCGATAGATATGCCAGCATCACAGGGACGACCAGGTCCTGGCGATATTACTATGCCATCAGGATCGAGTTTTTCAACCTCTTCTACGGTTATCTTATTATTGCGATATACTACGACCTCTGTCTGCTGGGCCAGATCCTGTACCAGATTGTAGGTGAACGAATCATAATTATCGAGCATGAAGATCATTATTTCTTCTCCTGCATTATACTTTTCTTGACAAACTCTATAGCCCGTCGAACCGCCATAGCTTTATTAACAGTCTCAACCCGCTCCGATTCCGGATCAGAATCAGCCACTATACCGGCTCCCGCCTGTATGGTTATTCTACCATCTTCAATTACCGCCGTACGAATAGTTATCGCCATATCCATATTGCCATTAAAGGCAATGTAGCCTACCGCCCCACCATAACAACCACGCGGCGATTTCTCTAAAGCAGCGATTATCTCCATTGCTCTAACCTTTGGGGCACCACTAAGTGTTCCAGCCGGGAAGGTTGCCTTGAACAGATCGAAAGCATCCATTTTATCATCAATCTGACAAGTCACATTACTTACCAGGTGCATTACATGACTATAACGCTCTACCACCATAAGGTCTGTAACCTGCACTGTGCCGGTCTTGCCTACTCTCCCCAGATCATTGCGGCCCAGATCCACCAGCATAAGATGCTCTGCCCGTTCTTTTTGATCTTTGAGCAGCTCATCAGCCAGTGCCCGATCTTCCTGCTCACTTACGCCCCGCTTACGAGTGCCGGCAATAGGACGAACACAAGCAGTACGATTATCCAGCCGGACCATCGTCTCTGGCGAGGCTCCTATGATAACCCTGTCATCAATAGCCATATAATACAGATAAGGTGAAGGGTTAATATATCTCAGGGCACGATATAATGATACCGGATCTTCCGGCGCCTTACTGCTGAACTGCTGTGATATTACCGCCTGGATTATATCACCTTCGTAAATATGTCCCTTAACTGTTTTGACCATATCTCGGAATTCGTCTTCCGAGCAATTACAGGTGAAATCATCATAGAACTCTGAGCCCAAAGCTGTGTTCTTTACTTCTGCATTGCTTTCAACTGAATCTGCCAGAGCTGACAAACGCATCATAACACGATCATAACACTGGTTAATATCGCCATGGTCATCAGTAAATGCCAGAACTATACAACTAACACTATGACGGACATTGTCAAATACTATTATCTCATCAGGCACTACAAAACTGGCGACCGGCTTGGTTTTATCCACTTTCACGGCAATGTCTTCGATAAAGCCAACCGTCTCATAGTTGAACACACCTACCAAACCACCGGCAAAGCGAGGCATATCCAGAGGGGTCGCCTCACGATATTGCTTACTAAACGCACGCAAAACAGCAAATGGGTCTCCATTATGGACGATCACCTGCCTGGTCTTACAGTTTAGTATCTCTACCCGGTCTGAATATACCAGTACACGATTACGAGCCGATACACCCAGAAAACTATAACGACCCCAATTTTCACCACCAACTACACTTTCCAGTAAAAAAACATCTTTCCTACCAGAAAATTTCTTGAGCAATGACACCGGCGTCTGAGTGTCGGCCAGCAACTCTTTACAAACCGGCACAACATTAAACCCGTCGGCAAGCCGCACAAATTCATCTTTACCCGGCAGCGTTCTGATGTACATTATATCTCCTGTTCCGATAAATTAAAACCAGCGAACACTGGATTGTCATCTATCAACGGTTATTTGTCAATTTACAAAATAAATAAATACTATCTTTGTTATAGCTAAAAAAAAACGCAAGTAAGGCCAGGCCCTACTCACGCTTTTATCTTTTTACCTTATTTGGAATAATCTATTAAAAACAAATGAGCAACCTGACTAAACTGCCATAAGCAGCCAGCTACACCAAAGACGCCAGGTTGTATTTATATTTGTCAGCATTATCTCTAACTTTTACAATTACGACGAGCCATAATAGCTCTCTCTGTTTGTTTCTATAAATAGTAACTCAATACTCCGCAAAAGACAAGTTTTTTATCAGAAAATATTTAAAAAACAATACCAAAACCATGTAAGTTATTTAACCAGAGGGCTTTACGCAACTAACACACTAACGCCTGTGCGACAAAGCTCCAACTATCGGGGTTACAATATTGGGGATAACCTTATCATTCATCAACAGTTCGCCATAATGTTTTTGTAATTCGTAAGCGGCCAGAGGGTCAAATCGCTCATTAGGATCAGGATAAATACACACCGAAAAATAAATACTCAGCGGGTCACAATCTTTATACTTGCCCGTACGCACATTAAAAGCATTAGTTGATGACTCAAAGGCAACCTTGGCCTGCACCCTGCAATCTTCGGTTATACCAAAAGTGAATGAGGGAGCAAACCCCAGAGGCGACGCCCCCGGCATATCCAGAAAATTCACCAGAGGAGTATCTTTGAACAATGCCTCGGCAAAAACCTCATCATGATTTCCATCATAGTCAAAATCCATGGCATAGAGCAGTTCAAGATGATTGATATCAAGATGATTAACACCGAGAGAATATGACATATGATCAAGAATAAACCTATTCTGGTCGTCAACATCGGCCATAGAATCCGGATTATAATTGCCACTGAAAATATGGTCAGGTCCGATAACTACCTTACGGTAATTACCAGATTCGGGATCTTCGCTCAGGCAAAAACTGCCATCATCTGGCCGTTGGAAAAATGTATTCATTCGGGGGTACTGCTTTTGAACTCTTTCAAAGAAATGCAGTATAGTATCTCGATCTTCGGGCAATTCCAGCTCGGTATTTACCCGCAGATTGACATAAAAATCATCGCACAAAGTTCCATAGGAAGTAGCCATTATAAGACTCCCTCTCTTTCCATTACTTAAACCGGCGATGTTACGCCGGATTCTTTTTCTATATCTTCTATACTGTTCTTTATACCGCCAAAGTACCTTTCTGGCAAATACAATATCCTTCCCTTTGAATTATAGCATATAAATCAACTTGATGTCAGCGTTAAAATCGGCATTTTTGACACAATCCGACCACTCTGCAATCGCCTTAAACCAGTCGCAAGCAGAATAATCCATAAACCATTCTTAAACAACAACTTACACTCACCAACCTCAGTAATTAACTCCTATTCCTGATTTCACAAGGCCAATCCCGGGCAAGTCTGGCTGGTTATATATGCCGGGCTTTGGCACTGCCCCAGCAATATATTCCATCGCCAAATCCCCCATACGGGCAAACCACTGACTATATGCCCCAGCCAGGAGATATAGCCGGAAAACTGGCAAAATTTTGTACATGAGCCAATAAGCGATGTGGAATGTCAGGAACTACTTAAACGCCATTAACCAAGGCTGTCCGCCAGGCGACCCGGCATGGCCAAAACAAACAGCAGAAATCCTGAAACTAAAGTCAACCATAACAAAACAAGGAAGACCAATTAAGACACACTCGCTATAAAGCATTGCATAAAATTACTTACAAATTCAACTCCTGAAACCTTTAATCCCCTTTTTGTGTTGAAGTTTGACAGTCTTGCGATTTCAGTGGCAAAACACTTGTAACTCGCAACTGGTTAATCAGAATGTAATCGATTTCTTCGGGCATACCGCCGAACAGGCATGACAGACTACACAGAGATTTTCAGTAGTTTCTTTAACATCACTACCGATAGCACACATTTTGCATTCTTTGGCACACTTACCACAAGAGACGCAGCTTTCGTCCACGAATCTTTTCCTCAGTGAGACCGTAGCCAGCAGTCCAAGCATACCGCCCAGCGGGCACAACAATCGACACCAGGTGCGTCTGCCAAAAACAGCCAGAGTCAATATCACCAGAGCTATTGCAGGCATTATGGTCAGGCGGTCAAACTCACCTGTTCGTAACTGGCTCTTTACCTGTTCAATAAAGCCTTTCTGGCTTAATGACTCAACAGTATTTCCTGTTATGGTCAGAGGGTCAACATAACCGGCAGTTTCATAACCGGCAAAAGCCAATACTATCATCACGACCAGTATAATGATCGCCAGGAGCCAGAATCCAGCCAGTCGTGATTTGACTTTATTGGCAAAGGTAATTCTATCAACCAAGTCAATAGCACAGCCAAGCGGGCACAGCCAGCCACAAAAAACACGAGGCCAGGCCAGGCACAGCAAAGCCGTCAGCAGCCCACCACAAAAAAACGGGGTCCAATGCTGCTGGGCAATACGAGTAACAATAGTCATCAGCGGGCTGAAACGACTCAGCCAAGGCAAATAGTCATGGGCCAGAGCCGTACTGAATAATGCCGGGACAACAATGGCAGCCAAAACTACCATCTGGACAAAACGACGCAAATATACCAGCTTCATTTTCTCCTCCTGTTAGTCGCCGCAGTGCCGATAATTATACCAGTTGCCAGTGATACCAGAACTATCTCGATTGTGGCTACTTTATCGGTGTTACTCTTGAGTATTTTTTCTATGACGGGCGTTTTATTAATGGCTTTTTCCATTTTAACAACTACTGGAGCCGGGCAAGTGTCTTTAAGAACTAATGGAGCGGCAGAAACATCATTAACAACGACTGTCCCTGTCATCTCTGGCATAACTACGATCCGATCATCCGCCATACCAGTATCCACCATCTTCTTCCCGGTATTAAGCAATTTGCTTGCTAAATCTTTATTGTTTTTAATTTCAAGTAGATCTTTGGAAATATCGCTTATCTCTTTCCCCAGCGAGTCACAGATCATGGTCGCCCCAGTTATCGTATCAACCTTGATCTTTTCACCAGCCATATACCCTGCAAACTTTTGCAAAAAACCTTCCTTTTTCTGAGAATACAGGTTAATACTTGATATAGGTTCACCATATTCAAAGGAATAAACCCCGCTTATCATCGGTGGGTGGCTCAGACAGTTAATACCAGCAAAAACCAGTATAAATCCATCTTCGTTCCCCACTTTTCGCACCTGGGCCAGAGCCTGCAGATTATCGCTTTCTGGTTCGAAGGCCACAAAGGTCTCGCCTTTCTGGTTCTTCTCGAAATACACATCAGCATTTTCCCCCAGTAATTTATGAAATATGCCTTCACGACTATCAGCGGGAATATAATTCCATACCTCTGGTAAGCCAGTAGTACTCAGTTCTTTTTTAACAGTGACAATCTCCCGTTTTACTTCGGGAGACACTACCACCGGCAGCGAATAGTCAGCTGACATAAGATGTTTTTCGCAGCCATTAAAGCAGAATACTGACGATAACACTAACAATATTGATGATAAATAACGCATAATTATTCCTGTTTCACATATCAACTGTATGAACTGGCGGAGAAATCTCCGGCCATCCCCCTGAGTGTAAACATTGCCTTGAGCAGAGCTATAGTTTCCGTTTTATCTATCGGATACCCTCCATCACTGAGTTTAGCGAACCCATCAATCGCTGTTTTTATTGCCTGGTCAACAATGTACTTCCTGGAAACATGATAGTCTTTTTCCAGAGTTGATTTTTTTTCATTTGCAAACTCGAGCAATTTCTCAATATTAACATAACCGTCTCGACCATCATAAAGAATTGTACTGACTAGTAGATTATTTTTATTATCCAGCAGGTCTTGTCTCCAATCGGTACAATCGTCAAGCATCTGAAGCGCCAGGCCGATATTTAGTATTCCCTGCTCAAATTCCTTCATGACAGCCAGTGTTGCACCGCTTTCATTGACCAGTGGAGCGACCAAAGCCAAAGTCAGCAGACGGCTACCGATAGCACTATGAATTTCACCAATTATCAGTTGCGGAGACATTGGTGGTTGCCCCGGCTGATAACAGGATATATCCTCACCTCGCGCTATTGAACATAGACAGCTAAGTATATCCTGTTGAATTTTTGCAGCGGTTCCAGGACTGCCTGAAACTATTCTGACTTGCTCTGAAATTATTTGCTGTGCAACCATAGTCAGTAAAAAGTTATTCAAAACACGACTTTTTATCCCGGCATCAAGAAATATCGCACCTTTATCCTCATTATCAATAATATTATCAGCCGCTGTTACTATGGCACGCAGGCAATGCAGAATAATGCCATAACTTTTTCGCCTGACTGGAGATATTCCAGCCGAAATAAACATGCTTACAAATAGAATACTGAAAAAATTCTTCTGGAAGTATTTTGCCATACTGCATTTTTCCGGCTCGCGAAATTCCTCACCCGGAATCATCTTTGCCACTAATTGGAAAAAGTATTTCTCCATTAACTTATGCTCATGTGCAGCCCTGGTCAGAATGAGCAGGAATTTGCCCTGCTTTATGCCAAGTGACAGGAAAGCCGAAATTCGTTCTGTTTTTTTCTGTTTGGTTGACATATCATTTCTCTTCCTCAGGCTTTATGGCATGGTACGAGGCAACCAGCCCCCATTTTTTATCTGTCATTTTGAGATTGGCAAAACCGGCATTTTTAATAAGACCCGGCATAATACCCTGAAAATTCTCCTTCAATGCCGGTTGCACCAAAAGGCAATAACTTATAAAGCCAAACATTCTCGTAAATATATTCTCAGCTTTATCAATATCAATTACAACAAAGATACCACCTGGCTTCAATACCCGATATGCCTCATACAACGCTGCTATTTTAAGATTTTGGGGCACATGATGAAAGAACATACTACTAAAACAACAGTCAAATGAATTATCGGGGAAAGGCAGCTTTTCTGCCAGAGCATAAACAAAACTGCAATACTGATCGAGATTCTGTCGGTTCAGGTTTTTCTGCGCCACATCGATCATTGCCCCAGCTGCATCTATACCCGTTATATGACCTTTTGGGGCCAGAGTCGCCGCCAGTTGCAAGGTCATCGAACCAGTGCCGCAACCTATATCCAAAATCTGATCCGTCGGCTTATAGGGAATAGTCTGTATCTCTTTCTGGCGAATTTTTACAGCCTGCCCAAAAGTAGTCAGGTTTATTACCTGGTCATATATACTGGCAGCATAATCAAGCGTTCTGCCTGCCGTTTCTAGTTTCTTTTTCTTCACGCTTTTCTCCTGTCCAAATAAACCGGTAATACAACCAGTGAGATAAACAGACAGGCGATCATACCCGATGTTGCAATTATCGCTACCTGCCTGAATCCCAGATTGTCTGAGATCAGCAAACTGGCAAAAGCAATAACCGAGGTCAGAGTCGTTGCCAGTAGCGGATTAGCAATAGCCGAAATAGCCTTATGAACATCATGCTCATGCTCTTTCCAGCGACAGAAAATATGAACGCCATCGTCAATACCAGCTCCAAAAATGAGCGGTATCACAACTATGGTCATAATATTGTAGTCAATACCACAAAGCCCCATTGTGCCAACAGTAAATAATGCTCCCAATAAGACCGGTATGATAGTTATAAAGCCGTCTGGATTGCGATATAATGCCAAAAACAAAATTGCAAAAATGATTAATATAGCACCAATTGTAGTTTTACACATATCTGCCTTTATGGAACGGCTCAGATTGTCATTTATAAAAGCCGAACCAGTAACAATATTACCTGGTCCAGAAAATTCGCTGGTCAATTTATCTGTAATAATTCTGATTTTACTAAAGTATTCCGGGTTAAAAGGGTTGCCCGCTGGATAAGCCAAAGTTAGAAAAGAATTATCTTTGCCAATATAATCAGTGGTGTCTATACCGGTTTCCTGAGCCAGTGCCGGGCTTTGAATATAGCCAAACAGACCATCAGATTCACCCAACAGAAAGGCTATCTTTGCCGCCTCTTGTTGCTCGTCGGGCGAAACCAATATAACAGGTACTGGCGAAAAATTACATTTCTTCAATATCTTATCTTGCAGAGCAACACTGGCCAGTGCGTTATCTGCTATTTTGTTCTGGTCAGAATTAAAACTCACCTGAAATGAGAAATAGCCAGCCGTCAACAATATCATAACAAGCAGTATATCAATACTACGACGGTATTTACTCAGTAAACATAATATTGTCAGCCAGAGATTTTCTGTGCGGCGAATGTCTGCGAGCTTTTTTGCTGGTATATAATTCAGCAATACTGGCAGCAGCAAAGATATGCACAGAAACATAGTTGTAATCCCTATCGCCCCGGTAATACCCATTTGATGTATCCCATCTGAGTCTGCCAGACACAATGCCAGAAATGCACCAGCTGTCGTTGTAGCACCGACAGTTAATGGCTTGGCTGTACTTCTGTAAGCCTCAAAAATAACATTAAAACAGTTTTTCGGCTGAGCATCTATTTGGGGTTTTAACGAATATTCATTGAACGCATATATCACATGCAGGCAAAAATCTACTCCCAACCCCAAAAGTACCGCCGGTATTGTCGCTGTCAGCAGATTCAGATCCCCAATTGCCAATTTCACCAGAGCGAAAGTAATTATCAGGCCAGATACCAAAGCAACCGCTGATGCAAGAACAACCATAAATGGCAAGTGAAGATATATCAGTAATAACAGCGATATACCTGCTATGGTTATTACTGAAGAATAGACCATATCTCTATTGACCGCATCAGATGAATCCAACAGAACCTGATAACTACCGGTCAGCCCGGCATTGAGCCCATTTTTATCTATCAGCGCAGTTAATTTCAGGCTTAATTCATGCGACTCACTCAGTTCAGTGGCCTTAAATTCTGGCTTGACCAAAATGATCACTAGCTCATCTTCATTGTTGGCGAAATAATTCACATCTGCTACTGAAGGCTCTGCCCTGACCTCTCTGACATAACCTGCCAGAGCTTCCGGACTATAACCAGGTTCAGCTACAACCACAAAAGAGTCTGTAACTCCAAAATTTTCTGAAACATAGCTAAAATCCCGCACTGCCACTGAATTTTGATCCATTAATGCCAGAAAGTCTGTATTGACCTTGAGACCACTAACAATATACAATGACACACACACCAGAACTACCATAAAAGCACAAATCAATCTCATCATGGTCACAGGTTTTATTGTCAAAATGCCAGTCATAGGAATATGTTTTACTATATCAAGTCTCTTTCCTGGCTGTTCCGGACAATCCAAAACCCACCATTTCTATTGTAGCAGCAAAAATCGTCATATTCAAATCATCTAATAATAAGAAGTGGTACTTTCATATAACTTCTTTTCGGGACTTTCGTTGAGGAATAACCGAAAGGAACAAAATCCATCTGTTTTATAACTACCTCACTTGAAAGCAATTATGTAATTTTTTTTACTTAAATCATACAATAACAAATATTGTCTCCTACTGATTTGATTTCGTCCGTATAACTGTTATACCCAAGACTAAACTGAAAGCAGTTGGTGACTCCTATTATAATGTCATTAATTACGCTAATAGCCGGTTGCAAATATTCTGAAAAACATGTGATTTCATCGCTTTAGAAACCATTCTGGAAGAATGTCAGGAACTGCATAATGCCATTAACAGAGACTGTCCAATTGACGACCCGGCATACCAAAAACATACAGCAGAAATCCTGACACTAAATTCTACCTAGAGAGAAAGCAAGGAATACCAATTAAAATATGTGAATTATAAAGCATTACAGGAAAATGACTTACAAATTCTACTCCTGACACTCAATTCTCCCCTTTTTTACTTAAAACACTATTTAACAATAAGTTATATTACATACCAAAACTATTGTCTCTTGACAATTATGCCAAAGAGTCAGGCAATACACCTGGGAACTGCCAAAAGCTAATCTTGCCTGGGACTCATGATCAGCATAGTAAACAGCCAATGATGCACAATAAATCGAAAACCCGCAGGCCAACTGAACCTATCACGATTGTCCAAAATTATCATAAAAATAAAAAAAAACAACTCCACCAAAATCTTTTATGCATTGCACATTATTGACATAAAAATACATCGATAATGTACAACGACAGCATTCACAACTTGAAGTTTCATGACCAGTTACAGCATTTCGCTCCTTTGCAAATATTGACTTATCTTCACTGTTACTATTTGCTATTTTTAAAGTTAGTTTACAATTATTCAAATCAAAAAGGGCCAATAGTACTATAATGCTCAAGAATCCTATTGAAAAACTGTCCAATTAATGTCAATCTAATAATGTCTGAATAAATATCTGTAATATATCTCAAGTTGACTAAAAGACAGTTAAAAGATGGTTTATAATAACATTGCGACTAAATGCGCAAGTGAGTATAGAGCAATACAAAACTTAAGCTTACACAGGATTAAGCTTTTCATCACAATGAACAATCGACTCAATGCACAGGGACAGGTTAAGTATAAAAACACAACTCAATATGTATACGAGTTTTTTTAATTTTTATGTGATTTGGAGAAATACTATGAAACTTTCAACACTACTAATTTCCGCACTAATGTCCGCGGTCTTGCCCACATGTTTCACCTACGCATCAACTGATGTGACTATGCCGGGAGACCCTGTGATCGGCCAACCAAATAATGGTAACTGGCCTACCGCTGAACCACCTGCCAATTTAATCGACAATAAAGCAGATACAAAGTACCTGCATCGCGACGCCGCCAACTGCGGCATCATCATATCGCCGCAAAAAGGTACCAGCCTGCCCCAGACATCAATCGTACAGGGAATGACCATCACCTCAGCTAATGACGCAGAGGCTCGCGATCCATGGAGCTATGTACTGTACGGTTCAAATGGCTATAGTTCAGAAGGCCCCTGGCATCTGATTTCATCTGGCGATTTAACTGATTTTGCCACTGGCACATGGCCCAGAGATACTATCAATTCCACGCCCATCACTTTTACCAGTAACGAGTTTGCATATAAACATTACAAACTCTTATTTCCCACTAATGGCGGCGACTCAATGTTCCAGGCTGCCGAGATAGAATTATTGGGCACTGCCGACACGACAGCCTATGTAAGCACGCCTGCTCCGGCAAATGGTGCCAGAGACATAACACTAACCCCAACCATGCAATGGATTAAACCCAACGACCCCAATACCGTTGGCATGTATTACAAGGTCTATTTCGGCGAAGATCCGAACACCTTGAATCCGACTTATTACGGCAACAATCTCGTAAAAACAACTACTACTAGCGCTTCAGACTGCTATTACTATGTTACACAGGGCCTTAAAGCCAGTACGACTTACTACTGGAGAGTCGATGGCATTAAAGGCACTACAGTCAAGACTGGCCCGGTTTGGCATTTTAACACCTTAAACTATGTCCCGGAAATGCTGAGTATTACATCAGGTGGTACATACCGCGATGGCGAGAATCTTCAAATTACCGCCAGCTATGTAAGCAATCAGGCTAATATTAACGGCGTAAACTGGTACTGCAATGATACTGCTATAGACCCGGCTGATCCTGTGTACTCGGTTGTTTATACTGACACCAATAGTACACTTTCAATTCTGGATGTTTCATCAGAAACTGTCGGAGAATATTACTGTATAGCCACAAATTCATATGGCGATTCAGCTCGTTCACCCAAAGCGACAGTGACACTTCGCACTCCCTGGGTATGGGCTGGCGCAAGCGGCAATTGGTATGATGCTTATAACTGGGACAAAGCCAGTGCCCCTGCTCTGACCGACGATGTTATCATTGGATCTAATGGAGTGGCAACTTATAACTCAGCTACTGTGAATGACCATTTCTTCTTTAGTGGCAATATTTCTCTTGAATCAAACGGTGAACTTATTGTCGCCGATGGTAGGCGTTTTGGCGGCGGCTCCGATGCGACCACAACTCTGAAAATCAGCGATAACAGTAAGCTTACAGTAGGACCAACACATTACTTCCTCGTCGCACGCAGCAGGCCATCCACGATCAACCAGACAGGCGGTACCGTAACTGCTAATGTCACTCGTGGCTTCTTCCTCAATGACAATGAATTGGCTACTGGCATTTATAATCTGGTCGGCGGCTCATTGAATGTCAACTATGTCAATACCGGCAATGTGACAGTTGAGTGGTGGAACGATGTACTGGGCCGCTACGGTAATGGCGACACTCTGCACATTAACGGAGGAATCGCAAACTTTACCGCAACAGCAGGCCTGAACCGCGATTTCTATGTTATGAGAAACTCAACCGTCCAGATCGATAGCGGCTCTGCCAATCTCAGTGGTTTCAGGAAATTGTATATTGGCCAGAAATATGACGGTAACAGTTCTATTATTCTCAATGGCGGTGAACTGAATATCAACAACCCTGTCTGCGTAGGTAACAGTGGCATAGGTTCGCTGGCGATAAATGGCGGCGAGCTGAATATCAATGTTGCAAACAATGTAGCTATTTCTTCCGGAGCTGGAACCGGCACTATTATCCAGACAGGCGGTCTGGCTGATTTTAACGGTGGCCAAATTGCTCTGGGCGGCTCTTCCAGAATGGCAACCTACAGCATTTCTGGTGGCGAAATAGCAAATGTAAGCTCCTTAACGCTGGATAATAATTCTGAATTCAAGATTTCCGGTTCTGGTGCCGGACTGATTGACATTCAGGAATTCACCGTAAAAACCGATGCTACACCTGTATTATCTGTTGACATGGATGAAAATGGCTGTAGCATGATCACTGTTGGCTCTGACCCCGCCGGTGGCACTGGCGGAGCTGACCTGAGCGGTCTGACTCTGACAATAAACACTCTGGACAGCTTTGTTACAGATGAAGGCAGCACCTATGATATTCTCTGGGCTGCAAACTTCGGCATCAAAGGCTATAACACAATCACACTTGTCAATAATAGTAACCAGCTATTTGAATTACAAGTTGTCGATGCCACCAAACATGGCTACCCTAGCGGAGAACTACTCCAGGCCGTATCGAATTATAACCCAGCCAATGCTGACCTGAGCGGCGATGGCGTTATCAATCTGGAAGACTTAGCAATATTCTCCCAGTTCTGGCTCTGGTCAGACAGTCAGGAATAAGTTCTGACTAAAGAGTGTCGCGTAATCAATAGTGCGATATTGAGACAGCAGAGTCAGATAATGACTCTGCTGTTTTTTATATCAATAGAAACTGGATGAAAAAATAATTGTTCACAGGGTTGACTTTGTCATACATGTAAATACTGTGAACCGTTACGATAGTATTACATAGAAAACATTTGTAGTGTGTAAAAAATGCCTATATAATCAGATAATTATAATTAAAACAGATAATTTACAATAACAGAGAGGTTTATAGCAACCTTCCCGGGTTGGATTCAGGTGGCTTGACTATGAAGGCATTAGTATTCAAAGATGGAAAGTTACAATTTTGCAGCGATGAGCCAGAACCAGTGGTTATGCCCGAGACGGTTCTGATAGAAGTAGAATATGCCGGGATTTGTTCTACCGACCTGGAGATAATCAAAGGCTATATGGGCTTTGAAGGTATCCCCGGCCATGAATTTATCGGCCGTGTCCTCAAAGGGCCTGCCGAATTGATTGGGAAACGGGTAACTGCGGAGATTAACTGCGTCTGCGGCAAGTGCAATATGTGCCGCAGCGGGCTCAGCACCCATTGCCTGAATCGCCAGACTATCGGCATTTTTGAACATAACGGTGCTTTCGCCGAGCGAATTGTAGTACCGCTGGCAAATGTTCACATCATACCCGAAGAACTGTCCATAGAGCAGGCGATTTTCATAGAACCGCTGGCCGCTGCTTTTCAGATATGTCACCAGATCGATATAAACCAATGCGATAAAGTCGCTATAATCGGTGATGGCCGTCTGGGCCTGCTGGTTGCTCAGGCGATCGGATCAAAAGCATCCAAACAAAACCTGACAGTAGTAGGTAAACATCAGGACAAACTCAGTTTCCTCAAAAAACTCGGGTTTCGAGTCGCCCTGCTTGAAGATTTGCCGATTACCCAGCAATGGGACATCGTCATCGACTGTAGTGGTAAAGCAAGCGGCTTCGAAACTGCCATTGGCATGCTTCGTCCCCGTGGCCATCTGATACTTAAAAGCACTTTCGTACCCGACAAGACCATTGATCTTTCACCCGTGGTAATTAATGAACTGCAAATCATCGGCTCCAGGTGCGGACCGTTTAAAGATGCAATAGAGGCACTACTGGCCGGACAGGTAATAACCAGCGGTCTGATAACCGGACGCTACGATCTCGAAGATGGGCTCAAGGCGTTCGCCGCAGCGTCAAGCCCTGAACACATAAAAGTAATAATAAAAACAGGTAATACCTGATAGTAGCCCCCGTCAAAGAATTATACTTAGCGGGGGTTAACTGCCGCCTGTTATATTATCCAATAAGCTGATCTTCCAGCTCAGTATAGTTAAACTGAGCCAGACCCAGCCCGCTACGAGCTGAACCGGTAAAAGCTCCTGAACGATTGAGTATTCGACCAATTTCATCAGCAGCATAAATTCTACCGGAAATATCACCTCTGGCAGAAATCTTCTTTATTCCACCCTCATAACTATACACATTAGCAGACAGTCCGGAATTGGCTATTTTAATAGTACCAATATTATCGGCGGCAATAAGGCTGGCCTCACTCTGGTCAGCAGTAAGCGAATTAAGCATACCATAAATATCAATAGTAGCATCCTGACCTATAGTGCCGATATTGAAATTACTAACAGCCTTTCCTGGCAATTCGGCGATTGAGCCGGCAGAACGAATATTGACACCATCGGCCACCGCGGCAAGTTTAACAGAGCCTAGCCAGCCATCAATATCAATATCACCCGTAAGAACAACCCCTGACGCAGAGACAGATTTGATCGAAACGCCCTCAGAACCGAAAACATCATCGGAAATGCCGCCAAGCTCAGTACCTTTGACAGTTCCGCCGGAAGTTGAGATATTTAGAACGGTTTTAACTGACCCTTGTTCAACTATAACAGAGTTCATCATAAGGCCATCACCAGCAACCACAATGCGACTGCCTCTATTCTCTACTGTTTCAATATTACCGGCAAAAGAGATTATACCCTCAGCATTGGAAAGTCTGACATTTACCTTTGTACCGTCTGCATCATGGAACATTACACCTCCAGAGGGGATATTTATAGCTGTACTGGCAGCAAAGGCGGAGCTGTATTTAGAGAAATAGAAAGCAAATTCATCCCAACTGGTCTCAAAGGAAAAATCCAGTTCTGTCACGGCATCAAAATCTAACATAAAGTCTGCATAAGATGTTGATATCTGACCATCCTGTTCCGGCAGATAAATAGTTAACCCCATCGCTTCTTTGGTATTTTTATCAGTTGCATTATAAGGAACGGCCAGAGCGTGAGCAGTCAAAACATCATCAGCAAGCGATTTAAGCGGAACATTATTGGCCGATTCACTCACCAGGGTCATAAAATGACCCAGGTCAACAATTGAATTATAAAACCAGTTGCCACTCGGATCAAAAGTCGTAACCATTGACCTTGCTTCTGCTATTATCTGCCAGTCGGCCTCTGTTGCCTCATCGAGCATATAACAACTAAAATGATCAACAGCATCAACTAAATCATCTAACAATGCCATTTCAACCATACAGAGAGAATCCGGATAATAATCTTCCTCAGATATAGATTCTGGCATATTCTCACGATAAAGATCAACAATAATACGACTGATCTGCTCTGGGGTTTTCCCAGGGTCAGCCATCAAAGCCGCCACCTGTCCGTAAATATTGTCGCAGGCTCCAATAAAACCATTCGTCATTGTGCTTGGCTCAGAGGCAATATAATAATCTGTAATACCCTGTGCCTGCCATGCTATTTCAAGCCCGGCCATAACACACATAGAAAAATCAAATACATCTATATGAAGGCCTCGCTCCTGAAACTGCTCAGCAATATAAGCAAAATCATCAGGCGAAATATTACTCTCTGAACTATCATCCCAGTCCATACCAAAAATATTACCACCATGATCGTTATCGATCATAAGATATTTTTCAGCAGGATAATTTTCTTGTGCCCATTCAACGAAATCAACAAAGGTTTCCGGGCTGCCGCTATCAAGCTCACCCACATCTTCACCGGCAAGTGCCGGAGCTATCTGCCAGTAAACTGAATTAGCAAAGGTATTTTCACCACTGCCCATACCATCAGTAAAGGCAACAATATTTATATCAGACCAATTATCAGAACCCAGCGATTCATGATATGCATCTATAAGAGAAAAAATCTCTTCATTTATTGAATCATCAAGATTATTATCAACTGCCATATAAAGCATAACTGTCCAGGCAGCCGCACGCTCTTTAACTGTAAGTGTATAATCACCAGCAACAAAAGGTGTCATACCCCCTGCATAGGAACTTATACTAACATAGTATATACCATCATCCGGTGCCGTCCAGACCAGTGCAGCATTTTCATCTAATCCAGAGTCATCATCACTGGCCAGAATGTTGCCATCGGCATCATATACGGTTAGTACCGTATCAGTAATGCCAAAAACATTTTGCAATTCATCTAGCGATTCCTGGGTAGAATTTATGCCCCCACCCTTGCTGTCACATCTAAGGGAATATTCTATACCTCCAATGGCTGAAAATGAGAAAAAGTCTTTATCAGTTTGCTTTTCAAGAGTACCTTCGACCTGCTGAGGCACCGTCAAAGAGACTGAATCTGCCAGAACATCTGCATAGTCATCAGCCTGGCTGGTAATGTTATGAGTAACATATTCATATAAAAACCGATCCCAACTTGTCTCCTGCAGGAATCTCAAAGTATTGTTATAATCTTCTAATACCAGATCTCCAATATTTCTTAACGACTCAGGCAACGGCATAGAGACGGTGAGACCTTTTGCCTGTTTGGCATGTCTGTCATACTTTATATCAACTACTGCACTATCAATTGCATCTGCTACATTACCGGCAAGACTATCAAGTTGAGCATTATCAGAAAACTGCTGCACCTTTACCATAAAATCGCCCAGATCGCAAAAACGATCATAGAAGAAAATCTCTTCAAATTGCAACGCGGCACGACGAGCTGCATCAACAGCCTGCCAGTCATTACCATTTGCCTCGGTCAGCATATAATCGCTAAATAAGTCCACTGCTATTACTATTTCATCAAGTAACGATGTATCAGTAAGACTGACAGCAGAGATCGTATATTCATAATCAGGATAGCTCTGACCAAAGATTTCATAATCTGAAATATCAGTGTAATTACTAACAACAACCCGACCGAACTGTTCAGGGGTCATTGAACTGTCACTTAATAGCTCTGATATGCTTGACCTTACAGTGAATTCATGGCCATTAACACTATCACTCCAGGAAGTAGGCTCACAGGCAACATAATAGTCGGCCAAATCAGCAAATTGATACGCAGGTTCAATGCCAGCCATAAGACAAGACTCCATTATAGCCAGATCGATATCAATACCGTTATCACTGAAATGTTCAGCTATATCTGTAACCTCGGTCATAGTTATCCTGTCATCATCACTACCTTCATCCCAGCAGGTACCATAATACTGACCACCATGATCCATAAGAACCAGTGCATAATTATCGGCGACATAGTTTGTTACAGCCCAGTCAACAAAATCCGTTATAGTATCAGGATCACCACAGTTTTTCTCCCCGACATCTTCAGCAGTTAAATATGGAGACATTGACCAGTAAATAGTTGACTCATACCAGTCGAGATCAAAACTCATCTCAACCCCATTTATTTCTTCTACTATATTAGAATAATCATATTGAGCAGAACCATCGGTAAGTGCAACAATGTTCACTGAAGGAGCGATACCATCAGCAGTTGCAGCCGCAATCTCAGCCAGTATGCCAGCAAACTCAGCGGTTAGCGAATCTTCAAGATTATTATCAAAATCATAATAAAACATTACTGTCCAGTCGGCATTGCCTTCCGTGAGAGAAATAGAGTAATTGCCCGGCTGAAATTTCTTGAGCGACTGCTGGAAAGGACTGGTCTCAATGTAATATGTACCAGAAGACGGAGCGGTCCACTGAATATACGCACCACTTTCTATACCTGAATCATCATCACTGGCAAGAATAGTTGTGCCATTTGAATCATATAAATGAACTACTGGATCGGTAAAACCTGTCACCTCATGCAAACCAGGCAGGCCGCTACCATCGGTGGGGATTGTTTCTGTACCCCTGCTTTCACAGCGAATATGATAAGTATGCCCCGCCTGTGCCGTAAAACGAAAACTATCAACATCGGTTATTGTACTGAAATCACCCTCATACACACTACCGTCTGTAAGTGTCGATTCCACAGGTAAATTAACAGACAACAATACTCTATCTTCGAGCTTTTCCAGATTTAACATATTATCCAACAGCCTCTTAAGGTACTATAACTTGATACTTTCCAACTATGTTATTAGTATCGCCTTATATCAAATAACACTTAACAGGCAGATCTGGAAATCATATAAACTTTACAATCACATTATTAAAAAAGAAAAAGAAAATTGACAGTTTCTTATCTAAAAAAATGAACAAAGGCCTGTTTTCACCTCATAGTCAACACCTATGACAAGGCTTAAAAAAAATGGCAAATGCGAGCGACCTTTAATAATATTTCAATATCAAAATATTATAGGCCTATGTTTACCACATCTCAGATTGATAAGAACCACAACTACCACTTGGTCCTACACTTACTGCCAGAACATCACTATCAGAGAAAGAATCCGGCTATTCATACAGCTCACCTCGTAACGGCTGACTGAGAATACCCCCTTTCAGCAAGCTCGCGAACTATTAATTCGGCAAGGTAAGACAATAACGCATCATCCATAGTGGTAAGAGACTTTATCTCTTGTATTGATGCTCTACTGCGACTTTCAGGCTGGTCTAGGGAAATTAAAGGTGTCAGGAGTCGAATTTTCCAATTATTATACTGCAATCGGTTATGCCATTTGTTTTATTGGTTAGATAAATATGATTTTATTGGCAGTTGAAATAATTATCTGGGCAGACCTATCCACTGGTTAGTAGTTAATACTTTGCTGAAACGCATAGCCTGAGTTACAAGTATTGCCTTATGTAAATCTTCAGCAGTAACTGAACCAGCCTGATTGGAAATAGCCAGGGTTCCAGTGGCATCAGAAAGGAACTCAACAGCAAAACCCAAATGCATTGCCTGCCTAGCGGTTGTATCACAGCACATCTGAGTCATATAGCCAGATATAACCAGCTTTTCGATCTTATTCTGTCTGAGCCAGGCCTCCAGTCCGGTTCCGGTAAAACTTCCGGGCAATTCCTTTTCGATCAGCAAATCGTACTTTCGCCGGGCAACCTCAGGGTGAAGTTGCCAATGATAGCTATCCTTTTGAAAGGCGGCCATTGATGAAGACTGATGCTGTACGACAATACATGCGATATCATTTTGGGCGGCATAATCCATTGCCGCCAGAATGTTATCCAAACTGCCAGATGGATATGTTACAGTATAAGGTCCATCAAAATAAACATTTTGTACATCAATTACTAGTAGTGCTGTTTTCATTATTGTCCATCCTTTCCATCAATATTGCAAGATACCGGTTCTTCGAGCACGATCTTTCTTGGCTCAAAACCATATCTGCGATAAAAATCAATTACTTTTTCATTTCCGGCATAAACCACTACCTTGATCTTCTTTGCATTATGATCTTTAAGCCACTTCAGCCCGGCATCCATCATTCGTTCACCAATGTTTTGGCCGCGATATGCCGACTCCAAAAACAGAGAATCTATCTCACCAACTCCAGCCCTATTTATTGAAGCCGCACAATACCCAACATACCTGTTATCGCTCTCGGCGAGTACCAGCAATGTGATCCCGCCCTCTGACTTATTCAATAATTCCTGCTTACGCTGAGCAAAAGTTAAATTTGCATACTCAGTTTCAAAAACGGTTTCACATTTTATATGATGGTCATTGAGCTGACGCCAGAGATCTCTGATCTGATCTAAACTGGAATAGTCACTTAAAACCAACTTTACTTTATTGTCAAAATACTCTCTCACAATATGCTTTTCCAAACAATACCTCTCTGCATTTACAAAAACAAAACACAACCGAACTTCATATTTCAATCTGACTAGCCAAACGCGTGGACAAAGGGTTTGACCACCCTACATAGCTTTCAAAAAGCGAGTAGGCCTTTGACTTGCTCTTGCCGTCAATCGTTTCGGGACTATAGATATAAACCACTCGATAAAACGGCTTACCTTGGTATTGGGCAAGTTCTTTGCCAATATGATAACACCATCAGAATCAATACATCGGAAAGCCTTTTCTTGCCATCTGGTGGCACTAACTCCAGTTGGTTAGTGCCACTACCCAACTGAATGTCAGCCTTTTTCAGCCTGGCTTTAAGATATTTCCAGTAGTTGCGGTTTTTTTCGTAGTTATCCTGGTCATTTAATACACCCACAATATCCAGCACAGAAAACCACCAGCGTGAATCAGTATCGTTCCATACCGCACGGACTTCTCTATTATCAAAAAAAACGGATTGAAATCTTCTCATTCATATTTCATTCGCCCTTAGATAAAAACAAAGGTGCCAGGAGTCGAATTTGTAACTTTTTATAACACTACAAATACCCTGCTCCTGACACCTCTTTCATTTTTCCTGTGCGTATCAATAACCCTTAGGATGGGCTTTATGCCATTTCCAGGCGGTCGCGATGATCTCTTTTATATCGGTATGCTTAGGAGTCCAGCCTAACTGCTTACGGAGCTTATCAGCACCGGCAACCAGACGAGAGGTATCACCACTGCGGCGTGGCAGGAACTTAACCGGAATTTTACATCCGCAGACTTCTTCGGCTGCCTTGATAACTTCCAGAACGGAATTACCATTACCTGTACCA
This sequence comes from Sedimentisphaerales bacterium, assembly GCA_963662515.1. Classification (GTDB taxonomy): domain Bacteria; phylum Planctomycetota; class Phycisphaerae; order Sedimentisphaerales; family SM23-30; genus JAFGDI01. The sequence continues at coordinate 3,639,248 of OY759675.1, forward strand.
ATATTGAAGTAATCAGCTTTAGCCGGCTCTACCGCTTCGATCGCCCGCACATGGGCATCAGCCAGATCTTCAACATGGATATAGTCTCGTACACAAGTACCATCTGGTGTTGGGTAATCGCTGCCGAAAACGCCGATGAATTCACGCTGACCCAGCGGAACCTGCAATACCAAAGGTATCAGATGCGTTTCCGGGTCATGTGCCTCACCAAAACAACCATCATTATCAGCGCCACAGGCATTGAAATACCGCAGAATAGTAAAGCCCAAACCATAAGCCTTGCTATAATGGTCAATGATCCGCTCCAGGGCAAACTTACTGAAAGCATAGGGGCTGTCAGGTGCCTTGGGCGAATCTTCTGTCAAGGCCGGGTCGTTGTCACCCAGCGGGGCAAAAACCGCAGCTGTACTGCTAAACAGCATCTTTTTCACACCGCAATCCATCATTGCGTCCAGCAGATTCAAAGAAGCAGCGATATTATTATCGTAATATTCGCGCGGCTTCTCACAAGACTCGCCTACCGCAATATAAGAGGCAAAATGCATTACTGCTTCGATCTGCTTTTCCTTAAATACGGTGCAGAGCTTGTGATAATCATTTATATCTCCAATTATCAGCCGACCGGCAGGAACAGATTCCTTATAACCTTTGCATAGATTGTCATAAGCATATACCTCATGCCCACGCTGGAGCAGAGTTCTTACCACTGTACTTCCGACATAGCCGGCACCACCTGTAGCCAGTATCTTCATTTATTTTCATTCTCCATTAACAGCACAACCCTCTTGGTTGTAAATCCAGTTAGCTCAAGCACCCCTGCTTGAGATTAATTTCATTTCAAATTTACCGCTTCATACATCTCTACTTTGCATTTCAATTACAACTGTCCGTCTTTTCATTCTCCAGTTTTTTTAATGTCAAGCAGGGATGCTTGACCTACTTTATAAATCTCATCCGCCCCACATCTGGAACAAGGTTCAATTTGCCAAATGGCAGCTTATATCCGGCTGGCCAATAGACAAAGAACGCCTTACCGATCAGATAATCTCTGGGTACTGTTCCCATTGTATATTCAAATTCTCTTTTTGCGTTATATCCTTTTGAATCCCAAAATCTTGAGTCATAACTGGAGGCGCTGTTATCTCCCATCACAAAATATTCATCAGGACCCAGTGTTATCGGATTACCCTCTGAACCAAGTCCGGCTGTGGTTGATCCTTCAGGCGTTACGGTATAGTGCGTGTCACGATACAACCTTATATTTTCCAGCTCAAAGGCACTGCCACGACCTGCCAGAGCAAGCGAAGGATATACCTGCTGCTGACCTAAACCAGCATAACCCCAGTCGCCAGCATCATTTGCACCATCAAAAGTAAATCGCTCACGAGTACGCCCCTCACCTATAACTATCTCAAACTGGTGATTTGCCAGTGAAAACGATATATTACTGTATCTACCTATAGGTAAAGGCTTTACCTCATGCTCAAACACTGTTGCATTGCTGTGCTCATCGACGATCCGGCATTTACCCGAAAAATCCAGTACCATCTTATAGGTTCGCTGATATTTACTGATATACAGGCATAGCTCGCCTATTACATCTGAAGGCTTACAGGAAACCGATACCTTAAGATCACTGGTTATGTCATGCGTGGTCTGATTATGTGAGGACCAGCCATTATAAGGCAGGAAATTTGATACCAGGTCATTGAGGCGGGGCTGGAAAAATGTCATTATCTCTAACTGGTCGGCCCCTTTGAAATAATATCTGTGTGTTTTCTCATCCTCTGTCCACACTCCGGAGTCATTCACTGCCCGCCACGGTCTTGCCCACCGGTCAGACACTGTCTGCTTCTGCGGCAACTGATAATCCTGATCAAAGATCGGGATCCACATGGTATTTTGCACGATCTCTGGACGAGATTGAACCTTACCGTTGATATAAACATCGCCATCGATAACCTCTACTGTCTCGCCTGGACGACCTATCATTCGCTTAATATAATTCTGCGCTGGCACAATGGGATTCTTAAACACAACGACATCCCATATTTTCGGCTCCATAAACTGATATAAGTACTTTAATACCAATATCCTGTCGCCATTACACACCGGCTGTGGACTTGAATTATCAATAGCATTACCGCACATCGGACACATCACCCGCATTGCCCGCAGCAGCCTGGCGTGGTCTTTATCTATCGGATATTCTTCCGCAGGGATATAATTCTCATTTGGATATTGATATTGGTTACCCTGTATATATTTCTTATGGACAAAACCATAATTATACTGATGGCCGCAATCCTGACAGGTAAGCCGAAAATGGGCCCCGCGCAGAGTGTCGGCCATACTGCCTGTGGGAATAACAAAAGCCTCAACCACAAAGGCCCGAAATACAAAGGCCAGAACAAAAGCTATAACCAACGACTCTATCGTATCTTTTATACTATGGGCAGCACTTGCCTGATCATTAACAAATTTCACCCGACCACCGTAATCTTGTACTTTATCTGTATTATCTGCCACTATTTTCTTTCCAATTATTATATCATAAAATAACACCAGTCTGGTACTTATTATACTATCTGTCAGGCACACAGGTTACCAGTGACATAAATAGCGATCAGGCCGGCTGCCATGCCAATATTTACAGAACTACACCACCAGGTGAGTCTCACTTGATATAATAATTGGTATCGACTCTGAAATCTAGTTATTTTCACTTCCATAACAATGTGTGCGACATTATTTTCTGGCCAGGTAGAACAAGCATCTTGCTTGTTTCACTCGACTACACTATGCCTGGCGTGTGCCATTGCATTCAAACGCAATTATTGCCCTGATATTATTGTATTACCAGAAAATAATGTCGCACTCAATACAATCACTGGTTTACACAAGAAACACAAGTGCATTATGATGACATGTTGTAAAATAGCATCATAACCAGTCCAAAACAACATAAACACCTTAAAATAAACAACTTAGTTCCAAAATAACTCAAAGCAGTGTTCATAAATAAACTTTATCGTTATAACCACTACAGGCAATAAAACCAGACCCAATACGCCTTCTACATACAACTAATTACATATCAGATAGTTAAGACTGACACAACCTGCACTCCACCTGCTTCCAATAAATCGGCACAACGGTTGCAGTACATTCATTGAGCGGTAACCACTGGAGGAACGCCGCACAGACAGGAACTGACTATATGGAGTCAAGAAAATGGCTACTAGAGCTTATTCACTGTTCGAGTCTTTCATGACTCGTAAATACCGTATTATCATCCTGACCATCGCCAGCTATGCTGCTTTATGCTGAGCTCAGGCCCGGATGAGTCCCTATCTACAAGTGCGGCTGCAATAAGCCGCATTTTTTTTACCCACTTAATACTGGGCCTACCACTCCCCTCCTTCATTTTTACATTTACTCTTGTAAATTCCACCTCTTAGCCGATATAATTGCATAAGGTTCGTCAGGGTTTGACAATTATAACGCCGAAAAAGATGTCTTTTCGACAAAAGCTATGATGCCGGGCTGTATTATACCTGCTTACTGCTGATTTATCTGTAGCTTGTGATATAAGTGCTTATAATTTCACATATTAGCAGAAGCGATTCGGGACAGATCATACTTTTGGGTATTTCGATGGTAAAATGGATAATGTATTTATTTACAATCAGGCTTTAACCGCTGCTCAGGTCGCCGGGTTATATGTTGACGGCATGACCGGCAAAGATAGTAATGTCGAGTATGACCCGGCGGGGAATATGACCAGGGACCATAACGGCTATATCTACCAGTGGGACTATGAAAACCATCTGACAAGTATTGCCACTGCCAACCCGGCTAATCTCAGCCAACCCACTCTGCTGGCTGAGTTCGTCTATGATGCTTTAGGCCGGCGTATTCGGCAGACTGTAAGAGTACCCGATTCATCGGGCTATATTCAAACTGATTATTACTACAACGGCTGGCAGCTTCTGACCGAGGTTGTTACTGATGCCGACCTTGAAGTTTCGACGGTGAATTACGCCTACGGCAATCAGCTCGATGAGGTGCTTCTCTATGTGACTAATCCCGGCAGCGGCGAATCGATAAGTTATCTTCTCGGCGATCATCTTAACAGCCCCGCGGCCAGACTGGATTCAACCGGAACAATCCTCGAACGCTACGAATACGATGCGTATGGAAAGAGGCATGTATTTAATGCGGACTATTCACAGACTTTTGCAGATAATGTTGGAACAAACATTGGATTTACCGGACAGCGTGTGGAATACTTCGACAATGGCAATCTGGAATTAGGCTATTATAAGAATCGCTGGTATGGCCCGGCCTTTGGAAGATTTTTAAGCGAAGATCCGCTGGGAGTGGAACCGGAAGGGTATGAGAATGACTTTAATCCTTTGAATCAGTATAAGGATGGGGTAAATGTATTTCAATATTGCAAATCAAACCCTGAATGCAAATTAGACAACTTTGGGTTTGCTTGTTTTGCATTAAGACCTTTGTCTGGTATGCCCTGGCTTGGTCTAGCATCACATAATCCTATCGATGATTATTTTAATACGGAATGCGCTCATGAGCAAATCCTTTTTGAAGATGGAAAAGTTCCTAGAAATAGTGGTTTTTTTAATGATAGTACCGTTAAATCTGATGATAGTAATTTGTTGCCTGGCTATAGAGCAATAAAGTGTGGATACAATGATTGTGTTTTAAGATTAGCTGTTGCAAAAACACAAACTAAACCATACTCACTATTGGGGATTGGAAAAAATGATAAATTTAATTGTCAAGATTGGGCTGAGGCTGTTAGAAATACATATAGTGAGTTAGTTCAGGACCCTGCAATTTATTGTAAATGTAAAGTTAAAGCGAGTGAGGTAAAATGATATTATACTCAGTAATTGCTATGATGGTAAGCGTTGTTCTTTTCTTATTAGTACTTAAATATCTAAATTGGAGATTGATTTATTCTCTAGTGCTAAGTATTACATGTTTTATTATGTTGAATATACCTACTATTGTAATTACCCACAATATGGATTCGCCTCCTAAAGATTCTATTGATCTTAATCAATATTCTATTATTGGGATGTCTGGTGAGAGTAAAGCAATTTTATCAAATATAATTATGTTAGGTATTGATCAGCAACTTCCTCGTGAGCAACATGGCAAGATTATTTCTTGGATTAGTAGTGGAGCTAAAGAAGGACTTACTGATTTAGAGTTTAATAGAATGATAAATTTGATAAATGAGGGAGTAAATTCAGGCTTAAGTGAACAAGATTATGATGGTTTGGTTATATTAATCAAGAAGGGTATATCAAGCACAAATGGCGACATTGAATTAGTAAATCCTTAGGAAAATCAGAGGCAGTTACTATTAAAAGGAGCTGGGCAACCGGGATGAAATTAAAGGTGTCGGACACCTTTAATTTTCCCTTAGTTTTGTTTTTTTCTGTTTAATTGGATTGATTGAATTTAGAAAAAACATTTAGCAACAGAATAAAAGAGGGAATAACATGCTAAAACAACCGTTTTACATACACGGAAATTTACTTTTATTTTGCATGGGTGGGCCATTGGTAGTTGGCTGTAGTTTTTCCCAAAATTGTCCAACAAATTTGGGAAAGTTCTTACTGCCAAATGAACCACCATGTGATTATATAGGCATAGCATTCTTTGAAAATAGAAGAGAGTTTTTATTTCTAGATACTCATAGAAATAATGTGATTGTAAGTTCACTTTCAGATTGTAATGGTCAAAAAAGTATTGAAATCTGTGATTTAATGTTACGACCGCGGTCAATAACTTACGCATACGATTATTTTTGGCTTACTTTAACAAAAGGTGATTTTGAAACAATAATAGCAAAATATGACCCGCAAATAAGTAAATTTATATTTTTAGATTTAAAATCAAAGTTCGGTTTTGGTGAATTAAATTTACTTAATTATCCGTTGGTTATGGCTTGTCAAAACAAACTTGTAGCGTATGACAATACAAATACACTGCTATGGCTCAATAATGACTGTTCAGTGATTAAGTCTGTTAATTTAAGCATTGGTGCAGTTTTAGGGCCAGCTGCCAATAATAATCTTCTAGTTTTAGAAAAAAAGAACAATACAAATGTTCTTTCAATGGTTGATTTCAATGATGATTTGATATGTATAAATAAATTAAAATTACCTTGCGAAAATGTTGCTGGAATTGCTATGACTTTAAATAATAATATTATAATTCAAAGCGAAAGTGATAATTCAATATACTACACATCAGGAGCAGAGAAATGGGAAAATATAGACATTCCAACAACATCTATGCTTTGGGATACTTATTTAGAGAGGGAGAAATTAAAAGTGTCAGACACAATCCTGTTCGGCACGGCGTTTGCTTATTTGTTGAATCGGCTATGATTGTATCGGATAGGCATACAGTTATCAGGATAATTTTGGGGTTGGAAATATAACCGCGCAGCATTAACCGGCCAGGGTTTTATGGTAAAATTGGCTGAGTGGGTTTTAATCCTGATTTTGAAGTTTGGAGATATGAGTCAGCAATTCGTCCAGATCGGCCATGCCGGTAAAATACCAGCAGAAATGAAATTAAAGGTGTCCGACACCGATTCTGGATTTGTAGAAAATAATTAGACTGAAAATATACATAACATGTTGTAAAACAAAGAAATATATTGATAGTTACTACTAAATGGTGTCGGACACCTTTAATTTTACTTGAAGAAGGAAAGCCTTATAATTGCGTTGTAATTCAAAAAAATGATATCGAAATTGCTCGTTACGCAATAATCGATTTCAATAGCAAATTGAGACTGTGTAGAATTAATAATTTATATGAAGATGCGGATGCCGTCAAACCGTCTTTTTTTTGTTATGTTAAGAAGAGGAACTAAAGAGGTCCGTCCCCGTTTCTGTTACTAATAAGTCGTCAATTGCGTTATAATGGCTTGAAACATGTATTTTAGATGAGGATACGAATATGAAACAGGGAAAATCAAAGGTGTCAGACACCGATTTGAGTTGACTAAGCTGTTTATGGCTATAAAATGGCAGTATTATGCGATTAAAACGAAAAACGACAGGGGTTTTGTATATCATGAGGAATAACTAAATGGATCCGTCCCTCTTTGGTTATTACAGGCAGGCCATAAATAAATGTGTAACCTGTTACAAAATAAGAATATGTATTAAAGTTTAACGATATCGGTGTCGAACACCTTTAATTTTCTTTTTAGCGATTTCAAGAGAAGCATCGGAAAAATTATTAAAAAAGGCTTGTAAAAAAGGGTGTGGTGCTATTTTTAAGAAAGTTCCATTAATTGGAGCTGCTTGTTTTATTTATGATTGGGCTGATGGTGGATTTGGACACGCATGTAATGAAGCTACATGGCCCGTAAGCGAACTATGGAGTGACGAATGAGTTTGACAGAAATTACAGCAATAATGTTGAATGCTTTGGAAAGGCACGACTTTGAGTCTTTTGTTGATGCTATTACTTGCGGTGCAGATATTAATGCATTTGATGAAGTCGAAGGGGTGACCTTGTGTAGTCTTGCAACAAAACATATTAAATATTTGACTGTTGCTTTAAGTCATGGAGCCAATCCCAATCTGCATAACAAAAACGGAACAACAGCACTGACATATGCCATTGAAAGTTGTAGATATCAAATTATTCCAGTATTGCTTGAATATGGCGCTAAATTTGAATATGAAAAACCCACAAACGGAGAAACATCCTTACATCTTGTTTCTGAACGAGGTGAATACTTTCTGGTTAAATTAATATGTGATTGTGTATCGAAAGAATATCTGAATCGTTTTGGTTTATGCTCATATACACCCATAATGAAAGCAGTTCAGTGTAATCATATAGATTGCGTAAAACTTCTTTTAGATAGTGGGGCTGATATAAATGCACATGATGCTGACAGAGATGGTAGTACAGCACTTCATATTGCATGCACTTTCAGTACGCCTGAAATGGTTAAGTTGTTACTAGATAGGGGAGCCGATAAGACAATACCCGGATGGATGCAGCTTCTTCCGGAACATAAAATACCAAAGGGGAAAGAAGGAGCAGAGATGAGAAAGCTATTTGGGGAAAATCAAAGGTGTCAGGAGTCGAATCCATAGCCAATTAGATATAGTCATGCAATCAAGTAGGAGGAACTAAAGGGGCAATTTAAATGTACCAAGTACACAAGATGAAATTAAAGGTGTCAGATGAAATTAAAGGTGTCAGACACCGATTTAAGTTGACTAAGCTGTTTTTGGCTATAAAATGGCAGTATTATGCAATTAAAACGAAAAACGACAGGCGGTTTTATATATCATGAGGAGGAACTAAATGGATCCGTCCCTCTTTGGTTATTACAGGCAGGCCATAAATAAATGTGTAACCTGTTGCAAAATAAGGATATGTATTAAAGTTTAACGATATCAGTGTCGGACACGAATGGTGGTAGATTAAGCGGCATGGTCATTTCTCCATTGTTGTCTGACACCTTTAATTTTCTTTTAACTAGTTGCAAAAAATGGTTTGGGCCAACATATGACCAATTGCTTTATTAAAAGTCTGAAAAGTCTTAATAGGATAAACAGAGTTATTTATATATTCATTGGCACAATAGCCGGTTGCATAGTTGCGACTCATTTCCCCAAGGCTATTGAATATTTGTTATTAATATCAACGACAATGACTATACTATTGTTTCCCATTTCAAGATTTGCATATAGATTAATTGTATGTATCTTATTATTATTTTCAACTTTTATCTTTCCACATGGAACTTTTCATGAAACCATTTCTGTTGTTAATAACTCAAAAATGGATATCAAATTATATATTACAACCATCGAAACTGGTAAACTGATTAATGAAGTTATACCCCCTGGTGATTGTAAAAAGATTATTTTTTATTCATGCGATAATTCCTACTTGTACCTCAATCAGTTTTTTCATTTACTCGTGATTCAAAATAACAAAATCCTTGATAGTGGAATATATACAGGTGAAACCATTCCATATAGTTACGAATTTGCATCTGGAGGTATGGTTAAGAAGAAAAACCGGGGGACGGGAAAATTAAATGTACCAGGTACAATTTTGGGGAAATAGGTGATAGTAAAGCGGTTATGTAAATTAGTTTGTCGAAAATGCAGATTTGTAATAATGTTATATTATGCTCTTAACTGATAAGATAATTGAATACAACGGCTGGCAGCTCTTAACCGAGGTTGTAACCGAGGAGAAATTAAAAGTGTCAGACACAATCCTGTTCGGCACGGCGTTTGCTCACTTGTTAAATCGGCTATGATTGATTGTATAAACATGCCGGGGCAGGGATAAATCAGGATGGGAAAATATTTCTGCGCAGGGTTAACTGGCCAGGGATATATGGTAAAATGACTGAGAGAACAATATATCCCCCTGCTTCAGGGCATGTGTTTATCAGAAATTTTCTGGTGGTTTATCTGTCACATATCGCTTTGCTGTTCGATGGGCATGAAGGGCAGTGTAATTCCTTTACCGTAGCGGCTCGCTCCTGACTTATTTCCTGATACAGTTTTTCCACCCACCCGGTCGCGGTTGACAGGTTCATTTGTGATTGTTCCAGAATCTCCTGCCAGTTTTCGCATTTTGATATCTGACAGCCTTTACATATGCCGGTTATTTTTGGCCCTTTAAAGTCGAAGGGATAGATCCGGCATAAAAGCGGCCGAACATCGCCTGGCAGCTTACAACCCTTTTCAGTAAGAAAAAGGCAATTGCCATCTTCCTTCAAAGCCAGTATCCGACGCCGACCATCAGGTTCCAGAATAAGCGGATTCCATTCAGGATCATCGCCGCCAGTGAGATAAGTTTCACCCAATGGCTCCCTGATAAAGAATTCACCATGAATACCATAATCCCTTATCCGCTGAATATCGCCGAGAGTAACATAAATCTGAGTACCCTCGCAACAAGAAATATCATTCGCCGCACAATCGAGACAATACGACAACATAGTTATTAAAATTCCTGAAATAAAGTTCAACAATTTATATTTGCAAGTTGTGTATTATACCCGGCGGACAAATTCATTGTCAATAGCAAGAATTGGAAATATTAAAACCCGATCAGGCTCACTTCTGTACGGGCAATTGCTTCAACGCTGCACCTGATATTTCTACGGTATCGCCAGTATCGACCAGATCATAAATTGTAGCCCTTGATTCCGGGCTCATAGTTGGATTATGCACTACCAGCATAAGCCTGTCATCAAAAGTTTTGAATATCATACCATGGCCGCTATGATCGGTAAGCAAAGGCGGCAACTGTCGCCAGGGGCCTGCCAATCGCCCGCTAAGTGAATAAGCCAAGGTTTGGCAGTATTGTTTATTTTCGAGCCAGCTTGACCATAACATAAGCAGTCGGCCTGTACTGGTACGATAGAAAAAAGGCCCATCACTGACAAACTCACGCGGCTCATCACCAGGCATAGCCTGCCAGGGAGTGATCCAGGGTGCATCTGAAGCTCGGAACAAAAGCATAGTATTGCCAATCGTCCCGGAAAGATCTGGTTTTAACTCTCTGGCTTCAAAGGTACCATCTATTACCTGTATCCACTCATGGCAATATACCAGCCAGGGCTTACCATCTTCTATATATAGCGTTCCATCCAGGGTCATCATATCCGCTGGCGTAGCCGGGCTGTCTGCTATAGCAGTAAACGGCCCCTGAGGCGATTCACTGACAAATATCTGCGTACCGCGAGCGTGGGTCTTACGCCAACTCTCAGGCGGCAGAGCAATTACCTTATCTTCATTATGCAGGGTAACAAAAAGATAGTATTTACCGTTATAAATATGCACCTCAGGTGCCCAGGCACCATGTGCTGTATTAGCCCAACCGTTTTCCGGCACAGAAAAAACCAAATGAGGACCATCCCAGCTTTTCAGATCAGTGCTCTTAAAAGCCACCACCCCACTTTTACCTCGCGGCAAGGCTCCATTATTTACACTGGTATAGAGATAATAGGTCTTACTGGCCTCATCTGCCAGTATGAACGGGTCATGCGCCCGGAAATCTTTGAGAGTCAGGCCGCTACCCGCCCTTACAGTTGCAACTATAAATAGAAACAAAAAAACAATAGCTGGAAAATTTTTACGACAATACATAATGACCTTTCAAGCCCTGCTTTTACTTAAGCAATGCCAGCAGACAGAAACTATAGCATCTATCCAATCACCAGAAAACAACGATAAACATATTTATCCATCTTATGACAATAAAAACTATACACTGCCCACGCCGGTATTGCCGCCGGCCGCCATACAATCAAAGAGCTCATCCATTAATGCCGGGCTCTCCTGCACAACAGATTCAACTAATTCCAGCAGTTTCGGGCCAGACTGGCTTATAGCACCATAAAACAAATGCGGTACATATATGCGGTCATAGCCGAAGGTAAATGCCTGATGGGCCGCAGTGTCGAACATCTTCTTGGCTGAAATACTCATTGCCACTGTCTCACGCCCCTCAATAAGGCAATAATCCTCTTTAAGGTCTTTTGACAGAAATGAGTTAATAGCATCAAGATCAACCTTATTAGTCAGAAGAAGCTCAGGTATCTGGCATAACTCAAATTCTATATCTCCGCTCAATTCCGGTGAGCATCTCACCAGGCGAGCTATATCAGTGCGGTCCATAAATACAGAAAACCAGAGTATAGCCGCCAGAAAATGACGCGGATTAGCCACATTACCATGATAGGACCGGGTAAGTTCCATGGCATAACGCCTGACCAGTGCTGATGCTATTGATAATTTCATCATGATCACTCACCTACATTACAACAGGTGTACACCAAAATCATGCTACACCTGTCTGACATACTTCTTGCTCAAATCAAACTATTTCGCAACCGAAACCGGTTACACTATTTCATTATATCAAAACAGTTTTCATTCGAGCAAGAAATCCGGCATTATTTTTTATTTTTTTGCGATCAGAATAGCACGTGTCGGAGCTGGCAGGCCCTCTATAGTCTTATTATGGTCCAGGGGATCAAGGCACTTATCTAAAGACTCAAAGGTCATCCACTCCGTTGCCCGCTGCTCTTGCAAAGAGGTACGAGAAATATCAACACAGCGAATATCTTTAAATCCAACCTCAGAAAGCCACTGCTCTAATAAACCAACACCCGGCAATGACCAGACATTACGCATTCTCGCATAGCGTCCCTCCGGAATAAGCAATTCGTTTTCCTGCCCTTCCACGACCAGGGTCTCAAGCACAAGCTCACCGCCGGGGCGGGTAAGATCGTGTAAGGTTCGTATATGCTCTAACGGCTCGCGACGATGATATAATACGCCCATAGAAAAAATCGTGTCGAAACTTGCTTTCATATCAGCCATCTGTTCCAGAGACAGAGGCAAAACAGTAGCCTTCTCTGTCTTGACATATTTGTTAACCGCTTGAAACTGCATGACATAAACCAAAGTAGGCTCAATACCCAATACCGCCTGGGCACCATCGCCCAGCATACGCAGACAATGATAACCGCTGCCGCAACCGACATCGAGAACCGTTCTGCCGGACAAACTTGAAATATGCGGCCTGAGACGGTCCCACTTCCAGTCACTATGCCACTCGGTATCGATCTTTATGCCAAATATCTCAAATGGCCCTTTACGCCAGGGGTGCAGAACCTTAAGCAGAGCGGTCAGCTCTTCTTTCTGGGCCGGCCTGATATTCGCCGGAGTCCCCACCACTATCGCAGAACCATCGAGCTTGATAAAAGAAGGCTTTAAATCAGGCATTGAATCCAGGGCATTCTGCCAACGGACATAATCACCATGCACCACTTTTGCCAGAGTATCAGAGACCAGACCATCTAATGATAATGCAAGTGGTCCTTTACCCAGAGCTGTCAATGTCGTATAAAAATCGCTAAAGTCAAGTTTCATAAACAGTTATTGTAACAACAGATTATTTAGCTGTCAAAAGCAATAAGCATAGTATTTATTTGTGCGAAACATTAAGCCAGGCTGGTCATACCACCCTAAAATATATTAGTTGGTAGCCAACCAATAAGCTGAACTATTACTACATAAAAAAACAATTAAATTAGGCAAAACCGCCTTTTTACTGCTATAATCTTAGACAGGAGTAATATACATGAATGAATTTTTATACAATTTATGGGAAATAATACTGGATCTTTCTCCCTGGCTGCTTTTTGGCTGTTTAATAGCTGGCGGATTACATGTATTTATGCCGGCAGGTTTTATACGCAAGCACCTTGGCCATGGCGGCCTTGGCTCAATAATAAAAGCTGTAGCTATTGGCGTGCCTATGCCGCTATGCTCTTGTGGGGTCATACCCACAGCGATCGGCCTGAAAAAAGATGGTGCCTCTGATGGCGCGGCTATCGGCTTTCTGATAAGCACACCTCAGACGGGTGTAGATTCCATCATGGTATCCGCCGGGTTCCTGGGCTGGCCATTTGCTATATTTAAAGTGCTCTCGGCCTTTATCACCGGAATTATTGGCGGGATAATAGTTAATCTGTTCACCAACAAAACCGGACCGGCCAATAATACTCCTACCGAAAAACCAGCCTGCTGCTGCAGTAAACCTGAACCTGTTGCAGTTAAGGTTGAAAGCTCTTGTTGCGGTGAAGTTGTCTCAGAAACTACTCCCAACTGCTGTAGTTCCAAGATAGATAATAACTTATCGGAAAAAGCTGATTCACACAAGATGGGTCTCAGTGAAATACTGAGCTTTTCAATCAAGCTATTACGAGATATTCATCGCTGGCTGATAATAGGTATCATTTTAGCAGCACTCATAACTACTTTAATACCAGAAGGTAAGCTGTCAGAATTAAAATGGGCTACCGGCATAACCGGTATGTTCCTCATGCTGCTCATAGCCATGCCTATGTATATTTGTGCTACCAGCTCAGTGCCTCTGGCTGCTTCTCTGGTCGCTGCCGGCCTGCCAGGCGGCTCGGCCCTGGTTCTGCTCATGGCCGGCCCGGCAACTAATATCGCCACTGTTTCTGCTATCGCCGGGGCATTTGGCAAAAAGGTTACTGCCATTTACATACTCACAGTAGCAACTATGAGTATCATCCTTGGCTATTGCTTTAACTGGCTGATAGTAAAAAACGATAATGCTCAGACAGCCTGCCACGGCCACACACTGCCAGAAACGATCGGAATAACCGCGGCGGTCATTTTTATCGGCCTGTTATGCTGGTTTATTCTTACTGACATTATGAAGAAAACTGCCGCTAATGGTAAATAGTCGAGCTGAACACCGTATTTTGATGTATGGTAAGCACTTTTTTTTATCTTTTACCCGTTATTAGGGTTCAGATTGAAGGCGATCTATGTTAAAATATGGGCAGTCTGCTTTTTATGGCAGTATAATACTATTTACCCCATATAGAAAGGCTATATGATGACACAGGCAAAAAAAGGTGATACGGTTAAGGTTCATTACCGCGGCACGCTTACTAACGGCACAGAATTCGATTGCTCTCATGGTCGTGATCCGCTCGAATTTGAAGTTGCCGCCGGGATGATGATACCTGGCTTCGACAAGGCGGTCGAGGGTATGACTGTCGGCGAGAAGAAAACCGTACAGATACCTGCCCAGGAGGCTTATGGCCTTAAAAATGAAGATCTCATGATCGATGCCCCACGCGAACATTTCCCTGAAGGCCTGGAAATAGAGCTGGGTATGATGTTCTCATTGCCACAGCCTGGCGGCCACCCGGTGCCAGTTACCGTCGTGAAGATCGATGATAACTTTATAACTCTGGATGCCAACCACCGCCTGGCCGGCGAAGACCTTATCTTTGAAATAGAGCTGGTCTCTGTCGCCTGACCCCAAACAGGCTTTTGCCAGTCTTTCATTCAAATAACAAACAAGCAACCCGCTCAGATAGCAATGGCATTTGAACGGGTTGCTTTATTTTTTTACTATTACAAGAACAAGGGCTGCCGGCTGTTAACAGCGTTGTGATCGATCAGCCACCCATTAAACAGCCTTTACTAGCGGTATATCAAGTATACTGTCACACTGGGGACACTTACCCTGCTTGCCCGAAAGAGCCTGAGGTACTTTGAGTTTTTTACCGCACTGGCAATGAAAAACAATAAAACCATCTCTGACACTTACCGATGATTCGCTTCGGGCCTGGGCAATCCGGCTTTGATAGTCTGAGGTTTTCTTAGCCGGTTTTTTTTCGGCCGCTTCTTCTATTGGTTCACCTGGTGTCTGATCCTTATTCCCCTTCAGACCGTAGCGCAACTCGTTATACAACTGACGACACTCAGGCAGAACATCGTCCTTCTTCTCCAGCTTACCCCGACATCTGATCGCTTCGGGCAAGAAACATTCATCTCTCTGCTGCTTGATCACCTTGAGATTTATGAGCAATAATCCCAGGGCCACACCACCAACAAAGCCGCCAACATGGGCAGAATAAGCTACTCCGGAATCGCCAAAGATCAACAGAAAGATAATATCAAATGCCAGCCAGTATAATATTATCCAGAAACTCGAAGTTGAAAATAAGATCGGACGATGCAGTATCCACAACACACAGCTAATTTCATTAAGCGGAAACAAGACCAGGTACAAACCTACTATGCCATTTATCGCACCGCTGGCACCTGCCATTTTGCCCTCGGTAAACATATTAAAAACAGAAACCGAAACAAGCCCCAGTATAACATAGACCGGCAAATAAGCCAGATTTCTGAGCCGACCACATACTGCATTGCCAAATACCCAGAGAAATATCATATTACCAACCAAATGGAAAATATTTACATGAATGAACATGTGAGTGAACAGTCCCGGCATCTGCCAGCCATCGGCTGCCAGCGATATGAATTGATCCTCAGCCCCGCTATTAAGCCAGATACAAAAATGCAGTAGTATCGTCAACACTACCAATATCCAGTTAACCAGTGGGAAACGATCATGAGGAACATCTACATGATATGGTATTATAGTAAACATCTTTTAACCCTTTCTGAAACCGATCAAAAATAATGATTCTTTATTATTACAGACCAATTATACCAACACTAATAAAAGACTCAGCCATTGTAACAATTTCACACTGCCCAGGCAAATAATTTTATCGCCATAATCTCTGGTAAAAACACAACTGCCAAAACAATCAGAACCACGACAAGGCTATATTAAAAGAGTACATTCCCGACAAAAATATACATATAAATAATTATCAAACAACATATTAAACCAAAAGGGACTTGGTACCATCTTTTTGATTGTTGCAGTTTAAAATGCCAAAGGGCAAGCCATTTCAACTTGCCCTTTGGTCAATATCTCAAAATAGAGGGAGTGTCAGCTTACAGCAGACCGGCTACCAGATCGCCTACCTCTGTTGTACTGTAGCCCATGCGGCCGGCAGCGAGACTCTTGAGCTTCTTGCTGGTGACGAATTTGACCGAATCTTCGATCTTATCGGCAGCAGCCTCTTCGCCCAGGTCACGCAGCATCATAGCGGCGGCATTGATCGCAGCCAGCGGATTGATAACATTCTGACCGGTGTACTTCGGAGCTGAACCACCTATCGGCTCGAACATACTCACACCTTCAGGGTTGATGTTACCACCGGCTGCAATGCCCATACCACCCTGGGTAATAGCACCCAGGTCAGTGATAATATCACCAAACATGTTGCCGGTAACCAGGACATCGAACCATTCCGGACTCTTGACCATCCACATACAAGCGGCATCAACATGATAATAGTCACGCTTAATATCGGCATACTGGGCCTGACCCATCTCATGGAAAGCACGCTCCCAGAGGTCGTAAACGAAGGTCAGAACATTGGTCTTACCAACCAGGCCCAGGGTATTTTCAGCACCAACGCCGCGAGCCTTCTTGCCATACTTGCGGGCATATTCAAAAGCATACTTCAGGGCGCGGTCAACCTGGAAACGGTTATAGATCGCGGTCTGAACAGCCACTTCATGCGGAGTGCCCTTGAGGGAGATACCGCCGGCACCAGTGTACTGATCGCCGGTATTCTCACGAATTACCACATAATCAATATGCTCCGGGCCTTTATCCTTGAGCGGGCATTCAACGCCGGGGAACAGCTTGATCGGACGCAGGTTGATATACTGATCCAGCTCAAAGCGGGCCTTGAGCAGAATGCCCTTTTCCAGAATACCCGGCTTAACCTGCGGATGACCGATAGCACCCAGCAGAATATTGTCAAATCCACGCAGCTCTTCAATTGCACTGTCTGGCAGTGTCTCGCCGGTTCTCATGTAGCGCTCGCCGCCGAAATCGAAGTTGGTCAGATTGCACTTGAAACCAAACTTTACCGCTGCCGCCTGCAGCACCTTAACAGCCTCAGCCGTTACCTCTGGCCCGGTACCATCACCGGGAATTACAGCTATATTATAGCTCTTACTCATCTTGGTCTTACCTCCAGTATCTAAACTGTGTATTTTCTGAGTTTTCCACTTATCTTTGGACCGAACAGCAAGTCCGGCATTACATTCAGACCCAGAAGTATAACAGGTTTAAACAGGTTTTTCATGCAAATATTTCCCGGAAAAGAGGTTAAAAGGCAATATTTTAACATAACTCATTTACTAGTACAATGTTAAGCTTGCCAGCCCACTCATACTCAGTCCCTGGCATTGGAAATAGGCTTTATTTTGGACTCTGATTCTAATATACTCTGTGTGAAGGATGCCCGGCAGAATTGTCACTAAAACAAACGACACAGGAAGGTTAATAAGCATATCATGACCATTATTATGAGATACATATCAACTTCATTAATTGCAATTTCATGCCTGATATTTATGGTAGTACCAGTTTCGGCAGATCAAAAGACTGAGAATGCTAAAGAGCCGAAAGCAGAAATAAATAACAGTAATACCGATAGTTATGATATTGCCGTGATCGACCTGTCAGGCATTTGCCTGCTGCGGCCCGATGTGCAGATGGTTTCGCTGATGGGCAGTCAGGCGAGCTTTGACCTCATGGGTACAGCCGGTCGGCTTTATGCAGCCGGCAGCGATGAGGGCATTGATGCGGTACTATTGAATTTCGGCGGGGCTGTTATGGACCTGGGGCAGATTGAATACCTGGGCCAGGCAATAGCAGACTTGCAGGCAGGCGGCAAAAAGGTATATGCCTATGCCGAAAGTTACAGTCAGAGTGAATATCTGCTGGCAGGCCGGTGTGATAAGGTAATAATGCCTGCCGCCGGTGAAGTGCAATTATATGGCCTCATGGCTGAATCGCTGTATTTCAAGGGCCTTATGGACAAAGTCGGGCTCAGCGCCGACATGATAAGTATCGGCCGATACAAATCAGCCTCTGAAAGTATGACCCGCAGTGAACCCAGCGAAGCAGACATAGAGCAGATGAGTATATTACTCGATGATATTTTTGATGTTATGTCAAAAATGATAGCAAACGCTCGAGAAAAAGACCGCAAGGAAGTTCTGGACCTGATCGACAATGGGCCCTATTCATCTCGTGAGGCATTAGCAAACGGTCTGATCGATGGTGTAATGTATCGCGATGAATTTGTAAACCTGCTCAATTCCGAGCAGGGTCAGTGTGCCTTCCATATGGATTACGGCCTGGAAAGAAACAGCTTTTCACTGGAGGGTCAGAGCATCTTCACTATTATACAGGAGCTGCTCAAGCCTCAGCCACAAGCCACTGACACCAACGACAACATAATAGCGGTAATTACTCTCGATGGTGTGATTACCTCCGGCGGAGATGATACCTATAACGGGTCGGCCTCCGGATCTGAAACTATTCGCAATACTCTGAAGTACTGCCGCAATGAACAGCAGATCAAGGCTGTTGTTGTTCGCATAGATTCACCCGGCGGCTCGGCTCTGGCCAGTGACATAATCTACAATGCCATAAAGCTGACCGCGGCGGTTAAGCCGGTAATAGTGAGCATGGGCAGTGTAGCGGCTTCTGGCGGGTATTATACCGCCTGCGGCGCCCCGTATATCTTTGCCGAAGAATCGACAATAACCGGCTCGATCGGAGTAGTAGGCGGCAAGGTATGCATCGGCGGTCTGCTCGAGAAACTGGGCATTGGCACTCATAGCTATAGTCGCGGTCGTAACGCCGGCATGATAAGTTCACTCAACGAGTTTTCACCGCTGGAACGACAGAAAATAACCAGCCAGATGCTCGAAACCTATTCCCTGTTCAAAGAGCGCATACTTACCAGCCGGGCTAATCGTATTAAAGGAGAACTGGAAAATCATGCTCAGGGCCGGGTATTCTCTGGTCGCCGGGCATTGGAACTGGGCCTGGTCGATGAGATCGGCTCTCTGGACGAGGCCCTGAGCTATGCAGCTCAAAAGGCAGATCTCGGCGATGATTATCTTATCACCTGGCTGCCCCGCCCTCAGACAATGATGGAAATTGTTGAATCTCTGCTGGCCAGCACGCCCGGCGATGATAATAATGCTACACTCAGATTAATATCTGATATATTAGGCGAAAAACTGGGCAACTACGCCACAACCGCCCGGCGGATATATAACACAATGACCATAATGCAGAGCGAACCAGTAATGACGGTTATGCCCTGTGAGATAATGTTGAAATATTAAAGGAAGTAATAAGATATAAGCTCAGGTGTTGCTTCGCAACGATTTTAAAGGCTTTGCGACAGAACAGACTGAACAAATTGCCTTCAGCTTGCAGTAGCGGAGCATAAAAATAGTCGTCGGCCTCAAGGCCGACACGAGAGCTTATTTCTTGTTACTTATATCTTATTACTCAATTATATACCATGCTTGAAAAGAACCTTATAAACATACTTCGCAATGATGGCCGTTATACTCTGGCAGCAGTGAACTTTCTGCGTGAGGGGCTTGACTATTGTATCAAGAAATATTATCCGGGAAACGATGGAGCCAACCCTACTCATGTTACCGGCTATCAGCTATGTATCGCTCTGCGAGAACTGGCATTGTCTCGCTGGGGGTATATGGCACCATTCGTTCTGAAATATTGGAACATTAACTCAACCCGCGATTTCGGCGAGATAGTATATTTGCTTATCGACCATGAATACATGCGTCGCAACGATGATGACAGCATAGAAGATTTTGACAATATCTACGATTTCTCAGATGCCTTTGAACAGCAGGATTAGACAAATAAGAGCGAAAGCTGCAACCAGGGAAAGAAGACACTACCAATGACACACAGAAATAATCTGATCGGAAAACTGCAACCACTGCCCTCAGAGACAGAAGTTGCAGCTTTGAACAACATTCTCGATGCCCTGTATGAAGGAGCTGATGACTCTCAGTTAGACCTTGATCTGCTGAGCCATATATATCAGGCTCACAAAGACATTCTGCAATATGATTTCATCAGCGACTGTGCCGGCGAAAAAGCCGGCGAACTTACACGACAGGGCCGCCAGGCCTTAGTTCAGGGGCATTACGCTCAGGCCGCCGAGATACTGGTTGAAGCTCTGGCCGAATTTGGCCTGACAGAGCAGACACCCGAAGGACAGATCGATCTTACCGGCATAGCCCAGTATGACAGCCAGGAGGGTATGGACCTCCGCAAATATGCCGCTTCATGCCTGCTGGTGGTACTCTCAGAATTATGTCTCATGCATGAAGACATCTGGCAGGCTATATCTTTTTTACATCAGGAGCTAAACTGCCTGCCGCCCGCATACGAAGAAAACCGGATCAAATGCATGAGTTCGCTGGCAGAATTATATCGATATCTTGACCGGGCCGAGCAATCAGAACAATATTACCGCAAAGGTCTTACTGCCGGCATCAAGTTCTATGGCCAGAACCACCCTTTGAACATATTGAATATGAGCAACCTGGCTCTGCTCTGCGGCGAAGATAACAGATTTGAAGAAGCACGCGAGTTACTGGAAAGAGCCCTGGCCGCCGCCGACAGCATAGAAGACAAGCAGGAAATTGACCTGCCCGAGATCATCAGCAGTCTGGCTTGCGTATGTGCCGATGCCAAAGACATGGCCGCTGCCTGTGATTACCAGGAGCGACTGCTTGCCCTCAATCAATCGCAGGCTCAAGACGACCCGGAAGGATACGCCCAGTGCGTTAACGATCTGGCCGAAATGTATATTGAAGCCGGTGAAAGTGATCAGGCTGAATCAGTTTTAAGCGAAGCAATCGAGCAACTGGAAGGCCCTCAGGGTCAGTTACCTCCTCAAGTGGCCTATCTGCTCAACAACCTCGCCTGGCTCATTGCTGAGCAGGAACGCTACGAGGAAGCCTGCGACCTGCTGGACTATGCTCTGGCCTTAAGCGAAAACGATGAAGAATGCAGCGATGAATCAGTAGCGACCCGATTATACAATCTGGGTACTATGGAAATCAAATGCGGCTATTTTGAAGAGGCTCTGGACCATCTGCGTGAATCGCTGGAGATATACAAAGAGATACCTGAAATTGAAGATGAAGACATTGCCGATGTGCTCTTTGAACTGGCTCATTGTTATTATTCACTTAAACAATTTCCCGCAGCGATCAAACCGCTGGAACAGGCAATTGCTATCTATAAAGAGATAAGCGATGCCGAAAAACACGAACACCCCAGACTGTCAGAAGCGATCACTCACCTGGCCGACATAAAGAACAGGTAGTTATTTCTGACCAGACAAGATGAAAGACAATGGTGACTGAATTGATAAAAGCATGGTCTGTGCTGCTATTATTAACTGGCAGCGTTCTTGCCGCAGAATATCAGACATACCGGGGCACCTGCGATGCCTCGGCCGGCTTTTATGCCGGACAAGATCGATTTGTTGTTGCTGACGATGAAAATAATATCATCCGGGTATATAAACTGGAACAATACGACCAGCCGGAAGCGTTGCTAACCAACATAGCCGACCTGTTAACCGCAAACGGCAACACCAAAGAAGCCGACCTGGAAGCATCGGCTGTGATTGGCCAGCGGGTATATTGGATCGGTTCACATGGACGCAATAAAAATGGCAAACTGCGTCGTGACCGTCAGGTATTCTTTTCTACCGACCTGACGATTCAGGCAGACAACATAAAACTTACCCCCACTGCTAAGCCCTACCGCATGCTGCTTGAAGACCTGATCGCCAGCGAGACAGGAAAGAAATATGGGCTGGCTGATATTATAAGATTAGACAAAGAATCTGATAAAACACTGGCACCCAAAGCTCAGGGCATTAACATAGAGGGCATGGCTCCCGGACCAGATAATTCTCTGTTCATCGGCTTGCGAAATCCTCTCATTGAAAGTAAGGCTCTGGTTGTTCAGTTGCTCAATCCCGATCAGGTAGCAACCGGGAAACAGTCTTGCCGCTTTGGCCGAAGTGATTTACTTGACCTGGCTGGCCGGGGGATAAGAGCTATGGAGTACCACCCGGAGAATAAACAATATTACATCATTGCCGGCGAAAAGTCGGCTGAAAATCGCTTCTCCCTCTATAGCTGGTCAGGCGAAAGTAGCATCAAACCCAGGGAATTACTCAAACTGGACTCATCTGAAAAATTCAACCCGGAAGCACTATTCTTTAAAGATGGATATATCTACCTGCTCAGTGATGATGGTGCCGTTAAAGTACCGGTGAACTCCGCTGCCGATTGTCTGCCAGGCGAATACAAAAATGGTACATGCGAGAATAAAAGCCTCATTGATGACAATAAGAAAACCTTTCGCATGCAAAAAATAGAAATACCCGATTAATAAGACGATCACAACTTCAGTTAGGATTGGGCAAATAACCATGCTCAGCACAGAGCAGCAGTATGTCGCGTGCCAGCGGCCCGGCGACATTTCCGCCATTTTCCTCGATCTCAGCCAGAACCGCCAAAGCCACCTTGCGGCCATCAAATGCTTCGGCAAAACAGCCGAACACAGAATAGTCTGTCGAGCCGGTCTTGCCATAAACCCGCACAATGTCCTGCTGCCAGGGTAACGGCCGGAAATTTTCCCAGGCAGTGCCACCCGGCTCATTTACTACAGCAAACATTCCCTTGCGAATTATTCGGGTATTATCCTCTGATGCCAGTGTCTGTGCAGAGCGAACAACTGACGGATCTTTTATGAGCGTAGGCGCCAGGTATTGACCGTTTCGGCTTATCGTAGCCATACTGTTAGCTATCTGCAACACAGAACAACTGATCGGACCCCGCCCTATAGCCGCATATCGCATATCACCTACCGCCGGGTACTCTCGACCTATAGTACTGACAAAACCGGCTGTCTCACGAAAAGCAAACCAACTGCGATTTCGGCTGTATTCATCTGGCCAGGCCAGAATACGCCGACCAAACCCGCAAGCCTTGAGCCAGTCAACGAACAATTCCGGACCGAGCAGTTCAGCAACCCGAACCGGATAATAATTACAACTGCGCTTAATAGCCGTAAAGGGGTCAATATTACCAAAGACATGAATGTCTGATGGCCCTATTTTCCAATCTCGACTGGTACTGTCAACATAGTAAGTTGTATGAGAATCAATAACCCCATGTTCCAAACCGCCCAGCAGATTCGTTGGCTTCAGGGTAGAACCAGCCTGATAATTCCAGCTCAGGGCCAGATTAGTAAGCGGCGTACGCAATGGAGCAGGAGTAGTATCAGGCCAGATACTCGAATACACTTCCGGTTCATAAAAGCGATTAAGATCAAAGCCCGGCATAGAAGCCATAGCCAGAACTTCTCCGGTTTTGACATCAAGCACTACCGCACCACCGGTCAGCTTCATACCCAATGAACTATGACCGGCCAGCAAAGCCTGAATATCTGCCTGCAAATTTATATCCAGAGTTAGAGTAATGTCAGCCCCCACAGACTGCTCGATATTCTCGATCAGCTCACCATCAATATTCCTCTGCTGCCACCCGCGACTGCCATGCAGATAGTCCTCGAACATATACTCAATTCCCCAGAGCCCTTTACGGTCACCAACCTGATAGCCTGCCAGTTCATTTGGCAATGGCACTCCGCTTATCGTTATACGATTGTACTGCTGCTGAGTTGGAGCTATCTGACCGATTATCTGCGGAGCCGCCGTACCATGCGGATATATTCGCTCTTTATCGGCGCCAATAGAGATCAGACGATTACTATCTGTATTAGCCAGAAACTCACCATTAAAGTAGTTTTCGATCTCCATAGCTAAATGACGATCGACCGGCCCAAGAATCGGCTGAGGCTCATTCATCTCCATTATCTCAGTATCACGATAGATTGAACGCAGACGAATAAACTCATCTGGAATTATTCTCTCATAATCATCAAAATATTCCTGCTTGCTGTGTACTACCGGCCGCTCCAGATTATTACGAGAATAGTATTTACGACGGGCCAACCACAGCCGGGTAGCAAATATCTCATCATTTACCCGGTCGATCTCCGCTAATATCTCATCAGGTGTGACCTTGGCCAGGGTCGCAAGCTCTTGTACCATTTCACCCGCACGAAAGCGTTCAAAACCAAATCGTTCAGAAAAATATTCCAATATCTCGGCATCTGAAGCATTGTCCTTACCCTCTCGCTTGCGATAGCTGCAGGCAAAATAACGATAAAATCGCCTGTCAAACAAACGGGCGAGTTTATAATGCACTCGTATACGCCAGCGAGGCACATCACTTGCCAACACCTCTCCGTTACGATCTAAAATAGAACCGCGAGCGGTCTCCAGCCAGCGTGGTGAACGCTTTAACAGCTTCTCTGTTTCTGCTATATGCTGGTCATAGCCATACACCTGCAACTGAACCAGACGAGACAGTATAACAGTCATCAGCACGACAACAAGTAAGATGAAGATTTTCAGGCGGCTATTAAACATTAGATTTCAACATGGAAGGGACGATTACTATGAACCAACAAAATACTTTAATCCATCTTTGGACCAGAAATACAGTTCATATCATTTAGTGTCGCCTGTAACTTTTGGCGATAAGATTGGAGCTGATTCTGAACCATTAAGTTTACTGATATTACCAGCCATAAGCTCACCCAGTGGCACTAACATATCTACCTGCATAAATACTATTCGGGTCATAGCCGTAACCGGCACCGCCAGAAGCATGCCCGGCACACCCCAGAGCATGCCCCAGAATGACAAGGCCAGAACTATGGTTACCGGATGCAATTTCATGGCCTGACCCTGAAACTTTGGCTCCAGAAAATTACCGATCAGTACCTGCACTGCTCCCGGCAGGATAACTGCCATCACTATCGCTGCCGAACTATCAAACTGAGCCACTGCCACCGGCAACGGCAGCATAGTAGAGATCAGAGAACCTATAGCAGGTATGAAATTCAGCAGAAAAGCCAGCAGGGCAAACACCCCGGCTAATCGCAGACCCAACATTGATAAAATAGCCCAGATCAGTAAACCAGTTATCAATGAGCTGATTACCTTCAGATATATATAGTATCGCACCTGACCATCTATCTCACCGAGAACCCCCTGACGGACAGAACCGGGATTACGGCCAGCCAGAAGAAATATTACAAAGATAGTAGTAAGCGATAGCCATGAAGTTGCGCTCACTACCGGGCCAAAAGTACTCTTGAGAAATACCGGTATCTGCTTTTTAAACTCGCCGGTATAAACACTAAGATCTATGTTGATATCTTTTGCCTTGAGCCACTCGATCATCTTGGCTGAAGTTGCATCAAAATTATCTGAATATTGATTTGCTGTACTTATGATCGAACTTACCGCTGTAGTAAGCAAACCCAATGCAAAAACTATTACCACTAAGACCAATAAAAGCGAAACCACCACCGCCAGCGGCCGAGGAAATTTCCACTTCAAGACCAGAGAATCAAGTATAGGTGAAACCAAAAAAACAATAAAGACCGCCAGAATAAATGGCACCAGGAAGACCTTGGTAACATACAGCACAAACCCCAGTGCCACAAAGGCCAGAAAGACCAAAGAACCTGTGATCAGCCAGAGATTATCATTTTTCGCATTGACCATAAAAGACTCCGCACCAGACAAATACCGAGATAAAGATCAAAATCTTAAAAACAGACGCAGATACTGGATGTTTCTAAAAATATTGGCAGGCAGAGAACAACCGCCCCACCTGCCAATAGTATTCATTTAAATTACTTGCCGGTCTTTTTGCGTCTTACGCCTTCGACCCGCATGGGCAGACCAAACAGGCGGATAAAGCCGGTCGCATCGGTTACATCGTAGCCATCCATGTGGAAGCTGGCCAGGCTGGTATCGTAGAGACTGTAAGGGCTCTTAACACCGGCTGGCACACAATTACCCTTATATAGCTTAAGCCGAACATCACCACTTACTACCTGCTGGGTACTGTTAACAAAAGCATCCAGCGAACTGCGTAAAGCGGTAAACCACTGGCCATTATATACCATCTGGGCATACTTGAGAGACACTTGCTGCTTGTAGTGGTAGGTTTCACGATCAAGAGTGAGAGTTTCAAGGGCAGTATGAGCACGATACAGGATAGTGCCGCCCGGCGTCTCATATACACCACGACTCTTCATACCTACCAGCCGATTCTCAACAATATCGATCTGGCCAACACCATGCTTGCCACCAATAGCGTTCAACTGTTCCATTATTTCAACCGGCCCGGTCTTTTTGCCGTTCAGGCTAACTGGTATGCCCTGCTCAAAACCTATCTCAACATATTCCGGAGTATCCGGTGCCTGCTCGATCGGACTGCTCATGACCAGAACGCCGGGCTTAGGCTCATTCCAGGGCTCTTCCAGTTCTGCACCCTCATGACTGATATGCAGCAGATTCCGATCCCGGCTATATATCTTTTCCTTAGTCTGATCGATCGGGATATTGTGGGCCACTGCATAATCTATCGCCGCCTCACGACTGGTCAGCTCAAATGAAGGGTCCTTCCAGGGGGCTATTATCGCCAGTTCCGGAGCCAGAGCCATAAAGGTAAGCTCAAAACGCACCTGATCATTTCCTTTGCCCGTAGCACCATGGGCCAGAGCATCTGCTCCCTCAGCCAGAGCCGCCTTTACCATCTTTTCCGCGATCAGCGGACGGGCTATGCTAGTACCCAACAGATAACCATCTTCATAAATAGCACCAGCTTTGAGCATAGGGAATATATAGTCAGTTACAAATTCTTCACGCAGATCAGCCACTATACACTTACTGGCACCGCTCTTAAGTGCTTTATCCTCAACACCTTTGAGCTCACTACCCTGCCCCAGCTCCGCAGCATAGGCAATAACCTCGCAGCCATATTTTTCCTTCAGCCACGGCAGGATAACGCTGGTATCCAGACCACCACTATAAGCCAGAACGATCTTTTTGTATTTCTTTGTCATTTTCTAATACCTTATATGTCTTTACTATTATTCAGGTTAACAAACCATGATTTTATAGTAAGTTTACCATTGAGGCAACCTTATTACATAAATATGAACAATCACGCACATATCTCATTACTAATCAAATACTTAAGAAACAATAGGGCATATTTTTCACTATAATTCACAAAGCTATAATGATTTTATCTCATCAGCGAGTATAATATCTTTATGAAAAATAACCAGCCGCATAATACCGACTATATACAGATAAGAAAAGCCATAATCGACGACATTGACCAGCTTGTCAATCTATTAGAAGAACTATTCTCTCTGGAAGATGACTATGTGTTTGACCGGGAAAAGCAAACAAAGGGCCTGCAAATGTTGATAAACTCTGACACCGGCTGTATTTTCACTGCCGAATCAGGCGGAAAGGTAATAGGCATGTGTTCTATACAGACTGTGATCTCAACTGCTCAAGGATCATTATCCGGCTGGGTAGAAGATGTTATAATCAGCAAAAAATATCGAGGCAAAGGCACAGGCTCAACACTTTTGAATTTCGCTCAAAATTGGGCCAAAGAAAATGGTATTACCAGATTACAACTGCTGGCAGATACGGAAAATAGCCAGGCAATAGATTTCTACATGAAAGACAACTGGCAAAAAATGCATTCTATCGCTCTGCGTAAATACCTTAAATAACTCCTAATCATTAACTTAAGTATTCTTAAATACCAGATCACAACTCGGCAGGAATGTCAAAAGCTCCCAATGCGGCATCTAAAACCCGGATCAGCTCTTCTGAGGTCCAGGGTTTTCTGATACAGGTATATAAACCGGCCTCGCGACGAACTTTATCTAACGATTTCTCATCAGCAAAACCGGTAAGCATTATCTTAATTATATAAGGAAAACGCTTATGAGCTGTTATAAGAAATTCATCGCCTTTCATACCAGGCATAAGCCAGTCGGAAACTATCGCTAAAACCTTTATGCCATTGTCACTCAAACTATCAAGTATTTCCAGACCTTCTTCTGCACTTTCAGCAAACTCAAGCATATGTTTATGCCGAAAATGTTCAGATAGTTGCAATTCCAGCGACTGCAAGATCATTCTTTCATCATCAACACACAATATAGCTGTCTTTTTATCACTACTCAAGATGAAACCTCCTGGACTGGTTGTTCGGTCAGTATCGGAAGGGTAACAGTGAATGTCGAGCCGCTGCCCAACACACTTTCAACCGATATGCTGCCTTTATGTTTCTTTACTATTTTGCTAACAATATCAAGCCCCATGCCGCTCCCCTGGCCGGCAGGCTTGGTGGTAAATAATGGCTGGAAAATAACCTCTCGTATGTCTTCCGGTATGCCACATCCCGTATCAGTAAATGATATTCTGAGCTTATCATCATTTACAACACCGGCAATTTTCAGTTTGCCATTACCTTCCATAGCCTGTATGGCATTATTGATCAAATTACTCCAAACCTGATTGAGCTCATCGGGATAACACATAATATCTGGCAAATTCTCCAGATCCTGTTCTACTTCTATGCCATGTTTTATCTGATGACAATATATTATCAGCACCATATTGATATTTTCTTTAATGTTTGTCAAAAGCATTTGACGAGTGGTGCTGGTATGTATAAAGTTTTTCAATGCAAAGACCACATTATGAGCGCGGTCAACGGCACAACTTATAAGTTCTGTTCCATGATGCACCTGTGAAAGCGACTGTATAAGTCGAACCATGCCGGCTGCCTCTGGCTGTTTAAGCAACTCTATATAGTTATCAACATAATCATACAAACCAATGTCTAAAAGGCGTTGAGCCATTATCTCAGAAGCTGATATTCCGGCTGCCTCCAACTTTTCCACTATCTCAACTCGCTTTTTGCGTATTTCTTTTGTGTTCAGATCCATATTATTGAAATTATCGGCTATTTCCAGCATTTCAAAAAAACTGTCTGCCTGCTCACTGGTTAGCCAGCTGACTAACACGCCTGAAAGCTCTTTAAACTCTGCCAGCGAGTGCTGTATTATCTCACCAGAAGATTTTATCGCCCCTAAAGGCGAATTTATCTCATGGCCGATACCGGCGATAAGATTACCCAAAGAAGCCATTTTCTCCGCCTGAATAAGCTGATTCTGAGCATTCCTGAGATTCTCCTGCTGCTCCTCCAGCTTTGTCTCACCAACTTTAACTTTATCCTCAAGTATCCTGGTATAATACTCCAGAGAATCATGAGCCTTTTTGAGATTTTCCAGAAGCATATTTCTCTCAGTTACATCATTAAAAATAGATATTGTCCCCAGTACCCTGCCAATACCATTAACCAGTGGCGATGAGATCACATCATATATGTGACCATTCAAGGTAAGGTATGCTTCTTTGCACACTCGCTGGGCTGTCTGAGTAGCCATTGCCGCCGGGCAATCTGAACTGATCTGCCCCCTTAAACAAACCACATCATTACATTTTCTTCCTAATAACTGCTCACGAGGTGAGCCAACAATATTTTCCATTTCCTTATTAACACTAAGCACTTCCAGACCTGGACCTAAAAACAGCACTCCGGCACCAATATTATCAAGTATGACCTCCAGCTCCATCTTGGTCTGTTTTAATTCATTTTCAAAGTCTTTCTGACTGGTTATATCAATACCAAAGCAATAAAGTTCATTTTCACCTGTTTTGGGGTCCCTGATCCAACAGTTAGTCCAGGCAACCCAGAATCGCCGGCCATGCTTAGAAACATTCTGATTTACTACAGTAGTCTTACCAGTTTTGTCATAAGTTTCTCGTATAGCAGAGTCAACCAACTCGCGGGCATTACTGCCTTCTGTGTCAAACTCAGGCACAAAAAGCGTCAGACCATTTTCTCCAACAACTTCATCACGACCATATTGAAACTTTAATAAAGCATAATCATTTACATACCTAATGGTATAATCAGGCTTCAAAACCATAAAAATACAGTCACTTGAATCTAAAATACTTTTGAGATATTTCTGATTTTCTGACATTATCTGTGACTTTTTATGGAAAACTTTATAATTCCATAAAACAAAAAATAAAGCCAGAACCAAAATACCGCCTAAGATGAAGAGATAAACCTTACTTACTTCATGCTCAGACTGAGCGTACCACTTACCGCGAATAGCAGATAATTTACCGTTCTTTTCCAACTTCTCCAAACTGGCATTGATTACATCTTTGTATTTAACTGCCTCATTTGCCAGTAAAAAGGCTTTTTTTACAGTAATCAAAGGGTCATCAATAACAACAAATTTATCTTTAACATGAAATTCATCTAAAAACCTCTCAGTAATTGGTCTGGCATGAAACAGGACATCGATCTCATCAGACAAAAGAGCCATTACCGCCATTTCCAGCCTGGAGTATCTGGTAATATTGTACCTGGCAGGTGCATTTAAAAGATGGTAATAGGCAGGACTGTAATTTAGAACACCTACTTTAAGGTCGCTGTCATTTAATTTTGAAATAGATGCTACCTTGTTACTACTGCCCCGCCTTTGATAGCAGACAATATCAAGTGTCTCCGTTGGATAACTGAACTGATAGCCAACGCCAAGTTCAGGGATAATATTTGCACTTGGTATCAGGTCGATCTGGCCTTCACCGACCTTTTGCACCGCCTCTTCCCAATTATTTACAATAATATACTCACATCTGAATCCGGCAAGAATTGCAACCTCACTCACCATATCTATTGCCAATCCAGAACTTTGACCATTATCATCTACTATAAAATGAGGGAATCTATGCTCTAAGACCGCAACTCGCAGTATAGGAACAACACTCTCGGTCTGAATACCAACACACAGGCCTGTAAACCAAAGCAATACAGCCATAACAGCAGGCAATATCGGAAAATGTTTCAGCTTAATTTTTGAAATTAATGCCTTCAAATTTTAGTCCTATAATTAACTCTTTTACCAGGCTTGAACTGCCCGGTGCGATTCCATTTACTAATGATACTATGAGCAGGACATTAAATAAACTGTTTTCTAGCGTAACTCAGTCAAAATATCGGCTGTTTTCTATAACCGGCTTACTAAAACCCAAACAAAATACTCATAGACTTCCATAAATAATAAAAAAACAGCGTTTAAGGGAGGTATTTTTTATAAAATAAGTAGCCACCATAGCAATAACATATACAAAATAACAGTTATTAAAGTCTATATTATGTAAATGCAGGTATTTTTCTTTTTTTGTCACAACAAACCACAGAAAAGACCTATAACCAATACAATTTCAGACTGAATTATTAGAAGCAGACATTAAAGAATAAAGCAAATAACCTGATAACTCTTTACCAGAAGAGATGTTACAAATAATACAATACAACACCCACAAACAACCTACCTAAGTTATGAGCCATAGTGTTCGATACTTAAATCGTGGCAGAGCAATGTTATGCCTTTAAAAAGGTCAAGCATAAGCCCGGCGAAGACCAGAGTACCATTGTGATTAAATATGCGATCTGCCATTAACAAAGGGCTAATTAAGCCAGAGCAATCAGGAGTAGCGATGGAAGCGACTGTACTGTTAGTTGACGATGAACCAATGGTTACCAACTCTCTCGAGAGACTGTTGCATCAGTATAATTATAATACTATAGTGGCAAACTCGGCCTTGAAAGCTATTGACATTATAAGTAAAAGGCCTGTCGATATTATTGTTACCGATGAAAAAATGCCACTAATGACCGGCAATGAATTTCTGGTTAAACTCAGAACCGAATACCCCCGCATTCTGCGGGTCATGCTCACCGGCAATCCTGATTCGGCAACTGCCCGAAAGGCAATTAAAGATGGCGATGTCTATCGCTTCCTTTGTAAGCCCTGTAATGGCGTTGATGTAGTCACAACGATCAGGCAAGGCATAATATATAACAAGGTCCTGGACAAACTGACAAAGACCAGACATATATGCCTTAAGCAGGCTGAGGCCCTGCATCAATATATGGAACAGGGAACAATAACTCCTGACAATATAAAATGTCCGGCAATAGATGACCTGGCCTTTTCAGATATTGTAGCATTTCTGGACCAGATCGATGAAGATATTACTAAAAGTGAATTACTCTTTACCTTCTTAAAAGCCAAAAGCG
Source organism: Sedimentisphaerales bacterium (assembly GCA_963662515.1). Taxonomy (GTDB): domain Bacteria; phylum Planctomycetota; class Phycisphaerae; order Sedimentisphaerales; family SM23-30; genus JAFGDI01. Next base: position 3,671,785 of record OY759675.1, read on the forward strand.
AGGTCCTGTCAAGTGAATGACTCAGTGGTACTATTTGTATATAGCGGCAGCAAGATACTGCATCAATGCGCCCTGGCCCTGCGCGACCACTGCACGACCATAACCGTAAATTCACTGGACAATGACAATAACATAGAATACGAAAAGATCTCAACTGTAGTTGCTGATTACAGTACAGTCAGTAACGATCGCACATTCACAAGCAAACTACGACGGAACCTGCCGGGCATAAGGTCGGTAATAGTAGCAGAAGAATTTGCAGAATTAAAGCTCAGCCAGTTCAACCAGCTCAACTTCCAGATATTTCAAGAACCAGTAACGGCAAGAGAAATAACAAACTATATCTTAAACCAATTGATCACAACCATAAAATACCAAAGACAGGAAATCACCCTGACAAAAACACCTTACGAGGTCGTGCAAACATTACACGGCATCATGTCACTGGTTAACCCGGTAGCCTACAATGTTGGCGTGCAGCTGGACAGATTTGTAAATGTAATTATAGACAAACTCGAGATCGAAGACCGCCAGGAATATCATTCAGCCGCCTTGCTCTCCCATATCGGCTGTATTGCCGTAGAAGATGATGTTATTATAAATTCCCTGCGAGAAGAAGACCAGGACGATTATATCAGGCACATGTATTCCATGCACCCGGAACTGGGCCAGAAACTACTGGAAAACATACCAATGCTCCATGATGTCGCCAAAATAGTTGGCATGCAAAACAGAACCTATGCCAGCTTTAGCGAAAAAGAGTCAGCCATAGTAGCAAATGGAGCCCAGATGATCAAAGTGGCAGGATTCATGCACACTAATTACTTCCGACCGGAACTCAATCAGAAAATGTATAACATTTTATGCGAGAACAAAGGTATATATAATAAGAAAATGCTTATGGTCTTTGTCGATTATAAAGTCATTATCGATGACACCTTTGTCACTAATTTGAGACTTAAAGAACTTGAACCATTTATGATATTGGAAGAACCGATATACAGTTTAAGCGGACTGCTTCTTATGGCAGGCGGTCTGGAACTGAACACTATGTCATTAGAGCGATTAAGAAAATTTGCCAGCTCGATCAAGGAACCTATAAAAGTTCGCTGCCCCATGCGTCTGGCCAAAGAAACAACATCTTAAAAGGGAATCAGAGTGAAACCAGTAATACTATGCGTGGATGATGAGATATCAGTTCTGAAATCTCTGGAAATGCTGATCAGCGATACATTCAGCGGCATGTGCCGCCTTGAAATGGCCCAGAGCGGCCAGGAAGCCCTGGATATTGTCGAAAGCATATTAGCAGTAAAACAGGACATTGCCCTGGTAATAACTGACTACAGTATGCCGGACATGAATGGCGATGAACTGGTCTGCAAACTCTGCAATCGACTTCCCCTGGCCACCATGGCACTAATGACCGGGTTCAATGATGCCGACATAATCGCTCGTACAGTCAACGCCGGCAGACTGGACCGATTTATCAGTAAACCCTGGGACAACAATGAACTGACAGCTATTATCTTTGACATTTTAAAGATGTATATGCTCAAAAAAGAACTGAATAAAAAAAATACAGAACTGACTTTAGCTTCTGAAATGGCCAGAATAGGTGTTGTAAGAATTAATTATCAGGCAGGCCTGATACAGCTTAGCGATGAGTGGTTTACCGTTTTTGGCTACAATAAGGACAATGTAAATCTCGACTTTAATTTTTATGAATCACTTTTCTGCCCTGAAGACAGACATACCCTGGCCCGCATCAGGAAAGAATCTCTGGAAGGCAGATCCGCCAATTCGTATTGCGCAGAAATGAAAATGAAAGATGCAGCTGGTAACTGGCGTTATATTAAACGCTGTATCTCAGCAGTTGAATTTGATGACAATGGACACCCAGTCGAATACCTGGGCATAGATCAAGACCTGACTGACCAAAAGTATAAGGAGAAACTACTGGCACAGGCTCAGGAAAAAAGTGAAATACTTGACAATCTGGCCGAACAGGTAACATTTCTCACAACCGATATGAAAGTCATCTGGACCAACCGCATACCGCAGGGCTGTAGCACAACTCAGAAGTCTGGCTATATCTGCTATGAACAATGGTACGGACTCGACAAGCCATGCACCGGCTGTGTGGTTCAAAAAGCCCTCTCAACCGGCCAGAAATGCAGTACTGAGATAGCCAGAAGCGGCAGGGTTGATTCCATGATCGCTATTCCGGTAAAAAACGAACACAATACGGTTATCGGCATAATAGTATCACAAACTGACATTACCGAGCAGAAACAGATAGAGATGAGACTGGCACATGCCCAGCAAATGGAATCTATCGGCTCACTAGCTGCTGGCATTGCTCATGAGATAAATACCCCTATTCAGTATATAGGCGACAATCTGACATACCTGTCCAAAGCATTCACCAGAGTTAATGATAATTGCCAGCAGTTAATAAGCGAATTAAAAAGCCTCAACATAGAAGATCAGATACTACTAAACTCTCTTGAAGCCAGTATGACAAATCTGGAAATGGTGCCCGATGCTATCAGCGATGCTTTGGCCGGCGTAGATCATGTATCAAAAATAATTGTAGCCATGAAAGATTTCTCTCATCCTTCAATTGACAACTATGGTCAGGTAGATCTTAATCAGGCTATCAATAACGCTATTACCATCAGCAGGAATGAGTGGAAGTATATAGCTGAGCTGACCACTGATTTCCAGGAAGAAAAGCTTATCATTGATGCGGTTCCAAACTCTATCAGTCAGGTATTACTCAACCTGATCATAAATTCAGCCCATGCCATTGCCGAAAAATATGGAACTGATGGCAGAACCAAAGGAACAATATCTATCCATACTTATCGCAGCGATGACTATGCAATACTGGAAGTTAAGGACGATGGCTGCGGCATAAAAGACAGTATAAAAAGCCGGATATTTGACCCATTTTTTACTTCAAAAGATGTTGGAAAGGGCACTGGCCAGGGGCTGGCTATAGCCTATGATATCGTATCAAAGAAACATAACGGCACTATCGACTTTGAATCAACTGAAGGACAGGGAACAACTTTCACCGTCAGACTGCCTCTGGACAGGTCAAAAAACACTGAAATCTCAGCCAATACTGACCTGATCACTACCGGCTGAATAATGACAGAGAAAATACATCATCACCGACTAAAACTCACAACTATCTGTAAAAACTAGAATTACACAACAAAATTCTCTTTTCCACATTATTTTCCAGCAAAACTTTTTTCAGCCTCATACCATTATCCGAAAATCCTGGTTATTGTTATATATTCCACCAGAAACAATACCCCCCAGATAAATCATTAATGTTTAATTGCCAGATTATTAACTATTATATATAATTAGCTATCTTAGCTGATTGTGATAATTCAAGTGAAAACAGCCAGCTTCACCAAAACTTACTAACTTAGAGTTTATTAAAACAGGAGAATAATAATGGAATGCCTTTTTGCTCCGTATTTGGCAGCACCCGATATGCTTTGTCTTACTAAAGACATTGGAACAGTTCTGGGTTATCTCGACCCAGGCTCAGGGGCAATGATCTTCCAGCTAATAATAGCCTCTGTAGCCGGCATGGCAGTTGGTATTAAGCTTTTCTGGCGTAATATCGTCGCAATTTTCACCGGAAAAAAATCTGAGCAAGAACAGCCTGAGCAGCAAGGTACTGATAAATGAGTCAGTGCCATAAGTCAGAAAGTTCATTTCGTGATCCCTGCGGCTTTATTTTTACCCAGGAAAAACAAATATACCGCCAGATCAATCAGGCAGGAAAGAAAGACTACGACCTGCTCATGAACAGCGGCTTATATAAAGAGCTAAGCACTGCCGGCTTGATCATCTGCCACGAAGAAACCGAACTTCAAAGCCATCTCGAGCCAGATAAGTTTTACAAGATCATTAAGCCAGAACAGCTTAAATTCATCAGCTATCCCTACGAATGGTCTTTCAGTCAGCTTCAGGACGCTGCCCTGACAACTCTGGCTATCCAGAAAAAAGCTTTCAAGAATGGCATGACCCTTAAAGATGCCAGCGCTTATAACATACAATTTAAGAATTGCAACCCGGTGTTCATTGACACACTGTCCCTGGAGACTTATGTGCCCGGCAGTCCATGGCAGGCATACAAACAATTTTGCCAGCATTTCCTTGCCCCTCTCGCTCTTATGAGCTATTGTGACATTCGCCTTGGCCTGATGAGCCAGAGCCATATTGATGGCATTCCTCTGGATCTGGCAGCCAGACTACTGCCCGGTCGTTCCCTTTTCAACATTGGCATATTAACACATATTCATCTACACGCCCGGGCCCAGAAACGCTACGCCGGTAATGTTAATGCCAGCCAGATAATCAAAGAACGAAAAATAAGCAAACTGGGATTCCAGGGAATAATTGAAAGTCTGGAATCAACGGTAAAAAAACTTCGCTGTCATACGAATAATACCGAATGGGGCGACTACTACAATAACACCAATTATGATGACCTGGCATTAAACAATAAAAAGCTGTTAGTTAAAAACTATCTGGAACAAATATCACCAGATCAGCTCTGGGACCTGGGAGCTAACACCGGCGAATTCAGCCGGGTGGCAGTAGCCCTGGGCATCGAAACCATCGCTTTCGACATTGACCCAATAGCAGTTGAAGCTAACTACCAACAAGGTAAAAAAAATAAAGAAACCATCTTACCCCTTCTATCAGATCTAACTAACCCTGTCAGTGCTATAGGCTGGAATAATAAAGAAAGACAGAGCTTTTCAGAACGCGGCCCCGTTCATACCGCAATGGCTCTGGCCCTTATCCACCATCTGGCACTAAGTAACAATGTGCCACTACCTGAACTATCTTCATTTTTTGCCGGCATTTGCCATAATCTTATCATAGAATTTGTCCCTAAATCAGACACTCAGGTAAAGAAATTACTGGCTACCCGCAAAGACATATTTCCAGACTATAATCAGGAAAAATTTGAATTAACCTTCGCCAGTCATTTTGAAATATTACAAAGAGAAAAAATAGAGCACTCAGACAGAACCCTCTACTTGATGAGAAAAAAATGAAGATCAGTAAATACTGGCAGTTTCCCTTTTACCCAGTCATGCTATCAGTTGCGGCAGTATTGAGTCTGTATAGCAAAAACATGTACACATATACATGGCATTACCTGCCCACTCCACTTATTATTGCGGCAATATCGGCAATAACAATAATGCTTTTGTCCGGACTGCCAACCACCAAGACAAACCTGAGAGGCCTGCGCAGCGGACTTATCATTATATTACTATTAAGCTATGGCAACATAAACTCACTAACTGGCGAGCTCGGCGGCCTCTTCCCCTGGCTCTACCTGACCATTTCAATTCTGTCCTTATGGCAACTTAATCGCTTAAAGAATGTCAGTATAAAAATAAACATTCTGCTCAATACTATTACAACCGTAATTGCACTCAGTGCAGCAGGACATATTATAGCAGCAAGCATACAAGAGATGAAATTAGTAGCAGACTACGGCCAGCCATTATCCAACCAGATCGATCTGCAAAAACTAACCCCTGATTACAACACCCCTGACATATACCATATCATCCTTGATGAGTATGCTATCAAAGAGGCACTGCTTGAATTTGCTCAATATGATAATAGCACCTTCCTGGAACAATTAAAAGAAATTGGCTTTGTCATACCGCCCGACAGCCGCTCAAATTATGCCCATACAACCTTTTCGCTGCCATCATTACTAAACTTCAATTACCTGTCTGAATTTGAGATCAGCTCTTATAACATATTGAAAACCGAAAATATTATTCATAGAATACTGCACAATAACAACACATTTCGTTCACTGCGTCAGGCAGGATATAAGATAATAACAACTCCAGTCACTATTGTTCAGGGGCAGGTCAGGGGTGCCGATGAAGCTATAAGCGATCTCAGCCTGAATAGATTCTATCTGCAGATCCTGAATAACACCCCTGCAAAGATCTGGCTCAAACCACAAACATATAAAACTACCAGATTTTCACTGGAGACTCTGCCCCAACTGGCTAAAAAACAAAAAAGCCCTTTTTATGTATTCTCACATATATGCTGCCCTCACATGCCGCTCCAACTGGATGAAAATTATCAGGAAGATTATTATTCCGCTCCATATAACCAACAGACTGCCAGAGAATTTAAACAACACTATCAGAATCAGTTGACCGGACTTAATAAACTGGTCATAAAAACCATTAATGAAATACTGGCAAATTCAGACACAAAGCCGATCATTATCATTCAGGGCGACCATGGCATAAGAGAAAGACTCTTACTTCCCGGAGAGGCTAACTCACAAATTCGAAGCTTTGGCAACCTCAATGCTCTGTATCTGCCGGGCAAAAAAACAGACCAGATCAGTAGCAGCTTTTCGCTGGTGAATACTTATCGGCTGATATTCAATCTGTATTTTGGCACACAATACCCTCTACTGGACGACCTCTGTAATAATGACAGAATAATAACAGATAAATACCAGAATGCTATCGACTCGCTTCAGGAAAAGCATAAAAGTATCATACCTTAATCCGACATAGCAGACATTGTTATTTTTATATCGCTTAACAATAGACTATTACAGATTTCCACCTATCTTATCTGCTGACTTATTTCTTGAGCGGTTAACTCTCTGTCATATATATACAATTCATCTATCGAGCCAAGGAAGAACTGATCCAGATCGTACTCACCTGGCACTAAGGCCTTATTGACCGCCCCTATTAAAACTTCAGCTGGCGAGGTATTTATTGTTGCATTCAGAGTATTGGCATTAGTAATCACTTCCAAACCATCAACAAATAATTTCACCTGATTGATATTAGTAGCCCCCTCAGGTAAAACAACCGCTATATGATGCCACAAACCATCTTCCAGACTGGGGCCGCCTTTTATTCTGGCACCATAAATACCCAGAGCTAATTGACCGGTAATGTCATCAAGCGAAATAAACCATTTGGCAAAGCTATTTGTTGCACTTAACCCCCAACTGACAATGCAGTGCAGTTTCTTGCTGGAATTATTTATATCTTCATTAGCTTTTATATACGCCATAACCGTACGCGGTTGAGCCTGACCAATACCATCAAGGCAACTTAGCCGGACATGGTCATCAATGCCATCAAAGCCCAGAGCACTACCGGAAATGCCAGATGTCCATATCGGGCCATTAACCAAACTGCCAGATCTGGAATAATATGAACCATCTCTGGTTAATACTCCGGAATACTCATTGAATGCCATATATAGCTGGCAAGTCTGATCTTTCAGCCAGTTTCTACTAAGAGTGGCAAAATCCGACAGATCAATAATGCCATTATTATCAAGGTCAGTCCCTGAGAAAGAAACACTGCCTCCCTGAGCAACCAGCCAGTTCTCAGCCATAACTTGCAGATCACTCAGTCCAGACAATCCAGAAAAACTGTCACAAACATTAATAGTCATCTGGGTAGTATCCGTGCCGCCATCAACTGCAACGGCCTTAACAATAAAAGTATTAAGGCCGACATTAATATCTGCCGGCCTGCCGCACAGGCGGCCATCAATATTAACAGCCAGCCACGCCGGGCCGGAAACCTTACTAAATACACAATCGGAAATATTAACAAAGTCGGCAAGCGAATTGCCATGATAATCTCTGGCTTCAAATGCCTCAACATTATCGATAAGACCATCAATAAATATAACTTCATCAGCCTGCTTTACTATTATGTCCAGACTTATATCATCACTGGCACCATATTGATCACGGACCCTGACGATAAAAGTATTCTTTCCTTTATCTGAACTTGTTGGCGTACCACTGACAACACCAGCAGCAGACACACCCAACCAGGACGGCCCACTAAGCCGGGTAAAAGTCAGAATATCATTATCAGCATCGGTAACATAACCAGCCAGCTCCAGTGCAGGGTAGGCTGCATTCTCCCGGGCAGCGGGTAATGAGATATCAGCATTGAACTTTGGGGCACTGTTTGTACTGCCGCCCCATATATCCCAGATTGCCGCACCAGAAACCGCATAATTATATAACCTGAACTCATCTATACGACCATTGAACAAAGGATCGGAAAATTGGCTTTTACCTACATAGTTACGAATGCACTTGAGATCAGATGGGTTAATGGTCACACTGCTATTAGTTGATACCGGCACACCATTAAGATAAAGCGTTGCCACATCACCTCGCAATACACCAGCAATATGTACCCATTGGGCTGTCGGCATAGTCGTAGAATAGCTCACTGTCTGTTCAGCATTACCATTTTTAATTCCCAGCCGCATTACACTGCCGTTACTTGGCGTAAGGAATAAATATTGATTGGTGCCAGTGCCGAAATCAAACACTCGCTGCCAGGCACCGCCGCCATTCCAATATACCCAGGCGGCAACAGTAATGTCTTCACTGTCATTCAAATTAACAGGTAAAGACAAATAAGTATCTGAACCATTAAAATTGAGTGCATTACCAGACTTACCTGCAACATAACTGCCAGTACCGCTAAGCACAGCAGTATTACCTCCAGCAGCATCTGACAGATCGCCATTAAAAGGCCAGTAACCTGTCCTTGCCTTGACATACACCCTGACCAAAGACTCATCACTTGCACCATATTGATCTGTCACCCGGAATGTAAAAACATTTTCACCCTTATCACTATTGCCTGGCGTGCCTGAAAGTGCGCCTGTTGACGAAATACTGAGCCAGGTTGGACCGGAAACTTTGCTGAATGTCAGAGTACCATTATCCGGGTCAACAGCATAGCCAGATAAACTCACTCCGGCGTAAGCAACAGACTCCATTGCATCTGGCATTTCAATTGACTTATCCAGCTCAGGACCGGCATTAGAACTACCTCCCCACATCGACCATATATCTGCACCTGATATGGCATAATTATATATTCTGAAATCATCAATACGGCCATTAAAGAGCGGATCGGCAGAAAACTGACTTTTGCCTATATAGTTGCGACCCGGATCAAAATCCCGTGTGTCTATCGTAAAGCTCGTATTGTTTGCCGCCGGTTTTCCATTTACATATAATGTAGCCACATCGCCGCGTAAAACCGCAGCCAGATGTACCCATTGGCCAGTTGCTAATTTCGTAGCATAGTTCACCACCTGCTCAGCGTCACCATTTTTTATCGCCAGACGCATAACACTGCCATTACTTGGTGTAAGAAACAAATATTGCTCCGTACTGGTACCAAAATCAAAGATCCGCTGCCAGGAATTGCCGCCATTCCAATATACCCAGGCCGCAACGGTAAGATCTTCGCCATCTGCTACACCTGATGGCAAAGTAACACTTGTATTGCTGCCATTAAAAGCCAGGGCCGTACCAACCTTGCCGGAAACATAACTGCCCGTACCATTCAATACCCCATCATTATTACCAACACTATCACTCACACTGCCATCGAAAGACCAATAGCCTGCCTGCTGAGCTAATATCAGCCTGGCCGGACGACATGATAAAGTTCCATTATTCAAAACACAATAATACGAACCTGCATCTGAAGGCTCGACCTTGTTCAGTTTCAATACAGATGTAGTCGCTCCAGAAACCTTTGCACTATTCGCCAGGGCTGTGGTATTACCTGTTTTATACCATTGATAGCTTGTTGCCAGAGGTGCCACCAGCCTGAATACCGCCTGACCGCCTTCGGCTACAATAGCATCTTCTGGCTCATCTACCACTGACAATACTCCCATATCTGTCTGTAAGGCTGCCATCATCTGCGTAGCTTTTATTCTATTCACAAAAGAATCTTCATTATCATAATTCAGACCCCAGGGCCAGAAATGAACATTATCGCCATGTATTGACCCGCTAAGGCCGTAAGGACTATTAAATTCGCCGCCCTTCTTATTGGCATAATAACCCTGCCAGACGCCGTTTACCATATTGGCACTCCAGGCTGATAACTGACCAACACCCAGAGTATGACCTATCTCATGCATGGCCACACGAGTGTTGCGGCTCCCGCCAAAAGTAATATCTCCATTCCAACTGGCCTGCGCCGTGGGAACACCGGCATTATAATATATCCTCAAATGCTTATTCACAGAACAATGCTTATTGAAGATCTGCACCGCTTCGTTCACCGAGTTTTCTATGGTCGTGCGTAAGCCTGTTTCAACACCATCAAGATAAAATGTATAGGTTATATCTCCTCTTAAATCAATGGCAAGACATATAAATGACAAAAATGCTAACAGAACTACCCGCACCTTACACTCAATAACCATTTTAAAATAACTCAGCATCAGCCTCTTCCTTTCCTCTTTATCTGTTTTTTCAACTCTCTGATATAAAAACAGTATTCAACTTTTGGTTTCGCATTATGGTTATTTTGTATAACCTATTGGTTGCAAAGCCCTTGCAGGCTCAATACCTCATTAATACTATTATAATAAATATCTTTGTATTACATTGACCAATTCAGCCATTTACCTGCATACATCAACTCGAATTACATTTTTTATTGACTGATTAACCATTTCTATCAGGGCTAATTACCAAAAAACGTCTTTGAGACTAATTACTAACAAATAACCACACTTGAACTGATCTCAGGCAATAGCCTTTACCACCACCTCATTATCTGCTACGATAGATACTGATTTACCCATGTTAACCTAGATAAAACAATAATTTTGAGAATTATCATGACCGAAAAATCAGTGCCAGAGCCTGTAAAAAACACTTCTTACTTGATTACTATAAGCGATAGTATCGTTTTTTTTGTTATTACAGCGGTAATATTATGCAGATTATTCATTTCTGAAAGCCTGTTCCTGAACCTGCCTCAGCCTGGGCAGAATAATGGCACAGGCATACTTGGCTTTGGTTCCGCCGGGTTTATGCTCTCGTTTAATATGCTGACAATACTGGCCTGTGCCATTTGGGCGGCGGTAAGATTTTATCTTGGCAAATTGATCTGGCATAAAACTCTGCTTTGTATCCCGGGGCTGCTTCTACTGATCGCCGCGATAATATCGGTTTCCTCTGCCTCCAATTTCCATCTGGCATTTAATGACTCGCTCAATCTGCTCTCGGCCTTTGCAGTTTGCCTTATACTGCCGCAAATACTTATTGCATCAGAAGCGAAACGCAAATTTCTAATTATATTCATACTCGCACTGGGCTGCACTCTTTCTGTAAGATGTTATCAACAGAAGTGTTATGAACACAATGAAAACATTAAGGCTATGCATGGCAATTACAATGAGTTCATGCTGGCTAATGGCCTTGAACCTCATTCCTGGCAGGCTTATCAGCTTGAAGAACGCATATTGAGTATGGACACTGGTGGATACTTCCCGATCAGTAATACCGCCGCTTCTTATTTATTACTTACAGCCGGGGCGGCCCTGGCTCTTACTGCAAGTGGCGGAAAGAAGGCCTTATTTTGCGGCCTGACAGCCCTGGCAGTAATAACCTATGGAATATACCTCACTGACAGCACAGGTGGCAAAATAGGTTTAATTCTCTTTCTGCCTTTAACCTTGCTCTTTGGACGGTTAATGCGTGCCAAAAACAGGCCTTTGCTTTTTGGCAGTTTTGTCACCATTATCATCGCAGGAGTTTCAGTCGTTATTTCCTATGGCATAATTTACGACCGTCTTCCAACTTCCAGCCTGTGGATTCGCTGGCAATACTGGCAGGCAACTGCCAGGATGATAGCCGATCACTGGCTCACCGGTGTCGGCCCGCTTAACTTTGGCTCATACTACCCCATCTATATGAACCCGGCTTCACCTGAGCTGGTAAAAGATCCGCATTGCGTGAGCTTATCATTACTAAGCCAGTGGGGCATAACAGGTTTTATTGCTCTTGTCTGGGCGGCCCTGGCTATAGTCTGGCAAATAACCAGGCCGGAGTCTGCAAGCGTAAATATCAATAAGATAAAACCGGAAAAGCTAAAACCACTACCTTTTCTAACGCTAACACTGGGATTGACTGCCTGCTCTGTAGTTGTCCAATTGCTCTCACAAGATGAGACAAACGGTAAACTCTTACCAGAAGCGGTATTCTACATCATATTCACTCGATCCGGGGTGTTTATTTCAATAATGCTGGCTATCTGGTATTTCCTTTTCCGTCTAAACATCATTGACACCTTGCTTCAAAACCGTCGCAACCAGGCAGCTCTACTATCCTGCCTGGCTGTTTTCTCTCTGCACAACTGCATTGACTTTGCCTTTTTCACACCTGGCGTAACACTACTTTGTGCCCTGATAATTGCATTACTCCTGGCAATACAAAATTCAAACACACCCGGGGTAATTTATAGTCTGACCAGCAGGAAATACTCGGCCATAGTAGCAGCAGTAATAATAATAGGGGTAGTAGCCAGTTGGTATTACGCCGGGAAGCATATCTATACAAACGAAAGAATGCTCAACCTGGCCGCTCGCTACGCCATTACTGCCGGTGTTAATGACCAACCAAGGCTTATCTCAGAAGCAGCAGCTTTTGCCATTAAGGCCTCAGAAGCACACCCTGGCGACCCAACCGGGTATAAATATGCCGGCGAACTGTATGCTGGACTGTGGCACAATACAAAACCAACTGACGATACCATATTTCGCCAGGCCTTGAACTGTCTTAATCTGGCAATTAAAACCGACCCGGCAAATAGCTCCTGCTACCAGCTCGCGGGCAATCTTTGCCGTGAAAGGGCCAGCCAGATCACCAACAATGAAAAAGAAAAATCAATACAATTAGCTATCACCTACTATAAGGAAGCATTAAAACGCTACCCGGGAAATTCCGATGTTATGCTTCATTTGGCAGAAATATACCAGGCATCAGGCCAGCAGGAACAAGCCAGAGAACTAGCCAGAAAATCGCTGGAGATCGAACAAGGCTGTCTTGATATGCAATCACATTTATTCCCCCATCGCAAATATCTCTATCCACGCATGGACATTTCACTTCAGCAAAAAGCTAAAATAATAATCGAAAGTAAATAATTGTTATTCAGGCGTCATAAATATAACCAATATACCAAGTTACAAAAACCATTATTAAACAGTTGCACTTTATTGATATTTTATTGCCATTATATACTGTCCTGTATTTTCAAATCATATCTATTCCTTTTGGCCTTATCGGCTATAAAACTTAAATAGCAAGAATGCAAATTTTTAATTCACAGTACTTTAATTACAATCACTTACCTGACAGTTAAGGCAAACAGCATAAAAAACAAATGTTAATATTTTGCAACATTGAAAAAAAATCGTGCATTGCCTGCCAAAATGTTGTATATTGCTTATGGAAAACAATACTTTTTTTCAATGTTGCATGTCGGCTCAGGAAGTAATTCTTGAGTCGACTATTTTTTTACCTATCATTCCCTGCTCAACGATCAATGCCAAATCATACCCACGAACATTGTGCGTTTTTCCTGAGCAGCATATTGTAATGACAGCCTTACTGCCAATAGGAAACATCTCTGACATTGCACTTTTGTGCCCAGGCATTATAATAAGTCTCCAGCTCAGCCACTATCTCAGGATGCACATCTGCCAGATCATTCGTCTCTGAACGGTCCGTATCTATGTTATATAGCTCCCAGGAACCTTTTTCCAGAGCAACTATTTTCCAATTACCCTTTCGACAGGAACGATTCCCCTCATGCTCTATGCATATAGTTTCATGACCCCGACGAGTACCAGTCTGGAAGATCGGCAAAAGACTTATACCTTCCAGTGGTGTAATAGCATTGCCATTATAAGTCTTAGGGTACTTAGTATCGGCCGCATCCAAACAGGTTGCCATAATATCAACAATATGCCCCGGCTGATCGGTAATCATACCGTGTTTTTTAATACCGGCAGGCCAGTTAGCTATCAGACAAGTAGAAGTACCACCTTCATGAGCCCAATGTTTATACATTCTGAATGGGGTATTGCTAACATTAGCCCATGACCTGCGATATGCAGTATCAGAATCCGGATTACCGATACCGCTTCCTATAGTATTATTATAAGCCTCCGCACAGGCTCCATTGTCGGCAAGGAACATTATCAGAGTATTCTCTCTGACACCCAGCTCATCGAGTTTTTTAAGTAATCTGCCTATATTCTGGTCCATAGCATCTATCTGAGCAGCATAGACAGCCATCCGAAGGTCCATCTGGTCCTGGTTGACATTATCCCAGTCGAGAACTTTAGAATCCGGCTCAGACAACTGCCAGCTCCGCTCAAGCAAACCCATTTTCTTCATGCGTTCAAATCTCTGAGCCCTAATGGCAGACCAGCCGCCAGCCTGCTTGTACTTACCCTGATATTTAGCTATATCCTGCGGCTTGGCATGTAATGGCCAGTGTGGCGAAGTAAACGGCAGATAAAGAAAGAAAGGATCCTTATCATCAGCAACTTTTTCCACATACTCAATAGCATAATTGGTAAATTCATCGGTAATATAAAAATCTTCGTGATTAGCATCGAAATTCTCGCCATCGATTCCAGTCAGAGACGGATTCATGCGGAAGTAACTACTGGCACCATGAGTGAGAAAAAAAGAATGGTCGAATCCCCTGTCAATCGGCCACTGACCGCGATCATGATCATAACCAACATGCCATTTGCCTGACATCAGAGTATTATAATTACCCAACTTGAGAGCCTCAGCTATAGTAACGCAATTTCGATTAAGAGCATCAGAATACGCCGGGCTATTGAGCTTATTTCGAGTTTCAGCCCCCCAGGAATCTGTCATCCAGCCAATACCGGCCTGATGAGGATGAAGGCCGGTAAGCAAAGAAGCCCTGGTCGGACAACATCTGGCACAATTATAGAACTGGGTAAACCTGACACCTCTGGCTGCCAAAGCATCCAGGTTGGGCGTATCTATCTCAGAACCATAACAACCTATATCAGAAAACCCCATATCATCGGCAAGAATAAGTACAATATTAGGCCGCTTATGAGTCTTAACTCTCAGTTTGGCAGAATCTACTACAGTATCACTTGTAGAACATGAAGGTACAAAAGCAAAAGAAAAAAGTCCAAGGGTTTTAAAATAATCATTAATTCTCATTATTACTTCCTGACAAAATTATTCCATAGTATTACTAAGCCATACACAACTAATTTTCTGACTAACCAAAAAGACAGTACATTATTGACCTCCAACATATTGACCTGATCATTGGCCAAACCACTATAACAGTGATCAAGTTATCATTTATCTAACGGGAAAACACTGTATATCTCATTTATTTTTTCCGACGATAAAGGCTTATTCCATATCGCTAAATCATATATCCAGCCGTTAAACTGCTTATCCAGACTTCGTGACCGAATGCCAATATGCAAATCAACATTATTGCTCAGGTCAATATTAGCAGGCAGTTCACTGGCAATACTTGTAACTGAACTAAACTCTTCATCGATCCGGCTTAACAATTCAGGGTCCGGGCTCTGCCAACCATCGGAGGTGCCATCAAGATAAGCAAGTAACCTACCCTGCTCTCGATTTACTACCATAACAATAGAATGCCATCCGTCTCCGATCTTCCGATCAAAACTAAGCCAGTTATGAAACTTCTTATCATCACTGCAATCAGATATTCGTACAAACGGCACATTATCAAGTAAGCCAATACGCCAGCCAACCTGCTGGGCAGGATTGAACTTTGAGGCAATTATTTGCTTACCAACATCAGCAATATTTCCTTGCTGAACTTTACACCACAATGCTACCGTAAAACTGCTCTTGCCGCTTAATGGCATTTTTTCCAGACGAGCATAACTCTGCTGGCCTGTACCATGAAAATACAAGGCACAATCCGACTGCCCTGAGCTGCCCTTACCTATCTCATCAATAACGGCATTATTATAGACCCATCTCTCTGCCAGATTATTCTGACCAACATATTTATTAACCCATGATAACCGATGATTAAAACTACAGTAGCCAAGTACATTACTTGTATCTAAAAGTCTCTCATAGCCTGACAATGTACGGCAAGGAATATCACTGCTGTCAAATGCTATATCGTCTATAGCACCTCCCTGATCCACAGCCTTAGCCGAACCAGCAGACAGTATTTCCCTGTTGGAATTGTCTATTTTATTCGAGATGACAGCCGACCCCTTATACATCTGCACCTCTGTCAACTTTTCATGCCGGTCAAATCTGACACTAAACTCTGTGCCCAGATCAACCACCATTGCATTAGGGGTATTGATGGTAAATCCAACCCCGTTTATAGCCACCTGTGAATATAAATGACCATAATGAAGCAATAGTTCTGTCTCACTCTTAAATTGAAATTCAGCCGGACCTTCCAGATACACCGTTACATCTCGCTGCGTTTTCAGCTCAACTATTCCACTGCTGAGTGTTAATATTTCATCAGCAAAAACACTGTCACCATGAAAAAGAGTTGTCACCTTACCTGACCAGACAGCTCTGGTGCTGTCTGTCAGATGTGCTGCCGGAACTGACACTGTTAACGGATTAAGCTTTACATATAACACCAAAAGTATCAGGGCCGCAGCTGCTATCATACCTGTCATAGAAAACTTCCGCACCGGCCGCACCGGATATCTCACTTCTGGCTCAGACAGCTTAACCATCTCAACTGGATTATCCCGGACTATTTCCACACCCGGAGCCGCACCTTCTTCCTCGGCAAGTTCCAGCAGTACAGCAACATCAAGCTCATCATAACCACTGCCCATTGTTACCAGATCGCCAAATGAAATACCCGAATTACTATAATCATTAAGGGCTGTGTATATAGTTAAGAGCTTGAAATAACAATCACGAGCCTGTCCATTATTATTGATCTGCTCCTGTAACCAGCAAAACTGATCTTCCGACACCTTACCATCAAAAGTTAATATAATAACCTCGATCAGCTCCTGACTGTATTTATTATCAGCATTTCTCATAAGCCGCCCGCCTTACTGCTACGCGACATACATTGCAATAATACAGCATGTGCCTTAGAAATATTTCGATAAAAAGTACGCACCGACATGCCAAATCGTGAAGCTATCTTATGAGACGGCACCCCTTCTTCATACTTAAGTCTGAGCAGACTAAGATCTCTGACTGGCAACTTTTTCACACAATCTCTGAGTGTTTCTATACGATTATCATAAGCATTATTAAACTCATCAGTATGCTTATCGAGCATCTCCAGTGTTTCTTCTGAAAACTGAACCGGGTAATTCTTATGCTTTCGCCTGAAACCTGACAAAACATACCTGGTAACGGTAAAGGCCCAGGCCAGAAATTCTGTACCAGGCTCATAGCTGTCAAACTTACTCCAAAGAACCGATATAACCTCCTGCATTATATCGTCCGCATCAGATTTATTCGGCCAGCGGCTCAAAATGAAAGCATAAAGACGACCCTGAACCGGTGTCAGTAAATACAGGAAATACTCTGGTGTATTTGAACCATTATTTATATTCTGTTTGTCTTCCTCGAACACTTATTCTCTCTTTTATGGCTTAAACTAAATACTAATCGCCACAAGGATATGCCAGAGAAAATAGATTTGTGCCAAAAAAAACTGTTTTTTCACAAATAAAAACAAATAATTCAGAAGAAATTATTTAAAATACAATATGCCAAACTAATATAAACTATTAGTTTGTAAACAGATAAGATAAAACAAGAAAATTTACCCCTGTATCAATCCAAAATCGCCTTAAAACTTGCCGTCCTTACCAAATGGCGACATCGCTCTGAGATTCCTGATTATCGGCGGGATCTTCTCTATGGCATAATCTATCTGCTCCTGGGTGTTATACCGTCCCAGTGAAAATCTGATCGAGCCGTGCATAGAGATAAAAGGTACACCCATAGCCTGCAAAACATGACTGGGCTCCAGCGATTCACTGGAACAGGCAGAGCCACTGGAAGCAGCAATACCGGCCGCATCAAGGTTCATCAATATAGACTCGCCCTCAATATAACTAAAACCTATATTGGTAGTATTAGGCAATCTTTCCGCATTGCGGCCATTGGCAACACAATCGGGACAGTTATCCAATATCCCTTGTTCCAGACGGTCCCGCATAGCCTTCACCCGTGTATTTTCTTCCTCAATATTCTCTCTGGCCAGCTGACATGCCTTGCCCAAACCTACAATACTGGCAACATTTTCTGTTCCGGCCCGCTTACCATGCTCCTGATGACCGCCGGTCAGATAAGGAGTCAGCTTAAGACCACGCCTGACATATAAAACACCTATGCCCTTGGGGGCATGAACCTTATGGCCAGACAAACTCAACATATCAACAGCCATATCCTTAAGCGAAAACGGTATCTTACCCACTGCCTGCACTGCGTCTGTGTGCATTGTACCCCCGGCATGGCGAACCATCTGACTTATCTTATCAATGGGAAAAATAACACCAGTCTCATTATTGGCATACATGATAGATACCAACGCCGGACCATCCTGTAAAGCATCTGCCAGTTGATCCAGATTCAGATTACCATCATTATCAACCCCCAACTCGGTAAGACGATAGCCCTTCAGCTGCAATGTACGCGCCGTCTCTCGAATCGCCGGATGCTCAACTTTTGAAGTAATAATATGCCGATAATTCTCATTGCGATCAAGAAACCCTCGCAAGGCCATATTATTACTCTCAGTTCCGCAACTGGTAAATATGATCTCATCAGGGGCACAACCTATCAGGTCAGCTACCTGCTGGCGGGCATTATCAACATCGTGCCTTATCTTTCCGCCAAAAGTGTGCATACTCGAAGGATTACCATAAAGACCCGTTAAAAACGGAACCATTGCTTCAAACACTTCAGGAGCTATGGCTGTGGTTGCATTATTATCAAAGTAACATATGTTCTCGGTCATATCAATCCTCTACTTCCCACTTATAGCTTACACAGGCTCGACAACCAGATCCTTAGCCACATATTCCTGCAGCTTCACCTGAACCAACCCCTTAAGAGTATTGGCTGACGCCGGACAGGATGAACACATTCCCTTGAGTCTGACTTTAACTACATTTTCTATTATGTCAACCAGCTCTATATCGCCGCCATCAGCCTGCAATGCAGGACGAACCTTCTCATCAAGGGTCTTCTCGATCAGTTTTATCTTTTGCAATATTGTCATAGGACCGGCATCAGCAGCAGCCTTCTCCTCTTTGACAGTATGATTTATACGCTGCAATATGGCATTTATATCACCACGACAATGACCACAAGCTCCGCCTGCCTTTGTATAGTGCATAACATCATCAAGATCGGTAAGGCCATTTTCACGAACAGCATCTTCGATCTCCTTGACTGTTACACCAAAACAATTACAGACCACATCGCCCTCTAAATGCTTAACCTCTACTGGCTTACCGCCATTTTGATAATATGCTATCGCCGCTTCCAGGGCCTCACGCCCCATCACCGAACAATGCATCTTATGCTCGGGCAGACCGCCTAACTGTTCAGCTATCTGCTTATTGGTTATCTTGCCCGCCTCTTCCAGAGTCAGACCCTTTACCATCTCAGTCAATACCGAAGAGGTAGCTACCGCACTGCCGCAGCCAAAAGTCTTGAACTTTGCATCAGCTATTCGACCATTCTCATCCAGCTTAAATGTAAACTTCAATGCATCCCCACAAGCCAGTGATCCTACCTCACCCACTCCATCGGCATTATCTATCTCGCCAACATTACGAGGATTGAAAAAATGATCTTTTACTTTATCTGTATAGTCCCACATTTCAGGTCTTTCCTTGTGTTTTTTCTGTCTCTCTTGTCTATGTTCTTCAAAGGCTGTTATATTAACGCAAACAATTCGTTTTTGCAAAAAATATAAGCCGTTCTGCACTATATTATATTTAGCATCTGTTTCACTTAATAATCAAATCAATTCCGGGAAATACAACACTGTATCATTAACAATACAGATACACACCGCCAGTAAGTGATTATACTACAATGAATTAAACAATGAAATGTATCAATAAATAACAAAACGGCGCATCATCAATTTATTGAGACACCAAAACACACTTAAAACCCCATAAATGACCTGCAATTATAGTACTCACATCACCCTGAAGGCAAACCTAAATGAGACAATAAAGGCTCTAAATATATAAACAAAACATAATACACTACAAACAAACGACTTAGGCTACACAAGCTTTTTTGGCACGACTATTGCTCTATCCATTAACACATAATAATACCAAACTTAATAATACAGAGTTACGGAGAATGAAGAATTATGGAAAAGCAAATATTACAGCCAATAACTGAAAAGATACAACAAAAGATAGAATCAACCAATCTCCCGGCATCAAAGAAGGATAAACTCGAAAAGATACTGACCATGCCTATATCTTTTATCGAACTGCCCGAGTTCAACAGACCTACACAGGTTAGCCACATAACCAAAGAAAACATTACCATCCCTATAGATGGCAGCATAACTTCAGAACAAGAAACCATTCTGTTCACTCAAATGAATTATGCCAGATTCAGACTGTGTCAGTTAAGAAGAAAACTGTTACGGCAAAGCCAGTGGGAATCAGAAACCATAAAGGAACTTCTTGACGCCTACAATTATCAGATGGATTGCCGCAGCAATATAGTAAATGGCAATATGGGCCTGGTTATATCGCTGGCACGCAAAAGCAAGTACCCAGGTGTTGACTTTACCGACCTGGTAAGCGAAGGCAGCGTTGCCCTGCTGCGTGCAGTTGAAAAATTCGACTTCACCAGAGGCTTCAAGTTCAGCACTTATGCCTGCCACGCCATTATCAAAGGCTTTTACAGAGCCGCTGGACAGAGCTACACCTACAATGAGAGATTCCCAACCCAATTGGAAAACGCTCACGAAAAAGATGATTCCGAGATCAGCAACAGAAATTCATGGCAGAACGACTTGCAAGATGAGTTCAATATCATTTTCGAGAAAAATCTGGCAAGACTGAGCAAAACTGAATCTTCTATACTCAAAATGAGATTTTCCATCGGACCGGAAAACCCCGAACCGATGACTTTGAAATCCGTTGGCGAGATCCTGGGAATGACCAAGGAAAGAGTTCGCCAGATTCAGAACGAAGCCCTGGCAAAAATAAAGCCCGTAGCCCTGGAGAGATTAGAGAGTAAATAAAAATTACATCCCTTGTTAATTCAAGGTTAAAATAAAGTTTCGTTTAGTTTTTGGACTTGTTTTTTTGAAACTAACACTTTTGCCTTCATATTGAGGGCAAAATAAAGAGGAGTATCTGCATTTCGATACTCCTCTTTTTATTTTAACATAAATACATTATTATTTTAGTGTATAGAAAATGTTTTCAGCATCTTCATAGGTTAGTTTTTTAAGAAATTCAACCCCAACAGTAAACCAGCCGTTTTCATAACTGACACTTCGAACTACCCGGGCTGTAAACTTTCTTGCCGGTTTGTCACCTGGCATAGGTAAAGTAATATGCACTATACTATCTGCTTCATATCCTTCTGAGGCCAATATGCCTATACCACCCTGCGAGATATTATATATAATTATACTAACCTTATCGCCCGGCTTCCACCCAGAACCATCCTGAGTCATAAGCCGCATATCCGCCGAACTCCTGAAATAATATCGCTGATAAATGCGACCCGATGGATTAAAGGTCTTATTATACCCCAGACATAATTTCTGAATAATATACTTACGAGCCTGCCTGTCTTCTTCTATGCGACTTCCCTGTAAGGCGATCTGCACAAAATTCACAAAAGCCTCTACAACCTTTTCATCAAGGTGATGCGGTGCCATCTTTCGAATCTCAACTAAAGCCTTGGTTATAGACATAGGCTCCGGACGATTAGGCCGCTCAGAAGTCATATTATCAAAAAGATCAACTACTGTCAGCATACGAGATGCAATTGAAATGGCATCTCCCTTGAGCTTTTTAGGATATCCGCTTCCATCTGCCTTTTCGTGATGATGAGCGATCATTTCAACCACATCGGCATCCGTATTAGTGTTTTCTCTGAGATGATCAACACCACAAGTTACATGATCTTTGCGATTATCCGGGTCATCAAAATCAAGTATATTCCTCTGAATAATTATTTTTCCAATATCATGCAAAAAACCCGCCGTACCCAACTGGCTCAAAAACTGATGATTCCTGACCCCTATGTGACAGGCAAAGGCTACCAGCATTGTACTGACATTAGCCAGATGACTTGCTATGCTATATTCATGACAGGCACTATCATAGAGATATGACATTGCCTGCTCATCACTCATAGCAACCTTAATAATAGCACCACTCATGTTAGTGCTCTGCTCAACCGTATCATCGGAAATATCACCAGCACTTATCTGCTCTGCAAGGGCCGAAGTAGTCCGACAGATTATCTCACTTTTCTGATCTATAGGTATTTCTTTATTACCGGCAATATCTTTGATCGAATTCGCTACCGCCTTATAGTACTGCTTATAATCAGCAGCTGAAATATACATAAACTTGTTACCAGCATCCATCAGACGATGATAGTCCTTGGAACATATCTGATTACCAGTATTATTGTAAAGATTGTAACCATTTGAAGTTGCGATATAGGTCTTAATGCCGTTAAGATTCTCCGGAGGTACACAGGCCAGCGGCACAGGCAAAAACTTACCCTTTTCACCGCCGTCACCACCACTATCGCAAGACGGTGCTTCGACAACTGCACCCCCCGATTGTATATTACTCTTCAACTTCACCTCCCAAACTATATATCGTTAGATAGTAACATTTCCTACCTACACACCTACAATCGTCCCAACTGCCGACCAACTTTAACAGCTTACTACAAAAAAGTAAAATTATAAAAAATCACAGCAGAAAGCAGACCTGCTATTTAATCACCCTGCCTGACATCCAAAAAGTGATATTTCAGCCAATACCCAACCGTAATAAACCCAAATCCACCCGAAACACCCCGATACGATCGTTATAATCATTACAAAAACTATAACCGGACAGAAAAAAATAAAAGCTCGCTCCCCAATAACTTACCATATATTCAGGGTCGAGCTTTCTTACTGTTTTGTGTCAGCCAGACAAAAAAGTGATTACAATACAAAAAAAAATAACAAAAGCCAATTCCTATTCCACCAGGAATTCATGCACTCCAGTTGAAAAATCATCCTGGCCAGTTATTACCAACCGCAAACCATCTGTCTGCACCGGCATAAAACTCACTCCATCAAAATCGTCTTTACTGACTTTATAATCACTGAAGTTCTGAACCGGCTTCCAATCATTCCCCTCTCGATACATCACCTGCCATGAACGCGGCACACGACATTCGCCCCGCCCGGTATCATCAAACCAATAAACACTAACATTTGACACACTCGCCGGCTCAGCAAAATCATACTGCACATATTCTGTCGTACCCTTATGCGGCCAGAAATGGAGAAAACCCTTCTCATGGTCACCTGATGAACGGGGCAAAAGCTGATCATTTACAAATTCCGCCTTGGTATTGCCTACATTTGACAAAAAGGAAACGCTCACCTTACTCTGCGAGGCAATAGTCGGGGCTGCAATAGCATTAACCTGCTCCTGCTCATAAGGCAGCCAAACCGCCATCGGCGTTTTACCCCTGTGTGCCCAGGCATAATAAGGTATTGCCCTGAACTTGCGTTCTACCCGCTCTTTACTGCCATCAGTTTTGTTATGCAACTCAAAGGCTGTTCCAGAAACAGCCACAAAGCCATTAAGCTCATCAACAAATGCCGGCTCCAATGATGAACCCTTTTCAAACAGCAGATTCAACACCCTGCCGCCTTCAACATCAACACCCTCAACACAATAGACCAACGGCCCTCTTTGTATCGCCATCTTACCAATATTATCGACAACACGCTCATCACAGATTATACGCCTGACATCCATAGGAAGATCAACTGTCACAATATCACCAGCCTGCCACTTACGATCGAGTACAACATAACCATTCACAGGCTTAATATCAACCTCTTGACCATTAACCGATACCGATACCGCCCGGCTTGCTTTATCTATAAATGTATATAGTGCCGAAGAGTCAAAATCGCCAGTCCAATCCGGAATACGAACATTAATTGCAAAACTCTCACTGCTCGCCGGTTCAACCTTGAGCTCAATCCTGCCTTCCCACGGATAACGGGTTGTCTGTTTTAATTTAACAACATTATCACTCAGCTTTATCTCAGACTCGCTATCAACATACAAATTCACATATAAAGACTTTTCACGCACCGCATATACATAGCCGGGCACTGAGGCAATAAACCGACATATATTACTGGGACAACAGGCGCAACCAAACCATGGACTGCGATCATGACCAGCTACCGATTCCAGCGGATTAGGATAGAAAAACTTCATACCGTCCAGCGATACACCACTAAGCAAGGCATTATATAACGAACGCTCCATAATATCTACCGGACGAGAATCGCCATGAAACAGAAACATTCTCTGATTCCAATAGACATTGGCTATTGCCGCACATGTCTCACAGTAGGCCGAACGATTAGGCAGTTCATAATTATCACCATAAGCCTCACCAGCATGCCTGGCACCAATACCACCAGTAACATACAGCTTCTTATCTGCCACATTCTGCCAGATAGCATCAATAGCTTTAACAAAATCAACATCGCCCGTAATAGCAGCAACATCTGCCATAGCTGTATAAACATAATTGGCACGCACGGCATGACCTACCGCTTCAGCCTGCTCTGTGAGCGGCTTATGTGACTGACTATACTCTGACCTTATGCCCGCATACCTGCCACGCTGATGCAAAAACCATTTCGACTGCTGCAAATATCGCTCATCGCCAGTTGCCCGATAGAGCTTGACCAGACCTATCTCTATCTCTTCATGACCTGGCACACCTTCATTTTTGCCCGCGGCAAAAGTAGCACATACCAGATCTGCACTTTTTATAGCTATATCCAGAAAAGACCGCTTACCAGTCGCCTGATAATGAGCCGCGGCAGCTTCATACATGTGACCCAGATTATACAACTCATGAGCACCAGCCAGATCGTCCCACCTGTCCTTATGATAGCAACAGGCAATATTCTTCTTATGGTCACGAGCCTTCGCCGTAAAGGCAGTATAAAGATAGCCATCTGGCTCCTGGGCAGCAGCTATATATGTGATCACTTCATCAAGATAACTATCCAGCTTAGCATCAGGCTTAATCATAAGGGAATATGAAGCACCCTCGATCACTTTATATACATCTGTGTCATTAAAGCCAAACTCACCATCCCATAACTTATCTGATAACTTACCCGCTATCTTGAAATTCTCTATGCGATTGGTATCCTCACACATCTTGAAAGCAAAAGGAATTGTCGATACCCGATTAACCTCCATACGCGACAGCCAGAACTGATCTGTAAATTTAACCGCAGTAAACGGCACCGGCTGATATGGATAATCAGCACCAGACGATGAGGCCCATAACATACCTGATAAAAGATTCATAGCCACAAAAAAAAAACAGACCGCCTCTTTCATAATCGACTCCTATCCGAATTGTCGCACCTCATTTTATTCAGGTTATGCGAATTAACATCAACCCTGACATCAAACAATAACCATACCAGACTACATTATTTCTTCTGACCATAGTAAGCATTCTTACCATGCTTACGCAGATAATGCTTATCCAGCATATATTGCGGCAGCATGGGTAAGGCCGGGTTGATAACAGCGGCCTTTAATGCCATCTCTGCCACCTGCTCTAACACAACCGCCGACTCAACACTTTTCAAGGCATCTGCCCCCCAGGTAAATGGACCATGACCGGCCACCAGCACCGCCGGCATCTGCATCGGATCTTTACCAGCAAAAGCATCAACTATGACCTTTCCTGTATTCAACTCATAATCAACCTCAACCTGCTCACGAGTCATTACCGCCGTTACTGGAATCGCTCCATAAAAATAATCGGCATGAGTAGTGCCCAGACAAGGGATCGACCGACAAGCCTGAGACCAAACTGTCGCATTTAATGAGTGGGTATGACACACACCTCCCACCTCTGGAAAACTGCGATAGAGCTCCAGATGGGTGGGGGTGTCCGAAGAAGGATTAAGTTCACCCTCGATGATCGTACCGTTAAGATCCAGTAAAACCAACTTGTCGGGCGTAAGGTCGCTGTACGATATGCCGCTTGGCTTGATCACCACTATTCCACTTTCACGATCTATGCCACTGACATTACCCCAGCTATAGATCACCAGACCCTGTCTGGGCAATTCCAGATTGGCCTGACATACCTTCTCTCTTAATTTCTTGAGCATCATATAATTTTACCTGTTCTCGTATTCAAAATTGCAATATCAGCATATCCATCATTGATTAGCCTGCCTTTTGATCTTCAGCAGTTCTTTCATCACACCGGCCATTGATATATCATTACCAGCCACACCAAAGCCATCATGCAACTGTTTATACAGCTTATACAGCCGGGCATATACCTTTACATTTTCCGGATTGGGTTTATAGACTATATCTTTCACTCCTGACATTGCCTTCTGGGCCGAACCAAAATCTTTATATGCACCAGCCACTACTGCCGCCGCTATTGCCGAACCCAAAGCACATGTCTGAGCTGAACGAGACACCTTCATCTCACGATCACATATATCGGCATATATCTGCATTACCATCGGATTTTTCTCTGCTATACCGCCGCAGTTGACCACTTCTTTTATTTTAACACCATACTCTTCTATCCGATTAATTATTGTCAGAGCACCAAATGCCGTCGCCTCTACCAGTGCCCGATATATCTCTTCCGGACGGGTATGCAGCGTCTGACCAAGAAGCAGACCTGTTAATAGCTGATCTACCAGTATTGTTCGATTGCCGTTATTCCAGTCCAGGGCCAGCAGGCCAGACTGGCCGGGCTTCAATTGTGCCGCTTTACTGGTCAAATTAACATGAGAACCATCTTCCTTGCCGCCCGGCTGAATATAATTTACAAACCAGTTGAATATATCGCCAACTGCTGACTGACCAGCCTCTATTCCAAAATACCCCGGCAAAACAGATCCATCGACTATACCACATACTCCGGGAATATCTGCCAGATCACTCTTGCCATCTGCTACCATTATATCACAGGTACTCGTTCCAATTACCTTAACCATTGTACCGGGAGCCACTCCGGCACCTATGGCACCAAGATGACAGTCAAAAGCCGCAACCGCAATTGGTATGCCCACAGGCAGGCCCAGTTTTTCTGACCACTCTTTTGTCAACTTTCCAGCCTCTGAGTCAACTGCGGCAGTAGTATTATATAACCGGTCACGCAGGTCTGCCAGACGCGGATCGAGCATAGCCAAAAACTCTTTGTCCGGCAACCCGCCCCACTGCTCATTATAAAATGCCTTATGACCGGCAGCACACCTGCTCCGCACTATCTTATCAGGCGTAACATCTGTCCCTGACAGTACCGCCGTTATCCAGTCACAATACTCAACCCAGGTATAAGCTCCCATAAATACCTGCGGATCAACATTAAGACAATGCCATATCTTACTGAAAAACCACTCCGATGAATATATCCCGCCACACTTGGCCAGATATTCCGGACGATGCTCGCCCGCCAGCTCTGTTATGCGGGCCGCCTCCTTATATGAGGTATGATCCTTCCACAACCAGGCCATAGCATTAATGTTGCCCTTATACGCCGGAAGCATTGATAATGGCACACCCTTTTCAGTGACCGGCATAGGTGTCGAACCCGTCGTGTCAACGCCAATACCGATTACCTGCTCTGCACTGAATGAGCTATCCTGACTTAATGCCTCGGCAATCGCACCCTTGATCGTCAGTTCTATACCTCTTATATAATCTGCCGGGTTCTGACGCGCTACATTGTGATCGCTGGCATCCAGCACTATGCCAGATTCTCCGCTTTCATACTCATATATACTTGTGCCCACTTCTTCGCCATTGGCTGTATTTACTATCAGACAACGAACCGAGTTTGTGCCATAATCCAGGCCTATTACATACGACATTTTTTATTCTCCAGGTTAGATTTTATTCTCACCTTTATATAATACCTTCTTAATACAGCAATTGTAACCCCATTTAGCAAGTATTTTAAACCATTTTGCGTTTGTGACTATAACCTCTTTTTAACAAAACAGACATAAATGCCAATTATCACATAAACCACTTATACAAATAATGTTACATAAGATATTATCACAACTGACAAATTTGACAAACTATCAATAATCCATTTTACGAAAAATAAAAAATCCAAAAACATTTGATTTCCGGCTTCAATGTCGTTATTATAGATTCCACTTATTTCGACTGTTAGCTTTCAGAGCATTTTAATAACTTAATTATCCACAGCATAAAAGCAGGAAGTGTGTATGAGCAATAAGATGTATAATATCCTGATCGTGATCGACACATCACGCGCTTCAGGCAGAAAGTTTTTAACTGGTGTCGAAAAATATTTATCTGCCTTCGCAAACTGGCGTGTATCTATCCTACCGCCTGAATACCTGAGAAAAAACAAAGATAACCAGCAAAAAGCCTTTCCCCTCAACATGGACGAGATCGACGGTCTGATTGTCAGAGATTCAACCGACCTCGACTACTTGCTCAATATTAACAAACCCAAAGTAATTAACGATACCCAAAGGGAACTCATACCTTTTACCTCAACTATTGTTACTGACTCAAAAGAAGTAGGTAAAGTGGCAGCCGATTACTTCCTCGGGCTCGGATTCAAAAACTTTGCCTATTGCGGATTCGATGAATTACCATGGTCGAAAAAACGCTTCGACAGCTTCCAACAAACTCTCAAAGACGCTGGCATTGACAATGTCTATAACTATATCCCCGAACCTGACAATAACAAAAATGACTGGGAATCTATCGCCCAATGGCTCAATGAGCTACCCAGACCTCTTTGCGTCTTTGCCTGCAACGACGACAGAGCTGTTTATGTACTGGAAGCATGCAAACTCTCTGATATTAAGACCCCGGAAGAAGTTGCCGTCCTGGGCGTTGACAATGATGAACTTGTCTGCAACCTTTCTTTCCCTCCTCTTTCCAGTATCGAGCTGGACTTTGAAAAATCAGGCTTTATCGCTGCTCAGCATATTGACCAGCTTATCCAGCATAAAGCAAACCACAAAATAATCCATGTTAAGCCCACCGAAGTCATAAATCGCCAGTCAACTGACATCCTGGCAATCGAAGATGAAAATGTGCTGAACGCTCTTATATACATTCGCGAAAATTACAAAAAGGCTATTCTCACCAAAGATATTGTAAATGCTACTTGCATATCAAGGAGAGAACTGGAAAAAAGATTTAACCGCTATCTGAAAAAATCCATCAAAAGCGAGATCGACAGGCTTCGCACTAACTGGATCAAGAAGAAACTTCTCAATAGCAATGAATCTATCGGCAACATCATAAAAGATATTGAATTTACCGATCCGGAACATTTTTCACGATATTTCAAAAATGCCACCGGCAAAAGCCCTTCTTCTTTCCGTAAAGAAAACAAGATCTGAGACCGGTAAATTCAACTACCTGTCCGGCAAATAGTTATCTATATTAAACCTGAAAGTTAATACCTTTCAGGTTTTTTTATTTTAATGCTAAAGCTCCATTAAACAAGACTAATTAAGCACTTATACACCATAAAACCATTTTTTCACCAACAATATAATAATACCACACTTTCCAAAATCGCAAAAATAAAGGCATTATGTTGCCAAAACATATTTTAACACCAATAATTATATGGGAGGATGTCTGCTGATCTGACTTTGAGACAAACAAACTCATCCGTACTTGAGGTGACTAAATGATAATTTTTAACTGTCCGATATGCGGCGAACAAATGGAGGCTCCAGAAGAGTTGCGTGGACAATCCCTGCCCTGCCCGACCTGCGGTGAACCAGTTGGCGTCCACGGCATAAATGCGCCGCTTACACCGGACTCCGGAACTTGCCATACAGATCTGCCCATATATGCTACCCCAAGAAAATTACCTGTCATCTCTATTGCAATTATTGGCATCATAGCCCTGCTTTATTATCAGATCCATATTAACAACTGGGAAAACCGCAACAGCAAACAAATATCAAATCTCTGCCAGAAAGTAACTTACCTTCTGGAAAACGGACAACTTGACGCCGGTATCAGAAAGTACATGGAACTGGAAGAATTTATCGCCAACAGAGTTATAACTAAAAGCGATAATACCCAACAGATCGATATGGCCAGAAAGAACTTTGAGAACACTGCCAACACAATTCACTGGAACTCTATGGAAATAGCTTATTACACACAGGCTATTTCTTCACTTAAATCGATCAGCCAGAAATATTCGACTAAACCATCCGTACTAAAAGCAAATAAAGAATACCAGCTCAATAACCCAAACTACCAGCCACAAATTACAGATAAGGTAATTATCGGAAAATGGCTTAACCCCAAACAATACGGTAATGGCGAAATTGCCATAATCCAGGAAGATGAGCTCTTTTTCCTGATCCAACAACCAGGCTCAGGTAAATCAAACAAAATTGCCATAGAAAAAACCGATTCAGACCTGCCCGGCACTTGCTTCGTCGAAGCAGGCGAAAACATCTGGGGAATTATGTACAGAATTAATGAAAACTACGATCTGGAAATATGGGACAAAAGCGGATATATATCTACCGCCAGCAAGATAATATCTCCGGACTGAAATCCAACTATTCTCATAACATTCATGAGAACAATACTTTATACCGATCAATAAGTTATGACAGTCTTAACATCATAGCCACTCAATTTTGACCTGCCATTAAGAAAACCTAATTCGATCAAAAATGATACGCCAACTATATCGCCGCCCAGACGCTCGACCATCTTACAGCAAGCACTCATCGTTCCACCTGTTGCAAGCAAGTCGTCACAAAGCAATACCTTCTGGCCGGGCTTTACTGAATCGGTGTGAATCTCAAGATTGTCAGTTCCATATTCCAGTTCATAACTTTCACTGATAACATCATAAGGTAACTTACCCGGCTTCCTAACCGGCACAAAACCACAGCCCAGACAATGAGCAATAGCTACACCAAATATAAAGCCGCGACTCTCTGCTCCTATAACCAGCTCTACACCTCTGTCCTTAAATGGCTCGGCCATAGCAGCACAAGCCATACGCAAACCATCTTTATCGGCCAACAGAGTAGTAATATCACGAAATAATATACCGGGCTTAGGAAAATCAGGTATATCACGGATCAATGATTTTATCTTTGTCTGAAATGTACTATCTGCCATTTTTCGGCCCTGCCCTTTTCGCTGGTTATTACTTAACTTTTGAACAAGCTATTAGAATAGTCTTTACTTTGAACATTGTCCAATAAAAAAAAGACTGATAATAACACAAAGCATTATCAGTCTTTCAGTTAGACATCTTATCACCCGATCAATCCTGCAAGATCAAAGTTGAATGCAGTTTTGTCAGGGCCTCTTTCTCTATCTGACGAACTCGTTCACGGGTCAGGCCTATTTCCTCACCTATGTCCTTAAGCGTCATCGGCTCACTTCCATCAAGACCATATCTCATTTTGAGTATGGTAGCCTCTCGCTGATCCATCATATCAAGAATACCGCGAATATTCTCGGCATCATCTGCATTTTGCATTGGCTCATCGGGTCTGGGGGTCTTTATGTCCTCCAGCATATCATTAATGGCATTAGTCTCATCGTTCGCCGGCATCTGGGCTCCGGAAGCCGAAGCCTCCACCGCCTTGCGGATTATATTCAACTTACGAGGAGACACCTGCATCGCATCACTCATCTCTGATAACGAAGGAGTTCTGCCCAGCTCATCTGTTAGCGTTACCCAGCAATGTTTCCAACGAGTTATCATCTCTACCATATACGCAGGTACATGGATCGGCTGAGTGCTGTTTACCAGTGAACGCTTGATCGCCTGCTTGATCCACCATGAAGCATAAGTGCTGAATCGAACGCCGTGGGCCGGGTCAAAACCCTCCACAGCTCGCATCAGACCAAGATTTCCTTCCTCTATCAGATCTGCCAATAACATGCCTGCTTTGACATATTTCTTAGCTATATTAACTACCAGACGCAAATTACTGCGTATCATCAGATCCCGAGCCTCATGATCCCCCATCATGATTCGCTCTGCCAGCTCCTTCTCCTGATCCGCACTCAGAAGGCCGGTCTGATTGATTTCCTCCAGATATACTTGTAATGTCGAGTCAACCATGAACAACACCTAATTGTCGCAAATATTTATTAAGACACAACTTATAGCGACAGAACATAAACGCTGTATCTTTTCTCCACTATTCCTCTTTTATTATCGGTTCTAATATTATTATAGTTTAATATACCTCTGCGGTTTCTCTTATTATTCTTATTTTTACTTACAACCTAAACCTGGTACGCCCAGTAATGCTTTTATTGGCCCTCATTGAAGATTTTTTCGGCACTGGGCCGATAATGTACAACATGAAAAAGCTCTCCTTACATCTATTAATGTCTTCAGCACTGGGTTTTTCCCTATTTTTTTCTACTAGTTGCTCACCTCGTGTAGTTTATACCCCTAAAGATGAGGCTAAGTTCATTAAACCAACTGTTGCTGTCATCGGGTTTGAAAACCGAGTACCCTCAAAAGTACAAAGTCAGGTTGGCAACGGCATGTCTGAGCAGCTAACAGAAAGACTTATTTCTACTAAGAGATATGTAGTTGTTGAAAGACAATACTTCAACCAGATACTAAGAGAGTTAAGCAATAGTAAAAGCGACCTGTTCCGGGAACAGGGCCGACTTAAAAGCGGCGAATTAAAGCATGTAAACTACCTTATTCGCGGCGTTATTACTGATTATGGTCATGTCGAAACTACCCAGGGCATTTCCAGACTTTTCGACTGGGGGCTCTTCGGGCCAAGCTCCTATGTCGTTGTCGCCGCTAATATTACTGTTATCGATGTACAATCTGGCCAAAATATAGCCAGTGTCAGCGTTGAAGGCAAAGCCAAAACTACCAGCCAGAAAGGCGACATGCGCGACGATTCTGTACCTTTTGGCGGACATGCCTTTTATAAAACTTCTCTGGGAAAAGCCACAAAAAAAATGCTTAATGATGCCGTTGTGCAAATCGCCGATATTATTGCGGAAGAAAAGTACAGACCCACCATCGCCAGAATTGATGGTAATACCATTTTCATTGCCGGCGGCGAAGACAGACAGATCAAGCCGGAGCAGCGATATCTGGTCAGAGATATTCCAGAGCCCGTTATTGACCCGCTTACTGGTGATAAACTCGGTGACATACCTGGCAGAGTCATCGGACAAGTTGAAATTAAAAGCGTTCTACAGAAATACTCTGTCGGAAGAATAATTTCAGGATACGACTACAAAATCGGACAGGTTTTATTTAACACAGAAGAAGAATCCGCCCTGGGCTTACCAGATGTAAACAGGTTCAAAAGTAGTAAGACTGACAATTCTGACATCAGGCCAATTGAAACTATGGATTGATCATTTGACAGACTGACTATCACCTAATCAGGCTATGTGATCAATATTCGTTCCTTTTTTTGCAACTCTGGTCAACACAACTGAAGTATTGGATATCATATCACCAGTCCTCTGCTTACGCGGAGAAATGATTATAAGTATCAATGTAAGTGGAAATATATAAGGTACCAATTCAAAAATTCGATATACATTCCGCAGAATTATACGCCAGAAACTGACTCTTTGAACTGCCAGCGTCCTGCTGTCAACCACTTTCAAACCAAAAAGCATCTTGCCAGGCGTTGCTGACAAAAGCCACTCAAATAAGCTGAAATAAATGATCATCACTGCGTAGATCAAAACATAGAATAATAATAAGAAACTCACATCTATATTCACCTTGCCTGTCATCTCAAATGGATTGGGCAAATTCTGCATAGTAAATAATAGCTGTTCCAGGTCGATAAAACCAAGCATATTCAGAACTTTCATAAGAGATTCAACAACAAAGAGCATTAAAATGAAATCAACTACAAAAGCCGGGAATCGCAAACCCAGAGGACTGGGAATACCACAGGCAGTAACCGGCAATGCCCCAACGGTCATTGACCTGCGGAAGCACAAGATGGTTGTCAACACAACAATAGCCGGGCCTACCAATGCAGCGATCTGAACATACATGTTTTCAGACACATCGGAAACACCCATATTGTAAGAAACAACAACATCACCAACCCGGGCACCATCAACTTCATATTTCTGCACACTGATAAAATTATCGGCATAAACCGCCACTGCCAGATCACTATCACAGCCCAGAAATGCACAATGGTCAGGTATAACCTGCGGCAATACATCGGTATCAATTCTAACTCTGCTGCTCAGTAAGCCATTGGCAAATACCGAGGCATAATAGGACATACTGCCGGGATTATCCTGCGAAAGAATAAAAACTACCGAACGATTTACGGTTATAACATCAGCCAGACCATATTCAATATCGCTCTCACCACCGACAGTCAGCTCATTATAACTCACCGCCCCTTCCACAATCTGGCCGCACAATAATTTACCCAGTCGGCTAACTCCTGCCAGATATAAACTATCATTATAACTGAAAAGCCGGGCATCAGTCATCAGCTCAGATTCTGACGAAACCGGGGCTATCAGGATCGAAACCCATTTCTTGCCTTCCAGCTTAAATACTGCATATTCATCTGCTCCACTCACCAGCAGATAGAGATCACCGCCAAATGATATGGCATCTAACGGCTCATAGCCTTTATCAAAATTCTGGTATGTTATATTTGCATGGGCAGAATAACCCAAAACCGCACCATTATCAAAGAACACAACAATTGAGCCATTATGGACCGTCCCTACAGATGGCCTGCCCAGGTATGAGCCAAGATAAAAACTCCGGGCTGGTTCACCACACTGGGCATAATAAACAGAAAACTCTTCTGCTTCACTCTGGCCAGTATCTACAAGATAATATATTTCACTCAAACCGCTCTGAGCCCAGAAACCGGCAGTACGAGATATACCTTCCTGGCCATAGCTCAATGAGCTGGTCAAAAAAAAGATAACCGATATAACTAATATACTAAAGACTTTTTTCATTTAGGTTTCTTTCGCAGTTTATTCTTATTCGCAATCAGCATCTAACTGATCATACTGACGGGCCTTGTCTGCTGCTACCCGAAAAAGCAGGGTTCTGTCAACAGTATCAGGTTTGAACTTATTTAGCTTTACCGCCAGGCGAGCCTCTCTGTCATAATAATTAATTACTATTTCGCCGGGCAATGAAGCATTTCCCAGAGCGTGATATTTATTCAGACGACTCTCTGCCACCATCCGGCCGGAACGGGCATATACCCTGATTATTCTTGGTACACTATTGAAACGATCAAAAGATATCTCATGCAGATATAGCACATCATTAGCCGGGTTTGTGTATTCCACAATATTATAGTTATCAGTTACCTTGAACGACTGAACCTTATCGATGTCGATAGACTCAAGTGCCAGACTCTCCAGCAGAGTATGTATATCAACAGGCATTGCACCGCTGCACTCTTTGCCTATATTGACATGGTAACCCCAGGAACCTCCCCCGTCATCAGTTTCAGAATACAATCCGTAAATATTCTCATCTGAGACCACTACCAGCAATTTTGACTTCAAAGGAGAATCGAACTGCATA
This sequence comes from Sedimentisphaerales bacterium, assembly GCA_963662515.1. GTDB lineage: Bacteria > Planctomycetota > Phycisphaerae > Sedimentisphaerales > SM23-30 > JAFGDI01. The sequence goes on from OY759675.1 coordinate 3,707,603, forward strand.
TACAATCTGGGCAACCCGCCATCCGACATAGAGGGCACATAAAACATCTTGCCGCCTGAATCACTATGCTTACTTTTATCTTTGCCAGTCCCCAACTCGCCGCTCCAGCCGCCCAGCGAAGCATAGAACGGCACGATCGCACTGACCTTAGCATTATAACTGACCAATACCTCGTCCAGCGACAAAACCGGCGGCAAAAGCACTGGACCTGCCGGCTGACAGCCAACCATCTGTAAAAACAAGACAAGCAAACAAAAAGATACACTAATACCACTGGCTCTGTGCATTAAACCTCGTTCCTTTTTTGGCTTAGTGATCATAAATGCTTCTCCGTCATAACTGAAAGATCATGATAATACAGCTATTACTAACTGCAAAATAATAATCTACAATTCCTCTATAGTTCGGATCCGTCCCCTGATCAGTCAAAATCACCATTCAATATTGTTCCCAGTTCCTGAGATACTTCCTTGATCTTCTCATCATCAAGATGCGGATTGATAACATCAACCAGATTGGGGTTCTTTACCTGCTTCATTTTCCATACTTCCTGACCATCTACCAGTTCGGAAGTTTCATATCTCAGTATTTTCTTTCTCATCAGTATAAGACAAAGAACAAAGCGAAAATTTATCTTACGGGCATCTGTCTCACCTTCCAGACGGACAAATACATTTTGCAAAATATCATTATCAACCAGCAATCTGGTTTTCTCTTCTTTTACCGGCACCCGACTTTTCCAATAGCAAAACACATCCGGCTTATGCTCCAGCCAATATTCGGAACTATAATCAACCCGATCAAATCCCGACTCTGTCTCGACCAGAGCCGCATAATAATCTTCTCCGGCAGCAAGCTCCCTCTCTGTACCGAAACATTTACTGCTGGTCCTTTGTACTTTCCATTCTTCCATCTGATCTTCTGGCTGGCCTCACTACTCGGTTCGGATCAATTACCAGCCGGTTCCTTTCCCTGGGTCTGGGCCTGTATTCTCATTCTCTCGGCTCGAATTATCAACCGATTACTATCTACCTCTCCTACTGCCTGTAATTGGAAATCCCAATTATGCTCATCTACCAGGTCAACTGGCAACAGGCACTCAGAGAAAAAGTCTAATATTGGCCACTGATAGAACGGGGTCGGGGTTTCAACTGAGGTCAGTACCGGTTCGTAACCATCCTTACGCAATACTACGGAATACTCACCATACCAGGTGAAGGGTACTGTGATCGGGGTCGATCCGATCTCCTGGTCATTAAGCCATACTACCGCACCTGGTGGACTGGAGGTAACCTTGATCAATCGCTCTACACAACCTGTTACCAAAGCCAGCATAAAAACCGTCATTGTTATACTAAGGATAATTTTTACTGATGATTTCAAATCTTTGTTTCCTGGTTCCAATAAGGCTCTTACCACAATACTCTTGTTTAAAGCACGCCTGAGTTCAATGACGATTTTTTACCTTCAGACCCAGCATACTTAGAGAGTCTCTCTCTACTATACCCCGTAGTTGCTCACGCGGAATCGCCGGCAATACAGAATCACGAGTGATCTTATTGAGGTTGTAGATAAATTCTACCGCATCTGAAACACTATAATTCGGGAAGTCGCTGCCAAAGAGCAGCTTATCAATTACACCATATTCATAGGCCACTGTTAATGACCGGTAAGCCTGGAAGGGTTTATCGGTAAGCCCGGCGATATCAGCAAAGACATTTTTATGCTTGGCCAAAATCGCAACGGTTGACTCCATCCAGGGGAACCCCATATGCGAAATGACTATTTTAAGGCCAGGAAACTCACGAGCCACTTCATCGATGCCATCTGGGCTGGCCAGATTCATCTTAGCATCGGCTGGCTGACGCGTACCATAAAGGAAATAAACCGGCATATTTTGCCGTTCAGCCTTTTCATATAAGCGACACGCCTGACTATGGAAAGGGTGAAACCCCTGGCACGCGGGACTTAAGGTTATGCCTGACAGTATGCCGTTATCTATTATACGGTCCAACTCGGATTCGCTACCCTTGTCCATTGGGTCAAGACCGGCAAAACCGATAAGACTCTCAGGTTGAGCTGAAACATAACTACTTACGAAATCATTAGATATTTCACAACTAAGCAACTTGCTCACAAAACCCAGAACCAATGAAACATCGGCTGGGCCTACCCCTGCCTGATGCTCTCCTGAACTGATATGTTCTGCGCGAAATCCTTGTGGAAGTAAACATGTGAAATCCCTGGCCTTACCTAATACTTCCTGAGAGGGCCAGATATGACTGTGACAATCTATTATCATAGTTTTTACTTAATCTATCTCGATACCTGAAATTACCGGCCAACATAACTATCTGCCTGGCCTGAAATTATATAAACTGATCAGCCCCTAAAGCCGGGCCGACACATAAGTATAGCCCTAAACAGCTCTAAATGAAAGTAAAAACACCCCCGCCAGACTGCCTTTAAGCAACTGACTTTGCCCAGCTCTGCCTCCATACCAATAACAACCTGCCAATACGCCGTTTCAGATAAGCTCATGATTATAGGTATCTATAGTCATGCCATCATAACTTGCGTTAGATATTGCAGTTAGCCACAACGGACTCGACCCGGTGTTCTTAACCGCATGAGGAGTATAAGGCGGTATAAGGATCGCAACCGACTCGCCAGCAACAAATTCCCGGCATTGAGGCGTATCATCCGGACTCTCTGACCAGTAAAATTGCCAACTGTCATCACCGACAACCAGCATTACCTCCCAGCGATTGTCATGCCAGTGATTACCGCGAATAAAGCCAGGCAATATCTCAGCCAGATGAGTTTCGGCTATAATGCCGTCCAGAAAGCTCAATGCCGCCGCCGGCAAGGAATAAACCCTACCTCGCTGGTCAGCTCGCGGCGAAAGTGTAATTATCTGGAGAGCTTCCATTTATCAGCCTTTCATTGCACGACCGGCATCAAATACGGCCAGGTTAAGATCGACAAACTGGGGCTTAACACAACCGCTGATCGCCTTATGCCAGGCTTCTACCGGCAAGTCAAGATTATTTGACATAGCACCCAAAAGGGCAACATTAGCCGCTTTTATATTTCCGGCGTCAGAAGCCAGCTTAGCTGCATCAAGCATGATCAAGCGTTTGAAGCTGCTATTTATCTTGTCATCGATATTATCAGGATACTTTGCCGCCCCCATTGACACCGTTACCGGAGTTATTGTCTGGGTACTGACAACCGCCAAACCATCATCAGCCAGAAGATGGCTATAACGCAATACTTCCATCTTCTCCAATGAGACCAGTACGCGGGCTGTACCCACAGAGACCAGCGGACTATACACTTTCTCACCATAACGGATCTGGGCTATTACCGAACCGCCACGCTGGGCCATACCATGTACCTCATTAGTCTTAACATCATAACCGGCATGCATGGCCGCCGATGCTGCTATCTCACTTGAAAGCAATATTCCCTGACCGCCAACACCTACCAGGACTATACTCTGCACATCTCTATTAGACATAAAACTTAACCTCTATCTTCATTTGCTGGGCAAATGGCCAAAGTGATCCAGGCCTACCAGAGGCCATAAATCACTTATTACTTATTCGCTCTTACTTTTTAACCTTACTGATACAATCTGCTGGACATACCTGATGACAAACACCACAGGCAAAACACAATACCGGGTTAATTGTCGGCTTTTCACCCCCACCATCTATCGCCGGGCAGCCGATCTTGGTACAAAGTTTACAATTCTTACACTTATCCTGATCGATCTGGTAAGGGTTGTCTATCTTAGGACGCTCTTTTAGCGGACAGGTAGCACGAGAAATGATCAAAGACGGCTCATCAGCCTGCAAATCCTCAGTTACAACCTTATTAGTAGCCTCTACATTATATGGATTAACCACATTTACCCGATTAATACCACAGGCTTTCGCTATCGCCTCGATCGATGCCGAAACGGTTACATCACCCATCAGGGTTGTTCCGGTACCAGGGTGGTCCTGATGGCCGGTCATGGCAGTAGTACGGTTATCAACCACTACTATCGTGGCCTTGCTCTTATTGTATGCCACATTGAGCAGACCGGTAATACCAGAATGGAAGAAAGTGGAATCACCCACCATACCCACCACCTTGCGGTCATTTCCGGCCTTGTCCATACCATGAGCCATGGAAATGCCAGCTCCCATACACAAAATACTATCGAGTCGCTCCAGGGGCTTGAATGCACCCAGACTATAACAGCCAATATCGCCAGTCACGACCACATTATGCTTACGCAAAACATGGAAAATACCACGATGAGGACAGCCCGGACACAAGACCGGCGGACGGTTTGGCAACTCAGCAGCATAAGTCGCCAAAGGCTGCTCTGGGGCTGCTTGCCCTTCCATCTTAGCACGACACCTGCGTAATACATCACTGGTAAGCTCACCAATACCAGGTATAAACTCTCTGCCGACACACTTAATACCCAACGAGCTGATATGTTCTTCCAATAGAGGATCAAGCTCTTCTACAACCAACAGAGTCTTAACTCCGGCAGCAAATTCTGCTATCAGCCTGTCAGGGTACGGGTAAGCCATACCCAGCTTCAATACTGAAGCCTCAGGCCACACTTCTTTAACATACTGATAAGAAATAGAACTGGTAACTATACCAAGCTCTTTATTATTCCATTCAATTCGATTCAGAGGAGACCGGCAGGCATATTCTTTAAGCAGTTCCATACGCTCTTCTACCCGCACACGCATCCCTCTGGCCCATAAAGGCACCGGCACCCAGCGGGCCGGATTCTTCTCAAAAGCAACCGGCTTTTCACTCTGTACCCGATCGGAGGTATTTACCAGACTGCGAGAATGACTCACACGAGTGTTAGTGCGCAGCATAACCGGAGTTTTGAACTCTTCTGATATCTCGATCGCTGCTACCATGAAGTCTTTGGCTTCCTGACTGTCTGAAGGCTCAAGCATAGGCACTTTGCCAAAGATAGCATAATGACGGCTATCCTGCTCATTCTGCGATGAGTGCATTCCGGGGTCATCGGCAACAATGAAAACAAAGCCGCCCTCTACACCAGTGTAGCTCAGGGTCATAAGCGGGTCAGCTGCTACATTCAGACCGACATGCTTCATGGTCACCATAGTTCTGGCACCGGCAAAAGCCGCACCAGCTCCTACCTCGAAGGCAACCTTCTCATTGGGAGCCCATTCACAATAAATACTGTCTTTATATTGAACCGTATTCTCTAATATCTCAGTTGATGGCGTTCCCGGATAGCCGCTCGCTACGGTTATACCCGCTTCATAAGCACCCCGGGCTATCGCCTGATTTCCTGACATTAACTCAGCCAAAATTACCTCCTGCACTGATCATTACTACTATCAAAAATTAAGTTTTTCTGAGGTCGTGATCTATAAGAGCTCACTGAAAGCAAAAGCTCCGGGCATGTCGCCCGTAATTTACCAAAATAGCACAAAACCACCAGTAAATATCTTTATATCATGAAGTTATGCCATATAAAACGCCTCTGACTTTACTTCACAGTCGTAACATTATAGTGCTTTTATCTCCATCAAACAATAGAAAACCAGACACCATTCGCCTGGCATCAACCAGATATTATCAGAAATGTCATTAAGAATTTTCCATCCGCCCTCCAGTTACCAGCATACAGTCACCCCAGAGGCAATAACCAGCGAAAAACCTCAATACACACTCTCAGCACCATCTTTACTGTCGCCTTGGCCTGTCCCGCCCGTCCGGCGTAAGGACCAGAAGGAAAATCAATACACCATCTCAACACCATCTTTACTGTCGCCTCGGCCTGTCTCGCCCGTCCGGCGTAAGGACCAGGGTGGTAATACTGCGGGGAATAATGTCAATATGAGCATCAAGCGGGTAGCTATCACCTGGCGATAGGTCATTAACACCTGCTATATTACCTGCTGTAATATAGCTCTGCCAGCTTCGTTCGCCGGTCAAGGCCCGATCCATAACAAGTTCCGGCTTTATAGTTTGCTGATTTTGACTGAAATTGACAACTACCAGAACTATCTCAGAACTATCTTCTCTACAATAGCCTGAAACCATCAGCTCCTTGAGGTTTTCCTGTGTTGTTTTATTATCCGAGCGAGTTAGTTCGAGTCGCTTCATGCCGGGCCGAATAAACCGGCTATAGTTACCCATCGCCCATAGCATTTTCGAGTGTAAGAAATTGCCGTCAGTATCGTTCTTATCGCAGTAGATCAGCCCATCTTTATAGTCATAGGGCGAGATCGCCAGCCACCAGCTCCAGCTTACAGCATTGGCAATAGTCAGATCGCAGTGAATGACTCGCGCCACCCATAGGGCAGGCGATATGCCGAGGTCACGACCTGGCCCTTTCATGCCGGGCTGCTCACCGATAATGCTGTATTCACTCTGGGCATATCGCACATTATATTTATCCAGTTCCTGACGCAGAGCCTGCCGGTCTGTTACCAATCTTGCAGGTCCATCAGACCAGTAGCTATGCCCACATACTATACCCCTGACAGTATCACCCATATATTCCGGCGAATCAGGAGCATAAAACCTGCTGACCTGCTGACCCTTGACCACCTTGGTGTAGAGATAGCCTATGTCACCAGCTTCAGTTATATCGATATCAGTACCCAGCTTGCGGCGAACAAGTTCCGCTGCGAGCAAGTCAACAACCGGCTTGATGTCCTCGTTACCATAGCGACACCCTTCCTGCTGGGCAAAGCCTTTACGATGTGGATTTTCATCCCAGTCCCATTGCGGCTCATTTATCGGAGAGATCGACTTAAACTCTATCTGTTGATCGTCACGAAAATAATCCAACACATCTGCCAGATAGCTGACAAACGCTTCTCTTTTATTTGGATCAAGATTAGTTGAACCCACAGATGGGTCACAGAACGCCTTACCATTTTTAGTCATAGTATAAGGCGGACTATTGACAAAGGCGACCAGATGGCCTACCCCAAGACTCTTTGCCGCCTGTAATAATTTAACCTGTCCACCACAGCGAGTCCAATCATAGCTACCCGCCCTATCACCTTCCTGAACAAGAAAACAATCTGCCGCCCGCCAGTGATCAAAGATATTATGCTGATAACGGCTGCCTGCCCCCAGATTGAAACGCCAGATAGACAGACCAATACCAACTGGAGAACCATCAGCTTTAGTTTTGGTACTAAAGAGCAGATCAGCCATAGCAGCCATCTTATCCGCCGGCCAGTTACCTACATATTGGCCAGACCAGCAATCAGAAGCTCCAAAGCCCTCGATAGTCTGGACAGTCCGGGACGGGTCAATTGTAATTACCAGCGGCCCGGCATCATCCTGCCCTGACGAAGACGAAATGCCAGCAACCAGTATAAAACCGGCAAGAACTATTTTTGTCAGAAATTTTGACATATACTGCATAATATGTGCCTCCATAAAGACAAGCATATAGCAAAAAGAAAAAGGAAGCAAGATATTACTCGTGCTCCCTTTTTCTGGATCATTCAGTGGAGATACATAATCTAATTGTCCGCAATGCCATAAGGCACAACGGCTTTGTCCGCGATTGCCATTCTCTGGTTTAACTTATTTGCGGGTTACCTTTACCAGAACAACGCCGTGACGAGGTACCTGGGTTTTGAAACTGCCCTTGAAATTACCCAGATCCTGCTGACGCCAGAGGTCGCGAACCTCGTACTTGCCCTTCTTGATACCAAGAGCGGCAAAATCAGCCTCCATTTCACTGGCAATATAGCCCCGATTGAAAAGGCCAACCGCATAAGAGCCATCAGCCAGCGGCTTAACCCAAACTTCACCTTCCTCGGTCTGTATCTTGCGACTGGCCTGTACACCCAGCGGATCCTGATTAACGGCGATAACCTCATCATTAGTAAGCAGGTTCAGGGTGAAATCATCTAACTGGCTCAGATCGCAACCAATCAGCAGCGGCGAAGCCAGAAGCGACCACAAACTGATATGGGTATATTGCTCATTCGGTGTCAATCTGGTATCGTGCAGATTCGGCCCCCAGCCTACTTTACCAACTACCAGCATATCAGGGTCATTCCAGTTGCCCGGTTTGGCAAAAGGTGTGCACTTAGCCTGATCGAAGCCAATACCTGCCATACTGCCCCAGGTGTCAACAATATCACCAGTAGTACGCCAGCAATTGCCGCCAACCTCTCCGCCCCACTGCCAGACCTCGCCCATGCCATATTGGCAAAGCGAATAGACAATATCACGCGGCTGTTGGGCCAGATAATGAGCCATATGAATATATGGCAGCTTGAGAGCTACCAGGTCCGGATTAGGCACAATACTGCCATAACCACACCAATCATACTTGAGATAGTCAAAGCCCCAGGCGGCAAATATCTCGGCATCCTGCTTTTCATATTTATAACTGCCTTCAAAACCAGCACAGGTACTAGGACCAGGAGAAATATAAATACCGGCCTTCAGACCCAAACCATGAATATAGTCAGTCAGAACACGCATATCAGGGAAATGCTTATTAGTAAGTATGTAACCCTGCTCATCACGCCGGGTACCACCTAGTATTTCATCATCGGTATTGAGCTTCTTCATCCAGCAATCATCAATATTGATATACTGCCAGCCATGATTAATAAGCCCGCTCTTGACCAGCCACTGGGCACTGTCGCGAATCTTGGCCTCATCAATAGCGCAACCCCAGCAGTTCCAGCTGTTCCAGCCCATCGGCGGGGTAAGGGCTATTTTATCGCCAACTTCCAGAGTAAGCTCTTTTGTGGCTTTACCTAGTTTGTTTTTGGCAATAAGCGTAACCTTATAGCTGCCCCGAACGGCCTGACCGGTGATCTGACCTGTCTTTTCATCTATAGTCACACCTTTGGGCAGACCTTTAGCTGCAAATTCCATTGGCCGTTCGCCAGTGGCTGCAATAGTATATAACACCGGGCTGCCTGGCCGAACACCAAAGATCGAGGCACTATTAATACGAGGCTCTGACGGGGCGGGCGGGGTAAGTATATATTTCTCTTCTACCGGCTGGGGAACAGTTATCGGGGCGGCTCCTTCATATTCAAACTTTGCCTGAGCCCAGTTGGCATGATCATATTCTATGCCATTATCGCCGGCAGTAGTAAGCAGCAAAAGCTCGCGCACACCACTAAGATCTACAGCTACCTGAGCAGCCGGCTGACCACCTTTGAGCAGCTCACTACTATAAATCTTTTTATTGTCGGCATAAATAACAAAACGAACTGAACCACGCCGACCTGTTTCCGAATCTACACCAACTTTTGCCGTAAAACCCTTTACCTTGCCATCAAGCTGCAAAAGAATCGCACTATCAGAATGAGTGCCCAACCCTTTATCATATTGTTCCCCACCTATGGTGAGTTTATTACCATCTACACTGACATTTATGCCCGGCTGCCCCCAGCCCTGCTGACAATTTGCCATGTCCAGTTCAGAAAGATACACCTCCCCGGCATTAAGGAACGAACTGCAAAGCAGTGATAAAGAGGATACTAATAGAAATCTTTTTAATGTCATGTTAACTCCTGTTAAAATAGGTAAGGCACTGCGAGCTCATATAATAGCAGTATAATAATACTATATATGGTGCAAATTGATTAATTAGACATCTTTTTTATGAAAATTTCAGAACGATCGAATATATTATGATAAAAATCAATCACCAGGTAAACACTAAAAATAACATTGCACTTAAATAACATCAAACATCAACTGACACGCAAGAAAACTGTGTTTTACAATAGCGATTTTAGCTTATAATCACACATAGGCTCATCGCCCAGATAATCGCCACTGGCAGCAAAAGCTCGTGCCCGGCAACCGCCGCAGACATGGCGATATTCACACATGCCACATTTGCCATGATAATTATCCACATTGCGTATCTCGGTCAAAAAATCGCTATTTTGCCATATAGAAACAAAGTCTGGTGACTCAGGATTTATCTGTCCGGCGGAAATATCAAGAAAACCGCAGATCTGCACACTGCCGGTATGACTGATAAAGGCAAAGCTCTTTCCTCCCATACAACCTGAGCCATTTACACGATGACCACCATGACCAATACGCTCACAATGACCAGCAGCCAAACCATCACTAGCTCTACTAACCGCATCACACTGCCGGATTATTCGCTGATATTGCGGCCCGCAAGTAACCCGTATGGGAAAACCGGGGACAGTCACCTGTTTTTCTGTGTCTGAATTAAAGGTGTCTGACACCTTTAATTCATGTTCGGCCAGCCACTGCAATGTATGTTCATACTGTTCTGGCGTTAGCTCATGACCGGCCAGCTCTGAACCGCGACCGGTTGTAACCAGTAAGAAAGGATTAAATGTTACAGCCCCCATACTGGTTGCCAGTTTCATTATACCTGGCAACTGCTCAAGATTATCGCGAGTCACCGTCGTATTTATCTGGAACGACAGACCGCCGGACCGAGCCGCTGCGGCCGCTCTCATAACCGAATCAAATGCACCGGGAGTATTACGAAACTCATCATGACTGGCGGCACTGTCACCATCAAGTGAAAGAGAAATACATTCGATACCGGCAGCAACCATCTTTGCCACCGACTCAGCATCTACCAATTGACCGCAAGGTGCCATTACCATACGCATACCCAGATCATGGCCATAACGGGCTATCTCATAGATATCTGGCCGTAACATAGGCTCGCCGCCGGTAAGTATGATTATCGGCTTGCACAACTGAGCTATGTTGTCCAGCAAAGCCTTACATTCACCGGTAGAAAACTCACCGGCATAAGCCTGGTCCAACGCCCCCGCCCGACAATGCCGACATTTCAAATGACAGCGACGAGTAACCTCCCACGCAATCAGCCGAGGAACATATTTAGTTATATCTACATGATTATTTTTCACAAATCTATTTAAAAGTGTCTGACACCCTTAAATCCCCCTTTGTTTTAACGCTAGATTTTCTTTTATTGAGAAACCCAAGCAGGAAATAACCGAACACTGCACCAAACAACAAATCCGTAATAACTATATCAATATCGCCATATGGTAAATAGTTGACCATGCATAAATCTGTATTTCTTAGGAAAAATGCGGCAAAAATCCCCCAAAGAACACCAAACATTTTTGAAAAACGAGCACCAAATATAAAGTACCAAATAATTAACACTAAAAACCAGAAGCCTATAAGAACTAATGCCTTATAAAATGAATCTGATTTCACATTTGTATCATCATCAATCCATAGAGAACTATACCCCATGTATTCATCAATCTCGTCCTCTGTCACAATAATTGGAATATCCACCATTCCACTTATATTGATATCTGATATTTTTTCAATATCATAGATTTCATTATTGATTATCTTGGCGATGTACCCATCAATATTATTTGATGTTAAATGCTCAAGCTTTTTAGCCCCATCCTTTGTAAGGCATAATCTTACTAATGAACCCTCATCTGTCTTAATCTCTTGAGTTTTTGAGAATAAGATATCCTTTTTAGTTATGTCGTAATCATTGTTTACCTCAACTAAGACCTGCAACACCCCGTCTCTGTTACGGGATACCACATGCGACAAAACATTAATTCTATCCTCCATGTGTGGATTTACACTAACCCAACAACCAGACATACTGCCATTTTTTAATATCACATCTTTTGCATATAAAATACTATTACTAACTGGTTCATCAGTTATTTTTTTTACAACATATAACCTATAATCAACTGTTATTGCCTGTAAATTATGAACCATAAGGCTTAATACAATACATTGCCAAATATACTTAATCATAATATTTAATAACAGGGACACCTAATTAAAGGTGTCAGACACCTTTAATTCTCCCCCAGTTCCCTTAACGATCATCTGTTTTAATTTTTCTTCGCTCTTACATTACTCAGCAGCCACTGATATAATTCCGGGTTGGCATAGGTAACAGTCCAGCTATCATGGTTCAGATCAGGGTAACGGGTAAAACGCGGATTGCCACCGGCCGCTTTAATAGCGTTAACCATCTCTTCTGACCGGCTGATTGAAACGACATTATCCTTCTCGCCATGAAATACCCAGATTGGCATATTTTTTAGTGCCGGAGCCATAAATGTCATACCACCGCCACAGATCGGGGCGATAGCTGCAAACCGTTCAGGGTAAGCACAAGCCAGAGCCCAGGTGCCAAAACCGCCCATACTCAGACCGGTCAGATACACCCTGTCCTCATCAACGCTCCATCTATTTGAAGCGTCGTCCAATAATGCAACTAAGGGCACACACATATCCGGCCAGAACTTGCTCGGGGGGCACTGTGGGGCAATTATAATAAAATCGAACTTTTGGCCGCGAGATGCCAAGGCCGGCAGACCGTGCTTCTCTACCTTCTGCACATCACTACCACGCTCTCCCACACCATGCAAAAACATTACCAGCGGCCATTTCTTATTGGGGTCCTTGCCATAATCATCAGGCAAATAAACTATATAGTCGAGATCTGTGGTAAAGGTCACCGGCTCGGTTATGACATGCCTGCCCGGCGTATTTAATGACACGGCACCCTGAGTATTATTTTTACCAGATGGTAATTCACTACTCGTACAACCACAAATAAATGAAAAAATCAACAAGAGAGACATAAGTCGCAACATAACCTTTACTCCTGTATTAAAGTGATAAACCTATACAAAAAATTTATATAAAAATTAAAGGGGTCCGTCCCCTTTAATTCGATTACAGCCCGGCAAAATTCTCTAATATCTTCAGACCTACCGCCTGCGACTTCTCCGGGTGAAACTGAGTCGCAAAAACATTGTCCCGCCGTATGCTGGAAGCAAAATTAATGCCATGGTCAGTAGTAGTCGCCACCACAGAATCATCTGAAGGCACAACAAAATAAGAATGGACAAAATAAACATAACACTCATCAGGCAGGCCATTATACAGTGGATTGCCAGGCTTAATGAACAGGCGGTTCCAGCCCATATGCGGTATCTTAAGCTCATTGGCATCTGGGCGACCGCTGAAATCAAATTTCACTACCTCACCCGGGATCACTCCGAGCCCTTCCCAGCTGCCATCTTCATAACCAACATCAAAAAGCATCTGCAATCCAAGACATATCCCTAAAAATGGACGACCTGAATCGATATACTCCCGGATCGGATCAACCAGCTCATGCTTCTTGAGCGTATCTATCGCATCACGAAAAGCACCTACGCCAGGCAATACCAATTTCTCTGCCACACGAATATCATCTGCAGTGGTTATTATTCGGGCATCTGCACCGACTTTCTGAAAGGCTTTCTGCACACTGTGCAGATTACCCATTCCATAATCAATTATCGCTATCTTTTCCATATTCATTTCTTTATTATCAATTTATACTCTAATATTAGTTAATCTCAAGTCAAAAAAAAAGTCCGCCGTAGCGGACTTGAATAATTGCTTAAATCACCTTAGCGGGTGTAAACAACGATCTCGACCCTGCGGCTATCGGCTTTTGAACCTGCCGGATGGAACTCGCCACGACCTGCGGCAACCAGATTACGGGCTGACACACCAGACGATACCAGATGACGGGTAACTGAAAGAGCTCTTTCTGCTGACAGTTCCCAGTTGTCCTGCCACTTGCTCTTCTTGATCGGGTCGGTATCAGTATGACCAATAACCCATACTTCTTTACCCGGGTAATCGCGATTGATTATCGATGCTATACGCTGAAGTCTGCTCTTGGCCTCTGCCTTAAGATCCACTCTGCCAGAATTGAACAACACATTGCTCTCAAGGGTCACTGTTATTGTACCCTTGGCACTGTCATAAGTACCCATAGTCTCCAGCTCAGATTTGGCTTCTGGCTTGGCTGGCTGATTAACGGCACTAAGCTGACGAGACAGTTCAGCGGAATTATCTTCACAATCTGAAAGGGCCTGACTGGTACGATCCAGCAGAGCCTGGAGATTTTCCAGCTCAGCGTTACAGTTATTATATTTCTTCTGCCAGTCTGTACAACCTGTAGTAAGAATAATTGTCGATACAAATACCAAAGTCAGTACCAGTTTAGTTGCTTTCATAATTAACTCCTTGCGATTTCTTAGTCTTTTTTCCAATATCAAGACCATTTCAGCCGGCTCTGGCTGATTTATGTCATATATCTCAATAATTCACTTCTTATTGAGTTATTTTTCCGTTTTAGCTGTTTTCTTGAGTTCCTTCAACTGACGCGTCACCTGGCGTACACGCCTGATGACTATCTGCATCAAAATACCCAATAATGACGAGGCAAAGATCAAGACATACAGCGGGCTGGTCCATAGTGACCAGCCGAGAAACTTAACCTCTACCACATCCCTGTTACTTAACAGGAAAATCAGTACACTGGCAGTAATTAAAACTATCAGCGAGATATTAAAATATAGCCGAATTTTCTTTATCAACATGTAACCCTTTATCAATTAGGTTGTTAACATGTAAATAACTCTGACAAAGTCGCCTCTGTAGAGCCTCTGGTATTATATATCCATTCACTGCGGTATGCAAGGTGTATAATATTGGAAATTATTCAATTTATAACCACAATCTTGACCAGAACAAAATAGACCACTTTTTTTACTCTGGCTTGTTCACCAGCCCTAACCCGGTTATAATCACCGAACTATGCATACTGAATTTGACATAATAGTGATAGGCGGCGGACATGCCGGGATCGAAGCGGTTTTCGCCGGGGCGAAACTTGGGCTTAACTGCTGCTTATTAACACCTATGCCGGAACATATCGGGCAGATGAGTTGCAATCCGGCAATTGGTGGGCTGGCCAAGGGGCAGATGGTCCGCGAAATTGACGCTCTGGGCGGGTTAATGGCTGAGCTGACCGACCAGACCGGCATACAGTTCCGTATTCTCAACCGCAGTAAAGGCCCGGCAGTATGGGCTCCGCGTGTCCAGACAGATCGATTCGCTTATAGCAGACTGGCACGCAAAACCCTCGAATCTACACCTGGTATTACCATTTTGGCTGAACTGGCAGATAAAATCACCGCTGATAATGGACGCGTAACAGGTGTTATCTGCCAGTCTGGTAAGAAGTTAGCAACAAAAGCTATTGTACTTACAGCAGGCACTTTTATGCGCGGCATGATGCATGTCGGCACCAAACAATTCCCTGGCGGCAGATATGATGAGCCAGCGGCAGACGCCATCTCTCAATCACTTCTCGACCTTGGTATTACCCTGGGACGACTCAAAACGGGTACGCCCGCACGAATCGCCGCTGATTCTATCGACTATAGCAAACTACAAAGACAAGATGGCGACGAGAACCCCGAACCGCTAAGCTTTTTGAATGACAAGATCAGTCAGAAGCAGGTCTGCTGCTGGATAACCTGGACTAATGAGCGAACCCATCAGATAATCCGTGATAACCTGCATCAGGCCCCGCTATATACCGGGCAGATAACCGGCGTTGGCCCGCGTTATTGCCCCAGTATCGAAACCAAGATAGTTCGCTTCTCAGATAAAGACCGCCATCAGGTGTTTCTTGAGCCAGAAAGTCTGGAGACTGACTGGATATATTGCAATGGTATAAGCAATGCCCTGCCCCGTGAGGTGCAGGATGACCTACTGCAGAGCATTCCCGGCCTGGAGAATTGCCGGATACATCGCTATGCCTATGCTATCGAATATGACTTCCTGCCGCCAACCCAGCTTTTGCCGACGCTGGAGACCAAGGCGGTTGCCGGGCTGTATTGTGCCGGGCAGGTCAATGGCACCAGCGGCTATGAAGAGGCCGCCGGTCAGGGCTTGATGGCTGGGCTTAATGCCGGGCTGAAACTGCTCGGCCGCGACCCGGCAACCCTGCGGCGAGATCAATCCTATATCGGCGTAATGATCGATGACCTGGTGACCAAAGGGGTGGATGAACCGTATCGCATGTTCACCTCGCGGGCAGAGCATCGTCTGCTGCTACGGTCAGATAACGCCGATGCCCGGCTTACGCCTCTGGGCCGACAGTGGGGACTGGTTGACGACCACCGCTGGGATCGATTCACTGCCAGGCAGGAAAAAATGGCTGGCTTAAAAGAGTATCTGGTCAGTACCAACTATCAGGGTCGTAAGCTCGACCGGGTTCTCTGTCAGCAGGACCATGATGAGAACTGGCTACTGGAAGCAGTGCCGGAATTGGCCGCCCGCAACCTGCCCACCGAGCTGATCCGCTCGGTTATCTGGGATATCAGATATGCCGGGTATATTGAAAAAGAAAATAAACTGGTCTCAAAGTCTGTACATCTGGAAAAGATAAAGCTCCGGCAGGACACCGACTACGATGCCATAACCCAACTCCGCAACGAAGCCCGCCAGCGACTAAAAGACATCCGCCCCCTGACCCTGGCCCAGGCAGCAAGAATCATCGGTATCACCCCGGCAGATATTACCGTGCTGATGATACATTTGAAAAAGTAGGGCAACCATCTTGGTTGAACCCATAGTTACCAGCAAAGCTGGTAAAAACAATACCTTTGAAACTCATTACCCAATAATGGTTTATGAATCTACTCCTGACACTATTTCAGTTGGAGTATGTGTGACAAAATACGACAACAGCCCGGCATTGGCCAGTCATCCGATGCGGAGTTGCCGATAATATACAAAGCCTTGTTCAGGAAAATAGTCGGCCATCTGGTACCATAACGATATGATTAATTATTAGATAGAGATAAATCTAAAGAGACCTGCTGAGCAAATAACAAACTGCTTGGAGAGTTTATAATATTAGTTATCTCTTTATCTCTTCAATAAACACAGTTATTCTTGTATTTCAACCCTCAGATGATTATAATTCTGCAAGCAATTGCGACGATTCAACAATTAAAACCATAAAAATTACAAAGGATAAACATGAGAATACTAGCTGTATCTCTTTTTTCGATATTACTCACCTGCACTTCGTTAAAGGCCGTAGATACATCTGGGTTTCGCGGTAACATTGAACGCAGTGGAGTTTACACCGAATCTGGCTTATTGAACAGTTGGCCGCAGGGCGGGCCGGAACTGGCTTTTGAGGTCAGCGGACTGGGTATCGGGTGGTCCTCTCTGGCCATTATCGATAATATTATCTATACAACAGGTATGGATGAAAAGAGCCGTATGGGCACACTTTTTGCCATCAATCCTGATGGTACGATCAAATGGCAAACACAATACGGCCAGGAATGGTTCAAGTCTTTCAAAGGCGCCCGTTCTACACCATCGATTTACGAGGGCAAAGCCTATATTCTGAGCGGCAATGGCCTGCTGTGTTGTTTTGACTGTACCGATGGAACAATTCTCTGGCAGGTAAATACTGCCCAGAAATACAAAGCTAAAAGCCCGACTTTCGGATTAAGCGAGTCTGTTTTAGTCGTAGATGGCAAGGTCATTACCGCTCCTGGCGGTGAGTTGGCCTCAGTGGCAGCATTCGACTGCCAAAGCGGCCAGGAGCTATGGACTGCAAAATCTTATGGCAACAATGCCAGCTATTGCTCTCCAGGATATATTATCCACAACGGTAAAGCTTTGGTAGCGGTCAATCTCTCTGATATAGCCCTGGCAGTGGATCCCTCTTCAGGCGAGATACTATGGGAGATGAAATATGATTATGAACAAAAAGGCATAGGCTATGGCGGTGATGTCCGGGCCAATACTCCCCAGTATTATATGGGCAAAATCATTCTCTCCAGCGGATATGACAAGGGTATGGCCATTCTGACATTGAGTGACGATGCTCGTACTGTGGAACTGGCCAGATATATACCCGAATTCGATGTTCAACATCATGGCATGGTAATAATTGATGGAATGGTCTATGGTTCAAGCTGGGATAGCAACGAAAAGGGTAAGTGGCTGTGTGTGGATCTGGCATCTGGTGAAATCAAATACACTCACAATTGGGATGAGGGCAAAGGCCAGATCATCGCCGCTGATGGCATGCTTTTTTGCTACAATGAGAAAAATGGCAAATTAGCTCTGGTTAAGGCCGACCCGGCAGGTTTTAATATCAGCGGTGAGGTTGAGATCAAAGGTACTGGAGAACACTGGTCTCACCCAGCTATCTCAAACGGCAAACTCTATGTCAGACACGGCGATAAATTATTTGTATATAAGATCAAGTGATATCTCAGACTGCAAGAATTGATCGGTCGCTCATTTGAACATTGCCTTTATCATTGAGAGATCAACCTGCGACAGAGAATCAACGACATTTTCAGCCTTATGCAACAATAATTTCGGATGAGTGCTTGCTACTGCTATAACCTTCATAGCACCGGCATGCGCTGCCTCAATGCCTATTATCGCATCTTCGATCACTATACAATGACTCGTCGGCAGGCCTAATTTTTCGGCAGCCAGAACAAATGTATCAGGGGCTGGTTTACTGTAAGCCACATCTTCTTCTGTTACAAAAGCATCAAAATATTCCCGGGCCTTGAGGTTATCAAGAATAAAATCAAGATTAGCACGCGGGGCAGAAGTACCGACCGCTATCTTAAACCCTTCTTGCCGGAGCGAGAGTATCAATCGCTCAACTCCGGGCGAAAATGACAAGTCGCCCGCTATAAGCTCCCGAAAACGCGATTCCTTCCAGAGTGACAATTCAACTATCTCAGCTTCACTCGACTGACGACCAAGTATCAATGGTATAACCTGACTATTCTGCATACCAAAGGTTCTTTTAAATAGCTCAGCATCAAACTCAACCCCGGCATACACCGCAAGGTCTGACCAGGCCTGCCTGTGATACCGGCCTGTATCTATCAATACACCATCAAGATCAAATATAACTCCAAACAGTTTTTTCTCTTCTTGCATATCTTCCAAACTCGATACATATTATAAAAAATTCACCAGCAGTTGCCACTTAACCTTCTAAACACATTATAATTATAAACATTAAAAAAATGAACACTAAAACCCATGTTCTAAACCAAAGCCAAAATAGAATACTCAACTATCTCACTACTTTATATTAAGAAACTCTATTTACCTTAACTGTGTATTTGACAATTACTCTAAATGCAGTTATCCTCGTATTCAGTTCTTAATGAACTATAGAATTGTGTAAACTGTTCCCTATAATCATCGCTCTTAATAACAAAACTTGAAATGGAGACTCGGATCATGGTCTATTATCAAAATATCCTGACCAATACAACAGCTTTCCTTGCTGCTTTTATAGTCTGGATATCCTGTAGCCTTACCTGCTTTGGCAACACAGAACTGCTTGAGTATGTCAATACTCTGCAAGGCACAAACTCAAAGCCGGAATACAGTTATGGCAATACCTACCCAACCGTGGCCGTCCCTTACCCTATGCATGCTTTTTCTGCTCAGACCGGCCATAATGGTCACGGGTGGAAATACCAGTATTCATCAGACACGATCAGAGGCTTCCAGCAGGTTCACCAGTGTAGCCCCTGGGTTAATGATTATGCCGTCTTTTCTCTTATGCCTGTTGCTGGAGAACTGATAACCGATGAATATAAACGAGCCAGTAAATTCAGCCACGATAATGAATTAGCTGGCCCCCACTACTACCGCGTCACTTTTGACAACGGTATTACTACTGAAATATCACCCACTGAACGCTGTGGCCACATGAGATTCACCTTTCCTGACAACCAACCGGCATGGCTCATACTTGATGGCTACACCAAGACCAGCTCGGTACAGATCAACGCCGAAAAAATGCAGATCACCGGCACAGTACAAAACGGTTTTTTAGTACCTGCCAAACTCCAATGTTATTTTATACTCCAATTTGACCAGCCCTTTCAGGAATATGGCACCTGGGAAAATCGAAATAATACTACCAGGCCAGGCAATACTTCCGATAATGGCGATGGTATCGGGGCTTACATCCGTTTTAAGCCCGGCACAACCGTAGAAGTACGAACAGCTTCATCTTATATCAGCCCTGAACAAGCCCAAATAACTTTCAACAGAGAAATAGCCGGACATAAAGATCTGGAAGAAACCAAAGCCAAAGCAGCCCGGCTCTGGAACGACCTGCTGGGAAGGATAACTGTCGAAACAAAAAACCAGGCAGATAAGGCAACTTTTTATTCCTGTATGTTCCGCGCTAATTTATTCTCACATAAATTCTATGAACTTGATAGCAACGACAATCCCTATTATTTCAGCCCCTACGACGAAAAGATACATCAAGGCTATATGTACACCGACAATGGTTTCTGGGATACATTCCGCAGCCAATTTCCTCTCACTAATATTCTGCACCCGACAATGCAGGGCAGATATATGCAGTCACTGCTGGACGCTCAACAGCAATCAGGCTGGTTTCCTACCTGGTCTTGCCCTGGCCCCTCTGGCATAATGATCGGTAACCATGCCATCTCTCTTCTGGCTGACGCATGGGCCAAGGGCATTCGCAGTTTTGACCCACAACAGGCACTAAAGGCTTACCACCATGAAATAACAAATAAAAGTTTCTTCGGCGGCTCCAGCGGCAGAGAAGGTTTTAAACAATACTTTGAACTTGGTTATATAACTCACCCGGAAGTAGGTGAATCAGCTGCCAAAACACTGGAATATGCCTACGATGACTTCTGCGGTTATCAACTGGCAAAAGCGGTGGGCAATGATTTCTACGCCCAGGTTTTTGGCCGCCAGATGTCTAACTACAGAAATGTCTGGGACCCATCTGTTGGCTTTATGCGTGGCAGACACATCGACGGATCATGGAGGCCGGATTTTAATCCCTATGAATGGGGCGGACCTTTCACTGAGGGTAATTCCTGGCAATACACCTGGTCAGTATTTCATGATGTCCGCGGCCTGATCAACCTTATGGGCGGCGAAGATATTTTCGTTGCCAAACTAGATGAACTCTTCTATGGCAGTAACCAATATGATGTTGGAAGCTACGGCCATGTCATTCACGAGATCAGTGAAATGCTTGATGCCAATATGGGACAATATGCACATGGTAATCAGCCGGTGCAGCATGTTGCCTATCTGTATAACTTTGCTCGTCAACCATGGAAAACCCAGCATCGTATCCGCGAGATAATGAGCAAACTATACAATGCCAGCGAAAACGGATATCCAGGCGATGAGGACCAGGGTGGCCTGTCTTCCTGGTTCGTCCTTAGCGCCTTAGGCATATACAGCGTCTGCCCCGGAACTGACCAGTATGTTATCGGCAGCCCCATATTCGAAAAGGCAACCATTAAACTGGAAAACGGAAACATCTTCACCATCGAAGCAGAAAATAATAGTCCGGATAATATCTATATACACTCTGCCACTCTTAACGGTGAAGAATTCACCAAAAACTGGATAACTTATGAACAAATCAACCAGGGCGG
This sequence comes from Sedimentisphaerales bacterium, assembly GCA_963662515.1. Taxonomy (GTDB): domain Bacteria; phylum Planctomycetota; class Phycisphaerae; order Sedimentisphaerales; family SM23-30; genus JAFGDI01. Next base: position 3,728,989 of record OY759675.1, read on the forward strand.
ACACCTGCACTTCCTTATGAGTGATAAACCTAATTACCATAGAGGTATAAATACAAAGGATATTCCTTTTTCTCTTACTGAGATATCACAATAAAAACCAGAGCTGCTAAGGATCGTACCAAATTACTTAATGATCACCTGATGTAACCATTATTATCGTTATACTCCCTAAAACTATACCATTATTAATAACGGCTCACTTAACTAACAGCTTTTTATATATAATACTTTAAAATTATCGGGGCATTTTGACGATTATCACTCCCGACAGAATACATCTGTGGTTTAATTTAAATTTGACCTGTACAAGATGCAAAAAAGGCATAATTGGCTCAATTATAGGCATGGCGTATAAAGATATGTAAAAATAGGTAAAATAGAAAATATAGGAAAGGGAAAACAAAAAGGCTGCCAGCATCAGGAAAAAGTAAAATTTATTGTAATCTTTGACAATAACTGGCAGAAGAACTATTGCGTCCGCAGATTTTTTGTGTAGAATATACCGCTTGCTACCAGAGCAATAAGTACATGTTGCCAAGGGAAGACTGAAATTGAACCCAATAAGCTCATTTTCAGACTTTCAAAAAATTTATCATTCATATATCAGAGTAGAATGTATAACAGAAACCTAAAGCACAAATTCACACAGGACACCTCGAAGCATGCTTCGATCTTCGGCCTGTTCATGTATTTGTCAGTTCTGAGCTATGCCTGTCTTACCCTACCGAAGTTAATATAACCGAAGTGGATTTATTTTGGGGTTAAGTCTTTATCTGAAAAAGGCTTAACAAATCTGCGTTTTCAACCTTTAACTTTTTATCTAAACTATTATTAAACATTTCTGCAAGAAAGACAGAGGGAATCCATCCCTCGAGGATCAATATTTATGAACAAGAACAATGACATGTACTATGGGCTGGTAAGCGAACACGGATCACCCTTAATGGTCTTCAATCCGCAGGAAGTCAGGGATTGCTATCGCGAAATAACTGAGGCCCTGCCCGGCGTAGAAATGTTCTATGCGGTTAAGTGCAATAATGATAGAAATATCATGAAGGTGCTCAAAGAAGTGGGTTGCAGCTTCGATGTAGCTACGGTTACAGAATTGAAGTTATGTTTTGAGTTTGGGGTTGGGGTCGATCAGATAATATACAGCCATCCGATAAAATCTCCCAAAGAGGTTGACGGAACTCTGGCTTTAGGGATAAATACCTTTGTAGTAGATAATGAAAGCGAAAGCGTTAAGCTTCCGGCTGGTTCTAATATAATAATTCGGGTTAAAACCTTTGAATATCAGTGTGTAAGTAATCTTTCCAAAAAATTCGGTTGTGAACTGTCAGATGTAGTTGCTCTGGCCAATTACTACCGTGAGAGAAAGTTCAATATAGTAGGCTGCTGTTTCCATGTTGGTTCGCAGATTTGTTCTAATCAAGCTTATGTCGATATGCTCGTTGCCCTCAAGCCGGTGTATGATTCGCTGGAAGCCCAGGGCTTCGATCTGAAACTACTGGATATTGGTGGTGGGTTCCCCAGTGAGTGGGATATTGATATCGACATTTATGATTTCTGTGCCCCGATCCGCGAGCATCTGGCCAAAGATTTCAATAAATATAAGCTCATGGCAGAGCCAGGCCGGTTCCTGGCTAACAGTGCCTATACTCTTCTGTATAAGGTCATCGGCAAGAGCATTCGCAACAACCGAACCTGGTACTATGTTGACGAAGGTGTTTATGGCACTTTCTCTGCAGTTACCTGCGACAAGGCCAATGTAACTATCAAGGCACTCAAGGAAAGCGATAATATGGCTTCCTGCGTTATCAGCGGCCAGACCTGCGACAGTGCCGATGTTATCTCTGAAGACACCTTCCTGCCACTTGACCTGGAGATCGGTGATATATTGGTTACAGAACAGATCGGTGCTTACTCTATGGCCAGTGCCACAACCTTCAACGGTTTTGACCTGACCAAAGTGATCGTGCTGGACAAATAACTTTAATCTGAATAAATAAAAAAGCCCCGATACTCATTGAGGTATCCGGGGCTTTTTTTATTACAATATTGTGGCTTCATCAAGTAGTTTGCGGCTGCTCTGCCTGCTCATTCTGAGCATCAGGATTCTCAGCATCATCAATGCCCTCAAAGTGCAGCTCGCCATCGAGTACCGAAACTCTGATCTTGCTCTTGCCATCGAATTTACCCATAAGCAATTGCTCACTGAGCGGGTCTTCTACATGGCGTTCGATAGCGCGACGCAACGGTCTGGCACCAAACTCAAGGTCATAGCCCTTTTCAATAAGGAACTCACGGGCATCTTCACCCAGTTCCAGAGATAAGCCTTTCTCTGAAAGCCTGCCAAACACCTTGGACAACTCATACTTGACAATAGTAACCAGGTCTTCACGCTTAAGTGACTGGAATACGATCAAATCATCAAGTCGGTTCAGGAACTCAGGCCGGAAGAAGCGTTCTGCTTCTTTCTGCAAAATATCCTTCATCTTAAGATAACTGCTCTCGGTGTCTCGTTTACCAAAACCAAAACCTGTACCGCCCTGATTCTTGATCAGGTCTGCACCTATATTACTGGTCATGATAAGTATGGTATTACGGAAATCAATATGACGGCCAAAGCTGTCTGTGAGCCTTCCTTCTTCCATTACCTGCAACAGCATATTAGACACATCAGTATGCGCCTTCTCGATCTCGTCCAGCAGCACGACAGAGTATGGTCTGCGTCTGATCCGCTCAGTAAGCTGTCCGCCTTCCTCAAAGCCGACATAGCCGGGAGGGGCACCAACAAGCCTGGATACATTATGCTTTTCCATATACTCGCTCATGTCAAGCTGGATAAGAGCATCTTCATTACCAAAGAGAAACTCAGCCAAAGCACGAGCCAGCAAGGTTTTACCAACACCTGATGGGCCTACAAAAATAAAGCAGCCCATTGGCCGTTTCGGGTCTTTCAAGCCGCTGCGACTCCGGCGAATACATTTAGCAACCACCTTGATCGCCTCGTCCTGACTGACAACTCGCTTATGCAGCTCTTTTTCCAGTTCGAGCAGCCTGGCCACTTCTTCCTTTTTCAACCTGGTCAAAGGTACGCCAGTTATCATACTGACAACTTCTGCGATTATCTCTTCATCCACCAGGCCAACAGATTCATTATTCTCCTGACGCCACTTATTTTGCATCTCTTCTTTCTTGAGCTGCATTTTCTGGGCCTCGTCACGAAGCAGGGCCGCACGCTCATAGTCTGCGTTCTTGACAGACTCATCTTTCTCGATCTGGAGGCGTTCAATTTCCTTCTCTATGTCTGTCAGATCTGGCGGTTTGGTCATAGTAGCTAACCTGACACGGGCACCAGCCTCGTCAAGCACATCTATCGCCTTATCAGGCAGACACCTGCCGGTTATATACCTGCTTGAAAGCTCTACCGCCGCTTCGATCGCCTCATCTGTTATCGTTACACGATGATGAGCCTCATAATTATCACGCAACCCTTTTAATATCAGCAATGCCTGCTCCTTTGACGGCGGCTCAACCAGAATAGTCTGGAATCTACGCTCCAGAGCGGCATCTTTTTCTATATACTTACGGTATTCATCCAGAGTGGTAGCACCAATACACTGTATCTCACCACGACTTAACGCCGGCTTGAGTACATTAGAGGCATCGATCGCTCCTTCTGCACCGCCAGCACCTACCAGAGTATGAAGCTCATCGATGAACAGGATAACATTGCGGGCTCGCTTTACCTCGTTCATCACAGCTTTAATTCGCTCTTCAAACTGGCCGCGATACTTAGTACCAGCTACCATCATAGCCAGGTCAAGGACTACCAGCCGGCGACCAGCCAGAATCTCCGGCACTTCATGGTTTATTATCTTCTGAGCCAGACCTTCTACTATCGCTGTCTTACCAACACCAGCCTCACCAATGAGTACCGGATTATTCTTGGTACGACGACACAATACCTGAAGCACACGCTCTATTTCATTTGTTCGTCCTATAACCGGGTCCAACTGTCCCTGACGGGCCAGCTCGGTAAGGTCTCTGCCGAAACTATCCAGAGCCGGGGTTTTACTCTTTGATGTCTTGGCACTGCCAAAACTATCTGAGCCGCCGGCACCCATGCTTTCTGATGACTGATTAGAAGTATTATTAGTCTGAGGGTTGATCTCGGCATTATCCAGACCAGCACCCAGCAGATTAAGCACTTCCTCGCGTACCTTGTCCAATTTAAGACCAAGATTCATAAGCACTTGCGCCGCAACGCCTTCGCTTTCCCGAAGCAAACCCAAAAGCAAATGCTCCGTACCAACATAATTATGGTTCAAAGCTCGCGCCTCTTCTATGGCATATTCTATAACCTTTTTAGCACGCGGTGTTTGCGGCAATTTGCCCATAGTGACCATGTCTGGACCACTTTTCACCAGCTTTTCGATCTCAAGACGCACTTTACGCAGATCGACATCCAGATTTTTCAGGACATTGGCACCTACGCCACTGCCCTCACGAACCAGGCCCAGCAAAATATGCTCTGTGCCAATGTATTCATGATTAAACCTTTGTGCCTCCTGATTGGCTAGTGCCATTATCTTTCTGGCTCTGTCGGTAAATCTCTCAAACATTTCAATCTCCGATCACTGTTGATGTTTATACCCTTACAGGTACTATGCTTTGTCTGAAGCCAACCGCGTTCAATCGTATATATCACCCCTGTTCAGAGACATTATCGATCAGTATGCAACGGTCTTAACTTACAGTCATATTTAATTTTCAGTTATATCTTATTATTTAATAACAATTTAGCCCGGCTAAAACCAGAACCAGACCTATCGTCCTATAATAATGCCATTCTCAGCATAACCAATTCTGGCTATGGCCAAAACTATGCTATGCCTATTTTGATTCTATCGGTTCTTACCTAATTTATCAATAGCAAGTTCTTTATTTGCAAGACTATGGGACTCATCAGGCAATAAATATGATAGATATAACTATCATACAGAGACTTATATCGGCCAAAAAGCCGTTGTAATTTCGTAAGATATTCAAACAATTCAGCTAATAATAAAAAAATATCAGAATCATTCCCTTAAAAGATAAATCAAAGTACATTTACGCGTTATATTTCTTGCCTAAAACAACTATGACATCATCCCAAAGCATTCCATAGCTGTTTTTAAGAGGGTAATAATTGCCTGAACTTATCGATGGATGAAAACTTTAGCTGAAAATGGTCTTATAATATAGTTCTTATCAGTAGATATTTCGGTTTTATTGTTAATCTATAGCGGCTGAAACAAATTTGTCGGTTAATTTAGGTAATTTAGACAGCAAGCACATGTCAATATAGATAGTTGGGTTGATTTAGGTAAAATCTAATATTAGAGTTAAGTGACTGTGTATATAGTCAGATTAATAGCTAAGGCAGGAGTGTGTATAAACACGACTTGCCGGCGACAAAGAAACAACTGGAAATGATCAAGCAGGTAGAGAGAAAAGTAAACGGCTAAGAAAATGAATTTATTCAGTAGAAAAATTAATCCGATTGGCATCGACTTTGGCAGGGCCAGTCTTAAAATGCTCCAGCAGAAAGCCGGGGAAAGGGAATATCTGGCCGACAAGGTTATAGTACCAGTTGAAGTTCAGGATGATCCACAGGCTTACAGCCAATGGGCGAGTAAAGCCATACACGAGATGATAGCCAGAACCGGCTTCAAAGGTCATCAGGTCAGGAGTAGCTTGCCCACCGCCCAGATCGCTACCTGTCATCTGCGACTGGACAAAATGGATGAGGCCCAGCTAAGCCAGGTAGTAAAAAATGAGGTTAGAGAAAAACTTCCCTTTGCTACAGACAATGCCATGATCCGCCACATTGTCGCTGGCGAAATATTCGACAGCCGGGACAATAGCGTTAAACTGGAAATAATCGTGCTGGCAGTAAGTGGTAAAAATCTATTCCACCATATTCGCTGCCTGGAAAGTTGCAAGCTGGAAGTTGACAGTGTCAGTGTTCCGCCGGTGATCCTGCCGGGTGCCTATAAACACGCTAAGATAAATCCTGAAGACCGTGTGCTGTTCATCGACATGGGCAGCAGGTCAGCCTGGGCAATAATAACTCACGGCAATGAGGTTACTTTCTGCCGGAGGATAGAATCTGCATATAATAAGGACGGGCGACACAACCTTGACCCTACTGTCATGCTGGAAGAATTGCGGGCCTGTATCCGCTATCATGACATGCTGTGGGAAAATACTCCTGTCAATCGTCTGCTCTTTACCGGCGGATACTGCGTTAATGAACAATTAGTAGATCAGTTTATCAATCGTCTTGACCTGGAAGGCAGGGCTGGACATCTTCCTATTGATTTCTCAGGGGAAATGCTGCCTGATACCCAATGGTCAATCGCTTACGGGGTAACACAATTATGAAAGAGAACATGAATTTTTTACCAGAAGACTATCTGGAGAAAAAAGCTCAACAGCGTACCAACATCATCTGTCTGCTCCTGTTCATATTGGTACTGTCCGGCATCGCAGCCGGTTGGTTCCTTACCGAGAGCCGTCGCAAATTGATGGAGGCTCAAAAACTGGAAATGGCTGAAAGAATGGAACTGGCCGGCGATTCACTGGCCAAGCTGGAAAATCTGGAAAAGAAGAAACAGCAAATGCAGGACAAAGCTCAGCTTAGCGCCATGCTCACCGAGCCGATCCCTCGTTCTTTACTACTGGCAACAATTACAAATAATCTGCCTGCCGGGGTTTCACTATTAAGCTACAATCTCGACACCCGTGAAATTAAAGTTGCACAACCAAAACCAGTAGCAAGTAAAACAACTGCCAAAAGCTCAGCATCCAAGAAAAAGAGCAGTGAGCCGGAGGTACCTGTCATTCCTGTAAAGAAATTTGAAACTGAAGTAAAGTTCATCGGCCTGGCCGGCAGTGATCTGGAAGTAGCCCAGTTAATTTCTGACCTGAGCAAATCAAATCTCATGGCCAATGTATCTCTCAAATATTCTGAAGAATTTATCAGACAGGAAAGTACATATAAGAGGTTTGAAATATCAGCGGTCATGAACCCGGAAACCAAGGCCACAGAAGCTGATGTAATGTGGGCGCGTAAGCAGCACATTAAAAATTATTGATAAATACCTGAAACTGTTACAGTCAGGAGAAATACCATGAAATTAGGAATTCGCGAACTATTATTTTTCGGATTACTGGCAGCTATGCCTATAGGCTCTTATTTCTGGATATTTAAACCAGCTAATGAAAACTGGAAGCTGCACAGAGAACAATATCAGCAGCAGACCGAAAAATTGCAGGAGCTTACCAAGGCCCTGCAAAAGATCGATGATCTCAATACCGAAGTAGAGAAACTAGCTGAGGCCGTTTCCTTCTTCGAGAGTAAACTGCCGGGCCGCCATGAAATACATAAGGTTCTGGAAGATGTTACTCGTATAGCCGATAAACAGAAGCTCGAGACCAGACTGTTCAAAACAGAAAAAACCAAACCTTTTTCTCTCTACAATGAACAGCCGATCGAAATGGAACTCTACGGCAGCTTTGAATCTTTTTACCAGTTCTTACTTGACCTGGAACAAATGCAGCGAATTACCAAAGTCAGTAAGATGGAAATAAGCAAAGATGAAAATGTGCCTGGCGCCATGACCGTAAAGTTCGTCCTGAGCATATTCTATGACAATAAAGTATCATAAGCCAATAGCCTGAACTATAACTCTAATGATACCGCTGTAAACCCATACCATAAAGGGTCAGACAAATGAACTTTTTTGAAGATAAAATTGATGAACAGGACACAGATGATAACAAAATTGAACCAGCAGCACAAGCACAAGAACCTGCTGATGATGATATGTCATATGTGATCTCCTCTAAAAGCAGTAACAGAAACACCTATATACTGTTAACTGTCTGTGTACTGGCTATTGTCGGTGTCTGGCTGGCAGGACTCGCTCATAAGAAGTCAGCCGATCAGTCAGACAGTAAATCAGATAAGGTCAATAAACTTGACATTGCTCTGGCCAAGCTGGTAGGCGTTAAAAACACCGCTGACAGCGAACTTCTGGTAAATGCTTTCTACGAGTTGCCCGGCGGTAAACAAGTCAAACTCGACGAGCTCAACAAAAACCCCTTTGTACTTCAGGAAAAGATAAAGGAAGAGACACAGCAGGATGAACTTCCTATTGCACAAAAAATATTGAGAGAAAAACAGCTCAACAGCGAAGCCGGAGCACTCAAACTTAATTCCATAATGAAGGGGCCAAAAGGCAACTACTGCATGATAAATGGTGAAATATATAAAACCGGTGACAAAGTTACTGAATCTTTTACGATCAAAAAGATCGAGATCAACAAAGTCATACTGGAGGCCGATGACTACACTTGTCAACTGGAACTATAAACAACTTTTGGCTCAGCAGTCATGAGGCAGACTGCAAGCCAGAGATAGAATTGTAAGTTAATAATACAGGGCAGAATCGATGTTCGGAAAAGAAATAAAAACAAACCCGCCAGTCGGACCAAATGAGGCCAGAACAGACGGTGACAACTTAACAGAGAATGCCAGTGATCCAGACAACAGTTGGGCTAAACCTGCAACTATTGCCGCACCTGCCGAAAAGACCAGCCTGTCAACCGTTGACGAAAGACTGGTTGCTCGCGTTGACATTGACAGTAAACTGCTGGCCCAGGCCAAAAGCCTGCACGCCAAACAGCCACGCAAGAAACTCGGTCAGATACTGCTGGAAATGGGGGCCGTCAGTGAAGACCTGCTGCAAAGCTGCCTCGCTGAACAATACGGACTGCCCTATATCGAGCTTACCGCCGAAATGGTAAATATCAAGGTTATGGCAATACTCGATGTAGCCTTCATTGAGCAACATAATGTCATGCCTGTTGACATCAAAGACGGTTGGCTGCATATTGCCATGGCAGACCCAACCGATATATTCCTGCAAGATGAAATACAGAGAAAAGCGGCCAGACCACTAAAAGTACATGTGTGTACGGTCAAGGCGATCAAAGACATACTGGCACTGGCTAACCACTCAGAAAACAAATCTGAGTTGCAAGTTGACAAAATAATAGATGATATTGACGCCGAATCAGTAGAGGTAGTCGAAGCAGAGGAAGAAGATCTGGCCCAACTGGAACAGGCGGCCGGTGATTCTCCGATTATAAAGTTTGTGAACTACCTGATCCTCAACGCTATCCGCGAGAAAGCCTCAGATATTCACATCGAACCAGGCGACAAGAAACTAAAGGTTCGTTATCGTATTGACGGTGTATTATTTGAAATAATCTCACCGCCCCATACAATGTTCGGAGCCGTGGTCTCTCGTATAAAGATCATGTCGAATCTGGACATAGCCGAGCGGCGCGTGCCGCAGGATGGCCGTATGAGAGTTGTAATTGACAATAGAAATATTGACATGCGAGTCTCGACCCTGCCCACAGTGCATGGCGAAAAAGTGGTAATTCGCGTACTCGATGGCGCCAGTGCTGCTCGTACGCTGGAAGACCTGCAAATGGATGAAGACACGCTGGTCATACTCAGAAGCCAGATAGAAAAGCCACATGGAATTATTCTGGTTACCGGCCCTACCGGCTCTGGTAAAAGTACCACACTCTATGGAGTACTGAGATCTCTTGACCGCGGCACACTGAATATATCAACTGTTGAAGATCCGGTGGAATATCAGCTTGACGGCATAAATCAGGTGCAGGTACATGACAAAATAGGTATGAGCTTTGCCGCTGCCCTGCGTTCTCTGCTGCGTCAGGACCCTGATGTAGTTATGGTGGGCGAAATACGAGATCAGGAAACTGCCCGTATTGCCATACAGGCCTCCCTTACCGGCCACCTGGTATTATCAACTCTGCACACCAACGATGCTCCCAGCAGCGTTACCCGCCTGATAAATATCGGCATTGAACCGTTCCTTATCTCAGCTTCACTTAATGCAGTGCTGGCCCAGAGACTGGTTCGTCGCGTCTGCTCAAATTGCAAAGCTGAAACGGAACTACCCACCGAACAGGCGATATTCATGCAGGCTCATGGCTTTAACACTACCAAAGCCTGGCTCGGTGCCGGCTGTGACAAATGCCGGCACACCGGCTATCAGGGTCGAGTTGGCATCTATGAGCTATTAGCACTCGACGATGTCTATCGCGACATAATTACCAAAAATCCATCAGTAACCGAACTGCGCCGCTTATGTAATGAACGCGGCATGGTCTCACTCAGAGCCAGCGGCTTCCAGAAAGTCAAACAAGGCATAACCTCAGTCGATGAAGTTATGAAAGCGACTGTTGACGCGATTTAACACAGACGCACTATTGCATCTCTACAGGAGAATATGATGACTAATTTACAAGATATACTATCCAGGGCTCTTGACGAAAAAGTATCAGACATACACATTGTCTGCGGAGCCCCGCCCCTCATGAGAAAGAACACTATTCTCTGCGAAGCTGATTTCCCCGTAGTCACTCCTGCTGATGCCGAAGCTATGGTAAAAGAAATGGTCAGCCCTGAACGCTTTGCTGAATTTGAGACTAAAAGAGATCTTGACTTCTCTACTGAAGTTAAAGGTAAAGGCCGTTTTCGTGTAAACGCTCACTATCAGCGAGAAAGTGTCGCGATCGCCTTCCGTTCTATTTCCGATAAAGTGCCTCTGCTGGAAAACCTTAATCTGCCCGAAGTGGTAGAAAAAATGGTAGATCTGCCCCGTGGACTGGTACTGGTAACAGGTGATACCGGCTCAGGTAAAAGTACAACTATGGCCTCGATCATAAATGAGATGAATAAGAAATATCGCAAACATATTATTACACTGGAAGACCCGGTGGAATATGTACTCAGAAGCGATCAATGTGTAATTGAGCAGCGCGAAATAGGCAGCGACTGTCCCAATTTCGCCAGCGGCCTGCGCCATGCCCTGCGTCAGGACCCAGATGTAATTCTCGTAGGTGAAATGCGAGACCTGGAAACAACCTCATCAGCGATAACCGCCGCAGAAACAGGCCACCTGGTATTCAGTACCCTGCATACCATGAGTGCCTCACAGACTATCGAGCGTATTATCGATATTTACCCATCTGGCCAGCAGAATCAGATCAGGTCTATGCTGGCCAACACCCTTCAGGCTGTTATCAGCCAGGTACTCTTTCGCCGGATCGATCAGCCGGGCATGATACCTGGTGTTGAAATACTGCTCTGTACGGCTGCGGTGCGTAACTGCATTCGCGAAAACCGCGTATTTGAAATACCTAATATTATCGAAACTTCCAGAACGATTGGTATGCAGACTCGTGACTTTTGTATTACCCAGCTCTGTATTAACGGTAATATCGACCGGGCTGAAGGTCTCAGCCATGCTATCCACCCGGAAAAGATCAAACAGGTGTTAGGTAAGTAAAGCATAAATAACCTTGACCGCATTGGCAGGTGTAATAATGAACTTTCGCTATGAACTAAAACAGAATAATGGACAGGTAACCACCGGCACTATAGTCGCTGCTGATGCCGCGACTGCAACTAAACAGCTCAAAGCACAAGGCGGTTATGTCCTGGCTTTATCAGAAATTGCTCATGAAGAAAAAACTGCTCTGCAAAAAATACTTGAGTTCAAGATCGAACGGGGGCCAAATGCCAAAGATGTGCTGAACTTCACCAGCCAACTGGCCGTTATGATCAAAGCAGGCATAAGTATTCGCCCGGCACTCGATGGCATTGCCGACCAGGTTGAAAACCGTAAGTTTCGCGAAATGCTCCAACAGGTCAAACAAGACATTGAAGCCGGCCGCAGCTTCTCGGAATCACTCTCGCGTCACCCAAAGACCTTCCCGCCATTATATATTAATATGATAAAGGCATCAGAACTATCCGGATCGTTTGGCGGTATGCTTGAAAGAATAGCTGCCTATCTTGAACAACAGATAGAAACCCGCAGTCAGGTTCGCAGTGCCATGGTCTATCCGATCATAATCGCGGTCATGGCTGTTGTCACTACGGTGTTCCTGCTTACCTTTGTACTGCCCCGCTTCGTGGCCGTCTTTGAGGGCAAGGAAGATGCTCTGCCTATACCAACAAAAATAATACTCTTCATGAGCTTCTGCTTCCGCAAGTATTGGTATCTGATACTTGCAGGCACTGGCGGACTGGGCTGGCTCATTGCCTGGGCGATAAATACCGGACCAGGACGGGTATGGTGGGACAAGACCAAACTTAAAATACCGGTAATGAGCAAACTGTTCCGCTCTCTCTATATCTCCCGGTCAATGCATACTATGGGCGAGCTGGTCAACGCCGGCGTACCCATGCTCGACACTATACATATTACCGCCAATATCGCCGGTAATGTTATATACAAACGAATGTGGCATCAGGTTTATGTCTCTGTTAAGCAAGGAAAAAAGATCTGCGAGCCGCTGAGTCAGTCTGACCTGCTGCCCAAAAGCGTAATACAGATGATAAGTAGTGGTGAAGAAAGCGGTAAGCTCGCTGAGGTTATGAATGATATCAGCGAGTATTATCAGAGAGAACTAAAAAACACTATTCGGGCAGTTACCTCTATGATCGAACCTATGATGATCGTCCTTATGGGTGGTGTCGTAGGCTTTATCGCCATGAGTATAATACTGCCGATATTCAAGATGTCAAGTATGGTTAAAGGCTGATACCGTAAGAGTTCCCGTAAGAGTTCAGGCTTCAGCCTGCTAATAAATACAAACCAACTCTTACAAGCCTGCATTATCTCAAACGAGGTATATAGATCATGAAATATAAAAGAACAAATAAAGGCTTTACCCTGATCGAGACGGTTATCGCCATTGCCATCGTCGCCTTTGGCATAACCGGCATGATGTTCGCCATGGCCGCCGGCACCAGGGTCAATGAATACAGCAGCGAACTGGAAGATGCCACTTATCTGCTGGAGCAGGTAGGTGTTATCATTGATGGCACTGAATTTGACAGTCTGCCTGCTCTCGACGGTGATGTCTATAATGCCGTTGACTCTAATGGCAATACAATTGCCGGGCTGGAAAATTTCACTCAGACAGTAACCGTAACTCAGGTCAACCCCCTGACTATGGCAGTCGATACTAATGCTACTGCACCGGCATACCTTATTACCGTAACAGTCAGCGAAGCTGGTCAACAACTTACTACGGTGCAATGGCTGAAAGTAAGGAAATAAGCTCAACCGGCTGAAGTACCCTTTTATCTGCCAGAGTTGAGATAACTCAAAATGAATTTGTAACGATGGAATGGAACATATCACAAGCATAACGCTTGTGCCACTTAGAGAGGAAAAAGTATGGTGATCTATCATGAAAAAGTACACAAAACACAGTCGTGGATTCGTCTCTCTTATGGCCATTTTCTTTCTGGCCATATTTGCGGTACTGTCAGTATCGTTTCTGAGCGTAACTAATATCAGTAAACGAGGCAGTGAAAATAACCGGGCTATGGCCTCTGCCCAGATCGCCGCCGAAAACGGCCTGCAGTTCTTCAGCCATCTGGCTAAAAACTGGCCGGCACCCTCCAGCTGTTATACCCATAAAAACTATGTAACTGACAATGAGGCTGTAGTCGCTTTTACCAGTTTTGCCGGTTATGTGCAAAACGCAGTTCCTGATAGCCGACTGGCATCTGGTGGCGACATAACCTTTAACAGCAGCACAAACGAAATCGTTATTCCTGGTGTCAGTCTGGGAAATGCTCCCATGTCTTTCACGATCAGATGCCAGCTTTTCATGCCTGCCTCAGCAGGAGACTATCATAAAGTCATAGTAACATCTACCGGCAACAGCGAAGACATAAACCGTGAGGTACAGATAGAATTTGACCTGTGCAAAAGTGCTAAAGTGCTGGAATATGCTATCGCTAGTCGAGGCAGAATTTGGCTTACAGGTGATTCCACCATACATGGAGATGTGTTCAGCTCGTGGGACAATATAGCCTGCGCACCTTTTAATACGACCAGTGAATCTACCGTCGAAGGAACTATTAATACAGTCTTTACCAAGAATCAGGCTCAAAGCTCAAGCTGGCAGCTCGAAACCCTTGACAGTGACGGCAATGTAGTTTATGACGATGATGGAAACCCCGTTGTCAGTGCCAATGACCAGATTAAAGGCAGCCATTATGGCATTAACTACGGCGTAGCCTCTGAGGTGCCCGGCATGAACATCTCGGACTATGACACTTCCACTTACGAAAGCTCGGTTACTAATATTGCCAATACATACGAAACCAGAACCGAATACTTCCCACATGCTGCAGGTAATTACAGCGCTGCCGCTTCCAGCTCTTCAAGAAAAGTTACTCGAAAAGTATATCGTAATCAGCATTTTACCAATGTTAAAATACCTCATAATTATAATGCGCTTTTTATAGATTGTACCTTTGACGAAACCCTTTTCGTCGATTGCAGTAAAACTACAAGCTCATACTTTAATAATATAAGGTTTGACAACTGCACCTTCAACGGGCCAATCGTTACCGACACACCTTCTTCACTTAACTGGCAGGCTAACTGCCTCTACTTTACTGGCAGTGCCACTTTTAATAATGATTCTATGTCTGAAGCTACGATACTGGCTCCCCATTTTAATGTGAACCTGGGTAATACCGTTCCTATTTCCGGTAATGCCAATGTTCTTACCGGCGCTATTGTCGGAGGCATTGTCGATATTCGCGGTAATGCCAATGTCTATGGTACGATCATTTCCATGTGCGACACTACTAACTGGACCAGTGGTTATGTAACAAATATTGGCGTATCGCTCACCGATGGCGGTAGTGAATCAGTAGAAGCAGGTGATATTGGTGTTATTGATATCACCCCGGATAAAAACAATATGCTGCCCAGCGGCATATCTACACCTATTGTGATCAAGCCTAATGCCAATACCTATGTTGAAATATAAGCTGGAAGGCAATATATGAAAAACAAAAAACAACATAAAGCCTTTACATTAATAGAGTTGCTTATCACCCTGGCCATTATGGCTGTCATATTTGTGGCCGTTGGCACAGCCTTTGACGCTGCCTTCAAAAACTATGACATAAACCATCAGGTCAATAAGGTCAATACCTCACACAGAAATATTGTCCACCTGCTGAGCAGTTCTCTGCGTACCGCCTGGAATGACCCGGCAATACAGACTATTAATGTAACCGACGAAGGAAAAGAGCTATCATTCACCGATTCCGCCGGGAGAGTCATGGTGTATCGCTTCGACGCCGACACAAATTCACTCATGGTCTCGGTTGATGGCTCTGATGAATCTGTAGTATTAGACAATATCAGCCAGAACAGCAGTACCCCCATATTTGACCTGGAATACCCGCCTCTGGCCAGCGGTTTTGCCGCCGGGACCGTAAGTAAAGTCGTTATAAACTTTAACAGCAGCTATGAGGGCATGAATAAAACCATTGCCACCTCGGTAATACCCAGAAATATCATTTATGGCAAATGAAACTAACTTAAACCTATATATACAAACCGCTAATATCTGGCAGGCTCACACTGGCATTAGATCATTTGCGAAGTCTGGCCGCTGAATAACTTTCCTTGCAATTAGCCGCGGGTTTTCAGTGTCGCGGAATAGCCAAATTCTGTGTATCTCAAACCATTGACTTTTGCCTGCATTTCTCTGCAATTCAAAATTTCAATCACCATTATTACGCTTGTAAGTGCCATTTTTTATTATTTTTCTTACTTACGACCGGAATAATTGTTACATACCTAACTCATTAAATATCAAACACAAGCAGTAAAAAGCCATATTCTATTTACTATTATTTTAAATATTATCATTTTTAAATTTGACATAGCACTACAAAATTTGATAATATGACGGTATAGCGAGTTCTGAAGTAGATAGACATTGGTGTATTGCGTAGAAACAACACACCACAGAATTAACGCTTTATTCATGAAATCCTCATTATTAAAGATGGTTACTTCTGATAGTTATTAACTGATAAATACTGTATGTTTATTTGTTTTAAACAGCTACTGTTTGTGTTAAAGGAGTAATAGATGAGAACTTTTCTTGCATCCGCTCTCGCAATGCTTTTGTCATCTGTCGCAAGTGCCGATTACATGCTCTCTGGGGGAAATCACACTTACCAGCTATGGGACTTCAATACCGATCCCGGAACGGTTGTTAATGGAGCAACCTATACTATCGACCCAGAAATCGACGAAAATAGTTTTGGTGACCCCAAGGCATACATCACCGGCGTGCATGGCTCCTCTGCCGGCTCTAACCCGTTCGAATGGGCCAATGTTAACGGCATAACCTACTGGACTGCACATGAACTTGATGTCTCTCTTTATCTGCCTAACTCAGAAAATACTACAGGCTATACTAAAGATCTGATCGTTTCTTTCCGCTTCAGAGATATCATGGTAAATGAATATTTTGACTATCCGCAAGGATTCTCTGACGACCCGGCTCTTATGGTAGATCTGGGGCTGCTTTCTGTTACATCACAGGGAACAGCTTTTGAGATGGCTAATATCGATAAATGGTCTCTAGTGAAAGACACTCATGATCTTTCTTATAACTGGTATATTTTCACCGGCTGGTTTACCATGTCGCCTAATCCTACCGAGGAAACTGTAGATATTTCGATCAGTGGTACTGGCGGCTACCTTGATTGGGTCAGCGTTGAAACTCAATGCGTGCCCGAACCAGCTACGGTATTTTTTGCTATTGGCGGTCTATTGGCCTTTAGCAGACGCAGAGGCTGATTTTTTTCCGGGTTTTCTGATGACTACCCAAATAACTTTGCTATAATATACCTTGTATTATCTTACAAGCCATCTTATGGGCAATTACTGACAAATAATGTTTAATTAAAAATGAGGGAAGTTTATAATGAAGGCTAAATTAATTCTATCTTTTCTGCTGGCATCTACTTGCAGTCTGAGTGCAGGTCTGTACGATCACTACCTGACCAAAACTACTAATGCCACTTACTCTCTCTGGAATTTTGACACACCGGCTATGAACCAAAACCCTGCCAGTATAGCACCTGATATCTTCTTATCAGACTTTGTGAACACATCTGGCATTAACCCGGAAATATCGTTCAGCACCAACGGCTCTGCGGGAAAATTACCCGTCTATAACCCAGAAGAAGGCAGATGGGACAATGACGGAAGTTTTAATTTAGTTTCTACTAATATCACTATACCAAACAATCCAGAGCCTAATCCTTATAAAGATATTATCCTTGAGGTTGTATTTGAAAAAACTGCTGGCGGTACTTTTACCGTTAATGCAACAGGCAGGAATGCTAACGGAGAAGCTATCAATGAAGGCACTCTGGTAGATTTGACTATTATCCCTGATGACAACAAGGCTATTTATCAGTTCAGACTTGAACCTAACCCTGCCTATGAAACACTTTGTCTGGCTTTTAGTCAGGGTTCTATCGACTCGATCGAAGTTTACACTCAATGCGTGCCTGAGCCTGCTACAATGGCTATGCTCGCTGCGGGTGCTCTCGGATTAGCTAAGAGAAGAAAATGAGGAAGCAATAAGGGGAAAGTTAAAGCCGGGTCCATTTATATGGCCCGGCTTTTTCGTTTTAAAGTCAATACCACTATGTCTCTATAATAATATCAATCCACTCCATACTCAGGACACACTACTTAGCTGTGGCTTATAACTGAAAAGGATATTTAATACTGCATAGCGGCTAATAATGCCGGGCCATACTTCGCCCATAACGCCGGGCCTGACAATTCCGAGTCCTCTTTTCGCAACTCCAGCGTTATTATCGGTATGCCCAGCTCATTACCAACCCATGAGCCCAGCGAGCCGGGCAATGACCCCAGCTTCTTTACTGGCAGATCACAGCGCTGGGCCATAGCATTTGCCAGTGCATCACCTGGCCCGTCATAATCAATACAGGCCAGTGGCTGATGAATACTGATCACCCACACTGGCTTTAACCGGTAAATAAGCTCATACAAAACTTGCGATTCCGGCTCTGACAGTGCCTGCTGACCATAGCGAGTATTATTAACCCGGTTATCAGCCGGGAAATTACGATTCAGGTCTATACCGTTGCGATTTACCCGATGCCTGCGAGCCAGACCATCTGGGTTAGCAACAGGTATTACCGTGACCTTATAATCTCTAACATATTCAGGATTCTTTTCTAAAAATGCCATTAACTCCCGCACTAATGGCTCACCTGCAGGTTCACTGCCATGAATAGTAGCGATTATCAGAACATTATCATCACCACTGCCGTATGTGTGCGTAAATATCGGCCTACTCTCCATTGAATACCCCTCCACCTCAGCACGAAAAACCCTGCCCTGACAACCCACACCAAACAGCACAGTACATATCGCTAATAAAAATAATCGCTTCATTATCATCGCCCATATTTGAGATAAAGGTAGTGAAAGACAGCTTGCTGACTATTCTGCAATAATATATCTACTGCTGCTACTCAGTAAAAAGAGCTTCGACAAAAGTTTCCGGATCAAACGGTTCCATATCTTCGACCTTTTCACCCAAACCGACATATTTCACCGGTATATTAACCTGATCCTTGATCGCAATAACAATGCCGCCCTTGGCTGTGCCATCGAGTTTGGCCAGTATTATTCCGGTAAGCTCCGCCGCCTTGTCAAACATCCTGGCCTGATTGATCGCATTTTGACCAGTAGTGGCATCAAGGACCAGCAGAGCCTCATGTGGTGCTCCTGGTATCCGCTTGGCGATAACATTGCGTATCTTGGCCAGCTCACGCATAAGATTATCCTGTGTGTGCAGACGACCGGCAGTATCTATTATCAATATATCTGCCCCACGCGCCAATACCGCCTCACAGGCATCATAGGCCACTGCCGCCGGGTCTGAGCCCTGCTGATGCTTAACTATCTGAACACCGGTCCTCTCAGACCAGATAGTCAACTGCTCGACTGCCGCTGCCCGAAAGGTATCACACGCTGCCAATACCACCTTTTTACCCTGACCACTGAGCATTGCCGCCAGCTTACCTACACTGGTGGTCTTGCCGCAGCCGTTAACACCCGTAACTAAAATGACAGTCGGACCTTCTGCCTGTATATTCAAGGCCCGATCCTGCTGCGGCCAATACGAGGCAATATCTCTTTTAAGAAATGGAATTATATCTTCTGCCGACTCTATCTTCTTCTCTTTCCAGGCCTTACGCAAGTCTTCGATTATACGCCCTGTCGCCTCAACACCAAGATCATCAATTATCAACTGCTCTTCCAGCTCAACCAATAACTGCTCATCTATGCGACGGCCAAAGGTCAGGACACTCTTAAGCGAGTTAGATATCTTCTCCCGACTCTTCTTAAGACCATCTTTAAACTTGTCAAATACCTTAGAGAAAAATGCCATTGTTCGATCCAATCGTTAATCAGTCACAAGTAACAAGGTAAACATAAAATCCTTCTCACAAATATACCCAGAAAAAGAACCTTACTACCTTATTATCTGCCATCACGCTACTATATTCATTTCTTTCATTATCGCGTCTAATATACCATTAACAAAACGCGGAGCCTGCACTGTACTATATACCTTGGCCAGCTCAATAGCCTCATTTATTATCACCTTCGGAGGTGTATCGGTACATTCGGTCAACTGATAGGTAGCCAGGCGAAGATTGCTTTTATCAACACCATCTATCCGACTAAAATCCCAGTTCTTACAGGCCTTCATTATCAGCTTATCGATCATATCAAGGTTCTGCCAGGTGCCATTAATTAGCTTGCGAGCATGCACATAAACATCTGGCTTGCCTTCTGCCGCCTCTGACATGAACTGTTCTATCATTCCCAGGCTCTGACCCTTCTGCACATCAAGCTGAAATAAAAACTGCATAGCTATTATTCGTGCCTGACGACGAAAATCAGTACCTTCCAGTTTCAAACTATCTTCTTCTATCATTGATCTACTCTTGGACACCCGTTACAGTTTATTGATCTCTTCCACTACTCTTACCATTTCCAAAGCCGTCAACGCCGCCTTCGCTCCGTTATTGCCATCCTTAGCACCGGCACGATCAATAGCCTGCTCAAGGGTATCAGTGGTAATAACACCAAAAATGGTTGGTACGCCAGTCTTGAGACCAACTTCACCTACTCCACGAGTTATCTGTTGACATACATGGTCATAATGACTAGTCTGGCCGCGAATTACTGCTGACAAACATATTACGGCATCAAATTTACCACTTTGAGCCAACTTGTCAGCTGCCAGCGGCACCTCAAATGCGCCCGGCAC
The DNA here is from genome assembly GCA_963662515.1 of Sedimentisphaerales bacterium. GTDB lineage: Bacteria > Planctomycetota > Phycisphaerae > Sedimentisphaerales > SM23-30 > JAFGDI01. The sequence goes on from OY759675.1 coordinate 3,749,317, forward strand.
CCAGACAGCCAATATATTATCTTCATTTACTCCATGACGCTTAAGGGCATCTATCGCACCGTCCAGCAGCCGACTTGTTATAAAATCGTTAAAGCGGCTCACCACAATTGCATACTTTTCCTTACCGCCCTGTAATGGACCCTGTAGCTGCTTAACCATAATTAACTCCAGTTATCACAATTAGTTATATAACAAAACCAGCCAGCCGCCTCTTTATCTGGCAACGCTTCTGGAACTACCAGATCAACATAAACCCGGCAGAGCCCGACATTATATCATAAACACCTCAATAATAAAAGCAAGAGCCAGACAATATTATCTTTTCTTTAAAACAGCAAGAGTACAAACCCATGCCTGCCTACAGCCTCACATAAACAAACCTGCAACAGCGATAAAACCATTACAGTTCGCCCCTTTTCTGAAAGCAGACAACGGACCGTACCCTTGCTAACTCTCCCTCTCTCTTAACTATCTAATAATTAGATAGTTACACCAAAACCATTGTGCAAAGTCCTTTATAGATCCAATAACTTACTTACCATATTACTGGTAAAATTAAACATATTACCCATTACCTGCGTCTGAACTGATAATAGCGACTGAATACGACTATTATTGGCCGATTCTGTCGCATAGTCCAGATCCATAATACTCCCATAAGCCTCGCTGAGATAACCCTTTGTTGTCTCCCAACTATTCATCGCGGAATCGATCGTATATTTACTTACAGCTCCCAGATTTCCCCGCTCGGTATTTACCATATTCTGAGCTTCAGTTACAATACTCTGGGCTGCAATTGCATTTCCACTGCTTATATCGTTAGCACCGCCGCTTTTCAAAGAGCTAAGATAACCCAGATTAACATTCCCAAGCTTAGAACTGGACATATCATTTATCCCCAGCTTGATCTCATCACCACCGATAGACCACCCGGCACCACCGCCGGTAACCGCAAAACTGGTACTGCCGGTAAAGGAATCAACCAGATTAAACGATACAGTTGTCTGAGAATCTGAATAGGTATAACTCCCTTCCTCGTCCTGGGTCAATGTTCTGCCATTTGCTACCACTGTATCAGTTGTAGTTCCATATTCACTGGCCGATGTGCCTGTTATCGCAAAGTCGCTTTCACCGCTGCTTATATTTACTGAAACAAACTCATCCCGCCCTGAATTAACAGAAGCAAGAAATAGTGACCCGCCGGAAACAACAGCATCAACGCCGGTCGAACCAGTTTGAGCACCTATCACACTGGCTATGTCATTAAGAGAATCAGTCTCATCAAAATTAAAAGCTGTCGATGTTCCATCATTACCAGTAACAGTAAACTGCACCGCACCGGTAGGAGCCGCCGTCATTATCTCTAATGCCGCAGCAGTTTCTGTTCTCGACTTTGTAATAGAAATTGCCGCAGAGGCACTAGAACTGCCCCTCTGAACCCGAATATCACTTATCTCTGAACTATCCGAACCACTTACACTGTAGCCCAGCGAGCCGTCCAGCAGCTTTTTGCCGCCATAAGTCGTAGTGCTCACCAGCCTGTCTATCGCACCTATGGCATCATCTATCTCCGCTTGATAAGCCGCCTTTTCAGCATCTGTTGTACCACTATCAGCAGAAGCCAGGATAGCAGATTCTATATCAGTCAGCAGAGTACTTATCTCAGAGGCCGCTCCATCTGCGGTATCCACTACAGACTTAAGCCTTTCTGCACTACTTATGCGGGAATCGAGAGCAGTAATCTCCTGATTCAATCTGGTAGCTGCGATCAAACCGGCCGGATCATCTGATGCCCGATTGATCCGCTTAGCCGTTGATAGACGGGTATTAGAATTTTGCAACTCCACACCCAGCTTAACCAGGTTATTAGTCATAGCCGCAAAAGAAGAATTTAAACCTTTGAACATAATCTCTGCCTCCTCATACAACGATCGCCCGGCGACAAAACAAACCCTTCCTCAGGCCGGAACAAAAAAAAGAGACACCACCGCTATGTGCGATAGTGCCTCTTTTGACTATTGTATTCTATTTAATTTTCTGCCTTGCAGACTCACATCTGAGCCTACAACTAAATCTAAGATTTAAACTGCCATCTACAAAACCTGTTCAACCAGAAATTTATAATATTTCTCCTGAATTAACATAAATTGTACCTATTATAACGATTGTTGCGAATATAACTGAACCCCCTGGCCTATCAACAGTCTTAAACCCAGGTTATCAGACTATATTTTCCAGTTTATTTCATTTTCATTAAGGCTAAGATCCGGCGTTTGACCTTCACCTCCCACTGCGATACCACCTATCTGACCTTTAGCTGCTGCCTGACCTTCAGCGGACAACTCTACCACAGCAGCGGGCTCCGCTGACTGCTTTGGCCTGGCCTCAACATCTGCATTATTTCTCAGCTTGGAAAAATCACTTAAACACCCAGGAACCTCCAGACCTTTTTTACAGTTACCACCTACTGAATTTAACATTCTTAATTCTCTCCCATAAAAACTATAATTAACAACTAAACATCTCAACAATGGCACACTGACCTAAACCGGTAACTGCCAGCGAACCACATCACACAAATCATCGTAAAATTTAAATCAGAAAAATAAGAAATAAATAATCACATATTACCTTCTTTACCTCAAATAACATTGTCAAGCCTTGACGAATGTAACGATAGTATCACTCTCTCACCATACTATACTAACACAAATCGAACGACAATTACCCTTATTGACTTCATCAGAAATAAATGCTAGAATGCACCATTGATTTTTACAGTTAATCCTTGTCAGGTTATAATTTACATTACTTTGAAAAAAAATATTAAAATTTGCTTTGTCTCGCCTAAGGCCTATCCGATCTTCAACCCGGCGTGTAACAGCGTCTTTGGCGGTGCTGAAGTTGATATCTACCATATCGCCACGGAACTGGCAAAAGACCCGGCGTATGAAGTCACCTGTATCGTCGCCGACTATGGCCAGCCGGACTTCGAGACACGCGAAAATGTAAAACTCATCAAAAGCCTGACTTTCAGGGAAAACCAACTGGCAGGTGCAATTAAAATATGGCATGCAATGAATTTAGCTGATGCCGAGCATTACTTGATAAAAACCGCCTCATTTGGCACTTTCCTTACCGCACTGTTCTGCAAACTGAAAAAAAGAAAATTCATATACCGATCTGCAAATACAAATGAATGTGATGGAACCTGGGTCAGAAAAAACAGATTCGCCGGGCTTCTGTTTAAATGGTCATTAAAAAAAGCCGCTCTGGTATTTGTACAAAACCAATCTGACAAGTTAAACCTGCAAAAAACATTTAAAATCGACCCGACAGTCATTCCAAATGCTCACCGCATTAATAATAATAATGGAGACAAAGACCGGAAACACATTCTCTGGACTGGAAGAAGCGTAGCATCGAAACAACCGGAAATATTTATTGAGCTGGCCAAAATTAACCCTCAATACCAATTCGTCATGATCTGCCAGAAAGCAACTAATGACAATAATTACCAGAGACTAACCGAACAATCTGCCAATACACCAAATCTGACACTTATAGAGAGGGTGCCTTTCTCACAAGTACACACTTTCTTTGAACAAGCCCTGGCCTTTGTCAATACCAGTACCACTGAAGGGTTCCCCAACACTTTCATTCAGGCTTGCATTGCCGGAACACCTATACTATCTCTTAATGTTGACCCGGATGGTTTTTTAACAAAATCCAACTGCGGCCTCTGTGTCAATGGCGACCAGAAAAAACTCAACCCCAGCCTGCATCAGCTACTGCATAATTTTGACCAATATCATACAGCAACCAGAAACTACGCACTGGAAAAGCATAACATAGAAAAAGTGGTTCAATCTTACAAACTACAACTGGGAAACTAATTCCCGAATAATTCCAGCCAGCTCACCGGCTATTTTTTCTGCCGAATAATATCTCTCCACCACCTCACGACCATTACGCCCCAGCTCCCTGCAGCGTTCTCGATCACTATACAATTCCGTCAAGATATCATACCATTGACGACCACTTACAGCCCCAAATCCAACCTCGCCACGAGCCAGCACATCTTTATTCATGCCAACCGGACTGACTACTGCGGGCAAACCCACTGCCAGGTATTGCAACATCTTAAAACTACACTTACCCAACTCCCACTTACTATCTTCTAAGGGCATCAGTCCCACATCCATAGCGTGCAGATCGGCAACTTCACGATCGGCACTCCACTGCACAAACTCATATTGTTTACTCGTGGTAAGACTATTATTCCATCGGCGATTAGACACCACCATAAACCTGGCATCTTCGTGCTCAGCAAGAAACTCACCTAATGGCTCAGCTATCTTATCCAGATAACAAAAATTACGAGCCAGACCTGTCCAGCCGATAACAAATCCATCTCTACTCTTATCAGCCGCCGGCTTAAACCTGCCAGTATCTATAGCTGTTGGCAACACCCTGACATTCTTATTATATTTACTGAAATAATCAGCCAGATAATTATTGCCCGCAACTACAATATCCATCTGACGGGCTATCGCCGGTGCCGACCAGCGACCAAAGGGCTTACTCAACCATATTGCATCATCAACATCAAATATCCGGGGCTGTTTCATAAACCGCTCCAGATAACAATATCCCTTCACCAGCTCCTTACCCACCCAGGTAACATCGCTCTTTCGAGCCCTTATCAACCCTGGAACCCTCGCTGAAGCAGTAAAAAGACTCGGCAAACCACAACTCTTTTCAAAATACGGTATATGCTCCACTACCTCAATGCCATGACCTGCCAGATAAGGAACATACTGACGCAATCTGAATCTACTTGACGGAGTATTGACACCACCGGTAAAAGCTGAAAGCATTACTCTTGAACTTTTATTATTAATTATATCAGTCAATTTATCGTCCTGTAATCCCTTTTCAGTTCCTTATTTTTCCCAGAAACACTCTTGATTCCTGATATGATTTTCACAACCAACTCTGTTAAGCCCGGAAATATCAATAAAAACATAACAACACTTTTATATTTCCAGCCAAATAAATAATTAAATTTATTAAGTATTATTTTAATTTCAACAGCATTATCTTTATTAAACAACATAGATCTTATTCTTCCATGCAACTCACTTACCAGGCATGGTCGAAATTTCGCCAAACGATCATTATCCTCTGCGAGCCTAATAGCTCGTTCTATCATTAATACATACTCCCCCCACTTTTTCTTAACATGCATAAGGCTACCTTCAATATCAAGATGATAAGTTGCTAATGGAACATTTACAAAACCAATTTTGGGGTAATACATTGCCGCTCGCCACCAGAAATCCATATCTTCCATATGGGCTTGGACTTCAGAAAACACCCCGACCGTTGTAAACACTTCTCTTTTAACCATCATTGTGTCCATGCACCCATACTGCTTCGCCAAAAATGCATCAAAAAAATCTTTATAGCACTCCTCCCCCTTTAGCAATATGGCGATTGCTTCGCTCGTCTGGTTTTCCTGAATTACACCACTATTACACAAACACCTGTAAAAATTACTACTAACCCAACATACATCAGGATTACGTTTAATCAATTCGATTTGGTATTCGTTTTTTGCCTCCAACCATTCATCATCGCTATCAAGGAACGATAGCCAAGTAAATTTTGCCTCTCTTATTCCGACATTCCTGGCAGAACCTGCGCCGCCGTTTTCTTTCTGTATCAGCCTTACCTTATCACCATAAGCACGCACCTTCTGGGCCGTATCATCGGTTGAGCCATCATCAACGACGATTATCTCATTAACGGGCAAGGTCTGGGCCAGCACACTATCGATCGCCCGGCATATATATTTCCCAGCATTATAAGCCGGGATTATTGCACTTACACTATAATCTTCCATAATCTCTTAGTCTCTGGGACGGATCAGCTTCTTTCTTATCTTATATCTCTGATTCAAACGCGACAGGAGCTTAAATATCGCCATAGTAGTACGCGGAAATAATGCGTAAAAGCTCGCTCGCAATCTGAAACCTATCGGCAAAATGCCTCTGAAATCTTTCACTATCTTGCCTATATCAAATACCCGCTGGTCAAACTTAGCACCTCGCACCCAATCTGTCACCTGCTGCACTGCTATCGGCTCAAATCGCCCCTCAGCCTCCATCTCGCTGGCCAGTTTCATATTCCGCAATACCAGATCTCGCTGAGGCTCATATCCCTGACGATAACGCGCCAGACTGCCTGCTATATCCAGAAAATAGACCGCCAGCGGTTCTGTTACATAGCCATACCGGGGATTTGCCATGCCAATTCGCCACCAGAGATCTATATCTTCGGCAAACTTTATATCTGTACGAAATCCGCCTGCCTGCAATATTATTTCCCGTCTGACCAATACGACACATGTCCAGGCATATTTTCCGGCCAGTGATACCGCCAGATAATCATCATAAACATCTCCGACCGCTCTATCAAGGTTCGCTCGAGCTGAAGTCTCAAATTCCTGAGCCATACATAAATGATAAGCTCCGGCACACCAGTTCAAACCAGGATTCGCTCGCAACAGTTCTACCTGCATACTCAATCGCCAGGGCAAATATATATCATCTGCGTCCAAAAAGGCGATCCAGTTACCTCCAGCCAGCTCAACACCACGATTCCGCGACGCTCCCGGCCCGGCATTAGACTGATACTCATACCGTACCTTATCGCCATAAGCAGCCAGCACCTCACGAGTATTATCATTCGACCCATCATCAACCACAATTATCTCGTATGCCGGGTATTCCTGACCAAGCACACTATCAACCGCCCGGCAGATATACCGCCCCGCATTATACGACGGGATCACTACTGAAATTTTATAAAAGTCATCAATCATATCCCAACCATTATACCAAAACCAAAACATCAAAGCCACATTTTCATAACATATTACAAAGAAACGACTTAAACCTACCGCATATTAACGGAAATTTCCCACTCAATCCCAGTTACATTTTCCTCTCAGCACGAGTCACAACCTCCCAGCATTTTGTCCTGTTGACTTTTCAACCTGACACACACATATAAAGCCCTATAACCCTAAACAATTTAATAGAAAACAGTTACAACACCGCCCTCCCATCTCACCCTTTTTCGCTTCCGCAAATGCCATTTTTATGTTATCATTGGCAAATTGCTATTAATAGACAAAGAGAGAACTAGATATATCAAACCGGAAAAATGCATGGCTAATAAATATATTAAAGTAAGAGGGGCTAAGGAGCATAACCTTAGAGCTGTTGATGTTGATATACCACGCGATAAGCTCGTCGTTATTACCGGCCTGAGCGGCTCTGGCAAAAGCTCACTGGCTTTTGATACTATATTTGCTGAAGGACAGCGAAAATATGTCGAATCACTCTCGGCTTATGCCCGCCAGTTCCTCGAACAGATGCAAAAGCCTGATGTCGAGAGCATTGAGGGCCTGCCCCCGACCATTTCCATCGAACAGCGAAGCGGCGGCCGTAACCCCCGTTCCACCGTTGCCACAACCACAGAATTATACGACTATTTCCGACTGCTCTTTGCCCGGGTCGGCAAGCCCCACTGTTATATATGCGGCAGGCCCATTGAGAGCCAGCATGCCGGGAAGATAGTTGACGACCTCATAAATAATGATGCCGGAAAAAAAATATATATCTGCTCCCCCCTGGTCTCTGGCCAGAAAGGTGAACATGCCGAAGTACTCGCCCGAATACAGCGTGATGGCTTTGTCAGGGCCCGCATCGATGGAGTGATCTGCGAACTTAAAGATGCACCCGAACTAAAAAAGACCGTTGCCCATACTATTGAAGCTGTTATCGACCGCCTGGTAGTAAAAGACTCTATCCGCGGCCGCATTGCCGATTCAGTTGAACTGGCCATCAAACAAAGCGATGGTACTGTATTGATACTCAAAGAAGATAAAGACAACAACTGGCAGGAACATTTTTACAGCTCCAAATTCGCCTGTATCGACCACCCGGAAGCTGCTATGCCGGAACTGTCGCCTCGTTGTTTCAGCTTCAATAACCCCTACGGTGCCTGCCGCAGTTGCGATGGCCTGGGTACGATACAGGAATTCGACCCGGACCTGATCGTCCCTGACGATGAACTATCTTTAGAAGATGGGGCTATTGATGCCTGGCGCAAAGGCGGCAAACGCATGAACATCTTCTACAACCGCCTTATCCGCACATTCTGCTCGGAATTCGATGTCAGCCCCAGCACCCCTTATAAGAGCATACCAAAGAATATTCAAAATATCCTTATGTATGGCACAGATGAAAATAAAAATAAAGGACCTGAGTTTGAAGGTGTTATACCAAACCTCATGCGCCGCTTCAAAACCACCGATAGCGAATTTGTCAAGGCCAGACTGCACGGCTACATGTCGGAACAACCCTGTCAGGACTGCAATGGCGCCAGACTGCGGCCGGAATCGCTCGCGGTTTTCATCAATGGCAAAAACATCAATGATGTAGTCCAGATGAGCATAGCACAGGCCAGAGAATTCTTTGACAGCCTTAATTTCTCTAACGAAGCGGCTGCTATCGCCGAACCTATACTTAAAGAGGTTCGCAACCGCCTTAAATTCCTCTCCAATGTCGGACTTGACTACCTGACACTCAGCCGACGCAGCGGAACACTGTCCGGCGGGGAAGCTCAACGCATTCGACTGGCTACCCAGGTTGGCTCTGCTCTGGTTGGTGTTTGCTATGTACTGGATGAGCCATCTATCGGATTACATCAGCGAGATAACGAAAAACTCATTCACACTATGCGTAACCTTGCTGACCTGGGCAACTCCGTGCTGGTCGTTGAGCATGATGAAGATACCATGTTCGCTGCTGACCATATTATCGATGTCGGACCTGGCGCAGGACATCGAGGCGGACAGATAGTCGCTCAGGGAACGATCGAGGATATTAAAGTCGCAGAACGATCCATTACCGGCCAGTATCTCGCCGGAATACGACAGATCAAACTGCCTGAAAAACGCAGAAAAGTTAACCCAAAATTCTCCGTTTCCGTTAAAGGCGTTGAACAAAATAACCTCAAAAATATCGAAGTTGTTTTCCCTCTGGAAACTTTCACCTGCGTCACAGGTGTTAGCGGCTCGGGCAAAAGCTCTCTGGTTCGACAGGTTCTGCTCCCGGCTATGATGAGAAAACTCTATAATAGCCACGACAAGCCCGGCAAGTTTAAAAAGCTAGTCGGCATGAACCGCGTCGATAAGGTTATCCAGATCGACCAGAGCCCCATCGGCAGAACTCCTCGTTCTAACCCGGCAACCTACACCGGCGTCTTTGACCTCATCCGCCAGTTGTTCAGTAAGACCAGAGACGCTCGCATACGCGGATACAACCCCGGCCGTTTCAGCTTCAATGTTAAAGGTGGCCGATGCGAGTATTGCCAGGGACAAGGAACTAAAAAGATTGAAATGCACTTCCTGCCGGATGTCTATGTCGAATGTGAACAGTGCAAAGGAACTCGCTATAATCGCGAAACTCTTGATATAAAATATCGCGGCATGAGCATTTCAGATGTACTCAACATGTCTGTTGCTGATTCTCTCGAATTCTTCGACAGCTTCCCCAAGATCAAACAAATGCTCAGAGCACTGTATGATGTCGGACTCAGCTACATCGCCCTGGGACAGGCTTCTACCACCCTTTCAGGCGGAGAAGCTCAACGAGTAAAACTTGCCGCCGAACTGGGCAGAAACAGCACCGGGCACACCTTCTATGTCCTCGATGAACCTACTACCGGTCTGCACATGGCAGATATTCATAACCTGCTCAATGTGCTTAACCGCTTAGTTGATAAAGGCAACACCGTTGTCGTTATTGAACACAATCTCGATGTCATTAAAGTTGCCGACCACATTATCGACCTCGGTCCTGAAGGCGGCGATCTGGGCGGGTACATAGTCGCAACTGGTACGCCCGAAGAAATATGCCAGATACCTGAAAGCTACACCGGCAAATTCCTCAAGAGCAAACTTTGCACAGACAATGGATGAAAATGCCGCACAACTTTTTTCAGTTCAACTCAACAGGTCAGGCTCTTTGTCTGACCTGTTCTTTTTCATCAGGCACATCTCCTACATTATCTTGATTTATTATAAGACTTGAATATAGCCACACCCGCCAAACCATTTTCTGTCGCTGTTACACCTTTTTAGGTGCCTTATGTTTTTATAGTCCTATAACTTTTTAGTATCTATTTTTTTCAGTTATTTTTTTTCACCTACTCTACAAATAACCCTAAGACACAACCAACTTTCCCTTACTTCATATAAAAAAAGAAGTTACAATTTTAACCTATTTTTAACCAACTTCTCATTCATCAAAAAATGCAGATAAAATAGTCCTATAACATTAAATAACAGCCAATATCACAGGTATTCTGTTAGAAAGTCTCATGTTTACTCTCTTTCCGTCCGATAGATTCTCTGCAGGTTGGTTGAAGGAATAACAGCCTGCAACGAAATGGAGCCGCCCCAAGGGGCATAAAAAAAGGAAGAAGTTTATACGATGAGCTGCCCTTATCTGAATTCGGATGAGTATCATTGTGACAGGCAGTCAAATGCCAGTAAATCAGACACAAAAAGTGAACTGTGTAATGACCAGTATCTTTTTTGCAGTCGCTTTCTCGAAATCTGCCATAAAATGCAGCATCAGAGATCGTTTACTGCCCAGAAGGAACTGATGACTGTCAGATGAAAGCTATTGTTGATTTTACCCTCTGTGACGGGGTTTGTGGAGATTCCGCGCCCAGATGGTATTGCATCTCAATTTCTGGCAGTTATACTCATTATTGCGTTTTTTGGAAAATGAAGAAGAACTAGAAGAACAAGTTGTGGATAATTGAATCATGAAGTTTTTTCAAGAAAATGAGAAGAAGTTGGAAAAATGGCCGGATTCCGAAATTGAAACTTTTCTGCACTATCTTTGTGTAGAAGGTGGACTAGCCGGCAACACGATAATGTCATATCGAAGAGATCTGCGGCGTTTCGCTCATTTCGCAGAGCTTAACGGTCTGACATTACCTGACCAAATCAACCCGCAAACTGCCGTTGATTTCGTAAAATGGCTCTCGCAGCCGGTCGAACAAGATCACACCAGACTCTCTGAAGCTACTATCGCTCGCCATGTCGTTTCTCTGCGCATGTTTATGCGATATCAGAAACTCACAGGGAAAGTCAAAACTGATCTTTGCGACCTTATGGAATCACCTCGCATCTGGCAAAGAGTGCCTCGGGTTTTATCAAAGCAGCAGGCTGCTGAACTGGTTTCAGCTGTTAACCCTGTTGACCAGTTATTCCTCAGAGACAAAGCCTTACTCGAACTGCTCTACGCCACTGGCATGAGAGCATCAGAGGCAGCATCTCTCAATCTCAGCGATGTTAACTTCAAAATGGGTTATCTCAGGTGTATTGGTAAAGGTGATAAGGAAAGAATTATACCCGTACATAAATACGCCATCGATGTCCTGCATGACTATGTCACCAAGCAGAGACTGGACCTCACCGAAAAAACCCATTCCCGCAAGCTCTTTGTCTCGAAAAACGGCAAAGAACTTTCACGGATCGAAGTCTGGAGAATTGTCAAAAAGGCTGCCCTCAAAGCCGGCCTGCCTGGCAAAGTAACTCCCCATACCCTGAGACATTGCTTTGGAACCCACCTCCTGCAGGGCGGTGCTGACCTCAGAAGTGTACAGGAAATGCTCGGACACGCTGACCTGAGTACAACCCAGATTTATACTCATGTTAACCATGAACATCTGAGAAGTATTCATAAAAAGTATCATCCCATGGGATAATAGCAGAATATATCCCCCACCCCATTTTCCGGGTACCTCTATAAAATCGATTTCATCCTGGTGGAATATGGCAGCCCCCATCTGCCCTGTTCCAGTGCCCCTGGCACAGCCAGAGAAATAGATTTTTGAGAGGTACCCATTTTTTTGCCCCCTGAGAACAGCATAAAGGGCTTGTTGCCCTGGGTGTTTTTTGGGAGGGGGTTATTTATTGTTTTTGTATATTCTGTTTTCAGTTGAATTTTATCTGGAATAATCGGATTTTGGCTCAGGATGAGGTTTGGGCAGTTGGATTACCCGGCAGATGTAATAGCTGAGACAAAATCAGGGTTGAAATCGCGGCTAAAACGGAATTAGCTACTGTTTGAGCCTTTTTCCCTCCGGCCAGCGTGATCAGCTTGCGCACATTCTGCACTGCTGCGATGATCAGGTTCTGGATCTCTGCTTTTATCAGAGTTCGCCACCGGCATCTTTTCAGGCGTGATTGTTTGCCCCATCAGCAAAACTGCCCTCGCTGCGGGCCATTCGCTTTTGCCTCAGACTGCATCTTTCTGCAGAAGTAAAACATCCATCGGCCCAACGCGAATATTCCATATTAATATCTTCGCTTATCCGCCGGCCGCTGTTATTACTCTTTACACATTCACTGAAATACTGACATTGTTCACATACCTTACGGTCGGCCTCATAAGCATAGTGCTTGCCATTTCTGCTGGCTCTTATCCCTATATATTCCAGCTTCTCTCCCGCAGGACATATATAACAATTGCGTACTTCATCATAAACAAATCGGTCTTTCTGAAATTCCCGGCTCTGGCCGCTCGAATGATATCTCGCATGGTCAATGCAGGGCATAGCTCCTTTATCCTGCAAATATCTGTAATTGTCCAGCGTACCGTAAGCCTTATCCGCAACTACTGTCTCAACGGCTTTATGTGTATTTGATTCGTGAGTCTCGATCGCCTGCTCTAATACTTTGCCATCATTCACATTGGCCGGTGTTGTCACAGTGGCAGTTATAATTCCATGAGCATCATCCACCACCCGATGGTCTTTATAGCCCAGCGTGGTTTTGCCATTCTTTGTGGCTAAACGGGCATCCGGATCACTTTGGCTGGCCCGCTGACAAAGCTCGGCATCGGCAGGCTTAACCTCGCTTTGTGCCTTGCTGTTATCTTCCACTTTGTCCTGATCATCAAGCTGCTCATAGAGCCTGTCGCTGAGCTGATGTATTTGCGGACGCAAATGGTCCTTACTGGCATCAGCCGTTATCGTGGTAGAATCAATATGAATTATCTCGCCATCAACCAGACCGGCTTCTATGCACTGCTCAAGCACTATCTGGAAGAACTCGGCAAATACTTCCCGGCCCCAACGCTTGCGGGCCTTGGACAAAACACTGTGGTCAGGGGTCTCATCATCAAGATCATAATCACAGAACCACAGCCAGTCCATACGCAAAGGCAACTGAGCGGCAAGCTGTCTTTCAGATTTGACATTCTCCAGAAATAACAGAAAGATCAACTTCATGATCACAGCCGGATCGATCGAAGTATTACCCCTGGCTCCATAAAGACCGGCTACACGCTTACGCACAAAAGAAAAGTCTATGGCCTTTTTGATCTTACGCAAAGGATGATCCGCCGGAACCTTCTGCTCCAGAGAAATCCCATAAAACAACTTCGGCTTAATGTCCTTGGCTTTACCCATCATAATAAATATATCTCCTGTTATTCAGACAGATATATTTTAAACATTATCAAAACAGATACAATTAATAAGTTCATGTTTTAATAAATATTTGGGCAACACGCCCTAAATGCAAAAAGCCCGCAAGAACTTGTCCTGCAGGCTTTTATTTTCAATCGAACTGAAAAAGACGATTACTCAAATTACTTGGTGATAACCTTTACCAGGTCCAGAACCTTGCATGAGTACACCAGAAACCCAAAAAACAACACAAAAAACAGTGTATGTTTTTGACAAATAAATTTACATAAATAATTAAAATATAATATCTTAAACGAAACAGTACCTGGTACCATCCGATTGTCTTCTTCCTCAAATCCTCGCTAAAAACTTTTTCTGCAAAGATCGCGATGCTCGCTGGCCAGAAATTAATGTCGCACACGCCCAAGCGGATATCTGAAAAACATCTGGCAGATGCAGTATGAGAAGATATAATTACCTGTGCCTGAATTTATCTATGAATATCCATCGCCTAAATTAATGGTACAAAAAATGATCATTAAATCTATAGCTATTGTATTATTTGTTGTGTTTTTCGTCGCTGCCCATGTTGTTGCCTACCGCAACCTTATAGTAAAACCATTCTGGGTCGCAGTTCTCAAATACTGGGGGATAATGACATTTGTTTTTGTTTTTCAAATCATTATCAACCCACCAAGCGAACAAATAGAAGGTAATGACTCTATTCAGGGTTGTGGCATATGGATTATCTCTGGTTGGTTAACATCGATATTTATTTGTGCAATATTATACTCACTTAAAATATTTGCACATTGGCTTAATGGTGTCTTTTCCAAACAAACAGCAACCGACAAACGAGAATAGCATTTGCTTCTCATAATCTTCACCGCCTTACTCTTGCGTAGAGATAACCGGAAGTTACCTAGTACCATTTCGGTTACCCCATTTTCCGGGTACCTCTATAAAATCGATTTCATCCTGGTGGAGTATTGCAGCCCCCATCTGCCCTGTTCCAGTGCCCCTGGCACAGCCAGAGAAATAGATTTTTGAGAGGTACCCTTTTTTTGCCCCCTGGGAACAGCATAAATGCAAAAAGCCCGCAAGAACTTGTCCTGCAGGCTTATATTTTCAATCGAACTGAAAAAGACGATTACTCAAATTACTTGGTGATAACCTTTACCAGGTCCAGAACCTTGCATGAGTACACCAGAAACCCAAAAATCAACACAAAAAACAGTGTATGTTTTTGACAAATAAATTTACATAAATAATTAAAATATAATATCTTAAACGAAACAGTACCTGGTACCCTCCGGTTATCTCAGGAAACCTTTTACTGGTTTGATTCATAGCATACAGATGCCACTTGATCGACCACAGTGCCAATATAGGTTGCGACCTCAACATGGACTGGGTGCGTCAGATACGCATTAAAATCCTGAATGGAATCGTACTGGGCCACCATCAGGATATCGTAAGACGAGGGACTATGAAGGATATCCGTATGCACCTTGATGGCTCGCAGATATTCGATCCTGCCCTCCATACCGCGTAGTACTTCGAGAGCCCGGCTGATATTTTCGCTATTCGAATCTTTGAGTCTAAGAAGTAGATGGTTTGTAATCATAACCTGACATTTCCCTATAACACGGTTAAAAAGTTATTCTCGTAACGATGTCGATAATTGTACAATATTCATCGTGGAACAATCAAGCATATTACATACTCTGCTCGGTTTGCAATATAATAAATCCGAAGAAAACCGGAGATAACAGGATGGTACCAAGTACCTATGGCGGTAGATGAAGCAGCGGCATTGTGTTCTTGGTACAGTTTCGTTTACATTCAAAATCACGATCTGCGACTATTGATAACATCTCTGATCTGATTAATAGCATAAAGCGGCAGATTGATAAGCCAGTCTTGCTCCTTGTAGTCAGCCAGAGCGGTTCGCACCGATATTAGCGGTGAGTATTTCTGGGAATGTTGCCGCAGACAACCGGAGGGTACCAGACAGCCGGAGGGTACCAAGACAACCGGAGGGTACCAAGTCCCATTTTTTATAGTTTCTTTATAAAAAAGGATTTATGTAATTTAGTTTGCTGAAAATATACATTTGGGGAATAATAGTGGGAAATTGTTATCCTGTAGCTTGACTTTTACTTTATTGCGGCCATAGAATTGTCATGCCCAGGACTAGACGAAGGACAATTGGCGGTTTCTATTATCATGTCATGAATCGAGCTAATGGCCGGTTGCGGATATTCAAAACGCCGGGCGATTTCCTCGCTTTTGAAACCATTCTGGGCGAAGGCCAGGCTCGAACCGGCATGCGGATTTGTGGCTATTGCATTATGGGCAATCACTGGCATTTGCTGCTCTGGCCGGAAAACGACGGCGATCTGTCGGAATTTATGCACTGGATAACGCTCACTCATGCCAACCGCTACCACGCCGCCCACGGCACCGCCGGCATGGGGCACATCTATAAAGGGCCTTTCAAGAGTTTTCCATTTCAGACCGAGCGACATTATCTGCGGATATTGCGTTATGTCGAGGCCAACCCCCTGCGTGCCTCACTGGTCCGCGACCCCGCCGACTGGCCCTGGAGCAGCTACCACTTCCATTGCGGTTTGACGGTCGATAAGCCACTAACAATCTGCCCCAGCCCTGTCGATATGCCGGGCATCTGGCCGGAATTGGTTCGTAAGCCCCTTAACCAAAGACAAGCCCGGCAGATCACCACCTCAATCAAACGAAACTACCCTTTGGGCGACGATAACTGGCTGGAACAGACAGACAGGATCATGGAACTGAAATCTATACAGAACCACATCAGAAAACCAAAAAACAACGAACAAAACAGTGTATGTTTTTGACAAATATATTTATATAAGCACCTATATTAAAAGACCTTAAACGAAACAGTACCTGGTACCCTCCGGTTGTCTCGCAGTGGGTTAATTCTGTCTGAAAATAGCTTTAGTTGTGAAATACTTAATTTTCGTGCATTGAGCTTTGCGGTGGGTTAGAATGGCGATTTCTCTGAGCTTCTGCTCTTTATGGTAAAAGTTAAATATTTAATTTAGAAGGGTAGGGTATTTATGATTTGTTTTAAATGTTGCTGTGGTAAGATAATTGAAGTTTCTGACGATATGCTTGGCAAAATGGTTAGATGCCCAGAATGTGGCAGGGACCGAAAGGTTGAATATAATTCGGAGAAGATTTTCGCTAACAATCTCGCAGAGACAGTATTGCCGGGCAATTTTATTATAAAACTTGGCGACTGGTTCACCGGCCCTGGACTTTTTATTGCATTAGTCCTGCTTGTTATCACATTCTTTGTTATACTGATGGCTGATACATCTGGCTCTGGCCGGGGAGCGGGATACATAAGCGGCGTGTCTCTGCCAATTCTGCTTTTATTTGCCCTTGATCTGGTAATCCTGGTGATCATTATTAAATACTTCATCAGCCTGTTAAAATGCCAACATATCATCATTGATCTGCTGACCAAACAAAACAGCAAACTCGACGACGCAAAATAAAAGCAGCGAGTATTTTCTTCTCTGGGAACGGAATAAATGCAAAAAGCCCGCAAGAACTTGGTCCTGCGGGCTTTTATTATCAATCGAGCTGAAAAAGTCGATCACTCAAATTACTTGGTGATAACCTTAACCAGGTCGAGAACCTTGCATGAATAACCCCACTCGTTATCGTACCATGATACAACCTTAACGAATGTGCCATCAAGCTGGATACCAGCCTTGGCATCAAATACTGAGGTGCAAACTTCATCACGGAAGTCAGTAGAAACTACATCTTCTTCTGTGTAACCCAGAATGCCCTTGAGCGGACCTTCGGCAGCCTTCTTCATAGCAGCGCAAATGTCAGCGTAAGTGGTTTCCTTCTTCAGAGTAACTGTCAGGTCAACTACTGACACATCTGAGGTTGGAACGCGGAATGCCATACCAGTCAGCTTGCCGTTCAGCTCAGGAATAACCTTACCTACAGCCTTGGCAGCACCTGTTGAAGAAGGGATGATGTTTTCGAGAATACCACGACCACCACGCCAATCCTTAGCAGAAGGACCGTCAACAGTCTTCTGGGTAGCGGTAGCAGCGTGAACGGTGGTCATCAGACCCTTTTCGATACCAAAGTTGTCATTGAGAACCTTGGCGATAGGAGCCAGACAGTTGGTAGTACATGAAGCGTTAGATACAATGTCCTGACCAGCGTAAGAATCAGTATTTACACCGCATACGAACATTGGGGTGCTGTCTTTTGATGGGGCAGAAAGAATAACCTTCTTAGCACCGGCGGTAATGTGCTTGCGAGCTGTTTCGTCAGTCAGGAAGAAACCTGTTGACTCTACTACAACCTCGGCACCAACTTCATTCCACTTCAGGTTCAGAGGATCTCTCTCTGCAGTAATACGGATCGTGTTGCCGTTCACTACCAGAGCACCGTCTTTAACCTCAACTGTACCATTGAACTTGCCATGTACTGAATCGTACTTGAGCATGTAGGCCAGATAGTCAACATCCAGCAGGTCATTAATACCTACGATCTGAATATCAGTACGACCAACAGCAGCGCGGAATACCATACGACCAATACGGCCAAAACCGTTGATACCAACTTTTGTTACAGTAGCCATAGTTTTACAACTCCTTGTTAGAAATTAAGTTACCATTTCCTGGCCTCTCAACCAGATATTATTTACATACACCAGGTCACCGGACTTCTCAGCCCCGTTTACAGTGACCGAATAACCTTACCGGTTGAGGTTTTCAAAGTCAAGTGTATTTCTCAGAGATTTAACTGTATTTTTATCCCAACTTTTGACAAAATAAGGAGTTGGCAAACGAAAAGAATTTGATATTTTTTTATTGATTAAACTAAGACTACACCCGAACTATCCGACTATTAATATAGTATGAAAAATATGAACATAAATAAAAAGTTTATCGTTATTACGGCTTTAATATTCTCTGCCGTTTGCTCACCAATGGTTATCGCCGGGTTTGATCCTGTACCACAAAAAGTTAACAGACACCCTGTCAGCCAACCAGACTTTGGTAAGCCCAAAGCTCAGTCAGAGTCTAACCTGCCACAACCAGAACAGCAAGTGCCAACACCAACTAAGGAATTAACAGACTCGCTCCCCAAATTCACTCCTCTCCAACCTGTTGGCCAACTGGTGAATCAGCCAGAATATGCAGCTAAAATATCAACTATTGACCTTGATGTCAGCCAGATTGGCAATTGGCTCTCAATCCAAATGGAAGATAAACCATGCCGGGTCGCTCCTGTTATTGTCGCCGAAAAAGGCTTTGAGATAAATCTTAATGAACTCACCATAGACTTTGAAGGTCAGGGCTCTCTTCAGGCAAGGATCGCATATTATCACAAAGACAATCTTGAGGAAGCTATCGAGAAGAAAAATATTACCTCATTTAAAAAGATCAACTCTGGTACTACCACTTTATTCACCAGTAATCACAAAGGAGCGGCTTATGCCTGGATCATCCTGCAAGCTCAGGGCAAAATCAAACTCACTGCCCTTAAGCACTCCTGTAACCTGGTTAAAGATGGACTCTATGGCCATATCGCCCGCGAATATCGCTTTGCCAGCGGCAGCCTCCAATACCGAATTATGTACCCGCATAACTATGACCCCACCAGGAAGTATCCACTGGTTATCAGTGTGCATGGTTCTGGCGGTGTCGGTCATGATAACCGTAAGAATATGGAAATGACTAACTTATCTCGTTTCCTCTACACCAGCTACTATCATGATCAACAGTTTGAATGTTTCAGTATTGTTCCCCAGATACCAGATGATAAAAGTATCCCGGCACCTTATTTCCCCAATGGCAATATAGGTCTGCACGAACGAATATATCATCCGGTGGTCAACCTCTCTGCGGTTAATTCAACCGGATGGTATGCTCAGGCAACCCTCTCTCTGGTCAGAGACATGCTCAAAAGTTCCGAACTGAGTATCGATCCGGACAGAGTATATTTCGCCGGGTTCTCTTATGGCGGCAAGGCCTGCTGGGAATTCCTTAAGGCCGACTCGGACCTTTTCGCAGCTGCTATTAGTTGTGCCGGGTGGCCTATTGGCATACCATATCAGGCACCGACCCCGGTGCAACTCGAAAAGCTCAAAGAAGAAGTCGCCGGATATAAACATGTTCCAACCTACATAACCGCAGGCGAAAAAGACGGCATGAAACTGGGTAGTAAAGCCGTTTACGAGGAAATTATAAAACAAGGAGGAGTAAGCACTTACAATGAAATACCCGGAGCCGAACATGTCTCTTCCGCTATTAAGACCTGGTCAGATGTTAATACCGTTAAATGGCTCTTTAATCAACGGAAAAACCACTGATCTACCACAGGAAAAAACTATATATTATTCTGTTTCATGCTATAATCTGTAAATTACCGTTAATACAGCGGTAATATAACCTATAGCTTGAAATAAAATATGGATATAATTACAAATCTCGATAAATTCCCCCGCACCGACTCTGGTTGCGTGTTAACCATTGGTAATTTTGATGGCGTACATCTTGGCCATCAGGAGATCATCAACTCCGCCGGGAATCTTGCTAAACGCAAAAACCTGCCCTTCTATATCATGATCTTCGATCCGCCGCCATTATTTATTCTGAGACCAGACCGCAGGCCGTCTCAAATATCTCCCGTTCCACTCAAACTCAAACTGATTGAAGAGACAAATATGGCAACGGGCATAATAATGGTTAAAACTGAGCCAAAATTCCTGAGCCTGACACCACGAGAGTTCACCTGGAATATTCTGGTCGAAAAACTCAATGTAAAATACATAGTCGAAGGCCAGACCTTTAATTTCGGCGTTCGCGGCAGCGGCACAATAGTAACGCTGCGTGAACTAGGACAGGAATTTGGCTTTGAAGCCTATATGACACCTTCAAGCAAAATAAGATGCAGCGTTGAAGGAGAAACATCTATAAGCTCAACACTCATCCGCTCGCAGATCGCCACCTGCCATTTTGATCAGGCACGCAAATGCCTGGGCCGAAATTATATACTGGCCGGTTCGATCATTACCGGCCGCGGACTGGGCCGCGGACTGGGCTTCCCCACAGCCAATATAAAGCCTTACATCGATTATCAGCAGTTACCTGAAGAAGGCGTTTTTGCCTGCCGGGCAAAAGTGGGCAATAATTTTGAACATACATGGAGCAGCGAGACGATATATAAAGCGGCCGTCAGCCTGGGGCATTGCCGAACATTTAAAGATGGTACATACCAGATAGAAGCTCACCTGCTTGACTATAAAGGCGACCATGACTCTCTGGTTAATAAACACATTACCCTGGAGTTTGTCACAAAACTCAGAGATCAGGTAAAATATAACACTACCCAGGAACTCGTCAGGCAAATAGAAATAGACTGTCAGTCAGTAAGAGAAATGGAATAGTATCAGAACAAAAAACCTCATACTATCATAATGCTGACAATACAATGGATTGGAAAATATGCAAAATAATATGGATTTCAAATGTGCAATAGAAATGATACAGTCAGCCAGTAAAATCCTGGTAACCACCCATATTCGCCCTGATGGTGATGCGGTCGGCTCAGCAGTGGCCCTTAGTCGCAGCCTGTCAGCTCAAGCCCGGCTTGATAATAGAAACATAATCAGCCAAAACCTGTTTTTAAGTACCGCTGGCGAGCCATATCGCTTTTTACTCGATCAGCTGGATAAGGTTATCGGCGAAAATTTCACCGAAGAACAATTAACAGCCGAATACCTTGATACCTTCGACCTGATTATAGTTGTTGATACACGCTCTGCCCGTCAGATGCCTGCAATCGGCGAATACCTTCTCCAGCGAACCGAAAAAGGTAAGCCCACCCTGGCGATCGACCATCATCTCTCTGGCGATGCGATTGGCACCTGCCAGTTAATTGACACTAATGCATCTGCCGCTGGCGAGGTAGTGTATCGTTTGTGCCGGGCGGCCGACTGGCCGCTTGACCGCAAAGCCCTGGAAGCGATCTTTACCGCTATCTGCACTGATACGGGGTGGTTCCATTTCCAGAATACTAACGCAGCCTCACTGAACATTGCTGCCGAGCTGGTTAGCGGCGGTGTTGCTGTTGACAAGATCTACCAGCAGTTATTCCAGAATCACACCCCGGCTAAAGTGCTGCTTATCAGTCAGGCCCTGCAAAGCCTGCAACTACTGAGTAATGATCGATTGGCGATTATGTCCATCACTCAGGCTGACCTTAAAAAGTGCGGAGCTGACCGGGGCATGATCGAGAATATCGTCAATGAACCAATGCAGATCGGCACAGTAGAAGCCTCGATAATGTGCGTTGAAATGGAAGAGCCCGGCAAGACCAGGTTCAGCCTCAGGAGCAAACAATATCTTGACATGAATGCCATTGCCAACACGATGGGCGGAGGCGGACATGCCCGCGCTGCCGGGCTGACTATTTCACAACCAATAGAAGAGGCTAAGGCCATAGTAATAGCCAAAGTAATTGAAGAACTAAATAACCATTGATCTTACCATATTAATACCAACTATCAGTCAGTTTGCGTTACCGCTTCAGAGAGTAAATATCATGCCCGAACTAGCACAGAGAAAATATTATCACTCTAACGAGGCTACCTGGATCATGGTAGCAATAGCCGCCCTGCTGAGTCTGGGCGCTCTATTGGTCTATTCCGCCGGTGCTACGGTTGACCGCCAGTTTGACTATAGTAAAATGTGGGAATATACCACTGTTCGCCGCATAATCTTTGTCCCGATCGCTCTGCTGCTACTCGCAGTTGTCGGTCGTATGAATTATCGTAAATTTCTTATCTTACCAGACCACTTCTGGCTGAGCCCTGTCGTTTTCATGCTGATCATCAGTATTGTCTTTCTGGCTATGACCTTAATACCAGGACTGGGCGGTGTTGAAAAAAACTCTTCCAGTCGCTGGCTGAATCTTTTTGGTATTAAGTTTCAGCCCTCAGAGCTGACCAAATGGTCAACAGTGTTTTTCCTCTCCGGCTGGATAGTGAACCAACGAGAAAATATCAGAACCTTCTGGAAAGGTTTTTTCCCTGGTTTTACCATCTTAGGCCTGACTTCCGGACTGATCGGCAAGGAAGACTTTGGCACCGCTGCCCTGCTGGCTACTGTCGGCACTGTAGTATTACTGGCAGGTGGCGCTAAAAAACGATTCCTGCTCTTGCTTATACCCATTATTGCTATCGGCTTCTATTTCGGTGTTTACAAAGAAGAATATCGCTGGAAACGAGTTATGGCACATTTTTCTACCCAGCAGGTTGAGCATCTCGACGATACAAAATATCAGGGTAACCAATCGGTAATGGCTATTGGCGTCGGCGGTATGATGGGCACCGGCCTGGGCCAGGGCACAGTCAAACTGGGCTGGCTCCCGGAAGATACCACAGACTTTATCTTTGCCATAATAGCAGAAGAATTGGGCTTCGCTGGCTGCTGCATGGTTATTGCCCTATATCTGACTCTTATCTGGCAGGGAATGCGAGTGGTTGCTATCTGCCCTGACCCCATCGGAAAATTACTAAGCCTCTCGGCCACTGCTATGATCGGCTGCCAGGCACTTATAAATCTCATGGTAGTCTCCGGCCTGGCTCCCACCAAAGGCATCGCACTGCCCTTTATCTCTGCCGGCGGTTCCGGCCTGGTAGTTACCGCCATGGCCTCTGGCGTTTTGATCAATATTGCCAGACAAGGCCCCTATGCCTTAGATGATATCGAATATGAAAATCAAGTGCTGGATGAACAATTATAGGACTGACAAAAAGTAAGGTGGACCAGCCCGTAGCGAAGACTGCTCAATTATAGTTGTCCACCAGATCCCCCGACAACAGTCGAATAACTCAGGCCTATCTTATTCAGCAAACAATATAACTTTTTCCGTTGGCCGCTCTGGCCTGCCTCGTGGTAAATTAGCTCAAAAAAGCGATCCTCCCTTAACTTGAGCCTGTGCAATTTCTGATATTGGGAACAGTTTTCTTCTTGTGTGTTTGATGTGATGATAATCTTTTATTATCATACCCGTAAAGTCCTATAACACTATAGGCGGTCAAGAATCTTCCATTCATAAGTGATTTCAGAATAGAGCCTTACATAGGTAATGAAAATAATTTACATAATCTTTAGAATTGTGTTAGATTTTTTCATTAAGTTATAGCAGAGAATCAGAAGAAATAAGTAGTAGTGCAATTTCGCACTTTTGACTAAGCGATATTTTCCGCAAAGGCCGGAATAGGGCCTTGTGAATGAATTTGTAAATGTTTATCTTGCGTTCGAGACAGTATCGTAAGTAAATATTATTCAAAGCGGAGCAGAAAGGCCCTTTATTTACGATTTTGAGCCTGAAAAAACTGCGAAAGCTGACTAGTACGAGAGGCAAAGTAAGATAAAGAGAAACAATGGACAATAAGAGTTCAAAATTCTTCAGTTTATACACAGGCATTCATGGCCGGCTATTGTCGTACATAATGATGATGGTGCATAATCAGAGCGCTGCTGAGGACCTGCTTCAGGAAACATTGGTAGTGATGTGGGAGAATTTTGATAAGTTTCAGGAAGGAACTAATTTTGCCGCCTGGTCAATAGCGATAGCAAGGAATAAATCGCTGGAGTATTTACGAGAAAACCGTAAGACTCGAACTATATTTGATAACGACACTTATGAGAAACTGTCCTATGTTGCCGAAAATTCATCGGCAGACCATGGTCAGCGAGTTTCGGCATTAGATAATTGCATAAAGAAGTTAAATAAGTCGGATCAGAAGATCTTAGACCTTAGATACCGTCACAATATACCGGTAAAACATATATCATTACAGATAGGCCGTCCGGTAAGCAGTGTGTATTTGCACATATCAGGGATATTAGGATTGTTGCGTGTATGTGTATCTCGCACACTGGCTCGTCAGGAATAGGAAATAATGTCACAGAGTAATTACCGAGAAATAGACAGTCTTCTCTTTAAGGTACTTGAGAATTGCAGTACAGATAAAGAGATAGAGCAGCTCAAGCAGTGGTTCGCAACAGATCCAGATGCAATTAGCTATTATTGTGACTTTGTGAAGAATTACACAGCGGTATTAACAAAATATAATGACGAGGTAGAACTCTCAAGCGGACTTAATGGCAAGTTACCACTGGAACTGATCGGTTTAGAGGAACTGGCAGTGCAGGAGAAGAACTCACCGGCCCTGGAGCTGAGTTTTCCAGAAGAAATAGTCGGCTTAGAGCCAGTAAAGAAGGTAAAGGCCAAGAGGAGTAATAAGTCGTTACTGACCATAGCACTAAGTTCGCTGGCGGCGATATTGATAATAAGTTTGAATGTGTATATTAATAAGGTAAGACCTTATGAGATAGGTGTCGTGACAGATTCGCTCAATGCTGAGTATTCTGGCGAGCTGTCCTTTAAGCCGGGCGATCGTCTGGTGAGTTCAAGAACAGTTCATTTGACTAATGGCATAGTGAAATTCGCCACAGATAGCGGAGTGAATATAGTATTGGAGGCACCAGCCGAATTTCGCTTTATGAATTCCGGTGAAGTTTCGGTCCGTTACGGTAAGTTATTCGCTCAGGTATCAGAGCAGGGCTATGGCTTTACGGTAGTAACACCCAATTCCCGGGTTGTGGACCAGGGTACAGAATTTGGCGTTATATCCCAGATAGATGGTAATACCGAAGTATATATGTATAACGGCAAGGCTTCGTTGTACGCCGGAGCTGAGAAAAATGCAGCATTGAGCCGGTTATTGACAGCCGGAATGGCTGGTAAGGTAGATCGTAACCAAAAGTTGCGTGCCATACCGATGCAAACAGATGCTGTAGTTCGAGATTTCAGTTCAGTTTCAAGTATGCTATGGCGCGGCCAGAATATTGATCTGGCTGACATAGTAGGCGGAGGCGATGGCTTTGGCAGTGGCAAACTTGATGCAGGCATAAATGTAGAGACGGGCAAGCCGATATCTGAGTTATTGCGTGATGGCGTCACCTACGGTGTAGCCGGTTATAAGCCGGTAACTGACAATAAGTATGTTGACGGTGTATTTATCCCCGGCTTTAGTAGCGGGCCGGTGCCGATATCTTCAGATGGCAGCATAAAAGCCAGCTTCAAGGAAAATTCCAAGTGCTATTGGGGCTACATAGTTAATGGAGCTTTTCATAAGAGTTTCGATGTCCCTAAGCATCGCTTTACCCTTAATGGTGAAGAATTCGGTACAAAGGACAACTCATCTCTGGGAATGCATGCTAATCAGGGAATAACCTTTGACTTAGCAGCGATTCGTCGTGATCTGCCCAGCGTGAAAATAAAGAGTTTTCGTGCATTGACAGGCATATCCCAGACAGCAACAAAGTATATGTTTGAGATAAAGCGGGAGGAGCGGGCAGCAGTTGAATTCAAAGTCTATCTGGACGGCGAGAAAGTGCATGATGCCCGTATGACCAACACAGATGAGGCAGCAGAGATCGAGATCCCGATCGGCCCTCAGAGTAAGTACCTGACGCTGGCAGTAACAGAAAGTGACTGGACTGTAGCGTATGCCTGGGGCATGTTTGGCCGTCCAGAGCTGGTACTGGAGCTTGTAGAAAGAGAATAGTTTACTTATCCCCAATTTATGGGGTTTATTTATCAGGGTTTGAAAACCGCAGTGGAGATTCCCTGCGCACAATTTGAGAATAAGAGAAAAAAATAACAACCGGTTAACAGTATAAATTTCTTATCTGTCCGGGAAAAAAGTTTTATTAAAGTGTTTTATTGTTTAACGGAGAAAGGTAAAAGAGATGAAAAGGTCAAGGTTATTAATGTTGTTGGCATCAAGTATGTTGATGCCCTTTGCTTATGCCCAGGGTGCAGACAATGTGAGTTATACAGCAACTGGCAGTCCTGGCAGTGCGCCAGATGGAAATGACACAGTGGATGTATGGACAGTAACTGGCGACGGCGGCAGCGGCCGTAGTCTGCTAAAGGGCGGACAGGATGGTAATAATAATGTATGGACCATCTGGGATCTGGATGGAGGTGCAGGTACTTATGCGACCCATGATTTTGCTGGTGGCGCATTATATACAGGGCAGTCGGTCTCTTTAGACTGGACGCATCGTGCAGATATAGATATAGCTGTTGGCGTTCGGCTCCTGAGCGGTACAAATATAGAGGCTGAATTTAAGCTGGTTAATGCAGCTCACTTTTTTTCCAGATATGACACCGGCAGCGGCGTATTTGTAGATACTAAGAAGCGTTTTGATAATTACGATCTGTTCCGGGTTACCTTTACTGTGCTGGGAACAAACAATTATCAGATGAGCGTAACAGAAGGAACGATCGCGGACAGTGGCTTCAATTCAACTGAAGATACTAATCCTGCCCCCGGTGATATAGTTGATATATGGACAGGAACATTTACCGGAGCTGGTATAACTGGTATCCAGATCTATACCGAAGGCGGCAATGATAGCGATGTATGGTATGATGACCTGAGCATAAATGATAACTGGCTAAGCCACCCGCATCAGGAATCACCAACACTGGATCAGACTGAAGTAGCAGTCTCTGGTCTGGAGTTATCCTGGACAATCCCTCAGGGTCGGGGAGCTAACCCTGAGACATTAGTGGCAGATCCAAATCTGGTATCAATGAATCTTTATATAAATGAGAATGAGCCGAACTTCATTTCGGTTACTCCAATAGCTGTAACCACCTGGAACAGTTCTAACTTCAAGGCGGCTTACACACCTGCGCCAGCTCTGAACAAAAACACCACTTATTTCTGGCGGGTTGACAGTGTGCTGAACAATAATACCGTTCGCCAGGGCATTGTCTGGCGATTTGAAACGGAACTGACCCGCCCTGTTATCGTATCAAACTCAAGCTATCAGTTGGTAGATATCGGCAGCACGGCAAATCTCAGTGTAGCAGTAGAGTCAGATTCGCCTGAAGTATATCAGTGGTATAAATATGTAGATGGTGTTTTGGATATCGCCCTGACAGATGGCGGCGACATTACCGGTGCAAACCAGGCCACCCTGTCAATAGCTAATGCTCAACCGGAAGATGATGGTAAGTATTACTGTGTAGTTAATAATGATTCTGGCCTTGCTGTAACTTCGGCCCAGATCATGTTGAGTACCAAAAGAGCGATTGCATATTGGGACTTTGAGAATAGCAACCTGAACAGCATTGTGCCGGGAAGTCCAACGATGCTTGCCGCAGGTGAGCCATCATTTGTACCAGGCATTAAGGGTGACGGTGTACAGTTTGACAACAGTACAGAGCTGATCTATACCGACCCTATGCTGGTTTCATATTTTGATATATGTAATTATGGTATGACTGTTGCGTGCTGGGTTAAGACCAATGATGCTCAGCAGTGGGCCCCGCTGGTAGCTCGTAATGGTGATGGCGGACAGGGCTGGCAGTTGCGTCAGAATGGCCATACAGCCAATCGCCCCAGCTTTACTACTCGCGGAACTGGCAACGATGATGGTACAGCGGCTAATCGCAATATTTTCGACCTGGAATGGCATTTCGTAGTTGGTACATTTGATGGCACGGTCAAGAAGGTTTATATTGACGGTGTATTAAGTGTGGTTTACTCTACCGATACCGGAAGTATTATTAAGACAGGTGATGCTGCTACTGCTCCGATCAATGCCAGCACCTCACCAGTAGCTATAGGTGGTCGTGTCAGCGGTGGAGCAGGTGCCCTGAACATAGAGACCAATAATAATATAGCTGGTATCTATGATGAAGTAGCTATCTATAATTATGCTTTGTCAGCCCAGGAAGTGGCCCAGATCTATGCTAATATAAGCGGCAAAGAGATCTGCATGAGTCAGGCTTATGACCTTAGCGGTGATTGCGTTGTTAATATTGAAGATCTGGCACTTATGGCAGATGAATGGCTGAGTGATTCTGGCATCACTCCAGCGGTTAATTAAATTGTTTAGCCTGTCCCTCAGCTGCACAGGCTGGGGGGCAGGTTGTTGATATGTTTTAGTTTCAGACCGTCCACAGAGAATTATTAAAAACTGAATTATGAAATCAGAGTTCAGAATAGTGCCGGGCTCAGAATAATGCCCGGTCTGAACCATGATTACAGAATTCTTTTTTTCAAACCCTCCTTTTTTTCATTTTCCATACTCTGTGGACGGTCCTTTTTTAAGCTGAAAGGGTAGAATATGTTCAAGCGTAAATGTGGTATTCTGATGACAACGCTGCTGGCAGGTACGGCATCAGCGGGCTTGTTGTTTCAGGATGACTTTAGCTCATTAAGCGGTCATGAGCCGGGTAAGGCAAAGTTACAGACCGGTTCACTGGACTATAAGTTCCAGAGCGAGACAGGCAACAGGGTCTGGGTAAAGGATTATGATGGCGGAGTGAGATATAAACTCTCGCCTTCAATAACAGACCAATCGGCAAATCCGATATTATATGTTAGTTTTACACTTCGCAGTCTGAATGATAATGTGAGGGATAAATACGCCGGGCTCATGTTCTACGACAATGGCCGAGAGGTATTTGGCCTGGGTAACGATTACAGTTCTGACAATTTTGCCTTTTGGGGAGATAACCAGCAGTATCATTCAATAGGTGAAATAAGGACAAAGGTAGATAGAGAGGTTCATAAGATCGTTGCTCGTATCGAGTTTGATCCGGCCGGACCAGAAAAGATAACAGTAGGAATAGATCCATTTTGTAACCGCAGTGAAGATCGTCAGCCAGGTAATATCTGGTCTAGTTATCAGATGGAGCTGAAGTTTGATGAGTTACGCTTCCGTTGTGGTAATGATAATTGCACCTGGGAATTTGACGATCTGAAGATTGGAACCGATTGGTCATCAGTCACTCCTTCTGATAATAACCCTGGCTCAGATTATGCGGTATATACCACTAATGCTCTGCCGCAGGGTAATAGTGAAATGATAGCAGGCAGTATTGCCAGATTCTGGCCGGCAGGGGTCAGTCCTTCAGACACTCTGCCTTCACTGGCATTACAGTCGCCTCGTCCGGCAACCGGGTCTGTTTCGGGCAACTGGCAGCTCCGCCCGCAGTTTGGCACTTATGGCGGCAAGCGATATGCATATTTGAGTATCCCGGCGGAAGTTGACCTGTATGGTACAGGCGAAGTGACTGGCGGTCTGATGCGTAATGGCTCAAAAATAAGACTCCATGGCCTGGACAATGGCGCATATTCCGATCATGAGCGGCTATATCAGTCTCACCCATGGGTAATAGGTGTGCGTGAAGATGGTTCGGCTTTTGGTGTGTTGTTTGACACTACCTGGCTGGCAGAATTGAACTTGCGTTCAGGTATATTGTTTACAGTGCCGGAACATGCCCCATATTTCCCGGTTATTGTGGTTGAAGGAACAAGCCCACAGTCTGTAGTTGCCCAGTTGGGCGATCTGACCGGTACAATGCCAATGGCACCGCGTTGGGCGATTGGCTATCAGCAGTGTCGTTTTTCTTATGTGCCAGATTCTCGAGCCCGTGAAGTGGCAAATACCTTCCGGACAAAGAACATACCCTGTGATGTTATCTGGTTTGATATAGATTATATGGATGGCTTCCGGGTATTCACATTTGATGCCGGGAGATATCCTGACCCGAAGGCAACTAATAACTATCTTCATTCCAAAGGCTTCAAAGGTATCTGGATGATCGATCCGGGCGTTAAGAAAGAAGATGGCTATTTCGTCTATGATTCCGGCACAGCGGCCGATGTCTGGGTAAAGACAGCCTCGGGCGAACATTTCTACGGTCCGGTATGGCCTGGCGACAGTGTGTTTCCAGACTTTACCAGCCCGGCAGTGCGTAATTGGTGGGCAGGTCTGTTTGAGGACTTTATGGCCTATGATATTGATGGTGTCTGGAATGACATGAATGAGCCGACCGTTTTTGGTTTGCCAGACATGACCATGCCAATGGATAATCAATTCCGGGGTGGCGATGGTTTATTGCCAGGCACACATGAGCAGTATCATAATGCTTATGGCATGTTAATGACCAAGGCATCTCGCCAGGGTATTCAGGCGGCTAACCCCAATAAGAGGCCTTTTGTACTGACTCGTTCGAACTATCTGGGTGGTCAGCGTTATGCGGCAACCTGGACAGGTGACAATGCCTCATGTTGGGAACATTTGAAATGGTCTGTGCCAATGTCGTTGAGTCTGGGTCTGTCAGGTCAGCCGTTCAGCGGTGCAGATATCGGCGGCTTTTTGAATAATGCGACACCAGAGCTTTTTGGTCACTGGATCACACTGGGTGCATTTTATCCGTTTAGCCGGGCGCATAGCTGTGCCGGCACAGCCGATCATGAGCCATGGTCGTTTGGTACTGAGGTAGAAGATGCTTCACGCAGAGGACTGGAAAGAAGATATCGCCTGATGCCGTATTTATACACCCTGTTTGAGCAGTCAACTAATAGTGGTGTGCCGGTAATGCAGCCTGTGTTCTTTGCCGACCCTGCTGATAAGTCATTGCGCGGTGAAGACCAGGCCTTTTTGCTTGGCTCAGACCTGATGGCAATTCCACAGTGGGCAGAGAATGTTTCAGAGCCTAAAGGTATCTGGCAGGAGATCATTCTGCCGGGCGAGCAGGTAAATGCAGATCCATATCAGCTGGTATTAAAACAGCGAGGCGGCTCTATATTGCCTTTGGGACCGGTAGTGCAATCGACGGCAGAGATACCTGCTTTACAAAAGCTAACCTTGCATGTTGTACTGGATGAACAGGGCAAGGCCAGCGGCAGACTGTATGAAGATGCCGGTGATGGCTATGAATACAAGCAGGGTCAGTATGTAGTGTCACAATTCAGTGCTGAACGAATTGGCGATAAGGTAGTAGTCAAATGTCTGAGTCAGGAAGGACAGATGGCAGTTAGCGGCCGTATGGTTTCTGTGGTAGTAGTTGACCAGCATGGAACACATATTGGCTATGGAGATATATGCGGCAATGACGGGGTTGAGGTAAAACTCACCCTTTCAACCAGCTGGCAGGGACAGGACATCGGCAGCGTTATCGCTGCCGGTGGCGCTGGCAGTGAAGGAAGTAATTTCACTGTTACAGGTTCCGGAGCAGATATTGAGGGCGGAGCTGATGAGTTTCAGTTCGTCTCAAAGATACTAAGCGGAGACTGTGAGATAACAGCTCAGGTTGTTTCACAGCAAAACACCAACGAGTGGGCCAAGGCTGGGGTAATGATCCGAAAGGATCTTACCCCGGGCTCTGCCCATGCCATGACCGTGCTTACCCCTGGTAACGGCATAGCATTTCAGCGCCGGACAACATCTGGTGCAAGCGGTACGCTGCATACCGGCATAGGTGGCAAAACGGCACCGCAATGGGTCAGGGTTAGAAGGGTCGGCGATCAACTTACCGGCTATTATTCCGATAATGGTGTGAATTGGTCTGCAGCAGGAACAGAGAATATAGTTATGGGCGACAAAGTGTATGTTGGCCTGGCAGTAACCAGTCATAATGACGGACTGTTAAGCACGGTTGATTTTAGCAGTGTTGATGCAGGCATGGCTGCCGTTTCAGTTGACCGTAATGGCGATGGTGAAGTAAATATATCAGATTTCCTGTATATAGCTGCTAATTGGGGACTTAGCGGGGAAATGGTTATTGGTGATGTAACAGGAGACCAAGTGGTTGATATGGAAGACATGATTCAGGTATTAAGGAACTGGCTGAACTAGCCGGGGTTGAACGATTTGCTTTTGACTTGTGGTAATCGTGGTGTGTTTGAGTGTTGAGTGTTTGAGTGTTTGAGTGTGTTGGTCTTGTTTTGGATTATGCTATTGCCTGTTATTGACTGTACTATTGTTTAGTAAAAAGCTACGATATGAGTCTGTATTTTTCGGTAAAGTTGCTACAATAGAGATATTGTATTATTGTGAGCCGATAATACACAGTTAATTTACACTACAGGACAATTTCATATTAACCAGCTATCCGAGGGAAGTGTTATTTCTTTTGTAACATCCTTTCAATAAGGTTCTTATAGTCAGTCAAATATTGGCCTGTTATGATAGTTTATGTTTTGATATTAGTATTATAAATTTGAATATCAGGAAAGTGCAATTATATGACCTCAAAAAGATTGTTTTCGCTAAGGTGTTTACTGGTAATGTTGTTAAATGTCATAATGATTGGAGATGTATATGGCGACAGGGCCTCAGAGGCTCTCATTGGTCGAATATTGCCTGACCATAAAGATAAATTTCAAGTTGAGCTTATCCCGTCGGTAAATGGCCAGGATGTATTTGAACTGGAATCAAGAGCTGGCCAGGTGATAATAAGAGCTAATAATGGACTGTCAGTTGGTGCCGGCCTGAACTGGTATCTGAAGTATTACTGTAAAGCTCATATCTCCTGGTGCGGAAATCAGTTATCACTACCTGACCCTTTGCCGATGGTTGCAGGCGTGGTTCGACAGGAATCGCCGTATAAATATCGATATACTTTTAACTATTGTACTTATGGTTACAGTATGGCGTTCTGGGACTGGAACCGCTGGGAGCGAGAAATAGACTATATGGCATTGAACGGCATAAATCTGCCACTGGCCATAGTAGGCATGGAATGTGTTATCCGGGAGGTTTATAGAGATATGGGGCTGACAGATAGTGAGATAGATTCATTTATTTCCGGCCCTGCCTTTTTACCCTGGTTTCACATGGGTAATCTGGATGGCTGGGGCGGACCGCTGCCGGAGGATTGGTATCAGGAACAGGCAGAGCTGCAAAAGCGAATATTGTCTCGTATGCGTGAGCTGGGTATGAAGGCGGTATTGCCGGGATTTGCCGGACATGTCCCGGCGGCATTAACCAGAGTCAGGCCGCAAGCCAAAGTTAACCGCCTTGATTCCTGGAGCGGATTTCAGGGGACCTATGTATTGGCTCCAGATGATCCGTTATTTGGCGAGCTGGGCCGGCGATATATAAACAAACTGACCGAAATGTATGGAACAGATCATTATTATTCGGCTGACACATTTAATGAAATGGACCCACCAACGACAGACTTGTCTTATCTGAGAGATATTTCCCATACTGTATATGATTCAATGGCCGCGGCTGACCCAGAGGCTGTTTGGGTAATGCAGGGCTGGCTGTTTTTACATAGCAATTTCTGGAAGCAGGAGCGAATTGATGCTATGCTCGGAGCGGTAGCAGATGACAAGATGATAATACTGGATCTGTTTTCGGCGGGCAAACCGCAGTGGGGTCGTACCAATGCGTATAGCGGTAAGCCGTGGATCTGGTGCATGCTGCACAATTGGGGCGGCAAGCAGGGAATGTATGGCCGTATGAGTAAAGCGGCGGCAGACCTGCCGGGCTTATTGCACAATGAAAAGGCTGGTAAATTAACTGGTATAGGTTCGAGCCAGGAAGGTAATGATATTAATCCGATCGTATTTGATCATTTGTTTGAACTTGGCTGGCATAATGAACCTGTTGACATTATTGACTGGACCAGAGAGTATGTGAATCGTCGCTATGGCAAGGAAGCAGCAGAAGCACAGAAGGCCTGGTCTATATTACTTGATGAGCTTTTCACCTGTGATAATAATCGACATGGGCCCCAGGGTTCGTATCTGGCAATGCGTCCGACCTTGAACAAAGGAGGATCAGGATTTGTCAGGGCAGAGATTTTTTACGATACAAAAATGGTTCAGCAGGCATTTGGCCTGTTATTGGCGGCATCTGATGAGCTGGCCGAACAGGAGACATATCAACATGACCTGGTTGACCTGGCCCGCCAGGTAATGAGCGATCATTCTCAAGTAATGCATGCTGAGCTGCGCAGGGCGTATCAGGCAAAAGATAGCGACGGTTTTGCCAGGGCTGCTGCAGAATATTTGCAGGCTATTAAAGACACAGATAAGCTACTGTCAACTAATAAAATGTTCCTGGCCGGTCGCTGGCTAAGTGAGGCTACTGCCAAAGCAAAAACCGCAGAGCAGGCGAAACTATATCAATGGAACGCACGAGATCTGATAACGCTCTGGGGCGGCAAGCAAAGCACACTGCACGATTATGCCCAGCGCCAGTACGGTGGCATGATGGGCGACTTTAACTATACCCGCTGGCAGTTGTTCTTGAATGCAGTGCACAAGTCACTTGAAACAGATCAGGTCTTTAACGAGAATGACTGTCTGGAAGTAATTGCCGACTATGAGGTGCAATGGACGCATTCAACTCAGGAATACCCAACTGAGCCGACAGGCAACCCGGTTGAGGCAGCAAGGTATATATTTGAAAAGTATGTAGAGAATCGGGGACATTCTTCACTGAATAGTAAATAAAAAACAGATTAGCAGGGACACATAATTATATGCGTCCCTGCTTTGCATATACAGACCTGATGTGAAGCATAAACTAAAAAGCTCATGCATTTCTGCTTTTAATCAGCTTACTGTTTATGTCCAGCAGTCCTTTGGCAAAGGCATTAAAGAAAGCAGCTGAGCCTGTTTTGAGATTACGAATATTGTACCCCCCTTCCTGAACGACGAGAGTTGGTTTATTGATGCCCGATAGTAGCATGCCAACCTTTCTCATAGATTCGGTAGTAAGGGCAAATGAGCCGGTAGGGTCCCCTTTCATTATGTCAAAACCAGTTGACACCACCAGAAATACCGGGTCGAATTGTTTTATCTTACTAACGGCTTTATTGATGGCTTTAAGATAAATCTCTTCGCCTGCATTTTCGTTCAGGGGCAGGTTGACATTGAAGCCCTGCCCTGACCCTTCGCCAGTTTCATCGGCAAAACCCGAGAAATAGGGGTAAGCAATATTGGGGTGTCCGTGCAACGAGATGGTAAGCACATCAGCTCGCTGATAGAAAATATCCTGGGTGCCATTACCATGATGGAAATCGATATCGAGTATTGCCACTTTTCCGTATTGACTGAGATAGTTTGCGGCAATAGCGGCATTATTGAAGTAGCAGAAACCGCCAAAGGTTCTGCGTTCTGCATGGTGACCGGGTGGCCGACATAGTGCATAAGCCAGAGGGTAACCATAAAGCAGCATGTCAGCAGCGGTCATAGCAATATTGATAGCTTCGCGAGCTGCGATATAAGCATTCTTATCAAGAGGGGTGAAAGTGTCAATGCAGTAGTATCCAGCTCTAACAGCCATGTCTTTTGGTTTGCGATCTGGCCTTCTGATAGGGAAAACATAGGGATAAGTTGGCGTTTTACTGCTGAGCTTTTCGCATACAGCTTTGAGATAGTTGACAAAGTCTTTGTCATGTACTGCAATAGCATGGCTCATGGGGTATGGTTTTGGGGTAACAGTCTCAAACAGGCCGGTAGCCAAAAGACTTTTACTGATAGTTGAAACTCGTACCGGTTTCTCAAAATACCCACGATCATGCACATGATGGATAGTATGCTTATCTGAATAGACTATAGTAAAGACTTTTGAAAGCCGAGGGTTTACCGGCGGGGTGATAGTATTTTTAATATATTTTGGTTCGCGGAACTTTACCGGATTGTCGATTACTGATTCGACTACCTGCTCAATATAGTCTGAGGTTACAATGTCACTATACTTGTATTTGAGTATGGCGCGAAATACGGCCCGGCACAAACTGCGTTTCAGGGGTTCTTTTCGGTCAAGACTGTCATAGACCAGATACGGTGCTGGCCAGTCGCCAATGGGAGTTTCATATTCGGTATTGATTATCGGATATGCCCCATAGTTTTCATAAAAGCGGAGGCGTCGCTGATTTTCTTTGAGCATATCTTTGTCTTTAACTACCGCCGGGTCATCTGGCAATACTTCATAGAACAAACCCTGGCAATTAGTCATTTTAAGATAGTCGCGAGTGGCTTCATATAGTACGCCGCCAGTTCCACTGCCTTGCATCTCAGGCCTCACCGCCATAAAGTCGAGGAAGGCAACCCGCACACTGGGAAAGATCATAAACAAAGAAAAACCTTTAACTTCGCCGGCAGAGCTTTCGCTTACCAGTAGGATAGTTGTATAGCCAAACTTGATCGAGTCATTGAGCAGGTCAGGTATTTTCTCAGCGTAATCTGCTACAGCCGAGAAGTTCTGGCGGAATATTTCCTGTACCTGGCTGATACGGTTTTTCTCAACTGGTAGCACGGTTCGATATATTCTGGATATTTTTATCATATTCTCACCTGGGTTGTTGCGAGTGCGGCATTATACTTCTATCGACATATCTCCATTGCTATATACAAATAAAACTCTGGGGATATTAGCGGTTATTTCTTCGAGTTTTTCCAATGTGTTTTCTGGATTAAGCGTAGGGTCTGGCAGTCCAAGTATACTGAGACATGCATTAGTACTTTCTCTTTGCAGACATTGACTGAAATCATCAGATATAAATACGGTTATTTCTGCGTTTATGCGGGCAGCTGAGGTCAATTCGCTGAGGTAGTTTTCTGTATTTTCTTTACCAGCTGGATCTTTTATCGCTCTTATGAGCCTGATCTTTCTCTGCCGCCAGTCAATATTACTCTTAAGCAGATGTGCAAGTAAGAGCATGAGAGTGCCGTTACTTTGGCCCAGCCACCAGACATCGATAGTGCCGTTTGACAGTACCGGCTTATTCTGGGATTCTGAACTGATCTTGAGCAGAGCAATGCTTTTACCCAGAGAAATAGCATTTCTAATAGAATTAGTTACTTCTTTTTTTTCATCTTCGTTCTGAGGCCAGTTGAAGATAATGAGGTTGGGTTTAAGGGCGCCAATGCCGCAACATTGGATAAGTGACAATATGCCCTGTTCGGTATTATCGGCTATGGTTACAGCAGGGAAAGCATCAAGAGCATTGTCAGCGATCTTCTTTCGCAGCATTCGCAAAGCTCTGCCGTGTTTTTCCAGGGCATCTTCTGCCTCTGTGGTAATTACCTGTCCCAGCAGGAAAAGACCATTCTTCCCTGTCAAGCCGCGGGCCAGGGTAAGAGCTTCAAGGTCTTGTTCTCGATGCATTTCAAAAGCGAGAATAGCCGGCCGCCAGTTTTTAGGATGATATTTTTCCATTTCCAGCATTAGCAGGTTTCTTCTTACCCGCTCCAGAGCGGCTCCGCTTTTGACATCGCCCCAGTTAGACTCTATCTCTTTTTTAGCCAGATAATGATAAATAGCGATCATAGTTATAATTGCAACAATAGCCCACACAGCGTCAATAAGGAGCATTGTACCCACACAAAGCAATGCTCCGGCCAGCGAGATAGACCAGTGTTTGACCTTGAAGGTCGGCCTGTAGCTGGGATTGCCGCTGATATGTTCCTGGAAGGCAGCAAAGTTCAGGGCTCCATAGGTTATCATGAAAAACATTGTAATGATCGGGGCGATATGGTTGAGGTCGCCTATAAATATGCCAGCCTGAGCAATGAAGAAGGTCAGAATAGTTGCTCTGCGGGGCTCGCCTGTTCTTTTGCTGCCTGGAATGAAAAAGTTGAGTATAGGAAAAAAGCGGTCCCGCGCCATAGCTTGAAGTATGCGTGGGGCTCCCATCATACTGCCCAGAGCTGAGGAGATAGTGGCAGCATATATGCCAGCTATGATCAGGGGAGAATAGAAGGAAATATTTGATACTATCATAGAGTTGCCCAGCAGAGCTTCACGATCAGAACAGCTGCCAAGTATGATGGCAAAAACAGTGTAAACTATAGCAGTCGCCAATATAGACAACAGAGTGCCTTTAGGTATGGAGTGAGCCGGGGTTGCCAGATCGCCAGACATATT
Source organism: Sedimentisphaerales bacterium (assembly GCA_963662515.1). GTDB lineage: Bacteria > Planctomycetota > Phycisphaerae > Sedimentisphaerales > SM23-30 > JAFGDI01. The sequence goes on from OY759675.1 coordinate 3,787,689, forward strand.
TGCACCGGCCATTATGCCGGTTGCAGCTGGGAAGAACAGGGCAAACATAGTCCAGATATTATGGCTCTCGCTATATTGCGGCCAGAAGTTGCTGTACATAAGATTCTGATCAAAATTTTGTACTCCGCCAATAACAAATGACAATATCGAAGCACCAAGAACAGCCAATATGAAATATTGTATCTTAATAGTCCATGCTGCCCCAATGTAAATGCAGACAAAAACAACAAAGTTTACCAGAGAGGCAGTGAGCAGGAAATTATCTGCAACCTGTGCATATCTGGAACTGAGAGCTTCAGTAAAACCTATTATGTATAAAGCAACTGAAATAGCCTGCGAAAAAAAGAAAACCAGACCGATAGCTCCGCCAAACTCAACACCCAGCGAACGGCTGATAATATAGTAAGCACCACCGCCTTTGACACGGGTGTTAGTGGCAATAGCTGCAAGCGACAGGGTCGTAAGGGTGGTGATAGCTTTGGCCATGAGGATGATGAGCAAACCGTGTAATATGCCGGAGTTGCCGATAACCTGACCAAAACGCAGGAACATTATTACACCAAGAATGGTCAGGGTGCAGGGAGTGAATACTCCGCCAAAAGTACCAAATTTATTTTTTTTATCTTCCATGATTATTACTTTAGTGTTGGTTGTGGGTTTAGTGGCATTTCGCCTCTGAGCATTTTGCCGATCAGGCCGGTAAGGCTGAGATAATGATCTGAGGGCAATCCTTCGTAGCTGCAGAATGGAGAATCGCCGACTGGCGGGTTATTAGTACATTTCAAAATCGCAGTGCCCTCATCGACCTCATCGAACATGGCTATGTAGAGCATGCCGGCGTGAGCGTCCTTTATGGCCTTGTATGCCTGATGCCATAGAAATGCCCCGCCCTGCCTGGGTATCTGGTTCAGTTTCGACTGCCCTTTTTGCAGATTATGCCAACTGAAACCAGGAAAGATGACCGGCAGATAATCCAGCCCTTTTCCCCGGCACCATTGCACATCCTTACACCAGACATTATTACAATAATTATCCAGCTCGCTGGTATTCTCACTGCCGTAGCGGCCAACAGACCAGGGACTGAGTATATCGGCTTTAGCAAAAACTTCAAGCCGGTCCGGGTCAGTGACGCAATCACGACCGCCTTCACGCCAGTAGCTGGGTATGCCGATCATTACAGTACAGCCGCCATAGTCAGGATCATTCTTGAAATAGTCTATCAGCTCACTGCATTGGGCCAGAGTGTATTTACGACCATCATTAAAGCCTATGCCCCAAAGGGCAACAACCGGCTTGCCTTTATGATGTAAATAACTACGGTCGGTTTTATCTTTTATCACCTTCAGGTCATTGACAAGGTGTTTCCAGTCATTACGAACCCGATCGACCTGATCTTCGCCCAGACCCGAAAGATCATACATAACAGCCCACGCTCGTTCATATTGATTTGCACCCTTGCGGCAGTTTCTTAATACACCGTCACGCCAGTTGAGCTGAGCTGAACCGGGATTAGTTTCAGTTATGAACCGTTGGAGGAAGACACCATCTATGCCATAATGGGCCATCCAGCTAAAGTGTCGCATTATTGTCTTTTCATTAGCTGAACTAAAGACATAAGCCTGACTGCCATCAGGATAACGAAACTCTGTAGAGTAACATTCTTCCCGGGAATATTCACTCATGTCAGGCCAAAAGTCAATAGAGCATGAGCCCGGCTGAAATGTATTGCTGCCTGTGCCCCAGTGTGTCCAGCCCAGGTTAGCACCATCCCCAGGACAGGTGAACCAGCCCTGATAACCACACATAACTGTTTTGGCCAAACTGGTATAAAACGGCCCATCAGTCTCCTGTGCCTGGCACAATAGATTTGCAAAGGATAATACGAGCAAATATAAAAGTTTTGGGCAAACATTCACGGTCTTTTTATCTCCTGAGAATGTCAAGCGATCTTGGTTTTACTTATAAGTCCGAACAGTCACAGCGTTTATCATAATACCGGTTAGACTGCATTGCAAGAAATGAATCATTATGAAAATAATCTCTATAGCCGCTAATGCCAACTTTCGCAGTTATTCAGGCTCGAAAACCTCAAATAATCAACCTACATTTTTTAGAACACGCTGACCAATTGACCGGAATCGGTCCAGAAAACCACTTTCATACCTAACTCCTTAAATAGTAATAACTAAAAACTATCTTCAGCAATAATATATATAAAAATGTTTTTTTAACACAATATCTTGTTAACGATTTTCCTCATTTTTCAATATTAATGGCGAGCAAGGAGTCTTTTTTTCTTTAATTGACTTGTAATTAGTATTACTAAACCCTTTGGTCGTACCAGATACGGACAAAAGGTGTTTACTTTGTTTTAAGTTATTTATTTACAGACTGTTATAACTTATTAAAACAGGCCAAATTCTGGAGGGTAGGCATGAAATAAAATGATGGTATTGGTTATAAGGTTGAGGTTATAGAAAAAAGGTACTGAACGGTTTATGACTGAAGTTAGGTCATTATTATCAATTAAAAAAGGAAAAATGAAAGAAATGAAAAAAGCAAAACACAACAATTTCGTCAGATTCTGTCTGACAACCCTGCTGACAACAGCAGCAACCACATCAGCGGCAACCTGGACAGGTAGTGCCGGGGACAACAGTTGGAACAACGCCGGAAACTGGGATAATAATGTTGTTCCCACTAAATCCGATGTCGTTATTATTAACGGCGACTTTACTGCTAATTATGATGTTAGCGGCAATGTCGAACGAGATAATACCACAACCATCGCCGGAAACTCAACCGTAAATGTCACTGGCAAAAGATTCCTTCATGCCAGAAATACCGCCAATACAACGATGAATATCGGAAACAACGCTACTCTGAACCACACTGGTGAATACTTTATCGTCGGCACAGGTCAGCCCGGCTTTATTAACCAGAATGGTGGTACTGTTAATACTAACATCAACCTTGGATTCTTTATTAACGATAGCACAAACTCTACCGGCAGCTCATATAACCTCAACAGCGGTAACCTAAATGTAACTTACACAGCTGGATACGGCACCGACGACTTCAGAAACAGAATACTCGGCCGTAACGCTTCTGGACTTTTCAACATTAATGGCGGACATGCAACATTCTCTGTTAACCCATCGATCGATCGCCGCATTTATATCAGCGGCCCTTCTCAACTCAATATTACCAGCGGCTCTGCTGCTTTTAATGGCTTCAAGTGGTTCTGCGTTGGTAAAACAACCGCCGGCATTGCCGAACTCAATCTCTCTGGCGGCACTCTCACCTATAACCCTCGTGAAGACGGTGCTTTTGTCGTTGGCGGCGAAGGCGTTGAAGGACACCTCAATATATCTGGCGGTGTCATGATGGTTAACTCTGGTCAGGGACTCTGGATCGGCGATGGCAATGGCTCACTCAAGGGCATTACCATGCAGACTGGCGGCTGCGTCGTCGTTGCTAATGATGTCGTCATTGGCAGAGCTGTTACCGCAGTCGATTCCTACTATCAGATGGACGGTGGACTGCTTTCATGTAATACCATCTCCGTGCCTGCTGAAAACGCTGCCCCCGGCGCTCAGTTCATCTTCAACGGCGGTGAAATAATACTCAACGGCGACCAGACCGGCATATTGGCCCAAACCTGGTTCGTTGAAGCTGCTAACACCAGAACCATTTACGATGCTGCTACTGATACTACACGCATCTACAGAAATGTAGCGACTGCTAACAACCCAACCCCGGCTGTAAACACTCTCAAATACGGTGTGCCCGCTCCTGGTGATAAGGTTGAAGCTATCCTCAGCTGGAATACTGGTCTGGTTTCTGACCCCAACAGCGCCAGCTTCAACAACACAAACACCGCTATCACCGCTCACAAACTCTATCTCTCACGCGGCGATATCAATGACCCCAACATGGACCTCGTTGCTACTATACCGGCCAGCGGTGCTACAGCTTCTTACACTGCCACTCTCAACTATGATAAGCCTTACTTCTGGCGAGTTGATGAGGTTGCCGGTGCTAATACTTTCGCCGGTCAGACCTGGTTCTTCACTACTCCTATAGATATACCGGTTATTAACCAAATATCACCTGCCAAACAGTATATCACCAGCGGCCAGCCGGTTTCTATTACTACCACATATTCAACTATCTCTCCCATAACATCTGTTACCTGGTATCTTAATGGTATTGCTATTGATGATGCCGCAGACAGTAATGTCAGTGTAACTTTCGATAATGAATCTGCTACTATAACCATCGACGCGATGGCCCAGAGCTACGAAGGAAACTTCACCTGTATAGCCACTAACGCTGGCGGCGATTCTGTTCCGTCAACTGCCGCATTCGTAGAAATGTACAGAGCTGTTGCTTACTATGCTTTTGAAGACAATATTGACGACTCTGCCAGCGGGAAACTCGGCGTATTTGCCGGAACCGCACCGGTCAGCTTCTCTGATGGCATAAGCGGCAAAGCTCTTGCTCTTGATGGTATTGACCAGTTCGTTACTATTACCAACCCAGTCAGAGATGACTTCACTATTGAATTCTATGTGAAAACATCTGCGAGCAACTCCGGATCTAACTGGTACAATGGTATCGGCCTGATCGACGCTGAAGTCTCTGGCAATGCCAATGACATGGGCTCTTGCGTACTCAATGGCAAATTCGCCTTTGGTATCGGCAATGCTGACATAACCATGTCTTCTACTTCTTCTATCAATGATGGCCTCTGGCACTATTGCGTTGCTACTCGTAATGCCGCAACCGGTGTTATGGAAGTTTATGTTGATGGTGAACTCGAAAACACCGTTACCGGACCTACCGGTACTAAGGCAGCATCTGCTTCTGTTGTTATTGGTAAGATTCAGACAGGTACTAATTACCTCACCGGACTGATAGACGAAGTTAAGTTCTATAACTTTGTTCTCGATGAGCTTACTATCGCTGACAACTATTATACCATGACCGGAGAATCTCCTTGCGTCACTTCAAGAAGACCTAGCGCCATCTTTGACATTGACGGAAACTGCATAGTCGATATCGCAGACTTTGCCAAAATCGCAGCTCATTGGCTTGAGTGCGGAATCTACAGCCAGTGCGTACCTGCTATTCAATAATATGACCTTAACTCAATTTCCATAATTGACTTTGGGCTGTCGGTTCTTATGACCCGACAGCCCTTGTTTTTTGAGTAAAACACACAACTTGTTTTCTTAACTGATTGATTATTTCTCCTTGCGGTAAAGTCAACTCAACAGAAACTTCCTGTTTGTATCATATATGAATTATAGTTATAATACCAACTATGAATTTTGACCTGAATAGTAACAGAGCAAACGCAACAGGACATAAGATCAACCTAACTCCTATGGTCGATATTGTCTTTTTGCTCATCATCTTCTTCCTGGTAGTATCACAATTCAGCGCCCAGGAACGCTCGCTCATGGATTTACCTGCCGCCCAAAATTCTTTCACTCCTGAGATAGCCTCAGAAAAAAAATCCATAATTATGAATATCATGCCCTCCGGCGAGATTACCGTTGACGATATAACTTACTCTCAACCAGAACTCCTGAAAATGCTTACCAAGCATACAAATAGTAAAGTTATTATTCGCTCAGATAAAAAATGCTCCTGGTCTGTTCTCAAACCGGTTTTCAACTCCTGTCTGCAAGCCGGCATCAGCACTACCGATATCGCCGTCGTTAAAGACTAATAAATCCGAACTATTAATCATCCCTGCATGGATTTTTATAACATGGAAAACACCCAAAATATAATACAAAGACTCAATTTCACCTATTGCCCAAAATGCTCCAGCCAGAACCTCATCTCTCGCGGCAACAAGGCCTTATCTTGCAAAGACTGCGATTACATACTCTATCAGAACAACGCCGCCGCTGTCGCCGTTTTTATCAGGCATGATGACAAAATCATACTCACCAGACGCGCCAGAGAACCGCAAAAAGGCCTCCTCGACACCCCCGGCGGATTCGTTGACCCTTTTGAATCGCTCGAAGATGCTCTACACCGCGAAATCAAAGAAGAACTCAACCTGCAACTCACTGAGGTTAAATACCTTACCTCAGCTCCAAACACCTACCTCTATCGCGGCGTAACTTACCTCACCACCGACTGCTTCTTCACCGCCAAAGCCATAGACATCAACCAGATCAAGCCCGCTGATGATGTCAGTGATTACATACTGATCAAACCAGCAGACATAGACCCTCAATCCATCGCCTTCGCTTCTGTTCGCTCTGTTCTCAGCAAAAAATTACTCTGAACCACCTGTCAAGGTGACTCAAACTGCATCTCTTTGTCCCGTACCGTCAAAACCGCACATGGTGCTTTACGCACTACCTTCTCAGTAACACTGCCCAGCAGCATAGCCGCAAGCGCTCCATGACCATGAGAACTCATCACGATCAAATCAACATTATTCTCACGGGCATAGCGAATTATCTCTACAAATGGACGGCCCACCACTACCGCCGCCTTCAGATTATCACCCAATACACCTAACTTCTCCTCGACAAATCGAGACATCAACGCCTGAGCATTTTCCCCTAATTCCACTTCTGATATTACCACCGGAGCCAATGCATCATCTCCCGCCAGCCAATAGTGGCAACTATCATCCGCTACATGCAGACAATGCACACTGGCACCATATCTGCTCGCCAGGTCAACTACACAGTCCAATGCAATCAATGAATGTTCCGAAAAATCTGTCGGAAATAATATCGTCTTAATATCCATCATGGCACCGCCTTTCTTTACTCAGATAAGTTTCTACCATACCTCCCTCTCCTGTGTTAAGTATAACATAACATATACACTCTCGCCAAATATATTATAGGACCTGAAACCATCTTACAGCAACAAACTATTGCCAAAACCAAAGATAAATAGGGGAAAACCACAATTCACAAACAACTTAGGACACTTGATAATGCATATTTAAAATAAAAAAAGCCGGTGCGATCCTGCCCTTATGATGTTATGGTCGGGATTCAGAAGGGAAAGAACAAAACCACACCAGCCAAAATTGAGTGTCCTAATTTAATTGTTCAGAAGAAACTTGTCGCTTGTTTCTCCGAGTCTGCTTAATTATATACCACTTCTGGTACAACTGTCAAGCATTACACTCTTAAATATAATGTATTATTAAAAATATTCCAGTAAAATAATAACCAACTCTACAAAAAAATTAACATGCTTATAACAAAATGCGGTTAGAGTTAATAAAAACAAAAACAAAAACCACTAAAGCTACAATTAAACAAAAAACACACCAGGCACACAAACCACATAAGCTGTTAAAACATCCTGTTAAACATTATTATTTTTTATTAAAATCCATTCATCAAACCTATTTCAAACTGTTTTTTCACGGTTCTTGAAATACAACTGCTTTATTGGTATAATGACCAACGCTGATATTATTACTACATTGAATTATAACTTGCTGTATCCTAAACAGTTAATCTAATTCGAAATACAATATGCGACAGTAAATACTTATTCTCTGTCCGATAAATAATTTTGAGGATCATCACTTGAATAAACCTAACACTATTGAAACCCTCGCCCAAAGGGGGTTTGTCAGCCAGATTTCTTCACCGGAGCTGGAAAAACAGCTCAACGAGAGCTGTGTCACCCTGTATGCCGGATTCGACCCTACTGCTAAAAGTCTCCATATCGGCAACCTGCTCCAGATCATGCTGCTAGCACAGTTCCAGAAGCTCGGCCATAAACCTCTGGCACTGGTCGGTGGTGCTACCGCCATGATCGGTGACCCCTCAGGCAAGAGCCAGGAACGAAACCTCCTCTCTGCCGAAACCATTGCCGAAAACCTGGTTGGCATAAAAAAACAACTGTCACAATTCCTCGATTTCAACTGCGGACAAAACAGTGCTGAACTGGTCAATAATTTCGACTGGATCAGTAAGTTCTCCTTTATCGACTTCCTCCGCGATGTCGGTAAGAACTTCCGCGTCGGCGAAATGATGAATAAGGAGTCAGTCCGCAAACGACTTAACAGTGATGTTGGCATGAGCTTTACCGAGTTCTGCTATCAGACCATTCAGGGCTACGACTTCCTGCACCTCTATCGCGAAAAGAACTGCCAGCTCCAGGTGGGCGGCGATGACCAGTGGGGCAATATTACCGCCGGCATCGAACTCACTCGCAAAGTTACTGGTGAAGGTGTATTTGGAATGACATCCCCTCTGCTCACTACTGCCAGCGGCCAGAAATTTGGAAAAACAGAAGCCGGTACTATCTGGCTTGACCCAAATATGACACGACCTTATGACTTCTACCAATATTGGATCAGGGTTGATGACCGCGATGTTATTAACCTGCTCAAACGCTTTACCTTTATGCCGCTACCTGAAATAGCCGAGCTTGAAAAACTCGTTGCCTCTGAACCGGAAAAACGGGCCGCACAAAAGGTACTCGCTGACTATGTCACCGAACTGGTACATGGCAAAAATCAGCTCGAACTGGTTCTCAAAGCTACTTCTATTCTGTTCGGCGGTGAGATATCCGGCCTGAACGATGACCAGCTTACCGGCATTTTCGCCGATGTCGCCAGCACAGCCATGAGCAAAGACAAGCTCTCTGCCGGCATACCGGTACTAGACCTGTTTGCCGATACCGGCGTATGCTCTTCTCGTGGTGAAGCCAAAAAGCTCATTAAGGCCGGCGGTGCTTACATAAACAATAATCGTGTCAGCGACATGGACCTGGTAGTGAACACCAGTTCTCTGGCATCGGAATCTGTTATCGTACTGAGAAGCGGCAAAAAGACCTACCATCTGGTAAAGTTCCAGTAAGGTAGTACAAGCATCCCTGCTTGTGATTTATTTGTAACTTGTAACTTGTTAATTATTACTGCTGTCTTTCGAAGACAGCCCAAGAGGTATTATATGAAACTGCCCGAACTGAATAATAGCGGAAAATATGTCGGACTTTATGTTATCGATTTCGGCGACCATTGCGCCGTCGGATACACTGCTGACGAAACTGCCTCACTGCTCGAATCAGAAAAGTATGCCGATGTTAAAGTATTCCGCATACATCGGGCTATGCCTGATGGCACGATCGAACTCAAAGGAATTACCAATGATCGCTTCCGACTGGAAAGCGGCATGTTCTTCCATTGCAATTCAGAAGTTCAGGCAAAGGCCGACTTTAAGACTCTGGCAGAATACGCCGGCGAAACCCTGCCGCCCTGCAATGCCAAGCTTCAACTGGCACACGACACACAGGGCAACCAGATACTCGGCCTGATCTACCCGGCAGAATATGAGGATGACATTTCATCCTGGATGCTCAAGAGCGGGTTCAAAGGCTCTGGAGCTGTTGATGCTGGGATCAGCCAGGTAACCAGATTTTACAATAATGGCTATTGCATTAACAAAAGCTGCCAGCTCACTGCCGCTATAACCATTCCTGCCCGCAGCTTTTCTGAACTTGTAAATTCAACTGACCGTGCTATACAAAGAGCAATGTAATTGACCGTATCAGGTTATCGCAAATGTCACTCAGAAAAAGAACTGTTCTGGTATTTGGCTCGATACTCTGCTGGCTGCTGGCCCGTAGTCGTACTAAAGCCTCGTCCAGACACATGCGAAAATTAGAGTTCCCTACCAATACCAAAGATATGGGACTCACCATGAACGATACTATTCGTCAGTCATGGCGGCATAAATGGCTCAAGGTGAAGAAATGATTAATATCCAACAGATCCAGACTTGGCGCGATGGCGGGCCAAAGCTTCGCCAATATCTCAACAACGCTACTCCTGACATGTATGACATACCCTGCGAGCCTGGCACATGGTCGATACGCGAACTGGTCATTCATATGACCGATACCGATACTATCGCCATTGACCGCATGAAGCGGATCATTACCGAAGATAACCCGACTTTGCTCTGGGCCGATGAAACCGCTTATGTCAAAAAACTCTGCTGTGCAAAGCAGTCACTGGACGATGCCCTGCTGCTCTTTGAAACCGGTCGCCGCCAATTTGCCAGAGTTTTGGAAAGCCTTCCAACTGAAACCTTCGACCGAATCGGAACCCATAACAAAGCCGGAATACTGAAACTGGCTGACTTTATTCCGATGTACATTGGTCATCTGGATCACCATCTGAAGTTTCTGGCCGGTAAAATCGAAAAACTTAAGTAGGAAGACTCTATTATGAAAACCGTTCTTGTACCTATCGCTGACGGAGCAGAAGAAATTGAACTGATGTGCATAGTTGATGTCCTGCGCCGTGCCGGTGCTCGTGTCACTATGGCCGCGGTTGCCAATACCACCATCTCGGGCTCTCGCCGGGTCTCGATCAATGCCGACACCACCCTGGAGCAGTGCAAGGATATGGACTTTGACCTTATCGCCCTGCCCGGCGGTATGCCCGCTGCCGAAGCGTTCCGCGATTGCCCGACCCTGATCGCCATGCTCAAAAAGCAGGCCGCTTCTGGCAATCTCTACGCCGCGGTCTGTGCCTCACCTGCCGTCGTATTCCACCACCACGGCCTGATCGGTAACAAAAAAGCCACCTGCCACCCGGCTTGTGCCGGGCCGATGGCTGGCAATCCCGGCATATCACAGCGAGTAGTAGTTGATGGCAACCTCATCACCAGCCAGGCGCCCGGCACATCACTGGAATTCGCCCTGAAGCTCGCCGAAATTCTCATCAGTAAAGAAATGTCCGACAAGATCGCCTCTGCTATGCTGGTAAAATAACCCACTCTCTGGGAACGCCGAGCCCCAGCTCGGCCAATAGTTTCCAACAAAGTTGGAAAAGCCTTATTTTTTCAATGTATATAATTTGCCGAGCTGGGGCTCGGCGTTCCCAGGTTTAACTATGCCCAACCAACCCATAGCCGAACTATTCGCCCAGATCTCCGCCTTCATCATCGAAGCAGAGAAACTCAAAAATATCTACCGCCAGAGCAAGGTAGTCGGCCTCGACCGGCAGGAGAACTCCGCCGAGCATAGCTGGCAGGTCGCTCTACTGGCCCTGACCCTGGCCCCCTACAGCATTAACCCCATCGACGCTAATAAGGTCGTCCGCATGCTACTGATCCACGACCTGGTCGAGATCGACGCCGGCGATAAAATGATCTATTCCAAAGCCCACGACGATTTCGATAACGAGCTAAAAGCCGCTAAGCGTATTTTCGGACTGCTGCCCGAAACTATCCGGGACGAATATCTGGCCCTCTGGACCGAATTTGAGCTAAAGCAGACCAACGAATCCAAATTTGCCTACGCCATCGACCGCCTCATGCCCGTCATGCAAAACCTGCACAACCCGGCATACCAAACCTGGACCCACCACAACATTGCCAAAGAACAAGTCCTCAAAGTAAACGCCGCCATAGCCGAGGCTCATCCAGAGATATGGGAAATAGTCAAACAGCAGATTGACATCGCCTTCGAGTAGGACAGGCATCCTGCCTGTCACCCAGTTTGCCAACGCCGTTGGCAAACTGTACCGCAAATATCTTTCGACTTCGTCGAACTCAAGGGACAAGCAAGATGCTCGCCCTACCTGAATCACAAGCGAGACGCTTGTGCTACTTATATTGGCATACCCACACAGTCATACGGGACATCGGATTCGAACATTATATCGGTGATAACAAAATCGCTGTCAATCTCACGAACCATTAACCGGAAGAGGCGATTGGTCTTGCCGGCCTTTAATTGACCAAAGCCGTCAATGGTACAATCGCTTTTAACTTTCCAGAAAATCCTTTGCAACTGCATGTCATCTGACATAAACACATCACCACCGGCATCCTCAGGACGTTCTACCTGCTCATACAACTGCTTCAGGCGTTCAACTTTTTTGGGGTCGCTAAGCCAGCTACGCAATCTTTCGGCCCCTGCACTGCCGGGCAGACAGCCAGCCAGAGCTACATCATGTTTACCTGTAGCTATTGCTTCCAATATTGAGATCATCAGCATATCAGGTCCGTTAAAACTCGCCATTCCCTTGCGGGCGGTTTTATAGTCTGCCAGTGCCTTATTCCAGCTATCGGCAGAGCTTCCGTAATCCTTACCAAACATTTCTATCAAAGCCACACGCGCCACTGCCGCGGTCAGATCATCGCTATCACCCAGCTTACCCCAGATCGTCTCTGCTGCCCGAACATCACCTATCCGCCCCAGTGCCCGCATTGCCAGCCGGACATCTTCGTTGTCTTTGCCTGCCTTGACAATATCCAGTAAAAGATCAACCGCTTTTATTGCCTCAATATTACCCAGTCGCACAAGTGCTTCACGGCGAACCTTATCATCAACAGATTTCACCTGCTCAGTCAGAACTGTAATCTTTTCATTTATCGCTACCGAATTATAATAACAGCTAATTTCACGCTGGAGCCAGCTTATATAGCCAGCTTCCCAACTGGATACTTTGGCCAGAACATCACTGGGCACATACTTTCTGCCGGGCTTGTCATCCAGACCATATTTGCCAGCAACGACCCTGATAGTTACCGGGCCATTGGCGGTGTCATAATATCTGTTCCCGGCAATAGTCGATACCTGCTGTAAGCCTGAGTCAAGATTGCCCAGCTCAAAATAACCATTTTCATCGGTATAAACATTACTCCATTGCCAATCGCCAATGAACCCATTAAAGAAACCTATGATACGCGAGTTAGCTATACCCTTACCATTCTCGTCCACAACATAACCAGTTAATACATGCTCTTTCTCCAGACTGATATCAAAATCAGTTATGCCGCCTTTGCCATCGGGCACCAGTTTATATTCATTCAAAGTAAACTGACTGGAATCAATTGCTGAGGCCTCAATTTTATACACTTTATCAGAAAGCAAGCCACGCACTTCATAAACACCATCAGCATCAGTTGTCACCTGATTCATCCCGGAAAACAAAACCACAGCACCGGCAACCGGCTTACCCTGCCAGTCAAACACTCGCCCTTTCTGACTCTCACCGCTGGACAAATTAATATCAATACCTTTAACATCGATACCGTCTGAGCTGGTCTGGACATCATTGCTCACCTTTATTCCACTTTTTGATGTGGCCGTCAAAGTATATTCCATGCCGGGCACTAAACCTACAAGGCTATACTTACCATCCTTATCACTTTTTGCAGATACCGTGCGATGAATATCCGTCCCCTGCTCATACAGAGTCATCGTTTCAATATTTACACTCTCAACCGGCTTGCCGTCAAGATATACAGTACCACTGACAGAAATCTGCTCTTTACCACCACTGGCTTTGATTTTCTCCAGGTCTGGCCAGGCCAGATAGCTTTTTCCTTCAATCTGATCAGAAACCGTTATACCAACTTTTGGGATATAATCAAATTCTTCCACTGCCATACTACGGTTATATATCACCGACTTAGCAACTACCGTCTCAATCTCATCCAGCATCTGCATAGTTTCGCCACTGCGTTGATAACTCTTGGCCTGCCGGGCAAACCACTTGCCATCAACCTTGATATAATCCGACCATTCATTTGACATGATCGGCTTTTCATCTTTTACCTGCATAAAAAGATTCAATAGTTTGAAGCCGTCATCCCACTGAACCGTAATAGACATGCGTTCTTTCTTACCTTCGACCTCGGCTGCGTAAAGATCGATCTCATGCAAACCCTCGGCATTAACCTTATGTGCGACAGGCTTTAAATCCCACTTCATCTGCTCAACCAGAACACGCATATAATCAGCTGCGACCAACTCCGCTATCGGCGAGATGAACATCATGTCGCCCGGCCACCACTGATTTTGTTGTGTCATTACACCGTGCTGATATTGCACTTCAAATACATCTTCAGCCTTACTCTTAGTCGCATATCTACCCTGAATATGCCAACTTATTTTATCATTAACAATAATCCTTTCAGGATCAAGTCTATCATCAATTCTGACTGTCGTATAATCCCGCCAGCCGGTGGCTCTGTCCCACTTGAACTTGATATTATACCTGTGATGCTCTGACTGATCTGAACCTTTTACAAATATTTCCCGGTCAGTAACAAACTCGCCATCCACCGTCTGCACCGCTTCCATATATTCAGCAATCTGCTTCTGCCAGAAATCTAAACTGTTGAAGTCAACAGCACTATCATCCACCTTCCGCTTAAACTTTATCACTACTCCATTATCCGGCACAACGACAATCAGCATACCATTATCCAGATAACCAATCATATCATTTTCATTGGTATTACTGATTAATATCCGCTTGCCCTGGACTTTATATTTCACATTGTAGGTATGCAGCTCATCACCCATCGCTTCCATCTGCGATTCACCGTTTGGCATGATCTCCAAATTGCACCATTTGACATTTCCGCCCAGCACTCCGTCATCTTCAATCATTTCCCACATACCCAGCAGATCGGCAACCGTAAAATCGTCTTTACCAACGATTTCATCATAACTGCTATATACTTTTAAACCCAGCTCTCGTATAACCGCTTTAACAGCAGTCTTAACATCAGGCCTTAAAGAAACATTCTCAAAATCAACCCATTTATATTCCCTAACCTGAAACTGAAACTCTTTTACATCATCTTCAGTAATGCCTTCATACCTATATTCGCTCATACGGACACCGTTCATCGTTGTTGAGCCTGTCTGCCCGCAATAATACACCTTACCATCTTTACCCACTGCCGTCAATCTGCGAGGAAACTCTATCATAGAATCTGTAACATTAATACAAAGCTTACCATCTTTAATATACTTTTCACTGAACATAAATGAATTACCAGCAACCCCCAGTGCCCCGCGACCATTATTTGCACTATAATTAGTAACCGTATTCCAGGGACCAGAAGCGATACCAATCGACACTGTAACTTTTTCGACATCCTCCTTCAAGTACGCAGTAATAACATTCTGCTCAATATCCTTCAGCATGCAACTTTCATTATCATAGCCGCCCATTATGGAAGATACTTTATAATTCACATCTATATCATTCCCAAAACCATCAACACGATACATAAATTCATAAGGCACACCCTGAGAACCAATACCTTTGCCAAAAACCTTATCATTAACAATATCACTCTCAGAACCATCTGGCTTCCACCATTTCTTACCCACACTGGGGTTCTCGCATACCCCCAGCAGCTCAACAGTAACGCCGTCACCTAAATCCGCAATAAATGGTTCATTACCATTTATTGCAGTAGCACTATCTTCTGCGGCAACATCCTTGAACTTTACATACTCACCCTCAGCAGTAAAAGTGAACTCCTGATTCTTTATCACTTTATCCTTATCCCAGATCGTCGCTTCATATTTATAGCGAATTGTGATATTGCCATCATCACCAACCACCGGCTGGCTCCATTCAATATCTTTGCGGGCAGTTATGTCACGGAAATTCTCATTGAAGAATTTCTTCACTAACTGCTTAACTGAATCAGCATCTCTGGCATCAATAATATTCTTAAATTTTACAAACTCGCCTTCAGCGGTAAAAGTAAACTCCTGATTGTTTATTATTTTATCCTTATCCCAGATCGTCGCTTCATATTTATAGCGAATGGTGATATTACCATCATCACCAACCACCGGCTGGCCCCATTGAATATCTTTGCGGGCGGTAATATCGCGGAAATTCTGCTTGAAGAAGTCTTCGACAAAACCCTTGAGCTTGCCTTGCAATCCACTTTCGTCTGTGGCTTCTTTCTCCAGTTCAAAGTCGATTACCTTTTCAGTCTCACCGCCCAGTACTTTAGTTAAGAGAATATTTTCTGCGGTTTTGTAGCTGGTGGCTTTAGCTTGGATAAAGTGCTCCTCATACCAGGTCTTATAGCTATACTCTCCTTTTTCGTCGGTTAGGGCGGAGAAGATGCCTTTGTTGTAATTTTCTATATCGCCTACTCGGGCGTTGGCTATTGGGGCACCTGTTACTGAATCAACTACTTTGCCTTTGATTGTGAATTCCGGATTGCCGGTGGCTCCTTTTGCCATGGGTAATATAATGGCGGCGGCGAGTATTATGGCCAGTATTCCTTTGCGTCCGACTTTGGCTGTGCCGGGTATGGGGCGACTGAGTATGTGGCGGATACGGGCGGTCAGGGCGCTCTTTGACTCTACCACACCGATGAGTCGCAGGCTGAGCATAGGCCGGGACCATGCCAGTTTAGAGACATGAATGAGGGTTTCGGAGTAATCGTCGGCCCGGTCTTGCATGGATACCAGAACCGCTTCATCAACGGCCTGCTCGCGAATAGTTCTGATCCGGTCGTTAGCCAGCCAGAGCAGCGGATGCCAGAAGTAGAGGATCTGCAGGATAGTCTGGCAGAGGTTGAGCCAGAGGTCAGCCCGGCGAATATGCACCAGTTCATGAAGCAGCACCGCTTCTAGCTGGCTGTCGGAGAGTTTACTGGTCATATCAGCGGGAATGAGAATGACCGGACTGGTCAGGCCGCAGACAGACGGGCTGAGCGAATTTGCCGACATGCCGAGCCGGACACTGCGCGAGATATTAAGCCGGGCTTTGGCCCTGAGTAATATCTCATAACAATGGTCATCACTGGGAGCGGCCTGAGCTATGAGACTGCGAACGAACCAATATCGCTGTAAGAGCAGGGCAAATAATATCAATACCACAATCGACCAGACCAGAAAGACCATAGCCTGCCAGCATAGTTCCGGCCCGGCATGTGCCGGGATACCCGGCTGGTCAACTATTGCCGGGCTGGGCGTTATCTCTGGCGTTGCCTGAGATGTAACGACCGGCTCTGGCGATGGCTCAATGACCGCCGGTTCAATACTCAATTTGGCTGGAGGGTTATCTTGTGTTATTGCCGGGCCGGATAGGATGTTATTGCCGGGCATATCGGAAGCGATCGGAGCGACAACTGTTTGTTCCGGAAGTTGGAGCCAATAGAACGGACTCCAGGGCACAGCAACGCCCACTGGCAATACCAGCTTGACCAGTACCAGCAGCCAGAGTGCATAGCGAACCACCGCCCGCACCCGCTGTTTCATTACCCGGTCGGCGATAAGGAGTAGTATAATAAGGATACTCGACTGAAGCAGCATGACCAACCCGCAGTCAACATACCATGCACCTATTCTATTGATAAACTCAACTGTATTCATATTTGTACCTCAATTTTATTGTGTTCGCTTCGCTCACGACTTTATTAACCGGATAAATCCGGGACTCTGAAGGCAGGCTTTGCCTGCTAAAATATGGGCTAACTACTTCCTGTTTTTTCGGGCTTTGATCATTCGTTCCAATTCTTCGAAATCTGCTGCGGTCATGCCTTCTTCCTGAAGCAAAAATTGCATCATGGGCGTTAGCATACCGTTGAACGCCCGCTTGACCGTACGCATAACCTCGCCCTTTTGTGCCTCTTCCCGCGATATCGCCGAACGATACAAATGCAAGCTCCGAACTTTCTCCACTTGTAGCAACCCTTTTTTCACCATGCGGTCCATCATCGTCTTAACTGTAGTATAAGCCCAACCCCTGGACGCGGTAAGCCGCTCGGTAACCTCCGGGGCAGTAATAAGCTCCTTATCCCAGACCACCTCCAGGATCGCCCACTCACTGTCGAACAACTCATTTTCCTGACAGACAGATTCTTTTTTCGACTGTTTCATATTTTTTATCCTTATACAATACATCAAACTACTACAGTAAATATACCTCTACTACAGTAGAGTTGTCAAATAAATATATTCAAAAAAATAAAATCATCATAAATTTCAGGGGCTAATCAAACTCAATCCTCGATATCCATACGGGCGAGATTGTTTCGGGCGATAGCTATGGCTTTCTGCAGTCGGTCGGCCAGAAGTTCCCGGGAGGGCAGGATAGTGAAATAATCGGCCACTTTAATATTGCTTTTGTGTAATTGGAGAAGTTCGATATGCTCTGGATTCTTCCCGGCACAAAGAATAAGACCAACTGGCGGGTTTTCACCTTCACAACTCTCATACTTTTCCAGATACCCCAGGTACAACTCCATTTCACCCTTGTAGGCAGCATCAAATTCACCGATCTTGAGATCGATCGCCACCAGCGACCGCAAGCGACGATGATAAAATAGCAGGTCAATATAGTAATCACGATCATCGACCGTAATGCGTTTTTGCCGGGCTAAAAAGGCAAAATCGTTTCCCAGCTCGATAATGAACCGTTGCAACTCTGCTATGATCGCCGATTCCAGATCCTTTTCACAATATGTATCTTTAAGGTCAAGAAAATCCAGAAAATATGGATCACGAAAGACCTTATCCGGCGTGAGCATGTCGCTTTCTTTTAACTGCTGCAACTCCTGCCTGATTGTCTCCTGCGGCTTTTTACTTATGGCCGTTCGCTCATATAACATAGACTGGATCCGCTCTTGGAGTATCCGCGTACTCCATTTCTCGAGACGACACATTTCAATATAAAAATCCCGTTTAAGCTGGTCATCAATACCTATTATCTGTCGCAAATGAGTCCAACTTAATTGTGCACGCACTGCGTTCACTATCTGCTCTTGGGAAAAGATCTCCGCAAAACGCAAACAGTGATGTAACTGCCGTTTACTCCAGCCCTTACCATACTCCTGAGTAAGCTTGCGACTTAGTGTTTCAACGATCTGTTTGCCATACTCGGCTCGCTTATTGAGGAGTATCTCATCATTGATGCGTTTACCGATCTGCCAATAGAGCATTGTCATAGTTGAATTTACAACTACAGCAACTTGCTTGCGGCTCTGCTCGATTAAAGTCCTGATCTCGCTAAAGAATGTCCCATCTCCCGTGGTAACAACAATATCATTATCTGCCTTTTTCATAACCTGCCCCAATTTGTTGGTTATTAATAAAAACATACCCCGTCAGATACATAAAGGAAAAGAACCAAAAAAGATACAAAATAGAAGAAAGCGGGTGATCGGAATCGAACCGACATGGCCAGCTTGGAAGGCTGGAGCTTTACCACTAAGCTACACCCGCAGTTATGCGATAGACAGAATAAGATACACGCTATGGACCGGTAAGTCAAGCTCAAAAAACGCTTTTAATACTACCGGCATAACCTTTTACACTCTCATTAACTACTAATGCCGCCCCAAAAAAAATATGGTGACCAACAAGGCCACCATATCAGAAAGGAATTCATTATGGCTTATCTAATGCTCACAAGTATTTTTTATTTAACAGCACAATAACTCTTTATGAATTAAATATTTAAATCATTGTTAACAAGACCGCAGACACCATCATCGCATCATTTTTTCATACTGAACAATGATTGTGACTTTAATATCGTTCGCTGCTCTGGGAAAGCATGGAACGCATATATGTGCAATTCTTCCCAATGGGCCTCATAGTCAATAAAAGTGAACGGCGACAGACCATTCGTAGCTACATTATTCTGGAACGGAACATATATGCCCCGTTTGCGAGCCACTCGCAGCAGATCATTGTGCGTCTTGGCGTAAACACTCTCGCCCATCTGCTCTGCCAAAAAACTCATCATATATATATTCTGCTGGTCGGCCCACTTACACTGATACTTGCGATTGCCCACAAACGGCATACGACGGACCAGACCACGCGCAGGCAACATCTGGTCATGACGACAAACATTCTCGCAAAGTGTGTGATCGTCATTGGTTACACTTACTACATGGCTACAGCCAGTTACCCAGATATTTACCTCATAATCACCCTGGTAAAATCTCTGGCTCCGGCAAATCTCAAATAACTCCGGATGCAAGGGACGACGAAAAACATTAAAATCAACAGTCTCGACCGACTGAAATTGCTCCACATCAAATTGTCTTATTTTATCACTCATATTAGTATCTGATTCTAAAAACTCTATCTCTTGTTTAGGACACCTGTAACGATTATTCCGGTTACAACTCTCTTTACTTATATTCAAATTATAACCCCTGCCAGCAGGCCAATCAAGCACAATCCTTTGATATCAATACTGATAAGTGCATTTTTACATTATCGGACCTTACCGTGTTTCATTACCATTTTTCTCCCTAATCGTCATAAATCCATAACTTACAACAAATTCAACCAATAGAACTATAATTCCAATTGGTCCGATAATTATTTTTTATTTTAGTTATCGGGCTTTAAATTTTTTTAATTTTTTTTATAATATCATCCGGAGGATTATATCTCTAATCCAGATTTAATGTTAAGAAATGGATTTCTGTAAGGTTTTTCCAAGGATGGGTTATATGAATATCAGAATCCTGCTTTCCATAATAATACTAGCAACTTTTTCACAAGTACTTAATTCAGCTACAATTACGGTGTCACCAGGCAGCTCTCTACAGGCTGCTATCGACTCGGCCTCCAGTGGCGATACCATCATTTTAAACCCTGGAACCTACTCAGGCACTGGCTGTAGTAATATCTCTATCAGAGGCAAAACAATCACCATCACTTCCAGCACCCCTGCCACCCCGTCACAAACTGTCATAGACGGCCAGAATCAGACAAATAGCTATATATTTAAGATCACGCAAGACGCCAGCGACCCAAACGACACTAATATTACCATATCTGGTATTACCATTTCCAAGTCAGGCCGAGCGGCAGTTTACTGCTATGGATCAGACTCCAAACTGCCTGCACTCACTCTCCAGAATTGCATAATTAACAACAACACAAACACCAACGCATTTTACGCCGGGATTCTCCTGACCAATACCGGCCGGGCTGACATTATCTCATGCCTTATCTCTGACAACCAGACCAACGGCATTGGGGCCGGGCTGTATGCCTTAAACCCAAAGATACTTAATGTCGTCAGCTCTGTTTTCACAGCCAATAAAACCTCCAGCAGCACTGGCGTCGGCGGAGCTATCTACCTGCAAAACACTGAGGCCATTTTCTATAACACCGCCATTTACGGCAATACCGCCGGGAGCAAAGGCGGTGGGGTAATGCTTAATAACATTAGTGCCCCAACTAAAAAACTCAAATTTTATAACTGCCTCATAAATGGTAACAAAGCCACCCAGGGCGGCGGCGTTTACCTTGACGAACGATCAACCATCGAGATGTACAACTCTATCGTTTGCGGAAATGATAATCATGGCATTTACGCCCGCATCTCCTCGCCCTCAATTATCAAAAACACCATCTTATGGGACAATGACCTGGCCCAGATTAACACTCCACCCAAAAATGTTGATGAAACCCAAGCCATTAGCGTGGACTATTGCCTTATCCAGAATGGCTATACCTATGGCAAAAACATCATTACTGCCAATCCAGAATTTGAACTGACCGGCAGTTGGAACAACCAGATATGGACTGAACCCTATGTCACAAATCCTCAACTCGCCTGGCATCTGGGCGATCTCTCACCCGCCATTGACGCCGGCGACCCGAATTACTGCCCACCATCCTCCGACAGCCAGGACATTGACGGTGACCCGCGATTTGTCGGTTCGGCTGTCGATATTGGCTTCGACGAATATGTCAGCAGCATAGCTGGCAACTCCGGTACGGTTTACAGCACCATAAATGATTACTGGTACTGGTCTCTTGCCGATGCCCTGCAACAGACTACTGCCAACGACCAGATCATCGTCTCACCCGGCAGGTACAATGAAAACCTCATCATTACCGAATCGCTTGACGGTATCAGCATAACCGGCAGAAATCCACATAATGACGAATTTCGTAACACCACTATCATTGAAGCTACCGACCTCAACACCTCTGCCGTTATCTTTTCCCCCGGCGTTACCAGCCAGACCAGATTCACCGGATTCAAAATAACCAATGGCTCTGGTTTCTTTTACCCTGCTCGCAGCGAAACTATCGGTGGTGGCATTTTATGCGATCATGCCTCACCAACTATCGGCTTCTGCCGCATCGAAGATAACACTGCCAGCTCAGGAGCCGCCGTCACCATAATAAATGGCTCACCTGCCTTCACCGGCTGCATCTTCAAAAACAACTCCTGCTCTGACTCTGGTTCCGCTGTTGCGGCTCTATCTAATAGTCACCCATCCTTCTACAACTGTGTTTTTAATAATAATAATAATACCTCCACCACAGGTAATACCAACACCGGCGCTTTGCATTTCGACAGCAATTCCAATGCCGACAACGGCATTATCCGCCATTGCCTCTTCCGCGACAATACCCCTTATGCCATCTACAAATCCGGCACAGAGCTTCTCGAGATCAACAGTACTATAATCTGGAATAATAACCCATCTGATCCTACCAATGGTACTCAACAGATATTCTCACCCGATATGGACACCTTCGAGATAAACTTCTGCGACATTGAAGGCGGCTGGTCCGGGCCTGGACACGACAATATCGACAAAAACCCTGGCTTCAAGATCAATTCTTTTCTCGACGATAGCGGCAACACTTCCACTGCCGTTCATGACTATATACTCGGACAAGACAGCACCGACCTTATCTGCATAAATCTGGGCGATTATGATTTTGATCCGGACGATAACCAGGTTGACATTAACGGGCATAAACGCAAGGACCATTGCCGGGTAGATATCGGCCCCTGGGAATTTCCCGCTTTAGCCGGTATTATGCAAAGAATCCCTGCCCTGGCCCTGGCCGGCTCTGACTGGTTCTGCTCGGTCCAGCAGGCAGCCGATCATATTACAGAAAAAAACCTACAGGCCACACTTCAGGTCACCAAAGGACTGTTCAGAGAAAATGTCGTCATAAAAGCCAATAACATGCGGATCGCCGGCTCTGTACTCTTTGACCCTTCGGAAGTCATTATCGATGGCAGTATACATAACATCTCTGACACCTCCGGCCCTTTTGAAAATGGTGACCCTAATAACCCCTCCTACTATGGAGCTGCCATAACCCTTGCCTACGGCCAGGCCAATAACACTACCATTTCCGGCCTTACCCTAACCGGCGGCATCGGCAGCCTTGACACAGATGGCAAATTCAAAGGCGGGGCAATATGCTCCCGCAAAAACAATAATATCTTCATTGACCAATGTATCATCAGAAATAACCAGGCTTATGATGGTGGCGGGATCTATCTGGCAAAAGCCGATACTATTACTATACACCGTACTAAAATATATCAAAACAATGCCGATAACGCTGGCGCTGCTCTCTCTCTGCACAGATGCAATAATGCCACACTCACCAGCTCTCTGCTGGCCCAGAACCAGGCCCCTTATGCCGGTGCTATTGCCAACAATAAATCAAAACTCGATATCAGCTTCTGCACAATCTCTGACAATCAATCTGATAACCCCGGAGCCGCTGTCCTGACCAGCCAGGCTATTGCCAATACAACTATCACCAGCTCTATCATTACCAATAACTCTCCCAGCCAGTTACATATTACTAATTCCGACTCTGAGAAAAAGTTCGTCGTTGACTATTGCTGCATTTCCGATGGCTATGATGGCGATAATAATTTCAACCTCGACCCACAGTTCCTTGCCCCTGCCGATCTCGACTACCGCATCAGCGCATACTCACCCTGCTTCAATGCCGCTAAACCAGATGTCACCGCTCCCTACGAGCTGGCCGATCTTGGCACTCGCTCTATCTTTGGCAGCAACCACTCCAATTTCAACTACGATATCGGAGCCTATGAAACAGTGAACATGGTAGCCGATTACCACAAGACCAGACCAGTTCATAATCTTAATAACGGACAATACTATTACACTATCCAGGACGCTGTAATTGATGCCTCACCCTACGACACTATCACCCTGCAACCCGGGCTTTATAATGAAATCATAACCATTGCCACCGATGGGCTCACCATTAAAAGCGCCATGTCACCGGCTCATCTTGCTATGCACAGAACCATTATTCAGGCTGGTATTGTCGATACTGAAGACGGCGACATAAACGCTCACAGCTCGCCTGCAATCACTCTCAGCGAAATGCAAGCCCATAACATCACCCTCGAAGGCATAACTATTATGGATGGTGTAGGCCGGGAAAGAACCTTCAACTATTATGCCAACGAAGCTGATAATAAAATGAAAGTCGGCGGCGGCATATTCAGCGTCAATAACGACTCACTCACTCTCCGCTGGGTTAACCTTATCCACAACACTGCTGATTGCGGTGGTGCTATCGCTCTGATCGGTTGCGGCAATATCAACCTCGAACACTGCCTCATAACCAATAATACTGCTAATCGCAAACGCGGCGGAGCTATCTGGCTTACTCAAAACTGCTACAATGTTAATATCTCCAACTGCACTATCGCACACAACACAGCCAATGATACCAAGGCCGCTATTGACTCAACCGCCATCCAGTGCGGCGGCATTCTGCTTGAAGATAATTTCAATAATATCGAACTGAATAACTCCATTCTCTGGAATAATAATATCTACAATATTTACCCGCTCAACGACGACAATATCTCCGCCTCCCATTGTATATTACCCGGCAACAGCAGCGACAACATTTATACCTTTGACCCAATTTTTGTTAATATAGCTCAGTTCGACTACCATCTCAGGTCAGCCGCCGGCCGCTGGCATACCTGGTACAAAAAATGGATCAATGACTCTGCCAGCAGCCCTGCACTCGATGTCGGCTCAGGTTCTGAATTACAAAAAGCCGCCGAAATCTACCCTGCCGGAGATAATATCAATCTGGGCACATTCGGTGCCAGCCCTCAGGCTTCTCTCAGTGCCGTGCAGATAAAATCACCTGAAACTCTCGCCGACATTAACCGCGACAGCCAGGTTGATATTTCTGACCTTGCCATTATTGCAGCATCATGGTATAGTAGTGACTGCTTTGACCAGGGCGACCTTGACAGAAACTGTACTGTTAACCTTATCGACCTGCAAGATTTTCTCGAAGGCTGGCTGCAATAACAACTTACAAACCAGCCGCAACTGCCCCGGCACCAACTGGCTATCTCTATATGAAATTTGACATTATCAACGAAATTTATATCACCTGCGGACTGGGTATGAGTAAATACCTGGCTGCCGAGCTACAAACATTAGGCTATGAGATCATCAATGAGCATAACTCCGGCATTACCGTAGAAGGTACGCTCTTTGATACCATGCTGCTTAACCTCCACCTCCGTTCGGCTATAAATGTTTTCTATCAGCTCGACAGCTTCGAGTGCAAAGGCTGTGAACAACTATATCACCTGGTCAAAGATATTCCCTGGGATGTCATTATCCCTCGCTCAGGATATTTCTGCGTTACCAGCCGGGTTGACAACAAAACTGTCAAGAACCTGATGTATCCCAATCTAAAAATTAAAGATGCAGTCGTTGACCGAATGTATGATAAATGGGGCGAAAGACCAGATTCCGGACCTGACCGTCACCGCATTGTCCTCTACCTCTTCTGGAAAGATAATGAAGCCGCTCTATATCTTAACACCTCCGGACAGAAACTGTCTGACCGAGGATACCGCCGGATCCCCCACAAAGCACCCCTGCGTGAAAATCTCGCCTGGGCTATGATAACCGAAAGCGGCTATGATGGCTCAGTACCTTTTGTTGCCCCCATGTGCGGCAGCGGCACTCTGGCCATTGAGGCCGCTCTTATTGCCACCGGCAGAGTGCCCGGCTTACTTCGCGACAATTTCTGCTTCAACCACCTGCTCGGATTCGACAGCGACGCCTGGCAAAATATGAGACTGAACGCTAAGAAACCTTCTGGCAAACCTAAACCCGCTCCCATTATCGCTTCTGATATTGACCCGCTCGCTATCGAAGCTGCCCGAAAAAACGCTATGACTGCCGGTGTTGAAAAACTCATCGAATTTCAGGTTTGCGACTTTGCCGAAACCGCTATCCCTGATGGCAACGGCATTATCATGCTCAATCCGGAGTACGGCCAGCGGCTTGGCGATATTGCCGAACTGGAAGTAACCTACAAACGCATTGGCGATTTCTTCAAGCAGAATTGCCCCGGCTATAAAGGATATATCTTCACCGGAAATATGGACCTGGCCAAAAAAGTCGGGCTCAAAACCGCAAGAAGAATACCATTCTTCAACGCTGATATCGAATGCCGACTACTCGAATACCAGCTTTACGCCGGATCTGCAAGACCTGATAAACACAAAACTGAATAACTGCCTGCTGACAGAAACCCACATACCATCAGCCTATCCGGCTCTGCGCCTGCTTCAGTTCATCATACAGCTCAGTTAAACTCTGGCTGATAGTACGAGTATCTCCCACTGTACTCATAAAATTCGTATCGCCATTCCAACGCGGCACTATATGCTGGTGCATGTGGCCCGGCAGACCTGCCCCCGCACAGCGACCCAGATTAATACCTATATTAAATCCATGCGGATTCAAAACCTCACGCAATACCGCCTGATAATAACGGGTCAGACTGGTTATCTCGGCCATTATCTCATCGTCCACCAGCGACAGATCACCCAGATGCTCAACCGGGGCTATCAATAAATGACCCGCGCTATACGGATAACCATTCATTACTACCATCGCCCTTTTTCCACGATGCAAAAGCAGATTCTTGCGATCATTACTCTCACCGGCATGCCAGTAATCGCATAAAAAACAACTCTCGCCATCATGGCCGCCGCTCACTTCTTTTTCCAGACCCTTCAAATACGATATCCGCCAGGGTGCCCATATATTCTTATTTGCCATGTGTCAATTACCCTCGCCGCCTATTACTTCTAATTCCTCTCGACCGCCCATCTTCTTCCACGCCGTATATATAGTCCCGGCTATAAAATGGTCTATGTCACCGATCACCGACCGCTCCAATAACTTAGCACTGAGCTTCTCGGTATATTCCACCCAACGCGACTCCAGTATGTCACGCCGGATATCCTCCTGAACCTCAGACAATAACTTAACCGACGATGGACTGTAACTCTCCAGACGGGCAATATATAACTTACCCTCTGACTCTACTATCGGAGTCAATGAACCAGGCGACAGCTTCAATAGCTCTTCAACCACCGGCACATACAGCTTTTTGATCGATTGCGGGTCCAGCTCATTCCACAATCCACCCTGATTCGCACGCCAGTCACTTGAATATTCCTCGGCCAGCTTGCCAAAATCCTCGCCCGACTGCAAACGCTCTAATAAAGACTGGGCCAACTCGCGGGAACTGTCTTCAAGCTCGATCAGCCGAAACTGCATTCGTGACTTATTAGTGTATTTATCCTTATTTCTCTCATAATAGTCCATAACCTCCAAACGGCTCACCGACTGATCGGCTGAAAAATACACTTCCTTATAGCCTGATATTATCATACGCCGGATGTATTTATCCAGCTCAGCTTCCATACTTGTACCAGCTTTTTTCAACTCCTCATGCGTTATCGGCTCATTGCCGCCATGATCTCGGATTATCTCCTTCTTACGCTTGAGCTTGGCCCGTTCGATTATCTGATCGTCAAACTCATTTCGCTCCATATCATGCATCGAATATTGATACATCAGCAGATCATATATATCTGCCATGACCGCCTCACGGATCACCGTATATGCCTGGGTGTAAAACTTACGATAATTATCAGTACCGATCAATTCCAGTCGCGCACGAGTTTTCTCTATTATATCGTATGACGACATAGCATCACCATTAACCGACAAAACAAATCCGCTCATTACCTGCTCGCTGGCAGTTTGCAGACCTGGCTCCGCCTGAGCAGATTCCAGCATCGGCCCTGATTCCGCCTGCCCCTGGATAAGCCCGCAGGACATACTCAACACGATCATTATATTTATTATACTGCTTTTCATGATCTATTCCTTGATCTGTTTCAGCCTGGCAATCTACCGCCCGGCAGTCTAATTTTACCTTAACCTCTTATCGGCTCTATAATACCGTCAGCAATAATAATACCCTAAATCCCCTTGCATAGCAATAAAACTCGACCAACCGCCCCCCCCGCAACAACACCTTAACACCCACTTTCGCCCCGGCAAAACCCGCCCACGCGACATAAGCACCTCCCCAATTCCAACCAAAATCCCGCGATTCCTGACAGGAATCGACTCACACCAAGCCCCCAACGCCATTATCCCCGCCGCTGCCCTCAGCGGCGATTCCGCCCGTCCGGCTTAAGCACTCAGACATCAATTCCCTGACCTGACCAAATACCATATCTACCGTCAGATCTTCCATGCACCTATGATGGCCCAGCGGACATACCTTCTCCTGACAGGGCGAACACTCTATATCTAACCGAATTGTCGCTGTCTTTTCCAGATTGGACGCCGTCAGACCAGGGTCCGTCGATCCAAATATCACCGCCACCGGCACACCAAATGCCACTGCATAATGACGAGGACCAGTATCATTGGTAACCAAAAGACCACAACGACTTACCAGCGGCTTCAATAGCGACAGGTTCAGACCCTCTTTTCGCATATCGATCACACCCGCCTTGGTGACATCCATTATCTCCTGGGCTATTCGCTCCTCACCCGGAGCTGTGAACATAAACAATCGACAGCCATATTCACACTCCAGCTTCTCGGCCAACTGGGCATAATATCGACCGGGCCAGCATTTACTCGAACCAAAACTCGCACCAGGGTTCAATCCTACTACCAGATCTGTATCTGATATTCCATACTTCTTGTATATTGACTCTGCCCGCTCACGAGACTCATCACTCACATACAGACGCGGCTCAACCTCTGTCGGCATCGCCAAACCCAGATATCTACCCAACTCAGCATAGTAATCTGTTGTCGGAACTGCCTTTATCTTCAGGCCAGTACGCGGCGGATAAGGACCACCCTTCAATAACAACCCTCTAAAGTTGCGGCGATACCCATAAATATTGCGACACCCGCCACGCCAGATCGGCAGCAACGAACTCCAGCTATTGGGCAAAACAATCGCAGCATCAGCCCCAAATTCTCGTACCTCCTTTATCTGGGCCGACCGACCCGATGCACTCTTGTCATCTACACCCACCACACGGTCAAACCAGGGAGATCCATCTAATACATCACAGGCATAACTACGCACCAGGGCCATTATCTCTGCATCTGGATACGACCTGCGCAAAGCCTCAAAAACCGGCGTCGCCATAACTATATCGCCTACCCAGTTGGGACACCTGACTATTATTTTACCTGTTTTTTCTGAGAGCTTCATTTGATTACGGATTCTCTATTACCTTATAAATTATTACCAGATAACAACTTAAACACTAAAAACTCATCATACTCTTGAGCTCTCCCCGACGATTTTCTATATCTGCTTTCGTCGCTGTCTGCCAGCGTCCCAGGGAGAAATCCTCGATCGCTAAAGATGCCGCACAGGTTCCATACACTATCGACATCTTCAAACTTTCAAAATCCGTTTTACCTATTCCAGCCAGATAACCCATCATACCACCAGCAAAACTATCACCCGCTCCTGTAGGATCAACAACACTGGCTGTGTGATACGCAGGAAGCACAAACTTACGACCTTCTTTGGTCAACAGCAAGCTGCCATGCTCACCTTTCTTTATTACCACAAAATCAGGGCCCAGCTCCAATATCTCACCACCCGCAGCCACCAGATTATAATTTCCTGTCAGCATGCGTGCCTCGCCCTCATTCAATACCAGGCCATTTATCTTTGTCAGCATGTTCATCAGGTCGGCACGAGTATGCTCTATCCATAAATTCATCGTATCTGCTACTATCAGCTTGGGAGAACTGAGCTTATCGATCATCGCAACTTGTAAGGCCGGGTTAGTATTGGCCAGAAAGACAAACTCACTATCCTTATACTCTTCCGGCATTATTGGTGGTTCTTCCGCCAATACATTCAACTCCACCGCATCTGTGTTGGCCTGATTCATATCCCCGGCATAACTGCCAGACCAGCGGAATGTCTTGGAACCGCTCCTTACTTCCAGACCCTTGAGATCTACCGGACGACCGGCAAATGTCTTATGAAGATCAAACGGGCAATCTGCTCCTACTACTCCCATAAAGCGAACAGGCGAAAAAAAACTCGCCGCCATAGAACAATATACCACTGACCCGCCCAGACACTCACTCGCGGTGCCAAATGGTGTCTTGACCGTATCTATTCCGATTGACCCGGTTATCAATAATGACATTATATACCTCTCTTATCGCTTAAACTGATGACCACAGATAACTGCAACCATCTAAAAACTATACCTAAACCCCCATTCTAACAAACCTTATAACAATCAGTCCAGTAAAATCCTTATTTTACCGCTATTCAGTGCTTAACATTAATTACCTGGCTTAAGCTAATTATCTTATCTGCCGATATATACATTATAACAGGTAGCGGACCTGCGACTAGAATGGTCCTGTAATATATTTGTTTTCAGTATATTTATCAGATTGAAGCTTTTATGACTACCCCGTCACAAAATTCTGGCACAACAAATAACGATACAAAGTCCGTTTTCGATAGAAATTATGTCGAAAAATTCAACTTTATCGTAAACGATCGAGACAAATACAGATTCCTTTTTGAAAATTCCAACGATGCCCTGTTCATTATTGACCTTGAAGGAAATATTCTCGAAGTCAATCAGGAAGCCTGCTATCGCTATGGCTATAGCAAAAAACAATTCATCGGCATGAACATTAACCAGATCGACCTCCAGACGAGCCAGCAGGAGATCACCAAACACATTAACACTATAGCCGAACTGAAAAAAAACTCTTTCCAGACCATACACACCACCGCCTCCGGCGAGACTCTGTACACACAGGTCAATGCCCTACTTCTAACCAGCGACTCTAACACCAGGATCTTTTGCTCATGCCGAAATATTTCAGAACTTAAAAGAACTCAAATGGAACTCTATTCCAGCCAGGGACAGATACAGAGCATTATCAGAACCGTACCCTGCGGACTGGGCGTTTCCAAAAACAGAATTATACAGTATGCCAACGACACCCTGCTAAAAATGCTCAAATACGAAACCGATGAACTTGCCTTTCAGTCAACCCGCATACTTTATCCCGATGACCAGGAATATGACCGTATCGGCTTTGACCTCTACACCCAAATTGAAAAATTCGGACAGGGGTCAACCGAAACCATCTTCAAATGCAAAAATGGCGACCTGATCGACATCCTTCTTACATCCTCTTTCCTCGACCAGAACGATCCCGACAAAGGTATAACCTTTGCCGCTACCGACATATCCAAACAGAAAGCACTGGCGGCTGCTCTCGAAAAAAGGATACTCGCTCTTACCCAGCCCCTCGAAAACATCGGAAATATCTCTTTTCACGATCTGTTCAATCTCGATGATATCCAAAAGATCCAGGACCATTTCGCCAGCTCTACCGGGGTTGCTTCCATTATCACCGACATTGACGGTAATCCAATAACTAAGCCCAGTAACTTCTGCCGGCTTTGCAACGACATAATCCGAAAAACCGAAAAAGGCTGTGCCAACTGCCATAAATCAGATGCCGCTCTCGGGCGAGTATGTTCCGATGGACCTACTATTCAGCCATGTCTCAGTGGTGGGCTCTGGGACGCTGGTGCCAGTATTACCGTCGGTGGAAAACATATTGCCAACTGGCTTATCGGACAGGTTAGAGACCAAAGCCAGAGCGAAGAAAAAATAGCCGCTTATGCTCGTCAGATCGGCGCCGATGTTGACGAAACTATCTCTGCCTTCTCCGAAGTTACTCAAATGTCTTTTGAAAAATTCCAGACCATTTCCCAGACACTATACCTCCTGGCTAAACAGCTTTCCGATTCAGCCTACCAAAATATCCAGCAAGCCCGATTCATCGCCGAAAGCAAAAAGAATCATCAGATCATCAATAACTACAACGAAACTCTCAGAAATGAAGTGGAACGCCAGACCAGAAAACTTGCCCAGGCCAACCAGCAGCTAAATAAAATTATCGAAGAACAGAAACTTACCGAAGCTCAGCTCAGAGACACACACGAACATCTTGTCCAGTCGGAAAAACTAGCCTCTATCGGACAACTTGCCGCGGGGGTCGCCCATGAAATAAATTCACCTCTGGGAGCTATAGCATCTTCCAATACCGCTATCAGAGACAACTTTGAAGATATAACCTTCGCTCTTCATGAAATGACACATATCTTCGCCTCTAATGTAGAACTAACTCACCGTCTGCTTCATTACATAATGATACACGAAGAGTCGGTCATTTCTACCCGTCAGCAGCGACAGCTCCGCATGACCATTGCACAGGAACTCAAAGGCAAAGCCTCCATAGATCTGGACTACCTCGCACAGTTCATAGTCAATGCCGGGCTCACTGACTGCTACGAACAATTCTTACCTCTGTTCAACAATAAAGACAGCGACAAATATCTCGAAAGCATACAGAAAATAACCTATATCTTCCAGGCTACCCGCGTCATAAACCAAGCCATTAACCAATCATCCCGTATCGTCTTTGCCCTGCGAGAATACGCACACTCCAACGAGTCTGAAAGGAAACAGCTTGCTAACATAAAACACTCGCTCGAAACCGCGATCACTCTCTACGCCAACAAACTCAAACATGGCGTCGAACTCTTACTGAATTTCAAAGACACGCCAGACATAGCCTGCTTCCCCGGTGAACTTAACCAGGTTTGGACCAATCTTATTCATAACGCCGTTCAGGCCATGGAAGGAAAAGGCATTCTCCGCATCTCGCTTGACCACAAAGATAATATGATCGAAGTCACTATTACCGACAGCGGCACCGGCATACCAGATGAGATCAAAGATAAAATATTCACGCCGCTTTTCACTACCAAGCCAGCCGGCATGGGTACCGGACTTGGACTTGACATCGTCAACCGTATCATCAAACGACATAATGGCACGATCTCATTTAACAGCGTCGCCGGACAGGGAGCTTCCTTTACCGTAAAGATCCCCGTTACTACCTCTACCTGAAAACAGACACCAACCCAAATCACCGCCAGACAACGACCTTAAACTGACAGCCGCGGTATGTTGATCACCTTACCACACTCCGGGCATTTGCCCTTACTGCCAGCAAATGAAACCGGTATCTTAACCCGCTTACCACATACGCAACTGAATATTATATTACCTTCGCGAACCATAACCTCTTGAGATAAATTACTGCCCTGGGCCGGGTATATCCAGGAATTCTCACACGACTGCCTGCGATTAGCATACATCGGGGTATCGGGAACATCTTCTATTACATAGCCCTTTATTACCTGTTTATTCTTATCTTGATCGCTCATAATACCTGCTCCTTATGCCTCTTTTACGCTACTTACCATCAACTCTGACAGACTGACAACAATATCTCCTTCGTTCATAATCCAGATACCAGGACACTATCTCCTTTTTCTTCTCGGCCTTCTTAAAATCAACACTGGTTTCTATTCGATAGGCAAACTGACGAACCGTCTCATCACTGCCCCGACGCAATCCCATACGCGACATACGCCGGTCCATCGCTGCTAACTGATGATTCAACATCTTTATATACGCCGGCAACGATGCTCGATTGCGATATGCCGATATCCGACGGCCAGAACGCATTAATAACAACACGCCAAAAAAAGCCAGAACAATAAAGCCTGGAACTGTCGTCACCAGCCATTGTACAAAATTATATAAACCATCCGACAGCCATACACGCAAACCCGTCAGACCGCGAACTCCCAACGCCACCCGGATCTCCTGCATCTTAAACTTAAAATAATCTATATAATTACTCAATAACGATATCTCGCCTGCAACCTCAGGCATACCAGAGCCAGGTGTACTCTCTACCACAACCCAACGACCCTCTGCTTCATCCCAGGCCTCCGCCCACGCATGCGCATCTCGCTGACGAGCTACCCAGCAATCTGTTATTGTATCTCGCTCCGTCACATAATAGCCAACCACATATCGCGCCGGTATCCCCGCTGACCGCAATAGCAATACCGTTCCCGTCGCAAAATACTCACAATACGAATCTACCTTATTCAGCAGAAAATACTTTACCAGCTCCTGCTCTCCTTCGGGAAACTCTGGTCTTAAACTATAGCCATAGTTACCCAGAAAATACCACTTCAAGGCATTGATCTTCTCACTGGTCGTCTTATATCGCGACATAATACTATCTCGCAAACTCTCGATCGACCTGTCCAGCCAGCCATCAGGCAACTGTTTATAACGAGACAGCTCCTCAATGCCCAGGCGCCAGCGACCAGGGCGATGCGGCACCGCCGCCTGATAGTTCGCACCCTGGGTATGATCAGTTACATAATCAACTACATGTGACTTGTAGATCGCTAACTGCTGTGAGGTTATCTGCACATATCGTGTATCCGTCGGCAAATATACCATCTCATACGCCGGAACTGGCCAGATATCATAAAAATTATAACCATCACTATCGACGCCTATCGAATCGGGGTAAAACTCCAGCCGAAATATATTATCATTCTCACGAGACTCATACGGCCAGCTCGGATAACCGCTATCCAGCGGATACAAGCTTACACTATCGCCCTCACCCTCAAGCTCCGCCTGCCAACTGCCAGAATCCCAGGTCTCATATACCTGACTTCGCAAATACTCAGGATTAAAATCTGAAAACACTCGTACTACCATCGTTCGCGATTTCGCGCCACGCATCATCGTCACACTGCCCAAACGAGTTATATCTTCTATCGCTACCTCGGAATCACCACGCCCGCTACCCCCGCGACCAGTAAACAAATGTGGTGCCGGGTGAATACGCATCAGGTAATTCGCTATGTCATCATTATAACTCGACAGTTGAGTACCGCCATAATATCCCAGAACTACCGATATCGCCAGTATCGAAAAAAACAATCCATACTTCAATCGCAGGCCACTGAACCGGCTTACACTCAATAACTGACCGGAATTACAGAACAATGCCGTTGCAACCACATACAACATCGAATATATCACCGCCTGTGAATCCATTTCCTCCATTACCCGCGGTGAGATCAATACCGATATCGACAAAAAAACTATGATCGTAGGAGATAAATACTCTTTACGGTTTACAAAAAGGTAAAATATACTGATAAATATAAAATATCGCGCTATCATCATCCACTGCTCCCTCACTGAGGCAGGGTCACTATAGCTCTGACCCTGATGACCGCTACGATAATATATCGCAAATAATAACGCTATCAATAACAGCGAGATCAACTTACGCGACTGACGCATCTTCAGATTTACATTAGAAAATGCCCCGATGAAGCCCATAAATGTTGCAAATATACCAAAGGCATCTACTCCGCCTGTACTGCAATAACTCAGGGTCAGCGCACTTACCGCTATTAATAATAATCCTATTATCCGATTCTGCTTCATATATACAGATTATAACACCTCCCCTGAACCCTTACCAGCTTTTTGCCTCACCGATAACACCCAACTGGGACCTGACCTTACCTGGAAGAATGAGTAATATCATACTTTTTTTCCAAAAAAACAGGATTCTTATTTGATAATTCAACCTTAATCGGTTAATAATTACCTGAACGCTACTTTGGTAAAATGGTTTTTACTTGTTTATTTTGACACTCTTACTGAGGAACATAACTATGGAAAAGTACAGATGCGTATTATGCGGCTATATCTACGACCCGGCAACAGGTGACCCAGATGGCGACATCGAACCTGGTACTCCCTTTGAAAACCTCCCTGAAGACTGGACCTGCCCAGAATGCGGCGCTGGCGTAGATGAATTCGAACCTGTCTAAGCTCGAATCTTTCACAACCTATAGACGGTTTAAGCTACTCTGATATCTGTAGCTTAAACCGTTTTTTTTTACTCAGACCTATAATATCCTTTTTATTTCAACTTATTTTATATTTTCACCATTTCCTCACATGTTTTCCACATAATTTCAACACACTTCCCACAACTTATTAAAACACAATATGTTGTGGCCCATCACCTTTTCCCTGCACCGCTTTCCGAACTCTACAATCACTATTATTGTAAAAATAGATAAACCATAAACGCTGTACAATCGTTAATATAGGCAAACTTTAACGCCTGTAACCGCTGTTTTCAATACAGAAAATAGTTTTTTATCCCAAATTATTTCTCAAGTTTTTTTACTATACACTCCGATATATTCTCTGTCAGTTAGTTAGCAGAAGACTCAGACTGACACTATATATTGTGGCTGTGGAGGCGGCCTTGTGGGTAAGTGTTATTCAGATCAGACATTACGGAGTAAGTCATGAACAACATCAGTAGAATCAGCGGTAATTTAACAACGATCCCGTCTATGAACAAGCTCGACAGCGTTCAGAGATACCAGGAACAACAGTCTAAGACCAGCTATAACAGCGGTAATGACAATGATCAGGTCGAGATCTCACAGCGGGCTATGATACTCAGCAAAATATCTGAGTTGCCAGATATCAGACAAGACAAGGTCGATCAGCTTCGCAAACAGCTCGCTGATGGATCCTATGATATCGACAGCAAACTCTCTTTGGCCTTTGATAAGTTCTTCGAGGAAGAAGCAATACTTTAATCGTCAGGGATGATACAACCTTAAAGGGCAGTCTTATAATATAGACTGCCTTTTTTTTATTCCCATTTCTTCCTATTTAGTTAATATATACTCTCATGCAACTTGAAAACGGTAACCGCAAAGTCAATTATCTATAACTGTAAATACTTGCCACATAAGGAAAAACAACAGTGTCCATGAGATGTTTTATTGCTATCGAACTCGACGAGATCATCTGCCAGCACCTGGGAGCCCTCAGAAAACAACTGCAGACCAAACTGTGGGGTTTTGAAAAGGGGCTAAAATGGGTCAAACCAGACAACTACCACCTTACCATGAAATTCCTCGGAGATGTGGACGATAGCATGATCATGGATGTTTGCCGGGCTTGTGACAGGGCTGCCCAGTCGCATCAGTCCTTTGATATTGAGCTCGGGTCCGTTGGTACTTTTCCGACCGCCGGGGCGGCCAGAGTTATCTGGGCCGGCCTTACGGCTGGTATTGAACCGGTTAAATCCCTTTATAACTCTCTCGAAGAGCAGCTCCATGAACTCAGATTCAATGCCGAAGAAAAGAAGTTTAACCCGCACACCACCCTGGCACGAATTAAACTCGCTGAGACCGGCAGAAAAGTATCTGAGGTCGTCACTAACCTCCACACCCTGCCGTTTGGCACTCAAGCAGTTGAACATCTCACCATTTTCCAGAGCGTTCTCGAAAATGAGGGTGCTTCCTATAATGTCATTCACAAAGCCGCTCTTAAATAACAATGACCAGATCACCCAGAATTAAATTACCACGAACTCTTCACCGCCGCAGCATAAAGGCCATATACTACTCGGCCATCTTCGGTATGGCTGGCAGCGCGTGTATCTCGCCTTCTATTCTCTCGCTCGCTGTCATTAAACTCGGTGGTGACGAAATCCATCTCAGTATTATGCAGTTCGCCTGGCTGGCCCCGCTGGTCTTTGGCCTGATCACCCTGCCCATCGCCGAATACAAGGGGAAAAAATCAATCCTCACCTTTGGTTACTCTCTTGGGGTTTTCATGATTCTGCCTATTATGCTTGTCCCCAAATACGCCGGTATCTGGACTGACAATGTCTGTATCTGGCTCATCATTCTCAGTATCGGGCTAATGAGCATAGCCAATGCTATGGGGATACCAGGTTGGTTCCCGCTCCTGCAGGACAATATCCCACGCAGACTTAGCGGCAGATTCCTGGGCAGCTTCAGAACCTCATGGCAAATCTCAAACCTTATCATGGTCATTGCCGTCTCTCTCTATCTCGGCAAAGAAGCTCAATGGCATCAGTTCAGCATCGTCTTTCTCATAGGAATTATTTATTATATCGGCAGGGCGGTCAGCTTCTATTTCGTCGAAGAAACTATGCCCGTCAAACCCAAAGATCAGGTCTCCTCCTCATGGGCTATGCTCAAAGACTTCTGTGCCGACAAAACCGTAAGACCTATGTTCTGGTATCTGGTAAGTTATGCCGTACCACTTACCCTGTGCGAGAGCTTCAAGATCAAAATGCTCAAAGACTTCGGCTATAGCGATGGCGTCATTCTCGGCGCTGTGGCCATGATCAATGTCGGAGGTATAATCTCTCTGAGAACCTGGGGCAGACTTGCAGACCGATACGGCAATCGCTTCATCTTCGGACTCAGTCATATTGCCATGTCTATTGTCACTTTCGCCTGGATCTTCGTTGGAAACTCTTTATTCTCTGTCGTACTCGTTTACATCCTCCACTTCAGCCATAGCATCTTTAACGGTGGTAACTACCTGGCACAATCTCGATACCTTCATGCCGAGATGCCAGCAGAAAAACCCAGCCATCTATCCATTATCAATAATATCTCTTTTGTCATCTGGGGAATTGCTCCCTTTGGCGGTGCTGCTATACTCTACCTGGCTAAAGACCTCAATATTTCTCTGCCCGGCTTGAACTTCTCTGACTACGACCTCCTCTATATCATCACTGCTGTTCTTTTCCTTATCCCACACCGACTTCGCAGAAAACTCAGTATTAAACATGAAACACCAACTATGCAGGTTGTCTCTATTCTCGTCAGACCTATTGCATACAACATTCCACCTTTTAACAGACTCACTCGCGAATGAACATTTAACTTTCTGTCATTGCACTAAAATAATAGTAAAATAAAATTTAACAGTAAGTTTAACATAACAACATTCATACAGCAAATACTCTGTTATTAACTGAATATCAGTCCTTTACTACCTACTCTGAGCATAGACCGGCCCAAACCTTTTTTCACTTTACTCCTATACCATTGCACTTTCTGCAACCAGCATTGACAAAAAACTATAATCAATCACGCCAGAACAGACCATTAATCATTGTCTCTCTCTGCTAAATAGCTATAATCTCCTGTGATATGTGTTTTATAACCCCTTTAACAGGAGACCTCAAATGTACAAAAAATTAGCCCTTTTTCTTATGGCCCTGCTACCCGCCGCCGTTCAGGCACAATGGCAGCCAGCCGACAATCCGATCATGACCAAATGGGGCGAAAACCTCGACCCTGCCGCCGTCTGGCAGGAATACCCACGCCCCCAACTCGTTCGCGATAACTGGCTCAACCTCAATGGCCTCTGGAATTATGCCATTACCCCCATTACCTCGCCGGCACCACAGCAATATGAAGGCAAAATACTCGTACCTTTCAGTCTGGAATCAGCCCT
Source organism: Sedimentisphaerales bacterium (assembly GCA_963662515.1). GTDB lineage: Bacteria > Planctomycetota > Phycisphaerae > Sedimentisphaerales > SM23-30 > JAFGDI01. The sequence goes on from OY759675.1 coordinate 3,826,912, forward strand.
CTCCGGCGTAAAGAAAAACCTTATGCCCGAAGACAAACTCTGGTACCAGAGATCTTTTACCATTCCCGCCAACTGGTCTGGCAAAGATGTAATTCTGAACTTCGATGCTGTTGACTGGGACACTACTGTCTGGGTCAATAATGTCCTCGTCGGCTCGCATAAAGGATGCTTCGACCGCTTCAGCTTTGATATTACCGGATATCTCAATGACTCTGACACACAAGAGCTCATCGTCGCTGTAGCTGACCCTACCTCCTTTGGCCCTCAGGCTCGCGGCAAACAGAAATTCCCGCCTGAAGGTATATGGTACACTCCCGTCAGTGGTATCTGGCAGACAGTATGGCTTGAAGCCGTTCCCCGCCAAACCTATATTAAGGAACTTAAAATAACTCCGGATATCGACCAGAAAACAGTTACCGTTACCCCTATGCTCAAAGCTGCCTTTGCCAAAAACTATCAGGTCAAGATCAGCGTTCTCGATAGCGGTAAAGAAGTAGCCCAGGCCCAGGTTCGTGGCGACAAACCCGTTACCATCAACATTGACCAGCCCAAACTCTGGTCACCAGACAGCCCCTTCCTCTACGACCTCAAACTTACTCTCATTGATGCAGATAATAACGATACCGCTATCGAACAGATCGACAGCTATTTCGGCATGCGCAAGATCAGCATGGGCCCCAACAGCAAGGGCAAGCTCGTTATGCACCTCAATAATAAGCCGCTCTTCCATTATGGCACTCTCGATCAGGGCTGGTGGCCTGATGGACTGCTCACACCTCCTTCTGATGAAGCTATGCGTTATGATATCGAAATAACCAAACAGATGGGCTTCAATATGATCCGCAAGCACATTAAGGTTGAGCCTGACAGATGGTTCTATTGGTGCGATAAGCTCGGTATGCTCGTCTGGCAGGACATGCCCTCTGGTATGCTCCTCATACCTAAGCATGAAGACAGGACTATTGTCCACAACCCGCACCACCCCCAGCAGATATGGCATAATGACCCGGACCTGCAAAAGAGATCTGAGACTACCGCCCAGTTTGAATGGGAGCTCAGACGCATGATCGACAACCATTACAACTATCCCTCCATCATAATGTGGGTAGTATTCAACGAAGGCTGGGGCCAGTATGACACCTTCCGCATTACCGATGCCGTTAAAGGACTCGATGGCACCAGACTGGTTAACTCTGTCAGCGGCTGGACGCTCAGACCTTGCGGCGATGTCCATGACATTCACACTTACGATGTCAAAGTTCAGGAACCAGAATACTTCACTGACCGCGTCTCAGTCGTCGGCGAATACGGCGGTATCGGATACGCGGTCAAAGACCACCTCTGGACCACTGACAAAGACAGAAACTGGGGCTATCAGCAGTCCGAAGACTTCATCAAACTGCTCAATGATTATACCTTCAAATTCGACCAGATCGTTAAAATGAAAGACAACGGCCTGTCAGCCGCTGTCTATACTCAGACCACCGATGTCGAAGGCGAGATCAACGGGCTCATGACCTATGACCGTAAAGTCATTAAATTTGACCCCGACAAAATGAAGGCTCTACACGCCCCGGTCTATGAACCGGCCAAATAACCCGGGCCTATAATAACATTCCCCACAAAGTCGCCCCCGGCCACCCCGGCGGGCGACTTTTTTTTCAACTGAAATAAGCTAAGCGTTCGCGACTAAAAAGAAAACAATGGTCAGGTCCATACCCAGAACTTTACCTACAGAAATCCTCCCCATTAATCAATTCGACAAAAAAATCGCCTTGCCTTATTTGTCTCCATTACCTTCTTCACAAACAGCCTCTGTTTTTATCTGCTTTCTCTTTTTCATGATAAGCCAGAATAAAGCAGAAATGCTGATTATGCAGCAGGCTTTCCAAACCAGCAGCCACCACGGCTCCCACCATGCTCCTGTCTGACTTTCAATTACATCTGAAAATCCAAACAAAAATAATACCCAAGACAAAGAAAGCATATACCAGTCTGATTTCTTGTATGAATACAGAACAGCAATCCAAGACATCGCCATCCAGAAGAACGCTTCCACAATGTTAAATTTCTGTTCAAAAAAATACATCTCACTTTCGATTCCAAAAATATATTGAATAACAAATATCATAAAATCTAAGTTAGAAATTGTTACTAAAACAATAGTCGTTATTGCGAGTATCTTAAACATAAACATATCACCAATTAAAGGGAAAAACGGGGACAGCCACCTAATTTCCACATCAGCACTTCCTTTTATTATCATTCATTCCTCGGCCTGCCCACCGGCAGCGGTCTTAGTCTTTTATTCAACACCTTTTCTATTTTACTCATTAAGCTGTCAGATGCAAGTGGTCTTCCTGTGTGAGTGTTCAGGCGTATCTGCTTGATTTGCTCTGGCTCCAATTATTCAGCAGCTTCGCCCGCCAGTCGATATTAGACTGAACCCGAGGACAGTAACGGCAAAAGCGTAAGGTATTCGCCGCGATCATAGCTTGAAGAATTGCGAAGCAGGTTCGGGATTTTGGTGTACCTCAACAGTCGCCACTGGCAAGTCCCGCCCGTGCGGCGTAAGCACCCGCACGGGCGAATCATTATTACTCACGCCCTTCACTGTAAGAGTACGCCCTTCAGGGAGTGTTGCCCAGAAGAAACATACTGTTTTTCGCATAACCATTATGCCAATATGCTCAACATAACTAGCAATGCAACAATAAGAATCACAAGCAAGGCTGCAAGTCCCGAACTGGCTTCGGGAATGCTTGTGCTACCTTTGGGCAACAAGCCCTTCAGGGAGCTAAATACAAGCTCTTACATTACTAAATTCAAGCAGGCTGAAAGCCTGTACTCTTACAGTCTCAACTCAAATACCCCCTCGCCGCTGTCTTCAGCGGCGATCCCGCCCGCCCGGCGTAAGGGCCCTTGTTACAAGTTGACATTTCATTGCACATTACCATACAAGTTTCACTATCGCAATACAACATTGCACTTTACTCTTTTGGCCGGGCCTTTTTGTGGCTGATCGCTACTGGCAGCCGGCTTGATATTCATTGCCAGTCTGGATTAAATGACTATAATTTTCACCAAGGAATATGTTCGCTTTATTAACCTTTACAGGAGACTCAAATGTACAAAAGATTAGCTCTTTTCTTTCTGGCAATGCTCCCCGCAGCTGTAATGGCCCAATGGCAGCCGGCCGATAATCCGATCATGACCAAATGGGGCGAAAACCTCGACCCTGCCGCTGTCTGGCAGGAATACCCACGCCCCCAACTCGTTCGCGATAACTGGCTCAACCTTAACGGCCTCTGGAATTATGCCATAACTCCCATTACCTCGCCGGCACCACAGCAATATCAGGGCAAGATACTCGTGCCCTTCTGCGTTGAATCTGCTCTCTCGGGCATAAAGAAACAACTCATGCCGGAAGACAGACTCTGGTATCAGAGATCCTTTACCATTCCCGCCAACTGGACCGGCAATAATGTCATACTAAACTTTGATGCCGTTGACTGGGAAACCGCCGTATGGGTCAATAACGCCTTTGTCGGCTCACATAAAGGCGGTTTCGACCGCTTCAGCTTTGACATCACCGGCTATCTCAAAGAATCCGGCTCACAAGAGATCAGCGTGGCAGTCTCTGACCCAACCTCATTTGGCCCGCAGGCGCGCGGCAAGCAGCGCTTCCCCCAGGAAGGCATCTGGTACACGCCCGTCAGCGGTATCTGGCAGACGGTCTGGCTTGAGGCCGTGCCGCAAACTACATATATCAAGGAGCTCAAAATAACGCCTGATATTGACAGCAGCTCTGTTACTATCTGCCCAATGCTCAAAGAAGCATTCGCCAAAAACTATCAGGTCAAACTCAGCATCTTTGAAGGCGATAAGCAGGTGGCCCAGGGGCAGGTCAGAGGCGACAGACCAGTTACGATCAATATTGCCGAACCAAAACTCTGGTCACCTGATACCCCCTTCCTCTACGATCTCAGGCTAACCCTCATCGATGGCGACAATAATAATGCTATCATCGAAGAGGTCGGAAGCTATTTCGGCATGCGTAAGATAAGCCTGGGACCTGACAAGAACGGCAAGCTGGTTATGCACCTCAATAATCAGCCGCTGTTCCACTATGGCACACTCGATCAGGGCTGGTGGCCCGATGGGCTACATACCCCACCTTCTGATGAAGCTATGAAATACGATATTGAGATCACTAAAGAGATGGGCTTCAATATGATCCGCAAGCATATCAAGGTAGAACCTGACAGATGGTTCTACTGGTGTGATAAGCTCGGCATGCTTGTCTGGCAGGACATGCCCTCCGGCATGCTCACTGTTCCCAAAACCGAAGATCGCAACGCCATACACAAACCTCATCAACCACAGCAGATCTGGCATCGTGACCTGGATCAGCAAAAACGCTCTGAGTCTGCCGCCCAGTTTGAATGGGAGCTCAGACGCATGATCGATAACCATTACAACCACCCCTCTATCGTCATGTGGGTTATCTTCAACGAAGGCTGGGGCCAGTATGACACTTTGCGCATTACTGATGCTGTTAAAGGACTCGATGCCACCAGACTCATTAACTCTGTCAGCGGCTGGACTCTCCGCCCCTGCGGTGATATACACGACATTCACACCTATGACAAAAAAGTTAAAGAGCCACCATACTTCTCCGACCGCGCTTCGGTCGTCGGCGAATACGGTGGTATCGGTTATGCCGTTAAAGGACATCTCTGGAACGACAATGAAAAACGAAACTGGGGCTATCAGCAATCTGAAGACTTCATTAAACTGCTCAACGACTACACCTTCAAATTCGACCAGATAGTCAAGATGAAGGACAATGGCCTGGCAGGTGCTGTCTATACCCAGACCACCGATGTCGAAGGCGAGATCAACGGGCTCATGACCTATGACCGTAAAGTCATTAAATTCGACCCGGCCAAAATGAACGCTCTACACGCACCCGTTTATGAACCGGCTAAATAACTAACCGGCTATAATCACAAATCCCAAAACAGCCCTCGGATCTTTAACCCGGGGGCTGTTTTTATTTAGTCATTATTAATACAATACCAACAACTGTTCTACTGCATTTATCTGGCCTGAACAATTTTTTTCAAAATTTTTCTCTTTCTTATCATTTTCTCTGCTTCACCCGCCTGATGAAAATAATACAAAAAAATCCAAAACTGCAAATTTACCCCACCAGCGTATTAATCCCCAAACCCGGCATTCTTAACATGAATTTTCTCATTTATTACCCTGAGTTAATAAGTTTGCAATATAATGCAACTTTAGAAGAGACCTGCTTGTATGTTACGCATTTTTCTTGCATTACTGCATATTTTCAGTTAATATAAAGCAATCTTTGATTCTGGTTTTATTAATGTTCGATTTGGTTTTATTGTCTAGGAGAAGATTTTTATGAAAACTCTACTACTTACTATTTTAGGATTAACCGCCGGATTTGCTTCCGCCGGCGTCCTCGTACCGGATCTCGATGACTCAACCGCTATCGCTACTTACACAACCGCAAGAGCCGGGGTTATCAATGAAGTGGCCGACAACGGTGCTGGAACTATGACACTCGCTGCACGATTTAATATCGATGCCAGCCAGATGACCGGCGGCCCAGTGATCGTTATTGAAAATGGCGGCACCAGTAATGGCTACGGCATTTACATTGCTGATGGCAAAGCAATATTTGTTGCCAAAAACAACGATAAATTAGCTGTTGCTGAAAGCCTCAATGACGCTGACTATACCAATAAGGCTATGGCAGTAACTATAGGCAATGTTGTCGCAGGCTGCGAAAATGTAGTTTATGCGTCTATGGATCTCAACACTAAAAAGATATACACCAGTATCAATTGCACTCAAAAAACTTTTGACATTACTGGCCTGACCAGCATTTTCAATCAAGATGGTAACAGATCTGTCAGCTTTATGGGGGCAGGCGTATTAAACACCGATGCAGGCAGCCGCGGATCTCTTGGTGGACTGAGCGAATCTGACATAAACCCAGCCCTTAACTGGCTCAATGCTGTCAACATGGTTCAGACTGAAGGTTACAATAACCAGCTCGGTCAGGTATTTAGTGTTGCTGTACCAGAACCTGCTACTCTTTCTTTTCTGGCTCTTGGAGCTCTCGCTCTTAAACGCAGAAAATAATTTCTATTGTTACAGATCAAAGATATTTATACCGTTAGGGTAAAACAGTATAAAAATAAACCCTTGCATGCCGAGCGTATGCAAGGGTTTTTATCTTAATAAGAATAACGAATGCGTAAGTTTATAATTGATACACAGTAAACTGTTTGCGTTCTTTACCGTTCAAGAACATACAGCTTATAAAACGCTCGTCACTGCGATTTTAGCCTCGAACAACCATTATCACTTAACCGGCTGCTCAGGCACAATATCACCGCCGGCAGGACCGGGAAACAACACACCCTTATCCAGCGGCTCGCCAAATACCGGCTCACCTGTCTCTGACCAGCCAAATCTTTTTATATTACAATCTCGCCGCCAGCCGGAGCCCTTCGCTCTGGCCGTATGATATACGATCCAGTCTTCCTTGCCATCCTGCGACCTGGTAAAACTAGCATGGCCAGGCGAAAAAACCTTGTCCGTCCCCGCAAATACCGGCTTATCCTTCTTCACCCAGCTCTCCGCCTTTAGCGGATCTGCTCCTATCAGACGCAACTGCCCCAGACAATAACTGTCAGACCAACTGCCACTGGCCGAATATATTATAAACACATCTCCCGCCGGACTGCGCAATATCTGCGGCCCTTCATTCACCAGCGGATTACCAACCTTCTCCCAGTCATATTCCGGCTTTGATATACACACCCGCTCACCGCTTATCGTCAGCGGGTCGCTCATCGGAGCTATATACAGATCCTGACGAACATCTTCATCACCCTCCCAACCTGACCAGATAAAATACAAGCCGCCGGCATATTCCATTACCGTTCCATCTATCGCCCATTTATCACTCTTATCGCTTATCTTACCCTTGAATTCATACTCGCCACAGGCATCATCACTTTTCGCCGCCAATACGAACATGCGATGATTCTCATTGCGACCATCATCAGCCGCCACATATATGTACCACCTGCCCTGCACATAATGGAGCTCCGGCGCCCATAAACTCTGCGAATACTCCTTACCTCGCTCCGGACGCCATACCGTCTTACCCCTGAACTGCAAAGCCTCGATCATATCTGCACTACTGTTAACCTTTATTCGCCCACCGCTGCTGTAACAGTAATAATAAACCCCATCATGCAGAACGATCCACGGATCATGGCCCACCGGAGAAACCGGGTTAGACACTTTCTCTGCACCGCTCAACACTGACACAAACAGCAACATTAACAGACACAATTCTTTTATCATCTGCTTATCTCTCCTAAAAAAAAAGGCTCCGCTCTGATCGCGAAACCTTTTCTCATATTAACATGTAATTACAAACATAATCAGGCCAGGTAATCCTGCAGGGCCTTCACTGACCACTCACCCTTCTTCAGCTCTGCTATTGCCGCTACCGCCGCTGACATAGCTGTCGTCGTTGTGATCATTGGCACTCGATGCATTACCGCTGTTGCACGAATATGACCTTCATCAGTCGCCAGACCTTTACGCGTCGGCGTATTGATCACCAATGCTATCTCGCCATCTGATATATAGTCCAAAATATTCGGACGACCTTCACTTATCTTATTCAAGATAACATTATTCACTCCAAATTTATTCAGATACTCACCGGTACCTCGCGTACATAACAATTCAAAGCCCATCTCATCAAGCTTGCGTGCCTGCTCCAATATCAACGGCTGATCCTCAGTACGAACTGAAAGGAATATCTTACCCTTCAACGGCAGATTTGTGCCTGCCGCCATCTGACTCTTGGCAAAAGCCAGGGCAAAGTTATTATCGATACCCATAACCTCACCTGTACTGCGCATCTCAGGGCCCAGGATCACATCTACACCTGGGAACTTATTGAACGGGAACACACTTTCCTTCACCGATACATGCTCAGGCACAAATTCACTGGTTATACCCTGCTCTTTCAGCGATACTCCGGCCATTACCTTGGCCGCTACCTTGGCCCATGGTATGCCCGTTGCCTTACTCACAAACGGAACGGTTCGTGAGGCACGAGGATTAACCTCAAGAACATAGACCTGATTATCCTTGATCGCAAACTGAACATTCATCAGACCACGAACCTTCAGACCCTCGGCCAGCTTAACCGCCTGCTTATGGATCTCAGCGATCAGACCCTTATCCAGCGAATACGGCGGCAGGGCACAGGCCGAATCGCCGCTATGTATGCCCGCCTGCTCTATATGCTCCATAATACCGCATACCAGCGTTGTCTCACCATCGCTTATAGCATCGGCATCTACCTCGATCGCCATATCTAAAAACTTATCTACCAAAACCGGATGATCTCTGCCTACCGTCGAGGCATCTACCGCCTTGGCCATATATATATCAAGCTGATTACTATCACCTACTATCTCCATCGCCCGGCCGCCCAATACATAACTGGGACGAACCAGCACCGGATAACCAATTCGCTCGGCAATAACCCGCGCCTCTTCCAGCGTGGTCGCCGTACCATTAGGCGGACATTGCAGGCCAAGGTCACTTAGCAACTGACCAAACTTCTTGCGATCCTCTGCCAGATCGATACTCTCAACACTCGTTCCTATTATTGGAACACCAGCCTCATACAATGACCTGGCCAGGTTCAACGGGGTCTGACCGCCAAACTGAACGATAACACCGTAAAGCGTATCACCCAGCTTCTTACATATATTTAATACATCTTCCAGGGTCAGCGGCTCAAAAAACAACATATCCGATGTGTCATAGTCAGTACTCACTGTCTCAGGATTACTATTGACCATTACCGCCTCATAGCCCAGCTCACGCGATGCAAATGCAGCATGAACACAGCAATAGTCAAACTCTATACCCTGACCTATTCGGTTCGGACCGCCACCCAATATCATTATCTTCTTCTTATCTGATACCCGGATCTCATCCTCATAACACCGGCTAACCTTGCCATCTTCACCCACAACCTCATACGGACGCTCATGGGTCGAATAATAATAGGGGGTAAACGCCTCAAACTCGGCCGCACAGGTATCTACCAGCTTATAACTAACCTCTATTCCTAATAAATCGCAACGCTCCCGCACTGCCTGCTCGGTCGTGTTATACAAATTCGCCAGCTGATAATCACTATAACCCCAGCTCTTGGCCTGGCTCAATAGCTCATAACTTACCTCAGACAAATTCTCAACTGCGATCAAACTATCCTCAAAATCGATCAGCTCTTTCATGTGCGACAAAAACCATTTATCGATCTTAGTCAAAGTCTGAACCTTATCTACTGTCCAGCCCTGCTTAAACGCATACCGTATATAATACAACCTGCCGCGACTCGGCTCAGCCAGCTTACGCGTCAGTCGTGCCTCTGGTATAGGATACGGCGACTGAACCGGAGTATCATCTCCGCCGCTCTTCTCCGACGCATTTAATATGTCCTGCCCACGAGTATGACGCAGCCATTTATCATTATGATCAAGACCAAGTCCGTAACGCTTGATCTCCATCGACCTTATACCCTTCTGCAAAGACTCCTTAAAGGTTCGACCTATACTCATACCCTCACCCACACTCTTCATCTGGGTTGTCAGAGTCTCATCGGCCTCAGGAAACTTCTCAAAAGTCCAACGCGGTATCTTCGTTACCACATAATCGATCGTCGGCTCAAAACACGCCGGAGTCTCACGAGTTATATCATTCTGGATCTCATCCAGCGTATAGCCAACCGCCAGCTTCGCCGCTATCTTGGCGATCGGAAAACCTGTCGCCTTACTGGCCAGCGCCGAACTGCGAGATACTCGCGGATTCATCTCTACTATCACCATCTGGCCATTGGCCGGATTGATCGCAAACTGAACATTACTGCCGCCGGTCTCTACTCCGATCTCTCGCATGATCGCGATCGCAGCATCTCGCATTAGCTGATACTCTTTGTCCGTCAGAGTCTGTGCCGGGGCAACTGTTATCGAATCGCCCGTATGCACGCCCATCGCATCAATATTTTCGATAGAACAGACAATTACCACATTGTCATTCTTATCACGCATTACCTCAAGCTCATATTCCTTCCAACCGATCACTGATTCTTCTACCAGTATCTCATTGATCATGGAATACTCTATACCACGCGCACAGATCTCCTCAAAATCCTTCTTATTATATGCTATGCCGCCGCCGGTGCCGCCCAGGGTGAACGAAGGCCGTATTATCGCCGGTAAGCCCACTATCTCCAATGCCTTATTCGCCTCTTCCATATTGTACGCGCGAACACTTCTGGGCAACTTCAGGCCGATCTTCTCCATCGCCTCCCGGAACAAGGTCCGATCCTCTGCCTTGTGAATAACTTCACGATTGGCTCCGATCATCTCTACCTTATACTTCTTGAACACTCCGGCATCAGCCAACTGTACCGCCAGGTTCAATCCCGTCTGACCGCCTAGCGTCGGCAATACCGCATCGGGACGCTCCTGGGCTATTATCTTCTCCAGAGCCTCTACCGTCAGAGGCTCTATATAGGTCCGATTGGCAAACTGTGGGTCGGTCATGATCGTCGCCGGGTTCGAATTTACCAGCACGATCTCGTATCCTTCCTCACGCAAGGCCTTACAGGCCTGAGTGCCTGAATAGTCAAATTCACATCCCTGACCAATTACTATCGGCCCGGATCCTATTATCATGATCTTCTTAATGTCTGTCCGTTTTGGCATAGTCTCTGCTGTCAACTTCCTTTTATTGTTATTCTATCCCAAACTACACTTCAGGATATCCTTAATAATATCTTTTCCTTTTGCCGATCAACAATTCTCTTTCTTCTTCTGACGCCTTCTCTACTCCGACGCCGGCAGCAAAATCGCAAAATTATATCATCATTTCCGCTCTTTTACCAGTTAATTATCAACTCTCACTGCCCTTTATATCCATTTCTCGCCTAACTTACAATCACACAATCACTTATACCGCCCCCATCTTAATGACAGCTACTCACTTTAGCACCATCACTCAGATCAAACTTACTAAACATCTGGTATGTACCAGTTTCACGGCTGTTTTCCATTCCTTTTATTACCAAATTGGGACTACTTTTGCTTTTAGTACCACCCCTTATTTACCGATAAAACCCATGACTGTTTTTCTTGTTATTTACAGACAAATTCTGACTATTGTTAATAATATCACATATTATTGGAACCAAAACGCATCTCAATAGTCGCTTTTATCCTGTACTCAACCAGAAGTTTAGTCCTATAACTATTTATTTTATCGCTGCCATAATAAATTGTGACAGCCCAAATAAGGCTATAAAATTATGACCAGAAATCTTGAACACAGAGATATTCCTTTACAGACAGATAATTTCACATCTGGCCAGGGTTATAAAAAAAGATATATCGCAGCTCTGGCTATTTTCATCGCTGGACTGCTCATAACCCTGCATATCGTAAATAAAACCGATCAGGACATGCGATATGACCTTATCAGCCAGACTCAGAAGGTCGCATCATCACTTGAGTTACATTCTCTTATGGCACTATCTGGCTCTACCTCCGAATTCAATAAACCCGAATATCTCAGACTCAAAGAATCACTGGCCGCCACTAAATCAATTATACCCAGAGCTAAATTCATCTACCTCCTGGGATATAAAAACAATAATATCTTCTTCTTCGCTGATAATGAACCTGTCGGCTCTATCGACGAATCTCCTATCGGCTCAATTTACAATAATCAGTCGCCGGCTTTTACCAACATATTCAAAAACTTCACACCCTGCACCGAAGGACCTTACACTGACCAGTGGGGCACTTTTGTCAGCGGCCTATATCCGGTCAATGACCCCGCCACCGGCAAACTCATTGCCGTTCTGGCTCTCGACATTAAAGCCGATGACTGGCATAAACAAATCTTTCTGGCCGCCGCTCCAATAGCATTCTCTGGCTTAATCATCATTATCCTCATATTAACAACAACTTATATCAAAGACCGATGCCAGAATAAAAACATTTCCTGCTCCTGGCTCGAACCTTCATGCACCTTGATAACAGGCATTATCATTACCCTCCTTTTTGCCAACCTGACTCAAAAAAGCCAACTTAAAGACAGAAAAAGAACCTTCAAAGATATTGCCGCCTCGCAGATCGATACCATGGTCATGAATCTCAAATATCTCCATGAAACCGAACTCAAAAGCCTAGTAGGCTTTATAGAAAATTCTGACAACATAAACTTCAATGAATTCGCCGGTTACACGCAATATCTGCTCAACAACCCCACTATCTCACTGTGGAGTTGGATCCCTGTTGTAAAACATGATGAAAAAGATAAATTCATTGCCGAGACCAGAAATACAGGTCTCAGCCAATTCAATATCTGGGAAAATGGCCCGGATGGTAAGCCCATACCCGCTCTCGAACGCAGCTGCTATTACCCCGTCTTCATGATCTCACCTGCAACCGGATTTGAAAATACTCTCGGGTTCGACCTGGGCTCGGAACCCATCAGACAAAAAGCCATTCAGGAATCACTTTATACCAGACTCTGCGCTGGCACATCGCCGGTCACTATGGCCAATTACCAGAATAAAAATATTATCGATTTCTTCATGCCCGTCAGAGACAATAATGACCAACAAAACATCAGAGGACTCGCTCTGGCTGCTCTCGATCTCGATGCCCTCGTATTACCCGGGGCTAAACAGGAACTGATCGATACCAGACTTTTCGCCATCCAACGAAATCATGAGCCTGAACTGCTCGCTTCAACTTCCGATTCTGATATCGAACCGGAAAAAACCCTCCAATATACCAGAACTATCAGTGTCTTTGGCAAATCTTTTGCCTTCACCGCAAATGCCAAACCTCTTTTCATCAATTCTTACCCTCTCAATGCATGGTTGCACACCTTAATCATCGGCTCAGCTCTTAATATTACCATTACCATTATCGTTGCTTCCATCATCAAAAGAAAAACTGAATTACATAAGATAATCTCAGAAAGATCTGAAAAGCTCAGAGACAGCGAAGCTATGCAAAGAACTCTGCTGGCCAGCCTTCCCAATGCCGTTATTATCGTTGATCCTATAACCCGAAAGATAGAGATCGCCAACGACTTTGTCGAATCTCTCTACGGCGGACCTGTCAGCGAAATAATCGGAAAAACATGCCACTCATTAATTTGCCCGGCTATGGAAAACCAATGCCCCGTATGCGACCTGGGACATACCGTCGATAACGCCCAAAGAGAAATGATCAGACATGATGGCTCTGCAATTCCTGTTATCAAAACCGTTAAAAAGATCATGCTCAATGGCAGCGAAAAATTACTCGAGTGCTTCGTCGATGCCTCCGAATTTGTTAAGGCAGAACAAGCCCTGAGGGAAAGCGAAATTAACTTCAGAACTTTCTTCGACTCTATCAGTGACATGCTCCTGGTCTGCTCTCCTGATGGCAGGATCATATACACTAACAGCTCTGTCACTAATATCCTGGAATACAGCCACGATGAACTTTACGAAATGACCCTCCCTGAAATACACCCTGAAAACATGCAGGAAGAAGCCAGAGCAATGCTCGATGCCATGCTTAATGGCCAGCAGGACCATTCCCATCTCCCACTTGCCTGCAAAAATGGAAAAACACTGCCCGCCGAAACAAGAATATGGAAAGGCCAATGGAACGGAAATGATTGCATCTTTGCTTCCTGCAAAGACCTCACTCTCGAACACGAAGCTCAGCAGCAATTCGAAATATTGTTCCGCAATAACCCCGTACCAATCGCCCTATCTGACACCAGTACCTGGCAGCTTATCGATGTTAACAATGCCTTCCTCTGCCAGTTTGGCTATCTCATCGACGAGGTTATTGGCAAGACGCCACAGGAACTAAACCTCTTTGTCGATAATCAGAAACTTAAAGAAGCCACCAACCTTATTACCCGACAAGGACGAGCTTCTAACATTGAATTACAGACCAGAAATAAAAACGGCTCCATACACGATGGTCTCTTCTCCAGCGAAATTGTCGCTAATCAAGACAGACAGTTCGCACTTACGGTTATGATCGATATCACCCAGAAAAATGCTATCGAACAAAAACTTATCGCCGAAAGAATGCTGCTGGCTAATGTTATCGAGGGCACTAATGTCGGTACCTGGTCCTGGAATGTCCAGACCGGAGAAACCGTCTTTAATGAAAACTGGGCCGCCATGCTCGGCTACACACTCGCTGAACTTGAACCTATCAGCATTAAAACCTGGGAACAGCTCACTAACCCGGACGACTTCTGGTGGTCCGGCAAAATACTCGAAAAACACTTCGCCGGTATTAAACCTTATTACGAAAATGAATGCCGCATGAAACACAAAGATGGTCATTGGGTCTGGATCCATGACCGCGGCAAAGTCATTACCTGGGACGATAATGGCAAACCGCTTATGATGTTCGGCACTCACTCTGATATATCTCATACCAAAATGATCGAACAGGATCTCAAGGATACTATAACCCAACTCGAAGACGCTACCGTACGAGCCAACCAAATGGCAGTTGAAGCTGAACTTTCTAATATTGCCAAAAGCCAGTTCCTCGCTAATATGAGCCATGAGATTCGCACCCCTATGAACGGCGTTATCGGAATGACCGGACTGCTGCTCGAAACCAAACTCGACGATGAGCAGAGAAGCTATGCCGAAACCGTTCGCAGCAGTGCTGACTCACTCCTGCATCTCATTAACGACATTCTCGACTTCTCCAAAATCGAGGCCGGAAAACTTGAAATGGACCACATACCTTTCGACCTTCAGGCTCTCCTCGATGAGATAATCGCTACCTTCGCCTATAAAGTGCAGGAAAAAAATCTTGAAATGCTTTGCCATATCGACCCTGATGTACCTACCGCTCTCTGCGGAGACCCCGGAAGGATCAGGCAAATCCTGAATAACCTCACAGGTAATGCCGTTAAGTTCACACAGCAAGGTGAGATCGTCATCAGAGTCTCTATGGAACTAAATGACATAACCGCTCCGCTCTTGAGATTTAGCGTCTCTGATTCAGGCATTGGCATACCGCTCGACAAACAAAACATGCTCTTTAACTCATTCACTCAGGTTGATGCATCTACCACCAGAAAATACGGCGGCACCGGACTGGGACTGGCGATCTCTAAACAACTCGCAGAACTTATGGGAGGTGAGATCGGACTTAATAGCCAACCGGATAAAGGCTCCGAATTCTGGTTCACTGTGAAAATCGAAAAAGAACCACAGCAAAATACTAATGATTCTACGACCTCAACGCTTGACAATATAAAGATCCTTATCGTAGATGACAATGAAAGCTGCCGTGAAATATTCTCTCGTAAAGCGAATGCATGGAATATGACCACCGAAATCGCAGCTAATTGTAATGACGCTATAGACGCTCTCAGACAGGCAGCGAACACCGATAAACCTTTTAATATCGCTCTCATCGATATGCAAATGCCTGATACCGATGGTATGATGCTTGGACAAATGATCAAAAACGACCCGCTTATCAAAAACACTAAAACCATTCTTATGGAATCTATCTATCGCAGGTCTGATAATGAAAATACTGCCCAACTCGGCTTTGATGCCTCTATTAGAAAACCTGTCAGAAACCTTGAACTCAGATCGGTTCTGCAAACCACTCTGGCTGGCTCTGATAACAGTAATCAGAAAAATCAAACCAGTAAAAAGTCTCTTTTTGCTGACTATAATGTCAGAATATTACTCGCGGAAGATAACTTCACTAACCAGCTTGTAGCACTGGGCATTCTCAAGCAGTTTGGTCTTTCAGCTGACTCGGTCGCTAATGGACAGGAAGCCGTCAACAGCCTGAGCAATATCCCTTATGACCTGGTTCTCATGGATTGCCAGATGCCAGAACTCGATGGCTATGAGGCCACCCGCATTATTCGCGACCCGGATTCTCCCGTTCTAAACCACAATATCCCCATTGTCGCCATGACCGCTAATGCCATGCAGGGCGACAGAACCAAATGTATTGAAGCCGGCATGAATGACTATATTGCCAAACCTGTTTCCGCTGCCAAACTCGCCGAAATACTCAAAACCTGGCTCGATAAAAGCGATGACGACCTTTCCGCTCAGGGCATTATCGCCAGTGATTCCGACCTTGAATCTATCCCTGATCAACAAAATACCATTACCGACTCTCAATTGATCAATAACGGCGATCAAGATCAGACTGCAACTGAAAAACAATCCAAATCAGACTTCAATGAGTCTGCCCCTGAACAGATTCCCGCTGCCCCTGCACCTGAAGCTGGTTCACACAATAACCACACGAACACCGCTGATATCAGTGACGACACCTGGGACCTCGCCGACATTCTCGAAAGAATGGCTGATGACCACGAAGTCGTACTTACTGTCATCTCCGCTTTTCTGGCCAATACACCATCACAACTTAAAAACCTCTCTGACATTGTCGCCGGCGGTAATGCTCAGGACATTGCCAGACAGGCACACTCTATCAAAGGGGCTGCAGCTAATCTCAGTGCCCGCAAAATGCAGATGCTGGCACTCGAGATCGAAAAGGCCGCTAAAGACAATAACATTCAGCTCATCAGAAACCTGCTGCCCGAACTCGACATTCTATACAAAAAACTAACCAAAAGATTATACCAGCATCTGACCAGCCAGTCGGTCTGATCTCAAATGCAGAGACGCATGATTATATGCGTCTCTGCATTTGGGTTTATCAAGCTCAATGCAGACGCTGGCCCGGCTTAGCCCCTTCATCAGGACTAGTAATAAATATATCCTCGCCTCCGGAACCGGCCGCCAGAATCATGCCCTCTGACACGCCAAACTTCATCTTGCGAGGCTTCAGATTCGCACATATTACCACATTGCGACCTACCAGGTCCTCCGGCTTATATGCCTTGCGTATTCCTGCTAATATCTGACGCGGCTGACCGCCCAGATCGACCTGCAACTTAACCAGCTTATCTGACTCTACTACCGCTTCGGCCGAGATTATCTTGACTACTCGCAGATCAACCTTCAGAAAATCATCTATCTCGATCTGTTCGGCCAGAGGCTCCGCTGCCAGTACATCTTCTTTCGCCGGCTCTGCTGCCGGGGCCGCTGCTGCTTGCTGCGCTTTTGTCTCTTCGATCATCGCTTCTACCTTCTTATTATCTATTCTTTCCATTAACCGTTCAAAATCATTAATCTTATGGTCTTCTAACTCTCTGACAACATCTGACCACTGCAATGAACCCACATTTAACAGCTTCTCGATCCTGCCGGCATAACCTGGCAATATTGCCTTCAAATATACCGTCAATATCAATACCGCATTCAGCGTCGTCGTCAGCGACTCCAGGGCATGACCGCGATCCTCTTTGATCGCCGTCCAGGGCTTACGCTCATCCAGATATCGATTTACCTCATCGGCCAGAGAACGGATTGTCCGTACCGCTGTCGCAAAATTACGACTCTCAAAACTCTCTGCTATCTCTTCTGACTTTGACCGTAGCTTCGCCAGCAACTCACGCGCTTCAACACTGAGTTTACCACACTGACTGTCATAATTCTTACCCAACATCTGGGCTGACCGACTCGCCAGATTCACTATCTTGCCTACCAGATCACTATTAACCCGGCTCACAAAATCTTCCAGACTCAGGTCAACATCTCCGGTGTCCGGTCCCAGCTTACACGAATAATAATAACGCAAATATTCCGGATCAAGATGATTCAGATAGGTTCGCGCACTTATAAATGTGCCGCGACTCTTACTCATCTTCTCACCGTTTACCGTTAAAAATCCATGGATCGCTAACTGGGTAGGGGTACGCAAACCGGCTCCCATCAGCATTGCCGGCCAGAACAGAGCATGAAAATAGGTTATATCCTTTCCTATAAAGTGATGCACCTCGGCATCGTCCTTCACCCAGAAATCTTCCCAGTTTAACCCTTTCTTCTCACAATAGTTCATCGTACTGGCTATATAACCTACCGGAGCATCGAGCCAGACATAAAAATACTTGCCCTCTTCACCTGGTATCTCAAAACCAAAATACGGGGCATCACGCGATATGTCCCAGTCACGCAAACCCTGACTGAACCACTCCTGCAATTTATTAGCTATCTGCTGGTGGACATGACCGCCATTGATCCAATCATGCAGCTCCTTACCGAAATCTGCCAGCTTAAAGAACAAATGCTTTGACTTCTTCTGCACCGGAGCATTGCCGCACACACTGCACTTCGCCTCTTTCAATTCCAGCGGAGAATAGGTCGAATTACACACCTCACAGTTATCACCATACTGATCTGCCGCCCCACACTTAGGACATATACCCCGTATGAACCGGTCCGGCAAAAACATCTTGTCATGCTCACAATATGCCTGCTCAACCTCACGGCTGTCTATATGACCTCCGTCTTTCAGACGGTTATAGATCATCTCAGCCAGCTGACGATTCTCAGGTGAATGGGTACTGTAATAATTATCAAACTCTATTTGAAACTCACTGAAATCTCGCTCATGCTCAACATGCATCTTACCGATCAGCTCTTCCGGACTTATCCCTTCTTTTCTCGCCCGGATCATGATCGGAGTGCCATGTGTATCGTCCGCACAAAAATAATAACACTCATTACCACGCAGCTTCTGGAATCGTACCCACATATCTGTCTGCAAATACTCTACCAGATGACCTATATGTATCGCACCATTGGCATACGGTAACGCCGATGTAACTAATATCTTTCTTGTCATTATTTCTTCCTTATTCCTCATCGCCTTCTTCGTCATTACCACTATCTTCAGATCCACCCTGGCCTGCACCAGCGTCAGTAACAACTCCGTCTCCGGTTTTTTTCTTCTTCCGACGGCGACGGCGACGCTTCTTCTTCTTTAACTCGCCCTCTACCTCTGACTCACCGACACCTTCTGACTGCACTTCCACTATCGGAATCAACTCTTCCTTTACTTCTTCCTCTAATGATACTTCTGACTCTTCTGCTCGAGTATCACGACGACGACCGCGATCTTTATTATTCCGATCACGCCCTTTATCGCGGTCCTTATCTCGCTCGCGACCTTCTCCTCGACGACCACGCCCCTGACCGCTGCCATCTGATCCTGCCTTCTTCTCTTCCTCTGTTACTACCGGCGGTACATAATTAAATTCCAGTATCTCATCCACTCCCAGTGCGATCATCTTGCCTTCATGCAAATGAACCTTCACCAGCAAGGTCAATACCTGACTATCTACCACCACACCATGACCCTCTGGGGTCAATACTACCATACCCTTCTTCGGCAGCTTCTTCTTATGCTCCTGATATACCTCGTCTTCAAAACGCAGACAACATTTCAAGCGACCGCATCTGCCTGATATCTTACTCGGATCCAGCGTTGCCTTCTGCAATTTTGCCATGCGCATATTCACCGGATACAATACCTTCAGAAAACTACGACAACAACATTCACGGCCGCAAGTCTCAAAATCAGCTACCAGTCGAGCTTCATCTCGCGCCCCTACCTGACGCATCTCTATTCGCGTCTGATACTGCTGCGCCAGATCCTTCACCAACTGACGAAAATCTACTCGACCCTCGGCCATAAAGTAAAAGATTATTCGCTCTCCGCCAAACAATCGCTCAGCATCTACCAATATCATGTCCAGACCAAGCTTGGTCTTTAACTCCTCACAAAATCGCAACTCCTTTGATACACCAAAATCAAGATGCTTCTGCTCGCGTACATCCTGGTCTGTCGCTACCCGAACTACTGTCCCATTGCGGTCAAGAGGAAAATTATCGCAACTGTTCTTCATGTACGCATTCAGTTGAGCTTCCTTCAACTGACAGTTGCCATGACGATGGATCGTATCATGACCTACTATCTCTGCTATCTCCAGACCTCGTTCTGTATTCACTATCGCATGCGAAGCCTTATCCGGAAAATCCGCTATATCATGCGAAAAATATGCCAGATATCCCATTTTACCATAGCGGCATAGCAAATGCTTACGATACTTGTCCGGCTTATTGCCAGACTTACCCACACCACGACGAGGACGAACTCCGGTATTTACAGGCTCATCTGCTATCGCACGATCTCCATCAGGCTCACTCTCGGGCTGTTGACAACAACCTCTTTCACAACTGATCTCAGATGCGCATTGGCCTCCACAACCGACAGGCTCTTGAGACGCCGTTTCTTCCTCATTATATTCTACCTGGCCGGAACTGCTCTGACAGGTTTGGTTATCCTGATTAACAGCCTCTTGGCCAACTCTTTTATTTTCCTGATCTTCTGTCATAAGCAATAGTCTATCAAAAGCGACTCGAAAGTCAAAGAAGGATTTACATTGGAACCCAGACGATCACGGGCTACACATATATCATTAATCATCTCACTCAACTGCTCTGCTCTATATCGCAATGATAAACTCTCTACCACCGCTTCAACCGACAAAACATCTGTCTTTCCCCTTACCTGATAATTCATGGCCCTGCCTAACGCATACATCATAAGCTGCAATGCCAACTCCTGACCCTGACGAACCCCATCACTACTCGAATTATTCGGCCTCTTTTCTATATACCTCTTGCCATATTCCTTAGAAAAATCTATTATCCACTGACCTGTCTCTAAAACACTACTATGGCTCATAGTCGATAACTTGCCATACAACTCCTGCTTGCTCTGGTATATACCAAGCTCTGCATAGGTCAATGCCGCTCCCAGACGGCCCTCGCAAAATTCTGACCAGAATAACGCTTCTTCTGCATTTACTCCTGAATCTAACAGCTTCGACCTGATCATCTCTGCCGGTAACGGATCAAATCGCACCATCTGACTGCGAGAACGGATCGTTGATAAAAACTTCTCCGGCTCACTGCTTACCAATATTATATATGTATTCGATGGCGGCTCCTCCAGTGTCTTCAATAATGCATTCTGGGCCTGCCAAAGCATCGTCTCAGCCTCGTCTATTATAAATACCTTCGCACCGCCGCGTACAGGACTATTACTTGCCTGATCCAACACAAACTCCCGGATTACATCGATCGGAAGTGATAACAACTGACTGTTTCGACTCTTAGATGAAAATCGTGCACTGTCCCGGCTAACATAATGTATATCAGGATGATTACCTCCACGCGCCAATATACATTCCTTACATTCTCCGCAGCCATCGGTCACACTTTCGACAGACATCGCCGCTTCTGCACTGTATCCCTCATAATCCTTCATACTCCTTTGCACCGGCGAACTGCACAACAACGCCGCTCCCCAACGCAAAGCCGCCATATTCTTACCAACACCCTCTGGGCCATGAAATATATAGGCATGGTGAACCCGGCCCGTCATACGCGCCCGTTCTAACCGACATATAGCCTTAAATTGTCCTTTACATTCCAGAATTGACATAGAACAGCATTATATCAACCAATAAAGCAACTTACCAATCAATTCTTAAACCACTGATAATAAAAATGTTACAACAAAACACCTCTACCGCATCATAACAAAAAAACCGCACTGAGCTTTCTCAAACTCAATGCGGCTGATTTTAGCTGAATTTACAATTTATTCAGTTACACTTCTTAAAATGAATAACTCGCCTTTAGGCCACCGAATAAGCTGTCTGTAATTACCGGGTCATCAACCAGCGATGACTGATAACTCACAAACGGAGTTAAGCTTACTCCTGCTACACTAAGACCGCCCAACTCGGCACCTACTGTCGTATGAGTAAAATCGGAACCACCATAAAACATGTCATTATTGTAGTTTACATCGCCAAACAGGCTCAGTGAATACTCTTCCGATAAAGCCACTTCCTTACTCAGACTAAAGCTATGGAACTGATAACTCAAACCCATACCGCTCTCGGTACTCCAGCCATGACCTACATAATAGCCCATGCCCAAACCCATCGGCAATAAATTCGGCATACCAAATGACATGCCTATTTCCTGCACATCTGCATTTGAACCAGACTTGGGATAATCAAAATAGATATAATTCATACCTATATCTAACTGCATCTCCTCCTCACCTACTGTTGTACCATATGATAAGGTATAGTCAAGCTCGGTAAATGCCTCATAGCCAGAACCCATCGGCATCGAACCCCATACATTCAATCCCAACCCGCTGTCACCCAGCAGTGACATATCAACACTCGGCTGATACGCGCCCTTGGAACCAAACAACTCAAAGCCACGCCATACATATTTACTCGTATAATCCACGCCTATGCCGTTCAACTTCACCAGCGGAGATTCTCCTGCTGATACTTCCTGGCCATTACACACGCCAACAAGTAAACCTGACATAAACCCTGCATACACCGTCTTTAATATCTTGCTCTTTAGCATCTTTCTTTTCCTTTCGGTTTCTAACCGCTTCGTTTTTCCTTTTATACACATCGTAGTCTTTATTGCTTGAAAACTGTTTTCACTCTGCTCAAAAGCAATAACCATGCCAAAAAAAGAAAGATTGTACTAAACCACTGCAAACAAACATATTATAAATATAATTCAAAAATAATCAGCAACAACACTCTATATATTACATACAACCATATTACATTTTCGTATCAACAAGCATAGCTTATTACATTTATGTCACACTCGTCACAACTCCAAACACATACTCACGATTACCAACGGTAATCGCCCCACACCAAAGCCCCAACTCCACCATCCGCGCCACTGCCTTCAGCGGCGAACCCGCCCGGCCGGCACAAGCACCTTTATTACAACCTTACGAACATCCTCATCTAAATCCAGTGAACAGCCAGGTTTATGACAATCTTCCGGATAAAATATCACAAACTCACCTGGAACTAAAACCACCCGGCTATAATCAACCTCGGAACGATAGAACGCTATATCCTTACCCTCATCATAAGCCTCCACCTCTCGTACTTTCTTTTCAGCCAGGCCCAAAACACCCAACTTCTCCCGCCCGCTCAGCAAGATCTGAACATCAGCATATTTACGATGCGCCTCAAACAGCCGCTCACTCTCCGGACCAGTCTTGTACTCAGACACCATCGCAAATACACGATCGCCATCCAACTCATATCTGCCATTTTCACCAGCAAAACTTCGGGCAAACTCTACCGCCTTCACAAAATCACTTTCAGCACCAAAATACAACCCAATATTATCCAACTTATCATGTATCATAGCTTTTCCTGTTAATTTAGGTATTACACCATCGCCGGCATCGTCACTTTTAAATGCCAGACAGCAATTATAATCCCATTTCCAAAATTAACAACTACCTTACCCCCAACACCATCAGTCGCCACCGGCAGGTCTCGCCCGCCCGGCCCGTTATGAGCTTGTCGAGAGCATAAGGAAGAACGAAAAACCTCACTATTATAAAGATTTATGCCTTTGTATGTCGATTTCCTATATGATATACTCGCACAATTATACTACCCGGCTATACAATGCCGGGCTATAGAACTATAAATAAACACAAAAGAACATTGATGATAATCGTCCCCAAAGGAGCCCAGATGTTACACCTGAACATAATAAGAAAAGTTGAAAACAGTTTATTTGCCCATATTTCACCCAAAATAATATCTTCGGTCCTGCTCATATCCATGCCTGTGCTGGCCGGACCGGCTCATTCGCTCACGCCAACCAATGGTACTACCATTTCTGAAGTAGAGAGCAATAATACCAACTCACAAAATATCTCCGATTATTTTGATCTTATTAACAGCAAAAACGATGTTCTAATCAACGCTTCACTCGATACCAAAACCGATATCGACAAGTTCTCCTTCTATTCTCCATCTGGTAATGCCTTCAAAATTCAGTGCAATATCAAAGAATTACCACACAACGACCTCACTGCCATAGACTCGGCACTCGATATTATCGTTTTTGTCACCGACAATAATACTCTATGGAAGCCTGATGGCTCGCTCATCGAAAAGATTGCAGACGATCTTGATATCGCTGTCGCCATCCCGTCACTCGACACCACTGACCTGCTCATAAATGACATTAGCGTTAATGACAACCACGATATCGCTATTGCCCTCCCCCAGAATATCTGCCGCTGCGACCAGGACGGCATTATCTCACTGCTCTACTCTGCAGCTGACATTACCGCCTTAACCACTACCCCAAACCCGACTATCACCTCCATCGCTCTCGACAATGACGGTAATATATATTTCTCAGACTCAACCAGTATTTCTGTTCTCAAAGGCAATATCGACGGCTCACAACTCGAGATTTTCTCAAACAGTTCTTACGACCTCATCACTTCCGCTATTGCCGCAAATAAACTCGACATTACCCTCGACAATATCGCATCAACAACATCAACCTTCAGACCGACACACATGATCAGGGTCTCAGACAGCAGCATATACGAAGATGGCTTCTATGTCACTCAGTTCTCCTCAGCTCAAGGCGGCAATGGCCAGATCACCCGCATCAGTCAGGACCTCGACCTGGGCACCAGCTACAACTTCGACACTTTCATGACTGCCTCATCTAACAGGACCAATCCAACCGCACTGGCCCTCGCCACCAACAGTGATTTTGGCAATGCCATTTTCATGGGTACTTTCGGCGAAAATATGGGCAATAGCTTCGATGGCAAAGTTTTCAAACTATCAGCCGGCGGCGAACCAACCGACTTCGTCACCAGCTACCTCAATATGGATGGATCTCAGGCTACCAAGGGAACAGAAAACCCAACCAATATCACCGGCTTCTATGATGTTATCGACCTGGCCTTCCCGCCTGCCGGTTCTGATTTCGGAAATTACCTCTTCGTTCTCAGCGAAAACATCAGAGATAATTCTGACCTGGGCAGCAGCTCTGACCTGTGGTTCGTTGATAAGACCGGCAAAGCAACTCTCTACAAAAATAGCTTCATGCCAGCCGCCGGGCGTATGGTCTTCGATACCGTAGGTCACTTCGGTCATAAACTCATCATCGCTCCCTGGGGTTATACTTACGATGGCAAGATCAAAACCATCGACCCGGATGGAAATGTAGAAACCCTTTATACCGTAACCAAAAACATTCTCGATATCACCATTGCCCCGGCTGATTCTATCTTTGCCGGTGCCTTACTCATCACCTATGCCAATACCACACTCGGAGGCGTTGACCTGGCCAATGGCTCACTTGTAGCACTAGACTATGACCCGGAAAACCCTGATACCATTCGCACTACCGTTTGGGCCGACAACCTCAGACTCGGTGCCATACCCGGCGGCAATATGGTCTTCGACGAAAATAACGAACTATACCTGCTCGATGGCGTCAACGGCGGCATTACCAAATTCGACTACAAAAAACACCTTGTCCAGAATTTTATCGACATCCAGATTCAGCATATCGCCGACCCGGAAGATGGTGCTGCAAACGACACTCCCATATTCCTCGCCGAAACTCAGGATGCTCCGATCATTTTCTCTGGCACCAACTCCGACCAGCAAACAAGCTACAATATGATCGACAACGGCTCCTCTTTCGACTCTGACGACAATAGCAATACCGTCGGCTTTACACTCTCGCCCCTGGGACATTGCTACATCTACAGCAATATGGGCGGTTTCGTTAAAGTTGCCCAGTGGGATCAGACTGACTCGTCCTTCGGCTCCTTTG
Organism: Sedimentisphaerales bacterium; assembly: GCA_963662515.1. Taxonomy (GTDB): domain Bacteria; phylum Planctomycetota; class Phycisphaerae; order Sedimentisphaerales; family SM23-30; genus JAFGDI01. Next base: position 3,852,725 of record OY759675.1, read on the forward strand.
CCGAACTAAACACCATCTCGCTCAACAATATAGCTACAACTGGCGGATATACCTACCCTGAGATCGAGGCCATCACTGTTGCCCCGGCTTCAGCCAGCACCGCCGCACCTATCTACGCCATTGTCTCCAACGCCATAAACAACCTGCCCGATTCGGCAACATCAACACCCAGCCAGACCGGCGATGACTCGATTCTGTCTCTGGGAAATACCACTGCCGAATCTTATTCTGTCAGTAAGACTTTCTCCATCAACAACTTCAACGCTATGACCATCAAAGTCAAAGGACCCGGCGATGCTTCCACTGTCAGCTACTCAGCCCAGGTCGTACCCAGCGCCGTATTCTCTCACGACTTTGAAGATCTCGCTCCCGGCATGTACGCTATCACCATGTCCAGCAGCAGCGAATTTGCTGGCGAGTACGACCTCATGGTCACCGACATCGGAACCGTCAGAGAATTTACCATCGACGATGAAAGCCCGGAAATAACCTTCACGCTCGATACCCCCAGCGGCGACCAGACTGTCCAGCTCGCTATCGCAGGACGCGGCAGAGCCATTATCACCGCTCGTTTTAACCCGGCTACCAACAAGGTCATCAGCATTTACGATGTTATTATTGAACAGACATCTTCTGGAACTATTATAAACATCCAGAACAATGACGACACCAGCAATCTGATCATAGACAATGTAACGGTTAACAGCTCCATCAAGAGCCTCAACTGTCATGCCACTATCAAAAACCTCAGATCGACCGTAACTAAAAACCTTAACATTAACAGCCTCGCACTCCAGAACATAGAAAATATCAACCTGCCCAACTTCCGCATCAGAGACCTCAGCGCCAATACCATCGGAGCACTCGACCCCGATGACCAGAACGGCATCAGTGACACCAAATACAGTATTAAGGCTAAATACATTTCCTCTGTCTATGTCGATCGTGATATCTACAATACCAAATTCTTCGCTAATGACTACTCCAACACTCTCCGCTCATTTGAAGTTATCGGCACAATGATCGGCTCTGACATATATGCAAAAACTATTCAGAGTATCGCCATCAATAACCTCACCGGCTCAGAAAACGCGACATTCCAGTCTAACTTCTATATCCAGAAATCCGCCGGCTCATTCTCCATCGGCAGAGGAAACTTCAATAAAAGCATTTGCAAGATCAACGGCGGCAACCTCAGATCATTCTCTATTACCGATGGCAACTTAGTTGATTCAACTATCTATGTCTATGGCAACCTGGCTACTGTCACTCTTAATTCCGCCTCTGCTGCCGGCAACGGCAATATGACCGGCGAAAACCAGATCAGCTACAAAACACTCACTAACCTCTTCGCCGCCGGGTCTGTCTCAAAAACCACCAATATCGGCTCAGCCTCTTCTACTATAAGAAGATTTATCACCTCTGGCAGTTTCTCCGGCACTATCGTCGCTTATCGCATTAACGACCTGCTCGTTGGTTACGATGACAGAGCCAGAAGACTCGAACCGGGTGCCGACTACACTGGCGATACCACCGCTCTGGTCTCTATCAATAACATTAAAATCACAGGAGCCATGCTCGGCGACAACTCCGGCCAGGCCACCATAACCGCCTCATCGGGAAATATCAAAAAAATATTCATTGAAGACAGTGCCACCGGCAGGATCTACGCCAGAACAAAAATAGACAGTATCATGATCGGCACTATCGAAGGAAGCAGAAAACGCATCGCCAACCCAGACGCCGATGTCAATCTCGAAGTTGCCACTCCCAAACTTACCAGACTTTACTACACCGGCATACTCAACCCGCAAAGCTACATCGCCGGCACTCCGCTTATCATCGACCTGAGACCATAAACGGTCTCAGGCCCGCCCCGCGAGCAGAGCGAGACTTAAGAGTCACGAGCTTTAGCATGATCGCAGCGAATACCTCATAATCATCAGGGCTAACGCATAAAAATTTCAGACAGGATAACCGTCCGCCTGAGGCGGACTGGATTTACCGCAGTTTAAGCGTGACGGGTTTGAGTTTGTGAGCTATGTTACCTTTTCGCCCCTGATTCGCCTTAAATTAATAATTAAATCTCATAAGACCCGGCTCGGGAAGGGAAATCTTTACCGGACGATATCAAAGCAAGCTCAAGCTGCTAAAGATCCAGTCCGCCTCAAGCGGACGGTTATCCTGTCAAATATTATTTCATGCGTTAGCCCTGTCATAATCATATTTCACCCTTGCCTCCTTTTATATTTCACGCTACAATCTCCTGCATGGAAGGTATTGCAAGATTGGGGCTTGTTCCGCTTATGACCCCGGCGATTGCTTTGGCTCTGGGTATCGTCGCCGGGCGATCACTGCCCTGTCTAAGCCTCTGGCTCACTGGCTCACTTATCTCCCTGACCCTGGCCTCTGTTATTGCCCTCACTGCCAAACACCGTCTGCTTACTGCCATTACCATCATACTTACCTGCTTCACACTGGGCGGGTTCCGCTTCAACCTGGCACACTCTTACTATCCAGATGATCACATCATCAGATACTGCCAGGATCAGCCGCTTAACTTTCTCACTATCACCGGAACGGTCATAACACCTCCCCAACCACTCACCCGCCCCGGTTCAATGGCACAGTTCGACTTTGGCAGCTCCGATTCGTTCAGCTTCGACTTCAAAGTCAAAAACATCATCGCCAACTCTGCCCCGACCCCCGCCACCGGCATTGTCAGGATATACACCAAATTCCCAACCACATTCCAGACCGGACAGTCGCTCTCACTCACCGGCCTTGCCTATCCCAGAACCAAAGCCGATTCTCTGACCAATACCAGACTCAGACGAGACCGGGTCATCACCGCCATGACCATTGAACAGCCGGGCCTGGCACAGATCATCTCCAAGCCCAACCATCATCCCTTCCATTTCACACTTGCCCATATTCGACAGAAACTGCTCAATGTCTTTCTCGAACCTGATAACCACATACCCGACAATAACAGCCAATCCGATCCAGTTCTCGCCGCCCTGCTTCTGGGCAGCTATCGGGGCATCTCACCGGCTACCAGAGAACTATTCCTCACCAGCGGAACTATGCACTATCTCAGCCTCTCCGGCCTGCATGTCGCTACTATCACCGGCTTCTTATGGCTAGCACTCAAGCTCTTTAACCTGCCCCGCTGGCTGCAAGGCATACTGCCTGCCCTCTTTGTCATAGCCTATCTGCTCATCGTACCGGCCAGGCCGCCCATTCTGCGCGCTGGCATTCTCTCGCTCGCGTTTTCACTGGCATATATCAGCAGAAGAAATATCTCCCCGGTTAATATTCTTGCCCTCTGCTCAATTATCATTCTCATCTGCCGACCGCTCGACCTCTTCGATATCGGATTCCAGCTCTCCTTCACTATCGTACTGGCTATACTCATTCTCTCTCCCTCACTGCTCACCGCCATATTCACCAATCCCAACCACATCATCCTGCGTGACCCCACCGAACTGACTCTGCTCGATATCAGACCACTGCCCCTGCGTATCTACAGCCGTATTAAACGCTACATACTATATGCACTGGCTGTCAGCTGCACCGCCTGGCTCATCTCCATGCCTCTCATCGCCGCTAACTTCAACCGCATTTCCTGGCTGGCCGCTCTGAACTCAATAATACTGGCTATACCAGTTACCCTGGCCCTCTTCTCCGGCATAATAAAACTCTTGCTCGCAGCTCTGCCTCTTAATTCGCAATTTCTCAATCCAATACTGAACTACCCCACCGATATCATGCTCCAGCTCGTCCAGCTCCAGGCCAATATCCCTGCCGCCTGCGAAAATGTCAGATCCTTTTCACCTGTCCTTAACTGCATTTATGCCGCTATTATCATTGCCGTTCTCTGCTTTGCTTTCCTGCGTAATATTTATTGGCTCAAATTTTCTTTGACCATACTATGTTTAACGCTTACCGCTATTATCATAAATATCCACCTCAGCCAGAATGTAAAGCAAATGACCATACACGCCCTGCCGGTCGGCCACGGCTGCTGCATCGTTATCGAGTCGCCCGGCATAAAACCTCTCATTTACGATTGCGGCAGTAATGACGATTTCAACCTCGCTAATAATACCATCATCCCCTACCTCAGAGGTCAGGGCATTAACACTATCTCCGCCTTATTCATCTCCCACGCTGATATCGACCATTATAACGGAGTACCCGACCTCATTTCAGCTATTCCAGCTCAAGACCTGTACCTGCCCTGCGGCTTCCACGACCATGCTACCAAAAGCGATGACTATTTCTTCGATCTGCCCGTTATTAAAAACACCCCGAAACATTATCTATCTGCCGGCAACCTCTTATCTGCCAGCGAGCTGCATATCGAAACCCTCTGGCCCCGGCCCGGCATACAACTGCCCACCACTAACGACAACTGCCTGGTCCTGCGTATCAGCTCGCCCCAACTTTCAATTCTGCTCTGCGGCGACATCACGCCCGCTGTCATGTCAGCTATGCTCAGCGACAATATCGATATCAAGGCCGATTACCTGCTCCTGCCCCATCACGGCCAATATTCTGCCGAACTCGAGCGTTTCGTCCGCCGCGTCAATCCCCAAAAACTGATCCTCTCAGCCCGAAAACTAACACCCGCCAAAACCGCCCTGCTCAAAGCCCTTCCCGGCGAACTGATCATACTTGCCCCCAACACCCCGCCAGCCATATTCACCCCACAACAACCATAGGCCACATAAGTACCATTATCAAATCTGCTCATCGTACCGGCCAGACCAGACACAGTCTGGACTACTCCACTTGCGGGCATACCGCAAGCGAAGAGAAAACTATAGCTGTTATATCTACTTATATTATTCTATCAAATCCTTTAACACAGGTTTTGCACTATCAAACACATACTGTTTATAAGGATTCCATTTGCGATATAATGGTAATGCCATTGCTAAACATAGTACCCAGGTTACTATTTTAACGCCCCATTGACTGTATTCCGGAAGTATATCACTGTTAATAACGGGAGCCAGTGCCAATGAAAATAATGTTAAAACTATCATATGATATGCATATAGATCCTTAATATAATACAGGTAAATGAAATACAAGTTAATAAATATGAGCCATAGATAGACCAGATTATCCAGTGAAAAACAATTCACCTGACTTATGTCTTTTATATTCAGTAGCGAGAAACTACTAAGTGTCAGAAAAATAATAGAACCCTTAAAATATTCTTTTAATGGGTTTAACGGCAAAATTTCAGACTTTTCTACACCGGTGACATAATCCCTGTAAGGCTTATAAGTCCAAAGTAAATAACATATAACAGTTAAACATATAATTACTTTTAATGTTTGATATTGCCAAAATTCATAGTTGAAATTCACTGGTATTTCTCTAGTAAAAGTTTTCCAGCAAAACAAAACACCTTGAACCATGACAACATGCCATGCAAATTTGTTTTTATGCACAAATAAATAAATAAATAGTAAATGCAAGAAACATTTTAAATATCCCAAGGATGACATCATCGTAAACACTTCAAACCCATTCTTATAGAATCTGGTTAGAAATTGAATAGCAATTGCAAGAAGTATTAGCACTGACACCATAAATACTATTATAAGTGGTTGTTTGTTATTAGTCATTTTGAACCTCATTCCAATAATCTTTGGCCTCATCAAAAATAATCTGTGTACCCTATATTGTCCAGAAGTTTCTCCACTCAGCCCAGTCAACTGCCAGACTGGTGTTTTATCCGGGCCATAGCGACATTCTAACCATTTAGCCGGGCCGTCAACGCTCCGCAGACGACCGCTAAAGTCCCAATCGTAGGTTGCTGCTCCTTTAGCGGTAATCTGGCCGTTACTATCCCATTGAACCACCGCCGAACCGGCGGAGGTCATCAGATCGCCATTATAACCGTAGCTTGTATTAACAGCCCCAGCCGTCTTGGTATCAATATTACCCGCCAGATCAAGTAGATAGCTGGCCGAATCACCGCTATCAACCTGCCAGTCAGTAAGCTCACCCCGCATATTACCAGACACAGTCTGGACTACTCCACTTGCTGGCATACAGCAAGTGAAAAAAAACACATCAATGCTATCAAGATTACTCTTGGCATATTTCTAATTTGGATTACACGACAACTGACATCCCAACAAGTTTGTCAAGTTTATAAACGAGGGATGAATAGTTATTGTAAAATATTAAAAGACTATGCCGAAAAACTACTTTTTCATTAATATTTTTTATTTCATAACCCCACTTAAACTTATCGATCTTAACTTCTCCAAATTCTAGTTTTATATTTAGCCTTCCTTTTTTAATCAATATTGCATTATTTTCAAATATAATGTTATTACCTACAAGCCTGGAAGTAATATAATCCGCTCCAAAATATAAAAACAATAGGTTTGCAACATACATTGTAGGCCAAAAGAATGGTATAAATTTATCAGCAGTTATTTGACAAGTACTCTTCGGACTCAATTGATAGCAAATAAATATAACAACCCCAAGAATAATTGTTAAACACCTGAAAAAATTAGAGAACATCCACCTATCATCACTAAATACAAATCTATCAACCGATTCATCAATAGGTTGTATAGATATATTTCTTTTTTGCATAATATATAAAATATACAAATATAAAAATGGTACAACAGAGAATAAATAATCTTTAAGATCGTAGATACTCATTCTTTAACACCTTCTTCCTTCCAACTTTCAACTTGTTTGTCAAACACTTCCCCAGAATTATCTACAGTTTCCTCTAACAACCAACTCATAAATGATCCGGAAATTGAACCGACAGTGTTTACAGCAAAACCTCCCCAACCGCCAACACCACCACCAGAAAATTGTTTTAATGCACCAATAATACCTGTTGTCATGCCGAACGCTCCACCCAAATCCATACCGAAACGCTGCCTCTCTGAAGCTTTAGTAAAATCTGCAATAAATGAATTATTTAATTTTACGCCTGCTATTGATGATAAAATTCCAATATACGCATTCCATTCACCAGCTAATGCAGAAATACTTCCAATTAAAAAACCAACCGCAAATGCTTTACCATATTGACCCATAGTTGTGTTATCGCCAGAAACTGAAAATGCATTGGCGCCACCATTAATTAATCCACCCACAACACAACGAACTGCCAATGACAGTATTTTGCCACTCAAATCAGTGCAGTTCATTGAATCATTTTGGCAATATAGATACCTATGTAAACTTAAAGTATCATTAGCCTTTCCAAATAACGGATCGCGCCCGGTGAACCGTCTCATCTGTGGGTCGTACATTCTGGCCCGCAGATAATACTGGCCGATCTCGCCATCGTAATATTGGCCGGTGTATTTGAATGGGTTTTCGGCGATAAACTGCCCGGTTCCAGAATCAATTGCCTCATAGCATTCTTCCTGATACATTTTGCCGAAACTGTCATACGAATACTCGTTGACGGTCAACATATCTATATCAACAACCGCCCGCACCGAGCCTAAACGGTCGTGAACATAATAGAACAACTCGCCGTCTGCTCCTGCTTCTTTTTGAGCAATAACCTGAGCGCCAACATGATAATATAATTTTTCCAAAGAGCTAGGCAAGTCTTGACCAGACCCGGCCCCGCCGGTATCAGAACAATCAAGCACACATAATACTACCGGCAAATCGGAGTTTATGTCAACTATAAACCGCTGATTTCTGGAAATACCATTCAAAACTGAGTGTTTAACTATCCGGTTACCCATAGGGTCGTACTTAACCGAGATAGTATCGCTGCCCATATTGGCGTACTTGAGCTTATTATCGTAATTATAGGTTACTGTACTATTCGGACTGCCGGCAAGGCTGGTTATATTGCCATTAGCATCATTGTCCAAACTCCAGATATCGGCTCCGGTAGCTCCGGTAAGTATATCACCATCAAAATTAAAGGCCGTATTGGCGTAATTACTCTGTGAAGCGGCCTTCTTATCTGTGCCGGTAATATTACCTGCCTTATCATGGCAAATATATTCCTCCAGCCAGGCAGGCACAGCCTGCACCACTCCAACTCCGGTGTACCGGAGATGAGTAATATTGTAGAGCCTTCAATATCCATCAAATACATTAGTCGTTATTCTGCCAATTTCATTTCTGGTTGTATGTTTATATTTAGGATAAAACACCCAGTATTCGGTTGGTATCTGAGAATCACGGCCCAAGAATAATTCCATATTATCACTGCCTTTTCTTATTACTATTTCAATTTTGCCAGTATCGTGAGAACGATGTGATGCCTTTCTTGTGATGTCTTGAAGCACAGGAAGATACCTGCCGTAATCTTGCACAATTACTCCATTAACTGAAATTTGAATTTTGCTATCCGAATGACTAAGAAAATCTCTTACTTCTGTCAATGCAATTTTTTCAAGATGATGACTGCATAATGACATTAGGATTATGGGAATAGCACCAAATAATAATACTTTCCATACAATCAACTTGTTAAAACTTTTCTTGTCCAAATCTTTGTTTCGACACTGAACAAGCACTAAATACAACGGCAGAATTACACAAACAACAATGCAGTATAATTTTAGTATATTTATGAAACCATCTAATATTACCATAAAAGCTCCTAAATATTTACCAGATATACTCATCAACCCACGCCTTACCACTAAACCCATGAAACTGGTAGCCAGTTGACTTAAAACCATAGGTTACGGCATACAACATAACGCCATTCTTATTCCCATCATTGTCATAACCTTCACTCCAATTTAAACCCCACTGACCAATAGAAGCACCTCCTTCAATATAGCTACCGGATAAATCGCTAACCTTTTGAGCATCTGGGGAAAAAAGGAAGTTAGCTGAAAATCCTGCACCAAAGTTTGATGCAATACTTGGCCCCCCAGCAGCCCATTTCATCGTTCCATAAGTCCACCCCTCCCACAATCCGGCGTTAGTATCCTTTCCAATCAAGAAAGCTCCACCAATAGACCCGCCCATTCCACCATATTCAGTTATCGCCGTAAACATTGGCAGATACAACATTGTATATGCCGCTATATCAGCTAATGGTTTTAGAATGACGGATAAGCCTTTTTGCATAAAGCTTCCGACACCAAAACTATTAAAGGAAAGATTACCCGAAAAATCAAGACCTAACCCAATAGCAAATTTACCATCTGGATCAATTAGATTCACTGAGTTATTCAGGCAGTACAAATACCTGTGCAGCGATAGCAGGTCTCTGAATTTTCCCCTTACCTGGTCCCGGCTGATAAACCGCATTAGTTCAGGGTCGTACCAGCGGGCATTGCAGTTGTACATGCCTGCGGCTGGTTCCCATTTATAACCGGCAAAGCGGTGATAACTGGAATAATTACAACCTGCAGCAATATCCTCCAGCGTGGTTTTGCCATAAGGGTCATAATCGAAGCGGTTGATAATGGCAATATTAGTATCAATCACCTGCCTGATACTGCCCAGCCTGTCATGAATATTGTAATACAACTCACCAGTCGCCCCCGGCAAGTCTCGCCCGTCCGGCGTAAGGACTTGAATAGCTATATTCTGGACGTTTATCCAGAAATATCTATCAGCCTGATTAAGCTGGCCTGTTCCATCTTCACTTAGCACCATCAACAGGATGGGATAACTTCCATTAGTATCATAGATAAATCGTTTATATTGTCCAGAAGTTTCTCCCGTCAGGCCTGTTAACTGCCAGACTGGCGTTTTATCCGGCCCATAGCGGCATTCTAAGCAAGCACAGCCTGCACAGAACACTACCTCAAATTGATTCAGATAACTATTGTTAGGTTTTGTTCCAGATACTTAACTGCTTCTTTTTTAACTTGATTATTAATATAATCTACTGATTCTTGTATATTACATTCTTTACCATCAAATACATATATAGGTTCTTTTGCATCACAAGAACCACTTTTTTCATAAAAATCGATTACATCATAGAAATCGTCAAAGCCATAAAACTGTTCGGCTTTGAATTCATTTCCATATCGATTACCTAAACCTATTCTTTCAGCGTGCAAAAATATGCCTGTCATGAATTTAACACCTTGTTTAGGCGATATCTCATCGGCTAATATTTTCTCGCACCAATAACAGATGCAGACTTTACCAGCCTTAACAAGTGATAATGGTTTAATGTTCAACCCCGAAAGCACTGCATCCATTTTTATACGAATCTCTATTCGATTATTATCTGACGGATTCTCAGCCGCTAATCTACATAATGCGTCACTAAATAATCCTTCTTCCAATAGTTTTTCAGACATCTGAATAATATCAACTACATCGAGCAGATCAATTGTATAGAATGCTATCAAATATTTTAGTTTCATATAAATGCACTATCCAACTAATCAACTACTTGCCAAACATTTCCGGTGTCCAACATTCTTCCAAGCGTTCAATTAAAAATGCTTTGTTGTATATGCCTCTAACAGGAAGTCTTTGTTGTTCATCACTTAGATTTTCAACATACTTGTCAGGCCAAACACTTTCACCATCCCAGAATTTCCACTTTTTGATTGAACCATCTAAGCTTGAATAACCAAGCACCCTAAATATTGGAAATTGCCTTCTTGTTTCTGGAATATTTGTATTACCAATTAGTCGAAATTCTCTTTCTTTAAGTGCTAGATTAAGTGGAAAAAAAGTAATTATTCCAACTTCGCACGACAACATTGTTTCAACGGTAGGCCTTTCTTTAAAATATTTCTTTGTTACCTGGATCAACTCTCCATAATCCTTTACCTTATGTGTGTACTGAGCATAATATAATCCAATACGCGTTTCAATTTCAATCATATCACCTATTTTTGCTTTTGACATATTACAACTCACATATTACTAAAAACCAATTATATCCAATATTGTATTTCCACGAGAAACTAGATCGTCATAGTTTTTCGCATTCGGTGATACACCATTTCTTTGATTCATAAGATTGTCTAATCCATAGCGTTCTATCAAAGCTTGTTCAACACCACGAGCGTCCTCATATGAAAGATCAGTTAATCCATCTATTTTATCAATCATAATCCCCTTATCTCTGAAATGTTCGTATTTTCTCCTATCGAAATTATTTGTCCTACCAACATATTGCACAACTCCATTTGCGTCGAAAGATTGATACACACTGTGTCCACCACCATTGCTAATGCCCTTCATTAGCTTACTGCCAACAGAAGATAAAGCATCGAATAACTTTCCACCGCATACATCCATACCAACATCAATTGCAACACTTAACAGGATATTGCTAAGATTAACGCCATTAACCACCATTTTGGCGTAATCCATTGCCGACGAACCGACATCGTAGGCAGTGGAAGCGGTATTAGCATACATCCCCATGCTTGTTGTTGTGTCGGATAAGCTGAACTTTCCGGTTGGATCAATGCGATTGACCGGAGAATTCATACAATACAGGTACCTCTGTAATGTCAGCGGGCTGGTATAATGTCCTCTTACCGGGTCACGACTGATAAACCGCATAAGTTCCGGGTCGTACCAGCGGGCGTTGCAGTTGTACATGCCTGCCGCCGGTTCCCATTTATAACCGGCGAAGCGGTGATAGCTGGAATAATTACAACCTGCGGCTATATCTTCCAGAGTTGTCTTGCCATAAGGGTCATAATCAAAGCGGTTAACAATCGCATTATTGGTATCAATAACCTGTCTGATACTGCCTAAACGGTCGTGGATATTGTAATACAGATTATTTCCGGTTTCAACTGCAACATTCTGACCGTTAACCCAGTAATATTTACTTGTCAAAGCCGAATTTTCATCCAGCACCGCCAGTAATACCGGATACTGGCCATTAGTATCATAGATAAATCGCTTATATTGTCCAGAAGTTTCTCCATAAATCCCGGTCAACTGCCATGCCGGGCATTTATCCGGGCCATACCGGCATTCTAACCATTTAGCCGGGCCTTCTATTGTCCGCAACCGGCCACTATAATCCCAGGTATAATCTGTGGCTCCTTTTTTCTCTATCTGGCCGTTTTCATCCCATTCAATTACAGACGAACCAACCGCCGTCATCAAATCGCCATTATAACCATAAGCGGTATTAACCGAACCGACTGTCTTGGTATCAATATTACCAGCCAGATCGAGTAAATAGCTGGTCGAATCACCGCTATCAACCTGCCAGTCAGTAAGCTCACCCCGCATATTGTACGAATAATCCTGTATTATGGTATCGAGATTATTGCCGGTGTTATAGACATATTCAGCACCATGCAGCAACTTTCCCCCACCATCGATATCACCGGACTGCATTGCTGAAAAATGATATACCAGTGAATTAATACTGGTCAGATAATTATTACTGTTATACCCATACTGAATCCGGAACTTTTCACCTACTGAGCCGATTGGTATCTGGTCATAATACATAAATTCACGATTACCGTTATCATCATAAAACAGCTCGGCGAGGGGCTCTGGCAGATCGAAGCTGTTCGGGTCGTTCAGATATGTCAGGGCACTTAGCTGGCCCAGTTGGTTATATTCATAATTCTGATAATATATCCGCTCTTCTTCCCGGAATACCTCAACTGAGGTTTTGGCATTCAAGGCCTGATCATAGCCATATTCTATCCTTATGCCATCGGGCATGGTATATGATTTCAAATTACCGCTATCAGCATAATATGCAAAACTATAAGTTGGAGCCGGGGTATTAGGGTCAGTATAATCAACGCCTGCTACACCATAAGGATTATCGACCCAATTACGCCGGTCATAGATCCGGCATAATAAATCTCCCGTATTATAATAGTACAAACCGCTATTCCAATTTGTCGATAATTCTCTATAGTCATACTCTATATAACCGCCATCAGGGTATATCTGGCGGGACAGATTGCTATCAGTATCATATTCATAACTGATTTTCTGCTTCTGACTGCCTGACCAGATGGCCTTAGAAATCAATCTGCCATAACCATCACCAGACACAGTCTGGACTACTCCACTTGCTGGCACGCAGCAAGTGAAAAAAAACACATCAATGCTATCAAGATGACTATGTGTTATTTCTTTGTTTATGAGTTACTTTTCATATCACATTCTCGCTTGCCATAGATTTCATTCAATTTACTTATAAGTGTTGAGTAATTTTCAAAACACCCAAGAATGAGTTTGGAAATATAACACCTTTTGGTTCCATGTCTATATACATAACTAAATACGGAAACTGTAACTTTTGATGCAGTATCCAGAGGAAGAATTTTATCATATATTGTTTTGATTTGAATATAACTTTGATTAATCTCAATATACCATTTACCAGAAATTTTATATATCGCATAAGCAATTAAATAGGATATCCAGAATAGTATTGTATTAACCAAAGACAAAATCACATACAAGGACAATGATTCATTTTGAATATTCTCAAAGTACACTGCAAGCTGGTTAACAAATAATATCAGAAAACTTATCATTAAAGCAAATATTACACCTCTTTTAGAAAATAGCAGTAAATTCCTACTGATGTAAAATTTGTTAATATCTTCTATTACTGGTGCGTCTTTCTGTATTTGAATTTGCCAGTATAAACAATATATGTAAAAAGTGAAAAACAAGCAAATTGTTAGCAAGATACTTATAAACATACTATCGACTCCTTCCTGACTGATTAATCGCATCTGTTCGCGATTGTACTGACTTATTCCACCATTCAACAATACCTACAAACATACTTGCAAAATCATCGCCAAGTAGATTGCCAAAAATATTAGCTCCAGCATTGATAACAACGCCTGCATTACCACTGCCTGCAAATATTGAAGTAATACCACCAGCTAGAAATCCGACACCAGAACCAGCATACCTACCAGCCATTTCATAACCATTATCATTCTCATATTTTGACATTGCGTAACTATTAACAAATGCAGTGCCAGCCGATATTGCTAATGCAACCAGTGGATCTTCGGCTATACCTGAAATTGCACCTAAAAAGAACCCTGTTACTGCTGCTTTAAACCCATTACCATCAGATGCGCTGCTGTAATTTGAATAAGCATTGATAACTCCACCAACAAGACCCCGTATTAATATCGTGGCGGCCTGAGTTAGTTTTCCATTAACATCAACACCATTAGTCGGGTTATTCATGCAATACAAATATCTGTGCAGCGTCATCGACTCAGATACATTCCCTCGTATTGGATCACGCCCGGTGAACCGTCTCATCTGTGGGTCATACATTCTGGCCCGCAGATAATACTGGCCGATCTCAGTATCGTAATATTGGCCGGTGTATTTGAATGGGTTTTCGGCGATAAACTGCCCGGTTCCAGAATCAATTGCCTCATAGCATTCTTCCTGATACATTTTGCCGAAACTGTCATACGAATACTCGTTGACGGTCAACATATCTATATCAACAACCGCCCGCACCGAGCCTAAACGGTCGTGAACATAATAGAACAACTCGCCGTCTGCTCCTGCTTCTTTTTGAGCAATAACCTGAGCGCCAACATGATAATATAATTTTTCCAAAGAGCTAGGCAAGTCTTGACCAGACCCGGCCCCGCCGGTATCAGAACAATCAAGCACACATAATACTACCGGCAAATCGGAGTTTATGTCAACTATAAACCGCTGATTTCTGGAAATACCATTCAAAACTGAGTGTTTAACTATCCGGTTACCCATAGGGTCGTACTTAACCGAGATAGTATCGCTGCCTTTACTGGCATATTTGAGCTTATTATCGTAATTATAGGTTACTGTACTATTCGGACTGCCGGCAAGGCTGGTTATATTGCCATTAGCATCATTGTCCAAACTCCAGATATCGGCTCCGGTAGCTCCGGTAAGTATATCACCGTTGAAACCGTAGTTTGTACCTAAGATATTACTTGCATCAGAAGAATTTACCTTTTCAGCTCGTATTATATTACCAGCCTTGTCATGATAGAGCTTTTCCTCCGTCCATGGCTGACATACCGGGTTTGTCGATGTAATATCTTTTCTCTTACTGTATGTAAGCTGCGAACGCATATCGTAGCTGTAATTATTGTCATGATGAATACCGTTAAGCGACTCAAAACAGCTCTTTAATCGACCCAGGCCATCAACCGCCACACCATCGAGCGTATATACCAGTGAATTAATACTGGTCAGATAATTATTACTGTTATACCCATACTGAATCCGGAACTTTTCACCTACTGCGCCGATTGGTATCTGGTCATAATACATGAATTCCCGGTTGCCGTTATCATCATAAAACAGCTCGGCGAGGGGCTCTGGCAGATCGAAGCTGTTCGGGTCGTTCAGATATGTCAGGGCACTTAGCTGGCCCAGTTGGTTATATTCATAATTCTGATAATATATCCGCTCTTCTTCCCGGAATACCTCAACAGAGGTTTTGGCATTCAAGGCCTGATCATAGCCATATTCTATCCTTATGCCATCGGGCATGGTATATGATTTCAAATTACCGCTATCAGCATAATATGCAAAACTATAAGTTGGAGCCGGGGTATTAGGGTCAGTATAATCAACGCCTGCTACACCATAAGGATTATCGCCCCAATTACGCCGGTCATAGATCTGACATAATAAATCTCCCGTATTATAATAGTACAAATCGCCATTCCAATTTGTCGATAATTCTCTATAGTCATACTCTATATAACCGCCATCAGGGTATATCTGGCGGGACAGATTGCTATCAGTATCATATTCATAACTGATTTTCTGCTTCTGACTGCCTGACCAGATAGCCTTAGAAATCAATCTGCCATAACCATCACCAGACACAGTCTGGACTACTCCACTTGCTGGCACGCAGCAAGTGAAAAAAAACACATCAATGCTATCAAGATGACTCTTGGCATATTTCTAATTTGGATTACACGACAACTGACATCCCAACAAGTTTGTCAAGTTTATAAACGAGGGATGAATAGTTATTGTAAAATATTAAAAGACTATGCCGAAAAACTACTTTTTCATTAATATTTTTTATTTCATAACCCCACTTAAACTTATCGATCTTAACTTCTCCAAATTCTAGTTTTATATTTAGCCTTCCTTTTTTAATCAATATTGCATTATTTTCAAATATAATGTTATTACCTACAAGCCTGGAAGTAATATAATCCGCTCCAAAATATAAAAACAATAGGTTTGCAACATACATTGTAGGCCAAAAGAATGGTATAAATTTATCAGCAGTTATTTGACAAGTACTCTTCGGACTCAATTGATAGCAAATAAATATAACAACCCCAAGAATAATTGTTAAACACCTGAAAAAATTAGAGAACATCCACCTATCATCACTAAATACAAATCTATCAACCGATTCATCAATAGGTTGTATAGATATATTTCTTTTTTGCATAATATATAAAATATACAAATATAAAAATGGTACAACAGAGAATAAATAATCTTTAAGATCGTAGATACTCATTCTTTAACACCTTCTTCCTTCCAACTTTCAACTTGTTTGTCAAACACTTCCCCAGAATTATCTACAGTTTCCTCTAACAACCAACTCATAAATGATCCGGAAATTGAACCGACAGTGTTTACAGCAAAACCTCCCCAACCGCCAACACCACCACCAGAAAATTGTTTTAATGCACCAATAATACCTGTTGTCATGCCGAACGCTCCACCCAAATCCATACCGAAACGCTGCCTCTCTGAAGCTTTAGTAAAATCTGCAATAAATGAATTATTTAATTTTACGCCTGCTATTGATGATAAAATTCCAATATACGCATTCCATTCACCAGCTAATGCAGAAATACTTCCAATTAAAAAACCAACCGCAAATGCTTTACCATATTGACCCATAGTTGTGTTATCGCCAGAAACTGAAAATGCATTGGCGCCACCATTAATTAATCCACCCACAACACAACGAACTGCCAATGACAGTATTTTGCCACTCAAATCAGTGCAGTTCATTGAATCATTTTGGCAATATAGATACCTATGTAAACTTAAAGTATCATTAGCCTTTCCAAATAACGGATCACGCCCGGTGAACCGTCTCATCTGTGGGTCATACATTCTGGCCCGCAGATAATACTGGCCGATCTCGCCATCGTAATATTGGCCGGTGTATTTGAATGGGTTTTCGGCGATAAACCGCCCGGTTCCAGAATCAATTGCCTCATAGCATTCTTCCTGATACATTTTGCCGAAACTGTCATACGAATACTCGTTGACAGTCAACATATCTATATCAACAACCGCCCGCACCGAGCCTAAACGGTCGTGAACATAATAGAACAACTCGCCGTCTGCTCCTGCTTCTTTTTGAGCAATAACCTGAGCGCCAACATGATAATATAATTTTTCCAAAGAGCTAGGCAAGTCTTGACCAGACCCGGCCCCGCCGGTATCAGAACAATCAAGCACACATAATACTACCGGCAAATCGGAGTTTATGTCAACTATAAACCGCTGATTTCTGGAAATACCATTCAAAACTGAGTGTTTAACTATCCGGTTACCCATAGGGTCGTACTTAACCGAGATAGTATCGCTGCCCATATTGGCGTACTTGAGCTTATTATCGTAATTATAGGTTACTGTACTATTCGGACTGCCGGTAAGGCTGGTTATATTGCCATTAGCATCATTGTCCAAACTCCAGATATCGGCTCCGGTAGCTCCGGTAAGTATATCACCGTTGAAACCGTAGTTTGTACCTAAGATATTACTTGCATCAGAAGAATTTACCTTTTCAGCTCGTATTATATTACCAGCCTTGTCATGGTAAATATACTCCTCTAACCAGTCTTCAGTACCCAACAAGCGGGATTGCTCTATTCACTTGCCAAATAAAGGAATCTATTTATACTTTGTCACTAATTCATCAAGCTTGTATAATAAAGTTGGATAGTTTTCATAGAAAATCATAAAATTCCTGCTAACTTTCTTTAATTTATTTTCTTGCTTAAATATGTAAATATTATCTTTAAAATAAACTGTAACATCTTCATTAATGTCAAAACTAGTATTGCTTGTTTTATTAACAATTTCAATACGATCTTTATTAACAGTAATGACATTATTTACTTGTAACTTATATATTATGTAAAAAGTCATATACACAAATATTGGAATAATGAAATATAAAAACATAAGTATATATGTTTTTAAACCAAAACCAATACCTACCACCAGTAATTCAAACAAAAAATATCCAACAAGATTAAATGATGATGTTAACATAACAAACAAAACACACTTTTTAGTCTTAATCCATGGTTTATCTTGAACCTTAAATACACTTATTTTCTCATCAATAACCATATTATTATTGTTTTGTTTTTGCATATAAACAAGCAGAACACAAAAACCAACTGCCATAAGCCCAAAGAATGTATTTATAAAATAGTGCATGTCTGTAAAATCCTTATTAATAATTATCTTGCCATTTATTAATTATTTTTTCTCCACCTTCAATTATTCCCCCAATTATATCTCCTAAAAAGTTACCAGAAATAGATGCTGTACCAGTCGCTACAAGGCCAGTCCATCCGGAACCTTTCACAAGTGGAAGAATTCCTGCCATCAGCCCCATATTTGTCCCTAGCATTCTGCCAAACTTTTGATTTTCACTATCGTAACTAAACTGTGACATTAAGGAAGCATTAAAATTTGCTCCTACAACAGATAGAATAGCACTGATCACCGCATCGCCTGATATTGCCGATATGGCTCCAATTGCAAATCCGGCAGCAAAAGCATATCCTCTCTCACCATCTTCTGCGCTCATTGCATTTGATATGCCACTTATTAACCCACCAACAACCAATCTTGCGGCAAACAAACCCCATTTCCCATCAGGATCAAATCGATTTACCGGGTCATTTACACAGTATAAATATCTGTGCAGAGTCATTGACTCAAAAACATTTCCTCTTACCGGGTCCCGGCTGATAAAACGCATTAGTTCCGGGTCGTACCAGCGGGCGTTGCAATTGTACATGTCCGCGGCTTCTTCCCACTTATAACCGGCGAAGCGATGATAACTTTCATAACTGCAGCCAACTGCGAAATCTTCCAGCGTGGTCTTGCCATAGCAATGACATTCGTAAAGATTCTATATCCACAAAACGAGTACGCCCCGATTGCATCGGGGAACGCAAAGAAACTCAAAGATTTTTACCACGAAGAACAGAAGGTCATGAATGTGGGATATTCAATTGTCAAGTATTAATTGTTAAAGTAAATCTTTAAGCTTTTGATTTGATGATTCAAACTCCTTAATGTAATTCAAATAAGGTTTAATGCCTTTCATGATATAAATCACAAAAATAGCATAAAATACAATTTTTGTTCCTAATAACACTTCTGGCTTATATATACTAACCTTATCATAAGAAAAAACAAATAACTTTAATGGTATGTCAATAAAAGCTATTCCAATTAAAACATATAGAGCTAATATACTGTTTTTTCGATAAAAGAAAATAAACATCGAAGAACCAATAAAAGCACTCCAAAACAACCAATTTCGAGTATGATATTGTCTTTCTATTAAATTTCTTAATAGACCAATGACTGATGGAATTAACATAAGCCAAAGTAAATAATACACTATTGTATATGGTTTCTTAGCCATAATATTTATCCTTATTTATAGAATTCTTCACCAACAATTTGAGATTGAAAATCTTCATCATAATAGTATTCGTATAACGATTCAAAAATTGACAAGGTAGCTCCAGGTGCAGTCGTAGGCAAATCTGGGTCAGAACCAGCACCGGCCATAAATGTTACGCAGTCAAGAATAGCCCTAGAATTAGAATGCAATTGTAAGCCATTTGCGACAGAAATTTCTAGGCTAGTAATAGCTCCGCCAAGATATGACAATTCAGCAGTTCCACGAGCTGCGACGGCTGAAAGCATTCTGGAACTGGCTATATAACCATCGATACTGCCAACAGCCAGCATTTCCTCTCCGACCTTGGCAAAAAAGTTCAAAGCATTCACCATATTTCTGACTTCCCCAAGTAAACCTCGTCCAATTGTCGCAGTTGTTGCTCCGATCCTGGCTAAGGTGGCATTGGTAGATAAGGTATCTAATATAGCCAGCCTGCCATCCGGGTCGATCATATTGGCCGGATTATTCAGGCAATACAAATATCTATGCAGCGATAGCGGGTCTCTGAATTTCCCTCTTACCGGGTCCCGGCTGATAAAACGCATTAGTTCCGGGTCGTACCAGCGGGCGTTGCAATTGTACATACCCGCGGCATCTTCCCACTTATAACCGGCGAAACGATGATAGCTTTCGTAATCGCAGCCAACTGCGAAATCTTCCAGCGTGGTCTTGCCATAAGGGTCATAGTCAAAGCGGTTAACAATGGTAAGATTTGAGTCAATCACCTGCCTGATACTGCCCAGCCTGTCATGAATATTGTAATACAACTCACCAGTCGCCCCCGGCAAGTCTCGCCCGTCCGGCGTAAGGACCTGGACTGCAATATTCTGGCCATTTACCCAGAAATATCTTTCCGCCTGATTTGCTTCACCAGTTCCATCTTCACTTAGCACCAGTAATAATACCGGGTAACTTCCATTAGTATCATAAACAAATCGCTTATATTGTCCAGAAGTTTCTCCATTCAGCCCGGTCAACTGCCAGACTGGCGTTTTATCCGGGCCATAGCGACATTCTAACCATTTAGCCGGGCCGTCAACACTTTTCAGACGACCGCTAAAGTCCCAATCGTAGGTTGTTGCTCCTTTAGCGGTAATCTGGCCGTTATTATCCCAATCTACCACCGCTGAACCGGCAGAGGTCATCAGATCGCCATTATAACCGTAGCTTGTATTAACAGCCCCAGCCGTCTTGGTATCAATATTACCCGCCAGATCAAGTAGATAGCTGGCCGAATCACCGCTATCAACCTGCCAGTCAGTAAGCTCACCCCACATATTACCAGACACAGTCTGGACTACTCCACTTGCTGGCACGCAGCAAGTGAAAAGACAGATCAATGCTATCGATTGATTCTTGGCATATTAATTAACTTGGCTTATGAGTCACTGTCGGGTCTGGCTTTGGGATTGTATTACCTATCAGATAGCCGCACACAGTATTAGCCTTTTTCAAAAGTATCTGCAGACAAACTTGGCGAGTTACAAATCTTATCCAAATTATATATTAATGTTGAATAATTACAAAAAATAATCAAAAACATTATATTCAATTTTAACTCTTTACCTTTTTGATCTCTAATTAAATAATATCCAGTTTTTTTCTTAGCCATAACGATTTCATTATTAACAATTCTTATAGAACGATTAAACCTAGCTTCAATGAATATGTCATTTATCGTAATTTCATATCTTCTTTTTAAAAAATGTACAGTAATAAATACTATAACATAAAAAGCTAATGGTATAAATGTATAGATATATATCAGAATAGAAGAAAGAATAGGTAATAATTTAGCTAACTCTTTTTCACTGTTATTTATAGGAAGTGTTTTGAATGTTAGATAAATTATTGAACTAATTAACATATATAAAAAGAAAGCTTCCAATGAGCAAAGCCAAATAATTGGTTCGATCTTGAATATAGATATTTCTTTTTTTACATCCATCTTTTTAACTTTCTGAATGTAAAAGAAGTACGGACAAAATGTCAGTAATATTACTATAATGATGTAATAATCCTTAATAACTATTAAAAAATCTTTCATTACTTTATTTCATTTCTTTGTTTAAATTGTTTACATGATCTTCAACTAAACCATCTCCACTTTCCACAACACTACTTACATAACCACCTATCGTATCACCTCCAACAGTTCCAAATAGGCCTAATATAAAACCTGCTGAATCACCACGCCCCATAAAGCCATCGCATAAAACACCTATAAAGCCAATTCCTAACCCAATTGAAGTACCAAGGTCTCTACCATACTTCTGGGTCGGGCTATCATTATTTAACCATGACATAAAATTGCTGTTGGCGTATGAACCTGATATGCCAGCAATTATTCCATACACTCTACCAATATCACCAGCTAAAGATGAAATGGAACCAACCAAAGCCCCAACGGCAAATGCAGCCATTTTATTCTTAAATCCACCTTCGGTGGACATGTAATTAGAAACACCTCCAAGTAAACCACCCACAACAGCTCTTATTGCCATTGCAGGAATTTTTCCACTTCTATCAACCATATTAACTGAATTGTTTTTGCAATACAAATACTTATGCAATGAAAGTGTATCCCTGACACTGCCCCTTATCGGGTCTCTGCCTGTAAAACACCTCATCGTCGGGTCGTACATTCTGGCCCGCAGATAATACTGGCCGATCTCAGTATCGTAATATTGGCCGGTGTATTTGAATGGGTTTTCGGCGATAAACTGCCCGGTTCCAGAATCAATTGCCTCATAGCATTCTTCCTGATACATTTTGCCGAAACTGTCATACGAATACTCGTTGACGGTCAACATATCTATATCAACAACCGCCCGCACCGAGCCTAAACGGTCGTGAACATAATAGAACAACTCGCCGTCTGCTCCTGCTTCTTTTTGAGCAATAACCTGAGCGCCAACATGATAATATAATTTTTCCAAAGAGCTAGGCAAGTCTTGACCAGACCCGGCCCCGCCGGTATCAGAACAATCAAGCACACATAATACTACCGGCAAATCGGAGTTTATGTCAACTATAAACCGCTGATTTCTGGAAATACCATTCAAAACTGAGTGTTTAACTATCCGGTTACCCATAGGGTCGTACTTAACCGAGATAGTATCGCTGCCTTTACTGGCATATTTGAGCTTATTATCGTAATTATAGGTTACTGTACTATTCGGACTGCCGGCAAGGCTGGTTATATTGCCATTAGCATCATTGTCCAAACTCCAGATATCGGCTCCGGTAGCTCCGGTAAGTATATCACCGTTGAAACCGTAGTTTGTACCTAAGATATTACTTGCATCAGAAGAATTTACCTTTTCAGCTCGTATTATATTACCAGCCTTGTCATGATAGAGCTTTTCCTCCGTCCATGGCTGACATACCGGGTTTGTCGATGTAATATCTTTTCTCTTACTGTATGTAAGCTGCGAACGCATATCGTAGCTGTAATTATTGTCATGATGAATACCGTTAAGCGACTCAAAACAGCTCTTTAATCGACCCAGGCCATCAACCGCCACACCATCGAGCGTATATACCAGTGAATTAATACTGGTCAGATAATTATTACTGTTATACCCATACTGAATCCGGAACTTTTCACCTACTGAGCCGATTGGTATCTGGTCATAATACATAAATTCACGATTACCGTTATCATCATAAAACAGCTCGGCGAGGGGCTCTGGTAAATCGAAGCTGTTCGGGTCTTCCAGATAGGTCAGGGCACTTAGCTGGCCCAGTTGGTTATATTCATAATTCTGATAATATATCCGCTCTTCTTCCCGGAATACCTCAACTGAGGTTTTGGCATTCAAGGCCTGATCATAGCCATATTCTATCCTTATGCCATCGGGCATGGTATATGATTTCAAATTACCGCTATCAGCATAATATGCAAAACTATAAGTTGGAGCCGGGGTATTAGGGTCAGTATAATCAACGCCTGCTACACCATAAGGATTATCGCCCCAATTACGCCGGTCATAGATCTGACATAATAAATCTCCCGTATTATAATAGTACAAACCGCCATTCCAATTTGTCGATAATTCTCTATAGTCATACTCTATATAACCGCCATCAGGGTATATCTGGCGGGACAGATTGCTATCGGTATCATATTCATAACTGATTTTCTGCTTCTGACTGCCTGACCAGATAGCCTTAGAAATCAATCTGCCATAACCATCATAGTCCATTGCTTCATGATCGCCGCTGCCATACAACACACGGGACGGTTTGCCGGTAGGGTGAAGCTGGATATAAGTTGACTTATCCTCAGCATCAGTTATACAGACATGATATTCATTTGGGTCATTAGAATTTAGATTGAACACACTGCCGGTATCACTGTATTGAATATTCGTCAAGGCATAGTCGCTGGCCAGTTCATAGACTCCATTTTCATTCAAATCACCCAGCAGCTCTGCCGTCTGCATTATCCGCTGCTGAGTATCATACAAATATTGGGAGTTTGCCAGCAGAGTTATACCATCGGTATCATAAGATAAAACCGAGAGCAGCTTGCCACTATTATTATATTTATAGCTTCGGGCAGGTTTGGCGTTGTCCCTGGTTGCTTTAATGTCAATGGCCAGATCAAAGAGCCACACCGCTTCCACCGGGTAATATTCCTTAATCTTGCGGTTAGCATTATCGTAATCAGTGATAATCACCTTACCGGCCGGATCGATAGTATATATCCGATTACCTGCGGCATCATAGCCATACTCTATTGTCTGGCCGACAGTATTTTCAGATGACATATTCTCCTGCCGGATAAGCCGGTCGAGATCATCATAATGATAGACCGTATGCCGGGCGAGCTGGCGGTTAAAATTATATTTACCAGTATTTTCATTAAAACTGCCTTGCTGAACATTATAGACCTTTTCCGATTCTATCTGACCAGATGCGGTATATTCATAACTTTCATGCAGGGTTATTTTCCCCATAACCTTATCTCTATGGATAGTGCCGGTATATCGCTCCATTACCCGGCCATTAAAATCCGGAATGCTGAATACAAACTTCTCTGGATCTAACCAGTGACAGACATCATACCACTCAAAATATCTCAGACCATCCATAGCTGTATGTGAATAATGATTAAGCATCGTACTGCTCGTATCCGGATAGAATTTCAATTCACTATAGGCAATATTGGTATCAGGGAAATTATAACTGTAGCGAACTTTACCCTTTTCGGTAATTGTCTCCTGCGGCTTGCCGGGACACCGCTGCTCATATACACCGCTGAAAGCACGATAACCCAGCGGGCTGCAGGCGCTGTCAGCAGCAGGCCCGTATGGCTTATCAGGATAAACATCAGGGTTGAAAACTGCCCGGCTGCAGGCAGTATCATCAAAATAGACATAACTTTCCGCATTATATTGACCATCATATACCGAATTGCGGAGCTCATACTGATAACGAGTTACCTTACCCAGATTGTCAGCTACCAGAACCTTACGACCGAACTTATCATAAGCATAACGCATCTGAGCAATACCGGCAGGCTCATCTGTCGGAACAGATGCCAGTCCCCGCCATATCTTCTCCGGCCAGCCTGTACTGTTATATGAGATATAGGTAACATTACCTTCCGGGTCAGTTTTTGATACCGGGTTGCCCATTTGATTATAGGTATAGAAAGTTTCAGACCATTCATTTGTTGTCTCATCAAGCAACTGCCTTTCACAGATAAGGTATCTGCCTTCATTGGGGTCGGCACTGCCATCAGCATTACCATATAGCCATTGTTTCTCAATTCGACCATTGGCCGGATAGATCACACTGTTATCAGTTGCGATATTACAACTGCTCTGCCAGCTTATCTCGCTTATTTTGAAATTATAGAGCGGGTGATATTGCCATTGAGTTAAGATAAAACTGCCATCGGGAAGATATGCCCGCTCACTGGTAACATTACCCCGCTCATCATAAGTTTTACTGATAACTCTGGTCAGATCATATTGTTTATTGGTTTGCTTTGCCTGATAATTACTTTGCTCACCGCCTTTGTCAAAACAATAA
This sequence comes from Sedimentisphaerales bacterium, assembly GCA_963662515.1. Lineage (GTDB taxonomy): Bacteria > Planctomycetota > Phycisphaerae > Sedimentisphaerales > SM23-30 > JAFGDI01. The sequence goes on from OY759675.1 coordinate 3,878,472, forward strand.
CGGATTTCTGTCGGCAGAGTGTCAAACCGGCTGTCACCATAGACATAAAACACATCGGTTACACCGGATAAGGGGTTAAAGACCGCCTCCAGCCGTCTGGTTTCATCTGGAAAGAGCATGGCAACATTATCCAGTATTACTCCATCAAAAGCACTATATAATACCTGATTATAATCATCTGCATCAAATTCCGTATTACGGGGCAGATAATAAGTTAACTGTTTAGTTACCGCTCCCTGCGGATTAACAGAGGTCTCGATTACCTTATAATCATCACCCTTTATATAATAACGCTCCCGGATAGTCTGATAATGACCATTATATATACTGTGAGTATGCTTATACTCATCATAATTGCCAATATTACTATCATCTATCCAGCGTTGTTCTTCATTGATGTGTCTGCCCAGAGCGGTCTGCATACCCTCTTTATCATAATCAACCCCTATAGCATAATCCATATTCGCATCTATCTGATACCACCAGCTCTTTATCACAGAAAGAGTATAATCAGGCTTATTGTCTCTGGGATTGACATTGGCATATTCATATACCGGACCGGCAAATATCGCATAATACTCTTCAAAATGACCAAACAGCAGCTTTACCATATCCATATTGAAGGTCAGGCGAAAGAGCCGGTCAAATTGATAATTTTCAAAAGTGCCGGTTTCAACCGAAGTATAAAAAGGATACTCTTTACCGTTATATGTAAACAGATTAAATTTGATAACCGAACTGGTACGATTATTGGTTATCATTTTAATACAAGTGCCATCATCATTCCAGATATAGTCCAGAGCATTGCCAAACCGGTCCTTAACCTGCTTTACTCCAACCGAGGCAGACCAGCCGACCTGACCGCCCTGCTCTGGTATTACGGCATTGGGGTCATCTAATACCACATTGGGCTCAAACAACATCTCCATACCATCAAGGGCATAATGAATATAGCGTAATTTATGTATGTCATTATCATAATGGGAGCGGATAATATAATCGCTCTGGTCATCAGAAGACAGATACTTTATCTCAGAACTTCCTTCTATCTGCCCTACCGGCTGAAACAGTCGGTAGCGGTCAGCCTGCTGCAGCCAGATACTGCCGATACCAAGCTGCATATTATCAGCAGCGGGGTAATCTCCTGCCTGCTGATATTGATCGGAACACATTTCAGATATTCTGATATTATGATTATGGGTCCAGCCATAACCCATTGGAACAGGCATATTACGCAGGGCGCTGCTGTAAATACGCTGAAACTCACAGGGAAAACTTCCCGGCCATTCAACCACCAGATCGGCAGGCTCAACATAACGATAACAACCCGCTCCGGAAGGATTATTATTTACCATAAATGATCTAGTCGAGGGCGAAACGGGTATCTCTTCCCGGGCGACAATTCTGCCCAGATCATCAGTAAGTATCATTTCAAGGCCGTAATCTCCATTACGGCTGCCTTTGGTATTCCATGCTATATCATCTATTTTACCAACGGAAAAACCTCTGTATATCTCAGGATTGGCCGTATCAGCCGTTATACTTTCTACTGAGGTATCGGGCGGGAGCATTTCCGCTGTAAGATTATATATATCTTTTGGCCTGGCCCGAACAGAACAATAACCCAGATCTTCAAGCCATATCCGCCCGGAAAAATTTACTTCTCCTTCCACTTCAACGACACTGGCACCGGAAACTGCCATTACGCAATCAACCCCTATACCGCCACCTCTTGACTCCTTATCTGAAAAAGATATACGATTAATATCTGAGCTGAGCATATCTTCATTTTCTTTAACCGTAAGACTAAGTGCCGTTGCCCCCGAGGTAGTAAGCCCGGCGGTAAATAACAATTGTTTCTGGGCAAAACCGGCATGGTCAAGATATACGCAATAACTCTGAGCGTCCCAGTCAAAGACAAACTCAAGGTCAAGCCAGCTATTTTCATATTCATCGACAGGATTATCATCAGTATTATCACGCCGGGCCAGACACGCTTCGGCTGGTACTGTATAATCATAGGACAGCTGCTCAAGAATACCATCTTCATAATAATACATAACATTCGTATTAGTGGCAGTACTGTTTGGGTCAAGCTCGCCATCACCAAAAATCACACCACCGGCAATAATACCATCATTATAAAAGGTAAGAGCCAGACCATTTTGCGGGATCAGACTGAACCGGGCATAACAAGTCGCTCTGGCAGAATTTAACCCTTTACTAACTCTGGCCCCGGGTTTGAGGGAAATATACTGATATTGCTTATTACCCTGTATGGTATTACAAATATCCTGTTTTAATTCAACCGGGAATTGAGTAATACCGCAATTAGGGTCATATATTACTTCACCATCAATATCCCGGGCAGGCTCTATCTCCCAGCCCAGACCCTTGAGCTCTCCGGCAATACCCATCAAATTCTCCAGCTCAGTTACCTTGCCTGTCATTTCCGTTGAGATCAGTAATTGCTGATAATTGAAATCTGAATCGCTTATCAGACTGCGAAGATCAGCAAACCATGCAGGAGTATCTTTCTGAAATCTATTACAGAGTAAAGCAGCATAACCAAGAACCTCTCTGACATATACCTGCTTACCCTCTCGCTGAGCAAATTCAATCCCAATACCCTGAACCTGTTCAAATGAATGGGTAAACGGCTTAAATGCCGTACTGCCGAGCCAGTTCCCGCTAAAGATTATCAGGTCGGTCTGGCCAACCAAACCATCACCGTCAAGATCAGCCGGGCTCTGACCGCTGCTAAGCCAGCTTTTAGCCAGAACAGCAAAATCTGCCATATCTGCCTTATCATCATTATTAAGGTCAGGACAGGGATAAGACCCATAATCAACACTTTCAAGTGTTGCAGTCAGATTAAGATCAGCAGCCCTGCTGATAGTAGTTTCACTTTCAGCCGTTAAGACCTTAACTGTACTGTTATTTTTTGCCGTTACTTTCTCTGTCGCTAACTGCGTCTTTGCCAGCGATATTCTCGCTGATTCCAGTGCTGCATAATCCATGGCGAAAAATAACGCTTCCGGTGTCTCACCCGATACAATCTCAACAGTCGCCTCCGGCAAGTCCCGGTCCTTACGCCGGACGGGCGAATCTTTATCACTCCCGCCTCTAGCTGTGGCATTTTGTGCCGTTGCCCCCTCTGTATCACACGATACTACCTCAACAGTCGCCTCCGGCAAGTCCCGGTCCTTACGCCGGACGGGCGAATCTTTATCACTCCCGCCTCTAGCTGTGGCATTTTGTGCCGTTGCCCCCTCTGTATCACACGATACTACCTCAACAGTCGCCTCGCAAGTCTCGCCTGCCCGGCGTAAGGGCCGCCCGTCCGGCGTAAGGACCATGTCGAAGATGCAGAGCTGATATATTTCTGTACCGGCGGCAACGGCTTTCGTTGTCCAGCCGGTAGCTTCGGTATCAGAACTGGTTATTAACATCTCTTTATTAGTATAGATATGCACTGTATCCATACCGAAGGCGGAGGCATATTGATAAGCTATCGGCTCTACCGTCTTTAAGCTGCTGACTGCCAGAGAACTCTCACCGTTAAGACTGCCCGAATCGGCTGTAATAGTCAGGTCATAACTGGCCCTGCCCGACTCTTCCCCGCTCTCTGACAGGGTAAGAACAATATCAGACATACTCAGAGCTTCACTGAAATCATTGACCAGAGTCTTGCCGTTAACTATCATGACCACATTGGCCAAAGCTCCCGAACCCAGCAGCAGAATCAAAAACAAACCAGACAGAAACCCGAAAAATCGCGTATTATTTACCCTTTGGCCATAACCGGCAGATAATAATTCACCTGCGATCTGTTTCACATTTACGACATTTACCAAACCCCTGAAGCTCATAACGATCTCCTTTGTACGCAACGATATTATCGACAATAACTTACCCAGAACGCACCAGACGCATTCATCAGAATAAATTTTATAACGCTAAAACAAATAAAGCAACGAAAATATCCGGCACAGCCAGCATTGCTGCTCTGGGAGATTTTCAGTCAATAACCAGACTGTGCCGGGGTCCTTACGCCGGACGGGCGAATCATTATTACTCGCGTTTTATACTGGGCATTTAGTGCTACTCTATTTATCTGTCTCACACTTTTCATTCCATCTGTAAGAGTACAAACTTTAAGGCGTGTTGCCCAGAAGAAACATACTGTTTTTCGCATAACCATTATGCCAATATGCTCAACATAACCAGCAATGCTACACTAAGAATCACAAGCAAGGCTGCAAGTCCCGAACTGGCTTCGGGAATGCTTGTGCTACCTTTGGGCAACATGCCCTGAAAGCCTGTACTCTTACAGTCTCAACTCAAATACCCCCTCGCCCAACCGGCGTAAGGTTAGTCTCAACTCCAAATGAAAAAGAGCGATTCCCAGCGGGAATCGCCCATATCAAAGATCTCAACTCAAATAATCCTGAGCCGCTGTCCTCAGCGGCGATCTCGCCCGACCGGCGTAAGGTCAGAGCACTACTGGCAGGGTATTGCTGTTTGGCCCTGTACCGCCGGCATTGGCGGCGTTAACCATATAATACAGCTGCGTTCCGCGCGGCTGATTTTCTACGGTTATCTCATTACTGTAATAGAAGCCCACCAGCGACCACTGGGCCAGACCGCTTTCCGGGTCAGCGGTTGTGCGATAGAGCGAGTAATTGCGGACCGCTCCTCCGGTTCTGGGTTTATCCCAGGCAAAAGTGATAGTACCGAAGCCTTCATCTGTACTGCGTAAATTGGTCGGCGCTCCGGGCGCTGCTATCGGAGTAGGCGGCGCCTTACCGCCCCAGCCTATAAAGACCAGATTACCGGGATTATCCACGCAGTCACTCTCAGCGGCCTTGAGAGCCTTTTTGGTTAGCTTATCAAGCGTAAGCCGCGCAGCATTTTTCAGCTCGGTTTCATTCTGCGCTACGGCCCGCGCAGCCTGTACCGTTTTAATGTTCTGCTGATAATATTGCACTGCCAGCTGCAAGTCGGTAGTACTCACACTGGGAAACATAGTTGGATGCGCTGCAACACCATTGAGAATTTCCTGAGCCAGTGCTACCAGACCTGACTCGGTTTTGGGGTATGTTGACATAGAAGTATCCTCACAAAATATAAGTTAATAACTAAGCACCCGCCTACTCCCAGAGCAAGCTGACAGCCCCGCACTTAATACCCAATATCCGCGCGACCCTGCCGTGCCTCAATTTTTATTTATCTGCACCGCAAGATTATCGATCATCTCTCAACAGACTTAATGCTTTAGTTTTTTACCTGCTTTTATTTCAGCAGGCTTAACCCCAAATTTTATAAGTCTGAACTCTTGCGGTCATGAATCTTTAGTTATCACTTTTCTCCGGCGAGCTGCCGCTTTCCCTTTGCTTTTTTGCCATCGACCAGCAGATTAAGACACTTGAGAAAAAAATATTTTTTCTTTTTGTCTTCATACTATCAGTCCAATCTCACCAGAAGCCACGCAAGCCTCGCCCATCCAACGAAAATATCTGGTGCTTTGGTAGCTCCAGCGGTTTTCAGTATTGATAATAAAGCAAAATAAATTTACCTTCCGATAACTGCAATTTACTTTGCCGTTCTGCCAAACGCGGCGTGATAAAGTAAATTTACTTTGCCGCGCCGCCAAAGGCGGAACCACGATTCCGTTTGGCAGAATGACGATTCCAATTGGAATATAGGCGCCGCCAAACGCGGCAAGGCGATTCCATTTGGCAGAACGATGATTCCGTTTGGAATAAGCGCGCCGCCAAACGCGGAATGATGATTCCGTTTGGCAGAATGGCAATTCCAATTGGAATATAGGCGCCGCCTTTGGCGGAACGATAAAGTAAATTCACTTTGGAGCAAATAAAATTTACTTTCAGATATAGCAAGTTCACTTTATCACGCCGCTTTTGACGGCATAACAGAGTAAATTTATTACATAGTAAAGTAAATTTACAACACGACAATGCTATATATTACTTACGGCAGACGGGTAAAAAATGATATAAGGCAGGCGATATTACAATTATCCAAATGCCAGGACACATTCCAAATGATTCGCCTGCCCGGCGTAAGGGCTATCTCCGCTTTATTCATCTCCCACGCTGATATCGACCATTATAACGGCGTGCCCGACCTCATTTCAGCTATTCCAGCTCAAGACCTGTACCTGCCCTGCGGCTTCCACGACCATGCTACCAAAAGTGATGACTATTTCTTCGATCTGCCCGTTATTAAAAACACCCCGAAACATTATCTATCTGCTGACAACCTCTTATCTGCCAAAGAGCTGCATATCGAAACCCTCTGGCCCCGGCCCGGCATACAACTGCCCACCACTAACGACAACTGCCTGACCCTTCGTATCAGCTCGCCCCAACTTTCAATTCTGCTCTGCGGCGACATAACTCCCGCTGTCATGTCAGCTATGCTCAGCGATAATATCGATATCAAGGCCGATTACCTGCTCCTGCCCCATCACGGCCAATATTCTGCCGAACTCGAGCGTTTCGCCCGCCGCGTCAATCCCCAAAAACTGATCCTCTCAGCCCGAAAACTAACACCCGCCAAAACAGCCCTGCTCAAAGCCCTTCCCGGCGAACTGATCATACTTGCCCCCAACACCCCGCCAGCCATATTCACCCCACAACAACCATAGGTCACATAAGTGCCATAGGCCACATCAGTACTATTATCAAATCTGAACATCGCCCCGGCCACACCAGAAAGCCAAAAAACAATAACCGTTCACACCTGTTCGAGATGGCTTGCCCAAGTAGGACAGGCATCTTGCCTGTCGCCTGAATTTCGACGAAGTCGAAAACAAGGATGAAATAACATAGTTTAAATATGCAAAGTGTTATATCTCGATAGTAATTTGCCAGCTTTGCTGGCAAATCAGGTGACAGGCAGGATGCCTGTCCTACTATTTTCCGTGGCCGGTTACAAAAAACATAATACTCCAAAAAAACAGTATTCTTCTGGCATTTTATTATATATACGCAATAATAAGTTGCACTTAGATCAACATTTTATCCCATACTGTTACACTTTTCTTCCCGAAATAGCAGTAGCATTTTAAGGAGCTGTCATGCAAAGAATAGTCCGTACCTGTATCATTATTACTTCTCTGGCCTGCTGCCTGAATATCTATGCCCAGAATAACACTTTTAGCCTCAACAGCACCGCAGTTACCTGGCAGATCTATCCAGCAGATAATGAGCTGACCGCTATTGACCTTGCCAACCCCAGGCTCAATACCGACAACTGGGTAACGGCCACTGTACCAGGTACGGTTTTCGGCTCTTATGTTGAACAGGGCCTGGAACCAACTCCCGAATTCGGCGACAATATCTATCAGGTAGAAAAGAGCAAATACCAGCGAGACTTCTGGTATCGCACCAGTTTCAACATTCCTCAGAACTTCATTAATAAGGTGTTATGGCTCAACTTTGAAGGTATAAACCATCAGGGCATTATCTATCTTAACGGTCAGTATCTCGGCTCTGTGAAGGGCTTTTATCAGCCGGGCAGATTCGACATTACCGCTCTGGCCAGACACGATAAGGAAAACATTCTGACTGTAAGGATCAGCCCGCCAACTGAACCGATCCCCAACTACGCCAGCCCAACCTATATCTCCAGTGCCGGCTGGGACTGGATGCCCTATGTACCCGGCCTGCTGGGCGGTATAACCGATGATATTTTCTTAAGTGCTACCGGACCGATACAAATAATCGACCCCTGGGTCCGCACTATGCAGCTTACCGATAACAGTGCCGAACTATCCGTTGAAGTCCAACTGCAAAATTCAAGTAACAAAGAGATATCCGGCACGATCAGCGGAGAAATATCTCCCGGTAACATCTCGTTTTCCCGCCAGGTAAAAATACCAGCCAGTCATTTCTCTACCATAAAATTCGATGCCGGAAATGACAAAGAGCTCAACATTGAACAACCCCGGCTCTGGTGGCCTAACGGCTATGGCGACCAGCCGTTATACAACTGTAATCTTTCCTTCACAGCCGATGACCAACTGTCTGACAGCCGCAATATTAAATTCGGCATCCGCAAATACAGTTACGACACTGACAACAATGTGCTGCACATTTCCATTAACGGCAAGCCCATCTTTCTCAAAGGCGGCAACTGGGGCATGTCTGAATATATGCTGCGCTGCCGGGGCACGCAATACGATATCAGGCTCCGCCTGCATAAGGAAATGAACTACAATATGATTCGCAACTGGATCGGCTCTACTACCGATGAAGAATTTTATCAGGCCTGCGACAAATACGGCATAATGGTCTGGGACGATTTCTGGCTCAACTCGCATAATAATTTACCTCGCGATGTTCACACCTTCAATCTTAATGCAGTTGAAAAGATCAAACGCCTGCGAAACTATGCCTGCATAGCTCTTTGGTGCGGCGATAATGAGGGCTACCCCTTGCCGCCAATCAATAACTGGCTCGCCGAAAATATAGCTGTTTACGATGGTAACGACCGCCACTACCAGCCCCGCTCAAACGCTGATGCCCTGACCGGCAGCGGCGTATGGACAAATCTTGAACCAGCTGCATATTTTGCCAGTCCGCCGATGAGCTTTGGCGGGGAAAGAGGCTGGGGACTCAGAAGTGAGATCGGCACAGCAGTTTTCACCAACTTCGAGAGCTTCAAAAAGTTCATGCCGCGTGAACACTGGTGGCCGCAAAACGAAATGTGGAATAAGCATTTCTTCGGCCCGCTGGCTGGCAATGCCGGCCCCGACCAATACAGCCGGTCTATTGAAGAACGCTACGGCAAACCGTCCAATATTGAAGACTTCTGTAAAAAAGCACAACTACTCAATATTGAAACTAATAAGGCGATGTACGAAGGCTGGGCCAGTCGTCTCTGGAACGATGCTTCGGGTATATTGATCTGGATGAGCCAGAGTGCTTACCCCTCCTTCGTCTGGCAGACCTACGACTATTATTTTGACCTGACCGGCGCCTTCTGGGGTGCGAAAAAAGGCTGTGAACCGGTTCATATATTCTGGGATAGTGCCACTAATAATATTGGCGTAGTAAATGCCACACTCAACCCGCTTGAGAACCTCACCGCTACCGCTGCAGTTTATAATACCGATGGTAAAGAGGTTCCCGGCTACAGATATACCGCTAAAATTAATGTACCAGCTAACAGTACCGCTGACTGCTTCACTATGCGGCTGGAAGACCACAGCAATCTCGCCTTTAAACGGCCCGCAACTGCATCATCTGCTCTGGAAGTCGGCGATGCCGGGGCCGCATTCGATGGCGGCATGGGCTCCCGCTGGGGCAGTGATTATTCTGATCAGCAATGGATCTGCGTTGACCTGGGCAAAATTCAGCCGATCAATGAAGTAATTCTCTGCTGGGAAGCCGCCTATGCTTCTGCTTATAAGCTCCAGATCTCTGATGATGCCGAAAACTGGACTAATATTTACTCCCAAAACGATGGTAAAGGCGGAAATGAAAAAATATCACTTGACCCGGTCAACTGCCGGTTCGTCCGTATGCTCGGCGAAAAACGGGCCACCATGTGGGGCTACTCACTCTGGGAATTCAAGGTATATAATAAGGACTACAAAAAGATAGAGGCTAACCCTCTTTCACCCGTACACTTCATCCGGCTCAACCTCTCTGATGAACAGGGCAGAATAATCTCAGATAACTTCTACTGGCGCGGCAAAGAATATCTCGACTACAAAGCTCTCAATGATCTGCAGGAAGTAAAACTCGACCTTAAAACCTCTGTAACAACAGTTGATAACTACGAGATCATCACTTCTGACATTACCTGCCCGGCAGATGCTCCCAACCTGGCCTTTGCCCTCAGAGTAATGCCCATCAATGCCCGTACCGGCGAACAAATACTGCCGGTCTTCATGAACGACAATTATTTCTCGCTCATGCCCGGCGAAAGCAAACAGATTACCACCCAGTACGACCCGGCTCTGCTTAATGGCGATAAACCCCAAATCATTATCAAACAATATGCCGCAGATACATTCGTTGACTAGTATGGAGAATTGTGAATTATGGCATTAAATAAATTATTAGCCTTTTGCTCTGCCGCGGTCCTGGCTACCGCGGCTTTTGCCCAAAACCGACAGGCATATTTTGCCGATGGCTATCATGGCGGCATTTACGGCCACTACCCCTTATGGCATACCGGCTTCATGGTCGATAAGCTCACCCAATACCCGCTCTGGAAGGTCAACCTGGAAGTTGAACCTGAGACCTGGGACATTGTAAAAGAAAAGGACCCGGCCAACTATGACCGCCTGCGTGACTTCTTCACCGCTACCCTGGCTGATAACCGCATAGAGTTCGTCAATCCGACTTATGCCCAACCTTATTGCTACAATATATCCGGCGAAAGTATTATCCGCCATTTCACCTACGGCATAGCAAAGGTTCGCGAGCATTTCCCTCTGGCTCAATTTCATACCTATTCCTGCGAAGAACCCTGCTTCACCAGCTCACTGCCCCAGATACTTTCTTCGCTTGGATATAAATACGCAATCATTCGCAACCCGGACACCTGCTGGGGCGGATACATCTCTGCTTTCGGCAAAGACCTGGTCAACTGGACAGCTCCCGATGGCTCACAAATACTTGCCGTACCCAGATATGCCTGTGAGGGTCTGGAAGAAAATTCCACCTGGCAAACCCAATCCTGGAATAACTCTGTTAATTTCATCAACAACTGCTTTGACAGCGGTGTGCAGTTCCCCGTCGGCATGTGCTTCCAGGACATTGGCTGGAAAGGTGGGCCATGGCTGGAAAATGTCATCCGCAACCACTATCAGCCCAGTGAGTATATTCTCTGGTCTGAGTACATAAATAATATCTCTGATAAAGTTATCGCTACTGACTGGCATTTTTCTATTGAAGATGTAAAACCCGGTTTAGTCTGGGGGGCACAGATACTCCAGCAAATAGCTCAGCAGGTAAGACACACTGAGAACATGCTCATCATCGCCGAAAAGGTAGCCACTTACAATACTATAGTCAACAATGCCCCATACCCAACTGACAAGCTCGATGAAGCCTGGCGAAATCTCATGCTCGCCCAACACCATGACTGCTGGATCGTTCCATATAACAATATGCCCGGCGGAAACTGGGCTTCCTGCGTGACTGACTGGACCACAACCTCTGACACTATCGCCCGTGAAGTCATCAACTCAGCTATGAGTCTTAATGGCTGTGAACCACAAACCGAACCGGCATACTTGACCGTATTCAATACCATGGGACAGCCACGAAGGGAAATGGTAAAAGCGCAACTGCCTGACCAGATATCCTCTTGCCGGGTACTTGACCTTGAAGGAAACTCTATTCCAGTACAAATACTTTCCAGCAATAAATCTCACCCCGAACTTGCTTTCATGGCTCAGGTCCCGGCGATGGGCTACGCCGCTTATACCCTGCTCAATGGCAGCCAGCAAACTGACACTATAAATCTATACACCGATCAGCAGGGCTGCATTACGGTCAACACTGATTATTATTCTGCCAGACTGGACCCGGCACGCGGCGGTGCTATCGTTGACCTTATCGCTCACAAACTCGGCAATACTCAATTGATAAACAATGATGACTCGCTCAACTCTCTGCGAGGATATTTCTATAACGAAGAAAAATTCTTCGACAGCTCCAAAACACCTGCAACTATCACTATAGAACAGGCCGGGCCGCTGCTGGTAACGATCAAGGCCCAATATCAAATAGCCGGCTCTCCCTGCTGTCAGCTTATTACTTTTTACCAAAACAGCCCTCGCATAGATTTCGAGCTGAACATTGACTGGCAGGATCAGCCCCGGATCGGTGCCTATTCCCAGGACAAAAAATACATTAAAGAAGACCCCAAAAAGGCATTTTATGATGACAGCCATAAATTGATGCTGCGTTTCCCCCTGCCTGATTCCTTTAATAATATTTACAAAAATGCTCCTTTTGACATCTGCGCCAGCACACTTGAAGATACCATCTACCACAGTTGGGACAAAATCAAACACAATGTCATATTAAACTGGGTTGACCTTTACGACAAGAAATCAGACATAGGCCTGGCCCTGTTTTCCGATCATACTACCAGCTATTTTAACAGTAAGGAAACACCTCTCGGACTGACCGTACAATATGCCGGACGCGCACTCTGGGGCAGAAACTACAAAACCGATGGCCCCACCAAAATCAAATATGCCTTACTGCCCCATAATAAAAACTGGTGCGACAGTCAGTTAGAAAATCACAGCAATCAATGGAATGAACCTTTGCTGGCACGACTCTCAGCAAACTTACCTCCCAGATCAGATTTGGCACTGATCCAGATCAATACTCCCGGCGTTGAACTGGTTTCGGTCACAGCCGATAAAAAACATTATCTGGCCCGCATATTTAATGCCTCTGACCGCAAACAAACTGCCGTTTTAACCTTACATGAGAAACCAAAAAAAGCACAACTCATTTCACTCGCTCATGAGCTGATTACCGAGTTAACCCCAACCCAAAACCCTGCCGGTCAATGGCAGATAAAACTGGATATGCCCCGACTGGCATTTAACACCATCAAAATAGAAACTCACTGAATAATTATGACAGGAGATATCAGATAATGACAATTCATAAATTAATGTTATCAAAATTTGCATCTTTCGGGCTATCCTGCCTCTTGACACTCTCCCACTGTTATGGCGTAGAAAAAAGACCCGTTGACTACATTGACCCCATGATCGGAGCTTCAACCTCCACTGAGGCCGCCGGAGTATTACACGGACTGGGGAAAACCTTTCCCGGCGCTGCAACCCCTTTTGGACTGGTACAGCTCAGCCCTGACACTATAACCGGTGGTGATAATGGCCCAGGGTATTCATGGCATCATAATACCATTGAAGGGTTCAGCTTTACTCACATGAGCGGTATCGGCTGGTATGGTGATCTGGGCAATTTCCTGGTCATGCCCACAACCGGACCTCTTAAAACAGCCGCCGGCAGGGTCGAGCACCCCGATGAAGGTTATCGTAGCCGGTTCAGTCACGACACTGAAATTGCCCGGGCCGGATACTATGCCGTTGTACTGACAGACTATCAGATTAAAGCAGAAATGACTGCCAGCCCTCATGCCGGCATATTACGCTTCACCTTTCCCCAGACTGATACCGCCCGCATACAGATCGACCTGGCACGCAGGATCGGCGGCACTTCAGTTGAGCAATATGTCAAGGTAGTTGACGATCATAGTATTCAGGGATGGATGAAATGTACTCCCGATGGCGGCGGCTGGGGCAATGGTGAAGGCAAAGCCAATTACACCGTTTACTTCTACTGCCAGTTCAGTAAACCGCTGAGTAATTTCGGTGTATGGCAGGCAAACATACCTGATAACTGGACACGCAAGCGGGAAGATATCGCCTCTGACAAATATCGAAACGCCGCAGCCGATGCCGCAGTAATTCCCGGCTGTCGTGAAATGCAAGGCAAACATCTGGGCTTCTATAGTGAATTTAATACCAGCTCCGATGAACAGGTGTTAGTTAAATCTGGCATATCCTTTGTCAGCATAGATGGTGCCAGAAATAATCTGGAAAAGGAAATTGTCAATTGGGATTTCGATGCCGTTGCAAGCAACGCAACCGAACTCTGGAATAACGCCATTTCCCGCATAAATGTCAAGGGCGGTTCCGACCGGCAAAAAACTATTTTTTATACCGCCTCATATCATTCTATGATCGACCCGCGCAGCGTATCTGATGTCGATGGCCGCTATCGCGCTGCCGATGGCAATATCCACATCTCTGACAAATTCCAATATCGCACCATATTCAGCGGCTGGGATGTCTTTCGCAGCCAGTTCCCGCTTCAGAGCATTATCAATCCGGAACTGGTTAATGACCAGATAAACTCTCTCATACAACTCGCCGAGCTGAGCGGCAGGGATTATTTTCCCCGCTGGGAAATTCTCAATTCCTATTCCGGCTGCATGATCGGAAACCCCGCAGTGTCAGTAGTTCTCGATGCCTTCGCTAAGGGAATCAAAAACTACGATACCGAAAAAGCATATCTCTACTGCCGAAATTCCGTCGAAAAATTCGGTAATGACCCGCTGGGCTATCAACCCCAGGACACCTCCAGAACCCTCGAATATGCCTATACCGACTGGTGTACCGGTCGCTTTGCTGATTTGCTCGGCAATAAAGATGATGCCGCAAAATACTACCTCAAAAGCAAAGCCTATAAAAATATCTTCGACCCTTCTGTTCAATGGTTCCGCCCCCGAATGGCCAATGGCCAGTGGGACAACTGGCTTGGCAAAACAGTTCATGGTCAGGGCTGCGTAGAGAGTAACCCATATCAGCAGGGCTGGTTCGTACCGCACGATATTGAAGGACTCATTGATTTATTAGGTAATGATTATTTCTTACAGGAGCTAACTAAATTCTTCGATATGGCACCAGAAAAATTCACCTGGAATGATTATTATAATCACGCCAATGAGCCGGTGCATCATGCCGCCTTTTTGTTCCCCTATGTTGGCAAGCCCTGGCTAACCCAGAAATGGACACGCATCATCTGCGAACAGGCTTATGGCACCGGCGTTGATGGCCTCTGCGGCAATGAAGATGTTGGCCAAATGTCTGCCTGGTATATATTGGCTGCCTGCGGACTACACCCGGTCTGCCCTGGCGATGGCATATACATACTCACCGCTCCGGTTTTCGATGAAATCACACTCAAACTCGACCCCAGTTATGCCCGCAGCGATTCTTTCCGCATTATCGCCAAAAACAACTCGCCCGTTAACTACTATATACAGTCCATAACACTCAATGGCGAAACACTCAACCGCCTGTGGCTGACCCATAATGAAATTATCGCCGGAGGAACACTCCAATTCCTCATGGGACCACAGCCCAACACCACACTGGGAACCAACCCAACAGAATTACTAAAACAGACCAGACCGCTGGTGAGATAAATATTCCACTTGGCTATAATAACAGAACCACGAAACACCGAGCTGTTCGCCCTGAGGTTTCGTGGTTCTGCTGTTTTGTTCATTCTTTATTATTCCGCTACAGATTCCAGCCACTGCTCACTGAATATCTGCAAGTCATCAACATCAACCATACCATCACAACTCAGATCAGTATCTGACCCACCACTATAAAGCCAGTCGCCGGCCAATACACCAAAATCCACCAGATCAATACCGCCATCCGCAGTAAAATCGCCCGGCAGAGCATATTCACGATACAACTGATATATCTCGCCATCGTTCAGGGCTCGAGTATATATCTTTAACTCATCCATCTTGCCCCGGAACGGACCAGTAACTACGCCGCTATTTATCAAAGCGCCAATAACTACATTAACATCATAAGAACTGATTACATGCTGGGTTGAACTCACATAGGCATTAGCCTCAAATACACCATCAACATATAACCTTATCTCACCATTAGTAGCACTACCATCATCTGCCAGTGTTGCAGCAACATGATGCCAGCGGCCATCATTAATCCAACTACTACCAGCAATATAACCACCCATTAAACCAACTTCAAGTTTACCCTGAGGTCCAACCCTGAATACCCACATCTCACCATTAAGCATAGCTCCCCAACTCAGTATATTATAATAGCCGCCTGTCAGATTCTCTGATTTTATCCACGCCGAACAGGTACGACTAAGACCATCCGAAACACCATTATAGCCATTAACAACAACATAATCATCCACACCATCAAAGGACAGACCGCTGCAGTGACGACCCATAACGCGAGAAGTATCGTCCATATTGGTAAGAGTACCTGTAAACCCATACCCGGAACTATCCGCTGCACTGCCGCCATTTTCATTGAACTGCCAGTGGGCCACCGGGCCATCGATCGACTCTATTATCATTGATGACAGCTTATCATTCCAGCCATCATCAACCAGATTACTATCATTGCCATACTTGACCAGAACATTACCCTGGAAATTATCGCCATCATATAATGTCACCTTATAACCCGGAGCTATCTGCAATGAGGTAGCATCATTATCATAACCACCTGCCCGAACTATATCTGCCGCTGTATAGGCCCCCAGCCCCATATATGCTGACCAGCCGTTATAATCCAGATGCTGATACAGCGATACAACAGGATTATCGCTCGGATCTATGCTCAAAGCATTATTAATTGCAGCTCCATAAGCCGCCACCGGATAGGTTCCCTGATTAGCGAGCATATCATCGAACAGCCACATAAAGCCGCCGGCTATATTATACGAATTATTCCAGCTTACCATCTTACTCTGCACTGAGGTTGGAACTGTGCCAGTGGCAACTCCATTTTCATAATGAAAGCACCACAGACCCGGCGTAACCTTCAAACCACCAAAATAATTATTCCAGGTACCGGGATTGTTACCACCACCCCCGGCATAACATTGAAGATCTACACGGTCTATCGTGCCGGGACGAGCGGCATTGGTCTGACTGAACACCGCACTCCAATACGATGAACGAGTATAGGGACAAAGCGTTACCTTGTATCCCAGATCGCTGAGCATAATTGCAAACTGTACCGACGATACTACATCATAAGTCACTTCATCATCAAAACTTACACCATCTATCGCTGGAACTGTTTCTTTGAGCAGCTTGAAATTCTTATACAGTGTACTATTTGGACCGGTTCCCTCTGCTGCTATCAGATTCTTTATGCTCTCAAAAGCACCTGAGCCCCACGCTCCAATACCTACCTCTATACGCTTAACTGAGGTCACGCCCTCCTTAAAAGCATGCACTTCCGCTCCCCAGGTTGACTTACCTATATATGCTCCGTTTTGAACTATTTTGATATCATTATAAACCAGATCACCACTTGACTGAACATGTATTGTCCAGAGTATCACCGTTGTGAAACCTGAATTACGAATTATATCACGATTAGCTGCCGCTCCCGTATATAATGGCCCGCCGCCAAATACTACCGACTCCTTGCCAAACACCGAACCCGAAAATATTAAAAAAAACATCAAAAATAAATATGCAAAATAGCTGAATCTCTCTCTTCTCATCGGTCGTTCCTTTGTCTAAAATGGCATAATGGCGGGTAACTTGCAATAATACAACAGGTTATATAAATATTGACTTTTCACCATTAATTATACAATAATAAACCAAAATCACCAAAATCAAAATCATATTACTAACATTATGCGTCTTTTTGGCTGCCCAGCCCTTCACGGCGATTTACCCAAAGCCCAAGCAGTTGAGGTAAACCGAAATCCCGATAAACTTCGGGGCTTGAAATTCTTAATATTGCATTGACAGGCATCCTGAGCATATTGACATAATAGTTATACAAAAAAACTGATTATTTCTCTGACAAATTCACAAAATCTGTTATAATGCCAATTGCTGATTTATCTGAAATCTCAGCCCCTAATTATCATAAATGCTTATCTAGAAAAATATTAAAGTCAAAGCCAGGAGTATTAATAATGTCAGACAGAAAAATAACCAGCATTTTATTGACAATTTTGTCTATTTCATTAACTTACACCAACTTTATCTTTGCCAGACCCGTAACTGAAAATGAAATACACAGTCTCGTCTCCGGCTGGCTCAAAGCCGACAATTCTCCTCTTGGCGAAGATATGACCGGCACTATAACTGACATAATACCCTACAACAACGATGGTTATCCTTTCTATACCGTCTCACTCTCCCAGGGGGCCGCTATCATAGTTGCCGGCAACGACCAGATTGAGCCTGTCATCGCATTTGTTGACTGCTATGACTCCTCTGCAGCCGGAACGGATATTATGCTCGATTTTATCGCTCGCGACATAAAACAACGCAGCGAATCTGCCGGACTCTCACCGGCTAAAAAAAACATTGCCAGCTCTAAGGCCGCAGAACAAAACTCTGCCGCTAGTATTAAATGGTCACAACTTATTGCTCTCGCCACTGAACCGACCTCTAAAGCTCCATATCAGGTCAATATCTCCAGCCCCAGGGTTTACCCTCTCCTCACCACTAAATGGTCTCAACACAGCCATGACAACACCTCTGGCGGACTCACCTGTTACAATTATTACACGCCCAATAATTACCCCTCCGGCTGCGTTGCAACCGCAATGGCACAGATCATCAAATACTGGCAGCATCCTCAAACCGCCGTATCAGGATCTTTCACTATCAGCGTTAACGGCAGCCCCCAAAACGCATCTATTATGGGCGGAACTCTGCCCGGCGGAGCTTATGACTTCTCACTTATGCCGGACCTGCCCTCTGCCGGGGTCACCCTGGCTCAGCGACAAGAAATTGGCAGGCTCTGTCACGACGCCGGAGCGGCTGTCGGCATGGCTTATTACCCAGGTGGTTCTTCTGCCAGTCTTGCCAATGCCTCTAATGCTCTTTACAGTACCTTCGGGTTCGCCAGCAGCAAATACGCCGCAGACGATGTCTATCTCTCTGGCAGCCTGCAAAACATTATCAATCCTAATCTCGATGCCGGCTGGCCTGTCATTCTGGGCATTCTCAATTCCACCAGCTACTCTGGCCATGCCGTCATAACGGATGGATACGGCTTTAATTACGGAACACTATATCATCATATCAATATGGGCTGGGGCGGATATGCCGACCTCTGGTACAATCTGCCTGATATCAGCTATGGCAGCCAGAACTATGACCTCATTACTGATTGCATCTATAATATCTCACCAACTGTCACCGGCGAAATTATCAGCGGACGCGTCACCGATGAATTCGGCAACCCCCTGCCAAATGTTACCGTAACCGCCTCTGATGACACTAATACCTACTCAGCTAATACAAATCAAGCTGGTATCTATGCTTTCACCGGCATGATGGCCAATACACAATATGTACTTACCGGCTCAGCTAATGGCTACGCTGTTCAGTTCTATATTATGAGCAGACATGTAAACACCAGTGAATCAGGGGCCTATGATGACATAGCCGGAAATATACAGGCTCCTGACCTTATCGCCTGGCAAATGCCGCAAAATCCCATTGCTATCGCACAGGATCTTTCCGTCACTAGCGGACAAACCATTAACCTGACTCTACAATGCGATGATGATGGATATATCGACCCCATATTAACTGGAACACCCAATATCATTCTGACCAAACTGCCCGCCAGAGGACAATTATCCATACCTGGCTATGGCCCAATTAATTCTGTACCCTGCGACCTCACTGCCTCAGGCGGACAATTGATCTACAGCCACCTCGGCATTAGTACCGGCTTTGATGATTTTGCCTTCACTGCTCAAGATAATATGGGAGCCTCCAACGCAATTGTCTCCATTAGCATACCTGACCTGAACCAGGGATTTGAATCCGGATATATGACGGCTGGTCTTTCACCGATGGAAACAATCCACCTGATGGTTCAGGATGGAACTACTATTACATCACCAACACGCCAAAGTCGAGCTGGTCCGGAAATATCGCCGCTATGTGCATTAGCTATAATGGCACCAGCCCCAACGACTCTCTGGTTTATTCCTCTATTGATACCAGAAACTATATGCAAGGCTTCCAACTCTCTTTTGGGCATGTATTCAGAACTTATGATGGCAGTGCCCTGGGCTTTGTTGAAGCCTCGCCCGATGGTATTGGATGGGCTATTTTACCCGGCTGTATCTTTGCCAATAATTGCGATGGAAAAGTTTCCGTTAATATTACCCCGATGATCATGCCAGGCCTGTTCGGAACGCCAAACCTCAAACTTCGCTGGCGATATAATGCCAGTAACGATCTCTACTGGGGTATTGATGATGTCCAGATCGTAAGCCTCTCACCCGCCTTGCCCCGACTGGCAGACTTAGATGGTGATCGAGATATCGACTCCGGCGATCTCGCCATAGTAGCTGCCAACTGGCTCAGCCCCGGACCAGCTTACGGCGCAGACATAAATAATGATAGCACTACAGACATAACCGACTTCGCCATACTGGCAAAACAATGGCTCTCACTTCCCTGACCAGTGCCATACCGCCAATAAATGCAAGGCCGCCTCATAGGTCACATAGGTCACAGGCCAATTACTATATGCCATTCAACCATTTCATTCTCAGTCAATAAGTGATTTAATCAAAACTCGAGAGAAAACTATATGTAGCCATTATTTTGCCAAATAATCATTGAAAAAAGATATTATGACGACATAAAATACTGTAACTGGTATTAAATTAATACCAGCAGTTACCATATTTGCCAGGGTATTGCTTTTATCAGACCCTGGCATAGAAAGAGTTATAGTTATTTTTATGGAAATGGGGTATTTTATGAAAAATGATGGTTGGAATCCGTTTGTAGCCGGTGCGCTGGCGGGTTTACTGGCAATTTTGTCTGTCTATGTTACTCAGAAGATGATAAATAAATCAGAATTTCTGGGTACTTCCACTACTTTTGTCCGGGTAACAGGCCTGGTCGAGAAAGCTGTTGTCCCCGAACATGTTGCATCCAACGATTATTTCACCTCTACTAAGGTGAAAGTTGACTGGCAGATGTTACTGGTTGTGGGTGTTTTCATCGGTGCTTTGATCTCCTCTGTCACTGATGGCAGCTTCAAGATCGAACCAATTCCGCCACTCTGGAAGCAATATCATGGTGGCAGTATCATCAATAGGGCTATCTGGTCCATTCTTGGCGGTATAGTCGCACTCTTTGGCGTACGAATGGCAGGTGGGTGCCCCAGTGGTCATGGCCTCAGTGGCATGATGCAACTCGCTACCAGTGGTCTGGTGGCCATGGGTGGTTTCATGGCAGGCGGTTTCGTTGTCGCACGCATCGTTAACTTCAAGAAAAAGGGGGCTGGAAATGATTAATTCAATGCTTTCTATACTGGCACAGGCATCTCCTGATGCCGTAGCTCAACCGGCTCCATTTTTGAATACGGGGCAGGTCCTTGGCATCATTACCGGCATAATCTTCGGATTCCTCCTCCAAAAAGGCCGGGTACTGCGTTACGATAAACAAGTTGGTTTTCTGCTTTTGCAGGACTTTACCATTATCAAGTTCATGTTCTCGGCAATTGCCGTGGGTATGATCGGTATCAATCTTCTCGCCCAGCAGGGAATGATAGAGTACGATATTAAAGGTCTGAGCCTGGGTGGTCAGCTCATCGGCGGGCTGCTTTTTGGCGCTGGCTGGGCTATTTGTGGCTATTGCCCGGGCACAGCCGTTGGCGCTGTCGGCGAGGGACGGGTCAGTGCTATCTGGGTTATCCTCGGCATGCTCATTGGTGCAGGCATTTATGCCGAAGCTTTCCCCTGGGTAAAAGCTAATATCCTCACCCTGGGCAAATACGATGTTCCACGCCTTACCGACCTGTTGCATGTTAACCAGTGGATAATCATAGCAGTATTCGCTATTGCGATCCTGATATATTATATAATCGATAACGCCAATAAAAAGCCTGCCGGCAAGTAAACGCTGCTCCTTCAGCACCTTTGCCTGACCACGCAAGCTAAATAGAAACAATAACAGGAAATACCAACAGAGCAGAAATGCCCCGAGTATTTCCTGTTATTATTACACTATGTACCGCTAACAAATACATTATCCTTGTGTGGACTATACCTGGTACATTTATTACCCGGTTTTACCAATTATGAACAATAATCAACAGGGCTAACACATGAAAATTTTCAGACAGGATAACCGGCTGAATACAGCCTGGATTTGCGACAGTTTGAGTATGTCTGGCTTGATTTTGCAGATACTTTACCTTTCCGATCCGGTTTACCTTTTTATATCTTAAATTCAGGCCAGGAATGGAGAATGTTTTCCAAACGAAACCAGATTAAACTCGATCTGTTAAAAATCCAGCCCGTAATCGGGCGGTTATCCTGTCAAATATATTTCATGCGTTAGCCCTGCAATAATCAAGGGAGACCGTTGACAAACATGCTTTATGCTATAAAATAAAGTAGTTCTTTTCTATATTTAACAACTGTAATTCAAAAGGAGATTTTTATGTTTAATTTAAGAAACACATTGGCAATTGTTCTACCCATGGAGGTATGTGTATAACAATCTGCATGATACCTCCCAGGATTTGTATATTTTAGCGGGTTTGATCTTTTGAGCTCGCACTAATGTAGAAATATCAAATTTCGGAGGATTCAGAAATTGAATCATTTAGAAAAATACGGTCTTTGTGACCATTTTGCTCAACAGGCAGCAATGTACCCTGACCTGAGCGTAGCACGAATTATATCTCAACATCGTGACCTTTATAAAGTGATTACCGAAAAAGGCGAATCTTTGGCTGAGGTTTCCGGCCGGTTTCGCTTTGATGCCAGAGATGTTTCGTGTTTCCCGGTGGTTGGCGATTTCGTAATGCTCGATAACAGTCATGGCACAGGCAGTAATGCAATCATTCATGAAGTACTGCCCCGAAAAGGTACATTTGAACGCATTGCCGCCGGCGGAGGCTGCCAGGTGCAAGTCATCGCCTCAAACATAGACATCATATTTATATGCATGTCACTGAACAATGATTATAACCTGAGCCGCCTGGAGCGATTCCTGTCAGCGGCCTGGGACAGCAAAGCACAGCCGGTTGTGGTACTGACCAAATCAGACCTGTGCGACAAACTTGAGGATGTTCTGGCGGAAGTTTCAGCTATTGCCATTGGAGCAGAGATCATCGTGACCTCAAGTCATGATGAATCTTCCTGCAGGCAGTTATTGCCTTTCATGCCAAAGGGCAAGACCGCTTCTTTTATTGGCTCATCAGGGGTTGGAAAATCAACCTTGATCAATTGTCTGGCCGGGCAGGATTTACTCACAACCGCCGAAATCGGGCCGGAAGACAAAGGCCGCCATACCTCGACCAGACGAGAGCTGCTGGTGCTGCCACATGGCGGGATTGTGATCGACACCCCCGGTTTGCGGGAATTTGCCGTGGAATCGGTTGATTTTTCCCGGTCATTTGCTGATATTGATGAACTTATCGGCCAGTGCCGTTTCAATGATTGTTCACATGAAAGTGAACCGGGCTGTGCGGTACAAAAAGCTATCGCAGCCGGCGAGCTGACCGAGCGTAGATTCAGAAGCTATCAGAAATTGCAGAAGGAAGCTCATTACGCCCGGCTCAATGCCAAACAGATAGAAAAAGAAAAGCTAAACGATATGTTCAGTGAATTCGGCGGCATGAAGAAAATCAAGAAGTTCATCAGATCACAAAAAAAGCGATAGCCCTGAGAAATACTTCTGGGACTATTGACTGGCTGATCTTATCTATTAATCATGTTTTTTCAATACAGGCTCATTACACAGGTAATGGGCCTGTATTTATATTGGAAACCGGAGACAGGGAAACCTTAACTTGTTTCTTATTTCTTGCTACTTACTACTGTAACCGTGAACGGTTACAGATCCCTATTGTTCCATCAATTTGTTGATTAGATTAACTTATGAGCTTGATATGGACTGCAATTGGAGAGACCTTCTATAGTAACTTCAAAGTCAATTCCTGTTTTATGAATTATAATTACATTATTTGCCTTATCATATACCCACTTATCTGCTCCTCTAACAGAAACTGGAGGGGCCGAAACTTGTATGCGCAGAATCCAATCATGTGACACATCTCCATCAACATATATTGTTCCATTATCTGCATCTGCTATTACATTAACTGTTTTATATTCTAATCCATCACCAACTGGACGATAGAATGTCTTGTGATTTTTACCATTTGGAAATATTAACAAAGTTGTTTTTTCTTCAATTGAACCATCTCCATGGCCTGTAATGTCATTTTTAACATTCATAGGAATAATTGCACCGCTCCGGAAATATATTGGATAGCGACCTAATGGTAGCGTCAATTCAAGCTTCTGATTCCCAGCAATTACTACTTCTCTATTCCAAAAATCTATCCATTGCCCTTCAGGCAAAGTCAATGCCTTGTCAGAATCATGAGTCATAACGCCAACAAATATATCATCGCCAAGCATATGTTGAGCCAGCTTTATATCAGCTTGTCGCACTATAGGCTTGCCTGTCAAATGAGCTTCAACACCAAGACTAAACAAAAATGGAACCAATTCACTATGCAATGTCGCATAATAGCGATATATATCTGTAGTTTCTGTACCTCCATTCTGCTGGTCATGCCACCATGGCAGATGGTTGGTAAGACCGCCGTTTGAACCACCATTACTCATATTTGGCATCATGGCTCCAAACTGAGCATATCGAATCAATTCGTTTTTGCTTGACGCTGCACGCCAGTATCCGCCAACTTCTACCTGCAATCCGCTATAACCTGCCTGTGCAGAACGATACAAGTTATCCATTTGATGACTTATCCCATCAAAATCACCTGTAAAGTCACCAGACCAACCCAAAATACAATCACCGACTTTCGCATGCCAATCGCCATGCTGGTGCGAATATGGGCGAGCTGTGACTACAGCATCAGGTTTCTTATTAACAGTATATTCATACATATATTTATGCCAAAGCCCCTTATATTCCTCATGGGACACTTCGCCGGTAGAGGTCGTAACTGGATCAACAGGAAGAATATCACCTATGCCTGCATCACATTTAAAACCATCAATACCCATATCCATGATTTTATCCAGCTCAGACGCAAACCATTGGCACGCTTCAGAGTTTGTCACATCAATGTGAAGTCCATCCCCTTTCCACCAATGATAGTTTTCAGGATTGATCAGGCCATAACCTTTTTCCATAGCAAAGTCATAATTGGCTGATTTGCTTAACGGCACATCACTTGAAGTGGAATTTATATTGCCAGTCATCCACATGATCACTCGCACACCATCATCATGAAGTTGGTCGATCATTTTTTGTGGCTCTGGATATCGTTTTTTATCCCAGTTAAAGTCGTTATATCCTGTGGACCATGGACTATCTATGATGACAGCTGCAACTGGAATATTACGGCTAAGATAACCATCAACTAAACCGAGTACTGAACTTTGTGTATTGTCATTATCTTCCCAAACCCAAGGCTCATAAGCCCAACGCGGGATAAGAGGAGGGAGTTGTTTTTCTACTTTTTCTTGATTCTCCGCCTTATTTTTTGCATTTACAGCATCACCTGCCATCAGATATACACTATTTGAAAAAAGTAATGTCAAAATCAAAAAAGATTGAAACTTTAATATATTCTTCATATATTTCCTCTAAAATTAGCTTAAGTATTCTTGTACATCCTAATGAAAACCGGGGGCAGGCACAAAATCTGCTCTCGTCTCTTACATTATAACCATATGATAATATTTTTCAAAAACATTACTATCTTGCCTATATTGACTTACGCCCGACGCTGGTTTGTGTATAATGACATGTTACGACAGCCAGGCAAGATAAAATCAAGAGCAGCGACCTGCAAGGGTTCAAGTATTTCAAGAGCATATCCGGCATGCTGGAAGGTTTGCATGATGCCGGAGAAATTAAAGGGGAGAAATTGATCCTTAATCATGAGCATCCATTGTGTAAGTTGGCGGATTCAATCGACTGGGATTCTCTTGATAAGCAACTGTCAGAAAGTTACCATAAGGACATGGGAAGACCAGGTAACGCAACTCGTTTGATGGTAGGTCTTCATTATCTCAAGCATGCTTTTGATGAATCAGATGAGAGTGTTGTGGCTCGCTGGATAGAGAATCCATACTGGCAGTATTTTTGCGGCTATAAATACATGCAGCATGAGTTTCCAATTCATCCGACCAGCATGACTAAGTGGCGTAACCGGGTTGGTTCTAAGCGTATGGAAGTATTACTCCAAGAGACGATAAATACGGCAAAGCGTGAAAAACATCTCAAGCCGTCAGAGATCAGCAAGGTTATTGTTGATACAACTGTCCAGGAAAAAGCGATTGCATTTCCAACTGATGCCAGATTGTGTGTTAAGGCTATTCAGCGTCTGGTGAAGCTAAGCCATAAGTTTGGCATTGATCTTCGCCAGAGTTATGTAAGAGTTTCTAAAAAACATTTTTCAGTCAGGGCAGATATGCCCGTGCCAATCAGTATAAGCGAGCCGGAAAAGAGACAAAGAAGCTCAAAACCTATCTGGGCAGGCTTATTAGAGATATTCGCCGTAAGGCATCAGATATTGCAGAACCTTTGGAGATTGCTCTTAACCGCTCAGAACGAATTCTGACTCAGCAGCGTAAAGATAGCCAAAAGCTGTATAGTCTTGATGCTCCGGAAGTAGAGTGTATCGCTAAAGGAAAGGTGCATAAGAAATATGAGTTTGGCTGTAAAGTAAGTGTATGCCTTACTCATGGAAGCAACTGGATATTGAGTTGCGATGCATTGCATGGCAATCCATATGATGGACATACCTTGAAAGATACCCTGGAAAAAGCCAGTAAGTTATCTGGTAATCCGATAAAGGAAGTGTATGTTGATAATGGCTACAAAGGTCATGGCTGTGAAAACGATGCCATGGTTTATGTTCAGGGTCAAAAGCGAAAATCACTGACCAGGGCAATCAAAAAGAAGCTCAAACGGAGAAGTGCAGTTGAGCCAATAATAGGTCATTTGAAAGATGATAACAGAATGAAGCGAAACTATCTCAAAGGAACAGAAGGCGACATGCTCAACGCAATCTTTGCAGCCGCCGGCTACAATTTACGCAAATTGCTAAAGGCATTTTGCCATGCGCTGGCAGAATTGGTGTTCCGGACAGAAAATTTGCTGACCAAACATGAAAATATCCAGTCAAAACTATACATAGCCCTGGCTGGATAAGTATATTTTACTCAAAATGCTGTTTTTCAGGGACGACTATCTATATTGGAAACCGGAGACAGGGAAACTTGTTTACTGAAACAAATTACCTAAGCAAAACCCACAACCTGCCCACTCAGGCCCCAACCTCGCCATCCAGTCACTTATGATCCAACAGCCATATTGGTCACATAGGTCACATGCGTCCCATAGGTCTCAGGCCAATTACCAATTGTCATTCAACCGATCAATCTCAGTCAAAAAATGATTATCTAAACACTAAAAAGTCAGAGTAAAATTGTCTGAAACCGACTAAAAACACTCAGAAAAGCATCAAAAACAGACTGTTCCGACACCACTTTGCAACCTACAATAAATGTATAACTCAAAACGACATCAGCTACATCTCATGCCTGAGATGAAACCATGCCACATAACCATTATAAAACCACACTTACAGCCAGCATTTCTCATAGAGTCCCACTTACAAAATCTGCTATTGACAATCTTTGCTTTGTGATGAAATGCCTCGCACCGACTCTTTTTCACTGTACCGCTTCTCATATATGCCCACCGGTATCAGAACCTTGAAAAATGTCGCCAATAACAGCCGGAGATCAAACCACAAGGAGCAATGCTCAACATAAAAAACATCCAGCTCCAGCTTTTGTTCTATCGTAAGTGAACCTCTGCCAGATATTTGCGCCAGACCTGTAAGACCCGGCAGAACCTCCAGCCGACGACGCTGCCTCTCATTCCACTCTGATATCTGACTGACATATAAAGGCCGCGGACCTACCAGAGACATATCACCCAGCAACACATTCAATAACTGCGGCAACTCATCTAAAGACAGTAAACGCAAGTATTTACCGATAGCAGTCAATCGAGGATCACTTCCATCCTGCGGCGAATTACCATAAGGATCACACTGACTTTTCATCGTACGAAACTTATACAACCTAAATGGCCGGCCCTCAAGACCGGCTCGCTCCTGGACAAAAAATACGCCTGAACCACTGCAAAACCTTATAAATAAAGATATTATAACAACTAACAGCAAAGCCGCCGGCATCGCCAATAATACCAAGATCACATCTGCTATCCGCTTTATCGTTCTGTACATCGTTTGCTTTACCTGATATCAAACCAAATTTCAAAACCAGACAATATTTCCTTTATTAACACATACTTAGATCAACACCACTCCCTGACCTCTTCTTGTTGACTACCACTGCCAGAGCTGATATTATATCTTATATATGCGCATAATAGCAGTTTTTTCTGTATTTACTCTATAGAATAACTATAATACGCGATTGATTCTGACATAACAACTTATAATTACAAAAGTTAAAGAGGTCACCCACTTTCCCCATGATCTCTTAAGACTACTGAGTATATAACTTTGTAATTTTACGAAAGGAATTCTTAACACCATGGTGTTAAAATTAGAGGAAAATCCAGCAGTATCATACCCTGATGACTGCCTGTACAGAGAACAATATCGCGGCCAATGGTGGGTTGCACATACCAAAGCACGCAATGAAAAAGCTCTTGCATGGCAGTTATGTAAGATGGAAGTTCCTTATTACCTGCCACTTATAGAAAAAACTACCAAAAAGGGCAAAAGAAAATTCAAATCTTTACTCCCCCTGTTCGGTGGATATCTCTTTTTCTGCGGCGATGACGAAGACAGATATAAAGCCTTAACTACCAACAGGATAGCAAACATAATCCTTGTCGCTGACCAGGTTATGCTTATCTCTCAGCTAAGAGCTGTTCACACCGCTCTGACCTGCGGCTCTGAGATCGACCCTTACCCATCTGTAGTAGCCGGCAAACGATGCGTGGTCACCTCCGGTCCGCTTCGCGGCGTGGAAGGTATAGTAGAGAAAAAAGAGTCTGTTACAAAAATACTACTCAAAGTTGATATACTTGGCCAGTCGGCTGCTGTTACCATAGACCCGGCATTTCTGGAAGCGTTAGAGTAACAACCATAAACGCCAATCAAATATAAATAATTGAAGATAAATGAGATAGAATTGACGGTGAAAAGTGACAGATGATAAAGACATAAAGGCGTGCGATAGCAATATCAATACCTGCAATTGCTGTTGCTCTGTAAATAACACCACAGGCAATAATTGTACTACTACCCCAACTGGTGAAGTCGCCTTACCAGCAACTCAGGTTGCATGGTGGCATATTCATCGACGGCTCTATGACTGGGTAATGCATTGGGCACAAACACCTTATGGCTCCTGGGCCTTGTTCATTCTCTCCTTTGCCGAATCCTCATTTTTCCCTGTACCTCCAGATGTATTACTGGCCCCGCTGACCTTAGGAGCGCGTCATAAGTGGCTGCGATTCTTCTTGTTATGTTCTCTGGCCAGTGTATTAGGCGGTATCTTTGGCTATTGCATAGGCTATTTCCTCTGGGACCAGATCGGTGAGTGGGCCTTTGCAAATCTGGCCTGGGCCAAACTAACCCCAGATAACTTCAATAAATTCAAAGAGTTATACGACAAATATGATTTCTGGATAGTTTTCATCTGCGGCTTTACTCCACTACCTTATAAGGTATGTACCATAACGGCGGGCATAGCCGCGATCAACTTCCCGGCATTCCTCATCGGGTCAACGATAAGCCGCTCGGCCAGATTTTTCATGGTCGCCGGTCTTTTTGCTGCCTTTGGGCCAACCATTAAACCCTTTATTGACAAGTATTTCAATCTTATCAGCATAGCTTTTGTAGCCCTGCTCATTGGCGGCTTTGCCCTCTTGAAGTACATCTGATCTGAAACAAAAAAAGCTCTGACCGATGCAAACGGGTCAGAGCTTTATATTTTATAACGGAAATCTGCAAAACACCCTGAACTCTCTCAAGTAGTTGCAGAGCAAAGACTTACTGAATATCCATCCAGTCTTCCCACAGGCCTTCTTCCCGCATTTTCTCACGATGCTTTTCGTATTTGAACAATCTCTTTCTCTGCTTGCTCATATCACGGTCAAGTTTAGCCTGCACCTTTTCAAATATCCTGATCGAGGCGGGAGTTCCCAATGGTTCATTGCGTCTGTCGCGACTTTTCATTCTCATACGCGTGATCTTTTTAAGGTCAGCATATCGTAACACATCGTCTTTTAAGGAGATATAGTATTGGCAATCGCCAGGGTCGCCCTGCCTGCCCACCCGGCCGATAAGCTGCCAGTCGAGCCGTCGGAAAAACTGCCTGTCGGTACTGAGCAGGAACATACCCCCAATCTCAGCTACTCCTGGGCCCAGCTTAATATCAACACCACGACCGGCCATATTAGTGATAATAGTGATCCTGCCCTTTTCGCCAGCCAGGGCGATGATCTCCGCCTCGCGTGTGTGATTTTTGGCATTAAGTATTTCATGTTTAATATTGAGCCCATCCAGAAGCGAGCCAATATATTCAGATTCCTTAACTGACGCAGTACCAATGAGTAATGGCCGTCCTTCATTATGTATCCGAATAATGTCTTCGATCAGTGCAGTATGCTTAGCCTCAAGATGCCGATATACCTTGTCAGGGTGTACCACGCTCTTTCTGGGTTTATTTGGTGGAATCTGAATAATTCTGAGCCCATAAACACTTTTGAACTCCCCGGCGTTGATCATAGCCGTACCGGTCATACCCGCGAGTTTCTTATATCTTCTGAAAAAAGCCTGATATGTCGTTTTAGCCGTCCCTCTGATCTCACCTGAGGGTATAATGCCGTTGGAGATCTCGATCGCCTGATGAATACCATCGGGGAGCTGTCTGCCGGGCATCATTCTGCCGGTGTTTTCATCGATAAGAACGATCTTATTTTCTCTTACTACGAAATGCTGGTCTTTTTTATATATATGTCTGGCGGCCAGGGCGCAGGTAACATATCTTTCCCAGCGGTGTCCGGTGGGCAGGAGCCTGAGTGCATTGCCGGCCCTGGCCCGCGATGCGGATTTACCTTCATCTTTCAACTCGACACTTCTGTCATCATGCATAAGACGGAAATGCTTGCCCCGCACTAACTGACCGGCGACAAGGTCCGCTCTTTTATAAAGTTCCAGTTGAGGCGAGACCCCAACATCACCGCCAATAGAAAGCGGACTGCGTGCCTGGTCAATAAGTACGCTATCGACCTCATCAATAATAGCGAAATCAAAAGGCACATTAAGTTTATTGCCATGATCCGGCCTTAAAATAGCATCGGCATCGCCCATGCGTTTCTGCCTGATAGGCTCTCGCAAACTGTCGAAGACTATTTCCTTACTGGTAGCATAGACGACATCGTTTTTATATGCCTGAGCGCGTTGCATTTGGTTCTGTCCCGGCACAATAAGCCCAACCGAAAGCCCCAGCCCTTGTAAAAGCGGAGCCATCCACTGGGCATCGCGAGCAGCGAGATATTCATTAGAGGTAACTATATGAACCGAACTGCCAAGATTATTGAGGTTATAAAGAAATGCCGCCAGAGGAGCCATAAGGGTTTTACCCTCGCCGGTGTGCATTTCGGCGATGCAGCCTTCATAGAGTGCCAGGGCACCGACCAACTGAACATCATAATGACGCATATTCATCCGTCGAACAGATACTTCGCGACCCAGGGCCAGAGCTTCGGGCAGAAGCGGGGTAAGGTCCGGCTGAGCATGAGCACGAGTATGCAGATCATCGATCCGCTGAGTCAGCTCATCTTCAGAGAGCTTTTGCATTTCCGGCTCAAGCCCGCCAGCGAGCTTAACCAGCCGATGATAATGCCTGATCTTATATTTTTGCCACGGCTTCTGATATAATTTATATAAATAATCCATAAGGTGCTATTATGGCAGAATTTCGGTTAAAATCAATATAAAAGAAAAGCCGGGTTTTTGGCCCGGCTTGTGGTTATTATTTTGTTTTATCTGCGGCGTTTTAGGAAAATACCGCCCAGACCAAGCAGAAGCATTGAAGCTGGTTCGGGAATGATTTTGACATTATCGAAAACTGGCTCAAGACCGTTGATATTAATAAAGTTTATTTCAAACGGCGTACCATCAAGCCAGTTACCATACAATATCTTTGGGATATTATTCTCATAAGCCAGACGGTAGTCTTTCTGACATACTATTGTGATGTGAGGATTATCATTGACTACTTGGTAGCTGGAAATATTATTTATCTGTCCGCCTGTAAGTAAGGCTGTTGCATTCTTTTTCATAGCAATTATATTCGTTGCACCACCGGAAAAATTAAGCGTGCTTGAATTAGTTAAAAGAATCGACCAGACACCCTTGTCGAAACTACTACTAGCTGGTGTGGAGGTTGATTCAACAATTAGCTTACTGTAATCTTTAGCCTCAATACTATATGCCCCACCATTACCCGAAACAGTCAAAACGCTATTTTCGGTTAAAATTATATCTTCAGCATATTCGCCATTAGTTAAATAACCATCAAGAGCATAACCAAATGGGTCATATTCAATAATTGCTCCCAAAGACAGGTTTGCCAGTAGCAGACACAAAACAAATATTCGGTTTAACATAAATTCACCTTTATTATATATAATAACCTGCCGTCATTATAACAAATAACGGCAGGTTATTTTACTGTAAATAGTTATTCTTGAAGTGTTTTTTGCACATCAGCCAGGATTTCATCAAAGAAATCCATTAAATCAGTTAAATCCTCGCTATCTTCACATTCGGATTTGGCTTGTTCAGCAATCATCAATTTTAATTCCTGAATATCTTTAACAAATAACGCAAGTTCTGAATTAGACATCTCAGAATATGGATTTGGCACTTCCTCAACTGGCATTGGTTCTTCAAGTAATATTTTAGTTGAAACCCTTGCCAGTGTTGAAACATTTGCCTCACTGGTATTTGCTTTTGCAACACCATCAGACGACAGACTAAGATTTTCTGTCATCGTATCCATCCCGGATACGGCTGACTGACTGGGTTCAAGCCTGCATGCCTGCCACAGCCAGTGATCTTCCAGAAAGACTTGTAAGTCAGCAATATCTATAAAATACTGACTTGTTCCAGTATTATCCAGATTGCAGGCAGGATTCCAGCCAGCATAATCATTAGGGTCGTAATAGTTAGGGTCATGATTAATTGATGGGTCGTCGGGATTCTGTTGCAGCCATGCCTTGGCAAAAGGCTGGAATTCTTTCATATTAACCAGACCAACGGCGACAGTTTCAACTGCAAAGATTGTTATTAAACCACAGAGCACACCGAGCACACAGAGAAAATATAAGAGTTTTTGCGAGGATTAAAGGATAAGAGGATATAAAAAAAGCCGGAGGTTTTATCCGGCTTGGGGTTGTTGGTTTGTCAGTTTGTTCTTATCTGCGGCGTTTGTTTATCAGCATACCGCCCAGACCAAGAAGAAGCATTGAAGCTGGTTCGGGAATGATTCTGATATTATCGAAAACAGGAGGGAAATCTGAATCGTTAATGAAACTTATCTCAAATGGCGTTCCATCATGCCATTTACCATACAATATTTTAGGAATATTATTTTGATAAGCCAGCGACCAGCCTTTCTGACAATCTATTACTATGTGAGGGCCACCGGTAACAGTCTGCAAACTCGATATCATATTTATCTGACCTCCTGTCAGTAAGGCTGTTGCATTTCGTTTCATAGTAATAATATTTGTTGCCCCGCCAGAAAAGTTAAGCATGCTTAAATCATTCATATAAATCGACCAGACACCTTTCGTCGTACTGTTCAAAGGTAAAGAAGTTGATGATATTTCTAGACGGGTGGTATCAATCATTGTAATACGATTTGCCCCACCACCATTGACAGTCAGAATTGAAGACTCGTCAATTTCTACTGACACGCCATATTCTCCTGCTGTCAATGCTCCATCATTGGTATAACCCCTCGCATCATAATAACCGGCTTGTGCTATTGAAACAAATATCAACGCTATAAAAACATTTATAATTATCTTCATACAATCTCCTTTAATTTAATACCTGCCGTCATTATACCAAATGACGGCAGGTTATTATAAACTATTCTTCTTGTTCGGTTAGATAATCCTTTACTTCTAGTAGAATGTCGTCAAAGAACTCCTGAATATTCGCTATATCTTCGCTATTTTCACCGACTGTTTCCGCCAGTTGCACCATTGCTTTCAATTCATTTATATCCCTGACAAACTGAGCCAGCTCGGCATTGCTCATTTCGGCATAAGGGCTGATTTCTTCCACATTAGCCACCTCCAGAGCAACTTCATCCTGTACAAACTCTGTCGTTGAAAGCGTGCGGGCACAAGCTGACATATCTAATGACTGTTCAAACGAATCATTAGTCATGACCGCAGTCTCAAAAGATTCAGGACTTGCCATCATGGTCATCGCTTCTGCTGGCAATGGTTCAGATAATACTTTCCAGCATGCCTGCCAAAGCCAGTTGCCCTCTGCAACAAACATTTCCAGATCGGCTATGTCTATGGCATATCGACTATTGCCGGTTGAAGCAAGATTACATCTGGAACTCCACGCCAGAGCAGCCCGGGCCGGGCCAAGTATAGGATGTACATAATCCGGATTCAGCATATTTGGGTCAGCAACCCATGCCGGGTCGTTAGGGTCATGACCAAGCCACGACTGTGAAAACAATCCGAACTCATCCATATTTACCAAACCATCGGCGTTAAAATCCAGACTATTGGCGAAGTCTTCTGGCAAATAGTCGCCACTGCAAGAATGTAATTCATCAGCACCTATCTCAACGCCATCGCCATCTAATCTTTCTTCTGCGTCATAATCAGTCTGACCAGAATAATCCAGATAAGGGCTGCCAAGGTCTATCAGCGGACTGGATGCAGATAAATGGTAAT
Organism: Sedimentisphaerales bacterium; assembly: GCA_963662515.1. GTDB lineage: Bacteria > Planctomycetota > Phycisphaerae > Sedimentisphaerales > SM23-30 > JAFGDI01. Next base: position 3,913,128 of record OY759675.1, read on the forward strand.
TTTCCGGATTAGGCGCACCATTAGGGTCTGCCGGGTAGGCGAACATCGGAGCAGCGGCAATATTATTGTTTATGCCTGTACTGCCGTAAATACAGCAGTAATCCGCTGCCCTTTCCGTAATGCCAGTTAGTTGCTCACCGGTTGCACTGCTCCTATTATTATAATACAAAATGCAATTCTTTATTTCAATAAAGTCATTAGGGTCTCCAACTGCATTTTGATTTTCATAATACACACCAGCGCCTTTGTTATTTGCGATAGTATTGTTATACAAAACAGGCATAGAGTATGAATCATAAATATAAATACCTTCATTACCTTGCTGTTTCATATCACTTTCAGAGATAATAGAATTTTTAACAGTTGGGGTTGAATTAACACAATTTATACCATATCCGCCGCTTCTCATCACCCACGAGTTCATAACATCAAGCGTAAAGCCCGTTCCGCTGTGATAAATACCATCAGACAAGTTTTCCTGTATCTTGGAGCGTTCAATTGTAACATTGCCATTGGTAGCATATACACCATAGCCCTTGCCGTCTCTTATTGTACAGTTTTTCACTGTAAAGTTTACGGTATTGCCATAAATGTTATTGTCAAAGCCTTTTTCCACTGTCACACCGTCAAGCAGCGAATCATGGCCCATCTTCACAACGGTATCAACAAAGATTCCATCTTCCAGCCTGCCTATCAGAGCCGCCTCATAAACCTGCGGATTTCTTAAACTAAAGTCACAGCCGCCGGTGGGGAAGCCGCCGTAAATCTGTGTACCATCCGGCAAAACAAAGCTGTCGCTTTCAGAATCACCGGGGAAATAATTGCCGCTGGCTATATAAATCGTGAACGGACCGCCACAGGCAGAGTTCTTCGCCTGATACAGTGCCTTACTCAGGCCATCGGTCCCGCTGAAAGCGTTCTGCCAGCTCAAGCCATTGCAAATTCCAGTGGCGTACTGGTCAACGAAGATTATTCCATTTTCCGCCGGGCAGCAGACCGGTGTGTCTTTGCTAACCAGATATCTTACCTCCGAACAGATTATCGCACTGGGGTTATTTGGCTCGTTGGGGTCCTGATAACAATAATCCCCTGTCAGTACCGCTTCATTATGCAAAGCCATTCCCGGCACAGCATTATCATTAACTACAACCCGCAGCGTCACGCAGCCGAAATCATCCGGATATAGCGTCCCCAATTCGTTCTGGCCAGCAGACCACTCATATGTATGCAAACCCGGGTCATAAGCCGGGTCCGGCTGATACGGCTCCATATTCTCATCGATCGCCCACTCGCCTTCGGGATAAGTAACCCCAACAGGCAGATAATCAATTATCCGGGCATTGGTAATAGTCATGCCCGAAGTATTATCATAACAGATGGTATAGGTAAGCTCCTGCTGCGGGCAGACAGTCTCACCCTCAGCGAGATCATCATCTTTGGTAAAAGTAAAGCCCCGCGGATTGAACGGAGCTGCCAGCGTAATGACAAATTCTCCCTCACTTCCGCCCAGCTCGAGCGGCTCAAAGCCATTGCCCCATGCTGTAAAATAATTATGATATGACACGCTCCAACCTGATAATAATGCCGGTGTCAGATCAGCAAAGATACCGCTGGCCTCGCCCTGCGGGGTAATACTCTTTATAGTTTCTCCGGTACTGCTATTGCCGGTAACACCCCAGCTTTCGGGCAGCCAGGCGAAATCGCTCATTGAATCGGTAAAGGCCACCATGCCCATACCGCTGCCTTCGAGAACATATCTGATCGTCTCTTCAAATATCACATTACCGGCAGCAGGTTCATGAGGCACATGATAATCAGCATCATGTCCGGTAAGAATTACCCGACCGGTAATACCCTCTTCCAGCACGCCGGGCAATAGCCCGTTCATCGTGGCCAGATTTCCGGTATTCCAGCCAACTATCAGAATATCATGCGTTGCCAGATCCAGCGAGGTCACTGGGTTATTAACCGAACGAGCCGTATAGCTAAGACCATAAAAAGTCATCGCTGCTGTCAGATCACTATTATCAGTTGTATAGATCAGAAATGATTTGCTGGTATCAAAAGGAACCGGAGGATAACTGCCACTCCCGGCAGGCATAGCCATATACCCCGCCGTATTCTGCCCCAAAGCCACCGCCCCTGACAGCACCAGCAGCAGAACCATAAATCGCAACCACATTAACAATCTCATAAGATTCTCCTTAGTATAAAATGGAACTATTTATAACACCCCGGCACATTGCCAGAATGTATTTTACCCAGACATTTTATCGCATTACAAAATAAAGCCGGTATGATCCTGCCGTTGTTATATAAATGGGAGTTTATATTTTTGTTATGAAAGGTTACAGCCAGAACCATACCGAGCCAAAATTGAGTGTCTTAAATTAAATATATCACATCTTCATCTGATTATACTGGCGAAACAAAGATTCGCCCACCCGAAAAACAATTATTTCGTAAAAAACGCCTATCACCCGGCATAACTCAACCAAGTTAACCCACCGCGCATAAAAAAACAGAGGTCAGCAAGGGCGCTACGCCGTTGCGTCCATAGGAGGTTCACTACAAACCCTGTTGAATCACTCAAGCTGTAGCACCCTCAGCAACCTCTGCTATTAACAGGGCTTCTGAGAGTGCCGTTTACTTGATGCTTCAACAATCTTGGAGTAGTGATTTCCTATGGAAACATCCAAAAACGGTACAATCATAAATTGTCAGACTTTATTATGGGAACTTAGCGGGTCAGATTCAAGTGAAAAATAAAATTCTTACTGAGTGGCTGAATGTTTTTGGTCCAATATATTTATTTCGGGGCGGAGTTAATTATATTACTTTTGCCGGGGGGGTGTTTTATTGTTTCAGCTGCGATGTTATTGAGTCTGTACAATTTGCTGTGTAAATGGTTTTACACATATATTTTTTTGGCAGCAATAATATTCAGTTTTCTGTTTTTTTGCTGATATTTCAGTTGCTGGGTTGACTATAGCACAAGGCTGATTGTTGGGCAAGTGGTAAATGTTCAATTTGGTGTTATTCCTTCGCAATAATTCCTGGGGAATCTCCCTTTAGTTCTGGCTTTCCCGGTGGCCCGGTGAGCAGAACGACCACGGTTGGCCTGCCTTTAATGTGCTATTAGAAAGGGTTAGTTGGCTAGTTGAGCTTGAGCCGGTCGCCGTAGCGGATGGCGAACTGGTTCATTGCCGCCTTCCAGCCGGGCTGCACGCTGGTCCATTTTTTGGCAATGTTCCGCAGAGCTAAAAACAATATCTTCACGATCGAATCATCGTTCGGGAAGATGCCCTTGGTTTTAGTCACTTTCCTGATCGAGCGATTGAGGCTTTCAATAGCATTGGTGGTATAGATGATCTTTCTGATCTCCGGTGGATAATCCAGAAAAGGTACAATGTTAACCCAGTTATCCCGCCAGCTCTTGCTGATCGTCGGATAGGTTTTGTCCCACTTGGCTGCGAAGCGATCAAGAGCCTCCAGAGCCAGTGCTTCACTGGCGGCATTATATATCTCTTTGAGATCAGCGCAGATGTCCTTGCGATTTTTGTAACTCACAAACCGCAGCGAATTACGGATCATGTGCACAATGCAAAGCTGTACGGTAGTTTGCGGATAAACCGCTTCAATAGCCTCAGGGAAGCCTTTTAAGCCATCAATGCAGGCGATGAATATATCTTCCACGCCGCGGTTACGCAGCTCATTGAGCACACCCAGCCAGAACTTGGCTCCTTCATTCTTCGCTATCCAGATACCCAGTAATTCCTTCTTCCCTTCGACATTTATCCCCAGAGCCAGATAAACACAGCGGTTCTCTACCGGGCCATTAGGCCGGCCTTTGATCATCAGACAATCGAGAAAAACGATCGGATAAACCTTCTCCAGCGGCCGACTCTGCCAGAGCCTTACTTCTTCCATGACACTGTTAGTTGCCTGACTGATGAGACCCTCGGAGACATCCACCTGATACATCTCTAAGAGGTGGCCCTGGATATCCCGCACGCTCATGCCCCGGCCGTACATGGCGATGATCCGGTCATCGAAACCTTTGAAATACTTCTGGCCTTTGGGAATGATCTGCGGCTCGAAAGAACCATTGCGATCCCGGGGCGGGTCAAGCTCTACCTGATCATCGCCGAGCATGACGGTCTTTTTGCCCCGGCCATTGCGGCTGTTGCCGGAATTATTGCCCTTGGGGTCGTGCTTGGTATAACCCAGGTGGTGATCCATCTCAGCTTCCAGAGTCCGCTCCACAATCCGCTTTTTAAGCGTGGCAAACAACCCGGATTCCCCCCAGAACGACTCCGGGCCGCTATATTCCACCAGTAATTCATCCAATAACTCATCCTGCCGTGTCTTCTTTGTCATAATAAGTCCTTTATCCTAATACAGTAACATATCAACAACCATTTACACAGCAAATTGTACAGAACCATGTTATTGGCTTGTATTGTCTTTTTGCGGACTTATATAATGGCATTATTGACCTATATCGCAATAGTGTTTGCTTGCATAGCAATATTGTTGACTTTCATTGCAGTATTGCTGGCTTGCAATGCCACATTGCTGGCTTACTTTGTGATATTGCTGGCTTACTTTGTGATATTGCTGGCTTGCAATTACTCATTGTTGATTTACATCGTTGTATTGTTTGCTTGCAATGCCTCATTGCAGATTTGCATTATTGTATTGTTTACTTACATTGTGGTGTTGCTGACTTACATCGTGGCGTTGTTGACTTACATCGTGGCGTTGTTGGCTTACATTGCCTCATTGCAGGCTTACATCGTGGCATTGTAAGTTTGCAATGACACGATGTAAATTCGAGTTATCGGAATGTAAGGCTCTTTCAGGGCAAATCCGGTTAAAAAAATCGCACAGGCCGCTTTTGCCGGAACATATTATGTTCATTATACTTATAATCGCCGCCAGATAAGCCCGCAGCCTGCCCCGGAAAAATAAAGGCAAAAGCAGACTCAAATATCGCCGGGATTATGACGAGAACAGGTAACAGATAAAACAGGTAACAGGTTATTCAGAAGAAAGGACGATCATGGCTACTTTCCCGAGAACTGAAGGCGAGCTGGCGGCGCTGGCCCGCGATATTATCAGCGGAGTGAGAACGAACCCGGAGCTCTTTGCCGGGATCGATGTCGCCGGGCTCGAAAGCCTGCTGGCCGATTATCAGAACCAGCTCAATGCCCGGCAGCTCGCCCGGGCCGAGGCCCTGCGGGCTACCGATAATAAAAATGCCGCACAGGAGCTGCTCACCGGAGGCATACGCAAGGCGATCCGGCAGGCGGAACTGGATAATTTTGATACGCCGCTCAATCTGGTCTTTATCGGCTGGGGACCGCGGGCTGAGCCTGATCCCATCGCCGCACCGGCAGCACCCAGCAATCTGCGGGCAACTGATCAGCAGGCCGGGCAGGTCAGCTTTAGCTGGGATAAGCCCCGCTCCGGCGGAGCGGTTCGCAATTATTGCCTCTATCGCACTACCGCTGACCCCGAAAGCGGACTGGGACGCTGGACCCTGGTCGATTTCTGCTACAGCAATGAAGTCACCCTCAGCGAGCAACCCCGCGGAGTGCCGCTGTATTATATGATTAACGCCGTCAACGCCGGGGGAACGAGCCCCAATAGTAATACCCTCGCCGTGGTGTTGTGAGGAATAGAAATAAGAAATAAGAAATAAGCTCCGGTGTTGCTGCGCAACCTTGTTTTAAAGCGGAGCGACAATAAGATAAGGGCGGTATTGAGAATTATATTTCAATGCCGCCCTTTTATTATTATAAGGTATTCGCTTCGCTCATGTTTAAATAACCGACTAAAGCTCGGAACTCTTAAGGCTCGCTGCGCTCGCGGTGCTATCTTAGCTGTCGCCACTGGCAAGTTCCGCCCTTCCGGCGGTGCTTACGCCGCACGGGCGAGACTTGCGAGGCGACTGGACAGATGGGATGGTTGTGTGAGATAGATAAGCATCATCAGCACTAAATGCCCCAGCAAAAGGCGCGAGTGCTAAAGTTCCGCCCGTCCGGCGTAAGGACCGTAAGGGGGTGTAAGGGTTATATTGTCTATCAGTCTGGTTTTTCCTATGAAGACGGCCAGGGCGATGAGGGTTTGGGTATTGATCTTTTCGATGGGGCAGAGTAGCTGATTATCAACGATGGCAATATAATCTATGCGTGCCAGAGGATATTGACTGATGATATTTTCCATGGCCGTAATAAGCGTGGCGGCATCGGAGCAGCCGGCGGCAAAGAGCCCGGCGGCTTTATCCAAAGCGAGCTTGAGGCAAAGGGCCTGGTGTCTTTCCTGATGATCGAGATATCTGTTGCGGCTGCTCATGGCCAGCCCATCAGGTTCGCGAACGATAGGACATCTGATAATGGTAACGGGCATATTAAGCTGGCGAACCATAGTTTCGATAACGGATACCTGCTGGGCATCTTTCTGACCAAAGCAGGCAATATCAGGCTGAACTATATTGAACAGCTTAGTTACAACAGTAGTAACACCGCGGAAATGGCCGGGACGGGAAGCACCGCAAAGACGGTCGGTAATATTTTCGACATTAACCCAGGTAAGATTCTCTTCAGGGTACATAACCTGACTATCGGGGGCAAAGACCATGTCAGCACCGTTAAGGCTACAGCCCTGGCAGTCTTGCTCAAAAGTGCGCGGGTATTTATCAAGGTCTTCATTGGGTCCGAACTGAGTGGGATTGACAAAAATACTGACAACAACGAAATCGCTTTTTTGACGAGCAGCCCTGACAAGGCTGAAATGACCTTCATGCAAAGCGCCCATAGTGGGTACAAAGCCAATTGTTTTACCAGCCCGGCGGGCTGCTGCTATTTGTTTACGAGTATCGTTAATAGAATTGGTAATTATCATAATAATTTATATTGGTTTATTGTCAGATGGTTCATCAATATTATCCGCCCCATCCTGCTGTTGTTTACTCTTAGCTAATCTGAGTTTTTTTCTTCTGAGCATTTTCTGGACAAAAGCCCTGCCATGCGGTGTATGGTTACGATACCAGTTTATGAGTCGGTAACTGGCGAAGTAGGCAATGATCGATAAGATAAGCCCGACGATCAGACAGCCAACCCAGAGATCAACAGTGAAGTCGATAAACTTGAGCATAAGGCTGTAGAAATTGGTCCAGGTCTGATGGTTCAGCAGTCCGCAGTAGCCATTGAGGAATTCCTTTATAGCACTTTCAAACATCCTGAAAGTCATACGCGGCCTGTCACAGGAAATATTCATAAGGGCATTTCCGATGAGATAGTTCGGCCAGTATATAGGTACTATGGTAAGTGGGTTGGTTATCCATACAAAAGGCAATCCGGAAATTTTATTAGCACGGAATATAGTTGCGGCAATAATAACCATTGCCGATTGCAAGCCGATAGCCGGGGTCCAGGCCATAAAAATACCCAGAGCCACACCGAGTGCCAGTCGATGCGGGGTATCGTCAATATGCAATATTTTATGGATAATGACTTGTTTTATTTTTTTAATTAGCGTATTCAGTTTTGCGTAATCTTAAAAAGGTTCATGCTCAATAATTCAAGATATAAAATCCAGAATATCAATTAAGATACTCTCTGAGCAATTTAAAGAGAGTATCACGACTAAGCGGCTTAGAGATATAACCATTACAGCCGGCCTTAATGCAATCTTCCTGATCGCAGGGCATAGCAAAGGCAGTGACAGCGATGATGGGTTTGGTAAAGCCCTTTTCACGGAGCATAGTAGTTACATCAAGCCCGTTAATGTCTGGCATACGAATATCCATCAATACCAGATCAAAAGAATCATCGGCCATATCGAGTACCGATTTGCCGTTATGGGCAAAGCAGCAGGTACAGCCGGCACTTTCGAGAATGACTTTCATGAGTTTGCGACTGGAATAATTATCATCTACCACAAGTATTTTACCGGCAGTAACTTTATTATTTTCAGTCTGAGAATGAACTATACAGCCAAAGGCAGTCTCACCTGAAGGGTCTGTCTGGATTTTTCTGCTGATGGTTTCGATAGGCATACATATACTAAAGACCGAGCCTTCGCCGGGCACACTATCGAAATAAACAGCACCATTGAGCAGTTCGACCAGACAGGCGAGAATGGCGAGCCCCATTCCGGCAGTCATTTCCTCATGTTCACCTCTTTCAAAAGGTTCAAAAACCGTTTGCTGCATTTCCGGGGCAATACCACAGCCGGTGTCCTGCACATCGATGAGGAGGAAAGTGCCATCATCTCTTTCATGCTTGGCGGCCAGAGACAACACCACTTCACCAGAGTTGGTGTACTGCAAGGCATTTTCGAGAAGTATATCGATACACCTGACAATATGGTCACGGCAGGTATTAATCTGATTGGGCAGCGAAGAAGAGCGAACCACCTTGAACTTCAAGCCATTATTTTCCATAGTTCTCTGCCATTTTTTATTTATAGCAGCGATCATCTCATCAGTATCAAGAGGTCTTCTGGCAATAGATGCCTGGTCAAGAGCACGGATACGCGAATACTCGACGATCTTATCAGTGAGACTGATAAGGCCGTTTCCGTTTTCGAGTATAGAGGCCACAAACTCCTTTTGAGTGCCAGAGATATTTTCATTTTCAAGTATAGTGGCAAACCCAATAATAGCATTCATATAGGTTCTGATCTCATGGCCCATAAGAGACAAGAACTGGGTATTATCCCTGATCATCTGTTTAAGTTGAGCGTCATAATCTTTTTCGTATCCGGTCACGATATTCCCCTTTTATTCTTCCCACACAGGTTACACTGACAATCAAAGCGATACAATATGCACAATGACGGCCAGTTTAAGGTTTAGCATCCAGTGTCCTTTATTTTACGATAATTATCTTTGCAATAGCGATCAGTCATACCCGAGATATAGTCGCAGACAACTCGCTGAAGCGGTAACTCATCGAGTCGGTCACGAAATCTTCTGGGCATAAGTTCCGGGTGTTTGGTATATTCATCAAAAAGCAGTCCGATCTCTAGGCTGGCGCGTGATCTGGCCTGAGCAATTACCGGGTGTTTATAAACATTTTCAAAGAGAAAATTTTCCAGTTCCTTCATCTGATTGCGACGATAATCAGAAATAGCAATTACCTTCTGAGCGGCATTTTTAATATCTTCGGTATTCTGCGGCTTAAGCTGAGTGAGATTTTTTTCAGACTCAGCCAGAGCATCATTAACCATAATATCAATAATGGTCTTGGCACAGCGCAACTGCCTGGCGATCTGATGAGCATCAGGATAGAGTTCGGCAACAATAGCTCTGACATCGCGATAAATAGCAATATCAGTGAGCTGCTCTTCAACAATAAGCCCGGCGGCAAGAGAGTCATCAAGGTCGTGCGAATCATAAGCAATAGAGTCAGCCAGGTCAGCTATCTGCCCTTCGACAGAGCCAAGAGCATTACCGAACTCGCTTTGTCTCTCTGGATTATCATATCTGGTCTCATGGCAGGCCAGGCAGTATCTGGTCTCATAGCAGAGATTAAGCCCGCGGAAGTTTGGATAAGGATGTTCAAGGTAGTCAACGACCCGGAGCGACTGAGTATTATGTTCAAACCCGCCGTAGCCCTGCATAAGCTCATTGAGTACCGCTTCACCACAATGGCCATAAGGAGGATGCCCCAGATCGTGAGCCAGACAGGTTGCCTCGGTAAGATCTTCATTAACCCCCAGGGCACGAGCCAGAGTTCTGGCAACCTGAGAAACCTCCATACTATGAGTAAGTCTGGTGCGGAAATAATCCCTGCCTGTACCATCGCCAAAAACCTGGGTTTTGGCTTCCAGCCGGCGGAAAGAGGCACAATGCAAAACACGATCACGGTCGCGTTGGAAACAAGTGCGGTATTCATGCTCAGGTTCAGGGAATTTTCGTCCCGGATCATCACTACTGAGAACGGCATATGGAGCAAGCCTGTCTTTTTCAGACTGCTGGTATTTTATTCTTGTAACTAAATAGCAATCGAGCAAAGCCCTGACCCGCTTTCTTATTTTAACCCTGTTGAACCAAACAGAAGTAACAGGTATTCAGGTAGCAAAACTAATTAATACAATTTCAAGTATTATTGATAATAATGAGCCTAATGTCAAGATTATAAGCAGGAATGAGAAGATGAGACCATTTGAAAGCAAAAAAGCCTTGCAAGCATAAACTTACAAGGCTTTTTATTTTAACAACGAGGCCGACGAGGCTCGAACTCGCAACCTTCGGATCGACAGTCCGATGCTCTAACCAATTGAGCTACGGCCCCTCATTGTCCTTTTCTCTTGACTGCTCAAGAGAAGAGATAATATACAGGATTTGCGTATTATTGCAAGGTCTTTTTCAAGATATTTTGAAAAAAAATTACTGTAACACTTGAGATAGATACCAGGTTAAATGTATGTATAAGACTGTCGAACAGAGACTCGAGATATGCAGTAGATGATAGATGGAGAAAAAGTTAAAACCAGCAAATTTTATATAGTCTGAGATAATCTGGACGATAATTATCTGAAAAACATTAACTATAGAGAGAACAATCTTAAAAAGAAAAGCGTACAGAGATTGACAGAAGTAACAGATGAACAACTAATGGCTCGTATGCAGGCAGGAGATGCCTCTGCGATATCAGTATTGATAAAGCGTTATGAAAAGGAGCTTTACAGTTATCTTGTTCGGTTTATGAATCAACCGAACCTGGCAGAAGAGGCTTTTCAGGAAGCCTTTTTACAGGTACATTTGTCCGCCGATAGCTTTGACAGCGGCAGACGGTTCAAACCGTGGCTATACACGATAGCGACCAATAAAGCGCGAGATATAATGCGCAGCCAGAGTCGTCGCCCGGCGGTAAACCTGAGCGTTTCACAGGCCGATGATGAGTTTACGACTATCTGGGACAATCTGATGCGTGTTGACGAAACGCCGGTTGATATTTTAGAGAAAGAACAAACGCGAGAGTTGGTTCGTAAAGTAATTGCAGGTATGCCGGATAACCTGCGAGAGATATTGTTGCTGTCATATTTTCAGCATATGCCCTATAAAGATATAGCCGAGATGCTGGGCATACCATTAGGAACAGTAAAGTCTCGACTGCATACGGCAGTAAGTCATTTTGCCAGCAGTTTCAAAAAGGTAATGGACAATTAGGATAGTAAGGATACTGTCTGTCTTAAGTTATTTATTTGTTGTTATTTATATGTTATTTGTTCAGGCAGATCAGGTATTGCATAGTGATGAGATCAGAACAGGAAAAATTTGAGCTTATATTTGAGCATTTGAGCGGCCATGTATCAGGCGGTGAAGAGTTAGCCCGTTTATTACAAGAAGACGAGCGATCTCGTGCGGTGTATGAGGGACTGGTTCGTACCTTTTCGCATCTTGACAACATAGGTGAAGCTCAAGTACCAGCAGGTCTTGGCGATCGGGCATTGAGCTATATTGAGGTATATAGTCATGCCAGAGGGGCAGGTCAGCTCGAGAATAGTCGGGTTGTAATCTTAGACCACAAAGACTTCGTTCGTGAGAGCCGGGCTAGCTGGATATTAGGCAATTTGCGTGACCTTATAGCAGTAGCAGCGTGCCTGGCAATGGTGGTATTAGTAGGCAAACCTGGCCTGGACTATTCGCGTGAGCTTTCTCGCCAGAAACAATGCCAAAGTCAGATGGCCGAGATAGGTTCTTCTTTTGCCAGCTATGCCAGTGACCATGCTGGCCAAATGCCTCGAGCAGAAGGTGTAGCAGGATCTGAAAAGGGCAAATGGTGGCACATAGGCGAGACCGACCCAGATGCCGGTTCATCAAATACTCGTCACATATATCGTTTGGTACGAGATGGTTATATTCGACCCGAGCGTTTTATCTGCCCTTCGGGCATAAGCAGTCAGGAAGTGTATGCCCAGGTAAAGGCTATGTCTGACCAAATAGCCCGCGAGCAAAGAGATTTTCTAAGTCGCGACCATCTGAATTACAGCTTCAAGCTGATGGTAGATAACATATCCAACTGGGGAGTACAGCGCGAGGCAGTGGCCGCAGACAAGAACCCTATCTTTGCCGACTTTGACAGTAAGTTACAAAGCGTAGTATCTGTGCCGGACGGCTCGAAATTGCGTACAGTAAACTCACGGAACCACAATAATGGCGGCCAGATGGTTCTTTTTTCAGATGGCAGTGTAATATTCATGAAAAACCGTTTGGTCGGCCCACAGAGCGATGATATTTTCACGATTAAAAAACGAGTTGAATACTTTGGTACAGAAAAGCCCGAAGCTGGTGATATATTCATAGCTCCTTAATATCTGAACCAAACTAATAATAAGACATTACTAAAACTCCCAGAAGATGCCCTGTTTTTCTGCAGAAATGCGGAACAGACGGGGCATTTTTTTGTCCAGATCAAATATTTTGCAACATTTTTACACAATTTAACTATATATAGTGCCTCAGCGAGTGACGATGTGCGTATTTTGGATATTGACATTGCTTGAAATGGTACATATAATTAAGTTGAGACTGTGTCGGAAAGGCCGATATAGCCCCAGTGTCCGTGAGAAAACTTTATATTTGGATCTGGTGGTGCAAAATGACTAACAGAGATAGCGTGAAGAAGCTGATCATTTGCGGTCGTAAGTCTGATGCCATAAGGGAGTTGCGTGCATTAAAGGGATTAAGTCAGGACGAAGCTCGTCTTCAGGTTGAGCAAATGGAAAAGAAGTTGGCCGCCTCGGGCGAGTTGACATTGGAGACAAGCGGCAAAGGGATATGGGGATGGCTTTCTTCGCATCTGTAGTTCTGTTTTTATGGCAGTAATGCAAAAAAAGTCAAGCATTTTCACCCTAAAGTGAGTGCTGGGTTGGGGATTGCTTTTCCATAAAGATGGTAAATAATGGTCTCTCGAGCGAAGTTGTGAGTTGAGATGGAATTTTAAGGTCCGGAAATAAATATTTTATTCTGTTGAAGATTTTTTTTTGCAGTATAACTCTTATATAAATATCTTATAAAAATTATTCATATTCAGTCAATTCTGAAAAACAGAACAGTTATCAGTATTACTACAAGGCATAGTAAGGGTTTTACCTGAGTTAAATTGTCTATTCCAAGAGGATCGATCGATTATTCTGATTATGATCATGTCAGATAAATTTATAGAATAACTGATAACAGGCCGATTATTGGTCAGGGTAAATACCAAAAATTTTGGCTGTAAGAGACAATAATACCTGGTATTTACAGATTGATGAGAAAATTTATTTTGCAAATCAGAAAAATAGTAGATAATGATGTGTTCCGGATAACATAAGTAATAATGTTCTGGAATAATCAATTCTGTCGGCATTCTAAGATAAACTGACAGAAAACAGATCAGGGGATGTTATAATGCCATTTGGCTTTATGGACAGTAAGGAATTGGCCCGATTTCTGGGTGACGATGCTCGTCGTATAGACAAGCTGGCCCAGCGCGGTTCGATTCCCTGTCATAAGGTAAATGGCGTTTTTCGTTTTAATCGGGCCGAAATAACCGAGTGGTTGCAACAGCAGTTTGGCTGTCTGACCCATGGTACCTTGAAGGTTATGGACGATGGCATGTCTAGTCATCGTAATGTTGAGTCACAGTTAATAGTCAGCCCTATGCTTCGTAAAAACGGGATCGAACTGGCGTTGCCAGCGCGTACCAAACGAAGTGTGTTAAAAGAGCTGGTAAAAGTGGCCGAGCGAACTGAATTGCTCTATGACCCGGATACCCTGGAAGAAGAACTGGTTATGCGAGAAGATATTTCATCAACGGCATTGGAAGAAGGTTTTGCCATACCTCACCCCCGCCGGCCACAACAGTATATAGTGGCAGAACCCATATTAGTATTTGGTCGGACCTTAAGCAGTATTGCATTTGGCGCAGCCGATGGCAGTATGTCAGATCTTTTCTTTATGATCTGCAGTAATGACGACCAGCACCACCTGCATATATTAGCAAGGTTATGCCGGCTGTTTTGCCATAAGGGTTTTGGCGATTCACTGCGAGAGGCAGAAAGTGAAGCTGAAATATCAGGCATAATAGAAGATGCCGAGCGAGCGGTTTTAAAACAGGCAAATGGTAAGCATTAACCATGCCGGCCGTTGCAGCGGATAAATGTCAGCACGAGGTGGACGGCTCAAATGAGCAGTCCACCGTATGCGACAATGTGAATCAAAACAATGGTTTGTCTTCGTTTAATTTTTCGTAAAGACTTATATAACCTGCGATCATTTTTTCGAGCGACCATTTTTCTCTGGCCTCTCTCATAATTCTTTTAGCCTGTATCTCCCATTGGGTTGGGTTAAGTCTGAAATAACGGTGATGTTCAACTGTCTGGCTCAAAGCCCACCATAGCCCGCCGGTGTCGTAGCTGTCAAAGAGAACACCGTTACCATAATCCTGCGGAGCCCCCCAGGCTTTGAGGCTGAGATTCTGTATCTTATCGGAGAATCCGCCGGTGTTGCGATTAGTGGTAGTAGCACCGTAGATATTGCCGACTACATCGATCTGTCCAAATGGTTCATAGAGAGAAGCACCAAAGACATCAGAGGCCGCGGCATAACCCAGCATACTAAGCTGCTCAGTGAAATGATGATAGGCGATACGGCCATTGGAAGCACAGGCGATGCGGCCAATGATCTCTTTATGAGACATATCATCGCCAACGGGATTTCCGACAATAGCGATCTGGACATCAGGATGTTTACTGACAAACTCACCTGCGATAAATTCGAGCAGCTCAATGCCCTTCTGATTCTGATCGAGCCTGCTGGGCCAATAAAGAAGAATAGCGTCTTTGTCTTTATTGAGTCCCATCTGATGCTGGAACTTGACCAGGTTGACCTTCTTGGCTTCAATAACCTTATCGGTCAGACTAAAGGCTTTTGCCAGACCAGGCTTATCAAGGTCAGGATTTTCCGGCTGATTTTCCGGGAACAGGTCCGGTGAAATGCCGTTAGGAATGACCGCCGAAGCCGAGGCAAAATGTTTGGCCTTGGTCTCTTCGCGTACGGACCATGGAATGATAGGTCTGTCGAGGAAGAAATCTTTGACAATCTCTCTCAGGAAGGTTTTGCCAACATAAGAGATCCTGGTAGCATTTTTAATGGCAGTCGCCTGGGCATCGATACAATCCTGGCCATTTTCCCACTTAATGTATAGTTCCTTCCAGATAGGCCCCAGGTCAATTCCCTGTAAAACAGAAGGTGGAATATAAGCTGTATGCGTATTGTGAACAGTATGCAGTACGGGCACTTTTCTCATTTTGGCATAAGCAGTGAGAGCCCCACCCGCCATCCAGTCATGACTATGGATAATACACCGGCCTTCGTAATGGGCGCGAATGTCTTTGAGGTAATTATTAATGATCTGCCTCTGGAATTCAGCGGCAGTCATGATCGGGTTACCCTCATAGGCATGATAATAATTGCCAAAAATAGAAGAAGTAACCAGGTGGATAAAGTCAGGGCTGAGCTTATGACGGCTTTCGATCCATTCGGCACTACTCATGCCGGCTTCTTCCATAAATCTCTTTTTAAGGTTAAGGGTAATGAGATGAACAGGTATGTTTCTTTCAACAAGCCCTTTACAGATAGCCGATACAACATCGCCCATACCGCCTGACTTGCCGGAGATAAATCTGGCAAAGTCACCCATACCGATATTTGGCAATCTGGCAACTTCCGGCGAAATGAGAATGACTGGAGTAGTAGGATTTTTCACCGAGACATTAAATCTTTTAACGCTATAGTTGAGGTTGTCAATATTTCTGGTAAGGAGGCAAGTGGCCGTAGCCAGAGAGCCATAAGGGCTGAAATAATCATGAACGCCCCTGTCAGGCCCCACTCCTTCATGAAGATAGTATAGATGGTCGGAAGTGGTAAGATATCTCCAGCGTCTGAGATGGTGTACATTAGTACCTTTAACATCTGCTTCCAGAGATTCCAGTTCGCGGAAGAGCATGTGCTGAATAGGGGACCCCAGCCAGCCATTGGTATTTCTTTCGACATCAGCCCATGAAGATGTACTGAGCGGATGAATATCAGCAACAGGACAATGAGCATCTTTGAAGGCACTGGCAATTTCAGTGGGATTAGCCGGTACGACGCTGGGGTATTTTTCAAGAGCGGCAGGAAGCGAGGCCCAGAATTTGAATATGCCGGTGTCGTCCCAGATATGTTCGCCAATATGCTCATAATCGTAGCCGAGCAAAACGGCTTCACCATCGATCTTGGCAAGATAATGGGCATAGTCTTCTGCGGTAAGAGAATTACCACGGAATCGGAAGGCAATATCATCGGACAGGTCACGATGACGAGGCAAAACAACGAGATTTCTGGCCTTGCCATTTCTGCCCTTGCATCGGAAAACGGCATGAGGTGAAACTTTATGCTCCTGATTCATAAACATATCATTTCTCTGCTCGCAGAGAATGGCTTGATAGCCCATGTCAGCTACGGTATTAGCGATCTCATTATTGAACATAAGCTCGGTATTACGGAATGAGGTCGGCACACAATTGAAGAGCCTCTTCATCATTTCACGATGGAGTGTTACCTGCTCGCGGAACTCGGTTTTATTGGGGTCTTCAAAAAGGGCAGTAAGCGAATGATAATAAGTCTCTTCGAGATATTCGACCTGATTATGCTCTCGTCCGGCATCAAAGAGGTTTTTTAGCTCCTCAATAACCTGGGGGCAATATTTTTCAGCCTGTTCCAGGAAAGTACCGGACATACTAAAGCATACCTTGAATTTCGGATAATTCCTGACCGCCTCTGTGAACATACGAGTAGCCGGGAGGTAGCACTTGTGGGCTACCTTATTAAATATGGCATTGTCTTTCTCTTTCCAGAGGAACTGGGTAGTATCAGGATTGAGCCGAAATGGCTGATGAAGTTCAAAATAGAATGTTACCAGGGGCATAAACTACTGTCTCATTTCGCAATAAAGTATGTTAAACCTTTTATATTACGACAGTTACACACTGCCGTACAAAAAAAATATCACAGGCATGCCTATATTAAATATAGCAACCTGAACTGGCAAAAAAGCTGCCAGAGCCGAACCAGTCTGGCAATAAAGCCAGAGTTACGATAAAAGTTTTCCACACCTGCCGGGCAGTGCCAGCGGACAGTTCATATCGGTATATAAAAAGCGTTGCTTTAAATAGTTCTATTTGTCTTTCCCAATCCCTGGGCACAACCGATCTGGACAGTCCAGCTTGCGACTAATGAGCAAGTTATCCTCCGTCAAAGTTAATCATAACCTGAATTTATGCGTTTGCCAAACAATAAAAAAGATTTTATGCGGTCAGGGTGTGACATTATTATCTGGCAATGCAAAACTGTAGTAGCGGTATTCGCCCGCCTCTGGTGGACTCATGACTTAAAGAACGCCCTGAAGCGGCGAACTCCTAAAAGCTCGCTTTGCTCGCGGGCAGAGAATAATGCCGGACACTGCGGCTCTCAGTCAAACACAAGTGACCATGCACTATCGTATCATAAACTTGCACTATAACACAATGCATCACCGTAGAAGCGGGAGCATATTATTAAGAGTCAGGCCGTGGTTCTGGATCGCAGATGTATTTAATATTGGCACTTGGCAGCCAGAAAGCAAAGGGAGCAGCCAAAGCTCAGGTCTCATAAAGTTGGATTTTTTTTCAGATATGGAACAAATTTTCGTACTAAACGGGTTCATATTTGCATTTGAGCGAACCATGCCACACTGACCAAATAGAATAGTCGCATATATAACCCTATAAATACCATTGGGTTGAAGCCGCAATAACAATAGCTGTATTACCAATTGTCGCCGAAAAAACGGAATATCGCCACTGATAATAAGTGTTTCACAGGCCGGAGTCTAATTGCACTATAGTGAATTACAGCTTGATTAAGACAAGAAAAAAGTGTACACTTAAATTCAGTGTGACATTCATTGTTATCACAAAAAATTAATCATTGGACATTATTTGTCAGGTATTATTGAGAACTGTTCCGCGACACAGGTAAGAAGCGATAAGAGCAAAAGCCTGAGTTTCTCAATAGTATTTATGGTTTGAGATGGCGTCTGCCATACACAGTAGAGGTGCGATTAAATAACGCAAAGAATGTGCTTACAAGTGTAAGCATTGTGTTATAATACATTAATTGTGGAGGTCTGAAATTATGAATCAATTGAAAGCGTTACTGGTGGGATTATTTTTAACTTCGGTGGGTCAGGCGGTGCTGGTAGATGATTTTGACAGCTATGACATCAGCAGTACGACTAATGTGTTTGAGCTGGGCACCCCCTGGACAGCGAGATCAAATAGTCTGCTGGTAGATATAATTGATGATGGAACGGGTAATCAGGTATTAACCTATGGCAATTCAGGTGTACATAATGCCAGCATTACCCCAGTGGCAAACACTGACACAGCAACAACATTATTTGCAAGATTTTATGCAAACTCAGAAGACATTGATCACAGCTTTGGCCTGAGAGACACCAACGCAGCCAACTGGTTTGCTGACTTTGAAGTGCAGATAGCCTTGATCAGGAATAGCAGCCTGACAGATGGTCTGGTAGATTTCAAAGCCAAAGACGCCGGGGCTATTACTACAATAGCCAGCCTGAGTACCAAGAAATGGTATAATGTCTGGGTAGTGATCAATCAGTCAACCGATAAGTACAGTGTCTATCTTACTGAGGGTAGTGTTTCAGCAACAGGGCAAAGCCCGATAGCCAGTAATTTTTCGTTCCGTAATGGCACCGCCGACCCTCTCAATGCGTTATTGTTATTATCTAATGCAGCAGCAGAAAATGGTGTTTATGTTGATGACATTAATCTGACACCTGGAGTTGACCTTAGCTATCCACTGCTCAAGCCTTACGAACCGACAGTAAACATGGTAGCAAACGGCAGTAATGTAGATATAACTCTGGGCTGGAAAGCCGGGCTTGACCCACTGGGCGTAAATGCAGTCAATCCCAATATAACCAATCAGTATGTATTCTATGGATCAGATCCGAATATGTACTATCGCGGCAGTATAGGAGATCCGGGTGTAACTAATCCTGATTCGCAGTATAGCTTCACCGGTGAATTTGACAAGACCTATAACTGGGCCGTAGTTTCAGGCCTGCCCGGCATGAAACAGTCGTTCACAGCCGGCACAACAAAATTCGCTGATGTAACAGACCCCAACTGTATAAAGGGTAATGTCTGGAGTTTTGAAACACTGCGTTCGAGTGCCGTGGTAACCACACAGCCATCAGATGTTCGGGCCTTTGTCACCGATGCAAGTGTATCGTTCACAGTTGGCTATAGCACACAGGTAAATCCTGTAGTGGCAGCAGACTGGTACAAAGACGGCGTTAAGCTGGTACCAGGCGGAGATATAAGTGTTACCTTTACCAGTGCAGTAGGTGAAGGCGAGTCAACCCTGACCATAGCCACACCAGGTATAGCCGATCAGGGCAAATACTATTGCATACTCAGTACAGAATCAGACGCTGCTACTACCAGTGATGATGCTCAGTCTGCTACTCGCCTGCTGACGATCAAGCAGATGCTTTCCCGTTATACCTTTGACAATGCAGCAGACCCGCTGGCCGATACCGGCGAACTGGCAGCTGAGGTAGGTGTAAGCAGACCGGCAGCAACAGTCAAGAGCGTTTCGCTTGATACTCCCGATGAGACAACTGCAACTGTAGTTGTACCAAGTACAGTAACAGGCATTAACGGTAATGCACTATTCCTCAGTGGTAATGAGTATATGGACTTAGACAAGCTGGGTTATCCTTGTGCCGGTCCGCTGGACACACTTGGCGATATTCGCGGAGCCAGTTATGAAAAGCAGGGCTTTGGCCGCGGCATGGACGAAGGCTCAATACTCTGCTGGGTAAGACTCAATTCAGATGGCGCTATCATCAGCAATGCCAATATAGCTGACGGCACACACTTTGCTGTAACAACCAACGGCACAAACAGCGGCCGGGTAATAGTTCGCGGTGAGAACTGGAATACCGGCTGGCAGAACCTGGGCGAAGCAAGCGGCAATTACAGCTATATGCAAGACTTCTCTCTGCAAAATGGTCAGTGGGATATGTTTGCAGCAACCTGGGACAACAGCACAGCCCGCATCTATATCAATGGTGAGCTGGTAGCTACCAATACCCAGGGTTATGCAGAAGTATATAAGCCATGGGACCTGGCCAATGTAATTGGTGCTTCTCGTCAGGGTCAGCCTAACCGCCATTTGTTCAATGCAGCCGATTTCCTCACCGGTGCAGTCGATGAGTTGCGGATATACAACTACGCCATATCCGGCACAGATATAGCGGCTGAATACGCCGACCTGAATACTCTGGGCGTAACCCCATGTCTGAACCACAGCTTTGTGGGCAATGCGGCTAATCTGGACAATAGCGCGGCCTCATATTGCGTGGTTGACATCTATGACTTTGCCATTATAGCCAGCAACTGGCTGAACAATGGTTTTAATGTTGAATAAGAACCATAAGTGTTAAGATCAGAAAGCCGGGGCCTTGTAATGAGGCTCCGGCTTAATTTTGACCTGTATATATTTATTCCCAGTTTGATTACTTAACCCTCTAATATTTCTTCATCTGAACATTATTGTATTAGACTTTTAATTTCTCACAGGCGATTTTTTGCCTGATGAGCAAGAATAGCAGCACAACGCAATTTGTTTCTACAGCTATCAGATAATTGGTGTTATTGCGACACATTGCGTTGTTTTGTTAGACAATAATCAAGGAGAGAGAAAATAATGTGTGCAAAGATGAGTTTCTGGCGACTGTGCGTACTGGGGCTGTTATTGGCACCGGGTATAAAATTGGAATCAAGAGCGGCGGTATCTGTTCGCGATGCGGCAGAGAACAATAATGAGACTATCAACTGGCTGAAGAAAGTTGCCGACTGGCAATTGACCCAGAGTTCGTGGGATAAGTCGGTAAGCTGGGAACGGGGAGCATTACATGCCGGTCTTATGGCCTGTTATGAAGCAACCAAAGATGAGAGGTATCTGGCAAGCTGCCGCCAGTGGTCAGAGAAATTTAACTGGAAGCTGGCCTGGGATTCACATCATGCAGACAATATGGCTTGCGCCCAGACCTATCTGGAGCTGTATCTACTGGATGAGCCGGACCCGTTTCGCTATGCCGATTACAAGGCTCAGAACGATGACCTTGTAGCTGCGCCTGCCAGCTTTGCCTGTAACCTGGCCGGCGGCAATGAAACCTGGTGGTGGTGTGACGCTTTATTCATGGCTCCGCCTGCTATGACGCGAATGAGCCGGATACTGCAAAATGACAGCTACACTCAGACCATGCATACAATGTGGTCAGATACCCAGAGCTGCCTGTATGATGCTGATGAGCAACTATTCTATCGCGATATAAATTACCTGCCGCCCTACAATTATAATGGCCAAAAAGTATTCTGGTCACGAGGCAATGGCTGGGTGATCGCCGGAGCGGCGCGGGTGTTGCAATACTTACCAGCAACAGATCCAGAGCGAGTGAATTACATTACCCTGTTACAGAATATGTCGCAACGACTGGCAGCGATCCAACTGGCAGATGGTTACTGGCATTCAGACCTGCTCAGTCCGGAGCGGTATGATAACCCAGAAACCAGCGGGACTGGCTTTTTCACCTTTGGCATGGCCTGGGGCGTGAATAATGGATATCTGCCAGAAGCCCAATACTGGGATAATGTTCAGGCCGGCTGGGATGCCCTGCGGGCGGCAGTACAGCCTGATGGCTTGTTGGGCTGGGTGCAGCCAGTAGGAGCAGACCCACGAGTAACGACAGCAACTGATACCGATGTATTTGGCGTAGGTGCTTATCTGCTGGCGGGTAGTGAAATATATAAATATGAGCTGGCACATAACCCGGGCACAATAACCTGCTTTGAGGAATATGCAGATACCAACTCGCTGCGGGCGAGCTGGCCTGACAGCCTGAGCAATGGAACAAGAGCAAATATAAGTCTGGGAGACTATGCTGACAATTTCATGCAGTTGGAATACGACAATGATGAGTATCCATACTATGCAGAGGTCCGTCAGTCATTCAGTGAAGGCAGGGACTTTACAGTTAATAATGCCCACTATCTTTCGATCCTGGTACGGGGCGAAAGCGGCAATACACCAGAGCAGATATATGTGCGACTGACTGATAACAATGGCAATAGCACAGTAGCAACCTTGTCTGATACAACCGTTGTGCAGACCCCACACTGGCAGGAGCTGGGATTCCCGCTGACAGACTTTGCCGGGATAGATCTGAGAGCAGTAACCCGGCTTGACCTTGGCATTGGCTCAGCAGAAAGCCCGGCGATGGGCGGAGCCGGTATTATAAGAGTGGATAATATTCGCCTTCTGCCGGTCGATCAGATCGAGTCAGCAAGTGACCTGGTTGCTGACTATAAAATAGACTTGCAGGATTTTAGCCAGTTAGCACAAAACTGGCTGTTATTCTACGGTAATAATATTGACCCTATCGACCCGGGCGAGAGCAGCCTGACGGCGCACTGGAGCATGGATAATAGTTTCACTGACCAGAGCGGTAATGGCTACGATGCTCTGGCCGGTTCAGCAGTAACATTTGCGGAAGGCCACACCGGCGAGAGTGCTAATTTCAGTGGTACTGACTATAGCAGTTATCTTAATTGCCAGAATAGCAGTGACCTGCATTTCACTGAAGGACTGACTATCTCAGCCTGGATAAAAAGCTCAGGACAGGAAGACCTGTGGGCTTCAATTATCACAAAGGGATTACAGGCCTGGCGTCTGATCCGGAACAATAGCGGCAATTCACTGTCATTCCATTTCAATAAGGCTGGCGGCGGCGAATATCAGGCTAATGGCACAATAGCAGTAATGGATGGGCAATGGCATCATGTGATGGCGGTCTATGATGGCAAGTCGCTTAGTCTTTATATTGATGGCGAACTGGATACATCTGTTGCTGCTGGTGCGGTAAACAGCAGTAATGACCCGGTCTATATCGGCAGTCGGGTAAACAATACACACAACCGCAACTGGACTGGCAACATAGACGATGTCCGGCTGTACAATACGGCTTTAAGCGTCAATAACCTGCTGTATCTGGCCGAGAAGCCCGGTTTTGTTGAACTGCCGGAAGTGATACTGGCAGAGGACCTCAAAGCAGATGGCATAATAGATACCTCCGATCTTGACGAACTGATAGAAAACTGGGCCAGTGAAATGATCTGGCCGTGAACAATTTGAAAAAGGGAAAAGAAATGAGCAGATTAAAATTATATTTAGTGTTAGCCCTGGCAATTAATGTACTTTCGATACCGTTAACGGCAGCACCGCCAGATGGTTCGGGGTATAGCTGGAAATTGGTTTTTGGCGATGATTTTGAGGGCAGCAGTTTAAATCGGAATAAATGGATAAGCCAGTTACCCTGGACACGCGACTATAAGGGCGATGCCTATATCAGAGATGAAAATGTAACTCTGAATGATGGCATACTTACAATAACGGCCAAAGCTGAGAATTATTCGGGTCATGAGTTTACCTCCGGTGCGATCTCAACTGGCTATAGTAAGTTTAGGTTCAAGTATGGCTATGTAGAGGCCCGGATCAATATGCCCAGTGCTCAGGGTTCATGGTGTAATTTCTGGATGCTCTCTGATGGCTGGCCGCCAGAGGTTGATATTGTCGAGTATCCGCTTAATTCAGTATCAGGCAGTAATAACCAGCGATATCGCTATCTGACCAATATCCATTACGGTGACAGTCAGTCAAATATGGCAACGCACTGGAAAAGCGATCTGTCGGCAGGATATCACAACTATGCTTTCTACTGGCGGCCCTGGTATCTGGAATATTATTTTGACGACAATTATTTACGCAGTATAAGCGATTTTGAATATAGTAACAATTTCGGCGATATGTACCTTATTCTTGACTATTATGTCGGCGGCGAGTGGAGCGGCGAGGTACTGAAACACCCGGATGCGTCAACCTGGCCGAACCATACCACCAGCGATGCGGGCAAGATGCAGATAGACTGGGTGAGAGTATGGCAGCGAAATCGCGATACTAAATATGAATGTGTCGGCTGGTGGACACTCGACGAAGAGCAGGGAACCAATGCCGCCGACTCAAGCGGACATGGCATGAATGGTACCTTGATGGGAGATATGAGTTTTGAGAGCAGCCGGGTAAACGGCAATCTGGGCACAGCTCTGAACTTTGATGGCGTTGATGACTATATTGACCTGGCAGATGGTTTCTCTGAGTTTGATAATGGCTGCACATTTACTCTCTGGGCCAAACCCTCGGCGGCTGCCAGCTATGCGAGATTCATAGAGATCGGTAACGGCCAGACCGATAACAGCATTTACCTCTCGCGTGAAGGAACCGGCACTGGCCTGCGGTTCAAGGCTTATGGCGGTACAAGTTCCGATGGAGCGGTGATAGCCGAAAATGCTATCGAGCTGGATCGCTGGCAGTTTTTCGCTGCTACGATCGACAGCAGCGGTAATGTAAGTCTGTTTAAAGATGGCGAGCTGATAAAGACAGGCAAATCAACCTGGCCCTGGGGCGTTACCCGCCGGGTAAATTATATAGGACGCAGCAGTTGGTCAAGTGATGCCTATTATCAGGGGGCAATGGACGAAGTGCGAGTGTTTGATTTCTCTCTATCGGCCAGTCAGATAAAAGATGTTTATACTAACAGTAAATTCTGCTCTGAGCCATACCCCGACAAATATGACCTCAACTGGGATTGCCAGATAGATATTACGGAATTGTCAATACTGATCGAAGCCTGGCTGAATAACGGCTTTACCAGTGAATAATGATAAACAGCAAGAGGCAGGTCTCAGTTAGAAACCTGCCTCTTTTCTTTTTATCATTGATACTCACCTGAACAAACCATCGGCCTCAATCAAACATTGCCGGCATTTGAGGGTTGCGGTAAAGTTCAAATATTTTTTTGAGCTGATAATGTTTGGTTCGCGACTCGGAAAGTTGCAGGCTGGCGATCTGTTCTTCAGTGAAAAATTCTACCTGACTGGTTTCATTACTGGCTGTGGCCTGACCACCAGTTATCTGACAGAGGTAGAAGAGCTTATAGACATTATAGGGATATTTCGGATGATCGCCGAATTTATCGCGGTCGAGAACGCCCAGCAGGCGTTGTACCTGAACGGTGAATCCGGTTTCCTCCCAAACTTCACGAGCAACATTTTCTGAGCCGGTCATGCGATTATCACACCAGCCGCCGGGCAGAGTCCAGCCGCCATCTTCGATCTCTTTCACCATCAGCAGCTTATCATCACGAAAGATAACGCCCCGGCAATCAGTGCGGGGTGTAGGATAGCCGGTGTCGTCCTGAAAGGCCCGTCGAATAAGCTGGGGGTCTTCATTGCTGAGCCCGGCATATATATCTATGGCTATCTGCTGAAGCCGGCGATAGCGTTCTATGTCAAAACTATCACTGGCAAAGGTAAGCCCCTTCTGGGCAATTTCCTTTATCTCAGCGGCAATATCTATCCATTTCTGTTCCACAGTCATTATCTCCTGACTGATAAATTTGTCAGTTACATTATGCAGGCGTGTCAGTCTCTATTCCAATCCGGCTTAACAGCACATTGGGTTTCCCAGGCGTCCCAGATGACCAGCGCAGCCATGTTTTCGACAACAGGTATAACACGCGGCACGATACATGGGTCATGGCGGCCATGCACACATATCTTTTTATTTTCACCATCAATACCGATAGTCTGCTGCTCACTGGCGATAGAAGATGTCGGCTTAATACCTATGCGGATAATAATATCCTGACCGGTAGAAATGCCGCCGATAATACCGCCGGCGTTATTACTGACAAAGCCGCCATCTTTCATATTGTCATTAGACTCACTACCACGCATTCTGCTCAGTTCAAAACCAAGCCCTACCTCGATGC
This sequence comes from Sedimentisphaerales bacterium, assembly GCA_963662515.1. Classification (GTDB taxonomy): domain Bacteria; phylum Planctomycetota; class Phycisphaerae; order Sedimentisphaerales; family SM23-30; genus JAFGDI01. The sequence goes on from OY759675.1 coordinate 3,939,137, forward strand.
CCTTTGTAGCACCCAGGCTAAAGAGTGCCTTACACAATCTGGCATCAAGTTTATCAAATACCGGGTCACCCAGCCCAGCGGGAACACCTTTTATCTCAAGCTGGACAATACCACCAACTGAGTCTTCAGCTTCTTTGGCCTCGATAATTGCCTGCTGCATTTTTTCGGCAGCAACCGGATCGCCGCAACGAACAGGACTTTTTTCGATGAAGTCATAGTCGCAGGTCTGAGCCTTTATGCCGGCAATCTCAGTAGCGTGGGCGATAAATGAAACGCCGCGATGCTCCATGACCTTGCGGGCGATAGCACCACACATTACTCTGCCGGCAGTTTCACGACCGGAAGAACGGCCGCCGCCGCGATAATCGCGAATACCATATTTTTTATAAAAGGTAAAATCAGCATGGCCCGGGCGGAACATATCTTTTATGCCTTCGTACTTACTGGAGTCCTGATCCTGATTATAAAGCACCATAGCTATAGGAGCGCCGGTGGTTTTACCTTCAAATACACCTGAAAGAATATGGACGGTATCTTTTTCACTGCGTGGCGTTACATATTCACTCTGGCCCGGCCTGCGTCTGTCAAGCTGTGCCTGGATCTCCTGGGCAGAGATTTCCAGACCAGGCCTGACTCCATCGAGAACGGCGCCAATCGCCGGACCATGACTCTCACCAAAGGTGGTCATGTGAATGATCTGTCCGTAGGTATTAGCGGCATGACTGCGGATCGAAAGCTCTTCTTTGATAAGATCGACCACTCGAGCCGCCATATCAGCAGGAGTGCCGCTGGAAGAATCCATAACAATATCGGCAAAGGGAGTAAGCACCTCATTGCGGTATGCGACCTCTTTGGCATATTGCTCAAAACTGTCATCGTCCCTGAGCCAGGGCGGCAGTCCGCCGGCGAGAACTCTTTTATAGGTAATATCGACCGAAGCGGTAAGATAAACGATCATCGCCCCATTTCTGAGAAGCCGGCGATTATCCGGGTTCATGAGAATAGACCCGCCGAGAATAACGAACTGCCAGTCCTTTTCGGCAGCCATGCGAGCTGCCTGCGACTCGAGCGAGCGGAAATATTCGGGGCCCTTTTCCATATATATCTGCCTGCATGTAAGTTTTCTTCCACTTTCGGCAGCAAAGATCTGCTCAACCATATCGTCAGTTTCAATTATAGACAAACCGGTGAGACCAACTAACTCTTTACCAATAGTTGACTTACCTGTTCCTTTGGCTCCAGCGATAAGAATATTCATTTTTGTTCTTTCCTAGATTCGATATTACAATATCAATACACAGTACATACCCCGGACCTGAGCATTCAGGCCGGACAGGGTATTATAAGCAAAACAGCAGAGAATTTCCCGAAAAAATGCGGTGATTTCCCGATGCAGTACTTTTTTTAATAAGAAAACAGTAAAGGAATGAAACGATTTAAAAATGCCAAGACTAAGACTGGGACCTGAACAAATCTCGATCTGCGGCATTATTAAGCGGGCCTTAACCAATATCAGAAGAAGGTGAGACGGAAGAATCTCAGCACCTTGCGGATAAGAACATAGCCCAGCGGTCTCTTAACAGTTTTGATCTTGGCTGAACCTTCCATGCCGTCGCGCAGTCCGAGTTTGACAGCTTCGAGAGCTTCGGAACTGAGATCGACGCGAACCTCAAAGATATTGCCAGTCTGTAAAGTCTGGGCCGAATATGCTACCTGATCGGGTCTTTCGATATAGGCTTTGAGTTTCTGCTGTGGGAAAGCTTCAAGCACAAAGTCGATCTCTACTTTCTGGCTTTGACTGTCCGTGTCATCAGGCTGAGCGGCAAGTCTGACCCATTCTATCTCCTGCTGGGGCACAGAGATAACCAACTGCCAGTTATTGAGATCAGCCAGAGTGCATATTTCCTGACCGCGCTGAAGTGAATTACCAACAATGCGGTCAAGCATAGGGGTAAGAATTGTGCCGTTAATAGGCGATTGTATATTGCATCGCTGGATCATTTCTTCTTTGAGTTTGATCTCATTAGAAATGCGATTAATCTCCAGCTGGCTGTTTTCCTTTTCAACCGCAGAGAGATTACCACGTCTGAAGTTTACCCTTTCTTTATCCATGGCAAGTTTCAAGCCGCGCAGTTCGATATTGAGGTCAAAATCGTCAAGCTGCACGATCTGCTGGCCCTGAGTAACAAAACCTTCTGTTTTGACAACTTCTTTGACCTTAGCACCGTCTATCGGACTGACCAGAGTTCGCATAACCTGCGGAGTCAGCTTACAGTCGCCTTTGATATTAACAGACCAGGGCAAAAGCAGGCAAATAAGCAAAGCTGCAAGAGCAACTATCGAACGGATAATTATTTTGCGTTTTCTCTTAGGGTCATTCTTTAACTTTTTGAGCCTTGCCAGTGGTTTCATTACCGGCATATCAGCCATTTCCAGGGCATTATTAAGAGCTACCGCCGTATGAGTAGCAATAGCAGTTATCATGCCCTCAAGATTGCCAGCTGCCTCTTGCAGACCTTCGGCTGCGATAACGCCAAGATATCTGTCATTATGGACCAGCGGATAAAGATATATCTGGTCCAACTGGCTGATATTGAAATAGTTTTTGAGAAGCGAGGTCAGTTCCTGCTCGTCAGACATTTCCACTAACTGCTGGCGACTGGCAAGTACCGGCTTCTTTTCACGCAGGGTGAATCGGCTGAGTTTTTCGATAGCCTGCATAAGCACAGCCCGGCGGTCAGGCTTGTCAACACCACTAACAGCCTGCAGGTTCTTTTTCACTCTGGGATCTACCCAGATAACCATCCGCTGGCAATTAAGGGTTTCTCTGCCCAGGTTAGCCGCCTGATATATTACCTTTTCTGGTTCAAGGCCGTTATGCACCTTTTCACTGAATGTGAGTAATTTAGAGAGGCTTTTACGGTCATCGTCAAGGACAACAGCCCGGCGGTGTGCCAGATAGGTTTCAGCTATCTCGGCTGCCTGATCGGCAATGCCAACCATAGGTCGGTATAAATTGCTATCAAGACCCGGGTCACAAATAACCTGAAGGATCATTGCAACCTTACCACCGGCCCGCAAAGGTTTAAAGAGCAGGCAGTGACCGCAAATATTGGTTATTTCACTATTAGTATCAGTTTGAGGTGGAATGAGCATAGACTTGCCCTCTTCCACCGTCTTTTGAATAGCATGATTCAGCAATTCCTGCTGACTGGTAACATCCAGCTTACTGAGTTCCAGATTGAGATGACAGTAACACTGCGGCCCTTTTTCAGGCTGCAAAACCCAGATAGCCCCGCCCTTACCGGCGGTTGCAGCAATGATCATCTGCAGAAAATTGGCGAAAAATTGCGGCGGCTCTGGATTGGATCCGGCGAAACGGGATAATTTTGCCATCAATTCTGCTATCTGCCTGGTGTCTGGTAGTGCTGTCACTGTTAAATCCTTAATTTGCAGTATCTTATATTACTATAGGCCACTATCGCCCGCTACCGGCGGCAGCGACGAAGATAAAAGCAGCTTTGTCAAAGGGCCATTATAAACAATAATGACCAAAATGCACCCTTGAAAATGGTGCGTAAGGTTTAATATATCGGGGCAACTGTCAGGTTAAAGACACAGCAAAGTGCATCTTAACCGAATCAAACTTTGCTATTTATAGTCAGCCCAGCGGGCGGCCCATTCTACAAAACGGTCTTGCTCAATAGCAGCCCTGGTTTGGGCCATAAGGTCCTGATAAAAAGCCAGGTTATGAAGCGAGACAAGAATAGGGCCTGTCATTTCCGGCTTTTGTCTGTCACAAAGGAATAAATGCCTGAGATATCCCCTGGAAAAGTTTCGGCAGGTATAGCAATTACACGCCGGATCGAGCGGCAGGTCTTCGAGTTTATGCTTTTCATTTCTCAGACGAATAACACCCTGACTGGTGAAGGCAAAGCCATGCCTGCCATTTCTGGTGGGCAGTACACAATCGAACATATCCACACCAGTGGCAATTGCCGCGATAATATCTTTGGGCGTACCAACTCCCATGAGATAGCGAGGCTTATTAAATGGCAGCTTGGGAACAATAAAATCGCAGGTCTCGATCATTTCTTCATGACTTTCGCCCACGCTGAGGCCACCAACAGCATAGCCGGGAAAATCGAGCTTGATAAGCTCTTCGGCACACCATTGACGCATCTCTCTGTCAGTACCGCCCTGCACAATGCCAAAGAGCCATTGTTCATCGGGCCTGAGGTGAGCATCCTGACACATTTTGGCCCAGCGTAAAGTTCGTTTGACGGCATCGCGCATACGATCGGCAGTACAGGGCAGCTTCACACATTCATCGAAGGCCATAATAATATCAGCGCCAAGTTTATTCTGGACATGAGTAGCAGTAATCGGATCGAGCCTGACCTTACTGCCATCTATGTGTGAGCGAAACTCAACCAGGTCGTCACTGATACGATTTATACCGGCCAGAGAAAACACCTGGAAACCGCCGCTGTCGGTAAGCATAGGGCCGTGCCAGCCGGAAAATTTCTGTAAGCCGCCCAGTCTGGCAACAACATCAGCACCCGGCCTGAGCAGGAGATGATAGGTATTACCCAGTACGATCTTAGCACCTATTTCGTGGATACGGTCGGGCAATATACCCTTGATAGCCCCTCTGGTACCAACCGGCATAAAAACAGGTGTCTCGATCACACCATGCGGAGTAGTCAGCCTGCCCCGGCGGGCACGATGCTCATTACTGCTATGTAATATTTCAAAATTAAAGCTCATTCTTATTCCTGTTCGGTGTGGTACTATAGCCAGGGGTCAATGCGTATGCCTCTGGCATTTCTGGCATCGAAGGAAATATCTTCCGGGCCGCAGTTATGGTCGCTCTTAACGGTTATGCGTTTAGAGAATTTATTTTCCAGTTCAACCAGAGCATGGCGTCTCTCGTTAAGAAGATAGGCCGCAACCGCCGGGGTAATAATTACATCAAGTTCGGCAACTTGCGGTTCTTCAATAGCATAGGCTATCTTTCTCATAGCTTCGATAGCCACAGATTCAGAAGATTTTAACTGACCAGCTCCTTTGCAGAGCGGACAGGTAGTATAGGTTCTGTTTTTCAGTGAGGCCTTCATTCTCTGGCGGGTAACTGCCATAAGTCCAAACTGGTTAATTCTCAAGATGCGGGTACTGGCCCGATCACGAGCGAAGAGATCTTTCACTTTCTTTTCCAGCTCTCTCTTATGCTTATTATTTACCATATCAATGAAGTCGATAACAATAACACCACCTAAGTCTCTCAACTTGAGCTGGCGGCAGATCTCTTCCGCGGCCACCATATTGATCTTATATGCGGTATCTTCGGCATTGTTATTATCACGATATTTACCGCTGTTAACATCGATAGTAACCATAGCTTCTGTACTTTCGATCACGATAGAACCACCATGTGGCAGCGGCACATTTTTACTCTGGAGCTTTTCGATCTCTTTTTCGATATTATACTTTGTGAAAAGCGGCACATGATCAGTATAGAGCTTAACCAGGTCGCGATTGCGCGGCATGGCGATAGCAAAGAACTCGTTTATTTTATTCCAGGTATTTTCATTATCGCAATATATACGGTCAATACCAGTGGTAAAGACATCACGAATAGTACGAATGACCAGGTCAGATTCCTTATAGAGTTCCATAGGCCCGGACTTTTTATTATTTATATTATGCCTCATCTGTTTCCAGAGCCTGATCAGATAAGTAAAGTCTTTCTTGAGATCTTTCTTATTAGATTCAAGACTGGCAGTTCTGAGAATAATACCAACATCTTCCGGGGCATTAAGTTCAGCAGAGAGCTCCTTCATTTTCTGACGGTCTTCCTGGCTGAGCTTTCGAGATACACCGCTATGGCTCATGCCGGGCATAAGCACGACATACCTGCCGGGAATGGAGATATAAGTACTCAGAGTCGGACCTTTAGTGCCAATACCGGCCTTAATGACCTGAACCACAACCTCCTGCCCTTTCCTGAGACATTCCTGGATAAGGGGTCTTTCTTTTCGCGGCTGTTTTTTGCCTACCTTTTCCGAATGATCAATAGCATTGCGGAAATAAGAGGTTTGCACATCTGAGATATGCAGAAATCCGTTTTGTCCGATACCAAAATCAACAAAGCAGGCCTGAATACTTGGCTCAACATTGACGATTCTGCCCTTGTATATATTGCCTACCAGGCTGTTTGTATCAAGCCTTTCAACATAGAGTTCTTCGAGTTTACCTTCTTCAACAACAGCAATACGACATTCCTGCCCGGCAGAAATATTGATAAGCATCTCTCGCTTTTGCTTCTTGCCGCCCTGTTCATTAGTGGACTTCTTGCCGCGAAGCGATCTGGCATTATCTTTATTTTCAGTAATCAACTCACTATCATCATCGATAAACTCATCAGAATCATCTTCTTCATCATCATCAAGTAACCGAATATCATTGAGATCGTCTATAGGCTGATAATCATAGTTTTCTTCAGCTTTCTGCTGGGCGCGATTTGGCCTACTCTTATTACTCTTGTGCCGGTCATTACGCTCTTTACCATGAGAGACATTACCCTCTTTTTCGGCTTGAGCAGGGCTCTGACCATCACTGTCACTTTCCTGAGAATCAGTCTGAATGTTTTCCAGCTCATTCTGACTGTCAGTTTCCAATTGCTGAGAATTACTGTCAGTTTTATTTTTGTCTTTTTTCCTTCTCGAACGACGGCGGCGTCGCGGTTTGCGTGCTGCCTGCTCCTGGGCAGATTCCTCCGTCAGAGAAACATTTTGTTCATCCTGCCCTTCCTGAGCAGTAACCACTGTATTAATTGCTGGTTTTTCCGATGTATCTGCAGCAGTTACTGGTGCGGCGGTATCTGTCTCTATTTGCGATGTAGTCTGCGAGGCCTGTTCAGCTTCCTGGGCCTTTAATCTTTCGGCCCTCATACTACGACGATTAGGATTAGGCGCAGGAGGGGCAATAACAACAGCCTGATCTTCTGAGACAACTATCTGCTCAACGGGAGCTGCTGCCGTTACCTGGGTTTGAGTTTCAACAACAGATGGCTGCTGCTGGTCGGCTTGCGTCGTTTTGGCATTTTCTGTCTCTACCGCAACTGGTGCCTGCTCTGCCGTCTGCGAGGCCTCGATCGCCTGTTCCATAGTAGGTTCAGAATCTGACTTTTTCTTTTTTGCAGCAGGTGGCTTTCTGCGGGTAGCCGCTTTTCTCTTTTTCGGAGCAGCAGGCTCCGGCTGAGTTTCCTGGCTTTCACTGCCAGATACCGGCTCAGCCGCTGCCGAAGCAGTATTTTCTTTTACCGGCTCTGTCTCAGCAGACTTTGATTCCGGTGCAACGGCAATATCATTTTGCCCGGCAATAGTTTCACCACTGACTGCAACGCTGTCAGCAGGTTTGGCCTTAACAGCTTTTTTGCGTCTGGGCCTGGGAGTTGTTGTCTTTTTTTCTTCCATTTGATTCCTCGTTCCTACCCACCTGAGGTGGGGCTTGGCGTTTGTTCCTTGTAAGTAACTCGATAACATTCAGCTAAAAAATAAGCTCAGTTTTCGAGAAACTCATTTATTGTTCCTTCATATCGCATCGCCGTTCTGGTTATCATTTCGATATCCATAACGATATTGAGTCCTACAGATTCAACAATCTCTTTGAGGCGAGCGGTAACACCCTGATCTACCTGCATGGTCAGTTTTATATAACCCTGGTCGAGCACGAGTGATTTTATATTATCTTTGATGTTAAGGTCCCTGGCCTTATGACGACCAAAAGCCTGACGACTGGCAATATATTGTTCAGCGAGCATAAGCTCCTGTATCTCATTATCGAGTTTCATCAGATCAACATGGTCAAAAGGCTTGAGAGTATAACATACTATCCGTGGCAGTACTTTTTCTTTGCCTGGCAGATCACCACATCGCTGCACAATAATTCCCTGAGGCAACTGATCTTTGAGCCTGTCAATAATCTCAGCTGACTGCATAGTTTGCGCAAGGGAAAAGACCAGCAGTTCGCACTCACTGGCCAGAGCAACATTTCTGGGTAAGGGCAAAGACATTTTCGGTCTGGGGTTGAACCCCTGAGAATAAGCGACGGGTATATCAGCGCGGACAAAGGCTCTCTGCCAGATAGCCTGGGTCTCCCGATGCGATAAAAATCTCGCATCATCCCGCACAGCGAACAGGATAAACATTCTATCCTGTTTCGGCGGAATAACATTTCCTCCGTTGTCAGACATAAACACCTTGTCCGACAGAACAGCAATTGCCTGCCGGGCAATTCAGCCGGCAGCAGGCAATGGTTATTCTGTCTGTATATTTCCTTGTCAGGGCAGCAACAGCAAAAGGGTCAGCAGCAACCGGGCGTATATTACCCAGTTGGGCTAACCTCATTCTGTCAGCTTGCCTTCGTTAATTTTACGAAATTCTTCCCTGATAAAGTTTACAGTCTGGCTTTCAGTATCAAATGCCAGTACCTTTCGTGCCATTCGCCGGCAGTATTCAACCGACACAGAGCGAATGACCTTCTTTACCTCAGGGATCATTGGCGGAGCAAGCGAGAGAGTACGAAAGCCCATACCCAGCAATAAAGGGGTAACTTCCGGCTCAGAGGCCATTTCGCCACAAATACTCACATCTATCTTAGCCCTTTTAGCACTCTTAGCCACACTGCTGAGCAATTGCAGTACTGCCGGGTGCATAGGGTTGTACAGGGAAGCTACTCGTTCATTAACCCGGTCAACCGCCAGAGTATATTGAATGAGGTCGTTTGTTCCAATACTGAAGAAATCAACTTCCTGGGCCAGGTCATCAGCAATAAGAGCCGAAGCCGGCGTTTCGATCATAATACCCACAGGCATATTTTCATCAAAAGCAATACCCTGCTCTTCGAGGTCTTCCTTGACATCGGCCACGATCCACTTGGCCTGCCTGAGTTCGACCATAGAAGTAATAAGCGGGAACATCATCTTGACCTTTCCAAAAGCCGAGGCACGCAATATAGCACGCAGCTGCGCTTTGAACATAGGTACATGCTGAAGGCAATATCTGATCGAGCGAAGACCCAGGAACGGGTTTCTTTCCGGTTCACCACTTCGAGCCTGCGTAAATTTATCAGCACCCAGGTCAACTGTTCTTATAGTGATCGAACGATTGCCCATCAGCTCAATAGCTTTCATATAAGCATTGAAATGATCTTCCTCTGATGGCTCTTCTGAGACATCAAGAAAGAGGAACTCGGTACGATATAACCCGACACCATCTCCGCCTCTTTGCAGGACCATGGTAGATTCTTCGGGAAACTCTATATTGCCAAGCAGTTCGATAGGCTCAAAATCAGTAGTAACCGCCGGCAACTCGGCAAGCTCATTGAGCAATATTTCATTATTGAGGAACTCGGCGGCATAAGAGCGGTATTCCTTGATCGTCTCTTCATCTGGATCGACAATAACTGTACCGCGATTACCATCTACAATGATCATATCACCCTGAGTAACATGCTGGGAAAGATCACCCAGGGCCACAACCGCAGGAATACCCATACTACGGGCAACGATAGCGGTATGTGAAGTTCTGCCGCCGGCATCGGTGGCAAGTCCCTTAATGTAAGTTTTATCAAAGCTGGCAGTCTCAGTAGGGGTAAGGTCTCTGGCAATAACCACGACAGGCGCAGTAAGATGCTTGAGGTCTTCCCTTTTGTCACCGATAAGATGCCGTACTATCCTTTTTTCAATATCAAAGATATCATTGGCCCGCTCTGAGATATAGCGGTCCGGAGTATGATTGAAATGCCTGGCAATATCACGCATAACCACACTGACAGCATATTCAGCAGAATATTGCTTTTCACTTATTATGTCAGTGATATTTTTACGAAGCGTGCGATCACGAAGGAAATGCAGGTGGACAGCGAAAATATCCTTGATGTGACCATCAGAGGCATCCGCCTGACTGCTCTGGAGAGTGTTCATTTCCTGGGTGGCATCGAGAAATGCCTTGCGCAACCGCTTTACCTCATTGGCGATCTCCCTCTTGGGGACAACGCGTTTAGGTATGCGGTAATCTTCAGCGTCGATCACAGCAGCCCTGTAGATCGAAACACCCTGAGAAACACCTATTCCTTTATATATTTCCACTTTATTTCCTGTATGACACCAAAAGAAGTATCATGCAACGAGCCCCGGCGGGAAAAACCCCCGGGTCATTACAAAACTGACACTGTCATTTAATAAACTCATTTGGCGTACGCCCTTCGATTATACTGACAAGCTCAGGCACTGCATTACAGGCATCAGCCCCTTCGGCAATGACCTTTATGCGTGTACCTTTACTGGCCGCCAACATAGTCAACTGCATAATACTCTTGCCGTTAACCTTGTTGCCTTTAGCCTCGATGTACACCTCTGACTGATATCGGTTAGCACATTCGACAAATTGCATAGCAGGTCTCATATGCAAACCTTCATCGATCAGCACCTCACAGTCCTGTTCCATCCTGTTAGAATCTGAACTCATTTATACCTTGTTCCTGACATTCCAAAAGAACAAAATAAACCTGGCAGCGCAAGATAAAAACCGGCATTATATTATGCTATAATGCCCGGTTTTAAGCTCTGACAAATATATTATAATCTTTTATTTTTCCTGTATTAATACAGACAGTTCCAACTTCCAGGCCAATATCAGACCTTAAGTCGGAATAGGCAAGCACTGTTACTTTGAGGAATCTTCTGCCTCTTTGAGCAGATCAACGATCTGTTCTGTGGTCTCTGCCTGTCTGAGGAACTTACGGAACATATCACGCTGAAGATGAGAAAAGACTTTTTCCATAGCTTCAAGATGCTTATCAGGATCATTCGGCGGACTCAGCAGTAACAAAACTGAATAAACCGGAGCTTTATCAAGAGAGTTAAAATTAACCCCCTCAACACTGCGTCCTATAGTGCCGGTGATCTCGGTTATACTGGGATGCTTTACATGCGGTACAGCAATACCTTTGCCAATACCAGTACTGCCTTGTCTTTCTCTTTCACAGAGCTTTTCCACAATATCAGCAGCATCATCAGGCTGGATCTTGCCAGCTTTAACCAAAGCATCAATAAGCTCAGCAATAACTTCGTCTCTCTCTGAGCTTTTCAGAGAAGGCACAAAGGCTTGCGGAACCATAAAATCTGTCATCTTCATATTGGTATCTCCAGAGAAAACCAAATTTCTTTCGTTAATCTTTTAATTTCAATTAATTATATATCTCACCACTGACACTTTCAGTAGTATTAAAATCATTCACCCATAACTTCAACAGAAGCCTCACCGGCTCCGGTTTTACCTTTATGGTTTTTAACCTGCTCTTTATGCTTAAGCAACTGTCTTTCTGAACGATCGATGGCGCCATCGATACAGGCATGAACACCTTCTTCAGCATAGTTCAGGACAAATGGTTTAGCTCCATCTGCAGTATGAACTATGATCTCTATTGTCGATTTTGTTCCTTCGGTGTCAAGAATTACTTCAATTTCGGTAATTTTGCCATGAAACCGGCTAAGGCGAGCTAATTTCTTTTCAATATACTCTTTGAGAGAGTTACTCACACTTGAATGCCTGGAAGAAATCTTAGTTATCATTTAGGCTATCTCCTTAATTATGTTTCCCGGGGTAATTCCGCCGGGGTTTTCCTACTCGGGTAAAATCCAACCCCCGAGCTATATATAGTTTAGCAGAGGTTATGCCCTCTATCAAATAAAAGCCATCATCTGCTCTAACGATATCGGCAAATAACGGTCTTTACTTTGCTGGTCGCACCGGTTTATCAACGGCGCTCGGGTCTGAAACGGAAATATCTGACTTAATTCCAGACTCACCCTGCTAAAATAATACAATTCACTATTATATCTGTACTTAATGCAATCCTATCTGGGCGGTCCAAACCGGTCTCCAGATGCCACTTACATTAGTTTCAACAGCCAGATAACTCTCTGACTGTCATAGTTATAGCATTAAGATCGACAATCATTCTAATTATCGAACTGTTTTTGTTTAACTCTTTTTTTCCGCTGATAATTATACCATAATATCAGCTTCGCTAGTTTAACCCTTAAGCACTTTAGAGTCAAACACTAAATAATTGTTGCTAAGGTCCGGATACGCCGATAATTAAACTTTATAGGACTAAAAAAAAGACATTGTTCCCGTTACTATTCTAATGCAAATAGATATAATGGAAGGTTATTACAGACACAATAGAAATGATAAATACAAAAGTGATAAAATGAACGAAATAGAAGCCATAATATTTGATCTGGGACGGGTACTGATAGATGTATTTCCGGAAAGGGGTATATTCGGCCTTATCTGCCCGACCGTAGCCAATGAACGAGCGAAATTATCAGCAATAATGTCTGATCCTGCAATAGAGTTGCACAATTGCGGCAAGATAGACAGCCTGGATCTTTACAGTCGCATTAATAATAGTTTGTCTCTGAATCTGAGCTTTGACGAGTTCAAAGCCAGATGGTGTAATATATTCGGGCCAATACCATCAATGGGCAAGCTGTTAAAGGAATTAGAGGGTCGCTATAAACTGGGGCTGCTTAGCGACACAGATCCGCTTCACTGGGAATACGCCTGCCGGGAATACGATTATCTCTCGGTGTTCAATAATCCGGGGCTGAGTTTTAATATCGGCAGCTGTAAGCCATCAAAGGAAAACTATCTCTCAGCCTGTAAACTGGTTGGAGTGAAGCCAGAAAACGCCCTGTTCATCGATGACCTGCCCCGCAATGTAGAAGGAGCCCGAAAAGCCGGCATGAAAGCGATCTGCCATAGCAGTGCAGCTGATACTCGTGCGCAATTATGCCGGTTGGGGATTAAAGTAGAACTGACTTGCTGCGACTGACTCAGCAATTAGCTATAGCCCGGTCATCAGTAACGGTTTTCATGCGTCCGGCAGTTTCTACTACTCGAGTGAACAACTGACCAACCGTTTCAAGATCGTTAGCCTGGGCGGCCTTTTCCAATGCCAGCACCAGCAGCCGTAATTCCTTGTACCCGGCCGTCCCGGCAGAATCGCGGAAGTCAAAAGCTACCGGTATGATATCAGCAGGAGAGCCATTATCTACAGCCTGTTTGAGCGAATCCAGATAATCCGGCAACATCTCCAGAAAACTGACTATTATCTCGTGCATTTCCGGGTCATTAGCTAAAGAGGAATAGATCGGCTGTGGCAATGATTCGTCATCAATAGCTGAAACCTGACCATCGGCAGAAACCAGCAGTGGTTCTTCAGCAATATTAGTGAAGAAGTCCTGAGCGTCAAGATCGAGATTAGCCTCGATAACATCCTGAGCTACCTTACAATACTCAATAGTAAGAGCATCGAGCCGGGCCTTGTCTATCGGACGGGTAAGAATATCTTTTATTCCGATCCTTGTACACAGATCGGACACATGCTTACTCCGCTCATGGCACAAAGCAACAACAGGGAATAACTGATTGACTTCCTGTATAACTTCCAAAACCGATTCATCACAGAGTTCTGGCATAGACATGTCAAGCAGGACATAGTCATAACTATAACTGACGAGTCTTTCAATAGCATCTTCGCCATTAGAAACAATATCGACCTTCACTGCCAGCTGAGTAAGATAGCGACTGATAATTTCGGCATGACAGTTCTGGCTTTCAGCTACGAGCACGCCCCGCGACTGGCGGTCTGATTTAATACGGTCGGACAATCTGACCCGTTTGATCTTTCTGTCAACCGGCACAACCAGAGTAAATCGGGAACCTTCATTTTCTGTACTGTCAACTTCTATTTTGCCGCCAAGCAATTCTATATATCTTTTGGAAACAGAAAGACCCAGACCCAGACCATCATATTGGCGAGTTGAACTGGTATCGGCCTGACTGAACGACTCAAATATTTTAGAACTAGTCTCAATAGACATGCCTATACCTGTGTCAATGACCTCAAAGCAGACAAATACACTGTCTTCTATTTCGATACTTGAAACATGAATTTCAACTGCCCCCTGATCGGTGTATTTGATAGCATTATCAACAATATTCATAAGAGCTTTTTTGAGCTTGCCCTGATCGCTGCAAATTTCATGAGGGCAATGAAGATCGGTAGCTATCTTGAATTGCAGCCCTTTATCTTCAGCTGCTCCCTTATAGAGCAATGTCATATCATCGATTATATCTTCAATATTAAACCAGCTTCTGATCAGGCTGATAGAGTTATTTTCCAGCCGGGTAAATTCCAGAACATTATTAAGCACCTTGACCAGGTCTTTTGTGCAGCCCAGAATTGTCTGAGCATAGTCTCGTTGACCAGGAGACAATTCTTCTTCCAGTAAGAGCTGGCAAAAACCCTGTATGCCGTTAAGTGGTGTACGCAGCTCATGACTGACATTCGCAATGAAATTATTTTTAGCGTTACTGGCAGCAAAAGCCTCCTGAACCATTTCATTGGTCTGAGAGACCACCAGCTTGAGCTGCTCATTTATACCGACAAGTTTATCGTGATCCTCTCGAGCTTTCGCCTGACTTTTTTCAAAAGATACTTCTATCTCATGCTGAGCGGTAAGATCATCAATAGTAAGCACCACCAGTCGCTGGCCATTTACATGAACCGGTTTGGCAGATACTCTGGCCCATATTTTCCTGGCTGGCTCTTCAGTAGCGAAAACAAGCTCCATCTGTTGGTGCAATATTGCCTTACCAGTACTTATAGCCTGACGCACACAGTCGAATATCTGACAGGTCTGACTATTCTGAGAAGCACTGCAATTGCCTTTACATTCCTTTAGAAACCTACAGTTAATAAGTTCACCAAGTAAGACAGAACGATGCTGCAAGTCAGTTTCTGAACTAAAGCCGGCTATATGTCTGGCATAGCTGTTAGCCATTTTGACAGTCATATCTTCAGCTACCAGAAGCATACCAACTGATTGAGACTGCCAAAGAACACGCATGTAATCGTTATATAGTTTATTATCCCTATCCTTATGATTAACAGCCAGCGAATGCTCAAGTGCATGCCGCAGATAATTACTTATTTCATTAATAGCCAGATAATCATCTGCACCTGCTTCAATAATAGCAGACGGAGAGATATTATTTTGCCGGAGAATAAACAGAAAAGCCCCCTGAGAGCCCTGCTCTTTGCCAGAAGTTATCAGTCTGAGACCCTTGCCCGAAAGAACATCCTGATCAATAAGATACAAGTCATACTGATCCGAACCCATAGCGTTAATTATTTCATGGTAATCAGAAAGACTGCTGAACCGGTACCGGTCTTCACTATCAGTGAACTGCTCTGTTACCTGCCCTATCAGCTCCTGGTCCTGGCTGACTATCAGTATTTTCACCAACTGCTCTGTCATAACATAACGCCTTATCTGTAATGCCGGAGTAGCGACTCAGAGCCGGACCTCCCGGGCTTCTTTGGTCAAAACTGAGCTAACCGCTTCTTTTTCGATCGGAGTACAAATATAATCAGCTGCTCCGCGAACAATAGCATCACGACCATCAACCGGACTGTCGCAAATAGCTATGACTGTATTGGAATAATACAATTCCAGTACACGCATAAATTCAAGTGGATCATCCGGGTCATAATAAGCAAATACCATATCAAAATCATCTATGCTGTATTTTTCACTGGCATCACTGTTCTCACAATAGACCGAACCATATCTGTGCTGCTCAAATATATCTTTGATGGTATTTCTGGTCAGATTATCGCCACTGACAAGCAATACCTGTTTGCGGTCGCGGGCAGCTTCCTGCCTCAACTCATGACCGATTATAGCTGCTTCGAGCACATCTTCCAGATATCCTTCTACCGATTCTCTGGTTATACATTCATCAACTCCGGCCCGATTAAGGCTGCGGCGGTCTCCTTCGTTATCAACTATAGCAATAGTGGCAAGTGATTCTGGACGATAGCGGAAACCCTTGATGAAATCTTCATCATATTTCATTTTTGAGCCATTGCACAATATAGCCAGTTGGGCCTGGGTCTTACTGGCACTGGCCAATGCCTGATGTACACTGAAACTCTTCCTGACATTGTAACCCGCTTTTCTGAGCTTGTTATATATCAACTGATCGGTATCACTAAAATGATCTCCGACAACTAATACCAGCACTCTCTGATGCTTCTGGATACGCTCTCGTATCTGCGTTACCTTATGGTCCTTAACGATTATTTTATTAGCCGACTTATAGTCGATCGCCTTGCAGCCGATCTCTGTGTGCAGTGAATCATCCTGCTTGCAATGTTTGTCCTTTACCCGGACAACTTCCAAAACTACCTCTTTGTTTTTGCCGACTGGTGTAACAAAATCTACCTTGATAAGACGGGACGGGACAAATCTCCCTTCAACTACCAGACAAAGACCAGAGCGAGAGACATCTTTCAGCTCTGCACTGAATACGGTCTTTTCATTTGGCCTCAAACCAGTCAGCCGGGTAACAACAGCAGAAGAGTCATAGGGTATGCGATTTTCATTGCGCATATTCCGAGCTTCCAGGGCTCCTGTCTCTATATTCACCATCTGCATAAGAGAATTGGCACTGTCCATCATCTTACGCAACTCAGACAACTCGTCCTGGTCACAAGTTTCCAGCAACTTCAATATCTCATCAATTTTTTTGATCGGCATAGCTCTTCTCCTGACCTGGTCAAACAGTCAGTACACAATACTCTCTTTTTCTTGCCCGGTATTACACCTGGCAAAAACCTCTACTTCGTCCTCCGCTCTATTTTTCGTCAGATAAACAGGGCAACTGAACTTATTAATTCTTATATTTATATTTTTTACAGCTATTTCCAGCTCGCAAAAGCTACCTAATCGATACAATCGTTACATAGTCCCATAATCTCGAGCAAAACTGATTGTTCAGTGCGAACATATCCATACCGCCAAAACTTGGACCTGATACTGTAGGCCTATAATAATGTTGTTTCCAATATTATTAGCGGGTGAAATTTCTGGGCCTGCCAGTCATTACTTTACAGTTATGCTCTTTTTTGATATAATTACGCGTTTGGAAAAAATGTGATATTAGCCAACAACAGGAGAACCAAATGAGCGCATCAAAAGAAATAGAAGTAGGGCTGAAATTTACCCCGAAATTTGACAGTAACGGTTTAATACCGGCCATTGCCCAGGATGCCACCACCGGGCAGGTACTTATGGTAGCATATATGAACGATGAGGCACTGGCTGAAACGATCAAGACCGGCCGGGGCGTTTATTACAGCCGCAGCCGGAACAAGCTCTGGCGTAAAGGCGAAGAGTCTGGTAATGTTCAGATAGTAAAAGAAATTTTAGTAGATTGCGACCAGGACTGTATTATCCTGAAGGTTCAGGTCAATAATGGTCAGTGCCATGTGGGTTATATGTCATGTTTCTACCGTTCATTAAAGACCGGTACCAGCGACGAGCTGGAATTTAACGCCCAACCAGTATATGACCCGGCAGAAGCATACAAGAAAAAATAAGTCTGCCACTCACTAATACAGACAAAAGCAAAGAAATAACAGGCCATGGTCAATACTGTGGCCTTTTTTTATAACGATCTTACCTGTAATTAGTTATAATATTGATCATGCTGAATATAAATGACAAGATAACAATAGACCGGGCATACCTGTCATTTACTACGGCGCGTAGTAGCGGGCCGGGCGGACAAAATGTCAACAAGGTCAACTCTATGGTGCAATTGCGGTTTGACCTGGCCACCTGCCCTGCGCTTACCCAGACAGCAAAATCCAGACTGAAAAAGCTGGCCGGATCTTATCTGCTGGATAATGGTCAGATATTAATTAGTTCACAGGAAACACGCAGCCAGCATGAGAATCGGGAACTTTGCTTGTTAAAATTGGCTGAACTGATCAAAAAAGCACTTATTCGACCGAAGGTCCGCAAGGCAACCCGGCCAACTCTCTCATCACAGAAGAAACGGCTGGAATCCAAAGCCAAAAGATCAGCAACTAAAGCCAGTCGCCAGAGCAAACCAACCCAGGAATAAGGATATAGCCCTGGAAATGCCAGCCTTATCAGCCTGAGACTAAAGGCTGCACCCGAGACAAAAGCACTATTTTCTCACATACCACAAATATTACCGCCCTTCAATACCTTAGTATCAGTTGATAACGCTTTACATTATCAAATACAACGGTTATTATTCATAACTGGTTCAAATCAAGGAGTTTAGTTTTTGAATAAGACAACCAACAAACCAGTGATCGGCATAACAATGGGCGAGCCGGCAGGTATCGGTCCGGAGATAATCATCAAGGCCCTGAGTAACCACAGCCTGCGAACTTCAGCACATTTTGTGATCTTTGGCCTTAGCGAGGTAATGGCCTATACAGCCGACCAGTTGGAAACAGAGCCCTTCTGGGGGCGTATCCAACATGAAAATATTTCCAGTAATATATTAACCGATGTGGTTCTGGCAGATTATGATGAGATCGATTTTTCCGTAAAGAGTAAACGGCAGCCGGGCAAAATTGGCGGGCAGGCATCATTCAAATTCGTTGACGACGCTGTCGCTCTGGCACGCAAAGGAATACTCGATGCGATAGTAACAGCTCCTATTTGTAAAGAGTCATGGGTAAAAGCCGGGATCAAAAATTTCCCCGGCCATACCGAACTACTCGCTGACCGCTGCTATGCCCGCCGCTATGCCATGATGTTTGCCGGCGGCCCGTTTCGGGTGACCCTGGCAACCATCCATGAAAGCCTCTTTAACATTCGCAACAGTCTGAACATAGGCAAAATATTTGACCCGATCGACCTGACCCATAAAGCCCTGCGCGATTACTTTGGCATATCCCGGCCAAAAATTGCGGTTGCCGGGCTTAACCCTCATGCCGGCGAAAATGGTTTGTTTGGCGATGAGGAGCAGCGTATTATAGAACCGGCAATAGTAATGGCCTGCGATCGAGGCATGGATGTTGTCGGCCCATTTCCTGCCGACACCCTGTTCCATAGTGCCCTGAATGGAAAATACGATGCAATTATCGCCATGTACCATGACCAGGGTCTTATTCCGGTTAAGTTAATGGCATTCGACAAAGCGGTAAATGTAACTCTAGGCCTGGACATAATAAGGACATCACCAGACCATGGTGTAGCCTTTGATATTGCCGGAAAAAACCTGGCACGACCAGAGAGTATAATCGAAGCGATCAAACTGGCAATACACATGGCCAGATGTAAATACGCATTATAATGCGTCTGTTCAAATCAAGGTAAAACCATGAGCCAACAATATGATATAGTTCTCATCTTCCCGCCGATCCGTACCTGGGACCGACCAAGAAACTTTCCCAGCGGAACAGGCATCGTCGCAGCAGTATTGCGTAATGCCGGTTATCGGGTGAAAGTTATCGATGTAAATGGCCTGCGTATCAGCCCGGAAGAAGTAGTGGCGCGCACTGCTGCTTATCAGCCCAAGATAGTCGGCATAGGCGGCCTGATAACCACCTATGGCTGGATCAAAGACATTACTCCAATGCTGCGTCAGGCAATGCCCGACATAAAGATCATGCTCGGCGGCTCAGTGGGCACAAGCATCGTAGAGACCGCTCTGGCCAATCTCAATGTTGATGTAATAACCATAGCTGAGGCCGATGATACCGTTTTAGAGCTGGTACCGGTTTTATTACAGGGAGAGTCGCTGGCTGATATTGCCGGTCTGGCTTATTTGCAAAATGGCGAGATCGTCCGCACTGCCCCGCGGCCTATGATCGAGGATCTCAACCGCCTGCCCCTGCCGGCCTGGGACATGTTCCCCATGGATATTTATCTGGCCAACCCGATTGTCGGCGTAGGCAAAGATGTTGACATAATCAGCTCACGCGGCTGCCCGTTCCCGTGTCGCTATTGCTATCGTATCTTTGGCCGAAAATATCGCACGAGGTCAGCAGAACATGTAGTAAGCGAAGTTGAAGCTCTGAAAAAGAATTATGATGTTGATTTCATCAGTTTTCAGGACGACTGTTTTGTAGTAGATAAAAAGCGGGTCTATGCTATTTGCGATTTGCTTGATGCCAAGGGCCTGAGCCAGAGCCTGCGTTGGAGCTGCACCGGGCGGGTCACAGTCTGCGACCTGGATATGATGAAGAGAATGAGAGCCTCCGGCTGCGTTTCGATAAGCTACGGCATAGAAAGTGGTTCGGAAACTATATTGCGGGCCATGGGTAAAAATGCCACTCTGGACCAGGCAGCAAATGCCATTCAAAACGCTCGTGCGGCTGGCGTTCGCACGCCGGTCTCATTTATGATCGGGTATCCTGGTGAGACACGCGACACTGTCATGCAAACAGTCGCATTCTGCAAACGCATGAATATACCTCTGGGCGCTTTGATGTTCACCTGTCCATATCCCGGCACACCACTCTATGAAGAAGTGCGACATACCGAACAGTTCAAGAGTCAGTTTGCAACCGAGGAAGAGTTCGTCCTGAAACTTGGCGACGCACTTGACTTTGTAGTTAATATGACCGAATTAAGTAAAGAAGAGCTTTTTGCTATTCGCGACGAAGCCCTGGCAATAGCCCGTCAGAATTATATAGCACCAACAGCTGAAGAAATAGAAGCCCAGGAACGCGCGCTCTACGGCGAAATATTATACGCCAAGGCCCGCCAGCAAATGCAGACCCCAGAAATGCAGGCCCACCGCAAACGCCACGGGTTCAATGAGAAATAAACGGAAAAAGATAGAACGAAATTAAAAAAGCCCCCGGTTGTTTTTGTGACCGGAGGCTTTTTGTTTTTAGAATTGGATAATTCAACTCATACCATCTCGAGCTTATCGACTGTCTGGCCGATAGCAGCCCGGCATCTGGTCCTGAGATTGTCCATTACATTCATATAGTTTATATAGGAATCATAAGGACTGTCATAAGGATTAAAATATTTATGCACATCACCGTCAGAGAACCACTTAGTACACATATAGTAGAAATGGTCAGAGGTCTGGAGCTTACGCCAATCGCTGATGATCTCAGGATCTTCGGTCTTTTTGACCATGCTCTCAAACTTATATATCTCATGCAGAGCATTTGACTGCATAGCATTACCCAGCCAGGCAGAAAGATCTCTTTCCATATCAGCCCAACTGATCATATAAGGCACATGAATATCACCCACAGATTGATATGAATCAATAACCTCAGAAGGAGTCTTGAAATTATTGTCTGTATGTTCCATAACCTTGCCAGGCATGTGACTGAGGAAGTCAAATATGCCGGTGTCGGCCCACTGATGCTCACCAATGGTTTCATAGTCCATAAACAGGTTAACCGTATAACCATTACCATTTACATGATGAACCCAGTTTGCAAATTTTTCCGCTGTAAGCGGCCATTCACTCCAGCCGCGATTAGAAAAGCGGAAAGCAATATCATCACTGAGCCTGTAATTCTTGGTCAGCAGCTTTATACCCGGATTCATCGGCGGATGATAGACATAGTTCGGACTGCGATAGCCCATAATATGGTCCGCACCTTCACAAACTATACCCTTATACCCTTTTTCATTAATTACATAGGCCAGGTCATCATTATAGATCAACTCAGTATTTCTGAATACTGTTGGAGTCACGCCAAAGAGGTCCTGCATCTTTTTCCGGTGCAGGTCAACCTGGGCAGAAAACTCTTCCCGGGAATATAAGAAAGCCAGACTGTGATAATAAGTCTCATCAAGAAACTCAACACAGCCTGTACTGGCTAATGCCTGGAAAGAGCTGATAACCTCGGGCGTATATTTCTCAAACTGGTCAAGAGCAGTACCCGTAATGCTATAGGAGATACGGAACCTACCCTCGTGCCGACGGATAAGGTCGAGCATAAGTCGGTTCGCCGGCAGATAACATTTATTGGCTACCTTACGGCATATCTCACCATTTTTATGATCATCAAAATAATTATGTCCTGTATCAAAGACGCTATACCTTCTGAGCCTCCAGGGCTGATGCACCTGGAAGTAAAAACAAACTGAAGCCATGACAAAAATTCCTTTTTCACCAGTATAAATGAAACCGCCTCTGACGACAGAGGATCAGTCCATAACCAGCCCCCACCATTCAGGTCAGAAGCAGTTAACATTTAACATCATCCAGAAAGAATCCGGCTGATGCATTCCATTTTCACACCTTAACTCCGGCTGTGAGAACCTTACTATATACTTCCACGCACTTCTGCGCTGCCTGCTGCCAGGATAGTTTTCTCACTTCGTAATTGCCATATTCTCTTAATGTAGCCTGAAGCGGCGGATGCCTGAGTACGGCTATGATCTTATTAGCCATCTCATCAACATCCCAGAAATCAACCTTTAACACATGGTTGAGAACTTCAGCCACACCTGATTGCTTACTAATAATAACAGGTATATCATTTCTTAATGCCTCTAACGGTACCAAACCAAAAGGCTCAGAAACAGAGGGCATAACAAAAAGGTCTGCCAGTCGGAAGGCTCGGTCAACATCGGCTCCTCTGAGGAATCCGGTAAACAGCACCTTATGGCCAATACCATATTCGGCGGCCATCTCGATCATACGACGGGCCATGTCACCAGAACCTGCCATAACGAACTTAACATTTTCTACATGCTCCAATACCTTCTTGGCAGCGGCGATAAAATAATCAGGACCTTTCTGCATTGTTATGCGGCCCAGGAAAAGCACAACCTTCTCATCTGTTTTTATCGGGGTATCGACATCAGTAAAGGCTGTCTTACCACTCTTTTCGATAGCATTATAGACAACGCTTACCTTTTCATCAGCTATACCATAGCGATTAACAACTATATTTTTAGTAAACTGACTCACCGCCATTATTGCATCAGCACAATGAAGGCCCTGTCTTTCAATATCATATATCACCTGGTTAACATTTTCACCACTACGATCAAATTCGGTAGAATGAATATGAACAACCAGCGGCTTTCCAGAAACAGCAGCAACAGCCAGACCAGCCGGGTATGTCATCCAGTCATGGGCATGAACAACATCAAAATCCTCACGCATAGCAATAAGCGAAGCAAGACGGGCATAACGCTGCACTTCATTATAAAGATCTCCTTCATAATGGCCACCTGCCGACTTACTCTCTTCTATCGTAAATGACTTGGTATGCTCTACCAGCGTTTCTTTTAACAGTCTTAATGATTCCTGCTGGCCATTATGAGCCACCGCCTGCTTATAACTTGAAGGATCCTGATAGGGCTGTATTGCCGAGTTGATAGTACGGAATGATACCCGCTCAAAGTCCTTGATGTCTTTGAGCTCCTTCTCAGAGAAGAACTGCTCTGCGGTCCACTTCTCAATATTATCTATTGAATTAGCCATTCTGACATGAGAAGAATAATGTGCCGGGACCGGACGGGGTAATACAAATACAACCTCGACATTTTCCTGGCTCAAAGCTCTGGTCAGGCCATAACATGCCGTACCCAAGCCGCCAGATATAAAAGGCGGAAATTCCCAGCCTAGCATCAATATTTTCATTTTACGCTATCTCCGTAGCAAATTGCTTAGTTAAACCTACTTATCGATCGTTAGCCGCACTACTCATTTAACCTGCCCTTGCTCTGGTGCTACCAGCTAAGATAAAGATGCCCTCACCTAAGATGTTACACCTTTGCCAAAAGCAACTCAAGCTAAAAATCTTTTTAAACAGTACTTAACTAAAAACTGCTCTCTAATTCACTGTTTCATTGTATCATTGCTGACAGTAATCCATCGGTAAAATATGGTGGTAATATAAATAAATAAGCAGAAAAAAGTAAAAATGTTCGTATAACAGCCGAATATGGTCCTAATCTCAGATAAAAAGCCCTTTTTTTGGCAAATATCTTGAATAAAAAACTCGAAATGGCAGGCCCAAAAATGAGCAAAAAAAATTGTTTTATGTTGACTCAATCCTTCGTTATAATGCCTTATTGCTTAATAATTAAGGACAGATAATTAGTAATATTATAGGACCTTGATATACTATAGTGCATTATTTGAAGACCAATAACACTTCAAAGTAATACCAAAATAAGGAAGAACAATGGCAAAAACACTCACATATAAGATACTTGAAGAGCATATTGTTGATGGCGAATTGATTGCAGGCCAGGAGATCGGCATTCGCATAGACCAGACTATAACCCAGGACGCCACCGGCACAACCGCCATGCTTTTGTTTGAATCGATGGGTATTCCGCAGGTAAAAACCGACTTGTCGGTTAGTTATGTGGACCATAACACCGCTCAGTTTGGCCCGGAAAATCATACCGACCATTTATATCTGCAATCGGCTGCTCGTAAATATGGTATATATCACAGCAGGCCGGGCAATGGTATATGCCATCAGGTACATCTGGAAAGATTCGCCAAGCCGGGCGCAACTCAGCTTGGCAGTGACAGCCATACACCCACTGCCGGCGGCATTGGCGCTCTGGCCATTGGTGCCGGCGGACTTGATGTGGCTGTAGCTATGGGCGGCGGAGCTTTTTATATGACCGCCCCAAAAGTAATAGGTATTAAACTTATGGGGAGCCTGAGTGCCTGGGTTGCAGCTAAAGATGTGATATTAAAGGTATTAAGCATACTCAGTACTCAGGGCAATGTTGATTGCGTTGCTGAATATTTTGGACCGGGCGTTGCCAGTTTATCTGTGCCTCAGCGTGCTACTATAACTAATATGGGGGCTGAGCTTGGCGTTACCACCAGCGTTTTTCCTTCCGACGCTCGTACAGCCGACTTTTTAGCTGCTCAGAATCGCCCGGCAGATTTCCGACCTCTGGAAGCTGACCAGGGTGCTGTTTACGACCGCGTTATTGAGATAAATCTGGATGAACTTGAGCCACTTTGTGCTGCTCCCAGTTCGCCGGATAATATTGTTACCGTTCGGGAATCAAAAAAGCCTGTCTCGCAGGTTCTCATAGGTTCATGTACTAACAGTAGTTATCGTGATCTTATGACCGTTGCCAGCATACTCAAAGGCCAGACCGTTCACCCCGGCGTTGAGCTTGGCATAGCTCCCGGCTCTAAGCAGGTTATGAGCATATTGGCCGGCAATGGCGCACTGAAAGATATGATCGATGCTGGTGCCAGAATATTAGAAAGTGCCTGCGGACCTTGTATCGGGCAAGGTCAGTCGCCTACAGAAGGCTCGATCAGCGTCCGGACATTTAACCGAAATTTCAAAGGCCGCACCGGAACTAAAAATGACTTTGTATATCTGGTGAGCCCCGAAGTGGCCGTTGCTGCTGCCCTTACCGGCGAATTGAGCGACCCACGCGAGCTGACAGCCAAACTTGGCATTAAATATCCGGAAATTAAAGACTTAAGCGATTTCCCAATAAATGACAACCTGATCGACACCCCTGTTTCTCCTGAACAGGCAAGCCAGACTCAGGTCATTCGTGGTACTTCTATTGTAACCCCACCGGCTGCGGAGATGCCTACCGAGAATCTGGCTGGTCAGGTCTTGTTGCATTGCGGCGATAAGATAACCACAGACCATATCATGCCTGCCGGTTCATTACTGAAATACCGTTCAAATGTGCCGGAGTATGCAAAGTATGTTTTCAACTGCTTTAACGAAGAAGGCAAACCGACCTTTGCCGATCGGGCACTTACCGCCAAGAGCCAGGGTATAGCCGGAATTATTGTTGCAGGCAATAGCTACGGCCAGGGTTCCAGCCGGGAACATGCCGCACTTTGCCCAATGTATCTGGGTGTGAAACTTGTTATTGCCAAGAGCATGGAACGCATACACAATGCCAACCTGGTAAATTTCGCCATCTGCCCGGCAACTTTCGTCAACCCCGCAGATTACGACCGCATTAAGCCAGGCGACAAACTGAGCATTACCGGCTTTGCCCAGGCAATTAAAGACTCTGAAACTTTTAAAGTGAAAGACATTACCTCCGGCTTTGAATTTGAATGCAAACTGGAACTAAGCCCAAGAGACCGCCAAATACTACTCGGCGGCGGCAAACTGAACTATACCCGCAACAATTCATAACTGCGAGCAAAAACAGACAAGATCCAAACCGGATCTCAATGCAAAGATAGTGACAAGCTCCGCAATGCAAAATCATTGCGGAGTTTTTTTTATCACCATCACCATATTATTAACAAAACCAGACATAACTTTACACTATGGAAAAAGCCTTTACCTGTCGCAGAGAGAGCTATATAATGGGGTTCTAAAAATGCCACACACTACTACATGTCATAGTAGTGTGTGCAGAATAAATTATAAACATATATATTAAATAGTACTTAGAGCAAAGCTGAAGGAATATTTATGGCTCAGACATTAAAGCAGCGTATAGGTGCGGCGCAAAAGACGCTGGAGAAATATGGTCAATCACATTTATTACAGTTTATTGATGAGCTTGACGCAGAGCAGAAAGTCAGCCTGATCGAGCAGATAGAAGCTCTGGATTTTGATATGCTGCAAGAGCTTATCGATACATATGTCAAGAAAGAGCCTCAGATAAAACTTCCCAGCGAGATCCTTCCTCCCTTTGTCTATCCGCGTAAGGCCCCGGCTGATATGACCGAAAAATACCAGAAGGCTCTGGTTTATGGTGAGCGGGCTATTGCCGAAAATAAAGTTGCCTGCTTTACTGTCGCTGGCGGCATGGGCACTCGTCTGAACTTCGACGGCCCCAAGGGCAATGTACCGGCCACACCAGTTAAGAATAAAACACTGTTCCAGGTGTTCGCCGAAACTATTCTGGCTAATGAAAGACGCTACAACTGTACCATTCCCTGGTATATAATGACCAGCCCGATCAATCATGCCGCCACAGTAGCTGCATTTGAAAAGAACAACTATTTCGGTCTGAAAAAAGAAAATGTTATGATGTTCCCTCAGGGCACGATGCCATGCTTTGACTTTGAAGGCAAGATATTCCTGGCGACCAAAGATCAATTGGCTGTCAGCCCGGACGGCCATGGTGGCTCACTTCGCGCCCTTTATGTCAGCGGTGCTATTGATGACATGAAACATCGCGGGGTAGAGTTCATCAGCTATTTCCAGGTCGATAACCCGCTGGTGGCTTTGGTTGACCCAATGTTCGTCGGTCTGCACGCAATGGATTCTGCGGAAATGTCCAGTAAGTCGGTCAAAAAATGCGACCCGCTTGAAAAGGTAGGTAATTTCACTCTGGCCGATGGCAAAGTAACTATCATTGAATATTCTGATCTGCCCGAAGAACTGGCGCGTAAAACCAATGCCGATGGCTCACTGGTATTCCAGGAAGGTTCGATAGCGATCCATATAATCAGCCGGACTTTTGTAGAACGCATTAACAGTAAGGGCTTTTCTATGCCATGGCACAAAGCTATTAAGAAGATCGCCTATGTTGACAACAACGGCAACACCATAACACCGGACAAGACCAATGGTGTGAAGCTGGAAACCTTCGTTTTCGATGCTGTCCCTATGGCCAATGCGTCAATAATATACGAGATAATTCGCGAAGATGAATTTGCCCCGATCAAAAACGCTACTGGCGTTGACAGTCTGGAAAGCTCCCAGATACTCCAGAGCGAAAAGGCCGCCCGCTGGATGGCCGCCGCCGGGTTCGCTGCCCCACGCAAAGCCGATGGCCGACTGAACCTCATGCTGGAAATATCTCCACTGTTTGCTCTTGATGAACAGGAGCTTATCAGGAAAAAGGCTCAGCTCAGAGAGTTGCTGCCCGAAGATGTAGTTTATCTGGGCTAAGTATCAGCTATACATTTCCAGATTCGGTAAATAAGCTAAATAGATATCAAAAAGGGCGACCAGATTATTGGCCGCCCTTTTTATATTGAAACACATAATAATATACCGCTACTACTTAAGCGCGATCATAGAGCCGAAATTAAAACACTGGAACCATTTATAGCAGGCAGAGAAACCAGCAGACTGGATCCTGCGCTTATGCTCAGCCAGAGTATCAGGTATAAGAACATTTTCCAATGCCTTGCGCTTTTGGCTTATCTCGGTGCGGCTATAGCCATTATAAGCCTTGAACTCATGATAAAAATCATGCTGATAATCCTGTTCAATCGGATCTTCAAACTTCATCTTTTCAGAAAGAATGAACACTCCGCCCGGCCTAAGGCCATTATATATCTTTTGCACCAGCTCGTCACGACGGGCCGGGTCGAAAAATTGCAGCACATAGTTCATAACCACAACTGAAGCGTTTTCAATCTTCAGGTCAGCAATATCACCACAAACAAGCTCAACGGGAACAGAACTCATATCGCCAGCAAGAATATCCCGGCAGCGATCTATCATAGCCGGCGAATTATCCACCGCAATAACCTTACAACCACTGGCCTTTATACCATGCAGCAGAGCGACGGTACTGGCACCCAGCGAACAACCCAGATCATAGCAGTTGCTATTTTCAGTAGCATATTTTTCGGCCAGTACCGCTGTCATAGCAATAACCGTCGAATAGCCGGGCACTGACCGACGGATCATATCATCAAAGACCGCCACGACCTTATCATCAAACTCGAACCGGCCTACCATTGCCTTATAATCCGCAAATATATTATCTTTTTTACTTGTCATAAATACCTCTATACTTAATCAGCCAGCAACTGAATACTAAATAAAAAAATACAATAATGCCGGGATAGTACCCATTGACAGCAAGTGGGTCAATAGCACCGAACCAGCTATAAGCTCGCGGTCGCCGCCGTATATCTCGTTCATTACCAGACTATTGAGCGAAACGGGCATAGTCGCCACGATCAGCAGCACTTTCCAATTATCAGCAGATAGCGGCAACAGACTCAACAGTCCGGCGGCTGCCAGCGGGATCACCGCCAGTCTTAAAACCGACAATGTCAGCACTGACCGATTATGCACATCATGAAATCGCAATTGCGCCATTCTCGCACCGGCAATAGCTAAAGCCAGCGGCACAGTGCCCTGACCGATAGTCCGGAGCGAATTGTGAACATAAAAAGACCAATGCCCCCGCTCTGTCAGAATGGTATTGTCTATATGTCTGACATGGAACAGGTATAAAACCGCCAGCGAGGCATATATTGCCAGCAACGGCGGACTTAATAATGCACTAAAGGCTCTTAAACTCAGCTTGTGACCGCTTATTGTCAAAACGCCCAGCGTCCACATTACCAGCTCTGCACCCAGGGTTGATAAAATAAGCGGGGCCACCAGGTTATTGCCAAACATAGATATTATTATCGCCAGGGGTAAAAAACTATAATTATTGATAGTACACTGAAAAACAAATGACCGGCGTACCTGCCCGCTCATCGCCCCTGACCAGAAACAATACAGCCTGGCTATCATATATCCGACGATCATTATCAATGCCGATCCGCCGGGCAAGATTAGCGACCGCCCCAATTCTCCCAGCGAATAATTCGCCGTTATCGATGAAAAGATCAGACACGGATAGCAAAAATACAGCATTAACCGCGATAAAGCCGGGATACTGCTATCTTCTATCCAACGCTTTTTGAGCAGGATAAAACCCGGTATCATCATCAAAAATACGCAAGCTACATTCAATACTAATGTTATGAACAATACATTCTCCTTGGCTATACATATTCCAGCCGCACAACCTAATTCCTGCCAGCCCATTGGCCTTCTATATATTAGCAGAAAACCAACCCTGTTGGCGAGTAGTTTTATAATTACTACCGGCCAACTCAAATACATAAAGCCAATAACAAGAACATAACAACCGACATAACAACAACTTGCACTAAAGCAAGCAACATGCAACCACCATCTAAAACCAGCTCCAGACACACAGTCGATTTTCACACATTGTGATCAGATTAATATTGACCACATAAGACCTTAATCTCACTCTCCGGGCCTAAGGGTCGGCTTAAGATCAGCTCCCGGGCGGGTTTTATTCAGCAGCTTGATCATTTCCTCACGCGAGGGTGAATCGGCCAGAACAGTTTCGTCTGCACTTTTCCAGCTACCAGCACTATTCCAGGTACTGCTGTAATCACCCGTCTGACGATCTGCAAAACTGAGTGCCGCCGGAAGCGGATCTATAAGATTGCCCGCCTCAACCAGGGGCTGGCCAGAAGGCTGATTATTTATCGCCGGAGAGCTGTCTGTGATAATGCAATTCAATATCCATACCGTGCCGGGATACTTCTTCCAGTTGCCGATACTTACCCCGCCCTTAGCACAATCTGCCAGCGTATTATTCAAGATATAATACCCCTCCACCTCCCGTGAATTTACATATATACCGCTGCCTCCGGTTCTGGCTATTATATTATTAGTTATCACGCAACGGTCCTTACCAAAAACAATCAGGCCATTATCAGGAATATCACAAATAAAATTGCCGCTGACTATAGCTTTTGTCCCCGAACCGACTTGCACTCCATTAGACTGATAACTGGCAAATGGTGCCCGGCCGGAACGAAGCACAACATTATCACTTATTCGACAATTTTCCACAACACTGCCAACCTGTATGCCTTCACAGCCCGTATCACAAGTGACATTAGCAAATACCTGTAAACCATTTATCACATGAGGATATAATAACTGGCCTTCAGTCTGCCCTTGTGGCTTATATCCATCATAAAAAGTATGCCCGATATAGAAACCCTCTCCCTGGGTATTATGTACATAGTTATGATGCAGGGAAATATTATACATAGTGAAATGGTCACGATTAGTGCTAAGGTTGGCCCGCGGCTCATCCTTGACATTGAATCCGGCGAACCCGGCACTGCTTACCTCAATATGATCTATCTCAATATCGGATGACTTATCAACAACATTAAGTGCATGCGGACCGCTTTTATCAGAGCTTATCCTAAAACCACACTTCAGACCGACAGCCGTTACATCTGCCCCAGGCCCCACCCCTGCCAAATGAAGGTGACGACAGCCGCGAATATCGATCGCCCCGCCACCAGACCGGGTATTATCGACTACAACCAGTCCTTCGTTAATAATAGTAATTTCCTTACCGGGCTCGCCAACCAGAGCCTTCAGTGTGATGCGAGAATAATTACCAGCGGGAACCTGAATAACCGCACCGGGAGACCATGTACCTGCGCTACCGTCAATAACCAACTCACCCTCAGATGAAACTGCCAACCCTGCTGCTGATACCCAATGAACAGATAACGATAAAATCAGAATTATTAACGCTCTTGTATTCATAAAAATTTTCTCTGTTTTAATAGAAATATTGATCGGATAAAACAATGAACTTCTGTCGGCTTACTGACTATTTACTATCTGACACACTAAATAAAGCAGGAACCCAGCTATAGCCGGCAGCTTCGGCGCGAATATGACCGATAGCAGGCAGGGGCAGGTGCATACCGGCGACCCAGACCTTTTCAGCGGCCAGTTGAGCCATAATCAACTTGCGGGCGGAGGCGGCTTTGGCCTTGTCACTATCATAATTGATCGTCACCTCCGGATGCGGAAACTGCACCGCAGCCGCATGAATAACATCGCCCCAAATACAGAGCTTTTGCCCCTGCGACTCGACCATAAAAGCCGTATGTCCCGGCGTATGACCACTAACATCAAGAGCCGTTACGCCCGGCACCAACTCTGTACCAAACTCAAAAGTATGCCATCGGCCCGGATAAGCAGCGGTAAATCTCGCTATCTGCTCTGGTTTAGCCCAGTCTTGCTCAGCTCTGGCCAGATAAACCGCAGCATTAGGAAAAGTTGCCCCGCCCTCGGCAGTGAGCAGGCCACCAACATGATCGCCATGGGTATGAGTTATAAATACCAGGTCGATCTGCTCGGCACTATAGCCGCAAGCCTGCAAATTCGGCAAAAAACGCCCAAAGCCGGTATCAACCAGAATGAGCTTTTCACCGGTATTAATAACAAAAGTATTGATCGACGCCGGAACCCCGCCAGAGGCAAATACATCGGCCAGCAGCTTATCGACATCTGCTTTATCTATATTATTCAATATCGCCGGATCGATCTGCATTATTCCATCGTTCAAAGCTGTAACCTCAAACTCACCCAGCATCATCCTGAACCAGCCCGGAACCTGCCCGCCGGCCTTTGGCGCTGCCGCATGAGCCTGAGAAAAGTTTATCGTTAAAAAAATAACAGCCAGAACTATATCTAAAATTTTCCTGTTCATAATCTAAAATCCTCAATAACTGCCTATTTATAACTGATACAATCATATTACTATAATACTTCAAAACCATAAGACATAATAAAGCCATAGAACCAGTTAGGGCAAGTACTTTCTTTCGCCAGGTTTGTTTTTCTGCAACCGTTCACGCCCCTGGGAACGCCGAGCCCCAGCTCGGCCATTGTCAGGCAAAGCTAACAGATTGCCAGATACCCAGATAGGGGATATTGTTTATTATTATAGAATTGAACTCAAAACCATTTTGCCTGCTTATAATGCGTTTCGTTTGCCGAGCTGGGGCTCGGCGTTCCCAGAGAAAAGAAATCCGTGTGAACGGTTACATTTTTCTTATTCACCGGCTTGCTATTACACTTATCCGCTATCATAACCAATAAAAAAAACCACAGTAACGATCTCAATGGAACATTACTGTGGCCTGAAGAAAAATTGTGTTTATGTGTTTCTTAAATATAAAAGATCTTTGAGGTTATCTAAGATCGGTGCATGTATCATCTTTCATTGGGTCACACCAAAGCCAGTATTTGGCAATAATAGAAAGATCAACAAGGTTCACCTGACAATCCTGATTATAATCACCCGGCAGGGAGATCCAGTTACCACACTCATTTTCTGTAATAGTAACCTTCACATCACTTACCAAACCATCATAAACCAGATCAGCACTCTCACAGTTTAACACCAGAGACGCAGAATGCACTCTGGCCTCTAGGAGTATATCATCAATCGCTGTAACCGTTAAAGTGCGGGGCTGATCCCAATCATTTGCCTTAAATACAAGTGTATCTACATCAAATGCCAATTGCTGATATGCCGACGGCTCTTGCAATGTTACATTAACATCAGCAGTCGGCTGACTATTCAATACCACATTAAGCGAAGCACTCTGACCCTCTGTCAAAGTCAAACGGGCCGGACTCAAAACCAGTTCACTGAAAAAATACTTCTCATACAGACCATCGAACACAACCTGCATTTCCTGCTCACTCAGCTCTGTATCAAATATCATTATCTCAGCTAACTCCCCCTGAAAATTATCAGAGGCCATAAAGTCTCCTGTAGTGCTTATGCCCGTACCTACTGAAAGGCGATTGCCGGTTGCCAGTAAAGAAAAAACTGAGCCGCCATTGGCAATATTGTCGAATAGCTGGGTATTCAGATCATCCACATAATACTTCAAGGATGCAAAGCTGTCTCCCTGACCTATCTGCAAAGCGATCAGATGATAGTCTGGCGTCATAGGATTCGCACTTTTTACCAGCGCCTTGCCGCCATTGAAGCGACCACCTGAACCGCCATCGGCCTGAATGTCATCACAGGACAGGTCCAGCGCCAATACATTTCCGGCTGTTCCGCCGGCCTGACCAAACTGGAACACCCGCTGGCCGGGCTGACCAGAAACATCGCCGGTTGCCACGACAAAAGCCGTCAGGCCGCCGCCGCTTACATCTGCCAGATTAAACAAACCTGATGCAAGCAGCTCACTGCCGGTAAATTTTACCGCCGGACAGCCATTGATCGCACTTGCAACATAAACCGGCGACTGCCGACCGCTGACCGCATAAACACCACCATTAACACTGTCGGCATCTGCCTTGTCCTGCCAGCTATTGACCACCTGCCCCTCAGACAGGCCGCTAAGCTCTCCGGCATCAAGATGAATAATAAGACCTTCAGGACCGCTGGGTACAAAAGAGAAATAACGATCATACAAATAATCATATACCTGCTCCATCTGCTGACTGTCAAGCTGACGATTGTAGATCAATACCTCGGCAATATCGCCGGTATAAGCATCTGAGGTCATATAACTACCTCCCTGAATACCTGTACCAAGAGCCAGAACATTGCCCGCTGCCAGTAGAGTCATAACATTAGATGGATTAGCCACACTATCAAGCGTCTGACTGGTAGTGCTGTCCACATAGTATTGCAGCGAACTATAACTGGCAGATTGTGCCATTTTCACCGCTACAATATGAAATGCCGAATTGACGGGATTCGCCGCCTTGGCCAGAGCTTTACCGTTATTAAACCGACACCCTGAACCACCATCGGTAGCAGCTTTGTTTGTTGACAGGTCAAAGGCAATTATCTGACCTGCCGCACCGGAAGCCTGCCCCAAATGCAGGGCTCTTTCCGCTGCCTCACCACTCATATCGCCGGTTGCCACAACAAACATCGTCAGCCCGGCATTAACATCTGGCAAGGTAATACCAGGAGCAACCAGTACATCATTCCCGGTAAAATTCACTGCCGAATTTCCATTAATAGCATTTGTTTTATATACTGGCGTATCCCATCCAGCAACCGAGCTGACACTGCCATCAACTGAGTCACTCACTGCCTGATCTGACCAACTGCTCACCGCCTCACCACTTTGGGCTGTTATTGAAGCAGCATCGAGGTGTATTATCAAACCATCTGTAACAGCAAGCTCTTGGCCATGGCATATTGTCGCTAATAACATTAATAATATTGATATCCTGTTCATTTTTCTCTCCAGTTCTCTGCTGTCAGTCTATTTCCAACCAATTTCCTGCTATGTCCCGGACCTCACCGATCCCTATTTCACCATTGCCGTTAGCATCAAGCAAACGAGGCACATCTGCCCGCCAGTTGCGCAGCTTTGTGAGCAATTCCATTGCTTTTTCCGGGTTATCATATTGCCTTGGAGTTTCTTCGGATATGTCAATATCAAGATTAAACAGATCTATCGCACCTGTTGAGAGATTTTCTATAAGCTTCCAGCTCCCGCTCCGTATTGAACTCTGACTATTATAGGGATAATACCAATATAGTGCATCTCGTTCAAACGCACCGGCATTACCGGTTAGCAATGGCATAATTGACTTACCATCAATACGCTGACCAGCCGGCAAAGACAAATTGGTAATTTCCGCAAAAGTAGGGAAATAATCACAACTGATAACCGGCTCATGACATTCGACACCAGACTGCACACGCTCAGGCCATGAGACTATCATCGGTATTCTTACACCGCCTTCATAGAGTGTGCCTTTTGCTCCTCTTAATATACCATTATCCGTCACATTACCAGCCCCGCCATTATCACCGGTAAATACTATAATAGTATTATCCAACAGGTCAAGTTCGGTAAGTTTATCAACGATCATGCCTATACCCTGGTCTATACTATAAAGCTGAGCGGCCAGATGCGGATTATTGACCGGAGCCTGAGCACCCTTGCCGCTGCCGGGCTTAGATTCAAAATGACTGACCAGATCAGGCTTACCATCAAGAGTTGTATGCACTGCGTAATGACTCAGGTAAAGGAAAAACGGCTTTTCCTTATTTCGCTCAATATAATTTACCGCTTCATAGTTCATACGGTCAACCAGATACTCATCCTGAGGATAGTTCTGATCAAGTACAACTCCAGCTTTGGGTAATGCCGGCATGATCCAGTAAGGATGCCAGTAATCACCATTTCCTATATAGGTTGTCGCTCCGGCTATAACCTCATCAAAACCCTGCTCTTCAGCAGTGATAGGGTCCGGGTCGCCATTGTCAGCATAGCATGACAAATGCCACTTGCCTATTATGCCGGTTGAATATCCAGCCTGCTTTAATCGCTCCGGCAGAGTCGTGTATTGTCTGGGCATGTTCTTGTCAAAGTCACGAACATCGAGCCACTTAAATATACCTACTCTGGCTGGATACTGACCTGTCATTAAACTGGCACGAAACGGAGAGCAAACCGGCGCAGCTGCATAAGCATTTGTGAACCGCATACCTCTTTCTGCCAAACGGTCAAGACATGGCGTTTCATTATAGGTATTACCATAACAACCCAGCTCACTCCAGCCCAGATCATCAGCCAAAATAAAAATGACATTGGGTACAGAGGCCCGCAATGCACTTGCCAGAGCAAATATCCACAACACCAGGCCATATAGCAACAGAGAACTGGTATTTAACCCCCTGACTAATAAACTTAAAAACTTCAACATACTCTTTTCTTCCTCATGTTATATCACAATGTAATTCATCACTACTGAAGTGATCGTATAAAAATTCTCAAACTGATCGATAAACAGACACCTTTATCTGCCCACCGATCAGTTTGAGAGGAGATGGAAATCATCATTCGCTCAACGATATGATGACTGAAGTTCGATCAGTTCACTCATTGCAAGTATTTACCGGGAACCTCTGACATTCCAGCCAGTCGCCGGCTAATACCGCCAGATCTGCAATATTAACCATGCAGTCATCAGTAAAATCCATTTCCGGCCTGGTAAGACAGCCATATTTACCGCTTATCTCATAATATTCATCAGACAACTGTTCAAATGTCAGCGGATAATTCCAAACCTTAACATCATCTATAAGACCGACATAAGGTCTGTCACCATTTCGGTTCGTACCTATCTGGAACTGGCCGAACTCGTTACGCAATGAGGTATTCTGCCTCTTATTGTCACCAAGCATATTATAATAGGTAGTTAAATTACCAACTGCATCGCAGGTAATTGCCAGATATACCCACTCATCAGCCACAACCGGACCAAAGGCCAGCGTAACCGGAGAATCATAATACCTATAGTTGCCATTGCCAAGCTCGATCTGGAAATCAAGATTACCTGCACTGCTATTATTAAACAAACTTGTATTAACAACCTGATCAGTTATTGCTGTTTTCGCCCACATTGTCAGGGTATAACCACTATAATAAATCGCAGGTTCGGGCGTTGCCGGATTATTATCAACATCATGGTCCAACGGGATCGTCAGACGATTATAATTGCCATCAACATCAACTGCAAATGAAGCTGAGTAACCACCAGCCAATGCCGGAGTATCGGCTGACTGTGACGGCTTGCTTACCAGCCAGCCCTGCGGGGTAGTCACCCCTGTCTCATCAATTGGATTATTACCATTACCTGAAATATCAGTAAAATCAGCTGTTTCCATATCAAGGTGCAGCGTCATTCTCTTAACTGTCAGATATGCAGGTGCCGATGCATTCGACCCGCCACTGTTGGTAGCCAGACAATAATAGTACCGAGATGCAGACAATGCCGGATCAACCACCAGGGTCGTACCTTCGGCGCCGTCGATCAACTCATCATCTCCGCTGGTTGCATTGCTCTTGTCCAGCGAACTATACCACTGATAGCTCACAGGCGATATACTGCTGAACTCAACACTGAAACTTACCGGATCATCTCCAGGAAACGCCTCTGCATGAGTCGGGTTAACTACTACCACCGGAATACTCGGCAAGGTAGCAAATTTCCAGTCAGGGCCTGTAATAGTATTTGGATCTGATGGCAATGTGCCATTAATACTCTGATCTACACGCCAACTGTAAGTCTTATCAAAAGCCAAAGGCAGAACTATAGATGCTGTTGCCGCTGGCGGTGACCCAGCCTCTATTTCTATCGGAGTTACATTGCCATAATTTGGATCTCCCTGACATATATAAAGATAGTAGCCGGTAATATCATCGTTTATCATGGTGGTATTATAAGGATCCAGTCCGGCATTCCACGAAAGGGTAACATCTACACCACTACCTGACACAACACCCTGATACTCTGCTGAATTATTTTCAGGCGAAGGAGACCAGGCTGAAGTTTGATAATACTTTACATACAATTCATCCATAACCTGCTGCATCTGAGCCTGACTTAACTGACTATTATGCACCCGTATCTCCGCTACATCTCCCGAATACACATCTGAGGTCATATAAACACCATTGGTACCTCTGCATGTGCCTGCTGAAAGCTCATTATTGTTCGCCACTAAGTTGAATATATTGCCTGGATTGCCGGTATTAGTTAATACTTCCTTATCCATATCGTTTACATAGTAGCCCAACGAACCATAATTACCGCCCTGACCCATCTGCAAAGCAATAATACTAAAACCAGTATTCATCGGATTATTAGTTGATACCAGTGATTTGCCATTATTAAACCTGCCGCCTGAACCACCATCTGTCCCGCTTACGGTTGTTGACAGGTCAATTCCCAATACTGCACCAGGTGTGCCTCCTACCTGACCTATCTGCAATACCCGTTCTCCCGACTCGCCAGATTTATCACCTGTAGCAACGACAAATATTGTCAGGCCTTTTGAAATATCAGGCATTGTAAATGGTGCGGTATTAAGACAATTCGACCCGTTAAATCGAACTACCGGCCTGCCATTTAACCCATTGCGGTAATACTTGGGCATATTCCAGCCTGAAACAGTATTCAATGTTCCATTTACACTGTCAGACTGAGACTGATCCGGCCAGAGGGAAACCTCATCACCATCGATAAGACCATTTATCTTACCCGCATCCAGATGTATGATCAGACCCTCAGTAACCGACTGGGCCTGAACCAGAGATGATAATGATAACAACGCTAATAAAAACAACTTCTTCACGATACAGTCCTCCCTAAAAAACTAACTATAAAACTTTAATAACAGTACAGGCCTTCTCCATAACAATACAGACTTTCCCCGCTGTTATTCCTATGTATGCTATAAATCTTTATTCGTAACCATGAACGGTCACTCTACTTCAATATCAATTCCGGCTCGCCCAGAATACACCAATCATATTCAGTGGCATCATCAGTATCGATAACAACTAATGTCAAATACTTATCTTCAGGATAAAGCTCTATTGAGACAGGCTCAGGCTCATTGCTCAGAGAAAACCTCTTGGTATATCGACATTCATCATTAACCAATACCATAAGATCAAATGCTACTGACCGCTTATTCTTTTTAAGATGATTATATACCTGGTCTGATATTCCGCAGGTAGTATTAAAGCCTGACAATACAGCTTTGGGATATGATTTACGAATTTCACCAAGGTCAAAGGTAATGCCGCAATTTGAATGCATATATATGGCCGGACTCTCTTTTGTACCATAAACCTTACCTGCCAGTCTGAGATTCAGCAAGTAGAAATCAGCACCATTTTTATATCGCAATGGATATTTAACCCTGTCGTTTATCGCCGGGCCATTAGTTATAGCCATACGAATATCACCCTGAGTATCGCTGAATTTGTCGTAGGTCTGACCCATAGAATTAATAACTACCGGACCTTCGCTGCCATCTGGCACAAAAACACCATCTACATATCTGCTCTTAGTCACCTGAGTATATTTACATGCTATCCGCGGAAAATTCACTATCGTAGGATTAAGATCATACTCGCCTGTCCGCAGATCAAATCCACTGCCGAGATTGCCTGTGCCCAGTCCTGTACCTCCACCGACTATATCAGCCAGGTCAAGACTGCTCTGGCCTCGCCAGATAATACCAGAATCCGAGTCAATAACACGAGCGAACCCATCTCCTTTGTACTGTATGGATTCTACAGTGCCTGACTGAGAATTGTAACCCAAAGCCATATTCTCTCGCACCGTTTTACTGACAACATTACCTGCAGGTCCGGCATAAAACTGAACCTTGCCATCTACCACATGCAGTTCCGAACGGCCCTTTCTGTCAACCTCAACACCAAATTCGGTGCCCAGATCAACAAATCTTGTATCTCGACTATAGATCGTAAAACCATAGCCAGTCTCTGAAACACTACTATATATCCTGCCATATTCAAGATATACACCGGCACGGTCTATCTCAAATTCTGCTGGCCCTTCGATCAGAACATCTACTCCCTGATCGTATTTTATCTTTACTATTCCATTTCTTAATATATATGGCGGCTGACCTGTATATATTCTGTCTTTATTTTTCAGCTCTCTTGATTGACTATCCCATACTATATCGATCTGATCTGATACTGTTGCTACCGCAGCTGTGTACCGGGTGGGGAACATATTTGCATAAACTATAAACAAAAACATCAGAACCGCTGCAAGCGATACCAGACGAGTATAGACCTTGTGCAACTTATTGAGCTTATTACCTGTTCTGACTTTTTCAAGCACTGGCTCTGACGCAGGCTCTTTAACTGCCACTTCCACTGAAGGTGCTAGATTCTCTTCTTCACTAAGGGCATGTAATACATCACAATATGCATCATCGATCTCTTCTGTGCCGTCCACGCTTTCTGTCTTCTGCAGGATCAGCATTATGTCCGATGTTCCGGAAAACTGCTCCTTTAAACACAGCATCTTCATATTCAGCTTTACACATTCTGAATATATCGCCACAGCCTCTTTATCATTGCGAACTATTGCTTCAAGCTCCCGGCATTCTTCCTCTGTTATCAGGCTTTCGACTGACTTAAATACCAGCTCATGAATACGGATCTCTTTATTACTGGCCATGGCTACCCCCCTGCAATGTCATCTTTTCTTCTATACATCTTCTGAGCATACAATGAACTCTCGACATATATTTTGACAATGTGTTTGGGGTCAGACCTAACTGACCGGCTATCTCTTTAACCTTCAATCGCTTTATGTACCTCAGCCGTATCAGCTGCTTACTCTTATCTTCCAATCTCTCTATGCAACCCTGCAACGCTAAGCTATACTGATTGTCGTTTGCTATCGGCTCTTCCGCTGCCAGTGCCTCTATTACCTCGACATCAAATTGCACTATAGTTCGAACCTTACTTTTTTTTATATAGTCAAGTACCTTATTCTTGGCGATCTGCCTGGCCCAGGCCATAAAACTACTGTCAACTTCAAAGGTATCGAACTTCTGCCATAACACCAATGCCGTTTCCTGCAATATGTCTTCTGCAACTGTATAGTCCGGCATTAGTCTTAAAATATGACCTAACAACCGACCCTGATGCTCCATGAATAACTTCAGGAATAGGCTGTATCTTTCTTCGTTTGTACTGTTCTGTTCACGCATTTGATTCTCTTGTGATAAAACCCTGGATCAGGGCCTCATATTAGTTAATTGACCCAAAATGATAAATGTGACATTTTTTTTATTTTTTCTCTGGTATTTATCGGTTCTGATCGTTATTTCAGCTTTACAATTAACCTATTAATATGCCTGACTCCCATAGCTCGCCCAGATTGAACATGTGACCATTTCAGCATATATAGTACAGCGGCATTATAAGACCAACCACAACCAAGCATATCATAAGTGCCAATAAAATAAATATTTACATACAAAACATCTATTTATAACATCTCGGCAGTTGCCCCCGGCGACTATTGTTTATATAATGGCTTGTTTGTATAGCTTTATCAGTATCAGACAGGCAGAGTAATGGCGAAAAAAAATCAACAAGCAGATAAGCCCGATAAAATATATCCGGTTTTCGTTCTTTGCGGCAATGATCGACGCAGAATGGTTGACCAGACACATTTTATTACCGATATGGTCGTCGGTGACGATGACCCGCAGCTTGTTATCACCTCCTTTGACGGCGATAAGGTCTCATTACCCGAAGTGCTCGATGAGCTGCTTACTTTCCCGTTCCTCTCGCAATATCGACTGGTTATTATCAACGAAGCAGATAAATTCATTACCGCTAATCGTGAAAAGCTCGAAGCATATCTCGAAAAACCATCAAAAACCGGCATTTTGCTCATGCAGGTCAAGACCTTCCCGGCTACTACCAAACTGGCGAAAAAAGCCGCACAGATCGGCTGGGTACAAAAATACGAAGAACTTACCGCCAAAGAACTACCAGGATTCATAACCGATTACGCCAAAAACGAATATGGACTGAAATTTAAAGCTGATGCCGTTTCTCTACTGATCGGACTCACTGGCGACAGTGCCGGCCAACTCATAAATGAAGTTGATAAGATCGCCGCTTATCTTTCCAGCGGTAATAGTAAAGAGATAACCGAAAAAGAGATCGAAATGCTGGTAGGCAATAACCGTCAATACGATGCCTTCAGCGTTATTGATGCCATGGCTAATGGAAATGTCGGCCTGGCACTTAACCTGCTCGACCAAATGCTGGGCAAGACTCGCGATTCCGAATTTACCGCCGTCGGAGCATTCGCCTGGTATTTCCGTAAACTCTACAGCGGCAGACTAATGTATGCACAAAAACACTCGCCCTATGAAATACCCAGAGCCGCAGGGGTATGGCATAATCAAGAGGCGTTCATGAAGCTGGTTAAAGCTATGCCGGGCAAAAAGATAGCTACCGGACTGCAGCGATTAACACAGATCGACTACGCCAGTAAAAGCGGACTGGGCACTGTAAAAGACGGCCTGGAAAAGTTCATCGTCGAATTTTGCACATAAGCTGGCCAGAGCATTCTCAGCAAAGAATAACTGTAAACACTTATAATAACACTATTTGGGCATAGAATGAAAGTAATTTTAGCAAAAAAAATGGGTTTCTGCTTTGGTGTAGAACATGCAATTGAAACCGCAGAAACCTTATTAAAAGAAAACCGCAATGTTTATTGCCTGGGACACCTTATACACAATAATCAGGTAGTAGAAAGATTGTCTGGCAATGGCCTCAAAGTCGTGGACGACCTCTCTCAGGTTCGCACGGCTGAGCAGCAAACCCTTGCCCCTGAACAGGTTAATGTGCTTATCCGCAGTCATGGCTGTCGCCCCGAACTGCTCGAAGAGGTCAGGCAATGCGGCTACAATCTTGTCGATGCTACCTGCGTACTGGTCAGAAGGGTACAAAATCTCGTCAGCGAACTGTACGAACAAGGCTATCAGGTAATCGTTGTCGGCGACCCTGACCATCCGGAAGTTCGCGGAGTTGTCGGCTATGCCCCTCAGGTCACTGTAGTCGCCGGCGTTGCCGATCTGGACAAGGCTCCCGCACGCGGTAAAGTAGCTGTCGTTTCTCAGACCACACATTCCGCTGAAGATTTTGGACAGGTAGTAGGCCAACTGGCTATGCGCAGTTATGAAGAAATGAAAATAGTCAATACCATCTGCAAAGAAACCGCACGCCGGCAGGCCTCTGCCGTAGAACTATGCGGCATAGTAGATGTTATGTTCGTACTCGGCTCGCGTCATAGTGCCAATACCGGCGAACTTGCCGAATTGTGTCGCAGACACGGCGTTGAAACCTATCACCTGCAAGGCTGGAATGAATTCAAGCCCGAATATGTCGCCGGCAAACAAACCGCTGGCGTTACCGCCGGGGCGTCAACACCAGATTGGCTCATAAAAGAATTTACTGCCAAACTGGAAGAACTATGATCCGCCCACATACAATTCTCTTAAACCTTGTAAAGACGCATAATTATGCGTCTTTTTTTTTACACCAACTCCTTTTAACAACCTTAAAAAAGGGACAGTCAGACTTTCAGTATCCCTCCCTGAGATTCCTGTCCGATCAATGGACCGCTTATCACCGTAATTATAGGTAACTTATTCCTCTTATATAACTTACACTCAAAAACAAAAGGCTTTTTATCTGATAAAAAGCCTAAAGTCACTTGCCCGCATCTCTTTATTGTAGTAAACTTACAAGACTCTGACATAGCTATGATTTAGCAGTCAGACAACAAAGAGAGACAAAAGAAAAACGCCCCAGAGGCAGGAGAGAGAACCAAATGAGGAAAATGATTTTTGCTTTTATCATATCTGCAATAAGCGGTATTGCTTGTGCTTGTCCAACCAATAACCTCCCGGCATGTGACTCAAAACTGGTTGATTATACCAGTGTTGGCGAAAAACTGATCGCTGACCGCTGCGACCGGACAGATTCCGTTAGCTGGGTACACACCATAAACACCCCGTCAGGCTACAAAGTCGATGCCGTTCACGGTGCTTCACTAACGATCACATCTCAAGGTGTAAATAACTTCCTCGAAGGCGACGACCGCGTAAGTGTTTATTTCATGAACACTTATCTCGGAAATCTCAAAGCTGGCTGCCTGCTCTCGTGCAGTGAGACAACATCATTCGACCTGGGCTCATATTTTGAAGATGGCAAGCAGGTAATATTAGATCAGATTTTCTCTTCTATATCAGCCGGTACTGATATGGAAGTGACAGCTGAACTGAAATTTGTTTCAAACTTTCTCTTCGACTCTGAAGACTGGGTTAAGATCTGCCAGTCTAAACTTACCGTTTGCCTGAGCCAGAGCCCAATAGAGGATAGCACTGGTGGCGAGATGCCCGCCCCGGCAGTACCAGCTCCAGGTGCAGTTCTGCTAAGTGGTGCAGGTACAGCACTCGCTGGCCTGGTGCGTCGTCGCAGCCTGTAATATCAATAAGTTAATCGCGAATAAATGCCGGCCTGATCCTTATATATCGGGCCGGCATTTTTATTTTAAAAGTGCAATAAAACCCAGCTGTCAACCCCGAACAAAACAAACAGACTTACTTACCCCAAACTAGTGTAAAATATGTGCAAATGTGTGTTAAATGCTGGATTGACATATTGATATGATATGCTATACTAGGCTGTTCTAAATAGAGCAAACGATATTTTATCAGATTATCCAAACAGACTGTCTTAGTTAGCCAGCCTGTTTTAATCTTTTTTTGGACAAGAAGTTAGAATCCAGACAAGGTGCTTGCTTTTTAATGCATGCTCTTTATCACAAGAGTAGCACCCGCCTTCTGGATTCTCTCTCGCTGGTTATCAGCCGGCCTGAGTGGAACAATATTAACGCGATACTCTGGAAAGTGTATTATTATTATGCCAGAAGTAAATGTATATGAAGTGCCAGAAGAACTCAAAAGGCGTGCCAGAGAGTTTTTCAGTAAGGCGGAAAAGGTTGCCTTTTCCCTGAACTATGACTATGCCATAGAGTTATATCTCGATGGACTGAGTTTCTGGCCGACGGCTCTGGAAG
This sequence comes from Sedimentisphaerales bacterium, assembly GCA_963662515.1. GTDB lineage: Bacteria > Planctomycetota > Phycisphaerae > Sedimentisphaerales > SM23-30 > JAFGDI01. The sequence goes on from OY759675.1 coordinate 3,984,047, forward strand.
AGGGACACATTAAACTGCGCGAAATGTCTTTACGACGCAGTGCCTCCGGCGGTAAAAAGTCCGGCTTTGGCGATGGCTCCAAATATAAAAAGAACCCCGGCAAAAGTCCTCGTGACGCCATGCTTAAGGCCGAATATCTACTGAGCAAAGACTCTGAAAATGCTGACCACATGGCTGACTTCTGTAAAGCTTCTCTCGAAGCTGGGTTTCAGGATGTCTGTCACTGGATGTGCGATTTATTGTTAGACAGTTGCGTTAAGAGCACAAAGCCAGATGTTAAAATGTACCTCCTGCTGATGGACCTCTACCAGAAACTCGAATCATTCAAACGCGCTGAACAGGCGTGTCAGATGGCATGCCGACTAAAGCCCAAAGACTCTAATCTGAGAGACACACTCAGAGACCTCTCGGCCAAAGCCACCATGCAGAAGGGTAAATATGATGGCGACGGCGATTTCCGAGACAGTATTAAAGATCGCGCCGACCAGGAGCAATTGCACGCTGAACAATCATTACTAAGCAATGAAGATGTTCATCGCCGCTCTATCGCAACAGCCAGACTCGAATACAATGAAAACCCAACCGACCAGCGTAATATTGATAAATATGTTACCGCCCTTTGCGCTACTGACACCTACGAAAATGAAAAAATTGCCATTGAAGTGCTCGAATCCGCTTACAATGCATTAAGTCAGTTCTTCTACAAACAACGAGCCAATGAAATAAAATTGCGCCAGTTCAAACGCCAGATACGAGAACTGCAGGATGCAATGAAAAACGAACCGCAAAATACTGAATATGCTCAGAAACTCAAGAGTCTGGCAATTGAAATGCACGAGTTTGAATTAAAGCATTATCAGGAATGCGTCGAAAATCACCCTACCGACCGCAGATATAAATTTGAGCTGGGTAAGAGATATCTAAAGGCCAAACGCTTCGACGAAGCAATCCCTCTTTTCCAGGAATCTCGTGGCGACCCTCGTTTCCGCACCGGCTCTCTCAGCCATATCGGACAGTGCTTCTTCTATAAAAAATGGTACACCGATGCCATTGAGTCGTTCCAGGAAGCATTTGATAATGTCGAGAGCAAAGAAGGCGCTATGGCCAAAGAGCTCCTTTACAATCTGGGACGCGCCTATGAAGCCGATGGTAACGACGCCGAAGCTCTCACCAGCTATCGAAAAGTTACTCAGCTAGATTATAATTACCAGGATGCCCGTGACCGGGTTGATGCACTGCGTAAAAAAGAACAGCAGAAAAAGAGCGAGCAGGAATAATATGACAGCCAGATTGATTAAAGGCAAAGATATTGCAGCAGAAATACGAGCCGAAATAAGCCAGGGCGTTACCGAACTTCAGGCCGCCTGCGGTATTAAGCCGGGACTCGTTACAATTCTCGTTGGCGAAAACCCGGCCTCACAAAGCTATGTACGCGCCAAGCAGCAGGCAGCACACGAACTTGGCTTTCATTCCATACAGGAAACAGTCTCCGGACAGATAAGCCAGGATGAACTACTCTCCCTTATCGACAAATATAATAAAGACGAAAAAATTCATGGCATTCTCGTTCAATTGCCGCTCCCAAAACATATTGATGAAAATAAAGTCTTATACGCTATTGACCCCGACAAAGATGTCGATGGCTTCCACCCGGTTAATGTCGGACGCATGGTTGTCGGGCAGCCGGCCTTTTTACCCTGCACACCATACGGCGTACAGCAAATGCTGATTCGCAGCGGTGTTAATACTGACGGTGCCGAAGTCGTCGTTGTCGGAAGAAGTAATATCGTCGGAAAACCTATCGCCAATATGCTCCTCCAAAAAGCCGCTGGGGCTAATGCCACTGTCACTGTCTGCCATACCAGAACCAAAGACATTGCCAGTCATACCAGAAGAGCTGACATTCTCATTGTCGCTGCCGGAGTGCCTAATGCCGTCACTGGCGATATGGTCAAACCTGGTGCCGTTGTCATCGATGTCGGCGTTAATGAAACCGGCCGTACTCCAGAAGGAAAACGCATTTTAGTCGGCGATGTAGATTTCGCCTCCGTCTGCGAAGTAGCCTCCGCCATCACACCAGTACCAGGCGGCGTAGGACCAATGACCATCACCATGCTAATGCTAAACACCCTCGAATCCGCCAGAAGATGGGCAAAACAAGCCTGATGATTGTGTAAATACCCAGAAGAACTGGCAATTTTCTTACTGGTCAGTAAAACTGTTCTATCTGCGGCGTTTCTTTATCAGCACACCACCCAGACCAAGCAGAAGCATTGATGCTGGTTCGGGTAAAACTTTAATATTATTGAATGTAGCAGGGAAAAAACCAAAATCATCATCAATAAAGTTTATGGTAAATTCCGTTCCATCCCACCATTTACCGGAAATACCGCTTTTCTGGCCGTTTTCCCACAACCAATTATGTTCACGGCAATCGATAATAATATGCTCGTTGTTCGGTGTAACTTTCTGCTGACTGGCAATTAATTTTATCTGTCCGCCGGAAAGATAGACCATAGAATTCTTCTTCGTAGTAATTAAATTCGTTGCACCGCCGGAAAAATTAAGCGTGCTATAGTCATTCATATAAATCGACCAGACACCTCCACCGTTGATGTCGCCGCTTAAAGGTAATGATGTTGATTTTATCTCTATATGACTGTAATTCTTCGCAAGTACTCCAAATGCACCGCCACCATTTACAGTTAGCACACTATTTTCTGTAACTTGCACATCGCCATATTCATATTCACCTGCGACTAAATATCCATCATTGGCGACATCACTATCTATTATCGCACCGCTGGATATGCAAGGAACTGATAATAAACATATTAATATACATAAACACTTTATCATTACTTTCTCCAATATTAAAATACATTACCTGCCGCCATTATACTAAATGACGGCAGGTAATTGTAAACTATTCTTTCTGTTCCGTCAGATAATCTTTTACTTCCAACAAAATATCATCGAAGAATAACAGTATTTCCGTTATATCTTCGCTATCTTCACCGTCAGAGTCAGCTTGCAACTGTACTATATCTTTCAGGTCTTTTATATCCCTGACAAACTCTGCCAGTTCTGAATTTGACATGTAAGCATATGGGCTCACATCTTCCAATTCTGGCTCTTCCACATATAACAGCTTAGAGGTAGTTCTTGCCAGAGTAGTAATATTATCTGAACTCGCTCTACCTAATGACAATGTTTTAATTTCCGGCTCGGGCAACATTGCCATAGTCGTCATCATTGTCGCAGAACTTGAATTATAAGGTTCATACCAGCAGGCCTGCCACAGCCAGCCATCTTCCAGGAAAACAATCAGATCGGCAATGTCGATATTATATTGACTGTCGCCGGTATTATCATAATTACAATCCGGATTCCATGCCAGAGCATAACATGCCGGGCCGAGTACCGGGTGAACATATTCCATATTAAGCATATTAGGGTCTGCAAGCCAGAGCGGGTCATTAGGGTCATGGCCCAGCCACGCTTTGGCAATATATTGATACTCCAGCATATTTATAATGCCATCTTTATTCATATCAAGATCATTTGAGATATCTGCCTTTGTTTCTTCTCCTGAACAGAAATGAACTTCATCAACACCCAGCCGGAAGGTCCGGCGGCCCAACTCGCTTTGCTCGGGTAATAAAAAAGCCGGAGTTTGAATCCGGCTTGAGTTTATTGATTTGTTACTGTCTGCGGCGTTTCTTTATCAGCACACTACCCAGACCAAGCAGAAGCATTGAAGCTGGTTCGGGAATGATTTTGATATTATCGAAAACCGGGTTATAACCATAATTCATCTTATTGCTAAAGTTTATTTCAAACGGCGTGCCATCAAGCCAGTTGCCATACATTATCTTTGGAATATTATTCTCATATGCCAGACGGTAGTCTTTCTGACAAACTATTGTGATGTGATGATTGTTATTATTAACAACTTGATAACTGGCAATAATATTTATCTGCCCGCCAGTTATCAATGCGGTTGAGTTGTCTCTAATGGCAATTACATTTGTTGCTCCTCCTGAAAAAGTTAGAGAACTGTTGTCTAACAAGTCAATTGACCAGACACCTTTTGTCCCACTTGCAAGTGGCATAGAAGTTGATAGAATTTCAAGATGACTATAATTATTCATTGTTATGCTATTTGATCCCCCCCCATCAACAACAAGTGAATTTTTATCCCCAATTTCAACAGAGAATCCATATTCCCCAGCCGTTAATTTGCCATCATCAAGAACGCCTGCATTTGCTGCACTCATAAAACACATTATTACTAACCATACTATCTTTTTCATCGCCATTCTCCTGATATAACATTAACCTGCCATCATTCTAGCAAATGATGACAGGTTAATTAAGTGTTAAATACTATTTTTGCAGTGTTTCCTGAATATCTGCAAGGATTTCATCAAAAAATAACATCAGATCCGTTAAATCTTCACTATCTTCACTATCGCTTTGGGCCTGTTCATTAACCAGAGCTTTTAACTCCTGAATATCTTTAACAAATAGAGCTAATTCTGAATTAGTCATTTGAGCATAGGGATTTACTTCTTCCTCAATAACAGGCTCTTCGACAAACAGTATTTTAGATGTCGTTCTTGCCAATGTGGTAATACTGCCGGAACTGAACCTTGAAAACAGCATCGGTTCTGACTCAGGCTCAGAGGAAATTGCCATAGTCGCCATCATTGTTGTAGAACTAGAATTATAAGGCTCATACCAGCAGGCCTGCCAAAGCCAGCTATCTTCCAAAAATGCAATCAGATCGGCAATGTCGATATTATATTGACTGTCACCGGTATTGTCAAAATTACAAACCGGATTCCACGCCAGAGCATAACATGCCGGGCCGAGTACCGGGTGAACATATTCCATATTAAGCATATTAGGGTCTGCAAGCCAGAGCGGATCATTGGGGTCATGACTCAGCCATGCTTTAGCAATATATTGATACTCCAGCATATTTACAATACCATCTTTATTTATATCAAGATCATTTGAGATATCTGCCTTTGTTTCTACTCCTGAGCAGAAATGTAATTCATCCGCACCGATCTCAACCCCCAGACCAGAGACTCTTTCTTCATTATCATAATCAGTCTGACCACTATAATCGAGTGTTGGGCAACCCATATCTTTTAGTGGAGAAACCGCAGATAATCGGTAATTATTGGGGTCTGGCTCACCGACAGCACTGGCTGGATAGGCGAACAAAGGAGAAGCATTGATATTGTTATTAACCGGGCTACAATTTTGTATGCAACTATAAGAAGCTACATTGTTAGCATTCAGGCCATTAAGCTGATTACCACCTGCATTGTTATAATAGATAATACAATTCTTTATATCAGGATAATCATTGGGGTCTTCAATGGTTCCATTATCCGAGAAGAATATCCCCGCACTTTTGTTATTGGCAATCGTGTTATTATAAAGTATCGGAGGATTGGTCGGATTAACGATAAATATACCATCACTGCCCTCTTCCTTCATATCACTTTCTGAAACAATAGAGTTTTTGGCAAGAAGGTTTGATTCATAGGTATAAATACCATACCTGCCATTTCTCATTACCCACGAATTCATTACATCAAGGGTAAAGCCCGTTCCGCTATGGTAGATACCATCCCAATCATTTTCCTTTATCTTGCAGCGTTCTATGGTTACATTGCCATTGAGGGCGTAAACACCATAACGCTCATTATCAGCTATAGTACAGTTCTTAATAGAGAAATTAACCGTATTGCCGAATATGCCGCATTCTTTTGCTCTGGCAATCGCCACACCGTCGAGCAGCGTATTATGGCCCATTGTCACAACATTATCAATTTCTGACAATAAGTCATCATCAACCTGACCAGTTAGCAGTGCTTCATAAACCTTCGGATTCCTCGCCGTAAAATCACAGCCACCAGTCGGGAAGCCGCCGTATATTTCCGTGCCTTCCGGCAAAACAAAGCTGTCATCTTCCTGCGTTCCGGGGAAGTAATTTCCGCTGGCTATATAGATCGTATAAGGCCCGGCGCAGCTTGAATGCGTCGCTCTGTACAGTGCCTTGCTCAGGCCTTCGGTCCCGCTATACGCATCAGCCCAGTTCAGGCCGGTATCGGCTCCCGTAGCGTACTGATCTACGAAAATTGTATTATAATCTCCCCAGCAGCAGACAGAGTTTTCGGCCAGAACTGATGAGGTTCGCTCACCCACAGCCAGTTCGGCCCGGGTCAGTAATGACATGCCCGGCTGTGCATAGCTGTTTACCTCGAAATAGAACTCTTCACAATATTGCTCTCCCGCCTCCAGCAGACCACTGCCGTTGCCCATCCGGATGGTTATGGTATGATTATCATCATCATAACGCGGGTCCGGCTGTACCGGCTCCATGCTTGCATCAATATAATATGCTCCCTCAGGATAGTTCAGGCCCTGATCCAGATGCAAGATGATTTCCACATCTTCAAAGTCCATATCTTCATCATTGGTCAGGCATACGGTATAACTCAGACTATCTTGCGGTGTCAGACAGCCGCTGCTGATGGATGGCTCTATCGTAAGCACTAAATTACTCTGGACGCATTCAACCCGGGTCGGCTCAGCTTTACTCTCTGTATCACCCACGCCCAATTCCCCGTATGAATTAGATCCCCAACTCCAGACATTACCACCAGCATCAACAGCTAACTGAAAATTAAAATAACCGGCATCTATCTTATCAATATTTTCCAGATAGCCGCTTGAAGCTGCCATCTGACCGGCGGTTACTTTTGCCGGAGCACCAGCATGAAACCAACTCCAGACAAAACCATTATTATCAACTGCTACACTAAAGTTCAGACTGGCGGATATCTCCTTTATATTCTCCAGATAGCCAGAAACAGTATTCATCTCACCATCAGTAACCTTTGTCGGTGTACCGCTGGTCCAGCACCAGACATTACCATTAACATCTAATGCCAGTGAATGACCGCAAGTCGCTAACTGGACAATTTCCGGTAAACCAGATACCAGCGTTGCCAGCGAACCTCTGGTTGAGCCAAATTCCCAGACACCACCATTATTATCTAAGGCCAGTGAGTGACTTACTCCGGCATTTACTTCCTTTATGCCGGTTAATAAAGCTCCGCCTGTCTTGCGAACCTGTTTCGGTAATTGCAGGCTACCACCTGCTTGCCCTATGCCGCACTGACCACTACCATTATTACCCCAGCCATATACAAAGCCATCACCTGTCACAGCCAGCGAATGTGTTCCGCTGCGCCCGGCAGAAACATAAACAATATCTGTCAGATATCCGCTGCCATCAACTGATCTGACCCGCTGCGGAAAAACTGAATTGCCCGCCGTACCATTGCCAAGCTGACCGTTAGTATCTGTTCCCCACGCCCAGACCCTGCCAAGTTCATCGCAAGCAAGTGAGTGATACCACCCGGCATCAACACTCACAATGCCAGTCAGATAACCAGTACCGTTCTCGCCCTCAACCCGAACGGGAAAGGGACTGTTAGCGGTTACATCATCTGTCCCCAGATTTAACTGGCTGACACTGCCGCAAGACCATAACGAGCCATTTTCCATCAGCAATAAAGAATGATATTCACCGCAGGTAACATCAACAACCTTATAACAATAACCCATAGAAACACTGCTCAACAGGACAAGCAATAATGTAAATAAACCCGCACTCCTCAAACTACACATTCATAATCTCCTTAAAAACGAACCATTATATATCAAACCGGCCCAACGCCGGAATGTATCTTACCCAGACATTTTATAGCTTCACAAAAATAAAGGTGCTTACGCAGCACGGCTAATGCGTTTATTATGAGATTACTCCAACCACTACGCACTGCACCTCCAGCCAAAATATATTCGCCCGAAACTTTTATTACATATCTATATCATATTATACCAAATAAAGAAAAATACGCCCATCCGATAAAGTATTATCATTGTAACAAACGCCTATCACCCGACATAGCGCACAAAAAAACAGAGATAACTCAGGGCGCTACGCCGTCATGCTCAGTGAAGGCCCGCAAAAGCCCTGAAGAAACACGCCAAACATAGCACCCTCAGCAACCTCTGTTAACAAGCAGGGTTTCTGAGAGTGCCGTTGTCCGACATTTCTTCAATAGAATTCTTGCGGTTTTCACTGAAATGTCCAAAACGGTACAATCATTAAGTTGTATCTTGTATTATGTCATTTTGAACATAGTTATTCAAGCGAAAATAGTTTTTCTTCTCCAAATACAAATAAGCATATTCAATCGATGATAAGCTGCTAAACAATCCCAAACAAGCCTGATGATTGATTGACAAATGACTGTCAATTGCTACAATGCTGATTGCTTTAAAATTATAATCTGAAATAATAATTCTAACAGAGGACAATCAATGAAGATCAGCAGAAATGCCGCATCGGTATCACCATCAGTAACTATGGCTGTCACCGCCCGTGCTAAGCAATTGCAGGCGCAGGGGGTTGATGTAGTGAGCTTTGGAGCTGGAGAACCAGACTTCGATACCCCTTCATTTATCACCGAAGCGGCAGTTAAATACCTGCATGCTGGGCGCACCAAATACCTCCCGGCATCTGGCGATTTAGGACTTCGCAAGGAGATCGCCCGTAAACTCAAAGACGATAACGGCTTAAGCTATGAGCCTAACCAGATCGTAGTCGCCTGCGGAGCAAAACACGCTGTATATATGGGCATTCACGCTGTAGTTGACCCGGGCGATGAAGTGCTTATTCCAACGCCATACTGGGTAAGCTACCCAGAAATGGTCAAATTGGTGGGCGGTGTGCCGGTCATTGTTGAAACTAAGCCGGAAAATGAATATAAACTTACCCCTGAGATATTAAAGGCGGCCATTACACCCAAAACCGCTATGCTCATCTTCAATTCCCCCAGTAACCCAGGCGGGTTCAGTTATACAGCCGAAGAAATGAGAGCTTTGGGCGATGTGCTCAAGGGAACCAAGGTAGTCATTCTCAGTGATGAAATTTATGAAGAGCTGGTATATGGAGATATGGAATTCAGGAGCTTTGCTTCTGTTTGCCCCGAACTCTACGAGCAGACCTTAACGGTTAATGGTCTCAGCAAGGCTTATTCTATGACCGGCTGGCGTGTTGGCTATGTCGCTGCTCCTAAGGACGCCGCTAAAGCCATCGACGATATGCAGGGACACATGACCTCTGGACCGGCTACTTTCTGCCAGCTCGCCTCCGTCGATGCTCTGCAAAAAGGGCAGGAAGAAATTGCTAAAATGCATGCCGAATTTGCTAAAAGGGCTTCTCATATCTGCAAAAGATTAAATGCCATTGAGGGCGTAACCTGTGCCGAACCGACCGGTGCTTTCTATGCATTTCCCGATGTGTCAGCTACTTATGAAAAGATCGGCGTTAAAGACTCTGTCGAATTCTGTAATAAACTTCTCGAAGAAGCCGGCGTTGCCTGCGTGCCCGGCGGCGGCTTTGGCTGCGACCGCAATATCCGACTGAGCTTTGCCACCAGTATGGAATTGATCGATAAAGGCATTGACCGTATCGAAAAATTTATCACCGGCAAAAAATAAAAGCCCTGTTGTTCTCTGAAAAAACTAAAAAGCCCGAACAGTAATCACTGTCCGGGCTTTTTTTATTCGTCCTCTGACTCCTCGTCTTCATCGTCAAGGTCATCTTCATCTATGTCATCATGAAGTACCTTGCCATCTCCCATATCAAAGACCAGGGTTTCGATCCGAACCTCAAAGAACTTCTCAAAGGTCTTCCAGTTCAGCTCAGGCCAACATTCAATATCGGTACACCAGCCCATTAACAGCTCGGTAAGAGCATCTTTGCAGTCTTTCTTGAACCAGGCCAATACATCGGCCTGATCTTCAAATTCTGAAAGAAGGAACACACTGGTATTTTCAGCCTGCATTACCTCTATTGTATAAGATGGGTCCAGCTTAGCCGGGGTTGTATTTAACCAGTCGAGCATTGCCTGTTTGGGGATAACTATAGCAGCCGCCCGATTAACTGTTGGTAATATGCAAAAATCTTCTTCGTTCATAATAGCTGTCTTCCTGCCAGAAGTTTCAATAAAAGTCAATAACTTACACAATCGGCCATTCTAAATGCCATAACACTTACTGTCAACCGAAAGTTATACCACACCTCTGCCTGCCAAAATAAAAAAACTGACAGCCGTATTATGGTCTGTCAGTTTTATGAAAAGAACGAATGGAGTTTGGTCCATTAGCAGCAGGACTTTCAGACCCGCTATACCGATGCAGTTCTATGCTCTCTCAGATAAATAACACCATAAGAACACAGGCTGCAAAACCGGATGTCAGGCTGGCTGACTGTAATATTCTTCTTTGATCGGACTTTTTAGCCTGAGCGCTACACGCTTATTGCCGTGCAGATCATTTTCAACACGAACAACCTCGCTCCAGCCCTTATAATCGCCCATATCGAACATATTGGTATCACCTTTGGGAAAACTGAATCTGGTCAGTAAAGACTCGCCCACTCTTACCGGGGTTGTATCTGGAACCGTTATCGCAACCACCTGCTTTGTAAGGTCAACTGCTTTACCGCGATACATAACATCGTTTACTTCTCGCTCATGACCGACCCATACCGGCCAAAAAAACCTTACTCTCTTATCTCTTCTTTTGTTTGGTGAGTTGCTTTCTTTGTGCATTTTATGCTCCGACTGATCCTGATTAATTCTAATATTTCTTCATTAACTTTTCTTCTTACTTAAACCGTAAAAAACTCTAACAGAGCTTTTTATTAACTGATTATGTATGACCAATCGGAAAGCCAACAAGACGGGTTAAGAACAAAAAAAATTATTTGTCAAGATTTTTAATAAAGCCTTTTTTTATGCGTTTTTCCCAATATATCCAGCCAGATAGTAAAATCATATCGGACAGTAAAATAATTATGCGGACCATAAATACGCTTTTATAAAGTAAAGAAGCCACTTTCACATTAAAACAATACCTGGATTGGTACTACCAGCAAAAACTGTTGCATTATACCAGTTAATACTCATGAAATATAAACCACAAACCCAAAAGGTAGGCCCAGCACAGATAGCAAAACACTCTTCCGGAGGCACGCCAAAATGCATCTCCTGCAAAAAACTGACTTAAAATGAAATGCAGAGACACATCTTACTGCGTCTCTGCATTAGATAAATAACCTTTTCTGACACCAAATAAAGCTTTAACTAACCATCAATTACCCAGCCATAGCACCTGCATACGCGGGGTAGTTGCCAGTTGCAGATATTGGCTGTGAAAATCCAGCGGATCGCTCAGAGTGGCTCTGGCCTCCAGCAGCAGATCACGCAGCGATTCAGCCGGTGCCATTCTGAATACCTGCGGCTTGTCAATATTCAGCCGGGCACTCAGAGATATTATAACATCGTCCAGATAACCGATCTCATCGATAAGACCGGCATTAACCGCTTCCTGACCATCAAATACATCACCGGTTGCATAGCCAATTACCATTGTCCGGCTTAACTTGCGACCGCTGGCTACCACATCTATAAAACGGTCATGCACCCTGTCTATATCCGCCTGAATATCTGCCAGCTCCAGCTCGGTTGGCATACGGAACATTGAGCCTTTATCTTTCATATCCGAGCGAGACGACTTTACCGTTATGGGAGATATGCCAACTTTATCCAGCGTATCTTTTACCACAAATCCATTATATATTACACCTATACTGCCCACCATAGAGTTCATCTGGGCAAATATTCGGTCGCAGGCGGCAGTCGCCCAATATGCACCGCTGGCTGATATTTGCTGCACCGAGACAAATACCGGCTTACCGCTTATCTCGCGAAACCTGGCCAGCCCATGCGCCATCATATCAGATGGGACCACCATTCCGCCGGGACTGTTAACTGATATTATCACTCCCTTAACTGTCTCATCCTGAGCGGCCGTCTTTAGCAGGCGAGAAAAGCCTGAAGCATTGTCCATATCAATAATGCCTTCCAGGTCGATTACAGCTATTCGATTGAACTTATCACCAGGCTCTATTAACTGACTTGATACCATTGCTCCTGACATATACATTACAATTGTACCCAACAACAATAAGCCAAAGACTACAAGTGAGACTATAAATAACTTATATAACCCCCGGAAAAAACGGCCAAAAAAGGAACCGCCCACCCGGCATGACTTCTTGTTCACCGGAATATACACCGGGGCAGCACTGGGAACATTATTCACACTGTTATTATCCTGCTCGTAAGACATTATACCTCCACCTGATACATGCAGTCCAAAACTAACCATTCAGACTGTACTAAAATTGCTTACTTGATAAAATAATTCCTGATACCATCAAAAATAACCTGAGCGGCCATACAGCAATAGATCAGGCCAAATAATCGGTCGATCACTGCCATTACCCGCTTGCCCATAATTCGCATAAATGCATCACTATTCAAAAGCAGCAACGCTATCGTTCCTATTACTATACTTAAAGCCAACAGCACCACAAACGATTCGTAGGTACCCACCGTCTGCACGCTTAATACGATTAGATAACCTATTATGCCAGGACCTACCACAAAGGGAATAGCATAAGGAACAATAGCAAAATCTGCTGGAGTTGAGGCATTCACCTCATAAAACTTCGTACCCCGTACTATCGAAATTGAATTCAACATCATGATCGTACCTGTTCCAATTCGAAAGGCATCAAGTGTAATGCCAAATAGCTCAAGGAACATATTACCAACCAGAAAAACCAGGAAGGTCGCAATCGTGATTGTGATTATCGCCAGCTTCGCCGTCTGACGACGAGCCAGCGGATCAAAATTTGAGGTGTTGGCCAGAAAAAATACCGCCACTCCAAACGGGCTCAGCAAGGCGAACATCTGTATAAAGGTACTGATGAAAAACTTTACTTCTTCCATAATCGTATTATCCAACTTTTTTTGTATTTATCTGGAGACTGGCAAATAATATATTTTTTATCGCTATTCAATGCCGATTTCCCAGAATCTTATAGGCCATTGCCGCAACATTCTCTGATGCTTTATTTTGTGCCAGCGGCCTGGTCAGCTCTGTCAGTTCCCGACGAAGATCGGCCAACCGATCAGGCGAATCCAGCAATTCCATCGCTTTGGCAGCTACCGGACCAACCCGGTCATTAAATGGAACATATTCCGGAACAAGCTCTTTTCCGGCCAGTATATTTACCAAAGATATATGACTGACCGTTAGTATATGACGGCCAACCATCTGCCATTGCCAGTTGGGAACATGATAGATAACTATCATCGGACAGCCGGCGACAGCCGTTTCCAATGTAGCCGTACCAGAAGCTATTATCGCCAGCTGGGCACGCGCAGTAGCCTCGATCAGACCACCTATACATATTTCAATATCTAAATCAACAGGTATAGAAGATCTCAAAACTGCGGCTACACCTTCATCTGGCGCGGCGGTAATAAATTTCAGATCTTTATTCTGACGCTGCATCTCAAGAGCTATTCTAAGCATTGCAGGCCAGAGCTTATCTATCTCCTGCTTTCGTGAACCGGGTAACAATGCCACTACCCGGCGAAACTTATCTCGTTCAACTATCTCATCGGTGGGAACATATTCAGACCGATCATCAAATATAGGATGACCCACAAACTCCGCCTTTATACCCCTGCCCGCAAACCACGCCGGCTCAAAAGGCAATATACAGGCTATAGCATCGGCATTCTTTCGCCATTTACTCGCTCGCCAGGGTGCCCAGGCCCATAATTGCGGTGCTACATATTGCATTACTGGAATGCCAAGTCTTTTGGCAACTTTGGCTATATGAATATTCCACGCCGGTGAATCTACCGTTATTACCAGATCTGGCTTCTCTGCAATTAGATGCTGCTTAACCCGCCCCAGCAGCTTCCAATAATATGCTACCTGACCCAGAGCGTTTATAAGCATAGCACTGCGGCTTACCAGGTCGTCGAGCATAACAGCACCGGCCGACTTTATCGCTGGACCACCTAAGCCTGTCCAGCTCACTTGCTTGCCATCGCGGGCAAACTGACGCATCAGCCGCGCTGCATGATGATCGCCGCTTACCTCTGCTGCACAAATAAATATTTTTACCGGCCTGTCAGCCATTAATACCCTCGGCATAGAAACAGGTAAACCCTGATAATAATACATCTTTCTGAATAACAAACAGGGAAAATAAGAACAGCTACAGAAATACACACACCGGCAATAATATCTTAATGCCGGACTTTTGCTCTAAATCTGATATTCGGAGGTCGGCTTAAAAGACTCAACTCTCTTCACTTACGGCTGGCTCAACCTTGATTATATTTACGGCCTTGGGACCCATCTCGCCCTGCGCCTGATCAAAATTCACCATATCACCTTCGTGAAGTTTCTTAAATCCATCACCCTTTATTTCACTAAAGTGAACAAAGATGTCCGGTCCGTTATCCAGGCCCTGAATAAATCCAAAGCCCTTCTTGTTATTAAACCACTTAACGACGCCCTGCGCCATGAGGTTGCTCCTGCAAAACTCTGTAGTAACTCAAGCCTGATTCAACAGTTCCGTTGCAGAACTGCAATCACAACCCATACCAGAAACAATTCTATCTTAAACCCAGAGCAATTTCCACTAGAAATATCAGATGTGACAAATAAAATAAAACCATACCGATTTATACATGCAAAAAAGCCTTTTTCGACCGATATGAACCTGATAAAATAGAAATGAAAAAAAATAGAACTGGCTTATACCTAAACCATTTCTTAAAATGACTTTACCAAAAAACAAATAAACAGCCTGACCCCCTTGCAGGGGCCGGACTGTTTGTTTTTATCTCTTGGAATTACCGGGAACAGTTGATCTTACTGACCCTGATTTTCGCTTGCCAGCTTCTTCTCTAACTCTGCTGCTTCACGAAGATCTACTTCCTGAAGTTTCTGCTTCATGAGGCGGCCTACTTTGAACTTAACTGTACGCTTCGGAGGAACCTGCACCCTCTCAAGGGTCTTGGGATTCTGTGCTACTCGTGCAGCGCGGTGTTTGGTCTCAAACACGCCAAAATCACGAAACTCCAGACGGTTATCGCGAGATAACTCGTCTATCACATCATCAAGGAACTGTTGTATGATCTTCTTCACAACAACTCGCTTGGTGCCGGTTCTCTCTGAAATTTGGTCGATAAGTTCTTTTTTGGTTATAGTTGCCATATCGAACGGTCTCCAATAAGCAATAGTACAATATACCCAGTAACTCCTGATATTCGCTTGAATATTCAAGACTATTAACTAACCATCCCTGAACGACTTATCCTTCAAAATGAAGCTGACCTGTGCCAGTATATTACTCTGGCACTCTCCCGGCAAGACTTTTTTCGCCTTTTTCAGGATTTCTGTCATATTCACTTCTCTGCACTGGCATTCCAGGATTGCAGAGTCTATATCGTCATTAACTTTCAGTTAACTTAACTATTTATTATAGCTTGGCTTAATTGAAATTCAAACATTTATTAACAAAAAATTGTTAAATTAATTTCATTTAACATCTGTAGTGACAATACGATAGCTGAAATTATCGTAAGGTCGCCCGTGCGTACTGGTTCGCACATAATAATGAGAACGCTCATAAGTCCTTTGACTTGAAGATTTTACAGCACGAACAGCCTCGGCACTATCTGGCCACTCTGCACGAACGAACAACTCCGAACTATCTGAACCGGTACCTCCCAATACCATACCGCTATCATAAAATTCCGGCAGATAATCTCTTCTGGACAAGCTAGTTACACCATTATTTCCTGAACTGCATCCTACTGTAAAAAAAATTATCGGACCAATGATGCCTGAATACAACAATAATGAACCAAAAAATGAACACCCAAGCGCACTCTTTCTCATCTCTATACTCCTATGGTATATCCGCTTCTCGCAAACTATATTATATAGCCTGCTTTAATAACTATATATAAAGGTACAGCCGAAATTTCATACCTATATTATATAGCTACCAGCAATATACACGCCGCAAATGACAATGATATACATTTGCAAAAAGCACGCTTATAACTTCTTTAATTATAAGTGATTATATGATGAGTTAAAATATAACGATAACACCGCTCATATCGACCATAACAGAAGCGGTATTCAGGAAACATTTGAATCGCTATTCATGCAGTCATGGCAGTAGTTCAGACTCTAATGATAGCAGAAACCGTTTAGTTGTCGGCCCGGCTCCCTCTGAATAACTGCCCAACCCGCCATCAGAACTTATCACCCTATGACAGGGGATTAGTATCGGGCAGGTATTCTTTCGCATTACCGAACCTACTGCCCGGGAAGCCCCGGGGTGACCAGCAAGAAACGCTAACTGGCCGTAACTTATTCTCTGACCAAAAGGTACCTGCAATAATGCCTTGATCACATCTACCGTAAAATCAGTACCGACCACCCGTACCGTACAGGAAAATACCGTTTTATTTCCTGCAAGATACTCTGCTAATTGCAAGTGCAGATTATCAGGAGCCTCACTAACCCGCATTATCTGACCATAACCGGCTAATATCTGCTGTAATCCGGCTGAATCATATATAATAGCTGTTCGCACTACCACTCTATCTGCAAAAATTACTACTACCGTCATTGTCCCCAATGAGACCAGGATATAGCTATACCGCTCCCCTGGTACTGCTGCTGCTCGAGAAATAAGTATGCCCCTGGAAGATGTCATAGTTAGGTATCCGTTCACAGTGTATATATTAAAATCAATGTGAGCTATTAACTAAATTGTTTAGTAATAAGTAATAAGATATAAGTAATAAGCTCCGGTGTCGCTTTGCGACGAGTTTAAAGGCTGCGCGACATTATAATCTGCTCAAATTATCTGGTCTATACTGATGCGAAGCCTTTAAACCAGTCTTCGGCCCCAGGGCCGACTCCGGTGCCCCGAAGCGAGTTCGGGATTTCGGATTACCTCAACTTATATCTTATATCTTATTACTATTCTTCGTGAACGATTACATAGTTAGTAATTTTTATCGGTCTCTTCAAATATGCCGGTGTTCTGTGCCAGCCAGCGGGCTGAACGCTGATGGCCGGGACGCTTATCCCCCAGCATCTTACGGAACAACAGCCAGGCATTATCGACATGATGGCCTATCAGTACCCGAATTGCATTGGCTCGAATACGCGGTATATCACTTTCTGAATGCTGCAGGGCAACCCCCACTGCACACTTACTCTGGATAAAGTCCAGCGACTCGATCGCATTGGCCTGCACCCGGGCGTCTTTGTCATTAGCAGCCCTCAGCAATACTTCCTCAGCATGACTACGCAATTGGCCATTCTGACCAACCAGTGCCACTGCCAGACTGCGAACAAATGGGTCACGATCATTTATCAGACGGATCAGGGTTTCCAGATGCTCTTCCATCAGACCGGCATTCTTCAAAACCTTCAATGCCTTGATCCGATTGGCAGAATCCTGACTGGCGGCCTGCTGCTCCCATTTATCATGACTCTCATCTGACAGCTTAAATATTGCCTTGGCCGCAACCGCCTGAGAATGCGGGTCGAGCTTCTCAAACTTCTTCCAGAATATATCAAATGCGCCCTTCTGATATACACGAGTTGCAAGCTCTCGTACACGAGCATGCTTACTGCTCAACTGCTTGCCCACTATTGCCAGCAGATCGGAAGGCTTAAGAAAAATTATATGCTTGAGTGCCTCAAAAGCTATCTCTTCATTCGCTGACATATTAATATTCTTGAGCATTTCAACTGCCTGATTGTTATCAGGGTTGGCGATCATTCCTATTAGTGCAAACGCATTGTGACTATCGCTATGCGAAAGTGAATTATAAGCCCAGATAGCCTTTATCCCCTGATCAGCACCGACATCATGCACCAGATCTATTACAAGACGCTGCTGCTCCCTGCTTATTCCCGCTAATGACACCGTCTCAGCATTGAGCCAGACTGGGTCCTTCACCGACTTAAGCCAGCGTACTATCTCCTTATCGCTTTTCAACGCACTATACGCCACTGCCAGTGAAGATATAAATTCCGAGCTGTTCTTCCCAGACAAATTCGCCAGAACCATCTTCCTCAGCTTCGAAAATTTCAAGGCACTGCATATAAAGTAAGCCAGCTTCGCCCGTTTCTCATGACCTATCAGATTCGACACCGTATCTACCACCGGAGATGTTGTCGTTGCATTGAATTTCCAGAATAGCTCATCACGGGCATCGGTTATCATCATTGCCGCCGGGATCAATTCGGTGCGACGATGTACCAGAAAACATTCCAGCGATTCTTTTAACGCTGCCAGTAAATATTGCCTCTTATCGGCCTCGGTCAAACTGGCAGTCGAACCGCGAGAGGCTATCTGACGATCGAAATCCTCTACCACCTCCAACTTCTGATTAATATACCAGTATGGATTTTCCGTCACATAAGTATCGACCATCTTAACCAGTATTAGCGTCGCCTGACTGACAAAATGATAATTTCCACTCTTGAGCAGCAAGATAAGGGCACTGGCCAACCGACAATCACGACTACGACTTATTATCTCCAGGGCATTATCACGCGCCTTGCTATCCTGAGATGTTATGGCCTGACAGATTGGAGCATGAAGATCTGCCGCACGCTGCACGATCATACTCTGACGAGCCTGATCCATAAGATGGAACTCTGATATTATTCCTGCAGAAGAACGAGTACGACCACGATCAATTATAGTCTCAAAAATCGCACTTTTATATGGCTCTTCCGACATAGTCAAAGCCAGGTTCAGCAGGTCATCTGCCGCCGGATTGCCGCTTTTGGCCAGAAAGTCATAAATTATCTGCGATTGGCTCATAAAGTTTTTTCTGGTAAACAGTTACATTAAATATGCCTGCAAATCATACAATAATTGCAGAACGGTATCGTATGTATTAGTTTGTTATCGGAATATAATCCCCTTTTTATCCAGAATACATTAAGTTTTTTTACCGTTCCAATAGAACCAGCCTGAACCTGCCACAATTACAGCCTTTACCTGAAAAACAGTTTGATTATGCCGGATTACAGAGCTATACTTTATCATAAAATAATGGTATAAATGTATTTACAGCACAATTTCCACAAGATTTATTATTTGGTTTACAAATAATAAATCTAACAAGCTGAACTGACATTATTATATGAGATTGAGATAATGGATAATAACTTAGAAAAAACTGAACATATCTTCAAACGCGTTGTTAATATTCTGGAGCAGGCCCGTAACAATACTGTTCTGGCAGTAAATAGCAATATGGTAAAAGCATATTGGCTGATTGGCAGGGAGATTGTCCTGGAAATACAAGACGGTAAAAGTCGGGCTGCTTATGGAAAGGAACTGATAAACTCCCTATCAAATCAATTGTCAAGAAAGTACGGTAAAGGATTCTCGGAAACTAACTTACAGCTTTTTCGCAAGTTTTATCTGACATATCCCACCCGCTATGAGATTCAGTACCCAGTGGGTACTGAATTACAAAAACAGTACCCACTGGGTAGCGAATTCACAGGGTTTGCCCCTCAGCTATCCTGATCACATTATCGAGCTATTATGAGACTGGAAAAGCCGCAATCCCGAGATTTCTATGAAAAACACGCGGTTGATTGCTGCTGGTCTAAAAGAACTCTGGAACGCCATATACACTCGCAGTATTACGAACGATTACTCAAAAACCAGAAATGCCAGGCCGTACCTGAGCATACCGACCAGGAACCCCCTTTACCAGAGGAAACTCTGAAGAATCCCTATGTTCTGGAATTTCTCGGGTTGCCAGATACCCCGGAACTGCATGAAAATAATCTTGAGTCTGCTATCATAGCGCATATACAGGAATTTCTATTGGAACTTGGAAAAGGTTTTGCCTTTATTGCCCGTCAGAAACAAATGCGGTTTGGCGATACAGACTATTATATAGATCTGGTATTTTATAATTTCATTCTAAAATGCCATGTACTGGTCGATCTGAAAGTTGGCGAACTGACACATCAGGATGTTGGCCAGATGGATGGCTATGTTCGCATGTTTGACGACCTTTACGCCATTGACGGTGATAATCCTACTATAGGACTTATACTATGCACTGAAAAAAACGAAGCTGTGGCTAAATATTCTGTCCTTAATGATCGAAACCAGATTTTCGCTTCAAAATATATGCTCTATCTCCCAACAGAACAAGAGCTGGCTCTGGAACTAAAAAAAGAACGATACCTTATTGAGCAACAATTAACAATTAGCGACAATAAAAACTCCTCTGAACATCAAATCTGATAGACAAAAACTTTTGCCAGTCCAACAGCTAACAAGGACAAATACTATCAAAATTATCACACTATCCCGGCAAAGAGCGGTGTTGACAGGTATCGCTCTCCGCTGTCGGGCAGAATGACAACTATATTCTTACCGGCAAATTCAGGCTCAGATTCAAGTTTCAACGCCACCGCCATTGCCGCACCTGATGATATGCCTACCAAAATGCCTTCCTTGGCCGCCATATCACGAGCTATTTTCATCGCCTGGTCATCACTAACCGGCACTACACGGTCTATTACCGACATGTCCAGATTATCAGGGATAAAACCAGCTCCTATTCCCTGGATCTTGTGCGGACCGGGAATTATATCCTTACCTGCCAGCTTTTGAGTTATCACCGGCGAAGCCTCCGGCTCGACCGCTACCACCTTCACCGCCAACCCCTTATCCTTCTTAAGATAATTCGCTATACCAGAAATGGTACCACCAGTTCCCACCCCGGCCACGATCACATCTACCTTACCGTCGGTATCACGGAATATTTCCGGGCCGGTCGTCTTACGATGTATCGCCGGATTTGCAGGGTTCTTAAATTGCTGAGGCATGTAATACCTTGCCGGGTCAGCAGTTGCAATCTCTTCGGCTTTATTTATCGCACCGGCCATACCCAATGAGCCATCAGTCAATATGAGATTTGCACCCAGGGCCGCCAAGACCTTGCGTCTTTCTATACTCATGGTTTCCGGCATGGTCAAATTCACCTTATAGCCTCTGGCCGCACCGGCAAATGCCAGAGCTATGCCGGTATTGCCGCTGGTCGGCTCGATTATTTCCATGCCAGGCTTGAGCAGACCCTTTTCTATTGCATACTCGATCATGGCTACACCTATTCGACACTTAACCGAAAATGCCGGGTTACGACTCTCGACCTTACCCAATATCAACGCCTTGCCGGATGATATATTATTGATCTTTACCAAAGGAGTATTGCCGGTAGTAAATGCATTATCATTAAATATTTGTGCCATTGTATGCTTCCTCTTGTCTTTTTGGTTCTTCTGTCTTTATCCATATCATTCTAGCGTATAACCCAACCAAAACTCAAATTGTTTTTTCACTCTGCTTTTATCTTATATTTAAATAATTCTGGTAAAATCAGGACCATTTCCTGCCGAAATTATATCTGTATCAAACTATTATGAGTACAAACTATGAATTTAAACTTAAAGTCAGGTAAATTGCCTTGTGTCAATAAGTTATACAAATTGTAAGCTAATGTGGGTTCTTAACGCTGCTATCTGGCTGGCATGCTGTATCAACTGTACCGGCTGTAGCACCAGGGTCGATCAGGCTGACATGTCTGATATCAATAGTCAGCACCCGGCATTCAGGGCGGTGGCTCTGCATAAGATCGCACAGCAGAATAATACTGATTATCTCGCCAGGCAGATCGAGCTGCTGGCTGATGAAGACCCGGCAGTAAGATTCTATGCCATCTGCTCTCTTAAAGAACTTACTGGCACTGACAATGGCTTCCATTATCAACATAGTAGCGATTCAAGACGGGCCGCTATCAGAAAGTGGCAGATTTGGCTCTCTGAAAGGGAAACAATATCCGCTCTGCAGCAGGAGTAATATGGAAAGTGCTAATGAAAAAATAATTCAACTGGAATTACCAGCTTGCCCTTGTGAGTTGACCAATTTAAGAGCAGCAACCGCTCAAGCGGCTCTTTCCCTTGGCTTCTGTCAGGACAAAGTCGATAATATTACTCTGGCTGTTACTGAAGCCTTCACAAATATTATCAGACATGGATACAAAGAAAATTGTCAGGATGAGATAGTAATTCTTTCTATCGAAAAATTATCTCAACCTGATGGCATTAAAATTACTATGAGAGATTTCGGCAATCAGGTTGAACCTTGCCAGATCTGCGGACGGGACCTCGACGATATAAGGCCCGGCGGACTGGGGGTGCATATTATGCGATCACTTATGGACCTGGTAGAATTTAAAAAAGCCGATAACATCGGCATGATACTTACCATGATTAAATACTGCTGATTTGTTTTAAATTTTGAATGATACGAACATAAAGGATAAATATGTTTACTGGGCGAGAAAAAGTAATTAAGGGAGTTCGCACCATTAACGATGGTGTAGTTGTAGAACTGCAAGGTTCTTTTGATATGAGCTGTTCCAAAGACCTGCGACAGCAGATGATGGACATATTAGTTGAACCACCAAAAATGATCATCATTGACCTGACCGAGGTCGAATGTATGGACTCCAGCGGACTGGCAATTCTGATCGAAGCACTCAAAATGTCTAAGAGAAAAATGTGCACACTCAGACTGGCTGGAATGAATAAACGAGTTAAAGGAGTATTCGAAATTGCCAGACTGGAAAACCTCTTTGAAATTTTTGACAATGTAGAATCATCATTAAGATAATTAAAGATAACTAAAGGGGACGCACCCCTTTTAGTTTAACCTGTTTATACATACAATTACAAAATAGGTATTGTGAATAAAAATAATAACAATAAGAGTTATAATAACACGCCGGGCTTTGGCTTACTGGCCAGTTCAGCAAACATGTTTGTCATGCTCGGCGGCATGACCAGACTGCTTGGCCAGACGATCTCTATTATTACCAAAAGCATTACTGCCGGAGGGGCAAAGGTCAGCTTCAACTCAATATTGTTCCAGATGGTACGGGTTGGCGTTAAGGCCATCCCTATCGTCATCCTTATTCAAATTGCTATCGGAGTGATCTTGCCCTTACAAATGCACCCAAAACTCAGTGAGTTTGGACAGGGTGACCAGATTGCAACTATAAACGCTATTGCCGCCCTGCGCGAACTGGGACCTCTCATGACCGCAATTATACTCAGTGGATTTGCCGGTGCCAGCATAGCAGCCGAACTTGGCACTATGGTAACTTCCGAAGAGATCGAAGCCTTGCGGGCAACTGCTCTTGACCCGATCAGATTTCTGGTAATACCCCGTTTACTGGCTACTATGTCTATGACCATCTTACTGGCGGTCATCGCTGATGTCGTCATGGTCACAGCGGGCATGATCACCGGCATTAAACTCGGTATCGATCCGGGCATCTACTTTCAACTGAGCAAAGCAGCGGTAAATATCGCCGGTTTCATCAGCGGACTCATCAAAGCAGGTATATACGGCATGCTCATCGGACTCATCTCATGCTATATGGGACTAAATGTCAAACCGTGGCAAGGCAGTCAGGGCGTAGGCCAGGCTACCACCCTTACTGT
Organism: Sedimentisphaerales bacterium; assembly: GCA_963662515.1. Lineage (GTDB taxonomy): Bacteria > Planctomycetota > Phycisphaerae > Sedimentisphaerales > SM23-30 > JAFGDI01. The sequence goes on from OY759675.1 coordinate 4,007,672, forward strand.
TGTTTATTGCATTGTCGCTGTAATCGTTGCCGCGGCAATATTCACTGTTATCTTTTTCGCCTATGGCGTACTGGGATAATAACAAAAGGGGACGCACCCCTTTAATTGTTTTATAATTGTTTTCGAGGCACAGACTTTGGTAACTCAATGCAAACGACAATATAATAACACCGACCCGGTTATAAAAGTTAGCAACCTCACTTGCAGCTTCGGCGAACAAAAGGTACTTGACGATCTTAACCTGGAAATATTCCCAGGCGAGATTATGGTTATCATGGGCGGCAGCGGTTGCGGTAAAAGTACATTACTGCGAAACCTCATAGGTTCACACACGCCTGACAGCGGAACAGTTGAACTATTCGGCCAGGAAATAACCACTATGACAGATAAACAAATGGACGAAATACGCAAACGATTTGGCATTTTATTTCAATCCGGTGCACTGTTCAATTCTATGACGGTTGCAGATAATGTCGCTCTGCCACTGCAGGAACATACCTCACTCGACCCCGAAACCATAGAGATAATGGTAAAGATAAAACTCGAACAGGTGAACCTGAGAAATCATGCTGAAAAAATGCCCGCCATGCTCAGCGGCGGTATGAAAAAAAGAGCCGGTCTGGCCAGAGCCATTGCTCTCGACCCGGAAATATTATTTTACGATGAGCCCAGTGCCGGTCTTGACCCAGTAACCAGCGCTCAGATAGACCAGCTTATTATCGACCTGACACGCAAGCTGAATGTCACCAGCGTTGTAGTCACTCATGAAATGGACTCCGCTTTCACCATTGCAGACCGCATGTGCATGCTCGACAAAGGTAAGATACTCATGGTCGGCACCCGCAGCGATTTTGAAACTATCAGGGATACCAACCCTGCACAATTAAAAGACCATGACCAGAAATTAATACATCAGTTCCTCTGCGGCAAAGCTAATGGCCCACTCACCAGTATGAGCAGTACCGAAAGCTACATGGATGACCTGCTGGGTGCAGGTTATTATCAGGAAAAATAAATTAAAGGGGACGCACCCCTTTTAGTTGTATAAAGCAGATACTACTATGGCTAAAAAAAATAACAATGAGTTAACCGTCGGCATTACTGCCGCTATCGTACTGGCTCTGGCTGTATATATAATCGTATTACTGGCGGACTTCACCCGCCTAACTACCGATTATCAGGAGCTCACCTTCAGACTGCCTTATACCTGCGGACTACGCGGACTCAGCAGCGGCAGCCCGGTACATCTCGGCGGCTATAAGGTCGGCCAGGTTACCAGTACCCAGATCGATGACGCTGGCAGCGACCCAGACAATATATATGTCTTATTTTCTATTGAACTGCCAGAAAAATACAAACTGCATGACAATTGCATATTAACACCTGAAATGGGACTCCTCGGCGGCAAAGCCATTCTTAATATCGCCAGCCTGGGCAATAGCGAAACAACACTATCTGAAAACAGTATTTACAATATCACTTTTGGCGACAATATGGTTACCGCCATTAAAAAGGAGCTTGACCCCACTAACCCAACCGGCGTACTGGCCGCCGTCAAAGCGGAACTTGACCGCAATAATGAAAATTCACTGCTGGGTGCTCTGGCAAACTCGGCCCGAAACTTAGATGACATTACCAGCTCTGTTAAAACCGAACTCGACACTGGCAGTCCCGCCGCCCTGCTCACCAAAGTGCATAATATTACCGGCAAACTCGACAACTCTCTCACCGGCATACAAAATATTATCACTGACAATAAATCCGACCTGCGCGACACTATCATCTCACTCAAACACTCTGCCGGTATCCTCGAAAAAGAACTGCCTCTCATCACTGCCAAATTCGAGCAAGTCATAGATAAGGCAGCCTGCGGACTGGACACCGCCCAGGACGCTCTGCATGAATTAAAAATAACCGGCGAACTCGCCAGCGACACCATGGCAAATAATCGCGACAAGATCGATGCCCTTATCGACAACATGACCGAAGTTAGTACCAACCTCAAACTCGTTAGCCGGGAAGTCAGACGCGCGCCCTGGCGATTACTCTATAAACCGCAGCAAAAAGAAATGGAAATTCAGGCCACCATTGACACTGCCGCCGCATTTGCCGCTGGGGCTGAAAGACTCGACAACGCTGCCAACAGTCTCAAAAAAGCCATCGGACAACTCGGACAAAACGCCGGCGAAAACAGAGATAAGATCAAGAACCTGCTCGCAGATCTCGAAAACAGCTTCGACCAGTTCCACAAAGCCGAAAAGAAACTATGGCAAGACATGGACCAATGATCAGCTACAGTGGGCTAAACCTTCAACTTCAGCCCAGTACATTGGGAACTGTATCTTCCGGGCTCACCTTGTACCAGACATCTGTTATCACGCCAGTCTCATCGATCAAAAACGAACTGCGGATAATACCCATTTTCGTCTGGCCAAATGAGGTCTTTTCACCCCACACTCCATAAGCCTCGGCCACCTTGTGGTCGGTATCACACAGTAGCGGGAAGCCAAGCGAGTATTTCTCATCGAATTTAGACTGCTTTTCTGGTGTGTCCGGACTGATACCAACGGCCTTTATCCCGGCTCTGCCCAGTTCTGCCTTACTCTCACTTACCTGACATGACTGCTTCGTACACCCGGGAGTATCAGCCTTAGGATAAAAATAGATCAATAATTTTGATCCATAAAAATCGCCCAGTGACACTTCCTGAGAGTTCTGATCCAACAACTTAAAATCCGGTGCTTTATCGCCTTTGCGTAAATTTGCCATAATTTCGCCTTTCTTACTCATTAAAGTATATATCTTATCTTCTTAAAGATAATATCCCCAATACTGCCAGAAGGCAAGCTGGACAAAACTTAATCTGTTTTGGCTTTTGAGTTATATAACAATAAATCCTGAACAAAAATACAATTACAGACTAGTTGCAAGTTCAAAAACAGCATCACTTCATCACATGCTTATCTCGAGCCGCCAGATATTCGTCCAGCTCTTCCATACAGGTGAAATGCAACTCATAGCCGTAATCGCCGCTGTGATAGTCGCAATTGTCATCCTTATAACTACGGCATATAGTAGGACGCTTCTCATATACATCGCACATATTATCCTTACGAAGATATTTACATCTCGTTGACATATTAATGTACCAGTCGCCGCTTTCCACAAATATACTTATGCCCTCATGGGCCAGATACCAGCGTATGTTCTCAAAATCTGCGTCGCAATCAGGAGTCTCGATCGGTAAGGCGATATAGCGACAGCACAAACCGGCACATTTCTCACATAAACTCTTTCTCAAATAAACCTCTCTTAGCATTTATCTGCTTTGCTGGCGGTAGCTTATAGCATTTTCCCTATTTTCATACCTAAATACAGGACCGGCAGGGAAACAACCGTACTGATTAGTATATTTGCCGCCGCCAAGGCAAATTTGCCATCTATCATGTAGCTGACACTCTCAAAAGTATAAGTGGAAAAGGTCGTAAATGCACCTAAAAAACCAGTTAAAATAAAAAGCCGAACCGCATCCGAGGTCTCGCCTCGATTATGGATCAACGAAAAAATAAGGCCAAAGAGCAGGCAACCAACGACATTCACTAATATAGTACCAAACTTAAAACGCGTATCTACCAGCATATTCACCAGGCCGGTAAGACCAAAACGACACAATGCCCCTATCATGCCCCCTCCTGCAACTGCCAGAATATTCAATAGCATATTAACCTCTGCTCCAGTTCTCGAGTTACCTGTTCTTTTTTTCCTTCTCAGGTTCCTTGTCCGGCTCGACCATAAGATATGCCAGAGTCTGCTCTAATATTTCTTTGGCAGCCGGGCCGGCTACCGCGCCGCCGGTATAACCTAAACCCAATGAACGATTTGGCTCCCGAACCGTAACCAGAATACATACTCGCGGATCGGATGCCGGGGCACCTGCCAGAAACGAGGCATTCCACTTATTGGTCTCATAGCCCCGACGGTCGGCTCGCGGAACATTGGCCGTACCAGTCTTACCAAATGAGGTCCATTTATCCATTTCACTGGTCGTACCCGTTCCAGACTCAACCGTTCGTGTCAGAGCTTTGATCATCTGACTGGCTGTTTCGGGCGATACTATCTGTACCGCAGTATCATTCACCTCCAGACCGACATCACCAAAGACCGGCAACGAAAACCTCCGAAAATTCTCAACCACACCACTGTCATTGGTTATGCCTGCCGCCACAAAAGGACGAACCAAACGACCACCGTTAGCAAATGAGCAAAACGCTCGAAGCAATTGCAGAGGTGTTACCGATATACCCTGACCAAATGCCGAACGAGTAAAAGTATAGTCCTTATCTGTCCACTTCTTCGGGAAAATACCAACTTCTTCGCCCGGCATATCAATATAGGTCTTGCGACCAAAACCGAACTTGCCGATCATCCCATGGAAATAATCCTTACCCATGGCCAGTGCTATTTTTGCTGTTCCTATATTACTCGACTTGGCTAATATCTCGGTCACTGATATCCTGCCAAAATAATTCTTATATTCACCAATTCGGCCCATTCCCTTTGCCACAAACGGACGGTCCAGGCAATCTATTACCGTATCTACTGTTATCACTTTCTTATCTACCGCACACGCTACCGTTATCGGCTTAAATATACTGCCCGGCTCAAAGATAAGATTGATCGCATTATTCTTACGCTGTTCCGTTTCATACTCACGCGCCTTTCGCAGGTCAAAGGTCGGATAACTCGCACAGGCCAGTATCTCGCCGGTATGCGGCTCCATCACCAGACAAATTGCATCGCGGGCCTGATACTTCTCAACCACCTTTTTCAACGCCGCCTCGGCATATCCCTGAATAACAGCATCTATCGTCAAGGCCAGATTGTAGCCATCTCGGGCAGGCTTATTTTCGCCCAGCGGCCCCACCGGACGACGCAATACATCCATTGTATATAAGGTCCGACCCGGCTCACCCCGCAAATACTTATCATACTGTAATTCCAGACCTTCCAAACCTACATTATACGCATCGGTTATACCCAGCACTGCCGCTGCCAGTGAACCCATCGGATATTCGCGGAAAAACTCTCGCCTCACCACTACCCCGGCCACTCCCAGATTTCGCAACTGCTCGGCCTGTTCACGGGTTATATCTCTCTTGACATACATGAATCGCTCATCTTTGTGATTAATAAAATCATCATACAAAAATTCACCATTCAAACCCAGTATTGATGCCATGCGTTCCAGCGGCTCTCGATCACTTGACATTACCTTAGGATCTATTGCCAATGAATAACCCCGGCGACTGGCCGCCAGAATACGACCTTTGCAATCCAGGATCATTCCTCGACGAGCACTTAGCTCTACTATCTTTAACTGCTGCCGTTCAGCCCTTTGCTTATATCTCTCATACTCAAAATACTGAAGGTAAAAACACCGGCCTACTACACCTATAAAACCCAAAAGTAGCACGATGAGAAACCATATACCAGGTATTCTGTTATTCGCTTTATTTGACATAGATAATTGAATCGAAAAAATTATATCAGATCGATCAAGTTGATCGTATCGGGAATTCCCTTTTCTTTGGCAGAAATTTCTTCCTGACATACATAAAAATACGCTATTCGCGTAAACATATCCTTAAATCCGGCATTGACATATATATTACGCGCATAACTGTTCTGTGAATCGACCGCCAGAGTCATTACCCTGAAACCGTCTATTGCACAAAGCGACAAAGCTCGATTGAGCATAACCTTACCCAGACCCTTGCCACGAAATTCAGGAACAACGCCGGTATAGGTCAGCTCTATATTATCATTTGACATTAGCGGAGAGAGCAAACATACACCCGCCGGAACTTTATCGATTAACATCAACGACCAGTATGTACGGTCAAAACATACTGACGATGCCTTATAACTGGCTAAAGACTCCTCTGCACTCCGGCATCCCCCCAAAAACGAACAATCACAACTGCCTTGCCAGACCTTTTCAACCGTCTCTACAAATAGAGCATGATTCCGTTCACTATATATCTGCCAGTTAACACGCGGCGGGATTCTCACCACCCCTACCCGGGCATTGATCTGGCGATACATATAGTTCATCTCAGAACCAAAAACAAAGCCAAGACCTTCGGCAAACGCTATACGACCGACATCACCAGGCTCTATCATTAACTGCAAAAACCTGAACTCCTGCATCGCTGAACTTATCAGCTCACCAAACGCTTTTTCGGCCAGTCTCAAAGACTCGCTCGACAATGAACTTGGATCTGATAAAAAGGCAAAGGCACAACCGCCTTCATGGGGCATAAGAAAACAGGAAAACACTATCTCTTCATTTTCGACCACTACCTGCTGACGATTCAGGTCACACTTTCGCTTGTCAGCCATTACCGCAAATGATTCTGCCCGTTGCGCAGCAGTCCCTGGATCATCGTGCGCCTCGCGGAGCAAAACGGTCAGTGACTTGCGAACCTCATGTCCGCTTATTGCGCGTATTTCTGGCATTTCCAATCCTTGAAAAAAACTCATGGGCTAGTACAAAATATCAAAAAAAGAGCCCACGCCCAGGACCCGCTCATTACTGCTCCGTCGCCGGACCTTGATCCTCACCTTCAGCCTTGCGGGTCGCATTGCGATATTCTTCCTGCTGACGCTCTATTTCCCTGACTATTCTATCATATAATGATGGTTGTTCAAGCGATATCCTGCTCATCAGCATGCCTTTAATATTCGTATTAATACCGGCATCACTCAAAAATTCCATCAGAGCTCCATATTTCAGCTCTGACATAGCCGGCAATTCCGTTCGTTTGGTCGGATCTGGATCATTCTGGAAATCTCGTAAATACACTTCATAGATCTGCTGGGCCCACTGCTGACGAACATTGGCATTTTCATCTTCTCCCAGGGCCAACTGATAATATCCGTCCCGCAAGATATTTAGTATATAAGTGCTTGCAAACTTTGGAGTTATCTCCTTTATCTGATCTCGCATACATATACGCACAAATTCATCCAGACTCGGCTTATATTCTTCCTTTTCCGGAAAATCTCCCCGCAATTGATCATAATATTTCTGGGCAAAATCGCGATATCCTGTCAGATACAAGCTCTGAATACCATTTATCATCAGATTTTCCGCCGCTATATCCATACCGTGCGGCGGCTCTTCATTTGTGCCTTCATAAGATTTTTTCAGGTCAACGGTTGCCTGATATGCAAATTGCAACATTTCCAGGTCCTGGCTGTTAAATATCTGCAATTCCAACTGTTGGGTGTCAAATACCTCTCGGCCGGTATCCTGGGCAAAAGCACTCTCCGGCTGGAACTGATATATCTTTACATTGCCATAATGGAACATCTCCTGCAAAGAATGATATACCAGCCGTTCCAGCCTGGTTACATTCATCTCCGCAGTCGTCTCTATGTCAAATTCACGATATTTCAATCCCTGGACCGCCCAGTAGATAGAATAAGCCCACGGAGTACGCCAATCCAGGGCCTTTTTCTCCCCGGCATTAACATAATCGATCGGACCATACTGCATATTTAGCTCATGCATGACCTTCGGGTCCAGCTTCCAGTTTTTCATTAATGCTCTCGCCCGGCTGAAACGGTCTAACTGCCATAATGCCGGATTATCCGCTGAAGCCTTGATCAACTCGCCGAACTCTTTGGCATACTGATCCGGCGGTGATATACGCAGGGCCGTCATTGCCGAAAGCACATCATCAGGGCTCTTGAATCGTGGATCACTCTTGAGCAGACTATCCATCAGATCTTTTACTCCCGGATCGGACGCCAGTTCATTATAATCCGTTGTAAGCTCTGACATAGCTTTAATATCTGTCAGGTTCGGCCTCGCTGTAAGATCACCATAGATCGGGGTGAGCAAAGGCGACATCTCATAGGCGAACATCAGTTTATAATATCTGTGATAATCGTCGGCTATCGCTCCTATCTTATGTTGAAATATCCAGCCGATTACCCAATATAATTTCAAGTTACGAGGATTGTACTTCAAGCCATGATCTCGTACCAGCTCAAAGCCGGCCCGAACCCATTCCCATCTCTCGGAACCGGTTGGCAGACCTACTGATATATTATAGGCCATATTCCAGGCCTGAAAATCCCACACACTACCCAGATTCGGCTGCAACGCACAGATAGCCCGGGCCAAATACAGAGCATCAAAATACTGACCTTCCTGCTTGAGCTTTTCCGCCCTGATCCACAGATAATCTATTGCCAGAGAACGGAATGCAAACAGTGCCGCTGTCGGTATTCTTATCTCACTGGCCAGCTCTTGTATCTCTCCCCCAAAGTGATCGACCCGATCGATCTCAGTATCAATTCGCTGCTGATACAGACCGGGAAGCATATATGCCCCACCTCCCACAAATGAGGCTGTCAATAAGGTCAGTACCGAATTTATTAGAAAATTATTTTTCATAGTGTATTTAATATCGCTTCTGATATATCTGATTTCTGCTTCCAGGTCTTAAACCTAAAACATTACCTGTTAACCTCTCTCGATCAGAGATCGACTTTGGACAGGCCGACCTGAATTTCTATACTATAACTCTGGCCAATTCCTTCTTCCGGAAGATCGCTATGCCCAGCATGGCTATCACTCCACCTTTGACCAGTACCAGCCAGACCAGACAGTCAACTACCAGAGCTGGTCTTACCAGACGGCCCTTTTCTAATAATAGTGAAGGGTCAAACTTGGCCAACTGCGGCATGATCGTCATTATCACTTCAATAATAGTCGCAGGAGTTGAAAATGGACCATAATCGATAGCCTCTAAAATAAAACCGCTGCATATTCCCATTACAAAAAATACCATCGTCGTTAACACTGCCACCGGAAAACTCAGCCACGCGCCCAGTGAGATCGATAAGATCGCCAAAAAGATCAGCCGCATCAGAATAAGTGCTATAGAACGAAGCAGGTTTGCCTCAAAGGTACCGGCCGCATACAATATTTCCAATCCGCCCTTGTCCGGGAACATCACTGATATCCTGCCATTTTCAAACGGATTACGAAATGCGACATAAAGGTCACCCGCCGGCGACACTAACGAGGCCGGGATACTATGCTCATGATAGGTTCGGATCACATCTTCAGCCTGAAAGCCCTGACCTGTCTTATTCTGAGTCGGGTCCTCCGGACCGATCGCCCACTGACCTATGATCTTGAGGTTCTCAGGATTAGACGATACATCCATCTTATACCTTATATATACAGAGTCACTGCCTGGACGAACCTTCACATTCTTAAAATGAAATACCTTATAACCACCCGATGGTACGGTCAAAAAGCCTGACTTAACCGCATTCTTCGCATCCTGGGTCAGTGCCATACGCCAGCCCTCTATCAGATCCGGCTGACTGGTCGAACCCGGATAGCGACTGATCTGGTCTGCCAGCTGCTGCTCTACTATTTCTGCAACCTGCTGTTCCATACTTGGTATCTCAGGATATACACCATCACGAGCCGCAAAGACCAGATTATTGATCCGACCCCTGAAATGATCCTGCTCCGCTACGGTCAACTGCGATAGCTGCCTTTCGGCCATCACCTGAGCTGTACCATAAATAAGGATAAAGGCAAACAATACCCCTACAATATTGATCACTGTTATACCCAGAAACTTGCCCGCCAGATATCCGACCCTGCTGATCGGCTTGGTTGCTATTGTAAATATCTCTCGACGCTTTATGTCACGAGCTACTGTAGCTACTGAAAGGAACATAGTAGTAAAGCTAAGCACTACCATTATCCCACTGGTGCTATAACTCAAAAAGGTCTGTACCTTCTCATCAGGACGACCTGAACCTTCACTAAGCCACATCGCAAAAAAAACGGTCAGGCCCAGTATTGTCATAAGCATGAAGAACATAAACACCCTCATGCGTATCACTTCTTTTATTACTGTTCTGGCTATGGCTGAAATACTACTGCTCATTTTTCTTGTCTTTCCTGCCTAATAAGCCATCGATAATATTCAGGTCAACCGCAGCCTTACTCTCCGGCTGAGGCTGACTCTTCTCCACTCGCACTGTCAGCTCTTCTTCTTTCGGAGAGGTTAGTGAATTGATCAGGGCATCATCTGCCTTGGCCTTCTCCACTGATACAACCTGAGTTGTCTCCTCCCTGGCTTCTCCTGATACCGGCGTCTTTTCCACCTGTACCAGCTTGTCTATTACATTGTCTTTCTGCTCAAACTCGCTGCCCAGAAAATCACTCATCACTCCGCCCATCTTCGCTCCCGAAGTGGCTATATCTGACTGCTGTGCCTGCTCTACCGTCCTCAGAAAGAAATCTTCCATACGGTCACGAGGCGTCTCAAACTGTAATTCATATTCAGGATGATGACGCGATATTACCGACTTTATCTCTGCTATGACCTTATCGTCGAGCTTCTCACTCACTATTCTTGTCATTTCTGTACGAGATAATAATTCATCCAGCGAACCCGCCGCCCTCACCTTACCACCGTATAATATGCAGATCCGGTCACACACATCTTCAACATCAGCCATAAGATGACTGCAAAGCAAAATGGTCTTTCCTCTTTTGCCCAGCTCAATTATCAGATCCTTTATCTGCCTGGTTCCGATCGGGTCCATTCCACTGGTCGGCTCATCAAGTATCAGAACCTCAGGATCATTTATCAATGCCTGGGCCAGACCCACACGCCTTTGCATACCCTTGGAAAACTCGCCCACCGGACGACTGGCTGTAGCACTTAATCCTACCATATCCAGCAGACTTCTTATTCGACTTTCTCGCTGCTCCGCTGACAGACCAAATAATCTTCCATAAAAATCAAGCGTCTCTTTTGCATTTAAAAATGGATACAAAAATGACTCTTCCGGCAGATAGCCAATACGGGCATTGGTCTTTACATCACCGGGGTTCTTACCCAGCACGCGAGCCCAGCCCCGCGATGGGTTCAGCAAACCCAGCAGCATCTTGATCGTCGTACTCTTGCCTGATCCATTTGGTCCCAGCAGGCCAAATATCTCATGCCGCTTAACTTCCAGATCCAACTGATCGACCGCGATCACTCGCTGACGACCCCAGAAATCACGGAATACCTTGGTCAGGCCCATGGTCTGCAATACTATATTGTCATCGGTTTTTGCCATTTATATCTCGCAATTCATTATTCTGAATATGATTTTTTGTAGTAGTCAATTATCGCAGTTTTTTCGTGCTCAAAATCGCAAATAAATATCTTCCTGTTGCGAAGCCATAAAAATAGCCGTGAGCAAAGCGAACTCCAGAGCTTATCAACTTATTTCTTATTTCTTATTACTTTCTTCAAGAATGCATCTCTTCACCAAATCGAACCAGACGGGCACTGTTAAATACGATCACCAGCGAACTGGCCAGATGCATCAAAGCCGCTACGATCGGAATGATCTTGCCCTGACCGCTCAGGATTATACCTATTATTATAAAGATCATACCAAAAGCAAGATTCTGGAACACTACCCGGCGAGTCTCCCGGCTTAAACGGATCAAAAACGGCAGACGGTCCAGCTCACTGTTCATCAGAGCTATCGAGGCACTATTAATTGCCACATCGCTGCCCGCTGCTCCCATCGCCACACCCAGATCGCCGGCTGCCAATGCCGGAGCATCATTTACGCCATCACCTACTACCGCCACCCGATGACCTTCTGCCTGCAACTGATTTACCAGGTGCAGCTTCTCCTGCGGCAGACATTCAGCCTTAACCTCACCGCAGCCCATCTCGCCGGCTACTCTCGTGGCAACAGCCAAACGGTCACCCGTTACCATTACCAGCCGCTTTATACCCAGCTCTGTCAGATCTTCCATCGCCTGACGAGCTTCCGGGCGAGTGCGGTCTTCCATTCCTACCCAGCCTATACATTTATTATCACTGGCTATATAAAGCAGACTTATGCCATCTGGCGGATTATCGCCCGCACTCAGCGGCGACATATCAACTCCTTTATCTTTAAGCCAACTGTCACGACCTACCATTACCTTCCTGCCGTCAACCACACCGCTTACGCCGCGACCGGGCTCTTCATTAAATCCTTCAACTTCATGCAGCGGCAAATTCGCCTTACGCGCCACATCCATTATCGCCCGGGCTACCGGATGCTTACTGAACTTTTCCAAAGAAGCTGTTATCGTCAGCATTGTCGTCGGGTCAAAATCGCCCAGCGGGTTCAAACGCGTAACTGCCAACTGGCCGGTAGTCAGAGTTCCGGTCTTATCAAATACCATCGCTGTCAGTCGCCCGGCACTTTCCAGATCTGATACATTCTTTATCAGTACGCCCAATCGAGCCGCACAGCTCAGTGAGGCCACCATCGCCGTCGGTGTCGCCAATATTATCGCACACGGACACGCTATGATCAACGCCGAGATCGCATAATCCAACTGCTTGGTAAATATAAAGATCAACGCCGCGATCATCAATATTGTCGGTGTGTACCAACTGGCATACTTATCTATAATACGCATGATCGGTATCTTGGTACTCTCAGCATCAAGGATCAATGACTGAACCTTACCCAGTGTCGTCTCTTTGCCTGCTGATATAACTCGTATATCCAGCATACCAGTCAGATTGCTGGTACCGGCAAATACCTTATCGCCGGCATTCTTATCCACCGGCAGCGACTCACCGGTAATGTTCGCCTGATTCACCGTTGACTGACCGGTAACTACCTCACCGTCTGCCGGTATATTATCACCCGGACGAACACGGATCAGCTCACCAGCTTGCAGCTGCGATGCCTCTACCTCGGTTTCATTGCCTCCCTTATCCAGCAAATGCGCCTTGGTCGGGGTTATCTTCACCAGCGACTCGATCGATGCACGAGCTCCCAATGCTGTCCGAGTTTCTATAAGCTCTGAGATCAACATGAAAAACGCCACCGAACCGGCAACTTCATAATTGCCCACCGAAAATGCCGCTATGATCGCAAGGGCCACCAGCTCATCCATATGATTGTGACCCTTGAGCAGACAACTGGCCGCATTCCAGACTACCGGAAGACCCAACAATAATGCTCCTACCATATTCAACATCTGGGCCACACTGCCACCATCTGAAAACAAACGAGATGCAATTATACCATTGATCAGCATAGCGCCGCCGAGCAATGTGCCCAGCAAACTTATACTGACCTTAAAAGTTCGGGCCTGTGTATCGCCTGAACCAAATGCCTTTTCTACTTCACCGAGTTTATGAGTACTATGTCCTGCCATATTATCTTCCTGCTTATTCATTCAGGTTTGAAACCTGTATCTTTTTTATTCTTGCTCGACGCCACGCTCTTATATTTACTACTGCTTCTTGATCTTCGGATCACGATTCATATATATTCGCCACTCATCGGGCTTATCAGGCGAGGTCGTCGGGGCAAATGTCTGCTCCACATTGGCCATTACCACTCGCACGGTCTCCTGATAGAGCTGGTCAACCGTTATCGACAGCAACTTATTATATACCTGCTGCCTCTTGGCCGCATAATCTGGCTCCGTTTCAGACACTGACTCGGTAGCCGCCTTATCTATCTTCGTCAGCACCTCACTTAAATAAGCGGCGTCCGCTTTCGCTGACTGGACTACAGTATCTGAATAGGCTCGTGCTTTTGCCAATATATTCGATGCATTGGCATGCGCCTGATTGATCATCTCTTCATATTTACCCTTGGCCTCATTCTTAAGCTTCTCTGCCTGCTGCTCTGCGCCATTGGCCAGGTCAAAGGCCTCTTTCACCTGCTGCGGCGTCTCTTTACCTACCAACTGCAAACGAACATCTATGCCGATATCATAGGCATCCAGACGAGTTTTCATATAATCCTGTACTTCCAGCTTGAACTTCTCACTATTGCCCCAGATTATATCTTCTATATCATATCGGGCACTTATCGCTATTACCGAATCGGCCAGCATAGTACGCAACAGCGTCGAAAGACGATCCCAACGCGCCGTCCCGTCCCATACCTTCTCAAATACCTTCATCTCCTTGCCTTCTACTACCTTCCAGATTATCGTCCAGTTGGTATGGCACAAATTATAGTCGATCATCTGGTCATCGGCTGATCGACCCTGAGCCCGACTCAAGGCAGAAGCTGAAGCCGTCAGCGTATAACCATCTTTAACAAATTCCAACTTTGGAGATGGGAAAAAATTCTTCTTTATTCGCTGCTCATCTGATATATAGTACCACATCGCCGGCTTATCCATGCCATCAACCCGGTCAACTATTATCTTCTGCTCCACTCCCACCGGAATACGAACTACCTCTTCTATCGGACTGGGCCATTTCCAGTGCAATCCGGTCTTGAGCAGTGCATCTGCTGACCCAAGATTCTTTACCTTGCCAAATATCAGCTCTACGCCTACCTCGTTGGCCTCTATCTTATAAAAACCACTGGCTACAAATCCGGCTAAAAACAATATCATCAGCAAACGCAGCAGCATGAAACTGAACTTCAAAGCATCTGATAATGCCTGACTGCCCGGATCCATTTCCTCTATATTCACTTTGGATACCGGCTCGCAACTGCATTTATGCTCGTTATGGGGGTTAATACTCATATCTTCTTTATACCTGTTTATTCTCAATGATCTTTATTATTCGGAATTCCTGACTCATTCTTCTTCCGCTTCACTTACCGGCTTTGATCTCAGGACCATCTATCAGCAACTGATACGGAGGATTGCTCTTGTCCAGAATTATCGTTGTCCGCTCATTAAGTGTCTTTCGCAGAGTCTCCAGACGACGAAGGAAATTGGCCAGCTCAGCATTCTTCAAAAAGGTCGAATAATATTCCGCCGCCAGGGCATCGCCCTCTCCTCTTATGCTCTTGGCCTGCGCCTCGGCTGTCGCTGTTATTATCGTCGCCTGACTCTCGGCATCGCCCATCATCGTACGGGCATACTTCTCGCCCTGACTCATTAACTCGGTCACTACCGCCTGACGATCAGCTACCATTCGCTCAAATACCGACTCGGTTACATTGTCCGGCACACCCAGACGGCTTATACCAACATCTACTATCTCTACGCCATAGTTATCTTCTGCCATTGCCTTACGCACGCGACTGAGCATACTGTCTGAACCCCGTTCCAACTCGATCAGCTTGAACTTCTCTGTATTCAATGTTATCAGCTCGCCAAAATTATACTCAGCAAACAGATTATAGGTACGGTCCTTCCAGATCTCCTGAAGCTTCTCTTCGGCATTATATATTATATCTGTGTTACCGGAACGATACTTGCTGTAAAACGCTACCGGATCTGATATCCGCCAGTTCACATATACCGACACGATCACATTCTGCTTATCGCGGGTCTGGGTCTGATAGTTGGCCATAGCCAGGGTACGAACCCGGGTATCAAACTTCACTACCTGATTGATCGGGGTGGGCCACTTAAACTTCAAGCCCGGCTCCGTTACCGACTTCTGGATCTCGCCAAAGCGAAGTAATAACGCCGACTCCTGATAATTAACCGTAAAGGTTACCAGATACAAAAGTAATACCGATACTATTATCGCTGCTACCAGAACTATACCTAAATGCTTTTTCACTACTAAATCTCCTGTTATTTTCTTCGAGACGCTCTTAACACGCCTCTTTTTTTCTCTCATTATCTATGCTCTTACCAGAGCTTTGTTGTCTCTTATTTATTCTTAGGCTCTGATTCTATTCCCAAACCCTCAAACATGTCCGGCTTGAGGTTCTCTTTCAGATCAAACTCATAGATCCAACTGTCAACATTATCGGAGGACACCAGATACTTCCTTATCTTCGGCATAAACTCATCCAATACCGACAGATACTCTCTCAACAAATATACATCCCCGCCCTTCTCATACGCAGTTATCTGATTATCGAAACGCACTGAATCAGCCTGAGCCAGCATCTGCCGCTCCTGCTTATACGCCTGCGCCCGAGATAATGCCACTGTCGCCTGCGCCTGAGCATCGTTCTCGATCTTATGCGATATACCCTGGGCGGCAAGTATCTGCGTCTGCTTCTTCTGTAAGGCCGAAATAACCTTCTCAAAGGCCTCTGCAACCTTGACCGGCGGATGAACTGACTTTATTCCCACAAAATCAACCTCTACTCCTACCGCATACTGATTCAAAGTGTCGTTAATGTTCTTTTTCAGCATCTGCGCTGTCGCATCGCGGCCGGGGCCTAATATCTGCTCAATATCGTTCTGCCCACAATAATGCATCACCACCCGCTCGCACAACTGCTTGATAACCTTAGCAGGATCTATAAAACTGCCCGACTGATATGCATACTGCTTTATATCCTCTATATGATATTGAAATACTACTGCAACTACCAATTTATCAAACAGATTATTTACTGACTCATTATCTTCACTGTCAACGCCAGCCTTACGCGCTGGTACCAAAAACGGATACTCAGCCTTCCAGTGCTCCTTGGTCCACAATACCGGAGTATAATCATGGTAGTGCTTACCATCAGGACCTATCACCGGATCATTTCGATCATAGCCAACATCTACACACTGCACCTGCTCTACCGGAAAACTTTTTACCTGATCGATCGGCCAGGGCAGCTTGAAATGCAAACCCGCAGACCACGGATTATCCAGATTGATCGGCTCGCCCCAACGATGGCAGACAGCCTTATTACCCGTTGGCACTATTGCCACACAGGTCGCCAGATACAATATCGCCGCATCGATCAATAATAATGTTACTATATATTTCTCCAGCAAACGATAGAACCAGGTCTCTGATACCTTAAAGCCAAACTGATAATCAAGGGCATGAGATGCCGTATAAAATATGCCGCCCGGCTGACCAAACAGACCCAGCAAGCGAGACTCAAACGCCGCCTGCTGATATTGGCCCTTTAACCGAGGACGGAAAAAGTCCATCGTCACCATCAAGGCAGTTTCGACACCCAACACCATCATCATGCCAGCCAGAACCTTACCTGCCAGTATCAAAGGCTTATAATACGCAAAGGCACTGGCAGCCAGACACCCGGCAGTTGCTAAGGCCGCTAGCGTTCCTCCTATCAAAAACACTCCACCGCTGCGCAGAGGACGCCATTCATTTTGACGACTCATGCCTATCGTATAACAGGCAAACAGAAAACTCACTACTGACATGCCAGCCAATACCACTACCGTCTTACCAAGGTCCATTCCAACCCGTAACGGCAGATCACCGGCGGCAGTCAGCTTCACGCCACTTACCAGCTTCCACTGCCAGAAGCCAACTGCCAATAAATAAATCGCTAAAACGATCGCTACTGAACTTATCAGCCACTTCTCGATCCAGTCCAGACGCTTCTGCTGGATCATCATCTCGGCATCCAAGTCGCCCTCAAACACCGAATTGGCACGACCCTCTTTTCGTAATCGCTGATATTCCTGGGCCTCAAACTTCTCCTGCTGTGCCAGACGACGCTGACGGAACTGGATTATCAGGGCCAACCAGATCGGGATCCCTCCCAGATACAGCCAGCCTACCACTCCTACGGCTCGACTGCCGCTGAAATTATCAAAAAATAATGCCAGTAAAAAGAAAAGCAGGTTCATTATTAACGCTGCTACGGATAGATTCTCGGCTCGCTTTGGAGATAACTTCATTACTTAACCTTACTTATAAATATTTTGTACTAATTGCCCTGTCTTTTCCTATACTTTCAGGGACAATATCAATTCATTTCGCTTTTTGCTATGAATACGCCTCTTCAGACTTATCCAATACGCTCTATTATCGTTTTTCGTTCTCTTATTTCACCAATAAATAGCTTTTTTTCAGTACTGAAAACTGTTTTCTACCTTTTAAATCGCTACTTTGGGGAGATAATCGGGCAGGTAAAATTATAAACGAACATAATACCCTTTTTTTCGTAAAATTACTGTATTAAATTCTGACTGACTATATTAATATAGTTTGCCGAAAAAAGCTGTCTTTTTCACGATTATATCCGAAAAAAAGACCCTTTTTATATTTCGTCCCCAGAATAGGCCGAATATGTTTCCTGAATTAATAACTTTTACTGAACTGCGGCCATAAACCAAATGAACAGTTTTTCACTATTTGAAATTATATACATATAAGAAATAAAAAATATGCTCAAAAACATTATCACAGTAGCACGCAATACCTTTACAGAGGCCATTCGTCAACCAATTTTCGTGGTTATTATTTTCGTCACTTCTTTACTTTATATGCTTTCCCCATCAATGGTTATGTTCGGTTTACGAGAAGATAACCAGCTCCTCTGGGACATTGGATTATCCAATTTACTCGTCTCGGGCCTGTTTA
Source organism: Sedimentisphaerales bacterium (assembly GCA_963662515.1). Taxonomy (GTDB): domain Bacteria; phylum Planctomycetota; class Phycisphaerae; order Sedimentisphaerales; family SM23-30; genus JAFGDI01. Next base: position 4,026,016 of record OY759675.1, read on the forward strand.
TCGCTGTTTTCGCCGCTTCTACCGTCGTTACCGATGAGATCGACAGAAAAACCGCGCTCACCGTCATTTCCAAAAGCGTCAGCAGAAGCAGCTTCGTACTGGGTAAGTTCCTGGGCATTACCTCTGCCGTCCTTTTATCACAGTATGTCCTTATTCTGGCTTACTTTATAACTATGAGACATGGCGTCCTCATCAATGCCTCTGACTACGAAGACCCCACAACCCTCGTCTTTGGCTGCGGCTCGCTTATTCTGGCCTGCCTCATTGGGGCTGGGGGAAATTATTTCTATAAATGGCGTTTTGGTAGTACCACCGTCGTCTGGGGTGCTATTCTCGCCACTATTTCAGTCATAATGCTCATCCTCATTGACCCACACTGGAAATTTAACCCCGGCATAAACACTTTCCATCCACACCTGGCAGGCCCAGTACTGCTCATCGTTTTGGCCTCTATCGTTTTCTCGGCCGTTTCCGTTGCCGCAGCTATGCGATTCAATATGGTCACTACCCTTATCATCAGTGTGCTGGTTTTCTTACTGGGTACTATGGTTCATTATCAACTTGGCCCGATAGTTACCAACCCTGCCAGCGGCATGGTCAAGACCGCTCTGGCATGGTGCGGACTGGCAGCTATTCCATCCATAAATCTATACCTGGTTACTGATATGGTCTATGAAAAACGATTTGTACCTGCCGACTATCTCCTTAAGTGCATCGCCTACACTGCCTTGTACTGCTCCGGAGCGATCACTGCGGCCATTATGCTCTTCCGCAAAAGAGATATTGGCTGATCGGCATGATCTCAATTTCTTTCTCCTCAGGACCAAACTAAAGCCAAACACTATTACTATTGTGGTCTATTATGATTAAAAATCAAAAGTTCTATATCTGGTTCCTTATCGCTACCGGCTCCTTAACCGTTATGAATATTATCAGTGCCGGCACGCCAGAGGCCTTTGACCCGCTCATTGATGTCACCCAACTGGTTGAAAAACGATATGTTAAAGAGGTTGATCAGAATATGATCGTCTCCAGTGCCATAAATGGCATGCTCAGTGAGCTTGACCCCTACAGCGAATACATACCACCTCAGAATGAAAAAGACTTTAATCGACAGACCAGCGGTAATTTCACCGGCATCGGCATCGGACTCGACCTCAAAGATGGACTCATTACCATTATTACTCCTCTCGAAGATTCCCCTGCTAAACGCGCCGGCCTGAAACATGGTGACATTATCGTCGAAATTGATGGCAATAGCACGCAAGACTGGAATATCGCCAGAGCCATCAAAGAAATGGAAGGCCCGGAAGGAAAAGAGCTATCACTCAAAGTGCTCAGAGGCGAAGGCGAACTACTCAGCTTTAACATTAAAAGAGAACAGATCCAAATGCATTCGGTCAGAGGCTGGTACAAAGACAGCTCCGAAAAGTGGCTATACCAACTCGATGACAATGGCATTGCCTATATGCGTATCAGCCAGTTCATAGACACCACTCTCGACGATTTCAATAAAGAGATCAACTCGCTCATCGACAATGACATGAAAGCTCTCATTCTCGACCTCCGCAGTAATCCCGGCGGACTCATGTTCTCTGCCACCGGCATTATCGACCGACTGCTCGCTCAGGGCGTTATACTTTCCACTAAAGGAGAACATAGTAAAGAAGAAATTATATACGCTCAGGCCAAAGACACTCTGCCGGAATTTCACATGGTCGTTATCATCGACCAGATGAGTGCTTCGGCCTCCGAAATTGTCGCCGGGGCGCTACGAGACCATAAACGCGCTACTGTCATTGGCAAACGCTCCTGGGGTAAAGGATCGGTCCAGAGAACCTTCAAACTACCAAATAACCGCGGCATACTCAAACTCACCACCGACTATTACTACCTGCCCGCCGGCTCCTGCGTACACCGCCTGCCTGATGCTAAAACCTGGGGCGTTGAACCCGATATCGATATAGAGCTAGACCTCGAAAAAGCTCAGGAACTTTCCAATATTCTCACAAAACTTACCCAGCCTTTCAACCGATCAGAAGATGATAACAGCAAAGACCGTACAACCCTGGCTAAAGAACTTCTGCAAGCCGACACCCAACTTAACACCGCATACGAAAAATGCCTGGCCCTGATAAAAACAGAACCAGGCATGCAAATGATCAATTAACTTTCACTCGTCTTTTCCTAACCAGATAACTACCAAATCCCAGCAGAGTTATAGTACCAGGCTCAGGGGTAATTACTTCTATGTTCTTCCATGTAGCAGGAAAATAGTTTGATGAGTCATCAATAAATGTTATATCAAATGGCGTGCCGTCCCACCAAGTACCAAAAATACCTTTTTTCTCGCCAAAAGAATTATATTTCCAGTCCCAAACTTCATTGCAGTATATTTTAATATGTGTTCCCTCAGTAATTCGCTGCTGACTGGCAAGTAAATTTATCTGCCCGCCGAAAAGATAGACCACAGAATTCTTTTTTGTTGTGATTATATTTGTTGCCCCGCCAGAAAAGTTCAGCGTGCTTGAATCATTGATAAGTATTGACCAGACACCACCACCATTAATGCCGTCACTTAAAGGTAAAGATGTAGAAATTATCTCAATATGACTGTAATTATTTGCAATGATACCGCCAGCCCCACCACCATCTACAGTAAGCACACTATTTTCTGTAACCTGCACATCACCATATTCATAATCTCCAGCGACTAAAAAACCATCATTGGCAACATCACGACCAATTATTGCCCCACTGGAAATGCAAGGAACTGATAATAAACTTAATAATATACTTAAATACTTTATCATTGTTCTCTCCAATCTTAAAAACATATAACCTGCCGCTATTATAACAAATAACGGCAGGTTATTATAAACTATTCTTCCTGTCCTGTCAGATAATCTTTGACTTCCAATAAAATATCATCAAAGAACAACAGGATTTCCGCTACATCTTCACTATCTTCACCGTCAGAGTCAGCTTGCAACTGTACCATTTCTTTCAGGTCTTTTATATCCCGTACAAATTCGGCCAGCTCTGAATTTGACATGTAAGCATATGGGCTCACATCTTCCAATTCTGGTTCTTCCACAAACAATAGCTTAGAGGTAGTTCTTGCCAGAGTAGTAATATTGTCAGAACTCGATCTGCTTAACGACAATGTTTCAATTTCCGGCTCAGGTAGCATTGCCATAGTCGCCATCATTGTCGCAGAACTTGAATTATAAGGTTCATACCAGCAAGCCTGCCACAGCCAGCCATCTTGCAGGAAAACAATCAGATCGGCAATGTCGATATTATATTGACTGTCGCCGGTATTATCATAATTACAATCCGGATTCCATGCCAGAGCATAACATGCCGGGCCAAGTACCGGGTGGGTATATTCCATATTAAGCATATTAGGATCCTCAAGCCAGAGCGGATCATTAGGGTCATGGCCCAGCCACGCCTTGGCAATATACTGATACTCCAGCATATTTACAATGCCATCTTTATTCATATCAAGATCATTTGAGATATCTGCCTTTGTTTCTTCTCCTGAACAGAAATGAACTTCATCAGCACCAACATCAAGAGACAGGCCGGCAATACGAGATTCATTATCATAATCACTATTACCGACCAGACTTTCAATTGCTGAATTTCCCCGGTCAACGCAAACTGAGTCGAAACCGATATGGAAATTATTCGGGTCTGGCTCACCTGCCGTATTTACTGAGTAAGCAAACGAAGGATTAGCATTGAAATTATTATTAACTTCCGTACAGTTCTGGATACAACTGTAGGCAGCATGAACATCGGCATCGACACCGCTTAGCTGTGCACCATATATACCATATTGAGCATTATTGAAATAGACAATGCAATTCTGAATATCTGGATAATCATTAGGGTCCTCCATAGTACCAATATCAACAAACATTAAGCCAGCACCTTTATTCTTAGAAATAGTACAATTATATATTTGTGGGCTGTCTGTTGGGTATAACATACGAATACCTTCACTACCCTGCTCTTTCATATCGCTTTCAGAGACATTACTGTTTTTAACTATTAGCGTAGAATCTATAGTATAGATACCATAACGACCGCTTCGCATTACCCATGAATTCATAACATTAAGAATAAAGCCGGCTCCGCTGTGATAGATACCGTCAGCAAAGTTTTCCTGAATCTTGCAGCGTTCAATTGAGACATTACCATTAAGTGAATATATACCGTAATACCTACTATCTCTTACTGAACAGTTTTTTAGAGAGAAATCAGCGGTATTGCCAAAAACATTGTATGTGTCAGCAAACTCCACCGCCACGCCATCAAGCAATGAATTATGCCCCATTGTCACGACGGTTTCTGCCAGCACCTCATCAGATATTCTGCCGCTCAACAACGCTTCATAAACCTTAGGATTTCTCGCCGTAAAATTACACCCGCCTGTCGGGAAGCCACCGTAGATTTCCGTTCCTTCGGGCAGAACAAAGCTGTCGTCTTCCTGCGTTCCGGGGAAGTAGTTTCCACTGGCGATATAGATCGTGAACGGACCGCCGCAGGTGGAGTTCTTTGCCTGATTCAGTGCCTTGCTCAGACCATCGGTCCCATTATAGGCATCAGCCCAACTCATACCGGAATCGCTGCCAGTTGCGTACTGGTCAACGAAGATCGTATCAATTGTCGTCCAGCAACATATCTCCGTATGACGAGTTCTGGCAACTATAATATTTTGGTCTGACACCTCACCTACAAACAATTTGGCAATATTCACCTGTGGCATTCCCGGCTCAGCATTCTCATTTACCAGTAAAGTAAATACCTCACACTCTGACAAGCCCGGCTCAACTGTACCATCTGTATTCGGCGTAAAGATTATAGAATGGGTATCTGCATCATAACGCGGATCCGGCTGATAGGGTTCCATATTCTCATCTACAGACCACATTCCATCGGGATAAGTAAACCCCTCATCAAGATACAGAACTATATTAACATCTTCAAAGGCTGCTCCGGTATCATTCACCGCACAAACCGTTACCGTTACCTCATCAGCAGGAGAACAACAGCTATTTTCCGCAACCTGCTCAAATGAAAGGTCGAGATAACCCTCGGCACAGGCAAGCTGTGTCGGTTCTGAATGAATCAAAGCATCTCCTACGCCAAGTTCGCCGTAGTTATTAGTTGTTCCCCAGCCCCAGGCCACACCATTATTATCTACCACTAATTGAAAATCATAATAACCGCCATCAATAGCGGTTATGTTTTCCAGATAACCAGAAGCAGTATTCATCTGACCATCGGTTATATGAACTGGCAAACTGCCAATGCTCCATTTCCAGACATGTCCATTATTATCTACAGCTACACCGTAACTACTTCCGGCTGATATTTCCTTGATATTTTCCAGATAGCCAGATGCAGTGTTCATCTCTCCATCCGTAACCTTTATCGGTGTACCGCTGGTCCAGTACCAGACATTACCATTAACATCTAATGCCAATGAATGTCCACAAGTCGCTAACTGAACAATTTCTGGCAAACCAGATACCAGCGTTGCCAGTGAGCCTTTATTTATACCAAATTCCCAGACATCACCATTATTATCTAAGGCCAGTGAGTGACTTATTCCGGCACACACTTCCTTTATCCCGTTCAAAAACGCTCCGCCAGTCTTGCGAACTTGTACCGGCAGTTGCAGATTACCGCCAGGTGAGCCTGTACCACATTGACCGGAGGTATTATTACCCCAGCCATATACAAAGCCATCACCTGTTACAGCAAGCGAATGCGTCCCGCTGCGACCGGCAGAAACATAAACGATATCTGCCAGATAACCTAAACCATCTGGTGATTTAACCCGCTGCGGGAAAACTGAATTACCCGCCGTACCATTGCCAAGCTGACCGGCATTATCCGTACCCCACGCCCACATTCTGCCAAGTTCATCACAAGCAAGTGAGTGATACCACCCGGCATCAAAACTTACTACCTCTGTAAGATAGTCTATTCCGTTTTCACCCTTAACCCGCATCGGAGAAACACTGTAACCAGCTACATCATCAGTACCAAGCGTCAGATTGGTATTGTCACCACAACTCCACAATGAACCATTTTTCATAAGTAATAAAGAATGATACTCTCCGCAGGCAACATCAACGACCTTATAACAATAACCCATAGAAATACTGCTCAACAGGACAAGCAATAATATTAATAAACCCGCACTCCTCAAACTAAACATTCATAATCTCCTTGTACTAAACCGAACCATTATATATCAATCCGGCACAACACCGGAATGTATCTTACCCAGACAATTTACAGCTTTTCGAAACAGTGTTTACGCCTCCGCGGGAGAAACTTTAGTAACCCGGTCAGCAATATCTGCCGAAACAAACACTCCGAGCAAAAAATGAATTTGTCCAAAAGCTATATCTTCCACAAACTTAAAAGATTATACAAATGCCATAAACAATCGCCCACAAGAAAAAACTTATTTTGTAAAACAAACGCCTATCACCCGGCATAACAGACCCCAATTAACCCACCGCGCATAAAAAAACAGAGGGAACTAAGGCACTATGCCGTTGCGCTCTCTGGAGGTTCGCTACAAACCCTGTTGAATCACTCAAGCATAGCACCCTCAGCAACCTCTGTGTTTAAACAGGGTTTCTGAGAGTGCCGTAACTCGATGCTTCAACATAACTGGAGTAGCGATTTCCAAAGAAACATCCAAAAACGGTACAATCATTAAATTGTCAGACTTTATTATGGGAACTTCTCAGTCCGGTTTCAAGGAAAAAATAAAATTCCTTCCCTTTCACCAGCTTCTCATTACCGCATTTATTTTTCCGCCAGCCATTCTTCGGCCATTACCTTGAGGTCTTCTATATCGGTATAGCAATCACAGGTCAGGTCGCTGACGCTATTGCTTGTCAGCCAGTCACCTGCCAGACGGGACAGGTCTGAGAGGTTTACCACACCATCATCATTAAAATCACTCACCAGCACCTGCTGCTCATATATCTGACCTATCTCAGCAGCACTCAGCGACCGGCCATAAATCCTTACTTCATCGACCTGCCCGGCATACCAGGCTGCGGCATGAATGTTTAAACCTGACCTCAAATTATTTGCCATTGAGGTATTCACCGCACAGGCAATATAAGTACTCACAGATTCTCTCTGGCCGTCAACATAGATCACCGCCTCACTGATATCGGGCGAGCCATCATTCTCCAGTGTTACCGCTACATGATGCCAGCGGCCATCAGCCAGATTGGTCACCCCGTTTATATTACCGCCATAAGCGCCGATCCTTACTGTACCATTATCATTGAGCATCATAAGCCAGAGCGAACTGGTCACCGGCGTTCCCCAGTGCATTATCTGGAAGCCCGGCGAATCAGTCCTGATCCACGCCATACTCGTCCGACTCGAATTGCCAGTTATGCCCTTAAAACCATAAGCCTCTACATAGTCATCAACACCATCATAGTTCAGACCGCCGCACAACTTGCCTGATGTCCATATCGATGCATCAGCATTTACCAGCGTTCCATTATAGCCATTACCACTAACATCATTTACTACCATACCGCCAGCCTCATTACACTGCCAGTGCAATACCGGCTGTGAAGGATCACGGCTCGCAGCCAGCGACCTGCTCGCTGATCCACGACCATACATCGCAGCAACCTCACTACCCGTCAATTGACGCGACCAGATAGAAAACTCGTCCATACGACCTTTATAATACGCATCAGACCAGTTACTTCTGCCTATATAATTACTGGTGCGATTGATCACCGGCGGCACTATTGTTGTACCCTTACCTATCCGCACTCCATTTTTATATAGCTGAGCATAACCTGCCGCATTCAATGTCACTGTGAACATCTGCCACTGATTCAGAGTTATCGCATTAGAAATTGATATCTGACCGCCGCTGCTGCTGCCATTAAACACCTCAAAGCTCAACGCATTGGATGTGCCATTTCTCGCCAATACAATACTATTATTCGCCGCACCATTACCCAGATCTATAAACCTGGACCAGTTTCCCGTCGAGGTCGGATACGCCCAGACCGATACGCTCAGACCGCCGCTGAGGTCATCAAAACCATCGGGCAATTTCACATAGTCATTTGTCCCATCAAAACTCAGGGCCTGACCTACCTTACCCACTGCACCTTTGGTCGGACCATACATCGTTCCGCTCAATATTGGCGACTTAGATGAATCGATCAATGTACTGCCGCTGAAATAGCCATTATCCATATTATAATAAGCCAGCAGACCATCTTCTGACAATGTCGTTGTACTAAAACTCCATACCGTACCTTTGGCTGTCACAATACCGCTTACATATTCATCTATACGCCAATAATAAGTTGTAGCAGGCAACAACTCCGGCACATAACTCGCAGCCGACTGACGACCTTTATACTCCGACGATCCAATTGTAGCATTCGCTACCGCCGCCGCATCTGTACCAAAATAAACATCATGACCTACCGCCAGAGTTCCAGGCACCCAGCTCAAAGTCTTATTCTCAACTGTATCCAGTGCCCCATCAGCAGGCGATGGATTCACCGCCTGACCGCCCGCCAGATACAACTGCTGCACCTGCTCTGCACTCAAGGCATAATTATATATCTGTACATCGTCCATCTTGCCCTTGTAATAGGCATCCAGCCAGTTACTCTTACCTATATAATTATTCACTCTGCTTATCTTTGTCGGAACCGCTGTTTTGCCCATTGCTTTCGGCTCACCATTTTTATATATCACTACATTGCCTTCAGCGTCCATCGTGGCTGTAAACATCTGCCACTGATTCAGCGATATTACTCCCTCAGCAATTACCTGACCTCCACTATTAGTACGGTCATAACCTTCAAACACCAGATTGGTTGTCGTTCCCCGACGGGCAAAAACAATATTGCTATTATATTCACCATTGCCAAAATCAATGAACCGGGCCCAGTTCTGTACCGCCGTTGGATACGCCCAGAGCGTAACGGTCATACCTGACCGAAAATCAGCAAAGCCATCGGGCAGATCTACATAGTCATCAACACCATCAAAATTCAAACCACCGCTGATCTTACCTGTAGTTGCATTGCTCGCAAAGGTCATACCCGTAAGTGTACCATTATTGCCAAAACCACTGGCATCAACCGCCGTCGCCCCGGCTGTCTCATCAAACTTCCAATAACTCCTTCTCTCTCGGGCATAATAACTGTAACGAGTACTGCCACCCACCGTACCGGCCATCTTCCAGTATGATCGAGCTACTGAAGCTGTATCGATCAGACCGTTACTATATGTCCCGCTTATATTACTCCATACCTCAGGATACAAACCACTGGCACCATCAAGACAGTTCACATATATATATTCCAGATAGGTTGCCGCCACATCCAGCCAGTGACTATTGCCATCTACCTCATAAAGCTCTACATAAGCATTGGTCATGTCGTGGCCGCCCCACTTGCCATGCTGCGTCAATACACCATCATTATTAATAAATTGAGCCTCCATTGAGGAAGCCATCATCTGAGCTTCTTTCAGATAATTCTCCTCACCGGTTATTATATAAAGCTGTGTTGCCGCCTGTGTCATAACCGCCGTCTGATAACCCAGGGGACCCTGATCGGTCTCATGATACACCCAGTTGGCAGATTTCAGATCCGAACTCTTCAGCCAGTTATACAACCGCTGGGCATCGGTCAGATATTTCTGAACATCCGTAAACTGATACGCCAGCAGATTCGCTAAAATCGTCGGGGCGGTGGCACATACTGATGCACCGGTTGTATTACTCTCATGCCACCTTATACCGCCATTGGGCGTGCCAGTCGGACCATTCTCGCCGCTCATACAAAATATCAGTATCTCTCGGGCCCAGTCCAGATAGCTCTGCGTACCTGTCAGCTCATAGAGCTCCAGATATGCCAGTGCGATCCAGGCATTATCATCATAATACCGGTCCCCGCATCCATTATAACTGGCATCAAATCCATAATAACCATTATAATAACAACGATAGCGAGAGCGCATCTCCTGCGCCTGCTTAGTGGCCCTGCTCAGATACGCAGGGTCTGTCTCCGCCGCTGCTACATTTGCACCCAGCATTATACCCTGACCCCAGGCAAACTCCGGCCAGCCATCCGTCGGGGTTTTACTATATAATCCATCACTTCGGGCAAAGCTGCTTTGCAATTGAGCCATCACCTCGCCGCCCCATCTCTCAAAATCTACTCCCGTTATTATATCAGCATTCACAACCTGAAACGATAATGTCACCATCGAAACCAACATCAGCCACAAATAGCGGGTAAAACTCATGATCCTTTGCCTTTCCTGGGGTTATAGCAGAAAAATCGCAAATCTGACAAGCACAGACGCCGCTCCACAGCATCTCTCTTGCAAGTTTTTTACTCTGCTATCAAATATTGTAGCGAACACTCAATCAATGTGTCTGGCCGGATCGCACCAGATAAACCACTGGCAAAAAAACAACTTATACGCAAAAAGGCAAAACACAATTCTCCTGAGCTTCTATTCACTCTCAATTCTACGAAAAACGCCATAGCCCAGTCAAGCCATTTCGCTCATTTCACAATATTTGACAATAACCAACACACTCTTCATTCCAGAAAATTTTACATCCCGGCGTAAGATCTGCCACTGCTAAGCAGTCAACCGCTTATCGCTGCAACATTCTCTTGCTTTTTCCTGGCCAGATACAGACACTCTACCGCTCCGATCAGCATTATCGTATAACCAAGAAACTCCAGAACTTCCTCTATAAACCGACCTACATTTCGATGATGCATCTCCTGCAGCATCGCCTGCCACAAATTCTGCTGACCTATTATCCTCGCCCACGCAAAAACGAAGAAAAAACCCAATATAAAACAGATAAACGGCTGTGTTCTCGTAAACAATGAAAACTCTCGACCTATTACACCTGATTTCTTTATTATCTTATACACCAGATATACAAAGGTCACTCCAACTAACAACTGCCAGACGCCATCAAACACATAAGTATCTAATACATAATCATTCTCACGAATGAAGGCAACTACAGGAAACAGCGATAAGACCTTGTAAAAACTACCAAAATGCTCACTGTGTTTACCCGCACAATACAATACAAACGCCGTCAGGGCCAGGCATATTACCTGACATATCTCTACCACCCCATTTTCCAGTAAAAACTTATTTACTCCCATCGTCTGGATCGCTATTGAAGAAGCAGCTACTTGCAAAGTCAGCAATAAAAAGTACAAACTGTACCTGGTGAGACTATTCATATCCATTCCACTATCTAAATTTTACTTTTAGCGACAAAGCTTTGCTTTTATTCATAAAACAGGAAGCTAACTTCGGTAAAATGACAAAAAAAACAGCTTACATATAATATCGGCGTTAAATTCTACCCATTATTACCGATCTCGCAATAACATTTTTGTCACACCAAATGGATTATTGAATGAATTCTCATCTTTCACAAACACTCTTATACGACTCACACCCAATTCAGTAAATCCAGCCAAGCCCCACCCGCCAGGAGTCAGGGCCACCATCTCCCTCACAATACCAGCCAAATCTACTCAGTCGCCACGGCAAGACCCGCCCGTCCGGCGTAAGGACCTCAGTTCTCTTCCTTCACCATCTCCTGCTCATGTCTGGCCCAGTTTATATCTTCTTTTTCTACTACGGCATCTCCTTTATTCCAGTTAATCACTCCGTAAACCACACACAATAAAGCAGTTAGCGGACATAGTATATAGCAGATCGCTATCCATTTATCTTCAAATCCTAACATAATTCACCTCGTTTTTCAGATCGAATATGATATAAAAACCTACGACTCGCCGATTGTATATCTAAATTTATCCTTTTTCCAGTTTAAATATACCATAAACCATTGATTTATAAATACCTGGCATTTATCATATTCTTTCCGATGCAAAATCATAACCAAACAACTGAATTAGACACACCTTACACCAGGAACATTGCCGCCTTATGGCACAGTTCACCCAGGCTCGCACAACAGATCGACAATGTGCCGGACGAACTACTCATAAATTGCCAGAACACTCGCAACGGGCAATACACCTGCCAGTTACCTGCCGCCAATGGCAATAAGCTCTATCTCCACAGCCGGTATGACCCCGAAAAAGAAGCTGAGATCTGGGCTCAGGGCACGATGGAAATGTCTGAAAAACAGCAGCAGAACAATGATGGACGCATGCCCATGTGCTATGTTGTCTGCGGCTTTGGACTGGGATACCATGTTATGGCCCTCAGAAAAAAACTGCTCGGCGACACCATTATCATTGTCATCGAAAAAAACCTCGCTCTGCTGAGAACAGCTCTGGCTCTACATGATATGTCTGATATGCTCAGAGATAACAAGATCGTTTTCCTTACACGCAGCGACCGCGAAGAAATTTTCAAAAGGCTCGGCGATATCAGCGTACTTCTCACCATGGGCATCGTTTTCACCAAGAGCCTGCATAATATCGACAACAACTTCCACACCGAAGTCATCAGGGCCATAAATGAATTCGTCAGCTATCTTCGCTCACATACTATCAGTATGCTGGCAAATAGCATTACCACCTGCACCAATATTGCCAATAACCTCGGTGCTTATGTCCAATGCGGACCGGTCAATGCTTTGCGTAATCGCTTCAAACAATACCCGGCTATTATTGTCTCGGCCGGACCATCTCTTCAGAAAAACATAGACTACATAAAAGAAATTCGTGACAAGGTAATCGTCATCGCCGTCCAGACAACACTAAGACCTTTACTGGCCAAAGGCATTAAACCCGACTTCGTTACCTCACTCGACTATCACCAGGTCAGTAAACGATTCTACGATGGCCTGCAAGATCAGCTCGCCGATATTCACCTTATCGCTGAACCAAAAGTAAGCTGGCATGTTATCGACACTTACCTTGGCCATGGCCCCATCTCCATTTTAGGAAACGAGTTCGCCAACCTGCTTCTCTGCGACGAACCCGTCCTCCACGACAATATACCCGCCGGCGCCACTGTTGCCCACCTCGCCTTTTATCTCGCACAATACATGGGCAATGACCCGATCATACTTATCGGTCAGGACCTGGGTTATACCAACAATGTCTATTACAGCCCCGGCAATGCCGTTCACGATATCTGGGCTCCTGAACTCAACCGCTTCTACTCTCTCGAAATGAAAGAATGGGAAAGAATACTCCGCAGCAGAAATATGCTCCGCAAAACCTGCGATACTAATGGAACTCCTATATACACCGATGAACAAATGTTCACCTATCTACAGCAGTTCGAAAAAGACTTCGCACAATCTGCCGCTCGCGTCATTGATGCCACCGAAGGAGGTGTACGCAAACAGTTCACCGAGGCCATGCCCCTGAAACAAGCCGCCGATCTCTTCTGCACTAAAAAAATCGACCAGAGCAAATTCGATTATCGTGATGAGCTTAACTCCTCTGATCCTCACGCCGCCCAAACGGCTCTCGATCAGCTCCATAAGAGAAAAACTGAGATCGAAGAACTCGCCGACATCTCCGACAGAACTGTCAAACTGGTTAATACCATGCTCGACAATATCGATGACCAGAACTTCGTCAACAAACAGATGATCGCACTGGACGAACTGAGAACTATGGTCAGACACAGAGAAAAAACTTATGCCCTGGTCAAAATGGTCAGCCAGATGGCCGAATACTACCGATTCAAAGCCGACCGCATACTCGAAGCCAAAGGAACTACCGGCATCGACCGACAAAAATACCAGCTCCAAAGAGATATCGGCTATGTCTCTGAGATTAAAAAAGGATGCAATACCGCCATTGACATCATAACCAATGCCATTGACCGCCTGCAAAAAACTACAGACCAGACTTAGAACAACTTACCTCCAACGATCTTTGTAACCGTTCACGGTGTTAATTTTGACATCAATAGTTTTGTTAGTCAAATCGCGTAGAAATAAGTAATAAGAAATAAGAAACAAGCTCATGAGTTCGCTTCGCTCACAACTGATTTAAATTTAAAACAGCCTGCCCGGAGGGCAATCCTGAGCTTATTTCTTGTTTCTTGTAACTATTAACAGTGTGAACAGTTACCATTCTTTTACTTTTGACTGCGGCCTGCCCCCCCCAATCTGCTCAGATTTCCCGCACTATTATTATACAATTCCAATGGCATAGGTCTTATAACCTGTTTAACGCAATTATTATTTTACCTCCATCTGCACCCCTTGCCACCTGCCAACTACTGCCATTATTACGGCAAACATCTGCTAAAAATGTTATATCTGACTGTTTTATACACACTTACATAACATCTCACCAGCAACTGTTTCATTATCAATTAGCACTATTTTTATTCGGACCTTGCCATTATCATATTATTATCAACCTGACCTCTTTTTATGTCGAAGCTATAACTGGTGAACTGCTTATTTAAGCAGGATTAACGCATAACTCGCATCTGTTTGCGATTATGACTTGTTTATTGCTGTAAGAATTTAAGGTGGATCAATGGACAAAGGCATACTACTCGAAGCCGGAACTAACGAACTGGAACTGCTGGTTTTCAAGGTGGGCAATACTCCCTATGGCATAAATGTCGCCAAGATCAGAGAAATAGTTCAAAGACAAAAGACCATCAGCATTCCCATGGCTCCACACAGCGTCGAAGGCAGCATAAGGTTACGCGAAGAGATCATCTCTCTTATCAATCTGGGAGCTTACTTCGGAGTTCATGGCAATCAGACAGAAAATGGCGAAGGCATGATCATCGTCGTCGAGTTCAATAAGATCCGATGCGGAATACTTGTTGACTCTGTCGAAAGAATACACCGACTCAGCTGGAGCGATATTGTTCCTCCTTCGGACTATCTCCAGCAAATGAATGCTCCTATTACCGCTACTGTCAATCTGCCTGAATACACTATTCTCATCATTGACTTTGAAACTGTTATCAGTACCGTTCTCGGTGCCGAATGCGCCGAAGTCGTCGAAGTACCTAATGAAAAAATTATCACTGAGATCAGTAGCGAAGAAGTCAG
The DNA here is from genome assembly GCA_963662515.1 of Sedimentisphaerales bacterium. GTDB lineage: Bacteria > Planctomycetota > Phycisphaerae > Sedimentisphaerales > SM23-30 > JAFGDI01. The sequence continues at coordinate 4,041,122 of OY759675.1, forward strand.
AGTTATAATGGCTGATGACTCAGCTATTATCCGTAAAACCGTTGAAAGAGTTCTCAGAAAAAATAACTTCAACAACCTTACCATCTGCCATGATGGCCAGGAAGTTTGGAATTATATCCAGGCTCATCAGGACAACCCTGATGGCCCTTGCGATATCGTCGTTACCGATATTGAAATGCCCGGTATGGACGGTCTCCACCTCACCATGAAGATCAAAGATGACCAAAAATTCAAAAACATTCCCGTCATCCTCTTCTCTTCCCTCATCAATCAGGACAATATCAAAAAAGGACAGTCCGTTGGCGCTGATGCACAGGTTAGCAAACCTAACAGCTCGGAAATGATCGCCACTATCTACCAATGCCTCAAAAAGTACGGCATTCACTGTAAAGAATCTCAAATGGCAGAAGTTTAAAATATTCTGATAAAGTCGCCCGACTCTTTGTTCGATACTTATATCAGCAAAAGCAAATGACTTTACATATCAGTCAAAAAAGGCACAATGTAACCCTTGTGCCTTTTTGACTTTTAAAGCACCACACACACCTGTCTGTTTTTAGTAACCGTTCACGACAAATAGTAGGACAAGCCATCTCGAACAGGTGTGAACGGTTATGACATTCTTTATTTTCTCATTCTCTGGGTTATTCTGATTTTAACTTGCCTTTTTCGCCTTGCAGGCATATTGTATAAGATGGTAAAGAACTTTACATAGCAATAACAGGCTTACACAACAACCACACCATTACTATATATCTTAATAAACAAATACTTATACAAGAAAAACAACAACAAAACCGAAAGGAAAGGTGCTTTATGAATCGCAAATTATTGGCTATTTTTGTGTTTTTATTAACATTTTCACTACCCTTAACCCCTGCTTATGCCGCAACCTGGTTCGTGAACGACAATGCCCCGGCTGGCGGCGATGGCACCAGCTGGGCTACCGCCTTCAACAACATACAGCAGGCCGTTAACGCCGCATCGTCCACCTGGTTAGAATGCACAGCCCCGACCGACCAGATATGGGTCAAACAGGGAACATACACACTCTCTGCCACCATAACTATCAATAAAACCGTCGTCATCTACGGCGGATTCCCAGAATCTGTACTATCTCCCACCCTGACCAACAGAAACCCTGAAATATACCAATCCATCATAAATGGCAATAATTCCGTTCGCTGTATGACCATTACCGAATTCTGCGAAATCGATGGACTCACCTTTACCAATGGCTCGGTCTCTGGTAATGGCGGAGCTATATATCTTAATGAAGTGCCAACTTATGACTGCGTCGGTTTCGACCTTAGCGTAAAGATCAAAAATTGCCGTTTCATCGACAATCACGCCAGCGTTCATGGCGGCGCTATCTACGACCTGAAATCAAATGCCAATATTGCCAACTGCTTCTTCAGCTCTAATGATGCCGAAGCCGGCGGAGCTATCAAACAATGGCGAACCACCTCAAATATCACTAACTGCATCTTCGATGACAACCTCGCCGACAGCTCAAACGGCGGAGCCATCTTCGGTGACTATCTTGTTTACGGCACTCTGACCAACTGCCTCTTCTCTAACAATTTCTCCGATGCTAATGGCGGGGCCTTATCTTATCATATTGGCTACCCAGACATTATCAACTGCACCCTGGCCGCCAATTCTGCCTCTGGTAACGGCGGGGCCATCTATTGCAACACCGCCGACCCGGTCCTTATAAACTGCATCGTCTGGGCTAATAGCTCTCCGGCCATTACCAGCGACTTCAGCTCACCTGGCGCGACTGCTACCTACTCCTGCATACAGGGCGGTTTCGCCGGCTCCGGCAATATCAGCTCTGACCCACTTTTCGCCAGCAGCTTTGATTTCCACCTAACCCCCGGCAGCCCATGTATCGATTCTGCTTCAAACGGATCTGCCCCTGCTTCTGACCTCGACAACATTGCACGACCGCTCGATGGCGATGGCAACGGCTCAGCTATTGCCGATATGGGTGCTTATGAATTACAAAATACCGACTTACGCATTGAATCTCTAATCCTTGACCCGGCTAATCCTGTTCTCGGTGAACCGGTCACAGTTACTGTTACTATCCACAACTACGGCTCTAATGATGCCGCCGGTTTCTGGCTTGACTGGTATGCCAACAGATCTACTCCGCCGGCTCCTAATAATGTCGGACAAGTATATAAATACTTCACTTCTCTCCCGGCTAACACCTCAGGCACTATGACTGGAACATACACCTACACTTCCTCTGGCACTATGCAGAACTATGTCCAGATCGACACTAACAATTCCGTCAGAGAGACAAATGAATCTAATAACATCGCCGGACCAATAGCCAAAAGGGTCATAGATGGTGAACTTGTCGATTTCTTCATTCGCGAAGATGATTATTCCAGTAGCCGCTGGTTCGGCGGAGATGACCATCCAGGCACTACCAGAAATCTGGGTGCCGGACAGAGCATCATTCTCACTCATGAAGCCAACCCCAAATATGCCGGTTTCTATTTCACCAAAAGATTTGACTACAACAATGAACCGGAAGGTTTCGGACACATGGTCCAGCTCAGACTGCATATACGCACAGCCGATGGTACTATCATTAAATCATCCACTTATTATCCCCAGGCCAGCTTCAACGGCGGATGGGTAATGTTCTACCTCGGTAACAACTTCTGGCTAGACGCTGACACAGAATATATCTTCACCTGCTATATGATCAACGGCGAAAATACCATGCTCTACAGCTCTATCGCTGCTAAAGCCACCGGTATCTGGCCAACATGCAACGGTTTTATCTGCACCCAGACAGGCTCTCCGGCCGACATGACCACATGGACCAACTGGACATCTACCTCCTGGGACTTCAACTTCAGCCTAAACGGCCAATATGTACTCAAATATCCAGGCGACCTCAATAATGACCGCGCGGTCAATATCTCAGACCTCGCCGTTCTCGTTTCAGACTGGCTGCGCGACGATTGCATTTTACCTACCTGGTGCGATTTCAACGATATCAACTGGGACAAAGACATCTCTCTCCTCGACTATCAGACACTCGCTCGCCATTGGGGACAAACCTGGTACGAATACCTTGACCTCAATCGCAATGCCATTGTCTCCATGTACCCGCTTATGAACACCAGCCAGATCGATGCCTCTGTCGGAAATGAACTCAACCCCGGCAGTATTCTCATCTATCGCTCTTCTGCCGGCAGATACGGCAAGCTCATCGTAGAAAGCTACGGCTGGAATCTCATTATCGGCTGGACCACCTATAACGCCGATGGCTCTATATACACTTCCGGGTCGGCCCTTTCTGTCAGGGGTACTTATTCATGCGACCTCGACCTCGGACTGGAAACCTCTGTTAACAGCGATTTCTTCTGGAAGCAAGATACCTCTACCATCAGAAGTCTTGTACCCATTAACACAGCTAAATTCCATGTCCTCAAACGATTGTAAATAAATAAACACGGGTTAGTCGGGCCCCCCGCTCGGCTAACCCCTCATTTTAACCTAATAATACCAACCCACCCAGTCGCCACGGCAAGACCCGCCCGGTCCTTACGCCGGACGGGCGAATCATTAGCACTCTTGCTTTTTGTCGAGGCTTTGAAGTGCTATTGTTAATTTTTATCTCACACTACCAGCCCAATCCACCCAGTCGCCACTAACAAGACCCGCCCGGTCCTTACGCCGGACGGGCGAATCATTAGCACTCTTGCTTTTTGTCGAGGCTTTGAAGTGCTATTGTTAATTTTTATCTCACACACCAGCCCAACCCACCCAGTCGCCACGGCAAGACCCGCCCGGCCCTTACGCCGGACGGGCGAATCATTAGCACTCTTGCTTTTTGTCGAGGCTTTGAAGTGCTATTGTTAATTTTTATCTCACACTACCAGCCCAATCCACCCAGTCGCCACGGCAAGACCCGCCCGGTCCTTACGCCGGACGGGCGAATCATTAGCACTCTTGCTTTTTGTCGAGGCTTTGAAGTGCTATTGTTAATTTTTATCTCACACTACCAGCCCAATCCACCCAGTCGCCACGGCAAGACCCGCCCGGTCCTTACGCCGGACGGGCGAATCATTAGCACTCTTGCTTTTTGTCGAGGCTTTGAAGTGCTATTGTTAATTTTTATCTCACACTACCAGCCCAATCCACCCAGTCGCCACTGGCAAGTCCCGCCCGTGCGGCGTAAGCACCTAGGGGGCGTAATAACTGCTGTCCTTCACTGTTATGATCTCATTCTCGCAGCAGATTCGGTCACGACCGGCCTTCTTAGCCATATACAGACTCTCATCCGCTCGTTTTAGCGATTCCTCTTTGGCCTCATCTGTTTCATGCACCAGACTTATACCTATGCTCGCTGTTACCCTGATCGTCGTTTCACCTATATTCACCATATTCTCATCCAGCATCTTTTTTATTCGCTCTGCCAGCACCATCGCCCCAGCCAGATCGGTCTCTGGCATTAACACTAAAAATTCCTCACCCCCAAATCGCCCGACATGATCCGTCTCACGGATCTCCTTTTTCACCCGACGGGCAAAATCAACCAATACACAATCTCCGGCATCATGACCATACTTATCATTCACATGCTTAAAAAAATCTATATCCAGCATCATTACCGCTAACTGATTACCATACCTTTTCACCCGACCATATTCCAGCTCATACACCTCCATTATCTTACGACGATTAAATACACCTGTCAGATCATCTACAAACGCCATCTTCTCCAGTATCTTACTCATCTGCTCCTGACGATGCTGAGCCGCGAGATATTCCCGGCGATTCTTACGCAGCGTCAGCGTCACCGCTATTCCCAAAGCATGCATCGCAAAAAAGGTCAGTACCAATATGAAAACGGTTACACCACGATGATCCGACCTGCTCCCATATAGATTAATCAGCGAAAACACCGTTATCGTCATCGCCGGCAATACCTGCAATCGAAACCGATTATGAAATATAACATAGATCGCTATTACCGCCAGTAAATGATGACTCGTATTTATTAACTGATTTTCCCGGCATAAAAGCCCCGCATATATCATCTGTAATATATACACCATCTGCCAGCCAAACAATACCAGCGAATAATATTCACGACTCGCAGACCTTATCAGATAATACACCGCCCCTGCCGACACTGCGATCAATAATAACTTTGAGAGCAGCAGCCCGCCAAATCCTGCACCAAAACCCAGCGTCATATAATCCGCTATACTCAGCATAGCAGCCATGAACGCAAATACCAATATACTGAATACCGCCAGACGAGAATCCTGCGACCGGTACATCGCATCTTCTTTTTCACTCTCCGGCATATTTATTAGCTTCATCAACATGTATTTCCACATTTTTTTTAACCAGTTATTACTTATCAGACCTTAATGACTTCTTTATCATTAATGTCCCTGCCCCAAAATCTCTTCTGACCGATTCTTACATCCATGACCGAAATTCGACCATTCACACTGTTAATATTTGAGCAGCAATGCTCATCTCTATTCAACCTGCCCCCTTTCGCTCAGGCCAACACCGCCCATAGTCCCATAATCACTATTAACTTTTTACACATCTCCTACAAACCCATTATCGGCAAAATCCCCGCCCAACATTCCCAACTAATTCCACTACACATTAAATACCCACCAACCATAAGCCCGCCATCAACCCCATCCCCGCCAATCTTCGTCCGTGACAGACCATAGGTCCCATTCGTCCCATGTCCAATTATAATTAAAGGGACGGACCTCTTTAGTTTGATTCTGACACATGATCAATAATCTCACCCAGAGAGCTTATTGAATAGTCTGTTTCAGAGTATTTTGCAACATCAATAACTACGCTATCGTTGTTTTCTGAAAGATAGTAAGTACCAAAACAAAGACTGATATCCCATTGACCTACTTCAAGCCATACTGGACTTTCAAGCTCAACAGCATTTACGGGCAGGTCAATTTCTATAAACTCGTCAATATCTTCATTTTCAGCCTCAAACCATATCCACTCGGCATTAGAGTCTGTACAAGGCTCCCACGAAACTGCAACAGGAGAAATAATTGAACTGCCATTTGAAAAAGAATTAATAACACCTGGTTGCGTAGGCTGGGCAATAGAATTGGCTGTATCAGGAACACCAAACCACGCTGTTGTCTGCTGGCTACAGCCATTGCTGTAATGAAATGTAAATGTATAGAGACCATCGCCATATGCATCGAAAGCGACTAGATCTTTTGATTCATCCTCGTAACACCATCCTAAACAATTCTCATCAGCTTCATATTCAATACTGATTTCTATACTACCGTTACCTGTGAAAGTGTATGAATCCTCTACAATCTCAATTGTATTTCCAGCCGGTGTCAACACCTCAATCCACTCAACCGCATCATCTGTCTGTGTATAAATTTCAAAATCGTACTCATCATCTGAGCTGGTATCTGGAGAGTTGTAATCATAACCATAATCAATACCAATCATAATAATATGATCGCTTATTTCGCCCATAGAACTAAATTCCATTTCGAATGTGCTATCCTTGCCGATAAGGATAGCAATTCCGTCATCATTCTGAAGTTCATATATGCATCCAAATATCAGTAAAGCTTCCCAAGAGGAGCCGGATGGCAAATCGATAGTCTCTTCAATACCAACCGATGTAATCGGCAGGGAAAATTCATAATCATCATAATCATCGTTGCTATTAATATCCAAACCAATTCTATTTACCTCAGCCTCATTACAAGCCTGCCAGGTTACAGTTAATGGCGAATTAACAATGTCGCCATCATGAATATTGGTTATAACCGGCCTTTGTGTTATCTGTACGATCGGGTCGCTTGTGTAAGGCTTATACAATCTTACTGAAGTCTGCTGGCTCGCACCGCTATAATAATGTATGGTAAAAATGTATTCACCGCTACCATAACCATCCAGGTAATCAGTGTCAGCAAGTTCTATATTACACTCCCAATTACAGATGTTTTCATCTTCATCGTATTCCCAGCAGGTTTCAATTTCACCCTTGTTGAACTCAGGATAGGTTCTTTCTTCATCAGGGATTTCAAATATATCACCATTTGGCGCTTCGATAGTGATTGATTCAACAGTACCGTCGGTCTCAAGACATATCTCAATGCCCGGCACCGGCTGGTCATCGGACGGATAATAGTTATATTCAGTGCCAACTATTATATAATAAACATGGTCACTGATTAATTCCTGTTCATTAGAGAACAACCATTTTTCAACAAACAAAGTTAAATCCTCGATTGATATATCTCCACTGCCATCAATATCACAAATATAATTCCAGCTTTCTGATGATGTATTACTTAGCCATGCTTTTGCAAAATATGAAAAATCAAGAAGGTCAATTTTTCCATCAGGGTAGAAATTCCCAGCAAGTGTCGCAATAGCAAAGTCGGTTGTATGGTCAACATTTGCCCAAACAAAGCCTTTTCCTGTTAATGAATTATAATAGACTCCATAATCACCAAGTTCACTACTTAAAACAGGAATTGATTCTGCACTGTCGCCAATATAACGATCACCAACTTTGCTTTCATGGCCAGGACTATTTTCAGTATTGCCCGAGACCGCCAATTCCCATGTGCTGCCATTCCAATATTGCAAGTCGAATAATTTCCAATTCATTCCACTTAAATCATCAGCAGTAAACGGTATGGATATTTGCATAAAATAATCGCCATCATCTAATGTAGTATTTACCGATAAAGTTCTGTTGATAAGAGAAAATACCAGATCCGTATCATGAATATCAATATCATATTTTGTTACATTTATTGCAGCGTCATCATTTGCAGAAGTATTTGTGATGTTAACTATAACTTCATCTGTTGCCAGACAATTTCGATTTGCAATACCTGGGGTTAGTATCAGCTCCTGACCGGGATTAACGGTTGATACTACGATGTTTTTCCATGAAAACGATGGATATCCATTCATGAACCATATATCATCAGAGCCGTTTTCTGTCTCATTTATAAAATCCCAACCCGCATCGGTAAAGGTGCTCACTGTCTGCATTTCGGAAGTGGTCAGACCGGAAACATTAGTTATTATGCCAGGACCTGAACTGTCAAGCGTATAACCTATTAAAGCTCCAGATGCTTCAATATCCCAGAAGCTATTCTCTGTTGTAGCAGTACTGCCAAGTTGATAACCACAAAGACCACAAACATCATTAAGACCTGTTACATGTCCAGCGGCGTAGCATTCTGTTATACTGCCAGCACAGTTGCTTCCGCACAAGCCGCCGACACGATCACTAAAACACCCTGTAACTGGTCCTGCCGCATAGCATTTGCTTATACTGCTGTAATAATTGCCTCCACTCAATCCCCCGACACCACAACAATAACCAGTTGCAGTAACTGAGCAAGTGGCATAGCATTCGCTTATACTGCTGCCGTATTCATTATAACCGCATAGACCGCCGATATAATCTCCTGTTCCTGCAACATTACCAGTAGCATAGCATTCTGTTATACTGCCAACACAGTTGGTTCCGCACAGGCCGCCGACATTAGAATTTCCTGAAACAGAACAGACAGTATAGCAACAACATATATTACCATAATTATCACCACACAATCCGCCAATACCATAATAACCACCAACAGAACAAGTGGAATAGCATTGATATATACTGCCTGATTCATTTCCACCGCACAGGCCACCGATATAATAACTATCCTCTTCACCCGTAATAGAACCACTGAAATAGCATTGTGTTATACTGCCATACTCATTATAGCCACACAAACCACCAACATAATAACTGTCTTCTTCACCAGTAATAGAGCCATTGGAATAACAATTTATTATATTGCCGTATTCATTATAACCACACAGGCCACCAACAAAAATATTTGAGCCAGAAACTGATAAATTTTTTAGAGAAAGATTTTCGATAGCTGCATTTGATCCAATACAACCAAACAGTCCACAATAATAAGTTCCGCTGATCGTTAGATTACTGATGATATGATAATTACCATTGAAATTGCCCTTGAATTCTGTGCCGTCAAATGTGAAATCAGTATAAGTGTCACCCGCTATAGGTGCCTTAGTATATGTCCCGGCTATACCAAGATCAAGGTCACATTCCAGCTTTGTAAAAACACCACTTCCCCAGTAATTTGGGTCTGAACAGAATTCATAAAAGTCATCCATATCTTCGATTAGATAGGGATTCGATTCTGAACCATCACCACCGCCAAGAATTATATATCGCCAGGAAAATAACGGGTAACCATCCATCACCCATATATCATCGCTGCCGTTAGTGGCTTCGCCGACAAAATCCCAGCCAGCGTTAGTAAAGGTTTTTTCGGTTTGCATTTCAGTAGTGGTCAAACCTAAAACATTTGTTATTTTGCCAGGATGTGAGCTGTTGATGGTGTAACCTATAGACATTCCAGATACTTCAGTGTCCCAGAAGCAATTCTCTATTATAGCGAGATTGCCATATTGATAACCGCACAGGCCGCCGATTGATGCATTTCCAGAAACAGAGGCTGTGGTATAGCATTTTGCTATACTGCCAGAATAATTACATCCACACACTCCACCAATATTCCCGACACCAGAAATAGAGCAGACAACTGTATAGCATTCAGCTATACAGCCGTATTTATTATAACCGCTCAGGCCGCCAACATAATATTCACCGGAAACAAAGCCAGTAACATAACATTCTGTTATATTGCCGTATTGGTCATATCCACACACACCGCCGACATAGTAATCGGTTCCAGAAATAGATGCATTTTCCAGCCCGAGATTAGTGACTATTCCGCCTGAACCAATATAACCAAACAGTCCACAGTAACTTGGTCCGCTGACTGTAAGGTTACTGATAATGTGGCCATTACCATTAAAATTACCTGTAAATTCTATACCGTCAAATGATAAATCTTTGTCGATATCACCCGCTATAGGTGCCTGAGTGTATGTCCCGGCTATACTAAGGTCAAGGTCACATTCCAGCTGAATATAGACATCGCTGGCCCAGTAGCCGCTATCGGTACAAAACGCTTGAAAATCAGCAAAGTCTTCCATCAGGTATGGGCTGGCTTCTGTTCCGCTGCCCGGCATGACGCCACCAGCTCCATAAAGAAAACTGCAAATATATGCTGTTATTACTAGTGTAAGAAAGATTGCTTTTCTCATTTTTAGATTTCCTTTCAACTCACAAGCTAAAACTAACTAAATACCAAAAATATTCCATTTGTTCCAACAACATAAATTGATACTGACGATTTCGCAATAACATCCCTATACTATTTATATTTTAGTCATAAGATGTTGAAGGGAATATTAAAGGTGTCAGACACCGTTTATAGTAACAATCAATCCATCTCCATACTTTGCAACAGCTTACACATCCTTGCTTGGCCTGGCTAATAGATCAAGACTTGCCAGAAGTTCTGGTTCTGTGCCGGTTTTGATTTTCAGTTGGCATCACCCAAAAGACAGTCGCGTTTGATAGAGATTGACATAATTATCAACTTTACAATACTACAACTTCACTACAAAACCGTCAAGCCATTTCCAAATACCGCAACCAAAACACCCCGCACCAAAACCACATTAAACACCATAGGTCATATAGGTCCCATAGGTCCCATCCGTCCCATCCGTCTCATCCCGTCCGTTTCGTCCATCTCGTCTATCCCGTCCATCTCACACCTGCATTGAATGTATGCATGCCACCTACACCAAATGTATGTGGAAAAGCTGTGAATAAAATATAAAACCGTAAGACAAGCTATATAAAGCCGTTATGATTAACACTTTTTTATGGCACGCTAATTGCAATATACAAAAATGCAGTTAATAACAATATTAAACGGAGATTTCAAAATGTTTAGAAAAGGAACTATTATCATGATCAACTTATGCACAACTCTGGCATTAGCACTCGCTGGCTGCGAAACCCGGCAGCATCACCCCGGCGACCCGAACCTCGGTGCTACCTGGCTTATCCCCGGCATAGAGGGGCAGGCTACCATGGTCAAACCTGTCATAAAGGCCTTAAGAGACTCTGGTTACAATGGCGACATCTATACCCTGAACTGGGGTAACCCTCTACTGCCTTTCAGGAATCTTTGTAACGAAAAATACAAACATGAAAAAGCACAAACTCTTGCAAATAACATAGTTACATACGCCAACAACCACCCGCACCAGCCCATAGACATCATCGGCTACTCCGCCGGGGCAGGGCTTACCATCATGGCCGTCGAAAAACTACCGCCACATGTCAAAGTCAGAAATATAACCCTGGTTCATGGTGCTATCTCACCCGAATACGATCTAACTGCCGCACTGGCAAATACTTCCGGCTCAATAAAAAATGTCAGCTCAAAAGCCGACTGGCTTATCCTCGGCCTTGGCACTACCATTTTCGGCACTATGGACAACTCACATTCTTCTTCCGCGGGCATGATCGGCTTCAACACCCAAACGGCAGTACCAGATCCGCTGCAAAGACATAAGCTCAAACAAATAAAATGGAAAATGAAACAAAAACGCTGGGGCGGTCACATAACTCTTTATCAATACGCATTTAACAAAAAATATGTACTTAATAACACTATTTAATAATTACCATAACTCTTTATTTAAGGAATAATAAAATGCTTACTATACTTATCATTGCAATACTCACCTTTATAAACGGCTGCAATACCAACAGCCCTGCAATAGCCGCCCATACTAACACAAAGCCCGAAATCACAGCCATTTACGACTCAAGATGTATCGCCGTTGCTTACTATCGCTCTCAAATACATGCCGACCTGCTCAAAGAATGGACCACCCAACACGATGCCGGCGATGAAAAGGTTAAAAAAGAAGTGAATGAAAAAGCAAATAAAATGCAGCAACTTGCACATTTACAAGGATTTAGCACTGAACCGGTTGATGAACTTCTCGCCAGATTTCAACCCCAGATCGAACAGATAATGGCCACTCATAACGCTACTGCCATTTGCAGTTGCTGGCTATATAAAGGAGATATCAAAAACACCATAGACATAACCGATGAATTAGCAGCACTTTATAATCCAGATGAGCAAACCCTCAATATAATCGCCAAAATGAAAGATGTAAAACCCTTACCAAAATGGAAAGTCAAATTCTTCGAACTCGTTCACTAACCCATTGCCGGGCCTGATCTTGCGTCACCAGCTCACCTTCCAATTGGGCCAGATACATCTGCTCAAAGAGCTGCCCTAGTTTGGGACCAGGTTCTAAACCCAGTGATATCAAGTCATTACCGTTAAGTAAAGCAACAGGCTTAATCTCTTCATCACCCAGGTCTGCTATCTGACAACGCAGTTCGTCCAGCAGACCTGTATCTTTACCCTCTCGAACATGGCAGGCCCAGACCAGGTTTAACAAGTCACTGAACCATTCATTAGCCAGCCACAGCTTAAGCCTGCCCTTACTTAAAGGAAGCTCTGACAATAACTTAGAAACACTATCAGCCAGCCATATCGCCTTCTTGCGAGTATCATTACTGACCTTGAGCGATCTGGTAATGTCAGATACTTTACCCCCAAGTCCGCCCGATAGTGTTGCTGTCAGTGCCAGGGCAAAGTCAACTGGCTCACTGAGCAGCTTAAGTCTTTCTACCCCCTCTGAAAGTTGCTCAACAGGGTAATTTCTATAAATAACGCCCATTAAACCACTTGCGAGCACCATCTTCATGCCCGCATAACGATTGCCATTTACCATTATCTTTTCCAGCTCAGTTGCGATCCGTTCCGAACTTATCCGGCTGATACGATCGGACAACTGACATATAGCCTGCCAGGTTGACGCCTCAATTTCATAACCTAAGCGAGCAGCAAATCTTATAGCACGAAGCATACGCAAATGGTCTTCACCGAACCGCGCCTGCGGTTCGCCAATAGCGCGAATTACACCAGCTGACAGGTCCGCCTGACCGCCAACATAGTCCAGTATCTCATCTGAGAGCGGATCGTAAAACATACCATTTATCGTAAAGTCCCTGCGCAATGCATCCTGGCGGGCATCGGTAAACTCAACTGCCTCCGGACGACGGCCATCGACATAACCCCCGTCATTACGGAAGGTTGCAACTTCTACCTGAGCCCTGCCCAGCAGTACCACAACTACACCAAACTGTGCCCCAACCTGCAAAGTGCGCTTGAACAAACCGCTTACCTGCTGCGGGGTGGCATTAGTAGCCACATCATAATCCTGGGCCTCTACTGCCATAAGCATATCACGAACACACCCGCCAGCCCATAAAGCCTGGAATCCGGCTTCATGCAGCCGCTTTACTACATTCAGGGCGGCTTGTCTGTTATGCTCTGTCATCTGCCTGCTCATCTCCTGATTGATGATCCCCACTCAGAGCAGCTCCCTTATGAACCGATTCATCTGAAGGGTTAACCTCTGACTGCTCTTCTGGGCCTGCCTTTACATAAAAGTTCAAGGTCATTATTCCATAAGAGCGTCTGTCGATAAGTTTCAGTGGGCCATAACACTCCGGCGTAGGATACTTTAACTCATTACGCAATACGACCTTAGCTCCAACAGCAATTTGCTTGCTGATCTTGAGCATAAGCCTGCCTAGCGGCGATGACTCATCTACCTCACGAGCCAGCGGGAAAGGAGGATCACAAAATACAATATCAACCCCGGTCATGGATTCATCACTCTGCCAGCTGGCCAGCCGGCTGCTTTTGGGCACACCATATTTAAATATGTCTGCCCGGATCACCGTACATTCATCTTCAAATTTCAGGTGTGCAATATTATCATACAGCCGCTTGATCGCTTCACGGTCCATATCAACAAAGATAGCATGTACCGCTCCCCGACTCAGTGCTTCCAACCCCATTGACCCAGTGCCGGAGAACAGATCGGCAACAACTTTGCCGGGCACTTCGTAGCGTAATATAGAAAACAAAGCCTCTTTTACCATATCCGGAATTGGACGGGTGGTATTGTCTTTGGGAGGTATCAATTTCATCCTGGCTCTTGACCCGGCAATTATTCGCATCTCTGTCACCTGAAAAAAGGGCAGGGTTAGTCCTGCTATTATCATAATTCATTGCAAAATGGCATTTTATAGCCTGCATTAACTATCGGCAAGCAATTTCTTTATCAGACCCGCCAGTAACATAAGCGATTCAACAGCTATATACATAGCCGTAAAATACTTGCATATATTATCTGCTGTTGGTATAAGTGGTTCTGATAGCATGGTATGTTTATGATCTGAGTCTGATCTTGCAAAATTTAAATTTTATCTGTAACGAAATTACCTTTAGGGCGTCTATTATATTAGTTTGACATAACTATTTTATGCTATTAAAGTTGAGGTTTGCATGAGTTATATACAGGTAGTAATGAATTATGCCAGTCGCCTCGAGGCTGAGTCTGCCAAATCACTGCTCGAAATGCAGGGTATTATGAGCATAGTAGAAGGTGATGACTGTGGCGGGATAAGGCCGGATCTGAGTTTTGCCACTGGCGGTTATAAACTGCTGGTTAAGGAGAGTGATTTAGGCCGGGCCAAGGAATTACTGGGCTAATATACATTTATATAATAATGATCGCCAACTGTAGCGTATTCTGGAATATGAAGTTAGCATAAATTGCTGGTTGGCTCTAAATATTCAATTATGGGAGATTATACTATGAAGAAAGTTATCATCAGCTTGTTGTTGATAATACTGACATTGAATTGTTCCGGCTGCTTTTCAATAGTAGGCAGTATTATCGGATATCAATCGGGTGAATTACTGGCGGGCTTATTGATCGGTGCGGGCATTGATGCCGGAGTCGCTATTGCTAACGAGGCGAAATGCGAAGCTGACAGTAAGGTATATGAGTTGGATTCTGAAAAAGGTCAGGTAAAAGCCCAGCTAAATACTGACGATATGACCAGCATCGTAACTGACATAGAGACAACATTCGGCAGTGAAGGCTGGTCGTATGAGCTGACACTTAAGAAGATACGCAAGGGTAAAAGCCTGTCAGCTCAGTGGCAAGTTAATAATGGCCAGGGCGATGAATTTTCAGTTGCTCTGTCGCTGGCCAAAAGAAAACTCGAACTTAGAGTCAAGAGCGATAAAGCAGAACTAAAAGGATCAGTTCTCAATAAGCTGATAACACCCCTTGAAAGCAAGCTGGAATCGAAGTGATATTCACGATAGTGCATTTGTCGGCGACCAAGTTACAATAAATAGTTTGTAACGGTCGTAGGGATTGGCAGTGAGTTAAAATTTTGGTGTTGAGGTTAAGAAATCGGAAATAACTGGAAAATGTGGCCAAATAGTGTACACTAAGCGCCATGTTTATAGATGAAGTAGAAATACATGTAAAAGCCGGCGACGGTGGAGATGGTTGCATCAGCTTCCGTCGTGAAAAATATATACCTCGTGGCGGACCAGATGGCGGCGACGGCGGCGATGGCGGCAAGGTTATCTTTCAGGCCGATGGCTCAATGGATACACTGCTGGATTTCCGCGGCCAGTATCACTGGAAGGCCCAGCGTGGCCAGGACGGCATGGGCAGTCAATGCTCAGGCAAGGCCGGCGACGACCTGGTGATAAAAGTGCCCGTTGGCACAATGATCTTCGATACAAAACTGGATGTACTGATCAAAGACCTAACCTATGATGGCGAGCGTGTTTGCGTAGCGGACGGCGGTTTTGGCGGAAAAGGCAATCAGCATTTTGCGACTGCTACTGACCAGGTACCTCGTAAGGCAGAGACAGGCACGACCGGCAAAGAACGCTATCTTCGTCTGGAATTGAAGTTGATGGCCGATGTTGGGCTGGCAGGTCTGCCTAATGCCGGTAAGAGCACATTATTAAGCCGGATATCGTCAGCGCGTCCTAAGGTAGCCCCTTATCCCTTCACAACTCTAGTTCCAAATTTGGGCATAATAGAGCTCAAAGGCTTCCGGCGTTTTGTGATGGCCGACATACCAGGTCTGATCGAAGGAGCGGCAGAAGGTCTTGGTCTGGGCAATGAATTTCTGCGTCATGTAGAGCGGAATAAGATATTGCTGCATCTGGTGGATATAGCACCAGCAGATGAAAGCGACCCGGTAACTAATTATCATATAATCCGTAATGAGCTGGAAAAGCACAGCCCTGCGCTTGCATCCAAACCCGAGATAATAGTAGTAACCAAAACAGACCTTGATGTTGATGATATGCTGTTGAACGATTTTAAGGCTCGTCTGGGTAAGCCTGTGCTTGGCATTTCGGCTGTAACAGGAAAAGGTCTAAATGTCTTGACCGAGACTATCTGGACAGAGCTGGAAAAGGAAAAGGCCCGTATGCTGGCCGAAGAGATAGAAAAAGATCAGGCAATATTTTAAGCGTATCATTTCCAGATGGTAATGATTGCTTTGTATATGCGCAATTTATGATCATGGAAAAGGACCCTGACTATATACTGGATATAAGCGGGTTGCAGAATGAACCTGCTAACGAAAAGTCAGCTGAGCAAAGTAAAGAGCAGACAGTTGGCGGCCGTAAGTGTATTTATGTACATTTCGAGTGTTGCGGCGTCTATTGTCATATATATAAGAATAAGGCGGGCACGGCGTATGAGGGCCGCTGCCCCAAATGCCTGAGGCCATTGAGTGTTAAGGTCGGCCCGGGCGGTACCGAAAATCGCTTCTTCAGGGCTCAATAAGTAAATGATCTGTATTGAGTGATAGTAATATATAAGCGGGTATTAGAAAAGCAGTTAAGGTATCAGATAATATCAGTTTCCCAATATTGTCTTTTGTCATCCTGAAGCGTGGTAAAGCCAGAGTGTAAAAATGTGAGAATCGGATATTAAGAAATAATGTCTCAGAATGTTTTGGTGTGATAATTAATAAATTTATTTGCGTCTTTTACTTTTAAATCTTACTGTTTGAATGGAGGCGGCAGCAGTGTCGCCTGTAAACAAGTGAATAGAAGTAAAGCAAGAGAAGACGAGGTTTTTTTGGCACATCGGACCGTGCAGGGAGTGTGTTGTAGTCGCCTCTGGCCTTTGGCATGGGTATGGACGCCGGGGCTGGGGTTAAATTATGCGACTCGCCCAGAGAGAGAGGGACTGCTTAATATTGGTTTGGTATGGGCCCACCCCCGGATCCAGATATGACATTGTGTGCTGCGTTTCAAAACCTCGATAATTTTGGGGTCATTGCGCCCCTGCGACGCCGGGTATATTCGTTTGGACTTTTCTCACCCCGGGTCGCGTGGCGGGTTCTCGCTGCGATGAGCTGCCGGTCTGGCGGCGTTTCGTGGCGAATTGCCTCTGTGCAGGCTGTCCCGTCCCTCTGCCTGGCGGCTTTAACTTTGCCGTCAAGCTGTTGCGTTCTGCCGGTTGCCCATTATAAGTGCAGCCGACACAGGATTACTAGGGCCTGCTCGGTTCGACTGGAACCGGAGGCCCTGTTTTTTTGCGCTGCAAAAAGAAGGTAGCACAAGCATCCCTGCTTGTGATTGATTTCATTCTATATCATCAATTTCATTCATCTATATTTCGCATTCCTATCCATCAGTCAATATTACTAATCTAAGGTAGCACAAGCGTCTCGCTTGTGATCCATTGCACTCCAGCTAACAATTTAACAAATTCCGATTCTGCATTACAATCTATCACCGGCATTATTAATCTCAAGCAGGGATGCTTGAGCTACCTAATCCTCCGCAGTCTGAGTTTTTTCCTTTTCCGCACCAGTGTTTTCAGGCATCAACTTCAGATAGGTATAGCCAAGCTGGTTAAATATCTCATTTAGCAGCCTGTAATCACCACTGGTATCTTTAATAGTCAGCGTTATCGGCTGACCGGAGATAACAATAATATCACAGCGGAACTTATTGTCATATTTATCATTACCGGCAACATAAGACTGCATTCCATTGATAATTCCATTCTCGCCGGTCGAACTTAAAATGCTTTCATTATGTAGATATTCCCGCTAAACTACGGTCTGATAAAATATTACCCGTTATAGGAGTTGCCGCTATGGAGATAATTGTAGAACCGATAGCTTATGCCCGCAGTCAGTATAAAAGTCTGGAAAATATGCCGATCCAGCCCAAGGGGTGTTGCGGCGAAGCGGAGATCGAGGTATTGGCGGAATTTACGCCGGGCTTGAAGGACCTTGAAGGTTTCAGTCATATCTATTTACTGACATTTTTTCATCAATGCAGTCAGAGCAAATTAGTTGTCACACCATTTATGGATACGGTCGAACGGGGCGTATTTGCCACCCGCTCTCCGGCCCGGCCTAACCATCTGGGACTCTCGATAGTCAAAATCAAAAGTATCAACAACAATATTATCACCATCGAAGGCTGCGACCTGCTGGACGGGACCCCTATAGTCGATATCAAACCGTACATTGAAAACTTCGACCATCCAGAAAACTCAACTTCAGGCTGGATGATCCATAGTAAAGATCAGGTATCCGAAAAACGCTCTGATAACAGATTTGTGTGAACCTAAGCAAAGAACAAGTGTTCCAGTAATATTTTGGTTCCGATGGCGATTAAAATAAGACCGCCGAATATCTCAAGTTTGTCACCGAAGATATTGCCGAAGAAGTCACCGATATATACGCCGGCTAATGAGGTAATGAAAGTAACGATGCCGATAATGATAACGGGTAAAACGATAGCCATATTAAGGCATGAAAAAGTTACACCGACTGCCAGGGCATCAATACTGGTGGCAACAGCCAGAATGAGAAGCACCTTGAGGTTCAATGGGTCAGGCCGTTCCTTATCTTCATCGCCCCACTTTGCCTCATAGATCATCTTACCTCCGATCGCAGCAAGAATGACAAATGCAACCCAATGGTCATAAGCTCTGACATAATCACTGGCCAGTCGTCCGATCTGCCAGCCGATATATGGCATAAGAGCCTGGAAACCGCCAAAGAAAGCGGCAACCCGCATCGCATGGCGTACATGCAATTTATGGATAATCACTCCACTGGAGACGCTCACAGCAAAGGCATCCATAGCCAGTCCGAGAGCTATAATAAATATCTCAATTATTTGCATATCTGCTCACTAACGGGTTAATCTTGTCATAAGGCTCAGATTGTACCTGAGCCAGTCATATTTGCAACCCTTGTTTACTGTATTATTGATCCTGCTGCGGAATTTGGCTTGATTTTACACTCACTTTTCTATAGTCTCATTGTGCGGGTATGTAATGTTTCAGGTAACCGTTCGTGATTACGATTGGCTCAAAATACGATATCACCTGAGACCTGTTCCTGCTTACATCCTTGCATAACCGTAAACGGTTAGTAAGTATTAATGTTGGCAATATCTATGGAGAAGCTGATTTTGGCTACTATATTATGTCTAATGCAATAATAATGTTCATCTATTTTTATCTGGGTCATTTAATTGGTGACATACTACTTCAAGGCAAGCACCTGGCCAAAAGTAAGGGTCAGGAGTTTGGCAGCCAGATACTACACTCGGTAGTATCTACTATGGGTTCGGTATTATGCTATTGGGTGTGCGACCCTGGATTCTGGCTGGTATATTTTGCATTATTTGTAGGCCATGTCTTTATAGATGAGATAAAATGCAAGCTGGACAGGTATAACAGCAGTTTGAAATTACTGGTCATCGACCAGGTAGTGCATCTGGTATTTATTGGTTTGTTATGTGTAGCCGTCTGGTACCAGAATATAATAAAGCCGGAGTTTAGTTATAGTCCATTTTTTGAGAGTTTAAGCACTCAAGTAGCTGTAAATGCTGCCCTTATACTGTCTGGAGGTATATTAGCGGTTCAGTTTGGCAGTAATTTAATACAAAAGGCTATGGCAAAATATGTCGATAGAGGTGAGGAAGCCTGTGACAAAATAAGCCAGAATACCAGTGGTAAAGTCATAGGCAAACTAGAGAGAAGTATAGCTTATTTACTGATCATTTCTGGAAATACAGTAGTAGTTGGATTGCTGTTTTTGGCAAAATCTATCCTCAAATTTGACGAAATTAAGCATACAAAACAAGCAGAATATATTATAATTGGCAGTTTAATGAGTTTCGGCTGGGCGATCGCCCTGGGCCTGTTGGTCCGATATTTAATAACACAATAAAAAACAGTAATAAGATAAGAGAAGAAAATGGAAAGCAAAAGGAATATAGGTCTGTCGTCACAAGATATAACACAAGCAGAAATAGATGCGGTGGTATCAGTGATGAAGTCGAGTCATTTGAGCCTGGGCCCAACAGGTCCGGCTTTTGAAAAGGCTTTTGCCGAATATATTGGACGAAAACATGCAATAGCGGTGAACTCAGGCACCAGTGCATTGTTTATGCTGGCGGAGGCTTATGGCCTGGGGCCGGGCGATGAGGTAATAACCACGCCGTTCAGTTTTATAGCGACCTCAAATATAATATTAATGACTGGTGCAAAGCCGGTGTTTGTTGATATAGATCCGGTATCGTACAATCTGACAGCAGAGTCGATCGAGTCGAAGATAAGCAGTAAGACCAAGGCGATAATTCCGGTGGAAGTATTTGGCAATCCGATCCATCTGGACGAGATAGCAGATATGGCCAAACGGCGTGGACTGATCTGCATAGAAGATTCGTGTGAAGCATTGGGCAGTATAGTCAATGGCCGCAAGTCAGGCACACTGGGTGATTCATGTGCATTTGCGTTTTATCCGAACAAGCAGATGACCACAGGAGAAGGCGGAATAATCCTGACCGATGATGATAAGATAGCGAGTATCTGCCGGTCATTGCGTAATCAGGGTCGTGCAGATGGAGCCGGCTGGCTGGCCCATGCGCGTCTGGGATACAACTATCGTCTGAGCGATATTAATTCAGCCCTTGGCCTGGTGCAGATAGGCCGCATAGAAGAATTCATAGCTAAGCGGGAGCGAGTAGCCCAGATGTATATGGAGCTGCTGGGCGATGAGAAACGGTTGCATTTACCTGTGATAGATGCTTCGTGTCGGATGAGCTGGTTTGTGTTTGTAATAAGGCTGGAGGACAGCTATAGCCGGGCTGATCGAGACGGCATCATGCAGATGCTGCGAGATAACGGCATAGGCTGTAACAATTATTTCTCTCCGATCCATCTACAGCCATTCATGCAGGAGAAGTTCGGCACCAAGCCGGGCGATTTCCCGATCACAGAGCATATTTCAGACCGCACTATCGCCCTGCCGTTCCATAACAATCTGCCCGAAGCCGACATCGAATTTGTCTGCAACAAACTGCGTGTGGCGATGGACAAGGTTAAAGGGTAAACCTGGTAATGCTGAGCAGAATGAGATCCCGATGAACATCGGGATCTCGGCCAATAAACGCCCAGGATAACAAAATGGTGGCTGAAATAAAAAAAGGGAAAGACCGGTTTCTTATTGGTATTTTTTGGAATTTATGAATTTGGAATGAATTAATATGCCGAGCTGGGGCTCGGCGTTCCCAGGGAGAGAAATTACTCATGGGCAAGGTTGAAATAAGTAAAGATATGCCTCGCGGCTGGTATAGTCGAGGCTACCTTCCTCATCGCGATCGCCCTGGATTACTTCAAGCTATCAGCTACAGATTGGCCGACAGTCTGCCGGCGGATGTTTTAGCCAACATCAAAACGAAATTGCATTCACTTCCCACTATCGAGCAAGATAATCAGCAACGAGTTATTTTGGAAGAGTGGCTTGATAAAGGGTATGGCTCATGCATATTAAGAAATCCGGAAGTAGCTGAGTGTGTTGTTGACACATGGCGAAAGTTTGACGGCGAAAGATACGACTTGATCGCCTGGGTGGTAATGCCCAACCATGTCCATGTACTGATACGGGCTTATGATGGTCAATCACTTGGAAAAATTGTTCAGTCGTGGAAAAGTTTCACCGGACGGAAATTTTCAGCTCTTACCGAAAAAGACTCTGTAAATGGCATCTGGATGCGAGAATATTGGGATAGATATATCCGCAGCGAAAAACACTTTGTTTTGGCAATTGACTACATTCATCAAAACCCAGTAAACGCCGGTCTGGTCAGCCACGCTCAAGACTGGCAATGGAGCAGTGCCGCAGCATACTCCCCCCTGGGAACGCCGAGCCCCAGCTCGGCCAATAAACGCCCAGGATAACAAAATGGTGGCTGAAATAAAAAATGGGAAAGACCGGTTTCTTATTGGTATTTTTTGGAATTTATGAATTTGGAATGAATTAATATGCCGAGCTGGGGCTCGGCGTTCCCAGAAAAAAAAGCTCCGCCAGCTTGTTACGGCTGACAGAGCTTTTTTTAATTATAGAGAGGAAAGACTTGCTTACTTCTTGAGAATGGCGATGGCCTTTTCGTTCTGAGATTCGGTCATATAGGCAATGCCGGTCTCTGCTGCGGTTTCGCGGTTAGCGGCCATGAGGTCATCGCGTGTTATCTCGGAGAGATTGAACTTGCGAGCGCCGGCCATAAACTGCTGTAAACCGGCAGCTAGTTTATCAGCGTAGCCGGCCATAGCAACAGCGCCGTATGGGATGTTAGCCATTTCTTTTGCGCCAACTTTCTTTTTGACAGATTCCCAGGCACAGAAGATCTCTTCTGGAGCAGAGCCGATCTGACTTACAGAAGCCGGGAGAGTTTCCCAGTGGCCATTAAGTTCAGCGCGTTTCTCAGGCTTGAAAACACCTTCGATATTACTGCCCAGGTATCCAGGTATCATCGGGGCGCGTCCCATACATACCATCTTGGTATAAGGAGCACATAGAGCGATAGCCTTGAACAAATGATCCTCACGGGCAAAACCGCCAGCCAGAGAAATATCTGGCACATTATAACCGGCGAGCTTGAGAATATTGCAATATTCATAGGTCTTAGCATGTAAATGCAGGCTTGGCACACCCCAATGTTCCATCATATTCCATGGGCTCATGCCGGTACCACCACCAGCACCGTCAATAGTGAGCAAGTCGAGCTTGGTCTCGGCTGCAAATTTCAGACTCATAGCAAGAGCTTCCATGCCGTAAGCACCAGTCTTGAGCGATATGCGTTTGAAGCCTAATTTACGCAGTCCGGCTACAGCCTTGACAAAATCATCATGCAGGGCATCGGTATTATCTATGTTGGTCGCACCCAGACGACTATGGCGGGCAAATGCCTTGATCGCCTTATTCTTATAAGCAGCTTCCACAGCCTTCTCATACGGATCCGGATCAACGACATAACCACGATCTTTGAGGAACTTGGCATACTCGATGTCGGTTACCTGTATCTCACCACCGATATCTTTGGCACCCTGTCCCCACTTTAGTTCCAGAATTACCTTATCACCATACTTATCTATGATATACTGAGCAACACCATTGCGGGTGTCTTCGACATTCATCTGGACGATAATAGCACCATATCCATCGTAATACTTAAGGAACAGGTCTATACGGCGTTCGAGTTCAGGAGCAGAAGTGATCTTGCCATTCTTCATAACCGATTTTTTGTCAACGCCGACAACATTTTCGCCGATAACGATCGGAATACCGGCCAGAGCAGCGCCAACAGCAAAGCTGGGCCAATATTTAGCGGCGATAAAGGTCGAACCCAAAGCACCGGTCATAATTGGCAGGCGGCACTTGGTCTTGATCTCATTACCAAAGCTGGTCTGAACATTAACATTAGGGAAAATACAGTCATCAGGGTCATTGGTCATGCCTTTTCCGAGTCCCTGAGCACCGTAGGCATAGCCCTGAATACGCAGTGCATGATAGCCCACGCCTTCGGCAACGATATTAGATGAGCCGGCGGTTATCTCGCCAAAATTACGGGGGTAGATGACCTTACGGCCAACCAGCGAACTCATCCAGGTCTCACACTTACCTGCACAACTACTCATACACAGTGTGCAAAGCCCTGACTCACAGGGATTACCACGATTAACTGTGCCCAAAGCATCATTTTGCTTTACCAGATTCATCGATAATATCTCCTTCAAAAAGAAATTAAACCAAAAACTTTATTCTACTACAAAATAACAATAAATAACGGAAATCGATTTCCGCGTAATTTCAAAACTAACAAGAATGTGATTCTCAATATACCCATTTATGGCAGTAATTGCAACAGTGAGCTAAACTGCGGCCAGGCCGAAACACACAAGAAAGCTGCCTTTGTGGCACTATTACCACAAAACATTCTTTTACTATTGACTAAAAGAGTTGGTACTGATAGAAATATAGTATGTAAGGCGACTCAATGCCCGTGCAAACAAAGTTAATCCCCCGCGGTTAACGGCAATTATGCCGGGAAAAAAATTAAAAAAAAGATCATTTACATATCAAAATCAGGACAGACATGGACAAAAAGTCAAGAAAACGGAACGAGATACTGCGTGTGCTGAGTGAAAGAAACACAGCCGTCAGTTCAGAAGTAATAGCCAGCGAACTGGCCAACAGCGGCCTGGACATCTGTCAGCGAACAGTGCGAATCTACCTTAAAGAATTCGATGAGAGCGGGTACACGAAACTTGTGAGCAAACACGGCCGGGTAATAACCGACAAGGGTCGTCGCGAACTGCACGCATCCAACACCCTTGGTCGCGTCGGCTATCTGTCTGCACGAATCGATAATATGACCTATATGATGAACTTTGACCTGGAAACATGTTCAGGCAAGGTAATAGTAAACACCTCGATGGTTCGCAAGGAAATACTGGAGCGTCATGCCGGTCAGATAATGAAAGTATTTGCAGATGGTTTTGCCATGGGTACTCAAATGGGTCTGCTGCGTCCTGGTACAAAGATCGGCAAAACGATCGTACCAGATGAGCATATAGGTTTTGTCTCAGTTTGCTCTATCACTCTAAACGGCGTACTCTTGAAATACGGCATACCCGTTTGCAGTCGTTTTGGCGGCCTTCTGGAAATATCCTGCGGTAAGGCGGTTCGTTTTACCGAGATAATCCACTACGATGGAACAACTGTTGACCCGCTAGAGGTATTTATCCGGTCAGGCATGACCGATTATCTGGGTGCGATACGAGATGGAAACGGCAAAGTTGGAGCCGGTTTCAGGGAATTGCCGGCAAACAGCCTGGAGACCTCTCGCCAGATAGCGATCAAGCTCAAGAAGATCGGACTGGGTGCGTTCCTGGAGTTTGGCCGACCCGGCTGCGACCTGCTGGACATACCCGTAAGCGAAGGACGCATCGGAGCTATTGTCATTGGCGGCCTCAACCCCATAGCCGTTATCGAAGAAAGCGGCACCCGTCTGCAATCGATAGCAATGAGCGGCCAGCTGGACTTCAGAGAGCTGTTCCATTATAGCGAGATGCCGGAGAGATTGGAGCACATCTACAGGCAATAAAACGGGTTATTGCATCAACCAGTTAGCTGCGACAGCGGCAAAATCAGCAAGGTTTACAACTCCGTCTCGGTTAACATCTGTCCTTTCCAGATAATCATTATCTCTGGCAGGGTCATCGCTCATCCAGAAAAAGGCCAACTGCATAAGATCATCAATACCAACACACCCATCTACCAGAAGATCACCATATTCAGGCTCTCTATTAAAGACCAGAGTAAAAGGTTTTGATTCGCCATATCTGCCAGTGGTGTCAATCAGTTTCCAGGTTATCCAGAATAGTTCATTACCATTAACCGCGCGATAGTTTATATGCATGTGTGCATCTCCTCGCTGAGCATATATCTGGCTGTGATTTATAACTTCGCCGGGAGCATCAATGGTAAATTGAGGCCAATCTGTATGTACTGAGATAAGGCCCTGGGAAAGAGCAATGCAGACAATCTGAATATTATAATCCAGTCCCGGATTACCCATCAGACAGCGGTCAGGATCATAAGTATAGGCAGCCTCCGGATTAGTATTTTGAAAGGCATCAAAACCAGGCTCACCTATGCGATATTTATACGAGGAAGCAATACTGCTTTTCAGAGGATAATACCACTTCTCAAAAGCACTGACACCTGTATGCCGGTACTTCTGACTGGAATTAACATATAAAACATTATCATCGGCAGTACCCATTTCACCATCGGCATTAACACCAATAATAAAATGATCCAACGAACATTCGGCATAAGAATAATTAGCTAAACCTGATACTATCATCAAAACTAAGACTATATATAACTTCATTTTTTATTCCTTTATTCTATATTTTATGTCAAACACAACAACTGATAACGGATTACCACATCAAAAATCACTCGGCCAGGCCGGGGCTGATTCCGGATACCAATAGCACTGAATTTCGTTATAGGTTTCATCAAAAGCCAAAGAAGCGGCGTGACCATCCACAAAGAGATAATTCGATTTACCCAGATGCCGATCTGCGGCAATAAAGGTTATGGCATATTCCGGCGAACCGCCCCAGGATTCAGGATGAAGATGGTCGGCAAGCAGAAAATTCTCTGTATTGGGTGCCTCACTGATCCAGATACAATAATTGGGCCGACGCACCTGATCTACGCGATTATACCGATTCTTACCTGCTCCATATCGGAAACAGATCGGGTCCAGCAATGAGTTCACCGCAAAACTGCTATAACGGCAATCCTGCTGCTCCGCCAGCGGCTTATCCCAATCAACGAAATTCTCCGCCTTATCCGATGGGCAGCGTAACAATAACGGCTGACCTGTATATTTAGCCAGCAGATTGAGCCACCATTTATTCTTATCGGTTATATGACAGGAACTCGGCGGTAAATAACCGTTATTGGTCACCATATACGCCTGAACTGCCAGACCCATCTGCCGCATATTGCTCAGACAAACAACAGCCTGGGCCTGCTTTCTGGCACGACCTAATGCTGGCATTAAAATGCTAACCAGCAGTGCAATTATGGTGATCACCACCAGCAGCTCGATCAGGGTAAAAGCCCCTGCCGGGGAAGAATATCTCCCCCGGCAGAAATAATACGCTATTGATACTTTGCGATCATTCATGGTATAAACCCACTGATAACCAATCTTGCGCCAGAACTGCCAGATCCCTTAGATCAACCTGACAATTTCCATCTATATCTCCAGCTGGTGCCACACATACCTCGGTGGCAAACCGGAATGTATAATCTGCGGAACGCTGATACATTCCCCCGGCATCATAAACATAGAATGTAGCCGAAACTTCACCGGCAAAATCTGGTGCCAGCCAGAAGCCAAAGCCCATATGAGAATGGATCTCCCAGCTCACACCGCCAAACTCTTTTCCCATATGGTAACTTTCGCCATCGGCAGTCAGCACCGGCAAGTCTCCTGGCAGTAACATTAAAAAGTCTTCCTCAGCAACCGAACTGCATTTCCGGACCAGATAAATATCCCAGCCCGGCTCCTGCTCTGCGCTACCGCCTGCCAGATCCCATTTACCCTGAGGGCCACTGGCACTATGCCAGCCATCCAAATGCTCTACTCCGGATTCATCACCATAGCCATTGGCTTTACTGTAGTCAAACTCACATTTCCACAAACACTTACCACTGTTATCATCCTTATAGATCAGCTCCCCTTCCTCTCTGAAAGGTGTCAGTAAAAGAAATGGTCGGCCCTGAGCGTCAGACCAATCTGGCCAGCCCGGCGTAGGAGCAACCGCATGCATTGGTGGTAAAGAGAACAGCCACAACTGATTATCATCTGTCGGATCGGGATCACTGGCTGAGGCCGGGTCTGCCAGAGCCGTAAGATCTGGTCGCCAGGTCGGATTCACTCCTATATGGGTATGCGCAATATTGGTATGCGCCGAAACTATTGAAATCATTGAACATATCACAACTATTGTATTTACAATATTCTTCATATTATTACTCCTGTTTGCAGACATACCCCTGACCTGCAGGCAGAGATACTCCGCTGTGTTTACATAACAACTTATTTTATTTAAAATTAATAACCAATACCGCCCTGACATCATTCGAAATTCAGGCGCAGCAAACATAATTCCAGCCTTGCAGCCAGGAAGCATAAACTCACATCTCTGTTTTTTTAATTGGTTATTACTATGAATTGAACTGGTTACACCAGCGGAGGAGCGCGGGGAATATCACACAATGTGCGAAAGACTATACCCGGAGCAAGTACCACAGTATCAGTTGTATCAATAAGAAACTGCGGTGAAGGTATAAAAAACAAATCAGACAGTACGAACTTTGTTACGGCATGGAGCAGAACCTGACACACCGGACAATCCTGAGAATGATGTGTATGGCAATCATCATCACAATGATCAAGGTTGTGTACTGCTAACAGTAACCCTGTAACATTCGCGATGAAAACTGTCAGCATAAGCAGGTATATGCTCTTGTTTACACGATCACGCATGTCAAGATTATAGCAGATGATTAATAGAAATACACATTTATTTTCACTCTTGTCCAAAACCACTCTTGTCCATAATAAATTTTGAAAAATGAATAGAGAAATCTCAGAGATGGTTTATATTGTGTTTGACTATATACAAAGAACTCAAAACGGAGATGTAAATATGATAAAGTCAGGTAGCGTGTTTTCGCAAGTACTTTCTTTGGTATGATTTGCTGGTTTGATAGCTAAATTTGCCGCTGAGAAGCATTCTAAGTGGTTCAAGTGCTTAGATAATCCATTATGACGGCACTATAGTTGACCCACTCGAGGTATTTATTCGGTCAGGCATGACCGATTATCTGGGAGCGATCCGCGATGGTAACGGCAAGGTTGGAGCCGGTTTCAGGGAATTGCCGGCAAACAGCCTGGAGACCTCTCGCCAGATAGCGATCAAGCTCAAGAAGATCGGACTGGGTGCGTTCCTGGAGTTTGGCCGCCCCGGCTGCGACCTGCTGGACATACCCGTAAGCGAAGGACGCATCGGAGCTATTGTCATTGGCGGCCTCAACCCCATAGCCGTTATCGAAGAAAGCGGCACCCGTCTGCAATCGATAGCAATGAGCGGCCAGCTGGACTTCAGAGAGCTGTTCCATTATAGCGAGATGCCGGAGAGGCTGGAGCAGCTATATAAGAGCTAACTGCAAAGAGTCCTATAACAATTCAGATTGTTCCATTGGCAAAAAATGCTATAGATTCCTAATTCTATACTATCAAAACAGTTGTGTACTATAAATCCAAACTGAGATAAACCAGACAATCACTGCAATGTGGATATCATAAGTCATTACTCATTACCCAGGGTTAATTAGCCGACCATTGAAGTATAGTACAAAATGTATCTATAATTTAACAATATCAATACAATACAGGAATAAGTGAGCAAGAAAATGAAACTATCACAGAGATTAATAATAGGCTTCGGCTGCGTACTGGCAATACTAGTCATAGTTATCGGTATATATGAATCTACAATATTGAAAACTACAAATTCATTTCAGAGCATGCTAGAGAATGAGGTTCAGATATCAGTCAATTCACGAGAGATTTATAAGTATTTACTGGAATGCCGCAGAAACGAGAAAGAGTTTTTACTGGTAAAAGATATGAGCAAAAGTCAGTTGACTCAGGAGCAATGCAAGAAGATGCAGTTATTATGTAAAGACACACTGGCTCTTGCTGCAAAATCAGGATATAAAGAAGTACAGGATAGCCTGGAAGTAATTGCCGAATTGAGCCAAAAATATTCCGAGGCATTTGCCAAAGTAGTAACGCTGTGGCAGGAAAGAGGCCTGAATGAGAATTCCGGCTTACAGGGATCATTTCGCCAAAACGCCAGTGCAATCTTAGAGAAGTCTCAGCAGCTAAAAATGGATATCGCACTTATAAAGGCCCTGATGATACGCCGACATGAGAAGGATTATTTACTTCGTCTTGACGAGAAGTACATTGCATTGAATCTGGCTCAGATTGAAGATTTGAAAGAGACAATAATCACATCTGAAGCGGGCGAAACGAGCAAACAAGAACTGATAAAGGAGCTGGAGCAATACCAAAAAGCATTTATCGCATTAACAGAAAAAGACAGGGAGATACATGCAGCAATCGAGAGATTGCGAACAGTAGCCCGTCAGGTAGAAGAACCTGCTATGTCAATAGCCTCATTCAGTGAAGATAAAACAGGTGAAATAGTCAGAGAATCGCAACATAGTGCCGCAGTTGCGTTGGGATTAGGTATCTGCGGAATACTTGCTGGAATAATATCTGGCATAATAATCGGGCGTAATATAATTGGTTCAATCAAAGAAGTATGTTTAGGCCTTTCCGAAAACGCCGAACAAATAGGATCAGCATCGAGACAGGTAGCAGCCAGTTCTCAAACACTGGCCCAGAGCACGACCGAGCAGGCAGCTACAGTAGAAGAGACCTCAAGTTCAGTAGAAGAGATAGCCGGTCGTTCGCGAGATAATTCAGCCAATGCGTCACAGGCCGTTGAATTTGCGTTAATGGCCCAAAACACATCAGTTGAGGCATCTGTAGCCATGCAGGAGATGATAAAGAGCATAGAGAGCATAAAACAATCTTCAGATAAGACAGCAACCGTGATCAAGACCATAGATTCAATTGCATTTCAGACGAATTTACTGGCGTTAAATGCAGCGGTGGAAGCAGCACGAGCCGGTGAGTCAGGCAAGGGCTTTGCAGTAGTTGCAGAAGAGGTTCGCAATCTGGCAATGCGTTCGGCTGAGGCAGCACGAAGCACCTCGGATCTGATAGAAGAGTCAAATGCAAACGCTAACAATGGCGTACAGATAGTAGAGCAAGTGGCTGGGTCATTAAAAAAGATAGAAGACTCGATAAATATGATCCATAATTTAATAACGGAAATAAGCAAGGCAGCGAGAGAGGAAGACGCCGGTTTGCAAGCAATAAAGACAGCAATTAAGGAAATGGATAATCTGACACAAAGTAATGCATCGACCGCGGAAGAATCTGCCGGTGCTGCTCATGAGCTTGCATCGCAGGTTGTACTGACAGAAAAAATTATTATCGATTTACTGAAAATAGCAGGTCAAACCACTACCGAGCGAGAATCGGCGAGCCTTGGCCTGACCGACCAGAGTTACCACCAAATATCACAGGGGCAATACGGCAGACAAATAGCAAAGCGTGAATGGGAGATGCATTAAAATATGTCACACATGTACCCAATTAGAATAATTGAGTAACAAGAGAAAGAGCGATAATATGGATGTATCATATAATTGCAAAATAGGTTAACAAGTAGCTTGACATTTAAGGCCATGGGGACAATAATAATAAGTAGTATCGGACTGTCAGTTAAAGGCTTACAGATATCCGATTAGGCTGTAATAATAATATATCAGAACTGAATTGGAGGATCTGCAAATGGCAGGCCAAAATACATTAGCGTTTACCGATGACAATTTTGAGGCAGAAGTAATGAACTCCAGCGTGCCGGTACTGGTAGATTTCTGGGCTCCGTGGTGCGGTCCGTGCCGGATGCTTGGCCCGTTAATCGATGAATTGGCCACAGCTAATGCCGGTAAAGTCAAGGTCGGCAAAGTTAATACCGATGACAATCGTGAAATATCATTGCGTTTCGGTATAAGCTCTATTCCTACGATCATGATCTTCAAAGATGGTCAGCTGGTAAAGCAGTTTGTAGGCATGACCAGTAAAAATGACCTGCAAAACGCTCTTAATAGTGCTATGTAATATATTAAGAAATAATAAGTTAGCAAAAAACCCGCTACTACCAACAGGTAAAAGCGGGTTTTTTTGTTGGCAAAACAAGCGTCCCATAACTAATACTGTACGAATTAATCTTGTAAATAACCAAATTTTATTTTTCATTCTCCGTGTTGCGTCTTGCACTATAGTCTTATAATAACACTGATTTACATAGTGTTATCAGGTCACATTTCATACTTTTTTATTAAATAATGCAATGAAGCTGGTCAGGCATACTAACCCCGGTTAAACGCATAATATAGAATTAACCTTACAGGCAAAACAGACGAAATAAGCTGAGCAGGCGGCTTTGTTGATTTCAGCAGGGAAGCAGGCTTGAAGTTGAATAAGTAGAAATCAACCACTGATATAAAATGATAATTTATCAGTCAAAAGCGAATAATGAGAGATAATAATGAGAATAAGAAGCATTAAGACAAGAGTAGTACTCTGTTCCGGCGGCTGTTTATTGCTTACAGCGTTAGCAATAATATGTTATTCGGTGTTTTCGATGAGAAGCAGTGCCCTGGAGAATCAGGAGAAGGCCATTAATCAGGCCCGAGCCGCATTGACCCAGGAAGCTCGCAGTCAGGCCGGAGTGATCAAGAACGAGCTGGACAATGCCATATTCGTGGCGAGAACTCTGTCGGAATCATTTTCTGGGATAAAAGATCAGACCAATAAGGTGGAGATAGGTCGCGAAGAAGTAAACTCTATATTAAGGATCGTGCTGGCGCGTCATAACAATTTTGTGGGGGTATTCACGGCATGGCAGGCTGATGAATTTGACGGCATGGATATGGTCTTTGCCAATCTTGACGGTCATGACAGTACTGGTCGATTTGTACCATACTGGACCAGAGGCAAAGATGGCGAATTAGTAGTAAAGCCCTTAACAAATTATGACAGCAGTAAAATAAGCAAAGAAAGTCTGCGTCCGGACGATTATTATCGGATACCGGCAGAGACAAAAACAGAATATATAGTTAACCCGCATAGGTATGAGGTAAACGGCCAGGAACAACTGATAACAACAGTGGTCTGTCCGATAGTGGTAGATGGCGTATTTTATGGGATCACAGGCATTGATGTCCGGCTGGATGCAATGCAGGGTCAGACCGATGATGTTAAGGATTTTTATGCCGGTAATGGTCAGATAACACTGATAAGTAATAATGGTGTAATAGCGAGTATGACCAGTCGGCCTGAGATGCGTGGCAAGAAAATCGAGTCGGTATATACGGATATAAGCAGTAAAAAGATTGGCGAGCTCAGCAAAAAGGGAATTGAAGTTGACAACCTTTCAAACCAGGAAGGGCATAAGGTTTTCCGGGCATTGGTATCAATACCCATAGGTCAGTCTGAAAGTAACTGGGCAGTGGTTGCAACAGTACCGGAAGATATAGTATTGGAAGAAGCGCGGGCACAAATGGCCCAGGCTTATGCCAATATGCTCTGGATGATCGGTATAGGCTGCGGCTGTTTTATAGCAGCAATGATCATGCTTTGGTATGTATCAGAAAGCATAACCCGTCCGGTACGAACCGCAGCGATGGACCTGGCTCAGACTGCCAGTCAGTTAAGCAGCGCTTCAGCACAGATCAATAACGCCAGTCGGGAACTGGCCCAGGGAGCAACGGTACAGGCCGCCAACCTGGAAGAGTCATCGGCATCACTGGAAGAGCTGGCCAGTCAGGCCAAGTCAAATGCAAATAATGCCAATGAAGTTAATGAGCTTATGGTACAGACCAATGAGACAGTAAGCATGACCGGAGAAGCGATGGATAAGATGGTGGCAACAATGAATGCCATACTGGAATCATCAGGTCAGGTATCAAGCATAATAGAGACGATTGAGAATATAGCCTTTCAGACAAATCTGCTGGCATTGAATGCGGCAGTAGAAGCCGCTCGGGCAGGCGAACACGGCAAGGGTTTTGCGGTAGTAGCCGAAGAGGTTCGGAATCTGGCTCAGCGTTCAGCAGCAGCAGCCCAGGAGACATCTGGTCTGATAGAGACAAATGTAAGACTGTCGAACCAGGGTAATGATTTTGCTCAGGCAGCGGCAGAGAAGATAAAACTTACATTCGATACAGTTACAAAGGTTGGAGATAATGTATCTAATATAGTATTGTCATCAGATCAGCAGGCGATCGGAGTTGACCAGATCAACAAGGCAATATCACAGATGGATTCACTTACTCAGCAAGTAGCGGCAAATGCCGAACAATCAGCTTCGGCAGCGAGTGAACTGACAGATCAGTCGGTGAGAATGAATGTTATAGTAAAGGGGCTGGCCGAGCTGGTAGGCAGTGAAGTAGAAATATGAGAATTAGATTAGTACCATAATTTTCTGCGGAAGGTCCGCGGGAACAAAAAACAAAGAATAGATCAGAATACATCAGGAGTATGTAATAATGAAGAGTAACAAAATAATAAAGATGGTAATGTTATTACTGGCCGGACTGACATTAAATGCAAACGCAGATAAGGTCAAGCTCTCGAGCTTAGATTGGGAACCGTATGTAGGCAAGAAAATAGCAGAAAACGGTTTTGTGTCAGTAATAGTAAACGAGAGCTTTAAGGCGGCAGGCTGCAGTGATATAACACTGTTCTTTTTGCCGTGGGAAAAGGCAGTAGAAATTACCAAGGTTGGTAACGCCGATGGCTATTATCCGGAATATTACAGTAAGGATCTGGCTAGCGAATTTATTTTATCAGACCCGATGCCTTGCGGTCCGCTGGTATTCATTAAGCTCAAGACAACAGAATTTAAGTACACCGGCAAGGTTGAGGAGCTAAAGCCATATAAGATAGGTGTAGTAGCCGGATATATAAATACCGAAGAGATAGACAAGGCAACAGACCTTACCAAAGTTGAAGCCAAAGACGACAGCAGTAACATTATGAACCTGCTGGGCGGTAAGGTAGATGTGGCAATAGTTGATCCGCTGGTGACCAATTATTATATGAAGAATAACAAAGCGATAGCAGCATCACTGGACAAGATAGAAATAGTAGAACCATACCTGGACCATAAGCAGTTGTATATTGCCTTTTCAAGAAAGACCGCAGATGGTGAGGCAAAGGCCAAGCTGTTCAATGAAGGTCTCAAGCAGATAAAAGAAAACGGTACGCTGGACAGCATACTCAAGAAGTATGAAGTATCAGATATAGTTAAGTATCCGGCAGAGAAGAAGTAAAAAGCCGATTCACAGGAACAGGAAATAAAAATTTAAGTATAAATGCTCAATGGGGCAAAATAATAATAAGACAGATATGACTCTGTCGCAATTAAAGGAATGATAAGAATGAAGAAAGTAGTAAGTTTAATATTAACAGCGTTATGTATTTCGTTTTCGGCCGGCTTCGTATCGGCCCAGGCAGTTGAAGAAGAGGCGGCGGGACTGGGCGTGTCGCTTGATTCGACTTTTGTGAGTAAGTATATGTGGCGTGGTTATGATATTTACGATGACCATGGCGCCTGGCAGCCAAGTGTAACTCTGGATCTGTTTGGTACAGGATTCAGTATTAATGTATGGGGATCACAGCCGATCGGTTCAGGCAATGAAGAACTGACAGAAACAGATGTAACAGCAGCATATTATTTCCAGGCCTTCAGTGATGAGAAATATGCAGTTGATGTAACTTTTGATTTTGTATATTTCGGTTATCCTAAGGCTAATCATCTTATGGCCGCGCATGAAGCCGAGGTCTGGCTGTCA
Organism: Sedimentisphaerales bacterium; assembly: GCA_963662515.1. Classification (GTDB taxonomy): domain Bacteria; phylum Planctomycetota; class Phycisphaerae; order Sedimentisphaerales; family SM23-30; genus JAFGDI01. Next base: position 4,076,496 of record OY759675.1, read on the forward strand.
ATGCCGAATCTTCTGCAGGCAGGAGATATAGCGATAGTTCCGGGCTATTGTTTTGCTACAATGTGGCCGGACTCATCAGGCGTTGCCGGCGTATCAGGCGCATTTCATGTATTGAGTCTGGCGGCCGATATGCCGTTGCCGGGTACAGAGCAGGTAATAAGCCTGAGTACGGAAGCAGTGTATAATGATGGTGCCTATGCTGCAGACCATGACTGGTCGAATGTGGCATTTGGCCTGTCAACAGGATTTGAGGCAGGCAGCATTTGCATTACACCATCACTTAACTATCAGATATCAATGGACGATTCAGTTAACGCAGATGATGAGATCTGGGCAGGATTGAGTCTTTCAACCAGTTTCTGATAATTGTTTGTTACGGTAAGTAATAAGCGAGTTTGTAATAAAGTTAAAAGCACATAAAAGTCTGTTTTGTTCAGACCTTTATGTGCTTTGTTTTTTAAGTAATCATTCAGGGTTACAAGAAGTAATAAGATATAATAAGTTGATAAGCTATATACAAGGTCCAGATGTAAAATCTGGATTTCATACCAGCAAGAGCCCTAAGAGAAGGGTTACTCCAGGGAGTTAACCACTTCATCTGGCCAGTTGGTGCTGATGTATCGCTTGTTGTCCAGAGGGCCAGCCAGGTCAAGCAGAGCTATCCGTTTGTTAACATTAGTATTATCTGACTGGGTGTAATAACACAGTTCTGTATCACCGCGCCAACTGGGCAGAGAACGAATGTCAGAACCGGGCTCTGACTGGATCTCGGTTATAATACCGGTTTCCAGGTTGAGAACAGAGACCAGGCCATCATGAGTGATCAGCGAGACGAACTGTTCATTACCGCTCAGTTCAAAGAAGTTGAGGTCATAGCCGGCGAGCTTATCCATATTACTACGCAGAATAACATGATTTACACCGCTGGTAACTTTAGTATCAAGAATATATAACTGCATCTGATCGTCAAGGTCCTGAGCGGCCAAAGGAAGATTCGCCTCAAGTGAAGAGAATAATATTTTACCATCGCTCAGGCAGCGTACCCTGGTATTATAGCTCATCATGAGAGCGGCAAGAGTTTTTATCTCTATATCAGAATTGATCAAATCTGCTGACTGCCATTTTGCTATCTGGAGATTTCCGACAAAAATATCATCACCTTTGCCCTTATTGGCCATAGCGACATAAACCAGAGCAGAGGAATCATCTGTCCAGTCAGGGAACAAGGCGGCATTATCGGCAATATGTCTTTGGGAACCTGTCGCCAGATCAAGCACCCAAAGCGAACTACCGACGGGTGAGCTGTCTTTCTGGTCAAGCAGAGTGAAAGCCGCTTTATTATTGTCAGATGATATTACTATGTCCCAGACGGGAAGGGTAAACTGACACAATACTTTTTCGATATTAAGTGAGCCCCCCTGCCAGCGGGCCAATTCAATAGCATAGCAGTTAAATTCAATATTCCCTGCGAGAGATTCTTTAAGCTGCGGAGAGATGTCGGCTGTATTTTCGTCACGGAGATATAACTTTACTGCTGCTATCATATTGTCATCAAGGGTATATCTGTTTTGCAGGTCCTGCCATTGGTCGGGGGCAGAAACATTAACAAAGTAAGAGGAATTGCTTTTAATTTCATCGAGCAATTCAGGTTTGGCAATTTGAGTGAACTGCTGCCAGGATTTACATTCAGTGACAGTTTCGAGCAGGATACTCTGATTGTCATTTAGCCAGGCGATACCAAAGACCTTATCACAGACTTTGGCACTGAGCCTGCCCTGGTGGTCTGAGAAATAGAGGTCACCATCTTTAGTAAAGAAAGCAGCATAATTGCCATCGGGTGACCATACAAGTGATTTTGGGAAACAACCTGAAAGTGCAACCATAATGGTCAGCAGAGAAAAGACAATAAAGGTTTGGGGCTTTTTCATAGCAATACTCCTTTAATATTATGTTTTTTAAGTAACTCTCTGGCACGAGCTTTATTGCGTAAGGTTGATTCTGGCAAGCGATCGAGTCTGAAGTCTTTATTATGCCAGAGGCCGGCAGCTTTGACGGGGGCAGGCTGAGCTGATATGTAGGCAGCCTGACTGTCTTGAAACTTTGTTGTCGGTGCGACAGTATCATGCCAGACATATAACATGCCAATGACCGGCAAAATGAGAGCCGCAGCAGTAACAGAAAGCCAGAGCGAGGTTTTATGTTTGGGCCGCATAGTGTCAATCTGCAAGGCAGGCAGGTCAAAAGTATCAGAACTTGCCAGCGACTTTGATACGGCTGATACAGTCAGGTTAATTTCATTGGCTAATAATTCAAGCTCATAATTCCCGGCGATATGACGGTTGAGCAAACTACTGCTTTTATCTGAGAGGTTACCCAGTTTATCATCGAGTAATAATGCGGTTATAAGTTCACGCTCCATTTGCTTTTTCTCCACTAAAAGCAGGTCTGGTTTCCTGCGACATAATAATTCTCAGTTTTTCGATGGCATTATGCAGCCGACTGCGTACTGTACCAATGGGAATATTGAGTACCAGGGCAATTTCATCATAGGTAAGCTGGTCATACCAGCGCAGGAGCATTATCTCCTGATAGTTTCCAGGCAAAGCCATAATCGCATTTTGGACAGAAGTATCATTCTCAGGAATACGGGGATTTTTAGCCGGTATGGATTCAGGTAAAGATACTATATTTCGTCTGTCTCTGTAATGATTACACAATAAATTGTGTGCGATGGCAATCAGCCAGGCACGCGGTGAATTTGCGGCAATAAGTTTATCGGTATTTTTCGCCGCAGCGAGAAAGACATCCTGAAAGAGGTCGCAGGCCTGGTGGTAGTTCACTCGACGGGCTAAAAACCGCATGACCGCCTGGCCATGGAGCTGATAGAACTTATCCAATATTTCAGCGTGCTCACCTTTTTTCATATATTATCAACCTGTTGGGAATAGCTATGTTCCAAATAGTAGTAACGAAAGAAGGGAAAAAGTTCATTTTAAAATAAAAATGTCAGCGAGCGTTCATAGATAAGGAAAAAAGATAGTAGTTAATCGCTCACAGCTATTTTAAGGCAGCGCGATATTAAGGGACTCACAAATTGCAATATTTCTGCTACGACTTAGCTTTTAAACAACCGCCTGCCTCAAGGCCAACACCTGAGCCCCGGCGTAAAATCGGGATTTCGGTGTACACCAACTGCTTGAGCTGCCTTTGGCAAAACGACCTTCAGATATCTGTCTGTGGTTTGCGTTCACCGAATAAGGCGGTACCAACACGAATCATAGTAGCGCCCTCTTCGATGGCAACCTGATAGTCCTGGCTCATACCCATAGACAGATGCCTGAATTCTGGTCCGGTGATCCGTTCGCCTTTCATCTCTTCAAAAAGCTCTCTTAACCGGCCAAAACAAAAGCGGCTATCTTCAGGATTATCGCTAAGTGCAGCCATAGTCATAAGTCCGCAAACCTGGATATTGGGCAGGGTTTTGATCTGTTCAGCCAACGGAATAAGAGCACCCACAGCTAAGCCTTGTTTTTGCGGCTCTTCACTGGTATTGACCTGTAAAAATATTTTAACCTTTTTTTCGAGGCCGAGCCTGGCCGCCGCAGTATTGATCTCTTCGGCGAGCCTGAGCGAGTCAACGGAATGGATATAATCAACCACCGGGAGAATAGCCTTAACCTTATTGCGCTGCAAGTGTCCGATCATGTGCCATTTGGGTCTGATTACTGGTCTTGGTTCAGCCATAAGACCGGGTAGCTCGATGCGTCTTTGCATAGCTTCGCAGATAAGTGCATTCCGGCGGGATAATTCCTGCGGCCTGGACTCACCAAAATGTTCATGGTCGAGGTCCATCAAACTGCGAATAACAGTTGGTTCGGCGTCTTTAGTAACGGCGATAAGAGTGACATTAGCCGGATTGCGTCCTACGCGAGCACAGGCTTCGGCAATATTGGCTTTGACACGATATAAGTTTTCTTTGATCCTCTCGTTCATAGCTTGTTATTCTAGGCAATTTACATAAAGTTGCAATAGCATTTTTTATAACTGTTCACAGTTACAGTAATAATAAAGTAATAAGTTGATATATCTTTGGGCAACACACCCTGAAGGCCCGGCAGCCAAAAAGACGCATAGTCATGCGTCTCTACGAGCTGGCTTTGCTCGCGGGGCAAAAATAAAGTTGCACACCTTTATATTTTTTATAGTTTAAACTGGATTTTTTAACTGCGATGTGAGATATTAGGAGGGTATTTATTTAATATTTTATCTGAATTATATCTTATGGCATTATTGTAACCGACAACTGGGGACATATTGTAGTTTTGCTATTAATACATAAGTCAGATAAGGTGTTAAAGAGCGGCTGAAAATCTATGAAGCATTCCTGCTTTGAAGCTGTTCTGTAAGAGATAATAAGTTGCTTTTGGCAAAGATTTAAGGTTTTTCATTTTCTTACCCGATAGGAAGGTTAGTGAAGAAGCGTATATAGATACCATTCTGCCTTCTCAGGAGTTCTGATTATGAGCGATTTGATAATAGTAAAAGAAATAGCCGAGCAGATGTTAGCAGTACCGACGCTGAAAGACACGCCGGACCGGTATTTGATAGACCGGGCATACCGAATATTGAGACATTGCGCGTGTATAGCGCAATTGCCCGATGTTCGCCGGTTTCATGTTGACCAGCAATGCCTGAATATAGCATCCCTAATGCGAGATACGGGATTTGCCCGATATGCAAATCAGCAGGATAAGATGTCACGCATGGCTTTGGCAGACCTGTCAGATGAGGACATGCGAGATTTTTCGACGCAGGTCGTTCAGGAAAAGCTGATTGGTATCTTGAACCCTCGTGAAATGGAACGAGTATGCAGTATTATCATTGAATCTGGTAAGAGAAATACCTCACTGGCTGAAGCTATGATCCTTTCCGATGCCCGAAACCTGGATGATATGGGTGCGATCGGCATATTTAACGAGTCTCGCCGTTACATGATCCATGGTCGCGGCGTAACCGATGCCATTGCCAGTTGGCGGCGTAAGATCGAATATGAATATTGGAATGCCCGCTTGCGAGAGAGTTTCCGCTTCGATTCTGTAAGGATAATAGCTGAACAAAGGCTGAATAAGGCTGTACAGTTCATGGAACAGATGGAAGTTGAGAACCGGGCTGCCGACCTGGAAGAGATACTTATGCAGCAGCATTTTGGCAATCAGATCGTGGAACACACCACGACCCAGCCAAATTTAAACTCAAGGCAGTGTATCTGATACGCCATCTCAGCTCCATATACGACTGAGTTCATTTATTGACAGTACCATTATATCATCTGCCAGCGGATAGGAATCCTGACCCGAATGGACTATATAGCATCGAGCTGGTTTAAGCTTTTCCTTTATCGCATAGAATCCTTTTTCTGGCTTGGGGGTTGTGGAATATTTGAATTCTACCAGGATCGGTGGAGACATCAGACTTTCTTTGAGTATCAGGTCAACCTCATGTCTATCGGCAGTTCGCAAATAACTGACTGAATATCTGTCCTGAGTTTGCGCAATTATCTGTTCAATACAAAAACTTTCCCAGCTTGCCCCCAGAGACTTAGTTGATTTAAGTGAATTTATATCATGTATTTTCAATATTGAATGCAATATTCCGGTATCACGAAAATAAAACTTCGGCGTTTTAACTATCTGCGATTTGAGATTGGTACTGTACGGTCTCAACAACCTGACCATAAAAGTTTCCTGCAATATATCTATCAGCCGGGCTATTGCCTGGCGTGATATCTGAGCTGTTGTCGCTATACTATTTATATTTAACTGCTGACCCTGATAATGTGCCAGCAACTCCATTATCATACTCAAAGTCACTGGTTCCAGCCGAATGTCATAACCCATTGCCCGTAAGTCATAACCCAGATATGAACGGATGAAATTCTTTCGCCATTCGACAGAAAAATCCTCATCTGCCGATAGATAACTCAGCGGGAATCCACCTCGGAGCCAGAGCGTCTCTACTTCACCACCTGGTATCTCACTCAACATCAATGGCGATAAATTATAATATGACACTCGCCCGGCCAATGACTCATTCGCCTGCCGTTCCAAAGCCGGAGAGGCTGACCCTAACAATAAAAACCTGCCCGGCCTCCTGTCTGCATCTATCAGACTTCGTATCTGCGGAAACAAGCCCGGCATAACCTGCGCTTCATCTATTATCACCAGCTTATTGGCATGACAAGTCAGAAATAACTTGGGGTCTGATAATTTTTCAGCATCCTGACTATCCTCTAAATCAAGATAAATGCTCTCAAGACCAGATTCACTCACCAGCATCTTCGCCAGCGTGGTCTTGCCAGACTGCCTCGGCCCGGATAACACCACCGCCGGGGTATTTGACAGTGACTTTTTCAGCTTATCCTGTAACGATCTGGTGATCATCATTCAATTCCAATTCTCTTAATACATTACGATATCTTCAGTAGCCACACTATCAATCTTATCATATTTTCTTTAAATTGTCAATTGGAGGCAACATAATATGTAAGTTTAAGATTACATATTATGCTATCTCAAACTTACATATTATAGAAGACTATCTTCAAATATGCGTTAAAATGCTATTTAACAACAAGTTAAGCACAGAGGCTAAAACTCCGACACCAGTTACGGTGCAGTATATATCATCCACAAACCGCCCAGTAATACCAGCACACCACAGGTTTTCTTCAGAATAACCGTAGCCTTCGACCCTTCATTCCAGTTCATATACCGCTGCACAACCTCGGTAAATGTCCCGGCAAAAACGATTACCGAACAGTGCCCCACACCATAAGCTGCTAAAAGCAGCCCGGCATACACCGGCTCAGTACCAGATACTTTGAACGACACTGCCAGCATAGGTGCCATATAGGAAAAGGTGCAAGGCCCCAGAGCCAGGCCAAAGACCAGCCCCAGAATGAATGCCGCCAGTGCGCCTTTGCGTTTCATACCTACCTGTGCCGGCCCGCCTAAGGGAAGAGATATAACCTCGAGTAAATGCAGACCGACGAGCAAGAAAATAGCAGCAACAAAATAGTTACTCCAAGAGCCGACATCACCCATCATGCGTCCGGCCAGAGCGGTAATAAAACCAATCAGAGCAATAGTAATAAGAATGCCAATGGAAAAAAGAGTTGAGATGAAGAAGGCTCTTTTGGTGGAAATAGCCCCCTGCTCGTCGATGAAGCCGACGATAAGGGGGATACTGGCCAGGTGGCAAGGACTGAGAATAATACTGAGTATGCCCCAGATGAAGGAAGCGATCAGGGCGACTTGCCATGAGCCTTCAACTGCCTGATTAAGATAGGTAAATAACTGCTGCATAGTTAAAATCTCAGAAAGAGTATGTATTATTGAAGAGCCTCTTGCAGAGTTTTGAAAACAAAACCCAGCTCCTGCCATTTAGCAACAATATCATCTTTGGAATAAAACCCGGTATGTCGGAAAAGTTCATTACCCTGTGGGTCGAGGAAAATCTGCGTTGGTATGCCGGATATCTGATATTTTTTTCCTATCTCAGGCTGTTTCCAGACATCAAAGAACTGAACTTCCATCTCGCCGGCATATTGGGTTCTGAGCTCTTCCATAACCGGGACCATCATTTTACAAGGAACGCACTTATCAGCGCCAAGTTCAAGCAGAACGGGCAGCTTATCTGGAGCAGCAATAGTTGTTAACGCCGGGCTTGTAGCTGAAATGTCATCAGAGGCAGGCCTCTGAGGGCAAGTCTGACAATTGCTCTGACAGTTCTGAGATTTTCCCTGACAGGCCTTGTCATTACAGCAGGAACAATTTTTATTAAGCATGATAGCAGTAACAGCGGCGATAAGGGCAAGAATAACAAATGTTTTAGCGTAAATATTCATAGATCACTCCATAAGTTATAATAATCGTAACCTTTCACACAGTGTGAACGGTTACTGAAAATCAGGTTAGCAGCTCTTTAGCCGCGGCAACGACCTTATTTACATTATCATCATTAGCCGGGCTTGCACCTTTTTCGAGACCGAGCTGAGCAAGTTGAAGATGATCAAATTTGGAGAATCCGGCTTGCTCGAGAGAGTTTTTAACACAATTGAGTGGACAGCCGTCGATAGCGACAATACGATCGGCTGACTCAGTGGTCTTCATAATACCACTTACCCGACCACCGATCCCTGCCATACAGAACATTTTGCCGACACCCTCTTTAGTGAGCTTGCGGGCAGCAAGGTCAGAGATAGCACCAACATCAGCCGCACCACTGCATGCAAAAATTAGTTTTGGACCGCCAGAGCAGGAACATGAACAATTTGACATGATAAAAACCTTTCCTGTTAGAGAGTTATTGTTAATAGATAAGACTTATAGGAATATGACATACTGGACACATAAAACCGATAGTCAGAACTAGATGACCTATAGGAGCGTAACCTGTGCCAACGCCGTCCTATATGTCTTACTATATCGGCCCTATCCGTCGTATAAGTCCTGTCTCCTATCTGTCCTATAACGCACCAAGCATTTTCTTGATATCATCCACAGCCAGCACCTTACCTGCCGACTTCACTACACCATCAATTGCCAGGGCGGGCGTTACCATAACGCCCATCTTCATAATATCGTTAATTTGAGTAACTTTTTCCAGTTCAAATTCAATACCAGCCTCATTAGCGGCCAGTTCAGCATTTTCTGCAAGTTTCTTACATTTAGGACAACCTGTGCCTAATATCTGTATTTTCATTTTTTCTCCATATAGTACAACCGTCTCGGTTGTGATTTATTTCATTTCAAATTTACAATTTCACTAATATCAACTTAGCATTCCTGGCTATCGCCAACATTATTAATCTCAACCGAGACGGTTGAGCAACCTAGATAGCGCCAAAGATCATTCCTGAAATCGTCGCCATGATAATTACCAGACAAACAAATACAATAGTTTTTTGCGTTCCCATAACACTGCGGATAACGAGCATATTGGGCAGGCTTAAGGCCGGTCCGGCCAGCAATAAAGCCAGAGCCGGGCCCTTGCCCATGCCAGATCCTATCAGACCTTGCAAAATAGGCACTTCAGTGAGAGTGGCGAAGTACATAAAAGCACCAGCAACAGCGGCAAAGAGGTTCGCCCAGATGGAATTACCCCCTACTGCTGCTGTTACCCACTGTGAAGGAATGAGCCCTTCGTGGCCCGGTCTGCCCAGGAGCATACCAGAGACCAGCACACCGAATAAAAGAAGCGGTAAAATCTGTTTGGCAAAAGTCCAGCTGGCACTAAACCAGTCTTCGCTTTCGCCTTTAGTAGTGCTGGTTGCCCAGCCCAGGCCAAAAACGCCGACGGCAAAAGGTATCATAACCATAAGCCCATTTGTCGGCAAAAGCAAAGCGGTAGCGGCGGTAGCAGCGGCGGCAACGATCATCTTCCATGCGGGAATAGCAAACCAGCGAATGAGAATAATCGCCAGAGCGAGGGAGAAGCCGGAGGTTACGAGCCATTTACTACGCCATATAGTAGTCCATAATCCTTCGGCTTGAGCGGCCTGAGTGTCGTGTCCGGCAGCAGGTGCGGCCCAGTTGGCAAAAACGAGAACAGCTATCATAGTGGCAAAGAAAACGCCATTTTGCCAGAGAGGCCGGTTAACTTCTGGCTGGGGCATACCCATCTGAGCCTCGATCTTAGCCTGCTCCTCTTTGCGATAGATAAAGTGCATAATGAGACCTATGATAATACTAAATGAAATGGCACCAACTGCACGAGCGATACCCAGCTCCAGCCCTAATATGCGGGCGGTAAGAATAATAGCCAGTATATTGATAGCCGGTCCGGAATAGAGAAAAGCAGTGGCCGGGCCAAGGCCAGCACCCATGCGGTAAATACCAGCGAATAATGGCAATATAGTACAGGAGCATACCGCCAGGATAGTGCCTGAGACAGCAGCCACACCATAGGCCAGAACCTTATTGGCACCGGCCCCTAGGTATTTCATAACAGATGCCTGACTGACAAATACGGAGATAGCCCCGGCGATAAAGAACGCCGGCACAAGACACAAGAGAACATGCTCCTGAGCATACCACTTCACCAGATGGAGTGATTCAGTAACAGCATTATCGAACCTTTGGTTGCCAACCGGCAAGTAAAAACAAGCCATAAATACGGCAATAATGGTCAATAATGGTTTATATTGCTCTTTCCAATTCATAATAACGCTCGTTCCTGAATTCTATTTTAATGCCAGTATTTCACAATACTACAAAATACTCACATAAATTAACAAAAAAAATTACATTTTATTAAGCAGTTCGTTTTGATGAGCGAGTCTGTCTTTCAGGGCTGTTTCGACACAGCCGATGAAGTTGGCAATACATGGCATACTAAGTTTGTAGATAACCTTTAAGCCATCTTTTCGGCAGGTCAAAACGCCAGCCTGGAGCATAGTATTGAGATGCCGGGAAACATTTGATCGTTGCGCGCCGACATGTTCTACAATATCACAGACACATTGCTCGCCATCGGCAAGATATTCAATAACAGCCAGGCGTATAGGGTGCCCGGCAGCCTGAATGATCTGTGCTTTAAGCTGATAAACTTTCATTTCATTTTCGGATATGGGCATATAGTATTTTTCCTGAGCTTGCATTACTCATAACACAATATACTCACATAGTATCATGCAAATAGCGGTAAGTCAAAGAGAAAATTAAGAGGCAGCAGGAACGCATGTTTTACAGGACTTATGGGACGGCTGGGACCTATAGCAAGGGAATATTATGGTGGCTGTAAGTATCAGAGGTTGAGTGATCGGTGGTTATTCGGGGTGGTTAAAGTCCGTATAACTTGTTAGTGTTTCACAGTTTAGCCCGATAATGTCATTTTTTGTTAATTTTCAATTTTTTCGGTAAAAGTCGGTCGATATCAGGGTTGCAAGGATAAGAAAACAGAAAATGCTGGTGAGCCAACGGGCTGGCCAGATATAAAGTATGCAAAATGAATTTGCAGAAAAAGTACAAGGAAGTAAAAAATGAATAATATAATCAATTCAGCCGAGCAGATGTCCGACAGCAGAGAACAATCAAGACTGGAGGAATTGCAAGTTGAAATTGAAAGGGGTAACCCCTTTGCCGCCGGTGAGCTGAATTTTCGTAAGACGCTGGCTCTGAATGGCATGAACTACGAGCAGATCGAGCGGGCGATCGGGAATTTCTTTGCAGCACCGTTCTGAGAATAAGAAGTTGTGGAAAACAACTTTACTATTTATGATCCATGAAAATATCTCCAGCAGAACAATAGGCACTTAGTTATAATTGCTAATTTATGGCCCAATCTGCCTGAGAATGCCTTCGGAGTAGATTGCCTACCGGGCGTTTGCAGAGCAGGTGAATATTTAGGCCAAGAGAAAGAATACTGAACAGGTGGTTTGCTAAATACCGGGTTTTGGTTATAATGGCATAGATTGCCGACATAGAGACGGCAATATTCATGAAACCCCAAACTCGGAAAACAGATGCTGTCAATATTACTAAGTTGGAGATACTTCATCCGCAAGCGGGTCGCACTGGCGGCGATCGCGGCCATCATGGTAATTGTCATGATGGTTATCATCGTACTCAATGTGATGTCAGGCTTAGTAAACGAGGTCCGGGGTAAGAACCAGCAATGGTCCGGCGATATAATACTGAGCCGCAGTTCTCTGGTTGGGTTTGATCATTACGAAGAGTTCATGAGCGAATTGAGAAAGTCGGATAGCGTTGCGGGAGTAACGGCGGTCATAAGGTCATTTGGGATAACATCATCGAATATGCCGGTTCTGGTTTATGGGGTCGATGCTTCCAGCTTCAGGCAGATATGTATGCCTGGCAAACTGGATGGCGGCGGTGAGTTTGTTCTGCCTGAAAACAGCTGTTTCGTAGGGACCTATTTTGGCAGTTCGTTTTGGTCGAAATTAAATATTACCTTTCCGGGTATAAATTATCGCGGTCTTCCTGCAGGTCCTGAGGCAGGTCAGAACCAGAATTTTGAGATATTGGATACATTTCGGATCGGTATGCCCGACATTGATAATAGTATATATGTAAACTTTGGCCAGTTACAGCAGTTAAGCTGGATGGCCGGTCAGGATAATCGTCCGGCGCGCTGCCATGAGCTGCGAATAAGGCTCAAGGATGGTATTGACAGCGAAGAGGGCCTGACTGAAATTGAACGGCTATGGCAGAGCTTTGTATTGAGTAAAGAAAATGTCGGCGAGGCAAGTCTGCTCAAAGATGTGCAGGTGCAAAGCTGGTATCAGTTTCGCCGCAGTGTAATAGCTCCGCTGGAAAATGAAAAGAATATGATGTCGTTGGTATTTGCCCTGATAGCGATAGTATGTTCATTTATTATCTTTGCTATCTTCTATATGATCGTTATCGATAAGCAGAAGGATATAGGCATAATTCGCAGTTGCGGCGGGCGACGGTATCAGTTGGCATGCTTATATCTGAATTTTGGCTTACTGGTTGGCTTGATCGGCACGACAATTGGTTTGATACTGGGTGTTGGCTTTGTAACGCATACAAATGAGATACAGAACTGTCTCTATGAGCGAACGGGCTTTATGCTCTGGCCGCCAGACCTGTATGCAATAGATAAGATACCCGATGTGGTATTGATGGGTGAAACGACGGTTATCTGTGCGGCCGCGATCCTGTTTTCGGTCCTGGGAGCCTCAGCCCCCGCCCTGCTGGCCGCATGGCGCAAGCCAGTTGATTCACTGCGGGTGGAATGACATAGAGATAATAAGATACGCAGTTATGGTACTGCGTATTCCTCTGGCGTCACTATAATACCTTATTGAATCATAATCATTTATTCAGCTATGATTTTTTCTGGCTTCCTGGCCTTGTACCAAGACAGAGATAATGGAACCGGCGATGATGATTATGCCGGAGAGATATTGCCATAGGTTGAGGTTTTCATTGAATACGATATGAGAGCCCAGCAGAACGACAAAGGGCAAAAAGCTCATAATGATAACCGGCAGGGTCGTGCCCAAACGCTGTACGGCAGAGATATAGAGTACATGGGCAATGGCAATGGCAATGAACCCTGAGAAGATCATATAAAACCAGACCTTGGCAGAGAAATCAACACAGGCCATCGGGTCGCCCAGTGAAAAAGCCATAGCCCCCAGGCCCAGCGATGTATATATGCTGATCATAGCAAAGCAAACGACAGGATCAACCTTCTGCAGATACTTGCGAATGGCAATGGTATAGAGCGACCAACTGATAGAATTGCACAAGACAAAGAAAATGCCCAACGGGTTGAACCGCCGGCCGAACCCTTCCTGATTAGAGACGACACCATACACTCCCAACAGAACCATAACAACCCCACACCAAAGCGCTTTGCGTCTGAGGAAGCCGCGCTCATCTGGGTAGAAGATTACGGTCATGATAATAGTCCAGAAAATTACGGTTCGCTGAGAAAGAGAGGCCAGACCCGGATCGATATAATAAAGCGATCTGGCCCAGCAGGTTTGCATGGCCATATTACAAATCGTAGGAATAGCAGCAAGAAGCCAGACCTTTGCCGGTACCCTGCCTTTGCATGTCTGATAAATTAAATAAGGCAGCCAGAAAAGAGCGGCAGTAGAATAGCGAAAGAAATTCTGGGTATAGCTGTCAGTATATGCACTGAGCAGTTTAATGAAAATAGGAGAAAAGGCCCAGCAGAGAAGTACGCCAGCCACACATAATAAACCGATAAGTCGGTCATGTCTTGTTTTCTGAGTCATTATATCAATTCTATTGCTTGACTATTTTTGCCGTAATTATTGTCGGCAAAATAAAGGTGTAAAAACACAGTAACTATCAGCCGCAAATAATATGGGCAAGAGAGTATAATAGACAAAGGTAATAAGTTAAACAACAGAAATAAAAATATAGTTTGCGTCCAGATGAATATGGTGGTGTGTATTTATATTGACCTGACCGGGTTACAGATTATAATGGTAAATGTAAAGACAGGTAGTCTTTAGCGAAAGCAGCAGTGAGGAATAACACATGCGTAAAGAAATCAAGATCGGTTTAATAGTTGGCGTGATCATCGCGGTCAGTGCTGTCATATTTTTATTGAGTCAGAACAGCAGCGAGCCAATGGCAATACCAGATACCGCAAATTTCAGCAATAGTTCGGCAAAGACAACAGTGAAAGAGCCTTTAAGTGTAAAGCAGCCTGTAGCTATTAATCCTCAGTCAGCGGCCAGCCCTAAGGTTGATACGCCGGCTGCAAAGCTAACAACAGCCAGCCCAGCCCCGACAAATACCATTGAGTTGGCCCAACCGGCAGTTAAAACCAATGATATATCAGGTACACAGCCGACGGCAGCTCAGACGACGCAAAGTGTGATAAACACGACGGTTAAAGCGGAAAACAATATTGTGTCGGCAAATAATACGGTTAAAGCGGCAGAGGTCAAACCAATATTGAAGCCGACCAAGGCCAGTGAGCCGACAGTATATCATCAGCAGATGAATGAACCGCGGTTTCATGTGGTGAAAAAAGGTGACAGCCTTTCGAGTATCTCAGTGAAATATTTTGGCTCGGCGAAATATTGGCAGTCGATCTATAATGCCAATAAGAACATCGTGACCAATGCCAGCTCTCTGCGTATCGGGTGGAAGCTGAGAATACCCTCGCCGGAAGAGGTTGAATGATCGAAAGCCATAAGAGATAATAAGAAAAGCCGCTTTGGTGATAAACCAGGCGGCTTTTTTGTTAGTTGCGTGTAAACAGGGGTCGAAGTCAGCTATTGCTTTTTGGGTGTACTCTCGGGCTGGGGCAGGTCTTTGAGGCTGGCAAGCCCAAAGACATCGAGGAATTTCTGGGTAGTGCCATAGAGCAGTGGCCGGCCCAATTCTTCGGCTCTGCCAGTGATCTTAACGAGCCCTTTTTCAATGAGCTGGCGTATCATTTCGCCGGCCGCTACGCCGCGAATATTTTCGATCTCAACGCGCATAAGCGGCTGTTTATAAGCGATAATAGCGAGAGTTTCCATAGCAGCGGCACTGAGCTTGCCCTCACTGCGAACCTTAATGAGCTTGCTGAGCCAGGGATTGTAAGCGCTCTGAGTGAGAAGCTGGTATCCGCCGGCTAGTTCTTCAACACGGAAGGCACAGCCCATTTTTTTATAGCGTCGGTTAAGCTCACGAATGTGCTTTTTGACCTCTTTAACACCGCCAGCTTCGATAATCTCGACAATTTTTCTGACATTTACCGGTTCATCTGCGGCGAAAAGAATAGCTTCAACCACAGAACAGGTAGTTATCTCCTGCTCGGGTATATCGTCATCATCATCTGGCTCTGTAGAATCGGTTTCATCGTCAATTACATTGCCAAAAAGGTCTCGTTGCGGTTCTGGCTGGTCAGAATTTTCATCACCTTGATCAGAACCCGGCTGCGTCGAGGGTTCCTGGGCATCATCATTTTCCTGGTCTGCGGTCAGCTCAGTATCCGGCAGTTGGGGAGACGATTGCGTGTTGTCGCCGCCCTGTTCATTTTGTGTATTATAATCAAGTTGAGGTTCATTAGCGGTGATAATCTCTGCCAAAGAGTCATCGTCCGGCGTAACCTGCGGCAGTTCACTATCGCTCTGATGAGTCTGGTGGTCAGAATCGGTTATAGAGTCACCAGTATTTTCATTATTAACCAGAGTATCGCCGGTGTCATCATTGATAGCCTGGCAGAAAGCCGCTGAAAGTTCCTGAGCACTTTCGCTAGCCGGTACTTCCTGCTGCTGAGATATATCTTTATTATTATCGTCGCCCACTGTCACCTCTGAAAGTCTAACTGGAAATGCCGCCAACACAAGCAGCATCATAAACACCTGATTTTACAGGCTCAAGAGCAAATATAAAGGAAAATCTGAGATAGTCAGTTAATAAGTATGCGTGTCGAACGAGGTGAGTGCTTGTAATAAGTATAAAAAGAAAAAAGACAGTCCTGCACATGGGACTGTCTTTTTTAATGATTATGATAATATTAAAGCCGGGTTGTTATTTTCTGGCGGCTTCTTTTGCAGCTTCTTTAGCGGCCTCCTGGGCTGCCTCTTCGGCATTTTTAGCGTCCATGATCCTTTTAGCTTCACCGACGAGGTAGAAGCTGCCGGTAACACAGATAATATCGCCCTTTGAAACGGCTGGTTCTGCGATCTCCATAGCTTTGCGGAAAGTGAGTGCTGTCTGGCACATTTTACCGCTGAGTTCGGTGTATTTAGCGGCCAGCAGCTCGGGGTCCATTGAGCGAGGCGACTTGATACGGGTGAAAATGACCTTATCAGCGCCATATCTGAGCTCTTTGAGCATGCCGTCAACATCTTTATCTTCGCAACAGCCGAAAATTACGACCATAGAGTCATAAGGAATATGCTGGCCAATAGCCTGAATGAGAGCACGCAGACTGGCGGAATTATGAGCGGCATCGATCATAACCCTGGGGTCTTCGTTAACGATCTCCATGCGGCCTGAGATTTTCGTGGCTGCAAGTCCTTTAACGACAAGTTCATGGTCAAATTTATAACCTTTAGCCTTTAGTACATCGAGCATAGAGAGAGCCAGTCCGCAGTTTTGGGCTTGATGCTCACCATAAAGCGGTACAGGGAGATGTTCATAGAGGCTGTGAGGTGTGCTGAGGCAAATACGGTTATGCGGTCCGAGTTCGCGGGACGACTCGAACCGGCAGGAGAAATCGATCTCTTTGCCGGTAACGGTAATCGGAGCCTTCATGGCAAGTGCCTGCTTACGAATAACGGCCATAGCATCGGGTTCCTGCATAACAGAAACAACCGGTACTCCCTTTTTGATGATGCCGGCCTTTTCGGCGGCGATGAGAGCAACAGTATTGCCAAGCTGACGATGATGATCGATGCTGATGCTGGTAATACCAGTTACGATGGGGTTAACGACATTAGTACTGTCGAGCCTGCCACCAAGCCCGGTTTCGAATATAGCGAAATCGACTTTTTCTTTAGCAAAAAACATCATAGACATAGCCGTCATGATCTCAAAGAAAGTGGGCGGGTCATCGTGCATAGACTTAACGACCACGGCGGCCTTTTTGATGAGCTTTGTCATTTCCTCTTCGGTGATCATCTGGCCGTCAATCTGAATGCGTTCGCGGATATCGAGCACATGCGGCGAGGTGTAAAGTCCTGTTTTATAGCCATTTGCGGTAAGCATACTGGCGAGCATAGTACAGGTTGACCCCTTACCTTTAGTGCCTGCGACATGAATAGCGACTAGTTTTTCGTGTGGATCTTTCAGGTGATCCAGCAGTCTATACATGCGGTCGAGGTTGAAGGTATCGGTGTTATATCGGAAGCGCTTGGCGTTCTCGTAGTTGGTATTGCTAAAGAGGAATTCGAGAGCTTCTTCGTAAGTCTTAATAACAGAGCTTTTCTTAGCTGCTTTTGATTTGTCATTATTGAGTTCTGATTCCAGAACAACAGTTTCGTTTTTGCTCTTAGGAGCACGCCTTTTTTTCTCGGTGATTGGCATCTTTCTCTACTTTTAATCAAAAGTCTGTTATTGATCCCGCAGCTTGTTTACAACAGGTCATATAACCACAAGCAGACCTGTAACGGCGGCAATAACAAACGCCCCATAGTGTGGTGTGTACGCAATGTGTAAGAGCAAGGTCAAAAGCCAGGCTAAAACAGCAAACTTAAGCTTGTACTCTTACTATACCATCAAATACCCCGGCAGGTTCAATTATTCTCTGGTCAGAAGGGTGATTCCTGTCTGACAGAGAGTAAAGACACCTACAGGTTCAATGATTATACTGAAAAATGGGAAAAAATCAAGACATTTCCACATATGGGTCAATAGTAACCATAATGCGTCGATATTTGGTAGCACCATTGTTGTTTCTATAATGAATACAGTGACTTATAAAAATGTGGGGGAAATGGTGAAATAACCGGAATACGCAGAGTGGCCAAGCCGTAATCGAACGCGATAAGAAAAATGTAACAGGTGACAGGTAAGAAGCTAAGGATTTATTTGGTATTCGCTGCGTTCATGGCTAGAGAATCGACTGAAGGGCGTGTTGTCCAGAAGAATAATACTGCTTTTCGCATAACTATTATGCCAATATGCTCAACATAACTAGCAATGCTACACTAAAAATCTCAAGCAGGGATGCTTGAGCTACCTGACGAAAAAAGGCTCCCAGCCGGAGCTGAGAGCCTTTCGTTCTAACAAATCTTAATTTGAATTTGGATTTGTACTTATTTGTAATTTTACAGAATATTATTCTGTCAGAATTACAGCTGGATGTAAGAGTTGATGATCTTAACTGGGTTGTAAGAACCGTTAAGACTAACAACAGCTGAACCAGCAACAACGGCATCGTCAATATCGAAGTCGATATTAGTACCACCAACATTAGCAAGAATTGTATTCTTGATTATGCTTGGCTTGCCCTTGTAGTTCTGCTGAACATTCAACTGAGCCACATTACCACCAACAGTAGTATTGCTGATAACAGCACCCTCAAGTTCGTTAGTTACATTACCACTGACAAATGCGTTGTTGATCTTGGCAGCTGACAGGTCAGTAATGTTTCCACCGATGAAGAGGTTGTTAATTGATACTGCACTGGCAGAAGTAATAGTGCCTTCAACATCGATCTTGTTGATCTTGCTGGCAGCAAAAGCACCGGCAGTAGTTTCAACATCAACATTAGTGATAGACTGAGCAGTGATATTACCAACAGCACCGAAGTAACCGTTAGCAAGACCGCGACCAGCCAGAATGTTACCGGCAGTACCGTTTACAAATACATTCTTGATATTGCTGTCAATGTCAGTGATATTACCAACATTACCATCAACAGTCAGGCCTGTGATCTGTACACGAGGAGCAACAGTGATATCTGGGAGGTTAGCAGTACCAACATTATCGAAATCGATAAAGTCGTTAGCTGTTTCACGACCCTTGATCATCTGCTGGCCATACTTGGCGGCAGCCTTCATATCGCGAACTTCCAGAGCGGTATCAGACTCAACAGAGATAACCTGAGTTGAACCCTTACCAACCAGTTCGATACCAGAAACCTGGCCGAACAGTGAGCTGACAGTAGCAGTTACGCCGCTGCCAGTTACATATACATACTGACCAACACCGTCATTAGCTGAGTTTGGTACGAGGTAAACGGCGTCCTTGGTTACTGATGCCGGAGCAGCAGCAGAAAGGGCGATACCGTTCTTATCAGTTGCTTCTGTGTAAGTAGCACCTGAGAGGTTAGCTGTAGCAACAGAACCCCAAACTTCGATATCAGCCACATTCGGTTCACCGATCAGATATACATCTGAATCGCTCAGAACAACGCTACCTGTCCAGTTGCCCTCAACCACGAGGTCATCGATATCGTCCTGGGCAGTGAACGAACCAGAGAGGTTACCTTCAACTGTAAGGTCAACGATAGAACCAGGGTTGTTTATATCACCCAGGAAGGTGATAGTACCAGCCAGGTCGCCATCAACGATAACATCAGTAGCGATGTTACCATCAGTTTCATCAACTGTCACAGATGAACCAGCAACTGAGTTGTAAACTGTCAGGTCAGCAACCGCCAGAGTTACATAGGTTGTAGCTCCAACTATAGTTACATCTTCAAGAGAAGCTGAAGCATAGCCTTCCATAGCGAAGTCAGCACCCAGGCTTACCAGAGCATCAGCAGCGAAGACATAATCATCTCTGAGATCATCTTCGTCACCAGCGCCGTAAGCATTGAGGTTACCAGACATCATGATATCGCCGATAGTGGCTTCAACATCAAATGTACCGGCATAACCACCAGCGGTATTGATAATACCAGCGAAGGTATAGGTTTCATCAACAGTGATATCACCAGCAATATTGCCATCAGCAACGATGAGACCCAGGTTACCATCAACCACAGCTATATCAGATGTAATATCATCGAATGATGTTATATTACCAATATTACCATCAGTTGCAGATATACCAACACCAACAGAAGTAATATCACCAGCTTCAGCAGTTATACTGGTTATACCACCAGCAGTTGCAGTGATGAAATTGAAGTTCAAGGCTTCTTCAGCGAAGATAGCGCCGATTGAACCAGCGGTAATTGCAAAGTTAGCACCAGTTGAAATCTTAGCGGCACCACCATTGAAGGTTTCATAGATAGCACCGTCAACATCGAGACCGATAGCGGCGATATTGGCATCGTCATCAATTGTGACTGAGCCAAGCACACCGTCATTAGCTACCAGAGGTGTTGATGGGTCATCAACAGTAATAGCAACATCAACTGTGTCACCAGCATAGATAGCACCAACAGAGGCAGAGCTTATAGCTATAGTCTCAGCACCACCGCTGTTAGCATCATGCAGAACCATATTAGTAATGGTCAGAGTCTGAGCATTGGTTGTAGCAGTTGAATCAAAGGCCAGTGAACCAAATGTAGCAGCGTCAAGAGCGGTTACATCTACATATGTTGTGCCATCGATAACAATGTCACCGGTTGAGTCATCACCGAGGTTACCGGTAATACCCAGGCTGAGGCTTGGAACGGTCAGACCGACAACATCATCACCCTGAGTGTTAGTTACGGTCAGATGACCATCACCAATGGTTATGCTGGCGAACAGCACTTCCATAGTAACAGCAGCGCCAAGCGTATCAATTACATTAAGAGCGGTCATATTACCAGTTACTGTCAGAGTTGAAGTAGCTGAACCAACGATACCGTCACCAGTATCATCAGTCAGGGTAATAGTACCGGCATCACCATCAATTGAAATGACTGAGCCGAAATCACCGGAGATGGTAATATCGCCAACATCGCCAACAGAGCTTATTGTACCGAGCATATCACCAGTGATGGTAATATCATCAGAACCTTCAAAGCTCAGAGTTGATGTAGCAGCTATAGAACCAACAGTAATATCATCAGCGATTTCACCGGCAGACACAGTTACACCAGCACCAACAGCACCGATTACCAGGTCATTACCAGCACCAATAACATCACCAACAGTAATATTACCGGTTACATCCTCGCCAGCACCAAGTGACACTGTACCTGTTACATCACCAAGAGTAACAGCAGCACCAACAGCACCGGTTACAGTTACATCACCGGTCACATCACCAGCAGTAATTGTACCAGTCACATCACCAGTAATAGCGATGCTTCCTGTCATATCAGCAAAAGTGAGTGCGCCGGAGATAACTTCGCCAACACCACCTATAGTAATATTGCCAGCATCTTCACCAAAGGTCAGATCGCCAGTAACACTACCTGTAATGGTAATATCGCCGGTAATCGCTGAAAGGTTAGTATCTGCAGTAATATCATCGATAGTGAGTGCACCACCAGTAGCACCAGTAAGCACACCAGCAGCATAAGTTACAGAACCAGCCAGATCTGCGTCACCGGTTACGGTAACCAAACTGAGGTTTGATGTGCCATCATTGCTGAACTTGCCAGCAGCCTTAGCAGCAACAACCTCGTTAATACCGCCGTTAGAGAGCGGCAGAGCAAATGTGCCTTCAGCAGCTACAGCATTCGGGTCAGCACCAGGAGTGGTAGCTGAATCGGTTTTTGCATCGGCATTGACCAGTGAGGTTATGTTAGCAGCAGCAATAACGCTGATACTGTCAACTGAGACTGTGCCAGTTATGTCGTCCTGAACCAGGAGGGCTACAATAGAAGAGCCGGCACCGAATGACAGAGAGGCAGCATCACCTTCAACCGTAACGGTATTGAGCTTGTTGTAGCCAGCAGTAACCGTTGCAGCAGCGAAGCTCAGACCAGCCAGGTCGAAATCATCAGCAACTACTTCACCATCAAGGTCAACAGTAGTCAGGGCCAGATTAAGAGCGGTGTTAGTTGAGCGGGTAGAAACTATGCCAGCCTTATTATCAGTGCCGCCATTGGTAAGAGTAAAGGTAACAGCAAACAGGTCGGTAGAAACAGCGTTGTCAGAAGCGATCTCATATACTACGCTGTTGTCAGTAACACTGAAAACTACACCACTAACAGCAACCTGAGCACCAGCTACGATAGTAGCAGTGCCAGCGTCAGCATCAATATCACCCGTTGCGGAAATCACGCCGATAGTACCGGCTGTGGCTTCGATCTTCTTGCCACTGGCGATAGTAATATCTTCGGTGTCATTTATAATTTCACCATCACTGGCTGTTATTGTTCCAATATTACCAGCGGTTGCAACAACATCACCATCTATAATTATAGATCCCTCGGAAGCTATGTTACCAATGCCACCAGCAGTTACGGTTAAACCTAAGGCATCTATAGTTATGTTACCACCAGCAGTAATATCTCCTAAACCGCCAGCAGTAATTGTCATTAAACCTGTGGTTTCAAAAGTTGTGCCGGCTGTAATATCGCCAATACCACCAGCAGTAACTGTTACAGTACCAAGTTCAACAGAAGTATCAGCGGTAATGTTACCAACACCAGTACCAGAGGTCAGAGCTCCAACTACAACATTGGCACCATCAGCAATAATATTGCCAATTGCCTGATCGGCTGTCAGAGTTGTAATATCAATATAACCACCTGCAGTAAGATTTCCTATGCTGCCGGTATTGTTAGTGTCTGTGTCCGGTGCAGAGAGAGTAGCAACATCAAGGTCACCACCAACAGTTATATTGCTGATCGAGCCATTGGTAGCGGTTATTGCTGTTGCAAGAAGATCACCATCGATATTACCAATGGTTACACTATCATCTGCAATAACATTATCTAACCAATAGATATATGATATGGTTTCACTGGTAGTTGAGAAGGTGATATTTTCACCGGTCAGGTTAATAGTATCATCACCATCGGCATCAATCTGATTGCCAACAGTAAGTACCAGATCACCATCGTTATCAGTATCTGAGTCAGCGGTGATAGCTATAGTGTCACCACCACTACCATCAATTCCACCAGTCAGAGTAATAGTAACATCAGCAGTAGCCTGTACGGTTACACCAGCAGTAGCAGCAATCGAACCAGCTGTCATAACCAGAGAGCCGCCAGCGGCAGTTATGTTACCATTAACAGCACCAACTACACCAAGATCAGCAATGCCAGCGGCTGAAGTAACATTACCAGTCAGACCGCCGCCAATGTCAATAGCATTAGCCAGAGAGCCAGCTACGATCTTATTGCCACCACCAGTTACGCTTCCAGTAATGTCAATAGCACCAATAGCACCGGCTGTAGCTTCGAGCTTGGCAGACAGGTCACCACCAATGTCAACTGTACCGATAGTTGTAGCAGCAGTGATTGCACCAGAAACATTAGTAGTAACATTTATATTACCAATAGCTCCTGTTGAGGCAGTAACTGTATCAGTAATGTTAGCAGCAGATACATTGCCAATAACAGTACCAGCAACAGTACCATCAATATCACCAGTAACAGCAACATTGCCAATAGTCGTTACAGCGGCAATCGAAGTAGTCACACCACCACCAACGGTTACATTACCAAGAGTGCCGGCTGAGCTCAGAGTTGCCACATCGCCAGTTACATTTACAGCAGCAATATTGCCAGCAGCAGATGTCAGAGAAGTTACATTACCTGTAACAGTGGTTGTACCACCAATACCCCGTGTGCTAAGAGTAGCAACATCACCAGCAACTGTCAGAGCACCGGTAATTGCTGAGGTAGCAACTGTTCCTTCTGTTGCCTTAACGCTCAATGAAGCCACGCTTGTACCGTAGATTTCACTACCAGTTGTCAGAGTTGCACCGGCACCTGTTATAGCACCAATAGTTGAAAGAGCATTAGCCTGAGTACCAGCACCAGCTTCTTCGCCGGCATATATCTTAAGATTTACCTTACCAGCAGTAGGAAGGGTTATCGCACCAATTGTACCATCAGCAACAGCACCTGCAAAGCTCACATCGCAATCAGCAGCAGCACTGCCGGTAAAGTTCTGGAGGTTAACAGTTCCACCATTGATATCAGCAGATGTGTAGGCTGTTGTATCTGCGGTAAATGCCAGAGTATTGCTGCCATCACCACTACCAGTGAAATCTGTACCAGAAACTATAACCACTGTCAGTGTATTAGCAGCGCCAAGATTTATGCCACTAAAATCGATTGAAGAAATCGCTTTATTGGTACCAATAATAACAGTAGCATCACCTGCTCCATTAACAGTATCAGTAAACGACAGTGCGATACTCGCTGTATCAGCAACTGTTGTACCCTGCACTACATTAGCAATGGTCATTTTATCAAAACCACTAGAATTCACATCCAGCATGAGCACGCCATCAGCAGTATCGACTGTATTGTCCGCTGCTGTATCCCATATCAGAATGTTGTCCTTAGTCAGGTCGGTGAACTCCACCGCTGCCGGAGCGATACGATCTTCTAATTCCTCTACGCGGAATTTTTTCTGAGCAAGTCTTGCGAGAATATTTGTCTCGTTAGCTTTTCTTGCTCTCTTAATAATCTTACTAAGCCCGTTAGCCATAATTAAACTCCTTTATAAAAAATCGAAATTATTAATTCGTTTTTATATATGGTATTTATTTTGTTTGCTATTTTCTCCCCAGCAACACACTGAGGTATTAATATCAAAAATTAAAAAAAGATGTTAATGTTTTAGTTACCATGATTTACATCATATACGATCTATTTCTTTTCTGCCTTTTTAGTCAGATATTAGCAGGAATCCGGGCTATAGCCCGTCATTGAATCGCTGAATCTCGACTTCTGACGATCATAAGGCTCCTGTAGCAGGAGAACAGACAGGCCAAGGCCTGCATTCCTGAGAGATAACCGAGTAAGGCAGTTTGTTAAAAGAATATTGCAAAGCGGAGCATAAACCAGATTCAATTGGGTCAAACTCCGAAAACCATACAAAGAAACAAGCCGGTTGCTATTTACTTTTAAATGAGCACGCGCAGAGCCTGCGCTGTCTAGCGCAGTATCTCGTCATGTATTATCTTACCAATACGGGTGCGAGCTTTAAGAATTTATAGAAAAAAATGAATTTTTTCTGAAAGATCAAAGCCCTTAAATTGTGACTATAGCATACGATATAGCATACAGGTCCAGATAACACACATTTCAATACTAATAACGAGCCAATTGCAAAGAAGCGCAACCCGACAGAATAAAATTCTGGTAAAAGAAAAAATTCAAACAACGAACAATCTTAATATTTGAGCAGCAATCCATTGCAACTAAACTAGATTTTTCCTCAGTCTATACAAACCCTTTATGTCAATGTTCTAAAAAACAGCGTTTTCAACACTGATAACAGCAATCTCCTGAGCCTCCTTCCCAGGCAGATTTATATTTCCCTGTGTAGCCACAGGCCGGGCATTGGTTGGCCTCCTGCCAAAAACAACCCGGAGATAACCATAAGATCGCAAAAGACCCTCATCTTTTTTTTGCTAAACCCTATAGTTTCTGCATTGTAAAAATCTCTTTATACTCCAGCTTTAGTAATATTTATACAAATTTAGTGATGAGTGTCAAACCAATTTTTGTGTTTTTCTTACCCATCTTGTTTAATCAGTATAAAATACTAACATATTCATATAAATTAACAGTATGTCCGATAAGTATATATTATCGGACTAAAGTGCGATAAATTGGCAAAATCAGGAAAAATGTCAAGATGTTTGCGGGGCTGCTGGGCTGCCCAGTTAAAGAGCTTTAAGTGGCTTAAGTATTGCAATTTGTGTAAAAGTATTGATAATTGACCTTTTATAATGTTTTATAAAGCGGAAATAACAGGACCCTGATCGCATAATAATAAGGTTTCGCAATTGAGCTGGGCCTGAGAATCAGGTCGTTAGCGGAAATAGAGATACGGATAGCTGGAGATAACAGATGGAAACGGCACAAAGACAGGCACAGAGTTTTCAGGATATACTTGCGAACCTGGACAAAGAAATAACTACGCTGAGCGAAGCAGAGATAAGCAGTGTAGAGTATTTCCGGCAATTTCTGGAAAAGATAGTAGCGGTACTGGGCACAGGCGGTTCTGTGTGGGAGGTGACAGATAATCAGCTCAAGGCGATATGTCACATAAACCAGTCAGTGGCAGGGATTAATGAAAATGGTCAGCAATATCAGCTTCACTGCAAGGCCTTGCTCAAGGTATTTGAGACAGGCGAGAATATAATATTGCCGGCTCATGGTTCATCCGATCTTTTTGATGGCGGTCTTGGTCAGGAAGCGATCAATAATTCACCCTATACCTTATTATATGTAGCGGTGAAAGCGGCGGGCGAGGTAGCGTATGTGTTTACCCTGGTATCGCCAGAGGGGGTTGACCCTCGCGCGGTGCGTGGATATGCCGGTTTTGTAGAATCGCTGTGCGGGAAAGCGGGGTCTTTTGTAATGAAAGACCAGTTGAACCGTCAACAGAAGCATACAGCCCGTACCGACCGTTTGAGAAACTATGTAAGTGCCCTGCACAGCGAGTTGGACCTGAAGAGATGCGGTTATGCGCTGGCGAATTACGCTCAGGAGATATTAGGTGTATATCGTTGTACGGCAGGCAGTTACAGTCCATCGGGTAAATTTCGGATCCAGGCGGTATCAGGTCTGGAATCGATAGCGGTAAAAAGTGCGATGCTCAAGGATCTGGAAGCGATCTGCAAGGAAGTATGCAAAAACGGCAAGCCGTTAATAGTAGATAATCCTCATGCCGCGATGAAGGCGCAGACAGCCGGAGATGATGACCTGGTAACCGCGGCCCGGCTATATATGGTACAGGGCGAGTCGCTGGTAATGGGCATATTTCCGATCCGTTCGCCGGAGAAGCATATAGTAGGTGCCCTGGTAGTGGAAAAAGCGGTTGAGGAGGAGTTTTCACGACCGCAGGTGCAGCAGGTAGAGGCTTTGATGGCTGAGGCAGGAGTAGCGATAAGGAATTGCCAGAAATATCGCGACCTGCCCATGCAGACGCTGATGAGGGGAGTTGCGAGTGTTCGCGATAAATATTTGCGGGCCCCGGCTTATAAGAAGCGAGTCTGGATCGGGATACTACTGGCAATAGTAATACTGCCTTGTGTAATAACAAAGCATGTGAAAGTAATTGGTAATGCTGAACTTGTGGCTGAAAATACTCGATATTTGTATGCGCAGACCGATGGCATAATCGAGTCAGTGAACATACCAGAGGATCGTATAGTCAAAGCCGGCGATATACTGGTGAAGTTTGATACGAGAATAATCGAGACAGAGCTGACGCGGGTAGCCGGTCGGATAGATGAGGCTGATATAGCACAGAGACAGGCGCGGAGCAAGGGCCTGGCCGAAGATGCCAGACGGTATGAGCTGTCATCGATGGCGATGCGTGCCGAGCAGGCGAAATATCAGTATATGCTGGAAAATCATGTAATAAAGTCGCCGATAGATGGTATGGTAACGACGCGTCAGACAGAAATACGAGAGCTGATCAAGCGCCCGGTAAAGGCGGGCGATCTGGTATTGGAGGTAATCCCCTCAGAGCCAAGCTGGGAATTTCAGGTGCATGTTCCGGAAGATGAGGCAGGTAATCTGCTGAGGGCCTGGCATGGTCGGGCCGAAGGAGAGAGCTTGAAGGCCAATCTGCTGATGAAGGCGTACCCGGAGACGAATTTTGAGACCGAGGTACTGAGCCTGTCATCAAAAGCGCATGTTGAGACGACCGGCGATCAGAAGTATAGAAATGTAATAACGGTAGTGGTTCGTCAGCCGGACGAACTCAAGGGTTATGAGCTTCGTCAGGGCATGGAAGGTAAAGTAGCGATAAAATGCGGAAAACGAAACCTGGTATATATCCTGACGCATGAATTTACAGACTTTATCCGGGTGAATACATTTTAAGAGTAAGTGGGATTGAGATAGAGCAATCAGATATGTGGAGCCAGCCCCAAGTGTGGCGACACGCTATAAATAGTCCTTTAGCAGTTATGAAATATATTAATAAGCTAAGGGCAAAGGAATAGAAAGTAAAGCAAGCATTTTAGTTACATACGAAAGGAACTAAGCAAATGCCATCGTTATTCAAGAGACATATAAGCATATTAGCCCTAACAGGGATACTGTCAATAGTGCCGATAAGTAATGGTCAGGTGACACAGACAGGCAGTTTATTCGGCGATATGGAGAGTTCAGCTTACGAAGAGAGCTATCCATATTTTTTGCAGGCTGAGGAAGTTATCGTACTGGGCACTATGACGACCGGCCTGGTAGATACGATCAATGTACTGCCGCAGGATTATGTTAGTAAGGATCAGGAGCTATTGAAGCTGGACAGCGACCTGGTCGAGCTTGAAATAAAGTCGCTCAAAGATCAGTTGGAACTCAATACCAAGCCGACCGAGGCGAAGATCCGGCTGGAGTTTTCAGAAGACAATCTCAAGATCGTAGAAGAGCTGTATAATAAGACCATAGGCGATACACGGGTCGGCTCAACCAAGGAACGGAAAGAAGCGATCCAGGCCCGCGACCTGGCGCGTGAAGGAGTGAAGCAGGCAGAACTGGAAACACGCATGCTGGCCAATCAACTGTCGCAGAAGAGCAAGGTCCTGGAATATTATACGGTTAAGGCGCCGGTTGATGGCGTGATCGTACCATTTTCTAATATAAAGACGCTGGAAAACACCTCAGTGAAACAGATAAGGGAAGGTGAGATAGTTCAGGCCGGTCAGCCGGTAATGGCTATGCTGAAGGTTGATAATCTGCGAGTTCGTTTCAAGCAGGCGAGAACTGAATTGGGTAATATCCGGATCGGCCAGGGAGCACTGGTACATATACAGGGATTCACCCAGCCGGTAAAGGCAACCGTATGTTATATAGAACCAACAATAATCGAGGCACTGGACGAATTTTATATAGAGGTAGAGATCAGGAATATAGCTGCCGACAACACCGGCAGTAAATATCCATTCCAGTTTTTGCCGGGAATGCGGGTCAGAGTTGAATTGCAGAAATAAAAGGCAATCGTTCACGGTTACAGTAATAAGAGATCTGTCCTGATAACAATTCCGTAAGCTGTCAGAGCAGCGATAATATTATTTGAGATCAACACTATGGCTGACAATAGTTCAACTTCATTTTCAGATGCCCAGCTTATGCCGCGAGTGCGGCCGGAGCTGAAGGTGTATCCGCAGGTATATGATGGGCAGCCATATTGGGTCTATAAAGACCCGATGAGCCTTCGTTATTATCGATTTAATCGTGAGGAGCATTTTCTGATCGAGCAATTGTCAGATAATGTAACACTGGGCGAACTGATCGAACGACATCGTAAGAAGTTTAATGGCGAGCAGATCAATCCTGGTCAGGTAGCAGATTTCATTCGGTCGCTGATGCAGAAAAATATTTTGATCGCAAGCCATCCTGATCGCGATGAGATATTTTTTCGGTCGTCGAAGCGAACCTACAAGAAAAAGCTGTTTGGCCAGATAATGAACTTCTTGTTTTTGAAGATACCGCTGTTCGATCCGGATAAGCTATTTAATAAGAGCATAGAGAAGCTGCGATTCATCTGGTCGCCTGCCTTTTTCATATTTTACCTGGTCTTACTGGCAACGGCGTGCGGATTAGTAATGCACCGCTGGCAGGATTTTGTAGTGATGTTCCAGAGCAATTTTTTTACGATCTGGAATCTACCCGTTCTGTTTGCGGCGATCTGGATAACGAAGGTATTGCATGAATTTGGCCATGGCTTTACCTGCAAGCATTATGGCGGTGAGGTGCATGAGATCGGATTTTTGCTGCTGGTATTTATGCCCATGCTCTATTGCAATATTACGGATTCGTGGATATTTCGCAATAAGCGGCATCGGGTAATGGCAACGGCGGCGGGAATATTGACAGAGCTGTTCATAGCGGCGATTGCGTCGATAATATGGTACTTTACAGACCAGCCGGGCTTTATCCACGCTTTCTGCTTCAATATTATTATCGCATGTTCGCTCTCCACAATATTCTTCAATGCCAACCCGCTAATGAAGTTCGACGGCTATTATATTGTAATGGACCTGATGGAAATACCGAACCTGCGTAAACGGGCGGCAGATGCTATGACCAATGTATGGGTGAAGTATATCTTTGGCGGCCGGCCATCAGAAGCCCCGGAAGAACATAAATATAAGCTGATATTTCCACTTTATGCGGTATTTGCATTTATCTATCGTATATTTTTATGTTTTTCGATCTCGTTTATGATCTATCTATTCTTCAAGTCGATGCGGCTTGAGACACTGGGGCGGCTGATCCTTGCGGCTTCAGTAGTAAGCATGATCGCATTTCCATTTATAAAAGGCGGAACCATGATCTTTTCACGCAAAGATGCCCTGGGCATAACTAATAATCGGCTGCTGGTATTACTGGCGATAACAGTAGGCTTTTTCGGTCTGGCTATGTTCATACCGTTCAGGCAGGAAGTTACACTGAATTTCATATTAGAGCCGGCCCAGTTGCAATGGCTGCGTACGGAAGTGCCTGGCAAAGTTGTGTTAACAGATGTAGTAGAACAGGGTAAATGGCTCAAGCCCGGCACCCTGGCAGCGACAATAGAGAACCCGCTCCTGGTAAGTGAGCTTCGCAGTGTGCAGGCAGAACTGGAGCAGGCGAAGATCGAAAGGACCAATGCCCATAAAATGGGACTGCCGGAGCTGACGGCTCGTTATGAAAGTCAGATAGTGTCATTAACTGAGCAGTTAAATATGATCCGGAGCCAGTTGGAAAAACTCAATATAATAGTGCCGTTTGAAGGTCAGATACTCAGCCAGAAATCGGACCTTGACAAGATACGAGAAGGATATGTATTAGAGGGCCGCCCCCTGCTGCTGCTGGCCGACACTCGCAGATATGAAGCCAAAGTGCTGATACCGGAAAAGACTCTTTCCCGGATAAGCGGGTTGAAAGATTCTGAGCCAGCCGCAGAGCTGATGTTATATGGTTTTGCCGATCAGACCTTTAGCGGCAAGGTGGTTTCAGTATCATCTCATTGTGAATATGATATGGGTCAGTTTGCAGAGAGGCTGGCATTGAGTAATAAAGTTGGGGGCGAGGTACTGACCGAATACGATGCGGCCACAGGCAAGGAAAAGCCTGTTGAGGCAGTATATGAAATGACAATAGCCCTCGACCAGGAGCAGTTCAATAACCCGGCCTTAGCGTATATGTCAGGTCGGGTACGGATAGACTGCGGTAAGGCAACACTATATAGCTGGTGCAAAGATTCACTACTAAGATTCATATCACTTGATGTCTGGCTCTAGGTGCTTACGCCGCACGGGCGGAACAGTGCGTGCTGGCACGCACTGAGGATTATTTGAGTTGTAACTATTTGTATGTGCGATTCCCGTTGGGAATCGCCGTTTTTGTATTGGAATTGGGTGCTTACGCCGCACGGGCGGGACTTGCCGTGGCGACTGGGTGGATTGGACTGGTGCGCTGGAGTTTATCCCGAACTGGCTTCGGGACCGCACGGGCGGGACTTGCGTAAACGCGAGCGCAGCGAGCTTTATGAGTTCGGGCTTCAGCCCGTTCTTTAAAGCATATGCGAAGCGAATACATAATAAAGAATTAAAGGTATTCGCTTCGCTCATGACTTAGAGAACCGACTAAAGGGCTTGTTGCCCAGAAGAAACATACTGTTTTTCGCATAAACATTATGCCAATATGCTCAACATAACTGGCAATGCTACACTAAGAATCTCAAGCAGGGATGCTTGAGCTACCTTTGGGCAACACGCCCTAAAGCTCGGTACTCTTAGGCGTCTGTGGCAGTTGTGATTTTTTAATCATTTCCAGTTTTTGGGTAATCGGTAGTTTTTCGAGTGTGTTGAGGTCGAAAGTTCCGAAGGAATCAAGGAATCGGGTTAATGGTTCCAGATGGGCGGCGTAGTTCCAACTGAGACATTGCATTACACCCATTCGTCTGGGTACGGTAACATTAAAAGCCTCAAGCTGCAACCCGGCTGGTTTGCCAGGATATAATTTAGTGTCCCAGTTCATCGACTGCTTGGTATTGTGCAGGAGAAGTCGGGTAATATGCAGATAGTATTTATCCTGGGTGAGCAGATAGAGCCGGTAATAATGATAAGCGGAAAAGGCCATTCCCAGATCGGCTGCCGAATGGCCAGTGGCAATGAGAGTCTGACCGATAATACTTTTATTAGCAGGGAAATGGGTGAATGGTGCATCAAGTTCGGCGGGCACTTCATAACAATAAGACCAGGTGATAGTATAATCGGCAGCCTGAATGGCGGCGGCGAGCCAGCGGTCACCGCCCAAGAGGTCATAGAGAGCGATAAAAGCATAAAGAGCCTCCTGGCCAGATTCGCGATCAATGACATTGGGATTATCAATAACACAGCCGATATAATTATAGGGTAAATGAATATTGTTCCAGGCAAAGTTACCGGCTTTGAGGGCGGCCATTTTATATTTTTCCTGACTGGTAGCCTGATACAGTTCTGCCAGATAAGTGACAGCGCAGGTTGTAGTGAATTTGCTGGAGTTTGTGGGCCTGTGCCGGTCATTAGTGAGCTGATGGTCATAAGCGAGATAATAACTGCCATCATTATTCTGATTATCACACAGCCAATCGCCAAATCGTTTGCAGGCATTAAGCCATTGCGGTTTGTCCCTGTCCTTTTTCTGCATGAACTGCCATGCCTGAAGCAATGAGCCCATACCGCTACATGCAACGCGCAGGGCAGAGCCGCCGGAGTTATTATCAGCATTCCTCCAGGAACCGGCGGCATCCTGACCAGTGGCAGGGTCATACCAGGTACGAGGCAGACCGGAGGGCAAAAGGGAAGTATCGGCCCAGAAATCGAGTATGGCACTGGCCTGCTCTATCCACTGAGTATTATTATCGGCGAGAGCCTGCCAGAGCCAGGAAGACGCATTAGCTGTTTGCCGTCCGATAAAACCGCTCTGGTAATTATAGGCACGCACCTTCCCTTCAGGCAGAAAGACAGAGAAAGGCAGGCCCGGAGCGTCATAGCCGGTTCCGGCTTTATCCGCTGGCGTGTAATAATGATCGAGCGTATTGATTAAGCCGGAATAAGCCTGGTCTAAAGGCATTTCATAGACTGTCGGCTGATATAAGTGAAAGGCGCGTCGCCACGAAACACTGACCGCCTGGGCATAATCTGTAGTTTGGCCAAAATCGAGAATAAGGTGATATTGTTGTTTGAAGCCTTTGCGAACCGGGTGAGAACGAAGAGCCCAGCTATTTTGCCGGGGTCCGGAGGAAAGATGATTTTTCTGTCCTTCAGAGCCAGGGAACATGAATAATATTGAAGTAGCATTTTCGCAGCCGATACCCAGCGAACCGGTCTGCAATCTCTCATCAGTTATACTGTCAGGTCCGCGATCAGCAGTTATAGTAGCTGGCAAAGCCTTATAATGCAGGAGAGAGACAACTGAGCCATCAGCTTTAGCCCGAGCCATAACCAGAGGTAATGGCAGCCTGTCTTCGCGGAAGATGAAATACTGGTCGCGTGGGTCGGCGGCCAATACGCCGGACATTTTAGTGTCGAAGTTGCTTTTATACCAGATGCCGGGCACAAAATAGTCATGGTCAGTAATAACCTTTGACCTGGATATCTGCAAGCCAAAAAGCGAATTGAACGAATTATCGATCTGGAGAGCGGTTTTAACTTCAACAGTTCTTTCGAGCCAGAAGGCTGAATTGCCAATAGGTCGGTATATATCGGTAAATTCAAACTGGCTGCCTTTGCCGGCGAGCATAATTCCCGAACAAACAATACCATCTGTGATCTGATAAAAGCGATTATAGATACCGTAAGATTCAATGCCATCGACCATGACCATGAGAGGCCGACCGATCTTATGGCTATTGTAAATATTATCTTGCGATTTGATAACAAGGCCGTAGCCCAGTTTGCTGGTACCGGCGAGACTGAGAGTATTGCTGCCGGACTTTATAGTAAAAGCAATGCCGGGTATATCAGGATCTGCCCAAAGCCAGGAAGAAAAAAATAACAGAGTCAGGGTCAGATATCTCAGTATCATAATGCACCTACCTCACCATCGGCTTTCGTTCGTTCAGGGTTAAATATATAACAGCTATGCCAGCACCAATAATATCAGCAATAAGGTCAAGTGATGTATTGATATAATCGCCTACCCCACTTTCGGGTACAACCAGCGTAACAAAAAATTCGAGTATTTCATTAACGGCTCCAATGCCCAGCCCGGCCATAGCCACAATAAACCAAAGGGCAAAACCGGCTTTATTATTATTGCGATAAGGTCTGATCAGATGACCACAGAGCAAGGTAGTAATACCAAAGCCCCAGATGTGGACAAACTGGTCATAGCGGAAAATTGGCAGAGAATCGCTCAATGGTATAAGTATGAGTTCATACAGTCTGACATTTCCAAGATAGAAAGCCCCTCCTGCCATGTGGAGCAGCCCCCAGAAACTAAGCCCCCATAAGAGCAGGCGAGAATAACCTACGGTGGCATGGGTCAGAGCTACTGCCGCCGCCGCGGCGATCACTACGGTAAGATAAATAATGAATTCATAATTCATGTGGGCGATATAATAAGCACCAAAGCCAAGCATTATGCTCAGATTAAAGCAGACCAGCGGTTTAAGTGAAGTGGAAGTATTTGGTTTATTCGGCATTATCTGCACCCAGCACCTTTTTAAGCATGTCAATCGGTGAAGCGTATTTCATAGCACCCAGAATACTGCGATTAACGGTTTTAGTCAAAATAATTTCATTGAACGATTCAAGTTGCGGCGTGATGTTATGCCAATATATACAAAAGGGAGGAACCAGTATTAACTGGCTCCCCCCTGCTATGTTCAATTAAGATTACTGATTATTTTCAGCGGGTTGAACATCCTGGTTCGTTTTCGGTTTAACCCCTCTGGCGACCTGGTAATCGAGCCAGAGCTGGTCGATGGTTTTGCCTGTGACAGTTTCAAATATTTTGAGGTCCATCTGGCGTTTGCGGTATGCCTGGTTGAGCTTGCTGACGATGCCCGGAGCCAGATCAGATTCAAGCCAGAGTAGGAAACCACCGGTGATCTGATAGCCGGACTTGTAACCATCGGCTTTGGCAGGAACGGCAAAATAGCTAAGCGGCTTACCTTCGTAAATAGCCCAGCGGTAATAGTCGGTCATACCTTCCATGAGCCACCAGTCTCTGACCCGGCCATACTGCTGAACAGAGTGTATCATTTCATGGAAAATAGCACCAATATCATCAGGGTGCTGCCTGAACCATGGCGCGAAAATACGGATACGATTGCCGGCACAGTCAGCAATTCCCTCGCTGGACGCCATGAAAACGAGATTTATCTCTTTGTGCGGTTCAAAACCAGTGGTAAGCATCATATTGCAGGCCCTGGGATACCATTCCTCAATAAGAGCCTTGCATTTGAGTGCCCACGGCTCCATGTCCGGCGTAGCGGTAACATCAATGTTCACCTTAACGACAACAGGCTCTGCCGCTCTTGTCATGCCAGTTGCGATAAAAGCGATAAATAAAACCATAACTACAGTCAGAAATTTTTTCATGTCTTAATAATCCTATTCTTTTTCAAAAAGCCTATTAATTTGATCAAAAGAAAAATACAGGAGCGGCAACTAGCCAGGCAACTGTAAATACTTATTTTATTGAGAGTTAAACTAAATAGCCAAGTTCAGGTCATAATGCAATAAAAAGCGAGGCACGGAATTACACGGCTATTCTCTGGCAAATTTACTAAGGTGCGGCTGTCTTTATACGACAATTATAGCATTCGGGGTTACATTTTCTAAGGAAAAAATATTGAGATTACAGAGAGTGTTGAGAACCAGCTAAACAGAAATGTAAAAAACCTTCGGGAGCCGTGTGTCCTGAAGGTTCTTTCTTGTGTGTCTGGTTGGCATTATTATGTCATGCCATTTTGTAGTGGTGAATGTCTTATGTTTGCCGCCACAGGTGGCTTACCGGCCCTTACAACCTTACTTCCTTGCATCCTTACTTCCTGTAACCGTTCACGGTTACTATTATTTTACTGTCTCATCTGGTTTTTCGGTCAGGTTCTGTTCTTTACGCAGGGCATTATCTTTGGCCAGTGCCTCCGTGAAAGCTGCCTGCGCCCGGCGTTCTACATGACCGTCCATAAAGCCGATGGTAAAGCTGGCCTGGCCATTGATCTCGAAGCGTTCGTAGATGGCGATCATTGCCGCTGGGTTCTTCACTTTTGTGGTCAGATCATTGCCGCGATAGATATAGCCACTGCCGGGCAAGGGGCTGGCAATATCTTCTGCTTTGAGCTCACCCGCAACCAGCAGGTCGTTAAGGGCGTCTGGCATCTTGTTACCATTCTTATCACAGTATATAATGCAGGCGAGCAGTATAGACTTTACCTTTTTCATACTTACATAACTGTCAGCCTGAAGCTTGTCAGACTGGGCCATTGTATTAAGTATCGGTATAAGCATATTATTGATCTGCTCGTGGTTCAAACTACACTGGAGTTTATCCTGTGTAACTACAGGTTGAAGAGCATCGAACAAGGGCCTGATATCATTGCCAATTATTTCATCTTTCAGGCAACACTCAAAAAACTTTCCGACAAGCACGGCGGCACGACTGGCAGCCTGACCGTCGGCTGACTTGAGCGTGTAGGTGATCTGCAACTGCTTATCGAGGTTCAGACCGATGGCAGCCCACTGTACTGAGCTATTTATATCAGCACCGGTAAACATCTCACCGCAAAGATCAACAGGCTCAATGGTTTCGGCGATCACACGATGCAGACTCACAGTCGGGGCAAGGATAAGTTTCACACCATAGCTATCGTCAGCCTTGAGGGCAGATGCTATATCTGGCCGTTCAGGCCGGGTGGCGGCTTGCAGTCTTTGCAGGGTCGTAGCACTACCGGCGAACAAGACATCGTTTTCATCTTTTACCGTATCTAGCTTGATAAAGGGCATGCCGTTTACCACAACGGCATTTAGTAACTGGATCACACCAGCAACAGAAGGACATGCCTTGCCGGGCTCATGGGTTACGACAATATAGAACGAGGGCAGGTCATACATATTGGCCAGCAGATACACAAACTGCACTCCTTCAGTGCGGAACTGGTTGATATAGCCATCGATCAGAATTTTGGTCTGATCCATTTCGGCTTTCATATTCTGGTCCAACTGGCCATCAGCCACAGCGATCTTAGCTATCTGGTCAAATACCGTTTGGGTATTGATATTATTAATATCTATACTTAATACCGCGATAGTTTCATCTTCGAGCCAGGGTTTCAGACGGTCATAATCAGAAGCCCCCTGCGCCAGACCTGTAAACATCGAAACAACCATTACCATAACTAACATATGTTTTTTGATCATATTCATTTTATATCTCCTGGGTAGCACAAGCATCCCTGCTTGTGATTTAATTTATTCCAAATTTTCAATATCACTTGTCTTGGTTTCGCATTCCAACTTGACACCAGCATTATGAATGTCAAGCAGGGATCCTTGACCTACCTGCGTAATGATATCTTGTAGCCGCTGAATCTGTTTCTGCCTTTAGGATCTTCTACATCGAGCACGCCAACTTCACCTTCGAGATAATATTTGAGCGGCTTGCCAGTGAAGGCATTTATCGGAGTTGGAGCGTATTTAATATCGGAAAGATTCTCTGGCAGCTTGCCATAGGCGGCAACATACATGCGAATGGCTTCCACACATTGCAGGGTATCACCGCGTACTTGTAATGAATCCCGCAGCAAACTGGCTTTACTTACCGCAGGAAGGATATCTATGAAAATATTCTTTATACTATGTGAGCTACTAATTACAGCCAGTTCTTTTTCCTGTTTTGCCAGCAGATCATGCCCCTGATAATACGGCAGAAAAAGGTACTTAAATACATTATCACGAAGAGGTACATACTCTTTCCACATGGCAAGCAAAACAACCTGAGTAGCGGGCATAAGCTCTATCCGGCTCTGGTCATACCCAATTTCATGTAGTTGTTTTTTAGCAGGTACATAATTCATACCGACAAAAGCGGCCAGACCAACACTATCAATCGTTCCTGTACTGACATCTGTAAGCTGGAACATATCCATAAATATTTTATTTGCCTGTTCAACCGAAAGAATATCGTTCTCAAGGCCATCTATATAACCTTTAAACCAGAGATTCATTTCAGATTCATAAGCCTGTCGCATATCAATTAACTTATCTGGCATTAACTCTAATGCCCAATATAAATTTGGTGCATCTGACTGTGAAACAAAATCTTCCAGCATTTCATAACTTAAAGCTGCAATGCCTATACCCACCAGATTCTGGATCAGCGTTTTGCCCTTACCCACATCTTCCGCCAGAGCAAAATTATAACTCAGCAATTCCAATGCTCTGTTATAATTGCCTCTGGCAATTTCTACCCTGACTTCCAGAGCAACATACCTGGCAATTCTTTTTAAGTCTGACAGACTCGGCAACACCATATCCATACCATCTTCAAAATGATCCTGCCAGTCGCAGGATTCACTAAGGGCGGCATGTTTCAGAAAATCCCAGGTTGAAACCTTATAATATTTATCGGCATAGTCCAGATACTCGCTCTTGAATTTTGCAAAAGGCATATCCAGCAATTCAGAGCAATCCGGGTCGCCTTCTTTCAAACTGAGCCGCATCCTGATAATGTCATCTGTTGGCATTGAAGCGGTGAGCTTGAACCAATCGATAGCCGCATTGCCGGGCTTTTGATCTGTTACCATTGGCAATAGTCGATATTGTAATGCCGGGACTGGCTCGGCGGCACCAGAGATGGTGATCTCAACGAATTTATCTGGCTGACTGGCCGCTGGCGTGGCCGTATTGGTCTGGCCCAGCGTGATACCACACATTGAAACCGACATAACAAGCAATAACATGTATTTTTTGAATCTGTTCATTGTATTACTCCTCAAGTAGCACA
This sequence comes from Sedimentisphaerales bacterium, assembly GCA_963662515.1. Taxonomy (GTDB): domain Bacteria; phylum Planctomycetota; class Phycisphaerae; order Sedimentisphaerales; family SM23-30; genus JAFGDI01. Next base: position 4,115,487 of record OY759675.1, read on the forward strand.
AGCGTCTGGGCTTGTGATTAGTTAAATTCCAACTTACCAACTAAGACTGTTGCAATTTCGCATTTATGTCTGTCAGTAACAATATTAATCTCAACCGGGACGGTTGAGCTACTTACCCTTGCAGGGCCTCCTGCAATGTCATGACCTCACTCTTTCGTCCGGACGATTTGGGCAGGGCATCAACGCCATGTTCTAAAACCTTATTGCGCAGGTTAAGATATGAATTCTCGTTTAGTTTTCTGACTGGCTGACGATCAAGGCTGGCATTTATCATTATGCCGGGCCGATGCACCTGGGTATTATCAACACTGGCAAACTGGGTATAGCCCAAGTCGGCAACAGGGGTGCTAGTCCGACCAGTTACCAGAAGAACATATACCGAGAGCATAACCAGCAATAGAGCCATGCCGCCACTGCTGAGCTGCCATACCCGGGCGGTACGCCGGCCCTTGCGATAGCCAGCTGCAAAGGCAACGCTCGCCTGGTCAAGTTCCGGCATAACCGGGGTCAAAGCCATCATCTTTTTTTCAAAATCTGTGTATTCCATAATAGCACCTGTTTATTAATCTCAACCGAGACGGTTGAGCTACCTTATTCCAACCTATCCTGTAGCATTTTTATCGCTCGCTGGTAGCGGTTGTGTAAAGTTGATACTGCAATGCCGGTAACTTCTGACATTTCTTCAAAGCCAAGTTGGCCCCACAATCGCAGGGTAACTACCTCACGCAGTTCAACTTCCAGTTGGCTCAGTGCCTGTTGCACCACTTCGACATCAAGAGCATTACCATTGTCCGGTTCAAACCAGAATCTGCCGTTAGCCAGCATAGTCCGGGCTGCCTGGTCACGCACCTGCTTTTTTCGCAGCCGACTGATACATTCATTGCGTACCGTCCGATAAAGCCAGGCTTTAACATTGCCCGGCATAACCTTCTGGCCCAGCAGTTTCACAAATGCTTCCTGTACCGCATCTTCGGCATTTGAGCCCAGCCAATGCCGGGCGTACAGGCACAAACCTGCCGAAAACTCGGAAAAAAGCCTGTCAATATCTGCTGCTCCGTACGCCAATTATCTGTAAATCCTTTATTTTGAACTATATTGCAATCATCACTGCATATATAAGACGCATAATGCGAGGTTTTTTCCAATGAAAAATAAAAAAACCGCCGACAGTTTCAGGCCATCGGCGGTTGGTGTTTTACAAATTGTCAGATCAGAGCATATCAGCCCAGATTCATGGTCATGAGGAACTCGGCATTGCTGCGAGTCTTCTTCAATCTGGTCTTGAGCAGTTCTACGCTCTCGACCGGGTTCATATCGCTGAGGATCTTACGCAGACGATAGGAAAGTTCCAGCTCCTTGGGGTCCATGAGCAATTCTTCCTTACGGGTACCGCTGCGACTGATATCAATCGCAGGATAACACCGGCGTTCAACCAGACGACGGTCAAGGTGCAGTTCCATATTACCTGTACCCTTGAACTCTTCAAAAATAACTTCGTCCATCTTAGAACCGGTATCGACCAGAGCTGTTGCCAGAATAGTCAGCGAGCCGCCCTCTTCAATGTTACGGGCAGCACCGAAGAACTTCTTAGGCTTCTGCAGAGCATTAGCATCCACACCACCGGTAAGTATCTTACCAGAGTGCGGCATTTCGGTATTATAGGCACGAGCCAGACGAGTGATCGAGTCAAGCACGATAACAACATCGCGACCATACTCTACCATACGCTTGGCCTTTTCAATTACCATTTCGGCAACCTGAACATGGCGGCTGGCAGGCTCATCAAAGCAGCTGCTAACCACTTCAACTTCCGGACCGCAAGCCCGTTTCATTTCGGTCACTTCTTCAGGACGCTCATCGATCAGCAATACGATAAGATGAACTTCCTTATGATTGGTGGCGATTGAGTTGGTTATTTTTTGCAGCAGTACGGTTTTACCGGTACGAGGCGGAGCGACGATGAGACCACGCTGCCCTTTACCGATCGGTGTAACGATATCAACTATACGCATATTAAGCTCTTCTGGAGCTGTTTCTAAAACCAGTCGCTCTTCAGGGTGCAGCGGAGTGAGATCTTCAAAGACTGTCTTTTCAGTCAGTGACTCTGGATCTTCATAGTTTACCGCTTCGACTCTTAAGAGTGCGAAATACTTTTCAGATTCTTTTGGCGGACGGATCGCACCTGCAACTATATTTCCATTACGCAGACCAAAGCGACGGATCTGTGAGGGTGATACATAAATATCGTCCGGGCATGGGACATAGTTATAATCAGGAGTACGCAAGAAGCCATAGCCATCAGGGAGAAGCTCGAGAACACCTTCGCCATACATCAGTCCGTTCATGCGAATACGGTTACGGACGATCATGAAAATGAGGTCTTGCTTCTTAAGCCCGGCGTATTCTTCCAGCCCCTCAGCCTTTGCAATATCGCGAAGCTCGTCAACTTCCATTTTCTGAAGTTCTTTGATATGCAGATTGCTTTTCTTGGCCTCTTCATAGCGTTCGTAGGTTTCAGGATCGCATTCCATAAGCGATTTGAACTTTTCTACTTTACCAGAATTACCATTATTCTGGTTGCCATTATTTTGATTGCCGTTGTTCTGGTTATTACCAGAATTGTTTTTACTGTTATTAGAGTTTTGCGATCCCTTGCGGCCGCCCTGATTCTTCTGTTGGCGTCCAGAGTTTTTGCGTTGAGGAGCACCGCCATGAGCAGCAGAAGACTGAGCGATAACTGCCTTTTCTTCCGGTTCAGACACAACCTGCTGCTTGACGACAGGAGTTGCCGGAGTCGGGGCTGGAGCCGGAGCTGATGTCGAAGCCGGGGCTGGTGTCGGTGCAGCGGCACTATCAGTCGCCTGAGCTGGTGCGGCCTGGGTCTTTCTGCTCAAGGTGCGTTTCGGACTGAGCTTCACGCTTTCAGTTTCCAGTTCCTTGTCAAAATCATCAAAAAACTGTTCGGCCTCGATCTGAGGCTCATTGTCTTGACTAACTGATTTTCTGGTAGTCTTTTTGGCTCTGGCCATTGTATCTCACAACTCCTGTAAAATTGAATAGTTAGAACAAACCACAAAGGCACCGCTCCACCGCTGCTATATATTAAACAGTCAGTAGAACTTATGTATAACGGAATCCTTGGCAGTCTTCGATATGTGTCATACTCTCTGAAGAGGCTAATAACGCTAAATTGACAAACCCCATCAGACTAATATTAAAAGTACCCGCTTAAGCCGGGAAGGTATGCGATAAACAAAAACCGATACTAAAACTGCATAATTTTCGGGAAAATTGATTCAACCTGCTTAAGCAATTCGCCGGTATCAGAATTGTTCACAAGCATATAATCGGAGATTTTACGCTTCTTGTCCAGTAAAATCTGGGATTTTTCAATATTTTTTGCCAAATGCTCATCCCAGCCCCGGTTTTGAGTAAGTCTTTGCCGCCTGATCTCATCAGAAACACTCACAAATACCAGGTAATCACAGCGTTCATGCATGCCAACTTCCAATAAAAGGGGAATATCTAGTATAATAGCCGGAACTGCTTGATCTTGTTCCAATCTGAGAATTTCAGAATCAATCAGCTTGAAAATCTCTGGATGTACCACATCTTCCAGTTTTCTCAGATTTTCTTTACTCTTATCACCAAAAACAATCGTTGATAGTTTTTTTCTATCGACGCAGCCATTATGGTCCAAAATTTCACAGCCAAATAAATCAGCCAGCGTTTTAGCTATATCATTTCGCTCGAGAACAGCATGATTAAGCTTATCAGCATTGATAATGCCGCAGCCAAGCGTGGCAAAGCACTGTGCGGCGGTACTTTTGCCAGAGCCAGGAGCACCTAGCAGGCCTACTAATGGTTTATTATTAATGGTCATAAAGGTCATAATAGCAGAAACCAGCCATGACAGGCAATATGATTTAAATGGCAGATACAACATATTTCACTGGCAAAAGTTCCTAAAACCTTTATAATGAAGTGCTTATTGCCCTAACCAAGCAAAGACATATCTATCTGAGGCAATCAAGCCTGAATCTCTGACCGGACTGGACCGTTAATTATGCAAAACCACCACAGCCAGACAAAACAGCTTCTTGAGAAAATCGAAGAACTGATCGAAAGCAAGGATTATCAGCAGCTAAAAGACCTGCTCAATGTCTCTCGATCGTCAGATCTGGCAGAAATAGTTGAGGTTCTGGACGAAATAGCGCGTCAGATACTATTTGACCTGCTGGACCCCAAAGAAGCCGGCGAAGTATTGGAAAAAATCGATGAGGCAACTCGAGTAGAGGTAGTTGAAGAACTCTCGAGTGAGGTGCTAGGCGGTATAGTTCAGACATTACCGCCCGATGAAGCAGCCGATGTAGTAGCCGTTCTAAGCGAAGATCAGGCCGAAGAGGTGCTGGAATCGATCCCGCATGCAGAATCTCAGCAGCTCGAATTACTGATGAGCTATGGTGAAGATACCGCCGGCGGTATTATGACACCCAAAGTTGTGAAGGTAGGAGTTGATGACTGCATTCGCGATTGTATTCGGGCGTATCGCCTGGCAGATCATAAGGAACATTTTTACTTTGTTTATGCGGTAGAATCAAATGGTAAGCTGGTTGGAGCGATAGACATCCAGACACTGCTGAAGTTCCCCGGCGGCACCCCGGTTCGCAAAGTTATCAAAGATGTACCGGTGATCCACTATAAAGCAGATCAGGAAGTAATTGCCAATATCTTCCGTAAGAATGACCTTATTTCAGCTCCGGTTGTCGATGACAATGATATACTGATAGGTCGTATCACAGTAGATGATATAGTCGATGTAATGGAAGAAGAGGCCGAAGAAGATGTAATGAAAATGGCCGGTACCGACCCGATCGAATTTGAGACTCGCAGCAGTTTCAAAGCGGCCATGGTTCGTCTGCGCTGGCTCATTTCGTGTATGGTCTGCGGCATGACCTGCTCAGTAATTGCCTATAATTTTTTCCAGAAGCAATTCAGCGATCCGCTGCTCTGGGCAAGTTTACTGACCTTTGTTCCGGCAATAGCCGGAGTGGGCGGCAATAGCGGGACCCAGACCTCGACGGTAGTAGTACGCGGTCTGGCCACCGGCGACCTGGCGGCCCTGGACATACTGAATGTATATTTGCGTGAATGTCGGATCGCTATTATTGTTGCTTTCTTCTGTTCGATAATATCAGCAATAATAGCCTATGTCAGCATGAATATGCTGGCAGGCACACACAGCCCCTACATATCAACGATCTGCCTGTCAGTTGGCCTGGCCATGCTCATGGCTATTATGTTCTCAACAAGCATAGGTTTAATGCTGCCCTTTTTCTTCAAAAAGATCGGCATTGACCCGGCAATAAGCTCCGGGCCATTAGTTACCACCACTAACGATGTAATAAGCAGTGCGGTTTATTTTACGATCAGTCTGGTACTATTACACCTGCTGTAAAAACAGCCATAGGTGAACCATTACCAAATCAGTCATCTTCCATTTGTCTTTTTAATAACAAAGCAGCTTTTTCTTCCGGGGTCTTCAGTGCCGAAACCGGGCCTAAAATGCCGCCTGATATTATTATACTAATCCCTTCATCAACGGTAATGTCTGTCCTTATCATTTCCTGTTCACTGACAAAAAGAATAAAGCCTGAAGTTGGGTTAGGAGAAGTAGGCATAAAGATCTTATAATTGACCTGGCCATCTGGCATAGTCATTGTGCCAGTGACAAATCCGATAACATTCAAACCGGAAGCGGGCGACTTAACAAAAACAACCTCACGAAAACTGGCTCTCTGCTGGGCAGAAAATACAGTCACTATCTCGCGCACTATTTTGTATATGCTATTGAAAAGCGGCACTTTCATAAGGATATTTTCAAATGCCCGCCAGAACATTCTGCCAATGAAATGCCCGGTAATACCTCCCAGAATATACAATATCAAGAGCAAGACTATTAATAATGCTACAGATATAGTAACTTTGATCTCAAAAGTAGAATTAGCCGGGAAAGTCTTTTTAAGAACCGGAGTTATCTTATCCAGGGCAAAACTATATAATATATTAAGAAAAAAAATGGTAATGCCCAGCGGCAAAATCAGCATAAACCCAGAAAGCATCTTCTTTTTTATGCCTCTTAAAATCCTGTTCCTGGCCATATTAACCTCTATCCTGCCTAAATGCCTGTTACATGCGTACCCGGGCCAGAGAGCGTTTTTCGCTCCTTGCCCAACAATAAAAAAATATTTGAATACCCCCCAAAAACTCCGCCAGGGCTGGCGAAAAAGCCAACTGCGGGAATCGAACCCGCGACCGCGGCTTTACGAAAGCCGTGCTCTACCAGCGTGAGCTAAGTTGGCACCGGGTAAACATATCAGTCCACCCCAGAGTGAATATGCTATCAGAATTTGTGAAAATGTCTAACTTTTTCCATAGTAGAATAGTTTGGTCTGTATTAAAAAAGGCTGAAACTGGGCCAACCACCTGTATGTATTGACAAAAAAAGATGCATCCTGTAAACAGAACACATCTTTAAGCCAAAAAAAGGAGAATGCCAGCTGACCTTCGCGGTGATAACGATCAGCTTCTGGCTGGCAAAATTATGTTTTCGTAGTTTTTCAGCTCTTTTATAAGCTCAAACCCGACCGGCACGCCGGCTTCAAGACAATATTGGTCCCAAATGGCACCATAAGGCATGGTTTTAAGCTCTTCCTGTATGACCAATCTGGCGGTATAATCACCGGCCAGCTCAGCCTGCCTGAGAGACTCTGTCGGCTCGAGCAAAGCGATCAGCAAAGCCTTTATCATGCAGCGAGTGCCAATAGCCCAGGCAGCGATGCGGTTTATACTGGCATCGAAAAAGTCCAGACCAATATGAGTGCGGGCCAGGAAGTCACCAGTAACCAGCTCACGAGCTATCGCCCGTAATTCATCATCGAGAATAACCACATGGTCGCTATCCCAGCGGATAGGCCGACTGACATGCAAGAGCAGCTCTGGAATAAAATTCAATATTGCAGAAATTTTATCTGATATAACCTCTGTTGGGTGAAAATGGCCGCTGTCAAGGCAGAGTAGTTTTTTGCGGGAAAGAGCATAGCCCATATAGAACTCATGAGAGCCAACAGTGTAGCTTTCAGCGCCAATGCCAAAGAGCTTGGACTCGACTGCATCAAGATTGTAATTGGCAGGGAGATCGCGGGCAAAAATCTTATCGAGAGAATCAATGAGTCTCTCTCTGGGTGCTTTTTTATCAGCCGGGGCGTCCTTAAAGCCATCAGGTATCCAGACATTGGTAACCGCCGGGGTATTTAACTGACGACCCATCTGGGCTGCAATCTCGCGGCATGCAATACCATGTTCGATCCAGAACTGGCGAATACCACTGTCAGCATGACTCAGAGTAAAGCCATCGGCAGCTTTAGGATGAGAAAAGAAAGTTGGGTTAAAGTCGAGCCCCAGTCTGTTGGCTTTTGCCCAATCGACCCAGCTCTGGAAATGGTCTATAGAAATCTCATTTCGATCAACGAATTTACCGCCATTATCAAGGTAACAGGCATGCAGATTGAGGCGATGTTGGCCGGGGATAAGGGAAAGGGCCTTTTCAATATCCGATCTGAGTTCAGAAATAGTACGCGCCTTACCCGGATGTGACCCGGTAGCCATAATTCCGCCGCCGGTCAGTTCAGAACCGACTCGTTCAAAACCACCAACATCATCGCCCTGCCAGCAATGCAAAGATATGCTGATGGCTCGCAACTTTTGCAAAGCGAGATCAGTATCAACCCCCAGGGCTGCGTATTGTTCTTTAGCTATTTCGTATCTTTCCTTTATCATTTCAGCGTAAACTACCTTCCATTTGTACCAACGACAAAAACTTCTGCCGGTAACTCTCTATCATATCAAAACCATCTGGCTTGTTAACCGCCAGCCTATTAATCATTAAAGCAACCTCTAACTGATCCGGCGACTTACCTTGTAAAGCCGCCAGAGCCAGCAGAGCCGCCCCCAGGGCTGTCGCCTGTTCTATATCAGTTGTACATATCTCACTGCCCGGACACATAGCGGAGAGCAACTGCAAGTATGGCTGATTAAACCTGAACCCACCCTCGATGAAGATCTGATCGCCGGGACTATATCCAGCCGCTTCCATAGCACAGTAAGTCTGCAAAACCAGCGAAGCAGTAAGAGCAGCTACAGCCAATTCATAATTGGCGAAGAATTTAATAATGGCAGGATTTGAGCTGTAGCGGTCAAAAGGTATAACCTCGCCGTCATCAACTACTCGAGCCTGAATATCAGGGAACATACCAGCACCTTTAACCACAGAAGGCAGAATAAAGCAATCGGCAGTTTCAAATAACTGACCATACAGCCTGTCATCAAGAGCCGGCAGGTCGCTGCGGCCATGCATTTGCTTGAGCAATCCCATATAAGTCTCGTATTCCAGCCCTCCCATGAACACAGAAGTCTTTACCGGTCTGTTGAAAACATCTTGATTGTAAAATACTGTCTTACCGATCTCGTTTTGGTCAAATGCTATTTCGTGAGCCGGCTTCATAACCACACACCAGGTACCACTGGAATTCAGCAGAAAATCATCAGTCTGGGTCAACAGATAAGGAAGCAGTGAAGAATTGGAATCATGCACACCTATTGTGACAACACAGGCGGGGTTTACGGCTGTATCACTGACGAGCTCCGGGGTAACTACACCCAGTATCTCCCAGGAATTAGCGATCCGCCGGGGTAGCTTATCAGCAACGCCCAGTTCAGCAGCCAATCTGGAATAAGTATTGTTTTCATGATCATACAAATATGAATGACAGCCCAGCATAGTCGGCTCTGCGGCTATTTGACCGGTGAGCTTATAGCCAAAGTATTGCGGGTACATCAGAATATATTTAGTCTGAGCCATCTGGCTCGGATAATTTTCATTCCAATAAAAAATCATTTTGGCGAAATTCACCATTTCGCCGATCTGGGCAGTAGCTGTTTGGTCCTGAAGCTCTGCCCTGCTGCCAAACCGCTCATAAAAGCTATTATCAAAAACAGTACCCGGCTCATTAGTATAAGCAAGCGGCGGACAGGAGATATTACCATTATCATCAAGGCACACACCCATTGCACCATGAGTAGTAACAGATATCGCCACAATATCGAACTTTGGGCTTAGTTGTCTAAGCACCTGACAAAACCAGGCATAAACCACCTCCGGCTGTTCCAGCTTCAGACCAGCCTCAGAAGTAACTTCACCAATAACAGTACTCATCTGCTCTTGCACTTGCAGCTGCATGTTATAGATAATGACCTTCTTATTTGTCTTGCCGATATCAAGAACGGCAATAACCTGTTCTTTCATCGACAGTGCACTCCTGCTGTATTGCTTTGCGGCTTGTCCATTATTAAACTCAAAACTGCAAACCCATTTCCTTTGCTTAATTTCGCTGCCGGGCGGGCAATAATGCCCACCGCTCAGCAACGCCTCCACCTATAACAAACAATGCTATCCTATCAGCACTGATTAAATTCCTGCGGGTTCAGATAATATCCAAAGATAATTATCTTCGCCCGCGAGATCTGAATATTTCATTTATATTTATAACCGGCTGTGGAAACCGGAAAATATATCCTATTTTTCTTTAATAACCGCAGCAAAAACAAACCATAAAACGGTAATTATGACCAGCCAGTTCTTAGCGACATCAAGAGTCATGGTATTGTTATATATAGCCAGAGCCACATAGACCAGGGCCGCAAGTGAGAGATAGCAGATAACCCTGGAGATCATCTGCACGCCAGAACGAGCGGTAATTCTGTTCTGGTAGATATAGCTGGAGATTACATATATAATTGCAGCCATAAACCAGCCGGGCAAAGAAACCATAAAGAGACTGACATATCCCTGCTTTTGAATATACCAGCAGACCGGCACGACAATAAACCAACTGGCAGCGGCCCCCCAGTTGAAATCAGAACCGCTCAACTCGGCAAAATTACTTTTCAGTCGAAACTTTTTCATCAGCCAGAAATCAACAAATACTATTGCTCCCATCGGCATAAGCATCAGACCGTAGAGAGCTACAAAATCAAGGAGCTTCATAGCTATAGCCGGGAACATACCGGCAACAGTCGCCAGCAGTCCAGTAGCAAAAGTAACCCAGAACCGCGAAGTGCGGGGCATGATAGCCTGAAAAGCCAGACCGGCACGATAGATGGTCGGATTGGCTGTCGTCCAGCCAGCAATAATCACGCAAAGCAGACCGGCAACACCAGCGGCTTTATATACCATTGGGCCAGGTAATACATTAGTATCAGCCGGGTCAAGGTGCAACTGATAGGCATACAACAGCGAGGCACTGATCCAGGCCATGAAATGCCCGACATACATACCGCTGGCTGATGCCAGAGCATACCAGCTTTTTTTAGCATAACGAAAAACGGTAAGATCACTCATACCGACATGCATTGCCATATTACAGAACCAGGCGAAGAACATTACATGCCAGAAGGTAAACTTTTCTTTACCAGCCAGCGGTTCGCCGCCTTTCCATATACTATCATTAGCCAGCTTCCATAAACCAGATAATCCTTTAACCTCTGTACCGGTCGCCTGAATAAACTGGGTCAGACCAACCACACCCAGCAGAGCAAAAACCAGAACCATCCAGGGCGAGGCTATATTTGCAATGCGTGCTACAGTTTTATAGCCCAGGGCAGCAACGAGAGAGATGACCAGACCAACAGCGCCAACAGCTAATACCCAGCCGACACTATTAGGATAAATATCTGTCAGACCAGGCATGGGGAAATCACAAAAGACACCTATTGCCGTAGCTGAAACCGTAACCATAGCACCCGCTAAAAAACAAAACATTACGCCATTAGCAAGATTATATAATGTTACAAGCTTGCGGCCGCAGATCTTCTCCAACTGATAATACAGAGTGAGACGGCTGCGAGTGGCGATCGGAGCACATAAGAGCATCCAGCTCAATACCGCCAGAGCATTACCCACCAGCAAACCAGTGATCAGGTCAAATGCACTGACCCCAGCAGCAACGAACAACGGACCGATCATAAGCTCCGTACCGGCACAATGCTCACCGGCATACATACCGACAAAACTCTTAAAACCCAGCAATGCTTTCGCCGGAACCGGCTCACGCTCATATTCATTCTGTGAACTGCTTTGTGTCTGTTCCTGTGCCATTTTATTCTCGCTAAGAAGGTTTAGAAAAACTTTGAATATCACTTGATGATAGCATTTTACCTCAGGAGCCAAAGCGGAACAAGAGTTCTTTGCGACATATTTTCGTCTTTTTGCGACATTGATTATTGACTAAGAAGCAGAGTGCAGATATAATAACAAGTGACACACTTACAATAAATACTTACAATATAAGCATTTACAACTACAAAATGAAGATTGAGCCCCAAAGTAAATATGAATACCTGGCTTTAAGCGAAAGAGACCTGCTCTGGGATTCGTATATTACCGGCATAGGATCAAGTATTATTCCCGGTAATTGCGAATATCCGCCGGGCGGACACCCGGAGCTATACAATTTTACCTGGGAAAAAGGCCGAGTTCTTCCTGAATATCATATAGTGATGATCTCTCAAGGCGGTGGTTATTTTGACTCTATGGAAACCGGGCTGATCGAGTTCAGCTCGCCAGCGGCTTTTCTACTTCTGCCGGGCACCTGGCATCGGTATAAACCATTAGCCCAGACCGGCTGGACTGAACATTGGGTAAGCCTCAATGGCGAATATCTCTTCAGACTGGCCAGAAGAAATGTATTTTCAGCCACTGAGCCATTTTTTTACAATTGCCCACTTGACGAGCTTATCCAGATACATGACAGAATGTGGGATCACCTGCAAAAGTCTTCTCTCTGCAATTCACCCATATTAACAACTATGGGTCTCGAATTGCTAGCACATATAATTGAATCTCGCAAGACAGCTAACCAGCCAGTTGACCCCAGCCATTCAGAACAGCATGTTACTGACCCACTGGTAGCCCAGGCACTGCATGAGATATGGAGTCACAGCCATCGCAATATCTCGGTTGAACAAATAGTAAAGCAACTGCCAGTTACCAGAAGAACCCTTGAACGAAAGTTTAACGAACAGCGTGGTCATTGTATCGGCAAAGAACTGCTTCTGTGTCGGCTGGCACGAGCCAAGCACATGCTTACCGCCACCTCGTTACCCATAGAACACATAGCCCTTGCAAGCGGCTTTTCGGGAGCTGACCGTTTGGGTAAAACTTTAAGACAATTTGAGAATATGACACCCAGCCAATATCGCAAGAGGAATAGATAAGCGCATAATGAGTAGCTTGTCGTCAAGCTAAACTATATGTTCTGGGGGGGAGATCGATTATTTATATAAACCCAGAGTTGATATATAATCTTCAACCGCGGGAGGGGTCATACCTGTGATCGACTCACCGGCAGCCAGACGCCGGCGTATTTCAGTTGAAGACTCGCCGGAAAGGGGAATGTCAATTATATACTTCTGTAATTTATCTATCTGCGACTCAGTAAGTTTGCCAAGTAAATGATCGACCTCAAAACTACTGCCGGGCCGGCCAACTGTTACCAATGTGCAAATATCAACCAGCAGTTCGATCTTATACCATTTATCCAGTTGGGCAAAACTATCAGCCCCGATAAGCCAGAATAATTCACAGCTTTGAAACTGGCTGCGGAAATACCGAACAGTATGCAGGGTGAAACTGGGCGAGTCAAAGCCAATCTCAAAATCACTGACCGCAAAAAGCGGCTCAAACTCAACTGCAAGCCGTACCATCTCATATCGGTCAGCAGCCGAAGCCATCAACTGACCAGGCTTATGCGGAGGCTTACCGGCAGGTATGAAAATAACCTTATCTACATCAAGAATATCAGATGCTTCTCGGGCAATATGCAAATGCCCGTTATGCACCGGGTCAAAACTGCCGCCGTAAAGCATTATTCTCTTGTTAGTGTAGATTGTCATAATAATTTATTTTTTAAGCAGCCACATAATGAGGGTCATGATCAGCGATATGAGTATGCATGAGCCAATAGGAATATAAACCCGGAACTTATCATCGCCGAATTTGAGATCGCCAGGCATATGGCCGATCCCCAGCTTACTCATGCCAATGAAAGCCGCACCGGCCAAAATCAGCATTAAGCCTACTGCAATAAGAATCTTACCAATATCTGAATTTTCAAAATTACCCATCATACTTATAAACTCAGCATGAACTGCTTTAATATCTCTTTGCCGATATTCAACTGTTCAATATCAATATATTCATCAACCCGATGGGCCTGAGAGGCCAGTCCAGGGCCAAATACGGCCAGAGGAATACCCATCTGAGCAAAGGCACTGGCATCAGTGGCATAACCTGCGACTTTGGTCTTACCGCCCTGAGCTATACTGGCTGCCGCTGCGCTGAGTTTGCTGATCATGTCAGAATTCTGATCTGATTCCATAGCCGCCGCGGCCGATTCCATAACCGACACATTTATACCAGGTTTAACCTTTGCTCGCAAATATGCCTGTAACTGCTCAGCACACTGAGCGGCTGTAACGCCGGGCAAAGTGCGCCAGTCAACCTTTATATTACACAGGTCAGGAACTATATTTATCTGCTGACCGCCCTTAATAATAGTTGCCACTACTGTCTCTGTACCCAAAAGCTGATGCTCTGCCTGACTTTTTTTATCAATAGCAAACTGGCGTATAGCCAGCAAGGTCTCAGCCGCAGTATAAAGAGCGTTATCACCCTTTTCCGGCATAGAGCTATGAACGCTGACACCCGGCACATCAATATCAAGACGGGCAACACCCTTATGGGCAAAGATCACATCAAAATTTGTAGGCTCAGCAAAGACCGCACCGGTGAGCCCCTCTCCGTCCTGATGGGCAAAGTGCAAAGCACCCATCATATTATATTCTTCACCACAACTGGCCAGAATATCTATATCGCAGGGTAGCTGACCAGTGGCAGCCGCTTCAACTGCCGCCACACAGATCGCCGCCAGCGGTCCTTTATCATCACAAGCGCCCCGGCCATAAATGCGGCCATCTTTAACCAGCGGCTCAAAAGGCCGGTCCATTCCCTCTACATTGACAGTATCAAGGTGTCCGCAGAATAAATACCGCCGTGATCGGTCTTTGCCGGCTATGCGCACCAGCACATTGGACCGACCTGGCGAAACCTCTTTAAGTTCAGGGTCAAAGCCTCTGGCCCGGAACCAATCAGCCAGAAATTGAGCTACCCGCTGTTCGCCAAAAAGACTCTGGTCATATTCCCTTTGACTCTGGGGATTTATACTAGGTATGGCTATTAATTCACTGCATAATTTTTGTGTTTCTGTTATCATAGTACACCATTTTAACCACATTCATTCCCGCATGCAAGAGAGTAAACCATAAACAAAAAAGTGCAGCTTAGAGCAAAACTCACCCTAAGACTGCACCAGAGTTTACCGACATTATCATTTAACCGTTCGTCGTTTGGCTGCACCAAAATATTGACCGCCGGCTGCACCACTAATCAAACTGATAATAACTACCAGCACATCAAGCCAGGCACTGCCATTAGCGGTAAACTGACTTTGGTTCATTGCCTCATCAGCTATTTTGTCCGCTTCACCATTCAAAAGCGAATCTATATCGCTCTGCGGTACAGGGTCAGGCATACCATAATCAGCAACTACCGCCTGGCTCTGATTTTGGGCCAACAGTGCCAGGGCAGACAATTGCTCATTTGCCTGCTCCTGCTGTGTCTGCTGGTGAATTGCTGCCGTAGTCTTATGCAGCAGCCAGGCATTTTGCTTTTGCGCCTGACTGGGGGCAAGACGAACAAGGCCGCAGCCGCCCAGCGTCGTAACGACAAGGAACAATATCATACATTTCAAGATAACCATAATTCACATCCTTTCCATTATAATAGAATTTCCTGCAATAGACTCATCAGGCTGCTGGTCACCATCAGCATCCAGTAACACCTCAAATCCGCAGCGAGCCTCATCAAACAATTTGCGGTAATAATGCGACTTAGACCAGTATAATTCGCTCTGGCCATCAGCGATAGCAGCACCGGCATAACAGGCAGAGAGAACTGCAAATACACAACTCTGACGCAACTGTCGGATATTACTTATTTCCGACTCACGACCAATAAGACCATATTTGGCCAGGAGAGCATAACTGACCTCTTCGATCAGCGGCGTATATGATACGACAGCATAATCCAGATTGGCAAAGCTGCCTACCGGAACAGGGCCACTGCTCTCATCTGGCCTGACAATAGAAACGACCAACTGACCACCCAGGCCAACAGATACGATCTCACAACATAAGCTCAAACCTGCCAGTGTATTCCAGAGATACAAAACACAACCGGGCTCTACTCCGTTTAATAGAAACACATTATCACTGGCAGTAAAATCAGTAGCGTTAATTACGCCGCCAGTGCCGCGACATATATAACGCTCAGTAAGAGCGGAATCGGAAAATAATTTCGGCTCCCACTTGAACAGATCAACATCTTTGCATAATAACATAATACACCTCAATATATAAGGTCGTGCAAGACCAGGATGCCCTGCACGACTGGATAAGGATCGATCAATCTACACTAAGGCCTCTTAAATAGCCATGCGCCTCTTCATTTTTCAATTCGAGAGTATATTCACCGATCAATTGCCCACTTTCGTAATCACCAGTTGAGGCCAGCGGTTTAAAGTGGAAATTGCGTCCTGCCAGCGGCAATACGCTCACCCTGCCGCTATCGAGGAAGAGTACCATATCTTTAGGCAGCCAACGACAGAGAACGACACGACACAAGCCATAATCACTTTCATAATAGCTGACCAGAGAACTGACCGTCCGGTCCTGAGGCTGATACACTCTCGCACCATTAAGCATATTATTTAATCTTCGTTTCTGATAACCATTAACAACAATGGTATCAATGCCGGAATTACTGTTCTCCCAAATACGCCTCAGAACGCAGTTGAGCATCTCTTCGTTAAGCTCATTACCGGACGGTAACCCACTATCACCCACATGCAGAGCATTAGTAGATATATGCTGCACTATGCCCTTCATTGTTCGACGGCCCGTACTACTGCCATGCGGGTTATCAACCGTCTGGCCGCCATTTATAACAATATTTTCCAGATCTCTGATCAGTTCGCGCAAACGCTCCTGCTTTTGATAGTCAAACTCATCATCGAGACCATGCTGACGAGAGGCGATATTACTGCCGGAGACTTCAACTGCGGCAGTGAGTATCTGGGTAAAGTTTCCACACCTGCGTCGATTAGTAAAACGAACATTATCTTTCTCTGATCCTTCAAGGGCAGCATTTCCAAGTATATTGATCACACTGCCGTCTTCCAGTGATTCAGGAGTTGTGCCGGCATAACCGCGAACAACACTGAGGTTACTGCCTGTGACCACCTGAACCAGCATCAGTTCACTACTGCCTTCAATCTGCAATTGATCGCCAATACGGAACTTACTACCATTATCAACATTGAATATGGTTGTTGTCATTGGATTAGATATATTAGCATCTACTATCTCAGACTTATTGGTTAGCAGAGAATCTTCGACCCATTCGTGATATATGCTCATCGCCTCTCGGCCTGGATCACCCAGCAAATCGAGTAGCGGCGTTTCATAAGGCGAGACGATACCAATAATATCACTCACATCTTCACATAATTCTGGTAATGCCAGACCTGCTGTATAGGTTGCTTTTCCTGTAAATGACATAGGACACTTCCTTTCCTGTAAATGTTGTATGATTTGAATTAAAAGACATTACTTACGATTTAGCAATGCCCGTCTGAGTCGGAGATACTCATAGAGATCACGACGATTACCACTTTGAGCTGCCTGTTGAGAAGCTACCTTGAGTCTGGCCTGACTATTGTCAGTATGCACCGACCTGACCCCGGCAGTAGGACCGGGCATCGCTCCGGGCTTTGCGGCAAATAAATACGGCTTGTCTTGCCTGAGCTGTTCTGCCGCCGCTTTAGCATCTTGCCCGTCATCAGCCAGCTTTAATGCAGCATCGAGGTCAATTACCCCACATCTGGTAAGCTCAACCGAAAGCTCACGCACAAATTCGGCACCAGCCAGTTTTGCCTGCGTTTCTGCCAGTTGGGTCTGCAAGTCATCTACCTGCTGCTCATTGACAGCATCATCATTAATTACATCTTCATTTGACATAGTACCACCTGCCTTTCTGTAAGAGTTTATTGTTGTATAATTTACTCAGAGTTGCATCTGCGGCTTATTTGAATTCCCGTTTCAGCTTCTGGCGTTTTAATCTCAAGTCCCGATAGATCGGGACTGCTTGAGCTACCTAGTAGCCGATCTCTTTCAGCACTTGCTCAGCGGGTACGCCTAATTCCTGCTTGAGCTTTGCTTCCTGTAATATTTCGGTAATATTTTCTGGTAGAGGATTGGGCCAGTGAATTTCGATCTCTCGCTCCTGAGGACTATTGGGAAACACACCTGACTTATCAAGTGCCAGTAAAATCAGACGGGACATATCAGCTATGCCCTTGCCGTAGCATTGTCTCTTTCTTTGATTTTTTGCCAGAATACCCATCAGCGTTATCTTCAAAGCAACGGCACTGGTGAGATTTCCGATCCGATTACGAATTATCCCGGCAGCGATCGCTGCAACACCGCTGGACTTTTCCAGGGCATCACGGATCTGCTGTATATGCTCACTCTCGGCAGGACTGCCATCATCACCGCCAAACTCATCGATCTTTGCATCAGGGTTACTGGTATTCCACATAACACCCGGACCTACGGGGAGCT
This sequence comes from Sedimentisphaerales bacterium, assembly GCA_963662515.1. GTDB lineage: Bacteria > Planctomycetota > Phycisphaerae > Sedimentisphaerales > SM23-30 > JAFGDI01. Next base: position 4,133,343 of record OY759675.1, read on the forward strand.
TATTGAAATTATCAATACCCTTGCCCAGATACATTTTAAAGCTCTGCAGAGTAATGCGACTGGCCCGGTCACTGAGCCTGGTATTAAGTTCATCCTGCAATGGTATGAGCGGTTCAACATCACTGCGGCCTTCATACTGATAGGGGATTGCCATATTTTGGATATGTACTACCGGCAGACAACCCAGAGGATTAACCCCTTGGCCAACCAGCTCATCTTCCTGATAACGCTGCCAGCAGTCAGGAGAAATGACTTCAAGACAGCGACTCTCACGCAATTGCCTGCTATCTGCTGATAAAAGACTGCTGCGTTCATCGGAAAGCTCGTTATGCCGCTTGTAATAATACTGTATATAATAATCTATCTTGCGATAGTTATTTTCATTAAGGACTGGCAGACTGCGTACAGGTTCGATCGCCTCTAATATAATTTTGCCTGCTTTCCCGGCAACTGTAGCTATTGCTTCAGGCCCGAAACCTTCGGCATCTGCCAGTCCAGTTTCAAACAGCTCATCAGTACGGACAATCACATCGACAAATCCGTAAACACTGCCAAGTAAGGCAAGCTGTTGAAAGAATAAAATACCACCATTACACTCAAACACATTATTCAATATTGCTTCTATCTCCTGGGCCCGCTTGCGGTCAGGTAATTTTGAAGTGATCGTAAATTTTCGGCCAAAAAGGAAATCGACTATAGTTTCGATCCGCCAGGCGATATCGTTTTCAATTACGATCTCTTTGCGTCGTATCTCAGTGTTGTCGCTGCCGGTTTGGACAGTACCCCAGAAACTTCTCCTTACGCCAGTAACCCTCACCGGCAAACCATATTCCTGGGTCTGGACATAAGGGCGATCAGAATTACTGCCGGCACTTAACCTGGCTGGCAACAGATCATTCTGATAATAACTCCATAATCGTTCATAATGCACTGCACGAGTGAGATATTGTTCACCAGTAAGCCAGTAAACATAATCTTCGTTGAGTTTCATGCCGGTACTATTGAATATACTAAAGTCAAATGCCATAATTTCACCTCTGCAACTATTATCAGTTTTAGCTTATGGTTCAGGTTTATAACTCTTGCCATTACAGCTACTGGCTGGAAAGTGAGATGAGATCTAAAAGGCATTTAAAAAGGAAAAATCCCATAACTACTTGTAATAGCTATGGGATAAAATTATTTTTAGAATTTCGGAATTATATATTATAAAAGTTAAAAGTGAGATGTTTTTTCGGCATAGCCGCTATCGTTTTAATTCGAGGCGACGGTCCATCTCACCGGCAATGTTCATATCATGTGTAACCAAAATGATCGCAGTACCCTGACTGCTGCTGAGCTTACAGAGCAGGTCTATAACCATTTTGGCATTTTTACTGTCAAGTGAGCCAGTCGGCTCATCGGCCAGAATAACTGACGGGGTGTTCATAAATGCCCGCGCCAAAGCCACACGCTGACACTGCCCGCCAGACATTTGACCAGGGAAATGATCTGCATATCGGTCAAGGCCAACGGCAGTGAGTAATTCATCAGCCCGCTTGCGATGGCCATCTGATATCTTACCAGAAGCAAGTGCCCCCAGCAGAACATTCTCTCGTGCAGTACACTGCTTTAAGAGATTATGCTCCTGAAAGACAATCCCGATATTATCTCGGCGATAACGACTCTGTCGGGCATCATTAAACTGTAAAATATCTTCTGCGTTAAACAATACCTGCCCGGCGGTTGGCTCATCCAACAGGCCAATGATATTTAGCAATGTCGTCTTGCCGCTACCCGATGGCCCGACCACCGCCAACATTTCGCCTGACGAAAGAGAAAAACTGATAGAATCCAGTACCATCTCAGGCTCAACACCATCTGGGGCCGGATAGCTCTTACTTACATTGACGAGTTCTAATATGTTATTCATATAGCCAGACCTATTACAACAAAGATCACACATAATATTATTACGATCAGAAAAATCCTGGCCAGCAGCTTATTTTTAGGTGCAAATGTACCATGTCGCAGATAGCGGAACATAATATCGCCGCAATAGGGACAGGAATCATTATCGCTATATACCTGCCTGCCGCACTTTGGACATTCAATAACCTCATCTTCAAATCGGACCGGGTCACGATAATCATCGGTATCTTCTATATCAGGACCAACCGCCCCATCTTCATCATATTTATCATTATACATAATTATTTCCTGTTCATCCTGGCCAGAAGCAGACTATTAAGAAAGCCCATTACTTTGCCTGGCCGGCCGGTTATTGCACGCTTATGATAGCAGAGCAGGCCATGTGCTTTTATGATTATATCAGCATAACCCTCAGCTGGCAACAAACCTTTGCGGAGCAGGTCAACGACCTTCTTTTCAGTAAGCCGCTTTTCTTCAACTGAAGGACAGCAGCCATCGCAGACCAGACCACCGGCTGAGCTACTGAAATATGGATGGGCCAGTGAATCTGTTTCACCACCGCACAGGCAGCAGCAGTCAAGACAAGGCTGATGCCCGGTATTTTTCATTAGATACTGTTCATAATTCAGCATAACATCAGGTGCCGGATCGCCAGCTTCCAGACGAGATAGTGACCTACTGAGCGATTCGAATAATTCCGGGTGCGGGTCCATATCTTCGGTCATATCGGCAGTGAACTCCGCCAGAAAGAGGGCACTATTCAAAGCCAGCAGATCAGCACGCAAGCCAACAAAAGAATTCTCGAGATAAAAATTGGTCAGCGTCCCCAGCTCGGAACTGCCTCGTGGTGGAATATAATCAGCAGCTCCGAGATAGAGCAGATCGAAACCGCCACTAAAGCCGCCCTTTTCCCGCCGGGCACCCTTGGCGATCCCCCGCAACTTGCCATGCTCAGCACTAAATAAGGTAACTATCTGACTGCTCTCAGAATAGGTAACCTTACCCAGGCATATAACTTTATCGGAAAATGGTTTCATATTTTTTTTTAACGCAAAGTCGCCAAGCCGCGGGGTCGCAACGATACCTTACCCTTCGCGTCTTAGCGCCCTCGCGCCTTTGCGTTTAAAAATTCATAGTCCATTAACAACTCTGTGTATTCCATTTTTTACCACTTTCTCACCAAAATTTACGACCAGCCCCAGCTTTAAGCCGGTTAGTCGTAAGTAAGTCAATACCTGTGTCTCAAATATATCATGATAGCTGGTTGTCGCTTTACATTCTATTATTACTATTTTATTGATAATTAAATCTATACGCAATGGTGAGGCAAGAATCTGATCTTTATAGGCAATCGGGAGCTGTATCTGCCGTTCAACTTTCAGGCCAGCTTGTGTTAACTCCCACGCCAACGCATCTTCGTAAACACTTTCTAGCAAACCTGGTCCGCCAAGCGTTTTATGCACTTCGATAGCACGGTCAACTATAATTTTACTAATATCGTTCTCGGTTATATCCATAATTTAACCATTTAACACAAATCTATTTTTAACGCAAAGTCGCCAAGCCGCGGGGTCGCAACGATACCTTACCCATTGCGTCTTAGCACCCTAGCGCCTTTGCGTTTAAAAATGCACAATCAGACGCAATATGTCGAAAATCGCATTTCATCGACATGTTGCAATATTATGTCGATAGCGTAAACATGTCCAGTTAATATGTCGAAAAAATCGTGTTTTATCGACATATCATTTCGATATGTCGATGGCGTAAACATGCTTTGGCAGGCCCAGATTTATTGAGGCATAAATAAAGGACTTACAAATAAATGTAAGTCCTTTATATTATTAATTCAGGCGATAAATAGCTTTATTATTTACCGGCCAGATATTTATTGATAGCAGCAGCTACCTCTCGTCCTTCCCAGATGCAATGCACAACCAGAGAGGCGCCGCGTTTGCTGTCACCGGCTGCGAACACGCCAGGGACAGAACTCATGTAGTTGCTATCGACCTTAACATTACCCCGCTCGAGGTTGACGCCCAGATCGGTAAGTAATCCTTCAGGCACAGCAGAGACAAAGCCCATCGCCAGCAAGACCAGGTCAGCTTTGACCTCAAACTCACTGCCGGGCACTTCGCTCATCTTATAGCTGCCATCAACAAAGTCCCAGCGAACTTCGGCGCAAATTGCTTTCTTAACAACGCCGCCTTCACCGATGAGCTTTTTAGTGACCACAGCCCAGCGGCGGTCACAACCTTCTTTGTGAGAAGTGCTGGTACGGAGCACGCGCGGCCAGTATGGCCAGGGGTTAGTAACATCGTCGCGTTGCTCTGATGGCTTTGGCAATATCTCTATCTGAGTAACTTTCTTAGCACCATGACGGATCGAAGTACCAACACAGTCGCTGCCGGTATCACCACCGCCAATAACCAGAACATTTTTACCCTTAGCGGTAATGATCTCATTTGCAGGTATCTTATCTCCCAGATTTATCTTCACCTGCTGCTTGAGCAATTCCAGAGCAAAATGAACTCCATTGAGCTGGCGTCCTTCACATTCGAGGTCGCGCGGTTTACCAGCACCAATAGTGATGCAAACGGCGTCAAAACTTCTCTTAAGATAGTTAGCCGAAATATCAACGCCGACATTTACGCCAGTCTTGAAATCTACACCTTCAGCCCGCATCTGATCAAGCCGACGGTCGATAACGCTCTTTTCGAGTTTAAAGTTTGGAATGCCATATCTAAGCAGTCCGCCAATCCGGTCGTCTTTTTCAAAAACGGTAACATCATGCCCGGCGCGTGCGAGTTGCTGAGCAGCAGCCAGACCAGCCGGTCCTGAACCAATTACAGCAACCTTCTTACCAGTCTTAACCGCAGCCGGCATTGGCTTGATCCAGCCTTCGGCCCAGCCGCGTTCAGCGATCTGGTTTTCGATATGACGGATAAGCACCGGGTCATCATTGAGGTTTAGCGTACAACTGGCCTCACATAATGCCGGGCAGATACGGCCGGTAAATTCCGGGAAGTTATTTGTGCCATGCAGCACATCCAGAGCCTCCTTCCACTTGCCCTTATATACCAGGTCATTAAATTCCGGTATTTCGTTGCAAAGTGTGCAGCCCATACTATGACAGAATGGAATACCACAATCCATGCAACGAGCTGCCTGACATTTCATATCAGCTTCGCTCAGGTTAACTTCCATCTCGCGATAGTCTTTAACCCGCTCATCGATCGGTCGGTATCCTACTTCCTGACGCTTATAATCAATAAATCCTGTTGGCTTTGCCATTATTTAAATACCTCCTCTGTTGCCGGGGTCTGATCAGTTGCTCTGGACTCTTTCTCTTTCATTCTCTGCAGAGCCTTGCGATAATCTATCGGCATAACCTTAACGAACATGCCGACGGCCTCGTCCCAGTTATCGAGCAATCGTTTAGCCTGCGCAGAATTAGTCCACTTATAATGTTTCTGAACCAGGCTCAGCAACAAAGCCTTGTCCTCTTCGATCCAGACACTTTCCAGGTCAACCATGTCCAGATTACACAGCGTGTCGAATAACTGATGCTCATCATAAACATAAGCTATACCACCACTCATACCGGCGGCGAAGTTTCTTCCAGTCGTACCCAGTACGACAACTGTACCATTGGTCATATATTCACAACCATGGTCGCCCACTCCTTCGACTACCGCTACTGCACCGCTATTACGCACCGCAAAGCGTTCGCCAGCCAGACCATTGATAAATACCTCACCACCAGTAGCACCATAGAGCAGCGTATTACCAGCAATGATATTATTCTGAGCCTCAAATGGACAACCTTCGGGCTTCTTCACCACGATCCGTCCGCCAGAGAGGCCCTTACCGAGATAGTCATTGGCATCACCAGTAAGGTTCAGTGTAACACCCGGACAGAGCCAGGCACCAAAGCTCTGACCGCTGGAACCCTTGAGCTTGATCTCAAGTGTATTATCCGGCAGGCCCTTGGCTCCATGCTTCTTAACTATATGATTACTGAGTATTGTACCAACAGTACGATATACATTCTTGGTATCAAGCTCAATAACAGTTTTTTCTTTCTTTTCGAGGGCTGGTTTTGCCTTTTCGAGTAGCTGCCAGTCAAAGCTGTCAACCAGCGGATTTTCCTGCTTTTTAGAGCAATAGAGAGTCTCGCCTTTAGCTAATTCCGGCACAGCAAAGATAGCACTGAAGTCAAGACCTTCTGCTTTCCAGTGATTGATCGCCTTCTCGCGGGCCAGATACTGAACCTGACCTACCATGTCATTGAACTTGCGGAAGCCGAGCTTAGCCATCAGCTCACGAACCTCCTGGGCAACAAACATCATGAAGTTAACCAGATGCTGCGGGTCTCCGATAAATTTCTTACGCAGACATTCTGTCTGGGTAGCAACACCTACCGGACAAGTACCCAGATGACACTTACGCATCATTACGCAACCAAGTGAAACCAGGGCCATCGTACCAAAGCCAAACCGCTCAGCACCGAGCAAAGCACCGATAACGATATCACGACCTGTCTTCATTTGACCGTCAGCCTGAACAATAATACGGTCACGCAGACCATTGAGTACCAGAGTTTGCTGAGTTTCAGCCAGACCAAGTTCCCAAGGTAAGCCGGCATGTTTGATCGACGACAGCGGACTGGCACCAGTACCACCATCAAAACCAGAGATAAGCACTTCATCGGCATTACCCTTTGATACACCTGCAGCAACAGTACCAACACCAACTTCTGATACCAGCTTAACAGAAACCTGAGCGCCGTTACTGGCACATTTCAGGTCATAGATCAGCTGAGCCAAATCTTCAATCGAATAAATATCGTGATGTGGCGGCGGCGAGATCAGCGTTACGCCGGGTGTCGAATAACGCAACCTGGCAATATCATCTGAAACCTTATGGCCGGGCAACTGACCGCCTTCGCCTGGCTTGGCTCCCTGGGCCATCTTGATCTGTAACATTTCGGCACGCGAGAGATAATCCATCGTCACACCAAAACGACCAGAAGCTACCTGCTTGATCCGGCAGGAACGATCATCACCATTAACATCAAGCTGATAACGGGCCGGGTCTTCACCACCCTCACCTGTATTACTGCGAGCACCAATACGGTTCATCGCTATAGCCATCGCCTCATGGGCTTCCTTACTGATCGAACCATGCGACATAGCACCAGTACAGAACCGCTTAACTATCTCACTGGCAGGTTCAACCTCTTCCAGCGGAACAGGTGTGCCTGGTATAAATTCAAACATTCCACGCAAAGTACAGCGGCGACCGGCCTGATCGTCTATAACCTTTGTGTATCTCTTGAATATCGAATAATCATTATTACGAACCGCCTGATGTACCAGAGCGATAGCTTCAGGGCTGAGCAGATGTTCTTCACCGCTCTTGCGATATGAATATTCTCCGCCATGCTCCAGATCCATCTGCCCAATTTCTTTAGGACCCCAGGCATTAGCATGCCGCATTAGAGCTTCGCGAGCGATCTCATTAAGACCGATACCCTGAATTCGAGAAGCAGTACCGGTGAAGTATGTATCTACCACATCGCGGTTAATACCTACACACTCGAATAATTGAGCAGCATGATAGCTGCGCAGAGTAGAGATACCCATCTTAGACATAGTCTTGAGTATGCCCTTCTTGATCGATACTACATAGTTGTCGATCAAAGCACTTTCTTCTATACTAGCCGAAATATCGCCCTGCTCACGCATAAAATGGATAGCTTCCAGAGATAAATACGGATTAACCGCATTAGCTCCAAAACCACAGAGCAGGCAGAAGTGATGCACTTCACGAGCATCGCCAGTTTCGATCACAAGGGCAGCCTCCCCACGCAGACCGCGATTGAGCAGCCCATGATGGAGACCAGATGTCGCCAGCAGCGATGGTATCGCCGCCATATCGGCACTGAAAGCACGATCACTAACAATTATAAGCGATGCACCTTTATCAATAGCCTTAACAGCATCTTCAACCAGCTTATCTAATCCTGCCTTTAAAGCCTTTGCCGGGTCAGATGCTTTGGCATCAAATACCGCATCTACAGTTGCAACCTTGAAATCATCTCTGTTGAGCTTACGCAGCACCTCAATATCTTCGTTGGTCATTATCGGATGCGGTATCTTCAACTGACGACAATAATCTGGTGACTCTGTAAGCAGATTACGCTGCTTGCCAATATAAGACATCAGACTCATTACCATGCCTTCACGCAGCGGATCGATCGGAGGATTGGTTACCTGGGCGAACAACTGCTTAAAGTAATAGAACATATTCTTTGACTTATTACTCAATACCGCCAGCGGTGTATCAGTACCCATTGACCCTACCGGCTCCTGGCCGTCAACAGCCATCGGCTTAAGCAGTACATTAAGCTCCTCACGAGTATAGCCAAAGCCCTTGAGCAATCTTGTTGTCTCTTCGGGAGATGAAGTACCCAGCTTCTTAGGCTGGAACATACCCTCAAGCTCAATGCGATTTTCATCGAGCCAGCGGCGATAAGGCTTCTGACGAGATATCTTGCTCTTGATCTCATTGTCAGTAATTATGCGGCCGGCCACTGTGTCAACCAGGAACATCTTACCGGGCTGAAGACGGCCTTTGCGCTGTATCTGCTCATCCGGGAACACTTTAACGCCTGCCTCGCTGCCCAGTACCATTATGCCGTCAGTAGTAACAACATACCGGCAAGGACGCAGCCCATTTCTGTCCAGTGTTCCGCCAACCACACGGCCATCAGTAAATACCATAGCCGCCGGTCCGTCCCATGGTTCCATAATTGATGAATGGAACTCATAGAAAGCCCTCTTGTCGGTACTGATATGATAACGCGGACCAAACGCCTCTGGTATCATCATCATCATCGCATGAGGCATACTACGCCCTGACATCATCAACAATTCCAGAGCATTATCAAAGGTCGCTGAATCGCTATGTCCAGCGGTTAAAATTGGCTTTATATCTTTGAGACTATCACCGAGCAACTCACTTTCCAGTCGATGCTCACGGGCACGCATACGATTATAATTACCGCTAAGGGTATTGATCTCGCCATTATGTGCAATACAACGGAACGGATGTGCCAGACGCCAGTTAGGGAATGTATTGGTACTGTAACGCTGATGTACCAATGCTAATGCACTAACCATTCTCTCATCATGCAGCTCTGTGTAATATTCAAACAACTGCGGAGCCAGGAACATACCTTTATAGCATATAGTCCTGCTGCTCATAGAAGTTATGTAAAAATCTTCAGCTTCCTTACCCAATGCCTTTTCAACGGCCAGCTCTGTTGCTCTGCGAGCAATAAACAATTTGCGCTCAAAAGCATCGCCGGTCAACCCACAGCCATCAATGAACATCTGACGGATTGATGGTTCTGCACTGCGGGCGATCTCGCCCAGGCAGGCACTATTGCCCTTAACCTCACGCCAGCCCAACACTTTCATGCCATACTTTGCAACATTCTCTTCCAGCTTCTTATCGCAACGATGACGCAAAGCGGTGTCTTTTGAACCAAACACCATAGCCACTGCGTATTTTTCTCGTTCGGGGAGCTTGAATCCAGCTTCTTCAACAAAAAACTCATGGGGTATCTGAAACAGAATACCGGCACCATCACCTGTCAGGCCGTCGCTACCTGCGGCTCCACGATGTTGTATATTCAACAATATCTCGCTGCCGATCTCCATAATGTTGTGGTCTCTTTTGCCCGATATATTACATACCGCACCGGTTCCACAAGCATCATGCTCATTCCGCGAATTGTACAGGCCAAATTCCTGGGGCTGTTGTCGCATAGTCACTGACTTTCTCCTAAATTTATCTTTACTCTACTACTACCTGTAGTATCTCTAATAATATCCGTCACACCTTTTAAGGACTCTGGTTTGAGACCATCTGGTGTACTTCAGGCCACGATTTCACCTATTAATCATAGGCTTGAGCCTGACCAGTTGTCATATTCTATTTGCGTTCCCATCAGGGTATTATCGTCCTGATGGTTAGATTGCAGTGTTCTTACAATCATATAAGATTATATCACCAGTTAAACCTCTGTAAAGTTACATTTATGTCATAAAACACATCTTTGTAACTTATCACAAACTTAATATATTAAGATATCCCCATTTACGAGCGTATTAATTTTAACTTACTATATATAAAAAACTTAAAATAAATATCAAAGTGACAAAAATGTCAACTTATTTGCCTGCCTCAAAAACCCAATTCCCCAACCGCACTCAATAATCTATGTTCAAACCCAAATCCGGCACCAAACCTATTAACGAGATATATACACAAGCAGCAGCATAATAACTGAAGTCCAAATCGCAAAATGCTCAGAGCAAGTCCAGATCATATTATGGTTTTTGTACATAATTGAGCTATAAACAGTAATAGAACAGCCAGCAGACAGTTATGCTACTGCCCGCTGGCTTATATCTCGCGTGCCTATTTCTCGCCTTCCATAACAGGCTTATACCTGATACTCGGCTATGCACCAATACGATTGTTTGCTATACCGCAGCCCCGGCAGTCAGGCCATTAGCCAGATTCTCCAGGTCGGTCATCTTCTCTCTTACTTCCTGGGCCATCCGACTATTAGGATAATCCTTAACTATTGACTTGCCGATCCGATAGGCTCTGGACCACTCTTTGCCGGTAACTGCCAGCGAGAACTGTACGCCCAGACTATGCAATCTGGTTCGCAATACATCCCGGGCTGTTTCCTGCAATGCTGCCGCTTCGGTCGGTGTCAGGTGCATGTCAAGCATCTTGAGTATCTCAACACACAATTCATGGTCATTATTTCTTGATGCTACCTCCATCTTTTCGAGCAATTCCCGTTTATGCCCCTGGCGTCTTTTCTCGGTTTCACCTCTTAAGAGGGCCACCCTCTCATTAGCCGGAAAACGGGCCAGAAGCTCATTTTCTTCTATAGCAGCCATCTTATAATCATGTATACTCCACAAAGATTCCAGGTGACTTATATACTCATGCGCCCTTTCTTCTTCCGACAGTTTACGCGTCCGCTCTATCTCTCGTTCGAGCTTTTCAGACAATTCGATCGCACCAAATTTCTCCCTTATCTGGTCAATTATCCACTCTACGGCCTCGGTCTTGCCCTTCCTTATACTCTGCATAGCAGAATCTTCCAGGGTTTTGAGATCTTTATCCCGGAACGCAATTGATTTTATCGTATCACTGAGCATTACATTATCGCTTATATCTGTCAGCACCGCCTCCTGCTTGATCTGGGCGGTCCGTAATCTGCGCAGATCATCGACCATACTTTCAAGATTTTCACTCATTCTCTGTAAATAACTGATCGTAGCCAAAACCGAAACCAAACCGCCGGCGCAGATCATAACCCAGAACAATCCGCGGAAAAATGGGCTCACCTGCGTCCCTCCAGCCGGATTACTTGATATCAGACAGATAAAACCTGCTACAAATAAAATGAGAATCAGATAAAAAACGCCATTATTATGATGCTCATGCTTGACCATGACACACCTCCATCTTCTATAAGTACTTACCAGACGACATGTTAGAGAAGTTCAAGAGATACATAGACTATACCCCTACTCTTCTATCTAATTATACACCTCAAAGTATCAAAAGTCAAAACCAGGTAACCTGCCCTCAGTGTTTTTTTATCCATTAAGATAGTTATGAATAATCGTAACTGACAATTGTGCCGGTAATTGCACGCATAAGAACATTAAATATAAGTCATTTCCCATAAGAGACTTGTGCATCTTATGATTTTTTCGGGATTTTTTCTTTTTTTTCCGTTATCATGGTAGGGCTCACAGTCTGACAGCCAGAGAGTCAGTCAGTTCGCACAGAAAAAAATAAACCCTGTATAAACAAGGAGAGTATAAATTGAAGACAGTTACAATGATAATGGGTGATGGCATAGGTCCGGAAATAGCCCAGGCAACCATGCGTTGCGTTGATGCGACCGGGGCACAGATCAAGTGGGACATTCAGCAGGCCGGTACAGACATTATGGCCCAGACCGGCACACCAATACCAGATGAAACGATCAAGTCACTGGAGAGTACCGATGCGGCCCTGAAGGCCCCGATCACTACACCAGTAGGTACGGGCTTTCGCAGTATAAATGTACACTTGCGTCAGATGTTCGATCTGTACGCCTGTCTGCGTCCTTGCAAGACCTATAAGGGTATTCGCAGTAAGTATGACAATATAGATCTGGTAATAGTACGAGAGAACACTGAAGACTGTTATGCCGGTATTGAATTCCAGAAAGACACTGACGCTGCAAATGAATTGATCGGCTGGCTGAACAATCACAGCAATAAGAAGATCAAGCCAGATAGCGGCATTACGATCAAGCCGATCTCAGTAAGCGGCACAGAACGAATTGTTAAGTTTGCTTTTGACTATGCCCGCGCTAATGGCCGCAAGAAAGTAACCAGCGTACATAAGGCCAATATCATGAAGCATACTGACGGCCTGTGGCTGGAAGTAAGCCGGGAAGTGGCCAAGAGCTACCCCGACATCCAGTTCGAGGATCGTATAGTTGACAATATGTGCATGCAGTTGGTACAGGTGCCAGAGCTGTATGATGTGCTGGTATTACCGAATCTGTATGGCGATATATTGAGCGACCTTTGCGCCGGTCTGGTTGGCGGTCTGGGTATGGCACCGGGCGGCAACTTCGGTACAAAGAAGGCTATATTTGAAGCTACTCACGGCAGCGCCCCTAAGTATAAAGGCCTGAACAAGGTTAACCCGACCGCCCTGATGCTCAGTGCTGTACTTATGCTGAGAAACATGGGCTTTACCACTGAAGCTGACCGCATGGAAAATGCTATCGCCGCAGTAATAGCAGAAGGCAAATATGTAACCTACGATATGAAGGCAGACCGGAATGATCCAAGTGCAGTAGGCACTCAGGAAATGGCCAATGCCATAATTGCGAAAATGCAGTAATTTGCTCAGAACCAGCAGACTGATCTGAGAAAAACAATAAGGGCCGCAGAGATATCTTATCTTTGCGGCCCTTATTTTACATTTACAGAATGGCGGTTATTTATCGCCGGGCAGTTTCACTCCATGTTCGCCGGGCTGAATACTGCCTCTTCTGCCTTTATGCTGACTTGCAGGAGTGGGCAATATACGACGGGCAATATCACCGACGGTCAGAGCAGAAAGCTCACCGGTAATGATCCGACAGGTAGAGAGCTTATCACTAACGCTGACAACCTCGACTATAACATTTGCTCCGCCGGCCTTACCCAGCGGCTCGCCGGTCTGCGGGTCAATTACAACTTCAGCACCAGCCTCAATGCGATAGCGGTCACCTAGAAGAACATTATTGCCACCGACATTGATAACTATATCTTCACCAATTATACTGGCAACACGCGCAGGATAAATAGTTTCAATAGTCTTATCAGATATTCCCTGTGCAAGTGAACGGGTAATGATCAGCAATTGATCTTTAACATCAAGCTGACCACGATCATCAGTATCGCGTCGTTGCGAGAGAATATCATCATTTTTGAGCCAGAAGTCAAGGGTGTCAGCAGCTATAACTTTACTGGTAGCCGTAGCGATAATTTTCAGATCGAGAGTCATCTTGGCCTGATATTTGTGCGTACGAATACCCAGCGATTCAGAATAATTGCCTAAGTCGCTCACGCGGAAGTCGCGGATATTGCCAACAACCAGATAATCGGCTCCGGAAATAAGCCCCAGTAATACCTGCTGCTTGTGCGCCTGCGGCCCGCTGGTTACCAGATTATTTTCGGCACTTATACTGGAAAGGAACTTGCGATCAAGAACATCTAGTTTATCACTACTGACAAACTGAACACCCAGCTCCGCGGCAATACCATCAGTAAGCTCAGCAGCAGAAACCTTTGTATCAAAGAAATCATAACTTGTCTTACTACAGGTAAGAGGCAATACAGCTACTGTGTCGCGCAATATCTGCCCCAGAGTTGTGTCTTTATAGACATAGACCTCAGCTTCGATAGCTACCCGCCAGTCTTTGGCTGATACTTCATTAGCAGAAACAATTTTATATGATTTCACATAGCCCTTGAACTGCTTAAGATAGACAGAAACCGAAGTATCAATTGCCACTACCGACTGACTGAGAGAGCCCGAACCGAGTATCATCGCAGCATCAGTCTGAGAGGTGAACATACGCAACGGGGTTCTTGCTATCTTGAAGCCAGCACCATGCACCTGCTGAGCTGCATCGATAAGAGCGACATCAACAGCTTCAAGGTAGGTTTCACCCTGACCGTTTGCAGTAACGGTTTTAGTGTCGATCCCGGCATGAACCATAGCGGTTATCAATAACACGATCGTAACTAATAATTTGATCTTCATAGTTTTTTCCTCCTGTCAATAACAGGATAATAAATAACAACTGACAAGCATCTCAATAAGGATTACCATGCAGCCGATTTATTACTGGCTCGCTTGGCTATCACTTCTTCTTTTTGCCAGATAACCAGACCACTGGCCAGGTCAGCTACCTTTAACTGGAAATAATATTCGATCTGCTGAGTCTTTTTGTCATAGCCGATATTGCGCTGCAGTATCTTACCTGACAAAGAAAGCTCCGGAGCAATGAGCTGGCCCTTGGCCATAGTGGTATCAGAATTGAACTCATCATTATTGCGCAGCTCTCTGACATCCATTACCATCTGGTCCGCTCCGCTGCTTCCGTCACGATTGGCTGTGCCTCGTACCGCAGCAGTAAGAACAACTCTTCCGCTATTAAGTAATTCCTCTTCGATCTTGGCGGTAAGCTGGTCGGTATCGATACGCTGCATAGTGTCATTGATTATGCGAGACACTGCCATAACATAACGACTGCCATCTGGCTTATTCAACTGGGTACTCTTGCTGAGCGATTCGATCATGACAGCAGCAGCCCGTTCAAAGTCGCGATAGTCGAGAGCCACTACCGCCTTGCCGGTGTCATTGGTAGTATCAACATTAACGGTTTTAGGTTCACAACCGGCCATAATAACAGTCAGGGCCAGAGCTGATATAGTAATCATTATTTTCTTCATTTTATATGCCTTTCTCTATCGATAGAAGTTATTAACGAACTATCGATATTATATGATGTATCTTACAATCTTTTCTCAATAATTATTTCTCAGGTGCAATCTGAAATTAACAGCTTCTTTGCGTGGCGATGTTCCGGAAATACTGAAATCAGCGCCGCCCTGGGCACTGGCCAATTGCCAGACCGTACTCTGGGTATCAAGCGGGAAATCGTTAACATCAAGCCATTCAAAGCGGTATTGGAACTGTAAGACTTTGCGGCCGCGATTATGAGCTCGAACATCTACTCTGAGATAGCCGGCATCATTTACTCCTTTATTAACATTGAGCACATCGACCCGATCGCCGAATAACATACTTAACGGCTCGGTAACCAGACGAGTTACCATATTTTCAGTTGGCGTATCTGTAACAACGCCCGGAGAAGCTGTTACCCGTTTATCTGGTATCTGAGAGCCGCAGCCGGCCAGCATAGCCAGCATAATCGTTATAGGCAGAATTTTTTTGATCTTCATTTTTTAATCTCCTGATAATTTTTACTATCCGTATAATTAGTCGTAATATAATATCAAATATTACAAAATGATATTTATTTTGTTAGCAATCTTATCTCTCACTTTTTTTCACCGAAGGGTATAATATCAAATACCGCCGGCGTATTAGAATTAGTTTTTTTAATGTAAATAATAGCATTTTTGCAGGCAGGCAGTTCGATCTGGCGAGAGCTGCCAGCGATAGAAATATTCATTTTACCCTCAGCTGGCAAAGGCAAACGAGCCAGTTGAAATTCTCTCGGAAGCGAAGTCCACATTCTCACATCTGCTGCCGTTGACAGCAGAGTGTATGCCAGTACGCCAAGCTGCACAAGTCCGTCCTGATCCTTCACTGCATACTGAGCTACTGCCTTAGCAGTTGCCGACATAATAGCACGGGTAAGTGCCATATCGAATTCCTTTTTGAACTCGGTCTGAATTACCCGTTCCATACTGGCTAACTGCTTCGCTTCGACCTGCATCTCAGCAGCAGATATAACTACCGCACCGCCATCGCCGGATCGGCTCACCAGCTTAGGTAAGGCTATCTCTATAAATATGAGAGTATTATTAACCGGTATCGGTAATCCAAAGAGCAGCTCTTCTCTTTCGGGAGAGAGGCCGTTTTCATAGATGACCCAGACATGGCCAGTTTGTACCTGCTGGCCATTGAGTATATTTTCAACCATTTCATAATCTGCAACAACATACTGGTTCTCACCGCTCATGCCAACCGACTCTTTAAGCAACTGCGAGCTTTTATTATAGTCACCATCGAGATAGAAAAACAGTCCGGCAAGATAATTTGCCATAGGATTAACAAAGTCGCTATAGACCTTATACCCGGCCAGATCAGGATAATTCTGATTGACAATATTGCTATAACTGCCATTAGATACATCGCCCGCTTTTTCAGCATTGTTTTTATTTTTTTTCTGGGCCTCTTGCTGGCTTCTGGCAAGTTCATTATTATAATATTCGATAGCCATTCGCTGGCGATCTAGTGCGCGGTTGAGTTCTACGCGGGCGAGTTCATGCTCCTGCAATTTCATAAAATTGAGAGCTTTATATACATTGAGCATAATACCATCATATACTTTTCCGGTGTATGCTACAACATTGTCACTGGCAACCGTGCCGGCAACAGTCTCACCTGCCTTATTGCGATCGGCCTGATGACGGTTAAATATTTCTTCGGCATGGTCGAAATATTGATTACTCTCAACTGGCTGCTGCTTAATGCGATAGATAGTACCGGCATTGAGACACCAGAGCAGATCTTCGCCTTTGCCCTTATAATTACTGGAAATATTATTGCAGGCAAAGTTCAGTGCCTTATCATACTGACCTGTAGTATAGAAGTCATTAAACTTTCTTATCTTGTCTCTGGCAGGATTACACCCCACCGAAAAACTCAGCAAGAGTAATGACAATAAGCATATTATATTTCTCTTAGGGTTCATTCCCAGCGTACCTCTGGCAGGTTGATCAAACTACAAAATTTTCCAGCGTGCCTATACCACTTATCTCCACGCGAATACAATCACCCGGCTGAAGCAGCACTTTAGGATCACGAGCAAAGCCAACCCCAGGAGGTGTGCCGGTAAGTATGAGAGTGCCGGGCAGCAGGGTCATGCAGCGAGAAATAAAGCTCACTATCTCATCGGGCTTAAATATCATATCAGTTGTGTTACTCTCCTGCATAACATAGCCATTGAGAGTTGAACGGATCTCAAGACCAACCGGGTTGAGTTCAGTTTCAATACATGGTCCTACCGGGCAGAAAGTATCGAATGACTTTGCTCTCACCCACTGAACATCATGCTTCTGGCAGTCACGGGCAGTTATATCATTAACGCAGGTATAGCCATAAATATATTTATGGGCCGCTTCCGGATCGATATTAGATACCTTTTTTCCGATGATTATCCCCAGCTCGGCCTCAAAGTCAATGAAAGCAGGAGCAACCCCGGGACGAACAATCTTTCCGCCATGACAATTGAGACTGCTGGTAGATTTCATAAAAATAACCGGTGTGTCAGGCGAGTTAGTACGATCAAACTCTTTAACATGCTCAGCATAGTTGAGCCCCAGGGCAATAATATTTGGCGGATCAACCGGCGGCAGATAACTGACGATATCATCAGCAAATATCTCTTTGCCTGTACTCGTTACCGGGCCGGGCACACAGCCGGAGGCCAGTTCCATAGTATTATCTGGTTTTAATATCGCCGTCTGGCTCTCGCCCTGCTTGTCGATGTATCGAAATATCTTCATTTTACCTCACAAAATAAAAATGCCTGGTAACCGCTCTCGGCTACATCTTAGTCGCTTTTACCAGCCGATTATTACCGGCGGTATCCTTAATTACTTCAATATTGGTCAGATAACCACTCTGTTTGAATATTTCATATACTTTCTGGCCCTGTTCATAACCGATCTCAACGAACAAAGCACCCTGGCCAGTCAGATGATCGGCAGCCCGGGCAACTATCCGACGATAAAAATCCAAACCATCGCCCGGTGCCCGCAAAGCCAGATGAGGCTCATATTTTGAGACTGTATCTTCAACTTTGCCAAACTCAAAATCCGAAATATAAGGCGGATTTGAAACTATCAGGTCAAAAGAATCATAGCCAGACTGAGCGAGTGAATCAAACAGATCGCTCTGACAGGTGGTAATTCTTTCGTTGAAATTGTACTTTTCAATATTTCGCTGGGCAACTGCCAGGGCCTCGCCTGAAATATCAGAGCAGATAACCCTGAGCTCCGCTGCATGACGAGCCAGAGCAATTGCTATACAACCACTGCCGCAACACAGATCGAGACAGTTGAGACTCTCGCCATTGCGATCATTTTTAATATAGTCCAGAGCATGACTTACCAGCAGTTCAGTTTCAGGTCTTGGTATAAGCACCGCAGGAGTGACCTCAAACTTCAGGCTGAAAAATTCCTTATAGCCAACCAGATACGCCACCGGCTCATGGGCGGCACATCTCTTGACCATATCTCTGAACTGAGCAAGAATATCGGCTGCGGGGCACTGGTCAAATCGGGTATATAGCTCTATTCGCTGGCACTTGAGACTATGGGCCAATAGTATTTCGGCACAAAGTCGCGCACTGTCAACCTGATTATTGGTGAAATAATCGGTTGTCCACTCCAGCAATCGCCGGATATTCCATTCCTGCCCATTACTCATCGGTTTTCTGTCTCTCTCCTGTTATATAGTAAGAGTACGGCTTAATCCTGCCGATCAAATGCAAACATAAACATACATATCTGCACATTTCTGCCAGCATCATACCCTGAATTATTATTATCGTTATGAACAACTCCTATTCAACAAATAAACGCAATATTTTTACATGCAATACAATATTATAGGACTTTCAAGTTGGAATACTGCCCTGCACCACTAATTTATCTGAAATATTATTTCATACACTCAACTGTCCCAAACTAACTGCTGCTTGCATTTATGGTGCATTAATGTATTATTATACCATATAGTATTTACTATTCAGCTCCACGCGACGGGACTGAGTAAATAATTCAAGTGCATTTATTGGAGAGGCACCACTACTATGTTTAAATCTTCCGTTTTCCCAGCTAATTCGTCACTAATTTCTTTAGCCAGTTCATTAACGAAAATAAAGGTTCCTGACACCGTTTTTTCACATTCTCACCCTAAGTCGTTTTATAAGCAACAGTTAACCCAGATATTACCCAATCTGTTTTTTAATATTTTTATTATCAACATCTTGTTTTTGGCCTTTCTTGCACCTGCTTGCATGGCAGCCGAGAATAGCGATACCCTGCAAAATAGTGAAGAGATGGTGTATCTTTTTACCTCATTCCGTGATAGTGGCGATGGTCTGCATCTGTCGTGGAGTCAGGACGGTCTAAATTGGGTTGATATCCCCGGCGTATTGCTCGAACCTGAAATTGGCAGTAATCTCATGCGCGACCCACACCTGCTTTATGGACCAGACAATACCTTCCACCTGGTCTGGACAACCGGCTGGCACGACAAGGGCATCGGCTATGCACAAAGTAAAGACCTGCTAAATTGGTCGGCCCAGAAATATCTCCCCTTGTTTGAAGATAAGCCAGCTCGCAATTGCTGGGCTCCAGAAACGGTATATGACCCATCCAGTAAAGAATATATGATAATATGGTCCTCTGACATTGAAGGGGCATTCAAAGAAACCGAGTCTAAAGACAGAATGAATAACAGAGCCTGGTATGTTATTACCAAAGACTTTGAGACATTCAGTCAACCAAAGGTGCTTTTCGACCCCGGATTCGACAATATCGATTCGACCATAATCCGGGAAGGCGACCGCTGGATACTGACCCTGAAAGAAGGCGACCAGCAAAATAAAAGCGTATGGGGGCCTATCCATCAGGCGGTAAGTGACAATATGCGTGGGCCATATACCCTGCTGAGTGAGCCTGTTATTGCCGATCGGGCAGAAGGTCCGACCCTGGCAAAGACCGGCAATAAATGGACATTGTATTTCGACTATTATGTGCATGGCCGTTACGGTGCTTGCCAGACAACAGACTTTAATTCCTGGACTGACATAAGTGCTGACTTGAAAACAGTTAAGGGGCAGCGGCACGGCACTGTCTTATCGATACCTAAAGCTATCTTAGACGGCTTGCTGGCTGGTCTGGCCAATCGTAAGGCCAAAGAGGAAGTAATGCCGCCAGCCTGCGTCTTGCCCGGCTATCATGCCGACCCGCATATCGCTGTCTTTGGCGATACCTATTATATATACCCCACTACTGATGGCAACGAAGGCTGGAATACCAACTCGTTCAGCTGCATGTCGAGCAAAGACCTGATCCACTGGCAAAATCACGGCGTTATCCTGCAATTGGGCAAGGACATAACCTGGACCGACAAGAATGCCTGGGCTCCGGCCATCGCTACCGCTAACGGCAAATATTATTTCTATTTCTCTGCCTTCTCCAATGTTGGCGTGGCCGTATCAGATACACCCTATGGCCCATTCACTGACCCGATCGGCAAACCGCTGGTCGCCCGCGGCTCATACCACTGCCAGGTGATCGACCCGATGGTATTTGTCGATGATGATGGTTCTGCTTACCTGTACTTCGGCCAGGGCAACTGCAATGTGGTCAAACTCAACCCAGACATGGTCTCCTACGACCCGGCTGCGGTTAAGACCGTTACCCCGGTCGATGCCAATGGCAAAAAGAGCTATAACGAAGGGGCGTTCATGATCAAACGAAAGGGCAAATACTACCTGATGTGGTCAGAGTTCGATACCCGTGACCCGCGATATAGTGTCTGCTACGCCGTAGCCGATTCACCCTTTGGCCCATTTGTCAGAGCCGCAAACAACCCGGTACTCAAGGCCAAAGGGCTGGTACTCGGCGCCGGTCATCATTCAGTTGTGCAAACGCCCGGCACTGACAATTGGTACATCGCCTATCACCGCTTCGCAATCCCCAACGGCACCGGCTATAAACGCGAAACCTGCATTTCACCCATGCACTTCAACCCCGAAGGTACTATTAAGCCCGTCGATGTTTATGAAGGTATAAATTAATGCATATCCCAGATAGGATGTAAGGACAAAAAGGATAAATTATCTTTCCCATCCTTACATCCTATCTGTTTTTTTAATGGTTGCTATCTTCGCTTATTCACCTATCACTCAACGCCAGCTTAACACCCAGACCGGCAAACACGATGGCAAATGACCTCTGCACCCGCCTCAGTATTACCGGCGAATGGATCACATACGACCGCACCTGATGGGCAAACAGGCCATAGACCACAAATACCAAAAAGGTCATCAGCATAAATACCCCGCTGAGAATAAGCATCTGGGCCAGGCCCGGCATAACACTGTCTTTCACTATGAACTGCGGTAAAAAGGCCAGGAAAAATAATGTTAGCTTCGGATTGAGTATATTGAGCAGCATACCGCGGGTTATCCGTTGCCGGGCGGTCTGAACACCACTTCTGCCAAACTCCATTATTCCCAGATCACGCCACATCTGCCATGCCATATAAAGCAGGTATGCCGCACCGGCATATTTCACCACCTGAAATACCAGCGCACTGGTATGCATTATCAGCGACAGACCCGATACACATGCCAGCAAATGCGGGATTATACCGGCAGTACAACCCACCGCCGCCGCCACTGCCGCCCTCCGACCGGCAAATAAACCGGTCGATACCGTATATATCACTCCGGTGCCGGGTATCAATACCACTACCAGTGATGTTATCAGAAATTCCAGACTCAACATATTTAAATACTCCCTAAGATCAAACGCGATCATCATTACCGGCGACAGCCTCGCAGATAATTTCCTGGGTTTCGGCCAGCCATTGCTTTCTCTGCTCTGCCGTACTGGTTATTACAATGCCAAATGTCCGCCGCTGAAAATTACCCACCCCGCACAGGCCAAAAATGCAATCCTTCCAGATCCGTTCCAGCGGATCACCGAAAACCGCCTCTTCCCGAGCTGGGTCGGTATTAGATGTATTAAGAACTATGGCAAACCTGGCCTTGAGCAGACCCACAGGCACACCTTCGCCGCTGTCATCACCTACAAACTCATATGCCAGCCCGGGCCGAACGACCCGATCTACCCAGCCAGTGAGAATAGCAGGCGGCTGGCCCCACCAGTTTGGATGAACGATCACAATACCCTGCGCCTGAGCCAGATCATCACAATGCCTGGCTACCAGCTCAGGCAGCACCGCCCCTCTGGCTGACTCCCCGGCAGGTATCACCGCCGGAAAATCCTCCCGATAGAGATCATGGGCCATTACCTCATGACCATGCCGGGCCAGGGTCTGGCAAACACGCTGATATATGGCATAATTAAAACTGCCCTCATCCGGATGGGCCAGTATCACCAGCACTTTCATATAAACCTCTCCCATTTTCAGATCTTGCCGCCTATTTGGTAGCACCAGAAAGCCCGGCACTAAACTTACCCTGCGTCAAGTTAAACAAACCTCGTACTCCCTGATTACGGCCGTTACTCAGGTCATGTTCGCCATACTTATTTAATATACATCAGATCGATCTTTGTCAACACAAACACTATGTGCATACATCAATATAAGACCTATCCATAAAACTAGTTATGAAGCTAATACTGCTCTGCCTGCTTAAGATAACACCCTGTTACCCTGCCTGCAAACAGTCTGGAGCATACCTACGAAATGCAGTACATACCCCCTGAGTAAAAAAACTTAACAAAAGGCTCTTGCAAATCTTACACTCTTTTGTTAGTATATGGAACTCTATTTTGTTGAGAAACAAATATATAATTTTTTGATAGATTTTGGAGATTAATATGGGTAAACCAAGACGCCGTCGTAAAGTAGGCAGCAAGAAGAGAAAAGCTCGCTGGAAAGCTCGCAACCGCAAGTAATTACAGATAGTTAGAGATCAGTATTGCAGATAAGGTCTGTATATTCTGGTTAATAACTCTAAAAATGTGATTATTTGTATAGGGCCGCTTTCGCTGCGCAACTTATTGCGTAGCGCGACAAGGAAGTCATTATGAGACAGGCCTTGTGCCTGTAAATATGCGAAACAAGAAAGACACCTGTCCAATATATAATTATTGGTCAGGTGTCTTTCTTCGCGCATTTTTAATCGATAGGGATATCTGAGCATAAAGTTATGGAAAGGTCGTCACTTACAAAATATGCCTGGCTTTCTATTGCTGCTGCACTGGCTACAATAGCTTTAAAGACTATAGCATATATAATGACCGGGTCGGTTGGTCTGCTGTCAGATGCTGCTGAATCAGTAGTAAATCTGATCGGAGCAGTTATGGCTCTGTGCATGTTACATATCGCCTCTCGGCCGGCAGATAAGGAACATCCTTATGGCCATAGCAAAGCAGAATACTTTTCCAGCATAACAGAAGGTTTTCTGATATTAGTAGCGGCAGTTGCAATTGGCATAACAGCCATAAACCGCTTAATAAACCCCAGGCCGCTGGAGATACCATTTATAGGACTGGCTGTATCAATTACCGCCTCTATAATTAATCTTCTGGTAGCCCAAATACTCTCTCGGGCAGGTAAAGCTTATAATTCGATCACATTGGAGGCTGATGCCAGGCATCTCATGACCGATGTCTGGACTTCTGCAGGGGTAATTGCCGGCGTGTTTATAGTGGGTATCTCTGGTTATCACATACTTGACCCGGCTATAGCAATACTTGTCTCAGCCAATATAGTCCACATAGGCTATAATCTGGTGCGCCGCTCAATAAACGGCCTGATGGATACCAGTCTGGAAACCAAAGATATGGTTTTACTGGATAATGTATTAGACAAGTACCGCAGTCATGGCATTCAATTCCACGCCTTAAAAACTCGCCAATCAGCCGGTCGCTGCTATATAAGTGTGCATGTCTTAGTGCCTGGCGACTGGAGCGTGCACAAAGCTCATCACCTGGTAGAGAAAATAGAGGTTGATGTAAGAAAGGCTCTGAGCTGCGCCAATATAATCACCCACCTGGAACCCATAGAAGATATCATTTCTTATCCCGACAGCGTAACTGAGCATTGAAATGGCATGTCCAATCTTATTCTATACTCCAAACAGAACAAATAATATTATCCCCCCACTGCTGGCCCTGATAGGCATTGCCCACCAATGTTTTGCAGAATAACATATTGCTCCCAAAATCCTTACCATTGAAAACAAAAGTATATGCCCGCTTTTATTTTTAGCAGTTATATGCAGTATAATGCGTATAACCCTTCCAGCCAAATTAGCTTACACAATATGTAATATCAAATCTAGCCTGTCTTATATAGCAGAGCAACACATATATCAACCTATAAAAGCAACGGGCCTGTCATAAGATAATGACAGGCCCGTAAATAATTATACATTCAAAAGGGTGATTTTATTTTGCGTTAGCAGCTCTCAGGTCGGCAGCATCTTGTGCTGTTCCTTTGGTCATAAGAGAAACAACTACCAGGGTGATAAAGCTAAGCGGAACAGAAATGATCGCCGGGCTCTCCAGAGGTATGATCGCATCGGCAGGATTGAGGCCGTACTTAGCAAACATAGAGGGCGAGAGCAGAATAATAGACAGCGACGATACCATACCAACCAAGATAGAAGCAACAATACCGGAAGCTGTTGTTTTTTTCCAGAAAAGCATCATAATAACAGCTGGCAGATTTGCCGAAGCAGCAACTGCAAAAGCCCAACCCACCAGGAATGAGACATTCATACCTTTAAATGCAATACCCAATATTATCGCAATAATGCCAACAGAAAAAGCTGCGGCCTTACCGGCAAACACCTTTTGTTTATCTGTCATTTTAACACCGAGGAAATTGTCCATAAAATCATGAGCAATAGCGCCGGAGGCTGCGACTATAAGCCCCGATACCGTACCCAGTACCGTAGCAAAAGCGATAGCCGAAATAATAGCAAACAACAGCGTGCCAAAAGAATTGGCCAGGAGCGGTGCTGACATATTATCACTTTCAAGATTGATAACATTATTCGTCATTGCCCCCAGGCCCATATAAAGCGTAAGTATATAGAATAAGCCGATCGAGCCGATAGCCACAATGGTTGACTTACGGGCACAAGCAGGTGATGGAACAGTGTAATAACGAATAAGAATATGAGGCAATGCGGCAGTACCACAAAACAGGGCAAGCATGAGTGAGGCAAAATCAATACGCTCGAGAAGAGAACCTTCAACTTTGAATTTTTGCCCCGGTCTCATCAGGTCTGCACCAGAAGTATAGTTGGGATAATAGACTATAGTCTCACCTGCATTTGTTTTCAAAGGTAACGACTTTTTCCAGCGTTTAATAATAGTATTTTCATCACCGAGGATAGATAGATATTCAAATACGCCGACAGAGCCGGTCTTAACATCAGACTCTCCTTTGATCTTTTCTATAGTACCTACGCTTCTGAGCTTATTATCAGCAGACTTGGGCTGGCCGTTAATAATTACCGAATCAGCAGTAGTAGTCACCCACTGACATTCTTCAAGAACAGCCTGATCGTCCTTCACATTTTTGAGCCACCATGAAGTATTGCCATCTTTATTAAGGGCAACGAACTTATCATCAAAGACCTCTGCTACACCATAACTGGCATCAAGAGGAATGATCGTACCAGACACTGAACTATAAGGCAGTGTTCTGTAATCATACTCAGGCTCACCCGTGGTAAAACCACGATTAATCGTACAGAAAACCAGAATTGCAGAGAAGATAATGAGCAAACCACCTTTAAGGAATTGAACATAAGTGGTAGAAGACATACCGGCAGTAGCTACTATAGTAATAACAATAGCACCAACCAGTACAACGCCAACCCAATGCTCCAGTCCCAACAGAGGCGTAACCAGTACACCTGCACCAACCATCTGAGGGATAAGATAAAATATTGAAACAACCAGCGTGCTTATCGCAGCCACTAACTGAATACTGCGAGATTTGTACTTACTGTCAAGAGCATCTGTAAAGGTATAACGACCGAGTTTTTTCATGGGTTCCGCAACCACAAACAGAGCTACTACCCACCCGGCAAGATAACCGATAGAATAGAGAAAGCCATCATAACCCGCTGTGGCTATCATACCACAGATGCCAAGGAAAGAAGCAGCAGAAAGATAATCACCGGCAAAACTTACGCCATTAACCGCCCAATGGATCTGACCTCCAGCAGCGAAATAGCCGCTGGCACTTTTGGAGCGACGGCCCAGATAAAAACTCAAAAACAAAACAAAGCCTACAAAACAGGAAAAAACTACTACTGCTAAGGGCTGTATTTCAGCTAGCATACCCATATATTATTCTCCAAAATGATGTTATGTTCTAAAATGAGATCAAAGAATCAAAAAAAACAGCCAGAAATTTATATTACTTCTGGCCTTTGAGTTGATTTTCTTTTTTCGTACAGAGGAAATTGTAGATAAGGGCCATGATCATAGCCAGCAGAATAAGGCCAAAGCCATAGACGCAGGCCAGGTTAAGACCAAAAACAATTTCTTTGGCCATAAGACGCGCATTGACCAAATTAATTGTGACAAAGCCTACATATACTATTGCATATATGAGGAACATCCAGGCACCGATAACGGTCTTATAGCCGGACGAAGGGTCGTGCTGTTGCTGTTGTGCAGGTTCATGCAGCATAATCTTTCTCCTAAAATAACTCAAAACAATGAATTTTAAATATAGTTAATAAACCGATGACAAAATTTAATAGCAATATAAATTAACCTAATTAATAATAATTACAAGACTAATAATTATTTTAACCAGCAAGTCAAGTTACAAACTACACAAAGAAGAATAGCAGCTCTAAAACAAAACAATGAAAAACAAAACCATAACAGACTTAAATGTTTTATAAACCTAAAGATACAGCAAAACAAAGACACACCCATAAAAAGAAGCTTGATTCCACACTATTTTCCGAGAAGTACAGACTAAATAATCCACAGAAATCTTTTAACCTGAAGTTCTACTTATCAAGCCATAACCCTAAACCAAGTTTAATATATTAGAACACAGTTATGCAAAGATAGTAAAAAAGAGAAGTTTACTATATTATCGTAATCCAGACATTACAATTAGTTTTATCATAATATATGACAGGTCGGGCTTGACGGCCAAGGCATAAGGAATCACCAATTCACCAGACGGTTTAGGCGATTGTTAAGGAAGGAGGATCAGGGAATAACAACTATCAGGCTGCCTGCCTGGCATTACACGGCCTGGGCTCTGGCGAACCCACAGTGCCGACAGGAAGAGCGTTAAAGCCAAATTTATCATTAAGCACTTCTGCCATAGCGAGATATATCGCACTGGCGCCGCAGAAAATACCTTCATAGCCGGCAACAACACCCAACATTTCAATGCCGGTAAAATCTTTTACTGCTAATAAAGCAAAAAGAACTACAAGTGACCCAAAAACAACCTGCAAAGCCCGATTAGCCTTAAAAGTGCCAAAGAACATAAAGAGCGTAAACACGCCCCACATAGATAGATAACAGCCCATAAACGCCGGAGGGGTCGGGGTCATGTCAGGAAATATCTTTGGCATAAGCACCAGAGCTACCAAACTCAGCCAGAACATGCCATAGGATGTAAAAGCGGTAAGACCAAAAGTATTACCTTTCTTAAATTCGAGCACACCGGCGATAACCTGGGCCATACCACCATAAAACAAGCCCATAGCCAATACCATCGGACTGATATCAGCAAAAAAACCGGCATTATGAATATTTAGCAATATAGTGGTCATACCAAAGCCCATAAGACCCAAAGGTGCCGGATTAGCCAGTTTTTCTGTATTTATCATATTAAAAATCTTTCCTATCAGTTAGTTTGCGGTATTTCGTAGTTATGGGCAGGTTTAATGCGGGCAGAAAAAAAGCCTCATAAGAACCCGCTTATGAGGCGCAACTTCTGCCCCAGGGCAAGAGGTGGTAAATAGTACCTCAGTTCTTGTCTGGGGCCGGGAATTGTAGCAATTATTTAACTTTTGTCAAGAGAGACTCAAAGAGATTATATATATGACAGCCATATAAATTAGATTGACCGGAAATAATACTGATTTATAATCTACTCTACGGAAAATAGTTACAAATAAACTATTAAGACCAAAATTAAAATATTACGCACTACAATAAACAATAAAATGAATGAGCAATAAGTCATTTTCGATCTGGTTAGATATATGGGAATAGCAGCAGACATAATAGTTGTAATAATGACAGCCTTTTTCTTCGGCCTGGTCATGCAGAAACTGGGCCAGCCATTAATCATTGGCTATATACTGGCGGGCGTGTTTTTAGGTCCGCACACTGGCGGCATAAGCATATCCAGCACACAAGATATACAAAAACTGGCAGAGATAGGTGCTGCCCTGCTGCTGTTTGCGATTGGCCTGGAATTTACCCTCAAGGATTTGAAGCCGGTAAAGTACATAGCCCTGATCGGTACCCCTATACAATTAATACTGACCATATTACTGGGTTACGGCATAGGTCATTATCTGGGTTTCAGCTGGCAGGAATCTCTCTGGCTGGGTGCATTGATATCGACATCCAATACCATGATCACTCTGAAGCTCTTAAAGAATAACGGCTGGCTGGGTACACTATCAAGCAAGGTAATGATCGGCATGCTGATAGTACAGGACCTGGCTTCTGTGCCGATGATAATCATTCTGCCGCAATTGAATAATCCAGAGCTGGACCTTAGCGTTCTGGCCATAGCCGCCCTGAAGGCTGCAGGATTGATCGCCGGTATGGTGATCTTAGGCACAAGACTACTGCCGGGCATACTCAGACATATAGCCAGACTGGGCTCGCGCGAGCTATTCTTACTGGCAATAACAGCCATCGGTCTGGGCGTAGGATTCATAACCTATCAGATCGGCCTGTCATTTGCCTTTGGTGCTTTTGCCGCTGGCCTGGTCTTAAGCGAATCAGATTATGGCAATCAGGCATTGAGCGACATTATGCCCCTGCGAGATTTGTTTGGCCTGCTGTTTTTTACCTCGGTCGGCATGCTGCTCGACCCTCAATTTCTCCTGGACTACGCCTGGCAGATAACCCTGGTAGTGATAACCGTAAGCCTGGGTAAGGGCCTGATCTTTTCCAATGTTGCCAAATTATTCAAATACGGAAATGTAATACCTCTTGCCCTGGGCTTAGGCTTGTTTCAGGTGGGTGAGTTTTCATTTGTCTTATCACAGGTTGGCCTGAGCAGCGGCTCTATCTCAAATGAACTTTACTCACTGGTACTGACCACTACGATATTAACAATGGTCCTTACCCCTATGGTATCAGGATTGACCTCTCGTATATATAAACTCAAAAAGCAATACTTGAAAGAGATAAAGCTGGAAAATTGCAATATACCCAGCGGCGGCCTGAGCAATCATGTCATTATAGCCGGCGGCGGCCATGTTGGCTTCCAGATAGGCCAGGCCCTGCGTA
The DNA here is from genome assembly GCA_963662515.1 of Sedimentisphaerales bacterium. Lineage (GTDB taxonomy): Bacteria > Planctomycetota > Phycisphaerae > Sedimentisphaerales > SM23-30 > JAFGDI01. The sequence goes on from OY759675.1 coordinate 4,162,910, forward strand.
AGATGTCTATGCCCTTTATTATAATCGAACAGGAGCAGCGCCGCTTTGAGCAGGTAAAAACCGCCGGGTTATCAGTAATGTATGGTGATGCCAGCCAGGAATCGATCTTGTCGGCAGCAGGTCTGAACAAAGCAACCCTGATGATAATAACCATACCGGCAGTAATAACAGCACGAGAGATAACCCGCCATGTTCGGCAGGTCAATAACGCATTGGACATATTAGCGCGTACTGCCAGCTCAGATCAGGTTGACATGCTCAAGAGTGCAGGAGTAACCGATGTAATATTCCCTGAATATGAAGCCGGCCTGGAAATGACGCGTCAATCTCTTTTGCGGCTGCGTGTACCAGCCGGCGAAGTGCAGCGACAGACGGCCAAGATCAGACATGAGCTTTATGCCCATCTCTACGATGACAACCACGATTACCAACTGTTATCACAGTTACGCAATGCCGAACAGGAATTTGACCTGCAATGGGTGCGTCTGCATGAGTCAAGCGAACTGGCACATAAACTGATCAATGAAAGTGATGTTCGTAAATTGACCGGTGTCTCGATAGTTGGTGTAGTGCGAAACGGCCAACTGACAGCTAACCCCAGCCCAGACTTTGTACTCATGCCCGATGACATGATCGCTATAATCGGCAGTGAATCTGATCGTGAAAGTTTTGCCATACTTGCTTCTGCCAGCCCTGAACCGACAGAATAAAAAATGCCCGGAGGTTTTAAGCCGGGCATTTTTATAAGGGAGGAAAAAGCTGTATGTTGGAAAAAATGAAAAAGGTTTTATGGTACTTCTATATTGTCGAATATGGTCTTGATAATATCATCTGAAGTTTTGTCTTCGGCTTCGGCCTCATAGCTGACAATAACACGATGCCTAAGCACATCGGGACCAATATTTTTGATATCCTGCGGTGTAACAAAAGCTCTGCCAGCCATAAAGGCACAAGCCCTCGCCGCCAGAGTAAGGCTGATAGTAGCTCGAGGCGAGGCACCAAAAGCAATGAGGTCGGCAATTTGCAGGCCGTAATCAGCCGGATGCCTGGTAGCGTCAACAATATTAACAATATAATCTTTAATACGATCATCAATATATATCATATCAATGAGCTTGCGAACCTGCTCGATCTCGTCAGGAGTAATAACCGGCTTAATATCAAAATCAGTTGAGGTCTTGCCCATCAGGTCAAGTATCTCTCTTTCCTGCTGCTTAGTCGGATATGTAACCTTTACCTTGAGCATGAAGCGGTCGGTCTGTGCTTCTGGCAGCGGATAAGTTCCTTCCTGTTCTATCGGGTTCTGCGTGGCCAGCACCATAAAGGGCTTGGGTAAAAGCATAGTCTCATCACCGATAGTAACCTGCCTTTCCTGCATAGCTTCAAGCAGGGCACTCTGCACCTTGGCCGGGGCGCGATTTATTTCATCAGCAAGAATAATATTGGCAAAGATCGGCCCTTTTTTGTTATAGAACTCGGCCTTTTGCGGGTTATATATCTGGGTGCCGACCAGGTCAGCGGGCAGCAGGTCAGGGGTAAACTGCAATCTATGGAACGAAGCCTGTATAGCTTTGGCCAGAGTCGTTACCGTAAGAGTTTTGGCCAGGCCCGGCACACCCTCTATAAGAATATGACCATTACTGAGCATGGCAATAATGATCCTCTCGATCATGTATCTCTGTCCAATAATAACCTTATCGACCTGGTCCATAAGTGTTCTGACAAAGGCAGATGACTGCTGCACTTTTTCTGTAAGTTGTGTAATATCAGGATGATAATTTGAATTTTCGCTCATTACTATTACCTGTAGTATGCAATTATTATCACTTAACCAGCCTGCCATGCAGGCATCTGTGATATTATACGATGGTAAATAAATTTGGTTTGGTAAAAGTAACAAAGAATATTACAATAAGGGCCGTTTTTACCAAACAAAGGAAAAATCGCGGCTGACAGGCCCTGAATATGCGTTTATAACTGCATTCAATGCGAAAGATCGTATGCGTAATTTTGACAAAATAAAACGGGTAGTAGTAAAAGTTGGCACAAATGTCCTGAGTCAGGCTGATGGCATAAATGAAAATATGATCGCCAAACTGGCCACAGAGATAGCCGCTATGCATAAGAGCGGTAAACAGGTAATACTGGTAACTTCAGGTGCTATTGGTATGGGGCGCAAGGCTTTGGGTATTACCAAACCGGCCAAGGAAGTCAAATTACGGCAGGCGCTGGCCTCGGTTGGCCAGAGCATATTGATGCACCATTACCAGAAGGCATTTCATGAGCATGGCTTGAATGTCGGCCAGATATTGCTGACCAGCTCGATCATGAACACCCGAAAATATTATGTCAATCTTAAAAACAGCGTAGAAACACTGCTGTCTATGGGTGTTGTGCCGATCGTAAATGAAAACGACAGTATCTCTATCGAAGAAATTGACCTGGCGTTTGGCGACAATGACAAGTTATCGGCCCTTATGGCCTCGAAAAGCGATGCAGAATTGTTGATCGTACTGACTGATGTTGACGGCCTGTACGATAGTAACCCACGAAAAAATGCTGATGCCACCTTACTTCGGACAGTGCACGAGATAACCGATGAGATCGAACTGATGGCGGCAGGTGCCGGGAGCGATGTCGGTACCGGCGGCATGAAAACCAAACTGGCCGCAATTAAAATAGCGGCCCGCGGTGGTTGTAAGGTTATTCTGGCAAACGGCAATGAAAAAGAGGTTATCAGCCGGATCATGGCCGGGGAAGAGATCGGCACTCTGTTCATGCCATATCGCAAGCTGAGCAATCGTAAACGCTGGATATTGAATTGCAAGCCCAGCGGCAAGATACAGATAGACAGCGGAGCAGCTCGGGCACTCGCCAGCGGCAAGAGCCTTCTGGCTGTAGGTATAACCGGCGTACAGGGCAATTTCAAGGCCGGCGATGTCGTCTCTATTGGCGAGGTTGCCAAAGGTATGGTAGATTTTGCCATTGGCGAGTTAAACTCAATGCTCAACAGCGGCAACGACAACCACCACAAAAAAGCTATAGTACACGCCGACAATATTGTTGTACTGTAACTTCTGACTGCCAGGGTTTTAGTGATCTTTCACAGTATTTTTTCATCCTGAATTACTTATTCTTTCTCTGGCTTCATGAAAATACTTTTAAAATCATGTAAAAGTCAAAATAGCAACAAAGCTCTTTGACCTGTCTTTTTTTTGGGGCACTTATACCAAAAAAACACAAACCACACACTCTGCCAGTACTGAAATCAGTATAATCAGGTCATATTCTTATACAATATTATCTTTTTTTGCGGCCAACTTTCAATAATTAGCCTAAAGTTAATTGCAGCTGTATGCCGAAAATTGCCAGACAGCGATGTGGTATTTTAAAAATTATATTTTACGAAAGGTCAAAAGAAGATTATGAAGAAGTTGACAGCTTTAGTATTAGCTACCGCCCTGAGCGGTGTTGCTATGGCAGAAACACAGGAAGAAAGAATAGCCGCCCTGGAAAAAAAAGTACAGGAAATGGAGACCAGTAAGATAACTGGTAAGACTAAAGGCGGTTACGATATTCAGTTTTATGGCTTTGGCAGACTAGATGCTATGTGGCTTGACAGCAATGCCCAGACCACTTGCGGCGGTGCTATTTTCATGTGGAGTAAACCTGAAACCACAGTAACCGATGATGACCAGCTTGGTGTAACAGCCCGTAACACTCGCCTGGGTATGGACCTGACCGGCCCGTCAACTGCCACACTGAAATCTTCAGCCAAGATCGAATTAGACTTCTCCGGAACTGGCACAGAAACCAATAATGAACCAAGAATTCGTCATGGCTACTTACAGTTGGACATGCCCGAATCTAAGATGAGCATTATTGCCGGTCAGACCTGGGATGTTGTCGCCCCGCTCAACCCGCCAACTGTAGATTGCAGCATTCTCTGGTGGCAGGGTAATGTTGGTATGAGAAGACCTCAATTGCGGATAACCAAAGGTCTGGACCTTAATGACCAGACCAGCCTGAAGCTCGAAGGTGCTCTGGCCCGTACCGTTGGTACAGAAAATAATTATAATGGTGTTGACAGCGGTTCCGATTCCGGCTTGCCTTCAATGCAGGCTCGTATCAGCATGACAACTCCGGTTTTCAATGAGCTGAAATCAACCTTTGGCATTTCAGGGCTATATGGTCAGGAAGAGTATGATGTCGCTGCTGGTTCTACTGACAGCAAAAATTTCAATAGCTGGCTGATGGCTTTCGATATGAATCTGCCCATTACAAAAGAAACTCTCATTCTTGGCGAAGTATATCGCGGCAGCAACACTGGTACATACGGCGGAGCTATTGGCCAGACCCTTAATCTGGATAAGACTCTGGTAGCCCCTTTCACTCTCACCGATGGCGATGAGATCCATTCAACCGGCTGCTGGTTGGCGTTAAGTCAGAAGCTCAACGACAAATTCTCAGTTGCCGGCGGTTACAGTCTCGACACTGTTGACCCAGAAGACCTTGATGATGACAGTCGCCAGTCGAACCAGACAGCATTTACTAATGTGGTTTACAAGCCGCTGGCTAATGTATTAACCGGCGTTGAACTGGCCCATAACATAACTGAATATCAGAACAGTGAAAATGGAGAAACTCTCAGAGCTTCAATGTTCATGCAGTTTAACTTCTAAGTCGCACTGGAAATAGAACTAAAATAAAAAAGGCTGTATGAGATTGGATCATACAGCCTTTAATTTTTTACTTACAAATATCAGATAAAAGCATCTGTCAGACATTCGCCGGGACAGGCACTGTTTGCAGGCAAACATCAACTAACATTCGGCCGGCACTGGTTTCACAGGGTATTGAGATAATGGGTTTATTTGATGGATACACCACTGCATGTTTGCCTATTACCACACTGGGGGTAGATATGCTAACATGACCATCAGGAAAATCTTTCTTGGCATTACCAGAGATCATATTGGCAACTTCACCGATAGCATCAGTGCAGTCGGCATTTACTTCGGTCATCTCTTCAAATAACAAAGCAGAGGCTATCTGCAAAGCAACGCTCTTAGACAAATTGATCACCACACAACCGGTAACATCTCCCGAAAGACCTATTATACCGCTTATATCATAAAGGGGTGTGCTGTCTTCTTTAAGTCGCGGTTTGCCAATGTTAAACGGCACATGGATCATTGTGTCGAAAACATTTCTTATTGACGAGAGAAACGGATTTATATATCTGACATCCATATTTTACCCCAATCCTGGCAGTAGTTAGCTTTTTATCTTTTATCCTTAATTATAATTTATCAACAAGTCACGCCCAATACTTCTTCCAGCACATTCCTGATCGACTCAGGTGTAAATGGTTTATGGACATAACCTCTGATCCCTTTTTCCTTGAGTAACTTTATGCGGGCGGCACTGGCCTCTGTCGATACCACAATTATTGGTATATTGGCAGTTTTAGGATCAGACTTGATCTTATCAGTCATCTCCAGACCGTTCATCTGCGGCATATTGAGGTCGGCCAATATCAGGTCAACCTTTTTAACTGCCAGATGCTCCAGAGCTTCCTGGCCGTTAGCTGCCTCATAAAATTCTTCGACATCAACCCCGGTCATCTGCACTGTTTTTTTCAAAACAGCCCTGGTAACCGAAGAATCGTCAACAATCAATATTTTATAACCCATATGATCACCTATCTTCGCCTTAGTTATGGCCGGGCATAAGTTGCCGGCTGCAAATATCTGTACGGATGATTCACTCCTGTAAGTGACTCTGAATGCCCGATACAAAGCAGCCCTTCAGACTTAAGACATTCATAAAATCGGCCCACTAGTTTCTCCTGGGTTGGCTTATCGAAGTATATCATTACATTTCGACAGAATATAACATCAAACGGGCCTTTAACCGGCCAGGGCTCCATCAGGTTAAGATAACGAAATGCGATCATCTTGCGTAATTCGTCTTTTACCTGATATGCAACAGCTCCACCGGCTGTTCCTTTATTAAAGTAAGTACTAAGCAACTGCTGCGGCATCTGACCAACTCTGTCTGCCTCATACATACCGGCACTTGCCTTTTCCAGCACCCGGGTTGAAACATCACTGGCCAGGATCTTAACATCCCAACCACTGGTCTCTTTGAATGCTTCTTTTAATACTATAGCCATAGTATAAGGCTCTTCACCTGTAGAACATCCAGCAGACCATATTCTGAACTTTTTCAAGCCACCATGTTTGGCCTGCTTAGCTATCAAATTTGGTATATATTTATCCCGTAACAGATCAAAGTGAACCCGCTCCCGGAAAAAACTTGTCAGATTTGTACTGATAGAATCGACCAGATTGTAAAATTCCTTTTTATCGTTCATAGACAATACATAGTCTATATACTCTTTGGCCGTACCCATCTTACAAGAACGCATTCTCTTGGCCAATCGGGCACGCACGAGCGTTTTCTTACCTTCATGAAGATTTATGCCGCAATGTTTATATATTACATCGCTTACCCGCTTAAAATCTTCTTCAGATATATCGATCTGATCTATCAGACTGCTTGTCATATCTCATTTCCCCTTCTCACTTACTGACCATGCGCCAGTGCCAGCACACCAGGCACATCAAGGATCAGGCTGACATTGCCATCACCCATGATCGCTCCGCCTGAAACTCCTTTGATAGTTCCTAAGTAATCCCCCAAACTCTTTATCACTACCTGTTGCTGCCCTAATAGGTCATCAACCTGAATACAACAACGGCGTACACCATCAGAGACTATAACTACCAGTGAATCGCATGGATCTGTTTTTTCCGGTGTAATGCCAAATAGCGTATATAACCGCAACAGTGGTATTAACTCACCGCGAACCATCATCATCTCACCACGACCGCCCTGCACAGTTGACATCTGCCTGGGTATGGGCCTGAGGTTCTGCTCTATTGACGCTGTTGGTATTATGTATCGCTCACTGCCAACGGTCACCAACTGACCTTCGATCACTGCCAGTGTTAATGGCAACTGAATACTGAATGTCGTGCCCTGACCTGTTATGGAATCTATATCAATGCGGCCGCGTAACGACTCTATGTTCTTCCGGACAACATCCATACCCACACCGCGGCCTGAAATATCTGTCACCTTTTCTGCGGTTGACAGACCGGCATGAAATATCAGGCGGAACACTTCCTGATCGGTCATTTCAGCATCTTCACGGATTATTCCGTTCTCGACTGCCTTTTTCATGATCCGCTCACGATTGAGCCCTTTACCATCGTCCTTTATCTCTATTACTATATTCCCACCTTTATGATAAGCTCCTAATGAGATCTTACCTGTCGGACTCTTGCCGGCAGCCCGGCGTTCTTCGGGCGTTTCTACACCATGATCAACTGAATTGCGGATCATATGTACTAATGGGTCGGCTATTTCCTCTACTACGTTTCTATCAAGCTCTGTCTCTGAACCAAACATCTCAAAATCTATCTGCTTGTTAGATTTGCGTGATAAGTCACGGACCAGGCGGGCCATTTTCTGGAATACTCCCTGCACCGGAACCATACGCGTTGACATACTCAGTTCCTGCAAGTCGCGTGTTATCTTCTCCAGATGACGAGTGTTTCGCTCCAGTCTTTGATTACTCTTACGATGATCGGCCAGATCCTGGCTGACCATCGCTTGAGCAATAACAAGCTCGCCTACCATATTTATCAGCGCATCGAGCCTTTCAGTCGTTACTTTTACTGTTGTTTCTGCTACCTGCTTCTTGCCCGCAGTTGTAGGACGAGATGCCTGCTGCATCTGCTGCATTTGATCTTTTTGCTCGCGTACTACCAGTTCCAACTGTTCACGCGTTACCAGATCTTTTTCGAGCAGCAGCTCGCCTATCCTCTTCTGATTACCGCCGCCTTTCTGGCTGGCGAGTGCTTCATCGATCTGAGCTCTACTGACAAAACCTTTTTCTATCAGCAGTTCACCGATCTTCTTTGACGCAACCTTACCCTGAGCTACCTGTTCGCGACGCTTCTGTTCGGCGACCGCCATATCAACCTTTTGCTCAGTTGTCTTTTCTTTCTCTATGAGTATTTCACCGATCTTCTTTTTCTCAGTTTCCGGTTCATCTCGCTGCTCTTTCAAAGCCTCGTTCAGATCAGTTCGCTTTATCTCACCTTTTTCTCTTAATATCTCACCAACCTTGGCGACTGGCTCCTGGCCATCGATACACATCTGTATGCGAACAATAAGCTGACCCAGCCCATCTACCGGATGTACCGGCTGATTACTGGCTACAGCTTCGCTCAGGGTGGTAAGCATACGCTTCATCAGGTCAATAGCTTCGAATATAACATCTACCTTGGAATTTTCCAGAACAGTCTGACCCTTGCGACCCATATCAAGTAAAGTCTCTGACACATGGGCCAATGAACCTATATGCTTTAACTCAAGAAAACCCGCCACTCCTTTAATAGTATGGAATGCACGGAATATAGAATTTATCGCTTCCTGATCTTCTGGATTTTCTTCAACGACCAGCATATCATTTTCTGCATGTTCCAGATGCTCTCTTGACTCAGTAACAAAATCAATTACCAAGGGGACATCAGTTTCAGCAATAACCAGAGAATCAAAGCTCGCTTCGACATATTTTGGATTTGCCGGTTGGGCAGCCGGTTTACTTGCTGCCGGAGATGCCGGTTTTACCTGAGCCTTTTCCGGCTCTTTCACCTGAACCGCCGGAGTTACAGGCTCTGTGGGTTTTTCTTGTTTTTCTTCTGCTATATTTATCAACTCTTCCAGAGCATCGATCGCCTCCATGTGCTCTGCATGAATCTCTACATCTACCTGGCTTTCTTCACCCCGTAAAACCGCCGCAATCTTACGCAACTGATCACAGGCTTCCAATAAATGCTGGCCGGGAAACAGACTGTTAACATCTTCCAGCAAACTCTCACAATCATGACATATTGTAGCCATTTGCTGTAATCCCATCAGCGATGATTCACCTTTGAGATTATGCAGCTTACCTTTTATATGATTTCTCTTTTCAACAGTAGCGTCCTGTTCAGCGTCAAGTATCGCTGTTTCCAGACTATCAAGATTCATTGACAAGCCAGATACAAAGTCATTGAAGATATCCTCATCAACATTTTCTGGCAATTCTATGGTTATTCTGGCCGGGACGCCGGCATTTTTCGCAGCAGGCTTTGATTCTTCCGCACCGACAGAAGCACTTACCTGAGACCCACCTGATGTTGTTACACCAGTATCGGAACTGGCATTTTCCAGCTCCCTGCTCTCAAGATAGCTCTTTACATCCCCACCCTTTTCTATTACATCAAGCATCTCCTGAAGACTTTTCACTGTCATGCTCACCTTATTAATAGCTGCATGACCGTCTGTTACTTCCTGTAATACTATGTCCTGAATGAGGTTAGCTGCATCAAGCGAAGTTGAGCTGATTATCTCCTGCTCGCTGTCAATTAAGTTGAGCTCCTCGACACATTTGGCCAGATCCTCAAAGTTTGTGTGTAACTCCGCCAGTATAGCAAGATCATCTGGCTCTACTGTCAGTAGCTTAACCGATGATTCCTCAAGAAGTTTTAACAATCTCTCCATGACTTTATTACTCTTTGTATAAGATGCTCACTGTTTCGATATTGCCTTTAAATTTAAGACTCCTACCTTTACGCAAGGTCGTCAACCATCTCATCGGAACTAACTACTACACGCTTTAACACAAAAATATTTCATATCTGTGTCTCCGCCCCATTACCGCTTATAACCCCATATTTGGCCGCACAATCAGCATAATCATTACAGGCATAAATAATTCATGCAGACCGACCTTTATAGTTATGGGACCAAAAACTTGCAAATCCTTGTTTCTTTAGTCAATACACCTCCTTATACAACCCTGACAATAAAAATATATTTATCATTTTTCTGTACATTATTCACTCTTAAATTACATTGAGTATTGAAGACATTAATAATAGTTACTACCACCAACATGAAATGGAGCTTGTTCATGCCTGTTAATTTCTCATATATCATTCTGGCCTTATGCCAGATAGCAGCCCTGGCCTGCGCCCGGGAACCATTAAAAATATTGTTCATTGGTAATAGCTTTACTTATGGAGGTCCGATATCTGAACTGGTACAAAATAATGCCGTTACTGACAGTCAGCCTGCCCCCCAGGTCCAAAGCGTTGCCATAGGCGGAAAATCTCTTAGCTTCCACAGAACCAACCCCGATACTATATCTGCTATCGATAAGGGCAACTGGGACTTTGTCGTACTTCAGGATTACAGCACCAGACCAACTGATAATATAGGTGACCCGGCAGGCTTTAAGACCGATGCCGCCGCCTTGTACGATCATATTAAAAAGAACAGCCCTAAAGCAAAAATAGTTATGTACCAGACCTGGGCCAGACACGAAAAAAACGATATGTACCCCGATAAATTCAGCTCACGAGATGAGATGCAGCAACAGTTGATCAGACATTATCACGATTGCGTTGAAAATTACATACCGGCTAATGCCGGCTCAACTATTAAAACCGATGTGCTGCTGGCCCCGGCTGGTGAGGCCTGGCATGAAAACTATCATGATCGCAATCTGATGCTACACGACACTGACCTGTATCACGCCGGGACTATGGGGCAATACCTCAATGCCCTGATTATATACTCAACCATATATCAACGACCTGTAGCAGGGCTTAAACCACTGCTAAACATCGAAACAACCGAAGCTCACTATCTGCAATCGCTCAGCGATAAAATAACAGCTAAATACAAAAATGAAAAGCCAGCCGAAAAAGAGCAAAATAAATCACTATCAGAATAACTTTTCCATTTCCAAACCTTCCGACCCTTAATCATAATAAAGCCCGTTCTGTCAACAGTAACGGGCTTTATTATTTTGAAAGCTATTTTAAAATATCTGGTCCTTACATCTCTTCACTGTGCCGGGGCGAGGTTGTGAAGATATAGTTGTTCGATTATTTCGTTGGGGGTTACTATGCGTACATTGGGATTTAGCAAAGCCCGGCATTGGGCTACATCGTTCCAGCCCTTGCTCCAGGCATGGACAGTTACAAAGGTATAGCCGTTTTCATTATACGGTGTTGCCGGCAGCGAATTTATACTTGTCGCTAATGACTCGGGGGTTGTACGCACGCACTATAAAAAGCATCGCTGCGGAAATCATAACGGGCAGTCATCATCGGCTTGCCATCAAACCAATATATCTTACCGTTATATGGTGCATACCTCTGATATTCCAGATAGAACAAGCCGCGAATTGCGCCAAAGATGGTGAAATACTTTGCCGTCTCATAATAATCCTGACTGAGGGTTTTCTCTGGCATAAGACCATCAATTATCAGCATAGTTTTAAGATCAGCTTCTTTTAAATATTCCACCATGTGACCGGTGTGTATATCCAGATCAGGGAAATGTGATGGATTAAAATAGTCCAGGCCAGAACAGTAGCCGATAAAGCAATCGTTTTCTGTCGCCCGATTATACCACCATTTCATTACAGCAGGACCAAGTTTAGTCATAGCCGGCGGCATACCCCAACCCATGGCAAACTGACCTCGATACGGACTGGCCCAGCGGTTAGTATTAGCCGCCCAACCGCTATAGTCAAAGATCACATTGGCATTATCCATATCACTCAAAATAAATGTCACATAATGAACATTATCTTCCGGCGTATAACGATTGTCACTGCAAGGCTGCTTAAAGGTTATCTTCGGAGTACGAGAGGCCATACCAGCATAAACCGACAGATTCAAAGACCAGTCAGTAACCACAGTGTACATGCTATGCTCGGAATGATACCTTACCGCGCCGCCCTCTCCGCTCATTACTGCACTGTCCCAGCCATAGCAGGGTATATTTTTGCGATAGGCACTGAACACCTCTTCAGTGTCATTATAGCTGGAATTCCACCAGGTCAGGGCCCGCAGAGTTATCGGCAGATCACGCAGACGCTTACCATGTGAATTAATATCGCTACGCTGTACAAAAATAGCCTTTTTGGTAAAGTTATCCTTGTAATTGTCCCAGACCCATTTCTCATTCTTACCGCGCATATCTGCGATCATCGGTTTACCCCGACTGGTCATATAACTCTGGTCAGCTACATCAACAACGATAGCACTGTCATGCGCAGCTGCCAGTGATATAGCCGCAGTCAGTGAACTGGGATCATTATATGAATCGCATAATATATAGCCTGTGTATCGACTGCTATAACGGTCGAGTACCCAGCCAAATGCCTTGTCACTGCCGCCTGCCTGATCCTTTATACTGGTATAATTAATTCCATAACTTGCCTTCATGTCCTGCAACCACTTTTCATTCCAACTGGTCAGCAGATATAACTCAGGGCGAACACGAGCTACTAAACCCTGTAATGACTGAAAAGTTATCTGCTGAGTAGCACTGGCATAAGTATCACGCAAATAATATATATACTGAGGTACTGCAATTCCATAATCAAGATAATCCTCACAACTGAATTGCAGGGTCGGACCTCTTTGCAACTCGCCATCGACCAGAGCATCTACCCGCCAATAATATGTAGCATTATTTGCAGGCATATAGATCTTTTTCCAATTCTTATAGTTAATATACTTTAACGCGCCGGGCAGCTCAGTACTGTCAGTAAAATGCAAAGCCACTTCTCCCATATCTGATATATTCACCAGACCATCATAATTGGCATCGGCCCTGGGAGACCCCGTTGGCAATGAGCTGCTGAGCCACTGACTGGCCAGCAACGAAAAATCAGACAGATCAACCCGGGCATTGAGATCAAAATCTCCCGGTAGAACAGCAAAATCCGCTGAATCTACCTCACTATAACTCGTACCTGTATATACCAGATAAGCCTCGGCACCAGGCACAGATTGCCAACGCAAAACCGGCTCATCTGACCACCCTATCGCACCATCGGCCGGTATATATGCCATATCCATTTCAGGGTGCAGCTTTACATTGTCCAGCCAGGCGTATCCATTAAAACTGCCAAAACGGTTCGTAGTATAAAAAACATCAACGGTACATGGGACAGAAGGACAGGTTATAGTTGCCGTTATTGTCCTCCAGACATTTTCGGTTCGCTCCAGAGTACGCTGGATCTCATCCATAAAAGCCCCACCACTTATAGCGTAAAATCGTAATCTGATCTGAGGATTACCTGTAGCCTGAGCTGAGGTTTTATAATCAAAAACAAACTTATAACTTTTGCCCGGCACTACCGTTGTATAGCCCCGACTACGCCAGTCACACATCTGACCAGAAGTAGCGGTCAGCTTGCCGCTCCTTACCCCATCACTTGCCGTAGTGTTATCTATGGTCCCCCCTGCATTATACCAGCCAGTGTAGCTACTCTCAAAACTCGGATTCACTGAGATCAGATTCGCTGAAGTGTCATAATAAACAGCTCTGACGCAACCAACATAACTCAACAGGCATATTATGGCTAATAAAAAACCAGTTCTTACCTTTTCGTTCAACTCACACATTCCAGACTCCTACACAATTCAAATTTTACATTGTTTGACAATGCGTTCATTTCACTATATCGTATATTACCATTTTCGGCTTAATCCACCAAAGGCATTTTATATTAACACCATTATTTCACATAATTCTAACAAAAGCACATGGGTATAAATTGAAAAAAAACGCATTATTATCAAACATACCTTATTAATAAGGTTTAAAACAAAAAAGACCACACCTGTTTGGCATGGTCTTACTCCAGCACAATTCTTACCGCCAAACCCCGACGGTAATATCTCGCTGCACCGATATCTCATTGTCATTTACATCGACAGACTATTTACTGCTCTTTAGTTCAGAAAGTATAGTCTCCAGGTCCTTAACCTTCGCTACCAGCTCAGCATTTTGCTTTTGCAACTGTTCGATCTGGGCGTTAAGCTCGGTAATCTGCCCCTGACTGACATTAAGTTTGTTCTGTAACTCTACATTACTCTTGCTGACCTGGTCATTCTGACCTTTGGCCTGACTCAACTCCTGATTCAATGAATCAATACTCTGTTGGAGAAGGACTGCTGAATCAGCGGCTGTTTTTAAGTCTTTTTTCAACGCCGCCAGCTGCTCATTCAGGGCCGCTTCACTCTGCTTTTTTGACTGTTCCAGATTAAGATAGATCTCCTTCTGACCTTTGAGCTTTTCCTCAAGACGAGATACCTTATCACGCGACTCAACCTTAAATGTCTCATTAGCACTTAGTGATACAGCCAGTTTTTCTTCCAGAGCCATCAACTCTGCGTCGAGTTGACTTCGCTGCTCCTGACATTGGAGCAATTCCTTATTTTCGCAGCCGGCTAAGGCCAACATTAGTGTGGCCCACATAAAAACTTTCTTCATTATTATACTCCTTAAAGCTGAATATCATTAACAATAATATAACAGCCATTATCAATAACCTATTTTCGGATATCAATCGCTCATCCCTTTAAATAAGGATTATATTCGAGTAAAACCAACCCAAATGCACTCATACACAAAATGGGCCTTCCAGCAATAATTGCAGTGCTCTTGTTAAATTCTTATAATTTTTCAGTAAATCAGTATTAATGACCGAATATCTCTAAGTATCTGCAAATAATAGTTGTTAAACTTAGCTGATATACAAATTTCTAATGGTTTTGTTTATTTCAAACAGAATTGCTATAATAAACTTGACGAATAAACATGATTGCTTAGAATGGAAAATTGAATAAATAGTATGTAATTTTTATATTTAAAAAAGGTTAACTGCCTGTGCAGGGCATTTTACCGGAAAACTGAATAATAATCTGAGTTTTTTGTAAGGAATAGTATAAGCCTATTAGCCATAGACAAAAAACAGGTAATAAGCCAGATAGAATTATCAGTAAAGTTCACTTTGACCCTGATAAACAATCGTATCAGGATAATAATATATAATGAATCGCCTTGGCATTTAACCAAGGCTGACAACCTGAAGAGAATACCCCAAGGCAATTCCCCTGAAATCGAGGGGGGTAATATTACCTTTTTTATCATACAGACGCCGGTTTTTTGCTGCGCAAGTCTGGAAACCCAAGTGGTATTACCATTTACAGGTTATGTTCGGAATATATTATCTCTGAAATAAACTTTCTGATCGGTGTGGTTTTGTTACTCGTTATTTAAGTTCAATTATTAGATTCCGGTTCCCTGCGCATTTGGTATTACCACAACAGGAGAACAAAAATGACTCATTTAATATTGGCTGATGCCGGTTTGGTTGGCGGCATAGCAGGCGGCGCGGTAGCGGGCGTCGTAATATTTTGGCTGATAACAACGATAATTGGTAAGTCCAGAATAAACGAAGCTAAGGAAAAAGCAGCAAATATAGTTAGTGATGCTGAAAGCAAAGCTCAGAACACCATTAAAACCGCCCAGTTAGAAGCCAAAGCTGAACAAATCCAAAAAAGAGAAGAATTTGAAAAAGAAACAGCTCAGATAAAAAATGAATTGCGAGAGACTGAGAAACACCTGGCTAAAAAGGAAGATTCAGTAGATCGCAAGTGGGAAAGCCTTTCTGCCAAAGAAAAGAACCTGGAAAAACGGGAAAACAAGATATCAGATAAGGAAAAGGAAATTCAAAGCAAAGATGAGCAATTGACCAATATGCTCAATCAGCAGAAAACTGAATTACTGAAAATATCCGGCATAAGCGTAGAAGAGGCCAAGGAAATGCTGCTTAAGCGTCTGGACAATGAGGTTCAGCGCGAAGCATCTGTTTTGATCGAGTCGGTTATCGGCAAGGCCAAAGAAGAAGCTGACAATCGCAGCAGAGAGATAACTCTAAATGCTATACAGAGATACGCCGCCAGTCACACCTGCGACTATACCGTATCGACAGTAGATATACCATCTGATGATATGAAAGGCCGGGTAATTGGTCGTGAAGGCCGCAATATTCGTGCCTTCGAGAAGGCAACGGGTGTTGATGTGATAATTGACGACACACCAGGTGTAGTAGTAGTATCAGCATTTGACCCGGTTCGTCGTGAAATAGCCCGCATAAGTCTTGAGAAACTGATCATGGACGGTCGTATTCACCCGGCTCGTATCGAAGAGATCGTTATCGAGACTGGTAAAGAGATAGAGAATAAGCTCATGGAGCTGGGTAAGCAGGCGGCCATGGAAGTGAATATCAACGGTCTGCCGGGTAAATTGTTACCCAATATCGGCCGGTTACACTTCCGGACAAGTTACGGCCAGAATGTGCTTAAGCACAGTATAGAAGTGGCATTCCTGGCACAGGCAATGGCCGAAGAGCTTGGCCTGGACGGCAACCTGGCACGCCGGTGCGGCTTCCTGCATGACATAGGTAAGGCACTTGACCATGAAGTCGAGGGCGGTCATCCTCAGATCGGAGCCGACCTGCTCAAGAAGTTCCGCGAATGTGACGAAGTTATTAACGCTGTTGCAGGCCATCATGGCGATGTACCGGCGACTTCACCTTATACTCCACTGGTAGCAGCCGCAGACGCTATGAGTGCCAGCCGACCAGGCGCCCGTCGTGAAACGCTGGAAAGATATATCAAACGCCTGGAAAGTCTGGAAGAGATCGCTAATAAGTTCCAGGGTGTGAATCATTCCTATGCAATTCAGGCAGGCCGGGAAATACGCGTTATTGTTGACCCGGAAAAGGTCGATGATGGTTGTGCCTGGAAGATAGCCCGCGATATAGCTAACCAGGTTGAAAACGAGCTGACCTATCCAGGTGAGGTTAAGATAACCCTGCTGAGAGAAGTTCGTTGTGTTGAATTTGCTAAGTAAAGAACTTATCTCAATTACTGGCATTTTTCACTCATTTTGACAATATAAATTACAGGTCGCGGGTTGGCAAAACCTGCTGCCTGTAATTTTGTTTTTCTGCCCAATAGAAAGCTGGACTGTTAAGTAATGCAAGTTAAGATATTATGTATAGGTGACATAGTGGGCCGCCCAGGCCGTCAGGTTCTTGCCGAAAAGCTGCCGCAACTGATAAAGGAAAATAATATCAGTTGTGTCGTAGCCAATGCTGAAAATTCTGCAGGCGGCTCCGGCCTGACTCAACAGATACATGACAAGCTACTAAAATATGGTGTAAACATTATCACTCTGGGCGATCATGTGTATCGCAAAAAAGATATCATTTCCACACTGAACAATTCTGATTCAATAGTGCGCCCGGCGAATATATCAGCCTATGCAGCAGGTAAGGGTCAGGCATTTTTTCACACACAGGAAGGTTGTGATGTCGCAGTCATAACCCTGCTGGGCCGGCTGTATATGAGTATGCCTGGTGAGAATCCTTTCATTGCCATTGAAAAAATACTGTCTAAAATGCCGCCGCACATTAAGATAATTTTGGTTGAAATGCATGCAGAAGCTTCCAGTGAGAAAGTAGCAATGGGCCGCTTTCTTGATGGCAAAGTTTCTTTGGTGTTTGGCACTCACACTCATATTCCAACCGCAGACGAAGAGATCTTTCCAGGCGGCACTGGATATATAACAGACATTGGCATGACCGGCCCGCATGAATCAGTTTTAGGACGAAATATTGAGCCGGTAGTGAAAAGTCTGCTCACTCAGATGCCCTATTCATATAGTATAGCAACCCGGGACCTGAGAATTAACGGGGTAATGGTAACGGTTGACAGTCATACAGGCAAAACGCTCAAGATCGAACGGGTACGAGTTGATAGCGACATGGTAGATAATATTATCTACGACCAGGACGATGGTTCTGCCGGTCGTGTAAATTGCGGCTTTGATTGTTGACATGAATCCACAAGCTATCTGGAAATAACACAGCCCTGAATAACTTAATCACTCTTTGTTATGTCTGAGCAAAAGCACAGAAAAAGTTCTAATATTATAGCTGCATGGTACGGCCTGACAGACAAGATCATCATAATGATCGACCTGATCCGTTCACATCATCCGCGTCATCATTCACCGCAAAGACGACAGCGAAAGCAGTTATGGGCTGGCCTTACCTTATTGCTTATCACAACCTTAACCGGAATGCTGATTTTCAATCTGGTTGGCGAACGATTCAATAGCCACATCATTACTGCTCTGACCAATCTTACCGGCGGCGAAGTTGATATTGAACATTCATCAATAAATATACTCAGTGACATCAGGATAAAACAGCTCAGCGTCTATCAGCCCAATATGCCGCATGAAGACAGATACCTTATACTCAGGACCAGTGACCTGCTGCTGGAATATAACCCCTGGAGTATGCTCACTCGCCAGCTTCAGATCAACAGGATAGTCGCTAATGATGCACTGCTCAACCTGAGCTATGACCATGATAATTCAAGTTGGAATATTACCCGTTTGAAACCTGCTGTCAGCAAAGGCCAGAGCAGCAAGGGCAAAACACCTGCATTCATTATTCGTAATTCGATCGCTCAGTTCACCGAAGTTAGAGATGGCATTATTTCACATCCGGTACAACAGCGATTCTCCGGCCAGTTCATTGGCGACCAAACTCGTCATCTTATAAACTTTTCTCTCACTGGCAGCGAAAATACTTCATTGCCTGACTGCATAATAACGGGAACATACAACCCCGACACTCTGGCACTGGAAGCCGATCTCAGATTTGATCTGGCCGAGTTTGCCAGTGAGCAGTTACCGCCTAACCTTGACCTGTTCCGCGAACTATATGAGGCAATCAACCCTCGTGGCGAAGTTGTGGTTAAGAGTTTTTACAGTCCTGATTCGGGCAATTATGTAAAAGTAGTTTTTGAGCAGGCCTCAGCCCGTATCAAGATACCTGAAAGCGAAACAGTCATCCCCCTGCCGCAGATAAGCGGTGAAATAATATGCACCACAGAGCAAACAGTCATAAACTCTGTGCAGGTTAAATATGATGATGCTACATTCATAGTAGAGGGTAATGTCTCTGGCTATAACAGCAGCGCGGAGATAGACCTGAAATTTTCCAGCCCTGACCTTAATATACCAACAGACCAATGGCATAATTTTGACATTTTCAATAGCGACATAAACGATCAAGAACTGGTAAGCGAGCTGAACCTTGATGCTGTAACCAGTAACTCGATCAAATCTGTTTTGAAGATGCTCATACTGCATATACCTTCAGAAAAAAGAGGGGCATTCAATGATTTCTTACCAACCGGCAAGGCAAGTGTAGATGTTTATTTTACCCGTATAGATGGTAAGAACACCGTTGCCGGCAATGTCGATCTGATCGAGATGGCTGGTCGATTTATTCGTTTTCCATATCCGATCAAAAATGCCTGCGGGCCGATCAGTTTTGAGCCTGGCCTTATACAGTTTGGCCCGATCACCGGATCGGATAATGGCCAGTCTGTCGTGGTCAACGGCAATGCAGTGCGTTTAGAGAGCGGCAGGTGGGACATTGAAACTGATGTTGATGTTAAAAATGTCTGTGCCGACTCTGTTCTCTATGAAGCATTAACCGATCTGCAAAAAGGTATCTTTGACCTGTTCAAACCTTCTGGTCACGCTAATGCTCAATATCATATAAATGTCATTCAGGGCCAGGAGCCAGACCATTATTTAAATATCCAGTTTTATGATTGTGCAGGAAGTTTTAGATTCTTACCTGTAGCACTGGAGGATTGCTATGGCAATATTCACTGGGATAATCGTAAGACTGAATTTTCTCTCTTACATGGCAAAGGAGCCGGCGGAAGCATTTCTCTGTCAGGTGAATTTACCACTGAACCAGAAAGCCCGGCCCAATTGAAATGCCAGATCGACTTTACCTCCCTGAATTTAAACGAGCAACTAATAGCCGCATTACCTGCCAATATAAATAAATTCAATAAAGAGCTGGCAATAACTGGCAAAGTATCCGGCACGGCCAAAATAGAACATTCACTGGAAGATGGGCTGGCAATCATAAATCAAAAAGACTATTCTTTCACTGAAATAAAGCATGATGTCGATCTGCATCTCAAAAATGGAAACATTATACATAAAGACCTGCCTCTTACTGTTAACAATGTTGAATGCCGGGCAAACTTTAATAATGGCCTGCTCACCATAAATGATATGACTGGTGAAATATCAGATCCAAACTTATCTGCCAGCCTGTTAGCTCTCTCAGGAAAGATAGGACAAGACACTCTTAGCTTGAAAGCCTCTTGTAAGAATTTTAATCTGAGCCGCCAGTTAGGTGAATATTTAGAAAAGAAAAAGCCAGGCACTTGGCAAAAATATCAGCCGAGAGGCACTGCTGACCTCGAACTCACTGTAAATGACATGCCTGATAAGCCGCTTGATTATAGCTGTACACTGCAACCAGTCGCCATGTCGGCCGGCTTTATGGGTTATGACCTTTCTGACCTGAGAGGCTCTGTTGTCCTTACACCTACGGAAATAACCTTTGCAGATTTTTCCGCTCAGTCAGGAGCTATAAAACTCAATGGCAGGGTCAATCTTATTGGCCGGGACAATACAGATAGTCTTAACATCACGATCAATGACCTGGCCATTAACAAAAAGCTCAAAAAAGCCTTTGGCCAGAATATTGTTCTGCTCAGTGATAAGTATGATCTGAATGGCCGGCTATCAACAGACCTGAAACTAAAACTGTTAGCAGATCAGTTTAAGAGTAATACCTGGCAAATTGATGGTACGGCCAGATTAGTAAATACCTCGGGTAGATTTCCGACAGAAGTTACTGATGCAACAGCAAACTTTGACCTTAACCTTGATTACAATGCAGATACCCATACACTGGCCGCTAACGCTCAGGCAAATATTGAAAGTGCTCGTCTTTCTGGTTGGCCCATAGAAAATGCTCAAGCCTCAATAAGTTATGACTCCATCAGCAAAGACCTGGCCATTGAACTGCAAGAGGCTTTATTTTGTTCTGGTAAGGTCGCCGGTTACCTTGAAGCAGAATTTCTTACCAATAGTTACTCCCTGGACCTGGCCCTCAGAAATGCCCAGCTAAACCAGATAGCACCACCAGACCCTAACAAAGGTGATATCAATGGCATAGTAGATGGTTTTCTTAAACTAAATGGTAACACCAGTTCAGCACGCGGCAATTTTGAATTCGAAATAAGCAAAGGCAAACTGGGCAAACTGCCATTATTAGCGGGTATTCTGAATCTGATCAAATTTACACAGGCTCACGCCGGGGTGTTCAATCAGGCATCTATAAAGGGTGATATAGTTGACGATCTGACCATATTCTCCTCATTATCTTTCAAAGGCAATACTATCGAAGTATCTGGCTCAGGGAAAATGGCAGGCCCACTACTGACAGACAAAGATAAATCCGGCACCCTTGACCTTGTTTTTATGATCGAGGCGCCAGGTATTATTCGCCCAATACCCTTTGTCGGCAGCCTGTTCAATGCAATTCGCTCTGGATTGATCTATGTAAAAGCACATGGCAACTACCAGAAACCAGAGATCGAGACTGTTCCCCTGTCGGTTTTTACTGATATATTTAACCAGAACTAAAAATACCGCAAATTTCTTCCTATTCCTGTTTACGCTTATTTGTCAGTTAATCTGCATTTTGAGGTTAATATATGAATTTTAACTGCCTTGTCGCTTTACGCAAAAATAATGTAACGCCATAACTCTATACTGGATAATATTTTGCATTATAGTCACAAAAAAGGCGATTAAATTTATTTAATAAATTATTTTTTTTTGCTAAACTTAAAAAGACAGTTTCAGAGCAAAAAATTAGAGCTCGCTGTTTATATCTCTAAAGGAAACAATTAGTTAGGTCGATATTTGCTTTATGAACAAAGAGATAACCGAAAAAAATGTAAATGTTAAACCAACCAGTTTTAAAGATCTTTTTCTTTGGAAGGGAAAGATCGTTCTGGCTCATCTGGCCTTTTTCTGGATAAGCCTCTTCATGTCGTTCATAGTATTGAATAACATGCAGATAAATGAAACCTGGTTTGGCCCGGTATTCTGGAATACCTTCATGGCAGTAGCGGCGATCAAGCTGGTAATTTACGGTCTGTTCCGTCAATATCAGGGCTGGTGGCGTTATGTAAGCGTTTCTGACCTGTTCAGTATAATTAAGGCAACTCATGGCAGTCTGATAATCGAAATAGTAGGGTACTATATTTGTCTGAAATTTTTGCCCTCAGCTTTGGGAGCATTACCTGATGGTAAACCGATCCTGAATGAAATACCAGTATCGATCTTTGTGGCTGACTGGGTAGCAACGATCTGTACCGTTTGCGGTTCGCGGTTGCTGATCCGTTTATATTACGAAGAAAGTCAACAGGTAGTAGCTGGTCGTCTGTCGCGCATGCTCATAGTGGGTGCAGGTAATGCCGGCGAAACACTATTAAGAGAAATACGCAGAATGCCCGTATTGAAATATGAGGTAGTTGGATTTGTTGACGATAACCCTCGTAAGCTGGGTATGCGTATTCACGGTGCCGAAGTGATAGGTACCACCAAAGAAATTAAAAAGATCGCACAGGAAAAAGCTATTGATGAGCTGGTAATAGCAATGCCCTCAGCTTCACGCAAAGAGCTTCGCCATGTTATCGCACAATGTGAAGGCTCTAACCTGAAATTCAGTACTGTGCCGGACCTGGTTTCAATAGCCACCGGCAAGGTGTCTGTTTCCAAAATGCGTGAGGTTGATATTAACGATCTGCTGGGTCGTGACCCGATAACCCTGGACATTGAGCAAATAAGTAAATTCCTGAATAATAAAGTAGTAATGGTTACAGGTGCCGGTGGTTCGATCGGTTCTGAAATGTGTCGGCAGATATGCCAGTTTGGTCCAAAAAAACTTTTACTCATAGAGCAGGCAGAGAATCCTCTGTTCCACATCGAGCGGGAATTACAGAGAGAGTATCCAACAGTTGCCCTTCGGCCGATCATCTGTGATATAGCAGATGGCAAAAGGGTTGACCGTGTTTTCAGTGAATATCGGCCCGAGGTGGTAATTCATGCCGCTGCTCATAAGCATGTTCCACTTATGGAATCTAACCCCGGCGAGGCATTCAAGAATAATGTCTGCGGTACGCGTAATGTGGCTATGGCCGCAGATAAATACAAATCAAAGAATTTTGTAATGATCTCGACCGATAAGGCGGTGAATCCCACCAGTATTATGGGTTCGAGTAAGCGATTTGCCGAGATGGTGATCCAGGGGCTCAACACTCACAGTGACACTGATTTCATTACGGTCCGGTTCGGTAATGTGCTTGGCTCTAACGGCTCGGTAGTTCCGATCTTCACCAAGCAGATCATGGAAGGTGGACCGGTTACGGTCACGCATCCGGATATGCAACGATACTTTATGACTATACCTGAGGCATCGCAGCTCGTATTACAAGCAGCTACTATGGGTAAAGGTGGCGAGGTTTTCCTGCTGGATATGGGCGAACCGGTTAAGATCGCTGACCTGGCTCGTGAGCTGATAACTCTCAGCGGATATCGTCCAGATGAAGATATCGAGATTAAATACACCGGCATGCGCCCCGGCGAAAAACTATTTGAAGAACTCAGCATCGCCGGTGAAGATATGAAACCGACGCCACATCCCAAAATAGCTGTCTGGCAAAATATACCGGCTAATGAAGATGAATTGAGAAATGCTATTGATGATATGCTCGCCATAGCTGATACTGCCAGCTACGATCAGATCGTCTCTATTATTAAACGCATAATACCAGAATATGTCGGCGATGTTGACAGTAAGAAACTTCATGAAGAGCATCTGAAAAACAGAAATAAGATCAGCGGACAGAATATCTGAGATAAATATCAGATTAACAGAAATAACAAAAATACCCAACAGGCTGGAAAGAAAACTTTCAGCCTGTTTTTATTTTATAGCATTTTCGCTTCCTTACTGACGGCGTATTTGGCAATTTGCATATCTTCTTCCATTATATGCACCTGTAGCCAGTCGCGTAAGAAAGTAACTACTTCCAGATAATTTACATGCTCGCCAGAATCATGTTTACGCACCAGCTCTTCAACCTGACTGTTGAGTTCATAATGACGCTTAAAGTGGTCATCAAACCCTGGGTAACCGATCTCCATCATATACTTTTCTTCGGCGAGGAAATGCGATCTTGTATATCTTAGCAGCCGATCCAGAACAACTTTTAAAACATCTTCGGCATGGCCAGATTTTATGCCATCATACATATCGTTGAGCATTTCAACGAGTTTTTTATGCTGATCATCTATCTGGTCTATTCCCAGGGCAAAATAACTGGACCAATTAAGCAATGTCATTATCCATTTCCTCTTGGGTTTTAGGTTATGATTATATTACGCTCATACACTCAAGGCATCGACCAGACTAATGATACAGTTTAATATAACCCGACTGACATTAAATGGCATTGGCCTGAAAATAAATATCCATTATTTAATAAAGTATTTTACTCTGGCCAGTTACAACACAAACTTAAAGCTGTGCCTGAAATGTATATACTGAAAATAAACAACAATTTGCCCAACTGAGTCCTATAACTTATAGCTGAATACTCCATAAGAAGACTAAATATTTGCAATCAAACCGCAAAATCTACCGTGCGCCTCTGGCCTTTTGCCACTCGAGAACAGCAATTGCGGCAGTTAGTCTTATAAACGAATCTGAGCTGTTGAGTTGCTCTTTGAGTATCCCGGCATCGCTATCTCGTCCAAAGCTGCCTATTGCCAGTATAGCCAGGTGCCGGACTCGTTGAGTGACTATATTATCATTGTAAGGGTCAGTATAACTCATAGCCTTGTAAGCTGGCTTTATATCATCTTCGCCGGCTAAGGCTCCCAGACCACGCAAGGCAGAGAGCTTCACTTCGATCTGCTCATCATCAGCCAAAACCGAGAGCATAGCTATACATTCGTTACAGGCCAGCAGCTTCAGTGCTGAAACGGTTAGCAGGCGGTCATCGGCATAGCCGCTACCGGCAAAGTCGAGCAATCTCTGTTTAACCGACATATCACCCAGACGCGCCAGAGCCTCAGCCGCCTGCAAACGGATATAAGCCTTTTGCCCTGGCTTGTTCATCACCTGCCATAACACTTTTCTACTGTCAGGCCTGTGTGCAGAGTTGCCCAACTTGCCCAGAAGCAGACACGCCTGACCGGCATACTGCGGTATATCGCTGACTAATGCCTTGTCATACCAGTGGAGAAAACGCTGGTCACCCATTTTTTCCAGGGCATACCCGGCACAGAGCTTGATCATTACATTATCTGAACTGATCATCTTTTCCAGCTCTGCTCTGGCCGCTAATATTTTTCGGTCGCCTGCCGCTATGGCCGCCGCCGAGCGAACCGCAACTGTCTGATCACTAAGAGACATAGCTATGAGCTTGTCACAAGACTTATCACCTGCCAGGGCCAGGGCTTCCATAGCATAGGTACGAACATAAGCATCTGGCGAAACCGCCGCCTGCATTATTACTTCCAAAGCATCGGCCTGAAGCGATGCGGAATTTATCCCCATCACCGGAGCTATGGCAGTATGATTCACGCCACAACCGGCGGTCAATAAAACAGATGTAAACACTAATAACAAATTGATATATAATTTCATAATTTTCCTCAAACTCTGGTAAAAAGCCGGTTTAATATCTTATATACTGCTAGCTTAGCCCTCAGTTTAAAATATTTCTTAAAATATTGCCAGCGAAACATTTTATCCATTTCCGGATATAGATCACGAATATGAATAATAGTCTTCATATTATGCAGTGCGATCAGCCCGCAGCATTCACTAAACGCCAGCCAGTTAAGATAGTATTCCAGATTAGGACGCAACTGGGCCGGACAATTACTCCGAACATAATCCGGATGCAGCACCAAAGGCCGAAATGATTTTCTCACTTTGTTTCGGGCATGAAGCAAATCAGAATTAGTTAGATGGTAAACATGTAATATTTCATCATTTATCAGTACTTCATAGTTCATCATAGTATTTAACATAAGGAATTGCTCTTCGCCAAAAAGACTATGATATTCATAAAAACCACCGAACTTCACCAATACTGATCTGTTCCAAAGCATATTATTCGGTGTCATTGCGGAAAGTATATAGTGCATCGTATGAAAATCAATTTCAGACGACAGCCGCCATACACCACGATTAGCATGAAGAACAGTGTCTTGAACGGAAAGATTACCATGATAATCAACATAGAACCGACATAAAGCAGCGGCACATTGCGGGTACGAAATGAGCTGTTTATACTGACTGGCCAGAAAATCCGGCAACCATTGATCATCAGCATCAAGAAAAGCTACATACTCAGCCCGGGCCAAGCCCAGACCATGATTCCGTGCTGCACCGGGACCGGCATTATCCTGATGCACCAGACGCAAACGCCTGTCAGTGTAATGACTGCTCACCAGCTCGGCACTGGCATCGGTTGAACCGTCATCAACCACTATCAGCTCAAAGTTGGTAAAACTCTGAGCCAACACCGAATCGATCGCACGCTGAACATGTTTTGCCTTATTGAATAAGGGCATAACTACTGATATTTGCAGCATAGCTCACCCCTGACTTAACATTGATGTCAGAATAACATCTATGCTCTCTCCGATCTTATCCCAGTGATAGAGAGATCGAAATGTCTCTCTGCCTGAATCTGATAACTTTTGTTGTAATGCTTTACTTACACAAAGTTCATGGCAACACTTGATAAATGATTCTGGCTCATCTGACAGCAATATATTTCTGCCATGCTCAACTTCGAGCCCATAGGCACCTATACTGGTTGATACTACCGGGCATGAACGAGCAAAACCCTCTAGTATTTTTAATCTTGTTCCTCCACCACTTAATAGCGGTACTACCAAAGCAGACCAGGTATTCATTTCCTGAGCCAGATCATCGACAAAACCCAGATATTTTATACCAGCATATTCAGGTAATTTCAGTTCCTTACTGATCATACCTGCAATGTGAAATTCAATTTGCGGGTCTTTAGCATAAATTCCTGGCCATACCTCTTTTATAAACCAACATAAACCCTCATAATTGGGCTTATAGCTAAGGTAGCCGACAAAACCTAATACCGCAGGCCAAGAGACATTACGACTGGCAAAATCAGTAAGAGCCGTAATGTCAAAACCATTTGGTATTATATGCAACTTATCAGCCGCTTGAGGACACAACCTGGCCACATAATCTCGGTCTGCCTCACTACATAAACCAACTTTCTTAAACTTCCTGATCGCAGAGAGTTCCGCCCTGAAATGCTTATAATATATCAATCTCTCTGCAATCGTTTTTCTTAAACCGGCCTTTTGGGTATATTCACCTTTTAATCGTAAATGCAGCAGGTCATCAAGATCAATTATCGACTTTTCCGGAAAAAGCATACCTGTTGCCGCTGCTGTTTGAATTTTCTCATACCATATTATATCATGCTGACGAGCAAGCTCCTCAAAAACAGCCATTTCAGCTCTGGCTAATTTTCTACTATAATAAAAAGGCCAATGCTGATCTATCTTATGCCTGAATCTTGAGATACTACTATCCATAGTAAAATATGGCTGAGGTAAATAGTATAACTCACCCAGCTCAGACTTAGAACGATCAAACCGCTCCTGATCGTAAGCACCTCTGGCATTTATGCAAACAGTAGTAACCGTATGCTTTTTTTTCATCTGATGGGCCAGATTGAGTATTCTGAGATAAGAACCACCCAATGGAGGGTAAGGTAAATGATTTGTTACATATAATATTTTCATAAAAACGATAACGCCAAAATGGAAGGCCCAGTTTTAATTTTGCCAATTTCACATTCTGATTATCGGTCGTAGAGGTGTATTAAAATGACTTTTTGACCAGAGAAAAAATTAGTTGGGAATGAAAAAAAAAGAATTTAACATAACTTTATATATAAGTCGTATTTAGATGGTATCTAATTCTCATGTGATACTATGCCGAAAAAATATTGTATTTGACATATTCGCTCAGCTTTGATATTTGCCTTACTCCGTAACATTAATTAATTAAGGTAAAAAGAATAATTTTAACTGATTATTTGCCGATAGCATGTTTGTAAGTACAGACTTTGATGAATATTCCGGCTGGCGATTCAGTCTGGCTGGTTAAGGAAAATAAAAAAATTATGGCAAAAGCAGCAACTGGAAAGAACCTGGTGATAGTGGAGTCGCCGGCGAAAGCCAAGACTATAAATAAATATCTGGGCAATAATTTTAAGGTTATTGCCAGTATGGGCCATGTTCGTGACCTGCCCAATAATGATATGGCAGTAGATATAGAAAATAACTTTTCTCCTACCTATGAAACCATACCGACCCGTAAAAAAATACTCTCAGAACTGAAAAAACTAGCCAAGGAAGCCCCGATGGTCTATCTGGCAAGCGATTTGGACCGTGAGGGAGAGGCTATCGCCTGGCATTTGAGCGAGGCTCTGGGCATAAAATCCGATAGATTTTGCCGGGTTGTCTTTAATGCTATTACCAAAAGTGCTATCGAACAGGCCTTTGCCCACCCGCACACCCTGGACATGGACAAGGTAAATGCCCAGCAGGCCCGGCGTATTTTGGACCGGATCGTGGGCTATCAGATAAGCCCCCTGCTCTGGAAAAAGGTGGCTCGCGGCCTTTCTGCCGGCCGGGTACAGTCAGTAGCGGTTAAACTGGTAGTACAGCGAGAAAAAGAGATCAAAGCCTTCGTACCCGAAGAATATTGGAAGATCGACGGCATATTCTGCAATAAGAACACACCTGACCTGTCCGATAAGTACCAAAAGTTCGTTAAGGATAATACCGAAAACGACAAAGGGCCTACCATTAAGCAAAGGGGAGAGTGGCTTTATGACCATAGCTGCCTTGAAACTCATCTGGTAAGCGTTGGCGGTAACCCGTTCAAGGCTGGCAATCAGGCAGAAGCAGATAAAGTATATAATGCTATAACCAATAATGAATTTAGTGTGTGCAGTATAGACACACGCAGCTCAAATTCAAAGCCGCAGGCTCCTTTTATAACCTCGACCCTGCAACAGCAATCAGCCAATAAGCTGGGCTATTCGGCTAAAAACACCATGCGTCTGGCCCAGGAATTGTACGAAGGTATAGAAATAAGCGGTTTGGGATCAGTTGGTCTTATTACTTACATGCGTACTGACAGCACCAATATCTCTAATGAAGCTTTGGGTATGGTACGCGATTTCATATCGAACAATTACGGTGAAAAATATTTACCGTCCAAACCTAATTATTATGGTTCCTCGAATAAAGCAGCCCAGGAAGCGCATGAGGCGATCCGTCCGACCGATGTCAGTATCACGCCGGATAATGTAAAAAACGATCTCACTCCTCAGCAGCATAAACTCTACGATTTGATCTGGAAGAGATTTGTCTCTTGCCAGATGACACCTGCGATTTGGGATGTAACCACAGTTAATATAGAGACTAAAGCTCAGATAGATGGCCAGGATCAGTCTGTCTTGTTCCGGGCAAATGGTCGCAAACTGGTTTTTGATGGTTTCATGCTCGTAAGCGGCATTACAGTGAGCGGTAGTGACCAGATATTGCCGGAACTGAGCGTAGGAGGCAAGGTATGGCCGGTCACAATTGACCATACCCAGCATTTCACCAGTCCGCCGGCTCGATATACTGAAGCTTCGCTCATTAAGATGCTGGAAGCTGAAGGCATTGGAAGACCAAGTACCTATGCCTCGATCATTTCCACAATTCAAGATCGCGGCTATGTTGAGCAGCTTGACAAGAAGTTTTTCGCTACCGATCTGGGTATTGTAGTAACCGAAAAACTTAATGAGCATTTCACTCAGATCATGGATGTAGCCTTTACCCGATTTATGGAAGGGCAGCTTGATAAGATCGAAGAGCAGCATCTCGACTGGGTTAATGTTCTCAGAGAATTTTATGGTCCGTTCAAAGATAATCTCGACCGCGCCCATGAAGAGATGGTCCATGCCCGGGCTGAAACTCAGCCGTCAGACTATATGTGTCCGGAATGCGGTAAACCGATGGTCTATCGCTTTGGCAAGAATGGCCGGTTCCTCTCTTGCGGTGATTATCCGACCTGTAAGTTTGCCGCCCCGTGCGATCGCGATGGCAAGATCGCCCAGCCGGAAGAGACTCAGCATGCCTGCCCGAACTGTGGTAAGCCGATGATACTGCGAAAGGCGAGGTTCGGCACATTCCTGGGTTGCAGCGGCTACCCGGAATGTAAGACTACCCAGAAGGTAGATAAAGATGGCAATGTGCAGCCGCCCAAAGCTCCGGCCCGGCCTAGCGGCATTAAATGCCATAAGTGCAAAGATGGTGAGCTGGTCATTCGCGATAGTAAGCGCGGCGAGTTCATGGGCTGTAATAAGTTCCCTAAGTGCCGCTCGATCATTAGTATCAAAATGCTCGATGAACTGACCGCTCTGCAGGCCGAGGGTAAATGGCCGCCAGCCACTATGGAAGAAGCCGATATTGTCCTGGGGCGTAAAACCAAAAAGACAGCTACTGACGAGCAAGATGGTGAAGAAACCAAAACCACCAAAAAGAAAGTTGCCAAAAAGACGGTCAAGAAGGTAGCGAAAAAAGTTGCCAAAAAGACCACTAAAAAGAAATCAGACAGCGACACAGAAGTAGCAGTTGACGATGTTGATGTTCCATTTTAAGAATATTGACTGAAATATTAAGAAATTCAAAAGGCGACCTGAAACTGGGTCGCCTTTTTGCTTTTAGGGCTGTGGCTGTTGTGTAGCTTTATCAGGTATTTCCAATGTGATGTCTGAATATTCTTTGAGCATTTCCGGGGTTAAGGTAATAGAGAAATGTTTGCCATCTCCTTGTTTATCAGTTTCGGATATTGTCCGAGAATAGACTACTTTACCAGTCTCGTTGGTTGCGAATATCCTGAATTTGCCATCGACAGGCATTTCGTCAATATTCATGCCCAGATAAAATACACCTGCATTGTCAGGTCTTATTGCGTTGCGGTTACATTTACCAGACAAGTCATTAAAGAAAAAAAACTCAAGGCTGGCAGATGTGTCATTGAATACAAACAATAATTCTGGCCGGTTGACAGATGGTGTAAGAATAGCCGCGATCACTATCAGCCAGATAGTGGTTTCCAATAATGAACGGCGACCAGCCAGAAAAAACTGACTAAAGAGTAAAATCGCCGCCGTTCCAAAAATTATTAACTGTACACCGATAACTTCATTTTCGGCAGCCCAAGCCGTCAGCCAGAACACCGCTAAGCAGCAACAACAAACTATCCATGACATTCTCTCTCTGGACATAAATACTCCTGCATTATTCTTAACATATCATTGTTTTTGGTGATACAAGGCAATTAAGGAAACAACGGTGAAAACCGAACCAACCGCGACATATCCACCACTATAAAGCCAGAATAAAGTTTTAGATTCTTTTGCCGTATAAGTTGTCCTTATAAAACTTTCTTCGCCCCAGCCTCTGATATTGCCAGTTTTAATGCCGATGAATCCGTATATGGTACAGCCGATTCCGACCAGCAAGAAGAGCAAAGGTAATATTATTTTCTTATTCATTTGCGTCTCCACATTCTTCTAACAAATATTCCTTGGGTATATCTGCCCCTTTTCGTATTTCGCTGAGTAATATTGTATCATTATAAAAGGCAGTGACTATAAACTCGCTACAAGAAAGTTGTTCTTGTCCTTTTTTGAAAAATTTAAGGTTTGAGCGTGCCTTATCTTGTATTACTGTTTTGATTTGTTGCCCTGATGTAATATCGGATATAAAAAAATTAATTTCATGACCAGTATTGTTAGTAACTGAAATGTATGATGATTTAGAATTAGAAAACATAGGTGCAAACGGCACCATAAAAATTAATAATAATGATATTAGTATTCTTGTGAGCATGTCAACAATAGTAAATTTTGCTTTTTGGAGTGAAAACAGGCAAATGGCAACTGTAAAGGCAAATAGCCATTCTCCAGCTAATTGCAGGCTGGAATGAGCACCATAAAAGTATCCTATCCAGATACCAATCAGAATGATGTTTATAAAAGACTTTAAATTGCCATTTATCATATCGAATCCTGATAATCAAATAAGAATCGCAAACTAATTTCTAAGACGCAGGGACATTATATCATATTAGAAAAAAACGCCCACAAAAATTATATTTCCATAATTTCTTGACATTGCTATCAATGAATATAATGTACTAAGTACAATTTCTGATCCTGGGAACGCCAGGCAGAATAAAATCCCGATGCACATCGGGAGCTCGGCAAAGTCTTGCAAGACACGCGGGAGAAGTGGCTGTAGTTTATATGCGGGGTTGAGAGAATTATTTTAAACGCAAAGGCGCCAAGTCGCGAAGATACTCGTATCGTTGGTTGGTTATGGTGGCGAGGTGTATTGAGAATGGTTGTGATATAAGTTATTAAGGTTAGAGATTGATTGATAAAAGGGTGGCTTGGAGGTCGTCTTTTTTTATTGTGGTGGCACGGGGACTTTCACAGGGCGGACGAGCCGCAACCAAACAGGTAGTTTCAGTAACAAATAAAAAGTAACAAGCTCAGGTTTGCCCCTGTGGGGCAGACTGATTAATTGAAAGTTGCTCTGTTGGCAAAGAGATGGTTTCCTTATTTTCCAACCAGTTATAAGCTCTGTAAAGAATAATAGAGCAGGAAAAAAATATTTTGGATGATAGTATTACCGACGGGCACAGACTTGCACTAAGTGGGGATGGTGGTATAATAGTGAATGTGTTTTTTTGATATTTAGCTGCGGTTATGCCGGGCTGGGAAGGTGTTTTGTTTTGATATGAGTTTGGAAGAAGAACAATGTCCGAAGGGTGAGCTGCTGGTTTATCAGGGGCAGGGGCTGGAATCTCCGATTCAGGTGAGGCTGGAAGGAGATAGCGTCTGGCTGAGTCAGAAGTTGCTGGCGGAGCTGTATGGTATTGCAATACCGACTATAAATGAGCATATTACAAACATTTATGAAGAAAATGAGCTTATGCCTGAGGCAACTATTAGGAAATACCTAATAGTTCAAACTGAGGGCGGCAGGCAGGTTAAGCGGCTGGTTGACCTACTGGGGCTCGCATTCCCAGGGAATCCGAACAGCAGAAAGCGGAACAGAATTATATTGAAGATTTAAAAGCGGCGGCGAAGATGATTAAACAGGATAGGAAGTAGTGGTATTAGCATTTTATATCAAATAGATTAGTAAGGCTTATATATGACAAATAACTATCAAAAACCTATTCAAGAAGATGAAGATTGTTTAACGCTTGCAAAATTCATAGATATTATCAATCTTTTTTTCAGTAAACATAATGGTAAGAATTTTTTTAGAGGACAACCGGACAAATCGTATCCAATAATTCCATCCGCAGGAAGAGATGGTGTATTTAACAAGGATAAACCAGATAATGATTTAGAAATGTTTGACAATTGGATTAATATACTAAAAAGTAAAACAAATTTTCCGAATTCAAAGTTTGAAAAATTGCTATTTGCTCAACATCATGGGCTTCATACCAGGCTGTTGGACTGGACCACCAATCCTCTCGTAGCATTGTTTTTTGCATGTATTTCCAACGAAAAGGAAATCAATAAAGATGGTCATGTGATATGTTATCCGATTAAACAAACTGAAATATTAAATATTGACGACGAAGGTGTATTTGAAAAAGATGGTATATTTTTTAATGCAAATATAATGGGGGTTTCACAAAGGGTATTGAGTCAGGAAGGATTTGTGACTATACATAACCCGCCAAATGTAGATATTCGCTCTTTAAATCCACAAGATGCAAATGAAATAATAATACCCATGCTGCATAAAGAGAAACTTTTGTCAGAATTGGATAGATTTGGAATAAATTATGGATCACTATTTCCTGACCTTGAAGGTTATACGAAGTATTGCAATTGGGCAATGAAAAATGGTTTAAGCTAGTTAAAGGACATTTATTGCTCACCACACGCTGCCCTATATTTACTGTAGCGTATAACGGCCAGAAGGTTATTTTTTGTTCGGGTAGTTCCTGATATGGGCCATCTTGCATAACCTGGCCTTGCGGGCAGTTGGGGAATGATCTCATTTTATGACGGTGTTATATAAGTGTTGAATTTCTGTAGTTATGAGACTAATTCCCAAATTACAACCATGTTTTTACAATTTCATTCCCCAAAAGCAACCATGTTTGGTATTTTCGGCTTTTCATCGCCTATTTTTGTCTGTTTTTATACAGTTTTGCATTTGCTGGTATTGGACTTATCTGAGAAAAGTCCGGCAGTTATCTGGCGGAGGTTCAGCAGGTAGAAGCCGGTAATGCCGCCGGCCAGTCCGCCGGCGTGTGACATGGCTACGGGTATGCCTACATTACCGGGGTGCAAAGCGGCCAGCAACAATGAGCCAGAGCATATTTCGATTACGCATTTTATCGCCAGAATGGTCAGCATGACAATGCTGCTTTTTCGCAGCTGGCGATCGCCGTGTATGCTTTCCAGGGCACATATTGCCATGAGGCCGTGGTCTATGCCCGACAGACCGCAGTAGGCTTCGATCCCGTCTCTGAGTAACTGATATCTGATCGCCACCAGGCTTAGCAGTCCGCAACAGAACAGATAGGCTATTCGCCGGGCAGTAGATGGTTCTTTAAGCTGGCCGAGTAGCAGAAAAAAGGCTGATACATCTATAACCAGGTGATATATACTGACATGGGCAAATGGGTGTGTCAGCAGGCACCAGTAATGCCCGGCATTAACCGCGGCGGGCGAGTAGGCCATTACCGCCGATGAGCCACCCAGAAGCATAGGCAGATTAATGGCAAGAATGAGCAGTGCGAAAATAGTAGTTTCTGTCTTTTTCATTTTAATAGTCACTTTCAGTATTCCATAAGTCAGAAATTACACTGTGCCAACCGGGTCAGCCAATTGGCACAGTGCGGAATATGTGATGGTTACTTCTTATTAACTTTGCTTTGCCTGCGTTTGTTCCAGAACATCAGGGCCAGTAATGCCGGGCCTACCGGTCCGCCGCCCAGACCGGGTGCCGGGCTGCCGTTGAATGACCCGCCGCTATTATTACCGTTACTGGTATTATTATCGACGCGGTAATTTTTCGCAGGTTGGGTAGCCTTCTGCTGCTGGGCCAGGCGTTCTTTCTGGGTGCGGTTGGCGTTCTTGCGATCGATACCCTGCTTTTCAAATTCCGAATCGGACATAACCAGCATAGAGGTATAATCGGTAACCAGCGAATATTCTTCGCCCAGACTGACGACCTTACCCCGGAGTGTCTCATCTTCGCCGAAATCTCTTATGTCCTGCATGTAGCCATCAATTTTAGACAAGGCCCAGATCCGTTCTAGTTCGGGGTTGTCGGTGTCCTGTTCGGGGAACATGACATTGCACTTCCAGCTTTTATCCTGGCCGCCGATATTAGCGGTCAACTCCATTTCAGCCGGGCCGGTTCCTGTATATTTGCCCAGTACAACCAGTTGCTGGCCACGGTACAGGCTGGCGGGTTTGGCAGGTGTCAGCTCGCGAACCTTTTCGCCCTTGAATGTGAGAACTACATTTCGCATGTTCTGGTAGGCAGCTTTATTTTTCGCCTGCATTACCCGCCCGGCTATATCGTCATTACTGGATATGTTCATAGCAAAACCGCCTGACACTTCGGCCAGCCGATCCATCAGCGGCTGATTGGCGCCATTACCAATGACGAAGGTGAACAGGCGTATGTCATATTTGCGGAGTAAAGCTATGAACGCCTTATGCTGGGTCTCGCCGACATTGGCCACACCATCGGTTACCAGAATAACATTAGTAGTACGGTCAGCATCGACCTTGCCATAACCCATGACCAGGGCATCGTAGATGTTCGTACCGCCATCGGCAGTAAGGGCATTTACCTGATCGATCGAGTTTTTAACATTCTGGTCGTTAGCAGAAAGATATCCCTTGGTTATGTCGTGGGCATTATCACTGAAAGCGATTATCCGGTAGCGGTCGTCAGCCTTGAACTTGCCCAGTGACTTACTTACTCCACGGGCAAGGGTCTGGATCTTTTCACCGCTCATACTGCCGGACTTGTCCAGAATGAATACCCAGTCGGTGCCATTGGTTATGGGCTGAAGGTCAGCGGCCGGGGTGATAACGGCCATGAAAGTGCCTTCGCTGTTTTTGTCCTGACGATATGGAATTAACTCAATTCTGGCTGGCACATCTTCTGCTAACTTGTAGTAGAAGACAATATCCTGTGTCAGGCTCATCTGGCCCTGATTGTCGATCCTGGCATTATATTCAAATTGGCCGGAGGGCACGGATTGAGGTGTGGTTGTCGGCGATGAAGCGCTCTCAACTGGCTGCCCGGCATCATCAACATTGCCAGAGGCAGGAGTGCCGCCGGCTGTTATTATGGCCTTATCCATATTGCCCGGCATTCTGACATCGGCAACCGGGAAGGCAGATTTAAGGGTCAGGTTGAAATTGAAGGCTTCCTTTACCTCAGTATCAGTTGACCAGAACCCGATACTCTCATCGTCGGTATTGCCTTCTTCCAGCGGGTAAGTGTATCTTCCGATATTGGCATCAATTTCGATAGGCTGATAATACACCATTCTCACTCTGGTGCTTTGCCCGGCCCGTACAGGTGATACTGATACCTGAAATGACATAAAATCATTCTTCTGGGCCAGAGCAGTGTCGTTGCCGCTGGCTTTCTGGTTCTGGTATGCCTGGCAGGCGCACTCTTTTTCCAATACTTCGCCGATTACCTCCTGTCCATCGATCCAGAGAGAGACCTCCGACAGGCTGGCCTGTTTGGGCAGTGGGTGCGAGTAGGTTGCCTCCAGGTCAATGTCGCCGGTATTTTCAAATACCTGGTCAACTTCGGTCCGGGCAAAGCCATTGTTTATAACAACATCAACTTTGTGGCTTTTGATCGATATGCTGTCCTGATCGTGATTGCCGACAGGCTTGAGCAGCCCGGCAGCAAAACAGTCCGAGCCAGCAGCGACTGTCAGCAGCAGGATCATCGCCCGGGTAACATTCACACGACTTAGCTTTTGCAGGTAATTCATTTTTATCTCCTTGTAAAATAGGTTATTATTTTTCAGATTACCTTGAGTTGGCCATTCGCAATACCCGTGCCAGATTTCCCTGATTGATTTAACTTGTTTTTTGGGAAGTTTTTATGATGCCATGACGGTGTTAGGTGCAATAGGGACGGGAAATTCAAACTACATATATGTAGTTGCATGCATGCATTTTATGTATGTATTATCAATGATGTTCTAAGGACATTATGAGAAATATCTATGTCACCCTAACTTTCGAGGGCATGGATAATTACAGGAAAACAATTATAGGCCATAGTTATCCCAGTAATCATTTTCACATTATCTTCAGTTTAAAGATATGATGGGGCTGTTAACTCCGGAATGGCGGGAGGAGCTGTACAGTTATATTTGCGGTACTGCTCAGGCTCTCGATTGTGACATGCTGGCAATAGGTAAGCATGTCGGTTATTCCGCAAGTATGTCAATATATAGCAGGTCAGCAAGAGCATCATCAAAAACGGACATTTCAAGATGAGTTAAGTGTTTATTTGCCCGGCATGGAATTGAATTTGATTCAGATAAAAGTGATTGACAAAATTGATAGTCAAGTTATCCTGTGCTTAGATTAAATAACAATACTAAGGTCTGTAGATTGACAGGAAAATCAGGATATAGCATGTATAACAGAATCTTAATAACCGGGGCCAGTGGTTTTATCGGAGGTGAGTTGGCCAGTCTGTATGCCCGGCAAAGTAAAATGATTTATAGTGGTTATCTGCGTAACTGTCCGGCAGTTGGAAAGCCGCTGCGGTTTGATATTCGGGATGAAAGTTCGGTTCGGCAGGCGCTGGAGCAGGCCCGACCGGAGCTGGTGATCCACTGTGCTTATGACAATACGGCAGGTAATCGCTGGAGTGTAATTGTAGATGGTACTGAAGCTTTATGCCGGGCTTGTAATGAGATCGTGCCGGGCGTTAGATTCATATTCCTGAGCAGCGAATGGGTATTCGACGGCAGCAGAGGTCCATACAGCGAAGAAGACATCCCGCAACCGGAGACCGAATATGGGCGTGCCAAACTTGCCGCCGAACAAATTGTATCAGGATCAATGAGCAATTATGCCATAGTGCGTACCGGGCTGGTGAGCAGAGAAACCCCTCTCGCCCCTCGCTGGCAGGTAGAAGAAGATAAGCTCCGCGCCGGACAGGTGGTGCAATATTACGACAATGAGATCCGCAATCCGATACATGTAGCTGACTTGTGCAAAGCGATCGAACTATTGGGCGATTCAGAAGAAAGCGGCGTGTGGCATATTGCAGGCCCTGACTATATGTCGCGTTATGAAGAACTGGAAATGTTCGTCCGCTGGCGTGGTCTGCCGCTGGAGCTGATCAAGCCGGGCCATTCTGATGGTAAAAACCGGCCACTGGACTGTTCGATACGAATCGATAAATTTAGCAATCGCTTCGGGCTGAAAATACGCGGTCCGAAAGAATATTTTTAAGCGTTCAAGGTTACTAATAACAAACAGCCACAAGCATTGATTTGCTTATGGCTGTCTATCTACTCTCCCTATCGGAAAACACTGTTATATTCAATACCAGAATAAGGGGTCCGTCCCCTTTAATTCTCAGCTATGTATAGTTTCAAATAATTCTTTATCTTTTTCTTCTAATACTATCTTACGCTGTTCGTTGGTCATTCTCATATTGGTACTTATGCGGTTAAGCAGCCAGTTTACATTTTCATCGTGGCGTCTGTCCTTTTCAATCGACTGCAACTGGAGTATTACCATTTCTCTTTCTTCCTTATCGAGATAGAACCTGGTTGTCCAGCAGTCAGTAGGAAAATCGCCAATAATACTTTCATTTCTTACCCATTGCAGGGTCTTATACTCTGGTCTGCCAAAAGAATTAACACCCTCCAAAGTCATTACAGCCCGGTCTAATCTGATCTTTTCAAATAGCGGTTTCATCTTTTCCCATAGAGATTCTATTTCGTTATAACGGTCAACCACAGTAGCCGGTTTAATATTTATTCTCAACCTGTAGAGCAACTTGTGTACAGACAAACACCCGATTCTGACAGCTAAATAGACACAGCCGGCCAGATAAACACTACTAAGAGCAAACACGACAAAGTGATTAAGAAAAACACTCGACAGTGAAATAACACAACCAATAGTAGCCACCAGCCACAGCACCCAGGCAGCAGCACGCACATTAAGACCGCGAGCCCTGACACAATGATGAATATGCGAAAGGTCACCCTGATATATTGGCCTGAAAGTGCTGAACCGGCGCAAGATCGACATCATAGTATCGAGTACCGGCAAACTGAGCATAGTATAAGCGACCGGCAACATAAAGACAGCATTAAGCGACAGGATTCTCAAACTGAGTATTCCTATCAGTAAGCCGGTAAGCTGTGAGCCGGAATCACCCAAAAATATACTCGCCGGATGATAATTGAACACCAGAATAGCAGCAAGCGCCCCCGCCAGGGAAATAGCCATAATAGCATCACTATAATTGCCATTGATAAAACCCAGGGCTGCCAGACACAAGCATATTATCATACTAACGCCAGAAGCCAGTCCGTCCATACCATCCATAAAATTAAAGGCATTACAACTGCCCACTATCCAGAACATAGCCAGTGGTATGGCAAACGCTCCGCAGCTGAAATCAAAGAAGCCAAAAAAATCGATCATACGGAAAGGCGTGCCGGGTAAAACGAACATCAATGCGGCAATAGTCTGAAAGCACAACTTAGTAAATGGTTTGATCTGAAAGATATCATCATAAACACCCAGCGAAAGAATAACACCACAAGCCATTAAAATACCAGCCAGATTAGTTATGTGGAAATCAGAATTAGAAAATGCCAGATATCCGCTGAACAAAACTGCTATTGATATCGGTATCCCCCCCAGCGAGACGACTTTCCGATCATGCACCTTCAGCCTGCCGTCAGGCTGATCGCTGATCCCGATCCTGTGACAAACCCTTTTAGTCATAACCACAAGAATAAGACCAGTAACAAATGAGGTCACAAAGACAGCAAAGCTCATTATCTCACTGGTCATGTCAAGAACAACTCTTTCCATAATAATTAATCTTCCAATGTTTTACGATTTCTCTATTCCAGTTTTACGCATTCTGATAGCTAACTGAATGACTGCTGCCGGGCATTTCAACACAACCCAGGCTGACAGCACCCCTTTGCTCAATCTGCTCTGTAGCTATTAATTTATTCTCTGCGCTACTGCTCCTGCTCACAAAAATAGCCTTACCAATTACCTGTAATATATTGTCGGTATCATAATAACCAATAGATGAGGTATCATATATCACCCAGTCGTAGCGAGACTGTAGTTTCCAGTTCAATGCTGAAATAGACTGTTCCAGCTCAGCGGTATCAGGACGATTATCCAGATCGAGCGTCAGAGTAGCGATATTGCTGTTTTCGCTCTTACAAACAAATTCATCCAGATCGTAATTACCATTCAAAACCAGATCTGCGTAAATAGTACGCCCGATAGGAAAAGCCTTTGACAGCTTATCACTGGCCGGATTGGCATTAACAACCAATACGCTTCTGCCTGCCTGAGCCAGCAAATGGGTCAGATTACAGACCAAAACCGTTTTGCCGCTCTTAGCTTCATTTCCGGTAATAACCAGACTCTGACGAGTCTTGCCAAATCTACTCAGTAAGTTTGTACTTATCTCGCGGTATTGTTCTGCCTGCTGACAGTGAGGATAAGTATGCACGAGATTGTAGAGCATACTGTCATTGACCTTGCCGTCAAGCTCATCTACCGCAACACCTGATATGCGTCCGAGCACTTCGACATGCTTTTCGTTTTCCTGGCTATGCCCGGCATTATTACCCGCCCCGACATATCCATTTACCATCTGATAATTAACAGGCATATACATAGGCTGCGGATAAGGCATACCCATAGGCATACCATAATTCTGCTGACAAGCCAGTTCAGTTATTCTCATCTTTTCCAGACCCAGTACAAATATAACACTGAAGATCGAGCCAAGCAACAGCACCAACCCGGCGCGTTTGCGAGGTGATATGCCGGCGGTAGTATCTGGCACATTAGCAGCGCATACTATTGTAACCGGATCGCCAGTAAGTTTTTGTCTGAACTTATATTGCTGTATCTCATTATGAATTTGATCACGCATTTTACGGGCATCAGCCAGTTGACTGTTAATCCTGCCCAAACGGGTAACTATTTCACTGTTATTTAATGCCTGATCCTTTTTTACACTTATTTCCCTGCTGATAGTTTCTTTTTCCAATGCTATTGTAGCTAAAGTCTCAACATTTTGTTTTTGCAGAGAGACAAGCAACATCTGGGCATGGCGTACCAGATTATCCTTTGCCAGAGCTATTCTCTGCCTCACCTTTTGCAATTCGCGGTGGCCGGGCAGATAAATGCGAGCATATTCCTTTTCGGTGTCTTCCAGACTGGTTATTTCTCTTATCATTGAATTTACGGTTACATCTTTACGAACTGCCTCTATCGGAATGGACATCGGGTCATTAAGGTCGCCCATAGTGATCTTCTGCATAACAGCTAACTGTGCGTTAAGCTCAGCTTCTTTACTGAGATAACCCTGCAATTTGCCCTGCAGGTCATTTACTATTTTTTCACTATTGTCTATAGTAGTACCACTGCCAATGATCATATTTTCACGACGGAAAGCATCGAGTTCGTTTTCTTTTTCTTTAACCTTACCTTCCAATGAAAGTATCTGGTCGGTCATCTGATCGAGCAGAACATTAGCCTGAGCATTTTTCATAACAGAAGATGTTTCAATAAATGAAGAAGAAAGATTATTGGCTATTGCCGCGGCACGCTGCGCATCGGCAGAAATACCAACTATCTTAATAACACCAGCCTGCAGGTCAGTGCGGAGCCTTGAACTTTCGCGTAACTGACGCATCGTGATCGGAGAAAGCATAGAAGGGTCAGAGTTAAGTCTGGCCAGAGCCATTTCATAAACCCGGTCCGACTTCAACAGTTCAACCTGAGAATTATATGAACTATTGCCTCCCAGCAATACTCCCAGAGAAGAAGCTGCCGGCTGACCTTCAGTAGTGACTTTAACCTGGGCAGTAGCCTCATATTTCGGAGCAAAGACTGTCACCGTAGCAACTGCCATAGCACAGACCAGGGTCAGGCAGGCGGCTAACTGCCATTTGCGGCGGTTAAGGGCCTCAACTGGGTTAAAGGACATCTGGTTTTTAGTATTATAACTCATTTTTTCAAAACCTCTTTATTCAGTGAATGTGTCTTTTCACGCTTTTGCTTTAGAATCATCAATATCAATTTTCATCTCTGTAACGATAAGAGCCAGGCCAGCCCCATTTCTCGGCAGCATCGTAAGTGGTATCAACACCAACCCGTACTCCGCCGGTAAACAGGCCAAAGAAACCCTGCCAGAATTTCTTCCACGGGTCAACAGGCATTATCAAAGTATCATTACAGGCGAGCATGATATTCTCACCTTCACCTTTCAATACCTTATCGACATTTACCTGTATTTCTCTTTCAGTTCCGTCGGTATTTCTGCGTATAATTCTGCATTCCTTAGCCTTGGCTATTTCGGTAGGACCACCAGCCAGTGCCAATGCCTGTAAGAGGGTCAAAGGCCGGCGGAAGACCTGTGAGCCGCGGAGTCTGAATTCTCCGGAAAAATACACGAATCCTTCGCTGACCGGCAGTATCCTTATTACATCACCTGAACGAACTAAAGGGTTGATCTGATCAAGATTACCCTCGCCCATTACCCGACCCAGCGGTATCAATTCTCTTTGATATTGTGTACCGCGATAATTACGATATTCGGCACCGGGCATAAATGCTATATCAGCAAAATTTTTGTATGCTCCTCTCATTATTTCGACATAAGGAGATACATTTGAAGTAAGTCCGCCAGCCTCATTTATCACTTCCAATATTGAAACCGCATCATATCGCAGAGTCACAGCTCCAGGGCTTCTTACCTCACCCAGAACCAATACTTTCTTACTTTCATAACTATCAACTGTAACATCAACTTTAGGATTCTTCATATAATGAGAAGCCAGCGTTGTCAACAGAGTCTTTTGTATGTCATCAACAGTCATTCCTGCCACACTGACATGGTTTAAAACTGGCAGGTATATCATACCATTGCGATCAACCTCTACCTTGATCACTGCTTCTTTGTCAGGATCTACAAGTTGATCGATCTTAAGCATAAGCACATCGCCCGCCCCTACATGATATTCTTTACTGACGATATCATTGGTCGGCTTTTCATGCAATATACTGCCGTAAGTTGATGGATCATTCACCGGACGAGAGCTATAGACATTATTTTCCAGATTGGCAAACTGATATCCTCCCTGGAGCTGCTGTGTATTGCCCCGACTGACAGAACGATAACTAACCCTGGCATTATCCGGGCTATAGCCATCTAAGGAACTGGGCGGTGAAGCGATCTTATAATTAGTTACCCTGGTGGCAGAGGTTGACTTATTGGCACAACCTACACTCATCAAGACAAGCGTTGCCATCATCATTATTATTGTCATGTTCATTCTGGCTCTTATCATTTCAACACCTTATTGCCTTAAGTTAACTACATTAACCATTTTATCTAAATTAACTACTCTTTCACTTTGCTTATCGACGACAGATATACCCAACATTAGGATAATTCAGTTTATGACGGTTAATGCTTATATACATTTTGTTACTGGATAAATGATAATGCTGTTTTACGGGTTTAAAACAGGAGAGATAAGAAGCAGCCTTTCCAGATATAAACATATTATGTAAAGGTAGTTATAACATTAATAAATGAAACCAATATACAAATTTCCTGTACTCCGGCCTCATTATCGTGATGAAAATAATAAAAGGCAGCGAGT
This sequence comes from Sedimentisphaerales bacterium, assembly GCA_963662515.1. Lineage (GTDB taxonomy): Bacteria > Planctomycetota > Phycisphaerae > Sedimentisphaerales > SM23-30 > JAFGDI01. Next base: position 4,206,942 of record OY759675.1, read on the forward strand.
TTAGAATTTTTTTATTTTTTTTAATTAAAAATGATTTAAGTCCCATAACGGCAGCGGTGTTTCAATGTTATTGGTATTTCTGTTAAACAATATCACTGTCAGAACTGAAAAATTTATATCAGCAATTAAGGCAGGCAATATGAAATTGACTTAATGGGCTCTGGCCGATAGAATCATAAATATAGTATTTATAAGGTGATATATTATGAATAAACAAACAGATATAATATTTTGCAATTGTCGCGGCGGTCAGCAGCTTGATGAACAGAGCTATAAGCCGGCATATGACCACCTCGTCGGCTTGAGGCCTGCCGAGGTATCAACCACAGATTCAACTGCAATAACGATAGTTGATGACCTTTGTCATTGGGCAATACGCGAGAGACAAAGACTGCAAGATCTTACATCAGGCAAAAATATTGTACTTATTGGCTCTTGTTCGCCCCGGGCTATGCTCAACATTTTTCGTTATGCCGGAGTTGATATTCAAAAAGAACATATTAATATGTATATAAATTATCGAAATGAGCCTGCGGCAGATGTGATCGCCAGAATAAATGAGATAATTACGGAAAACGGGCCGGTAACTGGGGTAAATAATTTCACTTTGGATTATAAACCGGCAAATATGGCCTGGTATCCGATACTTGACACAGAACTATGCACTCAATGTCGCAAATGTGAAAATTTCTGTCTGTTCGGTGTATATAAATTTGCCAACAGCAAAGTCATTGTCGATAAGCCAACCAAATGTAAGCCGTACTGCCCGGCCTGCGCTCGTATCTGTCCACATAGTGCAGTGATCTTTCCCAAACACGATGCCCCTGAGATAAATGGGCTGGCCATAAGCCACGAGAGTGAGTCCGATAAAAACAACAATATCAGTCTTGGCGGGCCAGGACTTTTGAATATGCTCCGCAACAGAAACTCTCTGACGGCCAAAGCCGCAGAGCTGGGTATCCCTAAACAAGTCCTCGATGAACTGAACCCAGAAGAACTTAAAAATATTGTTAACAAAAAGCAACAACTTGATAAGCAATGACAATTCGACCGGAATAATCTCATGACACTGAAACCAGAAATAATTTTAGTTGCCGATCGCACTCTTAGCGCCAATTATTCCATCATCTTCGAGGGCATGTTCGGTACAATGCAGACAACCTTCGTTCCAGAGCTGGTAATGAAAATGCTCATGGCCCCCAAAATGCCCACCGACCTGCAAGGGCGTGCCATTGCTGTGCCCCTGGGCCTGCGTAGGGTTGAAGCGGCTCTGAGTGCGGAACTGAACCTTAGTTCCGATAATATCATTTGTGCCACACCTGAAACACTGCCGCAACTGCTAAGTGACAATATCAAACTGGTAATGGTAAGCAGTTCTGACCCACTGGGGCGGGGTATGAGCAATACTACGACAACAAGTTTCTGGCCGGGCAGGCTCTATACCGAATTCTGGACTGACAAGATGATGACTGCCCTGGCAGCAGCTAAAAATAAGTTCAAATTCAAGATAGCGGTAGGAGGTGCTGGAAGCTGGCAATGGCATCAGGACTTGCAGGCTTGTCGTCGGCATGGCATTGATGCTATCTGTCATGGCTATTTTGAGACCGGCGGCCCGCAATTCATCGATCAATTACTCAAAGATAAAATACCTGCTGAACTGATCGAGCCATCCGGTATCGCCGTTTTTAACTCGAATAAATGTTCGGTTGATAAGATCAGACCGATTATGGGACCTTCCATGCTGGGCATCGTTGAACTGTCACGCGGCTGTGGTAAAGCGTGTAATTTTTGCCCAATGTCAGATAAAAAAATGGAACATCTGGCCCCTGAACTTATCTGGCAGGATATCGAAACAAATGTCAGGGCCGGATTCAAAAATGTCGTCAGCGGCAGTGAAGATTTTCTCCGCTATGGTTCGACCAGTGGCTTCAAGCCCAATTTTGATGCACTCTGCAATTTGCTCGAAGGGATGAGAAAGATACCCAATAAGAATTTCCTCCAGATCGATCATGTGAATGTCTCTTCGGTTCTTCAGTTCGACGATCAGCAGCTTAAGACACTGCGTGAGCTGATGAACTGGGAAAGCCGGTGCGATTATCTCTGGGTGAATATGGGAGCCGAAACTGCCTCACCCCGACTTATAAGAGAAAACTGCCCTGGCAAGGCACTGCCATTTGATGTAGAGAACTGGCCGGAAATGATAATAGAGGCAACAGATAAACTTATCAGAACCGGATTCTTTCCGGTGATGAGCTTTGTACTGGGCCTGCCCGGCGAAACGCCAGATGATGTTAAAGCGACACTGGCACTTGTGCGTGAACTATGCAAACGCCGCTTAGTGATCTTCCCGATATTCTTTGAGCCTGCCGAGCTGATATTGCGAGAAAAGTCTCCGGCCTTCGGAGTTAAGACCATGACCCGCGACCATCTGGAACTTTATGCCGCCTGCTATGAGCAAAACTTCAAAGAAGTGCCGCCTATGTTCTGGGACAACCAACGAGCAGGCGGAGTAAGTCTGGCCAAACGAGCATTGATCAGAACCCTGGGCACCACCGAAGTAAAAAAATGGCGCGGAGCATTTCGGAAACTGCGTAAAGAACTGAGGTGACTGCCTTAACTAAAATTGGCAACAGTATTTTCTTTCGCATGGGTGTTAGTAGTATTTTTTTCAGGAAAAAGCCCTCCTTTTCTGTTAAAATACAGGCTTGATAATACAAGTGAATTTATAAAAGACATATAGTACAGGACTTAAGAGCTAAAATGGCAAAGATAGCAGCGGTAAAGGGTACTCGTGATTTTTACCCGGAGATAATGGCGGTTCGCAACTGGATAATAGATGGCTGGAAGCAGACATCAATTCGCAATGGTTTCGTTGAGTATGACAGCCCGATATTTGAGTATCTGGAGCTATATACACTAAAGAGCGGCGATGAGATCGTAAGCCAGTTGTTTTCTATGACCGACCGCGGCGGACGCGACCTTGCTATACGCCCGGAGATAACACCCTCACTAGCTCGCATGGTAAACCAGCAGATCAATACCCTGCCCCGTCCGGTGAAGTGGTTTTCAGCCCCTCGTTTATGCCGGGCAGAAAGACCACAGAAGGGTCGCCTGCGAGAATTCTTCCAGTGGAACTGTGACATAGTTGGCTCAGAGTCTGTTCTGGCAGATGCCGAGAGTATTTATACCGCCATTGATTACCTTCGCAGTATCGGGCTCAAGTCCACTGATATAGTTGCCCGCATCTCCAGCAGGTCTATGCTGGCTGAGATATTACTGGCGATGGGCTTTGCCACTGAAGATCATAATAAAGTATATTCCCTATTGGACAAGATGCCCAAAGTGTCGCCCCAGGCATTTGCCGAAATGGCCGCCGAGCAGATAACCGAATCACATCTGCGCGAAGAGTTCATGAAACTGCCGGCCTTAAAAACTCTGGCCGATGTTGATGCGGTAGCAACAAGTGAGGGAGCCAAAACCGCTCTGGCTGAATTACGAGAGCTCTTTGCCATATTAGATTCGATGGGAGTAGGTGACTACTGTAAATTCGACATTCAAATCGTACGAGGCCTGGCCTATTATACCGGCCCGGTCTTTGAGATCTTCGACCGAAGCGAATCACTGCGAGCCATTTGCGGCGGCGGTCGATACGACAGTCTGCTGACCATCTTAGGCGGCCCGAAAGTGCCGGCAACAGGTTTTGGTATGGGCGATGTCGTGCTGGAAATATTATTACGAGAGAAGGGTCTGCTTCCTGAGCTTAGCAGTACGATCGATTACTTTGTGATCGATGCCGGAGCTGAATTATTTGATCGCACCCTGAAGTTAACATGTGATATTCGCCAGCGTGGCCATTCGGCTTCATTCAGTTATAAACGGCAGAATCTGGGCAAGAATTTCAAACTGGCTGATAGTCAGAAAGCCAGATTTGCTATTATTGTTGGTCAGGAGACCATCGATCGCAACGAGATAACCATAAAGGAGCTGGCCAGCGGCGAGCAGCGAGTAATGGCAATAGATGAGTTCCTGGGCTCTCTGTGATCTCATACTTTATTTTACCAGCGTTATATGTCTGAAAAAAAAGCAGAGGGCCAGATTTATCATAACCCTCTGCTTCATTCCAAACAAGGAACAAGATATAATATTAATAGTCAATAACGGAATGCATCATCCTGTTATTGCTTCTGTCAGATCATTTACCAGTTCGCGTACCTGCTCTGCCTGAGATGAAAGTTCATTAGCGGCAGAGGCGCTCTCTTCAGAACTGGCGGCATTAGCCTGGGTAACCCGGTCAATATCGGCGACTGCCTGATTTATCTTGGCAATATTATTTGCCTGATCCTGACAAGAGCCATCTATCTCTTCGAGCATAGAGGCAACCTGATTGATAACCGAAGATATCTCACTAAGATTATGGTCAACATCGGTACTGAGCTTAACACCATCACCAGCACTGGTAACAGCATCAGCGATCATGCTCGATGTTGTCCTGGCCGCTTCAGCAGAACGAAGTGCCAGATTACGCACTTCTTCAGCAACAACAGCAAAGCCTTTACCAGCCTCGCCGGCACGCGCCGCTTCAACTGCCGCATTCAAAGCCAGCAAGTTAGTCTGAAATGCTATTTCATCAATAACCTTAATGATTTTTGAAGTTTCTTCTGACGAAGCCTGTATTCTGGCGATAGCTTCATTCATCTTACTCATAGCCTGAGTACCATTTTTCACAGCCAGGGTAGCACTCTCAGCCAACTGATTTGTCTGACGAGTAACCTGCGCATTTCTATTTATCGAGTTTGTCATATCCAGAACATTGGCCGTAGTTTCAGCCAGCCCTCCAGCCTGATCACTGGCACCTTCTGCCAGAGTCTGTGATGACTGAGAAACCTGCCCTGCCGCCTCTGATATCTGCTCAATACTTTCCCTGATAATGCTTACTGAGCTGCTGAGCAGCTTCATTACACTGCTTCTGACATAAAATATTACACCGGCAAAAAGCATAACAGCAAAACAGCAGGTAAAGACCATTATCGCCTTAACCTTCTGCCCCTGGCTCTGAATGAGTTCCTGATATTTTTCAGATAGTTCAGCATTTTTACTATGGAATGACCTTGCAGCAGTAACTAATTGCGCATTATTAGTGCTCTCCTGCTGCGCGGCAGACATGTCTTTCTGTGACAGGTTGATAATCTCCTGAAATGCTCTTTCATACTGCTGATTGCAAGACTTCAACTCAGAGAGCTCAGACTTAGTAAGGTAGTGAGAATTTTGCTCAAGTGTAGCATTTATCTGACTAACCATATCCTGCCATTTTTCGGCAGAGTTCTTCTTGTCATCCTTATAAAGAGAAAACCCGCGTATCTGGAAATTCTTTTCTTCACGGCGAGCCTGTAACAGCATTTCATTAATATGCGTTACACCCTTATAGCTTTGTATTCCCTGAGCCGCTACTGAATATTCATACAACGAAATAATTGTTGTCGATATCAGCAATACTGCCATGGATATCATGGTCAGAGTAAGTTTTTTTATGAGACTATTTTTCCTGCCAGTCATAACTACACCCTCATTGAACAACAAAAAAACAAATGTTCACTAAAGCAGAATTACATAAGTAATTCACTTTGATTATCGACTTATGATGGGATTAGTTTAGTGTAATCTGAAAATTGAACCAATAACAATAATTTAACCGTGAAAAATAGCAAAATAGGACGAAAATGAACAGTTAATAACAAAATACAAAACAATTATAGGTCGTTAAACCTTAACTTCAGAGCCGTTCATAGCGTATAACAGCTTTCCAGATACCATTGATCTTGTCCGCCGGGACAAACAAAGGGACATAACGCTGATTTCGCGGTTGAAGTCTGATAATATTGTCCGGCTCAAAATACACCCTTTTAAATGTTGACTCATGTGGATCAGTAAGCCTGACGAAGCAATCATCACCGTTTTCCACCTGACGATTCGGAGAAAAGATAACAATATCGCCTTCATTGAATTTAGGGGTCATAGAATCACCCGATACCCGCAGAGCAAAGGCGTTCGGGTCGTGCAGGTCGGGACAGCGAACATAATCATCAGCACCGCCGGCGGGATAGTCAAGATCGGTATAACCCACAGGATAACCGGCGGAAACCTTATTGATAATAGGTATCATTTTGCCGGGATACTTATCAGCCGGTCCGGGCTCAGAAATATTTGACTTTAACTGAGCCAACCCCTGACCGCCCTTTATCTGCTTATCATCGATCAACTTACGAATTAAAGAACGCAGCCTGGTATTTTCCGCCTGGCCCTGGGCAATGCAGTGCTTAATATCGGCAGGCACTCTCTCCATGTGGGCAATGTGCAGTAAATAACCCTTTTCAAAACCCAGATGATCTTCCAGACGAACCAGAAGGTCGTCACTGGGCGGGTTTTTCACCTTACCCGTCTCAACCGTTGACAGATAGGGCTTGCTAAACTCGGTAAGCCTGGCCAATTCGTCCAGAGTTATCCCGAGCTTCTCTCGCTTCTGCCTGATTATAGTTCCTAGAGACATATCTTAAATTCTTTTATAACGATTTGAGAATACAATAGATAAGACAGGAACCACTGCTTGCCTTTGACCTTCCTCTCCCGACAGATCAAAGGAAGCCCATCCCTGGGCCCCTTTCGTCGCGTCATGCGGCGTTCGAGGGTAATTGCCTGCGGCCAGGCCGCCACAAAACCCTCTCTCTACTTTCCGAAAACTCTCCGACTATCTACTTTCAGCAAGCTCTCGGTCTATGTACCTCTACTAAACTCTCTGGCTCTTTACTGCGGATTTACGCAGAACAGTTACGGAAATAAACAAAGCAAATTACCATGCTGTGTTTACTCACTAATATAACTATACAACACAAATGTTTGCTAGTCAACAAACTTATATGAATTTATGTTAGATTTTCAATTATTAATTTGCCATGTTCGCTTTTCTGTGTTATATATTTGTTAGATATTTACCTAACAAGACAATAAAACAATATAGACAACTAACGGGGAGCTATATATGGACAAGCAAGCCTATATAGAAAAGTTTGTTACCAGTGAGCGGGTGTCATCAAGAAACGAATTGTACCAGCAGGCATTGGAAAGGGCATATCTGCTAAAAACGCCCGATCGCTGCTTTGTGGAATTATATCTTCTACATGGCTTGAGCATACGAGAGATCGCCGGTGTCACCGGCCAGTCACGAGGAGCAATAACCAGTAAGCTCAGGAGGATAATAAGAGCTATAACCGGCAACAGATACCTGCTGATCTATGCCCAACGAGTGAAATTAAGCCAGACCGAGCTTGACCTGGCCTATGACAGTATGATACTGGCTCTGGGCTATAGGTCGCTTAGTATAAAGTACAACCTGAGCCAGCATACAGTCAGACGCATTTTCAGAAAACTGGCGAAAATAACAACGATAAATACAAACAATATCAAAGACCAGAAGGCTATTACTAACCATTAAGATATTATCCAGGGAAGGAAAATAAAATGACCACATATAACATTAGTAAGAATTACAATATTGCCGTTCCATGTTCAGACAGGACAAAGGCTATTGCCAACATGTTCGGCATAGCTCAGCCGGTAATTGCACGCAAAACCGTTGTCGCAGACCTCCCTCTGTCGATCGTACCGGGTAGCGTTACCCACATCATCGGGCCAAGCGGTTCGGGCAAGACAACTATCTTGCAATCGCTCAAGAAAAAACTAGCCGATAACAAAGTGAGCTTTGCCGATATTAACCACCAGCACTTTAATCATAATATCCCGCTTATCGACTGTCTTGACAAATTGTCATTGGAGGCGGCGATCAAGCTATTGAGTAATTTCGGCCTGGCTGAAACCTCTCTTATGATAGATTCTTATCGCCATCTCAGTACGGGGCAGCAATATCGCTTTCGTCTGGCCAATGCCTTTTCACTAAAGCCGACCGTTATTATTGCTGATGAATTTTGCTCCTGCCTTGATGAGATAACCGCATCGATCATTGCCTGCAATATCAGATACATGGTTAACAGGCTGCAAATATGTTTTATTGCCGCAGGGGTCAGCAGCACGCTCAATGATTTCCTGCTACCTGATACAATCATTAATAAATCACCTGGGCTTGGTTATAGCATAGAATAATGTCTTTAAGAATTCATAATTGAAAAGATATTCATTGATACGCGGCAAGAGACTATCTGCAAGAAAGGAACAACCAATGAAAGACCTTTACTCAGACTTTGAACTGGTAGCAGGTACAAAAGCTAACTGGCAAAGTTTTTCCTGCTGGCATTATCGCCCCGACCGACTTTATTTTGTTGACCGCATCTTTATGCTCAAACACAGCAGCGGAACACCAGCAGCGATTGCAGTATATAGCTTTGCGCATGCCAACAATCGCATCCGAAACACTGCACTAAACCAAATGAATTATATGCCGATACCTATCTGGCAAAAATTAAAAATGATAAACTACGACTTTCGCACTATCTCACGAGTTGTTGTCAGGCCAGAGTTTCGCGGTATCGCACTGGGCTCAGAGTTGCTCAGGAGAACTATGCCTCTGTTAAATGTCAGATTCATTGAAGCGATTGCTGTAATGGCAAAATATTCTCAGTTATTTTGCCGGGCTGGAATGCAGGTGTATGACCAGCAGCCTAATAAGCACATCACAAACGCTCAGAAGTTTATGCAGAGAAACCAACTTGATAGCAACCTGCCAATAATGACACTGGCTAATAATATACTAATCCGGAATGAAGAAGAACAACAGATGATCGTCAGATATCTGCATAATTTCTGTTGCCACTATAAGCGATCGCTACGCAGGAAAGAACCAGACAGAAACAAGCTGACAGATTATCTCGGCATCATCAGATCTCAACTCACAACCACTCCGGCATATTACCTCTACGAAAGAGTTGCAGCCTTATCAAATAGCCCGACATACCTTTAACCAGCCATACCCAAAGGAGAACAAATTATGCTCAGCGGAAAATATCGAAATATAGCAGATGCCATTTTTCGGGCAGTGCCGGACGATGTTATTTGTTCGGCCAATAATATCACCCGGGAGGAATTACTCGACTGCTTTGTCAATAATGATTTTTGCGATTATATGGAACTGCTACACAAAAAGGAAATAATGCAGACCCGGTTTAACCTGGTGCGTCATGGCGCCCGGGCTGGCGAGCAGTTAGTTTCTCTGTTAAGTAACGAAAAAGACGACATAGCCCGTAAGGCAGCGGTTGACATATTGGCCAAGTGCCTGGAAATCATTAAATCATGCCGGGAAGAGAAGCCGGAAATAACACAGAAAGACTGTGAGATTTCAGAAGAGCAGGCGAGAAATATGCTGGCAATTCTGGCAGATGGTATAAAAACACCTGACAGCGACATTGACTAATCGCGAACGAACAGTTTGACTTTTTGCAGCCGAACAAAAACAGATAAACGCTAACCGCAAGGCCGGACGATATAACAGACCGGCGCGTAACCTCAATTTTTCTAAACAGTTAACCCTCAGCGAGATCTATCGCCTTTTTTATCTGTTTTGGGCCTGGCTACAAGAAGAATAACGGTCACCATCGCGATCACATATACCCAGGTGGGCATAGAAGCACACCAGTTGGTAAATGACTCTATGGCATTGGCCTCAAACATTAAAATAATTGTAACACGAAAATGAATAATGACCAAAACAAAATGAATTCAGTTCTGGCCCGCTTACGCCTGAGTAAGCCGCGAACCAAACGAGAGCTTCACGCCTGGCTACAGGCTTATCTGGGTGCAAGAGTGCCCCGTAAGCGACTGTGCCCAAACCACGACAGCCCGTTCGATTATCTGGCCCACAGTTTTTTAGCAGTGAAGAACCAAAGCCAGGATATCATAGTCTGGGCTAATCGCGGCGGCGGTAAGACTATGCTCGGAGCGATCAGTTCTATACTCGACTGCATTTTTAACCCTCATTGCAGTGTGCGAATATTGGGCGGTTCTGAACAGCAGGCACAACAAATGTACGGGCATGTCAGGCAAATATTAGCTGACCAGTTTGACGATATGTTATTGGGTAAAGTTACCGCCCGCCGCTGCCGGTTCAACAATGGCTCTGATGTGCAGATACTGACCCAATCGCAAAGCTCGGTACGCGGCCAGCATGTACAGCGTCTGCGTTGCGATGAGGTAGAGCTGTTCGACCCGGATATCTGGCAGGCAGCTCAGTTTATTACTCAAAGCGCTTACGGCATACCAGCCAGACTTGAAGCTCTGTCAACTATGCACCTGCCCTTTGGCCTGATGAATGAACTAGTCAGTAATTTTGCCCCTGAACAGACACGAATTTTTCGCTGGTGTATTATGGAAGTCCTGGAGAGGTGTACCGAAAGAAACTGTTCCCAGTGCTATCTGGCAGAAGATTGCCAGGGGCGGGCCAGACAGGCTGATGGCTACTTTGCTATCGATGATGCGATCGCCCAAAAGAGACGGGCATCGAAAAAGAGCTGGCAAAGTGAAATGCTCTGCTTGCGGCCGTCAATGGAAGATGTGGTCTTCGCTGAGTTTGACCCGAAACGCCATATTAAGCCTGTCACTATCGATCATAACGCACAGCTATATCGCTCGTTTGACTTTGGCTTTAGCAATCCGCTGGCCTGTCTGCTGATTCAGGTTGCTGGAGATCTGGTCTTTGTACTTGATGAACATATTCTTTCTCGTACCACTTTAAATGAACATGCTAAACTGATCAAAGATAAATGGCCTTATACCTTCGCCAATAACTATTGCGATCCGGCAGGCAGGCAACGCAATGAGATAACTGGTACCTCTCCTGTAAGCGAACTGGCAGCTATGGGTATCATCTGCAATTCGAGGCCAACCAGAATCAGCGACGGCATTGACCTGATTCGCGACCACCTGCTCTCGGGTGATGACACGATAAGGCTTTATATCGACCCGAAATGCAAAGGGCTTATCACCGCCCTGCAATCACTGCGATATAAACGAACCGCCGGCAGTGTTACCGAACAGCCGCACAAAGACGGAATACACGACCATGTGATCGACGCACTGCGATATTTCTTTGTTAACCGATTCGGAGTTGACACCACCGCCAGCGGGAGATGTTATTGACCAATCGTCAGTACACAGGTATAATTACGGCACTATGTCAAATCATGAACTATATGCAAAAGCGGTTAAGCTCATACCGGGTGGGGTGAACTCGCCGGTACGCGCGTTTAAGTCGGTTGGTTGCCAGCCGGTATTTATTAAGTCAGCTTACGGGTCGAAGGTCACAGATGAAAATGGCAAGACCTATATCGACTATATCGGGTCGTGGGGGCCGATGATCGTGGGCCATGCCCACCCGGCAGTTACTCAGGCTATCTGCGATGCGGCAGCCAGGGGCACCAGTTTCGGGGCGGCGACCGCGGCGGAGATAACGCTGGTCGAAAAGGTGCGTGAATTCTTTCCGGCGATCGAAATGCTCCGCATGGTGAACTCCGGCACGGAGGCGACCATGACCGCTTTGCGGTTGGCTCGTGCCTTTACCCGGCGTGATAAGTTTATAAAGTTCGCCGGCTGTTATCATGGCCACGCCGACAGCTTTTTAGTGGCGGCCGGCTCAGGGGCACTGACCCTGGGATTACCAGACTCGCCCGGCGTGACAAAAGGCGCGGCGGGCGATACCCTGATCGCCCAGTTCAACGATATCGATTCGGTTGCCAGCCTGATCAAAGCTCATCCCGGCGAGATAGCGGCGGTGTTCGTTGAGCCAGTGATCGGTAATGCCGGGCTGATCATGCCGAAGCATGATTTCCTGGCCCGCCTGCGTGAGCTGACAGCAGCGAATAATATTTTGCTGGTATTCGATGAGGTAATGACCGGGTTCCGCGTGGCGCCCGGCGGCGCGCAGCAGTTATATGGTATCAAGCCAGACCTGACCACACTGGGCAAGGTAATAGGCGGCGGTCTGCCGGTCGGCGCCTTTGGCGGCCGGGCAGATATAATGAGTATGCTCGCACCAGCTGGTAGCGTGTATCAGGCCGGGACACTGAGCGGCAACCCCCTGGCCGTTGCTGCCGGGCTGGCAACGCTGGAGCTACTCACTGACGAGTTCTATATTAAACTGGAAAAAACCGGCAGAGACTTTGAATCCGGCATAAGAAAAATCCTGGCGGACAAAAAACTGGATTATCAGTTCTATCGTTGCGGGGCCATGGCCTGCCTGTTCTTCACCGGCAAGCCCGTAGCCAGTTTCGCCGACGCCAAAACAACTGACATCCCCGCCTTCAATAAATACTACGGCAAAATGCTCAACGAAGGAATACTAATGCCACCCAGCCAGTTCGAGGCATTCTTCTTCTCCGGAGCACATAGCAGCGAAGATATCCAGAACACCCTGAGAGCAATAGAGAAGTCGATCTGAATATGTGGCGAAAATGAAAGCGTGGTGGACAACCCTGGCGGGTAGTCCACCCTACCGCTAACGCCAAACATATATTTCACAATATGTTATGGCGATATTGGTAAAATGCGAATCAATTCCTGATTTGCAAAAACGCTTATAACTTGCGATAAATAATACAGTTATAACCTTGCTTGGCTTTGGGCCAGAGGGCCGGAAATTAGGTTGGCAAGGGATAGTTTCAGAGAATTACCTTGATATTTGATGATTGAATCATTAAATATCATGTATGTATAAAAAACGAATAATTTCGGACCGCATAAAAAGACTGGCAGAGAACTTTCCGGTAGTGGTAGTTTCCGGGGCCAGGCAGGTGGGTAAAAGTACCCTGCTGGAGCATATATTTCCCGATAGAAAGATGGTGGTGTTTGACCCGGTGAACGATATTGCCGGGGCCAGACGCGACCCGGATATCTTTCTGGACAATTACCCAACCCCGCTGATCCTGGACGAGATCCAATATGCACCTGAACTGGTGGCGGCGATCAAGCGGAGAGTTGACCGGAGTAAGTCTAATGACATGTATATTCTTACCGGCTCGCAGCAGTGGTCGGTAATGAAAAATGTGGCAGAGAGCCTGGCCGGTCGTGCGGTGTTTGTTGATATAAGTGGGTTCAGTCTGGCGGAGATTGCACAGGATCATGCCGGGCAAAGCTGGCTGGAGCGGTGGCTGGCAGACCCGGATGAGGTGATTGCCAATCGCCCGGCCCGGCTGAATATCGGGCGGACATTGTACCAGCAAATATGGCGGGGCCGATTGCCCAAGACAGACAGTCTGGACGAGGATCTGGTACAGACTTTTCTGCGTGGCTATATGCAGACATATCTGGAGCGAGATGTTCGACTGGTAGCTGATATTTCGGGGTTGGATGAGCTGGGTAAATTTACGCAACTGGCGGCGGCATTAACCGCACAGGAGATAAATTATTCACAGCTTGGCCGGGATATAGGTATCACACCGCAAACTGCCAAAAGATGGCTCAATGTTTTGCGTGCCACCTTCCAATGGCTGGAAGTCCCGGCATATTCTGGCAATACACTCAAGCGGATCAGCGGTAAACCCAAGGGCTATATCTGCGATACGGGTCTGGCCTGTATGCTCAATGCTATTACTACACCTGCGGCACTGGGCGGTCAGCCCGGCATAGGCTCGCTCTTTGAGACTGCCGTTGTTACTGAGCTGGATAAATTGCTTGGCTTTATGTCGGCTCCGGCGAAAATGTACCACTGGCGGGCACACAGTAAAGCAGAGGTTGATATTATTCTGGAAAGAGATGGCCGGTTATATCCGATCGAGGTGAAACTTACCAGCAACCCGGTCAGAAACGATGTGTCTGGCATAAAAGCATTTCGCAATTCGTTTGCCAATGCCAATATAGCACCCGGCCTGATAATATGCCCTTGCAATGAATTTCGGCAGATAACCGAAAACGAGTATGCTATGCCTTGGGATGCGAGATAACAGCTTATTGAGTAATCGTGGATACCACTGCGGGTAGTTGCATCATACCGGGCAGAGAAAAAAAAGACACACCGAGCTTTTATGCCGGGCGTGTCTTTGTATTTTAACTGAAGTAATCCGCAATCGGGAAATTATACTTCCTTCGAGTCGATCCACTTCATCATCTTGCGGAGCTTGCGGCCGACCTGTTCGATCTGGCTGTCGTGGTCCTTCTCATAGAGAGCGTTGAAATTCTTGCAGCCGCCGGCATATTCAGCCAGCCATTCCTTAGCGAAAGCACCTGACTGGATCTCGCTGAGGCACTTCTTCATTTCCTTGCGAGTCTCATCGGTGATGATACGCGGGCCGCGTGACAGGTCGCCGTACTCAGCGGTGTTGCTTATGCTATAGCGCATGTAGCTGATACCACCCTGATACATCAGGTCAACGATCAGCTTAACTTCATGCAGACACTCGAAGTAAGCGATCTCAGGCTTGTAACCAGCCTCAACGAGGGTCTGGAAACCGCTCTTGATCAGCTCACTGAGGCCACCGCACAGAACAACCTGCTCGCCGAACAGGTCAGTCTCAGTTTCCTCTTTGAAGGTTGTTTCGATAATACCGGCACGAGCGCCACCGATACCATTAGCCCAAGCCAGAGCAATAGCCTTGGCATCGCCTGCATCCTGATATACAGCTATGAGGTTTGGCACACCGCCACCTTTAACATATTCGCTGCGTACCAGATGACCAGGACCCTTAGGGGCGATCATAACAACATTGATATCCTTAGGGGGAGTAATATAGCCAAAGTGAACATTAAAGCCATGAGCAAAACCGAGGGTCTTGCCAGCAGTAAGGTTCGGGGCAATGTCTTTGTTATATACATCTTTCATTATCTCATCAGGTAAAGTGATAATGATCAGATCGGCGGCCTTAACGGCATCAGCCACAGCCATAGGCTCAAAGCCATGCTCTTTGGCCAGGTCATAATTTTTTCCGCCCGGACGCTGAGCTACGATTACTTTAACGCCGCTATCACGCAGATTCTGAGCGTGAGCGTGACCCTGTGATCCATAACCAACAACCGCTACAGTCTTACCCTTAAGCGGGGTTATTGGGGCATCAGCTTCATAATAAATTGTAATTGCCATAATTGTTTATCTCCTGTATCTGGTGATCGTGGCATTATATATTTTTACTGGTGCAAGTCACAAGCGAACCTTCACGACTCGATCATGACTGCAAACAGGGGATATTACCGCAAAACCGCCTTTTTGTCAACTGTCAGCCCTGCCGGCAAAAAAGTTTCTGATAAGTTGACGCATAATACTATACGCTATAGTATTTATTACGACTGCAACTAAACCTGATATATCTTCATAATTTACAAGGGATTAAACCTCATTCAGATTGGTACTCATAATCGGCCCGGTCTTGTTCTTTACACCAGCCGTGGTAGAGATACAGAGCGCCATAAGACCAGTTTGGGCCGGTTATGCCGGGGTAGTTATAGCGGTCCATGGTCAGAGCTACAAAGCGGGCAGGGTAGCCTTGGGGCAAGGGCACAACATTGGTCCAGACGCGTGTGCCGCTGTTGGCATTCCAGGGTGGCAGGTCCAGTTGCAGTTTGCCCAACTGCTTAAGGTCCGGATAACTAAAGACATACATACATCTGTCAGCAGAGCCAAAAAGGCAGTATCTCTGCGAATCGAACATTTGAATTTGCGTACCAGTTGAATCAACCCTGACCGGCCCGGCGATCTTCTCAAAACCACCGTCCCAGCGGTCAGATTCACGCACTACAGCCCGGTAAGGGCCATCAGTATTTTCACAGAGCAGCATACGCCACTTACCTGCCAGTTCATCATAAATTATATGTGCATCTTCAAAATTACCAACCAACCCCATCTGCCTGGCTGACATAATTGACATACCAAAACGAGGATCGCGTTTACTTTCTACTGCCCAGATCTCCTTTACTTCTCTTTCAGGGTTTGCATAACAACTAAACCCGGTAGTTACCCCTCGCCAGATATTTTCACGACGATCGAAGTAAATATGAGATGCAATTTCATTCCTGAGCAGATCATCACCGCGGTCAAAGAGTATTATGCCTTCCAGCTTCAGGTCAAATACAGAAGGGTTCAGACTAAAGACACCCTGTACATGATGAGGTAACTGCCGACCACGAATAGAAATCGTGTACCAGAGTCGTCCATTATCAAGACAAGGACTTCCATCTTCATAAGTTATCGCGCGTAGGTCGGCCAGCCCAACACCGGCAGAAAGGCAAGCTGTTACCTTGCCAATCACCAGCTCACCGCCAGCTTTCAGCTCGGTTAGCAGCAGTGAATGCCAACTATGTATCTTCTGCCTGGCCCGCAGATCAAAATATCGGTTAAATTCCCATTGCCCCACAACCTGGGGCAGCCCTTTGGTTTCAATAAAAGCAGTAAGCCCAGAGCCAAGCATCTGCACATGAAACCGCATCGGCAGCTCACTTGTTATTACTCTGTTGTCACTGAGCAACTGGGAAGCTACTTCTTTGTCATTTTCATAAACAACCCCTCTACACAAAACCGTTTTACCAGCTGTGTACTCAAGAAATATCTGCAAGGAGTTTTCACCTTTCACATCGGCAAAGGCAATACCAACCAGACCATCACCTGCCAGAGAGTCTATTTCGATCGTGTAAAGCGCAAAAGGATTACAAGGCCCAAACCACATAGCGGCCCGGCCGCCTGCTGCACTTGTCACCCGCAGCTCATCACCCGAAATGCTATAGTCAACTCTGCCCTGCCCGTATTGGCTGATTGGGTGCATAACATCGAGCCCTACAACATTGCCCGGGTCCAGACTGGCCAGCGATATGACCATCGTATCATCTAATGCCGGACGCAATACACCCTGACGCGAAAATTCGATCTCCCAGGGCTTCACCTGAGCGTATCCAGCACTGCCTGAAAATAATAATATCAGTTGTAAAACCAGAGTTAATTTATGTGCGATCTTCATTGAATATCTAATCCTTATTAAAGTTATATAATCAGCGTATATAATTATATACCAGATAAGGCATAATATTTTATGTCAAAAAATGATAAGATACAATATAAGAAGCGATGACGGTTAAAAAGTCACACATTAACAATTGCTATTGTCCCTGAGCAACATCATGTCTTCAGGCGGGAAGCCAGACAGAAATAGTTGTGCCCTGTCCCGGTTCGCTTGTCACTTCTATTTTGCCGCCATGATTTTCAACAACGATCCTTTGGACAATATCCATACCCAGGCCCAACCCTTCACCTGCACCTTTGGTGGTGAATAACGGTTCAAAGAGTCTGCTTTTTACTTCTTGTGTCATACCGCAGCCATCATCAGAAATCTCAACCAGTACACCATTATCTTTACGGCTGACCTTAACACCAAGCCTGCCGCTACGGTTCATAGCATCGATAGCATTTTGCAGCAGATTGGTCCAGACCTGATTCAGTTCATCGGGGTAACCATCGATCAAAGGTAAGTCGTCTTCATAATCAACTTCCAACTGGATCGAATATTTGATCGCATTATAGAACAATGTAAGAATATTTTCTAAATTGAATTTTAAATCAACTTTTTCCTTCTTAACTATCCCATCTTCATCGCTGCCCCCCTTACGAATATAATTATTCAGGGCAAAGATTATCTTAGATGCTTTTTTAACAGCAAGCTCGATAGTATCGCAAGAGACAAAAGCATCAACAATAGAGAGCATAATATTGAGCAGCTCCATAGCATCTCTCTCTTTGAGCAGAGGGATATAGGCCTCATAATTATCATGAGCTCTTAACTCTACGAGCAGGCGGGCAACTTCATCAGAATTTAGTATATTATTCTGTTCTAATACAGCAATCATATCAGCACGCAGTGTTCTCTTTTCGCGAGAGGTTAAAGTAGTTTTCTGCTCCATATCCTTACAGCATGCTGTGATTATGTCAGAAACTATCTGGCTGTGCGGTCCGTTGAGAGCCTTAGCAATATAACTTACATTGTCAATTATTCGCCGGAGATTCACCGCCAGTATCTCCCGCGAGGAATTGATCGCCCCAAGAGGAGAATTAATCTCATGAGCAATGCCAGATACCAGATGCCTTAAGGCACCAAGTTTCTCATATAATATCAATTGCCCCTGTGTCTGCTTAAGCTGCCTGAGCGTCTGTTCCAGCTCATCGTTACGATCTGCCAGCTCTTCGGTCCTTTCCTCAACCAATACTTCCAGATGCTCTTTATATTGATTAAGCTCATTTGTCCGCGTCGCAACAGCCCTGCCTAACTGGCGATTCCAAAAGACAACCAATATAAGGCCGCCAGCAGGTATAGCAGTAAAGAACAAGATCATTTTCCAGAGATACTTCCAGTCTGCAACCTGCTCATACCGAACACTCATCCATTGAGCCAGAATTGCATCATGTTCCTGCATTGTTATTGCACTGATAGCCTTATTAAGAACACTAAGCATTGTTGTTTCACCAGCAGGCACAGCCAGTGAGAGCAAGTCTTCAGTGTAATTAGTAGAAGCAGCAATTTTAAGTCCCGGCATGCCATTACTGATTATTATATAACTGGCCGACACCGACTCACCGCAAAAGGCATCAACTTCATCTGAAGATACCATTTCCAGGGCATCTTTTATGCTGGTCGCTGTGAATAATACAATACTGCTGAATTCACTTAAATATTTATCCATAGTACTGCCAGCCAACACAACGACCTTCTTACCTTCAAGCCAGATCAGATCAGGGACAAAAGCAATATCGTTATCTGTTATAATTACCTGTGTTGCCTGGAAAAAATATTTAGTCAGCGAATATGTATCATCTGGCTTTTGACCGGAAAAGCTGCATATAAGATCAGCCTGACTTTTATCGCCATATACCGGAACAAGCTGAATATTAAGATACTTTCCCATTACCTTAAGATAATCGCAGATGAGTCCCTTACGAACCCCTTTACTTGTATGCGAATAAGGCGGCACATTGTCTGGCAGCCACACCTTCAACACCGGATTTGCTGACAGCCAGATATTCTCTTCTTCGGTTACTACAATATCACTTATATCGCGATATGAAGACATCCACTTACTGTAATATTCTGATATCTTTTCACGACCTATAGTTTTAAGCCCAATATTAAGTATCTCCACAAGCTCGGGCCATTCCTGACGAACACCGATAACAACTGGGGTCGGATTTTTTATATCGGAAAAGGCTACTTTAATATTTGTTATAAGATGACTGGCCAGTAAGAATTCTTCGTAATTCTGGGCCAGGACCGCATCAACCTTACCCTCGGTGAGCATATTCAAGGCTTCCAGTGAGTTTTTGGGGGCATAAAATTCCTTATACTGGTCATAGGGTCGGATAAGAACATGCAAACATTCGATCTCATCCTGAACCGCCAGGCGCAAACCCTTCAGGTCTGCTAAACTGTTTATTTTGAGCTTACTGTCTTTACGAACATAGACCATGGGTATTTCAAAATGAGTGACTTGCGTCCCCAGTAACCTGCTGGCCTTGACCTGAGCCGGAGCTACGGTCAGCAGTCCATCGAGTTCACGACTGCGTGCCCGGCGGACCTGCTCGCCCCAATTGCCATAATCTATAATTATATTGGTCTGCAAAACCCGGTTAAGTTCTGCCATTAACTCAACCATTATCCCGGAATAGTTGCCCTGATCATCAGCCACGATCAGCGGCTGGAAATTCGGTTCCATACCCAATCTGATAACGGGGTGAGCTGCCAGCCAGGCACGCTGCGCCGGGGTTAACAGGTCATCACTCTGAGCTATATCGGAAGGCTCTGCCTGATAAGCCTGAGCTATTACACTTAAGGTAAATAGCATTACCAGAATAACCCGGCATAATATTTTATCTGCCATGAACTTCAATATGGTATTTTCCAATTATTATTTTTTATTTTCCTGCTCTGACACAACCTGGCCGGTAATAACTGCATTAGCACTAAGCGAAATCGGCAGCCATACCCTGATAGTTGTTCCAGCTCCTGGTGTGCTGTCAATATCTATCTTACCTTTATGGTTATCAACAACTATCCTTTTTACAATGTCCATACCCAGCCCCAGCCCTTCACCGGCTGGCTTGGTAGTAAACAGAGGCTCAAATAATCTCTTTTGCACTTCGGCTGTCATACCGCAACCGCTATCTGTCACTTCTACCACAATACCGTCAGCCTCGTAGCAAGCCTTTATACCCAAGGTCCCTTTTTGCTCCATTGCGTCGATAGCGTTTTTAATAAGGTTAGTCCAGACCTGGTTAAGCTCATCAGGATAACCCTCGATCATGGGCAAGTCATCCTGCAGGTCAAGATCCAAAATGACTGAATGTTTTATGGCATTATAAAATAAGGTCAGAACATTATCCAGACTTTCTTTTATACTTACCACCTCTCGGGTGCTGGTACCATCTTTACCCCTGGCACCCCGACGAATGTAATTATTGAGAGCAAAGGTTATCTTTGAGGCTCGCTGTACCGCAACATCAATAGTATCACAGGCGACAAAAGCATCCACGATAGCAGCGATATGAGTAAACAGTTTCAGAGCATTTTCCTCTCGCAAAACAGGCAAATAATCAGGCAAAGATTCTGAAAGTTGTAACTCAAATATATATCGGGCAAGTTCCTGACTGTCAGCCAGGCCCAGTTTATCCAGTTCTGCCATTATTCGGTCACGCTCCTGCCGTTTATCACGAGAAGAGGACAGCACAACCCGTTTTTTACTTGTAAAACACCTGGTGATCAAATCTCTAACTATCTGGCCATGCTGACCACTGAGCCAGTCGGCTATCTCTGGTATATGCTCAACTATCCTTCGAATATTATGGATAAGTGTTTCACGCGAAGAATTGATAGCACCCAAAGGCGAATTTATTTCATGGGCTATACCAGAAACCAGATGTCTCAGTGCGCCTAACTTTTCATAGAGAATAAGCTGACCCTGAGTCTGCTTGATCAGGTCCATAGCCTCTTGAAGCTCTTGATTCCTTGCATCAAGTTCATCTGTCCTGTTCTTAACCAGCTCTTCGAGATGATCACGATAACTCTCCAGCTCTTTTTCATATTCCTTTCGTTGAGTTATATCTCTACCGACAATTACCAGATACAATATTTTACCTTCTTCGTTGTCCATACGAGAGAGCCTGTACTCAGTTGCTATCTTCCTGCCTGCCTTTGTTATCAATTCAATTTCACAACTGCTCTGCCCCTGATCGATCGCCTTTTGCACAGCATCAGCAGCAATAAGTGTATCTTTGTAACTATAAAGCTCATCGGGCATTTTCATTCTGGCCAGCTCATCATCATTATAACCAGAAAGTTCTATCAGTGATTTATTCCACCTTATAGCCCGAGATATTGATGGATCATAAACTATCAGCGTATCTTGCAGAGACTCAGAGATCATGTCTGTAAATCTCTTTTCACAGGCCAGCTCTCTGGTCTGCGAATCAACAGCACGATTTAACTGCCTGTTCCAGAATACCAATAAGACCAGAACACCCACTGGTATTGAGGCAATAACGCTGATCAGTTGCCATACCTGTCGCCAGTTAGCTACCCTATCATATCGTACGGCCATCCACTTATCTTTTATCTGCTCATGCTCCTCCAGGGAAATAGCGGAAATAGCCTTATTAATTATACTGTGCAGCTCAGTATTTTTCGGTGATACTGCCAGAAAACCTGACTCTTCTTTATATCTTGTCGCAGCAGCTATCTTCAAGTCGGGTAAATTCCCTTTAACAATCGCATAACTTACTGACAGCGCATCGCCAATAAAAGCATCTGCCAATCCCTGTGATACCAGCTTAAGGCCGGACATAATATCATTTGTCTTGATCAGGCGGGCACTATGTATATCAGGCAAATGCTCTGCTGAGGCACATCTATCCAGAACAACCACGACCTTATCACTCAGCCAGTTCATATCATTAATATAAGGCTCATTACTGCGATTGACGATTACATAAGTTGACCTGTAAAATGTATCACATAACAACAAATCGTTAGTATCTTGAGCAGGATTGCAAACCATTATCATGTCAAGGTCGGCGGTTTTCAGTTCACTTTCTGGATCTTTCCCTTCAATTATAACTGGTATTATATCTCTTTCCAGCCGCCTGGAAAAATTTTCCAGATAATCGATATAAAGCCCCTGCAAACGACCTGTATCTCCGATAAAGACATAAGGAGTACCTGAATTTACCACACCTACCCGTAGAGATGGATGCTCGGTAAGCCAGACCTTTTCTGCCTGGCTAAGCTCCATAGAAAAAACCGCCTTATAGGGTGAGAGCCACTTGTTATAGTAGTGCATTATCTTTTCGCGGCCTATTTCGTCCAAACCCGTATTAATTATCGAGGCCAGCTCAGGCCAGTCATCCCGGATACCCAGACTTACGGCGGTTGGATGTTCCACATCAGTATATGCCACCCTGGCACCGGCCATCAGGTACTTAGAAAGCATATATTCTTCATAATTCTGCGCTATCACCGCCTCGACCTTGCCCTCGGATAACATTTTGAAGGCTTCCAGTGGCGAATCTGTCTGATAAACCTCTGCATACTGATCCAGAGGCTTGATCCGCTCTTCGAGAGCTACCACATCTTTTTGAAAAGCGATCCGCAAACCGCGAAGGTCGGCAAAGCTTGTGATCTCCTTGTCGTAATTATGGCGGACATAAACCATGGGGAACTCATAGTGAATGGTCTTGATAGGTATCAATCGACTGAGCTTGCACTGAACCAGGCCACAAGCTAACAGCCCGGCATTCTCGCGTCTGCGGGCTTTTTGTACCGCCTCAGTCCAGGAGCTATACTCGATCTTAATATTTGTCTGCAATATACGGTTCAGCTCGTCCATGATCTCGATATAAATACCTGATACCGAACCATCTTCTTGCATTATTATCAGCGGCTCATAAACCGGGTCCATACCTATTCTTATATCAGGATGCTCTGCGAGCCAGAGACGCTGGGCTGGGGTCAAAATATCAGTCGGCTGACCAATTATCAGGGAATTACTATCTTCTACTGCGTCAGTAAAATTTACCAACAGCATTATTAATAGTATTATTATTTTTTCTGTCTTTATTCGCAAAACACATTTCTCACAGGCCTTAAGGCCAAAAAATGCTAACCCATATCTAACTACAGGTACAATTCTCCATTGATATATCGTATTTATGGCCAGACAATATGACTATGTAAGGGTTCAAGGCACACAAAAAAGCAAAATTAGTTTTTGGGTAATTCAGATCGCATTTGTTGTTTTTTTTCTAAATAATAGCAAAATAGAATCACTCAACTACTCATATCTGTTTTACTATTTGTTAAAATTCAGCCGGTTTGGATATAATAATTTTAATAATATTATGGCTAACCATTGTTCTTTTACATAATTTAAGATTGTTATAAGACCTTTCAATGTCTTAAAGAATAAAAATGGTTATTTTTAAAGATTAACTGGCCCTATAGTCGAAACAGTTGAAAGTGCAAAAATTTATTGGACAGTTTCTCTTTGTTCTACTAAAATCTAAGTTGTTGTTGCGTTGATAATTACAGATATTACGCTGTAGTTTGCTTTTAGCGTGACAGAGCTCTGCCGACAATGGGTAAATATCTTGCAGTTGCTCTGTTAGTAGTACGGAAAGGGTTCGGCCATGGACAGGCATAACAAAATATCATTTCTCCCTGTTGCAGCGATGGCATTGTTATCTGCGGTAGGTTTTGCCGGAGATGATTTTCTGAATACTCCTGCCTTACCGAGCTATGCTACTGTTTCACAACATACTATATCACAAGCAGATACAGTTTTCAACCCATCCAATCTGCCCATAGTCAGAGCTAACCGCTTTTCCATAAATTATCAGTTGGATCCCGAATCATTGAAATACATCAGCCGGATTGAGCTCTGGTGCGGCCGAGGCACAAGCGGCCCCTGGCAGCTTTACGATTATGATCTGGACCGCACACCACCGGTTGATTTTCAGGTCTCCAGCGAAGGCGTGTGGCGATTTTTGGTAGTACCTGTTGATGTAAATGGAAAAAGATACTATGAAGGCGGAGCAGTATCACAGGACAATAACAGCCCGATACCTGCCAGCGTGCCGGCTCAAACGACTTTATTTATCGATTACACCGCACCTCAGATATTTCTGCATGACCCAATAGTCCAGACCAATACCTCTGGCGGCCGTCAGATAATATTACAATGGAATGCCTTTGACAGCTTCCTGGGTGATCAGCCAGCTGAACTATACTGGGTAGAATCAGGCGAAACCCAATTCAAACCTGTAGGTATTTCGTTCAAAGCCTTTGACAGCTTTACCTGGCTTGTCCCACAATATGTAAAAGGACCGGTATGCTTCAAACTGGTATGCCGGGATGCCGCGGGTAATGTGCAGGAGAAAATATCTCAACTGGTAAATATCGGTCAGGGCGAGAGATTTATGGCAACAAACCCATATAATAAGGATACTTATGCCATCAGCAGCCCAAGCCAGCCAATAGCTTCACCACAACAGCCAGACAATAACACACCGGCAATGGAGCTATCGATGCCCCCTGCTCAGACTGAGCAGAATCTCAAGCAGATTCCGGTCAATAATATGGCTGAACCCCTGCATTATAACGGTATTCCTGGCGGAGAGATGCCAAAAAATGAGACGAATAATAGTAATGAGAACTATGTTGATCAGCGGGCCTATATTCAGCCGGCAGTAAATATTATCCCTGATGGAGAGCAAATACCGACAAAAGCACCGTCCAAACCTCAGGCACTTGCCGGTCGGGCTTTGAGCTACCTGGAACTTGGGCATGAAGCCTATCAACGGGGTGAATATGACCGTGCCCGCCTGCTCTATGAACAGGTTGTCTCTATGGAACCCAATTACTACCCAACCTATTATCATTTAGCTGATGTCTTATCCCTGCAAGGCAAATATCAGCAAGCCAAAGCAAATTTTGATATATTCCTGGCCCAATACCCCGACCATCGCAAAGCCCTTACGGGATTGATGTATTGTCATCTTAAAACCGGTGACCTGGACCAGGCCAAAGATATATTAGAAAATAAACTTAATCAGATAAATGACAAACAGCAGTGGAACGATCTGCTGGAAAAATAATTTACACCGTTTTCAATTTTAAGCATTGTCTAAAACACCTGAAGTGTTATAATTTATTGGTTGTCTATAATAATTTCATAGTTCGGATCAATTACAATTTATAACGCCCTGTAGTTATTTTTAAAAGTTCGCTATAATTCCTTCTCTTTCCCCTGGGAAACCAGGTTTTAATGATAGCATACAGGTAAATATCTCAGGTGGTATTATGATATACTTCAAGTGCAGTCAGTGTAATGAACATCTTGAAGCTCCAGCTTCAATGATAGGCGATAAGATCCAGTGTCCGGTATGTAAATTTCCAGAGATAGTACCTGACAATGAAGAAAAGATCCATCTCGACCTGGGCGCTTCTGCCGGTACCAGTGATAAAGTCGGAGTAATGGGCTCATCACAGATCAAGGCTTTTGGCTCAGCTGAAACTCATAAAAAAGACCACAAGTGGCGGCGTACCCCAGTTGTTAATGGCAATGGTGCCTGTCGAATGAGGGTATTCCATTCGCGGCTCAGTGAAAACGCTATGGAATATATGGAAGATTTTATTAATGACTGGCTTGATGCCAATCCTGACATAGAAATAAAATTTTCCAATTCTACTGTCGGCTTAGTTGAGGGAAAAAAGACCGAATCACATTTAATAGTAACGGTCTGGTATTAGGATAATACTATCGGCAGTAAGTGTTCTATTTTCGCTGCACACTCTTGCTTTCACTTACTGACCTGACCGTAACCGGCATGGCTTTGCCAATGGGGCAACAAGTGGTTTGATCTTCTGACAATCACTCCACAGGGTACGCATTACGAAAGGTTACCATGCCGACAGCAGGCCGACCATATAGTCGGTCTGCTGTGTATTTGAATATCAGACAGACTCCGGCCTTATTTACCCCATCAGTAAGTTATCAATTTTATAAATTGCACTTGGTTATCTCAGCTGTTATAATCGCTTTGAGTAAACGGTATAAAACTGTTAATAGCATTTAACCAGCGGTACGATAATTGGTTAAGAGCACCCTCCATAAAACCGCTATGTCGGTGCCTGTTACGAGAATAAAATGGAACATAAACGGAGAGATACAATAGTTGGCTTATTTGCCTTTATCAGCCTTCTGTGTTTTAGCTGGATGGTTTTTAAATTTGGTGACCTGCCCGGCTTTGTCAGTAAGATGGACGCTAACCAGATAAAAATATGTTTCCCGGAAGTGCCGGGCATACAGGAAAATTCTGCGGTTTATTTTCGCGGCTTTTCGGTCGGTAAAGTAATCGAAGTTATGCCGCCGGCTCTGCGGCCAGGCCGGGCTGAAACGGCCCCGATGGAATTTAATGCCATTGTCGTTATCACCATAGCTAAGAATTACCAGATACCCGACAATATAACACCCAAGATCTTCCAGCGCGGGTTGGGCTCCAGCTACATCGAACTGTCCTTGCCTGCTCATCCGTCTGATAGTTTTCTTACTGATGGCAGTGAGCTTTTTGGTGTTATCTCTGAGGGCAGTCAGTTTATCTCTGAAACAACCCAACAGAAACTAGACAACCTGATCGAGTCGCTTGACCTGCTCTCACAAAGTGTCCGCAGTCAGCTAAATGCAATTACTCCGGAAGATGCTGACAATGAAAATAAAAATATTAACGCTAACCTGACAACTGCAATTATGCGTTTCGATGAGACTTTGCGTAACCTCAATACGATCATTGGTAACCCTGACAATCAGGCTAATATAGCCAATATGATAAGCGAACTGTCTCAGGGCAGCACAGAACTGCGTGGGGTAATTGCCAAGGCTGATAAACTTGCTGACCGATCTGACCAGGTAGTAAATAACATCGACACCCAGGTCACCCGTCTGTCAGATTCGTTTGCTCCTCTGGGCGAAAAAACCCAGGTAGTTGCTGATGAATTGGCCACTGCCCTTAAGTCTTTCAATACCGTCATGCTCAAAGCAGTTGATGGCGAAGGTACTATTGACAGATTACTTAATGACCCGAAATTATACGAGTCGCTTACAGACACTTCAGCCAGGCTCTCACTGGCATTAGAAGAAATGAAAAAACTGATAAATCTCTGGAAAGAAAAAGGTGTTGACCTGAATCTTTAAAAAGTCCTATAAACTTAATAAGAAATAATATTCACTTTAAACTCACTCTGAGCGATTCATGCTCTAAGTGAGTTTTTTATTTTAATTATTAAGTGGCTCTTATATTAATTCGATATTGCCAATATAAACATGGAATTCAGCAGGGCATAACATAATTATGTCGGCAAAAAGATCTGGGCTGACATAAAGTACAAATGGCAAAAGGCGTGCAATGGACAATAGCCCTAATATATTATCGGACGATCAGACGAAAGGCTCAGACCCGGCCGAACAGGAAAAAGCCTTCGTACCTGTCCCCCTCAAGCATGTAGATGCTAAACAGTTGGCCAAGATCCCTACCTATATAAAGTCCGATAACGAGTATTGCCTTTACAGCAGTAATGGTCTGGGTTTTTCCAATGAAGATCGCAAAAGACTACTGGCCTCTGATGTAAAATATGTATTTATCAGCAGTGCCGACAAATCAAGATTTTTTGACCTTATGGGCGACTGCCTTCTGGATACAATAAAAGATAATAGCATAAGCATTGCTGAAAAGCAGCAGATAATGCATGAGACTGCAATCGGCCTGACTAATAAACTCAATCACACATTACCAGATGATAAAGATCTGGAACGAACCATTACAAACGCTGACTGCAATGCCCAGTTAATGATGGCCGGCATGTCACTTAAAGATGTGTATAAGCTGTGTACAAAAGACCCGGAAGATGCCGCCCATCTGGTGAAAATGGCTTCGATCATGCAGGGCTTTGCAACTAAGCTGGGGCTTACCGACAAAAAAGCCTTGAGTACAATGGGAGCAGGAGCATTACTGCATGATATTGGTAAAATACATTTGCCTAAAGAAAACCGCACTCCGGCTATGATTCGCTCGCATGTTGAATTGGGACTAAAACATCTGGATTCGCTGAATAATGTGCCAATGGAAATTATCAGTATAGTAGCTGAGCATCATGAACGGATAGATGGTTCTGGTTATCCATACGGTTTAAAAGGAAATGATATTTCTTTGGTCGGGCAATTAGCCGGGCTTGCCTATACCTTTGAGCAACTGACCAGCGAATATTCCTACAAAAATGAAAAGCAAAGTATTATTCAGGCCATCGAATTATTAGAAACTCAATATTCAGGTAAGTTTGACTCTGATATGCTTAATAGCTTCATCGCCTATGCAAACACCGTATTATTGGGTGAGGCTGAAAATAAAGCAAAACTGTCTTTGTTCAGTCTGATGAGTGTTGACTCTGAAAATAAAAAGATGAACCCCAGTGGTCGCCGGCATCAGCGATTCTTTTTTCGCTGCAAAGGCACAGCTGAAATACTCTATCTGAAAAATGAAAAATGGACCATACAGTCAAGTCATGATGTCATCATGCATAATATATCTCAATCAGGAATGGGTTTCATGAGCTATAAGCCGTTTGAGATTAACCAGATAGTTCTGGCTAAGGTCTATATCGGCAATTCTAATGAACCGGTGTGCCTACTGGGTAAAATTAAAAGAGTTCAGGAAGTTACCAAAGACCTGTTTGTAATTGGAGCTGCTTTCTTTGAAACCAATTCGCAGGAAGGTACCAGGGCACTTTTTGAAAGACTTAATCGCCAAAGTTGACCAACAATCCAACCTTTTTATTATAAGACTATAAACTTATCTTTATTTTTACGATTTTATTTAACTATCACTTCCATATACCCGATTAATTTTTACGGTGGAGAAAGATATATTATCAGGAAAATGAAGGTGTTTTATAATGACGACAACTGATACAACAGATTATAGGCTGGCATTGAAATTACTGGTCAAAAAAGGGAAAGTACCAACCTTGCCCGCTGTGGCCCAAAAGTTATTGGAACTCTGTCGGAATGACAACGCCAGCTTTTCAGATTTCGCATCTGTGATCGAATCTGATCAGGGAATGGCTACCCGACTGCTGCATGTGGCAAACTCGGCTTTTTATGGCCTGCGTCAGAAGGCGACCACAGTAGAACGAGCTGTTTCAGCATTGGGGCTTAAGTATGTTCGCTCTGTTGCCCTGGGATATAATCTGCTTAGTTCACTTCGTCAGTTTGAAAGTGCCGGGTTCAATCAAAATCTATTCTGGAATCAATGCCTGATCCGTGCTATAGTTGGCCGACAGTTAGGTGAGAGATTTTGTCCGGAAGTAAAAGAAGAGGCATTTCTGACAGGTTTATTACAAGACAGCGGTGTTATGTTGTTATTACAGGCGATTGGTGAGCCTTATGCCAAACTATGGAGTGATAAGAACCTGTCGCACTACGCTCTGTATAATAAGGAAAAGCAGCTTTTTAATATAAACCATATCGAGGCGGCTGGCTTTTTGGCTCGCATCTGGAATCTGCCAACAGTTTTAGTTGGTCCGATATCAATGCACCATACTAAAAGAACATTGGCTCCAGCCAAAACATCCGAGATGAAATTATACCAGATAGCTTACTTCTCCGGTATGCTCTCATTCAATGACCCGAAAGAAATTTGCGCCGAAGACCTGGAATTGAGCACTTATTGTCGCAAGGTATTTAACCTTGACACCACCGGCACAGAGCAATTGTTCAGTGATGTTCAAAGCGAATACAATCGTACAGTAACTCTCTTTGAAGATATATTAGATAAGCCGCTGGATATTGCTGATATACTCATTCAGACAAACAAAATATTAAGT
Source organism: Sedimentisphaerales bacterium (assembly GCA_963662515.1). Lineage (GTDB taxonomy): Bacteria > Planctomycetota > Phycisphaerae > Sedimentisphaerales > SM23-30 > JAFGDI01. The sequence continues at coordinate 4,236,824 of OY759675.1, forward strand.
GAGATGGCCGAAGAGACTACCCGTACTATACTCGAATTTGCCGATCTGGACAATGACGACAGTCCAGACCCCAATTATATGCCGTAAGATAACACGCGCGATGTAAATATTCTTATCGTCTGCGAGGCCGGGACTTGCCTTTGCCCCTGACCAAATCTCTATTGCCCTGCTCATGATATTTCAGATATGCCATCTGTGTTTTTTTCTCCTGTCGGCCGCGGGCAATGTAAACCTTTCTACCCTGCTCATCTTTACCACTTACAAAAACGGCTGTTGCCTGAGTAAGAGGCACAGGAGTAAAATCTTGCACCTGTCTGAGTTTCCAGTTTCTTGCTTCGAGATATTTATATAATCTTTGCGCATGTTCTGTTGTGCTGCCGGGGTGGGCACTGATGAAATAAGGGACAATGTATTGTTTCTTGCCGGCTTTAAGAGACAGTCGTTCAAACACCTCTTCAAATTCTTCAAAAAGAGAAAAAGATGGTTTACCCATTAGCCGCAACACTTCCGGGTCGATATGCTCTGGGGCCAGTTTGAGATGGCCACCGGTAAAATGGCCAACGAGTAATTCGGCATAACGGCTCTTGCGTTTACTGTGCTTTGTACTATGCAGCAGAAGATCATGCCGAACACCAGAAGCAATAAATACATTAACCTTTCGCTTCTGACTCTCCTGCCATTTGACCACCTTTTCCAGAAGTTCAACTGCGGCACTGTCATCAGCGATCAGATTCTTACATATAGATGGGAATAAACAACTGCTGCGTCGGCACGGTGTATCGCAACCGCATTTCATGCCGTACATATTGGCCGATGGCCCACCTATATCAGATATTGTTCCTTTAAAATCAGGATGGGCCAGCAACTTATCAGCCTCTGTCAAAATAGATTCTATTGAACGAGAACTGATGATCTTTCCCTGGTGATAATACAATGAACAGAAATTGCATCCGCCAAAGCAGCCGCGATGCGAGGTAATAGAAAACTGTATCGGCTCCAATGCAGGCACGCCGCCGATTTTATCATAGAGCGGATGCCAGCGCCTGGAAAAGTCCATATTATACACTTCGTCCATCTGTTGACCGGTCAGCGGCAAGGCCGGCGGATTAACTACGATCTTACCTGGGTTCTGCTCCTGCACCACCGGCTTACCATAAGGGTTCGCCTGCTCATGATAAAGTTTATGAGCAACGATCACCTGATCGCGGTTCTTGTCCTGCTCCATAGCGCCGGGAATTTCAACAGCATTATCCGGGACAACTCTGCCGCGTGTAACCGGCCAGGCGGTGCCGGGGATATCAGTAATCTGCTCAACTGTAGAACCTGTGGATAACCTGTTGGCTATTTCCAATATCTGCATCTCACCCATACCAAAGACCAGCAGATCAGCCTTGGCATCAATAAGAATTGAACGCTTAATCTTATCTTCGATATAGTCATAATGCACCAATCGCCTTAAGGACGCTTCCAGCCCGCCAATAATAACCGGCACATCTTTATACGCCTCTCGTACTCGTGTGCCATAGGCAGCCAGCGGCTTATCAGGGCGCAGGCCCTCAACTCCGCCGGGTGAGAAACTATCCTGACCTCGGCGGTGCCCCATCGAAGAATAATTATTCAGTCGGGAATCAACCGACCCGCCGGTGATACCCCAGAATAAACGGGGAGCACCCAACTTCTGGAAATCAGCTACCGTTTTCCAATCAGGCTGAGCCAACACCGCCACTTTATAGCCGTGCTTCTCCAGCCAGCGGCCAATAAGGGCAACACCAAAAGATGGATGGTCAATATAAGCATCGCCAGTAACTAAGATTATATCTGCCTGTTCCCAACCACGAGAACGCATCTCGGATAAGGTCATAGGTAAAGGAGGTACGATTTTTTTTGCAGTTGTTTTAATATTCATCTTCCATAGAGACACATCACAATGCGTCTCTCAATAAACCCTTGATTTGTATTAAGAGATACCTGGCATAACTTGTTAATTTACTGTCATAGCCGGCGATCAATTTCAGTATGGTATGATTTACTCACCCATTATCTTGACTATACAACTTCGATTACGGGGACCATCAAACTCACAAAAGAAAATACCCTGCCAGGTTCCTAAAACCAGATCGCCGTTTTCTATTATCACTGTCTGAGTTGCCCCAAACAGCGACGACTTTATATGGGCATCACTATTACCTTCTTCATGCTGATAGCCCTTGCGGTCTTTGGGATACATCTCATCAAGGGTGAGTAAAATATCATGCACCACATCTGGATCTGCATTTTCATTGATCGTTACCGCTGCGGTAGTATGGGGCACATGTATGACCGCCAGACCATTTTCTACCCCGGACACCTGCACTATCTGGCGGACTTGCTCGGTTATGTTCAGCATATCACAGCGTTTATGAGTTTTAATAGCTATTGTCGTCATCATTTTATTTAATACACCTCCTGTGTATAATATATATTATAGTCCAGTTAGATGCTAAAAACAATATCTCCCTGATAGCACTCTATAGTTTAACACAGATATTTCCAGACTGGCCAGCCTCCCGGCTTAGAACTGCAACACCAACTTTCCGCTTTAATACCAGAGTTAATCATGTTACAATACGCCCCGCTAAGATTTGAAGATAAAGGAAAGATAAGGAATAATGACTCAAACTCAGGAACTTACAGAAGTTATAATTTATACTGATGGCGGCTGCTCACCTAATCCCGGCCCGGGTGCCTGGGGAGCGATTCTCAGATGTGGGGATAAGACAAAAAAAGTGTCCGGCGGCTTCCAGCTTACCACTAATAACCGTATGGAGATCATGGCGGTTATCCAGGGATTAAAAGCACTTAAAAGACGCTGCCGGGTCAGACTATATACTGATTCTCAATATGTTTTTAACTCAATTACCAAAGGCTGGGCCGCTAACTGGCGGTCTAATGGCTGGCGTAAAGGAAAAAACAATCGTGAAAAAGCATTGAATCCAGACTTATGGGGCGAGTTATTGGACCTCATAGAAGAGCATGATATAAATTTCAACTGGGTTAAAGCCCATGTCGGTATTGCCGGGAATGAAGCTGTAGATAAACTGGTGAATGATACTCGTGATGCCGGTAATCTTGGCATTGATAGTTATTATCTGGCCAATAAGGATTAGTCATCTACTGAAAAGAATAATAGCGATATACCCCCTGCCGCTCCTGCAAAATGAGTTACCATTATGTTAACCGAAAATAAAACATCTCCCCTGATCATGCCTCGTATGTGTACTCTTATGTTCCTGCTTTATGTCGCCTATGGTGCTGTCTTGCCGATCATGAGTATGTATATGAATAGCATCCTGCATTTCAGCGGTAAGCAGACTGGTTTTATAAATGCGGCTATGTCGATAAGTGCTTTTGTTACTCCTACTATCGGAGCTCTGATCGTAGATCGATTTATCAGTGCCGAACGGCTCTTTGTTATCTGTCAGGCTATTGCGGCTATTGCCATGTATTTTATCCGCTATGCCACAGATTTTCATGATGTGCTTTTCCTTTATATTTTATACTATGCTGCTTTTGGCCCAACCCTGGGTTTATCAAATGCGATTGCCTTCCACCATTTACCCGATTCAAAAAGTAAATTTGGTTTTATCCGCGTTTGGGGAACAATAGCCTGGATAGTTGTAGGAGTAGCCTTCAGTTATCTTTGGCTGCGAGATGGGTCTGGTCACTACCGACCCGAAAGGCTGCCCGATTGCTTTACCCTGGCATCGCTTACCTCTGCTTTTCTGGCGGTATATGTCCTGACTATGCCTAAGCGTCCCCTGCATACAGCCAGCGGTCCGCGTGGCATATCTTTTTCCGCACTTAAAGTATTTTGCAATAAAAGAATGCTGCTGGTGGCAATTGGATTTTTTATTATTTCCGCTGTGGGTAAATATTATTATGTTGGTGCTTCTATTTACCTCAAAGCTATAAATGTTCAAGAAGAACATATTATGCCCCTGATGGCTATAGGGCAGATACCTGAGGTTATCGGCCTGCTGATACTAAGTGGTATGATAAAGAGATTCGGCTGTAAGACAGTACTGTTTTTAGGGCTGCTTACAGAATTGTGGCGTTGCGGCGGCTTGATGCTCGGCGGCAATCTCTGGCTGGTCAGTTCCGCTGTTTTTTGTCATGGCTTTTCTTATTCACTGTTTGTTACCACAACCTTTGTTTTTATGGAAAATTATACTACCAGCGAAACCCGCAGCAGTGCCCATCAGCTTTTCAGTATGCTTAATGCCGGGTTCGCCAGCCTGCTTGGCAGTATTATGGCCGGGCAGTGTCTCGATTGGTTCAAGTTTGATGGCATAGTAAATTTCCGCTACTTCTGGGCAGTGCCATTTTGCATGACCCTGGTCTATTTCTGTATTATGATAATTTTCTTCAAACCGACTGACCCGGAAAATTATGCACGATAGTTTTAAAAAAATATGAGTCCGCATAGCGGACCCATAGATAATTCAACTTACTTATTTCGATCTCAAAAGCTCTATTACAATCTTTAGACATCAAGATTTTTAACTTCCAGAGCATGTTCCTGGATAAAGTTACGGCGCTGTTCAACATTATCACCCATTAGAATGGAGAAGAGACGGTCTGCCTCAACAGCATCTTCCATCTGTACCTTTAATAAAGTTCTTCTCTGGGGATCCATTGTTGTTGACCAGAGTTCTTCAGCATTCATTTCACCCAGACCTTTGAAGCGTTTGATCTCAATGCCCTTGCTACCAAGGTCACGAATACCCTGCATAATACCTTGTGGGTTAGGTATATCAACTGAATGAGAATCTTCTCCTTCATCATTTATCAATGCAAAACGAGTGGCTATATGTTCGCCGGCAACTGTCTGCTCTTCCTGACGCAAATAATCCTTGAATGAAATATTATACTCTGCGAGCTTAGGCTTGAGCATATTCATCTCACGCGCTTCATACATTTCACAGAAGCTGTAATCAAACTCAGGGTTTGCATCCTTCTGCTCTTTCAACTGTAATTTATGGGCTGAATATTCCGTTTCATTATAGTAGTAAGTATCCTGTGTACCAACAGAAATACGGAACTCAGGCAGACCGCGTGGGTCATCGGCAAACTGACTAAAGAACTCACGCGGACAAATACCGCGTTTTGTGAATATCTTAAAATGCTCTTCCGACTGAGTTAAAAGACTCAGTAAATGCTTAAACTCATCGCCGGCAATAACCTTATCGGCCTCTCCTGGTGTACGAATAAGAAGAGAACAGTTTTTCAGGCCGGCCTCATTAAGATACTCGGTCATCTCCCGTTCGCTTAATACATACTTCTTATTGCCGCGGCGAGAGATCTCAAATAATGGCGGCAGGGCAATATAAAGAGCATCTCTGTCAATAAGCTCTTTCATGTGGCGGAAGAAGAAGGTTAGTAACAGAGTGCGAATATGAGCACCGTCAATATCAGCATCTGTCATGATAACCACTTTACCATAACGGCGTTTGTCAAAATTGAAATCATCTACTCCGATACCGGTACCTAAAGCCGAAATGATCGTTCTGATTTCCTCATGGCTGAGCATTTTATCCAGACGGGCCTTTTCCACATTGAGGATCTTACCCTTGAGTGCCAGAATAGCCTGGAACTTACGGTCACGCCCTTCTTTGGCTGAGCCGCCCGCCGAATTACCTTCCACTAAGTATAACTCGGTATGCTCAACCTGGCGGCTGGAACAATCACTGAGTTTACCAGGTAAATGACCGCCACTTAACGCTCCCTTACGACGGGTAAGCTCACGCGCTTTGCGCGCCGCAGCCCTCGCTTCGGCGGCCTGCACGCCTTTACGCACTATATTTTTGGCAATATCGGGGTGTTCTTCCAGATATTGTGCTAAAAGCTGATTAACTACATTTTCGACAAAGCCGCTTACTTCAGGGTTCATTAAACGAACCTTGGTCTGGGCTTCAAATTGCGGGTCCGGCACTTTCACTGACACTATTGCGATCAAACCCTCACGCCAGTCATCACCACCCGGTAAAGTACCTTTGGCGATCTGACTGTTCTTGGCATAATTATTCATCGTGCGGGTAAGAGCAGACCTGAAGCCGGTGATATGAGTACCACCATCAATATTGTGAATATTATTGGCAAAGGCTACAACATTTTCGGTATAGCCGGCATTATACTGCATGGCAATTTCACAGACCAAACCACTTTGCTCATCTTCTCGCTTGATCTGGATCACATCTTTATGCAGCAGCTCTTTGCCCTCGCCCAGATGCAGTACGAACTGAGCCAGACCATCTTCATAATGATAGGTCTCTTTACGACCATCTCTTTCATCTGTCAGATTGATCTTAACACCGGCATTCAAATAGGCCAGTTCACGCAGCCTGGTCTCCAGCATATCATAGCGGAATTCAACCACAGGAAATATAGTAGCGTCTGGCTTAAAGGTGGTACGCGTACCGGTCGAAGTAGATACACCAACTTCTCGGATCGGATTAGTAGTAACACCCTTCTTGAACTCTATGCGATATATCTTACCATCGCGACTTACCTCTACTTCCATTCGCTCCGACAGGGCATTT